>NZ_MASI01000001.1 GCF_001708935.1 Methyloligella halotolerans
CGATCTGACGGCGAACCTCCTTAACAAGCTCGTCCCGGCCAGGGGCGTCTACAAAACTCTCAAGATCCGTGGTCATTGGGTCATCCATTACAAGCTTCAATCTGCCCGTAACCTCCCTCAGCCGGGGACCTTTGGCAAGTCCAATCAAAGACCAATTATTGAGCTTGTGCCTAAATATCGGGCGGCACTCGAGATGATGAAAAAGACATCATCAGAAAGCGGGCTGCGACAATATTTCCAAGAGCGCCAAAAAAGCTAATCAATAACAGTGCGTTATAGACGACGTATTTAACGGCGCCGCATCTTGCCGGCAAACTGGCAGGGCTTTCGCAAGCCGCGGGCCAGGGTCGAAGGATTGTATTTTGGTCCAGCAAGCCCTATAACAGTGGAAACCAATTCGATACCAATTGAACAGGTGCACGCCATGACCGCCGCCACCCCGCCGATTTCCGCATTGCGGACGGATATGACAGCCGACACCTTCGAGCCGGATGTGGCCGGACAGGAGCCGTTTGACGATGGGTTCGGCGCTCTCAACGGGGTGCCCGCAATGAACGAGGGCGGTGGCAAGCGCTCCGGCCGGAATGCGTCTTCGATCACCGAGCAGCTCAAGGCTGCGATCGAGACCGGCGTCTATAAGAAGGGTTCGCAGCTTCCGCCGGAGCGCGACCTGGCGCTCAGCTTCGGGGCGGCGCGCAGCACGGTGCGCCGGGCCCTGGACCGCCTGGAACGGGCGGGTTTCATCTCCCGAAAGGTGGGGAGCGGCACCTTCGTGAACTGGTCGGCGGGTTTGGACGCCCTGGAGGACATCTCCGATGCGGTGAGTCCTCTTCAGCTGGTCGAGATGCGATTTGCCATCGAACCCTATATGGCCGAGCTCGCCGTGCAGCACGCCACGCGCCAGGAGCTCAAGGCCATGGAGGAGCTGCTCGACAAGCTCGACTCCCTGGAAGACGACAAGGATGCCTTCTCCAAATGGGATGCAGAATTCCACCTCTCGCTGGCCGAAGCGTCGCGCAATCCACTGGTCGTATTTTTCTATAAGCAGATCAATGAGGTGCGCCTGCACGCTCAGTGGGATGCCCAGAAGGAGAAGACCCTGCATCCTGAGCGGATCGCGAGCTATAACGACCAGCACCGTGAGATCTTCGGGGCGCTCTGCGAGCGGGATGCGGAAGCGGCCAAGCGCATGATCAGGGAGCATCTGACCCTGGCGCGGAACGACCTCATTCACAATCAGAGCGACTGAGGATGCTCGCTATTTCTTACGGTTCTTGCCGAAGCGCATATCGAGACCGTCGCTGCAGTCGGTTTGCAGGAACACCGACTCGACCGGCTCGGCGTATTTGTTGAGGCCGCCGGAATCCTGCACCTGCTTGTTGATGAAGCGGTTGTAGCAAATCTCGGTGGACCGGATGTTGGGAGCGCGCTTGATCCGGATCGGGTCCGGCCCCTCGAACACGTTGCGGTTGATGCGGACCTTGACGATCTTGCCCTTCCAGCCATTGATGCTGACGCCGCCGCCGACATTGTTCGTGAATTTCGAGTGCTCGATATCGATCTCCCGGACGCTTTCGTGGTCCTTGTTGGGCTCAATATCGATGCCGGCGCCCGGCGCCGTGCCCTGGGTGTCGCGGAACTCAGATCGAGTCACGAGGATCCGGCTGCCGCTGATGATGGAAAGGCCCTGGCGGCGGTTGCCGACCGCCTTAACGCCGCAAAACGCTACGTCCACCGAGTCCCGTAGATAGAAGCCGTCGCCCCACATCTCGGTCGCGGTCACGCCGACGATGGCGATGCGGCGCGCCTTGGGACCGATCTCGATGCCCATGCCGCGCGCGCCCTGCGTGCCCTTGTGGGACCTCCGGTCGCCCAGGATGGTCCCGCCGACGACGTTCACATCGCTGGCGTCCTTGATGGTCAGGGCCGCGTAACTTTTCGCCCCATTGGGGATCACCTTCAGCACCGCCTTGGGGGCGAGCTTCAGGGTCATCTTGCTCTTGAGCTTGAGGGCATGGATGCCGGTGGCGTGCACCATATAGGTGCCGTTCGGCACCAAAACCGTGCCGCCGGTGCCGGCGACCTGATCGATGGCTTTCTGAATGGCTTTGGAATCGTCGGTCCGGTCGTCGCCTTTGGCGCCTTTTTCCTTCACGCTGACGACCAGGTTCGACGTCGGGCGGGCATTGCAGGCCTCGGCCGCGGCCGCCTTGGCCGTCTGCGCGTGGAGGAAGGGAGCCGCCAGCAAGGCGGCAAAGCCAAGAACGAGCAGGAAGCGATGCATGGAAAATCCGGAAGGTTGGGACAATGAAGAGCGCTCCAACCTATACCGGATCGCGATCAACTCGTCTCCAGATAGCGCGCGCGCTCGAAGGCCGAGACATGAGCGTGGAAGGCTGCCGACTCGGCGGCGCATCTGGCGGCGTAATGCTTGACGAAGGCCTCGCCGAACAGGGCCTTGGCAGCATCCGACTGAGCCAGGCGGGCGGCGGCGGCCTCCAAGGAAAGGGGCAGGGCGCGGTCCGCCGGAACGTCGGCCAGCCGCCCGTTGCCGACGACGGGGTCGCCGGGATCGGCCTTGTTCTCGATGCCCCAGAGACCTGCGCCCAGCATCATGGCGGCGGCGACATGGGGCTCGATATCGGCGCCGGGAAGGCGGAACTCGAACCGCGTCTCTTCGGGCGTGTGGGTCACCACGCGCACGCCGCAGGTGTAGTTGCCGATGCCCCAATTGGCGGCGCGGGGAGCCCAGTTGCCCGGACGCAGGCGGCGATAGGCGTTCACGGTCGGGGCGAACATGCTCATGAGCTCGGGGGTGAGGGCCACGATGCCGCCGAGGAAGGCGCGGCCCAGATCGCTCAGGCCATGAGCTCCGTCGGGGTCGGCGAGGGCCGGCTCGCCTTCTTTATTTTTCAGGGACAGGATGACGTGGCCGCACTGGCCGGGGAATCCGTCATCGAGCTGGGAAACGAGACTGGCGGTGAGACCCTGCTGGCGGGAGATGGCCTTGATGAAGTCCTTGAACAGGGCGGCATCGTCGGCGGCCTTCACGAGGGGATCGGTGCCGAGGGTATATTCCACGCAGCCCGGCCCGAGCTCCATGCAGTGGTGATCGACGCTGATGCCGGCGGCGAGCAGCTCATCCTGCACCAGCTTCAGGAAATCGGCATCGGCTGCGGGCGCGACCGCCGACCAGCAGCGGTTATGCAGAAGGGCGGGCTGCACATCCTGCCAGTTCTTGGCCCGGAGGGTTTCGCCGTCCTCTTCCAGGAAGATGACCTCGTATTCGAAGCCGCCGAAGGGCTCCAGCCCCATGCCGCGGGCTTTGTCCACGACGCGTTTCAGCACGGCGCGCGGCGAGATCGCGGCGCTGGCGCCGCTATAGTCGGCGATTGCGAGGCAGGCGTCGGGCTCGAAGGGATAGGGACGAATGCTGTCGAGGTCGACGGCCACCGCCTCGTCGACGAACCCCTTGTCCTCGAAGCAGGTCTCGTCCGGCATCCAGTAGGGCAGGCAATCGATGAAATGCCAGCCGTCCTTCTGGGTCCGCTTGAAGGCTTCGGCGTCGAGGCGCTTCTCCCGGAAGGTCAGGTAATCGAAGATGCCGAGATGGACGTATTTGCAGTCGTCGAGTTTGACGGAGGCGGTCACGAGGAGACTCCAGACGGTTAGGCTTTGCGCATGCTCAAGCGGTGGATCTGCGCGCCACTATGCGAATGCGCGCCTCCCGTCGCAAGCGACAGGGGCGCGCAACCACTGAATGGTCTCGCTCAAAAGTTCGCCTGAAGCGAAAGCCTCGTAGCGGGTTCTCCGCTTATGACGCTTATCGGGTCTGGCCTGCCTCGAAGAGGAACCACACCCTGCGCTCGGCTTCGTCGATATAAGGCTCCAGGATGCTCACGGTCGCCACGTCGCCAAGCTCGTCGCAAAGGCTGTGGGCCTCGCGCATGCTGGCGGCGAGGGTCAAATTGTCCTCGCGGAGCTCGGCGAGCATGTCTTCGGGCGTCACGAACTGGGCGTCGTTATCCTCGATGCGCTGAAGGCGGCTGACCTCTCCGATGGAGTGGAGGGTGATGCCGCCGAGTTTGCGGACGCGTTCGGCCAGCGGATCGGTGGTGGCGAAGATCTGGGAGGCCTGCTCGTCCAGCAGCAGGTGGTAATCGCGGAAATGGCGCCCGGACATGTGCCAGTGGTAGTTCTTCGTCTTCATATAGAGAGCGAACATGTCGGCCAGCAGGGCATTCAAAGCGCCCTGAATGTCCTTGATCTCGTTGGTGCCGAAATTGGACCGGGTCTGCAGAGGAGCCGTACGGCGCTTGGAGGCGTCTTCGGTGCTCATATCGTCTCCTTCATCAATGATCGTCGTCTGACAATTAGCGGGTCCGGAATGGACCGAATATGTGGAGATATGGTTACAGACCGGCGCTCGCGCCATGGAGGCCTCCGGCAACTGAATGCCGCAGGCGAACGACCTGAAATGCGCGCTCGTGTCGTGACGAGCCGGGGCGTCCTAGAACTCGACGTCGAGCTCCTCGAGCTCGTCGGGCTCCTGGTTGGCGGCCTCGATCCATTCCGACATGAGCTGCCAGTTGAGGATCGTGGCGCAATAGCTTGCGCTCGCCGGGTCGAGCTTCACGTCATAGGTGTTGAAGCGGGTGCAGACCGGCGCGTACATGGCGTCGGCCAGGTTCGGCTCGGCGCCGAAGAGATAGGGACCGCCATAGGTCTGGAGGCATTCCTGCCAGATCGTCAGGATGCGATCGATATCGGTCTTCACGCCGGTCCAGGTGCCGAACGCCGGAAGCTTCGCCTTCAAGTTCATGGGCAGGGCAGAGCGCAGATTGTGAAAGCCGGAATGCATCTCCCCGGCGATCGAGCGGCAGTGGCACCTTGCGGCCACGTCCTGGGGCAGGATCCCGGCCTCCGGAAAGCGTTCCGCCAAGTAGTCGGCGATGGCCAAAGTGTCCCATACGCGCACCTGCTCGTGGGTGAGGCAGGGCACCAGAAACGAGGGCGAAAGAAGAAGCAGCTCGGCGCGTGTGGACGGATCGTCAGAGGGAAGCTGCTCCTCCTCGAACTCCAGCCCGGCCATCTTGCAGAGCAGCCAGCCGCGTAACGACCAGGAGGAATAGTTCTTGCTGCTTATTGTGAGGACCGCCTCGGTCATTGGCGCCTGTTCCTTCGCTGGAGGTTTCCACATAGGGGCGGCTTCTTGACACGGATGTGTCAAAAAAGTGCTCGCTGCCACCGAAAGGATGCACTAGCGTTTGCCGGCTGCGCAATGGCCGCCGTTCCGAATCGCACCGGGTGCGGCGACCTGTCTGATAAGGAACGTATGCTGTATCGCGCCTACCAAGCTCAGACTCAGCTCTTCGAACCTGCCAAGACGATGGCCCGGACCTCGCTGGCCTGGATGGATGCGTGGCGGCAGGCCACGCCTTTTCCGTGGATCGATGCGTTCGCCGCCGGCTTCGAGCTGATTGCGCGGGCGGAGTTGACCCATAAGCGGCCCGAATACGGCATCGAGCAGGTGACGGTCGGCAATAGCCTGGCGCAGGTGACCGAAGAACCGGCCCTGACGCTGCCGTTCGGGACGCTGCTTCATTTCAAGAAGGATATCTCGGCGAAACAGCCGAAGGTGCTGGTCGTGGCGCCGCTCTCCGGCCATTTCGCCACGCTGCTGCGCAACACGGTCCGCACCATGCTGCCCGAGCACGATGTCTACATCACCGATTGGCACAATGCCCGGGATGTCGGTCTGGAGGAGGGCGGTTTCGGTTTCGACGATTTCGTCGACTATCTGATCCGATTCCTGGAGGAGATGGGTCCCAGCTCCCATGTGGTGGCGGTTTGCCAGCCTTGCGTCCAGGCGCTCGTGGCGGTGGCCGCCATGGCCAAGGCGGACAACCCGGCGTGCCCGCGCAGCATGACGCTGATGGCGGGCCCGGTGGATACGAGGATCAATCCGACCAAGGTCAACGAGCTTGCGCTGGATCACCCGATCGAGTGGTTCGAGCGCAACCTGATCGCGACCGTGCCCTCCGATTACGAGGGCGCCGGACGCCGCGTTTACCCGGGTTTCATGCAGCTCACGGCGTTCATGTCCATGAACCTGGACCGCCATATGCGGACCCATCGGGATCTCTACGGCCATCTCGCAAAGGGCGAAACGGCCGAGGCGGACCGCATCAAGACGTTCTACGACGAGTATTTCGCGGTCATGGACATGCCGGCGGAATTCTATCTGGAGACGGTTCAGTGGGTTTTCCAGGAGGCGCGGCTGCCGAAGGGCGAGCTGACCTTCAAGGGCGAACCGGTGGATATGGGGTCGATTCGGAAAACGGCGCTTCTGACCGTCGAGGGCGAGCGGGACGATATCTGCGCGCTAGGGCAAACTGCCGCGGCCCACGATCTTTGCACGGGGCTGAAGCCCCACAAGAAGATGCATTACATGCAGCCAGGCGTCGGCCATTACGGCGTTTTCAGCGGAAGACGTTGGGAAAATCAGGTCTATCCGACCGTCCGCAGCATGATTTTGGCCAGCCACTAAGGGCTTTCGGGCCAGCTGGTGCCGAAAATCAACGCGCTGGTAACTTCTCTGTTTTAATGTCATTTTCGCGCTGCATTGGGGGAACCAATCTGTTATGCGTAGGTTTTCCAGTTGCCGTTCGGGCCGGCGTGCCTGACGGACCATTGCAGGAAAATGCGGGCCTCATGTGAGGCTCGTTGTTTAGTCCAAGGGGGAACGGAAATGCAGAATCCCGTTAAAGTTATCGCGGCCCTCGCGATCATGGCTGTTGGCATGACGCTTGGTGGTTGCTTCCATCATCACCAGCAGGCTGTGGTCACCGAGCCGCTGCCGCCGGTTGCTCCGCCGCTTAAGTAAGCTGCGGTTCGCAGGGTTTCGAGCTTGGTCAGGGTGCTTAGTTGCTCCCTGGCCCCGCTCGCTCTAGTGTTTGCGTAGCCCTGCGCCAGGAATTTTTCCAAACGCCCGGACTCTTATGAGCCGGGCCGTTTTGCGTTTGGGGTTGAGTCGGGCGTCGGCGTCGGATGGTACGTGGGCGTTGTGCTCCCCGCGGGCTCTGCGGAGCGGCTTCCGTTATAGGCGTAGCCTGCCCATGAATGATGGCCGGGGGAGGAACTCCATGTGGTGCTCTGGGCCCGATCCGATTCGCAGCTTCAGATGCCCATCGCGTGACGCCAAAAGAAAACGGCGCCGCCCAGGGTGGGCAGCGCCGCTTTGTTTCTCGGTACCGGCTGTCAGGCGCCGGGCGGGCAGGTCCTTATTCGGCTGCGACCGTCTTCGGTCCGGCCTTGACCTCCTGGATGCTGGTGAAGCCTTCGAATTGCGGATGGCCCTGGTAGAGGGGCTTGTTGTTTCCGGCTCCGGCGTGGGCCTTGCGGAAGGCTTCGGACTTGGTCCAGGCCTCGAACGCCTCATAGGATTCCCACACGGTGTGGGATGCATAAAGCGTGTGATCGTCGTGCTCCGGCCCCTTCAGGAGCTGGAATTCGACGAAGCCCGGCAGTTCCTCGAGATGGGTCTCGCGGGACAGCCAGACATGCTCGAAATCCTTCTCCGAGCCCTTGTTCACCTTGAAACGGTTCATGGCGATATACATCGAAACGCAATCCTCCTCTTAGATCTCGGCCCCGCGGGGCGCTTTTCCTCACTATAGCGAAAGCGCCGGCAGGGGCGAGCCCCACCGGTGCTTCCGCTCAACTCACATGAGACCCGGCCGGCGATGGCGCCGGCCAGATCCCATATTTCTTCCTTCTCAGATCGGCACGCGGCCTAGAACTGTGCGCGTGCAGACAGGTAGAAGGTCCGGCCGCGGCCCAGATCGATATCCGTATCGTCCAGTCCGGTGGCGATGGTGCTCAGGGCTGGTGTATAGGCCCGGTCGAACAGGTTCTCCACGGTCAGGCCGAGATTCAGCCACTCCCGTACCTGGTAGCTGGTGAAGAAATCGGCCAGCTCGTAACCCGCCAGCTCGTTGCCGTCGCCGAGATCGGTCGAGGACACGAAGGTTCCGCGCATCCCGATGGTCCAGCGCTGATCCATCAAGCGGATACCGCCGGTGACGGTGGCGTAATGCTCGGGCAGGTAGCTCTCTGCGCCCAGGCCGCTTCCCTGGTGGGGGAGATCGGTGTGGGTGTAGGTGTAGGAGAACCCGCCGAACGCCGTGCCGGTGTCGTAGAGACCTTCCATCTCGACGCCGTCGACGTTGGAAACGCCGAAGTTGTTACAGAAATAAGCGGTCTGGATGATGTCGATGCTGGGTGGGCCGAAGAAACCGTTCGGGAAGCTAACGTTCACATCCGAAGGGCCTTCGCACTCGGTGATGTAGTTCTCGACCTCCTGAGTGTAGTAATCGGCCTTCAAGAGCAGCTTGTCGCCGGACTGGAAGACGCTCTCCTTCGCGATGTTGAAGCCGAACTCCCAGCCTTTCTGATATTCAGGCTCCAGGAACGGGTTTGGAAGGAAGGTCAGGTTGAGGGTCGGTCCGCCGATCGGAATCGGGTGCAGACCTGTCATCAGCGTCTCCTGGACGGTCGGAGCGCGCATCGATTCCGAATAGGTGACGTAGGGCTGCAGCCACGGCGTCACCTGGGCCGCAAGAGTGACCTTGGGATCCCAGCTCGAATAATTGTTGTCGATGTCGTAGTCGCCGGCCGGCAGCCCGTACGGGTTGGTGGCCGCGAGGAAGGTGTCGCCTTCGAGCTTGTACTCGTTATAGCGGACACCGGCGGTCAGATCCCAGATCCCGTAGGAGAAGGTGGTCTGGTTATAGGCGCCCAGAAGATCGGACATGCCCGAAGGGTTCACGCCGCCATTCTGGGTGCTGACGTCGTCGCGGAAATACTCGACGCCGAACTCGCTCGCCACGGCGATCTCGCCGAGGTTGAAGCGGGAGACGTTAGAGGTGTTGAAGCCCCAGCCGTCGTCCTGCACCACGCGGTCCGTTGCATCGGCGATCGACGGCGCAACGCCGGTGTAGTAGCCGCCGTAGTTCATCTCCACGTCCGAATAGGACAGCTGGGCGCGGAAATCGATCAAGTCGTTGGCCGCCGGCGCGTAGGAATAGTTCGCCGTATAGATGTTCGACTTGAGCTTCTGATCGTAGGAGTTGGCGACGAACTCGTTGTTGTAGAGCACGGTGCCGAAGGAGAGGCGCTGCTCCGGCGTGATGTCGATATGTACCTTGCCGAGACCGGAGATCAGGTCTTCGCCGGTATAGGGAATCGTGACGCCGTTGCCGTTCTGGTAGTCCTTCTCGTCGTGCTTGCTGATTGCACCTGCGACGCTGATCTTGCCGGCCCTGGCCGCGGCTGCGCCCATCTCGGACCATCCGACGCCGTTGCTGCCCCAGTTGAGCGATGTGAGGCCACCGGAATTCTGACCGGGACGGATGATGTCCTGCACATCGAGGGTGCGGAAGTTCGCGGTACCCGCCAGGGCGCCGCCGCCGGTCGTCGTGACCGCGCCGCGCTGGATGTCGATGCCGGCGAGAAGCAGCGGATCGACATAGGCGAAGCCGCCGGCCTCATGGCCCGTGATGCGGAAGTTCTGCCGCACGCCATCGATCATCATGTTGACGCGGCCCTGGCCTTCGAAGCCGCGGATATTCACGGCGACACCCGGATTGCTGGTGCTTTCGCGGGTGAACGTGCCGGGCATGGAGCGGATGACGTTGTCGAGGCGGTCGGTGCCGAAGGTCTCGATCTCGCCGCGACCTGCTGTGCTCACGCTGGCCGGCGTGTAATAGGGCAGCTCGGCGGCGCTGATCACTTCGGTCTCGACCGTGTCGGGCGAATCGGTGCCGACCGGCTCGACGGGTTGCGGCGCTATCGCCGGGCGTGGCGTGGCCCTGCGCGTCACGACGCGGGCCGGCTGGCCGGCCTCCACGGTGATCTCGGGCAGGGTCGCTTCCTGGCCGAAGACGGGCCCGGACAGGCCGAGCGCCAGGGCGGATGCCGTGGCAACCAGCAGCAGCGGACCCCACGGAATCCGGGCGGCGCCCTCCGGCCCAGCTGCGCTGTGCGGATCTCTCAGATAGTTCGATAGTACCTCGCCGTCCGGCCGGACAGACGAGGAGATGGACGCGCCAAGGCGCGTGCCACGATGCGGTGACATCATGCCAACCCCCGTTAAACCCCAACTGTTCTTGTTTTCGGGCTGGCTGGCTGTCCGCGATTGGACGCGTTGATAGCGGGCTGGCCTAGGTCCGGCGATTTTCGAAAATCATGAGCCGGATCAGCCTGATCTCAGGTCAGGCTTGCGCAAGCTATAAATCATGACTATCAAAGTCAACAAAATGCGGCTCGGCAAACCCTCGTATTGCGCAGGGAATTCGGCTTTGCCAGAGCCTGTGTCTTTTTGGTGACAGACCGTGTGGGCCGAGGCTTCGCGCGGCGGTTTAAAAAGGTGGGGACCTATGGAATGCGCGCAATCCAGGAATGACGACGATCTGTCAGCGCAGGGCGATGCGGGGGCGTCGGAGGCTGCGTCCGAATCGACGGCGCCGGTTCGCTGGCGAATTACCGATCTCCTCAAGGGCGGCCGTGTCGCCGTCATCGAACATGGCGGCCAGGAGTACCGGCTGAGGTTGACCGCCAACGACAAGCTTATCCTGACGAAATAGGGGCTCCCGATATGACAGCATCAACCTTGCGCGTTTCCATCGGGGCCGCGCTTCTTCTCATCATGCTCGCGCTGGGCGCCTGGTGGGTGCAGGCGGCGCCGTCCTTCGCTGTGGCGGTGACGGACGCGGCGGGCGATCAGATCGAGGTGGAGGATCTTTCCCGGATCGTGTCCATTGGGGGCGACGTCACCGAAATCCTCTACGCGCTCGACAAGGACGACCAGATCATCGCCGTGGACACGACGAGCCAGTATCCGGCGACCGCGCTCGAGGAGAAGGAAGAGGTCGGCTATATGCGGGCGCTTTCCGCCGAAGGCGTGCTTTCCATGAATCCCAGCGTGATCATCGCCTCCGCCGGGTCCGGACCGCCTGAGGTGGTGAAGCTGCTGAAATCCTCATCGGTGCCTTATGTCGAAGTGCCCGACGATACCTCTCCCGAGGCCGTGGCGGACAAGGTGCGCTTCGTGGCCAAGGTGGTTGGCGAGGAAGAGGCCGGGGAAAAGATCGCGAAGGGCGTGGAGGACGATTTTGCCTTGCTCGCGGAGCAGCGTGAGAAGATCGATACGCCCAAGCGCGTTCTGTTCATCCTCTCGGTGAGCGACGGCAAGGCGAGCGTCGCGGGTGCGGGGACGGGCGCGGACGCCATCATCAAACTGGCCGGCGGGGAGAATGCCGCCGGCATGGTGACGGGCTACAAGCCGGTGGTGAACGAATCCGCCATCGAGCTTGCGCCGGATGCGATCGTGACCATGGCGCATGGAGGCCCGGGCTCGAACAGCCTGGAAATGATCAAGAGCGTCAAGGGGATGGAGATGACGCCTGCGGTGAAGAATAACCGCGTCATCAGCATGGACGGGCTTTATCTCCTCGGCTTCGGACCGCGCGCCTCGAAAGCGGCGCGGGACCTGATGGCGAAGCTCTATCCGGAGCTTGAGATCCCGCATGAAGACGGCGGCGACGGCGCCCATCATGAGGCCGGAGTCAAAAACCCCCACGCTGACCGATGAGCGTCGAGAGCGCTGACCGGATTCCGACGCTGCCGATGACCGAGCGGTCCCGGCTGGTGCCGCGCTTTCTCGCGGCATCGGCCTTGATCCTGCTGGTCACGGCGCTGCTGTCCCTATCGGTTGGGCCTACGGGGATCACGCTCACCTCCCTGCCGCGGGCGCTGGACGCCGCCTGGTTCGGTGCGAGCGATGGGGCGACGGCGCGGGAGCGGCTGGTGCTGCTCGATATCCGCATGCCGCGGACCTTGCTCGGTATGTTCGTCGGAGCAGGGCTGGCGGTGGCCGGCGCGATGATGCAGGGGCTGTTCCGCAATCCGCTGGCCGATCCCGGGCTGATCGGCGTATCGGCCGGTGCTGCGCTTGCCGCCGTCGCAACGATCGTTCTCGGCAATACGGTGCTGGCGCCCTTCATCGAACCTTTCGGCATCTATGCGCTGCCCTTCGCCGCCTTCATCGGCGGCGCGGTCTCGACGACCATTCTGGTCGCGATCGCAGGGCGCCACGGCCAACTCGCCATCGGTACGCTGCTGCTCGCGGGTATTGCGCTGGGTGCCCTGGCCGGCGCGCTGACCGGGCTTCTGGCCTACGGCAGCGACGACCGGGAGCTGCGCGATCTCACCCTGTGGTCCATGGGGAGCCTTGGGGGCGCGAGCTGGCCCAAGGTATTCGCGGTCATTCCGTTCGTTCTTCTTGTGCTGCTTGTCGCGCCGCGGCTGATCCGGGCGCTCAACGGCTTCCTTTTGGGCGAGGCGCAAGCCTTTCATCTCGGCGTCAATGTGGAGAAGACCAAGCGGCTGGCGATCCTCGCGACGGCCGCATCGGTGGGCGCGGCGGTGGCTGTTGCCGGCGTGATCGGTTTCGTCGGCATCGTGGTGCCCCATGTGGTGCGGATCATCGCCGGGCCCGATCACCGGGTCGTGCTGCCCGGCAGCGCTCTGCTCGGCGCGACGCTGGTGCTGCTGGCCGACATCTTCGCCCGCATCGTGGTCCGGCCTGCGGAGCTTCCCATCGGCATCGTCATGGCCGCGATCGGGGCACCGGTCTTCCTCCATCTCGTGCTCAAGCGCGGCGTGGGAGGCTTCGGCTAGGCCATGCTCGAAGCACGACATGCCACGTTCGAGGTCGCCGGCAAGCGGCTGGTGGACGAAGCGGATCTGACGCTCGCGCCTGGTCGGGTGATCTCCATCGTGGGGCCGAACGGGGCCGGCAAGTCCACACTGCTCAAGCTGCTCTGCGGCGAACTGCGTCCCACGGAGGGCGCAATCCTGTTGGAAGGGCGCGATCTGCAGGCGGTGCCTGCGGGAGAGCTGGCCCGTCGCCGGGCGGTCGTCTCCCAATCCACGGTGCTCTCGTTTCCCTTCACCGTCTTGGAGGTCGCGCTGCTGGGCGCGAGCGTTCCCGGCTTCGGCATGCGGGATGAGCAGATGGTGGCGCTTGCGGCGAATTCGATCGAGGCCGTCGGGCTGAAGGGGTTCGAGGAGCGGCTTTATACCGAGCTTTCCGGCGGGGAACGGCAGCGGGTGCATATCGCCCGCGCGCTATGCCAGCTGGAGGCGCCGGAGCGCTCACCCGACGAGCCCGCCGCCTTCCTGCTGGACGAGCCGACGGCAAGTCTCGACTTCTCCCATCAGAGCATCGTGCTGGGGGAGGCGCGCCGGCAGGCGGGTCTGGGGCGTGCGGTGCTCGTCATTCTGCACGACCTTAACCTGGCGGCGGCCTATGCCGACGAGATCGTGCTCATGCATCGGGGGCGGGTTAGGGCGCGGGGCCTGCGGAGGACGTGCTTCTCGATGAGCTCCTCTCGGAGGTCTATGGCTGTCCGGTGCGGACCAACACCGTTCCGGCAGACGGGGTCCCGTTCGTTCTCCCATATGTGGGCGCTTAAGCAGACAATCCCGCTGTCGACTGTTCTCGAGAGAAACCCAAGCTTTCGACCCACTAAGGCCCGCTTGGGTTCTTGGAACTTCCGCGCGCATTCGAAGCTTTCTCCCGCCATAGGCAGGTCAAATGGCCGCCGTATTTGGGAGGAGTCGAAAATGCGAAATATAATCCTTGGCCTTGCGGGCCTGGCCGTCGCCGGCGTTGCGCTGGCCGGCTGCGGCGAACAGGGCGCACCGGAATTCGCCAAGAACGCGGCCATGTCCGACCTGTACGAGGTCGAGGCCGGGCGCATCGCAACGGAGAAGGGCCAGTCGGATGCGGTCCGCTCCTTCGGCCAGAAGATGGTCGATGCCCACAGCGAAAATGCTGCGAAACTCAAGGAGATCGTCCAGTCGGATAAGATCGATGTGAAGCTTCCGACCGATCTGGACGAAAGCCATCGCGATATGATTCAGCAGCTGAAGGACGCCGAGCCGGATCAGTTCGACGAGGAATATGCGTCTCAGCAGGTCGATGCTCATCAGGCCGCTGTCGACATCTTCGAGGATTATGCGGATGACGGCAAAGACGGTGAGTTGAAGGCGTTCGCCGCCGACACGCTGCCTCACATCCAGGAGCATCTGGAGGAAGCGAAGGCGCTTCAGGACAATGCCGACAAGGCCGAGCCGCCTGCCGCTGACGGCAACATGGGCGACACCAAGGACGAGCCGGCCGGCGACTCCATGCAATAGGAGCCGGCGAGCGCGTTCTTTCCAAAGGGCTGCCGGCGACGGCGGCCCTTTCTTTTTGGTGGCTGCCTTTTTGCGGAAGTGGCTGCGCCAGCGCGGCAGGAATGCGGCCTCCAGAGGTTACGGCCCGTTCACGCTATAAAGCTCAATTTCTCGCCAAACGCCGCCTTCTTCTCTAGCCTGTCGGTCCTCACTCGAAAATAGCGGGATCGGAATGTTGAGCAGGGCGGAGTCCTCTCCCAAGCGGACGCGAGAGACAGCCGGGCGGGAGCCACTCGCGCTCGATCTCGACCATGCGCTGCTCAAGACCGACCTCCTCTTCGAGGCGGCGGCGGCCTATCTCAGCGTCAACCCGCTGCGGGTCTTCCGGCTTCTCATCTGGCTGCTGCAGGGCAAGGCCGTTCTCAAGCGTCAGCTCTCGGAGCGGGTCGCGCTCGATGTGGAGAGCTTGCCGGTAAACGAGGCGCTCATCGCCTATGCCCGGCGTGCCAAGCGCGCTGGACGCCAGGTCGGAATTGCCTCTGCCTCCGACGAGCTTCTGGCCCACAGGCTGGCAAAACGGTTCAACTTCATCGATTTCGTCGTGGCGAGCGACGGCAGCAGCAATCTCAAAGGGCGCGCCAAGGCGGCCATGCTGACCGAGCGGTTTCCCCACGGCTTCGCCTATGCCGGTGACAGCCGGTCCGACCTGGCGGTCTGGAAAGAGGCCGAAGCGATCATCCTGGCCGGCGCCTCGCCTTCCACGACGCGGGCAGCGGAGCGGCTGGATAAGCCAATCGAGGCCGTGTTCCCCAGGGAGAAACTCGGGCCGAAGGGGTGGCTGAAAGCCGTGCGGGCCCATCAATGGGCCAAGAACCTGCTGGTGTTCGTGCCGCTTGTGCTCGCCGGCATGGCTGCCGATCCGGCGGCCGTGGCGCGGGCTTTCGCGGCCTTCGCCGCGCTGTCCATGATGGCCTCGGGCACCTATCTCCTGAACGATCTGTTCGACCTGGCCGACGACCGCCGCCACTGGAGCAAAAAGGCCCGGCCGCTCGCGGCAGGGACCATGCGGCTCTCCGACGCGATGCTGCTTTCGCCGGCGCTCGTGCTCGGCTCCTACGCGATCGGCCTCTATCTCGGCTGGGGCGTCACTGCGATCCTCACGGCCTATATGGCGACGACGCTGGCCTACTCGATCTATCTCAAGCGCCAGCCGATCGCGGACGCGTTCACCTTGGCCCTGCTGTTCACGCTCCGCCTCGGGCTCGGCATCGTCGCTGTCGGGGCCGAGCCCTCCGCGTGGCTGCTGGTCTTCTCGATGTTCCTGTTCACGTCCCTTTCCTTCGCCAAGCGGCAGACGGAGATCCAGCGGAGCGGCATCGAGAACGACGAGATGCTGAAGGGCAGGGGCTATCGCGGCGGCGATGCGGGCTTCGTGCTCGCCATGGGGGTGGCGACCGGCATGACGGCCGTCACGATCATGGTGCTCTACATCATCAACGACGCCTTCAATGCCGATTTCTACAATCAGCCGCTCTTCCTTTGGGCTTTCCCGGCGGTGCTCTTCATGTGGATCTCCCGCATCTGGCTGCTCTGCCATCGGGGCGAACTGAACGACGATCCGGTCGCCTTCGCGTTGCGGGACCGGGTCAGCATCGCACTTGGCGGTGTGATGGCGGCTGCCTTTCTGGCAGGCTGGCTTTCGTGAAGCGTCTGATCCACGTCACGAAGCGTCTGTCCCAGCATCAGGGGGTGCGGTTTCTCGCGCTCGGCGGGTTCGCGGCGGCCGCGAACTGGCTGGTGCGGTTCCCGCTTTCCCTGATCATGCCTTTCGAGGCCGCGGTGCTGCTGGCCTATGCAATCGGCATGTCGGTCGGATTCTCGCTCTATCCGCGCTTCGTGTTTCCCGGTTCGGACCGTCCCGTCTCGCAGCAGATCGTGATCTTCATCGTCGTGAACCTGGTCGGCGCTGCGGTGGTGGTCGTGGTGTCATACCTGCTGCTCATGGTGCAGAGCGGCTTCGGATATCCGCTCGTCGTAAAGCAGGGTCTCGCCCACGGGCTCGCCATCGGGGTGGGCGCGCTGGCCAATTTCTTCGGCCACAAGAAGATCACCTTCCGGGTGCCGCCGCCGCAAAACGGCGCCGCGGGCTCCCAGGTGTAGAGCTCTAAAGTCCAGAAAGAGTCCGAAACGCTAGCTTGCGAGCAGGCCGCCGATGGCGATCATCGCCAGGGTCGTTCCCATGGAATAGGCGATCAGGATGGCGAGCGGCGGGGCGTATTCGCGCTTCAGTCCCAGGGCCACGAACACCAGCATGATGGGCAGCCAATCCAGGGCGTAGCGCTGGGTGCTGTACTGGGAGAACCCGTTCGAGTGATAGAACAGGGTGACGCCCAGAATGAAGGCGCAGGTCGCAAGCCCGATCCAGAAGGCGCGATTCCAGCGCGCCAGGAAGGCGAAGAGCAGGGCCGGCGTCACCAGGAAAAGGGATGCGCCGTTGTTGTCGAACGCCTTCAGCTCCGTCAGGTAGCGGCCCATGAACTCCACATGGGGCCCCTGGAAGAACATGTAGAAGGCGTTGAACGGGAAATACTCGACGGCGAAGGGGCCGAGCTCGCGTAGACGGTGCTTGATGAAGCCGGGATCGTAGCCTGGCCTGTCGAGGGAGATCGGGAAGAGATAGTCGTAGCCGGTCTCCATGGGTGAACCGAACCGCACCCAGTTATAGGCGAGATAGGCGGCGACCGCGGCGACGGGAAAGGCTGCAAGGCGCAGGGCCCGTGCGAAGGCCGCCCGGTCGATATGCCAGAGAGGGCGCTCCTCCTCCATCAGCAGCACGTAGAGGAAGGGCAGGTAGAGGATCGACATCTGCCGGCAGAGAAAGGCGGCCGCGATAAACAGGCCTGCGAACAGCGCACTGCGGCTGACGAGGGTCGCGTAGAGGGCCGCCGTCGTGAAGAAGAAGGCCCAGCTCTGGGCGAAGAACCAGATATGGTCGCCGCGGATGGTGACGAAGATCAGGGGCGTCGCGAACAGGATCAGCAGGATCATGAGCGCTCGCAGGTCACGGCTCTCGGCGAGCCGATCGCACATCCGCCACCACAGAAGAGCGGTGCCTGCAAAGGCGAAGAGGCTGAGGGGAAGGAAGTAGTGGAAGTCGGTGCCGAAGATGGCAACGAACGGGGTAATCAGCAGCGCGGGCAGTGGCGGAAAGACGACATAGGCCTTGCCGTGGAATAGGGCACAGTCCTCGTCGAGGCAGCCGTTGACGTGAAGCTGTCCGTGGAGGAAGGCGTCGGCGAGGGCGACGTACGAATTGCTACCCGGCTGCTCGCGCAAGACCGCCAGCACCAGGACTGCGATGAAAAGGAGCGTCAGCCCGGCCAGCAGGGCGGTGATCGTGAACCGTTGTGCCGTCATATTCCCTCAGCGTCTAAAGCCGGGACATTAGTGGGGAACACACTTCCGAATCGTGAACTTCGCCGAGGACGGGCGAGGAGAGACACGCTGAGGCCGAACTGGCCCGGGCCCGTCCCGATGTTTTGGGAGCCCCGTCTTTGTGTCGCAGTGCCGCCCGGTTCCGTTGGCATCAACCATCCCCGGTTGCTATAGATTGGCGCCGAGACCCACCGGATTTCTTGCCTTCATGGATAAGCCAGTAATGTCGATCGTCGCGCGCTCGAGAGCAGCCTTCCGGGATTTCGTGCAAGCGGAGTCGGCCGGCGGTCTCGTGCTCATCGCCGCTGCCGCCCTCGGCTTCATCATCGCCAATTCCGCCTGGTCGGAGGATTACACGCACATCCTCCACACCAAGGTCGGCGGCCTTGATGTGCTCCATTGGATCAATGACGGGCTGATGGCGCTGTTCTTCCTGCTCGTCGGACTCGAAATCAAGCGGGAGATGATCGAGGGGCAGCTCAACACCTGGTCCAAACGCATCCTTCCGTGCGTGGCGGCGGTGGGCGGCATGATCGCGCCGGCGATCATTTTCATGATCGTCAATTACGACGTGCCGGAGGATTGGCGCGGCTGGGCAATCCCGACCGCGACGGATATCGCCTTCGCGCTCGGCGTCCTCTCGCTGTTCGGCAACCGGGTGGTGAACTCCCTGAAGGTCTTTCTGACCTCGCTTGCGATCATTGACGACCTTCTGGCGATCCTGATCATCGCGCTGTTCTATTCGGGCGATCTTTCGCTGCCTTTCCTAGGCGCCGCAGCGGGCGCAGCCGCCATCCTGTTTCTGATGAACTGGTTCGGCGTGATGCGGGTCTGGCCCTATCTGATCGTCGGCGCGGCACTCTGGGCTGCCATGCTGTTCTCAGGGATCCACGCGACCCTCGCCGGTGTCATCCTGGCATTGGCAATTCCCATCGGTGGCGGGCACGAGGCCGTGGGCACGAAGGAAGTCCCTTCGCCGCTGCACGACATGGAGCACGCCCTGGAGAGGTGGGTCGCCTTCCTGATCGTGCCGATCTTCGGCATGGCCAATGCGGGCGTGTCGCTTGCAGGCGTCGGCATCGGCCATCTGATCGAGCCGCTGGCCTTGGGCATCATCCTCGGCCTGTTCATCGGCAAGCAGGGCGGCATCATGCTCACGGTCTGGGTGGCGGTCAAAACCGGGCTGGCGGCGTGGCCGGAAGGCGCGACCTGGCGGCAGACCTACGGCGTGGCCGTGTTCTGCGGCATCGGCTTCACCATGAGTCTTTTCATCGGCTTGCTGGCGTTCCCGGATGTCGAGCGTGAAGAGATCACCAAGCTTGCGGTGCTTGTTGGGTCGCTCTTGTCGGTGGCGTTCGGCTCGCTGATCTTCATGACGGCCGGAAGCCAGACCCTTGCCGAAGAGCAAAAGGAAGACAGCCGGGTGCCGCGCTACTAGGCGCCATAGAGCCAATCGAACTGGCCGAGAGCCTTCTCCGGCGATTGCTTCGATATAGCGAGATTGCGCGCCGCGGCGAAAGGCTGGCCGAGATGGTAGATCCGGCCGAGCCGCGCCGACTGGCGGGTCACCCGCGCCGCGCGCACCCGCCGCATGGCTTCGTAATGTGAGATCGCGCGCGCCGGCGCGTCCGGCGACTCCGACAGAGCATCGGCGAGGGCGACGGCGTCCTCGATGGCCAGGGCCGCTCCTTGTGCCATGAAGGGCAACACGGGATGGGCCGCGTCGCCGAGGAGAGCCACGCGCTCCCTCGTCCAGCGGCGCAGGCCGTGCAGCCTGTAAAGCGACCATTGCCGCCACAGGGTGGGGAGGTCCAGGAGGTCCCGGGCATCGTCGTGCCATTGGACGGCGCCCTGTACGACATCTTCGGCGCTCGCTTCGGCGTTCCAGCCCTCGTGGGGGCGCCCGCCATGGGATGCGAAGACGATGTTGAGCGCTTCCCCTTTCGCCACCGGATAGGTCACCAGATGGCTGCCCCGGCCCAGCCACAGAGTGACGACGGGGGCGTCGAAGGGCGCCGGGAGATTTTTCGCCGCCAGCATGGTCCGCGCAGCCGTGTGGCCGGTGAAGACGAGATGGGAGGTCGGCGCGATAGCCTTACGGACATTCGACCATAGCCCGTCGGCACCGATCAGGAGCTCCGTCTGTTCCTCCCACGGGCCCTGCAGAACGATGCGGTCGTCCTCTTCCCACACATTGGCGATATTGAAATGATCGTGGAGCTCGATGCCGGCCTCGGCGCGGCAGGCCCCGTACAGTATCTTGGCGAGATCGGCCCGGCGCATGGCGACATAGGGGACGCCGTAGCGCTGTTCATATGCCTTGCCGAAGGGAAGCCGCTTCAGCCGCTTGCCGGAATAGGCATCGAAGATGTGGAGCGCCTCGGGATAGACCGCCTTGGCCTCGATCGCGTCGCGGACGCCCAGCATCTCGAGCCGGCGAAAGGCATTTGCGCCGAGCTGGATGCCGGCGCCAAGCTCCTCGGCGAAGCCGCCTCGCTCCAGCACGCGGGCGGTCAGGCCGTGCTTCGCCAGGGCCAGGGCCGTGGACAGGCCGCCGATGCCGCCGCCGGCGATCGTCAGAGGCGTCAGGGGAGCGTTCACGTGGAGACGGGCCTAAGCGCCCGCCGGTTCGGTTGCGACATAGACGCAACCTTCCGGCTCGGTCTCTTCCGCGGCGAGCTTCGGATCATAAATGTAGAGGGTGGAGCAGTAGGGGCAGACGAGCTGCGTTCCGCTCCCCATATCCAGGAAGACGTGGGGATGATCGAAAGGCGGGGAGGCCCCCATGCACTGGAACTCTTTGACGCCGACCTTGATCCGGTCGACTCCCTTATCGTTCACGTAATGGGGCACCACTGTTTGTGCCATGTCTCGCGTCCCTGTTAAATCGGCGCTTTCGATGACGTTCAGCATAATGGCCCACAGGGTCGGATGGTAGGGGCGAATGCAAGACTCCGTGGTTCAGGCATCCAATTTCTCGGAGTTCGACTCCGATGGTATCTCGATCCGGTATCTCGATGTGGGCGAAGGGGATCCTATCCTGCTGATCCATGGCTTCGCGTCCAATATCGATGCGAACTGGGTTGCGACGAGCTGGGTCACCACGCTTACAGAGGCGGGACGGCGGGTGATCGCCCTGGACAATCGCGGCCACGGCCAAAGCGAAAAGCTCTACGAGCCGGAGCGCTACGGGGCGCCGGCCATGGCGGAAGACGCCGTGCGGCTGATGGATCATCTCGGCATCGAGCGTGCCGACGTCATGGGCTACTCCATGGGTGCGCGGATCGCGGCCTTCCTGACCTTCGCCCATCCCGACCGGGTGCGCAGCCTGGTCTTCGGCGGGCTCGGAAGCACCATGGTGCGCGGGATGATCGGTGCCGGGCCGCTTGCCCATGCCTTGGAGGCGCCGAGCATCGACGATGTCACGAACGCCACGGCGCGCTCGTTTCGGCGCTTTGCCGAATCCACCAAGAGCGACCTCAAGGCGCTCGCGGCCTGCATGCGCGGGCCGCGCGAGAAGGTCCAGCCGGAGGCTTTGGGAGAGATTTCCGTGCCGACCCTGGTGGTGGTCGGCAGCGAGGATGTCATCGGCGGATCTCCCGCGGAGCTTGCAGCTCTCATCCCGAATTCCCAATATCTCGAATTGAAGGGCCGCGATCACATGAAGGCGGTCGGAGACCAGGAATTCAAACGGGCCGTACTCGACTTTTTAAGAGAGCGGCGTTAAGCCAGCCTCCTATGGCCGCGCTGGCAGCGTTTCGGTTCCGAGAAAGCGGCCGGGTCGGAAGCGGCCAAGTTTGAAGCGGCCAGTTCAAAGGCGGCTAAGAGGTTAGCCATGCAAAAGACTGCAGCGGCACGGCGGCCGGAGCTCAAGAGGGTCGATCCCATCTGGAGCCGGCTGCAGGATGAAGCGGAGCAGGTGCGCGCGAACGAGCCGGCGTTGGCCGGGTTCGTCTATGCGACCGTGCTCAGCCACGCGAGTCTGGAGGATGCGCTGTGTCACCGGCTATCTCAGCGCTTGCAGCATACGGTCGGCGATGCCGGGCTTCTGAACCGTACGTTCCTGGAAGTGATCGAGGCGGCGCCGGAGGTCGGTGAAGAGGTCCGGGCGGATCTCGCCGCCTGGGCCACCCGCGATCCGGCCTGCGAGCGGGTGATCGAGCCACTGCTGTATTTCAAGGGCTTCCACGCGCTCGAGACCTACCGTCTGTCCCATATCCTTTGGCATATGGGACGGCGGGACCTGGCGCTCTACCTGCAGAGCCAGTCCAGCCGCGTCTTCGCGGTGGACATTCATCCGGCTGCAAAGATCGGCAAGGGCATCATGATCGACCATGCGACCGGGATCGTGATCGGCGAGACGGCGGTGGTCGGCGACAATTGCTCCTTGCTGCATGGCGTGACGCTCGGCGGCACGGGCAATGAGAGTGGCGACCGGCACCCGAAGATCGGTTCCGGCGTCATGCTGGGGGCAGGGGCCAAGGTTCTCGGCAATATCTCGGTCGGCGACTGCGTGCGCGTGGCGGCTGGCAGCGTGGTGTTGAAGGACGTTCCGCCCCGGCGCACGGTGGCCGGCGTTCCGGCCCGCGAGATCGGCTTTGCCGGTTGCGAGGAACCGGCCATCGCCATGGATCAGTTCGTGGCCGGCATCATGGACGACGACGAATCCGAGTGAGCGGCCGGCCTTTCGGCTGCTCCCCATCTCATTTCAACAACGCGCCTTTACGTGGCGCATGAAGGAGTTTTCGTGACCCGGGAAGAAATCATCAAGCTCGAGCAGTATCTCCAGAAGAAGTTTCAGCTGCCGTCCCTGGAGGTTCGTCAGCGGCCGAAGAAGGACGACTCCGCCGAGGTGTATATCGGCGACGAGTTCATCGGGATACTGTTCCGCGACGATGACGACGAGGATCTGGCCTATCAGTTCCAGATGGCGATCCTCGATTTCGACCTCGCGGGCGGTTAGCCGGGTCTCCTGGATGCGCGAAAGCACGTTCGACTAAATTCTTATCGTTTGCGTTTAAGCCGCTCTTTCAGAGCGGCTTTTTCGTGTCTGGCCACCCATGGTTAACCAACCGTAAAGATTCTATCCATCGCCTTCGCCTGTTTCGCTAAACTTCCTAAAATTCAGGGAAAATTCTAGGGGGCGGTGATGTCTACCCTTGGCGTCAATCTTTACATCATGCTGTCGGCTTCGTGACGGCCGGGATCATCGCAAGCTTCGTGCAGCTCGTCTCGGGCAAGCCCGCGCGTTTCGAGCTCGCGCCCGAAACGCTCATCGGATCTCTCGGCGGTGTCATGCTGGGGCTGACGGCCGGGCCGGCCATCCTGATGCGCAACGCCTGGCGCGGCATGCGCATCGAGGCGCGCCCGCCGTTCTGGTTCCTGCTTTCGCTGATGGTGGCGGGTGTGTGGAGCCTGTTTTCGGGCGCGATCGTGCTGGGCATCCTGATCAGCGTCTAGGACGCTATTCCAGAAAAGAAGAGAGCCGGCCTCTTTTGCAGAGACCGGCTCAGTCTAGCCCGGCGGGGTCGGGGATGGGTGGGATGGTCGCCGGGCTACGGGGGCTGCCAAACTGCGTGTCCTCGTAAGGACGTTTCTCCTCAGTTGTTGCTCTGGGAAGCGGAGACCGGGGTCTGAGCCTCCTGCTCCGGCGGCACCAGGGAAATCCAGATCAGCGGATTCCGCTCAGACTGCCGCTTGACGAACGTGTAGGGCGTGTCGCGCCAAGGCATGATCGCCTGCTGCTTGTTGTCGAGCACGAGATCCCCCTGGTCGGTGCGAACCGTCAGGATGGCGTGGCCCTCGTTGTTCTCGTCGCGCACGACGGTGATGAGAAGCGCCGAGGTCGGCCAGCCGTGGTCGAGAAGGATCTTGCGCTTCAGCAGCACGTAATCCTCGCAATCGCCGCTGCCGGCGGGGTAGGTCCAGCGCTCCGTCTCGCCATAGAGCTCGAGATCGGTCTTGGGCGTGACGGCCTCGTTGACCATGGTGTTGACGCTGACCAGCTCCGCAGCGCGGGCCTCGGTCAGGGTGATGCGGCCAGCGAAGCGGCGCACGGGCGCGCAATCGGCGCGGTGCACACGGCAGAAATTCACATAGCCGATCGGTGGCAAGGTTTCCGAGTAGGTCTGCATCTGCGCAACCTTGGAGACCGACTCACCGGGCTCCAGGGAGATGACCCTTTCATTGGTTGCTTCCGCAGAAAAGGACGACGCAGACATCAGAAGTGCAAGTCCTAGTGCAAAGTGCCTCATTAAAGCCCCCCGTTATTCTTAGGAGGGACTGTCTCACAAAGATTTTTACATCCGCATAAGTCGGAAAATCTGTTTCAATTCGTATTCGAGGCGAATTTGTCTAAAATTGTAGGTATTGCGGGAGATCGATAAAATTTTATCGAGTTTGGTACAAAGCATAAACCAAACGGGATCATCCCGGCATTCCCCGGCCGTTGGGCGGCTGGCCCATCGGGAGATCCGGATACTGAAGGTATGTAAGGGGTCTAGGCCGGCTTAGGACGCGAAGTATCTCTAGCCGAAAGACTGGGCGATACTGTCCGGGTTCTGGACGCTGGCGAACTGGATGGCGACGCCGTCGTCGTGCTGACGGACGACGAAGCCGCGCATGCGCCCAAGCACCACGACGGTTCCCAGCGCAGGACGCGGATCGACCGCGACTGACGCGCCGCTGAGGGACACGTCGATCACCCGGCATTCCTGGGTCTGACCGTCGGGCAGGATCAGTTTGGATTCCGGCTTGTTCGGGACCTTGCGCTCGTGAACGCGGGTCTCCGACGACAGGCCCAAATTCTCCTGGTTGACCGCCCAGGTCAAAAGGTTGGCGATCTTCTCGCGGCGCACCGCGCTGGCCGTGATCTCGATCGCGAAGCCGCCTTCGAAGCAGCGGACGACCTTGCCTTCGATACGGCCGAAATTGTCGAGATAGGCGACGATACGCTCACCCTGCTCGCAAGCGACAGGGGCCAGCATAGCCATGCCGCCGGCGGACATGTTGATGATGCGGCAGGGAAATTCCTGCTTATCCTCGCGCATGAAGCGCCCGAAAATTCGAACGTCCACGCGGCGGTACTGCCGCCGGTCGTCAACGATTTTGGGAGGTATCCGGTTGCCGGGATCAGTCGGATTCTCGTCTGTCTTCGACTTGGACGTCTGATCGTAGAACGCTTCCTCGGTATTTCGCGCGCTTATCATTTTTAGACCCTCGCCGCGCACGGTATGGCGGCGGAATGCTAGAGGAGCCTCTGTCCAGCCCGCCAAAACTACGCCTTGTTCGTTAACGAAGGAATAAGCGCCTGTAAAAAATGGAAAATCGCCTTTTCATCTATGTGATTACTTATTCTTTACGCTGAGACAAGCCACCCTCGTAGACTTTCAACCGCGGCCTGCCGTTGGGAATGCCTGGGCTGCCGAAGTCGTTGCCTGGCGCGGCCATAGCGGGTGCGCGACCGGCGGGACCGTTGGTAGGCCAGTCGAGGGCGACGTCCGTCAGATCGAGATGAACGATCGGATCCATGCCGAGCCAGTAATGGGGCTCCAGCGCCGTGATGGAGCCCAGGCAGCGGTTCACGCTATGGGAGGTTGCCGTCAGGGGCAGAAGGACCATGGAGAAATTGCAGTGGCGGCCTTCCAGGGACAGACCTTGAAAGCGCACATGGCCGACCGCACCTTCGCCGAACAGATTGGCGAGGAGGGAGGTCATGGCGTGACGGTCGGCGCCGTCCCAGAGCTCGAGAAACTCCGTGCCGCGCAGCTCGCGTCCGAACTGATCGCAAATCTTGGTGCCGGCGAGCCGAAACCGGAATTGCATCGGGCCCGCGTACTCCACAATGAACGTTTCCGACAACAGGGGCGCGATCGCGGCCGGCTCGATCTCCGCCCTGTTCGGGGCGATACGTCCGTTGCGCACGCGGTCCCAATAATCGTAAAGCTGTCTGTCCGTTGAACTCTGCATGAACCCACCCCGGGCTAGACGCTACATCCTCTCCGCGGCGCCGCCCATCGCATGTCCAAACCAAGGTAAACGTCCCGATTTGGCACATTTTCTTAACAGCGCCGAGGTACTCGACAGGGTGTTGCAGCCGCCATGCCACGGCGTGAAACCGCTGACAGATCTAAGATTTTTGGCGGTAAAGGCGGGTTACGAACCGTTGCAAAGGTTAACAGCAAGGGGTTCTGAGGCGCGCGAGGGTGCCGTCCTGTGCGCGCAGCCTCCGGTTGTGTCGAATTTTAGGATATTGCGGACACCGAATGTCTCGGAATGAACCAGTCTTTAACGTCCCGCGGAGCGTGCTGGGCCTGATTCTGCTCATGGTCGCGGTGCACGCGATCCGAATCTCGCTGCCCGACGAGACCGATGTAACGGTTCTTCTTCTCCTGGCTTTCATCCCGTCCCGCTATGCGGGAGAGGCGATGCTCCTGCCAGGCGGCTATCTCGCCTGCGTCACATCCTTCGTCACCTATACCGTTGTTCACGGCGGTTGGCTGCACCTCTTGGTCAATTGCCTGTGGATGCTTGCTTTCGGCAGTGCCGTGGCGCGCCGAATCGGCGACCAGCGTTTCCTGCTTTTCTCCGCCTTTGCAGGGGTCGCCGGAGCGCTGGTGCATCTGATGCTGCATTTCGGAGAGCAGGCACCCATGATCGGGGCATCGGCGGCGATCTCGGGCCAGATGGCGGGCGCGCTCCGCTTCGTTTTCCGTGCGAGGCCCGGCGCCTACGGGCCTGGAATGGGACGGGATCTCACCGCTACGCCTCTGGCATCCCTGAGCCAGACGCTGACGGATCCCCGCATTCTTCTCTTCCTGGCGATCTGGGTCGTGCTGAACGTGTCGTTCGGGCTGAGCGCGCTGCCCATCATGGGCGTTCCGTCCGGGAGCGGCGTCGCATGGGAAGCCCATATCGGCGGATTTCTGTTCGGGCTGTTCTGCTTCGGCTTCTTCGATCGGCCGCCGGAGCCGGCGCCGCCCCGGGAAGAGATCGAGTAGCCTCCCGTAACTCCCGGCATTTGCGCAGATTTTCAGCGCTTCGATGTCCTCAATTGGCTTGTCATGCGTTCGGCGAGACGCAACAATATGCGTTCAAGCGGGCGACAAGGCCCGCACATGGGAGGAAGATATGAACGTGGCGACTATCCTAAAAGAGAAGGGTAGGGAGGTGCTCACCGCGCTTCCCGATGCGTCGCTACTTGAGGTAGCGAAGCTTTTGAGCACTCATCGGGTCGGCTGTGTCGTCATCGCCGACGAGGCTGGCAAGGTGGTCGGAATCGCGTCGGAGCGCGACATCGTGCGGGCGATCGGCACCGATGGAATCGGAGCGCTCGAGCAACCGATCACGACCTGCATGACCGCCGATGTGGTGAGCTGTCAGGAGGCCGATACCATCGAGCAGCTCATGAGCGAGATGACCGCCCATCGCTTCCGGCATATGCCGGTGGTGGAGAAGGGCAAGCTCAACGGGCTGGTGTCGATCGGCGATGTCGTGAAAATGCGGATCGCCGAGGCCGAGATGGAAGCGGCGGCCATGCGCGAGTACATCGCCACCGGCTAGATCGCCAGGCTCCGGACCGTTGTCAGGATATCGTCGAGGTGGCGGCGCGTCGCCTCGGCGCCTTCCGCGATGGCTTCTTCCGCGCGATGGAAGTCAAACGGCCGGATGGAGCCGACCCGCGGATTGATGGTCACGTCAGGCGGATCGCCCGCGAGCCGGGAGCGCGAGATGCGGTCCTGGGTGATGTTGATCGCATCCATCATCACCGACGAGATGCCCGGGGCGCCGTCGCGCCGGCCGAGAAGCTGGCGCTGCAGGAGCCGAACGGCGGAGCTGCCGGTCTCGGGCTGCATCGCCTCGTCCGGATAATCCGCGTTCTGGCCGATGGCTTCCTGGTCGGGGATGACCGTGCCGCGCGAATAGACGTCGGATGAGAGGTTCACCGCGATCACGAAACGTGCGCCCATGGCACGGCAGACGGAAACCGGTACGGGATTGACCAGCGCGCCGTCGATCAGCCAGCGGCCGTCGATCTTGACCGGCTTGAAGATGCCGGGCAGGGCGTAGGACGCCTTGAGGGCGTTGACCAGGCTGCCCTTGCTCAGCCAGACCTCGTGCCCCGTGCCGAGCTCGGTCGCGACGGCGACGAAGCTGCGGGGCAGGTCTTCGATATCATATTCCTTGAGGTGCTCGTCGAGACGCGAGCCGAGGCGCTGACCGGTGATCAGGCCCGAGCCCCCGAAATTGAGGTCCATGAAGCCGAAGACCCGGCGCCGGGTCAGGCTGGTGGCAAAATCGTGCAAGGCGTCGAGGCGGCCCGTCACGAAGGACGCGCCGGCAACGGCACCGATCGAGGTGCCGGCGATGATGTCGACCTCGATGCCGGCCTCGGCGAGAACGCGCAGGACGCCGATATGCGCCCAGCCGCGCGCCGATCCTCCGCCGAGTGCAATGCCGATCTTCGGCCTTGCCATGAAGCTCATTTCGCGACCCCTTGGTTCTTCTCGCGCAAGCGCCGCGCGGAGACGAGTTCGGACGTCACCGCATCCTTGCGGCTACAACAGAATATTGTGGAGTCTTTAAGGTTCCGTTGGGGCGCTCGCAGGTCGCGACCCCGATTATTCGGCGCCGTAGACCGTTTCGGGGTCGAACAGACGTTCCGCATCGACGAAGCGAAGAGGGCCGAACGATCCGTCTTTGCCGTCTGCCGCTCCGCCCATCTCCGCAACACGATAGAAGCAGGAGCGGCGGCCGGTGTGGCAGGCAGCCGGAGAGCCGATCATCTCGACCTTGAGAAGGACGGCGTCCTGATCGCAATCGGTCCGGAGCTCGACGACCTTCTGGACGTTGCCGCTCGTCTCACCCTTCTTCCAGAGCTTGCCGCGGGACCGGCTCCAGTAGTGGGCTTCGCCCGTTTCAAGGGTGCGGGCGAGGGCCTCGTCATTCATGTAGGCGAGCATGAGAACCTCGCCGGTCTGCGCGCATATGGCGACAGCCGGCAAGGTGCCGTCTGGACCGAATTTCGGTGAGAACCGTGTGGCTTCCTCGATCGTGGCGCCGGCTTCAGTGCCCTCCTTGGTCGGGGAGGGCATCTGCTACCTGCCGCGGTCGGAAGAAACGAGGGTCATGAAGCGCGCCTGCTGCGCCGGATCCTCTTTGAAGATGCCGGTGAACTGGGTCGTGATGGTCGCCACGTCGGGCTTCTTCACGCCGCGCAGGGACATGCACTGATGCACCGCCTCGATCATAACGGCCACGCCCTTGGGCTTCAGCACGTCGTCGATGGTCTCGGCGATCTGCGCCGTCATGGTCTCCTGGGTCTGCAGGCGATGAGCGAAGACGTCGACCACCCGCGCCAGCTTGGAAATGCCCACCACACGATCGGTCGGGAAATAGGCGACGTGGGCCTTCCCGATGAAGGGGATCATGTGATGCTCGCAATGGGAGTTCACCTCGATGTCGCGCAGCATGACGATATCGTCATAGCCGCCGACCTCGTCGAAGGTGCGGGACAGCACTTCGTGGGCCGACTCGTGATAGCCGGAGAAGAATTCGTCGTAGGAGTCGACGACGCGCTTCGGCGTGTCGAGCAGGCCTTCACGCCTCGGATCGTCGCCGGCATATGCGAGCAGCGTCCGCACAGCGTCCTCGGCCTCGTGGCGGCTGGGCCGCACGATCTCGGTCTGCTGGTCGTCGCTACGCTTCGGCTTCTCTACGAAAGCATCCATCAAACTATCCTTGTCAGTCCCGACCCCAAGGTCGTTATTCGCGTGTAGTTGGTACGGGGGATAATGCACGCCTAAACCCTACCTCCCAGCGCCGATTCCTGAACAACCGGCTTGTTCTTCTTCTAGGCTATCGGGCGCCGCATTCGATCGCGGCCGCGCCTGCGAGCCCCATCCGCAGCCTCTTTTTCAGGGCCGACTGCAAACCAAACCAAGAGAGCATATATAATGCGCTAGGCTAGCGTTCAAGTTGGGGTTCTTACGTTCGGTTCAATGACTTTGCAGGAAAACATCTACAGCCAGCGCATCCTGAGGCTGGCGAGCGACATCCCGCGCTGCGAGCGGCTGACCGCGCCGCAGGCCAGCGCGACGGCTCATTCCAAGCTGTGCGGAAGCACCATCAGCGTCGACCTCTCCATGGATGGCGACGTGGTCACAGATTACGGGCAGGAGGTGAAAGCCTGCCTGCTCGGGCAGTCCTCGGCCTCCATCATGGGCCGGGAAATCATTGGTTCGACGGCATCCGAGCTGCGCGCCATCGCCGAGGTGATGCGGAAGATGCTGAAGGAGGACGGGCCCGTCCCGACAGGCAAATGGGAAGATCTCGCAGCTCTTCAGCCCGTAAAGGACTATAGGGCGCGTCAGCCCTCCACGCTGCTCGTCTTCGACGCGGTGGAGGATGCGATCTCCCAGATCGAGGCCAAGCGGGAGACGAATCCCACTCCGGCTCCTGCCTCCTAAGGCATACGGGGTCATGATCGTACCCTTTGATGGATACCTCTTATGAGCGATGAGATTCACGACCAACCGACAAGCGGCAGCTCGACCTCCGATGAAGCGATGACGGATGACGGGGGTGGGCGGAGCTGGCTCGATCCTAAGACGATCACGCCGCGGGTCGGGTCTGCGTATCCGGCGCCGTTCAAGGCGGAGGTCGCTGGCCGGGCGAAGCGTGCTCTCGGCGACTTTGGGTCTGACCCAGTTCGGTGTGAACCAGGTCACCCTGGAGCCTCGCTTCGCCTCTTCGCAACGGCATTGGCATGTTGTGGAGGACGAGTTCGTGATCATCCTCGCTGGTGAGGTCGTCCTCGTCACCGATGCTGGCGAGACGGTTCTTCATGCTGGAATGTGCGCCGGATTTCCGGCCGGCCGCGCTGACGGGCATCGTTTGATCAACCGGTCCGACAGTCAGGCCGTCTACCTGGAAGTCGGCACGCGGGCCGCCGACGAGGAGGTCCTCTACAGCGACATCGACATGCGGGCCAGGAAGGAAGACGGCCGCTTCGTCTATACGCGGAAATCGGGCGAGCCTTATGAGTAGGCCGAGGCGCTTGCCATGAGCCGGAGCCTCTCGCTCGGCCAGCGCATCGCGCAAGGGATCGTCACCGCGCCCATCCTGGCCTACCGCTATACCTTCTCGGGCCTCGTGGGCGGCCATTGCCGGCACCTGCCGACATGCTCCGATTATGGGCGCGAGGCGGTGGCGGTGAACGGCGCGTGGCGGGGCGGCTGGCTGACGCTCGCCAGACTCTGGCGCTGCTCGCCCTGGGGCAGCCATGGGTTCGACCCGGTGCCCGATATCCGCAACGAAAACCATCCTTTCGCCCCTTGGCGCTACGGGCGTTGGCGACTATGTTCCGAGCGCTCGCCGGAGACCGGCGAGGACGCGGAGCGGCACAGCTAGCGGCTTCCAGTATTCTGCAAATGACCAGCTCTTACCTGCGGCGGTTCGCAGGAGTGAGAGGAGATTGATATGATTTCTTTGACGTTTCCCGACGGTTCCGCACGCGAATTCGAGCCCGGCATCACGGGCAAGACGGTTGCGGCCTCTATCGCGAAATCCCTGGAGAAGAAGGCAGTCGCCGTCGAACTCGACGGTGATCTCAAGGATCTCGGCCAGCCCATCGATGCCGATGCGAATATCCGCATCATCACGCGCTCGGACCCGGAGGCCCTGGGGCTCATCCGGCACGACGCGGCCCATGTGATGGCCGAAGCGGTTCAGGAGCTCTATCCCGGCACCCAGGTCACCATCGGCCCCGTGATCGAAAACGGCTTCTATTACGACTTCGCGCGGGAAGAACCCTTCACGCCGGACGATCTGCCCGTCATCGAGCAGAAGATGGCCGAGATCATCGCCCGCGACCATCCCTTCACCGTTGAGGTGTGGGACCGCGACAAGGCGAAGAAGGTGTTCGCCGACAAGGGCGAGATGTTCAAGGTCGAGCTGGTGGATGCGATCCCGGAAGGGGAGAGCGTCAAGATCTACCATCAGGGCGACTGGTTCGATCTCTGCCGCGGCCCGCATATGGATTCCACGGGGCGGATCGGGAAGGGGTTCAAGCTCCTGAAGATCGCCGGCGCCTATTGGCGCGGCGATTCCAACAACCCGATGCTGCAGCGGATCTACGGCACCGCCTGGGCGAACGAAGACGAGCTCAAGGCCTATCTCGAGCAGCTCGAGGAGGCGGAGAAGCGCGATCACCGTCGTCTGGGCCGCGAGATGGACCTGTTCCATTTCCAGGAGGAAGCGCCGGGCGCCGTATTCTGGCACGCCAAGGGCTGGACGCTTTTCCAATCGCTCATCGGCTATATGCGCCGGAAACAGCAGGCGTGGGGCTACCGGGAGGTGAACTCGCCAGACATGATGGACCGGGCGCTCTGGGAGCGGTCCGGCCACTGGGAGAAGTTCGGCGAGAACATGTTCGTCTCGGAGACGCCTGACGAGCATATCTATGCCTGCAAGCCCATGAACTGCCCGGGCCACGTGCAGATCTTCAAGCACGGCCTGAAGAGCTATCGCGAGCTGCCGCTGCGGATCTCGGAGTTCGGCAAGGTCCACCGCTACGAGCCGTCCGGCGCGCTGCACGGTCTGTTGCGCGTGCGCCATTTCACCCAGGACGACGCGCATATCTTCTGCACCGAGGACCAGATCACCGAGGAATGCGTGCGGCTCAACGAGCAGATGCTCTCGATCTACCGGGACTTCGGTTTCGAGGACGTGCGGATCAAATTCTCCGACCGGCCGGCGAAGCGCGTCGGCGACGATGCTGTCTGGGATAAGTCCGAGGCCGCGCTAAAGCGTGCGGTCGAGGCGGCCGGGCTCGAATACGAGGTCAATCCGGGGGAGGGCGCGTTCTACGGCCCGAAGCTGGAATATGTTCTCCGGGACGCGATCGGCCGGGATTGGCAGTGCGGCACCATCCAGGTGGATCTCAACCTCCCGGGCCGGCTGGGCGCCTTCTATATCGGGACGGATGGCGACAAGACGGTGCCGGTGATGATCCACCGGGCCATGTTCGGCTCGCTGGAGCGGTTCACGGGCATCCTGATCGAGCATCACGCCGGCCATCTGCCGCTCTGGCTTGCGCCGCTTCAGGCGGTGGTGGCGACGATCGTCTCGGACGCCGACGATTACGCCGTCGAGGTCGCGGCGAAGCTGAACGAGGCGGGCATCCGCGCCGAGGCCGATCTTCGCAACGAGAAGATCAACTACAAGGTGCGCGAGCACTCGGTGACCAAGGTGCCGGTGCTGTTCGTGGTCGGGAAGCGGGAAGCGGAAGAAGGCACCGTGTCCGTGCGCCGGCTGGGCAGCAGGGATCAGGAGGTCATGCCGCTCGACGAAGCGATCACGGCACTGTGTCGTGAAGCAGTGCCCCCGGATTTGCGAAGCCGCCGATCGAAGCAGGCGGCGTAGCGGATTCACCGGCAAACCCGAACGCCTCGTTGTCGCCACCGGCGGGGAATTGAGGGGTCAGGATCTTGCGCAGAGCTTCCGGGGAGGAGGGGCCGTCAGCGACGGCCACTTCGACCTGCTCTGCGTCACCGGCGCTTACGGTGAATTTCCGCGTGTAGCTGAGGCCGTTATGGCGGGCCACCACGGCATAATCGCCGGCGGCCAGGATGTGGGTCGGCAGGGCGCCGGCCCCTTCCTTCACGATATCGCCGGTGGGGGTGATGATCGTCCATCGCGTGTCGGCCAGGGCCTCGCCGCCATTCTCCATGACCAGCTTGAACGTTACCGACGCGGCCGCATGCTTCACGGTGGCCACGGTCAGCTTGCCGGGTTCGACGGTGACGTCGGCGCGCACGGTGGCGTTGCAATCGCCGTAGGTGGAGACGACGTGATAACCGCCCGCGTTCAGCCGGATGACGCGGCTCGGCTCGACGTCGGCCAGGATGACCCGGCGGCGGCCGAATTGGTCCTGCTCGTCGGAGAGGATGTCGAAGCGGAGATTGGAGCCGATCTCAGTCTCGTCGGAGAGCTCGGCGGAGAGCTTCAGACCCCCGGTGTTGAGCACGAAGGTCTCCTCCACCGAGGAGCCGCGGGAGACGTTGATCTTGCGGGTGAGGTTGGAAAGGCCGTAGGCGGCGTTGACGAGGTATTGGCCCGGCGCCAAGGCTGCGGTCGGCTGGGCTTCGCGATGGGTGCTGACCAGGGTCTGGCCGCCGGCGGGCGTGCCGGGCGTGAAGATGCGCCAGATGACGCCACCCTTCAACGGCGGTCCCTGCTCGGTCAACAGGGCCTTGAAGCTGACGGGAACAGGCCGGCCGCTGTCGTCCCCGTCGTCGGCGCTTTCACCCTCGGTGGTGCGGGCGGTCGCGGCGCCGGAAGGCGGGTCGCCAGCGCGATAGGATTCCGCCTGGGGCGGTGAGCCGAACAGCCGATTGGTGGAAGGTACGCGGCTCGGGGGTGAGGCGGTGCTCGCGCCGCTCTGCAGGCCGAGCGGAGCGTCGATGGCAGACGACGACTCGGAGCCTCCGCCCAGGATGCTTTGGGCGTCCGCCAGTGGCGGCGCCAAAACAATCAGAGCGGCGGCCAAAAGCCATTGCTTCAGCCGCGCGCGGCTGGTCCCCCACATGCTCAGCATTACGTCCCGCGTGCCATCGGTAAGCAGGTCGGCCATCAGCGCACCGCGAAGCGGCGCATAGGTCCGACCCCAGCACCTACAAGAGGAGTAGATTTAGGCAGTGTTAAGGCCTGAATTCAAAACAAAAGCAAGGGTAGAGGCAATTGTGGATGACCGCGTTTCGGCGTAGGAAAGCCCCTCAACCCTTATGCGCCAATGACCAATCCTATCCTCGATCATCTCTTGAGTCGCCGCTCGGTTTCCGCCGCCATGCTGGCAGAGCCTGGACCGACTGCGGAACAACTCACGCAAATCCTCACGGCTGCCGCCCGGGTGCCGGACCACAAGAAGCTCGCGCCCTGGCGGTTCATCCTGTTCCAGGGCGAAGCGCGTGCCTCGTTCGGACAGACGCTCGCGCGGATCTTCGAGGCCAAGCAGGCGGATGCGACCGACGCTCGAATCGCCTTCGAGGGGGAGAGGTTCATGCGGGCGCCTTTGGTGGTTGCGGTGATCTCCCAGGTTGTCGAAAATGCGGCTGCACCTGCGTGGGAGCAGGAGCTATCGGCGGGGGCCGTCTGCATGAACCTGTTGCACGCAGCGACCGCGCTCGGTTTCGGCGCCCAGTGGATCACCGAATGGTGCGCGTTCGACCCGGAGGTCGCAGGAGCGCTGGGGCTTGCCGGGAACGAGCGGGTCGCAGGGTTCGTCTATATCGGGACCGCGACCGAGAAGCCGGACGAGCGGGACCGTCCGAGACTGGAAGATATCGTTACGGCGTATCGAGGCTGAGGCCGGTTGCGCCTGTGAGGGGAGCCGATGTTCTACGACGCCGTCGCCAATAGCCACGGGCTGCGCTACGACCCGTTCAAGGCACTCGTCGCCCCGCGGCCGATCGGCTGGATCTCGACCATCGGCAAGAGCGGCGTGGTGAACCTCGCGCCCTACAGCTTCTTCAACGCCGTGTCGGAAAATCCCCACTACCTGATGTTCGCGTCGGGCGGGCGGAAGGACAGCCAGATCAATGCGGAGGAGACGGGGGAGTTCGTCTGCTCGCTGGCGACCTACGATCTGCGGGAGGCGGTCGGGAAGACCTCCATGGCCGTGTCGCCGGAGGTGGATGAGATGGCGCTTGCCGGGCTGACCCCCGCCGCCTCGAATCTCGTATCGCCGCCGCGGGTCAAGGAATCGCCCGTGGCGTTCGAGTGCCGTTACTACAAGACGATCACCTTGCCGGGGCTCGACGGGGAGCCCGGCGACAACGCCATCATCCTGGGACGGGTGGTCGGCATCCATATCGACGACGAGATGATCGAACCCGATCAGACGGTCGACATCACGAAGCTGAAGCCGATCGCGCGGCTCGGCTATCGCGACTATTCGGTGGTCGATGCGGTGTTCTCGGTCGGCGACAAGAAGTAGGCGGCGCGCCGGCTATTCGCTCTCGGCCGGGGCGTCGAGCAGGGCGTCGGTCCGCCGGTTCATTTCCTGCACCAGCGCATAGGCGAGGCGGTTCGCGATCTCCGGATCGTTGCGCCGATAGACCCCATCGATCGCCGCCACGTGCTCGGCGGCGAGCTCACGATAGTCCTCGCTCGGGCGCCAATGGCCGAGCAGCCGGCAGAGAGAGGCTGCAAGCTTGGCGATCTGCGGCTGGCCGAGCGTGCTCGCTTGGCCCTTCAGGGTGTGGGCGGAGAGATAAATGCCCTGCCGGGACTCGATCGAGAAATCCTCGGTTTCGGCGGCACGGCAGGCTTCGACGAGCGCCTGGACCTCCTCCCCGAGCCAGGCTCGGAACGACGGAGATAGGGCTTCGACCGCGGCCTCGGCTCTGCGCACGGAATCGCTGGGGGTGGGCATTAGTGGCAACTCTCGAAATTACTTCAAACAAATGGGCGCATACCCCAGCGGATCGAATCGCGCCCCCTACGAGGCGTCGACCCAATGGGGCTGAAAATCACGATCGCGAATGCATCTGGTCCCTCTCGCCTCGACCGTTCTCGCGGCAAGGCAGAGGAGGATCGTACACGAAGTTTAAGCATCGTTGAATCGGACCGGGATTTTGGTCCCGGTTTTGGGGATTAGTATTCGAACTGCTCGGACAGAATGCGCTCGGTGAGGCTATGGCCGGAATCGAACATCATGAAGATGTCGATCTTCCGCTCCTGCTTCACGTCGACCGCCGTTATGTTCCGGAATTCAGTGTGATCGGCGACCGCGCTCACAGGCCGCTTTTCCGACTCCATCACCTCGACCCGGACGGTGGCCTCGTTTGGAAGCAACGCGCCGCGCCAGCGGCGCGGACGGAACGGGCTGATCGGCGTCAGGGCAAGGAGGGCGGCGGAGATAGGCAGGATCGGTCCGTGGGCGGAAAGATTGTAAGCCGTGCTTCCGGCCGGGGTCGAGACCAGCACGCCGTCGCAGATCAGCTCGTTCAGGCGGACAGTGCCGTCCACCGCGATCTTGAGCTTGGCCGCCTGATAGGTCTGCCGGAAGAGAGAGACCTCGTTGATGGCGAGGCCTTGATGCTCGGTGCCGGTGCCGTCCATGGCGGTCATCCGCAAAGGATGGATGATGTTGATCTCCGCGGTCTCCAGGCGCTCGAGCAGATCCTCCTCGCGATATTCGTTGAGCAGGAACCCGACGGAGCCGCGGTTCATCCCGTAGATCGGAATGCGGTCCGTCATGTGGCGGTGCATGGTCTGGAGCATCAGACCGTCGCCGCCCAGCGCCACGATGGCGTCGGCCTCCGAGGGCGGGGCATTGCCGTAGCGCTCGGTCAGCCGCTTCAGCGCGGCCTGAGCCTCCTCGTAATCGCTGGCGACGAAGGCAATCTTCTGGAAGCGTGACATATAGAACCGCTGGTGGCGCGAAGGGGCCGGCCCTTGGTGTCCGGCGGGGAAGCGGGCATTATAAAGGCGAGGGGATGCACCAATAGCAAGCCCGCACGCAATTTTCCGGGCACATCAGATACGACGACGGAAAGGAAGACGGATGCGGACAGGCGAGCAACCGGTGATGATCTACACCACTTTCGGATCGCTCGAGGACGCGAAGCGGGTCGGCGGGGCGCTGGTGGAAAAGCGGCTGGCGGCCTGCGTGAACATCTTCCCCGGCATGATCTCGATCTTCGAATGGCAGGGCGAGATCGACGAAGAGGCGGAGATCGCCATGATCATCAAGACCCGCCGCGCGCTCACACAGGCCGTTCTCTCCGAGACCGCGGAGCTGCATCCCTACGACGTGCCGGCGCTGCTCGTTCTGCCCACGGAAGCGGCCGGGGAGGGCTATCGCGACTGGATCCTGGAGCAGACGAAGCCGGTTTCGTGAGGCCGGTGGGCTGCGGATGGCCTGTCGCCCGATAGCCAGCAATCTCATGGCCGGCGAAAACCTATCTTAATCTTCGGCGTGTAACCCAGTTGTTCGAGGGATGATGGTTCGCGGCATTTTCCGCCCGCGAGCTTTAGGTTTCGAGCAAGTCTGGAGTTGTGCGTGTCTTCGCTCAATCGATTGATGCAAGCGAGTGTCGCGGAGATCGAGTCGGTCGAGGCGGCCGGTACGATGTCTGAAATCCGTTCATCCCGCGAAGAGTTGTTCCGCGAGCCTCCTTACGAGTGGGCCAAGCGCGTGGTGCTGGGGACCGCCTGGTCGCTCAAGCCCGACAATATCGGGGACATGCCGGGGCTGACCAAGCTCTGGCTGAAGGACCAGGTCGGGCTGCTGCCCCGTATTCCTGACCCCAGGTCCGAGGAGCAGGCCGGGATCGTGGTCGGCGTCGCACGCGACCTCTCCGTAACGACGCTGGTCGCCGCAGCAAAGCGGGGCATCTACCCGCTGGGCCATGTCGGCGCCCCGAAATGGTGCTCGCCCAAAACCCGCGCAGTGCTCTTCTTCGACGATTTCCACATTTCCAAAAGCGCCCGCCGCTCCATGCGAAAAGGCCAGTACCGGGTGACGTTCGATCAGGCCTTCGAGGAGGTCATCGTCGCGTGCTCCGAGCCGAGGCCCGGCCATTGGCATGTGAACTGGATCACGCCGGCGATGAAGCACGCCTATGCGCGGCTGTTCGATGCCGGCTTCGCCCATTCCATCGAGGTTTGGGACCACGAGGGAAACCTCAAAGGCGGCGGCTACGGCGTAGCGATCGGCCGTGTTTTCATTGGCGAGTCCCTGTTCTCCCACGCCCGCGACACCTCGAAGATCGCCGTGGCGGTGCTCATGCGGCACCTGGTGGAGTGGGGCTATTCCTTCGTCGATACGAAGCTGATGAACCCGCTCATGGAGAGCTTCGGCTTCCAGGAGATCCCGCGGGATCGCTTCCTCTCCATGAACGAGAAAGCGATGAACGCCCAGGGCTGGGTCGGCCGCTGGGAGGTCGAGATCGGACCGGAAGAGGTCGCCACGTGCACCCGGATCGAGAAGCGGCAGAGGCAAAAACGGCGTCCGCCTGAGTCACTTGTAGGAGCGTATGATGGTGTTTGGCGAAGTTCCCGCCACGCTGGGCCTGATGGCCCGCCAGGTTCTCGGCCAGGCCGGTGCAGGCTTGCCCGACCCGGAAGCCAGCTCGGCGCGTGCCGACGGGCTCGCCGGGCTGTGCGGCGATCTCGACGTCTCTACGCTGCTTTCCGCCTACGCCAGGGGCTTTTATCCCCGCTCCAGCTTCGGACCCCAGAAATGGTGGGCGCCGGAAGAGCGGATGGTGCTGTTCCTGGAGCAGTTCCAGCTCGGCAGCCGGATCGCCCGGAAGCTCTCTGAAGGCTTCTATCGCATCGGCTTCGACGAGGCCTTCGGAGAGGTCGTCGACGCCTGCGCCCAGGCAAGCCACCGTCAGGGGCGGAAGCGCTGGATCCGAGACGATCTTTCGACCGCGTTCCAGCGTGCCCACGAATCCGGTGCGGCCCATTCGGTCGAGGTGCGGGATTTCGACGGCAATCTGGTAGGCGGAGCTACGGGCTCGCCGTCGGAAAGGTGTTCTTCACCGAAGCGCAGTTTTCCGCGCGCCCCGATGCGGGCCGCATGGCCCTGGCCGCACTCAACTGCCATCTCCAGGCGCGGGGGTATCTCGCCAACGACGCCAAGCATCTGAGCGGTGCACTTTGCCAGCAGGGGTTCTGCCTGGTGCCGCGGGCGGCGTTCAACCGCTTCCTCGAAAAGGCCTGTGGGGGACCTGCCGCGCTCGGGTCCTGGCGCCTCGCCGACGGTGGCGGCCAAGCCGATCGCGATCCGCGTCCGGCCGCCTATTCCGGCGCGGCCTAGAGCCTCGGGACGCCGCTTCAGCAAGGCCGGTTTCCCCCTAGGCACTGCCCGCAAAACCTGTATAAGTCTGGCTTTGGCCGGTTTTGCATTCCGCTTCTCGCGGCATGGGGTAACCGTAACCTGTACGTTTGCGGACCATGGCCGGCGATGGCCCAAACGCTCCTGAAACAGAAGCGCTCTTGTCTTCGCTCCGCATTCCCATTCTCAAGCGTCCCGATGGACCGCAGGCAGCCTCGCTTGGCCGCGACATGCTCGCCGGCGCGATCGCCGGCGTCGTCCAGATCGCGTATTGCATCTCCTTCAGCGCCCTGATCTTCCAAGGCTCGCTGGCGGGCGGCTTCGCCATGGGCCTGGCGGCGCTGCTGATGGGGACCATCGTCACCGGCGTCATCGTCTCGCTCACCACGAGCCTGGTGCCTTCCGATGCGGGGCCGGATACGCCTGCGGTCGCGGTGATGAGCGTGCTGGCGACGACCATTGCGTCCGCCCTGGCGGCGCAGGGGGCGAGCCAGGACACGATCATCATCAACGTGCTGCTGGCCCTCGCGGTGAGCACCTTCTTCACCGGCCTGCTGCTGTTCGGGCTCGGCGCCTTTAGGATTGGCCAGTTTCTCCGCTTCGTGCCGTATCCCGTGATCGGCGGCTTCCTGGCCGCGTCCGGCTGGCTGCTGATGACCGGCGGCATCGAAGTGATCACCGGCACCAGCCTCACGATCTCGCCGTCGAGCTGGGTGGAGACCTTCTCGTCTCAAAATGCCGCCCAGCTCGGTGTCGCAGCGGTCTTCGCATTGACCATCGTGATCCTGCGCCGCTGGGTGCATACCTTCCTGGCGCTGCCGATCGCCTTCGTCGGCTTCATGATCGTGATGGACGTGGTCCTGTTCCTCTTGCTCGATCATTCCCAATCCAGCAGCTGGTTCCTGGCGAGCGTGGGGGAACTGACGCCCTGGTCGCCGCTGAAGGCTGCCATGCGCAACGATATCGACTGGACGGCGATGCTCAGCAGCAGCGCCGAAATCGGTGCGGTCTGCGGCGTCACCGCCATCTCCATGCTGCTCGACGTCTCCAGCCTGGAGGTGGCGCGGCAGAAAACCGCCAATCTCGACCGCGAGCTCCGGGTGAACGGCCTTGCCAATCTGCTCGCCTCGGTGCTGGGCGGCGTGGCGGGCAATCTTTCACTGAACGGCAGCATCCTGATCAACGAGGCCGGCGCGGTCAGCCGGCTGAGCGGCGTCTTCGTGGCGCTCACCTGCGGGCTGGTGCTGTTCGTTGGGCTGGATGTCGGGATGTTCGTGCCGAAATCCGTGCTCGGCGGGATGCTGGCGTATCTCGGCGTGGTGATCCTGGTCGAGGCGCTTTTCCACGCCCCGGCCAAGCGCTCCTATGCGGATTTCGCCCTCGCCTTGGCGATCACGATCGTCATTTGCTATTTCGGTTATCTTCTCGGTGTGGTGCTGGGCGTCATCGGCGCGTGTCTGATGTTCGCCATGAGCTACAGCCGTATCGGTGTCATCCGGCGGCATCTGACGCGTCAGGAATTTGCCGGCAATGTGGAGCGAGCCGCCGAGCAGGCGCGGATCCTACGGGAGGAGGGCGGCCGGATTCACATCTTCTGGCTCTCCGGCTTCATCTTCTTCGGCTCCTCCAACGGCTTGTTCGAGCGTGTCCGCCGCACCATCGACGGGCAGACCGACATCCCGGTCGGCTATGTGGTCTTGGATTTCGGGGCGGTTTCCGGCCTCGATACGTCGGCGGTGTTGAGCCTGGTCAAGCTGCGCAACTATTGCGACGAGACCCGCGTGACCCTGGTCTTCTCCGGTCTCGACGACACCATGCGTAACAATCTCTCCAGGGCCGGCTTCTTCGTAGACGGACACCGGCATCGCAGTTTTCGGAGCCGCAACGAGGCCATTGAGTGGTGCGAGGAGGAGTTGCTGCGCGAGAGGGCTCTGCCGGCGGTGTCCCACCGGACCTTCGAGGGCTGGATCGAGGCGGAGTTCGGGGTGCTGGCGGATCTCGGCCGCATCGAGCCTTATCTGGATCGCTGCGAGTTCATGCCGGGCGACGTGCTATTCCGCCAGGGGGAGCCGTCGGATTCGGTGGATATGATCGCCGAGGGTTGCGTGGCGGTCACGGTGACCGACGAGACCGGCCGGATGATCCGGCTTCGGCGCATGGTCGGCCAGACCGTGGTGGGCGAGATGGGCTTCTATCGCGACTTGCCGCGCACGGCCGATGTTGTCGCCGAGCAGCCGACCCTCGTCTTCCGGCTTTCCCGGGCGTCTTTCGAAACGATGCGGGAGAAGGACCCGGCCGCGGCCGCGGCGTTCCACCAGCTCATCGTGCGGCTCTTGGCCGACCGGCTGGACTTCGCCAATCGCGAGATCTCCGCGCTCCTGCTGTGATCTATCGCTACTTCGTCGCGGCTTCGGCGCTGCCGTCCCAGTCGGGCGGGGGCGGCGTCTCGCGGAAGATGGCGATCCGCTCCCGGTAGAGGCCGTAGAGGGTCTCCAGACCGTAGGGCTGGTCCTCGGCGAGAGCTTCCGCACTCTTGTCGGCTTCGTCCCAATTTCGTGCCCGGAACGCTTCCAGGAATGCCATGTGGCGTTCCTTGAAGGTGATGAAAGCATCGTCGTTCCCGGCCGCCCTGTCGCCGAGCAGGGCGAAGATCCGGGTGGCCTGGGTCTTGCCTTTCACCTTCAGGAGATCGAGCTCGAGGAAGGCGTGGCCGGGCGCGCGCTCCACCGTGGACTCGCCGATGACCGCGCCGACGCCATAGGTCTTGGACTGACCCTCGATTCGCGAGGCGATGTTCACGTTGTCGCCGATCACGGAGTAGTCGAAGCGAATCTCGGAGCCGAGATTGCCCACGCAGCATTCGCCGGTATTGATGCCGATGCCGAGGGTGACGGGGCGATAGTCGCGGCCGCTCTTCTCCGCCTCCTTCCGCCATTTCTCGTTCAGAGCCCGCATCTCCTCCATCATGAGGAGGGCGGCGCGGCAGGCATGCTCGGCATGGTCCGGGTCGTCCAGCGGCGCGTTCCAGAACGCCATGAGGGCATCGCCCATATATTTGTCGATGGTGCCGTCCTGGGCGACGATGATGTTGCTCAACGGCGTGAAAAGCTCGTTCAGAAATCGAGTCAGCTCTTCCGCATCAAGCCCTTCGGAAATCGTCGTAAATCCCCGCACGTCGCTGAAGAGCAACGTCATGTTGCGCATCTCGCCGCCGAGCTTCAGCCGGGCTGGATCGGCCGCCAACCGCTCCACCAGGGCGGGCGCCATATAGTGGCTGAAGGCGTTGCGGACGCGGTTCCGCTCGTGCTCCGTGCGCAGGAACATCAGCAGGCTGCCGGTGAGGTAGATCGCAATCAGCGCCAGGGAAGGAAAGACGGGGTCGACCAGCCAACCGAGGCTGTCATAGGCGTACCAGGAGAAGCCCACCACGCCGGCGATGGCGGCGATGGCGATGAGCGCGCTCGACGCCGCACCCGTCAGGTAGATGAGGGTGGCGATCACGATACCGAGCAACAGAATGTAGAGGAGCTCGCCGGGCAGGGCGAGATCCGGCCGGAGCAGGAAGTCGCCGGCGATAATCTGTTCCACGGCCTGGGCGTGCAGTTCGACGCCGGGCACCGAGGCCTCCAGGGGCGTGGCGCGCAGGTCAAGGAGCCCCGCCGCGCTTGTGCCGATAATGATAATGCGGCCGGCAATCTCGGCGGCGGGGATGTCGCCGTTCAGCACCTTCCAGGCCGGGAGGTAGCGTTCCGGCGCGCTTTTGGAGAACTTCATCCACAGCTGACCGTTCGGGTCGGTCGGAACCTCGAAATCGCCGATCCGGACCCGGCTTATGCCGGTCTGCTCACCGAACGATTCAACGCCGCTCGCCCCCGACGACTTCACCATATCGGTGGAGGCGCCCTGCGCGACCCGGAGCATCTCGCCGGCAAAGGCGGGCAGGAGCGTGTCTTGCACGGTCACGAGCATGGGCATGCGACGAATGACCTGGTCGTACTCGGGGATCCAGTTGAGAGCGCCGGAGCCCTGGGCCGCATCCTGGAGCTCGGGCAGGCTGACGGCGGCGCCCGGAAAGCGCGGGGCGAAGAGGCGGGGATCGTCGCCGCCATGGGCGAAGCCGGCCTTCCTTTCCGGCAGCCCACCGCCATTGCCCAAAGCGATGAAGCCGAGAATTACGGGCGCTTCGCCGATCGACCGGGCGAAGAGCGCATCATTGGCCGGCATATTGCGCAGGGCCTCGCCGAGAGGACCGGTGTCGGCGCCGTCCCAGTACCGGGCGAGGTTGGCAGGCGACATGCGGTCTTCTTCGGGAAACACCATGTCGAAGCCGATGGCCGCGGCCCCATTTTCCCGCAGCTTGTCGGTCAGCTCGGCGAGGAGGGTGCGCGGCCAGGGCCATTGGCCGAGCTTGGCGAGGGACTCCTCGTCGATATCGACAATCCGGACCGGCGCGTCGGGACTGAACTCCGCCGGGGCGATGCGCTGGAAGCTGTCGAAGGCAAGCGCCCGGAGGCGAGCGACGGGGGCCGGGTCCCACAGCCGCAAGGCCAGCGCGCCAAAGATTACGCAGGCCAGGATCACGGCGTAGCTTAAGGCGGGTCTCATGGTGCGGCCCCGGCACGTGGCGTTGGAATGGGCCGGCGAACCGGCGCGCGCAGCCTAGTGCAAGGGCGGCCGTTGCTCCAGCAGTCTGAGGGCGGGTGGCCGGCGGTCAGCCGCGGCCGCTGGAGACAGTCTCGCCGCGGGAGGCGGTGTCGCCATCCGGCGAAGCGTGGCCCACAGGATCGGCTTCGCGCCGCTGAACGACCGCCTGGGCCCGTTCCTCGCGGGAGGGAAGCTTCTCGCCGCGGATGGTCTCGTCGGCAAAGCGGCCGAACTTGCGCAGCAAGCGCTTGGCGAGGCGGCGATAGGCGAAATAGTTCGCTTCCAGCCGGTGGCGCTCGCTCTGAACGTAGCCCTTGTAGGATTTGTGGTCGGCCCCTTCGCGCTTAAGCTTGGCGAACCAGTCCGCTTTCGGATCGCCCTTGTCCCGGGCGATGAGATAGGCGGCGATAAGACGGGACTGATCGTCGGCGAGGCGCCAGATGCTGCCATTGGCCTGGATCAGCCCGACGGCGAAGAAATCGTCGTATTGCGGGTGGAAGACATTCAGGAAGAGGATGGGCTTGCCGCTCTCGTCGAACACCAGGCTGTTGTCGATGAAGGGCAGGCTGATCTCATAGCCGGTGGCGAACACCACCAGATCCACCTCCACCTCGCTGCCGTCCGAGAACCGCACCGTCTTGCCGTCGAATTCCGTGACGTCCGGCTTGATGTCGATCCGGCCGTGGGCCACGAGCTGGGGCAGCACGGTGTTCATGGTCGGGTGGGTGTCCATGATCAGATAGTCGGGGGCGGGAAGGCCGAAATTCTCGTTCTTGCCGACGAAGATGCGGTGCCAGCGCGTGTAGAGCCGATTTCGGATGCGCGCGGCAACGGGAATTTCTCGAAGAAGTGGATCAGCCCGTCCATAGGCTTGCCGAGCAGGAACTTCGGGACGAAGTAGTAGCCCCGCCGCATGCTCTGATGGACCGATTTGGCGACACTCGTAGCATCGACGACGATATCGCAGGCGGAGTTGCCGGCGCCGAGCACGAGGACCCGCTTGCCGGCCAGCTGGCTGACGGAGCGGTAGTCGCGGGAATGCATGGTCTCGCCGGTGAACTCGCCAGGGATATCCGGCCGGCGCGGGATATGGTGATGGCCGTTCGCCATGACGAGCCCGCGATAGAAGCGCGGATGACTCTCGCCCTTGATCTTCACGCGCCAGCCGCCGTCGATCCGGGTGGCCTCCTCGACCTCCGCATTCAGCTCGATGGATTGATCCAGTCCGAATTCGCGGGCGTAATCCTTGAGATAGCTCAGCACCTGCCGATGGGAAGGATAGGTCGGATAGTCGTCAGGAAAGGGAAAGTCTTCGAAGGCGGTGAACTTGCGGGAGGACACCAGGAAGGTGGTGTCGTAGACGACGCCGGTCTCGGTGGCGGCGTTCCAGAGGCCGCCGATGTCCCCCTCGCGCTCCAGGCAGTCGAAGGGGATGCCTCGTTCCTTGAAGACCTTCGCCGCGGCCAGACCCGATGGTCCGGCGCCGATGATCACGATCTTGTCCGTCTTGCCGCTGACGTCCATGACGTCCTTTCGCCTCCTCATCACAGCGGGTCCGCGAATCCGCTATCACATTGTTTTTACTTAAGCTTGGTGGCGGCTGGTACCTATATTTTACGTTTCGTCCGCAAGCTTCAACAGGGTGAACAGGGCGATATTTGGTCTTCGGCGGCGTTCACGTGTGTCGCAGTGTCGTTTGTTCGCAGTTGCACAACGAGAACAGGATTTAAGCTTCCTTCTCGTGGATTTTGTTCGCAGGTGCACAAAAGACACTTTTGCGGGGTGTGAGCGTCACGGTAGAGTCACAGAACTGGGAGCCTCTCATGAACGGCGGACGAAACATGCGTCTTCTGTTTCTGCTTACGGCAACGGCGTTGACCCTCGGCGTGTTCCGGTCCGACAGGACGGAAGCGCGGCCGATGTGGCTGCCCGAGATCGAAAATCCCTACTGCAAGGTGGCGACGTTCGTTCTGCCCAGCATTCCTGAGCAGGCCGCCTCCCTGACGGATGACGCCGGAGAGGGGATGATCGTGGTGAGCGGTTCCGCCATGTCCAAGACGCCCGCCTACAGCCACTTCCTGCTGGCCCATGAATGCTGCCATCATACGCTCGGTCATGTGAGCATGTTGAAGAAGGGGTTGGGCCATATGGGACCGCAGCCATTCTTCTACATTAAGCCAGCTCTGCGGAAGATGGAGCTCGAGGCCGATTGCTGCGCCGTCAAGCTTCTCAAAGCCACCCATGAGGAAGACAGCATCCTCGCGGGCGAGAATGCCATGACGGCGTTCGGCGACGAGCCGACGGGCGCCTATTACCCGACCGGGTCCGAACGGGCGGCGAACATTGCCGCCTGTGCGGAAGCCAAGTAAGTCGGTTCGGTCAAAAGCCTTCAACAGAAGCATTTCTCCGGTTGCGGGCCGCCGCACTTCGAGGGGCTGGCGGCCGTCGAGGACCACCCCGAAATGCAGACGACCGTCTGGTGGCCCCAGGTCATGGGAAGCGCAAATTGGTGCGCTTTGATATAGACTGGCACCCTGTGCCGATGAGAGGTTTGCCGACGCCGATGTCGGAGGTAGCGAGAGTGTTTGGACGTCCCGGCAACGTTGGGTATCGCCTGGCCATTGGCTTTGCCGTCCTGTTGCTTGCGGGTCCGTGCGGCCTCGCCGGAGCGCAGGAGGCCCATGCGCAACCGAGCGAGACCGAGAACGAGGGACCGCTGCGCGTCTGCGCCGATCCCGACAACATGCCGTTCTCGAACGAGGCGGGGCACGGTTTCGAGAACAAGCTCGCCGAGCTGGTCGCCGACCGGCTTGACCGTCGGTTGGCCTATAGCTGGTATCCCGAGGCGCGGGGCGGGATGCCAACCCCGTTCAGCAACCGCGACTGCGCGATCGTGATGGGGTATGCGCAAGGCGCCGAGCTCATCGAAGACACCAATCCCTATTACTACACCTCCTATGTGCTGCTGCATCGGCGCGACGACGAAGGCATGGCGGGGGTGAAGCGGCTCTCGGATCCGAGGCTCAAGGGCAAGCGGATCGGCATCGTCGCCCGTACGCCTCCGGCGGCGCTGCTCGCGACCAACGGGCTGACGGCGAGCGCCGTGCCGTATGAAAGCAGCTCGGAGCAGGATGCGCCGCGGCCGGCTCTCGATATGATCCAGGCGCTGGCCGAGGGTGAGCTGGACGCGGCCATTCTTTGGGGCCCTATCGGCGGGTATTTCGCCCAGAACTCCCACGTCCCGATCGATGTCGTGCCGCTGGTGAACGAGACCGCCGGTCCGGCGCTGGTCTATGGGATCACCATGGGGGTGCCGCCGAACGATCCCCAGTGGAAGCATCAGCTCAACAAGGTGATTGCCGAGAACCAGGACGAGATCAACGCGATCCTGCTGAGCTACAACGTGCCGCTGCTCGCCCCCGATGGCGAGTTGATCAAGTCGGCCGAACGCTAGGCCAGCCCAAACCGAAGCCCCTAAGGCTTGGCCGTTTCGGCCTGGTCGGCGATGTTGCAGTGGCTTTCGTCCTGATCGATCCCCAGGGTGTCGACCAGCACGTCCGGTGCGCTCGGATGGGGGAAGCCGGGCTGGGGCGAGACCGAGACCACCACCTTGTCTGTGACCAGAAGGATGGGCTGGCGGAACTGGCCGTCCCAGGGACGGTAGGTGTGCCGGATGCCCTTGAAGCCGTTCAGCTGGAATTTGTCGGACAGGATAAAGTCATGGATCGTCTGGAAATCCGCATTGCGGTTCCGGGTGGCACCCTCGCCGACGGTGCGGGCTGCGATGTAGGCGTGATAATCGATCGGGCGCATCAAGCGGTTATGCTCTTCCTCAAAATGGCTGTTGAGCTGGCGCGCGCCCCATTTGGAGTGTGCGCCATGCCAGCTTTCGGCCATCAGGCCCGAGGTTCCGACCACGGGGCGAAGGGCATTGCCGCGATATGGTGCGTAAGGCGCCCAGGACTGAGCCTCATCGGCGACGACGATCACGTCGTAGCGGGCGACATCGTCGCCGGCGCCTTGGCTCGGGCCGGGGATGGTGCCGATCTCGTCTCGATCCCGCCCAGGCAGATCCTTGTAGCTCCGGCGATCGACGATATTACCGCCGAACCGGTCCGCGGCACGCTCGATGGCTGAGGCATAAGCCTTGTCTTCCGGCGTGGGGCCGGTCACCAGCAGCCAATCCTTCCACTCATGGCCGATCAGATATTGGGCCAGGGCATCGGCGAGCATGGCGCGGTCGGGGGCGACGTGAAGAACGTTCGTGCGGCAGTTGTCCTGGCGGAGCGCGATCTCCGGGGCACGCACATTGAAGAGGAGAACGTCCTTACCCTTGGCCGCATCGGAAAGGGCGAGCAGATCATCGGCCGGCGCGTCCACGATGACGTAGCGGACGCCCTTGCCGACAAGCTCGTTCAGGCCGGCCACCACGTCGTCATCGGGGCCGACGACAGTTTCGGTGACCGAGTAGTGGTCGCCGAGAAACTGGCCGGCGGAATTATTCTCCCGCAACGCCGTTTCCGCACCGGCAACACCGATATCCTCCGGCTCCTTCTCGAGGCGCGAGGCGGACAGGGCGTTCGGGCGCGTCTCCTTCTTGAGATATCCGATCTCGATCTCGTTCACCTTCTTGCCCGCTGCCGGGTTGAAAGACTCGGCGGCCGGAACGGGGAAGGCCAGCAGCGCAGCGCCTAGAAACAGGACCGCACCGGCCAGCAGGGCGAGCGGGAGCGAGTGCGCGGTGCGGGTCGAAGTCATGGGACAACTTCCTTCAAAACCGGGGGCTTCCGCCCTTGGTTGAGGCGGAGGATCAGGAAGATTTGGTATCACCTTCGGGAATTAATGGCAATTTGTCGCAGGGGCCGGGAGGCCCTTCAGGGGTGTCGACTTCCCTGATCTCCGGGCCAAGCGCTTTCTGCTGTGGACGGCGCGCGATCGCGGTCGGATCGCTCTGGACCCTCGGGGTGACTCCGACGGCATAATGGTCAGCGCGTTCGAGCTTCCGAGGAGCCGGATGCTCCGGTCCTGAATTCGCGCGCTACCCCGGCCTGAAGCGCCGGTAATATTGCCGTTGCTCTGGGGTGCGAATATGCAGCAATAGCGCTAAAGTTGATTCTGGGTGAAATGCCGTGAAGGGGGGCTATTTCATGACCTTTTCTGTTGGAGACGCGATCAAGCAGGGCTGGGAGATCTTCAAGTCCCGCCCGTGGTTCTTTATCGGCGCGTGCATCATTCTGTTTATCGCCAGCGTCGTCATCGGCTTGCTCACGGAAGCGATCGATTCCGTGCTGGTAGGCGATACGGTGGTCAATCCGGAAGACCCAAGCCAGGGCACCGTGATCGGCAACCTGGTCAACTTCCTACTCTCGACCCTCGTGAACATGGGTGCCGTGGCCTTCTTCCTGAAGTCCTACGACGACCTTCCGAGGGCGTCCTACGGCGATCTTTGGCACCCGCAATCCTATCTGCAATATCTGGCGGTTACGGTGCTGTTCGGCCTGATGATCGGCCTCGGCCTTATTCTGCTGATCGTTCCGGGCCTCATCGCGCTCGTGGTCTTCTTCTTCGCGCCTTTCCTCGTGATCGATCGTCTCATGGGACCGATCGAAGCGCTGAAGGCGAGCATGGAGATCACCAAGGGCCATCGCTGGACCCTTTTCGGGCTCATCTTGGCCATCGCCGGCATCAATATCTTGGGCGCGCTCGCATTGTTCGTCGGCCTGTTCGTGACCATTCCCGTCACGACGATGGCGATCGTTTATGCCTACCGCACGCTGAGCGGCGGGGCGGGTATGATCCGCGCGCCGGCGGATGCCACGCTGTAGCGGGGCATCGACGGGCGGAGGCGGGCCGTCGATCGGCGACTGGCCGCTTCCCGACGCACGACAAGCACAGAAAAGCCGGGCTCATAGTGAGCCCGGCTTTCGGCTGTTCGGTCTGGCGTTAGATTTTCGCTACTCGGCCGGGGTGAGCTCCGGCTCTTCCTGCTTCGGCTTCAGGGCCTCGGCCGCATTCTTCGGATTGCGGTAGACATACGGCTTCAGGGGCCGGCGCGATTCTTCGCGGGCCATGGCGGCCATCTCGCCATGATAGGGGGAGAGGGCACAGGCCGGGTCGGTATTGGTGGGGTCGCCGGTGATCGCCATAGCCTGGCAGCGGCAGCCGCCCCAATCGATTTCCTTGAAAGCGCAGGAGCGGCACGGCTCCTTCATCCAATCTGTGCCGCGGAAGGCGTTGAACGCTTCGCCGTGGAGCCAGATATCGAGCAACGGCCGGTCGGCGACGTTGTCGAAGGTAAGCTGAGGAATGCTCTCCGCCGCATGGCAGGGCAGGGCCTTGCCGGCCGGCGTCACATTCATGAAGCCCTTGGCCCAGCCGCCCATACAGGGTTTGGGGCGCTTCGCGTAATAGTCGGGCACCACCATGTCGATGGTCAGGATGCCCTTGAGGCGTTCGCGCGCGGCTTCCACGACGTCGACCGTCTGCATGGTCTGCTCATAGGTCGGCATGAGCATCGCGCGGTTGAGATACGCCCAGCCGTAATACTGCACGTGGGCGATCTCCAGGCGCTGGGCGCCGAGCTCGACGGCCATATCGATATAGCGGCCGACATTGTGGATGTTCTGCCGGTGGATCGGCGCGTTGATGGTCAGCGGCAGACCCATATCGGTGACCCAGTTGGCCGCTTCCAGCTTCTTTGCCGTAGCGCCGGGATAGCCGCCGATGCGCTCGGCATTCTCCGCATCCACGTCCTGGAACGAGATCTGCACGTGGTCGAGGCCGAGTTCCTTCAGCTTCTCCAGACGCTCGCGCTTCAAGGTGACGGCGGCGGTGATGAGGTTGCTGTAGAGACCGGAGCGTGAAGCCGCGGCGACGATCTCCTCGAGGTCCTTCCGCGCGGTGGGCTCGCCGCCGGACAGGTGGACCTGCAGGATGCCCATCTCGCCGGCCTGCTCCATCACCGAGACCCATTGTTCGGTGGTCAGCTCCTTGTTGACCCTCTCCAGCTCGATCGGGTTGGAGCAATAGCCGCATTGCAGGGGACAGCGATGAGTCAGCTCGGCCAGGAGGCCGATCGGCGCGCGGGCGCACAGCCCGTCCAGCGGGTCGTTCCCGCCGGTCACGCCGCTGGTCGGCTCGTCGTCGACGGTGACGGACTCCAGATGGGCGTTCTCTTCGCCGACATGGTCCTTAAGCTCAGTCGTCATATCGCTCACCAAAGCGTCAGAAGGATTTGAGGAAGCCCTTGTCCGCCAGATCCTGCAGCAGCTCGATCACATCCTTCCGGATGACCTCGACAGGTGCTGAATACTGATCGGCCAAAGTCTTCGATATATCCTCCACGCTGCTTGCGCCGTCGCAAAGCTGCAGCACTTCGACGGCGATCTTGTCCGGCGTCAAAATCCGTTCCGGCGCCAGCAAGATCCATCGGTCGCGCCCCTTATCGTGGCGGAGCTTCAGATAAGGAGGCAGGTATGGCTTGGTGCCCGATTCGACGATCAGGCGGCCAGGCCGGTTCGTTTCAGCCATCTTGCTCCGCCGGTACGAATGCGCCCGGGGGGATCATGCCCGGGTCGTAATATGCGAGATAAAGCGCATCCAGCTGCACCCACAGAACATTGGTCTTGAAGCGCAGCGCATCAAGGACGCCGGCCTGGGCCTCCGGTGTGCGGGCATGCTGCTTCACGTATTCGAGGGCAAAGCCCGCGTCGCGGGGCGCCTGGGTCAGGCGGCGGCGGAAATACTGCATCACGCTATCGTCGATGAAGTCGTAATGCTCCAGCATGCCGGAGATGCGCTCTTCGTGGATCTTCGGAGCGAAGAGCTCCGTGAGCGACGACGCGACCGCCTCGACCATGGACTTTTCGCGAACGAAATTGACGTAAGCCTCCACGGCAAAACGGGTGGCGGGCAGGGCGCCCTTCATGGACTTCACGTAGTCCTCGTCGAGGCCAAGGCCGGTGGTCAATGCGAGCCAGCGCTCGATGCCGCCTTCCTCGCCCGGCGCGCCGTCGTGATCGGTGATGCGGTGGGCCCATTCCTGGCGGAGCTCGCGGTCGTAGCAGCGGCTCATCAGGGCAGCGTCCTTGCGCGGGACGGCCGACTGGTAGCAATAGCGATTCAATGCCCAGGCCTGGACCTGACCCTTGTTCAGCTTGCCGCCATGCAGCAGCTTATGGAACGGGTGCTTGTCGTGATAGCGCTCCGCCCCAATGGCGCGAAGCTCCGCCTCCAGTTCCTCTGGGCTCAATATCTTCGTCACGGCGTTACCTCGGTTCTTGTCTTGCGAGGTTCGGGCGCGGGCAACGTCCCCGGACCCGCATGTCCTGCAAGTTTATTATTGCAAGGGATCATAACGAATCCCCGCCAATGCGTCATGAACACGAGAAAACGCGAAGATGAAGAAATTCCAACAATTCCGGGGCCGTTGGCAAAGGCTACCCCAGGCGCCACGCATTCAAGCGAGGTGGTCGGCGCCGAACTTTTGTTGCGAAGCAACCTGTTACGGCATCTCTCTATTACAGCACGTTAGCCTGTGGCGCCGGGAGCAGCGCCTAGATCGAGAGCTGCTCGTCCGGATCGACCTCTCCGTCGTAAGGTGACGGAGCCGGCGCCTCGGGCGTCTCGTCGGTCTCCGGCGCCTCTTCCTGCGGGGCGTCATCCTCCGATTCTCCCTCGTCAGGAGCGGCTTCCTCGGTGCCGGGCTTAGCGGTATCCGGCTTGGCAGGCTTCTCCTCGGCAGGCTTCTCGGACGGAGCTTCCTCAGTCTCGGGCGCCTGCTCATCCTTCGGCGCCATCTCCTCGACGGAGTCCGTATCCGGCTCGGGCACTGTCTCCGCATTCTCGTCGGGAAGGGGCGGGACCGGAGCCTTCTCGTCCGGTGTCTCGGCGCTCTCGGGTGCCTCGTCCTCGGGCGCTGCCGGCGCTTCGGGCTCGGTCGCATTCTCCTCTGGAGCGGGCTCCTCCGCCGGCGCAACGTCCTGTTCCGCCGGGGCGGGTTCCGGCTCTGTCGCCGGCTCTTCAGCCTTCGGTGCTGCGTCCGGCTCCGGCGTCTCGCTGCCATACAAGGGTGCGTCGCGCTCCGGCTCTTCCGTGGCACTTTCGCCGGGAGCGGTGTCGTCAGGCTCGGTCTGGCCGGACTCGGCTTCGGCGGCCGGTTCGCTTTCGGGCGCCTCGTCCTGAGCCTTCCCGGTCTCCTCCGTCTGAACCTCGTCCGCAGCGGTCCCGCCGGTGTTCTTATCGTCTTCCGGTGTTACGTCCTCGGCGTCCTCTTCGACGGCCTCCTCAACCGACTCCTCGCCCATCAGATCTTCTTCGGTGGCGAGGGGCTTGTCCGGCGCGGTCTCTTCTGTGACAGGGCCTTCAGCCTCCGGCGCCTCCTGCTCGAGGGTCTCCTCGACGACTTCTTCCGTCGTCGCATTGGGGTCGATGAGGTGGAAGGACTGGCGGAAGCGAAGAGCCTCCTCGGTCTTGGCGTGGCCGGGCGGGCCCGCCGTCACGAGCATGTAGATCCTGTCGCCCGAGGGCAGCAGATCGATCAGGTGGATGAGGCTGTTGGTCTTGTCGATCGTGGTCGCTTCATAGCCGTGCTGACGGTCGATCCTGGCCGGGCCCTGCTTGGAAACGGTCGAGCCGCTGCCTTTCGCGTAGGCTTCGACGACCCGACGGTAATAGTCGACATCGGCTTCGGGTGCGCGGCCTTCGGGATACTCGAAGACGATCGTGTGATAGGCCGTGCCGTCGCCGGGATCGACCTGATAGTCGTGCTGGATCAACGGCGTATGGCCGGCGACCGGCTTTGCGGTGACCTTGGGCTGGCCGGGCAGGGCGACCGAGAAGAGCTGCTCCGGCGCCTTGAAGATGATCCAGCCTGACTCGGTGAAGCGCCGCTTGAGAGCTTCGCGGGCCGCCTGCTCGTCCTTCTTCACGGGAAGCGGGGGGACAACCGGCTCGTCGGGCTCCTCGGCGTCGGGTTCCTCCGTATCCGGCGCCTCGACATCCGGATCCGCCTGGGCCCAGGCCGCGTCAGAAATCCAGCTCGAGGGCCCCGTTTGAGTCCCCGCCGGCGCAACAAGCCCCAGGCCGCCAATCGCAAGACCGGCGAGCGCCACAACGACAATCCGCATTCCGTCCCTCATCGCGCTTCGTTTGATTCTCATCTTTATCACAGGCGGAACGGCCGGTCCTCGTCCCCGTGGCGTCCCTCCGCCGATAGGAACTCTCCACGCAAGCCGTTGTTTGTAAGGTGAGGCAACAGCCAATATTTCCGGCATTTTATTCCTGTATGACAAGGCAAGAGAACTTCGAAATCCCGCCCCATCCTCGGAATGAAGCGGGCGAAATGCGCTGTGTGGGAGTGGAGATCGAGTTCGGGGGACTCGACGGTTTGACGACGGCCGTCTTCCTGTCCGAGGAGCTTGGGGGCGAATACCGCCAGACCGATCCCTTCGCCTACAAGGTGACCGGCACGTCCCTGGGCGACTTCGAGGTCATGCTCGATACGAGCTATGCCCACTACAAGGGCAAGTCCCACAAGTTTCTGGACGAGGTTGGCGCGCGCCTCGCAAATCTGTTCGGGGCCGCTGCGGAGCTCGTGGTCCCCTATGAGATCGTCACGCCGCCCGTGCCCATGGACAGGCTAGGGAAGATCAGCAAGCTCTTGCGGCGTATGGCGGAGAGCGGAGCGAGCGGCACGGAGACGAGCGTCTTCTTCGCCTTCGGTTTGCACCTCAATCCCGAGGCGCCGTCGCTGACCGCTGGGGGCATCCTGCCGATCCTGAAGGCCTTCGCGCTTCTCAGCCCGTGGCTCTGGCGGAGCATCGATCCCGATCCGACGCGCAGGCTCCTACGGTTCGCAGAACCCTATGGTTGCGATTATGTGCGGCTACTCGCCGACCCTTCCTACGAGCCCGAGCTGGCGCGCGTGATCGACGACTATTTGGCGCACAATCCGACCCGCAATCGCGATCTCGATATGCTGCCGCTGTTCGCCCATCTCGATGAGGGGCGGGTGCGAGCCAGATTGCCGAACGAAAAGATCAACGGCCGCCCGACATTCCATTACCGCCTGCCGGATGCGAAGCTGGGCGATCCGGGCTGGAGCTTCGCGGGGGAGTGGAATCGCTGGGTGACGGTGGAGCGACTGGCCGGCGATCCGGAACGGCTGAAGGAGGCCGGGCGGGCCTATCTCGCCCATGAGGGCAGCGAGGAGGCGTGGTCTGACAAGATTGCTGGGATAATCGGAGCATGAAACCGAGAATTGGCGTGACAAGCTCGGCGAGGGGCGGCTGGCGTAGCTTCCTCATGCACCGCCTGGCGCTGTGGCGCGCCGGCGCGAAGGCTGTGCGGCTGGTGGCGGGCCGCGGCACGCCGACGGAGGATCTCGATGGCTTCATCATCGGCGGCGGCGACGATATCGGTGCGGAGTTCTATGGCGGCGACATGCTGCCGGATGTTCGTATAGACCCGGTCCGGGATCAGCTGGAGTTCGACCTCCTGAAGGAGATCCTGCCGACCGATAAACCGATCCTGGGCATCTGCCGGGGCGCGCAGGCCATCAACATCGCGCTGGGGGGCACGCTCCATACCGATATACACGAGGTGTACGAGGAAGCGCCGAAGATGCGCACGGTGCTGCCGAAGAAGCAGGTGCTGGTTCTGGAAGGAAGCCGATTGGACGCGATCCTGAAATGCTCGCCCTGCAAGGTGAACGCCCTGCATCACCAATCGATCGACAAGCTCGGTGACGGGCTGAAGGTGGTCGGCCGCGATCAGGTCGGGATCGTTCAGGCCGTCGAAGGCGAGACGAACCGGTTCCTGGTCGGGGTGCAGTGGCATCCAGAGCTGTTGTTCTACGCCAAGGCCCAGCAGCGGTTATTCCGCGCGCTGGTGGAGAGCGCGAAGGCTTTCGCGCTTGGAGAGGTCGTGTTCGCCTCGGGCCGGGCCAGCGTCGAACTGTCCGAAGGGAAGGGGGCATGAGCGGCGCCGAGGGTGAGTCCCAGGCCACGCCGTTCTCCCGCTACAAGCTCTGGATCGCTGCCGGCGTCTTTCTCCTGCTTGCGGCCGGCGCCTATCTGCTGCGCACGGAGATCACGCTCCCGACCGAAGATCAGATCAAGGCGCTGCTCGACAGCATCGGGATCTGGGGCCCGATCGCCATCATCGGCCTGCGATGCCTGGCCGCCATCCTTGCCGTGGTGCCGAGCTCGGTGGTGGTGATCGCCGCGGGCGCGGCCTATGGCGCGGTGCTGGGCACAGTCTACGTGCTGATCGGCGCGGAGCTCGGCGCTGCCATCGGCTTCCTGATCGGACGTGCCCTGGGCCGCGACTTCGTTGAGGAGCGGGGCTGGATCGCCGCGCTGCAGGGCACCAAGGTGGGGTCATGGCTGCTCGCGCCCGACGCGAGCCAGAACCGGCTTATGCTCGCCGTGCTCTATTGCCGCCTGCTGCCCGGCCTCAATCTCGACGGGGTGAGCTATGTCGCCGGCGTGACGCCGCTCAAGCTATGGCGCTTTCTGGCCGGAAGCTTCGGGGGGCTGCTCCCCTATACGCTGCTGCTGGCCTTTTTTGGCGACGGGCTGATGGAAATGGATTCCAGCCAGATCGCCATCGCGATCGGCGCGCTCGCCTGCGTCGTCGCGCTGCCTTTCGTGTGGAAGGCGGTCGCGGCATACAGGCGGCGGAAGGGGGACGGCGCGCCGGCGGAGCCGGGCGCCTGAGCCCCGTGTCCTGGGAAAATCCGCTCGAAGAACGCTTCGGCGGTCAGATTACTTGGTGAACTCGACGTCGCCGCGGGATTTGAGATCCAGCTTGGCGATGCATTCGTCGATCTCGCCGTTCTCGTCGGCGCAGGCGGTCACATCGTTGAGCAGAAGCTGACCAACCTTGTCACAAGTCACGTCGCCGATATCGAAGACCTTGAGGCTGGTCTTATCTGCGGCGAGCGGCGCGGCCTCGACGGCGAGGCGTTTCGAGACGATGCCATCGGCCCCGAAGACCACCAGGTCGAGCTTCAAGGTCTTGAAACTGCTGCCCGTCTCGTTCTTGAAGACGAGGTAGGTCCGGCACGCATTGCCTTGCGTCTCGAGCTTGTTCAGCTCCATGCTCAGCTTGCCGGCTTCGTCGGCGGCGGGCTCTCCAGCGGGAGCCGCAGGGTCGCTCTCCTGAGCATAAACACCGGCGGGGTGGGCGAAGATGCCGCCCAGAGCAATCAAGACGGTAAGAAGTGCAGCAGGCACGAACTTCATCGGAGTCTCCTCTTTCACGTTTCCTCTCGCCAGCCTTCAGGCCTTGCCCGGCCGGTTGTGGGGCGCGGTTTCCATCCGTTTCTCTATAAGGAGATGGGTCGGATGCCTAGGGGGCGTTGGCATTCAATAAAATAGCTGCATAGATTTCATGTCGGATATGAAGCTGCCCGAAGACAATCGAATCTACGCCATCGGAGACGTGCATGGCTGCCTGGATCTCCTCGACCCGCTCCTTGAGACGATCGCAGAAGACATCGCGGCGCATCCCAATCAGCGCGCGGAGCTGATCTTTCTTGGCGATCTGATCGATCGGGGGCCGGACTCCAAGGCGGTGATCGACCGGGTGATCTCCTCCAGCCTCCCTGCGCCGGCCAGCTTCCTCATGGGCAATCACGAGGAGATGCTGCTCAAGTTTCTGGAAAAGCCCGCCGAAGGGCTGCAATGGGCCATGAATGGCGGGGAAGAGACGCTGCGCTCTTACGGGATCGCGCCCGAGGATCTGCCGCGTCATCCGGAGGCGGCGCGGGATCGTCTTCTCAAGGCCATGCCAGCGGCCCATCTGGATTTCTATAGGGATCTCCAGCTGTTTGCGGCCCGCGGCGACTATTTCTTCTGCCACGCGGGCGTGCGCCCCGGGGTTCCGCTCGACCGGCAAGACCGCTTCGATCTGCTTTGGATCCGTGAGCCGTTTCTCGGCACGGACGAGGATTTCGGAAAAGTCGTGGTGCACGGCCATACGCCCGTTAGGGCGGTCGCCGACCTGCCCAATCGGATCGGCATCGATACGGGCGGGTTCATCTGGGGTAGGCTGAGCGCCGTGGTTCTCTCCGGTAACGAAAGGACATTTCTCGAAAGCCGCCGATAGAGTCCGGTCCCGCCACGAGATTCGGTCTTGCCACGAGATTCGGTCTTGCCAAATGTCTCGACAAAACTGGGAAGATTGGCAATCTGTCGGCGGGGAGGCCCGTAGCGAAGGCAGGGCAAGCGAGTGGATCCAGCATTCATTCCCGTTGGCAGCCAGGCGGGCGATGGGGCAGCGATTGCGCCCATCCACGACTATCTGAGCGAGTTGCTGGCCCGGTTCGCGGATGTCGAGGGCGGCTCGGTCGCCGATTACATTCCGGAGCTGAGCAAGGCCGACCCGCGCGCCTTCGGGATCGCGTTGTCGACCGTCGACGGCGAAACTTATTCCGTCGGCGACGCCTTTCAGACCTTCACCATCCAATCGGTCTCCAAGCCCTTCATGTATGGCTACGCTCTGCAGCGCTTCGGCCGGGAGGCCGTGTTGCGGCATGTGGGGGTGGAGCCGACAGGGGAGGCGTTCAACTCGATCGTGCTCGACGAATCCGAGAACCGTCCCTTCAACCCGATGGTGAATGCCGGCGCGATCGCCGTTGCGGAGCTCATGGGCGGCGACACCCAGGACGAGCGGATCGCCAATATGGGCGAGCTCTTCTCGCGGTTCGCGGGTCGGCCGCTCGATATCAACGAGGCGGTCTTCCAGTCCGAGAAGGCGACCGGCCACCGCAACCGCGCCATCGCCTACATGATGCTGAATACGGGAATGATCGAGCGCGACCCCGAAGATGTGCTCGATCTCTATTTCCGCCAGTGCTCGATCAATGTGACGTGCCGCGACCTCTCGATCATGGCGGCAACCCTGGCCAATGACGGTACGAATCCGCTGACCGGCGACCAGATCATAGCGCCCGAATATGTGCGCGATGTGCTCACGGTCATGAACAGTTGCGGCATGTACAACTACGCCGGCCAGTGGTCCTACGAGGTCGGCATGCCGGCGAAAAGCGGTGTCTCCGGCGGCATCCTCGCGGTCATACCGGGGCAGGTCGGTGTCAGTGTCTATGCGCCGGCCATCGACGGCCACGGCAACAGCGTGAGAGGGGTTAAGGTCTGCCAGGCGATCTCGTCGGAGTTCGAGCTGCACGCCTTCCATAATCGCACCAACGTCCGGAATGTGGTGCGGCGCGACTATCGCGGCGACAAGGTCCGCTCCAATCGCCTTCGGGCGCCCGAACAGCGCAAAGTGCTTTCCGATGGCGGCGACAGGATCGTGGCGGTCGAAGTGCAGGGCGGATTGTTCTTCGGCTCGACGGAGATTCTCCTCCGGCGCCTCACGGAGCTGTCCCCCGGTGCCGACTATATGATCGTCGATTTCCGGCGCGTGCATCTGGCCGACGATTCCGCCTGCCGGCTGATCGCGCGGGCCGCTTCATACATGGCGGATGGCGGACCGAAGCTGATGTTCTGCGAGATTGCGGAAGACGGCCCCCTGAAGCCCTTGCTTGTGCAGCTTCGCGAGGCGATGGCGGGTGACGAGTTGCTCCTGTTCGAGGATGCGGACGCCGCCCTGGAGTGGTGCGAAGACCAGCTTCTCGACACGCTCGCCCCCAGCCGGTCGGAGGCGAAGTTCGCCCTTTCCGAGCTGGAGATTTTCAAAGGGCTGGATCCTAGCGAATGCCGGATGATCGAGGGGCTGCTTCGGCCGCTGATCTTCGAGCGTGGAGAGGTGATTATCCGGGAGGGTGATGCGGCGCGATTGTTCTTCGTGGTGGCGCGTGGAACGGCCAGCGTGCAGATCGGCGTGTCCGCCCACGGGCGACAGCGGATGCGCCGCGTTGCGTCTATCGGACCCGGCCTGACTTTCGGAGAGATGGCGCTGCTGGACGGGGGTACGCGTTCCGCCACTATCGTGGCCGACGAGCGCGTGGTCTGCTACGGGCTGGCGGTCGAAGCGCTACACGAGCTGGCGGAAGACCACCCGAACATCATGATCACGATCCTGGGCAATCTGACCCGGGATTTCTCCGAGCGGCTCCGCCACGCCAACGCGGAGATCCGGGCTCTCGAATAGCCGATCTCCGCGCTTGCTCAGCCCGTTGGCGTGCTTTTTTGAAAGATCGATTCAGGTCGGACGACGCTAGTCGACATTGATGTTGGCGCCGGGCACACGAATGTTCACGCCGTCGTCGCGATCCCGGTCGTGATGGTAATCGCTGCGGTCGTGGTCGTAGTGATGATGGTGCTCTTCGGCTTCGTCGTAGTGATCGTAGCGATCGTGATCGTGACGGTCTCCCGCATCGACGTCGACGCCGCCAGGTCCGATTTCTACGTCGGCGGCCGAGGCGGTCGACGCCACGGGCAGCGCCGCGGCGCTCGCCAGCAGCAGGGTGGCCACGGCGGATATCGAGGTCAGCTTGGACAATCGGGTCATGACTTCACCTTTCTATCGGTTCGGTGGGCTTAAACGAAATCGCTGATCCGGGAGTTCCGAGGCGCGCTGACGCGGTCCGAACGGGCCTGCTGGGCAACGAGCGTTTGCAACCGTTAAGGGTGAAATCGCGGGTTAGAAGCGTCTTTTAAGGGCCTTTTCGCTTTCAATTACACGCGACGGTTTAGCGGAATCGCAAGGTTGTCATTCTAACTTTCCAAAAAAGACAGGGAAGTTTTGGAGTGCTTGCGTGTCCAGCCGGATTTTGGTGATCGATGACGATCCGTTGATGACGGACGTGGTCAGCGCTGCGCTGAGCGCGAAAGGATTCGCCGTCGATCAGGCCGAAAGCTGCCTTTCGGCGATCGATCTCATCAAGCAGAACAACTACGACCTGGCGCTGATCGACTATCAGATGCCGGATATCGATGGGCTGACCTCCGCCCGGCTGCTGCAGTCCCTGACGGCGGAGACCCATGTGCCCCGGCTGGTGGCGCTCACGGGCAGCGTCGACGAGCTCAAAGCGCAGGACGGCGCCGAGGATGCCTTTTACGACGTCCTCGAGAAGCCGGTCTCGCCCACCCAAATCGCGCGGTATGTCGAGCGGGTCGTGGGAGAGACCGATCGCGGGCGCCTGGCGGCCCTGGCCCGCAGCTTGTGGCAGCAGCGGGGATTTAAGACCGCGCCCCGGGCGATCACCGTGCCGCAGCCGACCCGCGAACAGGCCATGGCGCTCAGCCTGTTCTTCGAACCCGCCCAAGCGGGGGACGCGGATTGCATCGTTCTCACCAAGGAGACTGGGGCAGGAGAGCTGGAGCAACTTCGCTTGAAGGACGGCAACCACGTGTTGCCGGTAGTCGATCTCACGGGCCGGGCACGGCTGGTCTCCGACGCGGCGTTGAATGCGGCGTCGCCAGAGGATTGGAGCGACACGGCCGACACGGTGGCGAGATTCGTGCGCAACCGGAGCCGCCTGGAGACGCGCTACGAGACCGCCGAAAATCTCAAGGATCAGCTCCTCGCTTATCTCTATGTCTCGGAGCGGGATTTCGCGCCTTCCCACGATCCGTCCCATCCCTCCTGCGTCAGCTATCCCGGCTGCTTTCCCCAGAACGCGGTTGCAGCGGCGGAGGATCTCGTCACCCAGGGGCTGCTGTCGCGCCGGTTCGCCGACCGGTTCTATGTCTGCGGCGCCTGCCAATCGAAGCGCCTCTCGGTGCGCGAGGAATGCCCGGCCTGCCGTTCCGCCGATATCGAGGAGAGCGAGCTGATCCATCATTTCCGCTGCGCCCATCAGGCGCCGGAAGAAGCGTTCCGCTCCGGCGCCCAGCTCATCTGCCCCAAATGCAAGAGCGCGCTCCGCCATTACGGTCACGATTACGACAGGCCCGGGAAAGTGTTCGTCTGCGGATCCTGCGGCGCCTGGAATTCGGAGCCCGCGGTCGGTTTTGTGTGCATGGATTGCGACACCCATAGCGATGCGGAAGCGATCGCCCGGCAGGACGTCTATGCCTATTCGCTCACGGCCAAGGCGCGCGAGCGGCTGACGGGGGATGCCCGGCCCATGCGCCGCGAGGCGCCGCAGATCGCCAATGGCAGAGTGCATGACAAGGCTCATGACAAGGCCCTTGGCGAGCCGGCCGGCGATAGGGCGATTGCGCTGCCGGAGGAGCTTCTGAGCAGCCTGCACAGCCTCGGACTGGACCCGAATGTCGGCCAGGAAATGTTCCAGGTGGTGGAGGTTCTCTACGGCGCCGAGGACGGCATCGTGGCCCGGAGCGGCTACCCCTTGTTCGCCAAGCTGCGGCGGCTGTTCCTGGAGAATGTCGGCAATCTGCTCGCCGATTACGGCCGGGTCGTGCCCGGCGAGCGGCGCGATTATCTCGTGCTCGCCGATGACGATGCTGCGAGCCTAGAAGCCTTTCTGACCAGAGCGTTCGCTCATTCCGAGGAGACGCTGGTCGAATCCCTGCGTCCCGAATACCGGCTGGTGCCGCGACAGGAGATCGTCGCCGCGTCATGAGCGATATCGAATTCGGCCTTTCCATCATTACCGGGCAAAGCGGTCAGAGCGTCTTCGCGGTGTTCTGGTATTTCCTGCTGTTCGAGCTGCCGCGATACGGCATCGCCTTCATCTCAGTGAGCGTCGCTCCTCTGGCGGTTTGGCTGCTGCCGTCACCGCGCCGCGCTGCGTCTCGCGTCGCCTCCTTCGACCGGCGCAACGTCACCGTGATCGTGGCGGGCCATAACGAGGCGGACGTGATCGAGCGTTGCGTGCGCTCGCTCCACGAACAGTCTTTGCCTGCCCTGGAGATCATCGTGGTGAGCGATGGCTCCCGAGACGAGATGGCGGAGATATCCGCCCGGCTGGTGCGGGAAGGCCTTCTGACCCGGGCGCTCTCGACGGACATCCGCGGCGGCAAGTCCGCCGCCATGAATCTCGCGATTGCTGCGAGCCGGGGCGATATCATCGTGAATGCCGATGCGGATTGTTCCTACGACCGCTTCGCGCTCGCCAATATCGTGGAACCGTTCGCGGATCCGACGGTCGGTGGCGTCTCGGGCGATATCGTGCCGCGCAACGGCGATGCGAGCCTCACTTCCAAGATGCAGGCCATCGAGTATCTGCTGACCATCTCCATCGGGAAGCTGGTGGGCAACGCCACGGAGCAGGTGGTCTGCATGTCCGGCGCGTTCAGCGCCTTCCGCCGCGATGCCCTCGACGACGTCGCGGGATTCGATGTGGGCGGCGGCGAGGATCTCGACATCACCATCCGCCTGCGGGAGAACGGCTGGCGGGTCGTCTTCGCAGGCGAGGCCATCTGCTACACGGACGTGCCTGTGAAGACCTGGACTCTGATCCGCCAGCGCCTGCGCTGGGAACGGGACTCGGTCTGGATCCGCTATCGCAAGCATCGCCGGCTGCTGCTTCCGTCCTGGTCGGGTTTCCGCCTGCTCGAAGCGTTCCACCAGTGGGATTTCCTCATCTTCAGCGTCGCCGCCGCGGTGATCTTTCCGGTCTATCTGATCTGGCTGTTCGGCGAGTACGGCTCTGTCGCCATCCCGATCCTGATCGCCATGCAGCTCGCCATGATGGTGGGCGACTTCATTCTGCTGGCCTTCGCCGATTTGGTGACCGGCCGGCCGGTCTTCGCTCAGAACGCCGTCTATATGCCGGCCTACTCGATCTACACCGGCTATTTCATGCGCTTCGTGCGGCTCTACGCCTATTTCGAGGAACTCTTCCTGTTCGGCTCCCGGCGCGACAACTACGTGCCGGCCAAAGTGCGCGCGGTGCGCCCGTGGTGACGTCATGCTGAAAATCCATAAGCGCCCAAGCGTCGACAAGCTGGTGAGCGAGCAGCGGGTGGAATCCGCCTCCTGGGGGCGGCGCATTTATCTCGCTCTCCTCGCGATGCTCGGCCTCGTCATCCTCAACTACCTGTTCGGCGACATGGTCTTCCTGCGTGCCGAAGGCATCCTGCTAACCGATCGCGATGTGGTTGCTGCCACTTATCCCGGCCAGGTGGTTAAGGTCGAAGTCACCGAGGGCCAGGAGGTGAAGAAGGGCGCGGTGCTGGTGCGCATGGAATCGGCCCAGATGGTGCGGGACATTGCCGAACTCACCCTGAAAGCGGCGGATCTCATCGAGAAGAATGCGCAGCTGCAGATCAAGTTCGGGGTCGTGAAGACGCTGCTTCCGCTTGCCGAGCGGCATTTGCAGGAGAGCGCCGCCACGCTGGACGATTTCGATGCGCTGGAAGACAAGGGGCTGGTCTCCAACCTGCGCATGAACGACGCGGTGGAGAACAAGTTCGACGCCTCGCAGAAGCTGGCGGAGCTGCAGAGCCAGCGGAAGCTGTACGAGACCCAGCTTCCGAATGTCGTGGAATCCTCCAAGCGGGCGATTGGGGCACTGAACAGCCTGAAGACGATCTATGCCAATGGCGTGATCGTCGCCAGCCGGGACGGAACCGTGGGGCCGAAGGTTCCGACCCAAGGGCAGGCGGTCAATTTCGGCGACGACCTCCTGACGCTCTACGGCTCCGAGACCTACGTGCTCGCCTACCTCTCCAGCGACTACCTGTTCGAAGTGGAGCCGGGCGAGAGGGTGCGCGTGAGCAGCGGCTCCCGCACCGTGGAAGGGCGTATCGAGGCCGTGCTCGGCGTCGCGGATGCGTTGCCGCCGGAGTTCCAGAATCTCTTCAAGCCGCGGGATCGCGGTCGGCTCGTGCGCATCGCGGTCGACGGTGGGGAGTTCGCGGTCGCCCAGAAGGTCAGCGTGCGCGGCTGCTGGCTGATTTGCGATGGGCGCGAATGGCTGGCGTCGCGCTGGGATGAGGTCCGATGAGCGGAGCTGCGGCATATCCAGGGCAGCAGCCGGCTGCCGTGCCCTTGCGGTGGTGGCGGTATGGGTTGGTTTTCGTCCTCATCTTCGGCGCGTGCCTGCTGGGCATCGGGCTTACCCTGACTGAAGGGCGCGTCGCCTCGATCTGGGTCGCCAACGGATTGCTGGCGGCCATCCTGCTCCGGTCTTGTGCCGCGGGCCGCCCGTTCTCGGAGCGAGCGGGGATTGCCGCTGCGGGAGTTCTCGGGAACATGGCAGCCAATGTCGCGCTCAACGACCCGTGGCTGATCACGATAGGACTGCCGCTCTGCAATCTGATCGAGATCATTCTCTGCACGTTTCCGTTGTTGGCATTGCGTGAGCCTCTGGATTTCTCTCGGCCGCGGGTGCTTACGGCTTTCTGCATCGTCTCGCTGACCTTCGCCCCGGTCGTTTCCGGTGTGCTGGCGGCGGGCTGGCTCAGCCTCGTGGACGGGGGCAACTTCAGAGAGATCTTCTGGATCTGGTATCCGGCCGACGCCCTGGGTCTTCTGATCGTCACGCCGATCGTGATGACGGTGCACAAGGCCGATTTCGAAGCGCTCCTGACGCGGAGGATGCTCTGGAGGCTCGGGGTAGTCGTGGCGGTGATGGCGGCCGCCCTGACCCTGGTGTTCTGGCAGAAGAGCTTTCCGTTCCTGTTCTTTGCGTTTCCGGCGCTTCTCTTCGCGGTCTTCCAGCTTGGATTCCTCGGCGCAGCGCTAGGCATCCTGATGACGGCGGTTGCCGCCTATATCGCGACCAATAGCGGCTTCGGTCCGCTGTTGCTGTCCCATGGCGACATGCGTGCCACGCTCGTCGTGCTGCAAATCTTCGTCGCAACCACCGCATTGGAAAGTCTCGTGGTCGCGGCGGTTCTTGATCAGAGGAAGAAGCTGCAGGCGCGGCTCTTCGAGGCTCTCCAATCCGCCGAGGACGCGGCGGAATCGCTCGCCAAATCCCAACAGGAGACCCAGGCCGCGCTGATCGGCGCGCGGAAGGCGAGTGAGGCCAAGACCGACTTCCTCGCGTCCATGAGCCACGAGATCCGCACGCCGCTCAATTCCATCATCGGCTTCACCGGGCTGGTGCTCGATGGCGAGAAGATCTCGCGGGAGGCGCGCCGCCGGCTGCTGCTCTCCCAGAACGCGGCGCATTCGCTCCTCACCATCGTCAACGACATCCTCGATTTCTCCAAGATCGAGGCCGGCAGGATCGACATCGCGCCTCATCCCTTCGCCATCTCGTCCTTGGCGGATCACATGATCTCCATCCTCCACGGCAGCGCCGAAGGCAAAGGGCTGACGCTCAAGATGGAGATCGAAGAGGACGTGCCGGCGTGGCTGTCGGGGGACGAGAAGCGCATTGGGCAGGTGCTCCTGAACCTCCTGAACAACGCCGTGAAGTTTACCGATGAGGGTTCGGTGTCGTTGCGGATTGCCAGGGAGGGCAAGACCGATGCCGGCGAGACGATCGGTTTTTATATCGCCGACACGGGCATCGGCATTCCGGAGGATAAGCGCGACAAGCTCTTCCGGCGCTTCTCCCAAGTGGACAGTTCCGTGCACCGCCGCTACGGCGGCACGGGTCTCGGACTCGCCATCTGCAAACGGCTGGTGGAGCTAATGGGCGGCGAGATCGGGGTGAGCAGCGTGCCGGGCGAGGGGTCCACCTTCTGGTTCCGCCTGCCGTTGCCGGCGTCGGAGGCGCCGCCCGCGCCTGCGCTGCCCGAGCGGAGGGCGAAGACGCGGCCTCTGGATATCCTGCTGGTGGAAGATCTGCCCATGAACCAGGAGATCGCCGCAGCCTATCTGGAGAAAGAGGGTCACCGCGTTGCCGTTGCCGGCGACGGGGTCGAGGCGATCGAAGCGGTGCAGAACAAGCGCTTCGATCTCGTGCTGATGGATGTGCAGATGCCGCGCATGGACGGCATCACCGCGACGGAGACGATCCGGGCCCTCGGGGGCCGTTTCGCGACGCTCCCCATCATCGCCATGACGGCCAACGTGCTTTCCGAACAGGTCCGGCGCTTCAAGGAGGCCGGCATGGACGATCATGTCGCCAAGCCGTTCGCCAAACAGGATCTGCTACGGACAATCGAGAAATGGAGCCCGAAGCGGCCCCAACGCAAGGAGAAGAAAGCGATGGAGACGACCGATAGCAACGAGCCGACGCAATTCGACGAGCAGACCTTCGCCGAGCTGAGCGCGCTGCTGGGCAAGGATCGGGTGGAGAAGCATGTGTCCACCTTCGAGGCGATGCTGGCCGACCTCTACGTCAACGGCGAAGATCACGACGCGCTCGCTAAGGCGGCTCACAAGCTGAAGTCGGTCGCCGGGATGCTGGGCTTCATGCGCGTCTCGGGTCTGGCGAACGATTTGGAGCAGGCTTGCGACAGCACCGGGGCGGTGGATCCGGCTCTTGCGCGGTTGAAAGAGGCTGGCGACGAGGCCTCTGAGCGCCTGCAGAGAATGCGGGCGGCTTAGGGTCGCGGCCTCCCGATTCTTCCCTCACCTTCAGTCGATTATTCCGTTCCGCTTCGAATGGCCGGTTGCGTGCGCCTCGGGCAGAGGTCTACGATTCGAGCGAATCGGGTGCTTTGCCGCGGTTGAGGGCGGAGCGCCGAATGGGACCTGACATCGAGGTGTGGCATGCGGTGGCTTTCGGCTTTCGCTTTGGTTTGCGCGCTGTGGCCGGCTTCGGCCGGCGCCGCGGACGCAGATAGCGACTCTCCGGCGATGGAGACGCCGCAAGCGACGCCGGCGGCGGAGCAATCGGGGACGAGCGTGCCGGAAGCGGCCAAGGTGCCGGCCGAGAAGCCTGTGGCGCCTGCCGATCCCGAACCGGCGGAAGATCCCGTCGAACGCGGCCAGGCCATCGCGGAGGCCAATTGCGGCCGCTGTCACGCGGTCGGCGACGCCGGCGCCAGCCCCGAGCCCATGGCGCCGCCCTTTCGGGAACTGCACAAGCTCTACCCAGTCGAATCCCTGGCGGAAAGCCTGGCGGAGGGCATCGTCACGGGCCATCCGGACATGCCCGCGTTCGAGCTCACCGCGCCCCAGGTCAATGCCCTCATAAGCTATCTGAAGACGTTGTAGCGAGGCCCAGCCATGGCATATCGATTCTGCGTTTCTCTCGTGACGATTGCTCTGGCGGGACTTCTATGGACCGCGCCTGCGTCAGCCGCGGGCATCGCGGTCAGCGGAAAGCAGATCGCGGAGCAGTGGTGCTCCACCTGTCATCTGGTGGGTCCGAAGCAGGAATCGGCGCCGGCCGTGGGCACGCCGACCTTCCTGGCGATCTCGAAGAAATACGGCGACAGCGTCGATATGCTGACGGGTTTCCTCGCCGATCCTCACCCGCCCATGCCGTCCCTTTCGCTCACGCGGCAGGAGATCAGCGATCTGGTGGCCTATATCGGCAGCCTGGATAAGGGCGAGGCGAAGCCTGCGCCCGGCGCGGCCGAGTAGGCCTGCGCCGGTACTTGGCGCTGCCCGGTTAATCGCAGATCGATTCTTCGAGGCGCCCGGCGGCGGAGAGATAGTCCTCGCCGTAGATGGTGGACTTGGAGTCCTCGATCACCTGGATGCCCTTGCGCACGTCTGCGCAGTTTTGGTCGGGATCGCCGCCCGCCATGGCCCGGTTCACGTAGTAGGTGCCAACCAAATCGTTTTCGTAAGGGGCGTCCTCGATCAGGCGGGTGCAGGCGTCGATCCTCACTTGAGGGGACGTGCCGCCTTCGTCGTCGCGGCAGAGCGCCTGATCCTTCTTGCCCTCCTCGACTTCGGCCATGAAGTCTTCGAACGAGTAACCGTCGTCCTGGGCCCGGGCGGGATCTGGTGCGGCGGAGGCGATGACCACCGTCAACGCGCCGAAGACGAAAGAAACGAAGAAGATCCGTGCTGCCATGACTTCAACCCCCCTGTAGAAGTCTTATAGCAGACCAGTCAGGCTTGAAAAGCGGGGCGGCCGGTCCGGTACCGCAGGCATCGAGGCGGGATACTATGAGCCGGGCATGTCGGTGCGGGCAGCAGAGCAGACATTAAAAGAGCGGCCCGGAAATCCGGACCGCTCCGAAATCGTCATCTCAAGGCGTTCGCCTAGGACTTATCCTTCCAGTCCGGCAGTTTCTCGATCTCGTCCTTGGTCAGGGTGGTGCTCAACTTGTTGTCCTTGAACTCCACATCATCCATGCCGAGGATCACTTCCCTCTCGCCGATTCCGAAATAGCCGCCGACATCGACCGAGAGAGCCGAGACTTCGCCGTCCGGCGTCGCCAGCACGTCCTCGACCTCGCCGATGGTCTCACCGTCGGCGCCGATGACGTCCATATCCTCAACCTGGTCGACGGTCTTGCCGAAGGCTTCCACCTGGGTGGTGTCGTCCTCGACCTCGATGAGCGTCTGGGCAGCGGTCACTGCCGTGGCGGATGCCAGGAGCAGCGCGGCGGCCGAAGCGACAATCATTGGGCGTTTCATGGTTGGTCCTCCTTTCGAGAAATCGTTGAAGGATCAACGGGTAAGGGCGCTCACACGTTCCAGCAGTTCTTTGTTGTGCTTCCAAAAATCCCTGTTGCGCCGGGAAGGTTGACCATATTTCCGCCACCGCCCGTCCAAATTCTTGACGCAGGTCTGAACAGCGAATTAACGTCTGCGGCGACGGTTCCCAATCGGGATCAAAAGGGAACACGGTGCGAGCCTCGCTCAATTCCGTGACTGCCCCCGCAACTGTAAGCGGCGAGCTTCCTGCCATTACGTCACTGGGCATTTCGCCTGGGAAGACGGCAGGCGGCAAAGACCCGCGAGTCAGGAGACCTGCCGTCGGCCGCGGTCATGCGCGAACAAGTTGGGCGGGGTGTCTCGACTGGTGCTGATCCATTGCGCGTTCATTTCAAGCGCTGGGAGAGGGACTCGTTCGCGGTGACGTGACTTCATCACCGCGAGGATATTCCCGTGTTTTCCAAAAATTGGCTTGCTCGCTTCGCCCGTCCGGCGAAGACGATTTCCGTTGTTTCAATTTCCACCGTTTGTCTGTCTGTGGTCGGTCTCGGCGCGCCCTCCGGCGGTGCCTTCGCCCAGGATGAGCCGGGTGGGGGAGGCGATGCCTTCGAGCTCGATCCCATCGTGGTGGAGGCGCCGAATCAGGCGCCCGCGCCGCGTCCCAGCGCCAATGGGAGCCGGCGATCTTCCGCACCGGCCTCGATCCCGGTGGCAACCCCGGTCGACGCTGCCGGTCCCGTTAAACCCACCGGAGAGACGGGGCTTCAGCCCGACAGCCTCAACCTGAACAGCGAGGCCGAGAGCGGCAGCCGTCTCGGGCTGACCCCGTTCGAGACCCCGGCCAGCATCGACATCATCTCCAACGAGACCATGGTCGAGCGTGGACAGAAGACGGTCCATGAGGCGGTGACCCAGGATGCGCCGGGCATCACGTGGCTTGGCGCTCCGGGCAATGGCGGCGGGTCCTACAGCGCGCGCGGCTTCGACGGCGTCAATTCGGTGATGAACCTCTACGACGGCACGCGATTCTATGTCGGGTCGGGAACGCTGACCTATCCGTTCGACACCTGGAGCGCGGAGCGCATCGAGGTGCTGCACGGCCCGGCCTCGGTGCTCTACGGCGAAGGCGCTATCGGCGGCATCATCAACGTCGTGCCGAAGAAACCGACCTTCGAACGCATCAATCGCGGTGAGATCTCGTTCAGCGACCAGGGCGAGAAGCGGGCGGCCTGGGATAGCGGCGGGGCCATCAGCGACAAGGTCGCCTACCGGCTCAACATCGCCGGTACGGACACAGACGGCTGGCTGGATCAGAACGGCGACTTCAAGAATCTGATGATCGCCGGCTCGATCCTCTACGAGGTCAATCCGGACCTGAAGATCACCCTGTCGAACGATTACGGCTATCAGGAGCCGCTCCGGTATTTCGGCACGCCGCTGGTGGATGGGCGCATCCTGAGCGGCACGCGGTTCAACAACTACAACGTCAATGACAGCGTGGTGGAGTTCCGGGACAACTGGACCCAGCTGAAGGCCGAGTGGACGCCGACCGAGAACCTGACGTTTCGCAATACGGCCTATTACGTGACCTCGGACCGCCATTGGCGGAATGCCGAGAGCTATCTCTACCAGCCCGTCTCAAACGATGTCTTCCGTGACGTCTATATCGAGATCCTCCATGAGCAGGAGCAGATCGGAAACCGGTTCGATGCGAGCTTGAAGCACAACCTGATGGGCATGAAGAACGAAGTGCTGGTCGGCTTCGACGTCAACCATGTCGACTTCAAGCACATCAACAATTCGCCTTATGGGGGAAGCTCGACGGTCGACCTCTACAATCCCGCCCCCGGGCGGTTCCTGCGGGTCGATCCGACGACGCCGGGCTTCAAATCGAAGCTGAACCAGGCCTCCGTCTTCGCAGAGAACCATCTGCATCTGACGGATACGGTCTCGCTGCTGGCAGGGCTCCGCTACGACGCGCCGGACGTGGAGAAGATCGATCTCCGAAACCCGACCAACAGCTTCGGCAAGAGCTTCGACACGGTGAGTTGGCGCGTCGGCGCGGTCTGGAACCCGTTCGAGAACACGGCGCTTTATGCGCAATACTCGACGGGCACGGATCCGGTCACCAGCCTGCTCACCATGAGCGTCGCTTATGACGATTTCGAGCTGTCCACCGGGCGGCAGATCGAAGCCGGCATCAAGCAGCGCTTCTGGAACGACCGGGCGGAGCTGACCCTCGCCGGCTACCGGATCGAGAAGGACAATCTCCTCACCACCGATCCGTTCAATCCGGCGCTGACGGTGCAGGTCGGGGAGCAATCCTCCAAGGGCGTCGAGGCCGCGTTGTCGGTGAAGGTGACGGACACGATCCAGGCCGACGGCAATCTCGCGTTGCTGCACGCCCAGTACGACAACTTCACCCAGTCGTCGGGCGGGACGGTCGTCTCTTATGCAGGCAACACGCCGCGAAACGTGCCGGAGCAGGTGGCCAATCTTTGGCTGAGCTGGGCATTTGCCCCGAAATGGACTGCGCGCGGGGGGCTGCAATATGTCGGCAGCGTCTATAGCGATTACGCCAATCAGAATGAGCGGCCGAGCTATACGGTGGTGAACGCCATCCTCGACTATCGGGTCACCGAGAAATCGGTGCTCAGCCTGCGCGGCTTCAACCTGTTCGACGAGGTCTACGCCCAGACGGGCAACACGGATATGTGGCGCCTGGGTCAGCCGCGGACCTTCGAGCTTACCTACAATATCGGCTTCTGAGCGAGCGGAGGTGCGGGCCTCAGCCCGCGCCTTCCTTGTCGATGAGGTGAAAGAAGGCTCCGGTGACACTGCCTCGGCGGGCACCGGTGTCTTCGACGTGATCGCCGGCCGAATTGACGATCTCCGCGAGCGGCGTATCGGGCTGGGCAAGGATCGAGGCGTAGTGGAATTCGTGGCCGAACAAGGTGCGGCCGGGCAGGGCCGGGGCCTCGCTGTCGAGGCGGGCCTTTCGGTATCCGAGATGAAGCTTGCGGCTCGCGAAGGACGTCTTCAGGCCGAGAAGCCCGAGCATCGGGTGCGTCGTGCCGTCGGCGTCCTCCAGGGTTTCCCCCAGCACCATGTAGCCGCCGCACTCGCCATGGATGGCGGCGCCCCGGGAAGCCGCCTCCCGCATGCCCGCTTTGAAGGTCTCTGCGGTGGCGAGGCTTTCGCAGTGAAGCTCGGGATAGCCGCCCGGCAGCCAGATCGCATCGGCGTTGTCATGGGGCGCTTCGTCGGCCAGGGGAGAGAAGGGCAGGATCTCCGCCCCCGCCGCACGCCACTCGGCGACGAGATGGGGGTAGGTGAAGGAAAAGGCACGGTCCTGGGCTAGGGCGATCCGCTGTCCCGGCGGACGCAGGGGCGCGCGCTCCGGCGTACCCGAAGACCCCGTCAGCGGGCGGGCGAGGCTGTGGATCTCATCGAGGCGGAGGCATTCCGCCATCATGGCAGCGAGAGCGTCGAGGGTCTCATCGAGATGCTGCGTTTCGCCGGCCTGGACGAGGCCGAGATGGCGTTCGGGCAAGGTCAGTCCGCTCCGGCGCGTCAGGGCACCCAGCACGGGCATACCGATGCCATCGAGACCGGCGCGCACCATCTGCTCGTGGCGCGGACTGCCGACGGAATTGAGGATCACGCCGGCGATCTCGACATCGTTCCGGTAGGTGCTGCACCCCAGGGCAACCGCTGCGGCCGTCTCGGCCTGGGCGGAGACGTCTAGCACCAGGACGACGGGCCAGCCGGTGAGAGCGGCAAGGTCCGCCGTGGATCCCGAGCCGGCCTGGCCTTGCGCGCCCGCCCCATCGAACAGCCCCATGACGCCCTCGGCCACGCAAAGCTCGGCCTGAGCTCCGAGGGTGCAGGCCAAATGGCGGAGCAGCTCCGGACGCATGCCCCAGCTGTCGAGATTGACGGCGGGACGCCCCGCGGCCTCGGTCAGGAAGGCGGGGTCGATATAGTCCGGCCCGCATTTGAAGGGCTGGACGGAGAGGCCCTGGTTTCGAAAGGCGCGGGAGAGACCGAGGCTGACGGTCGTCTTGCCGGAACCCGAGCGTGGCGCGGCGATGATGATGCCCGACGGGCCGTCGCCGATGGGCTGCCGGCTCATGGAACGGCGTCCACCAGGGCAGCCCGCAGCGTCTGGCCCAGCTTGGCGTTGTGGCCGATCACGACGATTGCCGGGGCGCCGATCTCATTGGTCCGCACGTCTTCCACGGCGGAGGAGAGAGAGGTTTCCACGATCCGCTCATCGGGGAGGGTCGCCGAGGCAACGATCGCCACGGGAAGCTGCGGGTCGGCGTCGGCGCGCAGGAACCCGGCCACGATGCCCTCAAGCCGGGCCATCGCCATGTAGAGGATGACGGGCTGGCCTGTCCTGGCGATGGCCTCCCAATCCTGCTCGTCCGGATGCCCCTCGGCCCGGTAACCCGTAGCCAGGATCACGGCATGGTTCGTGTCCCGTGTGGTTGCGGGAATCCCGGCCAGGGCGGCGCCGGCCAGGCCCGATGTCAGCCCGGGCACGATCCGGAAGGGAATGCCTGCGTCGGCCAGGGCGCTTGCCTCCTCGCCTCCGCGGCCGAACACGAAGGGATCGCCGCCCTTGAGGCGCAGCACCTTCCTGCCTTGCCTTGCCAGGCCAATGAGCTGCTCGGTGATCTCGCTCTGCTGGGGCGAGGGCTGCCCACCCCGCTTTCCGACGCTGCGGATGGTTGCATCCGGGCAGGCGAGACCGAGAGCGCCCGGCGCGATCAGAGCGTCATGGATGATGGTGTCCGCCTCGCGCAGGGCATGCAGCGCCATGAGGGTCAGAAGGCGCGGGTCGCCGGGGCCTGCGCCGACCAGCCAGACCTCGCCAGGCGCGAAATCGGGAAAGGACGGGAAGTCCGACGGCAGGCCGGGAACGGTCGTCTCGTGCTTCATGCCGGCCGCCCCCGATAGCGCCGCTGATAGCCGGCGTCGTAAAGCGCGCTGTCGCGAAAGCCGTGGGCGTCGAGGACCGGGCCGACCAGGATCAGGACCGTCCGGTCGATCTCCTCGTGGGCGGCCAGTTGCTCGGCCAAAGTCCCCAGCGTGCCACGGATCACTTTCTCGTCCGGCCAGCTCGCGCGATAGACGATGGCCGCGGGGCAGTCGGTGCCGTAATGGGGCGCGAGCTCGGAGACGACCGCATCGAGCGCCTGGATGGACAGGTGGATCGCGAGGGTCGCGCCGGTTGCGGCAAAGTTCTCAAGCGTCTCTTTCGGCGGCATGGCGGAAGCGCGGCCCGGGGTGCGGGTGAGCACCACGGACTGGGCGATTTCGGGCAAGGTGAGCTCCTGGCGCAGGGTAGCGGCGGCGGCGGCGAAGGCAGGCACGCCGGGGGTAACGGTAAAGGGGATGCCGAGGCTCTCGAGTTGCCGGATCTGCTCGCCGAGAGCGCTCCAGACCGAGAGATCTCCCGAATGGAGCCGCACGACATCCTCGCCTGCATCGTCGGCGCGTTTGTATTCGGCGACGATCTCTTCAAGCGACATGGGTGCCGTGTTCACGATCCGCGCGCCCTCAGGGCAGAAGCCGAGCAAAGCCTCGGGGATCAGGGACCCCGCGTAGAGGCAGACCGGGCAGCGGGCGATCAGGTCGCGTCCGCGTACCGTGATGAGATCGGCCGCGCCGGGGCCCGCACCGACGAAATGGATGGTCATGATCCCCCTCCGATGGCGATGGCGCAGCTCGCGCTTCGGCTGGATACTTTCGGGCCCAACAATTTCGATGCGGGTCCGGCCGCCGCAAGCGCAACGGTCTCGGCGACCGACGGCACAGCTTTTTCCGCCATGACGCGGTCGGAATGGCTCAAGGTGCGGCCGGAGGCTTGGATCATAGCGTCCTGATTGACCGGTATCAGCGGAACGGAGAGTTCGGCGGCGATGGCTCGAACGGCGGCCTCATCCTGCTTGCCCGACGCGGCGGCGATCGCGTCTATCTGCCTCCGTTCGATGTCGCAGTGGGAGAGGGCCAGGGCGAGCGCTTCCTCAAGCGCATCGAGCGCGACGTCCTTCCGGTATCCGAATCCGGCGACCATCATGGCTTCGTCACTTCCGGCTTCGCGACCCGCCAGTGGGTGATGGGCATGGCGGGGCGCCAGCCGTGCAGCCTGCCGACCTGGTCGAGACGCGCGATATCGATGCGTGAAAGCGATCCTCCATGGGTCTCGAAGCCGTCGAATAGCGTTCGTTCGCCTTCCAGGGTCACGGCGTTGGCCACGAGCCGTCCGCCGGGTTTCAATGCGCTCCAGACTGCGTCGAGCACGCCGTCGCTGAGGCCTCCGCCGACGAATACGGCGTCGGGCGGCGGCAAACCTTCCAAGGCTTTGGGCGCCTTGCCCTGGACGATCTCAAGTTGGGAGACGCCGAGAGACGCCGCATTCCGTGCGGCCCGCGCCGCGCGTTCGGGATCTTCCTCGAAGCCGATGGCGCGCATGGCGGGATCGCGGAGAAGCCACTCGATGGCCACGGACCCGGAGCCGAGGCCGATATCCCAGAGCAGCTCGCCGCGGCGCGGGGCCAGGGATGACAGGGTCACCGCCCGGACCTCCCGCTTGGTGAGCTGGCCGTCGCTTTCGAACAGGGCATCGTCGAGGCCGGGCGCCAGACCGATAAAGGGTGCGCCGGCTTCGGCTACGACCTCGACGGCGACGATGTTCAATGGATCGATGTCGTCGAGGTCGAAGCTCTCCGCGAGGGCAGCGCGCGCGCGCTCCTTCGGTCCGCCAAGCCTCTCCAGAACCGTGATGCGGCTTTGTCCCATCTCGCGGGCTTTCAGGAGGTCGGCAAGCTTTGCTGGTGTGGTCTCGTCCCAGGTCAGAGCCAGAACACGAGCGCCGGGCTGGAGGGCTGGGATGATGCGATCCAGCGGACGGCCGTGCAGGGAGAGCGTGGTCACGTCCTGCAGCGCCCACCCCATGCGCGCGGCGGCGAGAGAGAAGGCGGATGGCTGCGGCACGCAGGCGATCTCGTCGGGATCGACGAGGGCTGCGAGCTGCTTGCCGATGCCGAAATGGAACGGGTCACCCGAGGCGAGCACGACGACGGCCTCGCCGCGTCTGGCGAGAATATCGGCGTAGGCGCCGTCGATGGGGCTCGGCCAGGAGAGGCGGTCTCCCCGGATCAAGGTATCGGCCAGATCAAGGTGGCGGCGACCGCCCACGACCAGGTTCGCATCCTCGATCAGCCGGCGCGCGATTGGCGAGAGGCCTTCGATACCGTCTTCGCCGATCCCGACGATGGACAGCCAGCGGCCGGGCATGCTGTTTGACAGGCTCTCGTTCAACTCAGAGACGGCCATGCGACTTCTCATTCTCGGCGGCACGACGGAGGCCAGCACGCTCGCCAGGCGATTGGCGGGAGACGACCGGTTCTCGCCGACCCTGTCCTTGGCGGGGCGAACTCTGTCTCCGGCAGCGCAGCCTGTGCCGTGCCGGATCGGCGGATTCGGCGGCGCCGATGGGATGGCCCGGTGGATGAGGGGAGAGGGGATCGAGGTGCTGGTCGATGCCACCCACGCGTTCTCCACCCGGATTTCTGAGAATGCCGTTGCTGCGGCGAAGGCCGCCGGCGTTCCGCTGCTCAGCCTGGTACGTCCGGCCTGGGCGCGGGGCGCTGGGGATCTTTGGATCGATGCAGACAGTCTCGGAGACGCCGCTTTGGCGTTGGGGGAGATGCCACGGCGGGTGCTGCTTACCATCGGCCGTCAGGAGGTGGCGGCGTTCAAGGCCGAGCCCCAGCACCGCTATCTGATCCGCTCCATCGAGCCGCCGGAGCCGGGGGACCTGCCCCCCGATACGAAGATCCTGCTGCAACGGGGCCCGTTCAGCCAGGACGATGAAGTGGCGTTGTTCCGTCGAGAAGGCGTCGAGACGATCGTTTCCAAGAATGCCGGCGGAACCGCGACGGCGGCGAAGCTTGCGGCTGCGCGCACGCTCGGTCTCCCTGTGGTGATGATCGCGCGGCCAGACAAGCCCGCCGGCTATCTGGTCGAGACCGTCGACGCGGCGGCCGATTGGCTGGAGGCGAAGATATCCGGTCATCTCGCGGCCCCTTCGGAGCGCGGGGTGTAGACCCAGGGGGCCCGGCCCACACGCGGGATCACCCGTGTGCTTTCCGCACCGACGATCACCAAGGTCCGCATATCCGCTTCGGTGCCGTCGGCTTCGGCGAGGGTCTTGATTGTCAGCTTGGCCTCGGGCGTGCCGGCGGCGCGCACGAAGATCACGACCGTTTCTCCGGATTTGTGCTGGCGGAGCAGGGCGAAAGCCTTGCCGAGCTGGTCCGGGCGGGCTGTCGAAGCGGGATTATAAAGAGCGATAGCGAAGTCGCCTTGTGCCGCGGAGATCAGGCGCCACTCGATGGTGCCCCAGGATTTCAGATTGTCGGAAAGGGAGATGGCGCAGAAATCGCCACCGAGCGGCGCACCGGCTTCGGCGGCGGCCGCCAGCATTGCCGAGACCCCGGGCTGCACTTCGATGGCGAGTTCGCGCCATTCGGGCTCCCCCGTCTCGACCGCCTCGAACACGGCTGCGGCCATGGCAAAGACTCCGGGATCGCCACCGGAGACGACCACGACGTCGCGGCCCGCGGTGGCCAGGGACAGGGCATGGCGCGCCCGGTCGATCTCGTAGCGATTGTCGGAAGCATGCACCGTCTGGTCCGGCCGCAGGGCGGGCAGCCGCTTCATATAGGTGTCGTAGCCGACCAGATCGGTTGCTCTGCGCACGGCCACGGCCACGGCAGGCGTGGTGAGTTCCGGTCCGCCGGGCCCCAGACCCACAATGGTCAGCTTGCCGGTCATATCTTCGCCGTTCATAGCCGCCGTCCCCTGCCGGGAATCAGGATCATCGCGAAATACGGGCCGGTCTGGTCGGCCTGATCGCGCAAGGGGACGATGCGTTCGGCTTCCATGGTGCCGCGCTCCACATAGATCGCGCGGTCCAGAAGGCCGGCAGCAGTGACCGCCCGGCGCACCTTCGCCAAGTTGCGGCCCACCTTCATGATGACGGCGGCGTCGCAGGCGCCGAGACGCTCGGCAAGCGCCTCTTCAGAGAGGGTGCCCGGCAGCACCGAGAGGATGTCGTCGCCCCAGGTGATAGGGACATTGGCGCGGGTCCAGCAGCCCGACATGCCGGTCACGCCGGGAACGACCTCGACGGGGAAATCGCCTTCCAGCCGGTGCCACATATGCATGAAGGAGCTGTAGAAGAAGGGATCGCCCTCGGCGAGCAAGCCAACGGAGCGGCCGGTGGCCAGCGCCTCACCGATCTGCTGGGCGGTCTCGCCGTAGAAGCCGGAGATCGCGTCGCGATAGGTCGGGTCGGCGACGGCAATCTCGTCGGTGTAGGGGTATTCGAACTTCAGCTCGGCGCAGGTCTCGCCGAGGAGCGGGGCGACGATGGTCCGCGCATTGCCGGCCCGGCCGCGCTTAGAGAAATAGGCCACGACATCGACGGAGCGCAGGAGGCCGGCGCCGCGCAAGGTGAGATAGCGCACGTCGCCCGGGCCGACCCCGATGCCGTAGAGCGTCCCTGGTTGGGCCGTGCCCGCGATGGCGTCGAGGGCGCTCATTCCACCTCGCTCGCAAGTGCGTTCACGGCGGCGGCGGCGATGGCGCTCCCGCCCTTGCGGCCCGTCACGATGAGAGAGGGGACGCGACCATATTCGACCAGGGCCTCTTTCGATTCCGCCGCGCCGACGAAGCCCACGGGCACGCCGATGATGGCGGCGGGTTTCGGCGCGCCGTCCTCCAGCATCTCCAGGAGACGGAACAGCGCCGTCGGGGCATTGCCGATGGCGACGACGGCGCCTTCCAGCTTCGGCCGCCACAGCTCCAGGGCGGCGGCGGAGCGGGTCGTGCCCATCTCTTCGGCGAGCTCCGGCACGGAAGGATCGGAGAGGGTGCAGATCACGTCGTTATCGGCGGGTAGGCGCTTCCGCGTGACCCCATGGGCGACCATCTGGGCATCACAGAGGATCGGCGCGCCCCGGAGAAGGGCATTGCGGGCCGCGTCGGCAAAATCCGGCGACATGACGATCTCCGGCGCGATCTCCACCATGCCGGTGGCATGGATGATGCGGACCGCGACCTTCTCGGCCTGGCCTGAGAAGCGCGAGAGGTCCGCTTCGCTGCGGATGATGGCGAAGGAGTTCCGGTAGATTTCGGCGCCGTCGCGGATATAGGCGTGGGATGAGACCATGGTCCGGCGGTCCTAGAGCGTTTCGAGAAGCTGCGGCAAGCGCGAAAGCCCGCTCCGCGGCACCACGGCGCGGGGCGGGGCATCGGCCGTGGCGTACCGGTTCAGCCCGCAGCCATCGTCGGTCCCCACCACGACGAGTTCAGCGGGGGCAGACCGCGCGCAGCCCTTGGCGCAACCGGAGACGTGGCATGAGCCTATGCCTAGACGCTGCAGGTGAGGGGCGAGATCGCGGGCGATCTGCCTCGTATCGATATAGCCCTGACGGCAGCCGGGTGCGCCGGTGCACGCATCGATCGCCAGGAGCGGATCGTTCGCATCGAGGATGCAGCCGGTCTCGGCGGCGATCCCGGCGAGGGCATCCGCCGCGGCGGGATCGGGCAAGGGGATGTAGAGGGTTCGCCAGGGCGAGAGCCGTATTTCGGGAACCGCCAGCTTCTCGGCGGCGTCCGTGAACCGCTGCAAGGCTTCCGCCTCGATCCGTCCGAATGGCGCCGCCATGGCGAAGGCGAAAGCATCTCCGCCGTCAGACAGGCAGCCCAGCGCGCGGCTCGGAGCAACGATGTCCGGAGCGTTCTGCAGGGCCGGCAGGCGTCTCGCGAGGGCATCGCGGAGGCGGCTGTAATCGGCCGCGGGCCGCTCCCGAAGGCGTCCTTGCGCTCCGCCCAACATCTCCAAATAGAGCCGCGCGGTCTCGGCCGCCATGTCCGCAGCTTCTTCGGGCGCGGTCACGCCGGCCCAATCGACGCCGTCGCGCCGGTCGAGGCCAATCGCGATCAGGGGGCTACCATCCTGGACGATGGCGCAGAGCCGGATGTCGGCACGTTCGTGGGCGATGGAGAAGGCGCCGCCGCCATCGACGCTGAAGCCGAACTTGCCAGGAAGCTGCCAGAGCTGCGGGTCGCCGATGAGACGAGCCTCGAGGGCCCGCGCGATCGGGCGCGGATCGAGGATTTCGCTCGGATCGACGCCCCCGAGCGCCCCCACCATCACGTTGCGGACGGATTCGGCCTCCGCGCTGTCATCCAGGAGGTCTGCCGCGGCAAGTGCTTCCCAAAGGGCGGGCAAATCCTCTTCGCGCAGGCCGCGGAGCTGGAGATTGGCGCGGCGGGTCAGGTCGATCTGCCCGTTGCCGAACCGGCGCGCCAGACCGGCGATCACGCGAAGCGCCGCGAGGGTGAATGCGCCGCAACGCGGACGAAGCCGCACGATCAGCCCGTCGCCGCTTTCCATAGGTCGCAGCGCGCCGGGGCACCAGCCGCGCGGTTCGGGCTTCGCGCGCGCTTCCTCTCGGGGATCGATCCTGGCGGGGGCTGCGCTCATTCGGCGGCCTCCCGGGGCGGTCCCTCACGCGTGGGCCTGCGCGCCTCGCCGAGCTCTTGGTGCACGGCGTTCCGCTTTGGGCTCCAAAGACCGCGCGCCAGGAGATCGTTCAGCCGATCGAGCATGCTTGCCAGGGCGTCCGGGTTCGCATGGGCGATGGCGGTTCTGGTCTCCGCGTCGGCGATCAAGGCCTCATGCACCTCGTCGAAGAGATGTCCCGGCACGGATTCGGTCCCGGCGGCGAAGGCATAAAGAGCGTCCACGGCTTGCGCCATCTCGGCGACGCCGCGATGGCCGTGGGTCAGCATGCAGGCGATCCAGCGCGGATTGGTGAGGCGGCCCCGCACGACGCGGGCGATCTCCTCCGAGACGGTCCGGGTGACCGGCGTATCCGGCTTGCTCGTGTCGAGGTGATACAGGGCAGGGGATTTGTCGCCGAGACTGGCGGCGGCCGCTGCGAAGCCACCGACAAAATCGGCGATCCCGTCGCCGTCGAGCAGGTCGCGCTCCCGATCATCCTGAGGATGGACGAGGGCGTCCGTCCCGGCGATGCGGGCGGCGAAATCGTGGCGCGCCGCGGTGCGGGATTCACCCGGACCGTACGCGTAGCTGCCGGCCGCCAGATAGGCTTCGGCGAGATCGGCGCGCGTGGACCAGTCGGAATCCAGCGCTCTGTCTGTCATGCCGGCGCCATAGCTTCCAGGCGCCCCGCCAAAGATGCGCGACAGGCTTTCGCCGTTCTTCCGCGCGGCGGCGAGCGGGTTCCATTCGTCCTCCTCGTCGCGCTCGGCGACCTTCCGCACAGCCATGTCGAACAGGGCGATCTGTGCCGGAAAGATGTCCCGGAACAGACCTGAGATGCGCAAGGTGACGTCGATACGCGGACGGTCGAGCTTCGCCAGGGGCAGGACCTCGATGCCTGTCACGCGGTTGGAGCGGGGATCCCATTGGGGGCGCACGCCGAGATAGGCCAGGGCCTGGGCAAGGTCGTCGCCGCCGGTCCGCAAGGAGGCGGAGGCCCAAAGATCGAGCATCAAAGCGCCAGGGTATTCGCCCTGGTCCTGAAGGTGGCGCCGGATCACATCGTCCGCGGCGCGGGCCCCGATGGTGGTGGCGATGCGGGTCGGGATCGCGCGCGGGTCGATGGTGGTGAGGTTGCGGCCCGTGGGCAAAATATCGAGACGTCCGCGGGTGGGCGCCCCTGCAGGACCTGGCGGCACCCGGCGGCCGTCCAGGGCCGCGAGGAGGCCATGGCGCTCGGCTTCGGCGCTTTCGGCGATCAGCCTCTCCAGCCAGTCCTTGGTCACGCTTTCAGCCGACGAGCCCATGGAGGCCAGCGTCGCATCGGCCAGCCTTGCCGCGGCTTCCGTCTCCGGCGCCTGGCCGAAGACGTGGAGGCTGTCACGGATGGCGAGGTCCTTGATGTCGCAAAGCTGGGCGTCGAGCTTGGCGATCGCTTCGCGGGGGACGTCGTCGCGGGAGAGGCCGCAATCCTCTGCGAGACCAGTGCGCCAGGCGACGTCGAGAATCTCCGCTTCCAGCAGCGGCATCCGGCGGCGGTCGACGCCGTCGGCCTCCATATACTCCTCGATCAACCCTTCCATCTCCGCCATCGCCCCGTGCAGCCCGGCTTCGCTGAGCGGCGGAGTGAGATGGCCGATGGTCACGGCGGAGATGCGGCGCTTGGCCTGCACCGCCTCGCCGGGATTGTTCACGATGAAGGGATAGATGACGGGCAGGGGGCCGAGCACCGCTTCGGGCAGACAGGCGCGGGACAGGGCGATGGCGTTGCCGGGCAGCCATTCGAGGGTGCCGTGGGTGCCCAGATGGATCAGAGCGTCGATCTTCTCGGCCTCGCGGAGCGCCAAATAGAGCGCGGCATAGCCGTGGCGGGGCGGACAATCGGGATCGTGATAGCCTTGCTTGCGATCAGTGAGCGATCCTCGATCGGGTTGGAGCACGATGGTGAGCTTGCCGGCGCGCAGGCAAGGAAAGCTGAATTCGCCGCCGCCGAAGCGCGGATCCTCCTCCGGCGCGCCCCAGGCATCTGAGATCCGGCCTGCCGCCTCCGGATTCCGTTCCATCCATTGGCGGTAACTGGCCAGCGAAACCCTGAGCGTTTCCTGGGGCTCTGCCGCCGTCAGAAGCGGGACGATCTCTTCGGCAGGCCAGTCGGCGCCGGCCGTGTCGTAGCCCGCTTCAGCGAGCATCTCCGCGATGGACGTCACGCTCGCCGCGGTGTCGAGACCGCAGGCATAGCCTGTGCGGCCGCCTCTTGCGGGATAGTCGGAGATCATCAGAGCAAGGCGCCGGTCGGCCGCGGCCGTGTTGCGCAGCTTGGCCCAACGAGACGCGAGCGCTGCGACATACTCGATCCGGTCCGGCACCGGAGCGTGCATGGTGGCCGAGTATTGCAGCGCCTCGTCCGCTTCCCGCTCTTCCTTGAAGGAGATGGTCCGGGTGAACAGCCGGCCGTCGAGCTCCGGCAGGACCACGTTCATGGCGAGGTCGCTGGGAGAGAGGCCGCGGGCGGCTTCGGTCCAGGCGTCGTGGGTCGAGCCTGCCATGGCGACCTGCAGAACGGGGGCGTCGGCGCCGTCGAGCACCGTGGTGTCGTCCTCGCGCCGCGCGGAGAAAGCGGTGGCGTTCAGGATCACCGAAGGCTTGGTCCGGGCTATCAACTCCTCGACCGTGTCGGCGGCGTTCGGATCCTTCAGGCTGGTGACGGCAAGGGCGAGGGCGTTCAGGCCCTGGCCTTCCAGAGCCGTCATAAGCTGGGCGATGGGCGCCGCGTCGGCCGCCATGAGGTTGGCGCGGTAAAACAGGATGAGAGCGGTCGGCTTTGCGGGATCGGCCGTGAGCAATGCGGGATCGGCCATGGCGCCGTCGCGGTGCATGGCGATGGATGGGCCTAGCGCCACCGGTTCCGCAGCGTCGATCTCCTGGCCGAGCAGGTTCGCGGCCAGCCTCAGGGCGTTGCCGAGATTCTCGGGGCCGCCTTCGCGGAAATACCGGTCGAACCGGGCCACCGCATTCTCCGGCGCCGTGCAAAGCTCGGCGAGACGCGGGTCGGGTCGGTCGTCGCCGGGAAGCGCCACGAAGTGGATGCCCTTGGCGCGGGCCACTTTGGCGATGCTTTCGAAGCCGTAGCGCCAGTAGTCGAGCCCGCCGATGCCGCGAATGACGACCAGCCGCGCGCCCGCGATCACCGTCTCGATATAGACGTCTACCGACATGGGATGGCGCAGACGCTTCAAATTGGCCAGGCGAAGAGAAGGCAATTCATCGTGCGCCGCGGACCACGCGGAGGCGAGGGCCGAGAGATCGCTGTCAGAAAAGGAGAGCACGACGATGTCCGCCGGGGTTTGCTCCAGATCGACGGCGGTCTCGACCTCGTCGAGGGTTGCAGTCTCTGTGGCGAGCAGATGCATGCGGTAGAGCTTACTCCCCGGCGATGGATCGTGCGATTGCGTCCTGGTCCAGCCCCTTCTGGCCGATCACGACGAGGCGGCCTTGGCGCGCCTCGTCTGCCCGCCAGGGCCGGTCGAATTGCTGTTGGATGCGCGCGCCCACGCCCTGCACCAGAAGCCGCATGGGCTTGCCTGCGATATCGAGAAAGCCCTTCACCCGCAGAATGTCGTGGTCGCCGGTGACGGCGGCAATGCGGGCGATCATCTCGTCGGCCTGTGAGACCTGGGGGAGGTCGAGCACGAAGCTCTCGAAATCGTCGTGGTCGTGCTCGCCCTCGGCATCGTGGTGAGACGGCCGGGCGGCGAGATCTGCCTCGGCCGCGGCGCCCAGCCCCAGAAGCACGCCCGCATCGATTCTTGCCCCTTCGGTCTCGACGATCTTCACTTCCCGGGGCACGGTCTCCTTGATCTCGCGGGCGACCTTGGCCCGTGCCTCTCCATCCATCAGGTCGGTCTTGTTGAGAACGATCAGGTCCGCGCAGAGAAGCTGGTCTTCATAGACCTCCTCCAGCGGGTTCTCGTGATCGATGGAGCTGTCCTCGCTGCGCTGGGCAGCCAGCGCCTCGGTGTCGTCGGCAAAGCGGCCGGCGGCCACGGCGGGGCCGTCCACCACGGCAATCACCCCGTCGACGGTGACGCGGGACGCGATGGCCGGCCAGTTGAACGCTTGGACGAGGGGCTTGGGAAGAGCGAGCCCGGAGGTTTCGATGACGATATGCTCCGGCGGCTCGGCCATGGCGAGGAGACCTTCCAAGGCGGGAACGAAATCGTCCGCCACGGTGCAGCAGATGCAGCCGTTGGAAAGCTCCACGATGCTGTCTTCCGAGCAGTTCTCGATGCCGCAGCCTTCAAGGATGTCGCGGTCGATGCCGACATCGCCGAACTCGTTGATCAGTATGGCGACGCGTCGCTTTCCGGCGGTCTCCAGCACATGGCGGAGCAGGGTGGTCTTCCCCGCGCCGAGAAATCCGGTGACGATGCTGCAGGGAATCTTCGCGAGATTCGACATGATGCCTCCAAATCCGATCGTGTTCCGCCCGGCGGGCGATGGCAGCCTCTAAGCGTCGGCGGGCGCCAGCCTGGGCCACCAAAAGCCGACGAGAAATCCGGTCAGGCCCCAGAGGGCGGCATGCACGCCGAGGGAGGCGCCGGTGAACTCGGCCGCAAGATAGGCCGGCACATCGCTATCGACCGGTCCGTCAAGATGGGGTGCGCCCCAGATATGTGGGGCCAGCAAGAGGGCCACGCCCAACGCCTTTGCCCAGCCGTGCTCGGAACGCAGGATCAACCAGAGCCCCCCAGCCGTGCACAGCGCGGTGGCGAACCACCAGGACTGGCGGCTGACCAGATCCGCCGCCGGCATACCGGGCAGTTCGGGCGCAGACCCATGGCGGGTGCCAGCCCCGTGGCGACGAAGCCCGCCCCCGCCCAGGCGACGGCCGACCGCTCGGTGATGCGGTCGCCGACAAACAGCATTCCCGCCAGAAGCACCAGGGCCAGGCCGATGGCTGTACCGATCGTGGCGATGCCGGTGAAGATGGTGCGCTCCCACCCGTCGGCCGGCATCCACATACCGCCACCTTCCTCGGAATGGACCGGGATGAGAGCGGCATGGTCGCTTGGCTCAAAGACGGCGTTGCTCAGGCGGGCGGGCGCTGTCGGGGCGATCTGACCGTGCTCGTGGGAATGATCGTGGACGTGACCGCCTTCGAAGCCCTCGGCCTCGAGAATGAGCGGGGTGGTGGTGAAAGCCTGCAGAATCGCAATGGCAAGCCCGGCCAGGAGGCCAGCCAGCAGCCCCGCCGCAAGAACGCGCGAAATCATGTAGGCCCCCTAGTGGCAGGGGAAGCCGAGCGCGTGGCGGGTGTCGTGAGCTGCGTTGTGAAGAGCGCTCGGATGGGCGAACCCGGTCGTGAAGACCAGGGACATTCCGAGGGCCAGCGCCACCATCGCAGCGGTCAGCACACCGGCACGGTCAGCGCTGCTGGTGGTGACGGAATGAGCGATGGAATTATCGATATGGGTCGTCATAACTGCCTCCTTGGCCACCCCTCCGGGGCCTCACAGTGTCGAACACATGGAACGGCAGGTCTCCTGGCTCTCGGGTCTTCGCATCCGGCCACCTTCCCGGGTCTTCCCAGTGGTGTCATGGCCTGACGCTCGCCGATTACAGTTGCGGGGGCAGCTGCGGTCTTTGCCTCGGGGCAGCACCGCATTCCCTTTCAATCCCTTGCGGGGAACCGTCCTAGTCTTGATAAGGGGTCGCTCCTGCGGCCGTCAACCGAATTTGCCTTCGCTGGATTTGTCTTCGCCATGACCCGTTCTAGCCTTCCCCGATTGACCCTCGTTCTGGGCGGTGCCCGCTCCGGCAAGAGCCGGTATGCGGAGGATCTGCTGCGGCAGGTCCCGCCGCCCTGGCGATATGTGGCCACGGCCGAGGCACGGGATGAGGAGATGGAAACGAGGCTGGAAGCCCATCGCGCCCGGCGCGGTGCCGAATGGCGAACGGTGGAGGCGCCTCTCTACCTGGTGGCCGCCATTGAGGAGGCCGGCGACGCCCCCCTCTTGATCGACTGTCTCACCCTTTGGCTGACCAATGCCATGCTCGCGGAGCGCGATCTCGAAAACGAGACCGAAGCGCTCCTGGGAGCCTTGGGGGCTGCACGCGGGCCGGTGATCGCCGTATCCAACGAGGTGGGGCTCGGCATCGTGCCGGAGACACCGCTCGGCCGCCGCTTCCGCGATGCGCAAGGTATTCTCAACCAGCGGGTGGCGGCGTGCGCGGATCGCGTCGTGCTAATGACGGCGGGGATTCCCCTGACCGTGAAGCCGCAAGAGACCGGAGGCAGACGATGAGTGACACGCCCCAAGATTCAGAGCGCCACAAGCAGAAAATGGCCAACCGCAAGGCGGTTCAAGACGCCGAGGTGGCGGGCAAGACGATCGAGAAGGGCCTGCTGATCGTCAACACCGGCAAGGGCAAGGGGAAGTCGACCGCCGCTTTCGGCCTGCTCCTTCGCGCGCTCGGCCGCGGGCTGCGAATCGGGGTCGTTCAGTTCGGCAAGGGCGCGTGGGACACGGGCGAGAAGAAAGCCGTCGAAGCCTTCGGCGACCAGGTGGTCTGGCACACCCTGGGCGAGGGGTTCACCTGGGAGACCCAGGACCGGGAACGCGATGTGGCTGCGGCGGAACGGGCGTGGGGCAAGGCCCAGGAGCTCATGGACGATCCCTCCATCCGGATGCTGATCCTCGACGAGCTCAATATCTCGCTCCGCTACGGCCATCTCGATCTGGCGAAAGTGCTTCCGGTCCTCCAGGCACGGCGCGGCGATCTCCACATCGTCGTCACCGGGCGCAACGCGAAGCCGGAGCTCATCGAAGCGGCGGATCTCGTCACGGAGATGACGCCGGTGAAGCATCATTTCGATGCCGGGGTGAAGGCCCAGGAAGGCATCGAATTCTGATGGCGGCAGCGTCCCGATGAAAGCCATCATGTTCCAAGGCACGGGGTCCGATGTCGGCAAGTCGCTGCTCGTGGCCGGCTTCTCCCGCGTGTTCCGGCGGCGTGGACTGAAGGTCGCGCCATTCAAGCCCCAGAACATGTCGAACAATGCTGCGGTCACGGCGGACGGTGGCGAGATCGGGCGGGCCCAGGCACTCCAGGCGCGGGCCGCCGGACTTCCCTTGAGCGTTCATATGAACCCGGTGCTGCTGAAGCCCCAGAGCGATATCGGCGCTCAGGTCGTGGTCCAGGGCAAGGTCATGGGCACCGCCAAGGCCAGCGCCTATCAGTCCCTCAAGCCGAAGCTTATGGCGGCGGTGCTGAACAGTTTCGAGCGCTTAGGCGCAGACGCCGATCTCGTTCTGGTCGAGGGGGCGGGCTCCCCGGCGGAGGTCAATCTCCGCGCCAACGATATCGCCAATATGGGCTTCGCCCGCACGGCGGATGTGCCGGTGGTCCTGATCGGGGATATCGACCGTGGCGGGGTAATCGCGAGCCTGGTGGGCACCAAGACGGTGATCGATCCGGCCGATGCCGAACAGATCGCCGGTTTCCTGGTGAACAAGTTCCGGGGCGACCCGGCGCTCTTCGCCGACGGTATGACGCATATCGCAGAGCTCACCGGCTGGCGGGCGTTGGGGCTGATTCCGTACCTGCATGCCGCCCAGCGGCTCCCGGAGGAAGATGCGCTCGGTGTGAAGGCCCGGCCCGCCGGCGCCAAGGGGAACAAGGTTCGCATCGCGGTGCTGGCCTATCCGCGGATTTCGAACTTCGACGATTTCGATCCGCTTGCCCAGGAGCCGGGGGTCGATCTTGTCTATCTCAATCCGGGCACGCCTGTTCCAGGCGATGCGGATTTGGTGATCCTGCCGGGGTCGAAGGCGACCATCGCCGATCTGAGGGCGCTGCGGGAGACGGGATGGGATATCGATCTCGCCGCTCATCTGCGCCGCGGCGGACAAGTGCTCGGCATTTGCGGCGGCTATCAGATGCTGGGCAGGAAGATCTCCGATCCTGAAGGGATCGAAGGCGAGCCGGGCAGCATAAAGGGCCTCGGCCTGCTCGACGTGAAGACGCTGCTCACGCGCGAGAAGCTCCTCCACGACGTCACCGGGAAGGCCTTCGTGTCGGGCCTGCCGTTCAAAGGCTACGAGATGCATGTGGGCCGGACGGGCGGACCGGACTGCGCACGGCCCATGCTTCTGTTCGCCGACGGGCGGGAAGATGGGGCTTCGAACCCGGCGGGCAATGTGCAGGGATGCCATGTGCATGGGCTGTTCACCGACGATGGCCAGCGGGGCGCCTGGCTGGAGCGGCTGGGGGCCGGACCGTCGGCGGCCAGCTACGAAGCGGAGATTGACGCCGCGCTGGACGCGCTGGCGGATCATCTGGAGCGACACGTGGATTGCGATGCGCTCCTGAGTCTCGCCCGTGAGCCTCGCCTCAAAGGCTGACGAGAAGAAGCGCCAGCAGACCCACCACCGTCGCCTGGAGCAGGGCAGCCGTCCGGAACAGGATCAGGGCACGCCTGACGTCCGATGAATCTGCATCCGCCCGGCCGTCGCCCATCCAGTGATCTTCAACCGTCTTGCCGCCATAGACACGGGGGCCCGCCAGGCGCAATCCGAGCGCGCCGGCCATGGCGGCTTCCGGCCAGCCCGCATTGGGCGAACGGTGGCGACCGGCATCGCGCCGGACGGAGCGGAGCGCGCCGGCACCATCCGCCCAGGGCAGCAGCGCCGCCGCGGCAGCCAGGGAAACGGCCGTGATGCGGGAGGCGGGCAGGTTCGCTAGATCGTCCAGCCGCGCCGATGCCCAGCCGAAGGATTCGTAGCGCGCGTTCCGATGCCCGATCATGCTGTCGGCGGTGTTGACGGTCTTGTAGAGGGCGGCGCCCGGCAGGCCGGCGATCACCATCCAGAAGGCCGGGGCCGTCACGCCGTCGGAGAAATTCTCAGCAAGGCTCTCGATGGCGGCACGGGCGATGGCGTGGCTGTCGAGGCCTTGCGGATCACGGCCGACGATGCGGGAAACGGCTCGGCGGGCCTCGTGGAGGGATCCACCGTCCAGGGCGGCGGCCACCGCGGCGACGTGGTCGTCGAGGCTCCGCTGGGCGATGAGGCTGCTCGCGAAGAGACCCAAGAGAACGAGAGCGACCGGGCTCGGGAGCAGCCAATCCAGTGCAAGGACCAGGCAGAGGGTTGCGGCCAGAACCACCGTGAGACAGAGGAGGAGGGTGCCGAGTCCCGCCAGTCGCCTGGCTTCGGCGCTTCGGTCGGGACCGTTCCAGCGCTGCTCGCACCATGTTATGAGCCAGCCGATCCAGCTCACTGGATGGCCGATCCGCGCGAACAGCCAGGCCGGGTAGCCGAGGCCGGCATCGAAGGCGAGAGCGAAGAGGGTAAGGAGCGCGAACATGGACGGTCCGGTAGCGGTCGAGCGGACGCAGGAGTTAGCATGACGGTGCGGCCGCCGGAACCTGCGCTGCACGAAGGCGACCTTCACGGCGGCGATCTCGACACCGCGCGGAGTCGTTTTCCGAACGCGCCGACGCCCTGGATCGATCTTTCCACGGGGATCAATCCCCACGCCTATCCGGTCCCGGACTTCGATACGGCAGCGTGGGCGCGTCTTCCGCAAGCGTCAGATGAGCGTGCGCTGACCGAGGCGGCCTGCCGGCGCTACGGCGTTGCGAACGGCGGAATGCTCGTCGCCGCACCGGGCACTCAGACGCTCATCCAGCGGGTTCCGAGGCTTCTGCCGTCCTGTGACGTGGCCGTGCTCGGTCCGACCTATAGCGAGCATGGGAAAGCCTGGCGGCGGGAAGGCCATCGGGTTCGAGAGGTGGGGGATCTCACCGAGATCGGCGAGGCCAGGGCGGTCGTCATCGTTAATCCCAACAACCCGACGGGGCGGATGTTTTCCGTCGAGGAATTGCGCGGCATTGCCGCGGCGCTGGAGGAGCGCAGAGGCCTCCTCGTGATCGACGAGGCTTTCGCAGACGCAATGGATGCCGAGGCGAGCCTCATTCCGCAGCTCCCCCGCTCGTCCATCGTTCTCCGCTCCTTCGGCAAAATGTACGGGTTGCCCGGGGTGCGGCTCGGTTTTGCGGTCGCCGCAGAGGATATCGCCGCAGGGCTGCGCGACGATCTCGGGCCGTGGTCCGTTCCTGTGCCGGCGCTCCAGGTGGGAACCGCCGCTCTCAACGACGACGTTTGGCTCGATGAGATCCGGGAAACCCTGAAGGAGGACGGCTCCCGCCTGGACGGGTTGCTCACTGGATTCGGCTGCGAGATCGTGGGCGCCACGCCGCTGTTCCGGCTCATTGCCCATGACAAAGCGGGAGATGTTGCCCTGGCGCTGGGTGAGGCGGGTGTCTATGTGAGGCAGTTTCCGGAGCATCCGCGCTGGTTGCGGTTCGGCCTGCCGGGAGACGAGGCCGCCTGGCAGCGTCTCCAAGCTGCACTCCACACCTGGTCGGATGATGCATGAGCTCATGCGGCGGCCCGACCCGTTACAGCCGCGCTGCAATCTTGTAGGGAGCCGTTCATGAGTGTCATCACCCAAGCGCCCCGGCTATCGCCCTGCATCGGCGTTTGCCAGCTCGACGACCGCACGGGCTTCTGCCTGGGCTGTGGCCGGACGGGCGACGAGATCGGTGCGTGGGGCGGCCTCGATCCGACAAGCCAGGACGCAATCTGGGCCGAGCTGCCGCAGAGGCTCGAGGCGCTTTCGGTGCGGCTCCGGCTGCTGCCTCTGATGGGCGGCGAATTTGCAGATTGGGTTGCCCGAACCATTCGCGAGGGGCAGGGGACGTGGGTCACCGGCGTGCCGGGGGCGACCGCGGAGTTTCCGGCTTTCGATCAGCCCGCCGAGGTCTTGCACGACGGCGAGACCGTGACGGCTTCCGTGCCGGGGGCGCGCTTCCGGTTGCGCATGCACGAGAAGTTGCGCGCTTTCGCATTCGATGGCGACGGACCGGTCGTGCTCGGCCTGCCGAAGCGCCGGGCGGTTCTCCCGCTTGCCGAATCGTTCACGCGGGTTGGTTCCGACGAGGATGCCATCGCGGGGGAGAATAGGAGCGAAGAGCTGTTCGATTTCGGTCTCGGCCGGTCAGGCCACCGCTTCTGCATCCGGACCGGCGACCCAGATTTCGTTTCGATACTCGATGGCGCCGTCGGCAAGGATTGGGCTGACGTGCTCGCCTCGCTGGGGGCGGAGATTACCCGCGCCAGCCCGACACGAGTCGTGGAGTCGGCCCTGGCACGGATTGAGGTCTTATCGGATATCCCCTCGCCGGATGAGCGTTCGCCCGCCGGACCGCACACGCATTTCCTGCCGGAGTTTTTGGCCTCCGGCGACGATGCGCCCGAGGCGCTGAAGATACCCGAATACGCTTCTCCCATCGCCATCTTCTATCCGGGTGAACCGGCCGCCTAGCGCAGGTCTAGTCGCGATCGCGACGAAGAGGACGAGCAGCAGGAGGCTCTCGGTCACCTCCACGCTTGCGCCGAGGCAATCGCCGGTGATGCCGCCGATCCGGTTCAGCCAATAGAATGAGATCGCCGGCACGATGATGAAGGCGAGCAGGAGCGACGGCGCGAGCCAGAGGCTCAGGATGCCGAGAACAACTCCTTCAGTGGCGACGGTGGGCCAATCGATGGACCAGGAGAAGCGCTCGCCCGTGCCGCCTGCGAGAGGCGGCACCATCAGGCTCCAGATGAGCGGGCCCCAACGGGCCCAGGCCGGGACGAGGAGCAGGGCGGGAAGGAACTCGGGGCCGGCGAGCAGGCCCAGCAGAACCAGCTTCGCCATGAGCTGAACCACGATGGCGATGACGCCGAAGGCGCCGATATGGGGGTCGCGCAGCACCTCCAAGAAGCGTTGGGGCGCCCGGTGAGCGGCGCCAAGCCCATCCGCCACGTCGCCAAGACCGTCGAGATGGAGGGCGCCGGTCACCCAGACCCAGAGGATCAATCCGAAAAGTCCGCCGAGCCACGGCGAGAGCTGTCCACCGAGCCAGACGGCGATGGCAAGCAGGACACCGATGATCAGCCCGACCGCCGGAAACCAGATGGCGGAGCGAGAAAGGTCGTCCTGTCTGAAGTCTCGAATTGGCGGCGTGGGCAGGCGGGTCAGAAACTGGCCGGCATGGCAGAAGCGGCGCCAGTGATCCCGAGCCGCTTCGCGCCACGCGTCGTTTCCTTCCGGCCAGCGCATCATTGTTCCCCGTCTGTCATGAGTCGCCGATTATGGCATCTCCGTCACGGCTGCACGATCTCTACGATCTCGCCCCAGAATCGACCGTCGTCACCCCGGCCGAAGCGCAGGCTGACCCGTGTGCCATAGGCGACCCGTAGGGTCCAGAGATGGGCCAAGGGCAGGGTGCAGGTGACGCCGAGGGCGGCTCGAATCGGTCCGCCATGGGTGACGACCAAGGCCGCGGCGCTCTCGTCCTGCGATTGCGGCGCGGCCGCAAGAAGATCGTCCAGGCCGCTTGCCACCCGTTGGCGCAGATCCTCCCAACTTTCGCCGCCGGGAGGCGGGGGAGCGGTGTCGTCCGCGTAGAAGGCATCGAGCCGCGTTTTGGTGTCGGGATCGTCGCGGAGGGCCGCGATCGGCTGACCGTCCCATTCGCCAACATCCATCTCGGCCCAGTTGGCGTCGATATGGGCGCTCAGCCCGCGCGCCGCCGCGAGGCTTTCGGCAGCCTCCCGCGCCCGGCGCAGCGGCGAGGTCACGATGTGGGGCCAGGACCGCGCCTCCGTCTGGGCTGCGAACTGAGCCCAGCCTGTCGGCGAAAGCGGCGGGTCGGTCCGGCCCAGCAGCAGGCCGGGCGACGCTGTCGCGCCATGGCGGATGAGATCGATCAGCACGGGCCCGAGACGCTCGCCTCCTCGAAGGTCGCCATGCCCGCATGAAGCGCGCAGGCGAGCCGGAGAAGCGGCACCGCAACGGCCGCGCCAGAGCCCTCGCCGAGGCGGAGGCGAAGATCGAGCAGGGGCTCGGCTTCGAGGGCCTGAAGCACGATCTGGTGACCGCGTTCGAAAGAGCGGTGAGAGAAGATCAGCCAGTCCCGGCAGGCGGGGTTTATCCGCGCAGCGGTCAGCGCCGCGGCGGTGACGATGAAGCCGTCCACCAGCACCGGAATACGGGCCTGTGCGGCAGCGATCATGGCCCCGGCCAACGCTGCGATCTCCAGCCCGCCGACCGCCTGCAGCACGGCCAAGGGGTCGGCTAAGGCTCCTGTCAGGCCATGGAGCTGCAACGCATCGGCGATGGTGGCGGCCTTGCGCCGGATGCCCTCGTCATCGAGTCCGGCGCCGGCGCCGACGATCTCCACGGGTGGCAAATCCAGCAATGAAGCGGTAATGGCCGCGGCCGAAGTGGTGTTGCCGATGCCCATCTCCCCGAGCACCAGCACATCCGGTTTGGCATTCGCTGCGCGTTCGACCGCGCGCCGGCCTGCGGCCAGTGCGAAAGCCAGCTCCGCGGCGGTCATGGCGGGTTCGGCGGAGAAGTCGCCTGTGCCTCTTCTTGGTTTGTCGGTGACGACGCCGGGAAGGTCATCCGGGGCGAGGGAACCCGCATCGACAACTTCGAGGGAAGCGTTCAATTCCCGGGAGAGCACGGAGATGGCCGCCCCCCCTTGGATGAAGTTCCCGAGCATCTGAACGGTGACATCCGACGGGTACGGCGAGACGCCCTGCGCCGTGATTCCATGGTCGCCGGCAAAGAGCACGATAGCGACGTTCTCCGCCTTCGGCCGGTCCGTGCCCTGCAGTCCGGCAAGGCGGACGGCCAGGCGCTCTAGTACTCCTAGGGAGCCTGGTGGCTTGGTCAGGGAGGTTTGGCGCGCTTCCGCCCCTTCTTCGTGTGTTTTGGAGGGTTGCGGGCAGGGGTCGCGGAACCAGTCGGCGTCTTTCACCAGATGTCCTTCCTCTCGGCTGAGGGCTGGAATGGATGACAAGGGGGCGCCCGCCGTCAAGGAGACACGTTGGGTCCGTCCCGATTGAACAGGGCCATTGCACTCTCTAAGAGAAGCCGAAGCGGGATTTGCAGGCGGGATTTGCAGGCGCGAACAGCACCGGCGAGGAGAAGGCGTGAAGAAGCTTTTCGTGATCGGCATCGGGACCGGCAATCCGAATCATATGACCGTGCAGGGCATCGAGGCCCTGCAGCGGGCCGATGTGGTGCTGGTGCTCGACAAGGGTGCGGAGAAGTCGGACCTGACCGATCTTCGGAAGGAGATCGTCACCAGGTTCTGCGAAGATAACCCTCCGCGCTGGGTGGAGGCCGAAAGCCCCAAGCGCGATGCGTCAGCCGGCTACAAGCATGGCGTCGACGATTGGCATGGGGCGAAGGCGGCGGCGTTCTCGCGTCTCGTTCGCGAGGATGTGGGCGAGGACGAAACCGCGGCGCTTCTCGTCTGGGGCGATCCCTCCCTCTACGACAGCACCTTGCGGATTCTCGATCGCATGCGGGATGAGGAGGGGCTCGCCTTCGAGCATGCGGTCATCCCCGGGGTCAGCAGCCTTCACGCTCTGGCCGCCGCCCACCGCATCCCTCTCAACGAGATCGGCGAAGCGGTGCTGATCACGACCGGCAGGAAGCTGGCCGAACGTTTCCCGCCGGACGGTACCATCGTCGTCATGCTGGATGGCGGCGCGGGGCTCGACGCGCTGGAGGGCCGCGATTGCCGGATCTGGTGGGGGGCGTATCTCGGCAGCGAGGACGAGGTGCTGATGTCCGGTCCCGTCCCGAAGGTGCTCGCCGAAATCAAGCGCCTGCGCGCCGCCTGCCGAGACCGCAAAGGCTGGATCATGGATATCTATCTGATCCGGCAGGGCGCCGCCGCGCAATCCCGCGACCGCGGTCTTCTGTGATCAGGGCGGCCTCGATGCGCCGAGAAAATGGTGCCGGCTGGAGGATTCGAACCCCCGACCTACTGATTACAAATCAGCCGCTCTACCAACTGAGCTAAGCCGGCATTTGGATGGCGCTTCTGTCGAACCGAAACGTCCTATGCCGCGAAGGAGCGCGACGCGGTCCGACGCACCTTGGATAGCCGGGGAGGCGGGTGGCTTCAAGCGGGAAGGCGCAAGGTGCCCTTGCGTTTGCCCTGGGGTGTCCGCCCAAAGCCCAGCTGCTGCGAGCGTCTGCGCGCGGCGTTTTCACGGTCAGATATGCTTTTCCTTGCGTTGGCATCGATTTTTGCTGCCTCTAGGCGCCATGCGGGCTTCCGTTGGGCTGGCCATCCGCGCTATGTCGCGGAAGACTTGCCCTTTCGGGCGAGGGATCTTGGGATGAGGATCGAAGTTCGGCTGGTCTTGGGCTCTTGGGACAATGTCTGCGGCAGACGGGAATCTCGCCGCAAACGGGGAAGAACAGAGTCGTTTCAAGAGGATGGAAGGATTGAGTGATGCGCCAGGTGAGTGGGCAAGAGAATCGTCGTTTCGGTGGGCTGCGCGCTGCAGCTAAATCGGTTTTTCTGGCCGGAGGGCTCGGCTTGGCGGCAGGCGCTGCGATGCCGGTGCAAGCCCAGTCGATCGCCACGCCGGTGAAGCCGAATGTGAGCTTGCCGGGCGGTGCGTCGTCCCTGACGGAAACCCATGAGGACTGGACGGTCGGGTGCTCGGTTCAGGCGGAGGGCAAGCGCTGCGTGTTCAGCCAGGCGCTCGGCAACAAGCAGACCGGCCAGCGGCTTCTCAGCATGGAGCTTCGCCCGGAAGGGGACGGGATCGAGGGCGTGATCCTCGCGCCGTTCGGGCTGCGCTTGGCCAAGGGCTGACGTTGAAAGTGGACGACAAGGATCAGCTCGGCGAGCCGGTGGGCTTCACCACCTGCGTCGAGGCAGGCTGTGTGGCGCCGGTCACGTTGGACGCGGGCCAGATCGCCAAGCTCTCTTCAGCCGAGACGCTCAGCATCAATGCCGAGAACGGCTCCAGCAGCGAGCCGGTGAAGCTCACCATCTCGCTCAAAGGTTTCGACGAGGCGCGGAAGCGCTCCGCCGAGCTGATGGAGTAGCTTTCGCCGAAGCGGCCGGTGCTGACCTAGTAGGTGAAGAACTTGTAGGTCACATCGCCGTACACGCCGACCCGCTCGCTGGTGAAGTCGTTCAGATCCACGTCGGTCTCGCTGGCCACGAACTTCTGGGTGCCGTTGGTTTCAGCGTACCAGTACCGGAAGCCGCCGGTCAGCGCCCAGTTCTCGGTGATATCCACCTGAGCCGCCGCCTCGACCTGGTAGCCCCAGCCGGTGCCTCTGCCCTGGATGTTCGGCACGGGGCCGAGGTCGGCGCGGTAGAGGTGGCTGTCTTCGTTGTAGATTCCGGCAATGGGCAGCAGCGCGAACTCGCCGATCAGGGTGACCCGATCGAAGAACTTCGCTTTCACTTCAGTGCCCAGGCGCAGCGAGTACCAGTTCGCTTCGTTGCGGATCACGCGTGACCCCGGGGCAACGAGATTCGTCCCGGCCGGGCAGAGGGTGCCGCCGTTGCAGCGCGCACCGTAAGCATCGGCCGTCTCGCCCCAGTAGTTGAAGCCGACGAAGGGGCTGACATCGACCTGCGGGCCGGCGGTCGAAACCGTGAAACGCTTGCCGATATCGGCGGTGCCGTAGAGCATGCTGGAATCTTCGATACTGCTGTAGGTATCGGAGAACTTCACCTGACCGGCGAAGTAGTCCTCGTCGTCGAGGCTGCCGCCGCTCAGCCAGCCACCGCCGGCGAAGCCTTTGAAGAACCATTGGCTCGGGTTCTCGGCCCGCAGGGTGTATTCGAGCGTCCGGCCCTGCATTCCGTCATAATCAAGGACGGAGGTCGGGCTTCCCAACGCGGGGTTCACGCGGGCCGAATCGATGCTGTATTTCGTGCTGCCTTCGCTCGCCCAGAACCGCATTCCCATCTGAAAATTCGGCTCAGGTGTCGGGGGCGGGGGGATGTAGACCTCGGGCTGGATCGGGTTCGCGCCGCCCTGATAGATCGGGACCACGCCGCCATAGGTCTGGGCTTGGGCAGGCACGGCTATCGCGCCATAGGCCATGCCGAAGGCCAATCCCAATAAGAGGTGACGAAGGTCCAGTCTCATCTTTTCCCCACGGTTCAAGGGCGAGTCGCGATGCGCGTCTTGGTGTCGCCAAGAGTGGGGATCGGATGGTTAACAGCCGCTTAAGAGGCGGTTCGATATGAAACAGCCCGGCATTGGGGAGATCCCCGCCGGGCTGTTCGATCTTTGCTGCGCGCCCCCTCTGAGGGCGGGTCGCGCGACAGGAATCGGCAAATAGACGCCGGTGGCTAGCGTCTGCTTGCGAGAAGTCCCGCCGCAAACGCGACTGCGAGCAGCGTTATGGGGCTGGTCCGCCGCATGGCCTGATTCAAGCTCTGCTCAGCCATCTCCAGGGTCTGGGTCCCGGCCTCGACCATCATTTGAGGTTTCGGCTTGCTCGGCCGCTCCCCGAAAAGGGGGATGGCGGCAAGGATGAAGCAAGCCAGGAGCAACATCCCGCCCGCAACGATGCCTGCGGCTTCGAGAGGCGAGAATTCGGCAATTTCAATAAGTGCGTGGTACCCGGCCAGCAGACCGAAGATAAACGCGAAGAGGAGAAAAACGACGCCGATGACGGCGACGATGGCCTGCCGCTTGATGGCCTCGGCCTTCTCCTTGATGCGCGCTCCGATCTGCAGACTGGAGACCAGTCCAAGTATTTTTCCAAACATGAAAGCCTGTCCTAGCGGCGGGTGAACACGCCGAAGAGGAAGCCGAGCCCAGCCGCGATGGCGACCGCCTGAAGCGGATTTTTGCGGATCGCGTCTTCAGCCTCGTAGGCTTTCTCGCGAGCCATGTCCTGGGCGCGCCCCATCTGGCGGTTGGCGATGTCGGTCACGGTGTGCTTCAGGCCGTCGATCTCATCGCGGATCGAAGCGACGTGATCGGCCATGCTCTCGGCCTCGGACGGGTTGGCGCCGGCGCTGGTCGCTGTTTTCTTTGTGCCAGAGCGAAGATCATCAGTGGACATGCGTAAATTTCCTTCTCTCGAAATATCGGCGTGGTACCCGGTTAACTTGCCGCCGGGCCCGCAGTTCCATAGAATCGCCGCACTCTCGTCTCGGTCGAGGGGACCGATCGGCGTGCAGTGTCGGGCATGATAGCGGGTTGCGTCTTTACGCCCGATGAAAGCGGCTGATATTCCGATCATTTCGGGCGACGGCACGCCTCTCTTGCGATAAGCTGCCGCCAAATTCGAGATCGCATCGGAGCAGGGGAAATCGATGCAAGGCAATCGCATTCAGGGATGGCGGCGTCTCTTGGCCGCCGCAGCTGTCGGCTTGGCTTGGCTGGCGTCGCCCAGCATTTCGGAAGCAGGCGTTCCGGCGGCAGTCGTCGGGCCGGTTCAGCACGCTGTTCAAGGCGCGGATGCGGGGCTGGTCGAGCCGGTCCTGTTCTGGCATCGCCGCCAGCAGCCCCAGGAACTCTACTGCGTCGAAGGACGCTACTGGTGGTATTACCGTCCCTATCAGGGATCTCACGATTATGCCCGCTGCATGCCGTATTTCCACTATCCGGAACGGCCTGCTGGTCAGTACGCACCGGCGCCCGGAGGATTGAAGTAGCGTCCAGGCCTCTCGTTCGGCCGACGTGTCAATCCGGATCAGCGGTTCAGACCCGATTTACGTCTTAAATTCCGCGCGTTAACGCGCTCGATACGGGTGCTGTTGCAGACTTCGCGCGCCATTCGCCGGCAGGATGACCTTGCTCAAGCGGGATGGCGTTCTCGTTGGAGTCCGCAAGATGAAGTTTGTATTGAGTCTCGCTGCGGTGCTTGCGCTGGCCTTCGGGGTTACCCTGCCGCTGGGCAATCAGGCCGAAGCCGGCTGCTGGAAGGCGCGCTGCGCCCGTGTGGCGGTCGTCCCGGCCCCGGTGGTGGTGGAGCCGGTTCCGGTTGCGCCGCCTGAGGTGGTCTACGCCGTTCCGCAGCCCAATCCCATTCCGCTCCGCCGGTCCCGCCGTTGCGGGGGCAATTGCTACACATCCTACCGCTATCCGCTCTATGCGGGCGGCTATACGGCGAATGCTCCGTGGGCTGCGGTCTGGGTGTCCGGTCCTGCGGCTATTTCCGCCAGGATTGCTGGTACGACGCTTTCGGCCGCCGCTTCTGCAACTAGGCTGAAGCTGTTTTGAGGAACTGGGGGAGGGGCTTAGCGCCTCTTCCTCATTCCTGAATTCTCTTCCTAACTCTTAGTCTCAGCCTGTGATGCCGCCCAGTGCAGAGCGATGGCGCCTGCATTGGAGACGTTGAGACTCGCCAGCGAATCCCTTGTGGTGATGCGGCAGAGCTGATCGCAGGTCTTCCGCGTGAGCTCACGCAGGCCGCGGCCTTCGGCGCCGAGCACGATGCCCAGGGGGTGGCGCGGAGCGGTCGTCTCAAGGGCGTCAGCGCCTTCTTCGGCGAACCCGACCAGCCAGTAGCCGCGCTCCTTCAGAGCCTCCATGGCTTGCGCGAGGTTCCGCACCAATATCACGGGCACCAGGTCCAGGGCGCCACTGGCGGTCTTGGCCAGTGTGGCGTTCAGCGGCGCGCTGTGGCGCTCCTGCATGATGAGCGCACCGGCGCCAAAGGCAGCGGCCGAGCGGAGTAGAGCCCCGACATTGTGGGGATCCGTCACCTGATCGAGAATGAGCACGACCGAGCAGTCCGGCAGGTCGCCGAGGTCGAGGGCGGGCAGGGGGGCCACTTCGATGGCGATTCCCTGATGCACCTGGTCGGGTCCCAGAAGCTTGTCGAGGTGCTTCGGGGCGACCGTTTCGATCTTGAGGTCTCGGGCGGCCAGGGAGTCTTCCAGCTTTTTTGCGGCGTTAGGCGTGGCGAGTGCACGATGGACTTCACGCCTATCGTTGCGAAGCGCAGCCTCGACGGCGTGAAGCCCGTAAAGCCAGTGGGGACCGTCGGCACCGGTGTCCCGGCGTGGTCCGCCCCGGCCGCCGGGGCGCGGGCGCTTTCCGCCAGCGAATCTCGCCTGAGCCCCATCTCTGCGGGTGCGCTTGGGTGTTTTCGAGGGGGGCGGCGGCATTGCAATCGGCTTTGGCTGGTGCTGAGGGCGAATCTCCCCTAGGGGATGCCCTATCTCGTAGCGGAAGCCAAGACGGCTCGTCACCGTCGGCGGATTACAGGCGGTTGGATCAGGCGCCGAGAGGGGGCTCTGGGGGTGACATGGCTGGAAATTCTTGCCAAAACACGTCCCGCCGGACGGATTTGGAGTTGACAGGCGGGTCCCAGCTTTCCATAAACCAAGGTCTTTGACGGACCCTGCGGGCTAGCGGCGGGGCCTTTTTGCTTGGTTAGACATAACTCCGACAATTCGTCTTAAGGAGGGGTGCCCGAGTGGCTAAAGGGGACGGGCTGTAAACCCGTTGGCTATGCCTACGTTGGTTCGAATCCAACCCCCTCCACCAACCCTTCCTTGAGTCGGCGCGTGCGGGTGTAGCTCAATGGTAGAGCAGCAGCCTTCCAAGCTGACGATGAGGGTTCGATTCCCTTCACCCGCTCCAACTTTCCGGAGCGCCGGTGGCAGAGGTCGGAAGCTAAGAGGCTGGCGGACGCGCTTTCAATCAGCGGCGGCGCAGCCATCGGAGCGGTTTGAGACGGTAGAACGGGCGAGACAGCGAGGCGGCGAGAGCTTGGCGTTGATGCCAATAGGAGTGTAGCTCAACTGGCTAGAGCACCGGTCTCCAAAACCGGGGGTTGGGGGTTCGAGTCCCTCCACTCCTGCCACGGCAAGGCAGGACCCTGAAGACAGGACTCTGAAGACGAGAGCTTAAGGCCGGGGAGGCCGAAGAGCGAAGCCGGAGAGCTCCGGGACGGTTATCCGCAGAGCCCCGCCTGGTTTGGAAACGAGAAGCGGCGCAGCCCGCACGATTTAGGGCAGGCGCTGAGAAAGCATTTTGAGGCGATGGCGAGAACGAACCCATTCGAGTTTCTGCAGGAAGTGCGGACCGAGGTTTCGAAGGTCACCTGGCCCACGCGGCGGGAGACCATCATCACCACGATCATGGTGGTGATCATGTCGATCCTGGCGTCGCTGTTCTTCCTTGCCGCCGATTATGTCATGGGCACGGCTGTCAGCTTCATCCTCGGACTTGGAGCGTAGAGCTGATATGGCAATGCGCTGGTACATCGTTCACGCCTACTCGAATTTCGAGCGGAAGGTCGCGGAGTCTATCAAGGAACACGCGGTGTCCTCCGGGCTCGAAGAGAAGTTCGAGCAGGTGCTGGTGCCGATGGAAGAAGTGGTTGAAGTCCGCCGCGGCCGGAAGGTGGCCTCGGAGCGGAAGTTCTTCCCGGGCTATGTGCTGGTCAAGATGGAGCTCACCGACGAGACCTACCATCTGATCAAGAACACGCCGAAGGTGACGGGCTTCCTCGGCACGGACAATAAGCCGGTGCCGATCAGCGAGGCGGAAGCGACCCGTATCCTGCAGCAGGTGCAGGAGGGTGTGGACCGGCCGAAGCCGTCGGTCAGCTTCGAGATCGGCGAGCAGGTGCGGGTGGCCGATGGGCCGTTCGCCTCGTTCAACGGTTTGGTGGAAGAGGTCGACGAGGAGCGCGCGCGGCTCAAGGTTGCGGTTTCGATCTTTGGGCGCGCGACGCCGGTCGAGCTGGAATACGGGCAAGTCGAGAAGCTCTAGGGCCGCAGCGGGCGGTCCGCGTAGGACAAGCGTAGAAAGAGACGAAGATGGCAAAGAAGATCGATGGCTACATCAAGCTGCAGGTCCCCGCGGGACAGGCGAACCCCGCCCCGCCGATCGGCCCTGCGCTGGGTCAGCGCGGCGTGAATATCGCGGAGTTCTGCAAGCAGTTCAACGCAGCGACCCAGGACAGCGAGCCGGGCTCGCCCCTGCCGACAGTTATCACGGTCTATGCCGACCGCTCCTTCACCTTCGAGACGAAGACGCCGCCGGCGTCCTATCTCCTGAAGAAGGCGGCGAAGATCGGCAAGGGCTCGAAGGCTCCCGGGCAGGAGAGCGCCGGCAAGGTGAATCAGGATCAGCTTCGGGAGATCGCCGAAGCGAAGATGAAGGATCTCAACGCCAACAGCGTTGAACAAGCGATGAAGATCGTCGAGGGGTCCGCCCGCTCGATGGGTCTCACGGTGGAGTAGGAAGAATGAGCAAGCCCGGCAAACGCTACCGCGCGGCGAGCGAGAACATCGACCGCGAGGCGACCTATTCGCTTGAAGAAGCGGTCAAGATGATCAAGGACCGCGCCAAGGCCAAGTTCGACGAGACCGTCGAGGTGGCGATGAATCTCGGTGTCGATCCGCGCCATGCGGACCAGATGGTGCGCGGCGTCTGCCAGCTGCCCAACGGGTCCGGCCGCACGCTTCGCGTCGGCGTCTTCGCGAAAGGCGACAAGGCCGACGAGGCCAAGGCCGCCGGTGCGGATGTGGTCGGTGCCGAAGACCTCGTCGAGGAGGTGCAGAAGGGCAATATCAATTTCGACCGCTGCATCGCCACGCCGGACATGATGCCGCTCGTCGGCCGTCTCGGTAAGGTGCTCGGCCCGCGTGGCCTGATGCCGAACCCGAAGGTCGGCACGGTGACAACCGATGTCGCCGAGGCCGTCGCGGCCGCCAAGGGCGGCGCCGTGGAGTTCCGCGTCGAGAAGGCGGGCATCGTGCATGCCGGCGTCGGCAAGGCGAGCTTCACCGAGTCGGCCCTGCAGGAGAATATCCAGGCGTTCATCGACGCGGTGATCAAGGCGAAGCGACGGGTGCCAAGGGCACGTTCCTGAAGCGGATCGCCGTGACGTCGACCATGGGGCCGGGCGTCAAGGTTGAGACGTCGAAGGCCGGTAGCGCGTAAGAGATTTGAGTTTCGGGGCTTCGGCCCCGGGAGTGGCCCGTCGCTCGATTGATCGAGGCGGGCCAAACCTGTCCGAGATTGCAGGTGCGGGTGACCGCTTAAGAGCTTGAGTGCTCGGTTTGGAGACCTCAAGGGCCTGCATGAGACGGGGAAACGAACGGTTCTATGGCGCGTGCGGATTGTCTCCGGCGCGCCGGGAGATCGGTTTGAACCTCGGAAACGGCTTCAACGTCCATCTTGGGCGTAAAGCGGACAGGCATTGGAGCGTCGCTTGGAAGAGCGGGGCGGCTTCTTTGCATGGGCCGCTTTTTGCGTTTTCCAGGCGGCAGGTGTGAAGCGGCTGAAGGTTTTAGGCCTTCGGCTAAATTACGGAGTGAGCAGTGGATAGAGCTGAGAAGCGCGAAGTCGTAACGGCGCTTCACGATGTCTTCGCCAATACAGGCGTGGTCGTCGTGGCTCACTACTCCGGCTTGTCCGTCGCCGACATGACCGCTCTGCGTCGCCAAATGCGCGAAGCAGGGGGCACGGTCAAGGTGGCGAAGAACAGGCTGGTCAAGCTTGCGCTCGAAGGAACCGACGCCACGGCGATCACGGAACTGATGCAGGGTCCGACCTGCATCGCCTATTCCGACGATCCGGTGGCGGCGCCGAAAGTGGCCGTCAAGTTCGCCAAGGCCCACGACAAGTTCGTGATCCTGGGCGGCACGATGGGCGCCACGGCGCTGGATCCCCAGGGCGTGGACTCGCTCGCCTCTCTGCCTTCGCTCGACGAGCTTCGCGGCAAGCTGGTCGGCCTCGTGCAGGCACCTGGCACCAAGATCGCCCAGGTGGTCAATGCACCGGCCGGCAAGATGGCCCGGGTTCTCAGCGCATATGCGCAGAAAGGTGAAGCCGCTTGATGCCGTTACGCAAAGGCGACTTGAAACACTGATCGAGATTCGAACCGACAAGGACAAGAGTTATGGCTGATTTGGAAAAGATTGCTGACCAGCTGTCCGAGCTGACCGTGCTCGAGGCCGCCGACCTGGCCAAGATGCTGGAAGAGAAGTGGGGCGTTTCCGCCGCTGCGCCGGTCGCAGTTGCGGGCGTTGCCGCTGGCGGCGGCGGCGAAGCTGCTGCGGCTGAGGAGAAGGACGAGTTCGACGTCGTCCTGACCGCGGCCGGCGCCCAGAAGATCAACGTGATCAAGGAGGTCCGTGCCATCACGGGTCTTGGTCTGAAGGAAGCCAAGGATCTGGTCGAGGGTGCGCCCAAGCCGGTGAAGGAAGGCGCTCCGAAGGCCGAAGCCGAGGAGATCAAGAAGAAGCTCGAAGACGCGGGTGCGACAGTCGAGCTCAAATAGTTGGGTTGAAACCCGTCCGGGCGAGCGCCATATGTGCTCGCCCGGTCAACCCATCGAAATGAATGTTTTTGAGACGACTCACCTGAGCCTCCGCCACCGTTGCGGGGGTTCCGGCGAGCCGTCTTTGCGAGCTTAAGGGAAGAGGACTTCATGGCCCAGAAGCTGACGAATGGTCATAAGCGCTTGAGAAAAATGTTCGGCCGCATCAACGAAGTGGCCGAAATGCCGAACCTCATCGAGGTTCAGAAGCAATCATACGATCAGTTTCTGATGGTCGACGAGCCCGAAGGCGGCCGGGCCGACGAGGGGCTGGAAGCGGTGTTCCGCTCCGTCTTCCCCATCAAGGATTTCGGCGATCGGGCGCAGCTCGAATTCGTCGGCTACGCCTTCGAGCAGCCCAAATACGACGTGGACGAGTGCCAGCAGCGCGACATGACCTTCGCCGCGCCGCTCAAGGTGACGCTTCGTCTGATCGTGTTCGATGTCAACGAGGAGACCGGGGCCCGGTCCGTCAAGGACATCAAGGAGCAGGACGTCTATATGGGCGACATGCCGTTCATGACCTCGAACGGCACGTTCGTGATCAACGGCACCGAGCGCGTGATTGTTTCACAGATGCATCGTTCGCCGGGCGTCTTCTTCGATCACGACCGGGGCAAGACCCATTCGTCGGGCAAGCTGCTCTTCGCTGCCCGCATCATTCCTTATCGCGGTTCCTGGCTGGACTTCGAGTTCGACGCCAAGGACATCGTGCACGTTCGCATCGACCGTCGCCGCAAGCTGCCGGTGACGACGCTGCTTTATGCGCTGGGGCTGGAAGGCGAGGAGATCCTCTCCACCTTCTACGACACGATCCAGTTCAAGGCGACCAAGGACGGCTGGAAGATGCCGTTCCGTCCCGACCGCATGCGCGGCATCAAGCCGATGACCGACCTGATCGACGCCAAGACGGGCAAGGTCGCGGTGGAGGCCGGCCGCAAGATCACGGCGCGCCTGGCCAACAAGCTGGCCGAGGAGGGGCTCAAGGAGCTCCAGATCACGGATGAGGAGCTCTACGGCCGCTATCTGGCAGAAGAGGTTCTCAACACCGAGACCGGCGAGATCTACGGCGAGGCCGGCGAGGAGATCGACGAGAAGCTGCTTCAGACCCTGAAGGACCAGGGCATGAAGGAGATTCCGATCCTCGACATCGACCACGTCAACATCGGCGGGTTCATCCGCAACACCCTGGCGGCCGACAAGAACTCCAACCCGGAAGAGGCGCTGCTCGATATCTATCGCGTGATGCGTCCGGGCGAGCCGCCCACGCCGGAAGCCGCCAAGACCCTGTTCGAAGGCCTGTTCTTCGATGCCGAGCGCTACGATCTTTCCGCGGTGGGCCGCGTGAAGATGAACATGCGCCTGGATCTGGAGTGTCCGGATACGGTCCGCACGCTCCGCAAGGAAGACATCCTCGCGGTCATCAAGACCCTGGTGGGCCTGCGCGACGGGCGTGGCGAAATCGACGATATCGACCATCTCGGCAACCGGCGCGTGCGTTCGGTCGGCGAGCTGATGGAGAACCAGTACCGTCTGGGTCTGCTGCGCATGGAGCGCGCCATCAAGGAGCGCATGAGCTCCGTCGATATCGACACGGTGATGCCGCAGGATCTGATCAACGCGAAGCCCGCGGCTGCCGCGGTGCGCGAGTTCTTCGGCTCCTCGCAGCTGTCCCAGTTCATGGACCAGACCAACCCGCTGTCGGAGATCACCCACAAGCGGCGCCTGTCGGCGCTTGGCCCGGGCGGTCTGACCCGCGAGCGCGCCGGCTTCGAGGTGCGCGACGTGCATCCGACCCATTACGGCCGCATCTGCCCGATCGAGACGCCGGAAGGTCCGAATATCGGCCTCATCAACTCGCTCGCCACGTTCGCGCGGGTGAACAAGTACGGCTTCATCGAGAGCCCGTATCGCAAGGTCGATAACGGCAAGGTGACCGACGAGGTCGTCTATCTCTCCGCCATGGAAGAGGCCCGGTACATCATCGCCCAGGCGAACGCCGACCTGAACGAGGACGGCACCTTCGCCAACGAGCTGGTGACCACGCGTCACGCGGGCGACGTGGAGCTGACTCCGTCGGAGCAGGTGGACCTGATCGACGTGTCTCCGAAGCAGCTGGTGTCTGTCGCCGCGGCACTTATTCCGTTCCTCGAGAACGACGACGCGAACCGTGCGCTGATGGGCTCCAACATGCAGCGTCAGGCCGTGCCGCTGATCACGGCGGAAGCGCCGTTCGTCGGCACCGGCATGGAAGCGGTCGTCGCGCGGGATTCGGGTGCGGCCATCGCGGCCCGCCGCGCCGGCGTGATCGATCAGGTGGATGCCACCCGTATCGTCATCCGGGCGACGGAAGAGACCGATCCGTCCAAGTCGGGCGTCGACATCTACAATCTGCGGAAGTTCCAGCGCTCAAACCAGAACACCTGCATCAACCAGCGGCCTCTGGTGCGCGTGGGCGAGCAGGTCGGGAAGGGCACCATCATCGCCGACGGTCCCTCGACGGATCTGGGCGAGCTGGCTCTGGGCCGGAACGTGCTCGTCGCGTTCATGCCTTGGATGGGCTACAACTTCGAGGACTCCATCCTGATCTCCGAGCGCACGGTGCGCGAGGACGTCTTCACCTCGATCCATCTGGAAGAGTTCGAGGTGATGGCCCGCGACACGAAGCTCGGGCCGGAGGAGATCACCCGCGACATTCCGAACGTCTCCGAGGAGGCACTTCGCAATCTCGACGAGGCCGGTATCGTCTATATCGGCGCCGAGGTGCATCCGGGCGACATTCTGGTCGGCAAGATCACGCCGAAGGGCGAGAGCCCGATGACGCCGGAAGAGAAGCTTCTGCGCGCCATCTTCGGCGAGAAGGCGTCCGCGTCCGCGATACGTCCCTGAAGCTGCCGCCCGGCGTGTCCGGCACGGTGGTCGAGGTGCGCGTCTTCAACCGCCACGGCGTGGAGAAGGACGAGCGCGCCATGGCGATCGAGCGCGAAGAGATCGAGCGTCTCGCCAAGGACCGCGACGACGAACTGGCGATCCTCGACCGCAACGTGTTCGGCCGTCTGCGCGACGTGCTGCTGCACAAGCAGGTCGCCAAGGGTCCGAAGGGCTTCGCCAAGGACGCCAAGATCACCGAGGCCATGCTCGACGATGTCGAGCAGCACCAGTGGTGGGAAGTCGCGCTGAAGAACGAGAAGGCCATGGAGGAGGTCGAAGGCCTCCGCCGGCAGTATGACGAGGCGCGCAAGCGTCTCGAGCAGCGCTTCGTGGACAAGGTCGATAAGCTGCAGCGCGGCGACGAGCTCCCGCCTGGCGTGATGAAGATGGTCAAGGTCTTCGTCGCGGTGAAGCGGAAGATCCAGCCGGGCGATAAGATGGCTGGCCGTCACGGCAACAAGGGCGTGATCTCGCAGATCCTGCCCGTCGAGGACATGCCTTACCTTGAGGACGGCACGCCGGTCGATATCGTGCTCAACCCGCTGGGTGTGCCGAGCCGAATGAATGTGGGTCAGATTCTCGAGACCCATCTCGGCTGGGCGTGCCGCGGCCTGGGTCACAAGATCGGCCAGGCCCTGGACGACTATCACGAGTCCCAGAAGGTGAAGCCGCTCAAGGACACGATGAAGGAGATCTACGGCGACGACCAGAAGCTGGCGGCGCTGGACGACGACGACATCGTGGAAGCGGCCGAGCTGCTGCGGCCGGGCGTTCCGGTCGGGACGCCGGTGTTCGACGGGGCCCATGAGAGCGACGTGACCGCGCTGCTGGAGCAGGCGGGTCTCGACGGCTCCGGACAGGTGACCCTCTATGACGGCCGTTCGGGCGAGGAATTTGAACGTAAGGTCACGGTGGGCTACATCTATATGTTGAAGCTCCACCACCTGGTCGACGACAAGATCCACGCCCGGTCCATCGGACCGTACAGCTTGGTCACCCAGCAGCCGCTGGGCGGCAAGGCGCAGTTCGGCGGTCAGCGCTTCGGCGAAATGGAGGTGTGGGCGCTGGAGGCTTATGGCGCAGCGTACACCTTGCAGGAGATGCTTACGGTCAAGTCCGACGACGTGGCTGGCCGTACGAAGGTCTACGAGGCCATCGTGCGCGGCGACGACACGTTCGAAGCCGGCATCCCGGAGAGCTTCAACGTTCTCATCAAGGAGATGCGGGCCCTCGGCCTCAATGTGGATCTCGTGCAGCCCAAGCCTCAGGACGAGGCTTCGGACCGGCCCCAGATTACCCAGCGCCCGGCGGCGGAATAGCCGGGCGCCCTTTCGCCGTTCAGGCGTAGTTGAACGGTGCGTGACTGTTAGAGAGACGACGTCGGCGGCGACGCAGCAATGCCCTTAACCCCAGGGCATTCGGGAGAACCAAAAGCATGAATCAGGATATCGTCAATCTCTTCAACCCGCAGACCCAGCAGCAGAATTTCGACCAGATCCAGATCGGGATCTCGTCCCCTGAGAAAATTCTCTCCTGGTCCTACGGCGAGATCAAGAAGCCTGAGACGATCAACTACCGGACCTTCAAGCCGGAGCGGGACGGCCTGTTCTGCGCGCGCATCTTCGGTCCGACGAAGGATTACGAGTGCTTGTGCGGCAAGTACAAGCGGATGAAGTACAAGGGCGTCATCTGCGAGAAGTGCGGCGTCGAGGTGACGCTCGCCAAGGTTCGGCGCGAGCGCATGGGCCATATCGAGCTCGCAGCTCCCGTCGCCCATATCTGGTTCCTGAAGTCGCTTCCGTCGCGCATCGGTCTGCTGCTCGACATGACGCTGAAGGATCTGGAGCGCGTCCTCTATTTCGAGAACTACATCGTGCTGGAGCCGGGTCTGACCACGCTCAAGCCGATGGAGCTGCTCACCGAAGAGCAGTACATGGAGGCCCAGGACGAGTTCGGCGAGGACAGTTTCACGGCCGGGATCGGCGCGGAGGCGATTCGCGACCTCCTGAAGGATCTCGATCTAGAGAAGATCGCCGTGGACCTCCGCGAGGAGATCGCGGAGACCACGTCCGAGCTCAAACCGAAGAAGCTCGCCAAGCGGCTGAAGGTCGTCGAGGCCTTCATCATGTCGGGCAACCGGCCCGAGTGGATGATCATGACCCAGATTCCGGTGATTCCGCCGGAGCTGCGTCCGCTGGTTCCGCTGGATGGCGGCCGCTTCGCGACCTCCGACCTGAACGATCTCTACCGGCGCGTCATCAACCGTAACAACCGCCTGAAGCGCCTCATGGAGCTGCGCGCTCCGGATATCATCATCCGGAACGAGAAGCGCATGCTGCAGGAGGCCGTCGATGCGCTGTTCGACAATGGCCGCCGCGGCCGCGTCATCACGGGCGCCAACAAGCGTCCGCTGAAGTCGCTGGCCGACATGCTGAAGGGCAAGCAGGGACGTTTCCGCCAGAACCTGCTCGGCAAGCGCGTCGACTACTCGGGCCGTTCGGTCATCGTGGTGGGCCCGGAGCTCAAGCTGCATCAGTGCGGCCTGCCGAAGAAGATGGCTCTGGAGCTGTTCAAGCCGTTCATCTACGCGCGGCTCGACGCCAAGGGCCATGCCTCGACCGTCAAGCAGGCGAAGAAGCTCGTCGAGAAGGAGAAGCCGGAGGTCTGGGATATCCTGGACGAGGTGATCCGCGAGCATCCGGTGCTGCTGAACCGGGCGCCGACGCTTCACCGCCTCGGCATCCAGGCCTTTGAGCCCACCCTGGTAGAGGGCAAGGCGATTCAGCTTCATCCGCTGGTCTGCGCGGCGTTCAACGCCGACTTCGACGGCGACCAGATGGCGGTGCATGTCCCGCTGAGCCTCGAGGCCCAGCTGGAAGCCGCGTGCTGATGATGTCGACCAACAACATCCTGCACCCGGCCGACGGTTCGCCGATCATCGTTCCGTCCCAGGATATCGTGCTCGGCCTGTATTACCTGTCGCTCGCCATGGACAATGAGCCGGGCGAGGGGATGGCGTTCGGCTCCGTGGCCGAGATCCAGCATGCGCTGGATGCCAAGGTCGTCACCCTGCATACCAAGATCAAAGGCCGCTTCATCGGCGTCGACGAGGACGGCAACGAGGTGTCGAAGATCTACGACACCACGCCTGGCCGCATGCTGCTGGGCGAGCTGCTGCCGAAGCAGCCGACCATCGGCTTCGACCTGGTGAACCGTCTGCTGACCAAGAAGGACATCTCCCACATGATCGACGTGGTGTATCGCCACTGCGGTCAGAAGGAGACGGTGATCTTCTGCGACCGGATCATGGGGCGCGGCTTCTCCTACGCCTGCCGCGCGGGCATCTCGTTCGGCAAGGACGACATGCTGATCCCGGAAACCAAGGACGAGATCGTCAAGAAGACCTCGGACCTCGTGATGGAATACGAGGCCCAGTACAATGACGGCCTGATCACCCGGGGCGAGAAGTACAACAAGGTGGTCGACACCTGGACGGAGTGCACCGAAGAGGTGGCCAAGGAGATGATGAAGCGCATCTCCTCGGTTCAGATCGACGAGGAGACCGGCCGCGAGAAGCCGATCAACTCGATCTACATGATGTCCCATTCGGGTGCGCGCGGTTCGCCGGCCCAGATGAAGCAGCTCGCCGGCATGCGCGGTCTGATGACCAAGCCGTCGGGCGAGATCATCGAGCGGCCGATCATCTCGAACTTCAAGGAAGGCCTGTCGGTGCTGGAGTACTTCAACTCCACCCATGGTGCCCGTAAGGGTCTGGCCGACACCGCCCTCAAGACGGCGAACTCGGGTTATCTGACCCGCCGTCTGGTGGACGTGGCGCAGGACTGCATCGTGACCGAGCCGGATTGCGGCACCGAGGAGGGCATCACGTCCCGCGCGGTGATCGATTCCGGTGAGGTGACCGTATCTCTCGGCAAGCGTGTGCTCGGCCGCACGACGGTTGAGGATGTGAAGCATCCTTCGACCGGCGAGGTCATCATCAAGAAGGGCACGCTGATCGCCGAAGAGGAGATGGAGGTGATCGAGAACTCCGACGTTCAGGAGATCAAGATCCGCTCGGCTCTGACCTGCGAGACCCGCAACGGCATCTGCGCCGCCTGCTACGGCCGCGATCTGGCCCGCGGCACGCCTGTGAACATGGGCGAAGCGGTGGGTGTCATCGCGGCTCAGTCGATCGGTGAGCCGGGTACCCAGCTCACCATGCGTACCTTCCATCTGGGTGGTGTGGCGAGCTCGAAGGTCGCCGACCAGTCTTCGCTCGATGCCAACTACGACGGCACGGTGAAGATCAAGCAGAGAAACGTGGTGGAGGACTCCCAAGACCGTCTCATCGTCATGGGCCGGAACACCGTCCTGTCGCTGCTCGATGCCGACGGCAACGAACGGGCCGTCCACCGTCTGCCCTACGGCACGCATCTGCGGGTCGATGACGGGCAGGAGGTCAAGCGCGGCGAGCGGCTGGCGGAATGGGATCCCTATACCCGTCCGCTGATGACGGAAATCGAGGGTGTCGTCGACTTCGAAGATCTGGTCGAGGGCGTTTCGGTCTCCGAGCAGCGCGACGAGTCGACGGGTATCACCTCCAGCGTGATCATCGATTGGCGTGCGTCCCCGCGCGGTTCGGATCTGCGTCCGGCCGTGGTGATCAAGGACAAGAAGGGCGAGATCGCCAAGCTGCCGCGCGGCGGCGAGGCGCGTTACCTTCTCCCGGTCGACGGCATTCTGTCGGTCGGCCCGGGTGGCGAGGTCACCAGCGGTGACGTGCTGGCCCGCGTGCCGATGGAGAGCGCCAAGACCCGCGACATCACCGGCGGTCTGCCGCGGGTGGCGGAGCTGTTCGAGGCCCGTCGTCCGAAGGACCATGCGATCATCGCCGAGCTGTCCGGCATCGTTCAGTTCGGACGCGACTACAAGAACAAGCGTCGCGTTTCGATCACGCCGGACGAGGATGGGATGGACCCGGTGGAGTTCCTGATCCCGAAGGGGCGCCATCTGTCGGTGCAGGACGGCGATCGGATCGAGAAGGGCGAATACCTGCTCGACGGTCATCCGGCCCCGCATGACATCCTGGCGATCAAGGGCGTCGAGGAGCTGGCCAACTACCTGGTGAACGAGATCCAGGAGGTCTACCGGCTGCAGGGCGTGACCATCAACGATAAGCATATCGAGGTCATCGTCCGGCAGATGCTCGGCAAGATGGAGATCCAGGATCCGGGCGATACGGAGTTCCTCAAGGGCGAGCAGGTCGATCGGATCGATTTCGAGGACGCCAACACGGAAGCCGAAGCCGCCGGCAAGAAGCCTGCGACGGGCCAGCACGTGCTCCTCGGCATCACGAAGGCCAGCCTGCAGACGCGCTCCTTCATCTCCGCGGCCTCCTTCCAGGAGACCACCCGCGTGCTGACGGAGGCCGCTGTGAACGGCAAGGTCGATACGCTGGAAGGCCTGAAGGAGAACGTGATCGTCGGCCGACTCATCCCGGCAGGCACCGGCGGCATGCTCAACCGGCTCAAAAAGGTCGCTTCGCATCGCGACGACCTGATTGCCGAAGAGCGGGCCAAGGTGGCCGCTGAGCAGAAGCCCGATACGGAAGAAGAGGCTGCTGGCAGCGAGGAATCGGAGTCGGTCTAGGACCGGCCCAACCTCGCCAGACGCGAATCTCCGTCGACGAATCCCAGGGCCGGGGCGTTTGAAAGCGCTCCGGCCTTGTTTTTGGGGCCATCGCACCACATCTCATGGAGCCGGCACGGCCGATTTGGGTCGAATTCGCGCCAGCCATGGGGCGAAGGCGAGAAAAGGCCGGTTCTCGCAGCTTTTTATTGGGTCCCGGCCTTGACGATGCGAGAAAGCGCCTGATACAAGGCGCTGACTTTCACGGCAGGTGGTAACTCATCTCGCCATCGCCAACAGGCGAAGCGGCGCGGGTTAAACACTGCCGAACCAACCGGATCAAATTCGGGTTCACGATCTTGGAGGTCCATCCTTCGAGATCCTCTGATTTGGGGGCTGAAGCTGCGCATGCGCACTTCGGCTTCTGCTTTATGGGCGAAAGCCCTTTTTTGCATTGGGGAAGGCCCCAAACAGGAACACGCGGCGAAGGCCATCGAACGGGCCGATGCCACACGAAATCGGTAAGGCGATCGAAGTATGCCCACGATTCAACAGCTCATCCGCAAGCCTCGCAAGAAGGTGCTGAAGCGGAACAAGGTGCCGGCCATGCAGGCCTGCCCCCAGAAGCGGGGCGTCTGCACGCGCGTCTACACCATCACGCCGAAGAAGCCGAACTCGGCGCTTCGTAAGGTGGCGCGTGTGCGTCTCACCAACGGGCTCGAAGTGACGAGCTACATTCCGGGTGAGGGGCATAACCTGCAGGAGCACTCCGTCGTGATGATCCGCGGCGGCCGTGTGAAGGACCTTCCGGGTGTGCGTTACCACATCATTCGCGGTGTGCTGGATACCCAGGGCGTGAACGATCGCCGTCAGCGTCGTTCGAAGTACGGCGCTAAGCGGCCGAAGTAGTCATTGAGCCTGAGAGGTTCTCTGGCTGCCGCCAGGACCCTCGGATGAGAACGTTTTGAGGATTTAAAAAGATGTCCCGGCGCCATAGAGCAGATAAGCGCGACATTATTCCCGATCCGAAGTTCGGGGATGTGATCCTGACGAAGTTCATGAATTCCATCATGAACGACGGCAAGAAATCCGCCGCAGAGCGCATCGTCTACGGCGCGCTGGATACGGTCGAAGAGAAGACGAAGCAGAACCCGGTGGAGCTGTTCCATCAGGCGCTGCAGAACGTGATGCCCGCGCTCGAGGTTCGGTCCCGGCGCGTCGGCGGCGCCACCTACCAGGTGCCGGTCGAGGTGCGTCACGATCGCCGCCAGGCCCTGGCGATCCGCTGGATCATCGCCTCCGCCCGCGGCCGGAACGAGAACACGATGGTGGAGCGCCTGTCCGGTGAGCTGCTCGATGCGGCGAACAACCGTGGCAACGCCGTCAAGAAGCGCGAGGACACGCACCGCATGGCCGACGCCAACCGGGCCTTCTCGCATTATCGCTGGTAAGCGAAACTGAGGATTGTTGAGATGGGACGCGAAACTCCCCTTAAGGACTACCGCAACATCGGGATCATGGCGCATATCGACGCCGGCAAGACCACGACGACTGAGCGGATCCTTTTTTATACGGGGCGCAGCCACAAGCTGGGCGAGGTCCATGACGGCGCGGCCACCATGGACTGGATGGAGCAGGAGCAGGAGCGTGGCATCACGATCACCTCTGCTGCGACCACCGCGTTCTGGAAGGACAAGCGCGTCAACATCATCGACACGCCTGGCCACGTGGACTTCACCATCGAGGTGGAGCGTTCGCTTCGCGTGCTCGACGGCGCGGTTGCGCTGCTCGACGCCAACCAGGGCGTAGAGCCGCAGACCGAGACGGTGTGGCGGCAGGCCGACAAGTATCACGTGCCGCGCATGATCTTCGTCAACAAGATGGACAAGACCGGCGCCGACTTCTTCAACTCCGTGAAGACGGTCAAGGAGCGCCTGGGCGCCAATCCCATGGTGATCCAGCTGCCGCTCGGCGCCGAGAACGACTTTATCGGCCTGATCGACCTGGTCCGCATGAAGAGCATCGTGTGGAACGACGAGTCCCTTGGCGCCTCCTTCGAGGAGAGCGACGTGCCGGACGAGTACATGGACCAGGCCAAAGAGTATCGCGAGGCCATGATCGAGCAGGCCGTCGAAGTCGACGAGGCTGCCATGGAGGCCTATCTGGAAGGCGAGGAGCCGTCCGAGGAGAAGCTGAAAGAGCTGATCCGCAAGGGCACCTGCAATCTGGAATTCGTGCCCGTGCTTTGCGGCTCCGCGTTCAAGAACAAGGGCGTGCAGTCCCTGCTGGATGCCGTGGTCGACTACCTGCCGTCTCCGGTCGATGTGCCGCCGATCAAGGGTATCGACGTGAAGACCGGTGAGGAGTCCTCCCGCCGGTGCTCCGACGAGCAGCCCCTCGCCATGCTGGCGTTCAAGGTGATGAACGACCCGTTCGTGGGCTCGCTGACCTTCTGCCGCATCTATTCCGGCGTGGTGGAGACGGGCGCGAGCGTCCAGAACACCGTGAAGGACTCAAAGGAGCGCATCGGCCGTATGCTGCAGATGCACTCCAACCACCGGGAAGACATCAAGGAGGCCTATGCGGGCGACATCGTCGCGCTGGCCGGCCTGAAGGATGTCACCACCGGCGACACGCTCTGCGATCCGGCGAACCCGATCATCCTGGAGCGCATGGAGTTCCCGGATCCGGTTATCGAGGTCGCCGTGGAGCCCAAGACCAAGGGCGACCAGGAGAAACTCGGCGTCGCGTTGAACCGTCTGGCGCAGGAGGATCCGTCCTTCCGCGTGACCGTCGACCACGAGTCCGGCCAGACCCTCATCAAGGGCATGGGCGAGCTGCATCTCGACATCATCGTCGACCGGCTTCGCCGCGAGTTCAAAGTGGACGCCAATGTGGGCGCGCCGCAGGTGGCTTATCGTGAGACCCTCACGAAGGCGACCGATGTCGACTACACCCATAAGAAGCAGACCGGCGGTTCGGGCCAGTTCGCCCGGGTGAAGATGACGATCGCGCCTGCTGAGGCGGGCGAGGGCTTCGTCTTCGAGAACACCGTCGTCGGCGGCAACATCCCGAAGGAATACATCCCGGGTGTCGAGAAGGGTGTCCGCAGCGTGATGGACAACGGCATCATCGCCGGCTTCCCGATCCTCGACGTCAAGGTGACCCTGACGGACGGTGCCTATCACGACGTGGACTCCAGTGTGATGGCGTTCGAGATCGCGGGCCGCGCAGCGTTCCGCGAGGCGGCCCAGAAGGCCGTGCCGAAGCTTCTCGAGCCGATCATGCACGTGGAAGTCGTGACGCCGGAAGAGTATGTCGGCGGCATCATCGGCGACCTCACCAGCCGCCGCGGACAGGTCCGCGGTCAGGAGCCTCGCGGCATCGCCACGGTGATCGACGCCATGGTCCCGCTGGCCAACATGTTCGGGTACGTGAACAACCTTCGCTCCATGAGCCAGGGACGTGCGCAGTACACCATGCAGTTCGATCATTACGCTCAGGTGCCGCAGCAGGTAGCTGACGAGGTTCAGGCGAAATTCGCCTAGCAGAAGGTGGCGGGAACACCGCCGCAGAACTTTTTCGCTTCTTTGTAGAAGGAATGGAGAGCCAGGATGGCTAAGGAAAAATTTTCGCGGGCCAAGCCGCACTGCAACATCGGGACGATCGGCCACGTCGATCACGGTAAGACGACCCTGACCGCGGCGATTACCAAGGTTCTGTCCGAAACCGGCGGCGCAACCTTCACCGCCTACGATCAGATCGACAAGGCGCCGGAAGAGAAGGCTCGCGGCATCACCATCTCGACGGCTCACGTCGAGTACGAGACCGAGAACCGCCACTACGCCCACGTCGACTGCCCGGGCCACGCTGACTATGTGAAGAACATGATCACCGGCGCGGCGCAGATGGACGGCGCGATCCTGGTGGTTTCCGCGGCCGATGGCCCCATGCCCCAGACCCGCGAGCATATCCTGCTTGCCCGTCAGGTCGGCGTGCCGGCGCTGGTCGTGTTCCTGAACAAGGTCGATCAGGTCGACGATCCGGAGCTTCTGGAGCTGGTCGAGCTCGAGGTTCGCGAGCTGCTGTCCAACTACGAGTTCCCGGGCGATGACATTCCGATCGTCAAGGGTTCGGCTCTGGCCGCTGTGGAGGGCAACAACCCCGAGATCGGCGCCGAGGCCATCCTCGAGCTGATGCGCGAGGTCGACGCCTACATCCCGCAGCCCGAGCGTCCGAAGGATCAGCCCTTCCTGATGCCGATCGAAGACGTGTTCTCGATCTCCGGTCGCGGTACCGTGGTGACCGGCCGTATCGAGCGCGGTGTGGTCAAGGTCGGTGAGGAAGTCGAGATCGTCGGTATCAAGCCGACCAGCAAGACGACCGTCACCGGTGTCGAGATGTTCCGCAAGCTGCTCGACCAGGGCGAGGCCGGCGACAACGTTGGTTGCCTGCTCCGCGGTATCGAGCGCGAGGGCGTGGAGCGCGGCCAGGTGCTTTGCAAGCCGGGTTCGATCACCCCGCATACGAAGTTCAAGGCCGAAGCCTACATCCTCACCAAGGAAGAGGGCGGCCGTCATACGCCGTTCTTCACCAACTACCGTCCGCAGTTCTACTTCCGCACCACCGACGTGACCGGTGTGGTGCACCTGCCGGAAGGTACCGAGATGGTGATGCCGGGCGACAATTGCGCCATGACCGTTGAGCTGATCGTGCCGATCGCCATGGAGGAGAAGCTCCGCTTCGCCATCCGTGAGGGCGGCCGGACCGTCGGCGCCGGTGTGGTGTCGTCGATCATCGAGTAACGAAGTTGCGGCGGGGCGCGCTGCTGTGAATGCAGCGCGCCCGTCTCATTTGGGACGACCGGGATGCAAAGCCAGAACATCAGAATTCGGCTCAAAGCCTTCGATCATCGCATCCTCGATGCATCGACGAAGGAGATCGTGAATACGGCGAAGCGCACGGGTGCCGAGGTGCGGGGACCGATCCCTCTGCCGACGCATATCGAGAAGTTCACCGTGAACCGGTCGCCGCATATCGACAAGAAGAGCCGCGAGCAGTTCGAGATGCGCACTCATAAGCGCTTGCTCGATATCGTGGATCCGACGCCGCAGACGGTCGACGCTTTGATGAAGCTCGATCTGGCCGCCGGTGTCGATGTTGAGATCAAGCTCTAGAGCCCAGCTCTAAAGCGATTTGAGGAAAGTAACCGATGCGATCAGGTGTCATCGCACAGAAGGTCGGCATGACCAGGATCTTCACCGAGGCGGGCGAGCATATCCCCGTCACGGTGCTGAAGCTGGACAACTGCCAGGTCGTCGGCCAGCGCGTCGCGGATAAGAACGGTTATACCGCGCTGCAGCTGGGGGCGGGGCTCGCCAAGGCGAAGCGCCTCTCCAAGGCCGCGCGTGGACAGTTCGCCGCCGTCGAGGTGGAGCCGAAGCGGCGTCTTGCAGAGTTCCGGGTCACCCCCGAGAACCTGATCGACGTCGGCGCGGAGTTCACCGCTGACCATTTCGTTGAAGGCCAGTTCGTGGATGTCTCCGGCACCTCGATCGGCAAGGGTTTTGCCGGTGCCATGAAGCGGCACGGGTTCGGCGGCCTGCGGGCGTCCCACGGCGTGTCCATCAGCCATCGTAGCCATGGCTCGACGGGTAACAGCCAGGATCCCGGCAAGGTCTTCAAGGGCAAGAAGATGGCCGGCCATATGGGCGACGTGAAGGTCACCACCCAGAACCTCAAGGTGGTTCGGACCGATGTCGACCGCGGCCTGATCATGGTTTCCGGCGCCGTGCCGGGCGCCAAGGGCGGTTGGGTGCTGCTTTCCGATGCGGTGAAGCGGTCTCTGCCCGACGATGCGCCGAAGCCGGGCGCCTTCAAGCTGGCCAACGGGTCGGCAAAGGCTGCGAAGTCGGATGCGCCGGCCGAGACGAACAATGAGCAGGGTGAGGCGGCTGAAGCCGCGTCTCCTTCTGAGGGTGGGAGCGAATAGTTATGCAAGCGGACGTCACCACGCTCGATGCGAAGAAGGCCGGCAAGGTCGATCTCTCCGATGAGGTCTTCGGCCTGGAGCCGCGCGAGGACATTCTGCACCGCATGGTGCGCTACCAGCTCGCCAAGCGGCGTGCCGGCACGCGCTCGGTGCAGGACCGTTCCGAAGTCACCGCGACCACGGCCAAGATGTACCGTCAGAAGGGTACGGGCCGGGCGCGTCACGGCAGCCAGCGGGTCAACCTGTTCCGCGGAGGCGGCAAGTCCTTCGGGCCGAAGCCGCGCAGCCACGCGATCGAGCTGCCGAAGAAGATCCGGGCTCTGGCGCTGAAGCATGCGCTTTCGGCCAAAGCCCAGGCGGATGCGCTGGTCGTGATCGAAAAGTGCGAGCTGAAAGAGCCGAAGACGAAAGAGCTCAAGGAGCGCTTTTCCAAACTCGGCCTGGGTTCGGTGCTGATCATCGACGGCGCCGAGGTGCAGCTGGCCTTCGCGCAGGCTGCCCGGAACCTGCCGAATGTGGATGTGCTGCCGGTGCAGGGGATCAACGTCTACGACATCCTGCGCCACGAGAAGCTGGTTCTTTCCAAGGCGGCCCTGGAAGCGCTGGAGGCGCGGTTCAAATGAACACTGCTTCTCTCTACGACATAATTTTGTCGCCGGTGATTACCGAGAAGTCGACTGCGGCTTCGGAGTTCAACCAGGTGATCTTCAAGGTTCGCCAGGACGCGACCAAGGACCAGATCAAGAAGGCCGTCGAGAAGCTCTTCGACGTGAAGGTCCTTGCCGTGAACACCATCGTCCGCAAGGGGAAGAAGAAGCGGTTCCGCGGCATCCCCGGACGCCAGAAAGATATCAAGAAGGCCGTCGTGCGCCTCGCCGAAGGCGAGAAGATCGACGTGACGACGGGAATTTAGAGCTATGGCACTGAAGACCTTCAAACCGAGGACATCGAGCCAGCGTCAGCTGGTGCTCGTGGACCGCAAGGCGCTCTGGAAGGGCAAGCCCGTGAAGTCCCTGACTCAGGGACTGACCCAGAAGGGCGGCCGCAACAACCATGGCCGCGTTTCGGTCTGGCATCGCGGCGGCGGTCACAAGCGCACCTATCGCCTGGTCGATTTCAAGCGCCGCAAATGGGGCGTGCCGGCAACCGTGGAGCGGATCGAATACGATCCAAACCGCACCGCGTTCATCGCGCTGATCAAGTATGAGGACGGCGAGCTGTCCTACATCATTGCGCCGCAGCGTCTGGCCGAAGGCGACACTGTGGTCGCCGACGCCAAGGCCGACGTGAAGCCGGGCAACGCGATGCCGCTCGCCGCCATTCCGATCGGCACCATCGTCCACAATGTGGAGATGAAGGAAGGCAAGGGCGGTCAGCTGGCCCGCGCGGCTGGATCCTACGTCCAGCTGGTCGGCCGCGACGGCGACTATTCGATCATCCGGCTGAAGTCGGGCGAGACGCGCCTGGTGCGGTCCGCCTGCATGGCGACGGTCGGTGCGGTGTCCAACCCGGACAACGCGAACATCAATCTCGGCAAGGCCGGCAGGAGCCGCTGGCTCGGTCGCAGGCCCACGGTGCGCGGTGTCGTCATGAACCCGCACGACCATCCGCACGGCGGTGGTGAGGGCCGGACCTCGGGCGGTCGCCATCCTGTGACCCCGTGGGGCAAGCCTACCAAGGGCAAGCGCACGCGGAGCAATAAGGAAAGCGACAAGTACATCCTGCGTAGCCGGCACATGAAGAAGAAGAGAGGTTAGGGCGGTGACGCGTTCTGTTTGGAAAGGTCCGTTCGTCGACGGATATCTGCTCAAGAAGGCAGACAAGGCGCGCGAGAGCGGGTCCAGCGCGGTGATCAAGATGTGGTCCCGGCGCTCGACGATCCTGCCGCAGTTCGTCGGTCTGACCTTCGGCGTCCATAACGGCCAGAAGCACATCCCGGTGCTGGTGACCGAGGACATGGTGGGACACAAATTCGGTGAGTTCGCTCCGACCCGGACGTTTCCGGGCCACGCGGCGGACCGCAAGGCAAAGAGGAAATAGCGATGGGTAAGCCGCATCGCGAGAGAAAGCTCGGCGAGAACGAAGCGCAGGCCGTGACCCGGCTGCTGCGGGTGAGCCCGCAGAAGCTGAACCTGGTTGCCCAGATGATCCGGGGCAAGAAGGTGGACCGTGCGCTGGCCGATCTGACCTTCTCGCGCAAACGCATCGCGCAGGATGTGAAGAAGACTCTGCAGTCGGCGATCGCCAATGCGGAGAACAATCACGATCTCGATGTCGATGCCCTGGTCGTCAAGGAAGCTTATGTCGGCAAGGGGCTGGTGATGAAGCGGATCAAGCCTCGGGCGCGCGGTCGTGCTGCCCGTATCCTGAAGCCGTTTTCGCAGATCACCGTGGTCGTGCACCAAGTCGAGGACGCAGCGTAATGGGACAGAAAGTCAATCCGATCGGGCTCCGGCTCGGCGTGAACCGCACCTGGGACTCCCGTTGGTTCGCCGACGGCGAGGAATATGCCCGGCTCCTGCACGAAGACATCAAGATGCGCGAGCACATCATGAAGTCCCGCAAGCAGGCCGGCATCTCCAAGGTCGTGATCGAGCGTCCGCACAAGAAATGCCGGGTGACGATCCACACGGCACGCCCGGGCATCCTGATCGGCAAGAAGGGCGCGGACATCGACAAGATGCGCAAGGAGCTCTCCAAGCTGACGGACTCCGAGGTGCACGTGAACATCGTCGAGATCCGCAAGCCGGAGATCGATGCCAATCTGGTGGCCGAGAGCATCGCGCAGCAGCTTGAGCGCCGCGTTGCCTTCCGCCGGGCCATGAAGCGGGCGGTGCAGTCCACCATGCGCATGGGCGCCGGCGGCATCCGGATCAACTGCTCCGGCCGTCTGGGCGGCACCGAGATCGCCCGCATGGAGTGGTATCGCGAAGGCCGTGTCCCGCTGCACACGCTGCGGGCCGATATCGATTACGGCACGGCCCTGGCACGGACCGCTTACGGCATCATCGGTATCAAGGTCTGGATCTTCAAAGGCGAGATCCTGGATCACGATCCGATGGCCCAGGAGACCCGCGCGATGGACGCGCAGGAGGGTGGCCGTTCGGGTGGCGGACCCCGCCGCAACAATGCGCCGGCTTCGGCGTAGGGAATTGAAAGAATAGGCGAAGCGTTATGCTGCAACCGAAACGGACGAAATACAGGAAGGCCCAGAAGGGACGTATCCGCGGCAATGCGACCGGCGGTGTCGATCTCAACTTTGGGACCTACGGCCTGAAGGCCCAGGAGCCGGCGCGGATCACTTCGCGTCAGATCGAGGCCGCGCGCCGGGCGATGACCCGTCAGATGAAGCGTGCCGGCCGCGTGTGGATCCGGATCTTCCCGGACACGCCGATCTCCAAGAAGCCGACCGAAGTCCGCATGGGTAAGGGCAAGGGTTCGCCGGAGTATTGGGCCGCCAAGGTCAAGCCGGGCCGGATCATGTTCGAGATCGACGGCGTCGGCGAACCGGTGGCGCGTGAGGCTCTGCGTCTGGCGGCGGCTAAGCTGCCGATCAAGACCCGCCTCGTGATGCGAGTGGAAGGCTAAAGACGATGAAGGCCGAAGAGATCCGCGATATGACGCCGGACCAGCTCAGCGACGAGCTGGTGAAGCTGAAGAAAGAGCAGTTCAACCTGCGCTTTCAGGCGGCGTCGGGACAGCTTGAGAACACCGCCCGTGTGCGGCAGGTGCGTAAGGACATTGCGCGCGTGAAGACCATCACGCGTCAGAAGGCCTCCGAGGCCAAGAAGGCGTAAGGACGAAGAAGATGCCGAAGCGAATTCTGCAAGGTGTCGTGGTGAGCGACAAGAACAACAAGACCGTGGTGGTCAAGGTGGAGCGACGCTTCACCCACCCGCTGCTGCGCAAGACCGTGCGCCGGACGAAGAACTACCAGGCGCATGACGAGCAGAACGCGTGCAAGGTCGGCGATACGGTTTGGATCGAGGAGTGCCCTCCGCTCTCGAAGCATAAGAGCTGGATGGTCGTTCCGCGGGATGAAGCAAGCGCTTAAGGGCGATAATTCGGGTTAGAGGATCATTGCAATGATTCAGATGCAGTCAAATCTCGATGTCGCCGACAATTCCGGCGCGCGCCGCGTCCAGTGCATCAAGGTGCTGGGCGGTTCCAAGCGGAAATACGCTTCGATCGGCGACATGATCGTGGTGAGCGTCAAGGAGGCGATCCCGCGCGGCCGTGTGAAGAAGGGGCAGGTGATGAAGGCCATCGTCGTGCGCACCGCCAAGGGCGTGCGCCGGGCCGACGGCAGCCTGATCCGCTTCGATCGCAACGCGGCGGTGCTGGTCAATCCGCAGGGCGAGCCCGTGGGCACCCGTATTTTCGGGCCCGTGACCCGCGAGCTGCGTGCCAAGAAGCAGATGAAGATCGTCAGCCTGGCGCCGGAGGTGCTGTAGCAATGGCGTTGAAGCTGAAAGTCCGCAAAGGCGACAAGGTCGTCGTCACGAGCGGCAAGGACAAGGGCAAGCGCGGCGAAGTGCTTCGCGTGATGCCGTCGGAGAATCGCGTCCTGGTGCAGGGCGTCGGCGTGGTGCAGCGGCACCAGCGCCAGACCGCCAATCAGGAGGCCGGTATCGTCGCCAAGGAGGCGCCGATCCACATTTCCAACATCGCCCTGGAGGACCCCAAGGATGGGGAGCCGACCCGGGTCGGATACAAGTTTTTGAAGGATGGGCGCAAAGTGCGGTTCGCCAAGCGCTCCGGTGAGGTGATCGATGGTTGAGGCAAGTTACGTTCCGCGTCTCAAGGAGCACTACAACGACGTGGTGCGGGGCGATCTCACCAAGGAATTCGGCTATCAGAACGTGATGCAGGTTCCGCGGCTCGAGAAGGTCGTGCTCAACATGGGCGTCGGCGAAGCCGTCGCCGATTCCAAGAAGGTGACTGCGGCGGCCGGCGATCTCGGCCTGATCGCAGGTCAGCGGCCGGTGATCACCAAGGCCCGCAAGTCCATCGCCGGCTTCAAGCTGCGCGAAGGCATGCCGGTGGGCTGCAAGGTGACGCTTCGCAAGGCGCGCATGTACGAGTTCATCGATCGTCTGGTGAATATCGCGCTGCCGCGTGTGCGTGACTTCCGTGGGCTGAACCCGAAGAGCTTCGACGGGCGCGGCAACTTCACCATGGGCCTGAAGGAGCACATCATCTTCCCGGAGATCAACTACGACCAAGTCGAGGAGATCTGGGGCCTGGACATCATCGTTTGCACGACGGCGGAGAGCGACGACGAAGCACGCGCGCTGCTGAAGGGCTTCAATTTCCCGTTCCGCGGTGACGCTAAGGCGGCTTAGCGCTCGCGAAGGAGGACAGAATGGCAAAGACCAGCATGGTGGAGCGCGATAAGAAGCGCCGCCGTATGTCGAAAGAATTCAAGACCCGCCGGGAGCGGCTGAAGAAGATCGCGTCCGATCGTTCGCTTCCGCCGGAGGAGCGTTTTGCAGCACGGCTGAAACTGGCCGAGCTGCCGCGCAACTCCTCGCCGGTGCGCATTCACAATCGCTGCGCGCTGACGGGCCGTCCGCGCGGCTATTACCGGAAGCTGAAGCTGTCTCGCATCATGCTGCGGGAGTTGGGCAACAATGGCCTGATTCCGGGCATGGTGAAGTCGAGCTGGTAGAGAAGGCTGGTAGAGACCTGGCATGAGCATCAATGATCCTTTGGGCGATATGCTCGCCCGCATCCGCAACGCGCTTCTGCGCAACAAGTCCCGGGTCACCACCCCGACCTCGAAGCTTCGTCAGCATGTGCTCGACGTGCTCCAGGAAGAGGGTTATATCCGCGGCTACGCGCAGGTGGACTACGACAACGGTCAGTCGGAGTTCGACATCGAGCTGAAGTATTTCGATGGCGAGCCGGTGATCAAAGAGATCAAGCGCGTGTCCACGCCGGGGCGGCGGGTTTACTCCTCCGTTCGGGATCTTCCGACCGTGGCCAACGGGCTCGGTGTGGCGATCCTGTCGACGCCCAAGGGCGTGATGTCCGATTCGAAGGCTCGCACCGAGAATGTCGGCGGCGAGATCCTTTGCAACGTATTCTAAGATTTGAACTTTTCGGGTGAGACGAAGATAATGTCGCGTATTGGCAAAAGGCCGGTGAGCATCCCGAGCGGCGTGACCGCCACGCTGGACGGGCAGCATGTCGCCGTGAAGGGCCCCAAGGGCGAGCTGAGCCAGCATTTGGTGGACGACGTTCTGCTGAAGCTGGAAGACGGCGAGCTGACGGTTTCTCCGCGCGACGAGTCGAAGCGCTCCCAGGCGATGTGGGGCATGTCGCGGACGCTGATCGCCAATCTGGTGACCGGCGTCACGGAAGGCTTCACCAAGAAGCTGGAGATCACCGGTGTCGGTTATCGCGCCGCGGTGCAGGGCAAGGCTCTGCAGCTCAATCTGGGCTTCAGCCATGACGTGAGCTATCCGATTCCGGATGGCATTGAGATCCAGTGCCCGAAGCCGACAGAGATCGTCGTTTCGGGTATCGATAAGCAGAAGGTCGGCCAGGTGGCCGCGGAGATCCGCGCCTATCGTCCGCCGGAGCCCTACAAGGGCAAGGGCGTGCGCTACGAGGGCGAGTACATTCTCCGTAAGGAAGGCAAGAAGAAGTAGCCATGAGCGGGACAGGAACAGGCTTTACGAGGCGGCAGCAGCGTGTGCGCCAGGCCTTGAAGCGTACGGCAAATGGACGCGCGCGGCTTTCGGTTTTCCGGTCGTCCAAGCATATCTATGCGCAGGTGATCGACGATACCGAGGGCAAGACCATGGCGGCTGCCTCGTCTCTCGATAAGGATCTGCAGGGCGCGCTCAAGAAGGGCAGCGATGTGGCGGCTGCGGAAGCGGTCGGCAAGCTGCTGGCGGAGCGGGCTGCGAAGGCTGGCGTCAAGGACGTGGTCTTCGACCGTGGCGGTTATCTCTATCATGGCCGGGTCAAGGCGCTGGCGGATGCCGCGCGTGAAGCCGGCTTGAATTTCTAGATTCCAGGGAAAGGGTTCTAACGTGGCACGTCCTCAATCGCGCGGTCCGCAAGGCAGAGACCGCGATGATCGTGACAACGAGTTTGTCGACAAGCTCGTCCACATCAACCGCGTCGCCAAGGTGGTGAAGGGCGGACGTCGCTTCGGTTTCGCCGCGCTGGTCGTCGTGGGCGACCAGAAGGGCCGGGTCGGTTTCGGCCACGGCAAGGCGCGCGAGGTGCCCGAGGCGATCCGCAAGGCAACGGAGTCGGCCAAGCGCGGTCTGCTGCGCGTGCCGCTGCGCGAGGGCCGGACCTTGCATCACGACGTCGAAGGTCATCATGGCGCGGGCCGCGTTGTCCTGCGCGCGGCGCCTCCCGGCACCGGCATCATCGCGGGCGGTCCGATGCGCGCCGTGTTCGAGACCCTTGGCATCCATGACGTGGTGGCGAAGTCGGTTGGCACGTCCAACCCGTACAACATGATCCGCGCGACCTTCGATGCGCTCTCCCAGGAGGACAGCCCGCGCAGCGTGGCGGCCCGCCGGGGCAAGAAGGTCTCCGAGATCGTGTCGCGCCGCCGGGACGATGCAGGCGACGCTGCGGGCGCCGCGGACGTTTAATCGAAGCTCTTTGACGAGACAGGTTGGTCGAGATGGCCGAGACAAAGAAGAAGACCGTAACGGTCGAGCAGATCGGCAGCCCCATCCGGCGGCCGAAGGATCAGCGCCAGACCCTGGTGGGGCTGGGGCTCAACAAGATGCATAAGCGCCGCACGCTGGAGGATACCCCGGCCGTGCGCGGCATGATCGCCAAGGTGAGCCATCTGGTGCGCGTCGTCGAAGACGAGCAGAAGGCGTAAGGGTTTAAACGATGCGACTGAACGAACTGAAGGATCGTCCGGGCTCGACCCATTCGAAGAAGCGGGTCGGACGCGGTCCGGGCTCCGGTCTTGCGAAGACCTCGGGTCACGGCATGAAGGGTCAGAAGGCCCGTTCCGGTGTTGCGATCAAGGGCTTCGAAGGCGGTCAGATGCCGCTCGACCGGCGTCTGCCGAAGCGGGGCTTCAACAACATCTTCGCCAAGCACTACAACGAGGTGAATCTCGGACGCGTCCAGGCGGCGATCGATTCCGGCCGGCTCGACGGCAAGAAGACCGTCGACGCCGCCGCGCTGAAGGATGCCGGTCTGATCCGCCGCGAGCATGACGGTGTGCGTCTGCTCGGCACGGGCGAGATCAAGGCCAAGGTGAGCTTCGAGGTCGCGGGCGCCAGCCAGGCTGCCGTAAAGGCGGTGGAAGCTGCGGGCGGATCCGTGACCGTTACGGCGTCGGACGAAGCCAAGACCGAGAAGAAGAGCGCCAAAGCGCCGGCAAAGAAAACCGCATCCAAGGGCAAGGCGGAAGCCAAGGCCGACGATGCGGCGTCCGACGGGGGTGAAGCCAAGGCCGACGAGGCCGGATCCTCTCAGTCGAAGGCGAACAAAGAGGATTAGCGCGCGCAGGCTCGGGCGGCCGGTTGCCGTCCGGGATTGCGGAAAGGGAGGCAGCGCCTCATGGTCTCTGCTGCGGAACAGCTCGTTTCCAATCTAAATTTCGCGGCCTTCGCCAAGGCTGACGAGTTGAAGAAGCGCATCTGGTTTACGCTGGGTGCGCTCCTCGTTTATCGGCTCGGGACCTATATTCCGATCCCGGGGGTGAACCCTCAGGCGCTGGCCGATCTCTTCCAGCAGAACCAGTCCGGCATTCTGGGCATGTTCAATATGTTCTCCGGCGGCGCCGTGGGACGTATGGCGATCTTCGCCTTGAACATCATGCCCTATATTTCGGCGTCGATTATCATTCAGCTGCTGACAACCGTCTCGCCGCATCTTGAGCAGCTCAAGAAGGAAGGCGAGCAGGGGCGTCGGCAGATCAACCAGTATACCCGCTACGGCACGGTCGTTCTGGCCGCGCTGCAGGGCTACGGCATCGCCGTGGGCCTTGAGGGCGCCGGCAATGCGGTGATCGATCCGGGCATGTTCTTCCGCCTTACGACGGTCATCACGCTCGTCGGCGGCACCGTCTTCCTGATGTGGCTCGGCGAGCAGATCACGGCGCGCGGCGTCGGTAACGGCATCTCGCTGATCATCTTCGCGGGCATCGTCGCGCAGCTTCCGTCGGCCATCGCCGGCACTTTGGAGCTCGGCCGCGAGGGCGCCCTGTCGACCACGCTGATCATCGGCATCCTCGTGATGGCCGTCGTGGTCATCGCGGTCATCGTGTTCATGGAGCGGGCCCAGCGCCGGCTTCTCGTGCAGTACCCGAAGCGACAGGTGGGCAACCGCATGTTCCAGGGCGATGCCTCGCATCTTCCCCTGAAGCTGAACAGCGCCGGCGTCATCCCGCCGATCTTCGCCTCGTCGCTGCTGCTGCTGCCGATCACTGTCGCGAACTTCTCGGCAGGCCAGGGGCCGGAGTGGCTGACCACGGTCACCACCATGCTGGGCCGCGGCGCGCCGCTGCATATCGCCATCTACGTGGCGCTGATCGTGTTCTTCGCCTTCTTCTATACCGCCGTGGTGTTCAACCCGGAGGAGACGGCCGACAATCTGAAGAAGTATGGCGGCTTCATCCCGGGCATTCGTCCCGGCAAGCGGACGGCGGAATATATCGACTATGTGCTGACCCGGATCACGGTGGTCGGCGCGATCTATCTGGCCGCGGTCTGCGTGCTGCCGGAGGTCCTGGTTTCCACCGCCGGCGTGCCGTTCTATTTCGGCGGCACCTCGCTCCTCATCGTGGTGAGCGTCACCATGGATACTGTCGCGCAGGTGCAGAGCCATCTGCTGGCGCATCAGTATGAGGGCCTGATCAAGAAGGCGCGGCTGCGGGGCGCTCGTCGGAGATGAACCTGATACTGCTTGGACCGCCCGGCGCGGGCAAAGGGACCCAGGCGAGCATGATCGAGGAGGAAAGAGGCCTGGAGCAGCTTTCCACCGGCGACATGCTCCGTGCCGCCGTCGCTGCGGGCACCGATCTCGGCCAGGAAGCCGAGAAGATCATGGCGCGCGGAGATCTCGTGCCGGACGAGCTTGTGATCGGCCTGATCGCCGAACGCATGGATCAGGGAACGGGCAAGGGCACCATCCTGGATGGCTTCCCGCGCACGATTGCCCAGGCGGAAGCCCTCGATGCGCTCCTCGATGAGCGCGGCGAGAAGCTGGATGCCGTGATTGAGATGGAAGTGAACGACGATGCGCTTGTCGAGCGCATTACCGGCCGCTTCTCCTGCGCCCAGTGCGGTGCGGGTTATCACGACGTCTACAAGCGGCCGAAGGTTGCCGGCGAGTGCGACCGGTGCGGCGCGACGGAGTTCGTCCGCCGCAAGGACGATACGGAGGAGGTGGTTCGCTCGCGGCTGAAGGCCTATCACGAGCAGACCAAGCCTCTGATCGACTTCTATAAGAATAAGGGCCGCCTCTACGCGGTCGACGGGATGGCGGACATCGCAGAGGTGCATGACGCCATCGCCAAGGTGCTGGACGATGTTTCCCACGGGAAGGAAAGCTGAGGTTGACCTTGTCAAGCGGAATCGTTAGAAGAGCGCCAATCCATCGTTGGAGAAAGAGCAACCGGTCCCGGATTCATTTGAGTTTCGGCGGTCGGTCTTTCTGTGCTTCACCGGACTTTTGCATTTGATTACAACACGTTAGCGCGTGTTCGAGGAGATAACCCGTGGCCCGAATTGCAGGTGTGAACATCCCGACCAATAAGCGGGTCGAGATCGCCCTCACGTATATCCATGGCATTGGCGACAGCTACGCCAAGCAAATTTGTTCGAAAGTCAGCATTCCGTTTGAGCGTCGCGTCAACGAGCTCACCGATGCTGAGGTGAGCCAGATCCGCGAAGTGATCGACCGCGACTATGTCGTGGAAGGCGATCTCCGGCGCGAAGTGGCGATGAATATCAAACGTTTGATGGATCTCGGCTGCTATCGCGGCCTGCGCCATCGGCGCGGTCTCCCGGTGCGCGGCCAGCGGACCAACACCAATGCGCGGACGCGCAAAGGTCCGGCCAAGCCGATCGCCGGCAAGAAGAAGTAATCGAGGTCTTGATTTGGCCCGGACGGTCGTTAGCGAACCTCCGAGCGACGAGAATTGCGGGAAAATAAAGCATGGCTAGAGAAAAAACGCGTCTTCGCCGTCGCGAAAAGAAGAACATCTCGTCGGGCGTTGCTCACGTGCATGCGAGCTTCAACAACACCATGATCACCATCACCGATGCGCAGGGGAACACGATCTCCTGGTCTTCGGCCGGTGCCATGGGCTTCAAGGGCTCGCGGAAGTCGACCCCTTATGCGGCGCAGGTCGCCGCCGAGGACGCCGGCAAGAAGGCGGCCGAGCACGGCATGCAAAACCTCGAGGTTGAGGTGCGCGGTCCGGGTTCGGGACGCGAGTCGGCTCTGCGCGCGTTGCAGGCCGCCGGGTTTACCGTCACCTCCATCCGCGACGTGACGCCGATCCCGCATAACGGCTGCCGTCCGCGGAAGCGGCGCCGGGTCTAACGCGTTCGACGCGCGTTCGACATTTGGCGCGGCCGCGTTTCGCGCCGCGCATTTGGGGCTTTGGCGCCCCTGACATCGATCAAGAAAGGGCCAATTAGGTGCTGCACAAGAACTGGCAAGATCTTATCAAGCCCAACCAGCTGAACATTATTCCGGGTCGCGATCGAACCGGTTCGCGATGGTGGTTGCGGAGCCGCTCGAGCGCGGCTTCGGTGTGACGCTCGGCAATGCGCTGCGCCGTATCCTGTTGTCTTCGCTGCAGGGCGCGGCCGTCACCTCGGTGCATATCGACGGCGTGCTCCACGAGTTCTCCTCGATCCCGGGCGTGCGCGACGACGTCACCGACATCGTCCTGAACATCAAGGGCATCGCGGTGCGCCAGCACTCCGAAGGCATCAAGCGCATGATGCTGAAGAAGGAGGGGCCGGGCGTGGCCACGGCCGGCGATATCGAGACCGGCGCCGATGTGGAGATTCTGAATCCGGATCACGTCATCTGCACCCTCGACGAGGGCGCGTCGATCCGCATGGAGTTCACCACGGCGCTCGGCAAGGGCTACGTGCCGTCGGAGCAGAACCGTCCGGACGATGCGCCGATCGGCTTCATCCCCGTCGACTCCCTGTTCAGCCCGGTTCGGAAAGTCTCCTACAAGGTCGAGCATACTCGCGAGGGCCAGGTCCTCGATTACGACAAGCTCACCATGGATATCGAGACCGACGGCTCGGTGAAGCCGGAAGACGCGGTGGCCCTGGCTGCGCGTATTCTGCAGGATCAGCTCTCGGTCTTCGTGAACTTCGAAGAGCCGAAGAAGGAGCAGGCGCCCGAGACGCCGCCGGAGCTGGTGTTCAATGCCGCGCTGCTCAAGAAGGTGGACGAGCTGGAGCTTTCCGTCCGCTCCGCCAACTGCCTGAAGAACGACAACATCGTCTATATCGGCGACCTGATCCAGAAGACCGAGGCGGAGATGCTTCGTACGCCGAATTTCGGCCGGAAGTCCCTGAACGAGATCAAGGAAGTCCTGGCCGGCATGGGGCTGCATCTCGGCATGGATGTGCCGGATTGGCCGCCGGAGAACATCGAAGAGCTGGCCAAGCGCTTCGAGGACCATTACTAGAGCTCTCCGGCATCGCCGGAAGAATGAAATGTTAGCGGCCATGCCGCACGCAGGAGGAGAGAATGCGCCATCGTAAAGCCGGTAGACGGCTCAATCGATCGGTCCCGCACCGCAAAGCGCTGCTGAGCAGCCTGGCGAATGCTTTGATCAAGCATGAGCAGATCGTCACCACCTTGCCCAAGGCCAAGGAGCTCAAGCGGGTGGCCGACAAGCTCGTGACGCTCGCCAAGCGGGGCGACATGCATTCCCGCCGCCGCGCCTTCGCGAAGCTGCGCGACGACGCCATGGTGTCGAAGCTGTTCGAGACGCTGGGTCCGCGCTATGCGGAGCGTCCGGGCGGCTACACCCGTGTGCTGAAGGCCGGCTTCCGCTACGGCGATTCCGCGCCGGTCGCGGTGATCGAGCTGGTGGATCGCGACGAGGACGCCAAGGGGCAGGATTCCGGTCCGACCCAGAATTTCGACGAGGACGAAGCGGTCGCGGCCTAAAGCCGTCACCCAGCTTCCGAGCGACGAGAAAAAAAACGCGCCGCGGCAATGCCGGGCGCGTTTTTCTTTGCCTGATCGGCCGGGTGCCGGCCGCCGGGCGAGATCCTATTGCTTCGGATCGCCCACTTCACCATGAACCTTCGGCGGGGTGAACTCGATGCCCTCTTCCTTCTCGTGGGCAGCGATCGCGGCGTCCTTGATGCCGGCAAGACCGTCCTTGTAGATGCCGGTGACGATCTCCTCGGCCTTCTCATCGGTGGCGCCGTCCGCGTCGAATTCGCCGGTCCAGTAGATCACCGTGCGGTTGGGCTCGTCGTCTTTCTCGACCCAGATCTTGGATTTGTAGTTCTTGACGGGCAGGGGGCTCTCCACGATCTCGTAAGAGTAGCTGTGGTCGTCCTGACCGGTCCGCTTCTCGACGATCTTGCCACCGTCGCCGAGGGTCAGCTCACGGTACGTGTCGCCGTCCTTTTCGCTCTCGACGCACTCGACGACAGCCGGGTGCCAGTCCTTGATCGAGCAGAAGTCGCTCACCAGTGCCCAGACCTGATCGGGCAGGCCAGGGGCTTCGGTGCGGCCCTTGGCGTCAGCGGCGAGCGCCGAACTGCCGCAAAATGCGGTGAGGGCGGCGACTGCTATGGCGCTTCTCCATGTGGGCATATGTTTTCCTCCAAATCGTCTTTGTGTAGCTTGCTAAAAACGAATTCCGGCATCCTAGTGCAAGTCAGCGGTGGAGCAAGTGTGCGGCGACAGCCCTTGTTCCGCCATGCCGTTCCTTACGCTATACGAAGGCCAATGTTCCCGGGCCGTGAATCGGAGCCTTTGCCATTATTTCCATGAGATATAGCAGCCTCTTCGTCGTTCTACTCGCAGCACTCCTGGGGGGTACCCAGCCTCGGCAGAGATCCGGGTGGTGCCCAAGAGCCAGGCCGCGCTGAAGCAGTCCTACGCGCCGGTGGTCAAGAAGGCGGTACCGGCGGTGGTGAACGTCTATGTGAGCCGCCGGGTGTCCCAGCGGGTCTCGCCGTTCATGAACGACCCGTTCTTCCAACGCTTCTTCCGCGACTTCGGCATGCCGCGGGAGCGGGTGCAAAACTCGCTCGGCTCCGGGGTGATCGTGGGGGACGAGGGGATCGTGGTCACCAACAACCATGTCATAGAAGGCAGTGGCGAGGCGGAGATCACCGTGGCGCTCTCGGACGGTCGGGAGTTTCCGGCCGAGATCATCCTGAAGGACGACAGGACGGATCTGGCCGTGCTCAGGCTCGATGCCAAAGGCGAGAAATTCCGCTCGGTCGCATTCGCCGATTCCGACAGCCTGCAGGTGGGCGATATCGTGCTCGCCATCGGAGACCCGTTCGGCGTGGGGCAAACGGTAACAAGCGGCATCGTCTCGGCGCTCGCCCGGACCCAGGTGGGCATCTCGGACTACCAGTTCTTCATCCAAACCGATGCGGCCATCAATCCCGGCAATTCGGGCGGCGCGCTGATCGACATGGACGGCCATCTGGTCGGCATCAACACCGCAATCTTCTCCAAGAGCGGCGGGTCGCACGGGATCGGATTCGCGATTCCCTCCAATATGGTGCGGCTGGTGGTGAAGGCGGCACTTGAAGGCGGCACGGTGCGGCGGCCCTGGCTTGGCGCGTCGCTGCAGCCGGTTACCTCCCAACTGGCCGATACGCTGGGCCTCAAGAGCCCGCGCGGCGCGCTGGTGAACGAGATCAACGCCGCGGGACCCGGCGCCAAGGCCGGACTTCAGGTCGGCGACGTGGTCTTGAGCGTAGACGGGATGGCGGTGAAGGACCCGCAAGCCCTGCAGTACCGGCTGGTGACCAAGGGGATCGGCGGCACGGCCACGCTCGGCGTCATGCGCGATGGACGGGCTCAGGATGTGACGCTGAAGCTGGTGCCTGCGGCGGAAGTGCCGCCCCGGAACGAGAAGCTGCTCGAAGGGCGCACGCCGCTCACCGGCGCCAAGGTCGCCAATCTCTCGCCGGCCGTGGCGGAGGAGCTCGACCTCGCCAATGAAGGGCCGGGCGTCGTGGTAATGGACGTTACCCGCGGGACCGTTGCGGCGCGGGTCGCTTGCGGCCGGGCGATATCGTGAAGACGGTCAACGGCGAGGAGGTGACGGCGGTGAAGCAGCTCGTCACTCTGCTGTCCAACAATACCGGCGGCTGGGAGCTGCAGATCGCGCGGGGCGGCCGCATCTTGAGCCTTCAGATCGGAGGCTAGGACCTAACAGATGTCCAGTTTGTTCGAAGCCGCCGGAATGGAGCGGAACGCGCCGCGGCCTTTGGCCGACCGGCTCCGGCCCGAGAGCTTGGCGACCGTCATCGGCCAGGAGCATCTGCTCGGCGAAAACGGCCTTCTCACGCGGATGGTTGCGGCCGGCCGGCTTAGTTCCGTCATCTTCTGGGGACCGCCTGGGACGGGCAAGACGACGGTTGCCCGCCTGCTGGCCCAGGTCACCGATCTCGATTTCGTGCAGCTCTCGGCGATTCAGTCCGGCGTGCAGGATCTCCGCAAGGTCTTCGATGCGGCGAAGGCGCGCCGGGAGCAGGGGCGGGGCACGTTGCTCTTCGTGGACGAGATCCACCGCTTCAACCGGTCCCAGCAGGATGCCTTCCTGCCGCATATGGAGGACGGCACGATCACGCTGGTCGGCGCGACGACGGAGAACCCGTCCTTCGAGCTGAATTCGGCCGTGCTGTCGCGCTCGACCGTGCTGACCTTCAGACGGCTGGATCACGACGCGTTGGCCGAGTTGCTCGTGCGGGCGGAAGAGTTCGAAGGCCGAAAGCTCCCCCTCGACGACGATGCCCGCTCGGCGCTGATCGATATGGCCGACGGCGACGGCCGTGCGCTGGCGACGCTCGCCGAGGACGTGCTACTCGCCACCCATAAGGGGGTTGAGAAGCCGCTGACGCGGGAAGAACTGACCGAGCTGGTTCAGCGCCGGGCGCCGCTCTACGACAAGTCACAGGACGGCCATTACAATCTCATCAGCGCGCTCCATAAATCGGTGCGGGGGTCCGATCCGGACGCGGCGCTCTACTGGCTGGCGCGCATGCTGGCGGGCGGCGAAGACCCGCTCTATATCGCCCGGCGGCTGGTCCGCATGGCCGTGGAAGATATCGGCATGGCCGATCCGGTGGCGCTGGTGCATGCCAACGCCGCGAAGGACGCCTATGACTTTCTTGGGTCGCCGGAGGGCGAGCTCGCGCTTGCGCAAGTCACCGTCTATCTCGCCACGGCGCCCAAGTCGAACGCCGCCTATATGGCGTTCAACGCAGCGACAAGGACGGCGCGGGAGCACGGCTCCTATCTGCCGCCGAAGCATATCCTGAACGCCCCAACCCGGCTCATGAAAGACGAGGGGTACGGGGCGGGCTACGCCTACGACCACTCCCAGGAAGGCGCGTTCTCGGGGCAGAACTATTTTCCGGACGAGATGGAGCGGGAGCAGTTCTACAAGCCCACGCCGTATGGCTACGAGGAGCAGGTGGGCAAGCGGCTTGAGCGCTGGTCGAAAATCCGCGCGGAGCGTAGCGGGGCAGGGAAAGCGCCGGGCAAGGGGGAGTCATGACCATTTTCTACGTTGCGGCAGGTGGCGCGGTCGGTGCGAGTCTCCGCTACCTCGTCGGCGTGGCCTCGGGCCGGCTGATCGGCTTCGGGTTTCCTTGGGGAACGCTGGTCTGCAACGTGCTGGGTTGTTTCCTCATGGGTGTGCTGATCGAGGCCATGGCGACGAAGCTGACCGTACATAACGATCTCCGGGCGTTTCTCGCGGTCGGCCTGCTGGGCGGGTTCACCACCTATTCGGCGTTTTCCGCGGATTTCGCCCTGCTGCTGGAACGGGGCGACACGGTTCAGGCCATCCTTTACGTCGCGACGACCGTCACCCTTGCGCTTGCCGGCGTGTTCGCCGGGCTGGCCTTCGTCCGGGCGCTGTAAGCATGGCCGGGGTCGAGACAAGGGAGGTTTCCCGGGACGAGGACGGCATGCGGCTCGACCGCTGGTTCAAGTCCCATTACGCGAGCCTTCCCCATAGCCGACTGGAGAAGCTGCTCAGAACGGGGCAGGTGCGGGTCGATGGCGGCCGGGTGAAGTCTCATACGCGGCTGGAGGCGGGCCAGCAGGTACGGGTGCCGCCCATGCAGGCTTTCGAGGGCGGCCGATCGCCGAAGGAGAAGCCTCAGCTCAGCGCCGCGGATGCGAAATTCCTGCGCGACATCACGCTTTACGAGGACGACGATCTCCTGATCCTCAACAAACCCTCGGGCATGGCGGTGCAGGGGGGCAGCAAGACGGCGCGGCATATCGACGGGATGCTGGCAGGGCTCGGCGACGGGCCGGAGACGCGTCCTCGGCTGGTGCACCGGCTGGACCGGGATACGTCGGGCGTGTTGGTGGTCGCCAAGCGGCGCTCCATCGCCGCGACACTCGGCAAGGCCTTCCAGACCCGGTCGGTGCGGAAGATCTACTGGGCCGTGGTGCATGGCCTGCCGAAGCCGCCCCAGGGCAAGATCGATGCAGCGCTGGTGAAGGCCACGGGACCGGAGGGGGACCGGGTGCGAAAAGCCCGGCCGGGCGAGCAGGAGCAGGCTCAGAGCGCGGTCACGTATTACGCGGTGGTGGATCGGGCTGGCGAGATCGCTTCCTACGTCTCCCTCAAGCCCGTCACGGGACGCCAACACCAATTGCGCGCCCATATGGCCATGTGCGGACACTCGATCCTTGGCGACAGTAAGTATCCGCCGGACGAAGGGCAGGAGCTGCCCGAGGGCATCGCCAACAAGCTGCATCTCCATGCCCGGCGCATCAGTTTCAAGCATCCGACGGGAGACGGCATCGTGGACGTCACGGCGCCGCTTCCCGATCATATGAAGGCGAGCTTCGCCGCCTTCGGATTTACCGAGAAGGGTGGCGAAGACGCGCAATAGCGAGCCCGGCTGGTTGGGGCAAAATCCGGAGGACTGAGAGATGATCTCGCGATCGACCTGGTTCGGGCGGTTTGCCCATGATGTGGCCCGGCTCACCGGCCGGCCCTTGACCTTCCTGATAGCCGTCGGAGTGATCGTCGTGTGGGGCGTAACGGGACCCCTTTTTGATTACAGCGACACCTGGCAGCTTGTGATCAACACCAGTACCACGATCGTGACCTTCCTGATGGTGTTCGTGATTCAGAACACCCAGAACCGGGATACGGCGGCGATGCACATCAAGCTGGACGAGCTGATCCGCGTGAACACCCACGCCCGCAACGTCATGCTCAATCTCGAAGAGCTCGACGAAAAGGAGCTGGAGCTGATCCGCAGCGACTTCGAGGAGCTTGCGAAAGAGGATGCGGAGCGCCGCAGAGGGGCGGCGCTCGAGACGAGGTAGAGAGTTGGTTGGAGGCATTTTGAGCTTGGACCGTTTTTACAAGGAGGTCTCGGTGGGCGAGACCGAGACCGGCGAATTTCAGCTGTTGCTGGATGGACGGACCGTGAAGACCCCGGGACGGAATGTTCTGGCGCTACCGAACCGGGATCTGGGCGAGGCGGTCGCCGAGGAGTGGCGCGCCCAGGGCAAGCAGATCCTGCCGGAGACCATGCCCATGACCCGGCTGGTCAATACGGCGATCGATGGGGTGCGGGACAACGAGGCGGCGGTGGCAGACGATATCGCCACCTTCGCCGGCACCGATCTTCTCTGCTATCGGGCCGACGGGCCTGACGGGCTCGTGGCCATGCAGGGTGAGGCTTGGGATCCCGCTCTGCGCTGGGCGGAAGGCCGCGTGGGCGGGACGTTCCACCTCTCAGAAGGGGTGATGCATGTCGATCAGCCGGACGAAACCATGGCGGGGATCCAGTCGTTGCTCTCGGGGTTCACGCCGTTCGAGCTTACCGCGCTTCACATCATGACGAGCCTGACGGGTTCGGCCGTGCTGGCGCTGGCCGTGGCCGAGGGCGAGCTCTCGACCGAAGATGCGTGGGGCGCGGCCCATGTGGACGAGGATTGGCAAATCTCCCAGTGGGGCGAGGACAAGGAAGCCTCGGACCGCCGGGCCAAGCGGAAGGACGATTTCGACACGGCGGCGCGCATGATGGCGCTGGTGCGGAACTAGCGGCGATCGCCCCCAGGGCTTGCCTCTGGGGCCTGCCATGCTATTGAGCGTGGCAGTAATCACAGTCGGGTTGGGGAAGGCATATGAAAGAAGTCCTCGAAGAGCTTGAGATGCGCCGGGAGAAAGCCCGGGCGGGCGGCGGCCAGAAGCGCATCGACGCCCAGCACAGTCGCGGCAAGCTGACCGCCCGCGAGCGGCTGGAGCTGCTGCTCGACGACGGCTCCTTCGAGGAGTTCGACATGTATGTCGAACATCGCTGCACCGATTTCGGGATGGAAGAGACCAAGGTGCCGGGCGACGGCGTGGTGACCGGCTGGGGCACCATCAACGGCCGGGTGGTCTATGTCTTCGCCAAGGACTTCACGGTGTTCGGCGGCTCGCTGTCCGAAACCCATGCCCAGAAGATGATCAAGATCCAGGACATGGCGCTGAAGAACCGCGTCCCGATCATCGGCCTGTTCGATGCGGGCGGCGCGCGCATCCAGGAAGGCGTCGCGGCGCTGGGCGGTTATGGCGAGGTCTTCCTGCGCAACGTTCAGGCCTCCGGCGTGATCCCGCAGATCTCCGTCATCATGGGGCCGTGCGCGGGCGGCGACGTCTATTCGCCAGCCATGACCGACTTCATCTTCATGGTGCGCGACACGTCCTACATGTTCGTCACCGGTCCCGACGTGGTGAAGACCGTGACCAAGGAAGAGGTGACCGCGGAAGAGCTGGGTGGGGCCTCGATCCACACCACCAAGTCCTCGATCGCCGACGGCGCCTACGACAATGACGTGGAGACGCTGCTGCAGATGCGGCGCTTCATGGATTTCCTCCCCGCGAGCAACCTTTCCGGGGTGCCGGAGCTGCCGACCCAGGATCCGTGGGACCGGGCGGACCATTCGCTCGATACGCTCATCCCCGACAATCCGAACATGCCCTACGACATGAAGGAGCTGATCACCAAGGTCGTGGACGAGGGCGATTTCTTCGAGATCCAGGAGGATTTCGCCAAGAACATCGTCACCGGCTTCGGGCGCATGGAGGGCCGCACCATCGGCGTGGTGGCGAACCAGCCCATGGTTCTGGCCGGCGTGCTCGATTCCGATGCCTCGCGGAAAGCGGCTCGGTTCGTGCGCTTCTGCGATTGCTTCCAGATCCCGCTGGTGACCTTCGTCGACGTGCCGGGCTTCCTGCCGGGCACGGCCCAGGAATATGGCGGTCTCATCAAGCATGGCGCGAAGCTGCTCTTCGCCTTTACCGAGGCGACCGTGCCGAAGGTCACCGTCATCACCCGCAAGGCCTATGGCGGCGCCTACGACGTCATGTCCTCAAAGCACATCCGGGCAGATGTGAACTATGCCTGGCCGACGGCCGAGATCGCGGTGATGGGCCCGAAGGGCGCCGCCGAGATCCTGTATCGCGCCGACCTGAACGACCCGGAGAAGATCCAGAAGCGTATCGCCGAATACGAGAAGCGCTTCGCCAATCCGTTCGTGGCGGCGGAGCGGGGCTATATCGACGAGGTGATCATGCCCCACGGCACCCGCCCACGTATCGCCCGGGCGCTCCGTATGCTTCAGAACAAAGAAGCCGAGACCCCGTGGAAGAAGCACAACAACCTGCCGCTCTGAATAACGGTCCCATGACATTGTTGCGGGAAAACGCGAAACCCCGGTAAGCTTACAACCGGTTCAGTGGTTCAGGGGGATGTCATGCGTTTATCTGCTACGATTCTGGGACTTGGGCTGGCTTTCGGAGGCGCCGCTTTAAGCGCCACGCCGGCCGCGGCCTATACCTGCGGTGAGCTCTGGTGGCTGCGCAACCAGATCTATCATGCGAACGGCTACTGCTTTAAGACCCGCAATGCGATCAACACGTTCGGCAATGCGGGATGTCTCTACGACAACGCCAACTCCATGCCGATGTCGACGACGGACCGCGACGCGGTGGCGACGATCAAGCAGCAGGAGCGCTATCAGGGCTGCCGCTAGAGTCTCCAAGCCTCGTCTTCCGCCGCCCTCTGTGATGGCTTGAATGGCGCCGATACGGTCCGGCGCGGCATCAGGATGCCTCGTTTCCCCCGCCGCCCGGGAGGGGCGCTTCCGTGCGCTCAAACTGATTCTCGCGCGTCACGAGAGGCGCATGAGAGGCGGGCTCTCATCGGCCCGCTCTTAACCGCCTGAAAACGCTTTTTAAACTGGAAGCGCGAACAAAGCTTGCTTCTGGGCGTTGGTCCCTCTCTTTATTGGCAAATTCACCTATTGAACGGAGGCAGTTTTGACGAAGCTCGCGAAATTTATTCCTATTGCCGGTGCCGCTTTGATAATGTCCACCGCCGTCTATGCGGCCGACGCGGAGATCAGCGACACCATGAAAGTCGTCGATCCCGACATGGACAACGCGCTGACCCTGGAGGAAGCTCAGGCGGCCGGCGCCAAGGTGTTCAAGAAGCTGAACACGGACGACGACAACACCCTGGAAGCGGACGAGCTGAAGGGCCGCGTCAGCGAGCGGCAGCTCAAGAAGGCCGATCCGGACGATGACGGTTCTCTCGACATGGCCGAGTACGAGGCCCTGATCAAGAAGCGCTTCGAGGCGGCCAATCCCGATGGCGACGACACCATCGAGTCCGATGAGCTTGAGACCAAGAAGGGCAAGAAGCTCCTCGAGCTGATCCAGGAGTAAGACTCCATGTTTCCGGCGGCGAACCGGTCTTGATGGCTTGGTTCTGCCCGGAACGAAAATGGCCGCCCTTCGGGGCGGCTATTTTTTTGCCTTCTCCGGGGTGGCGGCCTCCCCGGTGACGGGAGCTTCGGCCGGCGAACCGGAAGGCCTGTGTTGGCCGGCTTTGTTATCTCTCAACTTGGTATCTCGCGTTTTCTCGGCCTCGTTCCCGGCTGGCTTCTTCGCCTTGTCCGGCTTTGGCCACGGCTCGGCCAGGAAATCGAGCATAACCTTGTCGAACTCGTCCCGGCTCTCAAGCTGGGGAAGGTGGCCGACGCCTTCGAAGATGGCTGCCCGGGCATGGGGCATCTTCTTCACGATGGCTTGCGCGTTTTCGGCGTTGTGGCCCATCTTGGCCTGCATCTCCTTCGGCGCCGCGTTCTTGCCCGGCGCGACATGGTCGTTCTCGCCCATGACGATAAGCACGGGCTGCTTCACGAAGGGCATGTCGTAGATCACGGGCTCGCGCAGAACCATCTGAGCCGAATTGGCGAAGCTTCTGAGCCAGCGAGGAAATTCGGCGCTGTCGCGCATGCCGGTCCTGGCCCAGACGAACGGATCGAGCTCCTCGTCGGGCAGGGTGAGATTGTAGCGGGTCTTCAGGCTTTCCCGGTACTCCTCCGGTGTGACCTTCGCCTCGATGCCGATCAGCGTCTCGGTCGCGACCGGGGGCACGTAGAGGCCGTAATCCTCAAGCCCGATGGGCCCGGTCAGCAGCACGCGGTCGACCCGTTTCGGAAAATCGCGGGCGAACCGCATGGCCAGCATGCCGCCCATGGAATGGGCCACAACATCGACCTTCTCGATGTCTAGGGAATTCAAAAGACGCGCGGTGTTGCGCGCAAGCTCGTCGAAATGCAGGTCGAAGACCGGTTTGGAGGACTTGCCGAAGCCGATCTGATCAGGGGTGATCACCCTGTACCCGGCGCCGCTCAGTGTGGCGATGACGGGTGCCCAGTAGCTGGACGGGAAGTTCCGGCCATGTAGCAGGAGCACGGTCCGCCCGTTGGACTTCCCCTTCGGCGCGACGTCCATATAGGCCATGTTGAGGTCCTGGCCCTTCCGGGTGATCGGAAAGAGCTTGACCTCATAGGGGTAGGGGTAGCCTTCGAGCGCGATGCCGAGAGGCGGAAACCCGCCTGCGTTCTGGCCGCCGCCATCGGTTTCCGCAGCCTGGGGTGCGTGCCAGGAGGCGGGAGTCATCAGGAGCACCACCAGCATCGACAGGGCGGCAGGTCGCGTGAAAATTTTCGTCATCGGTTTCCTTTCGGCCGCCCGCCGGACTCGGCGAGAACAGGCCAATCCTTAAGGATATCGAGAGCCCTCAACCCTAAGATCCGGGCCGAGGCAAAAACCTTTGCGGAACGGTTGGTTCCAGGGTTATTGCAAATCGGCCAAACCCTGCTATCCCGAGGTCCGATAATCGCCTGGACGGCGCAATTCCGCCGCCAACGGCAGCTAATCTTTTCGCTCTTGAGAGTTCGCTCTCGACTTTTGCCCCCGGGCCAGCCGGCTTCTGCAGGTCTTCGGCGGGTCAGTATTCCATCATGACCAAGCGCTTCATCATCGTCGGCCTCATCATTGCGGTGTTCCTGGGCGGGCTTGCCTGGTTCCAGCTCGTCTTCAAGCCGCAGATGATCGAGCAGTTCGTCTCCAAGATGCAAGGCGCGGCGCCGACCGTCACCACGGAGGAGGCGCGAACCGAGCGGTGGACTCCCGAAATTCATGCGATCGGCACGGTCACAGCCATTCGCGGCGTCAATTTGGCACCGGAGATTTCCGGCATCGTGGAGGACTACTTCTTCGAAAGCGGCGACGATGTCGAAGAGGGCAAGCTCCTGGTGCAGCTGGACGATTCCGTGCAGCGCGCGGAGCTGGCGGCCAACAAGGCGACCCTGAAGGACGCCGAGATCAATTACGACCGGCAGAGCAAGCTGGTCGACCGAGGTGCCGTGTCGCAGGCCGCCCTGGACACCGCGACGGCCAACCGGGATTCCGCCCGGGCGGCGGTGGACCAGGTCAGCGCGATCATCGAGCAGAAATCCGTCGAGGCGCCGTTCTCGGGCCGCATCGGTCTCCGCACCGTGGAGAAGGGCCAGTACGTGCCGACGGGCGAGGGGATCGTCTGGCTGCAGGCGCTCGATCCGATCTGGATCGACTTTCCGGTGCCGGAATCCGCGGCTGGGCGCATCGAGCTCGGCGACCCGGTACGGGTGAATGTGGACAGCCATCCCGAACGAACGTTCGAGGGTAAGATCACGGCGCGGGACGTTCGCGTGAGTTCCGATACGCGCACGCTGACCTTGCGCGCGACGCTGAAGAACCTGGACAAGGTTCTGCTGCCGGGCATGTTCGGCGACGTGACCGTCGATTCCGGCGAACCGAAGCAATACGTGACCGTGCCGAAGACGGCGGTCACCTACAGCCTCTACGGCGATGCGGTGTGGGTCGCGGTGCCGAACGACGGCAAGGATCGCGAGCCGAACGACAAGCCGTCCCCTGAGAGCGGCGGGGCCCAGGCGGCCGAGGCCGATCAGGGGGAAGCCCCGGACGGTCAGGCCAGCGACGGCGATGAGGCCGGCACCAAGCCGGAGGCGGAGCAGGGGCCGAAGCTCAAGGCGGAGCGCCGCTTCGTGCGGGTCGGCCCCAACCGCGGCGACCGGGTTGCGATTCTGGAAGGCGTGAAGGCCGGCGAAGAGGTCATCACCAGCGGACAGCTGAAGCTGCAGCCGGATTCCTCCGTCGAGGTGGACAATTCAGAGCGCCTGAAGGCGCCGGCCGAGCTGCCGAGGCCCTGATGCCATGAGCTTCACGGATCTTTTCATAAAGCGGCCCGTGCTTGCCATGGTGGTGAGCTTCCTGGTGCTGCTCGTGGGCGCCCAAGCCGGCCTCAATCTGCAGATCCGGGAATACCCGGAGATGTCGAATACGACCATCACGGTCACCACGACCTATCCGGGCGCTAATGCCGATCTCATCCAGGGCTTCATCACGGTGCCGATCCAGCAGGCCGTGGCGAGCACCGAGGGCATCGATACGCTCACGGCCACGTCGAGCCAGAACGTTTCGACCATCACCCTCAATCTGAAGCTCAATGCCGATCCCGACCGGGCGATGACCGACGTGCTGTCGAAGATCGCCCAGGTTCAATATCTGCTGCCGCGCGAAGCCAACGACTCCGTCGTTTCCAAGGAGACGGGCGAGGGAACGGCGCTGATGTACATCTCGTTCTCCAGCGAGGTGATGACCGCGTCCCAGATCACCGACTACCTCACCCGGGTGGTGCAGCCGCGGCTGCAGACCATCGGAGGCGTGGCGAGCGCGGAAATCCTCGGCGGGCAGACCTTCGCCATGCGGATCTGGCTCAACCCGGACCGGATGGCGGCCCTGAAGGTGACGCCTCTGGACGTGGCCCAGGCGCTGGACCGCAACAACTACACCTCTGCCGCCGGCCAGGTGAAAGGTCAGTTCACCCAGACCAGCATCGATGCGAAGACCGATGTGAGCGATCCGGAGCAGTTCGGCGAGCTGGTGATCAAGACAAATGGCGATGCGCTGGTCCGGCTGAACGATATCTCGGAGATCGAGCTCGGTCCCCAGAACGTCGATTCCTCGTCCGTCTTCGACGGGCTGAAGGCGGTGTTCATCGGGGTGGAGGCGACGCCGACGGCGAACCCGCTGACGGTCATCACCGATGTCCGCAAGGACATGCCGAATATCCAGCGGGCGCTGCCGGAAGGTCTGAAAGCGGCGGTCGCCTATGATGCGACGAACTTCATCCGCACCTCGATCTGGGAGGTCGTGACCACTCTCGGCGAGGCGGCGATCATCGTCATCGTCGTCATCTTCCTCTTCCTCGGGAATTTGCGCTCCACGATCATCCCCATCGTCACGATCCCGCTGTCCCTGGTGGGCGTGCTGGCGATGCTCTACGTGCTCGGCTACTCCATCAACCTGATGACCCTGCTGGCGCTGGTGCTGGCGATCGGGCTGGTGGTCGACGACGCCATCGTGGTGGTGGAGAACATCTACCGGCATATCGAAGACGGCATGAAGCCGGTGGACGCGGCGCTCAAAGGGGCCCGGGAGATCGTCTATCCGGTCATCGCCATGACCATCACCCTGGCGGCCGTCTATGCACCGATCGGTTTCGTGTCCGGCGTCACCGGTTCGCTGTTCCGCGAGTTTGCGTTCACACTCGCCGGTGCGGTGGTTGTCTCGGGCTTCATCGCGCTGACCTTGTCGCCGATGATGTGCTCCAAGCTGCTGCGCCAGCACGACAACGACGGCAGCGGTCTCACAGGCTTTCTGGATAGGTTCTTCAACCGGCTGAACGGCTGGTACCGGCGGCGGTTGAGCAACTCCTTGAAATACCGGCCTGTCACGGTGCTGGTGATCGTGGGCGTCATCGTGGCGACGGTCTTCATGTATATGACGAGCCAGAAGGAGCTCGCGCCGGACGAGGATCAGGGCATCCTTTTCGCCATCGTAAAGACGCCGCAATACGCCAATCTGGACTATCTGGAGCAGGCGACGGCGCAGCTTGGGAAGGTGTTCGACACGCTCCCCGAGGAAGAGCACGTCTTCACCATCAACGGCATGGGCGATGCGCATCAGGCCTTCGTCGGACTTCTGCTGAAGAACTGGGACGAGCGCGAGGGGAGCCAGGCCAGCGTGCTTCAGGAGGTGCAGCCGGAGGTCAGCAAGGTCGCGCCGGCCCAGGCGCTGATCTTTTCGCCGCCGGCTTTGCCGGGCTCGACGGGCGGCGCCGACGTCCAGTTCGTGATCACGACGACGGAGAACTTCGAGCGGCTCGCCGAGGTGACGAACGAGATCGTGAAGGCCGCGAACGAGAGCGGCATGTTCATCTTCACCGATTACGATCTGCGCTTTGAAACGCCCCAGATCTCCTTCGAGATCGACCGCGACAAGGCCAACAGCCTCGGCGTGTCCATGGCGGATATCGGCCAGTCGCTCGCGACGCTGCTGGGTGGCAACTACGTCAACCTGTTCGACCTCTACGGGCGCAGCTACCAGGTGATCCCCCAGGTGCCGCGCAAGTTCCGGCTGGATGAGGATTGGCTCACCCGCTACCAGATCCGGACCGTGTCGGGCGACATGGTGCCGCTTTCCAACGTGGCCCACGTCACCAAGACGGTGCAGCCCAATGCGCTCACCAACTTCCAGCAGCTCAACTCGGCGACCCTTTCGGCGGTGCCGTTCCCGGGGCGCACGGTGGGCGATGCGGTGCAATTCCTGGAGAACAAGGCGGAGGAGGTGTTTCCGCAGAACTTCTCCTACGACTGGCAAGGCCAGAGCCGCCAGTACATCCAGGAGGGCAACACTCTCGTCTATACGTTCGTCTTCGCGCTGGTGCTGATCTACCTCGTGCTGGCGGCCCAGTACGAGAGCTTCCGAGATCCGTTCATCATCCTGATCGCGCTGCCGACCTCCATGTTCGGCGCGCTGCTGCCCATCAGCCTCGGGCTCGGCTCGATCAACATCTACACCCAAGTGGGTCTGGTGACGCTGATCGGACTGATCGCCAAGCACGGTATCCTGATGGTCGACTTCGCCAACCACCTCCAGGAAGAGGAGGGGTACAGCCGGCGGGATGCCATCGAGGAGGCGGCCGTCATCCGGCTCCGGCCGATCCTGATGACCACGGCGTCGATGGTGGTGGCCATGGTGCCGCTCCTGATCGCGGTGGGCGCGGGCGCGGCCAGCCGCTTCGCCATCGGCCTGGTCATCTTCGCCGGGCTGACCATCGGCACCATGTTCACGCTCTTCGTGACGCCGGCGATCTATACCTTTCTTGCGAAGGACCATGCCAGCATCAAGGGCGACGAGATGCCGGCCATGGAAGGGCCGGGGGATTTCGAGCGCGCCGAGGCCGATCGGACGAAAAACGAAGAAGAGCGGCATAAACCGTACTCTTCCGCCGCTGAGTAAGGGCGTATGCGGAGGAACCATCTGGTTTACTCCGCGTCCTCTAACCTCTAGAAAGCAGTGCTCAAAAGAAGGTCTGGGGGCGTATGTTTTCGAAAATCCTGATCGCGAACCGCGGTGAAATTGCTTGCCGCATCATGCGGACCGCCAAACGGCTGGGCATCAAGACGGTGGCTGTCTATTCCGACGCCGACCGGGATGCCGTTCATGTGGAAATGGCCGACGAGGCCGTGAATGTCGGTCCGGCACAGGCGGCGCAATCCTATCTGGTGATCGACAAGATCATTGCGGCCGCAAAGGAGACCGGGGCCGAGGCCATCCATCCCGGCTACGGCTCCTTTCGGAGAACCCGGCCTTCGCGAAGCGCTGAAGAAGGAAGGCATCGCCTTCATCGGGCCCAACCCCCACGCCATCGAGGCGATGGGCGACAAGATCGAATCCAAGAAGCTGGCGGCCGAGGCGGGCGTGAATACCGTGCCCGGCTATATGGGCGTGATCGAGGATGCCAAGGAAGCGGTGAAGATCGCCGACGACATCGGCTATCCCGTGATGATCAAGGCCTCCGCCGGCGGCGGCGGCAAGGGCATGCGCATCGCCTATAGCAGGGAAGAGGTCGAGGAAGGCTTCAACGCTTCGAAGTCCGAGGCCAAATCCAGCTTCGGCGACGACCGCGTCTTCATCGAGAAATTCGTCGAAGAGCCGCGCCATATCGAAATCCAGGTGCTGGGCGACAAGCACGGCAACGTGATCTATCTGGCCGAGCGCGAGTGTTCCATCCAGCGCCGCAATCAGAAGGTTCTGGAAGAGGCGCCGAGCCCGTTCCTGGACGAGAAGACCCGCGAGGCCATGGGCAAGCAGTCGGTCGAGCTCGCCAAGGCCGTGGATTACGACTCCGCCGGCACGGTGGAGTTCATCGTCGACAAGGACAAGAACTTCTACTTCCTGGAGATGAACACCCGCCTTCAGGTCGAGCATCCGGTCACCGAGTTGATCACCGGCTTCGACCTGGTCGAGCAGATGTTCAAGGTCGCCGACGGCGAGAAGCTGGAGATCGCCCAGAAGGACGTGAAGATCAACGGCTCGGCCATCGAGGCGCGGGTCTATGCAGAGGATCCGTCCCGTAACTTCCTGCCATCCACGGGACGGCTGGTCCGCTACCGCCCGCCGGAAGTGGGCGTGGAGGACGGCGTCACCGTCCGCATCGACACCGGCGTGGAGGAAGGCGGCGAGATCTCCATCTATTACGACCCGATGATCGCGAAGCTGGTCACCCATGCGCCGACCCGCATCGAGGCTGTCGAGGCCATGGGCAAGGCGCTCGACGCCTTCGTGATCGACGGATTCCGTCACAATATCCCGTTCCTTGCCGCCCTGATGCGCCATCCGCGCTGGCGGGAGGGGGACATCTCCACCAAGTTCATCGCCGAGGAGTATCCGGACGGCTTCACCGCACCGCTGCCCGAAGGCGAGACCCGCGACGTGCTGATCTCCGTCGCCGCCGCGATCGACCATCTCAGCAATGCGCGCCGCCGCAACATCACCCAGCAGATGCTGGGTGAGCCGGTCACGTTCGCCGAAGAGCGCGTGGTCGAGCTGGGCGGAGCGGCGGAGCGGGTGACCGTCACCCCAGGCGCGGACGAGCTGGACGATTCCCTGGTGATCGCCTTCACCGGCGAGGGGAAGGGGCGCACGATCGAGATCTCGTCGGAGTGGTGGTTCGGCGATCCGGTTTGGCAGGGCACGATCAACGGCAACCATGTCTCGGTGCAGGTCCGTGCGATCCTGAACGGCTACGAGCTGACTTATCAGGGGGTCGAGGTCTCGGCGCGGGTCTATACCGCCCGCGAGGCGGAGCTGATGGCGCTGATGCCCATCAAGGAGCCGCCGGACACCTCCAAGATGCTGCTTTGCCCGATGCCGGGCATGGTGGTCTCCCTCGCCGTGGAGGAGGGCCAGCAGGTCGCGGCAGGCGACACGCTTTGCATCGTGGAAGCCATGAAGATGGAGAACGTCCTCAAGGCGGAGCGCGACGCGAAGGTCTCCAAAATCCTTGCGGAGCCGGGCGACAGCCTTAATGTCGATGCTGTCATCATGGAGTTCGAATAGGCGGGAGCTTTAGCCGTGTCCGGCGAAAGCGACGACATCAGAACCGTCACGGTCCGCATCGAGGGCCGAGTCCAGGGCGTCTATTTCCGCGCCTGGACGGAGCGCACGGCGAGAGAGCTTGAGCTCGACGGCTGGGTCCGCAATTGCGACGACGGCTCCGTGATGGCCGTGTTCTCGGGGCCGCCGGACGTCGTTGCCGACATGGTGAAACGCTGCGAGGACGGTTCGCCCGACGCGCAGGTCTCGAAGGTCACCATCGTCGACGAGGGCGGCACGCCGCCCGACGGGTTCGAAGTGATCGCGTCGGATAACTACAAGTAATCCCGCTAGCCGCGCAGGCTCTCCGGCCAGGCGTCGAGCAAGGCCGCGTCGACCTTCTCAAAATCCGTATCGACCCCGAGCACCTTCAGGCTGGTAACAGGCGTGTCCTTGAGCCCGCAGGGAACGATTCCGGAGAAATGCTCCAAATCGGGCGCCACGTTGAGGCTGACGCCGTGAAAGGTCACGCTGCGGCTGACCCGCACGCCGATGGAGGCGATCTTCGCCCCTTCGACGAAAACCCCTATATCGGTGGAGGCCGGGTCGGCGGCGATGTCGAAGGCGGCCAGGGTGTCCCTTAGCCAGGTTTGCAGGCCCTGGACGTAGGCGCGCACGTCGCCGCCACGCGCCTTCAGGTTCAGCATCACATAGGCCACGCGCTGGCCGGGCCCGTGATAGGTGAAGCGGCCGCCGCGGCCGGTCTTGAAGACGGGAAAACGGTCCGGATCGATGAGTTCGGATGGGTCGGCGGACGTGCCCGCCGTATAAAGGGCAGGGTGCTCCAGCAGCCAGACGCATTCGCCGGCCTCACCGGCCGCGATCTCCGCCACGCGGCTCTCCATGGCGTTCAGCGCCCGCATGTAGGGCACGGGCTTCTTGCTGCGGAACCACTCGATTCCGGTCGTTTGGCCGGGCTCCGAATAAAGCTCCGCGCCCAGAAGCCCGGTCGTCCCGACCATTCTTGCGAAATTGGCTGTCGGCATGGGCGCCATCATGGGGGAGATTTTCAGCCTCCGCATCCCATATAAAGGGCACGCATAGGCCTCTGTCAGCTTGCGCCTCGGGTCCGAGTTTGCTAATGCAGCCCGACCTTCGGGCTCACGGCTCGAAGCACGCGCTTTCGTCGATGCACGAAAGCTTCGCCTTATCTATGCGGTCGTGGCGGAAATGGTAGACGCGCAGCGTTGAGGTCGCTGTGGGCATAGCCCGTGGAGGTTCGATTCCTCTCGACCGCACCACTCTCTCTTCCCTGGTGCATCCTCATTTTCCCGCAAGGCCGGGCTCGCCCCCCATCGGTGGTCCGCAGCGCGTTGTCCTCGGGAACCATCGGCAAGCTGGAAATCTTCCACTTAGGGCTGGCGGTTAAGGGGGAAGCAGCGTTTATTTGCGAAAATTGTAGTCTGATAGGCGCTCGATCCACGATCCGCGGCGGTTTCGCCCGCGTTTGGGTCATAGGGCGCGCAGAATCTTCCGCTTCTTGAGCGTTCATACCGAGGTTTCGGAAAGGCGATGGATAGCGTCCTGGACGAACATATGCCTGTGCGCGACGAGGAGGGCGATTTCCGCTCCGAGTTCCTGCATGCCGTGGAAGCGGCGCTGGAGGCGGAGGATATCGCCGAGGTCCGTGCGCTCACCGGCGACCTCCATGAGGGCGATCTCGCCGATCTTCTAGAGCTTCTGAAGCCCGAAGAGCGCGACCAGCTCATCACCCAGCTTGGACACGAGTTCAATCCGGCCGCATTGAGCGAGCTGGACGAGAGCGTGCGCGACCAGCTCCTGGCGACCCTGCCGGCCGAGGTGGTGGCGGACGCGCTGCAACAGCTCGATACGGACGATGCGGTCTATCTGCTGGAGGATTTGGCGGAGGAGGACCGCAACGCGATCCTCGACCAGCTCCCGCGGCTCGATCAGCTCACCCTGAAGAAGAGCCTCGAATACCCGGAAGATTCCGCCGGCCGCATCATGCGCACCGAGGTCATCTCGGTGCCGCCGTTCTGGTCCGTCGGCCAGACCATCGATTTCATGCGCGAATCGGAGGATCTGCCGGAGCGCTTCGAAGAGATCTTCGTCGTGGATCCGGCCTTCCATCTGATCGGCTCGGTGGCGCTCAACCGGCTGCTTCGCTCGAAGCGCCACGTGAATATCGAGGACATCACCGATCACGAGCTTCGGCCGATCCAGGCGGATTCCGACCAGGAGGACGTGGCGCGGGAGTTCGAACGCTACAATCTGTCCTCGGCGCCGGTGGTCGATCCGGACAACCGGCTGATCGGCGTGATCACGGCCGACGATGTGGTCGAGGTCGTTCAGGAAGAGGCGGAGGAGGATATCCTGCGCCTCGCCGGTGTCGCGCCCAGCACGGGCATCTCCAACAGCGTCTGGGGCACGACGCGCCAGCGCTTCGCCTGGCTTCTGGTGAATCTCGTCACCGCGATCCTCGCCTCCTTCGTCATCAGCATGTTCGACGCCACGATCCAGCAGATGGTGGCGCTCGCCGTGCTCATGCCCATCGTGGCCTCCATGGGCGGCAATGCGGGCACCCAGACCATGACCGTGGCCGTCCGGGCGCTGGCCACGAGGGATCTCGGCCGGGTGAATGCACTCAGGGTGATCGGGAGGGAAACCGCGGTGGGCCTCCTCAACGGGCTTCTCTTCGCCGTGCTCATGGGGCTCGTGGCCTATGTCTGGTTCGGCCGCACCGATCTCGGTCTGATCATCGCCATGGCCATGGTCGTCAATCTCGTGGTGGCCGCACTTGCCGGCATACTCGTGCCGCTGGGGCTGAACGAGCTCGGGGTCGATCCCGCAATCACCTCGGGCGTCTTCGTCACGACGGTTACGGATGTGGTGGGTTTCTTCGCTTTTCTCGGTCTCGCTGCGCTCTGGCTCCTCTAGCCGGGACAAGGCATCATCCGTACTCGGACGATTTTGATTCTGCACGCGGGGGTGGCGGCGTATGACAATTGACGAGCGGAGCTGCGTGGAGGCGAACGGGGCCGCGATCCCGGTGCTCGGGTTCGGGACATGGCAGCTCGAGGGCGAGGTCTGCGTCGATGCGGTCAAGTGCGCCCTGGAGATCGGATACCGCCACATCGACACCGCGCAGATCTACGGTAACGAGACGGAGGTGGGCGAGGGGCTGGCGGGCTCGGGGGTGGACCGAGATTCGGTCTTCGTCACCACCAAGGTCTGGATGGACCAGATGGAGGAGGCGCGGCTGCAGGGCTCGGTCGAGCTGAGCCTGAAGCGTCTCGGCCTCGACTGGGTCGATCTTCTGCTGATCCACTGGCCGAATCCGGAGGTGCCTCTGGAGGAGACCATGGCGGCGCTCTCGGAGGTGAAGCGTTTCGGCATGACGCGGCATATCGGGATCAGCAATTTCCCCGTGGCGCTGATGGAGGAGGCGATCGCACTCGCTTCCGCCCCGCTGGTCACCAATCAGGTCGAATATCACCCGCATCTGGATCAGAGCGTGGTGCTGGGTGCCTGCCGCCGGGACGGCCTCGCGCTGACGGCCTATTCGCCCCTGGGGCGGGGGAGGCTGCTCTCAGATCCCGTCGTTACCGAGATCGCCGATGCGCACGGCAAGGGCGCCAACCAGGTGATCCTGCGCTGGCTGATCCAGCAAGAAAGCGTGGTCGCCATCCCGCGTTCCGGCAATCCGGACCATATCGAGAGCAATTTCGACATCTTCGACTTCTCGCTCAGCGAAGACGAGATGGCGCGCATCTTCTCGCTGGCCGAGCCCGGCGGCCGGATGACCGACCCGGATTGGGCTCCCCAGTGGGATTGATCCGACGCCTCGGAGAATGCGCCTGGCCGGCAAGGCTGCTATGAGTCGCCGGTTTGATCTGCTGCGCATCGGATCTGGTGAGGGATGTTCTTTTATCTCGCGAAGCTCTTGTGGTTTTTCCTGCAGCCGTCCTGCCTGATCGCCTTTCTGTTGCTGCTGGGCACGGTGATGGTCTGGACCTACTGGGCCAGGTGGGGGCGGCGGATCGTGGCGCTGGCGGCGTTCCTGCTGTTGGCCGTGGGGCTGTCGCCCCTCGGCAATTGGCTGGTGCTGCCGCTCGAGGACCGCTTTCCGCGGGCCGATCTCGACCGGGGCGCGCCGCCGACGGGCTTCATCGTTCTGGGCGGGGCGGAGCAGCGCTACATCGGCGAAGGGCGCGGCGCGCCGACACTGAACGAGGCGGGCGACCGGATCGTCGAGGCAGGGCTGCTTGCCCACCGCTTCGCCGACGCAAAGGTGGTAATCTCCGGGGGCGATGCCGCGCTGTTCTACCCGGCGTCGAGCGAGGCGCTGGGCACCGCAACGATCCTGACCGGACTGGGCATCGACAGCACACGGCTGGTTCTCGAAGACCGCTCGCGAGACACCTACGAAAACGCCGAATACGTGAAGGCGAAGCTTCAAAAGCTGGAGCTGCTCGGGCCGGACAAGCGGTGGGTGCTCATCACCTCGGCCGCTCACATGCCCCGGGCCATGGGATGCTTCCGCCAGGCCGGGTTCGAGGTCGAACCCTGGCCGGTGGACTACCGCACCCGCGGGCCCGAAGATGCCTGGCGGCCGTTCGACAAAGTCTCGGAAGGGCTGCGTAGGGTCGACATGGCGACGCGGGAATGGGTCGGGCTGTTGGCATACTGGATCAGAGGCCGGACGGATGCGCTGTTTCCCGGACCCGAAGGCCCGGCGAAGCGGCCCGAGGCGTCCCCGCCTTCCGCTCCGCATAACACAGAGGAAGCGCTGCCTGACGCGGCCTGAACCTGATCGTCGGATTTTGTCCGACCGACGAAGCCTCCAGAAAAGCGGGGAAAACCCGACCTCCGCCTTATTGCCCGCCCAATCCCGGCGATAGGCTTCTGACCTCCATGGCTCTCCATCTTCTCAAGCTCTGCGTCGGTATCGACAGCGTGCAAGCCTTGCGCGACTGGCAGGCCAAGCGCCTTGCCCAGCATCGTGCTGCGGGGCATCCGCTGGAGTTGATCCACCGCACCACCCAGACGCCGCGGCGGCGCGACGAGATCCTCGCGGGCGGCTCCCTCTACTGGGTCATCAAGGGCGCCGTGCTGGTTCGCCAGCCGATCCTCGATCTGCGGCCGGAGACGCGTGAGGACGGTCGGGCTTGCTGCGGAATCATCCTGGGACCGGATCTCGTTCCGACGAGGGGACAGCCGCGCCGCGCCTTTCAGGGCTGGCGCTATCTGACGGACGAGGATGCGCCTGGCGATCTCCTCCATGGGGAGGGGCTCTCCGATATTCCCCAGGAAATGGTGCGGGACCTGCGGGAACTCTGCCTGATCGGCGGGTAGGGGCTAACTCGCCCGCTTGCGGTTCCGCTGCTTCGGTTTGACGCCAAGATTGTCGATCAGCCGCGTCTTGCCGAGATAGGCCGCGACGAGGGTCCGTGCCGGCTTGCTCAGGACCCCGTCGACGGGCTGCAGGGTCTCCGGATCGACGACTTCCAGATAGTCGACCTTGAAGCCGGCCGATTCCAGGCGGAAGGCGCTCGCCGCCGTGGCATCCTCGACCGGGCGCCCCTCTGCGAGATCGTAGGCCATGTCCTGCAGGGTCCGCTGGAGCAGCGGGGCAAGCTCGCGCTGGCGCTTGTTGAGATAGGCGTTGCGGGAGGAGCGGGCGAGGCCGTCCTCTTCCCGTTCGATGGGGGCGCCGAGAATCTCTACCGGGATATCGAGATCGGCGACCATGCGCTTGATGGTGAGAAGCTGCTGGTAGTCCTTCTCGCCGAAGATCGCGAGATCGGGCGCGCATTGCAGCAGCAGCTTGGTCACGATGGTCGAGACGCCGTCGAAATGGCCGGGGCGGGAGGCGCCGCAGAGACGCTCGGTCAGTCCCTTCACATGAACCCGGGTGGCGAAGCCGGGAGCGAACATCTGCCTGGCATCGGGAATGTAGGCGACGTCGACCCCCGCCTCGGTCAGCTTGGCGAGGTCGCCTTTCTCGTCGCGGGGGTAGGCATCGAAATCCTCGCCTTCGCCGAACTGAGTCGGATTGACGAAGATCGAGACGATGACCCGCTCGGCTTTTTCGCGGGCCTTGGCGATGAGGGAAAGATGGCCGGGGTGGAGCGCACCCATGGTGGGCACGAGAGCGATCTTCCGCTCCTCGTTGCGCCATTGGGCAACGCGGCGGCGCATACCGGTCACTGTTCTGATTGTGCTGATGGCCGGTGCCATGGGCCGTTGCTTCCCCAGTCCGAAAGCGCGGACGATAGCGCTTTCCGTTGCGAAGGCAAGATGGCGGGGAAGGGTTCCAGACCGTACTTGGAGGGTGACGGCGGAAAAGGCGGAAACACGAGAGTCGCTTTAACGGACGTTGGGACTAAGATCGGAGAATGAGCGGCCATGGACGGCGTCGGCGAGGCGATATGAGCAGCGTGCAGGCGGACCAGACGACGGCGAAGATTCCGCCCCGCGACGGCGTCGCGGCACTGATTCTCGCCGACGAGGACCGGCTGGTCGAGGAGCTGATCGATCAGGCGCGGTTCAGCGAACCGGAACGGCGGCAGATCGAGCGGGTGGCTCGCAACCTGGTCCAGGCGGCGCGGGCCGGGCGCCACGCCTATGGCGGCGTCGATTCCTTTCTGCACGAATACGGGCTTCTCACCGAAGAAGGCGTGCTGCTGCTCTGCCTGGCGGAAGCGTTGCTGCGCATTCCTGACAAGGCGACCGCCGATAAGCTGATCGCCGGCACGGTGTCGGCGGGGGATTGGGCCAAGCATCTGGGGCATTCGCCCTCGCTCTTCGTCAACGCGTCGACCTGGGGGCTGATGCTGACGGGTAGGGTGCTCGACTGGGGGACGCGGGACGGCAACGAGATCTCCCGGCGGCTGCAGAGGCTCGTCTCGCGAACGGGCGAAGGGGTGATCCGGGAATCGCTGCGCCACGCCATGCGCATCCTGGGCGGACAGTTCGTGCTCGGAGAAACCATCGAAGAGGCGATTCGGAACGGCAAGGACGAGGCGGGCCGCGGCTATCGCTTCTCCTACGACATGCTGGGGGAGGCGGCGCGAAGCGAGGATGACGCCCAGCGCTATCTGCAGCGCTACGCTCATGCCATCGAAGCCATTGCCACCGATCACGGCGAGCCGCGCAACCGGGACGGGGAAACCCTGCACCGGCGCTCCGGCCTGTCCATCAAGCTTTCCGCGCTTCATCCGCGATATGAGCCCTCCCAGGCCGCCCGCATGCAGGAGGAATTGCTGCCGCGGCTGAAGCGGCTCGCGGTCGCCATGCGGGAAGCCTATCTGCCTCTCACCATCGATGCGGAGGAGGCGGACCGGCTCGATCTCAGCCTATCCCTCCTGAAGCCCCTTTTCGAAGATCCGGATCTCGCCGGCTGGGATGGGTTGGGCCTGGCGGTGCAGGCCTATTCCAAGCGCACCCTGCCACTGATCGCCTGGCTCGGGGCGGTGGCGCGGGCGACGGGACGGCGCATTCCGGTGCGGCTGGTGAAGGGCGCCTATTGGGATTCGGAGATCAAATGGGCGCAAGTCGCCGGGCTGCACAGCTATCCGGTCTTCACCCGCAAGGTGAACACCGACGTCTCCTACATTGCTGCATCCCGGGCGCTGCTGGAGAGGGCGGATTGCTTCTTTCCGCAATTCGCCACCCATAACGCTCACACGATCGCGGCCGTCCACCGGCTGGGCGAGGGGGCGGATTACGAGTTCCAGCGGCTGTTCGGCATGGGAGAAGCCCTCCACGAAGCAGTCGTTTCGCCGGACAAGCTGGGACGGCCCTGCCGGATCTACGCGCCGGTCGGCGGCCATAGCGATCTATTGGCCTATCTGGTGCGGCGGCTTTTGGAGAACGGCGCCAATACCTCCTTCGTGAATCGGTTGGCCGATGACGAGGCGCCCATCGGGGCGATCATCGCCGATCCCGTCGAGAAGGCGGAAGCCAACGAGACAAAGGCCAATCCGCGCATTCCCCTACCAGCGGAGATCTTCGCACCGCGGAAGAATGCAGAGGGGCTGCCTCTATGGGACGACTTTTCCCGCGAGGCTCTCGTGGACGATATGCGCGATGCGCTGGAGCAGGGCGGGTTCGTGGCCGGCCCCATCGTCTCCGGCGAGCTCATTACGCGGGGGCAGCCCTATGCGATCACGTCGCCAAACGACAGGCAGATCGAGGTCGGCCATTGCACCAACGCGGATGCTGATGCGATCGACGCTGCGCTCGATGCGGCAACCGCTGCTGCGCCGGGGTGGGATCGGCGTGGCGGCGAAGAGCGGGCCGCGATCCTGGAGAAGGCGGCCGATCTTATGGAGGCGGACCGGCCCGCCTTGATGGCGCTCCTGGTACGGGAAGCCGGCAAGACCCTGGAGAATGCCCAGGGCGATCTCCGCGAGGCGGTGGACCATCTGCGCTACGCGGCTTCGCAAGCCCGGGAGAGCTTCGGTGCGCCCAAGCATCTTCCGGGTCCGACCGGTGAGGAGAACCTGCTATCTCTGCATGGGCGCGGCGTGTTCGCCTGCATCTCGCCCTGGAATTTTCCGTTGGCGATCTTTTCCGCCCAGATCGGAGCGGCGCTCGCCGCCGGCAACGCGGTAGTCGCGAAGCCCGCCGAGCAGACGCCGCTGATCGCTGCCCGCACCGTCCGCCTGCTGCATGAGGCGGGGGTGCCGGCCGATGTGCTGCATCTGCTGCCCGGGCCGGGCGAGGTGGTCGGTCAGGCCTTGATCGAGGATCTTCGGGTGAACGGCGTGGCTTTCACCGGCGGCACGGAGACTGGCATCGCCATCAACCGTGCGCTTGCGGCACGGGAAGGGCCGGTCGTTCCGCTGATCGCCGAGATGGGGGGCCTCAACGCCATGATCGTCGATTCCTCCGCGCTGCCCGAACAGGTGGTGGACGACGTCATCGCGTCCGCCTTCGACAGCGCCGGCCAGCGCTGCTCCGCACTGCGGGTGCTGTTCCTGCAGGAGGAGGTGGCGGACCGCATCCTGGAGATGCTGACGGGCGCGGTGCGGGAACTTACGATTGGCGATCCGCTGGACTATTCGACCGATATCGGCCCGGTGATCGATTCCCAGGCCAAGCTGACGCTCCAGGCCCATAAGGTGCGAATGCGGGCGGAGGCGCGGGAGATCCTCGATCTGCCCCTGCCGGACGATCTTCCCCGCGGCAGCTTCGTAAGCCCCGCGATCTATGAGATCGACTCGCTGTCCGAGCTGAAGGCGGAGGTTTTCGGACCGATCCTCCACGTCGTGCGCTTTCCCGGCGATGGGCTTGCCGCGGTATGCGATCAGATCAACGCGAGCGGGTTTGGGCTGACCCTGGGGCTCCATTCCCGGGTCGAGCAAGCCGCGGACTTCGTTGCCGCCCGTGCCCGCGTGGGAAACTTCTACGTCAACCGCAACCAGATCGGCGCCGTGGTCGGAGCCCAGCCTTTCGGCGGCGAGGGTCTGTCGGGCACCGGACCGAAGGCGGGTGGGCCGCATTATCTGGAGCGGTTCGCAACCGAACGGGTGATGACGGTGAATACGACCGCTTCGGGCGGAAATGCCAAGCTGCTGGCCGCCACGGACGAAGATTGAGGGCGGAAATTACCGATCAGGCCGCCATTGCCGGAATCGCAATGAGTTTCCATCTATAAGGGCGGTTCTTTCCCGATACGTTCGCCAACCAGGGAGTTTCGATGGCGAAGGCAATGCGTCCGAGCACGGACGATGCGAACGATATTCAGGAGCGGCGCTCCAGCGATTCGGACGTTGCCGCGTTTCTGAGGCGCACCCAGTCGCTTGCGCCCCGCACCGGCGACGGCAGGCTGATCTTCGCCATGGATGCGACCATGAGCCGACAGCCGACCTGGGATATGGCGCTGCAGCTTCAGGGCGATATGTTCGCCGCCGTGGACGAAATCGGCGGTCTCGACGTACAGCTGATCTATTTCCGAGGCTTCGGCGAATGCCGGGCCAGCAAATGGGTGAGCGATGCCGCCGCGCTTTCGCGGGTGATGAGCCAGGTCTCCTGCCGCGGTGGCTACACCCAGATCGGCAAGGTGCTGGGTCACGCCAAGCGCGAGACGGCGAAGCAGAAGGTGAGCGCCGTCGTCTATGTCGGCGATTGCATGGAGGAGAGCATCGACGCGCTGTGTCAAAAAGCCGGTGAGCTGGGATTGCTCGGCGTGCCCGTCTTCCTGTTCCAGGAAGGCCGCGAACCGCGGGCGGAGATCGCCTTCAAGGAGATCGCCCGACTCACGAAAGGGGCATATTGTGCGTTCGATGCCGGGGCCGCGCACCAGCTTCGCGCCTTGCTCAAAGCTGTGGCGGTCTATGCGAGCGGCGGGCGAAAGGCCCTCCAATCCTTTAGCGAACGCGAAGGTGGCGCGGCCGCGCGCCTTCTAGAGCAGATGGGCTGACCGGAGACCATGTACGCATTCCTCCTCGGCTTCGGCCTCTTCCTGGCGATCATGTTCGGGCTTCGCTACCTGGCGAACGCCGATACCGGCAAGCTTGCGCGCGGCATCCGGAAATACAGCTGGATCGCGCTCTTCATTCTCGCCGGCGCTTCATCATTCCCGGCCTCCTGATCCTCGCGATTCCGGTCGCGATCATCGGCTACACGATGCTGCGCCGGCAGGGCATCCGCTTCCGCACCTTCGGCGGCGGACCGTTCGGTCCCGGCGGCATGGGCGGCCTCGGCGGTGGCTATGGGCCGGGCCGGCAGCGCGCGGGTGGGCAGAAATCCTTCGTGCGCACCGCCCATCTAGAGATGGAGCTCGACCACGGGACGGGCCGTGTCGACGGGCGGGTGGTCTCCGGCAAATTCGCCGGGCGTGCGCTATCGGACCTCCAGACGCAGGAGCTCAAGGAACTCGTCGCCGAACTTCAGCACGGCGATCCCCAAGAGGCCGCGTTGATCGAAGCCTATCTCAATCAACGTTCGCCGGGTTGGCAGGATGGTGCCGGTGCGGGCGCTGGATATTCACGCTACGGCGCTGGGAACGGCACGGGCGGGGCGGGGCGCCGCAGCCGGTCTTCCGGAAGCATGAGTATCGACGAGGCGTATGAGGTGCTGGGTGTGGCCCGCTCGGCCACGGTGGAAGAGATCCGCAAGGCGCATCGCCACCTCATGAAGAAGGTGCATCCGGACCAGGGCGGCTCGACCTATCTGGCGGCGCGGATCAACGAGGCCAAGGAAGTTCTCCTCAGCGTTCGCTGATCCGCGGCCAGTCTCGTTAGCCGTTCCGCTGGCGCATGGTGTCGATCGCCCAGGCGCCTGGACCCGCAAAGAACAGATACAGGAAGACGAAGCAGAACAGGATGGCGCCGTCGCCGCCGTTCTCGACCGGATAAAATCCGCGCGGGAAATGGGCCATCCAGTAGGCGACTGCCATCTGGCCCGAAAGCAGGAAGGCGATCGGCCGGGTGAATAGGCCGATGAGGATCGCTAGGCCGCCAAACACTTCCAAGATGCCGGCGGTAAGGATCAGCGGTGAAAGGCTTCCGCCGCCGCCATGGCCCTCGACTTCCGGAAAGCCGAACAGCTTCATCGTGCCGTGCTCCATGAAGAGGAGCGCGGTGACGATGCGGAGCGCGGCAAGCGCGTAAGGTGCGTATCGATCAAGTGAGCTCAGCATAATCGTCCCTCGCTGTGGTCTCGTTATCCCCCCAAGACGAAAGCAAGCTAGGCCTTGGGGAGATTCGCGGCAACTTCAGCCGGTCGGCGAAGTGACGATTATGCAGGCGGCTTTTTGCCTATTCGGCCCGCATCGCGATGCAGTCGACCGACATGCGCTTCAGGCTCGAGCAGGTTTTCTCGGCCTCGGACTGCGAGAAGTTCGCGAAGCGCGCTCGGTACCATCGCGTGCTGCCGTTCTGGAAGCTGGTGGTGACGGGCTGGTGGCCCGAGAGCAGGTTGCCCGCCTGACTCTGGATCGTGGTCAGCCGGCGGTCGGCGTCCTGGGGCGTGGTGTAGGAGCCGACCTGGACGTGATAGGCGCCGTTCTCGGAACGTCCGACGAGCTGGGGCTGCGGTTGAGGCCGCGCCTGAACCTGAGGCTGCTGCTGCACTTCGGCGAGCGGGTTGCGGACCGCCACGCGCTGAGGCTGCGGCTGATAGGAAACGGGCTGCGGGGCAGGGCTCGCGCTGCGGCCTCCGGCGGATGCCACGGCGAAGACCGGCGGACGGCGGAGCGGCATGCCCGGCGAAGCCACGAACGGTTCGCGGGTGCTGCCGACGCTGGCCTTGGCCCAGTGCTTGTCGAACAGATAGCGCACGGTGGCATCGCGGCCGCCGCTGGTGGAACCGCCCAGCACGACGGTCAGCAGATGCTTGCCGTCGCGGCGGCAGGAGGCCGTCAGGTTGAAGCCGCTGGCGCGGATGAAGCCGGTCTTGATGCCGTCGGTGCCGGAATAGTTGCCCAGCAGATGGTTGTGATTGCGGTAGCTCCGGCCCTTGTAGCTGAAGCTCGTCAGCGAGAAGTAGTGATAATACTCCGGGTAGTCGCGCATGATGCGCTCGCCGAGAATGGCCATGTCGCGGGCCGTCGTGACCTGGGCATTGTTCGGCAGACCCGATGCATTCTTGAACACGGTGTTCTTCATGCCGATGGCGCGGGCCTGCTGGGTCATGATGCGGGCGAAGTTGGATTCGGTGCCGGCCAGGTTCTCGGCCACGGCGGCCGCCATGTCGTTGGCGGACTTGGTCACCAGCGACTTGATCGCGTCCTCGGTGCGGATCGTCGATCCCGGCTTCAGGCCCAGCTTGGTCGGCGGCTGGGATGCCGCGTGGGGCGTGATGGTCAGCTCGGAGTCCAACGTGATGCGGCCGTCGCGGAGATAGCCGAACAGGACGTAGAGCGTCATGATCTTGGTGAGCGAGGCCGGATACCGCTTGGTGTCGGCAGAGCGGGCGAAAAGCACTTCGCCGTTGTTCATGTCCACCACGATGGCGGATCGGAAATCCGAGGCAGCCTGCGCCGGCCGAAGCGGCGGCAGCAGCATTGCCAAGGTCAAGAGGCTCACGAGAGCCCAAACTGCAGTGCGGTGCAGCCGCTGAGCGCCGCCCGCTGAATTTCTGGTAATTTCGCGCATAACGCTGAAAATCCCCGTCGACTAACCGTCCCTATGCCGCCGGATGCCGTTCGCCTATTCTTGGCGATCACGGGCTATTCGGTGCGGTTCCTCCGCGTCCGGCGCTGCTGAAGCCAGCGTAAATTTGGGGAATTGCCAAAGGGTTAAGACGAATTTTCTCTTTTTTGTGCAGTGCAATAAAACGGGTTGACGTTTTTTTGTGCAATGCATATATTCTTCGCATACGCAATATTACTCAACGTTACCGAGAGAGGGCATGATGTTGAAAGGTTTTGAAGAGTTCCAGAAGGCTGGCAAAGACGGTTTCGAGGCCAGCGTCCGTGCAATGGGCGAGTGGAGCAAAGGTGTCCAGGCCATCGCGTCTGAGATGACCGACTACTCGAAGAAGACGTTCGAAGACAGCACCCGTGCTTTCGAGCAGCTGGTCAGTGCCAAATCTGCCGAGCAGGCTTTCGAGATCCAGTCGCAGTACGCCAAGAAGGCGTATGACGATTACATGGCCGAGATGTCCAAGCTTGGCGAGATGTATGTCGGCATGGCGCAGGACGCCTATAAGCCGATGGAAGACAGCTTCGCCAAGAAGACCTACTAGGTCTTTTCAGCGCGATTGCCCGGAAGGGCATGAGGTAAATGGCCCGGGTCTCGACCCGGGCTTTTTTTTGGCCTGGATTCGATTTGACCGCACGTATTCGTCGCCAGATCGTCATTCTCATGGCCGGCAAGATGCCTATGTTAGGATGACGGAGGTCGTCGCATCGGCGTTTACGGCAATGGCTTCGCTGTCGTGTCGGGGTTGCGCAGCTTCGCGGGATTGGCACAGGATAGGAGACAGGAGGCTGCCGTCGTCTCGGCGAGGTCCGCCAACTGTCCGGTATGGATCCGCCAGGACGCGACGCTTGGAATGCGACACCTGAGACGCGATGGCTCGATTGGAATTTGGCTAACGCCACTTGGAACATGAAGAACGAGACGCCACATAGAGGCTGACAATGGCGCGGAACGGCGAAAACGGCCGGGGCGACGACGACACCGGCACGAACATCATCACGAAGACTCGTCCGAAGACGAAGCGGCCCAGCTTGTACAAGGTGCTGCTTCTGAACGACGACTACACCCCTATGGACTTCGTCGTTTACGTCCTGGAGCACTTTTTCAACAAGGGCCAGGAAGAGGCGACCCAGATCATGCTGCATGTCCACCAGAAGGGCGTCGGCATCTGCGGGGTCTACACTTACGAGGTGGCCGAGACTAAAGTGGCTCAGGTGACGAGTTTCGCGCGTCAGAACGAGCATCCGCTCCAATGCACCATGGAAAAAGAGTGAGGATCTGACTTGGCTTCTTTTTCGACCAGTCTCGAACAGGCTCTGAGGCGCGCTCTCCAATACGCCAATGAGCGGAATCACGAATATGCGACGCTCGAGCATCTGCTGCTCTCGCTGATCGACGACCGCGACGCGGCCGCCGTTATGCGGGCCTGCGATGTCGATCTCGATCTGCTGCGCGACAAAGTCACCGGCTATATCGAGGAAGAGCTCGCCGGGCTTTCCGTCACCCAGCGCAGCGATGCGCAGCCGACGGCCGGCTTCCAGCGCGTCATCCACCGCGCTGTGGCCCATGTGCAGTCTTCGGGCCGGGAAGAGGTGACGGGCGCTAACGTGCTGGTTGCGATCTTCGCCGAGCGGGAGAGCCATGCGGCGTTCTTCCTGCAAGAGCAGCACATGACCCGGCTGGACGCGGTCAACTATATCAGCCACGGCATCGCCAAAAGGCCCGGTATGTCCGAGCCCCGGACCGTTCGCGGCGTGGACGACGACGCGGCGACCGTCGAGGGCGGCGAGGACAAGAAGCGCGGCGCGGACGCGCTCGAGGTCTATTGCGTGAATCTCAACGAGAAGGCCGAGGGCGGCAAGATCGATCCTCTGATCGGCCGGGCGAGCGAGATTCAGCGCACCATCCAGGTGCTATGCCGCCGGCAGAAGAACAACCCGCTCTTCGTGGGCGATCCGGGCGTCGGCAAGACGGCCATCGCCGAAGGCCTGGCGCGGCGCATCGTCATGGGCGACGTGCCGGAAGTGCTGCAGGATGCCACGATCTTCCAGCTCGACATGGGCGCGCTGCTCGCCGGCACGCGGTATCGCGGCGATTTCGAGGAGCGGCTGAAGGCCGTGATGCGGGAGATCGAGAATTATCCCGGCGCCATCATGTTCATCGACGAGATCCACACGGTGATCGGCGCGGGCGCGACCTCCGGCGGCGCCATGGATGCCTCCAACCTGCTGAAGCCTGCGCTTCAGAGCGGGGGGCTGCGCTGCATCGGCTCGACGACCTACAAGGAGTATCGTCAGCATTTCGAGAAGGACCGGGCGCTCGTCCGCCGCTTCCAGAAGATCGACGTCAACGAGCCCAGCGTCTCCGATGCGATCGATATCCTGAAGGGGCTGAAGCCTTATTTCGAGGACTTCCACAAAGTGCGCTACACCAATCAGGCGCTGCGCACGGCGGTGGAGCTGTCGGCGAAATACATCCACGACCGGAAGCTGCCCGATAAGGCGATCGACGTGATCGACGAGACGGGCGCGTCCCTGATGTTGGTGCCTGAGAAGCAGCGGCGGAAGGTGATCGGTGTGAAAGAGGTGGAGAACACCATCGCCACCATGGCCCGCATCCCGCCGAAGACGATCTCGAAGACCGACGCGGAAGTCCTGCGCCATATCGACCGGGACCTGAAGCGGGTCGTGTTCGGCCAGGATCAGGCGATCGAGGCGCTGGGCGCGGCGATCAAGCTGTCGCGCGCCGGGCTTCGCGAGCCGGGCAAGCCGATCGGCTGCTACATGTTCTCCGGGCCCACGGGCGTCGGCAAGACCGAGGTCTCACGCCAGCTCGCCGAGCTGTTGGGCGTGGAGCTGCTCCGCTTCGACATGTCGGAGTATATGGAGCGGCACACGGTCTCGCGCCTGATCGGTGCGCCTCCGGGCTATGTCGGGTTCGACCAGGGCGGTCTTCTGACCGATGGCGTCGACCAGCATCCGCATTGCGTGCTGCTGCTCGACGAGATCGAGAAGGCGCATCCGGATCTGTTCAATATCCTGCTGCAGGTGATGGATCACGGGAAGCTGACCGACCATAACGGCAAGAAGGTCGACTTCCAGAACGTCATCCTGATCATGACGACCAATGCGGGCGCGACCGACCTCGCCAAGGCGGCCATCGGCTTCAACCGGTCCAAGCGGGAAGGGGACGACGAGGAGGCCATCGCGCGGATGTTCTCGCCGGAATTCCGCAACCGTCTGGATGCGGTGATCCCGTTCGCGCCGTTGGGCCAGGACGTGATCTCCAAGGTGGTCGAGAAGTTCGTCTTCCAGCTGGAAGCGCAGCTCGGCGACCGGAACATCACGATCGAGCTCACGGATGCCGCCAATCAGTGGCTGGCCGAGCGCGGCTACGACGAGAAGTTCGGCGCCCGTCCGCTGGCTCGCGTGATCCAGGAGCACATCAAAAAGCCGCTCGCCGAGGAGATCCTGTTCGGCAAGCTCCAGGGCGGCGGCATCGTCCGGGTGATCGTGGAGAAGAAGGACGGCCAGGAGGTGCTGGGCTTCGAGTTCCTCGATGCCAACGCGCCGGCCAAGCCGAAAGGCGAGGGCAAGGCCAAGCCGAAGAAGCGCAAATCATCGCGCAGCAAGGAAGAGACGGCTTAGCGGCTCGCCTCAGAGAAGATCGAAAAGGCCCGGCCTCGCGAAAGCGGCGCCGGGCTTTTTTGTTGGCTGGGCTCTCGCCAGGTGTCATTGCCCGGCTTGACCGGGCAATCCAGTAATCATCGCCGCATGGTGACCGCTGACTTCATGGGTTACTGGATCCCGGCTTTCGCCGGGATGACGTAGTTGTTTGCGGAAGCGCTCGACCTCTAAAGCGCCGCCCGGATCGTCTCGGCAGTCTTAGCGAGCTCGTCCTGGTCGGCCATGTCGCCGGCATGGGGCTTGAGGTCGACGCCTTCTTTCCGGGGCACGATGTGGAAGTGGAGGTGGAAGACGGTCTGGCCGGCGGCCGCCCCGTTGAACTGCTGGATCAGAACGCCGTCGGCGCCGGCAGCGTCGCGAATCTTGGGCGCGAGCGTCTGGACCACCGCCATGGTCTTGGCCAACACATCAGGCGAGACGTCGAACAGGTTCTCGGTTTCGGCCTTCGGGATCACCAGGGTGTGGCCTTCGGAGCGGGGCATGATGTCGAGAAAGGCGAGGGTGTTCTCGTCCTCGTAGATCTTATGGCAGGGGATCTCCCCCTTCAGCATCTTGGCGAAGATATTGTCCGGATCGTAAGCCATGCGCGCCCTCCCTCAAGCGTCCGAATGATTGCCCGGGTTTTGACATTTGCCTAGGGCCGGCGCAACGCACGGCTGCGCTTTTCGGGCGCTTACGACCCGCCGTCTTTCTTGTAGGGGCTTTCCTCGGACAGGAAGGCCATCTCGTGGGTCACGGCGGCACGCTCGCGTTTCAGGAAATCGGCGACAGCTCGGGCGAGGGCTGCGTCACGGCAATAATGGACGCTGTAGGTCTCGGTCGGGAGGTAGCCGCGGGCGAGCTTGTGCTCGCCTTGGGCGCCGGCCTCGACAGTCTTCAAGCCGTGGCGAATAGCGAAGTCGATGGCCTGGTAATAGCAGATCTCGAAATGCAGATAGGGATGGTGCTCGGTGCAACCCCAGTAGCGGCCGAACAGCGTATCGACCCCGATCACGTTGAGGGCGCCGGCGATGTAACGGCCCTCCCGCTTGGCGAAGACCAGCAGCAGATCGTCGGCCATGGTCTCGCCGATCATGGAGAAGAAGGCGCGGTTCAGATAGGGGCGGCCCCATTTGCGCGCGCCGGTGTCCTGATAGAATTCGTAGAAGGCGTCCCAATGGGCCTCGGTGAGGTCGGCGCCCGTGACCCATTCGATCTCGATGCCGTTCTCCACCGCCTGGCGACGCTCCTTTCGCAGGGCCTTGCGCTTGCGAGAGGCCAGCGCGTCGAGGAAGCCGTCGAAACTCTCGTAGCCCTGGTTCCGCCAGTGGAACTGCTGGTCGGTTCGCTGGAGGAAGCCGATCTCGCCCGCAAGCTCCCATTCGGGGCGGGTGAGGAAGGTGATGTGGAGCGACGAGACGTCGAGCTGCTCGGTGAAGCCGGCCGCGGCGCGCAACAGCAGGTTCTGGCGCTCGGCGCGGTCCGGCCCGTCGCGGACCAGCAGCCGCGGGCCCGTGACGGGAGTGAAGGGAACGCTCGCCTGGAGCTTGGGATAGTAGTCGCCGCCCGCCCGCTCATACGCATCGGCCCAGCCGTGGTCGAAGACGTATTCGCCCATGGAATGGGCCTTCAGATAGCAGGGCATGACGCCTTCGATCTCGCCGTCGGGCGATTCCAGGACGAGATGGCGGGGCAGCCAGCCGGTATCGGCGCAGGCGGAGCCGGAGGCTTCCAGAGCGTGCAAAAAAGCGTGGGCGAGGAAGGGGTTGCGGCGGCGGCCTAAAACTTCGATTCCGGTCGCGTCCAGGGGAATGCCTTCGGCGCAGGCGTCCCAGGTTTCGGGGTCGATCTCGGCCACGCCTGCGATGGCGCGCACGACGATATTTTCGATGTCACCCAAAGGTTTGCGGTCTCAGGCTAAGGCCTGATCTCCTCGAAAATCATGGCGTCGGCGAGCGCTTCGGCCTTGGCACGTTGGAACTCCGTCCGCACGGTCCAGGTCAGAAGCGGCAGGCCCCACCACCGCGCCAGCCGGGTGGCGAAGGTCGGCAAGGCCTGGATATCGTATGCAATGAAATGGGGTTTGGCGATGGAGGCGGTCAAGAGGTGGCGCATGGCGAAGCGCTGCCAGATGCCGATCTGCTTCTGGAAGCTCCGCCGTGACATCCATTCGGAGACGAGGCCGCGGGGCAGGTCCGGTGCGAGACGGCGGAAGGCCGCGACGCACCACGGGTCGAAGGACATGATGGCGACCGGACCGTTATAGTTGCGGAGGGCTTCGGCGATGTTGGCCTCATAACGCCGGTCCCGGTTCCACTCGCTCTTGATTTCCAGGATCAGCGGTGCGCGACCTGCGACCAGGTCGAGAAGCTCGGGCAGGGTGAGGATACGGTCGCCGGTCCCCCGCATCGCGAGCTGGCGCAAGGTCTCCACGTCGTGGTCGGCGACCTTGCCTTCGCCTTCGGTAAGCCGCTCCAGGGTCTCGTCGTGGAAGACCACGGGGACATGGCCGCGGGCCGCCCGGAGATCGACCTCCATGCCGAACCCGGCGGCGATGGCCGCCTCCACAGCGGAGGCGGTGTTCTCGACAATGCCGGTTTGCCGATCGTGCAAACCGCGATGGGCGATGGGCCTCTTCAGCCAGTCGAGCCCACCGCTATAAGCCATTGTGCTGGAGTCCAATTTCGCTCCGAGTCTTGCCCCGGGAGCCTATTCGATCGCGAAGATTGCATCGATCTCGACGGCGGCGCCGAGCGGCAGGCTCGAGCAGCCGACGGCGGCGCGCGTGTGGCGCCCCTTATCGCCCAGGATCTCGACCAGCAAATCGGACGCCCCGTTCACGACCTTAGGATGATCGGTGAAGTCGGCGGTCGAATTGACGAAACCGCTGAGGCGGACCGCCTGGGCGATGCGATCGAGGTCGCCCAGCGCGTTCTTGGCCTGGGCCAGGATGTTCATGAGGCAGATGCCGGCGGCCTCCATGCCGTCTTCCACGTCGAGACCGCTGCCGAGTTGTCCCGTCACCGCGACCTTGCCGTCGCGCATGGGAAGCTGTCCGGAGACGTAGAGGAAGCCGTTGATATGCAGGAAGGGGACGTAGTTGGCCACGGGGCTTGCGACCTCTGGCAGAGCGAGGTTGAGCGCCTTGAGCCGTGCTTCGATTTCTCCCGTCATGGATCCTTCCGCATCTTCTCGAATGGTATTCGCGTGGGTGGTGCACCGCTCTCCCGGCGGGTCCTCAGGACCATGATTCAAAACCCCGAAAGGCGCAAGACGCATCGCGAAGCTCTTGTAGATGCTGAGCGTTGGTGCGACAAACCACGAAGTCGTGGGCTACCGGCCAGCCCGTTCAGGAGGTGTGTCTCGTTGCCGTTCGCCATGTTCCGACACGTTCCCGATACCGTCCGTGTGCTGACGCTTGCCGCGCTACTCTGCGGCGCTTCCTTGGCAAGCTCCATGGCGGGATCCATGGCAGCCAGCGCCGAAGAGGTGACGCTGCAGCCCCACCGCGCGATTTACGAGATGCGGCTTTCGGATGCGCGTTCGGCCTCGGGCATCGTGGGTGTCGACGGCCGGATGGTCTACGAGTTCTCCGGGTCCGAATGCGAGGGCTACACCCTCAATATGCGCATGGTCACGCAAATGACCGACAGCCAAGGCGAAACCAATCTGACGGATCTGCGCTCCTCGACCTGGGAGGAGGGCCACGGCAACAAGTTCCGCTTCCAGTCGGCCCAGTATCTGAATGACAAGCTCGGCGACGTCACCATGGGCCGGGCTTTGCGGCAGACGCCGAACGAGGTGCAGGTGCGGCTGACCCAGCCGGCCCAGGCCGAACTCAATCTTTCGCCGAAGGTGCTGTTTCCGACCCAGCACAGCCTGGCGGTGATCGATGCGGCCAAGGCGGGCAGGTCCATGCTCGAGGCCGAGCTTTATGACGGCTCGGAGCAAGGCCAGAAGGTCTACGACACGACCTCGTTCATCGGCGACGCGCGCCCCCCCGGAAGCGACAAGGATCTCGAGGCGCCGGCGAAGGAGCGGGGGCTCGACAAGCTGCGGTCGTGGCCGATCTCCATCGGCTATTTCGAGACCAAGGGAGGGGACCTGACACCCGCCTATCAGATCGATTTTCTGCTGTACGAAAATGGCGTGAGCCGAAAGCTTCAGATCGATTACGGCGACTTCTCAATCGAGGGAAACCTGAGCCAATTGGAGTATCTTCAGAAAGATACTTGCGATTGAACAGATGCCCGGCCATCGTGACGAGGCTTCGCGATCGATCGAACTTCGCCTTTTTTATTAAGGCCTAAAGGGTTTGGTTACCGGTGCTGGTGTCCAATCGGGGACAACAGGACGAGGGAACCCACACATGTTTTGGACGGCTTGGCCGCAATCCGGCGAGACTGGGCAAACCAGTCGCGTCAACGCGGTAGAAGAAAGCGTCCCGCCAGGGCTGAAGTTCATGAGCAAAACTGTACTGATCGTGGAAGACAACGAGCTCAATATGAAGCTGTTTCACGATCTCCTCGACGCTCATGGCTATGAGACCTTGCAGACGCGCAATGGTATGGAAGCGCTTTCATTGGCGCGTGAGCATCGGCCGGATCTTATTCTGATGGATATCCAGCTGCCGGAGGTTTCCGGGCTGGAAGTCACCAAATGGCTGAAGGAAGACGACAGCCTTCGGCAGATCCCGGTGGTCGCCGTCACGGCATTTGCCATGAAGGGCGACGAAGAGCGGATTCGCGAGGGAGGTTGCGAGGCTTACATCTCCAAGCCAATCTCTGTTGCGACCTTCATCGATACGGTGAAGCAGTTTATAGGCGAAGCCCACTAGGAGCGCCATGACGGCCCGTATTCTCGTCGTCGACGACATCGATACAAACGTCAAGCTGCTGGAAGCCCGGTTGACCGCCGACTACTTCGAGGTGGCTTGCGCCTATAGCGGACCGGAGGCGCTGCAGATCTGCGCACGGGAACGCATCGATATCGTCTTGCTCGACGTGATGATGCCCGGCATGGACGGGTTCGAGGTCTGCCGCCGGTTGAAGGCGGAGCCGCGCTCTCAGCATATTCCGGTGATCATGATCACCGCGCTTGATCAGCCGGCCGACAAGCTGCAGGGGCTGGAGGCGGGCGCCGACGACTTTCTCACCAAGCCGGTCGACGATGTCGCCCTGATCACGCGGGTCAAGAACCTCGCGCGGCTCAAGATGCTGACCGATGAGATGCTCATGCGTGCTTCGACGGGCTCGCAGATGGGCATGTCCGCGATCGGCGAGAGCGAGCTTCAGCAGCTCTCCGATAGCGGCAAGATCCTCCTGGTCGAAGACCGCCCTTCGGCGGCGGAGCGGATCATCGAGGCCTTGAAGCCCCATTACAACGTCGAGCTGGAGAGCGACCCGTCCCGCGCATTGCTGGAGCTGCCCGACGCCGGCTACGACCTGATGATCGTCAGTCTCGGTCTGCAGCATGCCGACGGCTTGCGTCTCTGCTCGCAGGTCCGATCCCTGGACCGCACACGGCATCTGCCGATCCTGATCATCGTGGAGGAGGGGGAGAACGCCCGGCTTCTGCGCGGTCTCGATATCGGCGTCAACGACTACATCACGCGCCCGATCGATCCGGCCGAGCTGCTCGCCCGGGTCCGCACCCAGATCAAGCGGAAGCGCTACGTGCAGTATCTCCGCACCCGGCTGGAAGAGTCGGTGGAGATGGCCGTGCTCGATCCGCTGACTGCGCTCCATAACCGGCGTTACATGAACAGCCACCTCTCCACGCTGTTCGACGAATCCGCCCAGAGCGGGCGGCCGCTTTCGGTGCTGGTCATCGACATCGACCATTTCAAGTCGGTGAACGATACCCACGGCCATGACGTCGGCGATCTGGTGCTGAAGGATTTCGCCACCCGCGTCCGCCGCAACATCCGCGGCATCGACCTCGCCTGCCGCATGGGGGGCGAGGAGTTCGTCGTGGTGATGCCCGATACGGACATCGCGAATGCCTATAAGGTCGCCGAACGGCTCCGCCTGGCGATCGCGGAGGTTCCGTTCTCCTGCGGCGAGGGCGACAGCAAGCTCGACATTACGGCGAGCATGGGCGTGGCCACATTCGAGTTTCCGGAAGACACGCCAGAGATCATTCTCCGACGGGCGGATCAGGCGCTTTACTGCGCCAAGCGGGACGGCCGGAACAAGGTCGTGGCAGACGCCGCGTAGCTCTGGCGCGCGGCTTCAGTTCAAGACAGACTACCGCCGCTGATGGACTAGGCGAATCGCTTTGCGGTTCTCGCCCCGTCAATAGTTGACTTCGCACGACTTATTTCGGGAAATGAGGCGTTTCGCCCAACGCTTTACAATGACTAATATTTTAGCGTATTAAGCAAAAGATAAAGATTGTTATCATCGGATCGTGCCGTCGGTTAATATCGGCAGGGCTCCGATCGAACGAGGGATAGGGACTTCTTCGGGGCGTGGGGCGCTCCCCGGGACTTCGTCCGAATGCTGCCTCGCCTACAATTTTCGGGATAGCCCTACGGAATGCTCAGGTCCGCCGCATCTCCTGGGTCCGTGGGGTTCGGTCGGCCGAAGCGCGGTTTGAGTGGCCTCCTCGTTAGCGCCGCGTTTCGGTCGACCACCAAGTCAAACGGCCAAGCCCTCTTTGGTCTTTGACTTGCCGACCAGCCCCGTAGTCCACGCAGGAGCTACCCCGCTTAACCTGCATGGCTGCGGGGTTGGTCATTTCTGGGCCTGCCGTCCCGAGGGGACGGCATTTGGCGGATAATCTGGAAAAATCGAAAATCTGAAGCGTGCCGCGGAGCGGCCTCTGCCGGGCAGGGCAGCTACTTGATCTTCGCTTCCTTGAATTCGACGTGCTTGCGCGCGACGGGATCGTACTTCTTGAGCGCGAGCTTCTCGGTCGAATTCCGCGGGTTCTTCTTGGTGACGTAGAAATACCCAGTGCCCGCGCTGCTTACGAGCTTGATCTTCTGTGTGATCGGCTTAGCCATTTTTCTTCCTTGATCGGGCAGATATGCGCGGAGCGCACCCTACTCGGTGGTCTTGCGAAGTCAAGACCGATTGGCGTCACGACTGCGCCGGTGGATAGGAGACCGGCTCGCCGGGGCGGCCGGGGTCCGATTCATCGAGATCCTCGACGTGATCGGGGTCGAATCCGTGCATCAGCAGGGCCCATTGGAGCCCGATAAGGCCGCCTTTGATGGGGGGCAGCAGGAGAAGCGATAGGATCACCGTGAGGGGGAGCCAAAGCACCCAATGCACCCAGAGCTCGGGCCGGTACGCCATCTCGACGGTCATCATCGATCCCACCACGACATGTCCGACGATGGAGATGGTGACGTAGGGCGGAGCGTCGTCCGCCCGGTGATGATGAAGCGCCTCGCCGCACTGGCCGCAATGATCGCTGACCTTCAGGTACTTGCGGAAGACCTTGCCTTCGCCGCAGGCCGGACAGCGGCAGAGCGTGCCGCGCCAGAGGGCCTCGCCCCAGCGGCGTTCGCCGGTGCTGCGGCCATCGATCTGGGCGGGCTTGGTCTGGGTCACGTCCGCTTGGGTCGCGTGTGACATCATTTCCTCCAAATTGATTGGGGCGAGAGTAGCGCGGCGGATCGGTCGCCGCCAGTCACGGCGGTGCTATCGTTTGCCGCTGCCGGACCGGCTGGCAGGCTTGCGCTTGCCCGGCTTGGCACCGGGCCGCTTCGACTTGCCGCGACCACGGCCCCCGGGTTTGCCGCGCGCCCCGGTCCGAAAACGGCGGTGGCGTGCACCGCTCGGCTTGATGCCGATCTGCTTTCCTTCGGTGAGAAGCTCGAAGCGCAGAGCGCCCGCCGTCGGGATCGCCTCGACCAGCTTCACATCCACCATATCGCCGAGCTGATAGGCGCGGCCGGTGTCCTCGCCCACAAGGGCCCGGTGGGCCTCATCGTGATAGTAATACTCGTCGCCGACGGTCGAGGCGGGAATGAAGCCGTCGGCGCCCGTCTCTTTGAGCTGCACGAAAAGCCCCGAGCCCGTCACGCCGGAGATCTTGCCGTGGAAGCGGGCGCGACCCGGTCGGCGAGGAAAGACGCGATGAGCCGGTCGACGGTCTCGCGCTCCGCCGACATGGCCCGGCGCTCGGTATCGGAGATCTGCTGCGCCGTCTCTTCCAGCCGCTCGATCTCGGCATCGGTCAGCCCGCCCGATCCCAGCCCCAGGGCGCGGATCAGCGCCCGGTGGACGATGAGATCCGCATAGCGGCGGATGGGCGAGGTGAAGTGGGCATAGCGGCGGAGATTGAGGCCGAAATGGCCGTAATTGCCCGGGGTATATTCCGCCTGGGACTGGCTGCGAAGCACGACTTCCTGAACCAGGTCGGCGACCGGCGTGTCCTTGGTCATGTCCAGGATGCGGTTGAACTGGGCCGGCTTCATCACGCCCGCCTTGGCGAAGCTGATGTCGAGAGTGCGCAGGAAGTCTGAGAGGGCGGCGACTTTCTCGTCCGACGGCGCATCGTGGACGCGGTAGACGAGGGGGGTGCTCTCCGCCTCGAGGGTTTCGGCGGCGGCGACATTGGCCGCGATCATGCACTCCTCGATGAGACGATGGGCCTCCAGCCGGGGCGGGGTGACGATGTCGGCGACCTCTCCCTTATCGTCGAGCTTGATCTTGCGCTCCGGCAGGTCGAGATCGAGGGGGGCGCGCTTGTCGCGGGCCTTGGCCATGGCCCGATAGGCCGTCCAGAGCGGCTTCAGGACGGGCTCGAGGAGCGGTCCCGTCTGATCGTCCGGGTTGCCGTCGATTGCAGCTTGGGCCTGCTGGTAGGTCAGGCTCGCCGCTGAGCGCATCATGCCACGCATGAAGCGGTGGCTCTTCTTGTGACCGCCGGCGTCGTAGACCATACGCACCGCAAGGCAGGGGCGGGGCTCGCCTTCGACCAGGGAGCAGAGATCGTTAGAGATGCGCTCGGGCAGCATGGGGACCACGCGGTCCGGGAAATAGACCGAGTTGCCGCGGGTGCGGGCCTCCTTGTCGAGGGCACTGCCCGGCGTCACGTAGGCCGAGACGTCGGCGATCGCCACCATGACGATATGGCCGCCCTTGTTGTCCGGATCGTCGTCGGCCTCCGCCCAAACCGCATCGTCGTGGTCGCGGGCATCGGCCGGGTCGATGGTGACCAACGGGATTTGGCGCAGATCCTCTCGGCCTTCCATGCCGGGAGGCGTGGCCGCTTCGGCCTCCTCGAGGGCGGCTTGCGGGAAGACATCCGGGATCCCGTGAGCGTGGATGGCGATCAGGCTCGTGGCGCGCTGGTCTTGAGGATTGCCGAGCCGTTCCACAATCCGGGCCGTACCCGAGCCGTAGCGCGGCGAGCGCGACATCTCGAACCGGACGAGTTCGCCGTCCTCAGCCTCATTCCGATCGGTGCGCGGTACCCGAAACTCTTTCAGTTGCTTGCGGTCGACCGGATCGATGACGCCGTCCTCGCCCCGATCGCGATAGATGCCCAGCAAAGTGCGCGGACCGGTGGAAAGCTTCTTTATGGGCCTGGCGAGATAGGGATAGGTATCGTCGTTCAGCCTCTCGATGCGGGCGAGCACACGATCGCCGACGCCCGCGGCCTCGCTGCGCTGACGGCTGCCGGCCACGAGGATGCGGGGCGGTGGGCCGACTTCCTCGTCCCAGGAGGCGGGTGTGGCGACGAACTCGCCGTCCTCGTCGCGTCCGGTGATGCGGACCACCGTGACGGGCGGCAGCTCGTCCGGCTTCTGGAGCTTCTTCTTGGAGCCTGCGATGAGACCTTCGTCGGTCATCTCCCGCAGCAGGGCCTTCAAAGGGATGCGAGCCGCGCCCTTGATCCCGAATTCGCGCGCGATCTCGCGCTTGCCGACCTTCTCATCGCTCGACTGAATGAAGTCGAGCACCTGCTGCTTGCTCGGAAGCGAGGCCGGTTTGCTCACGCCGGACGGCTTTATGCCGGCTGGCCTTTTGCGTGACGGTTTGTTGCGGGTCGGTTTTGGATTTGCCAAAGGGGCTTATTCGGCCGTCTCTTCGACGGTCTCCTCGCTGCCGTTCTTCTTCTCTGCGGACTTCTTGGACGTCGATTTCTTTGCCGTCGCCTTCTTCGCCGTGGCCTTCTTGGCTGCCGGCTTTTTGGCCGTGGATTTCTTCGCGCTCTTCTTGGCGCCGCCCTTGCCGGTTTTCTCGGCGCGGTCCGCGATCAGCCGCACCGCCTCTTCCATGGTGACCGATTCCGGCTCCTTGTCCTTGGGCAGGGTGGCATTGATCTTCTCGTGCTTCACGTAGGGGCCGTAGCGGCCGCTCATCACCTGGACGGGCCCCTTCAGCTCCGGATGCTCACCGAGCTCCTTCAGCACGGTACCGCCGCGCTTGGCGCGTGAGGCAGCCTTCTCGGCCAGCAGGCTGATGGCGCGGTTGGCACCGACGGTGAAAACCTCTTCGGGGCTCGACAGGCTGGCATAGGTCTTCTGGTGGTGGACATAGGGGCCGTAGCGACCGAAGCCGGCCGTGATCGGTTCGCCGGTCTCGGGATGCTTGCCGATCTCGCGGGGCAGCGAGAGCAGCGCAAGGGCGCGCTCCAGATCGATGGCCGAGACATCGTCGCCCTTGGGGATCGACGCGCGCTTCGGCTTCTCGCCGTCCTTGGCCTCGCCAAGTTGGATATAGGGGCCGAACCGGCCATCTCTCAACGTGATCTCCATGCCGGTCTCGGGATCCGAGCCCAGCACCTTGCCGTCGGCGGAAGCTGCCGCATCGCCCTTATCGCCGGTCTCGGCGAGCTGCCGCGTGTAGCGGCAGTCGGGATAGTTCGAGCAGCCGACGAACGCGCCGAATCGGCCGACCTTCAGGCTCAGCTGGCCGTCGCCGCAGGCGGGGCAGGCGCGGGGGTCCTTGCCCGGTTCGGTCGGGGGAAAGATATGAGGCCCGAGAATCTCGTTGAGAGCATCGAGCACCTGGGCGATGCGAAGATCGCCGATTTCTTCCACCGCGCCGGTGAAGTCGCGCCAGAAATCGCGCAGGACCTCACGCCAGGCGAGATCGCCGGCGGAGATACGATCGAGCTTCTCCTCCAGATCGGCGGTGAAGTCGTATTCCACATAGCGCTCGAAGAAGCTCTTCAGGAAGGCGGTGACCAGGCGGCCCTTGTCCTCCGGATAGAGACGCTTCTTGTCGAGGCGCACATATTCGCGGTCCCGCAAGACATTCATGGTGGCCGCATAGGTGGACGGCCGGCCGATGCCCAGCTCCTCCATCTTCTTGATGAGGGTCGCCTCGGTGTAGCGGGGCGGGGGCTGGGTGAAATGCTGCTCCGGCAGGATCTCGCGGGCCTGGAGCTGATCCTTCTCGGCGAGGGGCGGGAGAACCGCGCTGTCGTCGCCGTCCTGATCGTCGCGGCCCTCGTCGTAGAGCTTCAGGAAGCCGTCGAAGCGGATCACCTGGCCGGTGGCGCGCACGCCGTAAGTCTTACCATCGCTGCCAGCGACATCGATATCCACCGAGGTGCGTTCGATCTCGGCGCTTGCCGCCTGGCTGGCCAGGGTGCGCTGCCAGATCAGCTTGTAGAGCTTGGCGGCATCGGACTGGAGGTAACGAGCGATGCGGTCCGGCTCCTTGGTGAAGTCGGTCGGGCGGATAGCCTCGTGGGCTTCCTGGGCGTTCTTGGCCTTGGTCTGGTAATGGCGCGGAGAGGGCGGCAGGTAGCGATCGCCATAGAGGCTCGCCAGACGCTTCCGGCAGGCGGCGATGGCCTCGGGCACGATCTGCACGCCGTCCGTACGCATATAGGTGATGAGGCCTTCCGTCTCACCGCCCATATCGACGCCCTCGTAGAGCTGCTGAGCGATCTGCATGGTGTGGCGGGGCGAGAAGCCGTATTTGCGCGAGGCTTCCTGCTGCAGGGTCGAGGTCGTGAAGGGCGGGTACGGATTCCGCTTGGTCGGCTTCTTCTCGACCTGGGCCACGGTGAAGCGGCCGCCTTCCAGGGCCGCCTTCAGCTTGGTGGCGGTCTGCTCGTCCGGGATGTCGAACTTGTCGAGCTTCTTGCCGTCTGCGGCGGCCAGGCGCGCCTTGAAGGTCTCGCCCTGGGTGGTCGCGAGCTCGGTCGTGATGGACCAGTATTCCTGGGGCTTGAAGGCCTCGATCTCCATTTCGCGGTCGCAGACCAGCCGCAAGGCGACGGACTGCACGCGGCCTGCAGAGCGGGAGCCGGGCAGCTTCCGCCACAGGACGGGCGAAAGGGTGAAGCCCACGAGATAGTCCAGAGCGCGCCGCGCGAGATAGGCGTCGACTAAGGGTTCGTCGATCTTGCGGGGGTGAGCAATGGCGTCGAGCACCGCTTCCTTCGTCACCGCGTTGAACACCACGCGTTCGACGTCGACGCCTTTCAGAGCCTTTTTGCCGTCCAGAACCTGAAGGACATGCCAGGAGATGGCCTCGCCTTCGCGGTCGGGGTCGGTTGCGAGGATCAGCTTGTCGGCGCCCTTCACGGCGCGGGTGATCTCGTTCAGGCGCTTGGCCGATTTGGGATCCACATCCCAATGCATCTCGAAGTCGTTATCGGGCAGGACGGACCCGTCCTTCGACGGCAGATCCCGGACATGACCGTAGGAGGCCAGGACCTGATAGTCCGAGCCGAGATATTTGTTGATGGTCTTCGCCTTAGCCGGCGATTCCACGATGACGATATTCATCCGGTTCCTGCCTGGGAGATTCTGGGACGGCCTGTCTTGACGCGTCTGGCCGTAGCCCTGCTACGCGCGAAAATGGTGTCTCGCGGTCAAGGTGTCAATTTCCGCTCTTTCAGGCGGTTGACAACTCAAAGGCGTATCAAATAATCAATACAACCATTAGTCGTATCTCGGCGAGTCTTCGCGTATCGGGGGTATGGGGTCTGATTCTCCACGAGGACAAGCTGACAGGGCTGGGTCGAAGCAATAATCCGGGCCGAAAACAAAGCCCGAAAGCGCGTAAGAGGACAGGCGTGCCCAAAAGGGACGATACACCGGTTCAAGATTGAGCGCGCCGAAGCAGCCGACTATCTCGCCGGCATGCTGAAAGGCCTCAAGGATGTGGCAAACGGCGCGGAACTGCGGTTCCTCGCCTATCTTATAGAGGTCGCGATGGAAGAAGCCCGGGCCGAAAAGGTCAGGATCGATTCGCGCTGAGGCGGCTTCACTCCTCATCCACCACGGAAACGAGCTGCTGGCCATGGCGTTCCAGCCGGCCTGCAAGGTCCAGCTCAAGAAGCACGATCTGGACTTTGCGGGCCGCGATTCCCGTGGCTCGGATCAGCTCGTCGATATCGATGGGGCTGGGGCCGAGGGCAGAGAGAATGATCTCGCGCTCGGACTGCTCGATATCGGGCAGGGGCTCCGGATGCTCGTCGGCTGCTTCCAATGACCGCGGCGGTTCCGGGCGGCGGCCGATCACGGGAGCCAGCGCTTCGAGGATGTCGGCGGCGCCGGTGATCAGGGTCGCGCCGTCCTTCAGGAGCGCGTTGGTGCCGGCGGCGCGCGGATCAAGCGGGCTGCCCGGCACGGCGAAGACGTCGCGGCCCTGCTCGCCGGCAAAGCGGGCCGTGATCAGGGAGCCGGACCGTTTGGCGGCCTCGATCACGGCGACGCCCAGAGATATGCCCGAAATCAGACGGTTGCGGCGCGGGAAGTCCTGGCCGCGGGGCTTGAAGCCGGGCGGCCGTTCGCTGATCAGCAGACCGTCCCGTCCGATGGCCTCGTGCAGCTCGGCGTTCTCCGGCGGATAGATATTGTCGATGCCGCCCGCGAGCACGGCGATGGTCCCCCGTTCCAGGCTCGCGCGATGGGCGGCGGTGTCGATGCCGCGGGCGAGGCCGGAGGCCACGACGATACCCTCCATGCCCAGCTCGGCCGAGATTTGCCGGGTGAATTTCTGGCCGATGGCGGATCCGTTCCGTGCACCGACGATGGCGACGATGGGGCGGTCGGCGAGCTCCGGCCTTCCCTTGATATAGATGAGGGGCGGGGGCGCTCGACATTGGCGAGGCTCGGAGGATAGCCGGGCTCGCCCGTGACCACAGGCTCGGCGCCGATCCGCCGCGCCGCGGCGAGCTCGCGCTCGGCATCCTCGTGCTTGCAGATGCGGATCGATGGGCGGCCGCCGCGCCGGGAGAGCTCGGGCAGAGCTTCGAGCGCGGCTTCGGCGCCGCCGAACTGGTTGACCAGGGCGCGGAAGGTGGCAGGGCCGACATTCTCGGTGCGGATGAGACGCAACCACGCCAGCCGCTGGGTCTCGGTCAGGCGGGGACGCGGTTCGTTGCCGGTCTCACCGCTGTCCAATGCGCGTCTCCTCGCCGCGGATAAGACGGGCGATATTGCCTTGGTGGCGCAGGATGAGGAGCACGCTCAGCACCACCGATGCGATCACGAGGGGCGGCGATGCGGTATAGGCGAGCACGGCGGGCGTGACCAGGGCGGCGACGAGGGCGGAGAGTGACGAGTAGCGCGTGGTGAAGGCGATCAGCAGCCAGACCGCGCAGAAGAGCAGGGCGGCGGGCCAGTAAAGGCCGAGCAGGACGCCGATATAGGTCGCGACGCCCTTTCCGCCGCGGAAGCCGAGCCAGATCGGAGCGAGATGGCCCAGGAACGCGCCGATGCCGGCGACGATCGCCGGAATCGGGCCGAGAAAATACATGGCGAGGAGGACGGGGATCGTGCCCTTGAGCACGTCGCCGGCGAGGGTCGCGGCGGTAAGCCACTTGTTGCCCGTGCGCAGGACGTTGGTGGTGCCGATATTGCCGGAACCGATCTGGCGGAGATCGCCCAGCCCCGCGGCGCGGGTGAGGATCAGGCCGAACGGTATCGAGCCGCACAGATAGCCGCCGAAAAACGCGGCCGCGTAGACGAGCGCAAGGCTCCAGCTAATCTCCGTCACGAGAGCTCCCCCCAAAGGTCTCTCCGAATCGCGTCCGGCTAGACCTCGCCGGGTGCGGATTCAGCGTAGTTGTAGACGACGCGGCCTGCAACGAGGGTTGCGAGCGGACGCCCTTGGAGCCGCGCCTGGTCGAAGGGTGTGTTCTTCGATTTCGAGTGCAAGGCCTCCGGATCCACCACCCAGGGCGTGTCCAAGTCGATCAGCACCAGATCCGCCGGTGCGCCGATGGCGAGCCGTCCCGCCTCCAGCCCCAGAATGCCGGCCGGATTTGCGGTCATGGCCCGGAGCAGGGTGGTCAGCGCCACTTCCTCGTTGTGATGGAGGCGCAAGGCGACGGCGAGCATGGTTTCCAGGCCCACCGCGCCATAGGCGGCGTCCGCGAAGGGATGACGCTTCACATCGGCATCCTGGGGATCGTGGGCGGAGACGATGACGTCGATATCACCGGAGGCGAGCCCCTCGACCATGGCCTGGCGGTCGTCCTCGGCGCGCAGGGGCGGGCGCATTTTGAAGAATGTGCGGTAGGGGCCGATATCGTTCTCGTTGAGCGCGAGGTGGTTGATGGAAACCCCGCAGGTGACGGGCAGCCCCTTCTCCTTGGCGGCGCGGACGATCTCGAGGGAGGCCCGGCAGGAAATCTCGGCGGCGTGGTAGCGGGCGCCGGTCATCTCCACGAGGCGGATGTCGCGCTCCAGCATGATGGCCTCGGCGGCGGACGGGATGCCCTTGAGCCCCAGCCGCATGGAAACCTCGCCGGAGTTCATCACGCCGCCCTCCGCAAGGGCCGGCTCCTCGACGGCGTGCATCACGAGGATGTCGAAATCCTTCGCGTAGGCCAGGGCGTTGCGCATCACCTTGGCGTTGGCGAGGCTGCGCTTGCCATTGGTCGCGGCGATGGCGCCTGCGGCCTTCATCAGTCCGATCTCGGTCATCTCCTCGCCCCGCAGCCCCTTGGTCAGGGCAGCGAGGGGGTGGACATTGACGGCACCGGTGTCCCTGGCGCGCCGGAGGATGAAGTCCACCAGGGCGACATCGTCGATCACGGGATCGGTGTCGGGCATGGAGAGGATGGAGGTGACCCCACCCGCCGCCGCGGCCCGGCTCGCATCGGCCAAGGTGCCGCGATGCTCATGGCCGGGCTCGCCGGTGAACACCATCATGTCGATCAAGCCCGGCGCCAGGACATGGCCGCCGCAATCGATCACCGCGGCGTCGCCGCCGGCCTCGCCGTGAATATGGCGGCCGGTATCGGCGATCTCTCCGTTGGCGATCAAGACCCCGCCTTGCTCGTCCAGCCCCGTGGCGGGGTCGATCAGACGGGCATTGACGAAGGCGATCCGGTCCGGCGTTTCGCCCGGCCTCAGGGCTGGATCGTCGATCGGCATCGGCATTACTTCCGCAAATGAGGGACGAGGGCCTGCAAGACCGCCATACGGACGGCGACGCCCATCTCGACCTGCTCGTTCACGACGCTGCGCTCGTCGTCGGCGACGGCGGAGTCGATCTCCACGCCCCGATTCATAGGGCCGGGATGCATGACGATGGCGTCGGGCTTGGCGAGCTTGAGCTTCTCCTGGTCCAGGCCGAAGAAGTGGAAATATTCGCGCTGGCTCGGGATCAGGCTGCTGGTCATGCGCTCGCGCTGGAGCCGGAGCATCATGACCACGTCGCGTCGGCGAGGCCTTCCTCCATGGAGGTGTAGACCTCGACGCCCAGCTTGTGGATGGCGCTGCCGAGCAGGGTCGAAGGACCGATGACGCGGACGCGCGCCCCCATTGTGTTCAGCAGCAGGATATTGGAGCGGGCGACCCGGCTGTGCAGGATGTCGCCACAGAGCGCCACGATCAGGCGAGAGATGCGGCCCTTGTGACGGCGGATGGTCAGTGCGTCGAGGAGCGCCTGGGTCGGGTGCTCGTGGGCGCCGTCGCCGGCGTTGATGACCGAGCAATCGACCTTCTGGGACAGCAGCTCCACCGCGCCGGCGGCCTGATGGCGCACGACCAGAAGATCCGGCCACATAGCGTTCAGGGTCACAGCGGTATCGATCAGCGTCTCGCCCTTCTGTACGGACGAGGTGGGGATCGACATGTTCATGACATCCGCGCCGAGCCGCTTGGCGGCGAACTCGAACGAGCTCTGGGTGCGGGTGGAATTCTCGAAGAAGAGATTGATGAGGGTCCGGCCGCGCAGATCGGTGCGCACTTCTCCGGGGCGCCGGATCGACTTCGCCGCGTCTTCCGCCAGATCGAGCAATCCCTCGATCTCGGGGGCTTTCAGCCCCTCGATGCCAAGCAAATGGCGATGGGGAAAATCGAGTGTGGTGGAAGGTGAAGCGGCGCTGCTCATCAAAAGCCACTCTATAGACCTGAGCTCCGGAGCCGACAAGACAGAGAAGCTCACGTCGTCAACCTCTCCTTAACGGTGCTGACATGTAAATGCGCTTCAGAGGGACCGGCGGCGGCAACGCCTGCTGCCGCACAGGTTGCAAAGTGCTCGAATTGGCGTCGAGGGATTTACCGCCAGTTGCGAATCACTGAGAATGCAAGAATTCCGAAGCTTATCCGAGATAAGCGCTGCATGTCTGGCGGAGGCTGCAGCGTAAGGGGCCAGATTAGATCATGATGAGCTTACCGTTTTTCCTATTTGCTTGCGGGCTGGGCGCTGCCTGGTCGGACTGGCGCAACATGGCAATGGGCTTTTGGTTCGCCGGTCTGATTACTTTGCTGGTGCTGTTCCGATTCCATGCCACGGAAGTTCTGAATATCGGCCTGTAACGGACGGCGCCCAAGATGACCCCGGCAAATGCATTGCGACTGAACGCTCTTGGCTTGCTCGCCATCTGCATCGTCCTGTCATTTGCTTTCGCCGACCAGCTTCTTTTTGACGATCTACCTTGCCCGCTCTGCCTGCTGCAGCGAATGGGGTTCTTCGCGGCCGGATTCGGGATCGCGCTGAACCTGGTCCTGCGGGTGAGGACGGCGCACTACGGTATGGCGATCCTCGGGGCGCTGTGCGGTGGCGCGATTTCTCTGCGGCAGGTCGCGCTCCATGTGGTGCCTGGCAGCGGTGCCTATGGCGACGCCTTCCTCGGCTATCACTTCTACACCTGGGCGTTCATCGTCTTCTGCCTGATCATCGCGGGCACCGGGCTCATGCTGCTGTTCGAGCGGCAGTTCGCCGGCGAGCCTGAGACGTCGGATCTCGTGCTGATGGATCTGCCGACTCGGCGGCTGGCCCAGACGGCGTTCCTGTTCTTCGGCCTCCTCGCGGTCGCCAACGGCGTCTCCACGGTTCTGGAATGCGGCGGCGGCCTGTGTGCCGACAATCCCACCAGCTACCAGCTTCTCGACAAGAGCTAGGGCAAACCGCTTGAAGCGTTGGATGCGCCGTTAGCACCGACCCGCTGCGATAGCTCCGATTTCTCGGTTTGCGCAGGCCGGACTGGTTGTGCTCGTCGCGTGGGTGTCCGGTTGCATCTTCAGGAAGTGAACGCGTAACCCTTTGGCAACACAAAGACTTATTCGCGGGATGGCTGTTGAATGTATCGCCCCACCGTTGCAAGCGAGAGAGATATTCGCGCATTGGGGGGCTGATAATGTATTCGAAATTCGCAGGCGTCGCGTTCGCGGCGATCGTCATAAGTGCGGCAACGCCGGCAATTGCGGGCGGGTTTGACGGCAGGTCCGTGCCGGAAGGGACAGTCGTCTCAGGGGGGAGCAGCCCGTGGTATTTCGGGGCGATGCTCGGCGCGCCGTTCTCCGGCGATGTGGAGGCGGACCTCAGCAATACGTTCGGCTCCGAAGCCGACGCCGTCATCGATTACGATTTCGACAGCGCCTACTTGGCGAAGCTCCAACTCGGCTACTACTTCGCACCGTCCTGGCGCATCGAGGCGAACCTGTCCTGGGGCGAAGCTTACGGTCCCGATTTCAACTTCAAGCAGGTGTCGCCGACCAATCTGCTCCAGGGGAACGAGCCGGGGCTCGGTACCCTGGAAGGCTGGTCGATGCATGGCGTCGTCATCCATGACTTCGATAAGCTCGGACTGCGGGCCATGAACACGCCGATCGTGCCCTATCTGGGTCTTGGACTTGGCTTCAAGGAGATGAAGGCCAACAATCTCCGGACTGCCAATCAGACCTTCTTCGTGATCGACGACAGCGACACGGCCTTCAGCGTCAACTGGGTGGCCGGTTTCGACGTGCCCGTGAGCGAGAACATATCTCTGACTGCGCGCTATAACGGCACGTATGAAAGCGGTTTCGATTTCCAGGGTTCCCGGGACGGGGGCACCCAGTACGTGTCGTCGGAAGACGCGGTGACCCACGCCATTCTCGGTGGCCTGAAGGTCAATTTCGGAGCGTTTTCGCGCTAGGGCGCACGGCTTTCAGAGCCGTTTCAACCGGTCCAGCGCGCCTTGTAGGATGTAGGCGGCGGCCATGCGGTCGACGACCTCGCCGCGGCGCTTGCGGCTGGCGTCCGCCTCGATGAGATGGCGTTCGACCGCAGCGGTGGAGAGGCGTTCGTCCCAGAACACGATGGGAAGCGTCATGTGCTGGCTCAAATTGCGGGCAAAGGCGCGGGTCGACTGAGCGCGCGGACCTTCGGTGCCGTCCATGTTGACGGGAAGCCCCAGCACGATCGCGCCGACGCCGAGCTCCTGGATCGTCTTCAGGATCGGCTGGATGTCGGCGGTGAACTTCGTACGCTTCACGGTCTCGACGGGAGTCGCGATGGATCGGCTGACGTCGGAGACCGCCACGCCGATGGTCTTGGTGCCGAGATCGAGGCCGAGCAGACGCGCATCTCGGGTAAGCTTTGCCGGCAGATCCTGAATCTCCAGAACACTCGCCGCCGTGCCGGGTTGTGACCTTGTCAACGCGTTACGCTTTCCTATAGTCGCGGCGAAGCGTGACGCCCCGCAGACCGCACAAGATTTCAGAAGAGGCTTTCATGCAGATTACCTGGTACGGCCATTCCTGCTTCCGCATCGATCTCGACGAGAAGCGCATCCTGATCGATCCCTTCCTCACCGGGAACAGCGTCTTCGAGGAAGCCGGCATCCCCGTACACGAGGTGGCCAAGGATATCACGCATCTGGTGCTGACCCACGGTCATGACGACCACACGGGCGACACGGTGTCCATCCTGAAGGAAAGCGACGCGACGCTGGTCGCAACGTTCGAGCTTGCCAGCTATCTGCAGGGGCAGGGCGTCGAGAAAGCGGAATATATGAACACCGGCGGGACCCTGGATCTCGGCGAGTTCACGATCACCTATGTCCCGGCCTTCCATTCGTCTTCCACCATGGTGGATGGGAAGCCGGTCTATCTGGGGCCGGCCTGCGGCGTTGTCATCAAGCCGAAGGACGGCAAGTGCGTCTACCACATGGGCGACACGGACATCTTCTCCGACATGGGGTTGATCAACGAGATGCATAAGCCTGCAATCGGTATGGTGCCCATCGGCGACCGGTTCACCATGGGCGCGAAATCGGCAGCGCTGGCCTGCAAGCGGTTCTTCGATTTCGAGACGGTTCTTCCGTGTCACTACAAGACCTTCCCGATCATCGATCAGTCGGCGGATCCGTTCATCGCGGAGATGGTGGGTGAAAACGTCGTGGTGCCGAAGGTGGGCGAGCCTCAGAGCTTCTAAACCCTGAAGCATCGACGCGGCTGCCTGCGGCTTGACCCGGGCAGCCAATTTCCCGATACCTTCTCCGAAATCTTCAGGCCGCCGCCGCGGTTTATTTTGCCCGGCCGGCCAATCATCCAAGCAGGCTGCTATCCAAGGTTTTTCATGTCCGTCGACCGCGCGACCGTCCACCGTATTGCCAAGCTCGCCCGCATCGCCATCACCGAAGAGGAGGCGGCGCGGCTGGAAGGCGAGCTGTCCGGGATCCTGGACTGGGTAGCCCAGCTGGACGAGATCGACACGGCCGACGTGCCGCCCATGACCCGGGTGGCCGATATGAAGATGAAGATGCGCGAGGACGTGGTGACCGACGGCGATTGCGCCGACGATATCGTGGCCAACGCGCCGGAAGCGGACGACGACTATTTCGTCGTGCCGAAGATCGTGGAGTAGGGGCGGCTTATGTCGGAACTGACGAATCTCACCATCGCCGCCGCCCGCGCCGGCCTCGACAAGAAAGAGTTCTCCGCCAAGGAGCTGGCGGAGGCCCATGTCTCAGCCATCGAAGCGGCGAACGACGCGCTCAACGCCTATGTTCTGGTGACGCCGGACCGTGCGCTCGAGATGGCCGCCGAAAGTGACAAGCGCCTCGCCAAGGGTGAGGGCGGCGCACTGGAAGGTATTCCGCTGGGCATCAAGGATCTGTTCTGCACCGAAGGCGTGGTGACCACCGCCTGCTCGAAGATCCTCGAAGGCTTCACGCCTCACTACGAATCTACCGTGACCCGCAATCTGTGGGATGCGGGTGCGGTCATGCTCGGCAAGCTGAACAACGACGAGTTCGCCATGGGCTCGTCGAATGAGACGAGCGCCTTCGGGCCAGTCGCCAATCCGTGGCGGCGCGAGGGCTCCGACGACAAGCTCGTGCCCGGCGGCTCTTCCGGTGGCTCATCCGCGGCCGTGGCCGCCAATCTCTGCATGGGCGCGACGGGGACCGATACGGGCGGCTCGATCCGCCAGCCCGCGGCGCTGACCGGCACGGTTGGGCTGAAGCCGACCTACGGCCGCTGCTCCCGCTGGGGCATCGTGGCGTTCGCTTCGTCCCTCGATCAGGCGGGGCCGTTCGCCCGCACTGTCGAGGATACGGCGCTGCTTCTGAATGTGATGGCGAGCCACGATCCGAGAGATACGACCTCGGTCGATGCACCGGTGCCGGACTTCACTGCCTCCCTGAAGGACGGCGTGAAGGGGCTGACGGTGGGCATTCCGAAGGAATACCGGATCGATGGTCTCAAGCCCGAGATCGCCAAGCTCTGGGATCAGGGGGTGGAGTGGCTGAAGGCCGCCGGCGCGACCGTCAAAGAGGTCACGCTGCCTCACACGAAATATGCGCTGCCGTCCTATTATATTGTGGCGCCGGCCGAGGCCTCGTCGAACCTCGCCCGCTACGACGGCGTTCGCTACGGCTTGCGGGTCGACGGCGACGACGTCATCTCCATGTACGAGAATACCCGGGAGGCCGGGTTCGGCGCGGAGGTGAAGCGGCGCATCCTGATCGGCACTTATGTTCTCTCGGCCGGGTATTACGACGCATATTATCTGAAGGCCCAGAAGGTGCGCACGCTGATCAAGCGCGATTTCGATCAGGCCTTCGAGGATTGCGACGTGATCCTGACGCCGACGACGCCGGGGCCGGCCTTCGCGCAGGGCGAGATTTCAGGCGATCCGCTGGAGATGTATCTGAACGACATCTTCACGGTGACGGTGAACATGGCCGGACTGCCGGGGATCTCGGTGCCGGCCGGACTTTCGGGCGAAGGGACGCCGCTGGGCTTGCAGCTCATCGGCAAGCCGTTCGACGAGGCGACCCTGCTGCGGGCCGCCCAGTCGATCGAAGATGCCGCCGGGCCGCTCAAGCGGCCCGAAAACTGGTGGACCAAGGCTGCGTAATTTTTTGAGGAGTTCGGCGATGCCGGTACCTGCTGGGCGATGTTCAAACATGGACGAGGTGCGTGAGGAGATCGACCGGATCGACCGCACCCTCGTGGATCTGATTGCAGAACGGTTTTCCTATGTGGACCGGGCGTGGCAGCTCAAGGTCTCGCCCGACGAGGCCCGGGTGCCCTGGCGGGTGCAGCAGGTCATCGACAAGGTGAAGGCCCACGCGCAACACCGCAATTTGCCGCCGGAACTGGCCGAGGCGCTGTGGCGCCAGATGATCGGCTGGTTCATTCAATACGAAGAAGAGAAGCTGCGGGCGAGCAGCGCCCAGTACGGCCCGAAGGACTGACCGCACGCGATGCAGGAGACGGTGGAAAAGAACGATCTTCTGATCGCGGGCGAGACCGGCGATTGGGAGGTGATCATCGGCATGGAGGTGCATGCCCAGGTCACGTCCAATGCGAAGCTGTTTTCCGGCGCGTCTACCGGGTTCGGTGCGGCGCCGAATTCCCATGTCAGCCTGGTCGATGCCGCCATGCCCGGCATGCTTCCGGTGATCAATTCCGAATGCGTGGCCCAGGCCGTGCGGACGGGGCTGGGGCTGAAGGCGCAGATCAACCTGACCAGCATTTTCGACCGGAAGAACTATTTCTATCCCGATCTGCCCCAGGGGTATCAGATCTCTCAGTACCAGCAGCCCATCGTGGGCGAGGGCGAGGTGATCGTCGATCTGCTCGATGGCACGCGGGTGGTGGTCGGCATCGAACGGCTGCATCTGGAGCAGGATGCGGGCAAGAGCCTGCATGATCAGCATCCGAAGAAGAGCTTCGTCGATCTGAACCGCTCCGGCGTTGCGCTCATGGAGATCGTTTCCAAGCCGGATATCCGGTCTTCGGAGCAGGCCAAGGCCTATGTCTCGAAGCTGCGCACGATCCTGCGTTATCTCGGGACCTGCGACGGCAACATGGAGGAGGGCTCACTTCGCGCCGACGTGAACGTCTCCGTGCGGCGGCCCGGCGATCCGCTGGGGACCCGGGCGGAGATTAAGAACGTGAACTCCATCCGCTTCATCGGCCAGGCCATCGAATACGAGGCGCGGCGCCAGATCGAGCTCCTGGAAGAGGGCGGCGAGGTCGTTCAGGAGACACGGCTGTTCGACGCGAAGACCGGCGAGACGCGCTCCATGCGATCCAAGGAAGAGGCGCATGACTATCGCTACTTCCCTGATCCCGATCTGCTGCCGCTGGAATTGACCCAGGACTGGGTCGACAGCCTCAAATCCGATCTTTGCGAGCTGCCGGACGAGAAGCGGGAGCGCTTTATTCGTGACTTTGGCCTGTCGCCTTACGACGCGTCCGTCCTGGTCGCGGAAAAGGAGCGGGCCGATTATTTCGAGGCGGTCGCGGATGGACGTGACGGCAAGCTCGCCGTGAACTGGGTGAACAACGAGCTGTTCGGCCGCCTGAACAAGGAAGGGTTGGGCATCACGGACAGCCCTGTCTCCGCAGATCAGCTCGGCAAGCTGATCGATCTCATCGCCGACGACACGATCTCCGGCAAGATCGCCAAGGACGTCTTCGACATTCTCTGGACCGAAGGCGGGGATCCGGCGGAGATCGTCGAAACCCGCGGCATGAAGCAGGTCACCGACACCGGCGCCATCGAGGCAGCCGTGGATGAGGTGATCGCCGCCAATCCCGACAAGGTCGAGCAGGCGAAGGAAAAGCCTCAGATGATCGGCTGGTTCGTCGGCCAAGTGATGAAGGCGACCCAGGGTAAGGCGAGCCCGCAGGCTGTGAACGCGCTGCTGAAGGACAAGCTCGGCGTGGAGGAGTAGGTTTGTCACCTCTCCCCTGCGGGGAGAGGTCGGATGCGCAGCTCCGGGTGAGGGGGGAGTAATAGCTCGATTTTCCCCTCACCCCGACCCTCTCCCCAGAGGGGAGAGGGCGCGCTCTTTCCGTAATACAATAGGAGACACCCATGACCCACGCGATGCGCGTTCACGAATACGGCGGGCCTGAGGTCATGCGCTGGGAAGAGGTCGAGATCGGCACGCCGGGCCCTGGCGAGGCGAAGATCAAGCAGAGCGCGGTGGGCCTCAACTTCATCGACGTCTATACGCGCAAAGGGCTCTATCCCCAGCCGAGCTTTCCGTTCGTGCCCGGGTTTGAAGGCGCCGGCGAGGTTCTCGCGGTCGGCGAGGGAGTCTCGGACATTGCGGTGGGGGACCGGGTGGCCTATGCGGGCGCGGTCGGCGCCTACGCCGAGGAGCGGCTGATACCGGCCGACAAGCTGGTGAAGATCCCCGACGGCGTCACGGACGAGGTGGCTGCCGCGGCGATGCTGAAGGGCATGACGGCGGAAGCGCTCCTAAAGCAGGTCTATAGGGTCGGGCCGGAGACGGTGATGCTCTATCACGCGGCCGCCGGCGGTGTCGGCCAGATCGCGACCAAATGGGCGGCGTCGCTGGGCGCCACGGTCATCGGCACGGTCGGCTCGGCAGAGAAAGCCGAGATCGCGAAGGCCAATGGCTGCGCCCATGTGATCAACTACCGGGAGACGGATTTCGTCGAGGCGGTGAAGGAGATCACGGACGGCAAGGGTGTCGATGTGGTCTACGACGCGGTCGGGAAGGACACGTTTCCGGCCTCTCTCGATTGCCTGAAGAAGCGCGGGCTTTTCGTGACTTTCGGCAATGCCTCTGGTCCGGTGCCCGATTTCAGCCCGCTCATTCTGAGCCAGAAGGGCTCTCTCTATATGACGCGGCCCTCGCTGTTCGACTATACCGGCACGCGTGAGCAGCTTCTGGCGACGGCCAACGATCTCTTCGACGCCATCGAGACCGGCAAGACGAGCATCGAGATTGGCCAGCGCTACGCGCTGAAAGATGCGGGCCAGGCGCACGCGGATCTGGAGGCGCGAAAGACCACCGGATCGACGGTGCTGCTGCCCTAGCCCGGCAGACTCCTCTCGCCAAAATATTTCTCATGGTTACGCGGAAGTGAGTTGGAAGAGTCAACAGACTCTTTCCAAATCGCCGATGTTTACCTTTGAGGCCTGAAAGAGCCCGATCTGTAAACTCAGATTACCATTCGGTTTCCAAGAAGTTATTTCGCGTTAATATCTACATTTAGACGTTGTTTATCTGACAAACCCCATCATCACCCTCGTCAACGACGCAATAACAGGCTCGCTCTTCCGAAGTTAGACTAGAAGTAATTCGGAAGTTTCGAGCAGCAGTTACGGGGGACGATCAATGGCTCGCTTTGAGATCTTTACAGAACAGACCGACACGGCCGCGACGAGCGGAGGTCCTGACGTTCTTTTCGCGCTCGGTATTCAGTATTCGACCGGCCGCGACGTGGAGGCCGATCTGGTGACGGCCCATAAGTGGTTCAATCTTGCCGCGCTGCGGGGCAACGACGAGGCCAAGCAGCACCGCAAGGAACTGGCCGAGGTGATGTCGGCGGACGAGATCGCGATGGCCCAGAAGGCCGCGCGGGAGTGGCTCTCCACTCATTAAGCGAAACAGGGAAAGCCAGGGGGGCAGTGCCGGGGGGCGCCGATCCAGAGGACAAAAACAACAAGACGGGCAAGACCAATAAGAAATGGCGCGGCCGTCAGTTGGCCGCGTCCTCGCTGCCGCAATTGAAGAAAAACGATTTCAGGCAGCGATAGGACCGGTGGGCGAAGGATTCATCGCTCTCGGGGGTTTGGGCATAGGCTGTTGGGGCAGCCGGACGTTGGTCGGACACTGGGGGGCCGGCCTGCGGTGCCACGGTTGGGGCCGTGGCTTGTGGAGGCGGGGCGTCCGGTTGGGGCGTCTCGTCCGGCCCATATCCGAAGCGCGACTTCGTCCCACTCACGACGCCCTTGCCGAGATCGAACAGGGTGGCGCGGCCTTTCTCGCTCGGCGCTTCGAACTTCTCCTGCTCGCGGGACACCCGGTCCTTGTATTGCTGCACGCCGTCGCTCTGGTTGATCGCGCCGGGCAGGGGGCCGCCACCGTAATTATAGACCTTCTGGATGCCCTGGCAGGATGGATCCCTTGTGGCGGTGCATTTGGCGTGGCCTTCGGTCTTCGTCGTGGTCAGCACGCAGAAGAGCTTCGCGGCATCGGAATATTGCGGGCCGACGCCCGTTACCTTGCAGCGATAGGTCTGGTCAGGACCCGTGCAGCGCACGCAGAACTCCGCATCTGCGGCGAATGCGGAGAGGGAGAATCCCACCAACACGCCGGCTGCGCCGGCAAGCACGGTGGTGCGAAGCGCGAGATCTCTGGCGAGGCGTTTTGGCATCGGGTCTTCGCGTGGCTCGTTGGTAGCGACAGCACGTCGAATTATAGCACAGCTTGCGCCTTCAAGCTGCCACCAGAACGCCGGTATGGGTTACCGCCGAGCCGCCTGTTTGCCTATGCCGCAGCGGTTACTGGCGACCGCTGCGGTGATCACCAGGCGTAGCGGATCCGCGCGGTTCCCGCGTAGGTGTCGTCGCCACGGCCGCGCTCCAGGCCTGGGCCACTTCAGGAGTAACGCGATCGCTCGGCGTCAGCAGGGACGGCTGAGCAAATTGGCCAGTGCTGTCCCGCATGCCCGAGACCGGGGTCGTCATCATGCCCATGAAGGAGTTCATGAGCTCGAATGCGCCTTGTCGGCTCTGGGTGTTCACCTCGCCTTCAGCTGGGCGAGGGCGTCATTCAATCCCCTTAGCGTCATATCCGCTCGGCCCCCTGAACCTTTGAATCCAAAAGCGCTGCGAAGGCGCTGCAAAGTCTGATGAAATTCGGACATGAAGAAACGTCCTTTAGCCGCCGTTGCGGAGGGGAGAGAAGCGATCGCCGGCCTGAATCCGACGAGTCGACGGCAAGCGATTGATTCCGGAACGATGATGGATATTCACGGTTCGAACGGCCGCTCACCGTGTCGGTGAAAATATGGGATGCAAGCCCCTTGCACGGGTGGGTTACCGTCGAGTAGGAAGAGGACCTTCAGGAGACGTGGCCGAGAGGCTTAAGGCGGCGGTTTGCTAAACCGTTATACGGTGATAAGCCGTATCGAGGGTTCGAATCCCTCCGTCTCCGCCATTTTTGCGCTCACGGCAATTCGCTACGCTCATGCCTCCGCGAGGGCGCGCTGACCGCGCGGCGCCCAGTCGGGCTTGCGAGCGCCGGGCCGCTCGGTTTTTTCGCTCACGCCAGTTCGCTTCCCTCACAACAGTTCGCTTCGCTCACGGCTTCGCGAGGGCGCGCTGACAGGCCGTGATGTTTGTTTATCGCGGCCTGCGGACGCTGGCGGCGATGGTTTGAAACATCAATCCATTCTCCCTTCGCGCCATGGTCTTGAAGCGGCCGATGGCGGCGTGCTCCTCCTGGCTGAACGGCGCGATGCGCGACGGCGGCAGGCTGGCGGCCCGCTGAGCGAACGCCTCGGCGCTTGGCAGCATTCGGTGCGACAGACCGATTTCTTCGAGCAGAGCCTCCACCTTCCAGGAATTGGTCGGGATGGCGAAGAAGGGGATGCCCAGATCCAGGGCGATGCAGACCGCATGGAAGCGGCCGGCCAGGAGGAAGCCTGCCTGTTCCTGGAGGAGGGCGATGAGGTCCTCGAAATCCTCGACGATATTCCGATAGCGCGCCCGGTAGACCGGGTCGGGGTGCGCGCGAGCGATCGCCCGCTTCATCCGGTAGCGAAGCGTGTCGCGGTCGGTGATGCCGCGGTCGCGGGGCGGATGGCTTCGGAGCGGCAGAAAGCGGGAGCCGGGCGTTTCGGTGGAGAGGCGGAAGAGGGCGTTCGTCTCCCCGCTCATGCTGGAATCGGTAATGAAGAGCAAATCCGCGGTGCGGCTGCGGCTCGGCGCTTCGTAGGTGAGGGTGAGATCGGGGGCATAGCCCGCCTCGATGCCGAACTCGGTGAAGCTTCGCTGGCTCTGGCGGTCCCGGGCCCAGACGCCGCGAAAGCCCTTCAGGGCCTCTCCGACGGCAGGCGGCAGCGCCTGGCAGATCGAATTGATCAAAAAGGCCGGATGGCCCGTGCGAGTCGCGGCGCGGCCGATCCCGGCAATGGCACGGCTCCCCTTGGTGTCGTGATGAAGCGTACCTTCGCCGTTCACGAGGAGCATGTCAGGACCTGTCTCAGTGAGCGCGTCCCAGGCGGCGGTCAGGGGCATGGTGCGGGAGATCTCGATCCCGGCCTCGCCCGCAAGCTGCGCGAGCTGACGGTTCACCAGCGTGCAGCCATGATGGCCCTTGGCGGCGGTATCGTTGACAAGGACGGCGCGCAAAGTCGGGGGCATGGAGCGGAAGACCGGGTTGGCCCTGCGGCGTGGCGAAGGGATTTGCCTGTTTAGCCGAAGGGCTCATCTCGCACCAGAGGGCGCCAGCCGCTCCGATCCCAGCGAGCCGCGACGAGTGTTGTCAGTCTTCCAGGAGGAAGGAGATCTTGGCGTTGATCCGATACTTGACGATCTTCCCGCCCTCGACCGTGGCCTCGTGATTCTTGATGTAGATCGACTTCACGTCGCGGACAGATTTCGAGGCTTGGTTCACGGCGTTCTGGGCGGCGTCCTCCCATCCCTTGTCGGATTCCGCCAGCACTTCGATGACTTTGAGCATGGACATTCTTCGTTCCTCCTGTCGCAGCAATTGCCTATTCAGTGGAGGAGGACTCACGGAGGCCGTCGCCAACACTCATGGGGTGAGTTTCCCGCCCCCGAATATGCCTGTGGCCTGGTATTGGTGGCCCGTCACTCCCCAGTTTCCGATGACGCCGGCGGCGGGCACGGCGCCGTTGCTCACGAAGGACCCGCGTGCCGTGCCGACGGTTCCGCTCCCGGCGAGAACGCCGCCGAAATGATTGGGACCGGGCACGGCTGCAAGCCCGTTCTGGCCGGTGCCAAAGGTCCGGCCGTCGAAATTGGAGATTGTAAGATCGCCGCGGCGGCTCGCGAAATTCCAGTTCATGTCGAGATCGCCGGATTCGCTATATCGGTCGCCCCGATTGATCACGTTGCCGAAAGCCGCGCCGTGATAGCTGGCCGAGCCGGTCACCGGCAGTTCGTCAACGGGGGTGATGTCGCCGGCGATCCACCAGCCATCGATGCGGGTGTTGGAGAGCGAACCGGCGTCGCCGATGTGGTTCGCCTGCACGCCCCACGCGCCCCATTTGATGAAATCGCACTGCGCGCAGATGGCCTCGCCGGGCAGGGGCGTATGGGTATTGGTGACCGCGGCGCTTTCGATCGATCCAGCGAGGCTCTGGCCGTTCACATCGTGGCGGTTCTCGCGCCAATAAAGCGACGGTGGCCATATGCGCAGCCTCAATTCGTGATCCACGATGGAGAGCTCGCTCGCCCCGGCGGTAAAGGCGGTGTCGCTGACGTAGTCCGAGGAGGGCCCGAAGACGGCATTGTATTCCGTATAGGAAACATCGAGCAGATCCGCGTTGTAGACATTGATGCCGCCGGAGACCGTATTCCCGGCCGGATCCAGGATCAGATGGACGTCCTCCGGAGACAGGCTCACAACCTTGTCGATGCTGCTTGAGGTGCGGGTGCCGAACCAGGTCTGCCGGGTCGTCTCCGTTTTGGCGAAGCCCGATGCATAACCGTGGAACACGCCGCCGACCTTCACGGGGCCAGGCTCCGGATCGGGACCGGGGTCGGGCGGTGGGAACCCCTCGCCAGGCGGTCCGTCAATAGGGGGCTTGTCAACGATGGGGCGCGAGCCACCAGCCGCAGGCGGAGTCCCGCCGGGAGCCGGATTGCCGGTGTTTTGCTGGGGCGGCTTGTTTTCCTGCTTCTGGATTTCCTGATTGATCAGCGTCGTGGTGGCGTCGGTCGTCAGGGTTTGAACCGAGACCCAGTCGGTGGAGCTGTTGCCGTTCGATTGCCGGCCGGTGGCCCCACCCACTGCGTTGTTGCCGGCGGAACTCGTCCTGTTGCCGCCTTGTCCCAGGGCATAGACCCGGCCGCGGCCTCGAAAGGCAGTGGTGAAGATGTTGGTATCGTCCGGCCCAGTTCGACGAATGCCCGGGTTGCCCGATGCGTCGATGGTGTAGCCGGGCTGGAAGGCCCGATAGGTGCGTCCGTTGCTGCCGGTCAGTATGAGCTCGTTTCCGTAGAGGAAGGAGAAGATCCGCCGTCCTTCGCCGATATAGGCCTGGAACATCCCGCCCCGAATGGCGAGCGCGCCCGACGGCGTCTTCACCGTGACGCTGTCGGGGTTCTTGGAGATCTTGCCGCCGACGAAGCGTATGGCGCCTTTGGAAAAGGTTGCGACGAGCTCGCCCTGCTTCGTGGACGGGTCGTAGACGAATTTGTCGATCACGAGGTCCGAGCCGGACCCCACCGTGAAGGTTGAGCCGTCATTGAGCAGGACCTGCACCAGCCCCTCATTGGAGGTGTTGATACGCTCATTGAAGAAGATCGACTTGCCGATGGCCAATTGCTCGCGTTTGCCACCGTTGAGCTGGCTGAACGCGTCCGGATTGACGGCGGCGGCGGTGCCGACCTGTTCCGCCAACACTGACGCCGGCAGGGCGACGGCTGAGCAGAGGGCGGATATCGCAGCAGATATGGCGAGGCGGCTAGACCGCGCAGCCCAAAAGGAAAGTCGGCAACAACCCATAATGATCCCCTCCCGTTCTTGGCCCGGGCATCAAAGAGCTGATGTGACCTCCGCAAGCTATAGTAGCATATTTCTCGTGGAAGATGCCGACAAATGCAGGGGGAGCGTCGAAATTTGGGTGGTTTTGCAGGACCCGATTGGGCCGGCGCAGGCGAGGTTAGTTCGGTGGGATCTGGCCGCCCGCGAAGATGCCGCCGGCTCGATATCCACTCTCCTGGAATGCCCAGTTGCCGATGACGGCTCCGGCAGGACCGTTGTGATTGACGAACGCGCCCGAAGCGACACCGGTGCCGTTGCCGCCAGTCTGGTTGAGACCGCCGCCGAAGATGTTCGTACCGGCCGGATTTGTCATGGTGCCAGTGTAGTTGCGCTGGTCGAAGGACATGTCCATCGTGCCAACGCGCGTGCCGAAGTTCCAGCCAAGGTCGAAGGTGCCTTGCTTTATCTCCCGCGTAACATTTCCACCATTGCTGCTCAGAACGCTTCCCAGCATCGCGCCGGAGTAAACCGCATTCGCCTCTTGGGCTTGAAGGTTATCGATCTGCACGGGCGAAGTGAGCTTGTTGGAGGCGACCCAATAGGTGGGGGCCGTAGACTCCATGTAATCGCTGTAGCCGCCAGTCGCTGATTGCCGAAGCCCATGGCGCCGGTGACCGCCCCCCACTTCATGTATGTGCATGCCTGGCAGAAGCCTTCGGCGCCGCCTTGACGGAAGTTGGTGGCGGCGACGTTGTAAGGATAGGGCAGAAAATCTGAATCGTAGACCGTCAGGGACGGAACGTAGTTGGCCCCATTACTGCTCGCGAAACTGAAATCGTACTTGGTGACTGCGCCGTCGCCGTTGAGGGTGTCGTAGAGGATCATCCGCGAGCTGGCCGATCCGTCGCTGTATTCCGTCAGCTTGAAATTGTAGCCATCCTGATAAGAGCTTGCGACCGAGTTGATGAAGCCGACGGGCGTGTCCGAGTAGATTGTGCCGCCTGCGAAACCGTAGTATTCGCCTGTTTTCGTCGGCGCCGGGGGCGGGTTCGGATTGGGATTCGGACCAGGGCCCGGATTGCCGCCTTGCTCCTGGTCCTGAATTTGCTGGTTGATGAGGGTCGTGGTCGCGTCGGTGATGATCGTCTCGATGTTCTGGAAGGGATCGAGAGGATCGTTCCGGGTCTGCTGATCTTGGGTGTTGCCGGAATCGCCACCCGAGCCGTCTCCGCCCGCACCATTGCCGCCGCCCGTGCCACCAGCCACGGCCCGGCCGCTCCCGCGCAAGGCATTCATGATCATGTTGGTGTCGGCTGCCGTGGTCGGACGCACCCGGGGCGTGCCGCCGGTCATGTCGAGCGTGTAACCAGGCTGGAAGACCTTATAGGTCTGCCCGTTAGACGCGGTCAGGACGAGCTGATCTCCGTAGAGAAACGAGAAGATCGCGCCTTGGCTGTTGATGGAGCCCTGGAACATGCCGCCGCGGATGGCGAGCGCGCCAGACGGTGTCTTCACGGTGACGCTGTCGGGGCTCTTGGAGATCTTGCCGCCCACGAAGCGGACCACGCCTTTGGAGAAGGAGGCGGCGATCTCGCCCTCGTCTTTGGACGGATCGTAGACGAACTTGTCGATTACCAGATCGGAGCCGGGACCTACGGTGAAGGTCGAGCCGTCGACCAACAGCACCTGCACCAGGCCCTCGCCATTGGTGTTGATGCGCTCGTTGTAGAAGATGGATTTGCCGATCTTGATCTGCTGCCCACCGGAGAAGGCATCGGGCTTCACGGCGGCCGCCACGCCGACCTTGTTGGCGGCGGCTTCGGAGGGCAGGGCGGCTGCGGCAGCGCAAAGGGCGAATGCGGCCAGCGGCAGCGACGCGAAGGCCTTCCACGCGGTGCGTGCAGGGTTCCCGTTCCGGCCCATGATGATCCCCTCCCGTCTCTGGCTGGGCATCAAATAGGCGTTGAGCGACGTCGCTACAAGGTAGGGTAGCACCGGCCGCATCACCTTAGGTCTTCCGCTATGACCAATTGCCGTATGTCTTCCCGATGCCATAAGTGCCTCAGAACGTCTTCTGGATGCCGACGATGACGCTCAAATCGTCGAAAGCGCGGATTTCGTAATTGGACGCCTGATCGCGATATTCTACCTGAGGGATGACCGCCCAGGTCTCAGCCACGGGAAGGATCATGGCCGTTCGTGCCCAGAGGGTCGTGTCCTCCTCGTTCTGAGTCGGATCGATGGTCGGATCGGGCGAATCGTAGTCGCGCCGGATCACGCCGCCGCCGATCTGCCAGGTCCAGGGGTAACGGCTGGTCCAGAGCGGATTGCCGAAGGTCCATGCGACGCCGCCGGAGAGCGCGACTTCCCAGTTCGAGTAGAAATCCGCCGTCACGTCCTCGCGCTGGGCATAACCCTGGGTGGTGAGGATGACGCCCGGCGCCATGATGTAGGAGTAGGTGAGGCCGAAGCGGGTCTGGGGGCCGTCGCGCAGGCTCGCGGTCGGCAGCTCGGCGGTGTCGTTGAAGTCCCGCACACGGGTCTCGAGGCGGGCGCGAGGAAGGACCGTTCTGCGGCGAAGCTGGTCCAGCGCAGGCCGGCGCCCGGCGCGCTGAAATAGTAGTCCTGACCGAGATAGGCGAGGTCGCCGATGGCGTAGACATAGCCGCGGCTCTTGGGCATCTCCCAGCGCTTCAGGTTGTAGCTCGGGCCGACCGTCGCCTCGAAGAAGTTCAGGTTGATGTCCTGCAGGACGCTGTCGAAATACCACGAGTTGTAGGCCAGGAAATCGAACTCGAAGGTGTCGCCCTGGCGCTCCCGGTCATGGGAATAGTGGACGTTCCCGATTGTCAGGTTGCTCCAGCCGGAGCGTCCAACGGCCTGATCGTCCAGGGTAAAGTCGATTCCGTTAAGGGTGACGCTGTTGTTCGCCGGCCCGGTGTTCGCGTTGCTCTCCCAGCGGATGCCCGAATAGATGGAGCCCGAGAAGGTCTCAGGCTCGGCGGTCACGTCGAGCTGTTCGATGTAGATCTGGACCTGCTGGGCGATCTGCGGCGGGGTGGCCGGGTTGACCTTCGCCTGCTGCAGATAGTTGCGGGACACCTCATAGGCGCCGAGCTGATAATACAGGATGCCGAGCTCGAGCTGAATCTGGGGCGTGTTGGGCTGATAGATCAGCATGCGCTCCAGGGTGGAGACGGCGCCTTCCAAATCGCCGGCCATCTTGGAGAGCTTCACATATTCGAAGGCGAGGTCGAGATCGTTCGGCCTGGCCATCATCTCGACCAGCATGGCCTCGCGGCGGCTTTCGATCTGCGAAGGGGTGAGGGGCTGTGCTTTGGCCACGGTCGATGTGGAGGCGAACGCCGGGGCGCAGCCGCATAACACGACGCAGAGGGCAGCCATGATGGCTGCCAGATGGCCACACCCAGCTTTCATTACTCTCATACCAGCCCCGTTCGATCTCTAAAAATACCGGAGTGCCGAAACGCCAGCAAGGTGAGCCGGGCCTGCTTCCGTGCTGTTTCTGACGTTTGTGGCCGCAAAATCACGCCAAATGTGCAGATTCGGCACAGAGTCGGAAGCGGGCGATGGTTAACGGGCTTTAAGGCTTTCTCAATTGTCTGGAGGCTTTGATGGGGCCGCGCTCCGGAGAGGGACCGTTCGGTTCCCGGGGCCGCATCGATGCGTCGTCAGTTTTTGCGTAGACGGGGTCCAAATTGAATCGGGTGGCTTTGCCCAATCGCGCGCCGCGCGCGGCCGGAACCTGCGGGTTCGGGCCGGTCTCTGCGACGGTGCGGATTGTACTTGCGTGGGTGGCCGTATGCGGTCTTGCCGTAGGTCTGAATGGCTGCGGCGAAAGCGGCAACGGCGAGAAGCTGGGGCCGCGGGTCATTCCCCTCGGCCAGCCGGTGCCCAAGGGCGGCGGACGTCAGATGGTGGGCAAACCCTACAAGGTCGCCGGCCGCTGGTATAAGCCCCAGGACGTCACGCATTACACCGAGGTCGGCACGGCGTCCTGGTACGGTGAGCTTTTCCATGGACGGCGCACGGCGAACGGCGAAATCTACGATATGAACCGGCTTTCGGCCGCGCACCGGACGCTTCCGCTGCCTGCGCTCGTCCGGGTGACCAATCTTTCGAATGGCCGCACGGTCGTCGTCCGCGTGAACGACCGGGGACCCTTCTCCAACAATCGCATCATCGATCTGTCCAGCCGGGCGGCCCATGCTCTGGGCTATCGGAAGCAGGGCACGGCCAAGGTGGAGGTCACCTATATGGGGCCGGCTCCCTTGAGCGGTGACGACAGCTTCGAGCGGCGCTTCCTGGCCCAGCAGGGCTGGGCGCACTACGCGTCGAACGAGAGCGGACCCCGGATGGCCCAACCGATGGCTCTGGGCAGCCTTCCCAAGCCGCCGACACCCAATCAGAAGCCGGCGGCGCCGCCGCAGCGGCCCCAAGCTCAGCTGGCTTCGGCGCAGCTGCAGCCGGTCGTTTCCGTTCGGTCCCCGACTCCAGCCGCGCCGCCGCAGGCACCCGTCGCGAATGGCGGGTTCGCCATCCAGGCGGATCCTTCTCGGTAGAAGAAAACGCCATGCAGGCTCATAGCCGTCTCGGCGGCATCGGCGGGGTGGACGTCTCTCCCGTCACGGTCAACGGCGCCACCTATTACCGGGTACAGGTGGGTCCCTTCGGCGACCGCTCGAGTGCGGAATCCGCGCGGGCCAAAGTGGCTGCCGCGGGCTACTCCGGCGCGCGGGTCGTCGGGCCATAGCGCTGCTTCCGCCGGCGGCGCTCCCCGTCAAGTCCGATTGATTTTCGGAATCCATGCTCCGATAGTAGGGTTAAGGGCGCGCAGCCAGTGCGCGCTGCCATTCTCCAGCACAGCTCAGCGTTGCAGTTCAGCTTCTTCATGTCGCCAAACTTGGGGTTCCGTAAGCTTTTCCAGTGGGTTGCGCGCGGATGCGCGGCGCTCGCTCTAGGCTTGTTCCTCGCGATGGGCGGGCTCGCCTCGAAGGCCGTCGCCGAGGATTTTGCCACCACGGCCAAGAACGCCATCCTCGTGGAGGCCGATACGGGCATCGTGCTGTTCGAGAAGGACGCCGATGCCAAGATCGATCCGGCCAGCATGAGCAAGCTGATGACCCTTGCGGTGGTCTTCAAGCAGCTCAAGGAAGGGCGGATCAAGCTCGATCAGGAATTCGAAGTCAGCGAGCATGCGTGGCGGACAGGCGGGGCGCCTTCGGGCACCTCGGCCATGTTTGCGCCGATCCATTCGAAGGTCACCGTCGAGCAGCTCATTCAGGGAATCACGGTGCAGTCGGGCAACGATGCCTGCCTGATCCTTGCGGAGGGGATCGCAGGCTCGGAAGAGAAGTTCGTCAAGTTGATGAACGACTATGCGAAGGAGATCGGTCTCTCCCAATCCCATTTCGCGAACTCGACCGGACTCACGGCGGACGGCCATGTCATGAGCGTGCGGGATATCGAGACGCTGGCGGAATTTCTGCGTACCCAATATCCCGAGTATTATCATTACTTTGGACAGCCGACCTTCGAGTTCACCCGCTTCACGTTCCGCAACCGGAATCCGCTGCTCGACGAAGGGATCGGTGTTGACGGGCTGAAGACGGGATACACCAAGGACGCCGGCTATGGGCTCGTGGCGAGCGCCGAGCAGAAGGGCCGGCGCATCAATGTCGTGGTGGCCGGGCTTCCCTCGCAAAACGACCGGGAGAAGGAAGCGAAGAAGCTCATCCAATGGGCTTACAAGCACTTCAAGCGGTATCGTCTGTTCGACGAGGGCGAGAAGGTGAGCCGCGCGCTGGTCTGGGGCGGCGAGAAGCATTACGTGAAGCTGGTCGGCAAGGGCGATATCGACGTGCTGCTGCCGATCTCGGACAATCCCAAGGTGACGGCGTCGATCGCCTATCAGGGGCCGGTGAAGGCTCCGGTGAAGAAGGGCGATCATCTGGGCTATTTGCGGGTGGAGGGCGTGGAGCTGAAGACCAAGAACGAGATCCCGCTTTACGCGGGCGAGGATATCGCGCCGTCGGGCTTCGCCTGGCGAGGCCTCGATTCCCTGTTCGTGCTCGCCTTCGGCTGGGCTCTTTAGGCTCCGGGAGGCTCGTCCGATGCGGTTCGACAACGGCCGGCTGATCACCCTCGAAGGTGGAGAAGGATCCGGCAAATCCACCCAAGCCGACATCCTGGCGATGCGGCTGGCGAGGGCCGGTCGCCGCGTAGTGTCGACCCGGGAGCCTGGCGGCTCGCCGGGCGCCGAGGCGATCCGGGAGGCCATCCTGTCCGGTCAGGTCGCCAAATACGGGCCCTTCGCCGAGGCGCTTCTCTTCGCCGTCGCCCGAAAGGATCATATCGATTTCCAAATCGAGGCGGCCGTGACGGACGGCAAATGGGTCGTGTGCGACCGCTTCCTCGATTCGACCCGGGCCTATCAGGGGGCGATGGCCGGCGTGCCACGACGGATTCTCGATTCCTTGGAACGGCTTACCGTGGGCGACTTCATCCCCGATCTCACGCTTATCCTGGATATCGATCCGGAGGCCGGCATGGCGCGCGCCAATGCACGCCGGGAGGAGGGCGAGGCGGCCGACCGGTTCGAGCAGGAACAGTTGCTTCTGCATGACCGGGTCCGCCAGGCTTTCTCGATATCGCCGAGGAAGAGCCGGAGCGCTGTGTGGTTATCGATGCCTCGCAGCCGGAGGCGGTGGTCGCTGAGGACATCTGGGAAGCCGTCACGGAACGGCTCGGCGCCTGATGGCGGCGGCGGATACCAATGCCCGCGACGAGGAGCCGGATCGCCTCGCCGGATTTCCGGCGCCGCGCGAGACTGTGGCGCTCTACGGCCATGGGGAGGAGAAGGCGGAGTTCGAGCAGGCGCTGGCCGAAGGGCGCCTCCACCATGGCTGGCTGATTTCAGGGCCCGAGGGGATCGGCAAGGCGACGCTGGCTTATGGGCTGGCGCGCCAGGTTCTTGCCCATGACCGGCCCGGCGAAGACCCTGACGATCCGGACGGACCTCTGTTCCATCAGGTTGCGGGACGGGCCCATCCAAATCTGCTGATCCTCAATCGGACCTACAATCCGAAGACGAAGCGCTATTCCCAATGGATCGGCGTGGATGAGGTGCGCCGGCTGCGCTCCTTCCTGGGCGGCACGGCGGCGCAGACCGGCTGGCGGGTGGTCGTGGTGGACCGGGCGGACGAATTGAACGCCCAAGCGGCGAATGCGCTCCTGAAAGGTCTGGAGGAGCCGCCTGCGAAGACCGTCTTTCTCCTGGTCGCCGCGGCGGAAGGACGGCTGCCGGTCACCATCCGCTCCCGCTGCCGCTCGTTACGGCTGCATCCGCTGGAGGATGCCGATGTGGAGCGTGCCGCGCGGCAGGCACTGGACGCGGCGCACGCCGGCGTGGACGACGAGACTCTGGAGACGTCGATCGCCCTGGCCGAGGGCAGCGTGCGGCGGGCTCTTGTGCTGTCGGGCGGCGAGGGGATCGCGCTTTATGGCGAGATCTTCGATGCGTTCCGCAAGCTCCCCCAGCTAGACGCGGCCTGGCTGCACAAGAAGGCCGACACGCTGGGTGCGCCGGGCAACACAGAACAACTGGAGCTCTTCTTCGCGCTGCTCCTCGGACTGATGGAGCGGCTGATCCGGGCGCGGGCGACGGAGACGAGCGGCATGATTCGGAGATCGCGCTGGCCGGCGAGCTGATGGGTGCCGGCGATCTCGGCCGCTGGGCTGATGCGTGGCAGGCCATCGGCAGAGCCCATGACGAAACACTCGGGCTCAATCTCGACCGGGGCGTGCTGGTGCTGGACAGCTTCTCCAAGCTGCAAAGCCTGGCGATGGGCACAAACCGTTAGCCGCACCGCTTGCGAACGCTTGCGGGGGGCCGGGCGCACGGCTATGTCTGCCGCCATGTCTGGCGAAGATTTCTATTACATCACCACGGCGATCTCCTATCCGAACGGCGAGCCCCATATGGGTCACGCCTACGAGGCGATCGCCACGGATGCGTTCGCGCGTCACAAGCGGCTCCAGGGCAAGCAGGTCTATTTTCTGACCGGCACCGACGAGCACGGCATCAAGATGGTGCAGACGGCGAAGGCGGAGGGCATAACCCCGGCCGAGCTCGCCGACCGCAACACGCCGCGCTTCCGCGAGCTGGCCGCGGCCATGAATTGCTCCCACGACGACTTCATCACGACTCGCGAGGAGCGCCACTGGAAGTCGGTGAGCGAACTCTGGAAGCGGATGGCCGACGCTGGCGACATCTATCTCGACACCTATGCCGGCTGGTACTCGGTGCGGGACGAGGCCTATTACGACGAGGATGAGCTGACGGAGGAGGGCGGTCAGAAGCTCTCGCCGCAAGGCACGCCCGTGGAATGGGTCGAGGAGGACAGCTATTTCTTCCGGCTCTCCGCCTATCAGGACAAGCTGCTGGCCCATTACGAGGCCAATCCCGGCTTCATCGGACCCGAGACGCGCCGGAACGAGGTGGTGAACTTCGTGAAGGGCGGCTTGCGGGACCTTTCCATCTCGCGCACGAGCTTCGATTGGGGCGTGCCGGTGCCCGGCGATCCGAAGCATGTGATGTATGTCTGGGTCGACGCGCTGACCAACTACATCACCGGCGTCGGCTTCCCGGACGAAGAGAGCGAGCAGTTCAAGCGCTACTGGCCGGCCGATGTGCACATCATCGGCAAGGACATCGTGCGCTTCCACGCCATCTACTGGCCCGCCTTCCTCATGTCGGCGGGGATCGCGCTGCCCAAGAAGGTGTTCGGCCACGGCTTCGTGAACAATCGCGGGGTCAAGATGTCGAAGTCGTTGGGCAACGTCATCAACCCCTTCACGCTCGCGGAAGAATTCGGCGTCGATCAGCTGCGCTATTTCCTGCTCCGGGAAGTGCCGTTCGGCCAGGACGGCAATTATTCGTCGGAATCGATCACGACCCGCATCAATGCCGATCTCGCCAACGATCTGGGCAATCTCGCCCAGCGCTCGCTGTCGATGATCGCCAAGCATTGCGAGGGCAAGCTGCCGCCGGCGACCGGCTTCACGAAAGAAGACGAGGCGATCCTGCTGTCCGCCGACAGCCTCAGCTCGCTGGTGGACGAGGCCATGGAGGCCTATGCGCCGCACCGGGCTCTGGAAGCGATCTGGAGCGTCGTGGCGGATGCCAACCGCTATTTCGCGGGCGAGGAGCCGTGGGCGAAGCGTAAGACCGACTTCGAACGCATGGAGACGATCCTCTATACGACGGCCGAGGTCCTAAGGCAGGTGGCGATACTGGCCCAGCCGGTGATCCCGGTGGCGGCGGCGAAACTGCTGGATCAACTCGCCGTGCCGGAGGATAGCCGCGACTTTGCGGCGCTGGGCGAGCCCGGCCGGTTGACGCCGGGCGTCTCGCTTCCCACACCTGAAGGCATCTTTCCACGCTACGAAATGCCCGCCCAGGCCGAGTGAGTTTGCCCATGCATGTGATCGACAGCCATTGCCATCTCGATTTCGAGTCTCTGTCGGAGGACCGCGGAGGCGTTCTGCAGCGCGCTGCGGATGCCGGCGTCGATTTGATGGTGACCATTTCCACCCGGGTGAAGCGCTTCGACGAGATCCTTGCGATCGCGGAGGCGCATCCGAATGTCTTCTGCTCGGTGGGCACCCATCCTCACAATGCCGACGAAGAGCTGGATGTGACGGCTGAGGACCTCGTCAAGCTTGCCGAGCATCCCAAGGTGGTGGCGATCGGCGAGGCGGGGCTTGACTACCACTATGACAACGCGCCGGTGGCCGCGCAGGCTCAAGGCTTCCGCACCCATATCGCGGCGGCGCGCGAGAGCGGCTTGCCCCTGGTGATCCATGCGCGCGAGGCGGATGACGATGTGGCGGCCATCCTCGAGGAGGAGACCGCGAAGGGGGCGTTCCCCTTCGTGCTTCACTGCTTCACGGCCGGCCCGGACCTCGCCAGGCGCGGTCTGGCGCTCGGCGGCTATCTGTCGGCCTCCGGCGTGCTGACCTTCAAGAAGTCCGATGCCTTGCGGGAGATCTTCGCCGAGGCCCCGATCGACCGGCTGCTGGTGGAGACGGATGCGCCGTATCTGTCCCCGGAGCCCCATCGCGGCCAGACCAACGAGCCGTCCCGCGTGGTCCATACGGCAGCGAAGCTCGCCGAGGTGAAAGGCGTCAGCGAGGACGAGATCGGTCGGATCACCTCGGACAATTTCTTTCGGCTGTTCTCCAAGGTTCCGCGCGAGGCAGCCGGCGCCAAGGCCCATGCGGCCTAGGTCGCGGCGATTCCATCCAGGCAAACCCGGTTCATGAGCTTGAAAGTCACCATCCTCGGCTGCGGCACGTCCGGGGGCATCCCGCGGATCGGCGAGATCTGGGGCGATTGCGATCCCGCCAACCCCAAGAACCGCCGGCTGCGCTGCTCGCTTCTCGTGGAGAAGGAAGGACCCGGCGGCAAGACGACGATTCTGGTCGATAGCTCGCCGGATCTCCGCCAGCAGATGCTGACGGCCGGCGTCTCCTGGGTCGACGGGGTGCTCTATACCCACGATCACGCGGACCATACCCACGGGATCGACGATCTGCGTATGATCGCCTTCAACGGCAAGAAGAGGGTGCGGGTCTATCACGACGCCGAGACGGGGGCCGTGCTAAAGCGGCGCTTCGCCTATTGCTTCGAGACGCCGCCGGGAAGCGATTATCCGCCGATCCTCGATTCCACCGATATCGCGCCGGGCGAAGGCTTCACCATCTCAGGGGCAGGGGGTGACATCGCCGTCATGCCCTACCTGCAGCAGCATGGCGCGGTCCACAGCATCGGTTATCGCTTCGGCGGCATCGCCTATTCGCCGGACGTGAACGACCTGCCCAAGGAGAGCCTTGAGCATCTGCACGATCTGGATGTCTGGATCCTCGATGCTCTGCGGCCGAAGCCGCATCCGAGCCATCTGAGCGTCGATGAGGCTCTCAGCTGGGTCGAGCGGATGAAGCCGGCGCGGACCGTCTTCACCCACATGCATATCGATCTGGATTACGAGAGCTTGATCCGCGAACTCCCGGAGGGCGTCGAGCCCGCCTATGACGGGCTCGTTCTTCATACCGAAGAGTAGGGCGCCCTACGGCTTGTTGCCGATCGGCACATTGACCGAGACGCGGCCCGAGGCGGACGGATCGATATCCGAGTTCATGGTCTCGGTGTAATCCATGGTCGCGCGGATGCTGTAGTCGTCCGTCTTGGTGAGCGCCACACCGCCGCCGACCCTGTTGGTGGGGGCGGCGTTGGTGAAGTCCGCGTCGTCCACGTTCAGGCTGCTCTCGAAATACGCGAAAGGCTCGATCTTCTTATCTTCGCCCGCCTGGAACGGCCGCTTGATCTCCGGGCGCACGGACACGCGGGTCTCTTCGATCCGCGCGGCATCGACGCCGGCCATCGGAATGTCCGCATCCTCGGTGATGTGGGTCACGGCGCCGGACGGCGTAAGCTGCATCTTCTTGATGCCCCAGTTACCGCTGACTCGGGCTTGGTTCAGAGACCGGTTGGTGGCATAGGCGGCGGCGTCCTCGCCGGTGCGGGCCACGTCGTTGGACTGGCCCCACAGGGACTTCGCATCGACGATCACCTTGTCGGTCACGCGGTAGGCGGCGTAGGGGCCGGCCATGTAGGCCTTGCCGTCGACCTGCTCGCTGGTTCCCACAGCATGCTGAGCGGCGTCGTCGGTCTGCACCATGCCGCCCACGAGAGCGTTCGAGTTCACTTTGTAGTCGGCACCGACATAGGTGGTGACGGCTTCGCCGGCCTTGCGGGTATTCCCGGAGGCGTCGAGGGATTGGGTCTGGCTGCGCACCCACACATCGACGGGCGGCGCCTTCCGGCGTACGGCCTCGGGCAGCTTGACGTCCTCACCGCGTTCCTTCGCCTCCTGCAGACGCTTCCGCTCCGCATCGGAGATGGCGGCGCGCCACTCGTGCAGGCTCGTCTCGACCTTCGTGCCGCTGCCGGCTTCCTGCATGTTGAAGGGCGTCTTGACGTTACCGTCCGCCTGCCAATTGCTCGTGTTTAGGCGATTGGTGACGCGATCCTGAGTGGGATTGGTCCCGGCTGTGCGGCCGAACCGGTTCCGGACCATGTCCTGGCTCATACCGGGCACGGCGACGCAGCCGCTGGTGTCGGTGGTGGTGCAGGCGCCTTGCGCATAAACCGGTGCCGGCAGTAGCGCTGCCGCGGGAAGCCCGGCGATCAGCGCCGTGCGAATACCGAAGAGAATACGCCGGTCGAATCTTCTGGGCGCGATTGGATGATGCGCCTTCTTCGTCTCGATCATGGTGGCCTCGTTCCCTCAAGAGAGCGAAAATCGTCTCGCCTTCCGTCTTGAGACAGGCTGCTTAACAGAGTCTGAATCTAATCAGTTTGGAGGGGATGAAATAGCAGGCCGCGACAAAATGCGCTGCCCAAATTGTCGGCAAAAGCAGCTTCTAAATCAGGCGCTTAGAGAGGCGCCCGGAGGCGCTCGCCGGTGCCGGTCCAAGCCGGTTCGGCGAGCTTGACGAAGCTTTCCGCTACGGATTCCGGGGTCTTCAGGGTGGCCGGATCCTCGCCCGGATAGGCCTCCGCCCGCATATCCGTCGCAACGGTGCCGGGATCGAGGATATTCACCTTGATGGGGGTTTCCGCCGTCTCGTTGGCGTAGGTGACGGCAAGCGCCTCCACCGCCACCTTGGAGACGGAGTAGGGCGCCCAGTAGGCGCGGGCGCTTTGGGCGAGACCCGAGGTGACGAAGATGCACCGGCCCGCGTCGGACCGCTTCAGTAGCGGATCGAGGGTGCGTATGAGCCGCCAATTGGCATTGAGATTGATGGCGATCGTCCGCTCCCAGTCGGGATCGGTGGTGTGGGCCAAGGGGGACAGACCGCCCAGCACCCCGGCATTGGCGACCAGTATGTCGAGACGACCGAAACGCTCATACAGCGCCGGGCCCAGCCCATCGACGCGCTTGTTGCTGCCGAGATCGAGGGGAATGATGCTCGCCGTGCCGCCTTGGGCGCGGATCGTATCGTCCACGGGCTCCAGGCTTTCCTGTTTGCGGGCGAGCAGCAGCACATGGGCGCCTTCCGCCCCATAGGCCTCGGCCACGGCACGGCCGATGCCCCGGGAGGCGCCGGTGACGAGTGCGATCCGATCCTTCAGACGCTGATGGTTTTGGATGTCGGCCAAACGATTGCAGGTGCCGGCGCTCTAACCGACCTCGGCGAGGAAGGAGAGCTGCTTCTGGAGGGGCGGGCCCTCGCGGTCCTGCAGCCGGGTCGGATATTCCCCGGTAAAGTGGTGATCGGTGAACTGAGGATGCTCGTTGTCGCGGCCTTCATAGCCCAGCGCGCGATACATGCCGTCGACGGACAGGAAGGCCAGGCTGTCGGCGCCGATGAAGTCGCGCATCTGCTCGACCGTATGGGTGGCGGCGAGGAGCTTCTCCTGCTCGGGAGTGTCGATGCCGTAGAAATCGGGGTGGCGGATCGGCGGACAGGAGACCCGCATATGAACCTCCGCGGCGCCGGCATCGCGCATCATCTGCACGATCTTCACCGAGGTGGTGCCACGCACCAGGCTGTCGTCCAGAAGGATGATCCGCTTGCCCTTGATGCGGGCCTGATTGGCGCTGTGCTTCAGCTTCACGCCGAGCTGCCGGATCTGCTGCTCCGGCTCGATGAAGGTGCGGCCGACATAGTGGTTGCGGATGATGCCGAACTCGAAGGGAATGTCGGATTCCTGGCTGTAGCCGATGGCTGCGGGCACGCCGGAATCGGGGATCGGCACGATGACGTCGGCGGGCACGGTGGATTCCAGGGCGAGCTGGCGGCCCATTTCCTTGCGGACGTCGTAGACCGACTGGCCGCCCACGATGGAGTCGGGCCGGGAGAAATAGACATATTCGAAAAGGCAGAGACGCGGCGGATATTTCGGCACGAAGCGATGGCTTTCCAGCCGGCTCTTGCCGTTTTCATCGCGGGTGATGACGACGATCTCGCCGTTCTCGACATCCCGGACAAACTCCGCGCCGATAATGTCGAGGGCGCAGGTTTCCGACGCGAGCACCCAGCATCGCCGAGCTTGCCCAGGACGAGCGGCCGGATACCGTAAGGATCGCGGGCGCCGACCATTTTCTTGTTGGTGAGGCCGACGAGGCCGTAGGCGCCTTCCACCTGGAGCAGGGCTTCCACGAAGCGCTCGATGAACTCGCCCTTCTGGCTGCGGGCGACGAGGTGGAGGATGACTTCGGTGTCGGAGGTGGACTGGCAGATCGCGCCTTGGCGGATGAGCTGCTCGCGCATGGTGAGCGCGTTGGTGAGATTGCCGTTATGGGCGAGGGCGAAGCCGCCTGAATCGAGATCGACGAAGAGGGGTTGGACATTGCGGAGAACGTGGTCGCCGCAGGTGGAGTAGCGTACGTGGCCGATGGCGGAATCGCCTTGCAGTCGATCGATCACCGAGCTGGATGTGAAATGGTCGCCGACCAGACCAAGGCGCCGCTCGGGGTGGAAACGCTCGCCATCGCAGGTGACGATGCCGGCGCCCTCCTGGCCGCGATGCTGTAGGGCGTGGAGGCCGAGGGCCGTCAGCGCGGCGGCGTCCGGGTGATTGAAGATGCCGAAGACGCCGCATTCCTCGCGCAGCCGGTCCGCGGCGAACCAATCCGCAGAGGCCTGGGGATCGTCCGCTTCGAAATCGACTGCATGAGAGGCGCCATTCGTGGAAGCGCCGGTGAGTTTGTCGTCTCGGATCTGGGTCACGGCTGTCCTTGTCTCACCCTGTGTAAATAAGAGCCGTGGCTGATGCGTCAATGACCCCTGCGCGAATCTGCCGGTTCGTTTCCTGACGTTTTCGCCTCAGAGTTTAAATGTGGCGCGGCGTCGCGCCGGTTGTCATCGAGCTCTCCGTGCGGCTTCAGGTTTCGCGACGCTACGCAACTAAGGTTTTGACTTCCTTTATTGAACGTCCGGCGTGGCATCTGGCTCCGGTGTGGTCTCGGGCGCCGGTTCCGGTGCGGGCTCGGGGGGCGTTCCGCCCTCGGCCGGGACATCGGCGTCGGGGGCTGCGGCATCTGGCGCGCCTGTGGACGAACCCGCCTCATCGTCGCCCTGGCCGGGCAGATGGGCTTCCGGATTTTGCGGGATCAGCGATTCGATGGCGATCTGGGTCTGCTGGAGCAGGGGATAGGACTTTGCGTTCTCCACCCAGTCCGGCTGCTCCTTGGCCAGCGCGGTGAAGATCACGAAGACGATGGCGACCAGCAGGAAGCCGCGCGCGAGGCCGAAGATGAAGCCCAGGGTGCGGTCGAAGGCGCCGACGCGGCTGTCCAACACATGGTCGGAGAGGCGCAGGGTGATCAGGCTCACGACGATCAGCACGACGATGAAGACGGCGATGCCGAAGACGATCTGCGCGGCGGTGTCGGACGGGAAGTAGGGCTCGATGACCGTCCAGTATTTCGGGGTCAGGTACAGCGCGGCGACGGCGGCGACGGCCCAGGAGAAGATCGAGAGAACCTCTCGGGTAAACCCGCGCACCATGGCGAGGAAGCCCGAGATCAACATGATCACGATGAGAATGATGTCGAGCCAAGAGATTGGCATGAACGGGGCTCCCTCCGACCGCTTTTTACGTTAACACGATTCCCGCGCATCAAGCATACTTGGGATGGCTGAGCAACGCTCCTAAGCGCGCAGTACGGCAGTTTTTGGCCAGCGGGGCCGTCCGTAGACGGAAGATCAGTCGTCCGTCGCGTTGTCGAGCGGACCGAAGCGGGCGACCAGCTCCCGCAGCTCGGTCAGCTCGACCTGCTCGATTCCCCCGTTTTTCTGGCCGTCGTCCGCGCTGGCTTTGTTTCGATCCTTGCTCTGCACGTCGTTGCCTGCTGGCAGGATGGCGCGGGAAAAGCCGAGCTTAGCGGCCTCCTTCAGGCGCTGTTCGGCATGGCCAACCCTGCGGATGGCCCCCGTCAGGCTGACCTCACCGAACAAGGTGGTGTGCTCGGGCACGGGCGTATCGGTGAGGGAGGAGAGCAGGGCGGCCGCCGCGGCGAGATCTGCGGCCGGCTCGGTCAGGCGCAGGCCGCCGGCGACGTTGAGATAGACGTCATGGCCGGAGAGGCGCACCCCGCAGCGGGCTTCCAGCACGGCGATGATCATGGCGAGACGGTTGGTGTCCCAGCCCACCACGGCGCGCCGCGGCGTGCCGAGGGAGGAGGGGGCCACGAGGGCCTGGATCTCCACCAGGATCGGCCTTGTGCCTTCCATGCCGGCGAAGACGGCGGTGCCGGGGCTGTTCTCCTCGTGGTCGGAGAGGAAGAGCGCGGACGGGTTGGCGACCTCGGCGAGACCTTCGTAGCCCATCTCGAACACGCCGATCTCGTCGGTCGGCCCGAAGCGGTTCTTCACGCTGCGCAGGATGCGGAATTGATGGCCGCTCTGGCCTTCGAAATAGAGCACCGTGTCCACCATGTGCTCGATCACCTTCGGGCCGGCGATCTGGCCTTCCTTGGTGACGTGGCCGACCAGCACCAAGCAGTAGCCCTTACGTTTGGCGTGGCTGATGAGGGCCGATGAGCAGCCGCGGAGCTGGGAGATGGTGCCGGGTGCGGCCTCGAGGTTCTCCGCCCAGAGGGTCTGCACCGAATCGACGATAACGAGGGCCGGCGTCTCTCCGTCGGAGAGGCTCGAGACGATATTCGCGACATTGGTCTCGGTGCCCAGCGCGACCGGGGCCTCGCTCAGGCCGAGCCGCGCGGCGCGCATGCGGACCTGGGCGGTCGCCTCCTCCCCGGACAGGTAGATGACCGGCGCGCCGTTCTGGGCCAAGGCTGCGGCGGCCTGGAGAAGGAGGGTGGACTTGCCGATACCCGGCTCGCCGCCGACGAGAATAGCGGAGCCCGGCACGAGCCCGCCGCCGGTGACCCGGTCGAATTCGCTTAAGTTGGTCTCGATACGCGGCGCGTCGCGGGTCTCGGTCTTCAGGGTCTCGAAATTGGCCTTACGGCCCTTGCCGCCTTTTATGGAGACGAGGTTCGCGGTAGCGGGCGGGGTCTGTTCCTCCTGCTCCTCGACGATGCAATTCCATGCGCCGCAGGTGGCGCATTTGCCCGCCCATTGGGCGGTGACGGCGCCGCACTCCTGGCAGACGAAATTGCGTGAGCGCTTGGCCATAGTCAGGCGTCGCCTCCGACATAGCGCCTTGCGGCGCGGCGGCAGAGATTGGTGAGGATCTCGTAGTTCACGGTCTGGGCCTGCTCGGCGATCGCTTCGATGGGCTGACGGGGGCCGATGATCTGCACCATGGCGCCGCGGCTCGCGTATTCGTCGGGGATGTCCGTAACGTCCACGGTAATGAGGTCCATGGAGATGCGGCCCATGACCGGGGCCGGGTGGGGCCCGAGATAGACGCTCAAGGGCGGCTTGCCGTCGCCCGCGGACAGGAGCCAGGAGATGCCGTCCGCGTAGCCGGCGGCGATCGTGGCGATGCGTCTCGGGGCGTCGATGTGGCGGGTGGCACCGTAGCCGATCGTGTCGCCGGCGGGCGACGTGCGGAGCTGGAGGATCCGGCTCTCGAGGGTCACGACGTTCTCGAAGCGGTGGTCGTTCCCGGCCGCCGGCTGACCGCCGTAGAGCGCGATGCCGGGGCGCACCTGGTTGAAATGATAGCTTTCGCCCAGCATCACGCCGCCCGAATTGGCGAGGCTCGCGGGCACATCGGGGAGGCGGCGGCGAAGCGCATCGAACCGGTCCCGCTGGGCCTGGTTCTTCGGGTGCTCCGGCGTATCGGAGCAGGCGAGGTGGCTCATCACAAGGCTGAGCTCGAAAGACTCGAGCAGTGCGCGATCGCTTGCCACAGCGTCGAGCTCCGCTTCCGGCAGGCCGAGGCGGTTCATGCCACTATCGAGATGGAGACCTGCGGGCAGTCGCTTGCCCGCCATCCTGCAATGGGCCGCCCATTCGCGAATCTCATCGATGCTGTTCAGCACAGGGCGGACCTCGAGGTCCGCGAAAAGGTCAGCAGTGCGCGGCATCAGCCCGTCGAAGGCATAGATCGTCGCCTCTGGAAGGAGGGCCCGCAAGCTACGACCTTCCGCGAGGGTCGCGACATAGAAGGTGCGGCAGCCTTCGCGCCAGAGCACCGGCGCCACTTTGGCTGCGCCGAGGCCATAAGCGTCCGCCTTCACGACGGCGGCGCATTCGGCCGGCGCGGCCCGCTCCCGGAGGTGGCGGTAGTTGGAGGCCAGGGCGTCCAGATCGATGGTGACGAGGCCGGGGGCGCCGGCGGGAGCATCTGAACTTGAAGTCTTCGGCGAAGCGGCCTCGGCCTCTTCGCTCACTCGAAGCGCTCCGGCAGCCGCTCGTCGCCCGCCAGGTTGCTGAACTTCGTGAACTCCGGATTGAACTGGAGGGTCACCGTGCCCGTCGGGCCATGGCGCTGCTTGCCGATGATCAGATCGGCCTTGCCCATCACCATTTCCATCTCGTCTTGCCACTGGCGGTGCTCTTCGGTTCCCTCACGCGGTTGGCGCCGTTCCAGATAGTATTCCTCACGGAACACGAACAACACCACGTCGGCATCCTGCTCGATGGAGCCGGATTCTCGAAGATCAGCCAATTGCGGCCGTTTGTCGTCACGCTGCTCGACCTGACGCGAAAGCTGGGACAGGGCAAGGACAGGAACCTCGAGCTCCTTGGCCAGAGCCTTCAGGCCCGTCGTGATCTCGGTGATCTCCTGGACGCGGCCTTCGGAAGCGCGGCGGGACGAGCCGGCAAGAAGCTGAAGGTAGTCGACCACCAGGAAGCCGAGACCCCGCTGGCGCTTCAGACGGCGGGCGCGGGCGGCGAGCTGGGCCACGGTGATGCCGCCGGTCTGGTCGATATAAAGCGGCAGGTTCTGGAGCTCCTGGGCGACCTCGACGATCCGGTCGAACTCGTCGGGATCGATGCGGCCGCGGCGGATGCGCTCCGAAGAGAGCGACGCCTGCTCGGAGATGATACGGGTGGCGAGCTGCTCCGACGACATTTCGAGAGAGAAGAAGCCGACAACGGCGCCGTCCAGATCCTTGCCGGTATTGGGGTCCGTTCGATGGCTCTTGGCCACGTGATAGGCGATGTTGGTCGCCAGCGCCGTCTTCCCCATGGAGGGACGGCCGGCGAGGATGATCAGATCGGAGGCCTGGAGACCGCCCATCTTCCGGTCCACGTCGGCCAAGCCGGTCGCGATCCCCGAAAGCCCGCCGTCGCGGGAATAGGCGTTGGCCGCCATGTCGATGGCGTCGGTCAGCGCGGCGGAGAAGGGCGAGAAGCCCTGACCGTATTTGCCGGTCTCGGCCAGTTCGTAGAGCTGCTGCTCGGCGAACTCGATCTGGGTCGAAGGCGGCGCATCGATAGGCGAATCGTAGGCCGTGTTGACCAGGATCTCGCCCACCTGGATCAGCTCCCGGCGGATGGCGAGATCGTAGATGGTGCGGCCGTAATCTTCGGCGTTGATGATGGTGGTCGCGTTGGCGGCGAGCCGGCCCAGATATTGCGGGACGGTCATGTCGCCGGCCGGTTCTTCGTTCTGGAAGAAGGTCTTGAGGGTGATCGGCGTGGCGCGCTTGCCGCCAAAGATCAGCTTGGCGGCGGCGCTGTAGATGCGGCCGTGCAGCGGCTCGAAGAAATGCGTCTCCTTCAGGAAGCTCGATACGCGGTCGCACGCTTCGTTGTTGACCAGGATGGCTCCGAGAAGCGCTTGTTCGGCCTCGATATTATGCGGCAGCTCGCGGAATTCAGGCGAATCGTCGGCCGGCTGCCGGGGCAGAATCAGTGCGTTGCTCATGCTGCGGACACTAGTCGAAAACCCCGCCTTGGCTAGGCCAAGATCGGTCGCGGAGAGGGCTGAAGGAGTGTCATCAACGCTTTACACAGGGCGGTGGAAAACTCGCTTCCACCGATTTGACACCGCGCGCTATTTCGCGGTTCCCGCCGGCTGCTTCATGTCCCCGGCGTTGTCGCGCCGCAGATCCCGCTCGGTCTCGAAGATGTAGTCGCGGGTGAGGGGCAGGGCGTCCTGGTTCTTGCTCAGCTGGATCTGGAACACCATCAGCCCCTGATACCGGAAGGCGGTCTCGGAGCCGGCCAGATAGAACTCCCAGACCCGGCAGAATTTCTCGCCGAAGCGTTCCGACAGGGTATGCCAGGAGGCACGGAAGCGCTGGCGCCAGTGACGCAGGGTCATGGCGTAATGGAGACGGAGGATCTCCACGTCGGTGGAGATCAGGCGTTCATGCTCGATGGGCGGGAACACCTCCGAGAGAGCCGGGATATATCCGCCGGGAAAGATGTATTTGGCGATGAACTGGTTGGTCGTGCCGGGGCCGTCGAACCGGCCGATGGAGTGGATCATGGCCACGCCATCGTCGGCGAGCAGCTCGTAGACCTTCCGGAAGAACGTCCGGTAATGGTTCACGCCAACATGCTCGAACATGCCGACCGAAACGATGCGGTCGAACGTGCCTTTGAGCGCGCGGTAGTCGATCAGCTGGAAATCCACCGACCTGGCGAGGCCGCTCTTCTCGGCGCGTTCGCGGGAGACCTTCAGCTGCTCCTCGCTCAAGGTGATTCCGGTGACGTCCACATGGGCGCTTTGGGCCAGGTAGAGGGCGAGGCCGCCCCAGCCGGATCCGATGTCGAGAACCTTCTGCCCCTGCTGGAGATCGAGCTTCGCCGCGATGTGGCGCTTCTTGGCGAGTTGCGCGTCTTCCAGACTTTGATCGGGCCGCTCGAAATAGGCGCAGGAATATTGCCGGTCGGGATCGAGGAAGAGATCGTAGATCGAGCCGTCGATATCGTAGTGATGGGCGATATTCCGCTTGGCCCGCGGGGCCGGATTATATTGCTGAATCCAGCGGGTGATGTAGCGGAAGCTGTCGATGAAGCGGGTCCAGCGAGGCCACTCGTAGGGATCGAGATCCTGAAGGATGGCCTCGAGGAAATCGTAGATCGTGCCCTGTTCCAAGGTGAGGCGGCCGTCGGCGAAGGCTTCACCGATATTGAGACCGGGATTGAGGGCGATGCGCCTTTCCGTGGCGCGGTCGGCAATACGGGCGATCACGGTCTTGGCGGACGGATCGCCGTATTCATGGGACTTGCCGTCGGGGTCGATGAGTTTCAGGTGACCCCGAACGACAATATTTCTCAGAGCGTAATCGAGCGGACGAAGCATCGTTCCTTCGTTTCGGCATCGGGATGTGCCAAGCGCGATTCGCACCCGGCGACCCGGGAAATAATAGAAACTATCTCACAGGTGCCGGGTAATTTTACAGTCCGAAATTGTCGCTAGGGTTAGGACTTCTCTTCTTCGTCGGATGCTTCGGCAGAATCGTCCTCATCGGACTCGTTATCTGCTTGATCTTCCGTCACATCCGCGGTTTCGGCTGCGAGTTCCTCTTCGGTCGTATCGACGTCTTCAGGAAGCTCGGTGCCTTCTTCGAAGAACTCCTCGGCAGCTTCCAGAGCCTCGCGGCGCTCCTCTTCCTGCTCATCCAGCGGACGATTCACGTCCTCGCCGCGGGCCTGACGCTCGGCTTCGTCCTCGGAGCGGGCAACGTTGATCGTGATGGTCGGCTCGACCTCCGGGTGAAGCTGGATGGGGACGTCCTTCAGGCCCAGCATCTTGATGGGACGGTCGAGTAGCACCTGACGCTTGTCGAGGGAAAAGCCGCCCTCGGTGACCACCTCGGCGATGTCGCGGGTCGCGACGGAGCCGTAGAGGTGACCGGTCTCGCCGGCCTGGCGGATGATGATGAAGGTCTGGCCTTCGATCCGCTCGGCGAGCTTTTCGGCTTCCTGCTTGGCTTCGAGATTGCGGGCCTCAAGCTGGGCGCGCTCGTTCTCGAAGCGCTTCTTGTTGGCGGTAGTGGCCCGAAGGGCTTTGCCCTGGGGCAGGAGAAAGTTGCGAGCGAAGCCGTCTTTGACGTTGACGGTGTCGCCCATCTGGCCGAGACGGCCGACGCGCTCAAGCAGAATGACTTCCATGTTACGCTCCTATTGCAAACTTGCTTGTTCAGTCTGGGGTGTTCCGGTTCGCCGCCCGGCCACGCAGGTTGAGCATGGGTTCGGCGATCCCGAGAATTGCGACGACGATGGCCGGCCATCCGAAGATGAAGATGCCGACATAGACAGCGGCGAGGATCAGGCCGCGGGTAGACATGCCGCGGGTGGCGGCGTGGATGACGGCCAGCCCCTGCAGCACGAAGGCGAGAAGGAATGCGCCGGCGAAGGCGGTTCCGATCAGCCCCATCTGTCCCGGCAGGAAGGATGCGGCCAGGCTGCCGACGAGGGCGAAGAAGACGGCGTTCGGCAGCTCCAGCGCATCGAGCTGCGGCCAGGGCCGCAAGGCGCGCCCCGATGCCTCGACGATCATTCCGCCGATCCACAGATTGAGCAGGGCGGTGGTGAGCCAGCCGACGGAGAAGATGGCCGGCATCATCTTGGCCAGGGTCCTGCTCAGGGTCTCGATATTTTCAGGCGTGAGAAGGGTGCCTTCGGGATCGAGGGCAGCACCCGTGGCGCCCTGGAGCTCGCTCTGGATGGTCTCGCGCAACGCCGTATCGTCGAAGCCGAGAGCGACGATCGCGAAGGTGGCCAGCACGCCTGCGATTACCGCCGCCCATCCGACCAGGCGGCTTGCCGGGTACCATTCGACGGCGATGGCGCCGACACCCTCCTGATTCTCCGGTGCCCGCGACAGGAGCATGAGACGGCAGAAGAAGGCGAATGGCGCGCCGAGGAAGATCAGGAAGACGATCCCGGCGACAGGCCCGAAGCTGAGCGCCATCACCAAACCGCCCGCGAGGGCGGCGACGAGGGCCGCGCGGCTCCCCCAGCCGAAGCCGGCCAGGCAGAGGGGCAGGGGTGCCAAATAAAGGAGAATTCCGGCTAGCGCTTTCGAGACGGCGGCCGCACCCACGAGGGTTGCGGAGATGACGCCGGCGCCGAAGCCGATGAGGTATTGCCGTGGCATTGTCTAAGCTGTCCCGCCTTCGTCGGAAGGGGTTAGGGGCGGTCCCTTTGAGGACCGGCCCAACCGCGATGGATTTCGTCGTTCGTCTAAGCTGGCTTACTGCACCAGATAAGGCAGCAGGCCGAGGAAGCGGGCACGCTTGATGGCGCGGGCCAGCTCGCGCTGCTTCTTGGCCGAGACAGCCGTGATCCGGCTCGGCACGATCTTGCCGCGCTCGGAAACGTAGCGCTGCAGCAGCTTGACGTCCTTGTAGTCGATCTTCGGTGCCTTATCGCTGGAAAACGGGCAGGTCTTCCGGCGGCGATAGAAGGGGCGCCGAGGGGCTTGGGCCGCGTTCATGCGTCCTCCTTAGAAGTCTCTCTGTCGTCTCTGCGGTGTTCGCTGCGCTCACGATCGCGGGGCGGTCCCCGGCGGTCGCCACGATCCCCACGGTCACCGCGATCTCCACGATCGCCGCGTCCGCGGCCTTCGCGCTCATCGGAGCGACGCATCTGTGCGGAGGGACCTTCCTCCAGCTCATCGACGCGGATCGTCAGGGTCCGCAGGATGTCCTGGTGGAGGCGCTCCTGGCGCTCCAGCTCGGTCATGGCCTCGGTGGGCGCATCGATGTTCATCAGGGCGTAATGCGCCTTCCGGTTCTTCTTGATCCGGTAGGCGATGGATTTGAGGCCCCAGTTCTCGGTCTTGCCGACGGAGCCGCCATTGTCCTCGACGATCTTCTTCAGATCTTCGAGGAGAGAGTCGGCCTGCTGGCTGGAAATATCCTGGCGCGCAAGCACGACATGCTCATAAAGAGGCATGGAGTACCATTCCTTCTTCGTTTGCTTCGGCGCGAAGCCTCTCTCGAGCGCTCAAGAAGGAAGGCTCAAGAAAAGTTCTCAAGGAGCGGAGACACGGGAAGCCGGCAAATCCGCTGATTTAGCGATCAGCCTATCGCGCTGTTTAGCGCGACCTTCCTTTCAGCCCCCGACCGAAGCGGTTTCGGGTGGCCGCTTTATAGCGGTGTTTTCATCATTTGCAAGCGGCCGGGGCGGCTAAAGAGACCGTCGGGGGACAGCCTGCCAAGCCGCGCCCGCGGGGCCGCGCGTCGGCGGCGTCTATAGCGTCTCGTCCTGCGGTACGCGCGTGGTGCACTCCACGGTCTTCTTTTCCGCCAGAGAATAGGCGACGCAGTTTTGTTCGGCATAGATCTCGATGACCTCGATCTCGCCGACCGGAGCGTCCTTATAGGTGCCGCCAGCGGTCATCTCGGTCGGCTCGACGTCCTTGGCGGGCTGCTGAGGCGGACGGCCGCGCAGCTCGAAGGCGAAGATGCGGTCGTTCAGCTTGCCGGGGCGATTGACCAAGGTCACATCCGTGTAGCCGGGACGCGGCGCGGTGGCCTTCACATCGATGGTCACGAGCTTGGGATCGATGTCGGTGACCGAAACCTCAAGGCTGTCGACCTTCTGGAGCAGGCCGAGGGCCGGATCGCGCGGCGCCTTCTCGGCGAACGGCCATACCTTGGGCTCGGCGGCTAAGGCGGTGGCGCTGCTGCCGATGAGCACTGCCAAGAAAAGGGCCGAAAGCTTTGTCATAGAGTCTCCTCCAGAAAATTATTGATTGGCAGACATGTGACATAACCCGGTGGGCAAGACACGGGTTGCACGATGCCGGCCGAATATAAATACGGTATGTGCGTCCGCTTGGCACCGCAGCCCACCTTGACAGGGCAGGGGCAAACGGTGTCTCTGGCGCGCTTCTTAGACGACAATCCCCTCGATATCAGGTTTTACGCGCAGGATCGTTATGAGCAACGCATTCCTTTTTCCCGGCCAGGGTAGCCAGCAGGTTGGCATGGGCAAGGCGCTTGCCGAAAGCTTTGCGCCGTCGAAAGCCGTGTTCGACGAGGTGAACGAGGCGCTGTCGCAGGACCTGTCGAAGCTGATGTTCGAAGGGCCTGCAGACGAGCTGACGCTGACGGAAAATGCCCAGCCGGCGCTGATGGCGGTGTCGCTGGCGGCTATGCGCGCGCTCGAGGAGAAGGGTGTGTCGCTTCCGAAGGTCGCCACCTATGTCGCCGGCCACTCCCTGGGAGAATATTCCGCGCTCGCCGCCTCCGGAGCTCTGAGCGTCGCCGACGCCGCGCGGCTTCTGAAGACGCGCGGACGGGCCATGCAGGAGGCCGTGCCGGTGGGAGAGGGCGCCATGGCGGCGCTGCTCGGCGCCGAGCTGCCCCAGGCGAAGGAATTGGCCGCGGCGGCAGCGGAAGGGGATGTCTGCGAGGTCGCGAACGACAATGCGCCTGGCCAGGTGGTGATTTCGGGCGCCAAGGCGGCCATCGACCGCGCCATCAAGCTCGCGCCGGAATACGGTGCCCGCCGTGCGGTGCCGCTACCGGTCAGCGCGCCGTTCCACTGCTCCTTGATGGGGCCTGCCGCCGATGCCATGCAGGAGGCGCTGGCCGGAATCGAGATCAAGGCGCCGTGCGTTCCGCTGGTCGCGAATGTGCTGGCGGAGCCGATCACCGATCCGGAAGAGATTCGCAAGCGGCTGGTTGAACAGGTCACAGGCAGTGTCCGCTGGCGCGAATCCATGCTGTTTCTGCAGGCCAAGGCGTTAAAGCAGTTTATGAGGTTGGCGCCGGACGGGTCTTGACTGGCATCGCCCGTCGTTTTGAAGGTATTGACGCGAAGAGCGTGGGCACCGCCGAAGAGGTGGATGCCGCGGCTGGCGAGCTTGCTGGCTGAGCGCGGCGAAGGATCAGGAGGAGACCGGTAGATGTTCGACTTGAGCGGTAAGAACGCGCTCGTCACGGGTGCCACGGGCGGTATCGGCGGCGCCATCGCCGCCGCGCTGCACGGGCAGGGCGCCACGGTGGCCATCTCCGGCACGCGCGCGGAGAAGCTCGAAGAGGTCGCCAAGGAACTCGGCGACCGGGTCCATGTGCTGCCGTGCGATCTTCGCGACCGTGCCGCGGTGACGAAGCTCGGCGAGGATGCCGAAGAGAAGCTCGGCCAGGTCGACATCCTGGTGAACAACGCCGGCATCACCCGGGACAATCTCTTCATGCGGATGAAGGACGAGGAGTGGGACGACGTGATCGCCGTCAATCTCACCTCGGTCTTTACCCTGACCCGGACGATCCTGCGCAACATGATGCGCCGCCGGGCCGGCCGTATCGTAAACATCGCCTCGATCAGCGGGGTGATCGGAAATCCCGGTCAGCCGAACTATGCCGCCTCCAAGGCGGGGCTGGTCGGCATGACGAAATCGCTCGCCCGCGAGGTTTCGGCCCGCGGAATCACGGCGAACTGCATCGCTCCGGGCTTCATCCAGACGCCCATGACCGATGCATTGACAGAGAAGCAGGTGGAGACTATTGCGGCTGCGATTCCGGCCGCGAAATTCGGTACGCCGGAGGATATCGCGGCCGCCGTTGTGTATCTCGCCAGCGAGGAGGCCGGGTATATCACCGGCGAAACCATGCATATCAACGGCGGGATGGTAATGGCGTAAGCGTTGATTTAGGAGACGAAAACCGGAAGTATCGGCCTCAATTCGAAGGGCCTTTCTTTGGCTCGAGGCTGCTGGCAATGTCCCGGAAAGTGTGTTACCCAAACGCCGCTTTGTGGGGCTAATCAAGGAAAAATCCCACTCGCTATCGACCCTACGATTATCACCGCTCGGAGGTTTGTTAGGCCGTGAGCCGGGGCTCCAGGGGGGACGTGCGAGGCCTAAGGACTGACAGAAGGACTGTGAGGCGGACATGAGCGACATCGCAGAGCGTGTTAAGAAGATCGTGGTCGAGCATCTCGGTGTAGAAGCCGACAAGGTGACCGAGAATGCTAGCTTTATCGACGACCTGGGGGCCGACAGCCTCGATACGGTTGAGCTGGTCATGGCGTTTGAAGAAGAGTTCGGTTGCGAGATTCCGGACGACGCGGCAGAGACGATTCTGACCGTCGGCGACGCCATCAAGTTCCTCGAAAAGAACAGCTCCTAGGCGGATTTTCGCCTGTCGGGCCCGATAGGCGTCCGACTTGTCTCCATGACCGGCCGCCCCTTGGCGGCCGCTAACCGGATTCCATAAAGCGCCCGATGCGACGTGTCGTCATCACAGGATTGGGTCTCGTCTCGCCGCTTGCGTGCGGCGTCGAGGCCTCATGGAAAAAGCTGACTGCAGGTCAGAGCGCTGCGCGTCGTATCGATCAGTTCGACGTGTCGGATCTCTCCTGTCAGATCGCCTGCCAGATCCCGCGCGGAGACGGCAGCGACGGCACATTCAATCCAGATGACTGGATGGAGCCGAAGGAGCAGCGGAAGGTCGATGATTTCATCATCTACGCCATGGCCGCTGCGACCCAGGCGCTGGAGAATGCCGGCTGGAAGCCCACCGATTATGAAGACCAGATCCGCACGGGCGTGATGATCGGGTCGGGCATCGGTGGTCTTCAGGGCATCGAGAAAGCCTCGCTTCTCTTCAACGAGAAGGGACCGCGGCGGCTCAGCCCGTTCTTCATTCCCGGCAGGCTGATCAATCTGGCCTCCGGCTATATTTCGATCCACCACGGTCTGAAGGGCCCCAACCACGCGGTGGTCACGGCCTGCTCCACGGGCGCGCATGCCATCGGCGATGCCTCCCGTCTGGTCGGCCTTGGGGACGCGGACGTCATGCTGGCGGGCGGCACGGAATCGCCGATCTGCCGTCTGGCGCTGGCGGGGTTCGCCGCGTGCAAGGCGCTTTCCACCCATTTCAACGACGATCCGACCAAGGCCTCCCGGCCGTATGACCGGGATCGCGACGGCTTCGTCATGGGCGAGGGCTCCGGCGTCGTCGTGCTCGAAGAGCTCGAGCACGCCAAGGCGCGCGGCGCGACCATCTATGCCGAAGTCATCGGCTACGGTCTTTCCGGCGATGCGTATCACATCACCGCTCCTGCGGAAGACGGCGACGGCGCCTATCGCTGCATGATGGCGGCGGTCAACCGGGCGGGCATCGAACCGGTGGATATCGACTACATCAATGCTCACGGCACCTCGACCCCCATGGGCGACGAGATCGAGCTCGGCGCGGTCGAGCGGCTGTTCGGCAACGCGGCCGGCAAGACGGCCATGTCATCGACGAAGTCGGCCACCGGGCACCTGCTGGGCGCCGCGGGCGCGGTGGAGGCGATCTTCTCCACCCTGGCGATTCGCGACAACATCGTGCCGCCGACCCTGAATCTCGACCATCCTTCAATCGACACGGCGATCGACCTCGTGCCCCACAATGCGCAGCAGCGCACGGTGGATACGGTTCTGTCGAATTCCTTCGGTTTTGGTGGCACCAACGCATCGCTCGTCTTGCGGCGCTACGACGCTTGAGGACGGCGGACCTTTCTCTTGTCAGCGTGTCCCGGCTTTAGCCATATTTTGTCCCCAGGGGATAGACGGTGTTGCCACCACATTAAGGCTTTCGCCTCATGTCCATGACCGGCGGGGAGCAATCGGGATCCGATAGGGACGATACGCTCTCACCAACCGATCAAGGGGAACGCAGCTTTGCACCGAGACCGCGCAGTCCTGCAGAGGCGCTTCAGCCGCGGCCTGCGCCTGCACGGCCGGAACGCGAGCCGCGGAATGTGCAGATGCATCCGTTCTTGAGAATCATCAATCGTTTCCTGACCCTCATCCTGGTTGCCGCAGGCATTGGGGTAGGGTCGCTCTATTTCCTGAAGGTCCAGTTCGACAAGCCGGGCCCGCTCGAGACGGCGAAGGTCGTCGTCATTCCGCAAGGGCGCGGTGTGAGCGCCATCGGCGAGCAGCTGGAAAACGAAGGCGTGATCGCTGATCGGCGGATCTTCGTCACCACCTCTCTCTATTTCAACTACCTGAAGGACAACTCCACCTTGAAGGCGGGCGAGTACGAGTTCGAGCCCGGGACCAGCATGCGGGATGTGCTGGACAAGCTGGTGGAAGGCAAGAGCATCCGTCACAAGGTGACCGTCGCCGAGGGGCTGACGAGCCAGCAGGTGGTCCGCAAGCTGCTCGATCATCCGGAGCTGACGGGGGAAATCACCGAGATCCCGCCGGAAGGCTCCCTGCTGCCCGACACCTATCTCTTCCGCAGGGGGGAGAGCCGGGAAGATATCCTGAAGCGGATGGCGCAGGCGCAGCAGGTCTTCATGGCCGAGCACTGGAAGAACCGCGCTTCGGATCTCCCCATCGATACGCCCCAGGAGGCGCTCATCCTCGCCTCGATCGTGGAGAAGGAGACGGGGGTAGACGAGGAGCGGCCGCAGATCGCAGCGGTGTTCGAGAACCGGCTGAAGAAGGGTATGCGGCTGCAATCCGACCCGACGATCATCTATGGGCTGGTCGGCGGCGAAGGGAAGCTCGGCCGGCGGATCCTGCAGAGCGAGCTCGACAAGAAGACCGTCTACAACACCTATCAGATCGACGGTTTGCCGCCGACGCCCATTGCCAATCCGGGACGGTCGGCCATTCTCGCCACCCTGAACCCCGCCGAGACGGACGCGCTCTACTTCGTTGCGAATGGGACGGGCGGCCATGCCTTTGCTGCATCGCTCACCGACCATAACGAGAATGTCGCCGCATGGCGCCGCATTCAGCGTCAGCGCGAGAAGGAAGAAGAAGAGCGTGAGGCGCAGGAAGGTGCCGCCAGCACGGACGAGCCGGGGGTCGACGGCGATGCCGAGGCCGGGCTCGCGGCCTCGGCCGGGATTCCGGCAGAGGGGGGCGGTGACGGTCAGCCGCCCTTGCCGAAGCGCAACCCGAAGCTCGACGCCGCACCGTAGCGCGGCTCGCTGTCTAAAGGGTGCCCCTCGGCGCAAACGGTAGGATTCTCGTCTTAACCGTCGAACGGTCTTGCGGCTGGATGAGGGCGTGCGGTTTGCGTAAAACCGAGCGACTCGGCCTATAAGCCGGGCGGAGCAGATCAATCCGAGAAGCAGGGCGTCACCCATGACCGTAATGAGCATGACGGGTTTTTCGGCCAGCGACGGCGTCCATGAGGACACCCGCTGGCAATGGGAAGGGCGGAGCGTCAACGGCCGCAATCTCGAGCTTCGCTTCCGTATGCCACCCGGGTTTGACGGGCTGGAGCGGGACGCCCGGCAGCGCTGCCAGAATGCACTCGCCCGCGGAAACTGCTCGATCTCCTTGCGTATCCAGCGCGATATCGTGGCGGGCGAGATCCGCCTGAACGAGGCGGGCCTGCGCCAGGCGCTTGCGGTCGCGAAGGCGGCGGCGGAGATCGCCGACATGCCGGCGCCGAGCCTGGAAAGCCTGCTTGCCATGCGCGGTGTGGTGGAGACCGTCGATAGCGACGAAAGCGAAGAGGCGCGCAAGGCGCTCGAGACGTCTCTTCTGACAGGTCTCGACCGGATGCTCGAAGGGCTGACGGCGTCCCGTGCCGCGGAAGGCGAGCGGCTCGGGGCGATCGTCGAGGCGCAGCTTGCTGAGATCGACGGGCTGGTCGGGAAGATTTCCGGCGCCGCCTCGCGGCAACCCCAGGCGATTGCCGAACGGCTGTCGGAACAGATCGCCCGGCTCACGGAGGGGGACTCCTCTCTCGATCCCGACCGGCTGCATCAGGAGGCGGTGCTGTTGGCCTCCAAGGCAGATGTGCAGGAAGAGCTCGACCGTCTTACGGCCCATGTCTCGGCCGCGCGGGCGCTATTGGCCGAGGCGGGACCGATAGGGCGGAAGCTGGAATTCCTGGCGCAGGAGTTCAATCGTGAGGCCAACACCATCTGCTCGAAGGCGAACGGCATCGAGGTCAGCCATGCCGGGCTCGCGCTCAAAAGCGTGATCGATCAGTTCCGGGAGCAGGTGGCGAATATCGAATGAGGCGCGCAAGAGAAGCGCGAAGGCGATGCGTATGAGGAGAGGCGGGGAAGTGAGGCTGGGATGAGCGAAGAGATCGCGCGCAGGGGGATGATGCTGGTTCTGTCGTCGCCGTCGGGCGCCGGCAAGACCACATTGGCGCGCCGGCTGCTCGAGGACGACGATGGGCTCGAAATGTCGATCTCCTGCACCACCCGGCCGCCGCGGCCCGGGGAGCAGGAGGGACGCGACTATTTCTTCGTCGATCACGACCGCTTCATCGAGATGCAGAGCCAGGACGCCTTCCTGGAATGGGCGGTGGTCTTCGACAATCGCTACGGCACGCCGCGGAAGCCTGTCGAAGACGCGCTGTCCATGGGCCGCGACGTGCTTTTCGATGTGGACTGGCAGGGGGCCCAGAAGCTGCGGGGGAATGCGGCAAGGGATGTCGTCTCGGTGTTCGTGCTCCCGCCCTCGGCACGCGCACTGGAAGAGAGACTCAGGCAGCGCGCCCAGGACCACGAGGACGTGGTGAAAAAGCGCATGCAGGGCGCCAGCAACGAGATCCAGCATTGGGAAGAGTACGATTACGTGATCGTGAATTCCGACGTGGAGCGATCTCTCGCCTTTCTGAAGGCGGTGCTTGCGGCTGAGCGCGTGCGCCGCGATCGCCAAACCGGGATCGATCCCTTCGTAAAGTCGCTGCTGGCCGATCTCTGAGGCCGCTGCGCTAGGACGCTCTTTCCAGGGCGTTCGCCAGATTGCAGAAATCGGCGATCGGCAGTTCCTCCGCGCGAGCGGTCGGAGGAATGTTGAGGCTCTCCAAAACGGTCTCGATCTCAGGCGACAGCCTCTTGAGAGCCCCGCGCAGCATCTTGCGACGCTGACCGAAAGCGGCGGCGGTCACCTTTTCCAGCATTGCCGGGTTGCAGGACGGGGCCGGATTGGTCTTGGGCACCAGCTCGACCACCGCGGAATCCACCTTCGGCTGGGGCGTGAAGGCGCGGGCCGGCACCCCGAACAGGAGGCGGCAGTCGCAGCGCCAGCCGGCGAAGACGGCGAGGCGGCCATAGTCCTTGCCGCCGGGTTTGGCGACGATGCGTTCGGCCACCTCGCGCTGGAACATGAGCACGAGGCGGTCGAACCAAGGCGGCCATGGATCGCTCTTCAGCCAGCCCAGGAGAAGCGGTGTGCCGACGCTGTAGGGGAGGTTCGAGACGATTCGCGCGGGCTCGGGGAGATTGAGGCCTGCATAGTCGAAGCCGAGCGCATCCGCTTCCACCACATCCAGACGGTCCGGATAGGCAGCCTGGATTTCCGCCAGGGCCGGAAGGCAGCGGGCATCGCGCTCGATGGCGACGACCTTTCGGGCGCCTTCCATGAGGAGCGCGCGGGTGAGGCCGCCGGGACCGGGGCCGACCTCCACTATCGCCGCTTCGTCGAGCGGATCGGCCGCGCGAGCGATGCGCCGGGTGAGATTCAGGTCGAGCAGGAAGTTCTGGCCCAAGCTGCGCTTGGCGCGAAGGTCGTGGGCCGCGATCACCTCGCGCAAGGGTGGGAGTCCGTCTTCGGGAACGCTCACGCGGCGCTGCTCGCGGCGGCCTGCTTGGCCATGGCATCGGCGAGGCGGAGTGCTTCGATCAGGCTCTCCGGCTTGGCCTTGCCGCTGCCGGCGAGTGGGAAGGCTGTGCCGTGGTCGGGCGAAGTCCGCACGAAGGGGAGGCCGAGCGTCGCGTTCACGCCGGTCTCGAACGCCAGCGTCTTGATGGGGATGAGCGCTTGGTCGTGATACATGCCGAGCGCCACATCGTAGTTCTCGCGTGCCGCCGCATGGAACATGGTGTCGGCCGGGTAGGGACCTATGACGTGGATCCCTTCCGCCCTGGCCGTATCGATCGCGGGAAGGATGATCCGCTCTTCCTCGTCTCCCAAGGTGCCGTCTTCGCCGGCATGGGGGTTGAGGCCGGTCAGCGCCAGGCGCGGGGTTTCGATCCCGAAATAGCGGCGGAAGTCCTCATGCACGATGCGGATGGTGCGGAGGATGAGCTCCGTGGTCAGCACATCGTGGACGGATCTCAGCGGCATATGAATGGTGACCGGCACGACTTTCAATGCATCGGACGACAGCAGCATCACCGGGTGAAGCGTCTCGCCGGGCTCCGCACCGAGGCTGGCGAGATATTCCGTATGGCCGGGATGGGCGAAGCCGGCGCGGGTCAACACTGCCTTGCTGATCGGGTTGGTGACGACCGCGCTCGCCAGGCCGCCGCGGACCAGATCGACCGCCTGCTCGATCGCGCCCAAGATGGCCGGGGCGGCGGCGCCGTCCGGTTTGCCGGGTTCTACGGCGCTGGCGACGGCGATAGGCATGACGGGGAGCGAGTCGGAGAAAGCCTCGAGAGCTTCGTCCGGCTCGTCGATGATACACAGCGGAACATCGAGGCCGAGCAGCGCGGCGCGGGACGTCAGGACGTCCGGATCGCCGAGAAGGAAGAAGACGGGCAACCGCTCGTCCTTCCGCCGTATCCAGGCGGCGAGGGTGATATCGGGGCCGATTCCGGCCGGATCACCCATGGTCAACGCGATGGGATGCTCAGTCATCGGATGCTTAATCTTGGGCCCTTCATCTTGGGCCCTTCGGTCAGGGCGTTCGACGATGGATACGCTCGATGATGGCTCGGTGGGAGCCCTGGTGGCGCGACGTCAGCGGCGCTCGATATAGGCGTCGTTCTTGAGGTCGCGCAGGAGCTTCTCGGCGCTTACCTTCATCTCCTTGGTCATCAACTCGCGCTTGGCCGTGTCGCGTTCCAGCGGCACGTCGGAAGTGCTTTCCTTGCCGCAGAGAACGTAGACATCCACGCTTCCCGAGGAGATCGTCGGGGCGATCATGGTGTTCACATCCGCATGCATCAGCATGGTGCGGGCCGGCTGGGGGACGTTGGTCGCCCGGGTCTGATTGATGGTCTGCATGCTCGCGCCCGGAAAATCCTTCACGAGCGCCTCGGTGCGCTCGCAGGTCCGGAACCGGGTGCGCAGCGTATCCGCCTGGGCAAGCTGCCGGGCGATCGCCGCATCGCCCCGGGCCGAGAAACGGATCTTCAGGAGGGCCAAATTCGTGTTCTGGGCCACGCTTCCGGTGTCGGCCTGGGACAGGGCCTCGTCGATATCGCTTTCGCCAACATTCACGGTGTGGCGGAACTTCTGCACGATGACGTCCTGCCAGACGAGCTGAGCGCGGATGCGATCCTTGAGGGTCTTGATGTTGATTCCGGCCTTGCCCAGCGCGGCGGCCAGACCATCGGCCGTAAGCTTGTTCTTTGAGGCCATGTTCGACACGACCTTGTTCACGTCGGCCTCGTCTGGGAAGACCTTCAGCTCCTTGCCTTGCTGAATCTGGAGGCGCTCCTCGATCAGCATATCCTCCGCCTTCTTCTTGAGTTCGGCGTTGGGCTGCTGTTGGGAGGTGATGGCGAGGAAGCGCGTGCGCTGCTCGATATCGTAGGCGGAGATCGGATCGTCGTTGACGAGCATCACGATGGACTGCTCGCTCTGGGCCGCGGCAGGTGCCGGGGCGGCCATGGAGCAGGCGAGGGCGATGGTCATCAGCGCGAGTGCGCCGAACAACCGGCGCAGTACCGCCGTACCAGACGGTGGCGGGGTGCTTGCGCCAGTAAAGATGTGGCGATGTCCGATCATGGCTAGTTTTCAGAATCGAAGGTCGAGGCGTCGGTTTTCAGCTCGTAGTCGCCAAGATACTTAAACGAGAACTGGGCCATAATGCGTTTGTCGGGGTCGATATCCCGGTCTTCGAAGTTAGAGCGCAGATAGGTCAGGGCGAAGGTGAAGCAGTCGTCCTGATAGCGCAGGCCGATGCCGTCCTGCAGGGTCAGATCGTCGACCAGGTCGTAGCGCAGCTGACCGAGCAGGGCCCAGTTGTCGGTCACGGCCAGGGCGCCGCGGGTCCGGACCTCTTCGCGGTCCTCGACGTAGAAGTCGTTGTCATGCGGGACGTCCGCATAGTTCACCGAGACGGAGATCGGGCCGTAATCCGCATTGGCGCCGAGATCGGTCCGGCGGATGTCCAAATCGTCCTCGGCGAAGCGGCTCTGGGCCGAGAAGCCGAGATAGTCGTTGGCCTGGATGTAGGCACCCGCCACGTAATCGGACGTGTCGTTGTAGAGGCCGGTGCCTTCCGCGAACGGGCTGTCGCCCGCGAGCTGATAGCTCTGGCCGAAGACCGTGCGCATATACGCGCCCGAGAACAGCTGGGCGGTGTAGCGCACGCCGACATTGGCGCGGGTGCCGGTCTCGATCCGGTCGTAGCCGGAGAACTTGTCGATCTCGAACAGGATCGTGTCGTCGAACACCAGGCTGTTGGCGTCTTCGTTCGGGACGTTTTCCTGGTCGCCGACGGAGTTGGGCCGCGCGATGAGCTGGGCCACGGGCTCCATAATGTGGGTCACGCTGCCCGTGTTGGCGACGAACGGATATTTGTATTCCGCACCCGCGACCGCATTGCCGCGGACGAGGGAGCTTTCGTCGCCTTGCGGGTAATCGGAGATGCCGTAGGCGTCGCCGCGCAGGCGGGCGAAGGGCGTGTAGACCTGGCCCATGCCGTCGATCATCTCGCGGCGCCAGTCGGCCTCCATGATCACGCGGTTGCTGTCCTCCGCGTCGACCCGGGAGAGGCTCATGACGTTGGAGTTGAAGCTCAGCTCGCCGCCGAGGATCGGCTGATCGACGATGTAGTCGTAGTCGATGATCGGGTGGACGCGCGACTTGGACTCGTCGTCATCGTAATAGATCAGGCCGTCGGTGTAGTACGCCCGCATGCTCATGTAGTTGCGGTCGTGCAAGCCCTCCAAATAGACCTGGGAGACCCGGTCCGTCTTCAGATAGCTGTCGAGCTGATAGAAGCGCCGGAACGTATCGTCGGATTCCGCCAGGATATCCCAGCCCCATGACCAGTAGGGGTTCAGGGCGAAGCGGCCGGCGGTCTTGATGCTGCCGCGGAAATCGGTGTTGGCGGGGCTGTCGGGGTCGCCGTTGTCGTAAACGCCGGCGAGCTCCACGTGATACGAGCCGTTGGCCAGACGGTGACGCCAGTCGCCGCGCAACAGCACGTTCTGCTTGGTGGTGAACATCGGCGAGAACGTGAAGTCGTAATGGTCGGACAGCGCGAAGTAGTAGGGCGTCGTCAGCGTGTTGCCGAGGTCGTTGGAGTGCGTATAGACGGGCATCAGGAAGCCGGTCTTGCGCTTCACCGTCGGGTCGGCGGTCTGCAGATAGGGCGTATAGGCGATCGGCACGCCGAACAGGTCGAAGGCGGCGTCACGGAAGGTGATCGTCGCATCTTCCTTGTTGTGGGTGATCTCCTTCGCCCGGATACGCCAGGTCGGTGCTTTGTCCGGGTTGTCCTTGCACGGCTTACAGGGCGTGAACCAACCCTGCTGGAACTCGGTCACGTTGCCGGCCTGACGCTGGGCGGTATTGGCGACGATGCGCGTGTCGTCCTGGGTCACGACCTTCAAGGCATCGATGAAGCCGTCGCGGAAATCGTCGGTCAGCGTCATCTGGTTCGAGCTGATGACGGCGCCGTCGGGATCCTTGATGCGGACATTGCCCTCGGCGGACAGGGTGTTCGCGCTGCGGTCGTAGACGACCCGGTCGGCCAGCAAGGTGTAGTTGCCGTAATAGATCTCGACGCTGCCCTTGGCCGTGACCTTGTTGGAGTCGTTGTCGTAGACCATCTCGTCGGCCTGCAAGAGCATCGGCGCGTTTTCGTCGATCTTCGGCGGGCTGACGATATTGTTCAGATTGTCCTCGTTCTGGGCCATTGCCGCGCGGGGGAAGGCGAAGCAAGAGCCGACGAGAATGCCGAGGACGAGGGCAGACAGCAGACGTGCAGAACCGCGCTGCGCACGGGAGAAAATCTCGCCCTTAGACGCAGCAAGGCCGGGCAGAGCCCGGCGCGCAAATCGCGGCATACTCGTTACAAACGCCATCATCCATCCTCCTTATACAGGAGAACAGTTACCGCAAGACTTGCAGCGATAATGACCGGCACCCAGGCCGCCGCGATGGCCGAGGTGAGCCCGGCAAGGGCGAAATTCCGGGATACTTCCGAGAACAGGAAAAACCCGAACCCCGCGACCAGGCCGACCACGGCCTGCATCTGGGCGTTGCCCTGGCGGAAAGCGCGCAAGGAGCAGGTCGCCGCTACCAGAACCATGGTCACGAGCAGGAAGGGCCGCGACAGCAGCAAATGGTACTGCACGCGGTACTGGGTCGCCGGCAGGCCGGCTTTCTCAGCGATTTCGATGAAGTTGGGCAGGTCCCAGAACGAGATCGAGAACACGGTGCCCAAGCTGTCGCGCACCTGGGTGGGGGAGAGATAGGTGCTCAGAAGATACTGGTCGTGATGCTGGGATTCGGCGCCGACCGGGGTCACCGTCGCATTCTCCAGCTCCCAGCGGCCGTTCTTCAGCATGGCTCTTTCGGCAGCCACGCGTTCCGTCAGGTTGTTGTCCTTGTCGTACTGGAAGACCGTGACGCCGCGCAGCTCAAGCCCTTGATTCAGAACGTGGGTTGCCTGGAGAACGGAGGGGCCGTCGATGCCGTCCTCGCGCAGCCACGCACCGCCCTTGCTGCTGCTCAGCACGGATTCGTCCTTGCCGAACGCCGCCGTATACATCTCCTCGGCCTGGGCACGCGCCATGGCGGCCAGCGGGTTGTAGAGCAGCACGAAGGTCACCCCGAGCGTGAAGGCGACGACGATGGCCGGAATGGTGAATTGCCACACCGAAATACCGGCGGCGCGCACGACGACCAGCTCGGACGAGCGGCTGAACATCACGAAAACGATGATGGTGCCGATCAGCACGGCGAAGGGCAGGGTGAGCTCGGAAAAGGAGGGCACCCGCAACAGGGTGATGCCGATAAGCATCGCCGGCGAAATATCGCCGTCGTAATTGCCGGCGCGCCGCAGCATCTCGATGAAATCGACAAAAAAGATGAGCAGGCAGCACAGGGCGAACACGGCGACCATAGCCACCAGGAAACGCACTGAAAAATAGCGCGCAAGTGTCCCTGCTGCACTGATGCCTGGCATCTGCGCTCTCACTTCGCCTTAATCCCCCGTGCGATCCCGAATTTTATGTTTGGGAGCTTGGACTTAAGGTCCACGCTCAGTTTGGATCGCAATTCTGGCGCCATTCTAACGTGCGCGGCCCACGCCGCAACGAGAATCGCAATGACTGGAATAGCATAAAGCGGCACGACCGCCCATGGATTCAGGGCAACAAGGTTCGTCATTGTGATGCCTGCAATTCTCACGGCGATGGCCAGTCCGACGACGAACATGACGGGTCCCCAGCGGCTCTGACGGGTTGTGCGCGCATGGCCCAGCACGCTCACCGCGAGGAAGGTGAACAGCATGGGGTAGAGGGGGGAGGAAATACGCTCGTGCAGCTCTGAGCGGATCTTGCCCATGCCGCCTTTGACGTTCTCCGGATCGGGGTTGAGCAGCTCCCAGAGCGAGAGCTCCTTGGGCTTCAGGGTGCGGTCGCTGTCGCCGGTGGGGGAGAAGGTCGAGATGTTCAGCATGTACTGGTCGAAATCGACGATCTGCACGCCTTTGTCGGTCTCCGCGTTGTTGGAGCGGTGAACCTGGCCGTCGAACATCACCAGATACGCGTCGCCGTCGTGCTTCAGGATGCGGCCGCGCTTGGCGAGATAGCTCATGGTGGTTTCGGGATCGCGCTCGTCATGGACGAGCAGACCCAGCATGTCGCCGGAATCGTCGCGATCCCGAATATGGAAGGTCAGCCCGGTCATGGGGCTGGAAAAGCGGCCCGGCTGAAGGACTTGGGAGATCAGGTCCGTGCGAACCTCGAGGATCAGATCGCGCAGGGCGCGGGAGCTCGCCGGAGTGACGAACACGTTGATCATCAAGATCAGGCTCGAAACGATGGCGGCGAGGGCGAGGAGGGCGGAGCCGATGCGCCAGATGGTGCCGCCGGAGGCGGCGGTCACGATGACCTCGCTGTCGCTGTTCATGCGGTCGAGGGTGTAGAGCACCGACATCAGCACCGCATTCGGCGCGATGAGGCCGATCAGGCTGGGCAGGGTCAGCATCGTCATGTGCAGGAACAGGAGGATTCCCTGTCCCTTGGAGGTGAGCAGGTCGAGCTGCTTCAGCGCCGTCGCCATCCAGACGATGCCGGTCAGCGTCAGCAAGATGAGCAAAAACGCGCTCGCCACCTGCCGGAACACATACCGGCTGAACAGTGTTGGGCGGAAGGACATCATGGCGATGTACAGTATCCCCCGGTCATGCGCCCCCCCAATCGGCACCGCGCGGGTTTCCCCCGAGCCCCGCGAAAATTAGCGCCTGAAGGGATAAACACAGGGTAAAATGGCGGAAATTCGGCCAGGCACGCCGCTTGCTTTCCGCCGCGGCAGCCGGTAGTTACGCCGAAGCATTATCTTGATCGCTGTTGCGCGATTGCACCATCCGCAGGGCCTCTTTTCTCGTGATTTTCCGGCAAAAGCTACCCTGCGCGGCAATCGGGCGCGGCATGTGCATAGAGCGATCCTAACGGAGCAATCCTTTGACAGATCAGACATCGATTTCCTTCGCCAACCTGACCGCCAAAAGCGACGGTGTCGTCGTGGTTTTTGCGGAGGAAGGACCTAAGCTTACGGAGTCCGCCAAGGCTTTCGACAAGGAGTCCAAGGGACTTCTGACCAAAGCCATGCAGATGACGGACTTCAAGGGCAAGGCTGAAAGCTCCGTGGATCTCCTGGCACCGGCGTCCCTGAATTGCTCTCGCATCGTGCTCGCCGGTCTCGGCAAGCCGGACGAGATTACCGGCGAGGACTGGCTCAATCTTGGAGGGAAGGTGAGGGCGGCCGTCACCGGCAAAGAAGCGCCCGAGGCCCACGTCTTCCTCGATGGGGTGAAGGCCGAGATCTCGGCTGAGGATATCGCGAACTTCGCGCTCGGCACGATCCTGCGCTCCTACAGTTTCAAGAAATACAAATCGAAGAAGAACGCGAGCGACGACGGCAAGAAGACGCCCGAGAAGACCCTGAAGAAGATCGTCATCCATTGCGCCGATCCGCGGGCGGCCCAGCGCGCCTTCGCCAAGGAGAAGGCGGTGGGGAAGGGGGTCAACTTCGCGCGCGACCTGGTCAACGAGCCGGCCAATGTGCTCACCCCTCAGGAATTCGCCAAGCGCGCCCGGACACTCGCCAAGCTCGGCGTCGAGGTCGAGGTTCTGACCGAGCAGCGGCTGAAGCGCCTCGGCATGAACGCGCTCCTGGCCGTCGGCCAGGGCAGCACCCAGCCGAGCCACGTGGTGGTGATGCAGTGGAACGGCGCCGGCGAGAAGGGCGGGGCGCCCGTCGCTTTCGTCGGCAAGGGCGTCGTGTTCGATGCGGGCGGCATCTCGCTCAAGCCCGCCAGCGGCATGGAAGACATGAAGGGCGACATGGCCGGCGCGGCCTGCGTGGTCGGTCTCATGCATGAGCTCGCCGAGCGCAAGGCCAAGGTGAATGCGGTCGGTGTGATCGGCGTGGTGGAGAACATGCCTGACGGGAATGCCACGCGGCCCGGCGACGTGGTGAAAGCCATGTCGGGCACGACCATCGAGGTGCTCAACACCGACGCGGAAGGTCGGATGGTTCTGGCCGACTGCCTCTGGTACACCCAGGATCGCTTCAAGCCGAAGGCGATGATCAACCTCGCAACGCTGACCGGCGCCGTCATGGTGGCGCTCGGCAAGGAGCATGCCGGTCTCTTCTCCAATAATGACGACCTGTCGAACGAGCTGATCAAGGCAGGGGAGGAGAGTGGCGAGAAGCTGTGGCGTCTGCCCCTCGGTCCCAAATACGACAAGCTCATCGACTCCAAGGTCGCCGACATCAAGAACACCGGCGGACGGTGGGGCGGCTCGATTTCCGCCGCACAGTTCCTGCAGCGCTTCGTGAAGCCGGAGACGCCTTGGGCGCATCTCGACATCGCCGGCATGGGGATGGGGAGCCCTGAGACCGACGTTAACCGCAGCTGGGGGTCGGGCTTCGGCGTGCGGCTGCTGGATCGTCTGGTGCGCGACCAGTACGAGAAATAGGGCACGCGCTTCGATCGGGCGGACGGTTTTGACGCTCGCCCGATCGTTGCAATTTTAGCGGATCTCGCGCCGAGGCCCATATCCGTATATTTTCCATAATATACCTTATGCGAATTTCGGATATGGGCGGATTTGCAGGGGCCGGCGCGGAAATCGCTTGCAGTTATCCTCTTCCCCTGCAGCGCTAACCTCTTCCTCCGAAACGATAAATCAGTGCCGTGCCACCACTCTATGGTGACGGGCTGAGCTGCACCTTCCCGTTCTGCAGGAAGCACGACTTGTCGAACAGCGCGACGTCGAGTGCGTTGGGCAGACGCACATCCCTGATGTCAGGACATGGTTTGCGTTCGGCGTCGTAGCGCCTGTCGATCTGCGACAGGCAGATCACGACGTGCCCTCGCTCCTCTGCGTAGACCTTCAGCGTTCGCACCTGTTCTGCCAGTGGCGGCGTCTCGCGGCGCTGATCGAGGAGCTGGAGATAGTCGACCAAGACCAGCGTGCCTCTGGGCGCATCCTCGAGCCTTCCGACGATGTGAGCGGCCGTTATGGCGTCGGAGCAATCGAGGTTCAGAAGGCCGTCGAAGCGGCCGGTATCGAGGCCCAGATCGCGGAAGCGGGCGGCGAGGGTCTCCTCCGTCTCCTCGAGGCTGAAGACCCAACTCGGCGTGCCTTGTCTTATCGCCTCCGCGACAATCTCCAAGCCGAGCAGCGTCTTGCCCTGGCCCGGCCGTGCGCCGAGCAGCATCAGCTCGCCGGGCCGCAGTTTTGGAAAGAGACGCGTCGCCGGGCCGGCGTCCGCATGCTTGGCGGCGAGCAGGCTCCATCGGCTGTAGCCTTCCTGCCGGGCGACGCGATCGAGGGCTGTGTGGAGCGGGATGTTCGCCTGGCGGGCGAGCTGCTTTGCCTGGTGCTTGAGACGGTAAATGGGCGCGGAAAGCTTCATCGATAACCTCCTGAGGCGAGCAGGATTTCGCAGCCCCTCCTTATGCGCATGCTCGAACAGTCGGTTCGGATGATCGGTCGCCCTGTATGGCAGATACTTTCCCGAGTGGAGGGGGGAGGCTTGGGCCGCGCCTGACCGCTATGATAGGCCGAGTCGCGCAAGCTTGAGAATTGCGGAGCGCCCTTCCCGACCACCTCATCACGGACCGGTATCCTGAATGGCCAACGAGACAGAGTTCGGAAAAGACGCCGACGGCCGCTACACGCTGGACGCGCTGCTCGCCATCATGCGGCGCTTGCGGGATCCGGAGACCGGCTGCCCGTGGGACGCCAAGCAGGATTTTTCCTCCATCGCGCCCTACACCGTCGAGGAAGCCTACGAGGTGGCAGACGCCATCGCGCGGGACGATCGTGCGGCTCTAAAGGACGAGCTTGGCGACCTGCTCTTTCAGGTCGTCTACCACGCGCAGATGGCTGACGAGGAAGGCGCCTTCGCGTTCGACGATGTGGTGGACGCCATTGCCGCGAAAATGGTTCGTCGGCATCCTCACGTGTTCGACGATCCCAGCCTACGCGACAGCTTCTTGGGCTCCGGGCGCTGGGACGAGATCAAGGCGCAGGAGAAAGAGGCGCGTGGAGAGCAGGGCGCCCCCTCCTCTCTTCTGGACGATGTGCCCCTCCCCCTCCCCGCCCTCTCCCGTGCGGTGAAGCTGCAGAAGCGGGCGGCCCGGGTGGGTTTCGATTGGCCCGAGATGGCGCCCGTGTTCGACAAGGCGGAGGAGGAGTTCGGCGAGCTGAAGGAAGCGATCCAGTCCGGCGACCAGGCGCATGTCGAGGAGGAGTTCGGTGATCTGCTCTTCGTGATGGCGAACCTGTCGCGCCATCTCAAGATCGATCCGGAGGCGGCACTGCGGGGCGCCAACGAGAAGTTCCGCCGGCGCTTCCAAGCCATCGAACAGGCGCTGATGGCGGACGGCAAGCCCATGGAAGACGCTACGCTGAAAGAAATGGACGCGCTCTGGGACGCGGCGAAGCGTAAGGAGAAAGCGGGCGGCTGAGCCGCCCTGCTCTCGTTTCGTCTCGTTGCGCCGTATGAGGCCTACGCGACGGGCTCTTCAGCCTCGGTCTCTGCCTCCGGCTCCAGGGCTGCGTGGGCCTCTTCCTTCCTCTCGAAGATATGAGGCGGCAGGCCGCGGCGGCTCAGGGCTTCCTGCATCTTCATGCGCATGAAGGCAGAGGTCGTGTAGCGGGTGGTGGAGGAGTAGTAGTGGTCCATCATGTGCTCGATCATGCCCGCATAGCGATCGTAGAGATCGTCGGCGATGCGGCAGCCGTCGTGGTTGACCACGGCATTGACGCGCTTGCCGGCCTTCTCGCAGGCCTCCACGAGAACCTTCTGGAGATCGTCCACATCCGCTTTCTTGCGCACGCTCCAGCCTTCCAGGTTGAGGAAGAGGATGTTGCGGTCCGGATCGTAGGACACGCGTTCCGCAAGGTTCAGGTTCAGCAGATCGTCCATGAGGTTCATGGCGCCGTCGACGAAGATCTTCGAGTTCATCTTCACCGGCTTGTTGATGATCGGGTCGAAATCCATGTGAGGCAGGATATCGCGCTCGATATCGATGCCGGGGGCGACCTCTATCAGCTCAAGCCCCTCCGGCGTCAGCAGGAAGACGCAGCGCTCCGTGACGTAGATCACGGGTTGGGATTTCGACGCCGCATATTTGCCGGAGAAGGTGATCTGATTGACCGCCTTCACGAATTTGCGGTGCTTGCCCTCCTGCAGGATGCGCAGCTCGCCATCCTCGACCGCGATGTCCAGGCCGCCCGCAGTGAAGGTGCCGGCGAAGACGACCGCCCGTGAATTCTGCGAGATGTCGATGAAGCCGCCACAGCCGTTGAGCTTGCCGCCGAAGCGGGAGGTATTGACGTTGCCAACTGCGTCGCATTCGGCCATGCCGAGGCAGGTCAGGTCGAGACCGCCGCCATGGTAGAAATCGAACATCTGGTTCTGGTCGATGATGGTGTCGGCATTGACCGACGAGCCGAAGCTCGATCCGCCCGCCAGAACGCCGCCGATGGCGCCGGCTTCTGTCGTCATGGTGAGGAAGGGTGTCACCTTCTCCTCCGCCGCGACCGAAGCCACGCCGTCCGGCGCGCCGACGCCGAGATTGATCACGCCGTTCATGGGCAGCTCGAAGGATGCGCGCCGGGCGATGATCTTGCGCTCGTCCAGGGGAAGCCGTGGGATCGCATCGACCGGCACCCGGATCTCACCGGCGAGCGCGGGGTCGTACATCACGCCGTAATTCATCCGGTGCAGCTCGGCTTCCTCGGGGACCACTACGCAGTCGACGATGATGCCGGGGATCTTCACGTCCTTGGGCATGATGGAGCCCTGCTCCACGATGCGCTCGACCTGGGCGATGACGATGCCGCCATTGTTGTAGGCGGCCATGGCCTGGGCCAGGCAGTCGAGGGTCAGGGATTCCTTCTCCATGCTGAGATTGCCGGAGGGATCGGCCGAGGTGGCCCGGATGAAGGCCACATCGATGGGTGTGGCCTTGTAGAACAGCCACTCCTCGCCATCGAGTTCGACCACCGAGACGATGTCGTCCTCGGTCATCTTGTTGACCTTGCCGCCGTCCAGGCGCGGATCGACATAGGTGTGGAGGCCGACCTTCGAGAAAAGGCCCGGCTGGCCGGCGGCGCAGGAGCGGTAGAGCTTCGAGATCACGCCCTGAGGCAGGTTGTAGCCCTGGATCTGGTTGTTGGCGGCCGCCTCGGCGACTTTCGGCATGCGGCCGAAATTTGCGGCAATCACGCGCTTCAATAGACCTTCGTGATGCAGGCGGCCCGTGCCCAGGCCCTTACTGTCGCCGGCGCCGGCGCACATGATGAGGGTCAGACCCCTGGGTCCGCCGCTCTCCACGAAGCGCTTCTCCAGGGCGGCATGAAGCGCCTCCGGAATACAGCTCTGGACGAAACCGGTCGTGCAGATCACGTCATCGTCTTGGATCAGGGCGATGGCTTGGTCAGCCGTGATGACCTTGTCTTTTTTCATCTCGAAGGTGTTTTCCCAACGTATCCGCAAAGAGAGCAGCGCGCCGGAACCTGAGGTCCAGGGCGACGTCCTGCGGCTCTATCTCATACCCCCTCCGCCGCACGCGGAGGATTCTGTCATACTCGGAATTTGCCTTCTGACTCAAGCATCTGTGGCGTTGCGGTCTGTTGCAGCGCAAGACAAAACCGATGCTGCAGCGCGGTAGCGCCGAATTATTCGGCAGCTGGTGGGAGCCTTTCGGGGCCGGCGAGCTTGGCCAGCCGGGCGCGCTTTTCCGGGGCGATGCGAACCCCAAGCTCGACGACGCCCTCGCCGCGTTCGTTGCGCTCGACAACCTCGCAATTCTCGTAAATCCAATTGGTCAGGGCCCCTTCCTCCGGGCCCAGGGAGATCTGCAGCCGCTCGCGCGAGCTGTTGAGCCGGCGCTCGATTTCGGACAGAAGACGCTCGATGCCCTCCCCCGTGATGGCGGAGATCATGACCGGATTGCCGCTATCCCGCGGTGCGGCATTGGTCGCCGCGACGAGTGCCTCTTTTTCGAGCAGATCGATCTTATTCCAGACCTCGAGGATACGTTCGGGGGCCGCTTCGGCATCGATGCCGAGTTCCGCGAGCACATTGAGCACGTCGCTGCGCTGACCTTCGGAATCGGGATCGGCGATGTCGCGAACATGGAGAATGAGGTCGGCTTCCTCGACCTCTTCCAGGGTGGCGCGGAAGGCCTCCACCAGCATGGTGGGGAGCTCGGAGATGAAGCCCACCGTGTCGGAGAGCACGGCCTTGGAGCCGCCGGGCAGCCGGATCGCGCGGATGGTCGGATCGAGGGTCGCGAAGAGCTTGTCCTCGACCAGCACCTCGGCGCCGGTCAGCCGATTGAAGAGGGTCGATTTGCCGGCGTTGGTGTAACCGACAAGCGCGACGGTCGGATACGGCACCCGCTCACGGGATTTGCGATGGAGGGCGCGGGTCCGACGCACCTGCGTCAGGTCCTGGCGGATCGAGGTGATGCGCTCTTGAATCATGCGCCGGTCGGCCTCGATCTGGGTTTCGCCCGGACCGCCGAGAAACCCGACGCCGCCGCGCTGGCGCTCCAGATGGGTCCAGGAGCGGACCAGCCTGCCCTTCTGATAGGTGAGATGGGCCAGCTCGACCTGGAGGCGACCTTCCTTGGTCAGCGCCCGTTCGCCGAAGATCTCCAGGATGAGCCCGGTGCGGTCGAGCACCTTGACGTTCCAGGCGCGCTCCAGATTACGCTGCTGCACCGGCGTCAGGGGATGGTCGACGATGGCGAGCTCGGCCTCTTCGGCCCGGATGATGCCCTTCAGCTCCTCCACCTTCCCGGAGCCGAACAAGGTCGAGGGACGCGGATTGGGCACGGGCACGACACCTTCGGCCACTACGTCGAGCTCGATGGCGCGGGTGAGGCCGACGGCCTCTTCCAGCCTTGCCTCGGGCGAGCGCGTGGCTACGGCGTCGCCGCCCGGCATACCCCGGCTGCCGCTTTTTCCTTCCAGATGCGGAGAGAACACGACCGCGCGCGACGGGTCGAAAGCCGGCGCAGATTCCTCCCCGCTACCGTCCTTGCCCTTGTCGGTTTGTCGTCTCGGATCGTTTTGCCGCAATTACTCGCTTGCGCCTTCCGCCTCGCCCATGTCGGTCAGCTGAATCGGCTGCCCCGGCATTATGGTCGATATGGCGTGCTTGTAGACCAGCTGCGAATGCCCGTCCCGCCGCAGCAGGACGCAAAAGCTATCGAACCAGGTCACCACGCCTTGGAGCTTCACACCGTTCACCAGAAATATGGTGAGAGGCGTCTTAGTTTTCCTTACGTGGTTTAGAAAAGTATCCTGTAGACTCTGAGCGCGCTCTGATGCCATGGGCTTCCCCGTCCCCTTCGTGGCTTATGGCCCCCAATTTTAGAGGGGGCTTTGTCTTCCTTCTCCCTAGACCGGCCATTAGACGCGATGGAAGCCCGAATCTGCAAGCAAAGACTAGCGTATGCCGACGGCGCGTTTAGCGGGCCGTAGCGGTTCTTTCGGCCGCGTTCACACCGAGTGCGCGCAGCTTGCGATGGAGCGCGGACCGCTCCATGCCGATAAATTCGGCGGTTCTGGAGATATTTCCGCCGAACCGGTTCACTTGAGCGAGCAGGTATTCCCGTTCGAAAATCTCCCGCGCATCGCGCAGCGGAAGCGACATGAGGTGCTCCCCGCCGCCGCCATTTATCGAGAGCGGCACGGGTGAAACGATCTCGTCGGGCAGCATGTCGGCGGTGATCGTGCTGTCCGGATCGCCGCCAACCAGAATCATCAGCCGCTCAACATTGTTGCGAAGCTGGCGGATATTGCCGGGCCAATCGTGGGATTGAAGGACGGCGATGGCATCCTCGCCGATGGTCCGCGGCGGCAGGCCGGTGGTGGCTGAGATTTGCTGGATGAAGTAGCGGATCAGGTCCGGGATGTCCTCGCGGCGCTCCGACAGTCCGGGCACCTTGATCGGGACCACGTTGAGACGGTGATAGAGATCCTCGCGCAGGTTGCCGGCGGCCATCTCCTTCTGCAGGTCGCGGCCGGTCGACGAAATGATGCGGACGTCCACATGCACCTTCGAGCCGCCGCCGAGGCGCTGGAAGCGCTGCTCCACGAGCACACGCAGGATCTTGCCCTGGGTTTCCAGGGGCATGTCGGCGATCTCGTCGATATAGAGGGTACCTTTGTGGGCCTCCTCCAGAGCACCGACCTTGCGGGGACCCGTCCCCTCCTCGGTGCCGAACAGTTCGAGCTCCACACGATCGGGAACCATGGCGGCGGCGTTCATCACGACGAAGGGGCCGTCGACGCGGGCGGATTTGTCGTGGAGGACGCGGGCGGCCAGCTCCTTGCCGGAGCCCGAGGGACCGGTGATGAGCACGCGGCTGTTGGTCGGGGCGACCTTGTCGATGGCGTGGCGGAGCTGAGAGATGGCGGCGGAATGGCCGATCATCTCCGTGGAGTGCGGGCTCCGCTCTCGCAGCTCCCGGTTCTCCCGGCGCAAGCGTGAGGCTTCCAGGGCGCGAGCGGTGATCAGCACCAGACGGTCGGCCTTGAACGGCTTCTCGATATAATCGTAGGCGCCGCGCTGAATAGCGGCGACGGCGGTTTCGATATTGCCGTGGCCGGAGATGATGATCACCGGAAGATCCGGATGAACCTGCTTGATGGCATCGAGCAGCTCCAGGCCGTCGAGCTTGCTGCCCTGCAGCCAAATATCCAGGATCACCAGGGTCGGCCGGCGTTCCTCAATGGCGGCAAGGGCGTCGTCGCTGTCCTTGGCGAGACGGGTCTCGTGGCCCTCGTCTTCCAGGAGTCCGGAGATGAGATCGCGAATGTCGGCCTCGTCGTCGACCACTAGAATGTCAGATGCCATCGCTCACTCCCTCTTTTTGCTTCTCGCCCGCGTCTTCGGCGGCCTCGGCCGTCGCGGGGCTTGAGACTTCGTCGTCCGTTTCGTCATTCTCGAAATCGGTATCGTCTTCCTTCTCCACCAGGGGCAGCTCGACGCGAATGGCTGCACCGCCGGTCGCGCCGTCCCGCTTGGGGGCATCGGAGAGATGAAGAACGCCGCCATGCTGCTCAACGATCCGCTGCACGATCGCGAGGCCCAGGCCGGTGCCTTTCGTGCGGGTCGTCATATAGGGCTCGACCAGGCGTTGGCGGTTCTCCTGGGGAAGGCCGCAACCGTTATCGATCACGCTGAGCTCGATATGGTCGCCGGTGACTTCGAGCTTGCCGACGACCTTCCCCTTCTCGGTACGGTCGGGGTCGGCCTCGAAGGCGCTGTCGATGGCTTCGCTGGCGTTCTTGACCAGATTGGTGACCGCCTGGGACAGCAGGCGGCGGTCGCACATTGTGATGACCGGCTCTGACGGCACCTCGATCTCGAAGTCGATCTCGTTGCGGCTCACCTGGAACAGGAAGATCGCCTCGCGGAGGATGTCGCGCAGATCGTGCAGCTCCATGACCGGCTTCGGCATCCGCGCGAAGTCTGAGAACTCGTCCACCATGCGGCCGATATCGCCGACCTGGCGGATGATCGTGTCGGTGCATTGGTCGAAGATCTCGCGGTCCTTGGTGATGCTGTCACCCCATTTGCGGCGGATGCGCTCGGCGGAAAGCTGGATCGGCGTAAGAGGATTCTTGATCTCGTGGGCGATGCGCCGGGCGATATCCGCCCAGGCGGTGGAGCGCTGGGCGCTCACCAATTCGGTGATGTCGTCGAAGGTCACCACGTAGCCTTCCAGGTTCCGCCCCGTGCCCTTGGCCGTGACGCGGACGGCGAAATAGCGTTCCTGATCGCCGACCCGCAGAGTGATCTGATCGTTTAGCAGCCGTTTGCTGTGCTGCTTCTGAGCCCGGTCCAGGATCGGGCCGAACTGGGGCACGATCTTCTCCAGCGGCTTGCCGGTCATGGCCTTGTTCTTGACGTCCAGCAGGTTCTCCGCCGAGCGGTTCACCAGAGTGATGACGCCTTCCGTGTCGACGCCGATCACGCCGGCGGTGACGCCGGAGAGCACGGCTTCCATGAAGCGGCGCCGCTCCTCGGCCTTGGCATTGGCGCCGACCAGCTCGTCATGCTGGCTCTTCAGGTCGGCCGCCATGGTGTTGAAGGTGGTGCCGAGCATGGCGAGATCGCCATCGGCGCGGTTCACCGGGACTTCGACATTCAGATTGCCTTCGGAGATCTGCTTCGCCGCGCTCATGAGCTTGCCGATCGGGGCGACCAGGCGGTTGGCGAACCACATGCCGATCCAGATGGCGGAGAGCAGCAGGGTCAGCGCGATGGCGATATACATCAAACCGAAGGCGACCTGGACGCCGGCGCGGCGCTGCTCGAGAAGCTGATACTCGGCGACGGATGCGCGGGTCTGGCGCAGCTGGGTCAGCACCTTCGCGTTCACCGGACGGATGACATAGAGATAGGTGTCGTTGAAATTCTCCAGCGCCTTGATGGCGCCGACCATGTTGGTCTTGCCCGGTGCGATCACGATGGCTTGGCCGCTTTTGGCCAGCTCCATGGCCTTCTCCGGCGGTGGCCGGTAGGTGAAGTCGGGCAAGGTCGCGGCGGTGGCGAGGATCTCCCCCTTCTCATCGATCAGATAGGCGATCGGCAGGGCGCGGATGGCGGCTTGAGCCGTGAGGAAGTTGCCGAAGCCTTGCGGGCGCGAGCGCACCAGCGCGACCGCTTCGTCGATGTCCTTGGCCATGCCGAGCGTGTCGGCGCGGATAACCTGGCCATGCTCCTGCAGATAGGCCGTCGCCACATCGATGGAATTCTGGATGATGGATTTGGTGCGGTCCGAGAACCAATGGTCCAGGCCGCGATCCAGAGAGATGGTGGCGAAGATTGCCAGCAGGATGGCCGGGACCACGGCAATGACGCTGAACAGGCTCGCGATGCGGACGTGGAGCTGAGCGCCGGCCGTCTGGCGTCGCCTTGCCAGGAACAGCCCGGTCACCTGCCAGGCCAGCACGGCAACCATGGCGAGCACCAGGCGCCGTTGATCATCAGCACGCCGATCACGACCTCGTGGCTCGGCACGATCGGAGTCAGCCCGGTCAGGATGAGATAGGTGGCGAGGCCCGAGATGAGCGACAGCACCATGGTGATGAGGCCGAGGGTGAAGGCGATGCGGCGCGAGACGCGCCGTCTATGGCGCCTGCCGGCGATCTTGCCTGTGACCTTGCCGGCGGTGCCGGCCGTGTCCTCTGTCGAGTTTTCCGGTGATGGTTGCGAGGCGGCGCTTTCAGAGCCGGTTTCGTCCAAGGCAGGATCCTCAGACGTTTCGGCAGCGGCATCGTCGCGGGCCTGGTCGGCGTCGGCGTCCCCTCGGGCGTCTCGCTTGGTGACGGCGTTGCGTAGTCTCTGAAAAACGCTACTCACCACTCCCCCAACCTGCCTCTGCTAGCAAACGGCCAAAACGCATATGGGGCGCGAAAAAGGTCCGTCAGGAAATGCGATTCGGACAGCGGTAACCATCCGCTGACGCAGCCCTGATGCAATAAGATCACATTGTGGCGCTTTGGCGACTGGCGAGCAGATTTTCCCAGTCTTTCGCTTCATCCACAGCTTATTCGCTTCAACCGCCGGGCGAGCGTATCACCTTGATCCCTAAGTCGCGGATTTTCTTACGCAACGTATTGCGATTTAGGCCCAGAAGATCGGCGGCGCGGATCTGATTGCCCCGGGTGGCGGTGATGGCCGCGGTGATGAGCGGAAATTCGACCTTCTTCAGGATGCGATTATAAAGGCCGGGGGGCGGCAGCTCCTGGCCGAATCCCATGAAATAGTCGTTGAGGAAGCGCTCCACGGACTCGGACAGGTCGCCCGGCTGCTCGGCCTGGTTGTCGAAGGCGGGCCGGGTCGTGCTGGCGAGCTCGGCTTCGACCATATCCGTGGTGATGATGTCCTGGGCGTAGATGGCCGACAGGCGGCGGACCAGGTTCTCCAACTCGCGGATATTGCCGGGCCAGTGGTAGCGCTTGAGGCGCTCGATGGCGCCGGGCTCGACGCTCTTGGGCGGCAAGCCTTCCTTCTCGGCGATGGCGAGGAAGTGGCGGACGAGGTCGGAGATGTCCTCCAGGCGTTCCCGCAAGGGCGGAAGCCGCAGCGGCACGACGTTCAACCGGTAATAGAGATCTTCCCGGAAGAAGCCCTGGTCGATCTGCTGCTTCAGGTCGCGATTGGTGGCGGCGATGATCCGCACATTGGTGCGAATCGGCGTGCGCCCGCCGACAGTGGTGTATTCGCCCTCCTGAAGCACGCGCAGGAGCCGGGTCTGGGCTTCCATCGGCATGTCGCCGATCTCATCCAGGAAGAGCGTGCCCCCCTCGGCCTGCTCGAAGCGGCCGATATGGCGGTTCTGGGCGCCGGTGAAGGCGCCCTTCTCGTGGCCGAACAGCTCCGATTCGATAAGCTCCCGCGGAATCGCGGCCATGTTGATGGCGACAAACGGCCCGGTCTTGCGCTTGCCGAATTCGTGGAGCGCGCGGGCTACGAGTTCCTTGCCGGTGCCGGACTCGCCGGTGATCATGACCGTGAGATCGGTCTGAGTCAGCCGCGCGAGCACCCGGTAGATGTCCTGCATGGCGGGGCTGCGGCCTATCAGCGGCATGCCCTCGTTGTCGTCGGGGGTGAGGCGCTGGCTCTTCTTGCGCGGCTCGGCGAGCGCCCGTCCGACGACGGCCACCAGCTCGTTCAGATCGAACGGCTTGGGCAGATATTCGTAGGCACCTCGTTCCGTGGCCGTGATGGCGGTCATGAAGGTGTTCTGGGCGCTCATGACGATAACGGGAAGTTCGGGCCGCAGCTTCTTCACCCGCGGAATGAGCTCGAAGGCGTTCTCGTCGGGCATCAGCACGTCAGTGATGACCAGATCCCCCTCGCCCTGGCTGATCCACCGCCACAGTGTCGAGGCATTGCCTGTGGCGCGGGGCGAATAGCCTGCGCGGGCAAGGGCTTGGTTGAGAACCGTCCGAATGGCGGCATCGTCATCCGCAATGAGTATGTTGCCCTTCGCCATGCTCAATCCTGGCCGTTTTCTTTGTTTTGGTTGGGTACGAGATCGCCTTCCGCCGCCGGCATGAGGGTGCGGAACACCGTCATCTTCGGTCGGGAGTCGCATTCGATGATGCCGCCATGGTCGTTCACGATCTTGGCCACCAGGGCGAGGCCCAGCCCGGAGCCGGTCTGCTTGGTGGTCACGAACGGATCGAACAAATTGGGCATGAGGTCCGGCGGGATGCCCGAGCCGTTGTCCTCCACGGAGATCTCCAGCGGGAGGCTTACCCGAGACCGGCCGCCCTGGAGCGACAGACGCACGCCGGGGCGGAATGCCGTCGACAGGGTGATCTGGCCGTCGGCCTGATCGTCACCGATCGCCTCCACGGCGTTCTTGATCAGGTTGAGATAGACCTGCACCAGCTTGTCGCGATTGCCAGGAACCGGCGGCAGGGACGGGTCGTAGTTCTCGACGATCTTCACCCGGCGGGCGAAGCCATTGACGGCGATCTGCTTCACATGGTCCAGCACGTCATGGATGTTGACGGGCTCGCGCTCCAGGGGACGCTCGTCGCCGAAGATCTCGACCCGGTCCACCAGCTTCAGGATGCGGTCGGATTCGTTGCAGATAAGCTGGGTCAGCGCGCGATCGGCTTCGTCTGTGTTGGTCTCCAGGAGCTGCGCTGCCCCCCTTATTCCGGAGAGCGGGTTCTTTATCTCGTGGGCCAGTATGGCGGCCAGCGCGGATACGGAGCGCGCGGCACCGCGGTGGTTGAGCTGGCGCTCGATCATCTGGGCGATGGAGCGCTGCTGGAGCATGATCAGCACCTTGCCCGGCGCATCGGGCACGGGACCGGCATAGAGGTCCACCAGCTTGGGCGCGTCGAGCCGGAACGAGGACAGCTCGACACCGTACTCGTTGACCGTGCTGCCGGTCCGCTGGACCTGTTCGGCGAGCGAAATCACCGGGCTGCCAAAGGCGACGACATCCTCGAGCGTATGCCGGCTTAGCACGGCAATGCTCATTTGGAAAAAGTCTTCCGCTGCGCTATTGGCGTATTCGACCTGAAGATTATCACCCACCACGAGGAGCGGATGCGGGAGAGCGCCCAAAAGCGCTTCGAGCGAATAGCTGGACGTGCCGGCCGTTTCGGATGCCGACTGTTTACTCAAGGCCTGCAATAGGACGGTACCCCTCGACCCGCTATGGTGCACAAATTTTGCGCAAGACTGCGTAATGACATTTAATTGGGCACGATACGCAGGTTTGTGCCGCGGAGCAACACGGCAATCATGCGGCTGCGACAATGTGCTTAACGGCTTGAAATTGAAGGCGAAGGGGGAGTTTTTGTGAGAGTTGCAGCGTTAATCGTGGCCGCCGGGCGTGGCCGTAGAGCGCTCCAGTCCGCCGGCACGGCGGCTCCGTCCGATTCCGGAGCGGACGAGACGCCGAAGCAATATCGCCAAATCGGCGGTGCGCCGATGCTGTCGCACGCCATCAAGGCGTTCAGCGCCCACGAGGCCGTGACGGATGTGCTGGTGGTGATCCATGAAGGGGATCAGGAGCGTTACGATGGGATCGCAGCGGGTCTTGAGGGCGCTCTGGACAAGCTGCGTCCGGCGGTGGTCGGCGGATCCCATCGGCAGGATTCGGTGCGCTCGGGGCTCGAGGCCTTGGCGGCGGATGCGCCGGATCAGGTGCTGATCCACGATGCGGCGCGGCCGTTCGTCGATGCGGCGCTGATCCAGCGGGTGGTGGAAAGCCTGAAGACCACCATGGGCGCCCTTCCCTGCTTGCCGGTCACCGATACGCTGAAGCGGAGCAAGAACGGCATCGTGACCGAGACCGTGGACCGGGCCGGGCTGTGGCGTGCGCAGACGCCCCAAGGCTTCCGGTTCCAGGACATTCTCGATGCGCACCGGGCGGCGGTGGGCCTCAGCATGAATTTCACCGACGATGCGTCGATCGCGGAGTGGTACGGACTGCCGGTCGCTCAGGTCGAAGGCTCGGAGGCCAATCAGAAAGTGACGACCAATGAGGATTTCGTTTTGGCGGAGGCACGATTGACGGGAACGACCCGGCTGGACGGCTTGCGGGTCGGGTCCGGCTACGACGTGCACGCTTTCGGCGACGGCGATGCGGTGGTTCTGGGGGGCGTTTCGATCCCTCACGACAAGGCATTGTCCGGCCATAGCGATGCGGATGTCGTGCTGCATGCGCTGACCGACGCCCTGCTCGGCGCCATCGGCGACGGCGATATCGGCATGCATTTTCCGCCATCGGACGCCCAATGGGCGGGGGCGGATTCGGCCGTCTTCATCACCGAGGCCCTGCGCCGTGTGACCGAGCGCGGCGGGCGGGTGATCAATGCGGACGTGACGATCCTCTGCGAAGCGCCGAAGATCGGCCCTCACAGGGATGCGATGCGCAGCCGCATTGCGGAGCTGCTCGGCGTGACCTTGGATCGTATCGGCGTCAAGGCGACGACCCAGGAGGGCCTCGGCGCAATCGGCCGGGGCGAAGGGATCGCGGCCATGGCGACGGTGACGATCAGCCTGATGTGACGGACATGCATAGCGACCTGGACCAGACGGAAACTATCTGCATCGGCGAGAGCCTGGAGACCCAGGCGACGGCCGTTCTCGACCGCGCGAAGGCACTCGGGCTGCAGATGGCGTTTGCCGAATCCTGCACCGGCGGCTTATTGGCCGGTACGCTTACGGCCATCCCGGGCTCCTCGGCGGTGGTGGACCGGTGCTACGTCACCTATTCCAACCGGGCGAAGACGGAGATGTTAGGCGTCCCGGCAGAGCTGATCGCGGCGGAAGGCGCTGTCAGCAAGGCGGTGTCGTTCGCCATGCTGGAAGGCGTGCTCGAACGCTCCGGCGCCGATGTCGGGCTTTCGATCACCGGCATCGCGGGGCCCGGCGGCCAGGAGACCGAAAAGCCGGTGGGACTGGTCTATCTCGCCGCGGCGCGGCGCGGGGAGCAGCCGATTTCGGAGCGCATGCTGTTCGGCGATGCCGGCCGCACGGAGGTCCGCTCTCTGAGCGTGGACCGGGCGCTCAAGCTTCTCGCCTCGATTCTCGACTAAAGTCCGCGCTCCTGCACCAAAGGCTACGCGCCGATAGCGCGCGGCTTCATGGAGGGCGGTCCGTAGATCTGATTCGCGCGCTCCTCGAAGGCCTCGGAATATTTGCGAACCGCCTTGGCGAACAACCCGCCCATCATTCGCTCGAGCATGCGCGAGCGAAAGCTGTAGCGGATGAAGAAATGGATGTCGCAGGACGTGTCGGTCAGCGGCATGAAGCGCCAGCGGTTCTCCAGAAAGGAGAACGGGCCGTCGAGATATTCCACCAGGATGAGCCGGTCCGCCGGATCGAGCACCACCTCGGTGGTGAAGCTCTCCCGGATCAGCTTGTAGCCGACCTGCATCTTGGCGATGAGCACACGCTTGTCGTTGCGCTCTTCGGTGCTGACGATCTTCAAATCCTCGCAGAGCGGCAGATAGCCGGGGTATTTCTCGATGTCGGCCACCAGATCGAACATGTTGCGGGCGGAGTGGCCGACGCGGTGAGTGACCTCGTAAGTGTGCATGCCGGGATATTCGTTTGTGTTGTCGGTTCAGCTGCGGAGCGTCGCTTCGCGGGCGGCCCGGAGCTTCGCGAAGTCCTCGCCCGCGTGGAAGGACGAGCGGGTGAGTGGGCTGGCGGCCACGAGTAGAAAGCCCTTCTCGTAGGCCAGGTCCTTATAGCGCGCGAACGCTTCCGGGGTCACGTAGCGTTCGAGCGCCGCGTGCTTCCGGGTGGGCTGGAGATATTGTCCGATGGTAAGGAAATCGATATCCGCTTCGCGCATGTCGTCCATCACGGCGAAGACCTGCTCATCGGTCTCGCCCAGTCCCACCATGATGCCGGACTTGGTGAAGGCCGCCGGATCGCGGCGTTTGACGTTTTTCAGCAGATCCAGGGAGTGGCGATAATCGGCGCCGGGGCGGATGCGCCGGTAAAGCTCCGGCACGGTCTCCAGGTTGTGATTGAAGACATCGGGCTTCGCGGCGATGACCGTCTCCAGAGCCCCTTCTTTCTTCCGGAAATCCGGGGTGAGGACCTCAACGGTGGTGGCGGGCGCATATCGGCGGATCGCGGCGATGGTCTCGGCAAAATGACGTGCGCCGCCATCCTTCAGATCGTCCCGGTCGACGGAGGTGATGACGATATGCTCCAAGCCGAGATCGCCGGCCGCCCGGCCGACGCGCTCCGGTTCCTCGGAATCGAGAGCGTGGGGCTTGCCGGTGGCGACGTTGCAGAACGCGCAGGCGCGGGTGCAGATCTCGCCGAGGATCATGAAGGTCGCGTGGCGCCTGTCCCAGCATTCGCCGATATTGGGACAGGCGGCCTCTTCGCAGACCGTATGGAGCCCATGGCTCTGGACGATCTTCCGGGTCTCCCGGAACGCTTCTCCCCCCGGCGCCCTCACGCGGATCCAGGAAGGTTTGGGTACCGCTGGCGTGTCCGGAAGGCGCATCTTCTCGGGATGGCGCGGGCGTGGGGAGTCCGGCCTTGGCCCTCTTCCTCCTCGCCTGTCGATCAACGTCACCATGGACAATCCATCCCGGCTTCGCTCGGGAAGCCGTCTCCGCGGACACCGAGGGGGAATACTCCCGCTTCGGCCAATCAAACTATAGGCTCAACGCGGCTAAGGCGTATACCGGCCTCGACGTCTACTGGACCACGAGCTTGCGGACCACTAGCCACTGGGCGACCACCGCTATGAGCGGCGGCGCCCATATCACGAGCACGGTCCTCATCCAGCGATACGGGTCGTCCGCAAGTCCCCAATACGTCTCCGAACGCGAGACGATAAAGCAGACCGCAAGGACCAGCAGCAGGAGGCCGCATGCCCAGTCGGCCGCGCTGCGCTTTCTGAAGATAATAAGCGCGAGGGCAAACGCCAAAAGGCCTGTGCCTGCGGCTATCAATGTTGCGGAGACGCCGATCGCCGCCTCGATATTGCAGCTAAGCTGCTCGCCACTACAGGGCAGAAGATCGGCCGCAAAGGTGAGAGCCAGGCCGAGACCACCGGCCAGGACTGCCGCTGCGGGAACCGCGATGATCAGAGCTCTGGCGCGCATGGCGCACGATCCTAGGGAGCCGTCTCCGGCGCTTTCACCATCAACACCCATTCGCCGCGATGGGTCCATTCGGCCGGCGGGTGAGCCTCCTGGCGGGCGCTTTCGACGTATCCCGCGCGCTCGTATAGCCGGGCGGCGCCCTGGTTCCAGCTTCCGACGATGACACTCAAGGTCGCCGCTCCCGCTTCGCGCGCCTTTTCGTCGGCGACCGCCAACAGACCTTCGCCCACGCCCCGCCGGCGGAATTCCGGGAAGGTGGCGAGGACGTTCACATACCAGGAGCCCGGCGCCTGCGCTTCGAGCTTGACCATCGGCCGCAGCAGCTCCGGCAGCTCGTCCAGATTGCCCAGCTCGTAGGGATCGTCGAGCGGGTAGCCGATCAGCGTGCCGGCGATCTCATCGTCCAGTTCGGCGATGATGGCGTTGCGGTATGAGAACCCGCCCTCCTCCCGCCTGGCACGGTAGCGGCCGAACTCGAGCACCGACTGGCCGGGTGCCTTCAGGCCGCGCCAGAGAAACGCGGGAAGGCCCTCGCCGGCGATGTCGATAAGGACGGCGAGCGCGGAAGAATCGGCAAGTGTTGCTGGGCGGTAATCGATGTCCGATGTCATGAGACGACCCTAGATCAGCATCATGACGGGATCTTCCACGAAAGACTTGAAGGCGGCGAGAAGCTTGGCGCCGAGAACGCCGTCGATCACCCGGTGGTCGCAGGAGAGGGTCACAGACATGGTCGTGACCGTGGCGATACCCTCACCCCGCGGAACGAGCTGCTTCTCGCCCTTACCGACGGCGAGGATGCTGGCCTGAGGCGGGTTGATGATCGCCGAGAAGCGCTTGATGCCGTACATGCCGAGATTGGAGATGGCGGTCACGCCGCCCTGATATTCATGCGGGGCGAGCCGTTTGGACCGTGCGCGCTTGGCCAGGTCCTTCATCTCCACGGAGATCTCCCGCAAGGATTTGCTGTCCGCATCGCGCAGGACCGGCGTGTGAAGGCCGCCCTCCTCCAGGGCCACGGCCACCCCGATGTCCGAGGCCTTATGGAAGAGCATGCCGCCGTCGGTCCAGGTCGCGTTGCTTTCGGCACCTTTTGCAGGGCGAGCGCCATGGCCTTGATCAGGAAGTCGTTCACGGAGACGCGAAACTTGTCCGGGCCTTCGGAGGGTGAGGCCGCGTTGACCTTCTTGCGGGTGGCCAGCAGCGCGTCGAGCTCGCAATCCACGGTCAGGTAGAAATGGGGGATGGTCGCCTTTGCCTGGGTCAGCTTCTCGGCGATCATCCGGGCCATGGTGGAATGTTCGACCCGGTCGTAGCCGTCCGGCTCGTAGAGGGCGAGGATCGTCTCGTCGGATAGGGCTTGCGGCGCGGCGGCGGTTGTCGCGGTTGGCGGCTGCTTCGGCGCGCCCTCGATGTCGCGGGCGATGATGCGTCCGTTCGGGCCGGACCCCGTCAGGCGCGCCAGATCGATCCCCTGCTCTTTCGCGAGGCGCTTGGCGTAGGGCGATGCGATCAGGCGGTCCATGGCGGTGCTCAGAGGTCCCTGGCGATCCACCAGGCCTCGGAGCGGAACTCCTGGGGCAAGGTGTCGAGGATTTGGTCGAGGATGCCGATGTCGGGGCCGAAGCGCTTTTCCGCTTCATCCATATAGGCGTCGCGTACCGAGCCCGGCAGCTTCTTGCCGGACCACGGGTCGAAGGGCAACGTCATACGGGACGGACCGCCGTCGAAGACCGGCATGCCGAACTCCCGGAACACGGGGTCGTAGGCGATGGGATGCTGCGGGTCGCAAGCCGACCAAAGGAGGTCGGGGAACTCCGCATAGAGCACAGAGCGGCGCGGATCGAGGCCGAAGGCGTGACGCACCGCGGCCTTATGGCCGGCCATGATGGCGAACATCCCTTCCCAGATCTCGTCCCAGCCGGCCTCGTCGCGATGGAATGCGGCCAGGCGCTCGATCGCCGTCAGATTGGACTCGATTTCCTGGGCGAACTCGTCGTCTGTCAGGTTGCGGGTCATCGGTCGTCCTGCATCAGTCTTTGTAGAGCACCTTCTTGGCCGCCGCGATCACCTGCTCTGTCCGCGGTAGGGCAAGCTTCTCCAGATTCGCGGCATAGGGCATCGGAACGTCGGCGCCGGAGACGGTGAGCGGCGGGGCGTCGAGATCGTCGAACCCCTCCTGGGTAACGCGCGCGCATATCTCCGATGCGATGGAGCAGACGGGCCAGCTCTCCTCGATTGCGACCAGGCGATGGGTCTTGGCGAGCGACGCCAGGATCGTCTCAAGATCGAGGGGGCGGAGGGAGCGCAAATCGATGATCTCCGCCTCGATGCCCTCCTCCGCAAGCTTATCGGCGGCCTCGATGGTGTAGGTCAGGCCGTGGGAATAGGAGACCAGGGTCACGTCCTTGCCTTCCCGCAGGATGCGCGCCTTACCGATGGGCAGCACCCAGTCGTCGAGCTTCGGCACCTTGAACTGCTGGCCGTAGAGAATTTCGTTCTCCAGGAAGACGACGGGGTTCGGATCTCGGATGGCGGCTTTAAGGAGCCCCTTGGCATCGGCGGCGCTATAGGGCGCGATCACCTTCAGCCCGGGCACGTGGGCATACCAGGACGCGTAATCCTGGCTGTGTTGGGCCGCGACCCGGGCGGCGGCGCCGTTGGGGCCGCGGAACACGATCGGGCAGCGCATCTGGCCCCCCGACATGTAATGGGTCTTGGCGGCGGAATTCACCACGTGGTCGATGGCCTGCATTGCGAAGTTCCAGGTCATGAACTCCACAATGGGCTTCAAGCCGGTGAAGGCTGCGCCGGCCCCGATGCCGGCGAAGGCATATTCGGTGATAGGCGTGTCCACGACGCGCTTCGGTCCGAACTCCTTCAACAGGCCTTGGGTCACCTTGTAGGCGCCCTGATACTCCGCGACCTCCTCACCCAGGACGAAGACGTCGGGGTCGGCCCGCATTTCCTCGGCCATGGCGTCGCGCAAGGCTTCGCGAACCGTCTGGTCGACGAACTCGGTGCCTTCGGGAATCTTCGGGTCGGGGGCGATCTTCGGTTTGGGCGGTGCCTTGGCTTCGGGCTCTTTGTGGTCTGCCGGCTTAGGCTCCGGTGACGACTCGTTGGCCTGAGTTTCGCCGCTTGCTTCCGGCTCCGTCTGCTTTGGTTCCGGAGCTTCGGGAATTTTGATGTCGGAGGCGTCCTCGTCCTCGCCGAGCAGGATGGCGATGGGCTGGTTGACCGGAACGTGCTCCGTGCCTTCCGCGACCAGCAGCTTGCCGACCTTACCGTCGTCCAGGGCTTCGACCTCCATGGTCGCCTTGTCGGTCTCGATCTCGGCGATCACGTCGCCGGTCTTCACCGCATCGCCCTCCTTCACCAGCCATTTGGCGAGGGTGCCCTCCTCCATGGTGGGCGACAGGGCCGGCATCAGGACTTCTTGAGACATTGCGGCGCTTTGCAGCCTCAGGCTTCAGAGGGGGCTTGGGACTCGACGAGAACGTCGGTCCAAAGTTCTTCCGGATCGGGCTCGGGATCCTCGAGGGCGAATTCGGCGGCGTCGTTCACGACGGCGCGGATCTCCTTGTCGATGGTCTTGAGATCCTCTTCGGTGGCGATGCCGGCATCCATCAGGCGATTGCCCACGAGATCGATGGGATCGTGATGTTCGCGCACGTCCTTCACTTCTTCGCGGGTGCGGTACTTGGCGGGGTCCGACATGGAGTGGCCGCGATAGCGGTAGGTGAGCATCTCCAGAATATAGGGCCCGGCGCCCTGGCGCGCATGGTGGACTGCGCGGGCGCCCGCGTCCGCCACGGCGGAGATATCCATGCCGTCCACCTGCTCGCCGGGAATGCCGAAGGCGGCGCCGCGATTATAGAGCTTGTGGGCGTTGGCGCTGCCGCGCTCGACCGACGTGCCCATGGCGTAGCGGTTGTTCTCGATCACGTAGACGACCGGCAGCTTCCACAGCGATGCGATGTTGAAGCTCTCGTAGACCTGGCCCTGATTGGCGGCGCCTTCGCCGAAATAGGTCAGACAGACGCGGCCGTTGTCCCGGTAGTGGTTGGCAAAGGCGATGCCAGTGCCGAGTGGTGCGGGCGTGCCGACGATGCCGTGGCCGCCGTAGAACTCCTTCTCCACGGAGAACATGTGCATGGAGCCGCCCTTGCCCTTGGAGTAGCCGCTGCGGCGGCCGGTGAGCTCGGCCATGACGTATTTCGGATCCATTCCGCAGCTCAGCATGTGGCCGTGATCGCGATAGGCGGTGATGACCTGGTCGCCCTCCTCGATCACCGTGCGCATGCCGGTGACTATGGCTTCCTGGCCGATATAGAGGTGGCAGAAGCCGCCGATCCGCCCCATGCCGTAGAGCTGTCCCGCCTTCTCCTCGAAGCGGCGGATCAGGAGCATGGCGCGATAGGTGTCGAGGCTGGAGGTGTCGCCCTTGCGGCCGATCACCTCGTCGCGACCTCGGCCGCGAAGCTCTCGGTGTGTCCATTCCCGTTTCCGCCGGCAGCGCCGTTGCGCGGTCCCGCCGCGGCTTCCGGCGGATCTGCTTCCAACCGGCCTTTGTCTTCCGACGGGTTTTGCGCCGCCTGAGACAGGAAGCGTGGAATGGGCTGGGAATTTTGGCTTTGAGTACTCAACCGGGCCTCCGTCGGCTCAAGCCACTGGAGGCAGTTTTACACGGATCGACCCTGCCCCGCCACCGACGCAGCCGGGCTTTTCCCAGCTATCGGCCGGCTAGCGTTCGGGACGCGGCATGAAGGATTCGTTGGGCGCTCGTCGCTTCATCATGACGACCTCGTCGTTATGGGCGAGATCGAGAATGGCGCGGGCGCGCTCGTCGAGCATGTCGGGGTCGAGGCTTTCGGGACGCAGCAGCGCCACGTCGCGCTCCAGGCGCTTGCGGACTTCCTGGAGCCCAGCGAGCTCGCCCTGCAGCACCTCCTTGCGGGACTGCAGCTCCTCACGGGCCTTCATACCGTGATCGCCGCTCTGCAGGCTGTAGCCGAAATATGCGCCGATCCCGCAGGCGAGCAGCGGGAAGATCAGTGACCGGACACCCATGACAGACGCGAAACCCCCTCCCCGGAAACCTTCCCCCGATGGCGCCACGCTTTGGCGCGGGGGCGAATCGGCAGTCTCGGCGAGAGAGAGTTAAGGCCTGGTTACGCGCCGCGCTTCAGGACTGATTTACCGGCATATTTCGCGGATGCGCCCAGCTCTTCCTCGATGCGGAGAAGCTGATTGTACTTCGCCACCCGGTCGGACCGCGCCAGGCTGCCGGTCTTGATCTGCCCGCAGTTGGTGGCCACCGCCAGGTCGGCGATCGTGGAATCTTCCGTCTCGCCGGAGCGATGGGACATCACGGCGTTGTAGCCGGCGTCCTGGGCCATCTTGACCGCTTCGAGGGTCTCGGTCAGCGAGCCGATCTGGTTCACCTTCACCAGGATCGCGTTGGCGATGCCCTTGTCGATACCCTGCTTCAGGCGGGTGACGTTGGTGACGAAGAGATCGTCGCCAACGAGCTGGCACTTGTTGCCGATGAGCATGGTGAGGGCCTTCCAGCCGTCCCAGTCGTCCTCGGCCATGCCGTCCTCGATGGAGAAGATCGGATAGTTGGAGAGGAGCTCGCCGTAATACTCGGCCATGTCGGCGCCTTCGAGAACCTTGCCTTCGCCGGCGAGATTGTACTTCCCGTCCTCGAAGAACTCGGTCGCGGCCACGTCGAGGGCGACATACATGTCGTCGCCGGGGGTGAAGCCTGCGTCCTGGATTGCGGTCAGCACGAAGTCCAGGGCCTCGCGGGTGGAGCCAAGATTGGGGGCGAAGCCGCCCTCGTCGCCGACATTTGTGTTGTGGCCGGCGGATTTCAGCGCCTTCTTCAGGGCGTGGAAGACCTCGGCGCCCATGCGGAGCGCCTCGGAGAACTTGTCCGCGCCCACGGGCACGATCATGAATTCCTGGAAATCGATCGGGTTGTCGGCATGGGCCCCGCCATTGATGATGTTCATCATGGGGACGGGCAGCAGGTTGGCCTGCTCGCCGCCGAGATAGCGGTAAAGCGGCTGGCCCTTGGAGGCCGCGGCCGCCTTCGCGATGGCAAGCGACGCGCCGAGAATGGCGTTGGCGCCGATGCGCTTCTTGTTCTCCGTCCCGTCGAGATCCCGGAGCGCCTTGTCGGCGGCTTCCTGGTCGAGGGCGTCCATGCCTTTCAGGGTCTCGGCGATCTCGCCGTTGACGGCCTCGACCGCCTTCTGGACGCCCTTGCCGAGATAGCGGCTGCCGCCGTCGCGCAGCTCGTGGGCCTCGTGGGCGCCGGTGGAGGCGCCGGAGGGCACCGCAGCGCGACCGAAAGCGCCGTCTTCCAGCGTGACATCCACCTCGACCGTCGGGTTGCCGCGGCTGTCGAGAATTTCGCGGCCCTTCACGGATTTGATTGCGGTCATAGGGGTTCCTCGCTTTAAAAAGCGCTTCTTCGCGGCTTTACGGATTTCATGGAGGGCGCATCGGACCGCGCCCAAGGTTCCGTCCTCTTAACAAAGGCCCCGTAAAAGCGAAAGCGCGTTGTTGCGTCACCCTGGCTTTGCAGGGCCGGAAGACATCAACATAAGCGGCATGATGAAAGCGTCCGAGACTGCGAAAAATGGCCTATAATTCCCACCGTGCCCTCGTGCTCTTCTCAGGCGGGCAGGATTCGACTGTCTGCCTGGCTCACGCTCTTTCCCGTTACACCCATGTCGAGACAGTGGGGTTCGATTACGGCCAGCGGCATGCGGTCGAGCTCGAGTGCCGGCAGACAGTTCTCGACCGGCTGCGGGAGGCCTTCCCGGATTGGGCGCGCAAGCTGGGCGCCGATCACATGCTCGACCTTTCCGGATTCGGTGCCATCAGCGACACGGCGCTGACCGGCCAGTCCGAGATCGTGATGCTGGAGTCCGGTCTGCCGAGTACCTTCGTGCCCGGGCGGAACCTCGTCTTTTTCACCTATGCATCGGCTCTCGCCTATCGGCGGGATCTGCGGGTGCTCGTGGGCGGGATGTGCGAGACGGACTATTCCGGCTACCCGGACTGCCGCCACGAGACATTGGAGGCGCTGGAGCGGGCGCTCCGGCTGGGCACCGAATTCGACTTCGCCATCGAGACTCCCTTGATGTGGCTGTCCAAGGCGGAGACCTGGGCCCTGGCTGACCGTCTCGGGGGGCAACCCCTCGTCGATCTCATCATCGAGCACAGCCACACCTGCTATCGCGGCGACCATCAGACCCGCCACGACTGGGGTTATGGCTGCGGCGATTGTCCGGCCTGCGAGCTTCGGGCCCGCGGGTATCGGGAATGGCACGCCGCGCGGGACACCGCCGGCGACTAAGCGAGAGCCATTTCAGAGCGCTAGCGCGCCGGGTTCCGTCTCCTCTTCTCCATGTCCGCGACGGGATAAATTCGCCCTTCATGCCGAAAAATGGCATAGCTGATGCCGTCGTTCGGCTATTCCCACCGCGCGGCATGATGAGAAACTGGGAGAATCATACGGAGATACGCATGAAAGCTTTGATGCGACATGCGCCGCTCGTCGCGTTTTGTCTGACGATCGGCGTCTTGTTCTTGACCGAGGGCGTGCCCTGGGTCGTCGCTCAGTCCGAAGCCGCGCCGGCGACGGCGCAGGCCTCGACGACTGCCCCTTCCGATACGTCCGATACCGCCGTCTCGTCGGATAAGACGGGCGAAACCGTGGAGGTCGCCGAAGACGAGACCTCTTCTTCCGGCGATGACGACCAGAAGGCCGGCGCCGCGGCAGATGGCGCACCTGAGGCAGCCGACAAAGCCAGCGACGCTGTGGAGTGCTGCAAGCCCGGCGATCAGACCCCGCCAACGGAGCTTGTCGAGAAGATACCACCGGGCGGTCTGCACAGCCCTTATCCCGACTACAAGAAGATGGCAGCCGACGACCCCAAGCTCGTCGTTCAGTTCCGGCTTCCGGGCTGCAACGAGTGCCATGGCGGCACGGGCGGCGGCGGCTTCTGCCCCGCGCTCAGCCAAGGTGTCTGGTTCTGGGGCAACACGGACGACGTGCTGTTCCGGTTGATCACCCTCGGTTCCGACGGCCTGGAGAAGCAGGGCTTCTACCGCCGTCAGTGGGGCAGCGTCCATGCGGGCATGCCTGCGATGGGCCACACCATCAAGACCGCCGATCACCTCTGGAAGATCATTGCCTTCATCCGGTCCATCAACCCTCCGGGCACCAATCCGCCCGAGAAGGTGATTCCGGGCAAGATGGAGCTTGAGGACTGGGAGAAGTAAGCACTTCTCGCTTCCCAGCATGAAAAAGGGAGGCGGAAGATTTGCGTCCTCCGCCTCCCCTATTCTCATCCCTCGATCAGAGGGAACCAAGCCTAGAGATCCTGCACCGTCGGGCGCACGATCATCTCGTTCACATCCACATCATCCGGCTGGCCGATGGCGAATGCCACGGACTCAGCAATGGCCTGGGACGAGATCGCGATCTGGCCGAACCCGTCGGCCATCTTCGCCGTCTCCTCGTCGGTGATGTGCTCCAGAAGCTCGGTCGCTACGGCGCCGGGCGAAATGATCGTCACCCGGATATCCTTGTTCTCCTGGCGCAGACCTTCGGAAATCGCGCGGACGGCGAATTTCGTCCCGCAATAGACCGCGCCGCCCGGGAAGACGACGTGGCCGGCCACGGAGGACAGGTTGATCACCTGACCGGAGCCCTGCTTCTTCATGAGAGGAAGCACCGCGGCGATGCCGTAGAGGGTGCCCTTGATGTTGACGTCGACCATGCGGTCCCACTCGTCCACCTTCAGGGCCGTCAGGGGCGATAGCGGCATCAGGCCGGCGTTGTTGACGATGACGTCGACCTTGCCGAACTCGTCGATCGCCGCCTTGACGAAGGCATCCACCTCGTCCCGTTTGACGACGTCGACGGATTTGAATGCTGCGCTACCGCCGGCATCCTTGATGTCCTTCACGATCTTCTCGAGATTGTCGGTGCGGCGGGCACCCAGCATGACCTTGGCGCCCTGCTTCGCCAGATGGCGGGCGGTGACCTCGCCGATGCCGCTGCTGGCGCCGGTGATCAGTACGACTTTTCCTTCGATATTCGCCATGGTCACTCTCCTTCTTAATCTGCGCCTCGGCGCCTTGTGACTGGTTGGGAAAGTGGGGCTTGTGCGCGTGGAGCGGTAGTCAGATGGTCCGGGCCTCTTGCCTAATCCTCTAAAGTTGCCGTTTTGCGCAAGACGCGGCGGATCGGGAGGCGCTAGGTTGGCGTCGGGCTGGATGCGCGGTTTTCTCCCGCGGTCTTGGGCTTACAAAAGGATTGCAAAGAATGGAAAAGCGGCGCGAGCTCGCCTCTCTCATTGATCGATTTTCCGAGGCCGACGGGGTTCAGGCAACTGCGATCCCGCGCCTGTTCCTGATCAAGAGCTCCACGCCGACCCTTCCCCTCCATACGGTCTACGAGCCCGCGGTCTGCATCATCGCCCAAGGCAGCAAGCGGGCGATCCTGGGCGAACAGGTGCTTTCCTACGATGCGGAGAAGTATCTGGTGATCTCCGTCGACGTGCCGGCGGTGGGCCAGATCATGGAGCGACGCCGGAAGAGCCGTATCTTTGCCTTCGCTTCGATCTGGACCGTGAGACGCTGGCGAGCCTGCTGCTCGATCAGGCGTTTTCTGAGGTGCGGCCGATGGCGCCGGCCCCTGCCCTTTCGGTCAGCGCGGTGACGCCGGAGTTGACGGATGCCGCCATCCGCATGCTGCGCCTGCTGGATTCGCCGGAAGACGCCAAGGTGCTCGCGCCGCTGATCGAGCGGGAGATCCTGTTTCGTCTTCTCCAGGGCGAGCAAGGGGCGAAAGTTCGCGAGATCGCCATGGCCGATAGCCGCTTGCAGCGAGTCAGCCGCGCGATCGGATGGCTGAAGACCAATTACCGCGAGACGCTACGGGTGGACGATCTGGCGGAGACCGCTGGCATGAGTGCGTCGGCCTTCCACAGCCACTTCAAGTCCATCACCGCCATGAGCCCGTTGCAGTACCAGAAGCAGCTCCGGCTTCAGGAGGCGCGCCGGCTGATGCTGCTGGGGATGCGGGATGCGGCGTCAGCCAGCTACGATGTGGGCTACAGCAGCCCCTCTCAGTTTAGCCGGGAGTACCGGAGGTTGTTCGGCCTGCCGCCGTCTCAGGATATCGAGCGGTTGCGGGATCTGCCGCAGAGTTTGGTGGCGGCTTAGCGGTCCACCACGCTCGAGCGTCATGCCGGGTTCACCCGGTGATGACGAGGCGGAGTATTGGTCCGAGATCTGAACTCAAGGGTTCCCTTGCGCATCTCCGCATAAATCGCCAATTTCCGGGCCAAGATGACTTACGCCGTCAAAGAGATCTTCTACACGCTGCAAGGCGAAGGGGTGCAGGCCGGAAGGCCGGCCGTCTTCTGCCGTTTTGCCGGCTGCAATCTGTGGTCGGGGCGCGAGGAAGATCGAGGCGAGGCGGTCTGCCAGTTCTGCGACACGGATTTCGTCGGAACGGACGGCACCGGGGGCGGCAAGTTCCGCGAAGCGGAGGCGCTCGCGGCTGCCTGCAAGGCCGAATGGAAGGGCAATGGCGGGACACGGCCATTCATCGTGCTGACCGGTGGCGAGCCCATGTTGCAGGTGGACGATGCGTTGATCGACGCGCTGCATGGGGTCGGCTTCGAGATCGCCATCGAGACCAACGGCACCCTGCCCGTACCGCGCTCCATCGACTGGATCTGCGTGAGCCCCAAGGCGGGCGCGCCGCTTCAGCAGCGGAGCGGCGACGAACTGAAGCTCGTCTATCCTCAGGACAGCCTCAGACCCGAGGACCTGTGGGATCTCGACTTCGCCCATCATCTGCTGCAGCCCATGGACGGTCCGCACAAGGCGGAGAATACCCACGCCGTGATTGACTATTGCATGGCGCACCCCAAATGGCGGTTGAGCGTGCAAAGCCACAAGATCTTGGGCTTACGCTAAATTAGCCTAGCTTGCGCCAAATTGGCCGAACCACTGGTCTGGCCCAACGAAATCTCATAAACAGCGCCCATGCGGATCTATAAGGAATTCTTCTTCGAGGCGGCCCATCTGCTGCCGTCGGCGCCCGATGGCCACCCGAATGCGCGGGTGCATGGCCACTCGTTCCGCGTGCGCGTCTCGATCGACGGCGCGCCGGATCCGAAGACCGGCCTGGTCGTGCATTTCGAAGAGGTTGCGAAGGCGATCTCGGAGGCGCGCGAGGCGCTGGATCACCGCTTCCTCAACGATATCGAGGGGCTGGAGCTGCGACCTTGGAGCGTATCACCATGTGGATCTGGGACCGGCTCCATAACCGCCTGCCGGGTCTGTCGGAGGTTGCCGTGTCCCGGGACAGCTGCCAGGAAGGCTGCATCTATCACGGGCCGCACCCGCTCGCGGCCGAGTAGCATTTGCCGAATAGGATCTTGCGATGGCCGGAGAGGCCGATACGCCCAAACATACGGAAGAGCTGACCCAGCTCGGCCACGAGACCGCCATTCCCCGGTCGCCCGATGAGGCGCGGCTCGAGCGGGTGCCGAACCCGCATCCTGGGACGGAGTATCTCGCGCGCTTCACCTGTCCGGAATTCACCTGTCTCTGTCCGGTGACCGGTCAGCCGGATTTCGCCCATCTGGTGATCGACTACGTGCCGGGCGACTGGCTGCTCGAATCCAAATCCCTGAAGCTCTACCTGTTCAGCTTCCGCGATCACGGCGGATTCCACGAGGAGACCACCGTCAGCGTCGGCAAGCGGATCGTCGAGGAGATCGCGCCGCCCTTCCTGCGGATCGGCGGCTATTGGTATCCGCGGGGCGGAATTCCCATCGATGTCTTCTGGCAGCATGGTGAGGCGCCGCAAGGCCTCTGGCTGCCGGACCAAGGCGTGGCGCCCTATCGCGGGCGCGGCTAAGGAGCGTTTTCATGGTTGCGATGGAGCACGACCTCATCATCACCAATGGCGATCAGGCGGGTAACCTGCTGCGCTCGTCCATCGCCGGCGCGAGGTGCTGCCCTGGCGTGACGTGCTGCACGAAGGCCCGGTGCCTTTCACCGAGGAGCGCGAGGAGCTTGATGCGATCCGCGCCGACTATCTGGCCTCCCGGGGCTGGGCAACGCCCGAGCAGCTTCGCAACGATTTCGAGTCGCGCAATCGCGGGCTGATGGTCTCGGAGGTGTTCGACCGGGTGGCGCTGTGGTTCGAGCACGATCTCTACGATCAGCTCCAGCTGCTCCAGATCCTCGATTGGTTCGACGCCCATCCGCGGGAGCCGGGCAAGCTCCTGCTGGTGCAATCGTCGGAGTTCATCTCCCACATGACGGCGGAGGACCTGCCGGATCTGCGCGCGTCCGAGCAGCCGGTCACCGAGGAGCAGCTTGCGCTCGCCGCGCGAGGCTGGGCTGCCTTCCGCTCCGATACGCCGGAGGAATGGGCGGAGCTTCTCGACAGCGCGGATGCGTCCCTGCCCTATCTCCGGCCGGCGGTCTTGCGCATGCTGGAGGAGCTGCCGGGGCGTGACGGGCTGACCCGCACCGAGCGGCAGATGTTGCAGCCACTCGCAGTCACCGAGCTCAATCCGCCCCAGATGTTCGCCCTTTCCCAGCGCCAGGAAGAGGCGATGTTCATGGGCGATTGGAGCTTCTGGGCCGTGCTGGACGGCTGTCGCTTTGCGATACGCCGCTGGTCGACGGGCTTCAGAACGTCTTCTTCAGCCCCGAAGACGCCGCCGGAACCCAGACCTATCTGAAGAGCTCGGTGGGCCTTTCGGAATTCGGCAAGGCCGTCGTGATGGGCGAAGCGGACCGGTATTCGGAGAATTCCATCGATCGCTGGTGGGGCGGGACCCACCTCACCGACGACAATCTCTGGCGCTGGGACCGGGAGGCTCAGGAGCTGATCCCGCCGGGTGTGATCGAGGTTTAGATCAGGACGGTGTCTTCCCGCTGAAACGGGCAGGACAGAGGGCGTCGCTGCGGCGGTGACAGACGCGCAGGCTGTCATCCCTGCGAAAGCAGGGATCCAGTGACGATGAGGAGACTAGGCCAGCGTCGGGCTAGGCCGTCTCCGTCGCCGGCGTCTTGATCAGGTAGTCGATGGCGATCAGGTCGGTGAGAAGCGTTTCCAGCTCACTCAACGGCACCATGTTCGGCCCGTCGGAGGGCGCGCTGTCGGGATCCTCATGGGTCTCGATGAAGAGCCCCGCGACGCCGACCGCGACGGCCGCCCGGGCCAGGGTCGCCACGAAGCGGCGCTCGCCGCCCGACGAATTCCCCTGCCCGCCCGGCTGCTGCACCGAATGGGTGGCGTCGAAGATCACCGGCGCGCCGGTTTCCGCCATGATGGGGATGCTGCGGAAATCGGTGACGAGGGTGTTGTACCCGAAAGAGGCGCCGCGCTCGGTCAGGAGCACGTCCTGATTGCCGGCGTCGCAGAGCTTGGCCAGGACGTTCTTCATGTCCCAGGGCGCCATGAACTGCCCCTTCTTCACATTGACCGGCTTTCCCGTCTCGGCAGCCGCAACCAGCAGATCGGTCTGGCGGCAGAGGAAGGCCGGAATCTGCAGCACGTCCACGACCTCGGCGACCTTCTTGCATTGATCCGGTTCGTGGACGTCGGTGATGACGGGGAGGCCGAGCTCTTCGCGGATATCGGCGAAGATGGGAAGCGCCTTGTCGAGTCCGATGCCGCGCTTCGCCGAACCGGATGTGCGGTTCGCCTTGTCGAAGGAGGATTTGTAGACGAGACCCAGCCCGAGGTTCTGGGCCATCTCCTTCAGGGCGCTCGCCATCTCCATGGCGTGGTCGCGGCTCTCCATCTGGCAGGGGCCGGCGATCAGGGCGAAGGGTTTGGTATTGTCGAAATCGACCTTGCCGACGGCGACGGATTTGTGGGGGTCGTTCTTGAAAAGAGCCATTCGGGCTTTCTGCCACTAATTCCGGGGACGCGTCGAGCCTCGATAAATGGGTAGTGGCGCCCGATTACACCAGGCGGCTCTGCTCCACCGCGGCGCCGATGAATGAGGCGAAGAGCGGATGGGGCGCGAAGGGCCGCGACTTCAGCTCCGGGTGGAACTGCACGCCGACGAACCAGCGATGATCGGGAATTTCGACGATCTCGGGCAGGAGCCCGTCGGGCGAGAGGCCTGAGAAGCGCAAGCCCGCCGCTTCGAGCACGTTGCGATAGCGCATGTTCACCTCGTAGCGGTGACGATGGCGCTCGGAGATTTCGGTGCCGCCATAGATCTTCGCCACCCGGCTTCCACCGTCCAGAATGGCATCGTAGGCGCCGAGCCGCATGGTGCCCCCGAGATCGCCGCCATTGCGGCGGATCTGCAGCTCCTCGCCCTTCATCCATTCGGTCATCACGCCGACGACCGGCTCTTCCGTCGGGCCGAATTCCGTGGAGCTTGCCCCATCGAGGCCGGCAAGGTGGCGAGCGGTCTCGATCACCGCCATCTGCATGCCGAAGCAGATACCGAAATAGGGAAGATTGCGGGTGCGCGCGAACTTGGCGGCGTCGATCTTGCCTTCCGCACCCCGCTCGCCAAAGCCGCCGGGCACCAGGATGCCGTGGACATCCTCCAGATAGGCCGCGGAATCCTGCTTCTCGAAAATCTGAGATTCGATCCAGCGCTGATTGACCTTCACCCGGTTGGCGATGCCGCCATGGACCAGCGCCTCGCTCAAGGACTTATAGGCGTCCTTCATGCCGGTATACTTGCCGACGACGGCGATGGTCACCTCGCCATCGGGGTTGTGGACGGTCTCGGCGATCTCCCGCCAGGCAGCGAGATTGGGCGGGGGCGCATCCTTGATGCCGAACGCTTCCAGCACCTCCGTGTCGAGCCCCTCCTCGTGATAGGCGCACGGCACGTCGTAGATGCTCGAGACGTCGCGCGCCTGGATGACCGATTCGGGCCGGACGTTGCAGAACAGCGCGATCTTGCGGCGTTCGTCCTCCGGGATCTCCCGGTCGACCCGGCAGAGCAGCACGTCGGGCTGGATGCCGATGGAGCGTAGCTCCTTCACCGAGTGCTGTGTCGGCTTGGTCTTCAGTTCGCCGGCGCTCGGAATGAACGGCACCAGGGTGAGATGGATGAAGATCGAATCCTGGCGCGGCAGTTCGTTGGAGAGCTGGCGGATGGCTTCGAAGAAAGGCAGGCCCTCGATATCGCCGACCGTGCCGCCGATCTCGCAGAGCACGAAGTCCACGCCCTCGTTGCCGGTGACGATGAACTCCTTGATGGCGTCGGTGACGTGGGGGATCACCTGCACCGTCGAGCCGAGGTAATCGCCGCGGCGCTCCTTGGCGATGATGTCCTGATAGATGCGGCCGGTGGTGATGTTGTCGGCCTGGCTCGCCGGGGTTCCCGTGAAACGCTCGTAATGGCCGAGATCGAGATCGGTCTCGGCGCCGTCGTCGGTGACGAAGACCTCGCCGTGCTGATAGGGGCTCATGGTCCCCGGATCGACGTTGAGGTAGGGGTCCAGCTTGCGCAGGCGGACCTTGTATCCGCGCGCCTGCAGCAATGCTCCGAGAGCGGCGGAGGCCAGTCCTTTTCCGAGGGAAGAAACCACGCCGCCGGTAATGAATATGTACCGCGCCATGGGCCTCGACCTTACACCGGAATCAGTTGCACGCGTAGCTTAAAGAACAGCCGTCCACCGGCATTGCGATGGAAAGATTGACGCGGGCGGCCGGTCTTTCGCGGCCTGCCGCCCTACCCGCCTATTCGGACTGGGGCGCCTGTGGCTCGGCGGGCGCCTTCGGCGTCGCCGGAGCCGGGCTCGACGGCAGAGCCGGCAGGTTGGTATCCCCACCGATCGTGCCGCCGGTGAGCGGCGAGGTGCCGCCCGTGTTGTATCCGGCCAGGATCGTAAGCAGCAGGCTGGTGGCGAAGAAGGCCGCGCCGAGCACGGCGGTTGCGCGGGTGAGCGCGTTGCCTGCACCGCGTCCGGTCATCAGCCCGCCGCCTCCACCGCCGCCGCCGCCAATGCCCAGCGCGCCGCCTTCGGAGCGCTGCAGCAGAACCACGGCCACGAGGCCGGCGGCGATCATGAGATGGATGACCAGAAGAATTGTGCTCATCAGAAGCTGTCCGTGAATCCAAGAAAGCGGCTCCAACGCCGGTCCGGCGCGAGCACGCACTGTTTCAAAGCGGGGTCTTAGCTAATCGATGCGGGCTTGGCTAGTGCTTACGACCCGCTGCCCCGCTTCGTGCTGCGGCGTATGCTCCGCCCGCTGCTCCTCCTCGCGTTTTTGCACGGGCGGTTCAGGCCGGCGAATGGGGAGCGGGATCATGTCCCAATACTTCTTGATGTAGCGGCCCTTGCGGCACTGGAACTCCAGTCGCTCCTCGAGCACGAGATACTCGCGGACCTGGTCGAGCTTGGCCGCGTCGAGATTCGTCTTCACCCAGTCAGGCCCGTGATCGAGGGCATCCTTGATCTCGGGGGTGAGCTTGGCGTCATGCTTGGCCTTGAGCTGGTCGCACGCCTCCTTATCGAGCGGCAGCGCATACGCGCTTCCGCCGGAGACCAACGCAAAAGCGATGGCGGCTATAAGAAAAGTCGCAGTGCGCGAAACCAACATCCTGCCCCTTGTCAGACGCATTCAGCCCCAAAACCTTGGCACGTTTTCGTTACCCGAAGCTTGCAGCCGCAACCTCAGGCTGAGATCGCGGTCTGGCTTCGGAACTAGGCCGAAGAATGGCGAAGATGATGGGGTCTGCCAACCGTTGTAGGGTTCAAACGGGGCCGAGACTCACGAGTTTTTGCCGTAAGTTGCCAGAATACCATAGAAATCGTCGGCCTTGAGGCTTGCTCCGCCTACCAAAGCGCCATTCACGTCCGGCACGGCCAGGAGCTCGGCGGCGTTGGAAGGCTTCACGGAGCCGCCATAGAGAATGCGGACCGATTCGCCCGATTCGCCCAACTTTTCAGTGAGATGACCGCGGATGAACCGGTGTACCTCGGCGACATCCTCAGGGGTCGGCGTGAGCCCGGTGCCGATGGCCCAGACCGGTTCGTAGGCGATGACCGTGTCCTCGGCGTCGATATCGTCGGGGAGCGACCCTTCGAGTTGCTTGCCGATGATCGCGAGGGTGATGCCGTCGCGCCGCTCCTGCTCCGTCTCACCGACGCAAATGATGGCTACCAGTCCTGCGCGGTGGGCAGCGGCGGCCTTTTCGGCGATGAGAGCGTCGGTCTCACCGTGATCGGCACGGCGCTCCGAATGGCCCACGATGACGGCGTCGGCGCCCGCGTCCGCCAGCATCTCGGCGGAGATATCGCCGGTATGGGCGCCGGATTCGGCGGCGTGGCAATCCTGGCCGCCCAGGGCGATGGCGGTCCCGGCCAGCATGTCGTGGGCGCGGGCGATGAGGGTGGACGGAGGGCAAATCATGATGTCCGCCTCGTCGATGGGCTCGTCTTTCAGCTTCTTGCCCAGGGCCGTGAGTTCCGCCAACGAGGTCTCGAGCCCGTTCATCTTCCAATTTCCGGCTACAAGCGGTCTTACGCCCACGCTGTTCCCCCTCGCCTTTCTGGCTGGATGGCTGATTCCATAGTCGTTTCAGTTGGTTATTTTATGGTCGGGCCCGCGCGTCTCAGCGTCGGCCCGGCTTGCCGCCCGAAACGTTGCTCCCTATGATGCCGCCGCCTCACCGGAATGTCCAAAGATTGAACTTGCATTTCCGCGCTCTGGCGTGGAATTCCGCACCGGTAGAAAACAATTCGAACGGTCGAGCGCCTCTTCTTTCGCGAGGGTGACGGTGCCGGCTCCTAGGGAAGGTTAGACGCGTGGCTCTCGATTCTATGCGCAAAGGCGCCAGCCGCTTCTTCGGCGTTATCCTCATCGGTCTGCTGGTGGTGAGCTTCGGGGTGTGGGGCATTGCCGACATCTTCACCGGCTACGGCAGCCAGACCCTGGTGAAGGTCGGCGATACGGAAGTGAACCGTGACGACTATCTCCAGGTCCAGCGCGAAGTGCTGCAGGGGATGAGCGGCCAGGCCGGCCGTACCATGAGCCTTCAGGAAGCCCGCGCCCAGGGGCTCGACGCCCAGGTGCTGGAGCGGCTGGTCGGCGGTGCCGCGCTCGATACCCATGCCCAGGATCTCGGCCTCGGCATCAGCGACGACAAGCTGCTGGAAGAGATCATGAAGGATCCCGGCTTGCAGGACGACGCGGGCAACTTCAACGGCGCCATGCTGCAGCAATATCTCGCTCAGATGGGCATGAGCGAGCAGACCTTCCTGGAGATTCAGCGGGAGCGCAATCTGCGCCGCCAGATCCTGTCCACCCTCGGCCAGACCGTGGCCACGCCGGATTTGCTGATCGATGCGCTGGACACCTACAACAATCAGACCCGCACCTTGCGCTACGTTTTGGTGCCGGAGAGCGCCGTGGATGCCTCTCCGGATCCCACGGAGACCGATCTCAAGAGCTTCTACGACAACCACCAGGCCGAGTTTACCCAGCCGGAATACCGGACCATCGGCGTGATCGCGGTGTCGCCTGAGACCGTGAAGGACCAGGTGGAGATCAGCGAGAAGGAGCTGAAGGACGAGTACGAGGCCAACAAGGCCGAATACGACACGCCTGAGAAGCGGCATGTCTATCAGATCTCCTTCGCCAACACGGAAGACGCCAAAAAAGCCTATGACGAGATCAAGGGCGGCAAGGACTTTCTGGAGGTCGCCAAGGCCGGCGGCATGAAGGAGAGTGACGTCGATCTCGGCGTGCTGACCCGCACCGGCATGGTCGATCCCGTTCTGGCCGAGGCTGCGTTCAAGCTGGAGGATGGCGGCGTCAGCGAGCCGGTCACCGGCAAGCTGGGGGCGATCGCCCTGCTCCATGTGAGCAATATCATTCCCGGCAAGGAAGCGAGCTTCGACAAGGTGAAGCCCGAGATCGAGAAGAAGATCCTCGCCAGCCGCGCCGAGAGCGTCATTTTCGATACCCACGACCGGATCGAGGACGAGCGTGCCTCGGGCGCCACCCTGGAAGAAGTCGCCGAGAAGCTCGATCTTCCCTACAAGGAAATCGAGAAGGTCGACGCCCAGGGCAACACCGCCTCGGGCGTGCAGCCGGAGATCCCGCAGAAGCAGAAGCTGCTGCAGGAGGCCTTCGCTTCCGATGTGGGGGTCGAGAACGATCCGGTCGATGCGGGGGATGAAGGCTTCGTCTGGTACGACGTGGTCGATATCACCCCCCAGCGGGTCCGTCCCTTCGAGGAGGTGAAGACCGAGGTCGGGCGCATGTGGCGCCAGGACGACCGGCAGAAGCGTCTCGCCGAATACACCGCCAAGCTGGTCACCGAGCTCGACAAGGGCGAGGCGACCCTCGCCGACATCGCCAAGAAGCATGAGGAGGATGTCGTCACCACCCAGCCGCTGAAGCGGTCCGGCATGGCGCTGAACGTGCTGCCTCAGGCGGTGGCTCAGGCCTTCTCGCTGCCCGATAAGGCCTACGGATCGGCCGAAGCCGGCGTCCAGGGCGCGCGTATCCTGTTCCAGGTCGCAGAGGTCACGCCGCCCAAGGCGCTCGACGGACCGGCGCGCGCGGAGCTTGAGCGTCAGCTGAAGGTGTTCATCAGCGACGATATCCTGTCGCAGTATTTCGGTGCGCTGCAGGACCGTTACCAGGTGAGCGTGAACCACGAAGCCATCAACCGGCTGACGGGGGCCGAACAGCAGTGAGTTCGGAGACCGCCGCTCCAACTGGGGACGCGGCCGGAAATGGCGGTGCGGAATCCGTGAAGCCGGATTTCGAGGCGTTTCGGAAAGCGTATGACGCAGGCGCGGCCCAGGTCGTCTGGACCCAGCTCGTCGCCGATCTGGAGACCCCTGTCTCGGCGTTCCTCAAGCTGGCCCACGAACGGCCGAACAGCTTCCTGCTCGAGTCGGTGGAAGGCGGGGCAACGCGCGGCCGTTATTCCATTATCGGCTGCGATCCCGACCTGATCTGGCGCGCCGTGGCGGACAAGGCCGAGATCAACCGGACGCCGGACGAGGATGCGGATTCCTTCGCTGCCGAAGCCGATGCCCCGCTGGAGTCGCTGCGGGCGCTGCTGAAGGAATCGGCGATCGATCTTCCCCATCAGCTGCCGCCCATGGCGGCGGGCGTTTTCGGCTATATGGGCTACGACACGGTCCGTCTGGTGGAGGATCTGCCGAACGACAAGGCCGATCCGCTCGGGCTGCCGACCAGCCTCATGGTGCGGCCGCGGCTGATCGCGATTTTCGATTCCGTGCGGGACGAGATGATTCTGGTCACGCCGGTGCGCCCGTCTGCAAATGTGGGCGCCGAGGCGGCCTATGAGGCGGCGCGGGCCCGGCTGGGCGCAGCGCTGGCCAAGCTGGAAAGTCCGCTGCCCCATCAGCCGCGCGAGGAGAGCCTGGCCGAGGCACCGACGCCCCAGCATGTGACGGCGCCCGAGGACTACATGAAGAAGGTCGCGGCGGCGAAGGACTACATCACCGCAGGCGATATCTTCCAGGTCGTGCTGAGCCAGCGTTTCGAGGCGCCCTTCACCCTGCCGCCCTTCTCGCTTTACCGGGCGCTGCGACGGGTGAACCCATCGCCTTATCTCTACTATCTGAATTTCGGCGATTTCGCCGTGGCAGGCTCCAGTCCGGAAATCCTGGTGCGGGTTCGCGACGGGGTGGCCACCATCCGGCCGATTGCCGGCACGCGGCCGAGAGGCGCGACGCCTGAGGAGGATGTTGCCCTCGCCCAGGAACTGCTGGCCGACGCCAAGGAGCGCTCGGAGCATCTGATGCTTCTGGATCTCGGGCGAAACGACGTCGGGCGTGTGGCGGAGGTCGGCTCCGTTTCGGTCACCGACAGCTTCTTCCTGGAATACTACAGCCAGGTCATGCACATCGTTTCCAACGTGGAGGGTACGCTTGACCCCCGCCACGACGCGATCGATGCGCTGATGGCGGGCTTTCCGGCCGGCACGGTTTCGGGGGCGCCGAAGGTTCGCGCCATGCAGATCATCGACGAGCTGGAGGACGAGCGTCGCGGGCCCTATGCAGGCTGCGTCGGGTATTTCTCCGCCGGCGGCGAGATGGACAGCTGCATCGTGCTGCGCACCTCGGTCATCAAGGACGGCAAGATGTACGTCCAGGCGGGCGCCGGGCTGGTCGCCGATTCCGTTCCCGAGCGGGAGCAGGCCGAATGTGTGAACAAGGCGAAAGCGCTGTTCCGAGCGGCCGAAGAGGCTGTACGCTTCTCCTCGCGGGACCGGCGCGGCGGTTGAGGCCTCTCCGACCGCGCAGTTGCCGGAGCCCACGATGTTGAGACTGAGCCTTCTGCGGCATGCCAAGTCGAGCTGGAAGAATCCCGGCATGGCGGATATCGACCGCTCGCTATCGTCGCGGGGGCGCGTCGCGGCGCCTGTGATGGGCGATGCCATCGCCGAGCGGGGCATGGTGCCGGATCTCGTCCTGTGCTCCTCGGCACGGCGGACGCGGGAGACGCTGGACCTCGCCTCCCAGGCCTGGGAGCCGCCGCCGGCGGTGGAGTATCGCGAAGAGCTCTATCACGCCGCCCCCGATACGCTCCTCGACATCGTTCGCGAGCAGATGCCAGAGACCAAGCATCTCATGCTCATCGGACACAACCCGGGCTTTCATCTGTTCGGCTTCGACCTGATTGGACGGGGCCCGAAACATGCACGGGAGCGGCTCGGCGAGAAATTCCCGACCTGCGGCCTGCTGGTCGCCGATTTCGCCGTCGGGGAATGGGCCGATATCCGCTACGGCACCGGAGAGCTGTCGCTGTTCCTGGTGCCCGCCGATCTGGGGCTTACGCCCTCGCCCATCGATCCCTAGATAAACATCCTGGTTACAGTCACGGACGATCCGCGCGCCGGAAGGCCTTAGTTTCCTTGACCTCCCGGTTGCGCGGGCATAACAGCTACGGCCATGCTCACCCTCATCGATAACTACGACAGCTTTACCTACAACCTCGTGCATTTCCTCGGCGAGCTCGGGGCGCGACGCGCGTCTACCGCAACGACAAGGTGACGGTGGATGAGGTGCTGGCAGAGAACCCGGCGGCCATCGTGCTTTCGCCCGGGCCGTGCGATCCCGATCGCGCCGGGATCTGCCTGGAGCTGATCGAGCGCGCCGGCGCGGATGTGCCGATCCTCGGCGTCTGCCTCGGCCATCAGGCCATTGGCCAGGCCTATGGCGGCAAGGTCGTGGGCGCGCCGGAGCTGATGCATGGCAAGCTCTCCAAGGTGCATCACGAGAATCGTGGCGTGTTCGCCGGGCTGGCGCAGGATTTCTCGGCGACCCGCTATCATTCGCTGATGATCGATCGGCCGAGTCTCCCCGATGTGTTGGAGGTGACGGCCGAGACCCAAGACGGCATCATCATGGGCGTCCAGCACAAGTCGCACCCCGTGCATGGCGTGCAGTTTCACCCCGAGAGCATCGCGTCCGAACATGGGCACCAGCTCCTCGCCAATTTCCTCGACCTCGCCCGGGTCGAGCGCAGGGCAAGAACCGATGGAACAGAGAGCCGGGTCGGTGCCGTCTAGCGGTCCCGCTGCGGACCGCCCGCCCATGGCCGACCTTCGCGATGCCATCGCCAAGGTCGTCTCGGGAAAAGAGCTATCCGAGCGGGAAGCGACCGAAGCCTTCGAGCTGGTGATGGCGGGCGACGCCACCCCGGGTCAGCTTGGCGCGCTGCTGGTCGCGCTGAAGATGCGCGGCGAAGCGGTCGACGAGATCACGGGCGCGGCGAAGGTGCTGCGGGCGAAGGTGCGCAAGGTCGAAGCGCCCGAAGGCGCCATCGACACCTGCGGCACGGGCGGCGATTCCAAGGGCACCCATAACATTTCCACCTGCGCGGCCTTCGTGGTGGCCGGCGCCGGACTGCCCGTGGCGAAGCACGGCAATCGCTCGATCTCTTCCCGGTCCGGTTCGGCCGATGTCCTGACCGCGCTCGACGTCAATATCGATTTGGAACCGGAGCAGGTCACCCGCTGCATCCGCGAGGCCGGGCTCGGCTTCATGTTCGCCCCGGCTCATCATTCCGCCATGCGCCATGTGGCGCCGGTCCGCCGGGAGCTCGGCACGCGGACGATCTTCAATCTTCTTGGGCCTCTGGCGAATCCGGCGAACACGAAATTCCAGCTCATCGGGGTCTATGGCAAGGAATGGGTCGAACCGCTCGCCCATGTGCTCGGGCGGCTCGGGGTGAAGCGCGCCTGGGTGGTGCATGGGGCCGACGGGCTGGATGAGCTGACCACCACGACGATCAGCCACGTGGCTGCGCTCGATCAGGGCCGGATCTCGACCTTCAACGTCTCGCCCAAGAATGCCGGCTTGCGGGAAGCGAAGCCGCAGGATCTGCTCGGCGGCGATGCGACGGCCAATGCCGCCCATATCCGCGCGGTGCTGGAGGGCATGGAAGGCCCCTTCCGTGATATCGTCCTGTTCAACGCGGGCGCGGCGCTTATGATCGGCGGCAAGGCGAAATCCTTGCGCGACGGGGTCGCGCTGGCGGCCGATTCCATCGACAGCGGACGGGCGAAGGACGTGCTCGCAAAGCTCGTCGAGATCAGCCGGGAGAGCGCCGAAGGCGCTGCGTAAGCCCATGGGCGATATCCTTCAGAAGATCATGACCTACAAGCGCGCGGAGGTGGAGGCCGCCAAGACGGCGCTGCCGTTCGACGCGCTATGCCAAAAGGCCGAAGCCACGTGCCCACCGCGCGGCTTCATCGAGAGGCTCAAGGCGGCAGCGGAAGACGGGTTCGGGCTGATTGCCGAGATCAAGAAAGCCAGCCCGTCCAAGGGGCTGATCCGCGAAGACTTCGATCCGCCGGCGCTGGCCAAGGCCTATGCAGAAGGCGGCGCGGCCTGCCTTTCGGTTCTGACGGACGGTCCGTCCTTCCAGGGCAGCCCAGACTATCTGATGGCGGCCCGGGAGGCTGTCGACCTGCCGATCCTGCGGAAGGATTTCATGTGCGATCCCTATCAGGTCGCGGAGGCGCGCGCCTGGGGAGCCGATTGCATCCTGATCATCATGGCGGCGGTGGACGACGAGACGGCCCGCACCTTGATCCGAACCGCAAAGGCCTTCGAGCTGGACGTTCTGGTCGAGGTGCATGACGAGGCCGAACTGACGCGGGCATTGCGGCTCGATGCGCCGCTGATCGGGATCAACAATCGGGATCTGAAGAGCTTCGAGACGAAGCTCGCGGTGACGGAACGGCTGGCGCCCCGCGTTCCGCAGGACCGTACGGTGGTGTCGGAAAGCGGTCTCGGCGAACATGCGGATCTCGAGCGGCTTGCCGCCTCGAAAGTCCGCTGCTTTCTGGTCGGTGAAAGCCTGATGCGTCATGCGGACGTGGCGTCGGCGACCCGTGCGTTACTCAAATCCGAGGAAATGGAGGCAGGACGATGAGCTCATCCGCCCTCACCCATATCAACGAGCGCGGCGAAGCGCGGATGGTCGATATCTCCGCCAAGGATATCACCAGCCGCCTGGCCGTCGCCGAAGGCTATGTCTCCATGGCGCCCTCCACGCTCGATCTCATTCTGGAGGACAAAGCGCAGAAGGGCGACGTGCTCGCGGCCGCGCGGATCGCCGGGATCATGGCGGCCAAGCGCACCCATGAGCTCATTCCGCTCTGTCACGCCCTGGCCCTCAACAAGGTTGCGGTCGAATTCGATGCCGAGCGCGAGGCGGGCAAGCTGAACGTCCGCGCGACGGTGAAGGTCGACGGCAAGACGGGGGTGGAGATGGAGGCGCTGACCGCCGTCTCGGTCGCCTGCCTCACGGTCTACGACATGTGCAAGGCGGTGGATCGGGGCATGGTTATGTCGGGTATCCGCGTGCTGGAAAAGGCCGGCGGCCGGTCCGGCCATTATCGGGCCGCGGGCGAGGCGGAGGTCCGGTAATGAGCCTATTGCCGGTGGATGAGGCGCTCGCGCGCGTCGTGAAGGGGCTCGGCCCCCTGCCCGCCGAGCCGGTCTCCCTGGGCAATGCTCGCAATCGCGTGCTCGCCGAGGCGGTTTCCGCCAATCTGACCCAGCCTCCGTTCGATGCCTCTGCGATGGACGGCTATGCGGTCCGGGGCGACGACGTGAAAAGCCTGCCCGCCACCCTGAAGCTTGTCGGCGAGGCCGCGGCCGGAAGCGGCTACGCGGCCAAGGTCGGCGCCGGCGAAGCGGTTCGTATCTTCACGGGCGCGCCGGTGCCCCGGGGCGCCGACACGGTGGTGCCTCAGGAGAACGTGGAGACCGGCGAGGATTCCCGGCGGGTGACGATCCGCGAGGCGGAGGCCGGACGGCATATCCGCCCCCAGGGCCAGGACTTCCACCGTGGCGAGGTGGTTCTCGATTCGGGCACGGTGATCGGTCCGCGCCAGATGATGCTGGCGGCGGCAGCGAACGCCACGGAGCTGCGGGTGCGGCGAAAGCCGAAGGTCTCGATTCTGGCGACCGGCGATGAGCTTGTGCCGCCCGGTTTCGATCCGGCGCCCGATCAGATTATCTCCTCCGTACCCTACGGGATTTGCGGCTTGGTGCTGGACGCGGGCGGCGACGCCAAGGTCCTCGGCATCGCGGAAGACACCCCGGACAGTCTGGCGAGCATGATCGCCGCGGGCGCCGACGCCGATATCCTGGTGACGGTCGGCGGTGCGTCCGTAGGCGATCGCGATCTGGTCGGTCAGGTCCTGCAGGCAGAGGGCATGACCCTGGATTTCTGGAAGATCGCCATGCGTCCCGGCAAACCGCTGATCTTCGGGACCCGTGGCGCTCAGCGGATCCTCGGGCTCCCGGGCAACCCTGTCTCTGCCATGGTTTGTGCCCATGTGTTCCTGCGACCGATGCTGGCCCGCATGCTGGGCCTTTCCAGTCGCGAGGACGTCCGGCAGAAGGCGATTTTGGCCGCTCCCCTCGAGACGAACGGGCCACGCCAGCATTACATCCGCGGAACGTCGAAATGGAATGACGCGGGCGAGCGCCTCGTCTCGCCGCAGATGTCCCAGGACAGCGCCCTCATGGCGGCGTTCGCGAAAGCGGATTGCCTGATCGTGCGGCCCCCCGAAGCTCCCGCCGCCGAGCGCGGCGAGACCGTTTCGGTCCTGCCGCTCAATCTCTAAACGCCCGGACCCAGCGATCCATTAAGGCCTCGGCAACCGAATCAGCTCAAAAGCTGAGGATTCATACTGTTGTGCGTGGTGCGCTTGCCCGATTTCTCATGGCGGCAGCGCTTTCATTCGCGAGGGCACCGGTGATTTGGCGGTGCCGTGTCGTGGGGACTTCTCGTAGGGACTTGCGGAACACAACTAGAACATGTAGTGTTGTTCATGCTTTGTCCATAGATGTCGCGCTGCCCACGAGGCCTATGAGGGTGGCGGCGACACAATTTTCGCAGGGGCGGATATGCTGACTTCAAAACAGAAAGACCTCCTCATGTTCATTCATGAGCGGCTGAAGGAGACGGGCGTGCCCCCCTCCTTCGACGAGATGAAGGAGGCGTTGGATCTCCGCTCCAAGTCGGGTATTCACCGGCTCATCACGGCTTTGGAAGAGCGCGGTTTTCTGCGCCGCCTGCCCCATCGGGCCCGGGCGCTGGAGATCCTGAAGCTGCCGGAATCGATGCCGCAGCCGCTTGGCGCCGGCCGCCAGCGCGGCTTCTCGCCGGCGGTGATTGAAGGCAGCCTCGGCCGCAAGCCCGCGCTGGCCGATGCCGACGAGCCGCAGACCGTCACCGTCCCGGTCATGGGCCGTATCGCGGCCGGCGTGCCGATCGAAGCGATCCAGAATCGCAGCCATTCCATCGATGTACCGCCTGAGATCCTCACCAGGGGCGAGCATTACGCCCTGGAGGTGAAAGGCGATTCCATGATCGAGGCCGGCATTCTGGAAGGCGATACGATCATCGTGAGGAAATCCGATACGGCCGATAACGGCGATATCGTCGTTGCTTTGGTGGACGAGGAAGAGGCAACCCTGAAGCGGCTGCGGCGCCGGGGCGACTCGATCGCCCTCGAGGCGGCCAATCCGGCTTATGAGACGCGCATCTTCGGGCCGGACCGGGTCCGTGTGCAGGGCCGTCTGGTGGGGCTGATCCGGCGCTATTAGGCGCCGCATTCCTAGGTTCTACTTTTTGCCGAGCCTGACGCGGTCGGGCCGGCCACTCCCGAGGCTTTCTTGCGCGACCGTGGTCACCGCCCAAGGGCGGCGGCCGCGCACCTCTCCGACCGTCTCGATCCGCAGGGATCCATCGACCAGATAGAGCGCGTAGGCGCCGTTGTCCCGCAAGGAGCGGCGATCGACGACCACAGCCGGTCCCGCGCAGATCTTCGGCGCGTAGAATTGGGCGATGAGGATATCCGCGCTCCGGCAATCCTCTTCGGCCGCGGCCGGATCGGTCAGGAAAGCAACGCGCCTGGTCCCGAGGGCGGTCAGGCAGCCTAGAGAATCGCAGGTGAAGCTCTCGCTCTGGGCGGCCAATGCGGGATCGCGGGCATCGCCGTCGGCTTCCAGCCATTTCTGGGCGCTATAGTTCTTGTGGCTGCCGGGAAGTAGCGCCAGAAGCCCGTCCTCCCCCCGCACCGCCATGGCTTTCCCTTCGCGTTCGATCAGCAGGTCCGGCCGCGGCGCCGTACCCGCGGTGAAGAGCCCTAACGCGATGGCCGCCCAGCCCGCCTGCCGGAGCGCGCCGTGGACGAGACAGAGCCATAGGCCACCGGCGACGATCAGGAAGAGGCTGGTTCCGGACATGCTCGGGACGATGGAGATCGCCCCGGGCCAGGCCGCAACCGTCTCGCCGACCCAGACCAGGGCGTCGAGCCCCACCCCCATCACCAATAGCGGCACGTGCTCCAGATGCAGGGGCATGGCGACGACGGAGAGCAGCGCCATGGGCATCACCAGGAGGCCGACGATGGGCGCCGCAAGCAGGTTCGCCGCCAGCCCGTAATAGGAGACGCGGTGAAAATGGTAGGCCGCGAAGGGCGCCGTGGCGAGACCGGCCACGGTGGTTGTGACGCCGGCCGCCCAGATCGCCAGCCACGCGAAACGCAAGGTCCGCCAGGTCAGGCTGACGTCGTCGAGCTCGGGCCGCTTCCGCCCCGCCATGGCTTCGTAGAGGGCGACCAGGGCGATAACGGCCGCAAAGGACATCTCGAAGCTCGGATCGAAAACCGATTCGGGCGCGACGATGAGGATCGCAAGTGCCGCCAGGGCCACGTTGCGCATGGTGATGGCGGGCCGGTCGAGGATCACAGCGAGAAGGACGATGCTCATCATGATCCAGGCGCGGATGGTGGGGAGCGCTGCGCCGGAGATCGCGAGATAGAACAGCGCGGCGGCCAGGGATGCGGCCGCGGCCCATTTCTTGATCGGAAACCGCAATGCCAGCGCCGGGATCGAGGCAAGCAACGCGCGCAAGGCCCAGAATACCGTTCCCGCCATCAGCATCATGTGCAGCCCGGAGATCGACAGGATATGGGCGAGACCCGAATCCCGCATAGCTTGTTGCACCTCGTCGGAGACGCCGCCGCGGTCGCCGGTGATGAGGGCCTTTGCCAGACCGCCCTCCTCGCCTGGCAGGCTCGCATCGATCCGCGCGTTGATGGCGTTCCGGATCCGGTCGATGCCTGCTCAGACGCGTATGGAGAGCGGTGGGGAAGGCGCGTTCTGCACCACGTCGATTCGGCTCGTGGCGTAGCCGACGGCGCCAAGCCCGGCGAACCAGGCCTTGCGGCCGAAGTCGAATCCGCCCGGCTCAGCCGGCTCGGGCGGCGGCATCAGCGTCGCCCAGAGAGCGATGGCGTCTCCGGTCCGGATCGGCTTCGCGGCGGTCTTGCCGATGCTGATCCGCACCCGGTACGGGGTCTCCTCGGGCGCCCGCTTTTCCATTGCGAACAAGCGCAGCAGGATGCGGTCGCGCTGGCCGTGTTGCCGCTCCACCTCCTCGACCCAGCCGCTGACCCTGGCGAAATCGGTCTCCTCGGCGATCACCGGGGCGCGGGCGAGCTCGGTGTGGATCTTGGCGAAGGCGAAGCCCAGGCTGGCGCTCCCCGCCGCGGCGAATACGGTGAGCAGCAGCACGTTGCGGCGGAAGATGGCGATGAGCGCCATGGCCGCTGCGGCCAGGGACACGCTCGGCAGCAGTCCGGGTTCGCTCTTCAGACTGAAATAGAGAAGGATGCCGCAGGCAAAGAAAACCGGAAGCCAGAGCACCTTGCGGTCCCACTGGACTTCGACGGCGGCTCTCACCCCGCACCATAGGCGCTCGAGCCGCTGGCGCCCGTAGCGCGACGGAAAATAAGCCTCTCCGGCTTCACGGTCCGGCGCAAACACCATGCCGGATAAGGGCGCACGCCGCGCCCACCCCCTACTCTGACGCGATACGCCGATCTTATACCACTCTTGCGTGGTGTCCCCGACTCTTACGCGAAGCTGGGCGCTGTGCTAAACAGCCCGCGCCGGCGACAAACGACCGGGCCAATCATACGAAGACGAATTCTCCACATGAGCGATCAGGTTATCACCCGCTTTGCGCCCTCGCCGACGGGCTATCTCCATATCGGCGGCGCGCGCACGGCCCTTTTCAACTGGCTCTACGCGAAGGCCCAGGGCGGCAAGATGCTGCTCCGGATCGAGGACACCGACCGGGCGCGTTCCACCGAGGGCGCTATCCTGGCGATCCTCGACGGGCTGCGCTGGCTGGAGCTCGATTGGGACGGCGAGCCCGTCTACCAGTTCTCGCGTGCCGAGCGGCACCGGGAGGTCGCGGAGCAGCTGCTTGCCGAGGGCAAGGCCTATCGGTGCTATGCGACCAAGGAAGAGCTCGAGGCGATGCGCGAGCAGGCCCGGGCGGAAAGCCGCGCGCCGGGTTATGACGGGCTATGGCGGGATCGCGACCCATCGGAGGCGCCGGAGGGCGCTGCCTATGTGATCCGGTTCAAGGCCCCGCAGGAGGGGCAGACGGTCATCGAGGATCAGGTCCAGGGCCGCGTGACCTTCGCCAACAAGGATCTTGACGATCTGGTGCTGCTGCGCAGCGACGGATCGCCGACCTATATGCTGTCCGTGGTGGTGGACGACCACGATATGGGAATCACCCATGTGATCCGCGGCGACGATCATCTGACCAACGCCGCGCGTCAGAGCCAGATCTACGAAGCGCTGGGCTGGGAGCGGCCGGTCTTCGCCCACGTGCCTCTGATCCACGGTCCCGACGGGGCGAAGCTCTCGAAGCGGCACGGCGCGCTCGGGGTCGAGGCCTACAGGGAAATGGGCTACCTTCCCGCCGCCTTGCGCAACTATCTCGTGCGGCTCGGCTGGAGCCACGGCGACGACGAGATCATCTCGCCGGAGCAGATGATCGAATGGTTCGACGTCGATGCGATCGGCAAGTCGGCGGCGCGGTTCGACTTCGCCAAGCTGGAGAACCTGAACGGCCATTACATCCGCCACAGTTCCGACGAGGCGCTGGTCGCGGCGATCAAGTCCCTCCTGCCCCACCTTAAAGACGGCGACGCCATGGCGGCGGCCCTCGAAAGTGACGGCGAGACCAAGCTCGTCCAGGCGATGCCCGGGCTGAAGGAGCGTGCGAAGACCCTGGTGGAGCTCATCGAGAATGCGGCCTTCCTGTTCGCCGAGCGTCCCCTCGCCTTGGACGAGAAGGCGGAGAAGCTGCTCGACGATGCGGGACGGCAGACTTTGTCGGAACTTCAGCCTAGACTGGAGGCGCTCGACGACTGGTCGGCGGAGCCTCTGGAGGCTTGCATCCGGACGTTCGCCGACGAGACGGAGCGGAAGCTCGGCAAGGTCGCGCAGCCGCTTCGGGCCGCGCTGACGGGCCAGAGCACTTCGCCGGGTATCTTCGACGTGTTGGTGGTTCTGGGTCGCGACGAGGCTCTGGGCCGGATCGGCGACCAGACGGGATATCCCACGAATGCCTAGAGTTTGGGCGTGCGTCTTTGTTGCGTTGCACTAAAATGGCAGACAGTTGTTTCTGCACTGCAATATGATTGCTCTTGCTAGAGATTAAAAGTTTCCGGCCAAGCTTGCGCGGCATCGCCGATGCCGCCACTTCGGCCGCGATAGGCGTAGGAGGCTAAGATATGAGCATCGCAGAACGTTACGACGCCTCTCAGGCAGAGAAAGATGCCGTCCTCAAGATCGACGGCGAGTCGGCGGAGCTGCCGATCCGCAAGGGAACGCTCGGGCCTGAGGTGATCGACGTCACGAGCCTCTACCAGAAAACCAACAACTTCACCTTCGATCCGGGGTTCACGTCCACCGCCTCCTGCGAATCGAAGATCACCTATATCGACGGCGACGAGGGGGTGCTGCTCTATCGGGGCTACCCCATCGATCAGCTGGCCGAAACGGGCAAGTTCCTGGAGACGGGCTACCTGCTGCTGTACGGCGAGCTGCCGACCAAGGCGCAGTTCGACGATTTCTCCAAGCGCATCGCGTACCACACCATGGTGCACGAGCAGATGAGCCAGTTCTTCACGGGGTTCCGTCGCGACGCCCATCCCATGGCGGTCATGGTCGGCGTCGTGGGCGCGCTCTCGGCGTTCTATCACGACTCCACCGATATCCGGGATCCGGAGCAGCGGGAGATGGCCTCGATCCGCATGATCGCGAAGATGCCGACGATCGCGGCCATGGCCTACAAATATTCGATCGGCCAGCCCTTCATCTATCCGCAGAACCATCTCGACTATTCGGCGAACTTCCTCAACATGTGCTTCGCCGTGCCGTGCGAGCCCTACAAGGTCGACCCGGTCCTGTCGCGGGCCATGGACCGCATCTTCATCCTACATGCCGATCATGAGCAGAACGCCTCGACCTCGACGGTCCGGCTCGCCGGCTCTTCTGGGGCCAACCCGTTCGCCTGCATCTCGGCGGGTATCGCGTGTCTGTGGGGGCCGGCCCATGGCGGCGCCAACGAGGCAGCGCTCACCATGCTGCAGCGCATCGGCACCGTGGACCGCATTCCGGAGTTCATCGCCCGCGCCAAGGACAAGAACGATCCGTTCCGCCTCATGGGCTTCGGCCACCGGGTCTATAAGAACTACGATCCGCGCGCCAAGATCATGCAGAAGACCTGCCACGAAGTGCTCGAGGCGGTCGGCCATGGTGACGATCCGACCCTGAAGGTCGCGCTGGAGCTGGAGCATATCGCGCTGAACGACGACTACTTCATTGAGAAGAAGCTCTATCCGAATATCGACTTCTATTCCGGCATCACCCTGCGGGCGCTGGGCTTCCCGACGGAAATGTTCACGGTTCTGTTCGCCATCGCGCGGACCGTCGGCTGGATCGCCCAGTGGAAGGAGATGATCGAGGACCCGTATCAGCGGATCGGGCGCCCGCGGCAGCTCTATACGGGCCCGACGGAACGCTCCTACGTTGCCATGGACGAGCGCGGCTAAGCGTCTGCCGGCCTAGATATCGGCGCGCGAGGGCGCGTCCTGCGCTTCCGCGTATGAGAGCACGATGCGGGCCGCCCGGATGCTGGGCGGTTCGTCCTTTTCCGTGACCAGGCGGATCACCTCATCCAGCGCTTTCTTCTGCTCCTCGAGCTCCGGCCCGCCCTGAAGCAGCGGCAGGAGCGCTTCGGCCAGGGCTTCCGGCGTGCAGTAATATTGCAGCAGCTCCGGAAACGCCTTTCGCCCCAAGATCAGGTTCGCCATGGCGACCATGTCCACCAGGATGATGTAGCGGATATAGGCGGCAAGCGGATCCACCTTATAGGCCACCACCATGGGCGTGCGGCTCAAGGCGAGCTCCAGGGTCACAGTGCCTGAGGCGGCGAGCGCCACGTCGGCGAGCTTGAACGCGGCGAACTTGTTCTCGGTGCCGGTTACGATGCGGGGCTGGAGCGGCCAGGTCTTGATCCCCTCCTCCACGAGGTCCCGGACGCTCGCCACGGTCGGCAATACGATCTGCAGGTCCGGGATCTTCTCCAGCAGCAACGCGATGGCCTGGCCGAACGGCTCCATGAGGCGCTGCACTTCGCTGCGGCGGCTGCCCGGCAGGACGAGGAGCACTTTCCGGTCCGGATCGATGCCGAGTTCGTCGCGCAAAGGCGAAGGGTCCAATGTCTCCAACTCATTCACCCGCTCTACGAGGGGATGGCCGACATAGGAGCAAGCCGGCCCGCCGAGCCGCTCGTGCACCTCCGGTTCGAAGGGCAGGATCGCGAGAACGTGGTCGATATAGCGGCGCATCTTCTTGGCGCGGCCCGGGCGCCAGGCCCAGACGGTCGGCGAGACATAATCGATGATGGGGATATGAGGCGCCCAGCGCCGCACACGCTTGGCCACCTGATGGGTGAATTCCGGGCTGTCCAGAATCACCAGAACGTCGGGCTGATAGGCGATGGCCGCTTCCGCGGTCTCGTTGATGCGCTGGATCAGGAAGGGCAGCTGGCGGAGGATGGCAAGCGGGCTCATCACCGAGACATCGCTCAGGGGAAACAGGCTGGGACAGCCCTCGGCCTCCATGAGCTCGCCGGAGACGCCAGCCAGCTCCAACGGGCGCTCGCTGAGCTGACGCAGCCCCTGGATCAGCTTCGCGCCCAGGGCATCGCCGGAATGCTCGCCGGCCACGAGATAGAGCCGCAAGGGCCGGTCGCCGGCGATGTCTTCCGCCCTAGCCATCTTCGTCCCGCTTCTCGCCGATGAGGAAGAGCCCGAGCTTGTTGGCCCGGGCGATGGCCTTCTCCCGCTCGGCGAGGTGAACGCTGTTGGCAGCAATCGCAATCCCCGCCAGGCCGGCCTCGGCCGCCATCTCGACGGTGCGGGCGCCGATGGTCGGCAGGTCGATGCGCTCCTCCTGTCCCGGCTTCGGCGCCTTCACCAGGACACCGAGCTTCTTCTGACGGAAGCGGTAGCGTTTCGTCCTGAGTTCTGCGCAACGGGCGAGCATGGCGTCGGTCCCTTCGGCGGCTTCGACGGCCATAACATGCCGGTTCACCACGACGACGGCTTGACCGATATCGAGCTCGCCCAGCCGGTCCACGGCGGTGAATCCCACCTCCATATCCGCGCGGTCGTGATCGCTCGGCCCCTTCTTGGTAAGCAGACCTTCATTCGCCAGAATCTCGGGCGCGATAGAGGACGCCCCTATGACGCGGTAGCCCCGTTCCTCGAAGAAGCGGACGATGCTCGAAAGGATGCGGTCGTCGCCGCCCGTCCCGAGTGTCTTCAGGAACGGGATGATCTTCAGGGCGCCGCTATCGACCTTCAGGTGCTTGACGTCCGGACGGGTGACGGGACCGATGATGACGATCTCCGTACATGCGGCGTCTTCCAGCATGGAGAACAGCCGGCCGATCTGGCCCCAATCCATCCAGCCATGGGGATAGCGGGAGATGACCTGTTCATCCGCCTGGCCCCTGAGGCCGATGACGAAGACCGGGCGGCCTTTCGCAAGCGCCGCCTCGGCGACGACGGACGGAAGATTGCCGCCGCCTGCGAGGATCGCCAGCGTGCCCTTCCCCGTCTGGCCCGCCTGAGGGAGCCCGGGATTATCCGTGGGAGCCGCCATGGTGGGGGATCAGGAACTGCCGATCGGTGTCGGAGCGGACGAAATCGAGGATCTGCTTCACGCGCGGGTTGCTTCCGAAAGCCTCTTCGACCGCATTGCAGCGCTCGGTGAGATTGCCTTCCGGGCCGAACAGCATGCGATAAGCCTGGCGCAGCTGATGGATTTCCTCGCGCGGTACGCCTTTGCGCTTCAGCCCGACGATGTTGAGGCCCGACAGAGCGGCCCGGTCGCCGATCGCCATCCCGAAGGGAATCAGGTCTGCCGTGACGCCGGTCATGCCGCCGATCATGGCGCCCTCGCCGACGCGGACGAACTGATGCACGGCCGAAAGCCCGCCGATGATGACATTGTCCGCCAGGCGCACATGGCCGCCGAGGGTGGCGTTGTTCACCATCAGGACGTTGTTGCCGAGCTTGCAGTTATGGGCGACGTGGGCGCCGACCATCAGCATGCAGCGATCGCCGATGATCGTCTTCTGGTCGTCGCCGACACTGCCGATGTGGATCGTCACATGTTCGCGGATGATCGCCTGCTGGCCGATGGTGAGCTCGGTGTCCTCGCCCTTGTACTTGGTGTCCTGGGGCGGCTGGCCGAGAGAGGCGAACGGAAAGACCGTTGAGCCCTTCCCCAGGGTCGTGCGGCCGGTGATCGTGACATGGGACTGGAGGGTCACGCCGTCGCCGAGGGTCACATTGGGGCCGATGACGCAGAACGGCCCGACGCTGACGTCGGCGCCGAGCGTCGCACCGGGATCGACCACTGCGGTCGCATGAATATTGGCCATAGAATGCGCGCCTATTCGACGTCGTCGACGATAACGGCGCTCACCTCGCCCTCGGCAACCACGTTGCGTCGACGGTCGCCTCGCAGCGGAAACGCCAGACCTTGCCGCGGTTGCGCATCTTGTTGACCTGGTAATAGACCGTGTCGCCGGGAATCACGGGACGGCGGAAGCGGGCCCGGTCCACCGCCATGAGATAGACGATCGGCGGCTTGGAGAAATCCTCGACAAAACGCATGCAGAGCGCGCCGGCGGTCTGGGCCATGCCCTCGATGAGAAGCACGCCCGGCATCACCGGATTATCGGGAAAATGCCCCTGAAAGAACGGCTCGTTCACGGTCACGTTCTTGATGCCGGTGCAGGACCGGTCGCCATCCATGTCGACGATGCGATCGACGAGCAAAAACGGATAACGATGCGGCAGGAGCCTCATGATATCCACGACCTCAGCCGTGCCGAGCTCTGCCATTACACCGCTCTCATTCATGCGGCCTCACTCCTTATACAAGCGGCGCTACCGTCAGCCGGCGTCGCCATCTTCCTTGTCACCCTGAATCTTCAACTTGCCTTCGGCCAGCTGGCGCAGAAGCGTGACCTCTCTAAACCAAAGCCTCACCGGTTTGGCGGGAACGCCGCCCCACCGCGCCCCGGCCGGAACCTCGCCCCTGACGACACTCGTGGCAGCGATCTGGGCGCCGTCTCCGATGGTGACATGGCCTTCGACACCGACCTTGCCGCCCAGGGCGACGAAATCACCGAGAACTGCGCTGCCTGAAATACCGGTTTGCGAGACGATAATGCAATGCCTTCCGATGGCGACGTTGTGCCCGATTTGCACGAGATTATCAATTTTTGTGCCCTCGCCGATGATCGTGTCCCTTAACGCGCCCCGGTCGATGGTCGTATTTGAGCCGATCTCAACACCGTCCTGAATGATAACCCGGCCGATTTGCGGGACTTTTTGGTGGCCCGCTGCGCCCATGGCGAAGCCAAATCCATCCTGGCCGGTGCAGACGCCGGAATGGATCACCACCCGGTTTCCAGCGAGGGTGTGGATAAGATTGGCGTTCGGGCCGATATAGCAGTCCCGGCCGACATGGACCCGAAAGCCGATCACTGCGCCTGCGGCGATTCTGGTCCCTTTGCCGATACGCGCCTCGGGGCCGATTACGGCACCGGGCTCGATCACCACATCGTCTTCCAACGTGGCAGAGGGATGAACATGCCCCTCACTGGCCGGATGGGTCGAGCGCGGGATCAGCGAGCCGGGATAGAAGATCGCCAGAGCCTTGGCATAAGCCCCATAGGGATCCTTGGTGGTCAGGCAGGTCAGACCATCTGGAGCCTGTTCGGCGAAGCGCGGCGAGACAAGACACGCGCCGGCCTTGGTCGCGCGGAAGTCGTCCAGATATTTCCGGTTGTCGAGAAAGGCGAGATCGTCGGGCCCGGCCGAACCAAGGGTCTTGATGTCCGAGATTTCGGTGTCGCCGGAGCCGGCCAGCTCGGTGCCGAGCTTCTCCGCAAGCTCGGCGGCCGAAAAGGGCCCTGCTCTTTCGAAGAAGCCGGGATGCTCCATGGTTCAACGCCTACCGATCACGCCTGAGCGGACGACCCGGCCGAGACACTATGAAAGTTGGGGCTCGGACGGGTCCGTCCTAGAAGTTGGTCGAGGCGCCGAAGCGGAACACCTCGAGCTCATCATAATCCGTATGCAGGAACGCATGGGCGATATCGGCACGCAACGGTCCAAGCGGCGAAGCCCAGATCACGCTGAAACCGGCGGAAGCCCGCAGGTCATCGCCATCGGCCAGATCCTCGGCCAGATTCTTGGCGAGGGAGCTGGCGTCATAGAGCGAGCCGGCATCCACGAAGACGGCGCCCTGCATGCCGAGATTTTCCGGAATGAGCGGCATCGGGAAACGCACTTCCGCGGTGGCGGCATAGTAGATCTTGCCGCCCAGGGCATCGTTGTCGGGTGAGCCGATGTCGCGCGGGCCGAAACCGGCACGCTCGAAGCCGCGGATCGTTTCACCGCCCTTGAAGAAGAGGTCGGTCAAGCGCAGGCAACCCGGATCGGAATTCGAAAGGTTCGTGCCGCACTGATCGTCACCCCAGCCCTCGATCACGCCACCCTGCAGGCGGCCGGCGAAGGTCAGCTTCTTGGTGATCGGATAGTAGCCACGGGCATCCGCCACGGTCCGGATGTAGTTCACGTCACCGCCGACGCCGGCGAGATCCTGCGAGAACGACAAGAAGATACCCTGGGTCGGAGACTGCGGAAGGTTTCGCGTGTCGTAAGCCAGCGTATAGCCGATGCTCGACACGTTCGCCTCGCCCTCTGACGAGGCGATAACGGGCGATGCGTCGGGCTGAACGTCATAGACCTCTTCATGCTCGTAGGAGTAGCGCAGGCCGAGACGGGTATCCTGTGCCACGGGGAAGCCGAGGCGCAGCACGCCACCGGTGTTCCGCTGCGAGAACGAGGCCACGTTCGAGTAGTCGACGTCCTTATGGAACGCGTCGAAGCCGGCGGCCAGATCGCGGCCGAGGAAGCGCGGCTCCGTGAAGCTGAGGTCGAACTGCAGACGCTCCTGGCTGCCCGAAACGCCCAAGCGGACATACTGGCCGCGGCCCATCAGGTTGCGTTCGGAGATGCTGATATCGCCGATGATGCCTTCCGAGGTCGAATAGCCCACACCGAAGGAGAGCTCGCCGGTGGCCTGCTCCTCGACGGTCACGACAATGACCACGCGGTCGGGCGAGCTACCCTGACGGGTATCCACATCGACCGATTTGAAGAAGCCGAGCTTGCGCAGCCTCTGGCGCGCCGCCTCCACGAGAAGGCGGTTATAGGCATCGCCTTCCGACAGTCGGAACTCGCGCCGGATCACGTTATCCAGGGTGCGGTAGTTGCCGACGATGTCGATGCGCTCGATATAGATGCGCGGGCCCTGCTCGATCATGTAGGTGATGCCGACGGTCTGGGTCGCCGGATCGCGGTAGAGGCGCGGCCTCACCTGGCTGAAGGCGTAGCCCTGCTCCGAAACGTCGACTGTCAGCGCCTCGACGGAGTTCTCAACCTTTTCAGCGTCGTACCAGCGGCCGGGCTTCGACTGGATGTCGCGGCGCAGGGATTCGACGTTCACAGACGGCAGATGAGATTCGATGTCGACCTGCCCGACACGATAGCGCGGCCCTTCGTCGATCACGAAGGTGATGTAGAAGCCCTTGCCGTTGGGATCCATGTCGGCCGTCGCCGAAACGATGCGCGCGTCGACATAGCCTTCCTTCAGATAGAACTGGCGCAGCAGCTCCTTATCCAGGTTCAGGCGGTCGGGATCGTAGATGTTGGTGTTCTTCAGGAAGCTCAGCCAGTTGGTCTGAGTCGTGGAGATGACGTAGCGGAGCTGGGAATCGCTGAAGGAGTTGTTGCCGATGAAGTTGATCGAGCGGACCTTGGTCGTCGCGCCCTCGCGGATCTCGTAGACCACGTCGATCCGGTTGTTCTCGACATTGATGATCTTCGGATCCACCGCGGCGGCATACATGCCCTGGCGGCGATAGACGTCCAGAATGCGCTGCACGTCCTGCTGCACCCGCGAGCGGGTGTAGACGGAGCGCGGCTTCAGGGAGACTTCGGCCTGAAGCGTCTCGTCATCGACATCGTCGTTGCCCTCGAAGGCCACGCGATTCACGATTGGGTTCTCCTGCACCACGACGATCACGGTGCCGCCGCTGCGGCGGATGCGGACATCCTTGAACAGACCGGTGGAGAACAGGGTTTTCAGAGATTCGTCGACCTCTGCCGGGTCGTAGGGATCTCCGACAGAGAAGGTCAAATAGGCGCGCACTGTTGCCGGCTCGACACGCCGGTTTCCCTGCACCTGAATGGACGTGATGGTTCCGCCGGCCTGAGCGTAAGCCGACTCATCCCCCGTGGCGTAACCCATGCCGGCATAAATCGGCAGGGCGCCAAACAGTACTAGGGCCAAAAACATCAGCCCGCTAAACCAGTTACACCGCACCATTGCTGGTGATGTCCCCCTTCACGCCGATCCCCCACAGACGCGTATGCAGGATCGAAGCTGACCAGCTTTTGTGGCCCTTTTTTGTTGGCTGTCCCCAAAGCGTGCGGCGGGTCTTGTCCCTCGCCCACCTGCACAATGCGTCTACGCCGTTACGAAAAGCTTAGATGGATCAAATCATTCCAAGTTGCGAAGATCATTAGCATAAGAACGACCGCAAGGCCAATCCGGAAACCGACCTCTTGGCTGCGTTCGGAGAGCGGCCGACCCCGGATCGCCTCGACAGCGTAATACAGAAGATGACCGCCATCGAGCATCGGTATCGGGAAAAGGTTTATCAGTCCGATACTGATGGAGATTATCGCAGCAAAGTTGATGACGGCAAGAATTCCGAGGCTCGCTGCCTGGCCGGAAACCTGGGCAATCCGGATGGGACCGCCCAATTGGTCGGGTTTTGCACGGCCAATGACCACGTCGTAGACGTAGCCGAGCGAATGGCTGACCACGAACCAGGTCTGGTTGACCGCCATGCCCAGCGCGGTGATCGGATCTTCGCGCTTCAAGGTCCATTCGCTGGCGCCGGCGTTGCGCTGAATCCCCAGTATGCCCATGGGGATCTTGTTGCCGAAGCGGTCCTCGACCTCCTGCAGCTCGGGCGTGGCAGTGAGTCGAATCTCTTTGCCGTCGCGTTCGACCAGGAAGGACAGCTCCTCTCCGGGCTGAGTGCTGACGATTCGCTGCATCTCCCCGAAGCTCTCGATTCGCGTGTCGTCGACCTCGAGCACCACGTCGCCCGGCTTGAATCCGGCGGCTTCCGCGGCGCTGCCCTCGCGCACCACATCGACATTCGGCGCGGTGACCTGCTGGCCGAACAGGCTGAACATCACCGTGAAGATGGCGATGGCGAGAAGGAAGTTGGCGATTGGGCCCGCAGCGACGATAGCCGCGCGCTGGGCAAGAGTTTTTCCCTGAAAACTGCGCTTTTTGTCTTCTTCTGAGAGCTTCTCGAAGGCTTCGCGGCCTTGCGCGCTCGCAGCGTTCTCGTCGTCGATGAACTTCACGTAGCCGCCGAGCGGTATCCACGAAAACCGCCAGCGCGTGTTGTGCTTGTCGGTGAAGCCCGCGATCTCAGGCCCGAAGCCGATGGAGAACACGCTGATACCGACGCCGCACCAGCGGGCCACGAGGAAGTGGCCGAGCTCGTGGACGAAGACGATGACGGTGAGCACCAGCAGAAATGGGACGACATAGGAGAGCAGACTGTCTCCATAGCCCCAAAGCGCGCTCAGAATATCCATGGGAAACCTTTAACGTTCTGATTTTCAGGCGTGAATATGGCCACTCAGGCGAAGGCGGGCAAGTATTCTCGCGTGCGGCGCCTCGCCTCTTCGTCGATGGCGATGACCTCTTCGATGCGCCCCGGCGCGCGGTCCACGAGCTCCGGCGATTCGCTGAGCACCCGTTCCACGATCTCCGTTATAGCGATGAATCCGATGGCGCCGGCAAAAAACGCTTCCGCCGCCACCTCGTTGGCGGCGTTGAGCACGGCGCCGGCGCTGCCGCCGGTCTGCAGTGCATGGCGCGCGAGGCGAAGCGCCGGGAATCGGTCCTCGTCGGGCGCCTCGAACGTCAGGGTCGCGAGCTTGGGCAGATCGAGCGGCGGCATGGGCACCTGCATGCGTTCCGGCCACGCCAAGGTGTAGGCGATGGGTGTGCGCATATCGGGCGGGCTCATATGGGCCAGCACGGAGCCATCGCGGTAGTAGACGAGGCAATGGACGATCGACTGGGGATGGATGACCGCATCGATTCGATCCGGCGGCAGATCGAACAGGTGCTGGGCTTCGAGCATTTCCAGCGCCTTGTTCATCAGGGTCGCCGAATCGAGGGTGATCTTCCGGCCCATGGACCAGTTCGGATGCTTCAAAGCCTGTTCCGGCGTGACGGAGGCCATCTCCTGCCGGGTAGAGCAGCGGAACGGCCCGCCGGAGGCGGTGAGACAAAGCTTGTCGATCTCGACATCCGGGCTTTGGCTGAGGATCTGCATGGCGGCGGAATGCTCCGAATCGACCGGCAGCAGCGTGGCGCCGTGACGGCGCACCTCAGCCATGAAGACGGGACCGGCGCAGACCAGACATTCCTTGTTGGCCACGGCGACGGTCGCGCCCTGCTTGAGGGCGGCGTGAGTCGGTTCGAGCCCCGCGACCCCCACGATGGCCGCCATGGTCCAATCGGCCGGCCGGCTTGCCGCTTCGATAACGGCTCGGCGGCCGGCAGCGGCCTCGATACCCGTGCCTTCAAGGCGCTCGCGCAACGCTTCGTAGCGCGTCTCATCGGCGATCACCGCAAGCTCCGCCTTGTGGTGGATGGCGAGCTCCGCCAAGCGTTCGACGTTTTCGCCGCCGGTGAGCGCGACGATTCGATAGCGTGCCGGATCGCGCCCGATGAGATCGAGGGTGTTCTCGCCGATAGAGCCCGTGGCGCCGAGCACCGTGACGCGCCGCGGCGGCCGCTCCCGCGCAGGCGTCGTCCGATAGGCGGAGCTGTCGAGAGGCAGTGTCATGGGGCGCTCGGCTGTTCGGTCGGCTTGACTACCATTGCAACAAGCCCTGTCCGGGCGCCGCGATATCGCGGAAGGCGATGAGGGCGGCGGCAAGGCTGGCGATCAGCAGCCCGTCGATGCGGTCCAGCAAACCGCCATGGCCCGGAATCAGACTGCTCGTGTCCTTGGCATTGAAGTGGCGCTTCACGCCGCTTTCCAGCAGGTCGCCCAGGCTGCCCGCCACGGCCAGGATGATGGCGACGGCGCACAGGGCGAGCGCGTTGCCGGCCGGAACGAACGCGCCTGCCGCAAACCCGACGAGGCCGGAGCACAACACGCCGGAGGCGAAGCCGGCCCAGGTCTTCTTGGGCGAGATGCGGGGTGCCAGCTTCGGTCCGCCGATGAGCCGGCCTCCGACATAGGCGGCGCTATCGGCCGTCCAGGCTACAGCCATGACGAAGAGCAACGCCCAGACGCCATATTCCGGATCGGAGCGCAGCCAGATGAGCGCCATGGCCGGGAGCAGGATGTATAGAACACCCGCAAGCGACCATCGGAGCTTGTCGCGATAGCCCATAAGGATCGTTGCGGCGATAGCCACGGCAAGCACCGCGCCGGCCTCGATATAGCGCGCGGTCTCCGTCAGGACGACGAGGACCAGAAGGGCCGCCCCGTGCATGAGGGCGAGACCATCGTAGCCGCTGCCGCGGACCATGCGGGCCCACTCCCAGTTGACGATGAGGCCCGCCACGATCACCAGCAAGGCGAACGCCCAGGACCCCGCAATGACAGCCGCGATAGCGAAAACGGCCATGAAAAGCGCGGAGATAAGGCGGGTGACGAACTCCGAAGGGCCTTTCGGGGTCTCGGCACTCTCGGCGGAGGCGTGGTTGGGTTCGCTCACGCGGTCGATCTCGCTGTCACGCCGCCGAAGCGCCGGCTGCGCTGCTGATATTCCGCGATGGCGCCTTCGAGAGTGTCCCGATTGAAATCTGGCCAGTACGTGTCGACGAAGACGAACTCGGCGTAGGCCAATTGCCAGAGGAGGAAATTGCTGAGACGCAGCTCTCCGCTGGTGCGGATCAGGAGATTGGGATCCGGCAGATCAGCGGTGTCGAGATTGGCCGCGACCGTTTCCTGGGTTACGTCCTCGGCCGACAGGGCGCCCTGCTCCACCTGCTCGGCGATCTTGCGGGCGGCACGGGCGATCTCGTCCCGGGCGCCGTAGTTGAAGGCGATGGTCAGGACGAGGCCGTCATTGTCCTTGGTCAGGGCGACGGCGTCGTCAATCATCTTGAGGACGTCGTTCTCCAGTCCCTCGCGGGAGCCGATCACGTTGATCCGTACGCCGTGCTTGTGGAGATCGGCCAGATCGCGCCGGACGAACATGCGCATCAGACCGAAGAGATCGCGGATTTCCGCCTTCGGGCGGGACCAATTCTCTGACGAGAAGCTGAACAGGGTGAGATGGGTCAGCCCCAGCTCCATGGCGGCCTGAACCGTGCGCCGGACAGCGTCGACGCCCCGGCGATGGCCCTCGGTGCGCGGAAGCCCCCGCTCCTGGGCCCATCGGCCGTTGCCGTCCATGATGATGGCCACGTGGCCCGGTCCGGTATCCTCAGCGGATGGGAGGCCGGGCTCTTCCATGGCGAATGTCATGTCCTGCTCCCAATGGTGCTCAATCGAGGCCGAGGTCTTCGGTTTGATGGAGATCCGCGCTGCTAGACCTGCATGATCTCGGCTTCTTTCGCCGCAAGAGCCTCGTCGATCTCCTTGATGACCGTATCGGTGAGGTCCTGCACTTCGGTGGCGAAATCGTGGTGCTCGTCCTTGCTCATCTCCCCATCTTTTTCCATCTTCTTCAAGCCTTCCATGCCGTCGCGGCGCACATTGCGGACCGCGATGCGGGCCTGCTCGGCATATTTGTGGGCCACTTTGGCAAGGTCCTGGCGGCGCTCTTCGTTGAGCTCCGGGATGGGAAGGCGCATGACCTGGCCTTCGACGACGGGATTGAGGCCGAGATCGGACTCTCGGATCGCCTTCTCAACGGCCGAGACGAGACCCTTGTCCCAGACCTGGAGGGAAATCATGCGCGGCTCGGGGACGTTCACCGAGGCGACCTGATTGATGGGCATATTGGCGCCATAGGCATTTACCTGGATCGGGTCGAGCATGCCGGCGCTGGCCCGTCCGGTCCGGAGACCGGCGAAATCCTGCTTGACCGACGTCAGCGCGCCGCGCATGCGCCGTTCGATTTCACCGAGGTCAAAATCCGCCATCATACTCTCCCTGGTCGCCGGTTCCTGAGCCGGCTGTCCTTTTGGTCTTGCTTTACACGTCCGGGCAAATGCCCACAGGCGGAAACCGGAAACGGCCGCCGGCCTGGCCCTAGTCAGTCAACTCGCCGCCGATTGTCGTGAAGGCGCCACGCCCCTGCAGAACGCCGGCTAGGCCGCCCTTCTCCTTCAAGGAGAACACAACTATCGGAATCTTGTTATCGCGAGCAAGGGCGATGGCCGGGCCGTCCATGATGCGCAGATCCTTCTCGAGCACTTCATGGAAGCTCAGGGCGTCGTATCGCTCGGCGTCGGGCACCAGCTTGGGATCGGCGGTATAGACGCCGTCCACCTGGGTCGCCTTGAAGAGGGCGTTGCAGTTCATCTCCGCAGCACGGAGGGCTGCCGCGGTATCGGTGGTGAAGAATGGATTGCCGGTGCCGCCTGCGAGCACGACGATGCGGCCCTTTTCGAGATGCTGGAGCGCCACGGGGCGAATGAAGGGTTCGCAGACGGTCGGCATGGGGATGGCGGACATCACCCGGGCCGAGCAGCCCTTGTCCTCCAGAGCGCTGCCGAGCGCCAGCCCGTTCAGCACGGTGGCCAGCATGCCCATGAAGTCGCCGCTCACCCGGTCCATGCCCTGGGCAGCTCCGGCGAGGCCGCGATAGATATTGCCGCCGCCGACGACTAGGCAGACCTCGGCACCAAGCTCGACGGCTTCGGCTATATCGGAGGCGATGCGGTTGAGGGTCGCGACGTCGATGCCGCCGGCGCCGGGTCCCATCAGAGCCTCGCCGGAAAGCTTGAGAAGTATCCGCTGATAGGCCAGCGGCGGCTGATGTGAGGCCATGGGGCAGACTCCGGCCGCGCAAGACTCTCTCGCCGGGGACGCACCCGAATGGGCCGTCACCGGCGAGAATCGAAAACGTTACGCCACGTTTCTAAGGGCGCGGCGCCCGCGCCGCAATTATTCCTCGTCCGACTGCTCGATGCCCTCGCCGAGAGCATAACGATAGAAGCCGGTGATCTTGATGGGCGCGCCCACGGTCTTCGCAGCCTGCTCGACGGCCTTTTCGACCGTGAGCTCGGAGTCGATGACATAGGTCTGGGAGAGGAGGACGACCTCTTCGTAGAACTTGCGAAGGCGCCCCTCGACCATCTTCTCGATGACGTTGTCGGGCTTGCCGGATTCCTTGGCCTGCTCGACCAGGACGGCGCGCTCGCGGTCCACGAGGTCCTTGTCCAGCTCGTCGGTCGTGACGGCCTGGGGATTGGAGGCCGCGACATGCATGGCGACCTGACGGCCGAACTCACCCAGCGCTTCCTTGTCGCCGGTGGATTCGAGGGCCACGATCACGCCCATCTTGCCGAGACCAGTGCCCATGGCGTTATGGATGTAGTGGGCCACGACACCGTCATTGACGGTCAGATAGGCGGTGCGGCGGAGCTGCATGTTCTCGCCGATGGAGCCGACGGTCTCCTTGACGGTCTCTTCCACGCTCGCGCTGCCACCGGGATAGGAGGCCTTCTCGAGGCTCGCGAGATCGCCTTTGGCGCCGAGGGCGGCCTCGGCGATCTTCTGGACCATCTCCTGGAAGATCTCGTTGCGGGCGACGAAGTCCGTCTCGGAGTTCACCTCCACGAGGGCCGCGGCGTTATCCTTCCAGGACACGCCGATGAGGCCCTCGGCCGCGGTGCGGCCAGCCTTCTTGGCAGCCTGTGCCAGACCCTTCGTGCGCAGCCAATCGGAGGCCGCCTCCATGTCGCCGTCCGTCTCGTTCAGGGCGGTCTTGCAGTCCATCATGCCTGCGCCGGTCTTCTCGCGCAGTTCCTTCACCATGCTTGCGGTAATGGTCGCCATTCGATCCTCTAATGGAAAAGTTCGACTGTGACGCATGAGGGTTCGGAGCCATTGTCGATCCGAACCCTCTCTCTCGGTTCGAAAACCTACTTGGCCGGCTCTTCGGCCTTCGCGTCGTCGGTTTTGGTCTCGCCCGCCGCCTCGGCAGCCGGCGTCTCGTCCTCTTTCGATTCCGGGGCGGCTTCCTCGGCCTCGTCCGCAAGGGCGGTCTCGGCCACGGGCTCCTCGGCTTCGCCGATATCGACGCCGATGTTGCCCTGGGCGCGCTCGATGCCGTCTAGCGCGGCGCGGGCGATCAGGTCGCAATACAGCGTGATCGCGCGGCCGGCGTCGTCATTGCCCGGGACCGGGAAGTTGATGCCGTCGGGATCGCAATTGCTATCCACGATCGCCACGACAGGCATATTAAGCTTGTGGGCCTCGGCGATGGCGATGCTCTCTTTGTTGGTGTCGATGACGACCATGAGATCCGGCGGCGCGCCCATATCCTTGATGCCGCCCAGGGACCGCTCGAGCTTGTCCTTCTCGCGGGTGAGCTGCAGCAGCTCTTTCTTGGTGAGGCCGTGGGTGTCGCCCGCGAACAGCTCTTCCAAGGATTTCAGCCGCTTGATGGAATGGGAAATGGTCCGCCAGTTGGTGAGCGTGCCGCCCAGCCAACGGTGGTTGATGTAGTACTGCGCGCAAGAGCGAGCGGCTTCGGCGATGGCCTCGGAGGCCTGACGCTTGGTGCCGACGAACAGCACGCGGCCGCCCTTGGCGACCGTATCGGAGATCTGGACCAGGGCCTGGTGCAGCAGCGGCACGGTCTGGGTCAGATCCATGATGTGGATGTTGTTGCGCTCCCCGTAGATATAGGGGGCCATTTTCGGGTTCCAGCGGTGGGTCTGGTGGCCGAAATGCACGCCAGCTTCCAACAGCTGACGCATCGTCACGTCGGGCAGTGCCATGGGCCTGCGTCTCCTTTTTCCGGTTTCTTCCTCCGCGGGGTTATGAAACGCCCGAGCCTTTCAAGAGCCGGAGCGCTCACCGGAGCGAGAGCGGAACCGATTGTCGTGGAACCGCAACGCATCCCCGCGTGTGAGATGAGGCGGGTTATAGGGAGGACGCGGCGAATTGGCAAGCGCCGGGAAGCCGCAGATTTTAGCGGCCTTGCAACGCCGGCCTTGCAACGAAGGAAGCCTCAGAGGGCTTCGACCTCGCTGACCCCGTCGATGATGGCGAGGGCGCTCTTCCGGCGCGGGGTCGCGTTGATGCCCTGCCCCAGCTCGAACTCAACCTCCCGGTCGAGATCGTCGAGGCGGACCACTATGCGCAGTGTGCTGCGCTTGCCGGTCCCGTTCTGGGCCTGGGACAGCTCCTCGGCCAGCGCGCTCAAGCCTCCGGCGCCATCGACCACCACTTTCAGCCCTTGGGGCAGCTTCGCGGCGGCTTCTTCCAGGGACGACACGTTGTTGATGCGCGCCTTGACGCTGTCGCCGCCCTCGCCATCGAGCTCCGCCTCCAGATCGAGCAGTACCACATTGCCGGTTTCCAATAGCGGACGCCCGGCGGAGAGGGCTTCGGAGAAGATCACCGCTTCGAACTGGCCGGAGCGGTCGGAGGCGGCGACGAAGGCGAAGGCGTTGCCGCGCTGGCTCTTACGCTCGCGCTTGGCGAGGATCGTTGCGGCGACCCGGCCGACGACCTTGCCCTGGCGCGCCTTTGCGGCAAGCTGGGACCAGCTTTCGGCGCGGAGGCGGGTCAGCACGTCCTCGTAATCGTCGAGGGGATGTCCGGAGAGGAACACGCCGACGGCGTCGAACTCGTAGGAGAGGCGCTCGGTCGGCAGCCAGGGTTTGGCGGGGCGCATGGGAATCGGCGGCGGCCCTTCGGCGCCGAGGACGAAGAGATCGTTCTGGCCGCCTGCGGCGGCTTCCAGGCTCTGGAGCCCGGCGGCATGATGCGATCGATATTGGCGTAGGCCACCGCACGCTCGACGCCGAGACAGTCCAATGCCCCGGCGTAGCAGAGATTTTCCAGCGCCCGCTTGTTGACGTAGCGGGGGCTGATGCGGCGGGCGAAATCGGAGATGTCCTTGAAGGGTCCCCTCGCCTCGCGCTCCTCGACGATGTGCTCGACCGCCTGACGGCCGACATTGCGAAGGGCGGCCAGGGAATAGCGGATGGCGTCCTCGCGCGGCAGGAAGGCCACCTCGGAATGGTTTACGGAAGGCGGAAGCACCTCGATGCCGAGCCGCTCCGCCTCGCGGACGAAGCCGGAGAGCTTGTCGGCGTTGCCCATGTCGAGGGTCATGGAGGCGGCGATGAACTCGACCGTGTAGTTCGCCTTCAGATAGGCGGTCTGGTAGGTGAGCAGCGCATATGGCGCGGAGTGGGATTTGTTGAAACCGTATTCGGCGAACTTGGCGCAGGCATCGAAGACCGCCTGGGCGGTCTTCTTGTCGTAGCCCCGCTCGGCAGCGCCCTTCATGAAGCGCTCGCCCTGCTTGGCCATCTCGGACCGGATCTTCTTGCCCATGGCACGGCGCAGGAGATCGGCTTCCGCCAGGGTAAAGCCCGCCATATCGCGGGCGATCTGCTGTACCTGCTCCTGATAGGTGATGACGCCGTAGGTCGGCGCGAGGATCGGCTCCAGATCCTTATGGATGTATTCGATCTTCTCCACGCCGAGCTTGCGCGCGCAGTAGAGCGGGATATTGGCCATGGGGCCCGGCCGATAGAGCGCGACCAGGGCGATCAGATCCTCGAAGCGGTCCGGCACCATGTCGACCAGCGCCCGGCGCATGCCCTGGCTTTCCACCTGGAACACGCCGACGGTCTCGCCCTTGGCCAGCATGTCGAAGGTCGGCTGATTGTCGAGCGGCAGGCGGACCAGATCGATCTCGTCGCCTTTGGCGCGGATGAAGTTCGCCGTCTGCTCGATGACCGTGAGGGTCTTCAGGCCGAGGAAGTCGAACTTCACCAGCCCGGCATCCTCCACCCATTTCATGTTGAACTGGGTCGCCGGCAGAGGCGCGCGCGGATCGCGGTAGAGGGGCACCAGATCGATCAGGGGCCGGTCGGCAATCACGACGCCCGCCGCATGGGTCGAGGCGTGGCGGTAGAGCCCTTCCAGGCGCTGGCCGATATCCAAAAGCTTGGCGACGATCTCCTCGTCGTCGCGGGCCTCCTGCAAACGCGGCTCGCCCTCGATGGCCTGGGCCAGGGTCACCGGATTGGCGGGGTTGTTGGGGACCAGCTTGCAGAGCTTGTCGACCTGGCCGTAGGGCATTTGGAGGACGCGGCCGACATCGCGCAGCACAGCGCGGGCCTGGAGCTTACCGAAGGTGATGATCTGGGCGACCCGGTCGGCGCCGTAATGGTTCTGGACGTAGGTGATCACCTCGTCGCGCCGGTCCTGACAGAAATCGATGTCGAAGTCGGGCATCGACACACGGTCGGGGTTGAGGAAGCGTTCGAAGATCAGGCCGAAGCGGATCGGATCGAGATCGGTGATGGTGAGCGCCCAGGCGACGAGGGAGCCGGCGCCGGAGCCGCGGCCCGGCCCCACGGGAATCTTCTGCGCTTTCGCCCACTGGATGAAGTCCGCAACGATCAGAAAGTAGCCCGGGTAGCGCATGCGGATGATGACATCGAGCTCGAAGTCGAGGCGCTCCTTGTAATCCGCCTCCGTCTGACCCGGCGCGAGGCCCTGGGCCTCGAGCCGCTTCTGGAGGCCCGCTTCGGCGACCTCGCGCAGTTTGGCGGCCTCGGCTTCGGCGCGCTCTTCCGGAGAGGTCTCGCCGGAGACGAAGCTCGGCAGCATGGGCGCCTGCTTCGTCGGGCAATAGGCGCAGCGCTTGGCGATCTCGGCGGTGTTGTCGATTGCCTCGGGCAGATCGGCGAACAGCGCCACCATTTCAGCCTGGGACTTGAAGTAATGCTGAGGGCTCAGGCGGCGCCGCTCGTCCACGGAGATATAGCTGCCTTCGGCGATGCAGAGCAGCGCGTCGTGGGCCTCATAATCCTCGGTCTCGGCGAAATACGGTTCGTTTGTCGCGACGATCGGCAGGCGCAGGTCGTAGGCGGCCTGGAGCAGATGGGGCTCGACGGCGCGTTCGTGGGGTAGCCCGTGACGCTGCAGTTCCACATAGAGCCGGTCGCCGAAGATCCCATGCAGGAAGGCGAGACGCGCGCGGGCCGTATCGGCATGGGCCCGGGCGAAGGCGCTGTCGATGGGGCCGTCCGGACCGCCGGTCAACGCGATCAAATCTTCGGAATGCTCGGCGAGCTGGTCTCGGGTGACCACGAGGGTACCGGTTTCGGCGCCTGCGATATAGGCCTCGCTGGAGAGCCGCATCAGGTTTCGGTAGCCGAGCTCGCTTTTGGCAAGGAGTGCGAGGCGCCCGTCGGGCCGGATCGGATCGGGCTCCGCGCCCGGCGTGACGGGCTTGGGAGGGTCGAGGCTCACGGAGAGGCTGCAGCCGATGATGGGCTGCACCCCCGCCCCGCTCATGACGGTGGAGAATTCCAGCGCGCCGAACAGATTGTTGCTGTCGGTCAGCGCCAAGGCCGGCATGCGATCGTCTTTCGCGAAATTCGCGAGTTGGTTGATCTTCAGCGCGCCTTCCAGAAGCGAATAGGCCGAATGGGTGCGCAGATGGATGAAGATCCGCTTCTGGTCCGGCGCTTTCGGCTCTGATGTTTCGGTCTCTGGCATACTGATTCCGGCTCGGGAGTGACCCTCCTACACCTCCGCGATTCTGGGCGCCGGTGGAAGGCTCGCGGCGTCGCGGCCCTGCTCCGTCCCCATAATTCACGGTTAAAGCATGTTCTTATTTTGTTCTCGTCGTCAAGTGAGAATGCGCGTCGCGCAGATTGGCGGCTCTATTCGGTGGAAATTTCTCCGACGACGATGGTCTCTTCGACCAGCTTACCCTCCGACAGACGGATTACCCGGTCCATCCGGCTCGCCAGCTCCAGATTATGGGTGGCGATGAGAGCGCCCACGGCGGAGTTGCGGACCAGGTCCAGCAACTCGGCGAAGACCTTCTCGCCCGTGTGAGGGTCGAGATTGCCGGTCGGTTCGTCGGCCAGGAGCAGTGCGGGGTTGTTCGCAACGCCACGGGCGATGGCGACGCGCTGCTGCTCGCCGCCGGAAAGCTGGGACGGGCGATGGTCGGCGCGTTCGGTCAGCCCGAAGGCGGCCAGCAGCTCAGCAGCGCGGGCCTCGGCCGTCGGGCGGTCTCTCCCCAGGATCATCTGGGGCAGCACGACGTTCTCGGTGGCCGAGAATTCCGGCAGCAGATGATGGAACTGGTAGACGAAGCCGATCTCCTGGCGGCGCATGCGGGTCCGCCCCTTGTCGTCCAGGGCGCCGCAATCGATGCCGCCGATCATCACCTTGCCGCTGGAGGGCTGCTCCAGGAGGCCGGCGATATGCAGCAGGGTCGACTTTCCGGCGCCGGAGGGGCCGAGCAGCGCCACGGTCTCGCCAGGGAATATCTCGGCGGAGGCGCCGTCGAGCACCTTCAGCTCGCGGGGGCCCTGCTTGAACTCATGGGTCAGCGCCTCGAGGCGAAGCGCCGGTTCGGTCTTGGATGCGGTGTCCACGAATTTACGCCTAGCCGTATCTCAGGGCTTCCACGGGGTCGAGCCGGGAGGCCTTCCAGGAGGGGTAGAGGGTGGCGAGCACGGAAAGCGCGAGCGCCATGACGACGACAGAGACGGTCTCGCCGGTGTCCATCTCGGCGGGCATCTGGGAGAGGTAGTAGAGCTCCGGCGAGAAGAGCTCCGTATTGGTCGCCCAGGCGATGAACTCGCGGATGCTCTCGATATTCACGCAGACCAGCACGCCCAGGGCCAGCCCGGCCAGCGTGCCCACCACGCCGATGCTGGCGCCGGTGATGAAGAAAATGCGCATCACCGCGCCGCGGCTCGCACCCATGGTGCGCAGGATGGCGATGTCGCCGGTCTTGTCCTTCACGAGCATGATCATGCCGGAGATGATGTTGAGGGCGGCCACAAGAACGATCAGCGTCAGAATCAAGAACATCACGTTTCGTTCCACCTCCAGCGCATTGAAGAAGGTGGCGTTCCGCTGGCGCCAGTCGCTGATATAGATGGTCGGTCCGCCCGCATCGAGGATCTTGGGTCCGAGCTCGCCGACCTCGTCGGGAGAATCGAGCACGACTTCGAGCACGGTCACGCTGCCGGGCTTGTTGAAGTAACGCTGCGCCTCGGCCAGCGGCATGAACAAGATCGAAGAATCGTATTCCGACATGCCGAGCTCGAAGATCGCCTTCACGGGGTAGCGTTTCACCCGGGGCGCGGTGCCAAGCGCGGTGGAGGCGCCCCGTGGGGAGAGCAGGCTCACCTCGTCGCCGACCTTCACGTTGAGATTGTTGGCGAGCCGGGAGCCTAGGGCGAGCCCCTCCCCTTCGTCGAAGCCTTCCAGGGTGCCGAAGCGGACGTTCTGGGCGACGGCGCCCAGCTCCTTCAGGTCCTTCTCGGTGACGCCGCGGACCAGCGCGCCGGTCTGGGTGGCCGGGGTGGTGATCATCACCTGGCCTTCGATCAGCGGAATCGCGTGCTGCACGCCGCCGATGCCGGTGATGCGGCTCGCCACGTCCTTGTAGTCGGTGAAATCGTCATCGAGGGGGTGCACGACCACATGGCCGTTGAGGCCGAGCATCTTATCGAACAGCTCCTGCCGGAAGCCGTTCATGACCGCCATGACGATGATGAGGGTGGCCACGCCCAGCAGGATGCCGAGGAAGGAGAAGCCGGCGATGACCGAGATGAAGCCCTCCTTCCGGCGGGGGCGCAAGTAACGGACAGCAACGAGCCACTCGAAGGGCGCGAAGGACTGGCCCGTTCCGCTTACCTTGCAGTCTTGCTCGCGTCGCTCATGCGTCACCCCGTATGGCCGCCTCGACGTTTTCGCGAAGGCGTTCGGTCACGTCGTCGGGCGAAATGGCGATCTTCTCGCCTGTCGCCCTGTGCTTCAGCTCCACCTCGCCGGAGGCGAGCCCTTTCGGCCCGACCACGATCTGCCAGGGAAGCCCGATCAGATCCATGGTGGTGAACTTGGCGCCGGCCCGATCGTCGCGGTCGTCGTAGAGAATGTCGAGCCCCGCCGCCTGCAGAGACCGGTAGAGCTTCTCGCACGCTTCGTCGGTCGCCGCATCGCCGGCCTTGAGGTTGATCAGACCGGCATCGAAGGGAGCCACGCTTTGCGGCCAAATGATGCCCGCATCGTCGTGGGACGCTTCGATGATGGCGCCGACCAAGCGGGAGACGCCGATACCGTAGGATCCCATTTCGACCGGAATCAACTCGCCCTCGGGGCCCTGCACCTTCGCGTTCATGGGCTCGGAGTATTTGGTGCCGAAATAGAAGACCTGCCCGACCTCGATGCCGCGGGCGGAGAGCTGCTTGTCCTTAGGCACTTCCTTCTCGAAGCGCTCCGGCTCGTGCACGTCTTCGGTGGCGGCGTAGAGCGCGGTGCGGGCATCGACATAGGGGGTGAGATCGCTCCCGTAATCGATGTCCTCCGGCGGTGGCGCCATCTCTACAAGATCCCTGTGGCAATAGACGGCGGATTCGCCCGTCTCGGCCAGGATGATGAACTCGTGGGAAAGATCGCCGCCGATGGGGCCCGTCTCGGCCCGCATGGGGACGGCGCGCAAGCCCATCCGCGCGAAGGTCCGCAAGTAGGAAGCGAACATCTTGTGATAGGAACGGACCGAGTCCTCCTTCGTCAGATCGAAGGAATAGGCATCCTTCATCAGGAACTCGCGGCCGCGCATGACGCCGAAGCGGGGTCGGACCTCATCCCGGAACTTCCACTGGATATGATAGAGGTTCCTCGGGAGGTCCTTGTAGGACTTCACCCCTGCCCGGAAGATCTCGGTGATCATCTCCTCATTGGTCGGCCCGTAGAGCATGTCGCGCTCGTGCCGGTCGGTGATGCGCAGCATCTCCTTGCCGTAGGCATCGTAGCGGCCGCTCTCCCGCCAGAGCTCGGCGGGCTGGATGGTCGGCATGAGAAGCTGCAGGGCACCTGCGCGGTCCTGCTCCTCGATGACGATCCGCTCGATCTTGTTCAGCACCTTGTAGCCCAACGGCAGCCACGAATAGATGCCGGCGCTGGACTGGCGGATCATGCCGGCCCGCAGCATCAGGCGGTGTGAGACGATCTCTGCTTCCTTGGGATCGTCGCGCAGAATCGGAAGGAAATATTGGCTGAGGCGCATGAGGGCCCTGTCGGTACCAGCGGGATGAAACGGTCGGGCGGATCGCCGGGTCTTGCTGTCGATTCGTACGGCGAAGCCCGGCTGCCTGTGCCGCGCTAATAGCTCACTTTGGCGAAACGGCGCAATGGCGCTGCCCGTTACAGGGCGAATTCGAAACGGTCCCCTGAAACATGCGTCGAGAGGTCACAATGTGTGGTGACAATATGGCGCGGCTGAGTTAGTGTGCGCCCACAACGCGCTGAGGACGGGACCAAAAAACAATCTCGACTTTGTCGCTCGTTGAGAGATTGGACCAGTCCAAGTCTCAGGTCCAAGTCTTGGGAGGAAACGCTCTAGCCGCGCCAAATCTATATATTTTTCAATATGCGCAGCCGTTCTGCCGCGGTTCGCCGGACGTCAAGATCCGGCTGGCCAATTGAGACGGAACGTAAGAGCTATAAAAAATCTAGAGAGCGAGGCGCGCCGGCCTTGCTCTTTTTTTTTGCCCGAAGCCAGCGGTGCTGGGCACGTTCCAGAACGTGGCGAAATTGCGGCCGCCGCGTGGGGGCGCCCCTAGTACATGCTCTCGTATCGGGGCAGGAACGGAATATTGTCGAGGGTCACGACCCCCTGGAAGATGAGGAAATAGACGGCGGCAAAGATCACGCCTGCCACCAGGGTGGTCGCGATCAGCTTCGCACCGAAATGGGTTTTCGTGGGGGCGCTTTCCGCCGAGCCCGGTACGGTCTCCTCTTCGCTCTCGCCTTGCGGGTGGACGCCGAAGGGGAGGATCGCGAAGAGCACGATCCACCAGATCACGAAGTAGACGGCAAAGCCGTAGAGGAAGTCCATCGGGGGGGCCTCTTAGGCCTGTTCCAGCTCGACCAAAGTCCCAGAGAAGTCCTTCGGGTGCAGGAAGAGAACCGGCTTGCCGTGGGCGCCGATCTTCGGTTCACCGTCTCCCAGGACGCGGATCCCGTCTGCGACCAGCTTGTCCTTGGCGGTGGTGATGTCATCGACCTCATAGCAGAGGTGATGGATGCCGCCGCCCGGATTGCGCTCGAGGAACTTGTCGATCGGCGAATTCTCGCCCAGCGCGCCCAGCAGCTCGATCTTGGTGTTGGGCAGCTCGATGAAGACGGTGGTGACCCCGTGCTCGGGCTGCTGCTCCTCCGCCGAAACCTTGGCGCCCAGTGTGTTGCGATAGATGTCGGCCGCTGCTTTCAGGTCGGGCACTGCAATGGCGACGTGGTTCAGCTTTCCGATCATGGGCGTTCGCTCCTCTTAACTCTCGTCCGTGCTTTGCCGCCTCTTGTAATGGCTCGGGCGGCGTTTCGCCAGTGGCGGCGAGGTCTCAGCCTATAGGAGTGTCATTGCAGGGCTTGTCCCGGCAATCCATGAACACCGACGCCCGTTGAAAGAACCGAGACCGGGGTTATGGATCCCCGGCACAAGGCCGGGGATGACTTCTGAAAGAGTCGCGGGCCTAAACCACCTGGACCATCACCGAGCAGATCGGCTTTTTGCCGACTGCCTGATTCACCGCGGCGCGGACGGCGCGGGATAGCGCCTCGGCCACCATGGCGCGGTCCTTGCGCCGTGGACGCGGGATACTCTCCAAGGCACCGATGGCCGCATCGATAGCGATGTCTTCCATGGGTTCGCCGTCCGCATCGGCGACGGGCACGCCGAGAATGGCGACCATGGGATCGGTGAGAATCTCGCCCCGGTCGGACAGAACGACCGAGAGGGAAATGGTGCCGACGAAACTGAGCTTGCGGCGCTCGCGGACATGGCCTTCGCCTTCGGACAGGATGATGCGCCCGTCGCGGTAGAGGCGCCCCGTCGGAAGCTCGTCGATGATCTTGGCGGGCTCGGGCGCCAGGCGTACGAGATCGCCGTTCCGGATGCGCAGGACCTGCTCCACGCCCAGCTCTTCGGCGAATTCTGCATGGGCCTCGAGATGAAGCCCTTCGCCGTGCACGGGTATCGCCCGCTTCGGCTTAAGCCAGGAATAGAGCTGTTCCAGCTCGCCGCGGCGCGGATGGCCGGAGACGTGAACCAAGCCGTCCTGGTCGGTGATGATCTCGATGGCCTTGTCTGAGAGACCGTTCTGGACGCGGGCCACGGCGCGTTCGTTGCCCGGAATGGTGCGGGAGGAGAAGATCACCTGGTCGCCGGCATCCAGGCTGACATTCGGATGGCTGTCCTGGGCGATTCGCGCCATGGCGGCGCGCGGCTCGCCCTGGCTGCCTGTACAGAGCGCAACCACCTTCTTGGGCGGGAGGCTGTCGAACTCCGTCTCCGACACGAAGCGGAAATCGTCATCCAGATAGCCGGTCTCCTGGGCCGCTTCGATGACCCGGTACATGGCGCGGCCCACGACGACGAGCTCGCGGCCGGCCTGGCGGGCGGCGCGTGCGACGGAGAGGATGCGCGCGACATTGGAGGCGAAAGTGGTCACGGCCACCCGGCGCGGCGCTTCGCGGATCATGGCGGCGAGGGTCTTGGCGACGTCGGCTTCCGACGGCGAGATGCCTTCGCGGATGGCGTTGGTGGAATCGCAGATGAGGGTGTCGACGCCCGCTTCTCCGATCTCGCGCAACCGGTCCCGGTCCGTGGGCGGCGAGGTCAGGGGCTGTTCGTCCAGCTTCCAGTCACCGGTATGGAGGACATTGCCCAGGGGCGTCTTGATGAAGACGGCGTTGGGTTCGGGAATCGAGTGGGACATGGAGACCAGCTCGATGTCGAAAGGCCCGATCTTCCGATGGCCTCCAAGGGGCACGATGTGGATCGGAACCTCGTCGGCGAAGGATGTCTCCTTCAGCTTCGATTTCAGCATCGCCGCGGTGAATGGCGTGGCGTAGACCGGCGCGCCGATCTTTTCCCAGAGATCCGGAATCGCGCCGTAGTGATCCTCGTGGGCATGGGTGAGGAGGATGCCCGCGATGTTGTGGCGCTCCTCCTCCAGGAAGCGGATATCGGGCAGGATCACGTCGACGCCGGGCTCGGCATCGGTCGGAAAGGTGATACCGATATCGACGATCAGCCACTCGCGGTCGCGCGGCGGACCGAAGCCGTAGAGATAGAGGTTCATGCCGATCTCGCCGATGCCCCCGAGGGCGCCGAAGACGAAATCGTTTTTGGGATCAGAGTTGCGGCGGGACATTCAGACTTTCGATTGCGCAAACGTTCGGTTGCAGACGGCCGGTCACGATACTCATGACGGGCGCGCGACAGCTTTTACCCGGGTCTTACGCGCTTGGAAAGAAGACGTCACCCGCTGTAATGCGCCGTTCCTTATGGTCCTGAAGCTCCAGGCGAAGGGCGCCGGTCGCATCGAGGCCCTGGAAGCGGCCTTCCAGGCGTTCGTTGGGCAGTTGCACGGAGATCGGATCGCCGATCGCGTTGGCCCGGTCCATCCAGGCGGACCGGACCTCCTGAAAGCCTGCGCCGTCGGACCATTTCTTGAGCCAGCGGTCGGTTGTCTCACTTAAGGCACGGAGCATCTCGGCCGGCTGAACCTCCATGTCATGTGCGGCGAGGCTCGTGGCGGGCTTGGGCAGGGTCTCCGGATGATGGGCGAGATTGATGCCCGTGCCGATCACCACGGTCGAGCGGTTCTCGTCCGGGGTGGCCGCATTCTCCACGAGGATGCCCGCAAGCTTGGCGGAACCGAGGAACACGTCGTTCGGCCATTTCAGGGTGAGCTTCGGCAGCAGCTCGGCCTTCCCTGCTTCCCGAATGACCGTGGCGGCGGCCTGATGGGCGGCGAGCCCTGCGACAAGGCCGAGCTGAACGGCGGTCGCCAGCGGGCAGCTCGGACTGATCAACAGGCTCGCAAAGAGATTGCCGGTCTGTGATTGCCAGTCGCGCCCGGAGCGCCCCCTGCCCCTGGACTGGCGCGCGGACCAGATCCAGAGCGGCCCGTCCTCGCCGGCGCTCGCACGGCGGAGCGCTTCGGCATTGGTAGAGTCCGTCGAGTCGAGACGAAGCAGACGGTAACCTTGCGGAAGCTTGGGAAGGGTCGTGGAAACGACGGCCATCAGAAGAGCGCGCTGGCGCCGGCATTGGCGACGGCAATCAGCGGCGACGGATAGAGGAAGAAGAGCAGGATCAGGAGACCGCTCGCGGTGAGCACGCCGGCCAGGGGCCGCGGCACCGCTGCGAAGGGCTCAAGGGGCTCGTCGAAATACATGATCTTGATGATGCGCAGGTAGTAGAAAGCGCCCACCACGCTCAGCAGCACGCCGATCACGGCGAGCGCATAGAGCTCCGCGTTGATGGCGGCCAGGAACACGTAGAATTTGGCGAAGAAGCCCGCGAGGAACGGGATGCCGGCGAGCGACCAGAGCAGGCTGCCGAACATGAAGGCCATCATGGGATTGGTCTGGGACAGCCCGGCCAACTGGTAGATGTCCTCGACATATTTTCCGTCGCGGCGGAGCGCCATGATGAAGGCGAAGCTGCCGAGGGTCATGACCAGATAGATCGCGAGATAGATGATGACGCTCGCGACGCCCTCCTCCGTGCCGGCGGCAAGCCCCACCAGCGCGTAGCCCATATGGCCGATGGAGCTATAGGCCATCAGCCGCTTGATGTTGGTCTGGCCAATGGCCGCGAAAGAGCCCAGCGCCATGGAGGCGATGGCGAGGAAGGCGACGATCTGCTGCCATTCGGGGATGGCATCCGGGAAGGCGGCGAAGAGCGTGCGGACCAGAAGTGCGAAAGCGGCCATCTTCGGGGCCGCGGCGAAGAATGCGGTGACGGGGGTCGGCGCGCCTTCGTAGACGTCCGGCGTCCACATATGGAACGGCACGGCGGAGATCTTGAAGGCGAAGCCGGCCATCAGGAAGACGAGGCCGAAGATCACACCGAGATTGGGATTGGCGTCGCCGATGCTCGCGGCGATCGCCGGAAACAGGGTGCTGCCGGAGAAACCGTAGATCAGCGAGGCGCCGTAGAGCAGCATGCCGGAGGAAAGCGCGCCGAGGACGAAGTATTTCAGGCCGGCCTCGCTGGAGCGCACGGAATCCCGGCGGAAGGCCGCGAGCACGTACAGCGCGAGGCTCTGGAGCTCCAGCCCCACATAGAGGGTGATCAGGTCGTTGGCCGATATCATCAGCATCATGCCGGTGACCGAGAGGAGCACCAGCACGGGGAACTCGTATTTCAGCTCGTCGGCCGAGCGCCAATAATCGACGGACATGTAGAGCGTGACGCCCGCGCCAATCAGGGTGAGCATCTTCATCACCCTGGCGAAGGGATCGACGACGATCGCGCCCTTGAACAAGGTCTCGGTCCCCTCGCCCATAAGGACCGCCGCGGCCGCCAGGGCGAGAACGAGAATCGCGAGCCCCACCGCGAGGGAGGCGGAATCCTCCTTCCGCGCGACGCCCAGCATCAGCAGCGCCATGGCGCCGATGGGCAGGATCAGCTCGGGCAGAAGAACGGTGAAATCGGCGGCGGACAAGGACGACTCCTTACGGGGCGAAGGCGAAGCGGATGTCGCCCGCTGCGGCGACCGCGTTCTGATACTGGTTCATGAGCTCGGTCACGGAGACGCTGGTCACATCCATGATCGGCGCCGGGTAGAAGCCGAACAGGATGGTCAGGATGATCAGCGGCGTCATGATGCCGATCTCCCGCCAGCTCATATCCTCGATGAGCTTCAGGTTGGGCTTCTCGAGCTTGCCGAACACCACCGCGCGATAGAGGAACAGCGCGTAGCAGGCCGAGAAGATGATGCCCGTGGTGGCAAAGACCGCGACCCAGGTGTTCACCTGAAAGGAGCCCAGCAGGGTCAGGAATTCGCCCACGAAGCCCGAGGTGCCCGGCAAGCCGACATTGGCCATGGTGAAGACCATGAAGCAGAAGGCGTAGATGGGCATGCGGGCGACGAGGCCGCCATAGGCTGCGATCTCGCGGGTGTGCATCCGGTCGTAGACGACGCCGACGCAGAGGAAGAGCGCGGCGGAGACGATACCGTGGGAGATCATCTGGAAGATGCCGCCCTGCAGCCCCTGCATGGTGACCGTGAAGATGCCCATGGTCACGAAGCCCATATGGGCGACGGACGAATAGGCGATCAGCTTCTTCATGTCCTGCTGGGCGAGCGCAACGAGGGACGTGTAGATGATCGCGATCACCGAGAGCACGAAGATCAGCGGTGCGAACTCGGCCGATGCCAGCGGGAACATGGGCAGCGAGAAGCGCAGGAAGCCGTAACCGCCCATCTTCAAGAGGATACCGGCGAGAATGACGGAGCCTGCGGTCGGCGCCTCCACATGTGCGTCGGGCAGCCAGGTATGGACCGGCCACATGGGCATCTTGACCGCAAAGGACGCCAGGAATGCGAACCAAAGCCAGGCCTGCATGGAGGGCGGGAAGTCGTGCTGCAGCAGGGTCGGGATATCCATGGTCCCGGCTTCCCAATACATCGCCATGATGGCGAGCAGCATGAGCAGCGAGCCGGCGAGCGTGTAGAGGAAGAACTTGAAGCTCGCATAGACGCGGCGCGGACCGCCCCAGATGCCGATGATCAGGAACATCGGGATCAGGCCGCCTTCGAAGAGACGTAGAACAGCACCAGATCCAACGCGCCGAACACGCCGATCATCAGCGTCTCCAGCACCAGGAAGGCGATCATGTACTCCTTCACACGGGTCTTCACCGACAGCCAGCTCGCCAGGATGCAGAGGGGCATCAGGAAGGTGGTGAGGATGATGAACAGCATGGAGATGCCGTCCACGCCCATGTGGAAGTTGATCGGCCCGATCCATTCCCTGTGCTCGACGAACTGAAAGTCCGCCGTGGTGGGATCGAAGTCCCGCCAGATCAGCAGCGAGATGGCGAAGGTGATCAGGGTCGTCCAGAGCGCAATCCACCGCGCGTTGCGGGCGGCGCTCTCGTCGTCGGAGCGAAGCAGCCCAATCAGCAGGGCGCCGAGAACGGGGAGGAACGTGACCGTGGAGAGAATGGGCCAGCTATAGCTCATCGCTGCAGCCCTCCCCCGGTGAACATGAAGTATGTGATGAGAAGCGCCACCCCGATCAGCATGATGAAGGCGTAGTGGTAGATGTATCCGGTCTGGATACGGACCACGCGGTTTGTGATGTCGACGACGCGGGCGGAGATGCCGTCCGGCCCCAGCCCGTCGATGATCTTGCGGTCGCCGACCTGCCACAGGGTGCGGGCGAGCCATTTCGCCGGCCGGACGAAGATCCGGTCATACAGCGCATCGAAATACCAGGCGTTGAGCAGGAACTGGTAGGCGCTCCGGAACCGCTTGGACAGGCCGAACGGGATGAGCGGCTTCACCATGTAGAAGTACCAAGCCAGGGCTAGACCGCCGAGCATCATGATGGTCGGCAGGAGGAAGATCAGCCAGGACACCTCGTGATGCTCCGCCTGGTGGGTGACAATGGAGCCGCGCCAGAAGGCGGTGGCGTCGTAGCCGATGAAGTCGTGCATGAAGAAGGCGCCGGCCCAGAGCGAGCCGATGGCGAGGATGCCGAGGGGCACGGCCATCACCCACGGCGCGTCATGGGCATGATCGTAGACATCGGCCTTCGCGCGGCTGCGGCCCTCGAACGTCATGAACATCAGCCGCCAGGTGTAGAACGAGGTGAGTGCGGCCGCCCCCAATGTCATCACCCAGCCATACATGGCGATGGCGCCGTGACCGGCCCAGGCGCCTTCGATGATGGCGTCCTTGGAGACGTAGCCGGAGGTGAACGGGAAGCCGGTGAGCGCAAGACTGCCGATCAGCATGGTCGCCCAGACGAACGGCATCTTCTTCCGCAAGCCGCCCATGCGGCGCATGTCCTGCTCGTCATGCATGGCGTGGATGACCGCGCCGGCGCAGAGGAACAGGAGGGCCTTAAAGAAGGCATGGGTGAACAGGTGGAAGACGCCCTGGTCGAAATTTCCCAGGCCTAGCGCGGTGAACATGTAGCCGAGCTGGGAGCAGGTCGAATAGGCGATGACTCGTTTGATGTCGGGCTGCACGAGGGCGATCGTCGCGGCGAAGAAGGCGGTGGTCGCGCCGATGAAGGTGACGAAATCGAGTGCGAAGGGCGAAAGCTCGAAGAGCGGCGAGAGTCGCGCCACCATGAACACGCCTGCAGTCACCATGGTCGCCGCATGGATGAGGGCCGAGACCGGTGTCGGGCCTTCCATAGCGTCGGGCAGCCAGGTGTGGAGCAGGAACTGGGCCGACTTGCCCATGGCGCCCATGAAGAGCAGCAGGCAGATCAGGGTCAGCGTATCGATCTGCATCCCGAGAAAATCGAATGTCGTGCCGACCTGGTCCGGGGCGGAGGCGAAGATCGGGTCGTACTGGATCGTGCCGAAGACGGTGAAGGTGGCGAAGATCCCGAGCGCGAAACCGAAATCGCCGACGCGGTTCACGACGAAGGCCTTGATGGCAGCGGCGCAAGCGGACGGCTTCTCGTACCAGAAGCCGATCAGCAGGTATGAGGCCAGACCCACGCCTTCCCAGCCGAAGAAGAGCTGGAGCAGGTTGTCGGACGTCACCAGCGCCAGCATGGCGAAGGTGAACAGCGAGAGATAGGCGAAGAACCGCTCCTTGTGGGGGTCGTGGTCCATGTAGCCCACGGAATAGAGGTGCACGAGGGCGGACACGGTGTTGACCACCACGAGCATCACGGCAGTGAGCGTGTCGACACGGATGGCCCAGGCCGCGGAGAGATCGCCGGACTGGATCCACTCGAAGAGCTCGATGCGGACGTCCTGGCCTTGGACCGCCACGTAATAGAACGCCAGCCAGGAGAGCGCAGCCGTCACCATCATCAGGGTGATGGTGACCACCTCGCAGGCGCGATAGCCCACCAGGCGTCCGAAGAACCCGGCAAACAGCGCGCCGATCAACGGCAGGAATAGGATCGCCTCGTACATTTGCGCGTTTCGCCCCCTACCCCTTCATCACGTTGACGCTGGCCACGTCGATAGTGCCGCGGTTGCGGAAATAGACCACCAGGATGGCGAGGCCGATGGCCGCCTCCGCCGCCGCCACGGTCAGCACGATGAGCGCGAAGACCTGGCCGATCAGGTTGCCCTGGAAGGCGGAGAACGCCACGAGATTGATGTTCACCGCCAGCAGGATGAGCTCGATGGACATCAGAATGACGATGATGTTCTTCCGGTTCAGGAAGATGCCGAAGATCCCGAGCGTGAAGAGGATCGCTGCCACGGTGAGATAGTGGGAGAGGCCGATGGTCATTTGGACAGCCCCTTTCTCGACGGCACGCTGACCACCTCGATGGCGGTCTTGGGATCGCGCGCGACCTGAACGGACGGCACCTGACGGCGGACGTTCACCCGATGATGCAGGGTCAGCACGATGGCGCCGATCATGGCGACCAACAGGATCAGAGAGGCCGCCTCGAACAGGTAGACATAGTCGGTGTAGAGCACCTGCCCCAGGGCCCGGGTGTTGTTCACGCCGGCGTCGGGGGCGCCGGCGATGGTGTCGGGCGCGGTGAAGAGGGCCGTCAGCACGAAGACGAGTTCCAGCAGCACGATGATGCCGACGGTGGCGCCAATGGGCATGTAGCGCAGGAAACCGGCGCGCAGCTCGGCGAAGTCGACGTCCAGCATCATGACCACGAAGAGGAAGAGGACCATCACCGCGCCGACATAGACGACGATGAGCATCATTCCCAGGAACTCAGCGCCGAGCAGCACGAAGAGGCCCGCCGCATTGAAGAAGGCGAGGATCAGGAACAGCACGGCGTGCACCGGATTCTTGCTGGCGATCACCATGAATCCGGAGCCGACCAGAACGGCCGCAAACAGATAGAAGAAGAGGCTCGCGATCATAATCTGACGCTTATTCCCTTGCAGCTTCCCGCCGCCTCTTGTCCGAGGCTTGTCTTGTCAGAAGCCTGCACTCGATCCCCCAAAATCCTCATCGCGCCCCGTGGCAAGCCTTGCGGGCTACCGGTACGGCGCGTCCAGCGAAATGTTCTGCGCGATCTCGCGCTCCCAGCGGTCGCCATTGGCGAGCAGCCGGGCCTTGTCGTAGTAGAGTTCCTCGCGCGTCTCGGTGGCGAACTCGAAATTCGGGCCCTCGACGATCGCCTCCACCGGGCATGCCTCCTGGCAGAAGCCGCAATAAATGCATTTCACCATGTCGATGTCGTAGCGGGTGGTGCGCCTAGTGCCGTCGTTGCGGCGCGGTCCCGCCTCGATGGTGATGGCTTGCGCGGGGCAGATCGCTTCGCAAAGCTTGCACGCGATGCAGCGCTCCTCGCCGTTCGGATAGCGGCGCAGAGCATGCTCGCCCCGGAAGCGCGGCGAAAGCGGTCCCTTTTCGAACGGATAGTTCAGGGTCGGCTTCGGCGAGACGAAGTATTTCATCGCCAGCCAGAACGCGGACACGAACTCCAGCAGAAGCAGCGCCTTGGCCGATTGCATGAGCTGTTTCATGTGGGGTCTCTTTCGCTTGCAGACCTCATGCTCCGCTCCCCATGAATTTCAGAACGCCGGCCACGATGACGACCATGGCCAGGGAGAGCGGCAGGAAGACCTTCCAGCCGAGCCGCATGAGCTGGTCGTAGCGATAGCGCGGGACCATCGCCTTGACCATGGCAACCATGAAAAACAGGAAGCAGACCTTCAGCAGGAACCATACCACCCCCGGCACCCAGGTGAAGGGGGCGAAGGGGATCGGCGACAGCCATCCGCCGAGGAAAAGCACCGTGCCGAGGCCGGACAGCATGACGATGGCGACGTATTCGCCCAGCATGAAGAGCAGATACGGGGTGGAGGAATACTCCACCATGAAGCCGGCGACGAGCTCAGATTCGGCCTCGAGGAGGTCGAAGGGCGGCCGGTTGGTCTCGGCGAGGGACGAGATGAAGAAGATCACGAACATCGGGAAGAGCGGCAGCCAGTACCAGCCAAGCGCGCCATAGGCCGAGTCCTGGGAGAGCACGATCTCCGAGAGGTTCAGGGAGCCGGCGCAAAGCAGCACGGTCACGATGACGAAGCCGATGGAGACCTCGTAGGAAACCATCTGAGCGGCCGAGCGCAGGGCCGAGAGGAAGGCGTATTTGGAATTCGATGCCCAGCCCGCGATGACCACGCCATAGACCTCGAGGGACGCCACGGCGAAGATGAAGAGGATGCCGATATTGAGATCGGCGACCTCCCAGTTCTCCGCCACGGGAATCACTGCCCAGGCCGATAGGGCGAGGCCGGCGGTAACGAGCGGCGCGAGCAGGAAGAGCAGCTTGTTGGAGCGGCCGGAATGATCGGCTCCTTGAAGACGAACTTGAACAGGTCGGCGAAGGACTGCCAGAGCCCGAACGGGCCCACGACATTGGGCCCGCGACGCATCTGGACGGCCGCCCACACCTTCCGGTCGGCATAGAGCAGGAAGGCGATGATCACCAAGAGCACGACGATCATCGCGACGCTCTGCGCCACGATCAGGAAAAGCGGCCAGCCATAGTCGTTCCAGAGCTCAACCATCGGTGCCGGTCGCTCCTTCTTCGGCTTCCGCATGCATCGCGCTCAGCTGGGCCATGATGGCGGAAGCGCGGGCAATGGGATTGGTCAGGTAGAAGTCGGCGATGGGGCTCTTGAAGCCGCCCTTGGAGACCTTGCCGTCCGTCTTCGCCAGATTTGCGAGGACGGCGGTTTCCGCCGGCGAAATGGTGCCGATCAGCGCGAGATGCGGATTGTCGGCGAACATCCGGGACCGAAGCTGGGCCAGGCTGTCATAAGGCAGCGTCTTGCCGAGTCGCTCCGACAGCGCGCGGACGATCTTCCAGTCCTCGCGGGCCTCGCCGGGCGGGAAGATGGCGCGGGCACCGCTCTGGGGCCGGCCTTCGGTGTTCACGTAGAGGGCGTCCTTCTCGGTATAGGCGGCGCCCGGCAGGATGACGTCGGCACGATGGGCGCCCCGGTCTCCATGACTGCCCTGATAGATCACGAAGGCCTTGCCGAGGCGGTCGACCTCCAGCTCGTCGGCGCCGAGCAGATAGACGACATCCATGTCGCCCTTCTCGGCAGCGTTGAGGATACCGTCGACATCCTTGCCGCCCTTGCCGGGCACGAAGCCGAGATCCAGCGCGCCGGTGCGGGAAGCCGCGGTGTGGAGGACGTTGAAGCCGTTCCATTCCTTGGTCAGCGCGCCCATGGCCTGGGCTGCCTTGGCGGCCATTGCGAGAACGCCGGCGCCGTCTTTCCGGGCCAGCGCGCCCTGCCCCACGATCACCATGGGACGCTTCGCCCCTTCGATGCTCTTCAGAAATTCGTGGGAGCCGTCGGCGATCTGGCTGAGGGTATCGGGCCCGGCGCCGAGATACTCATAAGGATAGTGGAGATCGCTCTCCTCGCCGATCACGCCGACGGTCAAGCTGTGAGGATCGGCGCGGTAGCGCTTGCGGATACGGGCGTTGAGGATCGCCGCTTCCAGGCGCGGATTGGTGCCCACCAGCAGGATCGCGTCCGCCTCGTCGATACCGGCGATGCCCGAATTGAAGAGATAGCTGGCGCGGCCAAGTGTCGGATCGAGCTTGGCGCCGTCCTGGCGGCAATCGGTGTTGGGCGAACTCAGCGCGTCGGAGAGCTGCTTCAGGGCATAGGTCTCTTCCAGAGCGGCAAGATCGCCGGCGATGGCCGCGAAGCGCTTGCCGTCGAGACCGTCCAGCTTTTCGGCAATGACGCCGAACGCCTCGTCCCAAGTCGCCGGGCGCAGCTTGCCGTTCTCGCGGATATAGGGGCGGTCGAGACGCTGGGTCCGCAGGCCATCCCAAACATGACGGGTCTTGTCGGTGATCCATTCCTCGTTCACCGCATCGAACGGCCTAGGCAGGATGCGCAGGACCTCGCGGTCGCGGGAATCGACGCGGATGGCGGAGCCGACCGCATCCATCACGTCGACGGAATCCACCTTGGACAGCTCCCAGGGGCGCGAGACGAAGGCATAGGGCTTTGAAGTCAGCGCACCGACGGGGCAGAGATCGACGACATTGCCGGAAAGCTCCGACATCATGCCCTGCTCCAGATAGGTGGTGATCTCCATATCCTCGCCGCGCCCGATGGCGCCGAGCTCCTCGACGCCGGCCACCTCGGTCATGAAGCGCACACAGCGGGTGCAGTGGATGCACCGGTTCATATAGGTGCCGATCAGCGGCCCGAGATATTTGTTCTCCACGGCGCGCTTGTTGTCGGCAAACCGGCCGCCATCGAACCCGTAGGCCATGGCCTGGTCCTGGAGATCGCATTCGCCGCCCTGATCGCAGATGGGGCAATCCAGCGGGTGGTTCACCAGCAGGAACTCCATCACGCCTTCACGCGCCTTCTTCACCATCTCGTTGTCGGTGTAGATGGTCGGCGGAGTGCCGTCGCGGCCCGGACGCAGATCGCTGACGCCCATGGCGCAGGATGCAACCGGCTTCGGCATGCCTTCGACCTGAACGAGGCACATGCGGCAATTGCCGGCAATGGACAGACGCTCGTGGTAGCAGAAGCGCGGTATCTCGACGCCGGCCAGCTCGCAGGCCTGGATCAGGGTGATGCCGTCGGGCACCTCGACCTCGGCGTCGTTGATGATCAGCTTAGGCATCGCCCTACTCCGCTGCCACCGGCACGGAGGCCGGAATGGGTTTGGCCGCGTATTGATCGATCCGCTCTTCGATCACGTGACGAAAATTTCGGATGAGGCCCTGGACCGGCCAAGCCGCCGCGTCGCCGAGCGCACAGATCGTGTGGCCTTCGACCTGCTTGGACACGTCGAACAGCATGTCGATCTCGCGCTTCTCCGCCTTGCCTTCGGCCATACGCTCCAGCACGCGCCACATCCAGCCGGTGCCTTCCCGGCAGGGCGTGCACTGACCGCAGGATTCGTGCTTGTAGAAGTAGGAGATCCGCGCGATCGCGCGGACGATGTCGGTGGACTTGTCCATGACGATCACGGCCGCGGTGCCCAGGCCCGTCTGCAGATCCTTCAGCGTATCGAAATCCATATCGAGATCGTTGCACTGATCGGCCGGCAGGCAAGGTACGGACGAGCCCCCGGGGATCACCGTCAGGAGATTGTCCCAGCCGCCGCGCACGCCGCCGCAATGCTTGTCCAACAGCTCGCGCAGGGGAATGCCCATCTCTTCTTCCACCACGCAGGGCTCGTTCACGTGGCCTGAGATGGCGAAGAGCTTGGTGCCTGTGTTGTTGGGCTTGCCGAGACCGGCGAACCATGCCGCGCCGCGCCGCATGATGTCGGGTACGGCGGCGATGGATTCGACGTTGTTGACCGTGGTCGGCGCGCCGTAGAGGCCGACATTGGCCGGGAACGGCGGCTTCAGGCGCGGCATGCCCTTTTTGCCCTCGAGGCTTTCGAGCAGCGCGGTCTCCTCGCCGCAGATATAGGCGCCGGCGCCGTGATGCAGATAGAGATCGAAATCCCAGCCGTTCTTGTTGCCGGGGCCGATGAGCTTGGCCTCGTAGGCCTGGTCGATGGCCGCCTGGAGCCGCTCGCGCTCGCGGATGAACTCGCCGCGGATGTAGATGTAGCAAGTGTGCGCCCGCATGGCGAAGGAGGCGAACATGGCGCCCTCGATCAACAGATGCGGATCGTGGCGCATGATCTCCCGGTCCTTGCAGGTGCCGGGTTCGGATTCGTCGGCGTTGATCACGAGATAGTTCGGCCGACCGTCGGATTCCTTCGGCATGAAGGACCATTTGAGCCCGGTCGGGAAGCCGGCGCCGCCGCGGCCGCGCAGGCCCGACGCCTTCACCTCCTCGATCACCTCTTCGTGGCCACGCGCCAAGATGTCCTTGGTGCCGTCCCAGGCGCCCCGGGCCATCGCGCCCTTCAGCCCCCAATCGTGGAGACCGTAGAGATTGGTGAAGATGCGGTCCTTATCGGCGAGCATTAGGACTCATCCTTCCCGTTGGAATTGTCTCGCTTCTCGGCTTTGGCGGCCTCTTCGCCTTCCCCGGCGACCTTCTTCCCTTGACCGTTCTTCACCGGCGCTTTCGGCACGTCCGCCGCGCGCCGGTCGGCCGCCTCGGTCGGTTCCTTCGCCTCGTCGTCCTGGAGCGGTGGATTGACCGCGCCGGACTCCTCCGACATTTCGTAAAGCTCGTCGCTGGTCAGGCTCGTCGGACCGCTCGCCGGCGCCGAGGTCTGGCGGCCGTTCTGGGGACCAGGGATCACCTCCCTGCCCGCCTTCAGCTCGTTCAGGATCCAGGCGAGCTTCTCGCCGTCGAGATCCTCGTAATAATCCTTGTTGATCTGGACCATGGGCGCATTGGAGCACGCGCCCAGGCATTCCACCTCGATCCAGGAGAACAGACCGTCTTCGGTGACGTGGCCGGGCTCGCCGATCATCTCCCGGCAGGTCTGCTTCAGCTCGTCGGAGCCGCGCAGCCAGCATGGCGTCGTGCCGCAAAGCTGCACGTAGTAGCGGCCCACCGGCGCCAGATTGAACATGGTGTAGAAGGTCGCGACTTCGTAGACGCGGATATAGGCCATATCCAGCATGTCGGCGACGTAGCGCAGGGCCGGCTCGGGCAGCCAGCCGCCCATCTGCTCCTGGGCGCGCCACAGCAGCGGGATCACGCCGGAGGCCTGCTTGCCTTCGGGATATTTTTCGAGCGTGGTTTTTGCCCAAACGAGGTTTTCCGGCGTGAAAGCGAAAGCCTCAGGCTGCTCATCTGCAAGGCGTCGGACGCTCATGCGGCTGTCTTCTTGTGGTTCGCCTGCAGGCGCTAGAGTCTGCAAACGCGTATTGAAGGGGCGTCCTGCGCCGGCCCGTCAGTCCTTCCCAGAGGACCCGCCCCAAGAGGGGAATCGCCAACGCTGAAACGCTCCCGAAAACGGTCGGCGGAGGCCGCTTCGGACCTCTCACCAGAATCTCATCTCTCTCGGTCGCATCTTGCCTGTTGAGCCCTGTGAATCAAGGGCCGCAACCGCGCGATATGCAACCCGGCTCGCTACCGATCGACCTCGCCGAACACGATATCGATGGAACCCAAAATCGCCGATACATCCGCCAGCATGTGGCCCTTCGACAGGAAATCCATGGCCTGGAGATGGGCGAAGCCCGGTGCGCGAAGTTTGCAGCGATACGGCTTGTTGGTGTCGTCGGCGACCAAATACACGCCGAATTCCCCTTTGGGAGCCTCAACCGCGGCATAAACCTCGCCGGCCGGCACGTGATAGCCTTCGGTGTAAAGCTTGAAGTGATGGATCAGGGCTTCCATCGACTGCTTCATCTCATCCCGGCGCGGCGGCACCATCTTGTGGTTCTCCACCAGCACGTCGCCAGGCTCGGTTGTAAGCTTTTCACAGGCCTGTTTCATGATACGGACAGATTGTCGCATCTCCTCCATGCGGATCAGATAGCGGTCGTAGCAGTCGCCGTTCTTGCCGATGGGGATGTCGAATTCCATCTCCTCGTAGCACTCGTAGGCTGGGACTTGCGCAGGTCCCACGCGCGCCCGAGCCGCGCACCATCACGCCGGAAAAGCCCCAGGCCCAGGCGTCGGCCAGATCGACGATGCCGATATCGACATTCCGCTGCTTGAAGATGCGGTTGTCGGTCAGCAGCCCTTCGATGTCGTCGAGCACCTTCAGGAACGGATCGCAGAAGGCGTAGATGTCGTCGACGAGCTTCGGCGGCAGGTCCTGGTGCACGCCGCCGGGCCGGAAATAGGCCGCATGCATGCGGCTACCGGAGGCGCGCTCATAAAAGACCATGAGCTTCTCGCGCTCCTCGAAGCCCCAGAGCGGCGGAGTCAGCGCGCCGACATCCATGGCTTGCGTGGTGACGTTGAGCAGATGGGACAGGAGCCGGCCGATCTCCGAATAGAGCACCCGGATGAGTTGGGCGCGCTTCGGCACCTCGACGCCGACCAGGCGCTCTACGGCCAGGCAATAGGCATGCTCCTGATTCATGGGCGCGACATAGTCGAGCCGGTCAAAATAGGGCAGCGCCTGGAGGTAGGTCTTGTACTCGATCAGCTTCTCGGTGCCGCGATGGAGCAGCCCGATATGAGGATCGACGCGCTCCACCACCTCGCCGTCGAGCTCCAGGACCAGGCGCAACACGCCATGGGCGGCCGGGTGCTGAGGGCCGAAATTGATGGTGAACTTCCGGTCTTCGGTGTTCTCCTTCAGGATCTCGGCGTCCTGATTCTCCAGATCGCTGTCGCTGGTCATGTTGTCGGAGCTCAAGTTCTCGGTGCTCATGCGCCGGCCTCTTCGGATTGCGCTTCCCGCACGGCTTGTAGCTTTTTCTGCATCCCGCGGTCGAACCGCTCCCAGGTGACGACGAAGCGCTCGTGCTCCCCTTCCCCGATCATGCCGACGCCGTCATGGGCGCGGACATGGAATTTGAGACGGGGGCCGCGCACTTCGATGCATTCGGCGTCGACGGTGACGGTCAGCCCTGGCGGGGTCGCTGCGGCGTGGGACACGTTGATATGGGTTCCGAGGCTGCCTTCGCCCTCATCGAGATGAGGCGCGAGGAGCTTCAGGCATGTCCATTCCATCAGCCCGACCATGAACCCCGTGGCGAAGACCTCCGGCATCTCCTGAAACTCGTCCGCCTCGGGATAGAGGTTGGGCACGGTCTTCGTGTCGGGAATCCTGTACGCAAACTGCGCCGTCAGTCCGGGTACGAGGGTCGGCTTCACCGCTTCTGCTCCCGCGTTTCGGGATCGCCGGCCTTCTCGTCGCCGGGGATGGCCTCGTCCATGCCCTCCCACGGGCTCAGGAAGTCGAAATTGCGGAAGCCCTGCATGAGCTTCACGGGCTCGTAGACGACCTTCTTCGCCTCGTCGTCGTAGCGCACCTCGACGAAGCCGGTCAGCGGGAAGTCCTTCCGGAGCGGGTGGCCCTGAAAGCCGTAATCGGTGAGCAGGCGCCGCAGATCGGGATGGCCGGAGAACAGGACGCCGTAGAGATCGTATGTCTCGCGCTCGAACCAGTCGGCCGCGGGAAAGACGTCCACGAGGCTCGGCACGGGCTTCGTCTCGTCGGTGGTCACCTTCAGGCGGATCCGATGGTTCAGGTCCGGGCTGAGCAGATGATAGACGACGTCGAAACGCTCCTCCCGTTCGGGATAGTCGGCGCCGCAGATATCGATGAAGCAGACGAAGCGGCACTTGTCGTCGTCACGCAGAAAGGTGGCGACCTCGACGATCTCGTCGCGGGCTACATCCACGGTCAGCTCGCCATAGCGGACCCGATAGCCGGAAATGGCAGCGCCCAGCTTGTCGCTGAGATGCTTGCCGAGATCGTTCAGGGCGTCGTCCATGCTTGAGCTTACAGTTCTGAGGTGACGCTAGCGCTGAATGGTGCCGGTGCGCCTAATCTTCTTCTGGAGGAGCAGCACGCCATAGACCAGCGCTTCGGCGGTCGGCGGGCAGCCTGGAACGTAGATGTCGACGGGCACGATGCGGTCGCAGCCGCGCACCACCGAATAGGAGTAGTGATAGTAGCCGCCGCCATTGGCGCAGGAGCCCATGGAGATCACGTAGCGCGGCTCCGGCATCTGGTCGTAGACCTTGCGGAGCGGCGCGGCCATCTTGTTGGTGAGCGTGCCGGCGACGATCATAACGTCGGACTGGCGGGGGCTGGCGCGCGGTGCAAAGCCGAATCGCTCCAGGTCGTAGCGGGGCATGGAGGCCTGCATCATCTCCACCGCGCAACAGGCCAGGCCGAAGGTCATCCACATGAGCGAGCCGGTGCGCGCCCAGTTGATGAGGTCGTCCGCCGTGGTCAGCAGAAAGCCCTTGTCGGCGAGCTGATCGGAGAATTCGTCGAAGCGCGAGACCTGGGGCAGCAAGCGGTCCTGCGGAATACGCGGACGCCCTTCCGGCTGCGCCTGTTCGAGAATCGAATCTTCGGTCAATCCCATTCCAGAGCTCCCTTCCCCCACTCATATATGAACCCGATCGTGAGGATGCCAAGGAAGACCATCATCGCCCAGAAGCCGAACATGCCGACATCGTCGAATGCGACCGCCCATGGAAACAGGAAGGCGACCTCGAGGTCGAAGATGATGAAGAGCAAGGACACGAGGTAGAATCGGACGTCGAACTTCATGCGCGCGTCGTCGAAGGCGGGAAAGCCGCATTCGTAGGCCGAGACCTTCTCAGGATCGGGATCCTGAGGGGCGATGAAGAAGGGGACGACCAAAAGAACAGTGCTGATCGCAAAGGCGATGCCGATGAAAATCACCAGCGGCAGATACTCTTGCAGCAGCTCGTTCATGAAACCGCCTCACAGGTCCCGGGACGGACGCAAAGGCGTGAGAAGTCCTGTCTGCCTCCCGGAGGCAAAGCTAGAGGTTTGCGACGACCGTGCTCGTCCTCTTCCTCGCCCGCAGACGTGGGTACTGGTTAGCGCAGCGACCGCCCCCAACGCAAGGTGCCAGGGGTCGCAGGCGATAAGGATTATGAGCTCTTTCGTGAGGGGAAAGTGGCGGGAGTGACGGGACTCGAACCCGCGGCCTCCGGCGTGACAGGCCGGCGCTCTAACCAACTGAGCTACACCCCCGCGGAATGCCCTGATCGTGCCGAGGCAGCGAGGGCTTCCAGCGTGTAAGGCTTCCGATTCCCCAAGTCAACTGAACAGACGCCCTGATCGACATCTATCGTTCGTTTGACGGTTGGGAAGTCGTGAAAGGGCCCTCGCCCGCGTGCAATGCGAACGAAGCTTGCGCCACGCGTAACCACTAAAGGTGAAGCGTGGTGGGCGGTGAGAGGATCGAACTCCCGACATCCACGGTGTAAACGTGGCGCTCTACCAGCTGAGCTAACCGCCCGTCCCCGGCAAATATCCGTCACCAGGCCGACCCGCGCAACGCATGGAGCGGATGCCGGATGGACGCTGCGCACGAACGCTGCCGAAAACTTTTCTAAAATGCGAACCGTCTGTTCGCCTGGCATCGGGCCGAAAGAATGAGCAGCCCCACGATTCGCAGGGCATCAATCAGGCCGATGCCGCCTTCCCCAAAGCAGAGGGGAAAGCCGCCCAGGCGCGTGACGCCTGGGCCAGCAGTTAGCTGTTGCAGGCTTCCTTCAAAGCCTTGCCGGCGCGAAATTTCGGCACGCGCGAGGCCGGAATCTCCACGGCTTCGCCGGTGCGCGGATTGCGGCCGGTGGAGGCCTTGCGGTCGGCGACCTGGAAATTGCCAAACCCGACAATCCGGACGGTGTCGCCGTTCTTGAGCGCCGTCTCGATAGTCTTGAAGGTGGCGTCGACAGCCTTCTCGGCGGAATCCTTCGAGATATCGGATTCCTTCGCCACTTCGGCTACGAGGTCAGCCTTGTTCATGGTCTATCCTTTCGTTCGGCCCCAAACCTCTGCCGCGCACCCGGGGCCGGCGGGGTGCGAAAGCGATTCTAAACAATGTGGTGTATGACTTGGCCTAGAAAAGGCGGAAAATCAACAAAAATGGTCCGACTCATTGGCTGAGCCGGACCATAGAGAAACGACATTTTTGGGGCAGAGTTCGAACTGCCGGTTTGGCTAGTGCGCGGTGAGCCCGGTGGAGGGGTCCTCGTTCTTCGGCGGAACCACTTCTTTGTTCTCTCCGCTATCCTCCGACCATTCGATTCGCTGGGGCGGATGCACCAAGGCCAGAGGCACGACCTCGTCCATGCGCGACACCGTCTTGATGTCGAGCTTGTTCTTGATCTCGTCGGGGATTTCCGTGAGATCCTTGGCATTCTCCTCCGGAATGATCACCGTCTTGATGCCGGCCCGAAGCGCTGCGAGCAGCTTCTCTTTCAGGCCGCCGATCGGCAGCACCCGGCCGCGCAACGTGATCTCGCCGGTCATGGCGACATCGCGGCGGACCTTGATGCCTGTCATCAGGGAGATGATCGTCGTGACCATCGCCACACCGGCGGACGGACCGTCCTTCGGAGTCGCGCCCTCGGGAACGTGGACGTGGATGTCCCGCCTCTCGAAGAGCGGCGGCTCGATGCCGAACTCGACCGCGCGGGAGCGCACATAGGCACTGGCCGCCTGGATCGATTCCTTCATGACGTCGCGCAGGTTGCCGGTCACGGTCATCTTGCCCTTGCCCGGCATCATGACGCCTTCGACGGTCAGGATCTCGCCGCCGACTTCCGTCCAGGCAAGTCCGGTGACCACGCCGACCTGATCCTCAAGCTCCGCCTCGCCGTAACGATATTTCGGCACGCCGAGATAGTCCTCGAGGTTCTCCTTGGTGATCTCGATCGAGGTCTTGTCGCTGGTCAGGAGCTCCTTGACGGATTTCCGAGCCAGCTTCGCAAGCTCGCGCTCGAGATTACGCACGCCCGCTTCGCGGGTGTAGCGGCGGATCATCTCCTTCAGACCGGCGTCGTCGAGGCTCATCTCGCCCTCTTCCAGACCGTGGGCCTTGATCTGGGCGGGAAGCAGATGGCGTCTTGCGATCTGCGTCTTCTCTTCCTCGGTGTAGCCGGCGAGCCTGATGATCTCCATCCGGTCCAGGAGGGCCGGCGGGATGTTCAGGGTGTTTGCCGTGGTCACGAACATCACGTTGGACAGGTCGTAATCGACCTCCAGGTAATGGTCGTTGAAGGTGTTGTTCTGCTCAGGATCGAGCACCTCGAGCAAAGCCGAGGCCGGATCGCCGCGGAAATCCGCGCCCATCTTGTCGATTTCGTCCAGAAGGAAGAGCGGATTGGTCTTCTTCGCCTTCCGCATGGACTGAATCACCTTGCCGGGCATGGAGCCGATATAGGTCCGCCGGTGACCGCGGATCTCCGCCTCGTCACGGACGCCACCCAGGCTCATGCGCACGAACTCGCGACCCGTCGCTTTCGCAATGGAGCGGCCGAGCGAGGTCTTGCCCACGCCGGGCGGTCCGACCAGGCAGAGGATCGGCCCCTTCATGGCGTTGGTGCGGTTCTGGACGGCGAGGTACTCGACAATCCGGTCTTTCACCTTGGCCAGCCCGTAGTGATCCTCGTCGAGCACGTTCTGGGCATCGTCGAGATCGCGCTTGATCTTGCCCTTCACGCCCCACGGGATCGACAGCAGCCAGTCGAGATAGTTCCGGACCACGGTGGCCTCGGCCGACATGGGGCTCATCTGGCGAAGCTTCTTCAGCTCGGCCATGGCCTTCTCGCGAGCTTCCTTGGAAAGCTTGGTCTTCTCGATCTTCTCTTCGAGCTCGGCCAGGTCGTCGCGGCCTTCATCGCCGTCCCCGAGCTCCTTCTGGATCGCCTTCATCTGCTCGTTCAGGTAGTACTCGCGCTGTGTCTTCTCCATCTGACGCTTGACGCGGCTCCTGATCTTCTTCTCCACCTGGAGGACGGAGATCTCGCTCTCCATGAGGGTGAAGACGCGCTCCAGCCGCTCGGAGACCGACGTGATCTCGAGGACCTGCTGCTTCTCGGAAATCTTGATGGCCAGATGGGACGCGATGGTGTCGGCCAGCTTCGAGTAATCCTCGATCTGGTTCAGCGTCGCCAGAACCTCGGGCGAGATCTTCTTGTTGAGCTTCACATAGCTCTCGAACTGGCTGATCACGGACCGCGCCAGCGCTTCGATCTCGTCCTCAGTGCCCATCTCCTCGTCGACGAGGCCGATCTTGGCTTCGAAATACTCTTCCTTGTCGGTGAAGGAGTCGATCTCCGCCCGCTTCGTACCCTCGACGAGCACCTTAACGGTGCCGTCGGGCAGCTTCAGAAGCTGCAGGACGGACGCCAGGGTGCCGACACGGTAAATGCCGTCGGCGCTCGGCTCGTCATCGTTGGCGTTCTTCTGGGCGGCCAGCAGAATCTGCTTGTCGGCGCGCATGACCTCTTCGAGAGCCGCGATGGACTTCTCGCGCCCGACGAAGAGCGGCACGATCATGTATGGAAAGACGACGATGTCCCGGAGCGGCAGAACGGGAAAGATCTCCTGCCCGCCAGTCTCGAAGTCTGGAGTGTCTTTTTGATCGGTCATAATAATCCTGTCGGCAGTCCATTTGCGATGGTGGCCAGCGGTGCCTTGTTGGCTTGATCACTCGCCCTTCTTGATCCTCCCCCAGGATCTGTTCCCACGAACGCTGACCCGGCTGGGGCCAGGTCCGGATCGGCAGATACGCGCCGGATCATCCGCGGTTGACGTAAATGGCGACCACGCGGCACGAATTCAAGGAGAACGAAGGCTACGCGAGACCGGGGTTTCTTCCCCGATCTCATATATTTAGCCAGCGAACGGCAGACGAGAACAGATGCCGGGCCGCAGTTTCGCCATGATGGCGGGGATTCGGCACCAACCACAAGCCTTTAGGCGCTGGTGCCGAGTTCCTCATGGCGCTCGGAGTAGATGCGCAAGGGCCGCGCCTTGCCTTCGACCACCTCGGGGCTGATCACGACTTCCTCGACGCCCTGCATGCTCGGCAGCTCGAACATGGTGTCGAGCAGGATGCCTTCCATGATGGAGCGCAGGCCACGGGCGCCGGTCTTCCGCTCGATCGCCTTACGGGCGATGGTGCGGAGCGCCTCCTCGGCGAAGGAGAGCTGGATGTCTTCCATCTCGAAGAGCCGCTGATACTGGCGGACCAGAGCGTTCTTCGGCTCCGTGAGGATCTGGATCAGCGCGTCCTCGTCGAGATCGTCGAGGGTCGCGATGACAGGCACACGGCCGATGAACTCGGGGATCAGACCGAACTTCAGCAGATCCTCCGGCTCGACCTCCTTCAGGATGTCGCCCGTGCGGCGCTCGTCGACATTGCCGACCTTGGCGCCGAAGCCGATGGACGTCGAACGGCCGCGGCCGGAGATGATCTTCTCCAGACCGGCGAACGCGCCGCCGCAGATGAACAGGATGTTGGTCGTGTCCACCTGCAGGAATTCCTGCTGCGGGTGCTTGCGGCCGCCTTGGGGCGGAACGGCAGCGACCGTGCCTTCCATGATCTTCAGAAGCGCCTGCTGCACGCCCTCGCCCGACACGTCGCGGGTGATGGACGGGTTGTCGGCCTTGCGGCTGATCTTATCGACCTCGTCGATATAGACGATGCCGCGCTGGGCCCGCTCGACATTGTAGTCGGCTGCCTGCAGCAGCTTCAGGATGATGTTCTCGACATCCTCACCGACATAGCCGGCCTCGGTCAGAGTCGTGGCGTCGGCCATGGTGAAGGGCACGTCGAGGATGCGGGCCAGCGTCTGGGCAAGCAGCGTCTTGCCGCAACCCGTCGGGCCGACCAGCAGGATGTTCGACTTTGCGAGCTCGACGTCCCCGTTCTTGCCGGAGTGATTGAGCCGCTTGTAGTGGTTGTGGACGGCGACGGAGAGAACGCGCTTCGCGTAGTCCTGGCCGATGACGTAATCGTCGAGGACCTGGCAGATCTCCATCGGCGTGGGTACGCCGTCACGCGACTTAACGAGTGAGCTCTTGTTCTCTTCGCGAATGATGTCCATGCAGAGCTCGACGCACTCGTCGCAGATGAACACGGTCGGGCCAGCGATCAGCTTGCGAACTTCGTGCTGGCTCTTGCCGCAGAAGGAACAGTAGAGAGTGTTTTTGGAGTCGGTTCCGCTCACCTTGCTCATTCGCCTATCCAGTTCTTAGCTGCTGCTATTGCAGACGGAAACGGTCAGCCTGCGATGATTCGGCCTGTTATCCTTGCATGAAAGTTCCCGTTTCGGGGAAGGATATCAATCTGGCGACCCCCACCATACCGCAATCTGACCATGGTAGGTTTCAGGGATCAAGGATTGATTAATCGGGTGCTTCCGACTGTCGCCGGGCGCCCGGGGCTTGCTCAAGCCCCTCTTTCAAAAGGAAATTTCAGCCGCTCGTCTAGGCCGGCGGAGGGTGTCGAAGCGGTCCCGGTCCGGTCTACGGGCGGGCGGCGTTCGTGGCGTCCTACTCGCTGGAGCCGGTCGCCTTCTCCAGAACCTCGCGTTTCTGAATCACCTCGTCGATGAGACCGAAGGCCTTCGCATCCTCTGCCGTCATGAAGTAGTCACGATCCAGGGTCCGTTCAACGGTGTCGTAGTCCTGGCCCGTGTGCTTGACGTAGATCTCGTTCAGGCGCCGCTTCATCTTTACGATGTCCTCGGCGTGACGCTCGATATCCGAAGCGGTGCCCTGGAAGCCGCCGGACGGCTGATGCACCATGACGCGCGCATTCGGAAGCGCGTAACGCATGCCCTTCTCGCCGGCCGCCAGCAGGAGCGAACCCATGGAAGCGGCCTGGCCCGTGCACAGGGTCGCGACCGGCGGACGGATGAACTGCATCGTGTCGTAGATCGCCATGCCCGAGGTCACCACGCCGCCGGGCGAGTTGATGTACATGGAGATCTCTTTCTTCGGGTTCTCCGCCTCGAGGAAAAGAAGCTGAGCGATGATCAGGGACGCAATGTTGTCCTCGATCGGCCCGGTCACGAAAATGATCCGCTCCTTCAGCAGGCGCGAGTAGATGTCGTAGGCGCGCTCGCCACGATTGGTCTGCTCGACCACCATGGGAACGAGGGTGCTCATCTGGATTTCCATCGGGTCTGACATCGTTCGTCCTGGCTTCGCTGAATGATCGGATTGGTCCGGCGGAACGCCGGCTTCGGATTGCCGGTCCCCGAGACGCTCCCCGAAAACGGGAATCGCCGCGCGGCCCTATGACGTGTTCGGCTACACCATATGGGAAGGAGCCGGCAAGGGTAACAGGGGGGCGGCCCTTTCCTTAATCGCGGCAGCTAGTGGTCGTGACCGTGGTCATGATCATGGTCGTGGTCATGATCGTGATCATGGCTATGCGGTGCCATGCCGCCGTCCATGCCTTCGTAGAGCTCGTCAGCGGAGACCTTCTTGTCCTTCACCTTGGCGAGCTCGGCGATGTAGTCGATCACCTTGTCCTCGTAGAGGGGCGCGCGGATCTCGTTCAGGGCCTGGGGATTGTTGCGGTAGTACTCGTAGACCTCCCGCTCCTGGCCCGGGAACTGACGGATGCGTTCCAGCAGCGCCTGGTTCACCTCGTCGTCGGTGACCTGGACTTCGTTCTTGCTGCCGACCTCGGACAGAAGCAGGCCCAGCCGGACACGCCGTTCGGCGAGGGAGCGATACTCCTCCTTCGCCTTCTCCTCGGTGGTGCCTTCGGCTTCGAAGCTCTTTCCATGGTGCTCGATGTCGTGGGTCACCTGATCCCAGATGGCCTTGAACTCGTTCTCCACCAGCTCCTCGGGGAGCTGGAAGTCATGGGCTTCGTTCAGTTTGTCGAGCATCTGACGCTTGAGCTTCATGCGTGAAGCGCTCTTGCGATCCTCTTCCAGGCGGACCTTCATCATCTCCTGGAGCTTCTCCAGAGACTCAAGGCCGAGGCCCTTAGCGAACTCGTCGTCGAGCTTGGGGTCCTCGGGACCGGCGACCTCTTTCACCGTAACCTCGAAGACGACCGGCTGGCCGGCGAGGCTCTTCTCCGGATAATCCTCCGGGAAGGTCACCTCGATATTCTTCTCGTCGCCGGCCTTGGCGCCGATCAGGCCTTCCTCGAAGCCGGGGATGAAGCGGTTCGAGCCGAGCACGAGGGGCGCGCCTTCGGCCTTGCCCCCTTCGAACGGTTCGCCGTCCTTCTTGCCGACGAAGTCGATGGTCACCTGGTCGCCCTCTTTGGCGGCGCCCTCCTTGGCGACGTAGTTGACGTTCTGCTTGCGCAGGCGGTCCAGCGCGTCGTCGACATCGGCCTTGCTGACCTCGGCCACGGGACGCTCCAGCTCGAGCTTCTTGAAATCCATGGGCTCGAAATCGGGGATCACCTCGAAGGACATGGTGTAGGCAAGATCGGAATCGCCTTCGAAGATCTTGTTGATCTCGGTCTCGTCCTCGGGCAGCGCGATCTTCGGCTGGTAGGCCGGCTGCTCCTCGCGATCGGCGATTGCTTTCTGGCTCGCCTCGGTCACGGCCTGCTGGACGATCTCGGCCATCACCGAACGACCGTAGACCTTGCGGAGATGCGATTTCGGAACGTGACCCGGACGGAACCCCTTGAGCTGGACCTTGTCCTTCAGTTCCTCCAGACGCTTCTCGAGCTTCTGTTCGAGCTCGTCGGCGCCGATCACGACCTTCAGTTCGCGACGCAGGCCTTCGTTCGTGGTTTCGGTGACATTCATGCTGGCTGACCTATTGCTGACATCCACAGCCGTCCGGACGGACGGCCGCGGAAAAGCGGAAATTCGTGAAGCCTCGTGATTTGCGGTTGGTGCGGGCGGAGGGACTTGAACCCCCACGGCCGAAGCCACCAGAACCTAAATCTGGCGTGTCTACCAATTTCACCACGCCCGCAAAGTAGGATCGGCTCGTTTCTGACGCGCGCTATATCACAGCGTTCGAGCCGACGGCTAGCCCGAAGCGAACGCGACCTTTATCGAATGACAAGACGGCTCGCCGGCCGTTTCGGTTCCCGGGCGGCTGGCATTCGGGGGGATGCCATCCAATATTCCCTGCATCGTTCCATGGTTCGTTCCATGGCTCGTACCTTGCCTCGTCGTGCAAGGAAGCGCGGCAATTGAGTGTTGGCATTCGTCCTCCCCGGCTTGCCGCGAGCGGTCGGCCTAAAGTACGTTGCCGCTTCACTCACCAAGCGGGAAGCGTTCTCTTGAATTACAAGGACGGGATCATCGAGGCGATCGGCAACACGCCGCTGATCAAGCTGAAACGCGCGTCGGAGGAGACGGGTTGCACGATTCTCGCAAGGCCGAGTTCATGAATCCGGGGCAGTCGGTGAAGGACCGGGCCGCGCTCTTCATCATTCGCGATGCCCTGAACAAGGGAACGCTGAAACCCGGCGGCACGGTGGTCGAAGGGACCGCCGGCAACACCGGAATCGGCCTTTCGCTCGTGGGCAATGCGCTCGGCTTGAAGACGGTGATCGTGATCCCTGAGACCCAGTCCGACGAGAAGAAGGACATGCTCCGGCTGTCCGGAGCCACCCTCATCGAAGTGCCGGCGGTGCCGTACAAGAACGACAACAACTACGTGAAATATTCCGGCCGGCTGGCGGAGGCGCTGGCCAAGACAGAGCCGAACGGTGCGATCTGGGCCAATCAGTTCGACAATACCGCCAACCGCCAGGGCCATATCGAAACGACGGCCGTCGAGATCTGGGATCAGACCGACGGCAAGGTTGACGGGTTCATCTGCGCCGTTGGCACGGGCGGGACGCTCGCCGGCGTTTCCATGGGACTGAAAGAGAAGAATCCGAACGTCACCATCGGCCTCGCCGACCCCATGGGTGCTGCGCTCTATAATTTTTACGAGCACGGAGAGCTGAAGTCGGAGGGCTCGTCGATCACCGAAGGAATCGGCCAGGGGCGGATCACCGCGAACTTGGAAGGCGCCGAGATCGACACCGCCTTTCAGGTCCCGGACGCAGAGGCCCTGCCCGTCGTCTTCGGCTTGCTGAAGGAGGAAGGGCTCTGCCTCGGCGGGTCCAGCGGCATCAACGTGGCCGGTGCGATCCGCCTAGCCCGGGAGATGGGTCCAGGCCACACGATTGTCACGGTGCTTTGCGACTACGGCACCCGCTACCAAAGTCGGCTGTTCAATCCTACTTTCCTGAGGGAGAAAGGCCTGCCCGTGCCGGAGTGGCTCGACGGCGCGCCGGCCGCGGTTCCGGACGTCTTTGTTTGATGGAATTTTGCAGGTGAATACTTTGAGCAAATCTTGGCTGATCGAAACGGAAGAGCTCCAGAACGAGCTCAACGCGCCGGACCTCGTGGTGGTGGACGGCTCCTGGCACCTGCCTTCGGAGCAACGTAACGCCTACGCGGAATATCTCGATGATCATATTCCGGGCGCGGTGTTCTTCGACATCGACGAGATTGCCGATACGTCCAGCCCCCTGCCCCACATGCTGCCCTCGCCGGAGAAGTTCTCCTCGCGGATGCGCGCGCTGGGGATCGGCGACGGCGCCCGGGTCGTGGTCTACGATTCGGGATCGCTGTTCGGGGCCGCGCGGGTCTGGTGGACGTTCCGGGTCATGGGCGTGCAGGACGTCTATGTGCTGAACGGTGGCCTGCCGAAATGGAAAGCCGAAGACCGGGCGACGGAAGACGGTCCGCCGCCGCTGCGGACCGCACGCCATTTCACGGCGCGGCGCCATATGGAGCTCGTGAGCGAGGCTTCCGACATTCTCGCTCACCTCAAGGACAATTCGGTGCAGATCGTCGATGCGCGGTCTCCGGCGCGTTTTGCCGGAACGGAGCCCGAGCCGCGGGAAGGCCTGCGGTCCGGTCACATTCCCGGTTCGCACAACGTGCCCTTCCGTACGCTGATGAATGAGGACGGCACGCTGAAGTCGCGCGACGAGCTGGAGACCGCTTTCCGGTCCGCCGGCGTCGACGCGCACAAGCCCGTGGTTGCGAGCTGCGGCTCGGGCGTGAGTGCCGCGGTTCTCGCCCTCGCGCTGGCCGTGATCGGCAACCGGCGCGCAGCCGTCTATGACGGCTCCTGGACGGAATGGGGCGCCAATCCGGATCTTCCCATCGAAACGAGCTAAAGCGAGACGAGCCAGATGAGCAAGCGCTCGGCCGCCGGAAAGAAACCCCAGACCAAGCTCGGGCATCTGGGGCGCGATCCCGCGCTCTATCGGGGCTTTGTCAATCCGCCCGCCTATCGCGGGTCGACGGTGATTTTCCCGACCCTCGGCTCCCTGATCGCCGACGATCAGGAGTTCTCCTACGGGCGCCTCTCCACGCCCACGGTGAAGGAGCTGGAGGAGTCCCTGGCCGAGCTGGAAGGCGGCGATGCCTGCTGGCTGAGCTCGTCGGGGCTGTCCGCCATCACCGCGGTGCTGCTCGCCTTCGTCGAGGCGGGCGACCATCTTCTGGTGACCGACAGCATCTACAAGCCGACGCGGCGCTACTGCAACGAGGTGCTGAAGCGCCTCGGGGTCGAGACGACCTATTTCGATCCCATGATCGGCGGCGGCATCGCCGAGCTGATCCGGCCGAACACCAAACTCGTCTTCACCGAATCGCCCGGTTCGCAGACCTTCGAGGTGCAGGACCTTCCGGCGATCGCGGAGGCGGCCCATAAGGCCGGCGCGCTGGTCGCCATCGACAACACCTGGGCGACCCCGCTCTTCTTCAGGCCGTTCGAGCACGGCGCCGATATCTCGGTCCATGCGGCGACGAAATATATCGTGGGCCACGCGGACGCCATGCTGGGTGCAGTGATCGCCAAGGGCGACCGTGCCGTCGAGGCCCTGTCGGCTATCCACGATGCAGGCGGCATGTGTCCAGGGCCGGAAGACGTCTATCTCGGCCTGCGGGGCATGCGCACCATGGGGGTGCGGCTGGAGCGCCACCAGGCCAGCGCCCTCGCCCTCGCCGAATGGTTCGCCGCGCGGCCGGAAGTCGACCGGGTGCTGCATCCGGCCCTTCCCGACTGTCCCGGCCACGAGCTTTGGAAGCGCGATTTCCTCGGCTCCTCGGGCCTGTTCTCGGTCGTGCTCAAGCCCATGTCCCGCGAGGCCTTGGCCGCCATGGTCGACGATATGGAGCTGTTCGGCATGGGCTATAGCTGGGGCGGTTATGAGAGCTTGATCCTGCCCTTCGATCCGCGCGCGTACCGTTCGGCGACAACCTGGGACGCCAAGGGGCCCTCCTTGCGCATTCATGCGGGGCTCGAGGATCTGGACGACCTCAAGGCCGATCTCGAAGCCGGCTTCGACCGCGCCGCAGCCAAGAGCTGAATCCCAGAGCGCTTTCCCGACGCATCGCCGCGTGGTTCTGGCACGCCCCCTTTCACCTTCTCCGGTCCGTTCCGATATGCGGACTCTGACAAGGAGGTGCATCCATGGATCTGAAACTCGCCGGAAAGCGCGCCCTCGTGACGGGCTCCACTCAAGGTATCGGCTACGCCATCGCCAAGGGGCTGGCCAATGAAGGCGCGATCGTCATCCTGAACGGCCGCAAGCAGGACAAGCTCGACGAGGCCGTGGCCAAGCTCAATGCCGAAGCCAAAGGCGAGGCGATTGGGATCGCCGCCGATGTCGGCACGGCGGAGGGCGCAGAGGAGCTCGCCAAGAAGGCCGGCCAGGTCGACATCCTGGTGAACAATGCGGGCATCTTTGAGCCGAAGCCGGTGCTTGAGATCGACGACGCGGATTGGCAGCGCTTCTTCGACATCAACGTAATGAGCGGCATCCGGCTGACCCGGGCGCTGATGCCCCATATGCTCGATCAGGGTTGGGGCCGTGTGATCTTCATCTCGTCTGAGTCCGGCGTCCATATTCCGCCGGAGATGGTCCATTACGGCATGACGAAAGCGGCGTATCTGGCGCTTGCCCGCGGTTTCGCGGAAAGCTTCCCGGGATCTGGCGTGACGGTGAACTCGGTGCTGCCGGGTCCGACCCGGTCGGAAGGCGTCGAGACCTTCCTGGAACAGATGGGCGGCAGCGGCGACGATCCGGAAGCGGTGGAGCGCGACTTCATCGAAGAGAACCGGCCCACGTCGCTCCTCAAGCGGATGGCCACCACCGAGGAAGTCGCCAACATGGTGGTCTATCTGTGCGGTGAGGGCGCGGCGGCCACCAACGGCGCGCCGGTGCGCGTGGACGGCGGTGTGGTCCGCTCCATGGTCTAGGCGCGGCGATCAGCCCTGAACGATCCCGTCCACCTTGCGCAGCGCCTGAAGCGAGAAATCGGCAAAGGATCGGACGGCGGGCCGCATGTACCGCGTGGGAAGATAGGTGAGGTGCAGGGGCGTGGCGGCGACCTCGTAATCGGGCAGCACGCGGACCAGACGTCCTTCCGCCAGATCGTCAGAGACGAGCAGGGTTTGCGCCGTGCCGACGCCCTGCCCGCGCCTCAAGGCCTCCACCAGCACGTGGGCGTTGTTCGTCTTGAGGATCGGATCCAGGGCCACGTCCACGGATTTCCTGCCGCGCTTCAGCTTCAGGATGCCGGACGGCGACAGCACCGCGTCGGTGACGATCGTGTCGTGGTCCCGTAGCGATGAAACGTCGGTCAGCGGCGCGGCGCGCTCGATATACTCCGGCGATGCCACCAGAATGCGCGTGATGAGTCCGATCCTGGTCTGGATGAGACCTTGATCGTCGAGTTCACCCATGCGGAAGGCGACGTCCAGGTTCTGCTTCAAGAGATCGGGCGGCTGATTTTCCAGGGTAAGCTGGACGGCGACGTTCGGATGCTCCTTCTGGAACGCCGCGACGATGCCGCAGAGATAGGTCTCGCCAAGGCAGACCGGACAATGCAGGCGCAGCGGGCCCGAAATATCGCCCTGCTCGGACCGGATCGACTCCAGCGTGCCGTCGATGGTCGCCAGGGCCGTGCCGGAGCCGGCGTAGAGGCGGCGGCCTGCTTCGGTCGGGTGGACGGCCCGTCCGTTCCGTTCCAGCAGTTTGGTCCGTGTGTGGGTCTCGAGATTGCGGACCAGCTTGCTGACCGCCGGCTGGGATAGCTTCAAATCCCGTGCCGCTGCCGTCATCGATCCCGTCTCGATCGTCCTGACGAAAGCGCGGAGCGCGGCGGTGAGATCCATCTATAACCTGTTGGCATGGTTGCTATGAGCATTCCATGCATAGACGATATGGGCGAGGCTGGCGATCCTCCTGCGCAATCGAAAGCAGGAGGACTTCATGACCATTCCCCGCAGGGCCGTTCTCCAAGGCTCGCTCCACGCCTCCCTTGCCGTTGCCTGCGGGACTGCGGCGCAATCAAACCGAGCCGCGGCACGCCCGGACGAGACGGTCGTTGAGCGGTTTGCCGGTCTTCCCCATGGTGCGCGGAGCGATTTCGCGCAGATCAATGGCATCCGCATGCATTACGTGACCATGGGATCGGGACCGTTGGTCGTGCTGCTGCATGGCTGGCCGGAAACGTGGTTCTCCTGGCGCGAGCAGATGCGCCGGCTTGGGAGCGATTTCACGGTCGTCGCACCCGATCTGCGCGGCTGCGGCCTGACGGAGCTGACCGAGCAAGGCTACGATAAGCGGACGATCGCTGCCGATGTCCGAGGCCTGATCGACCATCTCGGATCGGGACCGGCCCATGTGGTCGGCCACGATATGGGTGGCAAGGCTGCTTTCGTTATGGCGCATCTCTATCCCGGGTCCGTCGACAAGCTCGTGCTCGCCGATTGTCTGATTCCCGGCACGGAGAATGCTGACGCGCTCAATGGGGGCGCTTGGCATTACGGATTCCATATGGCGGAGGGGATTCCGGAGATGCTGACCAAGGGACGCGAGCGGGACTACATCGCCGCCCAGATTGCGCTTTGGACCCGAGGGGACGGCGCGATCTCAGAAGAGGCCATCACCGAGTATGCGGCTCACTACAGTAAGCCCGGAAGGATGACGGCCGGGTTCGATTACTATCGCGCCCTGTCGGAAGATGCCGCGCTCGTCGCCTCGTTCGGGGATCGGCGCTTGACCATGCCGGTTATGGCGATCACTGGCCGTCACGGCGTGGGCGACACCCTCGCCCGCTCGCTTGAGGGCCGAGCCGACGACGTGACGAGCGTGGTCCTGAAGAATTGCGGTCACTTCGTTGCCGAGGAGAAGGCGGAAGCCTTTGCGCAGGCCGTGTCGCGCTTCCTGATGAGCTGAACCACCCCTGTTTCTCCTCCCGATTGCATTTAAGCCTGTCGCAGCTCTCTCCTCCCCAACGGCGCCGAAACGCGGTATCAGTCGCTCAGTTGGAAGTGGTGTTTCGGGGGAGCGTCTGTCGGTGTTTGGGAGTGGTCGTATCGGGTTCGGGATATTGCGTCTTGTCTGGGCGCTGGCCACGCTGTGGCTGACTGCGCTCGGCGCTGCCCAGCCCGCTGCCGCGGAGCCCGAGCAGGTTCAGATCGGCGCCTATATCAACGACATCCAGCAGCTGGATTTCAAAACCAACAACTACACCGTCGACCTCTATGTGTGGTTCCGCTGGCGGGATCCGAATCTCCGGCCCGATCAGTCCATGGAGTTCATGAACCGCTACGCTTCGGACGACAATCTCCGTCAGGAGCTCATGGACGAGCCGCAAACGATGCCCGACGGCAGCCTCTACGCGATCATCCGGTATCAGGGGCGGTTCTCCACCAAGTTCAACCTGGAGGACTACCCTTTCGACACCCAGACCATGACGGTGGTGATGGAGGATACGCTATTGGGCGCGAGCAAGCTCGGCTACGCGCTCGACGGTCCTACTCCGGTCGAGATGGATCCCGTCCTCACCCTGCCCGGCTTCCAGGTCGGCAAGCCCCACATGCGCGTGGAGCGCCACAAATATCCGACGGGGTTCGGGGATCTCTCCGTCGGCGATTCGGAGCCCTATTCGCGGGTGGTGCTGTCGATCCCGGTGACGCGACCGGCCGTGGCCATGACGATCAAGACCTTCGTGCCGATCCTGCTGATCATCGTCTGCGCCTCCCTCGTCTTCTTCGTGCGGCCGGTCTACGTGGAGGGGCGGATCGGTCTCGGCATCACGGCCCTGCTGACCCTGGTGGCGCTGCAGCTCTCGGCGACGTCAGGTCTGCCGGACGTCGACTATCTGACCATGCTGGATAAGGTCTATCTGCTCGCCTATCTCTTCATCATCCTGGCGCTCACCCGGATCGTGGCGACGTCGTGGAAGGGCGAGCTCGCCGAGCACGAGGCGGGTATCTCGCGAAACGACCGCCGCTGGGTGATCTGGCTTCTGGCGACGTATATCGTGGCGAACTTACTGGTGGCGGTTCTCAGCGTCTGGATCGACTGAGACGCGCTCTGCGCGCTGGTGATCCCGGCAGGACTTGAACCTGCAACCCCCTGCTTAGAAGGCAGGTGCTCTATCCGGTTGAGCTACGGGACCGTCCGCGTGCGATCCGCCCGGCGCACGGGCCCTAATGGGTCCAGCGGTCGGGACGGCCGTATTTGAAATTCTCCGCGTAGGATTTCGGCTTCACCTTGGAGGAATGGGTTTCCTCCAGGCGGAACGGAATGCCGTGGCGGGTGGCGTAGGCGATGGCCTCTTCCTTGGTGTCGAAGCGCATGCGCACCTGACGCTTGGTGTCGTAGGAGCTCGTCCAGCCCATGAGGGGCTCGATGACATTGGGCGTCTCGGGCTCGAACTCGAGCACCCATTCGCGCGTGCCCGCCCTGCCGGATTGCATGGCATTCTTGGCGGGTTGGTGGATGCGAGCGACCATCTTTGTCTCACCCTTCGCTTGTCGGCGCCTTGCAGGCTGCCGGCGGATTGGTCGGGGCAGCAAGATTCGAACTTGCGACCCCCTGCTCCCCAAGGTGCGCTACCAGGCTGCGCTATGCCCCGACGACCGTATCGCGCTTTGGACCGGGATCCTCTGTCGAGGCTTTCCGCCGGGCCGAAGCGCTTGCCTTGGAGATACAGGCTTCGCACCTGATCGGCAAGATTCCGAGCGCCGCAGATTGCGCCCAGAGCTTTAAGATCCGATTGCGGCGCGGCGATCCGGGCTACCGGCCCGCTTCGAAGATGACGGCATCGCCGACCTTCAGGCCGATGCGCCTTGCCGTCCCCGCCGCCACCTCCAGAACGCCGATGGCCGGCCCGTTGGACGGAATCTGATCGAGGGCGAAGGGCTCGGTGCGCTCGGCGATGCGGTTGACCCGCCAATTCTCGCCGATAAACACCATGTCGAGAGACAGATAGGTGTTCTTCATCCACATGGTGATCTGGTGGGGCTCGTCATAGAGGAAGAGCATGCCCTCGTCCGGGGCCAGATCCCGGCGGAACATCAAGCCCTTGGCTTGCTCCGCTTCGGTCTCCGTGACCTCCACCGCGAAGGGATAGGTTCCCGTTTCGGTCGTCAGGACCAAGCGGCCCGTCCCCATGGCCGAGGCATGGGGAACGGGATAAATCGCTGCAAGTCCAAGGAATAGCATGGCCGCGATGATGCGAGCGCTGAACGCCACGGCCGTACCCCTTGTCCTAGTGGGACGACGGTCCGGCCACGCCGTCCGGCCGAAGCTCCGCCGCCGAGAGGCCCTTGGGACCCTGGCCGAAGCGGACCTGGACGATCTGGCCGGGGCGCAGCTCCGCGAAGCCGAAGCGCCGCAACGTCTCCATATGGACGAAGATATCCGAGGTCTGCGGGCCTCTGGTCAGGAAACCGAAGCCGCGCTGACGATTGAACCATTTGACCACCGCGCGTTCCCAGTCGCTTTCGGGAATGACGGCGGCGTGAGTCCGTTCCGGCAGCTGGGACGGATGCACCGCGGTGGACTCGTCCATCGTGATGATCCGCAGGGCCTGCAGGCCCCGGTCGCGCCGGGCGGCCTCGCAGACGACGCGGGTCCCCTCATAGGCTGTCTGGTAATTGTCGCGGCGCAAGCAGCTGACGTGAAGAAGCACATCCGGCATGTCGCCGTCCGGTACGATGAAGCCGTAACCCTTTGATGCGTCGAACCATTTGATCGCGCCGGAGACTTCAATCACCTCGACGGCAGGCTCTTCTTCTTCTCGGCTGTGGTCCTCTGGTTGTGGCGATTCCTTCGCCCGCATAGCCGCACTCCCCCGCTTGTACTTGGCTATTTCGATCGCTGACGCCTGCACGAATCAGTCGATCTGCCCTCGGGCGAACATAGCATTGGGTCTTGGGGAGGCCAGTGAAAAATCCTTGGGAATCTTGGCTTCTCCACAAAGGCTCGGCGAGTTATCAGATGTCCCGAACGCTCCGGTTTAAGCGCATGATCGGCAAGCACTATCGTGCTTTCGAAGGTCTCGAATGGTCCGTTTTGCGCTAGATTTGCTTTTGGCGGCGGCGGGGGCTGCAAATGCCTCTATCACCATATAAATTCCGTTCCGAGCAAGGCCGTCCGGCGGGGTCCGGCCGAGTTGTGGACGTTGTGCAACAGACGTTGCGAAATCGCCTCCGGCGCGGTTTCTGTCATGTGGGACAAACCGCCGAGATCGGGCTCGACATCGAGTTGCCGGCACGGCGGACGAGAGGAGGAAGCCTATGAAATATCTGCACACTATGGTGCGCGTCGCCGATATCGACGAGTCCCTCGACTTCTACTGCAACAAGCTCGGGCTGAAAGAGACCCGGCGGAAGGAGAGCGAGAAGGGCCGCTTCACGCTGATCTATCTCGCGGCCCCAGGCGACGACGAGGCCGAGCTGGAGCTCACTTATAATTGGGATCCGGAGGAGTATTCGGGCGGCCGGAATTTCGGCCATCTCGCCTATCAGGTGGAGGACATCTACGCGACCTGCGAGCAGCTTCAGAAGAACGGTGTGACCATCAACCGTCCGCCGCGGGACGGCTACATGGCGTTCATCCGCTCGCCCGACGGCATCTCCATCGAGCTTCTGCAGAAGGGCAAGCCCATGCGGCCTCAGGAGCCCTGGGCGTCCATGGAGAATACGGGAAGCTGGTAGGAAAGCCGGAGAGGCGGTGGCACCCCCTAGGGGAGTCGAACCCCTGTTTCCAGGTTGAAAACCTGGCGTCCTAACCGTTAGACGAAGGGGGCGTGCCGGCCGCGCCGAACGTGACGTCCGGCTGCGGTTCAAGGGTGCCCATATAGAAAACTTGGAGCCTCGCCGCAAGCGCGCATCGCCGGGTTTTTTGCGACAAAGGGCCCGGCGCGTGGGTTCGGGAGCCGCTATCGCGGCTCGGCGGCGTCCTCGATGGTCAACTCGACCGTTTCCCGCCCCTGCCAGCGGTTGATTCGAAGATGGCCTACCACGTGGAGGGGGCGCCCCTCCGCGGCGAGGAGGAGCTTCCCCAGAGGCGCCTCGGCGGCCCGAAACGCGCAGGCATCGAGCCGTGCGCCATCCGGGCTCTGGAGCCGGCAGCGAATATGGGTTCCCTTCATGACGCGAATCCCGGTGATCCGATGAGCCGGAAAGGCGAAGCGAGGTTTGGGGTGCCCCATGCCGAAGGGGCCGGCCTGGTCCAGAAGCGCTAGAAGCTCCGGCGTGGCCCCTGCGGCGCTGAGGGCGCCGTCCAGCAGCATTTCGCGAGCCTCGTCGGCTGCGGCCACACCGTTCCGGAATTGGCTGCAGAGGCTGTCCTCCAGCTCTTGGAGCCGGTCCCGCCGAAGCGCGAAGCCTGCCGCCATGGCATGGCCGCCGCCTTTGGTGAGCAGCTTCGCCGTCACGCAGTCGCGGATCGCCCGGCCGAGATCGACACCCGCGATGGAGCGGCCCGATCCGGTGCCCTCGCCCGCTTCGTCCCATGCGATGACCAGGGAGGGACGCCCGAAGCGCTCCGTCACGCGGCTCGAGACGAGGCCCAGCAGCCCCTTATGCCAGCCATCGCCGTGGGCGATGAGCAGCGGCTTGTCGGGCTCTGCTTCAAGGGCGGCTTCGGCGATTGCGAAGGCCTCCTGAAGCATACTGTCCTCGATGGCCTTCCGCTCGGTGTTGAGGGCTTCGAGGCGGTCGGCAAGGCTGCGCGCTTCCACGTCGTCGTCGGTGCAGAGCAGCGCCGTACCGAGACCTGAGAAACCGGTGCGGCCGCCCGCATTGATCCGCGGACCGAACACGAAGCCGAGGGTGTAGACGCTCGGGGCCTCGTCGATCCTGGACACATCCCCGAGGGCCCGAAGTCCCGGATTTTGCCGAAGTCTCAGGATCTTGAGCCCTTGGGCCACAAAGGCGCGGTTGATGCCTTGCAACGGCACCACGTCGCAGATCGTCGCCAGGGCCACGAGGTCGAGGAAGCTCAGTAGGTTGGGTTCGGCCCTATGGTCATAGAACCCCGCTGCCCGGAGTTGGCGGGTCACGGCGACCAGGAACATGAAGACGACGCCGGCGGCGGCAAGATGGCCGAGGCCGGAGATGTCGTCCTCCCGGTTCGGGTTCACCACGGCCAGCGCCTCCGGCAGAGTCTCGTCCGCCTGGTGATGGTCGAGGACGATCACATCCGCTCCCGCCTCGTTCGCCGCCGCGATGGGCCCATGGGAGGCCGTGCCGCAATCGACGGTGAGGATGAGGGTGGCGCCCTCCTCGCGCAGCCCGAGCATGGCGGCATCGGATGGCCCGTAGCCTTCGGTCAGCCGGTCCGGGATGTAGTGCGCAGCTTTCCTGCCGTGGTGGCGGAGAAAGCGCTCTAGGAGTGTGATGGAGCAGGCCCCGTCCACGTCGTAATCGCCGAAGATGGCGACCGGCTCGTCGTTCCGAATGGCCGCCACGAAGCGCGCGGCGGCGGTCTCCATGTCCTGGAGGCTCGCCGGGTCCGGCATCAAAGTGCGCAAGGTGGGATTGAAGAAATCTTCGACGGTTTGAGGCTCGGCCCCGCGGGCGGCCAAGACCCGGCCCAGGATCTCTGGCAGTCCATTCTGCTGCGCGATCGCGGTGGCGAGATGCTCGCGCGCGGTGTCCAGGCGCTGCCGCCAGCGCCGGCCGCCGGCGGACCGGTCGACGCCGAGGAAGGCCTCGGTCTCGTCTGCAAATCCGGATGCTCGTTCGGGCAGCACTGCGCCCATGGGGTCACTCACGGTCCGTTGGGTCGGGCACGGCTCAGCCGAGTGCCCGAAAGAGGCTATTCCTAAGACCGTTCAGCTTAGCCGATTCGACCCGGATTTCTGGGACTCGGAAGTTCTCCACCGATGCGGCGCTCGGTGCGCACCCAGCGGTTGGTCTGGTTGGCCGAGCGCATGACCACGGTATGGGTGATCACGGTTCGCGGCGTGAAGCGCACGCCTTCCAGGAAGGAGCCCGAGGTAATGCCGGTGGCCGCGAAGCTGACGTCGCCGGAGGCCATCTCCGCCAGTCGGTATTTGCGGTTGATATCGGTGATTTCCGCCGCACGGGCGCGCTCCCGCTGCTGGTCGTTGGCCGGAAAGAGCCGGCCTTGCATCTGTCCCCCGATACAGGCCAGCGCGGCGGCCGCGAGAACGCCCTCATGGGCGCCGCCGATCCCCATATAGATATCGATGCCGGTGGCGCGGGTCGCGGTGGTGTGGATAACACCTGCGATATCGCCATCGCCGATCAGGCGGAGCGCCGCGCCGGTCGCCCGGATCTCCTCGATCAGCTTGGCGTGGCGGGGCCGGTCGAGAACGCAGGCCGTCAGGTTCTCTATGGGTACACCCTTCGCCTCCGCCAGACGGCCCAGATTCTCCGCCGGGGTCGCGTCCAGATCGACGACGTCCTCCTCGTAACCGGGGCCGATGGCGATTTTGTTCATGTAGATCGCCGGCACCTCGAGCAGGTCGCCCCGCTTGGCGACGGCGATCACCGACATGGCGTTGGGAAGGGCCTTGGCGCAAACCGTCGTCCCCTCAAGGGCATCGACGGCGATATCGACCTGAAGATTGCAATCGGGAGAGCCGACCTGCTGACCGGTGAAAAGCCGGTCGGTCTCGTCCTCCTCGCCCTCGCCGACAACGATGATGCCTTTGGCATCCAGCCGGTTCAGAGCGTCGGCGGCAGCTTCGATGGCAGCATCGTCCGCGGCCGCCTCGTCGCCCCGCCCGCGCCAATGGGCGGCCGCGACGGCGGCAGCCTCGGTCACCGAGGCGATATCCAAAGTAATCGTGGAGCCGGTTTCTTCCGGCTTCGATGACGGCAACATAGCCGCAGCCCTCCCTCCCAGGTGGCCTTTTCTTTATTCGTAACGGCCGAAGGCGATTCTACGCGACTATTATAGACTCTCGATACGGATCATTTGTGGCTTTGCTACAACATGTCCGTCACCCTCGATGGCCGCGAGCGCTTTTTGGATCGCCGCTTCGGTCTCTCGTGGGTGATCATGACCACATCGACGGGGCCCGTGTGCACCTCGTCTTCGTCGACACCAGGAATATCGGTGCGCTGACGGTGCTGGACGATGCTTTCAAGCGAGATGTCCTGCTCGGCCATGCGGGTGGCGATGCCTGCGATGACGCCGGTCTGGTCGCGGACCGTGAGCCGCAGATAGTAGCTTCCGGCATGGCCGCCCATCTCAGCCTTGGGATACGGCTTCAAATCGGCGGTCTTGGTGGCGAACGGCGCGAAGATGTGGCCGCGGGCGAGCTCGATGATGTCGCCCATGACGGCGGAGGCGGTCGGGCCTGCGCCCGCGCCCTGCCCGCTCAGCATCACGTCCTCGACGAAGTCGCCATCGATGAGCACGCAGTTCTGGGCGCCGAAGGTCTCGGCCACAGGCGTGTGCTTGGCGACCATGGCCGGGTGCACGCGCTGTTCGATGCCGTGCTCGGTTGCAGCCGCTACGCCCAGAAGCTTCAGCCGATAGCCAAGGCGATCGGCGGCCTCGATGTCGGCGGCGGCGATCCGTTGAATGCCTTCAACATAGATATCCTCGAAGGCCGTCTCGACCCCGAATGCGAGGCTGGTCAGCAACGCCAATTTATGGGCTGTATCGAAGCCGCCGATATCGAAGGTGGGATCGGCCTCCGCATAGCCCTTTTCCTGGGCCTCCTTCAGGGCGTCGTCGAAGGTGGCGCCCTCCTCCTGCATCAGGGTGAGGATGTAGTTGCAGGTGCCGTTGAGGATTCCATAGACGCGGGAGATCGCGTTGCCTTGCAGGCTCTCGCGCATCACCTTGACGATGGGAATGCCGCCGGCGACGGCCGCCTCGAAGTTCAGGGCGACGTCGTTCTCCTCGGCGAGCTTCGCCAGCGCGACGCCGTGATGGGCGAGCAGCGCCTTGTTGGCGGTCACCACATGCTTGCCGGCCTTCAGGGCCGCTTCGACGGATTCCTTGGGGATGCCTTCCTCGCCGCCCATGAGTTCGACGAAGGCGTCGATCTCCGGATCCTGGGCGAGCGCGATCGGATCATCGACCCAGCGATAGTTGTCGATGACCGCGTCCCGCTTCTTGCTGCGGTCGCGGGCGGAGACGGCGACGACCTGGACGGGGCGTCCGGCACGGGCAGCGATCTGCCCGGCGTGGGCGTCGAGCAACCGCAAAACGCCTGCACCGACCGTGCCGAGACCGGCCAGGCCCAATTTCAATGAATTCGGCATAGGTAAAAACTAGCGCGCGTGATTTGCGTTGGACGTTATGGGGATCACGTTATGCCGCGCGTTTTCGGATTCTAAAAGCAGTTTCCGAATATTGCGGGCCGCCTGACGGGTACGCTGCTCGTTCTCGACCAGCGCGATGCGCACGTAGCCCTCTCCGTATTCACCGAAACCGATGCCCGGCGAAACGGCGACGCCCGCCTTTTCCAGGAGAAGCTTGGAGAACTCCAGGGAGCCCATATGTGCGAAGCTCTCCGGGATCGGCGCCCAGGCGAACATGGTCGCTGGCGGAGACGGGATGTGCCAGCCCGCACGGCCGATCGAATCGACCAGGCAGTCGCGGCGGCTCTTATAGACGGCGCGGATCTCGTCGACGCAGTCCTGCGGACCGTTCAGGGCGGCCGTTGCGGCGACCTGGATCGGCGTGAAGGCGCCGTAGTCGAGATAGGATTTGACGCGGGTTAGCGCCTGGATCAGCCGTTCGTTGCCGACGGCGAAGCCCATGCGCCAGCCCGGCATAGCGTAGGTCTTGGACAGGCTGGTGAACTCGACCGCCACGTCCATGGCGCCCTCGACTTCGAGGATCGACGGCGGCAGCACATCGTCGAAATAGATTTCCGCGTAGGCGAGATCGGAGAGCACGATGAGCTCGTGCTTCTTCGCGTAGGCCACGACCTCCTTATAGAAGTCGAGATCGGCGACCAGCGCTGTCGGGTTCGACGGGTAGTTGAGGACGAGCGCGGTGGGCTTCGGCACGGAGTGCTTCACAGCGCGGTCGAGCGAGGTCATGAAGGTCGAATCCGTCGCCGCAGGCAAATGCCGGATGACGCCGCCCGACATGATGAAGCCGAACTCGTGAATGGGATAGGTCGGGTTCGGGACCAGGATGACGTCGCCGGGACCGGTGATGGCCTGCGCCATATTGGCGAAGCCTTCCTTGGAGCCGAGGCTCGCCACGATCTGGGTCTCGGGGTTGAGAGCGACACCGAACCGGCGCTGGTAATACGCGGCCTGGGCGCGGCGGAGCCCCTGGATGCCCTTGGACGCGGAATAGCGGTTGGTGCGCGGGTTGCGCACGGTTTCGACCAGCTTCTCCACGATGTGCTGAGGCGTCGGCATGTCGGGATTGCCCATGCCGAAGTCGATAATGTCCTCGCCCCGGGCGCGCGCGGCAGCCTTGAGCTTGTTGACTTGCTCGAAGACGTAAGGAGGCAGGCGCCGGATTCTGTGGAAGTCGTTGGTCATGGCTGGCTTTTCGTGTGGTTGTTCGCGCTGATGCGACGCTGGCGCTCCGATGCGTCCAACGTTTGAGGCATCATACGCCTAATTCTTGAAAAGGCTAATTTTTGGCGGCTTCCGCCTGGGCTTGGTCTTTCTGCAGCTCGGCGATGGCGTCTTTCTGCTGCTGGGCCGTCAGCGTGTCGTCATAGCCGCGCATGAGTTCCGAAAAGCGCGGTACGGATACCGAGCTGATGGATTCCGAGCAGCCTGCGAGCCCTGCGGCGAATGCAGCGATGATCGCGAACGGCAGAAGCCGCTTCGCGACGCGGCGATGTTCCGAGCTGGTCACGGTCTTGTTTCCGACCATTTTCTGTCTGTCCCCAGTGCTCAAGTCTTAACATGGCGCTTTTTGAGGCGGAAGCCGAAGGGGGCCAAAGCCTGTGCGCTTCTATCTCTTGAACGAAGATTCGGTTGAGAGCGCGGCTTTCTCGCAACAAATCTTGCTCCTGGAAAGGCAATTTGGTGCCCGCGCGGTCGCGCCGCAGCCGCGAATCGGCTCCACGGAACCTTGGGCACGCGTCCCCGTTTGACAGTGCTCGGATGTTGCGGAACGAAAGGGGCCAATCATGACATACCGCCATCGCCGGCACGTGAAGGACGGGCGCACCGTTGCCGGGCGAAAGGCGAGACAGGGCGAGATCGCTTTGAGGACGGTCCCCATGCGGATCGCCTTCATCTCGGGATTCGTCGGCGTCGCCGTGCTCGCCGTTTTCATTCAGTGGTATCTCTAGCGCCGGCCGAAACTTCATTCGGCTGACGCAGAATCCGGCTAGCAGCCCCCTGCCCGGTTAGAATTTGCCGGTCGGGGTTTCAGGCTGGGCCCGAATGTCCCTATAGTCTGATCTAACGATACAAATCGGGAGGCGGCGTAGGGTCGACTATGCAGAAGCGGAACGACGAGTCCGGGGACGATCAGGAACCGTATGGCGAGTTCGCCCGGTTCGACGAAATCACCCATAATATCGTCCGGCTCTGCAACGAAGGCGCCCATGTCATGGGGGTCCTCGCGCAGCGGAGCAGGCGCGACGAAGGCGCCTATAGCGTCGCGTCGGAGATCAGCGAAGCCACCAAGACGCTCGCCGAGGTCGCGAAGCAATGGGTCAGCGATCCTGCGCGGCTGGCCGAAGCGCAACGGGATCTGTTCCAGTCCTACGGCACGTTATGGGCGCGCACCGTGCGGCGCATGATGGGCGAGCCGGTCGAGCCGGTGATCCAGCCCGATCCGGGCGACAACCGGTTCCGCGATCCGGATTGGACCGAAAACGAGCTCTACGATTTCTGGAAGCAGGCCTATCTGCTCACTGCGCGCTGGGCGGAGGCGCTGACGCGCGAGACGGAAGGGATTGACGAGCCGACCCGCCACAAGGCGCTGTTCCATCTCAACCAGATCCTCACGGCAATCTCGCCGTCCAATTTCCCGTTTACGAATCCGGAGGTGGTCCGGACGACGGTATCGAGCAATGCGGACAATCTCGTCCAGGGCATGCATCAGCTCGCCGCGGATTTGGAGCGCTCGAAGGACATCCTGCGCATCAGCCAGACCGATCTGGATGCGTTCGAGGTCGGCGAGAACCTGGCGGTCACGCCGGGCAAGGTGATCTATCAGAACGAGATCATGCAGCTGATCCAGTATGCGCCGGCGACGGAGCAAGTGTTCGAGCGTCCGCTGCTGATCGTGCCGCCGTGGATCAACAAATATTACATCCTGGATCTCGTGCCGAAGAAGTCGCTCATCAAATGGGCGGTCGAGCAGGGCTACACGGTCTTCGTCATCTCCTGGGTCAATCCGGATTCCAAGCTCGCGCTGAAATCCTTCGAGGACTACATGCACGAAGGCGTGCTGACCGCTCTGGAGGTGGTCGAGCGCCAGCTGAGCCTGCATTACGTCAACGCCATGGGGTATTGCGTCGGCGGTACGCTGCTTTCCGCCGCCCTGGCCTATATGTCGGCGCGTGGCGACGACCGCATCTCCTCGGCGACCTTCCTGACTGCACAGGTGGATTTCACACAGGCCGGGGACCTGCTCGTCTTCGTCGACGAGGGGCAACTCGCCGATCTCAACGAGATGATGAGCGCGGACGGTTATCTCGACGGGTCGCGCATGGCGGCGGTGTTCAACATGCTCCGGCCGCGGGACCTGATCTGGCCCTATGTGGTCAACAACTACCTCTTGGGGAAGAAACCCCTGCCCTTCGATCTGCTGTATTGGAACTCGGATTCGACGCGGATGCCGGCGGCGAACCACGCCTATTACCTGCGGGAGTTCTACCAGCATAACAAGCTCGCCCGGGGCGAGATGACCATCGACGGGGTACCGCTGGAGCTGAAGAAGATCCGCATCCCCGTCTATCATCTCGCGGCGGAGCAGGATCACATCGCGCCGGCGAATTCGGTGTTCATCGGCGCCAAGCTGTTTGGCGGGCCGGTGCGGTTCGTGCTGGCTGGCTCGGGCCATATCGCCGGCGTCATCAATCCGCCCGAGCGCCATAAATATCAGTTCTGGAGCGGCGAGCCGGCGGATACGCTGGAGGCCTGGCGCCGCGGCGCGACGGAGACCCAAGGGTCCTGGTGGCCGAACTGGTCAGCTTGGCTTTCGGAGCGATCCGGTGTGAAGGTCCCGGCCCGCGATCCCGCCGCGGGACCCTACCCGCCGATCGAAGATGCGCCGGGGTCCTATGTGCGCGTGCGGGTCTAGACCCGCGAGGCTGCATCCAGAACGGCGTCCAAAATGACTCTCGATCCCCTCACGCTATTCGGGCTGGCGGCCGTCAGCGCCATGCTGCTCACCTACGCCTTGGAAGACCGCAGCGCGTGGTTCGTGCTGGCCTTCGCCGGGGCGTGCCTGCTGGCGAGCGCCTATGGCTTCCTGCAAGGCGCCTGGCCGTTCGGCGTGGTCGAGGCGATCTGGGCGGTCGTCGCCCTCTGGCGTTTCTGGCAGCGCCGGCGGGCCGAGACGCCTGATCTTCCTACGGGAAGAGCGGGAGCTGCTTCAGGCCTTCGGTCTCGTCGAAACCGAACATCAGATTGAAGTTCTGGAGCGCCTGACCAGCGGAGCCCTTCACCAGATTGTCGATCGCAGCCACGACGATGGCGCGTCCTTCCAGCCGGTCGGCGAAGACGGCGATCTGGCAATAGTTGGAGCCGCGCACATTCTGGGTCGCGGGAATGGACCCGTCCTCCAGGAGCTGAATGAAAGGCGCATCCTTATAGGCGTCGCGCAGGGCATCCCGCAGGGAGTCGACCGTCGCGTCGTCCTTGAGCGCGACATAGCAGGTGCAAAGCTCGCCGCGCGCCATGGGGGCCAGGTGGGGCGTGAAGTTCACCCGCACGGTCTCGTCCGCCGCCTGCCCGATTTCCTGCTCCAGTTCCGGAATGTGCCTGTGGGCGCCGATGCCGTAGGGCGAGAGGCCCTCGCCCGCTTCGGCGAAGAGCGTGTTCTGCTTCAGCGCCCGCCCCGCGCCGGTCACGCCGGATTTCGCGTCGACGATGATGGCGCCCGCGTCGATCTGCTTCCGCTTCACCAGGGGAAGCATGGCGAGGAGGATCGCCGTGGGATAGCAGCCCGGACAGGCCACGATCCGCGCGTCCTTGATGCAGTCGCGGTAATGCTCGGTGAGGCCGTAGACCGCCTGTCCGAGAAGATCCGTGGCGCCGTGCGCGCCGCCATACCACTGGGTATAGGTGTCGGGATCGCGCAGCCGGAAGTCGGCCGACATGTCGACGACCTTTACGGATTCCGGCAGCTTGGCGATCTCCTGATGGGCGGTCGCATGGGGCAGTCCGCAGAAGGCGACGTCGATGCCCTCCCAGTCCACCTCCTCCGAGGTGACCAGATCCGGCAACCCCAGCACGCCCAGATGGGGAAACACCTTGGCGAGAGGCTGACCGGCGTGGCTCTTGGCGATCAGCGCCTTGATCTCGATGCCGGGATGGAGCGCGGCAAGACGGATCAGGTCGGCGCCCGTATAGCCGGACGCGCCGAGAACGGCGGCTGCGATCTTCGATTTGGACGCCATGGTGAAACCTTCGGCCTTGAAAATGCGGATCAGATAAGCAAACGGCCCGGACAGGATAAGCTGCCGGGCCGCCGCCAAACCAAACTTTGGATGAGCGCCTAGCGCTTGGAGAACTGGAAGCTCCGGCGAGCCTTGGCGCGGCCGTACTTCTTACGCTCCACGGTACGGGCGTCGCGGGTCAGGAAGCCTTCCTTCTTGAGGACGCTGCGCAGCTCCGGCTCGTAGCGGGTCAGCGCCAGCGAGATGCCGTGACGGACGGCGCCCGCCTGGCCCGACAGACCGCCGCCGGACACCGTGCAGACGATGTCGAACTGGCCTTCCCGGTTGGACGTCACCAGGGGCTGCTTCAGGATCATCTGCAGCACGGGGCGCGCAAAATACTTGTCGTGCTCCTTGCCGTTGATCTGGATGCGGCCGGGTCCGGGCTTCACCCAAACGCGGGCGACGGACTCTTTCCGCTTACCGGTCGCGTATGCGCGGCCCTGGGCGTCGAGCTTCTGCTCGTAGACAGGAGCGTCGGAGGCTTCCGTGCCACCGGTCAGCGTACCGAGATCCTCGAGCGTCTTTGCTTCTTCAGCCATGATTACGCGTCCCTCTTGTTCTTGGCGCTGAGGCTGGCGACATCGAGCGTCTCGGGCGTCTGGGCCTCATGAGGATGCTCGGCGCCGGCATAGACGCGCAGGTTCTTCAGTTGCTGGCGGCCAAGCGGGCCCCGCGGCAACATCCGCTCAACGGCCTTGTGCAGAACGCGCTCCGGGTGCGCACCTTCCATGATGCGCTCCGCAGTGCGGCTCTTGATGCCGCCGGGATGATTGGTGTGCCAGTAGTAGGTCTTGTCGGTGAATTTGTTGCCGGTGAAGACCACCTTGTCGGCATTCACGACGATGATGTTGTCGCCGCAATCCATATGAGGAGTGTAGCTCGGCTTATGCTTGCCGCGCAGGCGCGTGGCGATAATGGCGGCGAGACGGCCGACAACCAGCCCTTCGGCGTCGATCAACACCCAGGACTTCTCGATCTCGCTCGCTTTGGCAGAATAGGTTTTCATGATCCACTCGTTGCAAAAGTTCGGCGCTTGTAAACAAACTTGGAAAGGTTGGTCAACCGGAAAAAACGTAGTGAGTTTCGTCTATTAGCATAGCGGTATTATATTACCACATGCGCGGATCGGCTCGCGGAACCGGCAATTCTCGTGTAGCTTCAAGCGCTTCGGTTGGCTCTTTGCTGGGAGATGAGGGCAATGGATCAGATGGAGACGGTATCGGGAAGCGCTGCGCCTGAAACAGGCGAGCCGCCTTACGTGCTTCGCGAGGTCAGGGGCGCGGTGGCCGTTCTGACACTCAATCGGCCGGACCAGCGGAACGCCCTTTCGCTCGGAATGATCGCCGCTCTCACCAAAGAGATCCGCGCGCTCGGCCAGAAGCGCGACGTCAAGGTCATCGTGCTGACGGGCGACGGTCCGGCGTTCTCGTCGGGCCACGATCTGAAGGAGCTCACGCGGCACCGGGGGGATGAGGATAACGGCCGGAGCTTCTACGTGAATGTGATGACCGCCTGTTCCCGGCTGATGCTGTCCATCGTGCGCTCGCCGAAGCCGGTGATCGCCGCGGTGAACGGCATCGCCACGGCGGCTGGCTGCCAGTTGGTGGCGAGCTGCGATCTGGCGGTCGCCTCGGAAGAGTCCCGCTTCGCCACGCCGGGGGTGAATATCGGCCTCTTCTGTTCGACGCCCATGGTCGCGCTGAGCCGCAACGTGCCGCCGAAGGCGGCGATGGAGATGCTCCTGACCGGCGAGATGGTCCCGGCAGCGCAGGCTCAGGTCATGGGTCTGATCAACCGTGCCGTGCCGGCCGATCGCCTCATGGACGAGACCATGGCCCTGGCGGACACCATCGCGTCCAAGCCGAGGGCGACGGTGAAGATCGGCAAGGAGGCGTTCTACCGCCAGGCGGAACTGTCCCTCGACGAGGCTTACGGCTATGCCGCGACCGTCATGGTGGACAACATGCTCCACGCCGAGGCGCAGGAGGGCATCGGGGCCTTCCTGGAGAAACGCAAGCCGTGCTGGCCGGACGGGGAATAGCCGGGCCACATGACACCTGAGATGAGCGGTGGGCGCCAGGAGACCTACTCGGATCGCGAGATTCGCGAGATCCTGGACAGCGTGCGGACGATCGCCGTGGTGGGCGCGAGCCCGAAGCCGTCTCGTCCGAGCTATTTCGTTTCGAAATACCTCATGGCCAAAGGTTATGACGTCATCCCCGTCAATCCGGGCCATGGCGGCAAGGATATCGCCGGCGCGAGAGTGTTCGAATCTCTGGCGCAGATCGACCGGCCGGTGGACATGGTCGATATTTTCCGCAGCGCCGATGCCGCCTACGGCATCACGCAACAGGCCATCGCGATCGGGGCCAAGGTGGTGTGGATGCAGCTCGGGGTGCGCGACGAGGAAGCGGCCGCGCTCGCCGAGGCGGCGGGCCTGAAGGTGGTTATGAACCGGTGCCCGAAGATCGAGTATGGCCGGCTTTCGGGCGAGATCGGCTGGACCGGCGTCAATTCGCGGGTGCTCTCCAGCCGCCGGCCCGGCATGGGCGCCACAGGCGGCCAGCAGCGGACGCTCGGTCCCAAGCGATAGGCCTCCGCGCGCCAGTATTTTGCTCCACGTAAGGAAGGCGTCCCCTCCCCGTCTCTGCTATGACTTCCGGAAAAGCAGAACGCATTCGGGAGGTTCAGTCATGATGCAAGAGCGGCAACCCGGTTTCGATACCTTGGCGATCCATGCGGGCGCGCGGCCCGATCCGGCGACGGGCGCGCGGGTGACGCCGATCTACCAGACCACGTCCTATGTCTTCGACAATACCGAGCACGCGGCGGCGCTGTTCAATCTGGAGACCTTCGGCAACATCTACAGCCGGATCATGAACCCGACCGCCGCCGTGCTCGAGGAGCGGCTCGCGGCGCTCGAGGGCGGCACCGCGGCGCTCGCCACGGCCTCCGGCCACGGGGCGCAGAATCTCATCTTCCATACGCTGATGGAACCCGGCGCGGAGTTCATCGCCGCGCGCCAGCTCTATGGCGGGTCCATCAACCAGTTCTCCTATTCCTTCGCCAAATGCGGATGGACCGTGAAATGGGCCGACACCGAGGACCCCGAGTCGTTCCGTGCCCAGGTGACCGACAAGACGCGGGCGATCTTCATCGAATCCATCGCCAATCCCGGTGGCGTGGTCAGCGATATCGAGGCGATCGCAAAGGTCGCCAAGGAGGCCGGCGTCCCTCTCATCGTCGACAACACTCTCGCCACGCCCTATCTGGTGCGGCCCGCCGAGCACGGGGCGGACATCATCGTCCATTCGCTGACCAAGTTCCTGGGCGGCCACGGCAATTCGGTGGGCGGCGCGCTGGTCGATTGCGGCACGTTCGACTGGATGGCATCGGGCAAATATCCGACCATGTCGGAGCCGTTAGAGAGCTATCACGGCATCACCATGGCCGAGACGTTCGGCAATTTCGCCTTCGCCATCGCGGCCCGGGTGCTGGCCTTGCGCGATCTCGGCCCGGCGATCGCGCCGATGAACGCCTTCCTGATCCTTACAGGCATCGAGACGCTTCCGCTTCGCATGCAGCGTCATTGCGAAAATGCGCTTGCGGTCGCGCAATGGCTGGAGGCCCATGAGAAGGTCGCCTGGGTAAACTATGCGGGGCTGGCGAGCAGCCGTTTCAGTGGGCTCGCTGAGAAGTACTGCCCCAAGGGCGCCGGCGCCGTCTTCACCTTTGGTCTGGAGGGCGGCTTCGAAGCGGGTGTGAAGCTTGTCGAATCCGTCGAGCTGTTCAGCCATCTGGCCAATATCGGGGATACGCGGAGCCTGATCATCCATCCGGCGTCCACCACCCACCGCCAGCTTTCGGACGATCAACGGGCGGCGGCCGGAGCCGGCGACGACGTGGTGCGTCTGTCGATCGGGCTGGAGGACAAGGACGACATCATTGCCGACCTGGATCAGGCGCTCGCGAGCTTCTGATCGCGGGAGGGGTCTTCCACGGGCACGCCCTTGACGGTCAGCCAGAAATGGAAGACGGCGAAGCCGAAGACCAGGATGGCGCCGGCCTGATGGGCGAGGCCCAAGGGCAGCGGGACGGATAGGAGCAGCGTCCAGACGCCGATGACCGCCTGCATCATGGCGGCGACGGCGAGCACCAGCGCGCTGCCGATAATCACCGGCGGGCGTTTGGTGAGCCACAGCCAGACCGCCTGGGCGACTGCGGCCGCGATCAGCCCGTAGGCGACCATGCGGTGATCGAACTGCACGGTCATGGGATTTTCGAAGAGGTTCAGGATCCAGGGCGTTTGATCGTAAAGACCCTCGGGCACGAAAGTACCGGCCATGAGCGGCCAGGTGTTGAAGCTGAAACCCGCATCGAGGCCGGCGACCAGCGCCCCCAGCAAGAGCTGCAGAAAGACGAGGCCGAGCAGGAGTGCGGCCACCCAGGTGGGCGCGGCGGAGGCCAACGGGATACGCCGCTTGGCGCTCAGGGACAGGATCAGCCAGAGCGTGTAGCCGAAGATCAGCACGGCGATGCCGAAATGGGCGGCGAGACGGTACTGGCTGACATCCACGCGATCGACCAAGCCGCTCTTCACCATGTACCAGCCCACGGTCCCCTGCAGACCGCCCAGCAAGAAAAGGCCGAGAAGACGCGGCCACAGGGCCCGGGGGATGTAGCCGGCCATCCAGAAGGCGATGAAAGGCAGGAAGAAGACGAAGCCGATCATCCTCCCCAGGAAGCGATGGGCCCATTCCCACCAGTAGATGCTCTTGAACCCCTCCAGATCCATGTCTGGATTGACGTGAGTGTATTCGGGGATCTGCTTGTAGGCCTCGAAGGCGTTCGCCCAATCGGCATCGGACAGCGGCGGCACGATGCCGACGATGGGCTGCCATTCGGTGATGGAAAGCCCGGAATCGGTAAGGCGGGTGGCGCCGCCGACGAGGATCATGGCGACGATCATGACAGCCACCGCAGACAGCCAGATCCGCAAGGCGTTGCGGTGCCGGCTCGGGGCGTCGGTGACGGTCGGGGTTTCCGCCATTGCGGGCGTGGCCACGGTGCTCATGACTATCCTTTAGCGAGGCCGCCTGGGGAACTCAATCGGCGCACCTACGCGATAGTGCCGCACCGGACGGGCTGAAGCGTGCAACGCTTTCGCGGAGCCCCTTTCGGAGCTATAGGACGGGCATGACCCGCCCCGTCCGCAAATTCTTCGGCGTGATCGCTCTGGTGAGCTTCGTGCTGATCTATGTGCTGATCGCCGCGGCCATCGGCTCGGGGCGAATCCTTGAAGCCCCGACCCTCGTGAAGTTCGGCTACTTCCTGGTCGCCGGTATCCTCTGGGTCCTGCCCGCGGGTTTGCTGATCCGATGGATGCAGAAGCCGGATCCGAACGCACCCCAGGAGTAATCCCGGCCGCGGCTAGGCCGCGTTGACCTCGCGGAACCGGTTATAGAGCGCGAACGGTGCGCCGGAGAGATAGAGCCCGGTATAAGTCAGAGACTGATAGTCGCCATTGAGGGAAACGCGGGGTAACGCCGTCAGATAGTTCTTGTGGGCGGGAAACAGCATCCCCTTCCGCGTCGTGACGGCGGTCTTGAAGCCGAGCTCCTTGGCGATGTGGAATTCGCGGGGGCCCGCGCTGGTCTCATCTCCGTAGGGATAGGCGAAATGAGCCGGGCGTTCGCCGAGCTTCTCCTGAAGGCAATCCGCGCCGCCCTTCATCTCCTCCCTGGCCTGCTCCGCCGACAGCCTCGCCAGAGCATAGTGACCCTTGGTATGAGCGCCGATTGTGATCAGCGGATCCTCGGCGAGAGTGCGGATCTCGTCCCAATCCATGATGAGATCCCGACACATCTCCTCCATATCGACGCCGTAGCGTTCCGAAAGCGCCCGGACCACCTGACGCTGGGTCACCTGATCGGTCGCGCGGAGCCAGGAATAGACCTGTTCGAAGGCCCTTCGTTTCTCCGCCACGGTGGCTGACGGCAGACGCCAGAGATCGCCGTCGCGACAGAGCTCGATCTCGTCGGCGCGGGCGATGACCTCCTGGAGGGCGAGCCACCACAGCTCGCCGCGGCGTTCGGGGTAATCGGTCGGGATGTAGATGGTCGCCGGCAGGTTGCGCTGTTTCAGGATCGGATAGGCGTATTCGAAATTGTCGCGATAGCCGTCGTCGAAGGTGAGGCAGGCGAAGCGGCGGTCGTCCCCCTGCTTCAGACGCGTGACCGCCTCGTCGAGGCTCACGATATCGAGCCCCGCCTCTTCGGTCTGGTCGAGGACGGCTTCGAAGAATTCCGGCGTGATCTCGAGGATGCCGTTCGGGTTGAACTCCCGGTGTCGGGCGGGCCGCACCTGATGCAGCATGAAGATGAGGCCGCTTCCCTGGGTGAAAGGCGAAAGGACGCGGGTCGCGCCGGAGTGGTAGAGCCCCGACATGGCGGCCTTGAACATGGCCCTCTTAACCTTCGCCACCGAAATCCTCCCTCGCCTATCAACCATTAACGCGACCCGTGCAAAGGTCGGGCCGCGGTCTGGCGACTCTGCCACGGCCATTCTTTCAAAAGTTTTTCCGGGCGCGAAACTTGCTTATTGAGCATTCGGGTGGCTCAGGGGTCGGAAAGGTGTGTCAACTCATGACATCTACAGCGTTTCAGCGTACGGAGATGGGGATGCAAGCGCCCCATTTCGGCACGTCCCAGCCGTCCACCATCGATACGGCGATCGGCCCGATCCTACTGGATGTCCGTCACGACGCGGAGTCCTTGAAGGAAGTTTGGGCTGAGCTGCAGGACGCCGCGACCTTCAGCCCCAGCCAGACCTACAGCTATGTTGATGCCTGGATCCGCGAGATCCTGGCCCCAGCAAACGGCCGACCCGTCATCGCGATCGGCTACCGCGATGGCAACCCCCTCTTCATATGGTCGTTTGAGCGGAGGACGGCTTTCGGCCGGCCGGTGCTGACGTGGCTCGGCCAGGGCCACGCCAACTACAATATGGGGCTGAACAGCCCCGAGGCGGCCCAAGGGCTCAAGGCCGACGACGTCAAACGGCTGCTGACGCGGATCGCCGAGCGCGCGCAGGTGAGCGCAGCCTTGCTCCTAGGTCAGCCCTTCGAATGGAACGACGCGCCCAACCCGTTCGCCCGAATGGCCCATCAGCCGCACCCCAGCGAAGGCTACGCGGTGAAGCTCGGCGACTTCGAGACCCTTTATAACCAGCGCTTCGGGAAACAGTCCCGACGCAAATACGGCCGGCGGGAGCGGAAGCTGGCGGAAGAAGGCGAGCTCGTCTTCGGATGGGGCGAGACGGATGAAGAACAGCGGGAAATGCTGGAGATCTTCTTCGAGCAGCGCGAGCTGCAATTCGCGAAGATGGGGGTGGACGATCCCTTCACGCCGCCAATCCGCGATTTCTGCCGCGCGCTGGCGGTCCTGCCTAAGGGCGATCCCGCCCGGCTCTGCATGGGCTATCTCAAGGTCGGCGAGTTCGTAGCCGCGACGTTCAGCGGCTCGATCTGCGGCAACACCCTGGCAGTGAGCATGTCCTCTCTCGCCGAGAGCGACATGCAGCGCTATTCGCCGGGCCTGGTGCTGCTCCGGCGGGAAATCCAATGGGCCTGCGAGCAGGGCTTGTCCTACTACGACATCGGAGTCGGCGGCGCCCGTCACAAGGAGCGCTGGTCGGACGTGATCCGTCCGCTGTTCGATTCCTACATCGCCTTCAATCCGCAAGGATTGATGGTGACCCTGCCGCTGTCGAACCTGTCGCGCGCAAAGCGCTCGATCAAGAACAACCCCTATCTGTGGCCCATGGCACAGAAGATCCGCCGCAAGCTTTTCGCCCGGCAGGGGGATTCCAGTTCGGAAGACGACGAATAGGAGACCGGGGCGCCGCTAGTTTGCGGCCATCCGCTGACGGCGGCCCTCGTCCGTATCCTTCTCGGCGCTGACCGCGCGCTCATAGAGAAGGAAGTTGCACTTCAGCTCCTGCAGCTCGTCGAGGCGGCTTTCGTCCTCCTCGACCGTGTCGGCGGCGAAGAGCGCGACGCCGGTGGCCAGCTCGCCATGGAGCGCCGAAGCGAAATGCTTGCTCCGCGCGAAGTCGCTATGGATCACGACGCAATCGTAGGTCTGGCGCAGCGCATCGAGAATCCTCACGAAGCTCTTCAGCTCGCCGGGCGGTGCCACCAGATTGGGGCTGCCGGCGGGAATCACCTGCAGGGGCGTTTCGTCGTCGACGCGCAGGACATCTTCGAAGGCCGCGGCATTGGCGAGAAGCTCGTTGAAGCCGGGGGAGCGTCGCAAGCCGAGAAAGTCGGAGACCGTCGTGGCGCCTTGCGCCATGTCCAGAAGCAGTACCGTCTTGCCGCCTCTTGCGATCGGCCGCGCAAGCTGGATGGCTTCCGGCAGAGCATTCTCGGCGGAGACCGGCGTGATCAGCGCGACGGGCGATTCCCGCGTATCGAGCTGCTCGGTGAAGCGGTCGCGCAAGGTATCGATATTGCGGATCACACCCCCTTCGCCGCGGCTGCCGCTTCGAATGTCGCGACGTTCGCTCTCGTTCCGAGGCGCCTCGTCTCCAACGGGTGCACGGCCCGAACGCTGCCGTAGGTAGCGCTCCAGGGGGCTCATCCCCTCGACATCAGCGGCGTCCTTGGCCGGGAGTGCGATCGGAACGCTGGGCTGGGCGCTGCTTTGTACGGGCAATTGGCTGTCGGTATCGCGCTCCTCGGTCGTGGTCAGCGCGCGGCTCTGGGGCGCGCCGGCGGTCGAGGCAGCAGCAGATTTTGGCTCCCGGAAGCGGGCCAGCACCTCCTGCACTGATTTGATCTGAGCTTCGGTGCTGGGCTCCTCCACATCGTCGCTCGCATCATCATCCGGCGGGGCGTCTTCTGCCGGTGCGTCTTCAAGGGCGCCTTCGGGGACGTCTGTCCCGCGCGACAGGGCCGGATTTGGCTCGTCATAGAGGTCGTCGCGGTACCGCCCCTCCGCCGGCTCGATGCGGCGGGTGCGGGCGACGGAGATGCTGGTCGCGCGGATCAGCTCGCGGGCCAGGACGTAGGCGAGTACCACGAGAGCGACAGCCACCATGACCAGAAGCGTGATGGGCAGCTTCTTCGGGAAGGACGGGCTCGTCGCGGGATAGGCCTGAGAGACGATTGTGGCATTGGCCGGAACGGCGCCCACGTCGCCGCGGGCGCTCGCATCGCGATAGCGCGCCAGATAGGATTCCAGCAGATCGCGGTTTGATTTCGCCTCGCGTTGGAGAGCGCGAAGCTGGATCTCGGCATTGCTTTCGCCGGAGGCCTGGGTCTTCGCGGCCTTCAGGCTGTTGGTGAGGGATTTAACGCGGGCATCGGCGACCTTCGCCTCGTTCTCGAGACTCTGGGCGATCTTGCGCGCCTCGTCGCGGATCTGGGCGCGCACGTCGGCGAGCTCGGAATTCAGCTGCTGGATGCGCGGATGAGAAGGAAGCAGCGTCGCGGAAAGCTCGGCGAGCTGGCGCTGGACCTGGACGCGCTGTTCGATAAGGGCGCTGATGAGAGACGATTTCAGGACTTCCGACGTGGCTTCGATCTGCCCGTTATCGGCCAGCATTTGCCGGATCATATGGGCGCGCGCCTCGGCCTCCGACTTTTCGGCCTTGGCGAGGATCAACTTGCTGTTCAGCTCGGAAAGCTGCTGGGCGGTGAGATCGACGTTGTTCGAGCCGGCATAGATGCCTTCCTGCGCGCGGAAATTCTCGACGGCGGCTTCTGATTCCGCGACCCGGTCGCGCAGAGCGTCGATCTGGCTGCGGAGCCATGCCGTGGCATCGCGGGTCTGGGCAAGCTTGGCTTCCCGCTGCCATTCTATATAGGCCCGGGCGAGACTATTGGCGGCCTTGGCCGCCAGATCCGGATCGCCGGAGGTGTAGGCCACCGCGATCACGGACGACTTGCCGAGCTGGTAGACCAGGAGATGGTCGGCAAAGGATGCCGCAGCCTGCTCGTCCTGGGATTTCTGCGACCTCAAGCCGAAACGCATAAGCAGTCCGTCGACGAGGCCGACGTCCGCGTCCTGGGCGAATGAAGGATCGTTGGCGAGATCCAGCTCCTCGACAACCTTCAGGATCAGATCACGCGACGTGAGCACTTGCACCTGGCTCTGGATCGCCTGCTCGTCGAGGGCCGGCGCGGCAGGCGCTCCCTGGTCTCCCGTCGGGCGCCGATAGGTCGATTCGTCGTTCTCGATGAGGATGCGTGCCTCGGAGGTGTAGACCGGGCGCATCATCGAAAGGGCGACGAAGGTGATGACGCCCGCAAGGAGCGCCAGGCCCACGATCCAGAGCTTGGCGCGCCAGACGGCGCGGCCGAGCGTTACGAGGTCGATGTCGTCGCCGCGCGGAAGGCTCTGATCGGAGTGCATAGACTCACTTAAATCCCTGTTCGTGTGCAGCGCCATTACTGACTCTTCGCGGTAACCAAATGCTTAAGCGCTGACCTGCTTCAGGACGGCTGGTGAGCATTCATTAACTATACATGGCTTAGACCAAAGGCATGAATAGTTGGCGCAATATCGGATTCGTTTTCGTCAGGCTCCTGCTGCTTTCGGCAGTTTTGGGCGTGGGGTTGGGCGGGTGCAATATGCGCGGATTTCCGCGACTTAACCTCCCTGCCCCGGTGTTCAATACTCCTTCGCCGCTGCCGCCTCCGGGGCAGTATGTGAAGGCGCCCGCAGGAGCGATTCCCGGGGCACCGGTTCCTTTGCACGATACGTACCGACTCGATAGCGGCGACGAGCTGCGCATCGTCGTGTTCGGGCAGCAGAACCTTTCCCGCGTCTATGCGGTCGACGGAAGCGGCTATATCTCCATGCCGCTGCTCGGCTCGATTCGCGCCCGCGGGCTGACCACGCGCCAGCTCGCCGGGGTCATTGAGCGGGATCTGGGCGCCGAATACGTGAAGAACCCGAAGGTGAGCGTCGAGGTGCAGACCTATCGGCCGTTCTACATCCTCGGCGAGGTCCAGCGGGCCGGAAAGTATCCCTATGTCAGCGGCATGACCGTGGAGGAAGCGGTGGCAACGGCCGAGGCTATACGGAGCGCGCCAACGAGCGGAAGGTGCGATTGACCCGGCGGTTCGACGGGGTGATGAGCACGGTCGTGGTGCCGAGCGATTACCCCGTACAGCCTGGCGATACGATCTATGTCCTCGAACGCCTCTTCTGAACGGCAGACTCGCGACACCCGGCGGGCGTCTCCATGAGCCGCCCGCTGCGCGTCCTGCACTGCCTGCGCGCGCCGGTGGGCGGCCTGTTTCGTCATGTGCGGGATCTGATCCGCGCCCAGGCGGAGATGGGGCTCGATGTCGGCGTGGTCTGCGATTCGCGGGGTGGCGGCGAAACGGCTGAGGAGATTCTCGCCGGTCTAGACGATCATTGCGCCCTCGGCGTGCGGCGCATACCCATGTCGCGTCAGCCCGGTCTCGGCGATTGGCTCGCCACCCGCCGGGTGCGAGAAATTGCCGGGGAGACCGAGCCCGACATTCTGCATGGCCACGGGGCCAAGGGCGGCGCCTATGCCCGGCTGGCGGCCCGCGCCTTGAAACGCAAGGGCGTGCGGATCTTCGCGTTCTACACGCCCCATGGCGGCAGCCTGCACTTCGATCCCGGTCGTTTCGCTGGCAAGGTCTATATCGCGGCGGAGCGGCGGCTGGCGCCTCTCACGGACGGGCTGCTGTTCGAAAGCCAGTACGCCAAGCGGATATACGAGGCGCGAATAGGCCCGGTGCCCTGCCCCAGCAAGGTCGTTCCCAACGGTCTCTATCTGCGCGAGTTCTACGATCCCGCCATTGACGAGAACGCCGCGGACTTCCTCTTCGTCGGGGAGCTTCGGGACCTGAAGGGAGTCGACGTTTTCATCGAGGCCTTGGCGCGGCTGAAGACCGAGCACGGCATGAAAGACGTGCGGGCGGTCATCGTCGGGGTCGGCCCCCATGAAGCGCGCTTCAAGTCTCTCGTGAAGCGCCGCAAGCTTTCGGCACAGGTTTCATTCCCCGGCCCCATGCCAGCGCGGGTCGCGTTTGCCCGCGGCCGCTGCGTCGTGGTTCCGTCCCGGGCCGAATCCTTTCCCTATATCGTGCTGGAGACGATCGCAGCCGGCATGCCGCTGATCGCCACCGACGTCGGGGGCATTCCGGAGATGATTTCGGGGATTCCGATCCCCCTCGTCCCGCCCGACGACGTCGAGGCGCTGGCAGGGCAGATGCGTCTCTTCATGACCGACTCCCGTCCCTTTCTGGAACGGTCGGCCGCCCTGCAGGCCATTGCGGAACAACGTTTCACGGTGCTCGGCATGGCTGAAGACGTCGTCGCCTTCTATTTCGACATTCTCGAGCGCGGCGCCGGACCAAACGCTTAGCCGGTCCTTAACCACGTTCGCATCGCACCCTTCCTCAGGGCGCGCGCTTCACTGATCCCAAACGCCGTCGTGCCATAACTTCTCGATCAGGGGAGCCGATCTGGCACGTCTTGTGCGATAAATCCGGATCTCACCGGTGCCGATCGGCACGGGGTCAGTCGAGTACGAGCGTATGGGTGTGATGGAACCGGAGCGCCGGTCGAGCGAGAAGCGCAGGCGCCGTCCTAAGAGCTTTCAAGCCGGGCCGCCGAAGGGGATGCCGGAGCGGCGGAAACAGCCGCGTCCGCCCCTTGCCGAGATTCGGCGCGCAGCTTCTCTCACGCTGCTGCCGAACGCGGTGCTGGTCGGCGCGACCCGGATCGTCGAATTTCTGATCGTCGCCGGGATCGGCTTCGCGATCTATCTGGTCCATGTCTCGCGCGAGCCGGGCCTTCATATCGTCTATCTGGCGGCGGTGGCCGCCGCGGCGCTGGTCTATTGCGGCCTCGTGCAGAGCTTCGGGCTCTACACGATCCGCGCCTTTCGGGAATTCACCTCAAGCTACTCGCGTATCATGCTCGCCTGGACGCTGGTGCTCGCGGCCTTCATGGCGGTGGCGTTCTTCGCCAAGGTCGGGGCTGATTTCTCCCGCGTTTGGCTCGGCGGCTGGTACGTCTCCGTGCTCTCGCTGCTCCTGGTGGAGCGGCTGTCTCTCCTGATCCTCATGCGGCGATGGCTGCGCGAGGGGCGGCTCTATCGCCGGGCCGTGATCATCGGCGGCGGGGAGCAGGCCGAGGAGCTCATCAGGTCCCTGGAGGCTTCGCCCAACACCGATATCCGTATCGCCGGCATCTTCGACGATCGGGGCAACGACCGGATCTCTCCGCTGGTCGCCGGCTATCCGAAGCTCGGCAAGGTGAAGGACCTGGTGGAGTTCGCCCGGAAGTCCCGGGTCGATCTGCTCATCATCTCCCTGCCCATGGCGGCGGAAAAGCGGGTGCTGGAAATCCTCAAGACGCTTTGGGTGCTGCCGGTCGATATCCGGCTCTCCGCCCAGAACAATGCCCTGCGGTTCCGGCCGCACACCTACTCCTATATCGGCAACGTCCCGTTTATCGACATTGCGGACAAGCCGATCGCCGATTGGGATTTTGTTCAGAAGCGGATCTTCGATGCCTTGATCGCAGGATTTGGGCTGGTGGTGCTGGCGCCCGTGATGCTCGCGATCGCGGCGCTTGTGAAGCTGACCAGCCGGGGGCCGGTGTTTTTCAAGCAGACGCGCCAGGGCTTCAACAACGAGCTGATCGACGTCTACAAGTTCCGGTCCATGTATACGGATATGTCCGATGCGGAAGCGAGCAAGCTCGTGACCAAGGACGATCCGCGCGTTACGCCGATCGGCAGGTTCCTGCGCAAGACGAGCCTCGACGAGCTGCCGCAGCTCTTCAATGTGCTGAAAGGCGATCTTTCCCTGGTCGGCCCCCGTCCCCACGCCCTCAAGGCGAAAGCAAAGGACCGTCTCTACGCCGATGTGGTGGACGGGTACTTCGCCCGTCATCGCGTGAAGCCCGGCGTGACGGGCTGGGCTCAGATCCATGGCTGGCGCGGCGAGACCGATACGGAGGACAAGATCCGGCGCCGGGTGGAGCACGACCTCTACTACATCGAGAACTGGTCGGTGGTGCTGGACCTTTACATCCTTCTCATGACGCCTGTGGCGCTGCTCAAGACGGAGAATGCGTATTGAGCGCGAACGGCGAGGCAAGACTGCGATGAGCGTGAGCGAGTTCCCTGTAGCGCGGTTCGAGCGGGCTTCTGTCCGCCCGCAGATCAGCGCCGGAATCCGCCGGCTGGCCCTGTTCTATATCTGGCTGACCATCGCGTCGGTCGGCGTGGTGATCGCCGATCCCGCGCCCTATGACGCGCTCATCCTCGGGGCGGCTCTGCTGATCCCCGTCGTCGGCCTGATGCGCTACTCCAGCGGGCTCGCCGCCTACTTCTTCGTCTGGGTGCTGATCTGCGCCGGCGGTTATCTAGCGACCACCCAGGCCGGCATTTTCGATGTGCCGCTCACCCACACCAACATCACCCTGTTCCTGGCGCTGAGCTCTGTCCCGCTGGTTGGTTTCATCAGCGCCGATCCCGAACGGCGGGTGCACCTGCTGATGTCGGCGTATACGGTCTCGGCGGCGGTCGCGGCATTTGCCGCCCTGATCGGCTATTTCAACCTGCTCCCCGGCGCGTACGATCTCTTCACGCGGTATGGCCGTGCACGGGGGACGTTCGAAGATCCCAATGTCTACGGCGCGTTCCTGGTGCCGGCGATCCTCTATTGCTTCTACCTGGTGCTCAACGCATCGCCCGGCCGCGCGGCGCTCTTCTCCGCCTTGGGTGGCTTTCTGCTGTTCGGCTGCCTGCTGAGCCTGTCGCGCGGCGCCATCGCGAGCTTGGCGCTGGCGCTGTTCCTGTTCTCGTTCCTGAACTTCTCGACCGCGCCGACCAATCGACATCGGCTGAAGTTGTTCTTCGTCCTCCTGCTGGGGGTGATCGTGGTGGTGGGCGTGGTCGCCGCCGTCCAGACCGTGCCGAAATATGCCGAGCTCTTCGGGCAGCGCGCGTCCTTCGAGCAGTCTTATGACGAGGGTCCGGAGGGGCGCTTCGGCGGCCATCTCCGGGCGCTCGGCCTCATCGTCACCCATCCGCTTGGCCTCGGTGCGCTGGAATATGCCCGAATCTATGAGCTCGGCGATGTGCACGAGGTCTATCTCAGCATGTTCCTCAACACCGGCTGGCTTGGGGGGCTGCTTTATCTGGGGATGGTGATCGGCACTCTTTGGCTGGGTTTGCGCCGCGTTTTCTACGATCGCGGCGGAGACGGCCTCAGCGCGGTGCTGTTCGCCGTGTTCGTCGGTATGGCCATGGAAGGGCTCGTGATCGACACCGATCATTGGCGCCATTTCTTCGTGATCATGGCCCTGGTGTGGGGCATGGCGCTCGATATGCGGATTCGCGGCGGCGCGCCGCCCAGTGAACTTCCGGCGCCGGAGAGCCGATCCACCGCATGCCGCTGACGTTCGGGAATATTACAGTTGGGGAAATGAAAGCTGGTGGGGGATGAAGCTGGTCGGAGCGCGAGATTTGAACTCGCGACCCCCGGTCCCCCAGACCGGTGCGCTAACCGGGCTGCGCCACGCTCCGTACCTGTCGCCTTCAAGAGAAGTGGGTATACACGGTCAGGCGCGCCAAGCAAGGCGTGTGTTGGCCCGACCGCGGAAAAAGCCGCAGGCGATTGTCATGGGGCTGAGAAATTGCCCACCACCGGTCAGCCGATCGACTTTCCGGAGCCTGCTGAGGCCTCAAGCTTTCTTGGCGTCGGCCAAGAGCCGTTTGCAGGCGTCCAGCTCTTCCAGGATCGCCGTGATGTAAGCCACGCGATCGCCGCCCGGCAGATCTTCGTCGCCCGGCGCTCGATGCGGCTCTGTGACCGTCGCGCCTTCGGCACGGCTCTGAGCCGCATCGGCGGCGACATCCGGAATTTGCGGCGGACGCTGCTGGATCGGCATCTCGCCATCGCGCTCGGGCATGATGGAGCGCGGGCCGTTTTCCCGCAGGATCTTCTGGACGCCGCGGATCGTATAGCCCTCGCTATACAGAAGATGGCGAATGCCCTTGAGCAGCGCGACATCTTCAGGCCGGTAGTACCGCCGGCCGCCGCCACGCTTCATGGGTTTGACTTGAGAGAATTTTGCTTCCCAGAACCGCAGAACGTGTTTGGGAACGTCGAGATCGTCGGCAACTTCGCTGATCGTCCGAAATGCCTCTGGCCCTTTCGGCATGGCTAACCCCCCGCTTCTGTCACGCCCACCACCGGCCTCTCGGCGATGAGCGCATTTATTTAAGGGCGCACCCGATCCTGCCGGACGCCGAAGCGAGACAGCCTGAAGCCTTACTCCGCCGCCTTCCGGCGCGAGAGCGCATTGTTGATGTATTGCTTCATGATGTTGCTTGCGCGGAAGACCAGAACACGGCGTGGCGTGATCGGCACTTCCTGTCCGGTTTTCGGATTGCGCCCAATCCGCTGCCCCTTGTCCCGGAGACCGAACGAACCGAAAGACGAGAGCTTCACGGTCTCGCCGCGCTCCAGGCTGGACACAATTTCCTTGAGCACGAGCTCGACCAGTTCAGCCGACTCATTTCTCGGTAGCCCAACTTTCTGAAACACGGCTTCCGCCAAATCGGCCCGTGTCAGCGTCTTCCCGCCCATTGCGATACTTCCCCCAGGTCGCGGGTAAGCCGAAATGCTAATCTCTCAACTCACGCAAGGTCAATGACCGTTCTCTCAAATTCCTGATTTAGCGTTCTTTTCGGGGCCAGGTGTGGCATTCGCAGCACGCAACTCCTGCTACCAGCGTACGAGAAGTGCACCCCAGGTGAAGCCGCCGCCCATGGCTTCCATCAGCACCAGATCGCCAGGCTGGATGCGGCCGTCCTGAACCGCAACATTTAGTGCCAGGGGGATAGACGCCGCCGAAGTGTTGGCGTGCTTGTCGATGGTGACGACAATTTTTTCGGGCGGAAGCTTCAGGCGCCGGGCGGCGCCGTCGAGAATACGCTTGTTGGCCTGGTGGGGCACGAACCAGTCGATATCCGACGGTTCCAGGCCTGCCATTTCCAGCGCCTCGTCAATCGCTTCGGCAATCTTTATCACCGCATGCCTGAACACTTCGGGACCATCCATCCGGAGATAACCGGTCGTCCCGGTGGTGGAGGGCCCGCCATCGACATAGAGCTTGTCGCGATAGCGGCCGTCGGCGCGAAGGCATGCAGCCAGGATACCGCGATCGGTGGAAGTGCCGGGCTGCAGCTCGGCCTCGACGACCACGGCGCCCGCTCCGTCGCCGAACAGGACGCAGGTGTTGCGGTCTTCCCAGTCCAGGATACGGGAGAAGGCCTCGGAGCCGATGACCAGCGCCCGCTTGTAGGGGCCGGCCCGCAGGAAGTTATCGGCGGTGGCGAGGGCGTAGACGAAACCGGAGCACACGGCCTGGATGTCGAAGGCCGCGCCTTTCGTGATGCCGAGCTCGGCCTGGATCGTGGTTGCGGTGGCGGGAAAGGTCTGGTCCGGGGTGGATGTCGCCAGCACGATCAGATCGATATCGCTCGCCTCCATGCCGGCATTGGCGAGTGCGGCCTTGGCTGCCTCCAGGCCCATGGTGGAGGTGTATTCCCCTTCGCCGGCGATGCGCCGCTCATGGATGCCGGTTCGGGAGGCGATCCATTCGTCGCTCGTCTCGACGAGCTCGGAGATCTCCGCATTGGTCATGATGCGCTCGGGCAGATACCCGCCACAGCCCCGCACGACCGTTCTCAACACACTCACCTTGGCCAAACTCCTCGAACTTACGCGGCGCCTTCGAGCTGGAGCTCGGTCTGGAAGCGGGCAACGTCGTCGGCGAGCCGTCTGACGACGTCGCTCGAGGCCATGTCGGAGGCAAGGTCGATCGCGCTCGCGAAACCGGTTGCGTCGGTGCCGCCGTGACTTTTCACGACAATGCCATTGAGGCCTAGAAAGATGCCGCCGTTCAGTTGCCGGGGATCCATTTTGTCACGGAGCGCGCTGAATGCGCCCTGCGCCAAAACGGCACCCATGCGGGCCAGGAAGGATCGGCCCATCGCCGCCCGCAGATAGGCGGAGATTTGCTTAGCCGTTCCCTCGGCGGTCTTCAAGGCGATGTTGCCGGTGAAACCGTCGGTAACCACCACGTCGACCGCACCGCGGCCGATATCGTCGCCTTCGACGAAACCGTGATAGCGGAAGGACAACGGCGTCGAGCGCAGCGCCTGGCCGGCCTCCTTGATGTGATCCAGCCCCTTGACCTCCTCGACGCCGATATTCAGGAGCCCGATCGACGGCTTCTCCAGATTGAACACGGCGCGGGCCATGGCCGCCCCCATAACGGAGAATTCGATGAGCTGGCGGGCATCGGCGCCGACGTTCGCCCCCACGTCCAGGACGATGCATTCGGAATCGATAGTGGGCCAGATAGCCGCGATCGCCGGGCGGTCCACCTGCTCCAAAGTCCGCAGGCAGAATTTCGCCATGGCCATAAGCGCGCCGGTGTTGCCGGCTGACACGGCGGCGTCGGCCCGGCCGTCCTTCACCATCTGAAGCGCGAGCCACATGCTGGAGTGCCAGCGGCCCTTGCGAAGCGCCACGGAGGGCTTTTGATCCATGGAGATGGCGACATCCGTATGGATGACCTCCGAGCGCTCCTTGAGCCGCTTGTACGGCTCCAGGAGCGGCCGGATGCGTTTTTCGTCGCCGATGAGCAGAAACCGCAGATCCGGATTGCGGATCAGAGCATCTGCGGCTCCGGGTACCACGACCTCGGGGCCTTGGTCGCCGCCCATGGCGTCGAGCGATATGGTGACTTCCGCACCCATAGTCTTCTTACCGATCAGGATGAATCATTTTCGGCCGGACGGCCTTAGCCCCCAAATTTGGCCCGAAGATACTCAAAAGCCCCTCCCTGACAACCCTCGTCGAACACGTCAGCCGATTGTGCATCAGTTGCGCTTCAACTGTTCGAGGGCCGCAAAGGGGTTTTCCCGGCCATCTTCGAGGCCGTCAGCGTCCGCTGTTTCGTCCTTCCAGTCAAAGGCCGCGCCTTCGCGCCGCGGATAGGGATCGAGCGCCAGGGCGAAGGTTTCATAGACCAGGCTGCCGAGGTCGATGGTGCCATCCATGATGGGCTCCGGCCACTCGGCGAGTGGGTCCCCGTCATCGCCATCCTCGCTTGCTTGACGCTCGATGGCCCGGATTCGGGTCTCGGGCCAGAACTCAGCTTCCACAGGCATGTCGATTGAGGCTTCGACCGGCTCCAGGGTCACGACACAGGTCTGCGTCGCTTGGGCCTGCAGGCGCCCCTTGAGGCGCACAGAGCCGCCGGACGCCCTCCGCAAGGTGTAGGCGAAGACGAAACTGTCGAGGCCCTTCAGATCCTGGAGGGAAGCCATGTCTTGGCGTTCCGCTGCCGTCGGCTCGAGGATTTCCTCCTGACCGTCGCGAATGGTGTCGATCTTCACGGTCCGCTTCAGGGGCGATTCGGCTTCGGGTCCGGGGTCGGTCGCGCCCCTTCCCGCCATTTTCCGTGTCCTTGCCGCGAAATGCTTGTCCGCGGGGCCTTTCGCCATGGGGTCCTTTGCCATCACGAAACCTCCGGAAATTGCACGTTTCCTTGACGCAGCGCGGATAAGGATTGTTCCGCGAGCGCCTCTGCCACCTTATGAAGATAAGCAGTCAATCGGCGGCTCGCAGCTTTCGCCTGCTCTGGCGGTAAAGGCAGGATTTCAACCAGCGCTGCGCCAAACGCTTCCTCTCCTTCCGGATACGCCGCTTCGAGCAGATTGATCACGCCATGGCTCTTGGCGCAAATATCGCGCACCCGCTTCGGCACTTTCATGTCGCTGACGCCCATTTCACGCAAGACCGTGTCCATATCGGCGCTGAACGCATCGACCAGCTCCTGGGCGAGCGGCAGACCCTCGGCCCCTTCCGCCTTGAGCCGCCGAAGGACGGCGAACATATGCACCGTCAGGACAGAGAGCCGGCCTTCCAACGTGTCGGGCATGTCGAAGTCTGCATAAAAGACCGGCAGCCGTGCCTGCGCCACAATCGCGCCATAGAGTTTTTCTGCATTCAGCCGATTGGGCGAACGCTGCCTTAGCCAATTGAACGGGTTCATGAATCCGGCTTCTTTAGAAGAGCTTCGGCAGACCAGTCTATAGAAATGATCAACCACTTTCGGCGATTCTTGCGCCGTGGCGCGATCTTAGACTGAAGGCCGCACTGCATGCTATGTGGCCCGTTGCAAGACGGACCGTTTCTTCGAGAGGGACAGCTTTTCGTGCAAGGCACTGGATCCAAACGGGCGCGCGCTTCCATTTCGGCCCTGGCCGGGCTGGCCATGGGTGGCTTGCTGCTGCCGCTTGCCGGCTGTGGCGGCGCTGCGACCATCGACCATCACGGCCATGTCTTCACCGACGTCGATACCTCGCTGGTGCGGCCCGGGATGACCAAGGAAGATGTGGAGCTGACGCTGGGCTCACCGGACACGACGGGGACGATCGACGGCGATAGCTATTACTATATTTCGAGCACCCAGAAGCAGGTGGCGTTCTTGAAACCCTGGGAGATCGACCGCCAGGTGATCGCCGTCTACTTCAACAGCAACGAGCGGGTTCGCGACGTCTCTCATTACGGCATGAAGGACGGCATCGTCGTCGACTTCGCCAAGGACGAGTCCCCTGCCCGCGGCAAGGACGCCTCGATGGTTCAGGAGCTGTTCGGCAACGTGGCCCAGCGCGGCATGTTCAAGAAGCAGCACGAGAACTCCGCGACGCCGGGTCCGGGGCTCTAAGCGAAGGCGCAACGGTTCGCCTAAGTCGCATCAGCCAATCAAAAACGGCCGAGCTCAAACCAGAGCCCGGCCGTTTCTTTGTCTAGGGGCGATGTGCTGCCTAGTGCGCCAAGACCGCGAGCAGCAGCAAGGCCACGATGTTGGTGATCTTGATCATCGGGTTCACGGCGGGGCCGGCAGTATCCTTGTAGGGATCGCCGACCGTGTCGCCGGTCACCGCGGCCTTGTGGGCCTCGGAGCCTTTGCCGCCGAACTGGCCGTCCTCGATGTACTTCTTCGCATTGTCCCATGCGCCGCCGCCGGCGGTCATGGAAAGCGCGACGAAGAGACCGGTGACGATCACGCCCAGGAGCATGGCACCCACGGCGGAGAAGGCCGCGCTCTTCCCGGCGATCAGGTAGATCACGAAGTAGAAGACGATGGGGCTCAGCACCGGCAGGAGCGAGGGGATGATCATCTCCTTGATCGCCGCCTTGGTGAGGAGATCGACCGCGCGCCCGTAGTCGGGACGCTCGGTGCCCTTCATGATGCCGGGCTTCTCCTTGAACTGGCGGCGCACCTCTTCGACGATCGCGGCGCCTGCCCGGCCCACGGCCGTCATGGCGATGCCGCCGAAGAGATAGGGCAGCAGGCCGCCCAGGAACAGACCTACCACCACATACGGGTTGGACAGGCTGAAGGTCGGGTCGACGCCCTCGAAATACGGGAACTCCGCCGGGTTTGCAGCGAAGTACTTCAGGTCCTCCGTATAGGCTGCGAACAGCACCAGCGCGCCGAGACCGGCGGAGCCGATGGCATAGCCCTTGGTGACGGCCTTGGTGGTGTTGCCGACGGCGTCCAGGGCATCGGTGGTATTGCGCACATCGGCCGGCATCTCGGACATCTCCGCGATACCGCCGGCGTTGTCGGTGACCGGGCCGAACGCATCCAGGGCGACGATCATTCCGGCGAGAGCCAGCATCGTGGTCACCGCGATGGCGACGCCGAACAGACCCGCAAGCCCGTAGGTGATGAGGATGCCCGCGATGATGACCAGAGCCGGCAGCGCGGTCGATTCCAGGGAGATGGCGAGGCCCTGAATGACGTTTGTGCCGTGGCCGGTGACGGAAGCCTGGGCGATGGATTGGACCGGGCGATAGTTGGTGCCCGTGTAATACTCGGTGATCACCACGATCAACCCCGTGATGATCAGGCCCACCATGCCGCAGAAGAACAGCGACCAGCCGGTGAAGCTGGTGCCGGCGACTTCGAGAGTGGTGTCCATCCCGATGAGATAGGCGGTCAGCGGCCAGAGGCCGATCAGGGAAAGAACCGCAGTGGCGACGACGCCCTTGTAGAGGGCACCCATGATGGACTGGCTGGCGCCGAGCCGGACGAAGAACGTGCCGGCGATCGAGGTCAGCACGCACATGCCGCCGATGGCCAGCGGATAGAGCATGATGGAGTAGAGGTTCGCGTTGCCGCTGAAATAGATCGAGGCGAGCACCATGGTCGCGACCACGGTCACGGCATAGGTCTCGAACAGATCTGCGGCCATGCCGGCGCAGTCGCCGACATTGTCACCGACATTGTCTGCGATGGTGGCGGGGTTGCGCGGATCGTCCTCCGGAATACCGGCTTCGACCTTACCCACCAGGTCGCCGCCCACGTCGGCGCCCTTGGTGAAGATGCCGCCGCCGAGACGGGCAAAGATGGAGATCAGGGAGGCGCCGAAGCCCAGGGCCACGAGAGCATCGATGACGACGCGTGAATTGGGCGCGTAGCCGAGGAATTGGGTCAGAACGAGGAAGTAGACCGAGACGCCGAGGAGCGCGAGACCGGCAACCAGGAGGCCGGTGATGGCGCCTGCGCGGAAGGCGATGCTGAGGCCTTCGGCCAGGCCGGTCTTAGAAGCTTGGGCGGTGCGGACATTGGCGCGCACCGATACGATCATGCCGATGAAGCCGGCTCCGCCCGACAGGATGGCGCCGATTGCGAAACCGATGGCCTGCGGCAGGCCGAGCAGGAAGAGACCGGCGATGAAGATGACCACGCCCACCCCGGCGATGGTCATATACTGCCGAGACAGATAGGCGCGTGCGCCTTCCTGAATGGCCTTCGCGATTTCCTGCATCTTCTCGGTGCCAGCGTCGGCGGCGAGAACCGCGCGCGTCGTGGCCAGTCCATAGACGATGGACAGTAGCCCGCAGGCGATGATTGCATAAAGAACCCAAGTCATAACCGGCTGCTCCCTTACTTATGAGCATTGCTTCAATTTTGGAGGGAGTGCGCACGCGGAACAGCGCGCCTGGAGAGAGCCGCCCATCCTCCCTTGAGGCAGATCTCTTCTGCGCCTTTTCGGCGCGGTCTTCTTGGCGCCATCAGGCGCGGTATCTCTGGGCGCAGGTCGCGGCCATGCCGTGACTCTTCGCCGCGCGGAAAATGCCAAAGATGGGGCGCGGAAGCAAACTAAACGGTGCGTGGTGGGGATTCCCCATGAGAGCCCGAGCGCCAAGCCAATCGGAGTCCGGCGACCGAAGGCGCCACGGCCTCAGAAATGGCTGAAACTCCGCCTTTCCAAGGAGATGGGTTCGCCGTCGAGCCCGATGAATTCGGCCTGGGTCGGCAGTCTCGCGTGCAGGGAGCCGATCGCAGTCACCGGCACCCCTGGCCGCTGTGAGTCGATTTCGAAGGCGCGGGCACGGTCTTCGGGGATCGCTGCGAGGATCTCGTAGTCGTCTCCACCGCCGAGAAGTGCGGGCAACAGCGATGGATCGCTTTTGCAGGCCTTTGCGGCGGCTTTCGATAGGGGAACCCGCCGGCCGTCGACACGTGCGCCCAACCCGCTCGCGATGCAGAGCTTGTCGGCATCTCCTGCTAGTCCGTCGGAGAGATCGATCGCGGCGTTTGCGTGGTGGCGAAGCACCCGGGCCAAGCCCGTCCGTGGTTGAGGACGCCGGTAGCGATCGATCAGAAAACGCGTCTCGTCATCGGTGAGATTCCAGTCTCCGGAGAGACTGGGATCCTTCAGGAGACGAAGCCCGAGCGCCGCATCGCCGATGGTGCCTGTGACATAGAGAAGATCGCCCTCCCGCGCCCGGGAGCGCAGCACCGCCTGGCCTTCCGGCACACGGCCCATGGCCGTGATGGTGATGGCCAAAGGACCTGGCGTGCCTGTGGTGTCGCCGCCGATCAGGGTGGCTCCTGAAGCTTCCTGGAGCTGCTGGAGACCCGCGGCGAAGCTTCCCAGCCAATCGGCGGATCGGAACGCAGGGTCATGTTCGGGAAGGCTCAAGGCTAGGAGGTAGGCCATGGGCTCCGCGCCCATGGACGCCAGGTCGGACAGGTTCACGGCGAGGACCTTGTGCCCGATGGTCTCGGCAGGATCGCTTGAGAGGAAGTGCACGCCCTCGATGAGGGTGTCGGTGGTAACGGCCAGATCCTTGCCGGCTTCGCCGTGAAGCAGTGCCGCGTCGTCGGTCAGGCCGAGACTGGCGGGGTCCGTGGCAAGGGGCGCAAAGAAGCGCGCGATGATGTCAAACTCGCCGAGTCGGTCTCGATCCGGCGGCGTGGCCATCAGCCTTGGCCCTGCTCTGCCGTGACGCCGGGCCCTCGGCCCGGGGGCGGCGCCAGCTCTTCGGGCCGGACCTCCTTGGCCACACGGTCCAAAAGGCCGTTGACGACCTTCGGCTCCTCGCCTTCGAAGAAGGCATGGGCGAGATCGACATATTCGTTGATTGAGACGCGGGGCGGGACGTCGGCACGGCGCAGGATCTCGAAGGTGCCGGCACGCAAGATGGCCCGCAGGATGCTATCGATCCGGGTGAGATGCCATCCTTCTGCCAGGCGCTCGTTGATCAGCGGGTCGATGCGGCGCTGCTCAGCGACCACGCCCTGGATAAGATCGGTGAAGAAGGCCGTCTCGGCCGCGTGAATCTCCTCGCCCTCGATGCTTCGCCGATGCGGTGCTCCTGGAACTCGGCGGCCACGTCCGTCAGGTCGATGCCCGTCATATCCATCTGATAGAGCGCCTGGACAGCGGCGAGCCGTGCGGCGCTGCGGGCAGCGGCACGTTTGTTCGTCTTCTCGGGCTTCGTCATCGTCAGCGGCGGCTTGCGGAGGAGAAGTGCTGCTCCAGCTCCATCAGGGAGATGCAGGCCGCGGCGGCGCTGCCGCCCTTGTTGCGGCGATCCACGGCGGCGCGTTCCCAGGCCTGGTCGCGATTCTCGCAGGTCATGATGCCGTTGCCAATGGGCACGGCGTGTTCGACGGCGATCTGGTGCAGGCCGGCGGAGGATTCCTTCGCGACGACGTCGTAATGGGAGGTCTCGCCGCGGATCACGCAGCCGAGTGCGATACAGGCGCGATGACGCCCTGCCCGGCCGACGAAGCCGTTTGCTAGCGCCAGGCTGAGGGCCAGCGGAATCTCGAGCGCGCCGGGGACGAAGATGCGCTCGTACTCGACGCCATAGGTCTCGAGCTCTTCGATGGCGCCCTTGGCGAGCTCCTCGGCGATGTCTTCGTAGAAGCGAGCTCGACGATAAGAACCGAGGGGGACGTATTACGGGCCATGTCTACTCCACAGGGCGATGCCCGGTCACGGTGAGGCCGTAGCCTTCCAGACCGACGATCTTGCGAGGCGTATTGGATAAGAGCGTCATCTGGCGGACGCCGAGATCCAGAAGAATCTGCGCACCAATACCATAATCGACAAGCCGCTGCTGCCCCGCGGTGCCCTGTCCGTTCTGAAGGTTTACGCGGGCGGAAACATCGCCGGCGTTGTTCTCCCGGATCAGGACGACGACACCCCGGCCCTCTTTGTCGATGGCCTCCATGGACTTGGCGATCAGGCTGTCCCGGTGACCGGTGGCGCCGAGGCTGTCGTTCAGGATGTTCATGGCGTGGACACGCACGAGCACCGGGCCGCCTTTCGAGACGTCGCCCTTCACCAGGGCGAGGTGCTCCGTCTTGTCGACGGTCGTTGCATAGACCTTCAGATCGAACTCGCCGCCATAGGCGCTGTTGATGGTGGACTGGCTGACCACGCGCACGAGCTGGTCGTAGCGCAGGCGATAGGCGATGAGGTCGGCGATGGTGCCGATCTTCACATCGTGACGTTCGGAGAACTCGATGAGATCGGGCAGCCGCGCCATGCTGCCGTCGTCCTTCATGATCTCGCAGATCACGCCTGCGGGGATCATGCCGGCGAGACGCGCGACGTCCACGGCTGCCTCAGTGTGGCCGGCCCGGACGAGAACGCCGCCTTCGCGGGCAACGAGCGGAAAGACATGGCCGGGCGAGACGATGTCCCGGTAATCGTTGTTGGCGTCGATCGCCACGGAGATGGTGTGGGCCCGGTCATGGGCGGAAATGCCGGTGGTGACCCCTTCCCTGGCTTCGATGGAGACGGTGAAGGCCGTCGAATGACGGGATTTGTTGGAGCGGGACATAAGCTCGAGACTGAGCTGATCGACCCTTTCCTCGGTCAGTGCGAGGCAGATCAGTCCCCGGCCGTGGGTCGCCATGAAGTTGATCACGTCCGGCGTGCACATCTGGGCCGGAATCACGAGATCGCCTTCGTTCTCGCGTTCCTCGGCGTCAACCAGGACGAACATCCGGCCGTTGCGGGCATCCTCGATCACCTCTTCGATGGGCGAAAGAGCGGCGTGCAGGTCGATCTGTTGGGCGGTGCTCACGGGTGTTGCCTATCCTGGGATGGGAGCCGCGGTGGACTGCGCGGAGGCGTTCCCTTGGGAAAGACGCTCCACGTAGCGGGCCATCATATCCACCTCGAGGTTCAGGGGCGCGTTGGGCTCCAGCGCCCCGAGGGTCGTGTGCTCCAGGGTAAAGGGAATGACATTGACGGAGAAGCGCTGCCCTTCGACATCGTTGACGGTCAGCGAAACGCCGTTCAGTGCCACGGAGCCCTTCTTGGCAATATAGCGCGCGAGCTCGGGTGGACTTTCGAAAACTAGACGCCGACTTTCGCCATCTGGCTGCATGGCGAGGAGGACCGCGCAGCCGTCCACATGGCCGCTGACAAGGTGTCCGCCCAGCTCGTCGCCCATCTTGAGGGCGCGTTCGAGGTTGATGCGGGTGCCGGCGGTCCAGTCCGCAAGGGTGGTGAGGGCGAGGGTCTCGTTAGAGGCATCGACGGAGAACCGGCTGCCGTCGGTGGTCTTCTCCACGGCGGTAACGGTCAGGCAGCACCCGTTGCAGGCGATCGATGCGCCGAGCTCGATGGTTGCCGGGTCGTAGCGGGATGCGATTTCGAAGCGGGCACCGTCTTCGCCGATCTCGGCCTTCGCGACCTCGCCGATATCGGAGACTATGCCTGTGAACATTTCGGTTTCCGATGCCATTCGGTCATGCGATCGCGGCCGAAGGAGCGTTCGCCCGTCATGACGTAATCGCCACTGCCGGTGAGCTTGTCGATACCGCCATCGACGAAGGGCAGCAGGCCCTGGGGACCGACTTCCTCGACCCCCTGATAGATCAGCGCCTCATCGACGAGTCCGGCATCGAGGAAGCTTTTTGCGACGGCCGGGCCGCCCTCCACGAGCACGCGGGTGATGCCGGCCATGGCGAGGCCTTCCAGAGCCTCGCGAACGCAGGGAAAGCCTTCCTCGTCGCAGTTTACCCGGAGAATTTCGGCCCCGCGCTCCTGAAGAGACGCTTCATTGGTCTGGGGCTCATCCGAACAGACGAACCAGACCGGCACCATCTCGTCGTCGAAGAGCTGGGCCTGTTTGGGCGTGCGCAGACGGCGATCGAGGACGACGCGGACGGGCGACCGGCACTCCATGCCGGGAAGCCGGCAGGTCAGGCTCGGATCGTCGGTGGTGACCGTGCCCCGGCCGACAAGGATAGCGTCGCAGCGGGCACGCTGGAGATGCGCGTGGGCCCGGGCCGCTTCGCCGGTGACCCAGACGGGGCTGCCGTTGCCCTCGGGGATACGGCCGTCTGAGCCGACGGCGAGCTTGAGGATGACTTCCGGGCGATGCTCGGCGACGCGAAGGATATGGCCGCGGATCATATCGGCGGCCGCATCGGCGAGGACACCCTCGGTGACCTCGATGCCGGCGTCCTTCATCTTCTCGATGCCCTTGCCGGACGTGCGCGGGTCCGGATCCCGCATGGCGGCGACCACACGCTTCGGCTCGACGGCGAGAAGCGCCTCGGTGCAAGCCTCGCCCCGGCCCTCATGGGCGCAAGGCTCCAGGGTCACATAGACGGTGGCGCCCTTCGCGCGCTCTCCAGCCTGGGCGAGCGCGACGGCCTCGGCATGGGGGCGTCCGCCCGGCGCGGTCACGCCCCGGCCGACAATCTCTCCGTCGTCGCCGACGATGACGCAGCCCACGGAGGGGTTGGGCCAGGTGGTCCCAAGGCCCCTACGCGCCATTACGAGCGCCTGGGCCATGTAATCTTCATCACGCATGGTCATGAGTTTCTAGTGCGCCGGGCCGCGGCGGCTCCGGTCGCTAATCGTCATCCGGTGATAACTGATCTTCTTCATCGGGCGTCGGGCCGGCGAGTTCGCCCAGCACAGCTCGAAGTCCTTGGCCTCGCGGAAATTCTTGTACACCGAGGCGAACCGTACATATGCGACGTCATCCAGCGTCTTCAAGGCCTCCATCACGAGGGTGCCGATCGTCTCGGACGGCACGTCGTTCTCGCCCATGTTCTCCAGGCGGCGCACAAGTCCGCTCACCAGGCGCTCAAGGCGCTCCGGATCGACGTCTCGCTTGCGGGTGGCCATCTGAATGGAGCGCATTAGCTTGTCCCGGTCGAAGGGGACCCGGCGACCGTTGCGCTTGACGACGGTCAATTCCCGGAGCTGAACGCGCTCGAAAGTGGTAAAGCGGCCGCCGCAATCCGAACAGATGCGGCGGCGCCTTATGGTGGTGTGATCCTCACTGGGCCGCGAGTCTTTGACCTGCGTGGCCGTGCTGCCGCAATACGGGCATCGCATGGTGGCCAGCTCCCCCTCTCGTTGCCCTGCCTCGGATCGGGCTAGCGATAGATCGGAAAGCTCTCGCAAAGCGCGATGGCGCGCTCCTTGACCGACTCCTCGACCTTCTGGTTGCCCTCTTCGCCGTTCTCGGCCAGGCCGTCCAGCACCTCGAGGATGAGGTTGCCGATGGTCTGGAACTCCGAGACGCCGAAGCCGCGGGTCGTGCCGGCGGGCGTGCCGAGACGAATGCCCGAGGTGATCGCCGGCTTCTCCGGATCGAAGGGAACGCCGTTCTTGTTGCAGGTGATATGGGCCCGGCCAAGCGCCAGCTCGGCTGCCTTGCCGGTGAGCTTCTTGGGCCGCAGATCGACCAGCATGACATGAGTGTCCGTGCCGCCGGAGACGAGATCGGCGCCGCCGCCGACCAGCACCTCGCCCAGGGCCTTCGCGTTCTCGACGACCTGCTTGGCGTAGATCTTGAAGTCGGGCGACAGGGCCTCCTGGAAGGCTGCGGCCTTGCCGGCGATGACGTGCATCAGGGGACCGCCCTGAAGACCCGGGAAGACGGCGGAATTGATCTTCTTGCCGATCTCCTCGTTGTTGGACAGGACCATGCCGGAGCGCGGACCGCGCAGGGTCTTGTGGGTCGTGGTGGTGACGACATCGGCGTAGGGCAGCGGGCTGGGATGAACGCCGCCGGCAACGAGGCCTGCGAAATGCGCCATGTCGACCAGCAGGTAAGCGCCAACCTCATCGGCGATCTTGCGGAAGCGCGCGAAGTCGATGATGCGCGGATAGGCCGAACCGCCGGCGATGATTAGGGCCGGCTTGTGCTCCTTGGCGAGCTTCTCGACCTGCTCGTAATCGATCTCGTGGGTGTCCTCACGGACGCCGTACTGAACCGCGTTGAACCACTTGCCGGACAGGTTCGGCGGTGCGCCGTGGGTCAGGTGACCACCGGCCGCAAGCGACATGCCGAGGATGGTGTCGCCGGGCTTCAGCAGCGCCAGGAAGACGGACTGGTTCGCCTGGGAGCCCGAATGGGGCTGCACGTTGACGAAGCTGCAGTCGAACAGCCGCTTGGCGCGCTCGATGGCGAGGTTCTCGACGACGTCGACATACTGGCAGCCGCCATAGTAGCGGCGCCCCGGATAGCCTTCGGCGTATTTGTTGGTGAGCAGCGTGCCGACGGCATCGAGCACCGCGCGGGAAACGATGTTCTCCGACGCGATCAGTTCGATCTCGGTCTGCTGGCGCTCCGCCTCGTCCTCGATCGCATTCCAAAGCTCGGAATCGGTGTCCTCCAAATGCTTGGAGAAGAATCCCGCGCCACGAATGTCTGTGTTGCTCTCGCTTGCCGTCATCTCTTGCGCTCCTCGAAACGTTGCTGCCCCGTAGCGGGCTTCTGGACGGTGCGGGTTCGGCTCATCGAATAGAGAGCGATCCCGCCAATTGGGCTGGCCTTACCATATGTCGTGCAGCCGCGCCAGCGACAGCCATAAGCGCGGCCCGCGACCAAGAGTTTCATTTCTCTCGGAAAGCGGGCGTTTGCGTCACGCGGCGCGGGCCAGATCCATCTCTTGCCATAGGGTGTTCAGGGCATCCATCAGATAATCCATATCCGCATCGGTGTGATAAGGCGCCGGGGTCAGACGGATGCGCTCCGTGCCGCGGCGGACCGTGGGATAGTTGATGGGCTGAACGTAGACGCCGAAACGCTCCAGGAGCGCATCGGTGAGTTTCTTGCAGCGAACCGGATCGCCGACCATGACGGGCACGATGTGGCTGGGGTTCTCCAGCACCGGCAGATTGGCCGCCGCCATGCGGTCCTTCAGTTCCCGCGACCGCTCCTGAAGCTGCTCGCGCTCCACCTGGCTCTCTTTCAGGTGGCGAATGGAGGCCACGGCGCCGGCCACGATGGCGGGCGCTAGCGATGTGGTGAAGATGAAGCCCGGCGCGTAAGAGCGAATGGAATCGATCATGTTCGTGGAGGCGGCGATATAGCCGCCCATGAGGCCGAAGCCCTTGGCCAGCGTGCCCTCGATGATATCCACCTCGCCCATGAGCCCTTCCCGGTCGGCGATGCCGCCGCCCCGAGGCCCGTAGATGCCGACGGCATGGACCTCGTCGAGATAGGTCAGCGCGTTGTGCTTCTTGGCGACGGCGCAAATCTCGGCGATGGGCGCGATATCGCCGTCCATGGAGTAGACGGACTCAAAGGCGACGACCTTGGGCGTGTCCTTGGAATATTCGGAGAGCTGACGATCGAGATCCTCGACGTCGTTATGGGCCCAGATGCGCTTCGGTCCGCCGCCGTGGCGGATGCCCTCGATCATCGAGGCGTGATTCTGCTCGTCGGAGAAGATCACGCAGCCCGGCAGGATGCGGGCGAGCGTGGAGAGCGCCGCTTCGTTGGCCACATAGCCGGAGGTGAAGAGAAGCGCGGCCGCCTTGCCGTGGAGGTCGGCGAGCTCGTGCTCAAGCTCGACGTGGTAGTGAGTCGTGCCGGAGATGTTGCGGGTGCCGCCTGCCCCTGCTCCCGCCGTTTCAATGGCTCGTGCATGGCTTCAAGCACCTTGGGGTGCTGGCCCATGCCGATATAATCGTTGCTGCACCAGACCTTGATGGAGCGCTGGCCGTCTGCGCTGAAATAGCTGGCATGAGGGAAGTTGCCGCGCTTGCGCCGGATATCGGCGAATTCGCGGTAGCGGCCTTCCTGGCGGAGGGCGCGGAGGGCGCCGGCGAGCTCTTCTTCGTAATCCATTCGCTTGATTCTAGCTTGGCCCAAGGTCGGAAGCGACCCCAAGGCCTTTACCACATCATAGGCCGAAGGCGTACGAGAATGGCCGCACCTATAGTCGCAGGAGCGACCTTTCTTACATAGCAAGCCTCAGAAGGGAATGCGTTTTCCCCTTCTGAGATAGGTGCTCTGTGCGGAAGGTAAAGCCTAGTAGGCCGAAGCCGTCGTGGCGCCGCTGTTCTTGTTGTAGATGTCCGGGCGGAAATGGATCACGCCGTCCGGCGTCGCCCACCCATCGATATACACGAACATGACCTGCACCTTGGAGCGCAGCGAAACCACCTCTTGCTCGCCGGTGTGCTTCAGCTCCTGGATACGAGGCAGGTCCCAGCCCGGCACGTCACGCAGCAGCCATGCGGCGAGCTGATCGACGTTGTGGATACGCACGCAGCCATGGCTCTCGTAGCGCAGCTCCTGGCCGAACAAAGCCTTCTCAGGCGTGTCGTGCATGTACACGGCATATTTGTTCGGGAAGTCGAGCTTGATGTAGCCGAGTGCGTTCTCTTCCCAAGGCAGCTGCCGGAAGCGGTAGCCGTAGACGGCGTCCCCATACCAATCGATCTGGTCCGACCTCAAGATGCGGCCGGAGCCATCGATCGCCTGCATCCGATAGGTGTCGAAGAAATCGATGCCGCTGGCGGTCAGCTCGCGTGCCTTCGGAACGAGATCGTTGCGCACGATGCTCTTGGGCACGTTCCAATAGGGATTGAAGCTCACCCGCTGGATGGTGCTCTCGAGGGTCGGCGTGGCGAGATCCGCCTTGCCGACGACGGCGGTATAGCGTCCGACGACCTGGCCGTTCTCAACCGCCTCAGACTGGGCGGCGGGAATGTTCACGATGACGTAGCGATTCTTGGTCTGCGGAACCGCCTTCTTGAGGGCGGCGAGGCTCGCCTTGAGCTGCTGCAGCCGGACCTCGGCCGGAACGTTGAGCGCGTCCACCGTCGGACGATCGATCACGCCGGTCGGCGGCAGGCCGTGGCTCTCCTGGAAGCGGCGGACCGCCTGCACGAGGGTCTCGTCGTATTCGTTGGGAACGCTTTGGCCGTAAAGGTCGCCGCTGATCTCCAGACGCTGATGCAGGGTGACGATCTCGTCGCCGCGCGAGCCCGGACGAAGCGCAAGCTCCGGCACACGGGGCCAGCCGCCCCGCGCGACGATCTGCTCGTAGATCTGGATCGCGCGTTCGGTTTGAGCAATGTTCTCACGTGCGAGGGTCGGGAAGCCGAGCTGCGGGTTGCGGACCCACTGCTCCTTGAAGGGGTCGGGCCCCTGAGGCTCCACCTGCTCCTGCCGGCGTCCGAACCAGATGCCGCGCCGCCCCTCGGAAGAGGCTTGCGTGCCGGCCTGGGCGGGTTCGTTGCCCAGCCAATTCTGGAGGCCGCTCATGAAGTCGGCCCGGGCGGGCGTGATGCCTGCCGCGATCGTGATGACGGCGCCGACGCCAGTGGCGATCAGCGCGCCGCGAAGATTAAGCTGCCAAGTGGTCATTTATGCCGCTCCCCGTCCTTGCGGCTCGGCTCCTGCGAAGACATTAACCCCTTCGGACCATCGAAACTAGCCGCACAGGGTTAATAAAGATCAAGCTGAGCTTTTGCCCCTCGATGACCCGGACTAGCTTGAGCGATCCCCCGCCGGTGCCGTGTCGTTACGGGTCAGATGCTCGTGGCCCATACGAATTTCAATGGTTACCGGGCGATTGCGGCTATTTTGCGTGGGAAGCGCGTCAAAATAACACAAACCGCCCGGGCGGTTCCCCACCCGGGCGGCCGTATTGGATCTGATTGTCGCTTCCGCTTTTACAGCTGGTAGCGGATCTGATCGGTCCAGAAGCGCTCGAGGCGGATCAGGGACTTGTTCAGGCTCTCGAGCTCGTCGCCGCCGATGCCGCCGACCTTCTGCAGAGATTTCAGCTGGCGGTCGTAGAGCTGGTTGACGATCTCGGAAACCGCCTGGCCCTTGTCGGTGAGGCTGACCCGCACAGAGCGGCGATCGGTGGTCGAACGCTCATGGTGGATGTAGCCGGCCTCGACGAGCTTCTTCAGATTGTAGGAGACATTGGAGCCGAGATAGTAGCCGCGGCTCTTCAGCTCTCCCGCAGTCACTTCCGAATCTCCGATGTTGTAGAGCAGCAGAGCCTGGACCCCATTGACGTCCGACCGTCCCATCCGGTCGAATTCGTCCTTGATGACGTCCAGAAGCAACCGATGAAGACGCTCAATAAGCTTCAAGGAGATCAGATAGCGACCTTTGAGATCTTCTCCCTCGCTTGAGCTCTCATGTGCGCCGATTTCTAGCGCTACATTCATGACACCTACCCTCGTTGTTGTTTTTTCCCCAACTTCAAAGGACTATAGGCGCACTCAAGCTAAAATGACCTTAAGCGGAACGCTTAAGATTGCATGAAATTCTATCCTTAAGTTTCAGTTGTTTCGACCGGGAATCGCTTGGAATCAAAGGCCCGGCGTCAGATCCTCGAGGTAGAGCTCGTGGTCGGCAGGCTCGTCGAAGAGTCGATTTATCGCTTCGTCGTCAACTTTTGACAGGGCGTCGGGCTGCCACGCTGCCTCCCTGCCCTTGCCCACGATCCGGGCGTCGACGCCTTCGCGATAATCGTCGGTCGCGATGATCTTCTGGGTCAGGCGATATTCCAGCCGGAGCGCGTCGGCGAGGTCGAGTTCCCTGCCGCGGCGCATCTGCTGGAAAGCGATCTTGAGAGAGGTCGGCGATTTCTTGCGCATCTCCGCCGCGGTGGCATGGGCGAATTCCGCCTGAGGTCCGTCCTCCGCGTCCAAAAGACCGAAGATCTCCTCCACGGAGTCGGCCCCGAAGATCCGGTTGATGATCGGCGTGAGCCGGGCAAGCTCGCCTTCGCCCGGGTCGCGATGCAGCCCATCGAGCAGTTTGTCGATGGGATGGTTGTCCCGCGCGGCATCCACGATGACGTGGAAATGGGCCGCCGGGATGCAATGGGTCACGAGCCTCAGCCGATATGCGTCGGCGCGACCGATGATCTTGCCGGTCAGAGCCAGATAGAGGCCCATGTGATGGGGCAGCCGCGACAGGAAGAAGGTGCCGCCGGCGTCGGGCAGGAAACCGATGCCGACTTGGGGCATGGCAAAGCCGTAGTTCTCGCCGGCGATGCAATGGGTGCCGAAGAGGCTGATGCCCACGCCGCCGCCGAGGCAGAGCCCGTCGATCAACGGCAGGTTCGGACGAAAGAACTTTTCGAGGCGCCAGACATGCTGATAAGCCGCGCGATAGAAATCGCGGATTTCGTCCAAGGCCCCCTGCTCGCCCCATTGTTGGAGCACCTTCAGGTCGCCGCCGCTGCAAAATACCTTGGGATGGGTCGATTGCATAACGACGCCGTAGATATGCGCCGCCGGAGACCAGGCGGAATATTGGGCGCTCAGCGCCTCGAACATCTCCTTGGTCAGGGCATTGAGGCGATCGGGCCGGTCGAGAGTGATGATCCCGGCGCGGTCGTTCTCCTCGAAGGTGATGCCGAGCGCTTCGCTCAAGGGGCGTCGTCCTTATTCTTCGATGCGGCTGAAGCCAGTCGGGAAGGTCCGCGGCAGCTAGCACTTCGCGCCAAAAACCACAAGGGCCGCCCCCGTGTCAGCGCGGTCGATCGTCCCGCATGAGGACGCCCCGACTGTTCACAGCCCGGCTGCTGTTCGCCGCCATCCTCACGGCCGCCGCGTCGAGTCTGGCCTCGGCCGCGGAGCCGCCGCTGCCGGACCGGAAGCCGAGCGTCCCCGCAAAGGACGAAGCTGCGAAGTCGGATTCCGAAAAACCCGACAAGGCCAAGACGGAAGCGGAGAATACCGGGCCGACCCTTCCCGACGAGCGCCCGTCTCTCGCCTGGACCAAGCCGGAGATCGATGCGGCGAAGAAGGAATGCGCTGCGCTGCTCGAGAAGTTGGCGATCGATTACGAACCCCTCGATCCGATCCGGGAAGGCGATTGTGGCGCGCCGGCCCCGATCCGGGTGAAGTCCATCGGTTCGGATCCGGCTGTGGAAATCACGCCGCCGGCGACATTGCGTTGCCCGGTTGCCGTCGCCCTCGACGACTGGCTGACGAAGGTGGTTCAGCCCGAAGCGCGTTCGCTGTTTCATTCGCCGGTCGTGAAGGTTCAGAACGCCGCCGACTACGATTGCCGGAACCGGTATGGAAAGGCGGGCGGCAAGTTGAGCGAGCATGCGCTCGCCAACGCTCTCGACATCTCCATCTTCACGCTTGAGTCGAAGATGTCAGTGGCGCTCGGTCCTTCCTGGCCGAAATCCGGGACGCTGGTGGCGAGGGCGCCGAAAACCGTGCCACCCCTGCCGGAGCGCAATCCCGCACTTCTCGCCGCGGCCGAAGCGGCGGAGCGGAAGATGGATGCCGCCATGGGGCTGAAAGGTCCCAAATTCGAGACCGTCGCCATGCGTGCGGTTCCGAAAGGGGAAGGCAACGCGACGGTTTCCCAAGCGCGGGTCACGGGCCAGCAGATCCTCGAAGTGATGAAAGCCAGGATCGAGCCGAAGGCGATGGCGGCCACGCGGCCCGACGAAGATGTCGACAAGCCCCTCGAGCCGCCCTTGAAGGTCGAGAAGATCGAGCCCGATGCCGCGGCCCGGTTCATGGTCGAGGTGCATGCGGGGGCTTGCGACTTTTTCGGAACCGTCCTGGGACCGAATGCCAATGCGGCCCACAAATCCCATTTCCATCTCGATATGATCGAGCGGCGCACGGCCTATTGCCAGTAGGGCTCGGCCTGCGCTTCCGCTGGCCGGGTTCTCCCGACTGGTTTCGAAACCCTGTTCCCAACCGCTTGTGGTGTGGCATAGGTCGCGGTGCTAGCTTTAGTTGGGAGTCTGGATTTACAGCGCCGCCACCCCCAACTCACTCTCAACGCCGAGCTTTTCGAGACACGCCATGCCGCATACGGAAGACAAACCGCTTTCGCTTCGCACCGAACGAATCAAGCGGACCGAGGAGAAGCAGCGACTCATGTCGCAGCCGGGATTCCCCGCCACGCGGCTTCGGCGCACGCGGATGCAGGACTGGAGCCGGCGGCTGGTCCGGGAGACCCATCTCGGGGTCGACAATCTGGTCTGGCCGTTCTTCGTGATCGAGGGCGAAGGCGCCCGCAAAGCCGTGGACTCGATGCCTGGCGTGGAGCGGCTCTCCGTCGATCTCGCCATTCAGGCGGCGAAGGAAGCGGCCGAGCTCGGTTTGCCGGCGATCGCGCTGTTTCCCTATACCGAAATGGGGCTGCGCGACGAGGTTGCGAGCGAGGCGTGCAATCCGGCCAATCTGATCTGCCGCGCCGTGCGGGCGATCAAGGCGGAGGTGCCGGATATCGGCATCATCTGCGACGTGGCTCTGGATCCCTACACCAGCCACGGACATGACGGGATCATCGTGGACGGTGAGATCGACAACGACCGCAGCCTGGAGGTGCTGGTGCGCCAGGCCCTGGTCCAGGCCGAGGCCGGCTGCGATATCCTCGCGCCATCGGACATGATGGACGGACGGATCGGCGCCATGCGCGCGGCTCTCGAAGAGGCCGGCTATATCAACACCAAGCTTCTCTCCTACGCGGTGAAATACGCTTCGGGCTTCTATGGCCCGTTCCGCGACGCCGTCGGCTCGGGTTCGATGCTGAAGGGCGACAAGCAGAGCTATCAGATGGATCCGGCCAATACGGAAGAGGCCATGCGCGAGGTTGCCCTCGATATCGCCGAGGGCGCCGACATGGTGATGGTCAAGCCGGGCCTGCCTTATCTCGATGTGCTCTCGCGGGTGAAGCGGACCTTCGGCATCCCCACCTTCGCCTATCAGACCTCCGGCGAGTACGCGATGCTCAGCGCCGGGGTGGAAAAGGGATGCATCGACCGGAACACGGCCGTGATGGAGACACTGATGTGCTACCGGCGGGCCGGCGCGGATGCGATCTTCACCTATTTTGCGCGCGAGGTCGCCGAGCGCCTGAAGGCGTCGGCCTAGTTGGTCACCGTCACGGACGAAAACGTAATAGCCTCGGCGGATTGGCGGTCGAAATTGTCGCCGCTCAGGCCGAATCGCCAGCCACCCTTAGGCTGTTGTCCGCGGAGCTCGCGCAACTTCTCGCCATTGACGTAGAACCCGACCTGATCGCCGTTTGCCTCGATCCGCAGGGTGTTGGTCTCGCCCTTGCCGGTCTTGATGGCGTCGGAGGTGACGTTCTGGACGATCACCTGCCAGCGGTCGTTTTCCTTCCGGGCAATCCAGTACTTGCCGGTGTTCAGAACGCCGAACTGGAAATAGTTCTTCGCATCCTCACCCCAGAACAGGATTCCAGCGCCAAGGATGCCGGGCTCTTCCTCCGGCCAGACTGCGTCCGCGCAGATCTTCACGTCCTGGTCGATGGTGTGGCTGACGTTGAGATTGGCCTGCATCTCATCGGGCTGAAGATCGAAGGTGAAGGTGCCGTCGGCGATCTTCACCGCCCGGTTGAGGGCCCAGCCGCCGGCATCGTCCTGGAAGTCGTCGGAAAAGACCTCGTTGGAGCCGTCGCAGGCGGCGTTTGCGGCCGCGGGGCCGAAGAGCAATGCTCCGAGCAGGCAGGCGGCAAGAATTGAAGCGTGGCGGCGAGAATTTTTCACGCGGCGCGGCATGTCGATCCCCTTCCCGAATCCGTGTGAGGCAAATGTCTACCGCCTCGCCAGAGAGTCGGCAACCGGGCACGGCCGCGGGACTGGCGTCAGGATCGAGGGGCGGTTGATAACGTCCGCGAGCCGGCCGAAACGCTTGTTTCCTGCGACGTGTTACCCATGTTTCGGTATGATGGCAGTTGCAAATCCAATCGGAGATTCGGAACACTTCATGAGCGACGCACAGACGACGGCCCGCGAGCAGGGCACGCCCTTCAATCCGGCCTTCGACGTGGTCTCCCATCCAAATCTCTTCGAAGGGATTTTGCGGCGGCGGAGCGTCGCGTTCATCATTGACGCAATCATCATCGCGGTTCTGTGGACCGTCCTATTCGTCGTGAGCACGATTCTGACATTGGGAATCGCGCTCTTCTTCGTTGGGGTCCTCTTTCCAATCGTCGGGCTCGGCTACAATGCCCTCACCGTGGGCGGCCCGAACCAGTCGACGATCGGCATGCGCATGATGGGCGTGAAGATAAAGATGTGGCATGGCGGGAGCGTCTCGCCGCTGATCGGCGCGTTCCATGCCCTGCTCTTCTGGCTGTCGCTGACGATCTTCTTCCCGATCCTGCTGTGGCCGTTGATCGACCGGCAGAAGCGCTGCCTGCACGACATTTTCGCGGGCGTCGTGGCGGTCCGGAACACCTAGGTCCATGTCTTGAGTTCACGAGCTTGAGTGGATTGGGCTTGAGTGGATTGGGCTTGAGTGGATTGGGCTTGAGTGGAATGGGCTTGAGTGGAATGGGCTTGAGTTCATGGCGCTTGGCGCCGGAGGGACAGAGATCGATAGCGGTTCTCTCCGAGCCTCGCCGTTCGGCCCTATTCCTCTCCTGTTGCTCTGGGCGCCGCTCATCCCCTACACTTTGCCAACGGTTCGAGCGCGGCGGTCTTGATGAAACGCTTCCGGCCGATTCGCCGTTTATGGTGACCCCAATTCATTTTGAGGCACAGCCAAGGTGACAGAGCATAAGAGCAACTTCCCGGAGTTCTATATCACCGCGCCGCAGCCATGCCCCTATCTTCCGGGGCGCTACGAGCGGAAGCTCTTCACGCATCTAACCCCCGACAAGCCCGATCTCTTGATCGACAACCTCCTGAAGGGCGGTTTCCGGCGGAGTCAGAACATCGCCTACATGCCCTACTGCGATTCCTGCTCGGCCTGCGTGCCGGTGCGGATCGTGGTCGATGCGTTCGATCTGCGGCGCTCCCACAAGCGGGTCCTGAAGACCAACCGTGACCTGATGGTCCGCCGCAAGGAGCCATCCGCCGACAGCGAGCAGTACTCGCTGTTCCGCGGCTATATCGATTCCCGCCACGCCGACGGCGGCATGGCCGAAATGACGGTGCTCGACTATTCGCTGATGATGGAAGACAGCGTGGTGGAGACCTTCGTGAGCGAGTATCGGCTGAAGCCCGATCCGGAAGGCGACGGCTCCACGCCGCTGGTGGCGGTCTGCCTCTGCGACCAGCTGAGCGACGGCATTTCCATGGTCTACAGCTTCTACGACCCGGAGCTCACCTCGCGCAGCCTGGGCACCTACATGATCCTGGAGCATATCCAGTACGCCCAGAGCCTCGGCCTGCCCTATGTCTATCTCGGTTACTGGATCGAGGGCGCGCGCAAGATGCGCTACAAGAACCGGTTCCACCCGCAGGAGCACCTGACCGCCAAGGGCTGGGTGCGGTTCGACGGCAAGAGCGACGCGCCAGAGGCGGACGGATGCGGCGCTTGTGCCGACCGCAAGCTCGCCCCGGCCTTCACCGACTTCTAAAGCTAACAGTTTCGGCCGACGTCGCTTCAGCCGATAGCCCGGTTCTCCGCCGGGCTCTCTAGTTCTGCCCGTTGAAGCGCGGGCCGAAGCTGTTGGATTTCGGGAAGCCGCGCGGGGCCATGCGGCCGGCCTGGGCGCGCTCGCCCCACCATTCGGCGAGTTCGTCCGAACTCTGGGTGAAGGTACGCCCTGCTCCATCGACCCAGGAGAGACCCTCCGCCTTGGAGAATGTCTTCGCGTCCGCCAGGCCGCCATCCTTGAAGCGCTGGAGGCGCACGCCCTTGCCGCGGGGCATCTCGGGCAGATCCTTAAGCGGGAAGAGCAGCAGCTTCCGGTTCTCGCCAATGGCCGCCACGCTGTCGCCGGCGACAGGTGCGCAGAGCAACGCTTCGTCGGCGCCGCGCACGTTGAGCACCTGCTTGCCCTTCTTGGTCATAGCGACGACCTCGTCCTCCGGCACCACGAAGCCGTAGCCGGCGGTGCCGGCGACAAGCAGCTTCCGACCGGGCTGATGGACCATCATCTCCACCGCATCCGCCGAACCTTCGATATCGATCATCAAGCGCAGGGGCTCCCCGTGGCCGCGCCCGCCGGGCAGCTTGTTCGCAGGCAGCGAATAGAACCGGCCATTGGTGGCGAAGACGAGCAGCGTGTCGGTGGTGGAGGCCTTCACGGCGCGCAGGAGCTTGTCGTCGGATTTGAAGGCGAGCGAATCCGTGTCGGTCTGATGGCCCTTGATGGCGCGGATCCAACCCTTCTCGGAAAGCACGATGGTGATGGGCTCCTTCTCGATCATGGCCTCGACGAGATCGAGATCGGCTTCCGGCGCCTCGTCGAATTTGGAGCGGCGGCGGCCCAGCTCGGTCTCCTGACCGAACTTCTTCTTGGTCTCCTTCAGCTCCTCGCCGATACGCTTCCACTGCAGGTCTTCCGAACCGAGCAGCGTCTTCAGCTCCTTCCGCTCCTCCGACAGGGTGTCGTGCTCGCGGCGGAGCTCCATCTCCTCCAGCTTGCGCAAGGAGCGCAGGCGCATGTTGAGGATCGCTTCGGCCTGGACGTCGGTCAGCTCGAAGGTCTCCATCAGTTCGGGCTTGGGTTCGTCCTCCTCGCGGATGATCCGGATCACCTCGTCGAGGTTGAGATAGACGATGAGATAGCCTGCGAGCACCTCCAGGCGGTGGTCGATCTTGCCGAGGCGGTAATTTGAACGGCGGACCAGCACTTCGAGGCGGTGATCCAGCCACTCCCGCAGAGCCTGGCGCAGGCTCACGACATTGGGGATGCGGCCTTTGCTCAGCACGTTCATGTTGAGGGGCAGACGGGTCTCCAGGTCGGTGACCTTGAAGAGAGATTCCATCAGCAGGATGGGATCCACGGTGCGGGTTTTGGGTTCGAGGACGAGGCGAACCTCTTCGGTGGATTCGTCACGCACATCCGCCAGCAGCGGGAGCTTCTTCTGCTGCAGAAGCTCGGCGATACGGGCGACGAGCCGAGCCTTCTGAACCTGGTACGGCACCTCGGTGACGACGATCTGGTACGCGCCGCGGCCGAGATCTTCCTGCTCCCAGCGGGCGCGCACACGGAATGATCCCCTGCCCGTCTTATAGGCTTCGACGATCTGCTCGTGCGGCTCGACGATAATGCCGCCGGTCGGCAGGTCGGGGCCCGGGACGAACTCGACGAGCTTCTCGACGGTCGCGTTCGGGAACTTGATGAGATGGAGCGCGGCGTCGCAAAGCTCACCCGCATTGTGAGGCGGGATGCTGGTCGCCATGCCCACGGCGATGCCGGACGCGCCGTTGGCCAGGAGGTTCGGGAAGTTGGCCGGGAGGACGACCGGCTCCATGTCCCGCCCGTCGTAGTTGGGGCGGAAGTCGATGGTGTCCTCGTCGATACCCTCCAGCAGACGGGTCGCGACCTCGGTGAGACGCGCCTCGGTGTAGCGGTCGGCCGCGGGGTTGTCGCCGTCGATATTGCCGAAGTTGCCCTGGCCGTCGACCAGCGGATAGCGCACCGCGAAATCCTGGGCGAGACGGGCGAGCGCGTCGTAGATCGCCTGGTTTCCATGGGGGTGGTAGTTGCCCATGGTGTCGCCGACGATCTTCGCGCATTTGCGGAATTCGCCCTGGGGCGCAAGGCGAAGCTGCTGCATGGCGTAGAGCAGCCGGCGATGGACCGGCTTCAGCCCGTCGCGCACATCGGGCAGCGCCCGCTGGGTGATGGTGGACAGCGCATAGGCGAGATAGCGCTCTTCCAGCGCCTCGCGGAGATTGATCGGCTCGATCGGGCCCGAATCATCGGGCGTCACGTCTTTTCCCATGGAATCCGGTTAGCCCATCGCGGACGATCGCTCAAGGCGGCTGCGAATTCTGTAATATTCTATTCCGAGATTTCGATTATGGTTGCGCATGGACAAGCGCTCGCCTCTCCCCTCCTTCAAATACGCGCTCGAAGCGCAGCCGCCGAAGGCTTTCAACGGCGGCATCACGCGCGGGGCCTCGGTGCGCGAGTTTCCCGTCTCCACGGGCATCGCCGGCGTCTCCATGCGGCTCGGCCCGGGCACGATCCGCGAGCTGCACTGGCATGCCAACGCGGCGGAGTGGGCATACGTCATCGAGGGGAATTGCCGGATCACGATCATCGACCCTGATGGCAACGCGGCGATCGACACATTCGGGCCCGGCGACGTCTGGTATTTCCCGCGTGGCTTCGGCCACTCGATCCAGGGGATCGGGCCGGGCGACTGCCATTTCATCCTGATCTTCGACAATGGCGATTTCTCCGAGGACCACACCTTCAGCATCAGCGATTTTCTTGCCCAGATGCCGGCGCCGATCGTGGCGCAGAATCTCGGATGGACGCAGGAGCAGGTCGCCAGCCTGCCCAAGTCGGAGGTCTATTTCGCCAAGGGGCCTGTGCCGGACGACGAGTCGCGCCTGTCGACCCGCCGGCCCGAGGCCGCTCTGACCACGTCGCACCGCTATCCCCTGCTGGCCCAGGAGCCGCGGCGGATGCCCGGCGGGGGCACCCAGCGCACCGTGACGGTCGCGGAATTTCCGATTTCTCACGGCATGGCGGGCTCGTTGCTCGAGCTTGAGCCCGGCGCGCTGCGGGAGCTCCATTGGCATCCGAATGCCGACGAGTGGCAGTACTACATCTCCGGAACCGCTGAGATGGGCGTTTTCCTGGCTCAGGGAAACAAGGTGATCGACGAGTTCTCGGCCGGCGATGTCGGCTACGCCCCCATGGGCGCGGGCCACTACATCAAGAATACCGGCAGCGAAGTCCTTCGCGTCCTGGTCGGATTCAACGACGGGGATTACCAGGCCATCGACATGAGCGCCTGGCTGTCGGGCAATCCGGCGGATGTGTTGGAGACCAATCTCTCGATCTCGGCCGAACTGGCCGACGAGCTCCCCAAGGATTGGGAGTTCATCGCCCCGCCTGAGGCCTCCTAACGCCCTCCACATCCGATTTGTCGACCTGACTAGCTTTGCGCAAGACGCGCCAGCAGCCGCTCCCGCGCGGCCGGCAGCGGCTCGCCATGAGGACTGTAGATATCGCGGTCGAGGAAGTAGCCGGAGAGCCGAAAGCCATCGGCGATGTCCTGGGGCGATGGCTCGGCGGCCTCATCGATGAGGAAGGCCGGAAGGCGCAGAAGCTTATCGGCGTAAGGTTCGCCGGCTTCCCTGGAGACCGCCCTGCCCGATTTCGGCGACACATAAATGAGGTCGTCCGTGGTGCCGGTCGCGGCGCATTCGGACAGATCGATGCCGAAGCCCATATCGGCGAGAAATTCCAGCTCCCAGCGAACGAGACGCGCGGGCCAGATCTCGGGGTCGTCCAGGGCGTCGAAGACTGCGCGGGCACCGTGATAAAGGGCAGGATGAGGATCGCGCTCGGGCAGCATGCGGGCCATGGATGTCAGGGATTCGATGCCCAGGAGCGCCGCAGGATCGTCGAGCACCCCCGCGGCGTAAGACTGCATGAGCTCCACGGTGATGGAGCCGAGATGCTCCGGCAGCCGTGCACGCCAGGTGATGTGCAGCAGGTTCGAGGGTTGGAGCAAGGGGCGGAGGCGCCGGGAACGGCCGCCCCGGACCAGCCCCAGATGACGTCCATGCCCCTCTGTCAAAAGCTCGGCGATGGCGTTCGCTTCGCCAAGCGGCCGGGTGGAGAGAAGAATGCCGTCGTCGCGCCAATCCATGGGGCGGATTAGGCCCTACTCTTTCGGATAGTCCAGCCCCATCTCGCGATAGCGTTCCGGATCCTCGCCCCAACGCTCGCGGACCTTCACGAACAGGAAGAGATGGACCGGCTGGTCGGCGATCTCGGCGATGTCGGTCCGGGCCGCCTGGCCGATTTCCTTGATGGTCTGACCCTTGGCGCCGAGCACGATCTTCTTCTGGCTGTCGCGCTCCACGAAGATGGTCTGTTCGATGCGGGCGCTGCCGTCGCGCAGGGTCTTCCATTCGGTCGTCTCGACGGTGAGCGCGTAAGGCAGCTCCTCATGGAGCCGGAGGAACAGCTTCTCGCGGGTGATCTCGGCGGCGGCCTGGCGAAGCGGCGCATCGGTCAGCTGATCTTCAGGGAAGAGCCAGGGCCCGGCGGGCATCTTGCTGGCCAGGTATTTCTTCAGTCTGCGACCCCATCGCCGTTCAGGGCGGAAATCATGAAGGTTTCGTCGAAGCGGTCCGGGGCTGAGAGGTCCGCGACCAGTTCCAGGAGCTTCGGCTTCTTGACGAGGTCCACCTTGTTGATGGCAAGGGCGGCCGGCACCTTCATCTCGTCGAGCCTTTCGACGACGGCCATGGCTTTCTCGTCGGCACCGCGACGCGCGTCCACCACCAGGAGAATGAGGTCGGCATCGGCGGCACGATCCCAGGCGGTGGCGGTCATGGCGCGGTCGAGACGGCGGCGCGGTTGGAAGATGCCGGGGGTGTCGACCAGAACGATCTGGGTGTTGTCCTCGAGGGCCAGGCCGCGGACAGGGCCGCGGGTCGTCTGAGCCTTATGGGTGACGATGGATATCTTGGCGCCGACGAGTGCGTTCGTCAGGGTCGACTTGCCGCTATTGGGCGCCCCGATCAGCGCCACGAAACCGCAGCTCGTGTCGCCCTTTCCTCCGATGGGACCGGCCGGCTCGTCGGGTGATGGTTGGTTCTCGTCGTTCATTGCTGCCGCTTCATCAAAATCGCTCTAGGGCTCGACGCTATCCCAAACGCCTTCGCGGATCAGCACCGCGAGCGCCGCGGCCTGCTCTGCAGCCCGCTTGCTCGGGCCCTTTCCACGTTCGGGATCGAGGCCTTTGATCTGCACCTCGGCGGTGAATTCCGGGGCGTGGTCAGGGCCGGAACGGCCTGTCTCCACATAGCGCGGCAAGGGAAGCTTCTGACCTTGTACCCATTCCTGCAGCACGGATTTCGCATCGGCTGCGGCCACATCCAACTCGCTGAGATGGGGCGCCCAATCCCGCTGCACGATCTTGGCCGCTACCCCATAGCCGCCATCGCAATGGAGCGCCCCGAGCACCGCTTCGCAGGCATTGGCGAGGATGGTCATCTTGCGCCGTCCGCCGCTGCCGGCCTCGCCGCTGCTCATCACCAGATACCGTCCGAGATCCCAACCTTGGGCGATCTCTGCGCAGGTCTGGGCGCGGACGAGATGATTGAACCAGCGGGCCAGCTCGCCTTCCCGGGCCTCAGGGAACCGCGAGGTCAGAAGCTCGGCCACGGCCAGGCCGAGCACGCGATCGCCGAGAAATTCGAGGCGCTCATTGTCATCGTCGGCGGCCTCGACCGCCCGGGCGGACGAATGGGTGAGCGCGAGCTTCAGAAGATTGAGGTCGGCGAAGTCATGCCCAAGCCGGCCCGCCAACCCCTTCAGTGCCTTGTCAGACGCGTCGGGCAATCCTAGCGCACCAGGTCGAAGATTCGCGAGCCGCGGACGGCGCTCGGCCATTTCCACACCTGCCAGAAATGGGCGCCTTCCCCGAGTGAGAAGAAGATCACCTGGGCATGGCCGATGAGGTTCTCGAACGGCACGTAGCCCACCTCGTTCAGGAAGCGGCTATCGGTCGAGTTGTCCCGGTTGTCGCCCATCATGAAGAGATGGCCTTCGGGGACCTCGTAGACCTCGGTATTGTCGCTGATGCCTTCCTGAACCGTATCGAGCACGTGATAGGTGACGCCGTTGGGAAGGGTCTCCAGATATTGCGGCAGGTTGCGCACCCGGCCGGTTGGCCCCTCGAGCGCCAGATCCTCGATGCGCTCCTTCTTCACCTCTTCGCCGTTGATGAAGAGAATGCCGTGCTTCACCTGGATCTTGTCGCCTGGAAGGCCGATGACGCGCTTGATGTAGTCGGTCTTGTTGTCCGTGGGCAGCTTGAACACGACCACGTCGCCCCGCTTCGGCATCTCGCCGAAGATGCGGCCGGAGAACAGGTCCGGGCTGAAGGGAATCGAATAGCGGCTGTAGCCGTAGCTGTATTTCGAGACGAAGAGATAGTCGCCGATGAGCAGCGTCGGGATCATCGAGCCGGACGGGATATTGAACGGCTGGAAAAGGAACACCCGCACGAACAAGGCCAAGAGCAGCGCCGGGATGATGACCGATGTGAAGCTGCTCTTCTGTTGCGTCCGTTCCGCTTGGACACTCATGCGGCGGTCTCCTCGTTGAAATGCCACTCCGGCGTGAGGGTCATGGCTATAGACCTTCGGTCGGGCGGGCGCAAATACACCCCGTATCGGCCGGTCGCGCGGCCGATGGACGCTGAACCGTCGCCGGTCAGTCGCGCATGGGCACCTTGATGGCGGAAATGATGACGATGGCCTGGGCCGTGGGGAAGTCGTCGGTGATGGTCAGATCGATGCGTGTCTCGTGGCCTTCCGGCGTGAGGCGCTCCAGGGCGCGCAAGGCGCCGCCAGTAAGCTTCAGGGTCGGCCTGCCGGAGGGCAGATTGACCACCCCCATATCCTTCCAGAAGACCCCTTCCCGAAAACCGGTCCCCAAGGCCTTCGAGCACGCCTCCTTGGCGGCGAAGCGCTTGGCGTAGGATGCGGCGCGGGCGGCGCGGGCGTCGGATTTCGTGCGCTCCACGTCGGTGAAAATGCGGTCGAGGAAGCGCTCGCCGAACCGCTCGATAGTCTTCTCCACCCGGCGGATGTCGATGATGTCGTTGCCGAGCCCGATGATCATAGGGTTTCGTCCGCGGAAACGCGGCCCGTTGCTTCGACGGCGCGGCGGGCACGGTTCATCTGGCGGCGCATGTGGCGGACACTCTCGCCGAGGCCGACGAAGAGCGCTTCGCCGACGAGGAAGTGGCCGATATTCAGCTCCACGATCTGGGGAATCGCCGCCACTGGGCCGACGGTGCCGTAGGTCAGGCCGTGGCCGGCATGGACCTCGAGGCCGGCGTCGGACGCCGCTTGGGCGGCCTTCTGGAGACGCGCCAGCTCTTTTTCGAACTTTGCCTGATTCTTGGCGAGGCCCGCTTCGCAGTAGGTGCCGGTATGCAACTCAACGGCATTCGGCTCCACCGTCGCCGCCGCCTCGATCTGAGCGAGGTCGGGATCAATGAAGAGCGATACCCGGATGCCAGCGTCGCGCAGCTTCGCGACGAACGGCTTCAGGGTCTCGACCTGGCTTGCCACGTCGAGCCCTCCTTCCGTGGTGAGCTCCTCGCGGCGCTCCGGCACCAGGCAGTTCGCGTGGGGCCGGGTGCGCAGCGCGATCTGCAGCATCTCTGGCGTGACGGCCATCTCCATATTGAGAGGCTTCGAGAGCTCCACCAGCCGGGCGATATCCTCGTCGCGGATGTGGCGCCGGTCCTCGCGGAGGTGGGCGGTGATGTTGTCGGCGCCGGAGTCGATGGCGGTCTGGGCCGCGCGAACGACGTCGGGATGGGTGCCGCCGCGCGCGTTCCGCAACGTGGCGACGTGGTCGACATTGATGCCGAGCCGGATCGGAGGTGGTTCAGAGGTCATCGGACTGGTCGAAATCGATCTTCGCGGAGCTTTTCATTGCGCCCCGATTGCCTGGTCGCGCTGGAGCTGGCGCAGCTGAAAGCGCTGCTTCCGCCGCTCCTGGTATACCTGCACGGCCCAGCGGGTGGCAAAATAGAAGATCGCGAATAGCACAAGTCCCACCGGCACGCAGCCGACGATGGTGGGTTTCAGGATCGGCCAGATCTTGTCCCATGACGAGGAGAAGAACTCGCCGGAAAAATCCGTGTGGGTGTGGGTGCCGGATGTCCCCAGGATCACCGTGCCGACCTTGAAGCTCGCAAACCAGAAGAAGGGATAGGTCAACGGGTTGCCGACGAAGGTTCCGAGCAGGCCTGCGATGATGCTGCCGCCGATCATCCAGGCGATCAGCGCGGCGCCGATCATATGGAAGCCTACGAAGGGGGTAGCCGATATAAAGCAGCCGGCGGCGAATCCCAGGGCGATCACATGGGGCGTGGCGTTGATGCGCGTGACCCGATGCTTCACATAGCGGGTCGAGCGCGACCAGCTGCGACGGGGCCAGAGATGCACCCTCGCCTTCGTCCAGAAAGATTCAGCTTGTCGACGCTTGAACAGCATCCGGTCCTCAAAGCACTGAACCGCGCTCAAAAAGTGGCAATCGAGAGCGCTAGAACTACCCTATTTAGGTTAAATCTCTTGTGAAAACAGGTGGTGAGGAAATGTGGCGGCGATTTGTGGCGGCTATCGGCCCGAACCCGCGCAACATCGCATCATCGTCACCGAGCGGTTGACGTAGCCGCTCAATTTTCCAAGGGCAATATTCCGTGTGTGATCAGTCTCCCGCCCGTTCGACGCTGGAGACCACATCCATGGTCCGCAGCTTCGCGATCGTGGCATTCAGGTGCTTCAAATCCCAGACATCGGCGTCGATGGTCATCTCCGTATAGTCCGGGAGCTGGTTGTTCATCCGGATATTGACGATGTTGCCGTCGCTCTCGGCGAAGACGCCGGCGATCTGCGCCAAGCTGCCGGGTTCGTTGAGAACGACCAGCTGGAGACGGGCCGGAAAGCGCTGGGGGTTCACATCGTCGAGATCCCAGGTCACGTCGATCCAGCGATCGAGTTCGTCGTCATAGGCGTGCAGCGCCTTGGAGTGGATGGGATAGATCGTGATCCCCTCTCCCGGGGTCAGGATGCCGACGATCCGGTCGCCGGGCACGGCGCCGCCTTCGTCGAACCGAACGGGCAGATCGCCGCTCACCCCGCGAACGGGCACGCCCGCCAGGGGATCGCGCTTGCCTTTCGACGTGCCGGGCCAACGGAACTTCAGACCCATCACCTTGCCGAAACCGAACCAGCCTTCCTCGTCGTTCTTCACCTTCGGCTTCCGCTTGGGCGCGGCGGGCGAAGGCGGAGTCTCTTCCGGATAGACCGCCTTCAGAACGTCCGCCGACGGCAACTCGCCCCGCCCCACGGCGGCGATGGCGTCTTCGGTGGTCTTCTGGGACAGCCGGCCCAAAACCTCGCGCAAGGCATCTTCGGAAAACTGCTTGCCGTGGCGATCGAAAGTGCGCTGCAGGATGAGCCTGCCGAGAGCGCCGTACTGGGCGCGAACGGCCGCCTTCGTGGCGCGCCGGATATTCGAGCGCGCCTTGCCGGTGATGGCGAGCTTCTCCCAGGCGGGACGCGGTTGCTGCCCTTCGGAACAGATGATCTCCACCTCGTCGCCATTCCGCAAAGCCGTGGCCAGCGGCATGGGGCGTCCGTTGATCTTGGCGCTCACGCAGGTGTTGCCGACATCGGTGTGCACCGCGTAGGCGAAGTCGATGGCGTTGGCGCCGCGCGGCAGGGCGATCAGGCGGCCCTTGGGGGTGAAGCAGAAGACCTGATCCTGGAACAGCTCGAGCTTGGTGTGCTCCAGGAATTCTTCCGGATTGTCGCCCTCCTGGAGCATCTCGATGAGATGGCGGAGCCAGCGATAGGCGTTGCTGTCGGCGGGGGCCGCCACATAGTTGGAGCCGTTGCCGCTGTCCTTGTAGAGGGCATGGGCGGCCACGCCGTACTCGGCGACCTGATGCATCTGCTCGGTGCGGATCTGCAGCTCCACGCGCTGATGCTTCGGCCCCACGATGGTGGTGTGAAGAGACTGATAGTCGTTGGGCTTCGGATTGGAGATGTAATCCTTGAAGCGGCCCGGGACCATGTGCCAGCTCGTGTGCACGACGGCGAGCGCCCGGTAACAATCGGGCACGACGTCCACGACGAGACGGAAGCCGTAGATGTCGGACAGCTGCTCGAGGCTAATCTGCTTCCGCTCCATCTTGCTCCAGATGGCATAGGGCTTCTTCTCCCGCCCCACGACGGTCGCCGTCACCTTGGCCTCGTCCAGCTTCTTGGTGAGGGCCGACTGGATGTCGTCGATCAGGCCCTGATGCTCTTCGCGCAGGGTTTCCAGACGCTTGACGACGGCCTTGTAAGCCTCCGGGTGCAGCCAGCGGAAGGCGTGGTCCTCGAGCTCCTCGCGCAGCCATTGCATGCCCATGCGGCCGGCGAGCGGCGCGTAGATGTCCATCGTCTCCTGGGCGATGATCTTGCGCTTGGCCGGCTTCATGTATTGCAGGGTGCGCATGTTGTGGAGCCGGTCGGCCAGCTTCACCAGCAGCACCCGCACGTCGCTCGAGATGGCGAGCAGGAGCTTGCGGAAATTCTCCGCCTGCTCCGCCTTCTTGGTCACCAGATCGAGCTTCTTGATCTTGGTGAGGCCCTCGACGAGCGAGCCGATCTCCGGCCCGAACATCGAATCGATCTTGTCCCGGGTGGTCTGGGTGTCTTCGAGAGTGTCGTGAAGGAGCGCGGTGGCGATGGTCGCATCGTCCAGGCGCATGTCGGCAAGGATCGCCGCCACCTCGAGGGGGTGGGAGAAGAACGGGTCTCCGGAGGCACGCCGCTGATTGCCGTGCGCCTTCATCGCGTAGACGTAGGCGCGGTTCAAAAGCGCCTCGTCTGCGTTGGGCTCATAGCGGAGCACGCGTTCGACGAGTTCGTATTGGCGCATCATGGCGCGGGTACACCTCCGCCGCGGGGAGACGGCAGACTAAAGATGGCCGGTAAAGATTGACTTTTGAAGTGCGGCGGCGTGTCGAGCCCGAGCCTACAGGCAAAAAGACCGGCCGAAGCACTCAAGCCCGGCCGGTCGAATTCGCAAGCCGCATCCGCGCGGCGCATCGCCATTGCGCGGCGTCTGCTAGCGGGACCGCGGACCCGCATTGGAGCCGTCGGACGGCGCCTGGGTCGCCATGCGGCGCAGCAGCTCTTCTTCGCTCATCTTGTCGATCTGGGTGTCGATCGAAGGATCGTCGGCGCCGAGCAGCGGACGGCTGTCGGACTGCATGTCCGGAACGGCATCGGCCTCGGGCTCGTCCACCTCGACGTATTTCTGCATCGAGTGGATGAAGTCTTCCTTCAGATCGTCCGGCGAGATCTCGCCGTCGCCGATCTCGCGCAGCGCGACGACCGGGTTCTTATCGTTGTCGCGGTCGACGGCCAGGGGGGCGCCGGCGGAAATGGTCCGGGCGCGATGGCTGGCGAGCAGAACGAGCTCAAACCGGTTTTCGACCTTGTCGACGCAATCTTCGACGGTAACGCGAGCCATCGATAAATCCTTTTTCGGGAGTCGTGAAGTTGCGCCCTATTTAGAAGGTTGTGCCCGTCAACGCAAGGGAAGTGGCCTTTACGGTCAAGGCGTTGCTTCAGAAAGCCGCGTCAGACCATGGAGAGGCTCATCGCCGGGAATGTGCGCAAGGAGCGACGACGGGGAGCGCTTGAGCACCGGATGCCGCCAAGCGGGCGCTATATCGCGAAGGGGGACCAGGACGAAGGACCGGAGATGGGTCTGCGGGTGAGGCAAGGTAAGCTTGCGTGGCCCCGCCCCCGCCATCACTGCCCTGCTCCCGCGCCATCCCTGGACCCGGCCGCCGTAATCCACGATGTCGAGATCGAGATTGCGGGCGCCCCACGGCGCATTCTTTCCGCGGCGTCCGGCTGCCGCTTCGAGGCGCTTGAGCTTTCGCAGCAATGCCTCGGGCGGCATGTGGGTCGCGATCTCCGCCACGGCGTTCACATAAGCGGGCTGGCCCGGCTGGCCGATAGCCTCGCTTTCATAGAGGGGCGAGGCGCTCACGACCGCAGTGCCGCCGCGGTCCAGCTCGGCCAGGGCGCGGTTCACCGCTTGCAGCGGAGTCCCCCACGGGCCCGGCAAATTGGCGCCGAGCGCGACAAGCGCGTTTCCCCTCATACGGCCTCTTCGATCACGGGTTCTGGTCCCGATGGAACCCGGCAGGCGGCCAAGTGTGTTGAGTCGATACTGTCATGAACTCGGTCGCGGTTTCCGCGTTTACTTCGCTAAACAGGAGATTCAATGCAATTTTACGCCACGGAGCGCGTAGCCCTTTTTGTGGATGGCGCCAATCTTTATGCGGCAGCGAAGGCGCTCGGTTTCGATATTGATTACAAGCGGCTGTTGACCGTCTTCGGCTCCCAGGCCCGTCTGGTGCGTGCGCTCTACTATACGGCGCTCGCTGACGAGCAGGAGTATTCCTCCATCCGTCCACTGATCGATTGGCTCGACTATAACGGTTACACCATGGTCACCAAGCCGACCAAGGAGTTCACCGATGCGGCCGGTCGCAGGCGGATCAAAGGGAACATGGATATCGAGCTTGCAGTCGACGCCATGGAGCTTGCGGAATATCTCGATCACCTCGTGATCTTCTCCGGCGACGGCGATTTCCGTTCGCTGGTCGAAGCGCTGCAGCATCGTGGCCGCCGGGTGAGCGTGGTTTCCACTCTGATGACCAGTCCCCCCATGGTGGCGGACGAGCTTCGACGGCAGGCGGACCAGTTCATCGATCTGGCGGATCTCCAGGACGAGATCGGCCGGGATCCCAACGAGCGCTACAACAGAGAGCCTCGGAGGCGAGCGCCCGAACTGAACCCCCAGGATGACGATAGCTTCGAATCGGACGACGATCTGATCGAGACCTGATCGGCACCGAAGACGCCGAAGCCATTCTTTCTGCTCATACGTTTTCAGAGACCTGACATTATGAAAATCGGATTTATCGGACTTGGCTCCATGGGCAGCGCCATGGCGCCCCATCTTATCGCTGCCGGGAAGCCCCTGACCGTTCATAACCGCACCGAGAAAAAGGCGGAGAGCCTCATTTCCGACGGCGCGGAGTTTGCGCATACGCCCGGCGGCGCGGCCCAGGGCGAAATCGTTATCACCATGCTCGCCGACGACGCGGCCGTGGAGGCTACGGTCTTCGGGGAGGATGGAATCCTTCAGGCCCTGCCGAAGGGCGCCACCCATATCTCCATGAGCACCATCAGCGTCGCTCTGGCCGAGCGGCTTGCGGCGGCCCATGCGGAAGCGGGCCAGGGCTTCGTCTCCGCACCGGTCTTCGGCCGGCCGGATGCTGCGGCGGCCGGCAAGCTCTTCATCGTGGCGGCGGGACCTGCAGAGGTGCTGGACACCTGCCAGCCCGTTCTCGAGATGCTGGGTCAGCGCACCTTCTTCTTCGGAGAGGAGGCGGCCAAGGCCAATCTGGTGAAGCTGTCAGGCAATTTCCTGATCGCCTCTACGATCGAATCCCTGGCCGAAGCCTTCGCCCTCGTGGGCAAGGCCGGCATCGATCGCCATGCCTATCTGGAGCTGCTGACGGAGACGCTCTTCTCCGCGCCGATTCACAAGACCTATGGCGGGCTTATCGCCGACGAGCGCTATACGCCGCCGGGCTTCACGGCTCAGCTCGGTCATAAGGACATGGGGCTTGCGCTCGATGCGGCCGAAGAGCTTCAGGTCCCCATGGGCATGGCGTCCCTGGTCTCGGAGCGCTTCTTGACGCTGATGGCGGCCGGCGCAGGCGATCTCGACTGGTCGGCGCTGGGCAAGCTCGCCAAGCGCGATGCGGGTGATGACGATGCGCCTCTCGCCGCGAAAGGATGACATCCGCCAATCCCCGCATTGCGGAGCCCAATGCCACTCCCGAGCCGGCACCGGATTGTCCGCTCTGCCCACGGCTGGTTGAATTCCGTAGAGACAACGCCGTCAAACATCCGGATTGGTTCAACGGCGCGGTACCGTCGTTCGGCGGCGCCGATGCGCGGCTGCTGATCGTCGGGCTGGCGCCCGGTCTGCAGGGCGCGAACCGGACCGGCGTGCCCTTCATGGGCGATTTCGCCGGCGATCTCCTCTATCCGACCCTGATGAAGTTCGGTTTCGCGCGCGGGCACCATACGCCCGACGACCCGCACGCCCTGGAGCTCGTGGACTGCATGATCAGCAATTCGGTGCGCTGCGTGCCTCCGGCCAACAAGCCCACCACCGATGAGATCAAGGCCTGCCGGCAGTTTCTGACCGCCCGGATCGATACCCTGCCCCGGCTCCGCATGATCCTGGCCCTCGGCCGGATTGCCCATGACAGCGTCGTCCGCACCCTCGGTTTGAAGCTGAAACAGGCACCGTTCGGCCATGGGGCGGTTCATGATGTCGGCGAACTGACCTTGATCGATAGCTATCACTGCTCCCGCTACAACACGAATACCGGCGTGCTCACGACGGAGATGTTCGAAGGCGTGTTCGGCGAGATCGCGCGCCGCCTCGGGACTACCTAGCCGAGGAGGCGTTGCAGCAGGTCGGTCGCATGTCCCGCGGGATCGGCGATATCCGCGAAGACGGCCGCGACCTGGCCGTTCTCCACGAGCAGCGTTGCCCGCTTCAGGTAGATTTCGCCGCCGGTCTCGAAGGTTGGCGCGCCGAGGGCGGGCCAGAGCTTATCGTCCACGTCGCTCAGGAGTGGAAACGAGAGCGAGAGGCGTTCGGCAAGTTCGCGCTGCCAGGCCGTGTCTTGGCGGCTCAGTCCGAAGATCGCGATGCCGGCATTTTCGAAACGCTCCGCAGAATCGCGAAAGCCCTCCAGCTCCGGCGTGGAGCCGTGGGCGCCCGGTATATCGTCCCACCGCGGCGGATTCGGCGTGCCGGGGCGGCCCGTCCAGGGGTAGAGGACAAGCAGCGCCCTCTCCTCAAGGGTGCTCAGATCGATTGAGCCGCCGGTCGTCGCGGGAAGCTCAACGGAAGGCAGGCGGAGACCTTCGCGCATGGCGAATGTTACCCGCGCTCGCGCAAAATGCGGGCTTTCTGGCGATTCCAGTCCCGCTTCTTCTCGGTTTCGCGCTTGTCGTGGAGCTTCTTACCCTTGCCCACGCCGAGCTTCACCTTGGCGATGCCGCGGGAGTTGAAATAAAGCGTCAGCGGAATGACGGTGATGCCCTCGCGCTGGATGGCACCGGCGAGCTTGTCCATCTCCTTCTTGTTCAGAAGGAGCTTCCGGCGGCGGGTCGGATCGTGGTTCTCGCGGCCGGCTTGGGCGTACTCGGCGATATGGGAGTTGATCAGCCACATCTCGCCGCCTTCCGCGGAGGCATAGGACTCCGCGATGTTCGCCTTCCCGTTCCGCAGAGACTTCACCTCCGAGCCGGCCAGCGAGATCCCCGCTTCTAGGGTCTCGCCGATCTCGTAGTTGAAGCGCGCCTTGCGGTTTTCGGCGACGGTTTTGCTCGTGCCGGTCTTCTTGGCCATGGGATGGACCTTGATTGGCTCCCGGCGATCAGCCGGAGATCAGCCCCGCCTTCACGAGAGCTTCGTCCACGCGCCGCTGGGTGGTCTCCATGATCGGCGCCAGGGGCAAACGCGTATCGCGGCTGCACAGGCCGAGACGTTCGGCGGCGTATTTCACCGGTCCGGGATTGGATTCGATGAACAGCGCCTCGTGCAGCGGCATCAGGATATCCTGGATCTCAAGGGCGCGCTTGTAGTCGCCGCTCAGGCAGGCGCGGTGGAATTCCGAGCAGAGCTTGGGCGCCACGTTGGCGGTGACCGAGATGCAGCCGACGCCGCCATGAGCGTTGAAGGCCAGCGCAGTGCCGTCCTCGCCGGAGAGCTGGATGAAGTCCGGCCCCATGGCCATGCGCTGCTGGCTGACGCGCTGAAGATTGGCGGTCGCGTCTTTCACGCCGATGATGTTCGGCAGCTCGAAGAGGCGCGCCATGGTCTGCACGGACATGTCCACCACGCTGCGCGGCGGGATGTTGTAGATTATAATCGGCAGATCGACGGCGTCGTTGATCGCCTTGAAGTGCAGATACAGGCCTTCCTGGGTCGGCTTGTTGTAGTATGGCGTCACGATAAGCGCCGCGTCGGCGCCCGCGTTCTTGGCGTGCAGGGTCAGCCGGATCGCTTCCTTCGTGGAGTTCGACCCCGTGCCTGCAATGACGGGCACACGCCCGGCGGCGGCCTCGATGCAAACCTCGATCACCTCGTCATGCTCGGCATGGCTAAGCGTCGGCGATTCACCTGTCGTGCCGACGGGAACCAAGCCGTTCGTGCCCTCATTGATCTGCCACTCGATGAGTTTTCGGTAGGCATCCAGATCAAGCGCGCCATCCTTGAATGGCGTTATCAACGCCGTGAGCGAACCCTGGAAACGAGAGCGGGACACGAAAGCACTCCTGAGCTGATGTGAGAGATCGCCGGACCATGAACCGGTCGGATTGGAAATATGCCGGACAATAGGGATTTAGAATGAGGGCAGCAAGCATCGGTGCAAAACGCCCTCTGCTGTGCGCCATTCCATCTTTCAGACGCAATTTCGGACATTCTTGCGCACGAAACGCCGAAAATTGCTACTATCGCATGGTTAAGTCCTTGTGCCCGACTCAGGAGGCCACCCGCCGGATTCCGCGACGAAGCGGTAGAGAACCGACAGAATGATACGCATCGGCGTCCCCCCGCTTGTCATCACCTTGTTCGCTTTGCTGATCGCTTCCGCGTCGGCCCATGCGGCCGAGGATGTGACTCTGCCCGAGCGCAATCCGAACCTTACCGCCGACGCCAAGTCGGAACTCAAGTCCGATGCCGCCGCCGAGGAACCATCGAAGTCCGATGATTCAAAGTCTGATGATTCGAAGACTGGCGATTCGAAGACCGGCGAGGTCAAGAGCAGCGACGCGGAGGCATCCGGCGACGCCAAGGATGCCGGGGACGCGGAGGCCACGGCCGAGGATGACTCAAAATCCGATGCGCCGGAGACCGAGAGCGCCGCGGACGATAGCGACGATGCGGATACCGAGTCGGCCGCGGGATCGCTCCCGATCCGCAATCCACGCCTGACCGAAAACTCCGAAGACGCGAAGCAGACCGAAACCGCGCCGGTTGCGGGCAGCGACAAGCCCAAGGGGAACGGCCCCGACTATGCGGCCCTGCTGGACCCGATCCTCCACTACAAGCTGAGCAGCTCGGATATCGATCATCTGAAGGATGCGATCAGTTCCGCCTATCACGACAAGGGCGACGAGGCGAAGCGGGCGATCGAACGGCTGCAGGATCCTTCGGCGAAGGAGCTCGCTCTTTGGTACGCGTATCGCAGCGACGATCCGCCGGCCGATGCGCGGACGATCGAGGCGTTCCGCGAGTCCCATCCCCATTGGCCTTCCCTGGACGATTTGCGGGCCGCGGCCGAGCGGAAGCTGTTCATGGCGGAGGCCGACGCGAACGAGGTCACCGCATTCTTCAAGGATTCGGCGCCCGAAACTGGCGCGGGCAAGGCCGCGCTCGCCACCGCCTATACGACGGTCGGCGACAAGGAGAAGGCGAAGCTGATGGTCAGGTCCGCGTGGCGTGAGCATCCGCTGGACAAGAAGGTGGAGGAGAAAATCCTCGCCGATTTCGGCAAGCTGCTAAGTGACGAGGATCACCGGGCGCGCATCGACATGCTGATGTATCCCGACGATTCCACCCTGGTCGACGAGGCGGAGCGGGTCGCGAAGCTGCTGCCCGACAAGGATCAGAAGAAGATCGAAGCGCGGATCGCGGTTCAGAAGCGCCGCAGCAATGCCGGCAAGCTGCTGGACGCCCTGCCCGACGATGCCGATGCCAAGGATGTCGGGCTGCTCTTCAACCGCATCCAGTATCTCCGGCGGAACGACAAGGAAGACGAGGCGCTGAAGCTGATGCTGTCGGTGCCCGACGATCCCGCCCGGCTCGGCGACCTCGATCAGTGGTGGATCGAGCGGCGGGTGAATTGCCGTATGGCGCTCCGGCTCGGCGAATACGAAGCGGCCTACAAGATCGCCTCCAATCACGGTCCCATCAAGGAGAAGGAGTATCTGGCGGAGGCGGAGTTCCTGGCCGGCTGGATCGCGCTGCGCTTTCTTGGAAAGCCCAAAGAGGCGCTTCCCCATTTCGCGCTTCTGCGCACGACAGCGGACGATTCCAAGACCCAATCCCGCGCCGAATACTGGATGGGGCGCACAGCCCAGGCCCTCGGCGACCGCCGGACGGCGATCATCCATTTCGCGGCGGCAGCCCGCTATCCGCAGCACTATTACGGCCAGCTCGGCAGACAGGCGCTCGACGCAGCACCCGCCAAGCTGGAGGTGACGCCGACACCTGTGCCGAGCAAGGCGGATGTGGATCGCTTCACGTCGCGCCACGCGGTGCGGGCCATCGGCGTCGCCATGGCCAGCGACTACGAAGCGCTGATGCCCTATTTCTTCATCTCCCTCGCCCGCAGCCTGGAGTCGCCGGCCGAGGTGGTTCTGCTGGCCGAGCTGGCGCGGCAGAGCGGCAACCGGCAGATCAGCATCCGGCTCGCCAAGATCGCCTTCAACCGGGACATGCCGGTGGGCGAATATGCGCTTCCGATCGGCGTGATTCCCAATTTCGTGCGGCTCAGCGACAAGGTGGATGTCGCGCTGGTGCATGCCTTGTCGCGGCAGGAGAGCGAGTTCAATGCCGGCGCCAAAAGTCCCGTGGGCGCCCAGGGGCTGATGCAGCTCATGCCGTCGACGGCGCGGCTGGTGGCGAAGCAGTTCAATGTGAAGTACTCCGCCGCCCGGCTGACTGAGCCTGCCTATAACGTGCAGCTCGGCGAAGCCCATCTGGGCGATCTCATCAGCAATTACGACGGCTCCTACTTCCTCGCCCTGGTCGCCTACAATGCCGGTCCCGGGCGGGTGAAGCAGTGGGTGGAGGCGTTCGGCGATCCGCGCGACCCGGATGTCGATCCCATCGACTGGGTTGAGAGCATCCCCTTCACCGAGACCCGCGAATACGTGATCAAGATCATGGAGAGCCTGCAGCTCTACCGCTCGCGCCTGCATGGCACGGAGAAGGCTCTCCAGCTCTGGCAGGATCTCAATCGCGGCCGCGCCCAGGCGGCCGCGACACCGCCGGAGCCGCCCGGTGCGGCGGAGCTTCGGCGGCAAGCCAGCTCCGAATAGACGCCACCGGATAGCGCCAGGTCGCTCGCTCCGATTTTCTGATACGCATCCGCCGCGGAGGCTTGCCGCCACGCATGGTTTCGCGGAGACTGAGGGCGCGCCGGAGGCATCTCTCCGCCGGCGTTCCGGCAACCTTCCAGCCCGATTCGAGGCCCTTCATGCCCACGCCCGATGGCGAGCTGTGGCAGGATATCTTTTTCGCCGCCAGCGACGGGCTGCGGCTCCACGCCCGACATTATCCGGCGACGGAAGCGCGTGGGCGGCCCGCCATCTGCCTGCCGGGACTGAGCCGGAACGGCCGCGATTTCCACGACCTCGCGGTCTCGCTTTCAACGGACACCAGAGCGCCGAGGGACGTCTACGCGATCGACTATCGCGGGCGCGGGCTTTCGGCCTGGGACAAGGATTGGGAGAACTACACGCCGCTGATCGAGCTTGAGGATACGCTCGACTTCATGGCGCTGGCGGGAATCCACCAGGCAGCAATCATCGGCACGTCCCGCGGCGGGCTGATCGCCTTGGCCATGGCGGCACTGCGGCCGGGAGCGATCGGCGCGGTGATTCTCAACGATATCGGGCCGGTGATCGAGAATCGCGGCCTGGCGCGGATCATCGGTCATCTCGGCAAGACGCCGACGCCGCGAAGCTGGAGCGATGCGACGGCGCTTGTGCGGGAGATGAACGAGCGGGATTTTCCCGCCGTCCCGAAAGAGCAATGGGAGGAGATCGCCCGAGCCCTCTTCAACGAGGAGAACGGAAAGCCGGCACCGGCCTATGATCCCAATCTTGCCAAGGCGTTCGAAGGGATCGACCTGCGCCAGCCTGGCGCCGAGCAATGGGGCGCGTTCACCGCGCTCTACCCGTTCCCGACTCTGACGCTCCGAGGCGAGAACTCGGACATCCTCTCCGAAGACACGCTGGAGAAGATGGCCGAACTCCATCCCAACCTGGAGACCGCGACGATCGCCGGCGAAGGCCATGCGCCGATGCTGAAGGATCAGCGCACCCTCGAAACCATCTCTCAGTTCCTGGCCGCGAACGATCCGTCCCGCGGGCGATAGGCGCCTAGCTTTCGTCGCTCGGCTTCGGGGTTGCCGTGCGCTGGCGGGTGGTGCGCCCCGACGATGCCCGGCGGGTGCTCCCGCTCTTGGCTTGACCACTCTTGGCCGCACTCGGTTTCGTCGAGGCGGCTTTTGTGTCAGCGGCCTTGGACGCAGGTGCCTTGGACGCAGGTGCCTTGGACGCAGGTGCCTTGGATGCAGGCGACTTGGATGCAGGCGACTTGGTCGTGGCGGACTTCTCGGAAGCACGCCTCGTCGTCGTGGGCTTCGATGCGGTGCTCTTCGAGGTGGTGTTCTTGGATGTGGTGTTCTTGGCCGCAGCGTCTTGCTTGAAGACGCCTTGGTCGCGGATGTTTTTGCGCCGGACGGTTTGGGGTCGGAGCTCTTTGTGGCTGCCTTTTTAGCCGCAGACGATTTGGCGGCTGTACGCTTCGCGGTTGGTTTCTTAGCAGCCGTCCCGGAAGCGGTCGATTTGCTCGTCGCGCGGCGGGCGGTGCCCGACTTGGCTGTGGTGCGGCGAGTGCCCGCGCTGCTGGTCTCGGTCTTCGGCGTGTCGCTGGCAGTGGCCGCCGCAGGTTCCCTGGCAGCGGATGCGGGCGCTTCGCTTCTGGTCGCAGAAGGTGCGGCCTCCGCCATGGTCCTCGCCGAAGTCTCGGCGGTGCCCTTCGGCTTGACGTCGCCGATCGGACCGCTAGCGCGCTGCTGCCTGGTGAACACCCAGCTCACCAGGACGAGCCCCGCGGCGACGATTACGAGAATGCCTATGGTTACGGTCAATTCGTTCATGTGCCCCCACATATGTTTTCGCTTGGTCGACGTCCGGACTCTGCCACTTCACGTACCGGACAGATATTCGTCCTGCATATTGCAGGATTATTGCACGTCACAAGGTCTGAAGATCAGCGCTCGGACTGCGTCACAATTGACGGCAGCGTGGTCGGAAGGCTCGTCTCCCGGCGATCGGCGATGGCTTTGAGCCGCGGAAGGATGTTGCCCGCGACGTCATTGGCCCGCGCCGCTTCCTTCCAGCGGATATTCTCCGACGAGCGATAGCGCTGCGGAAGATCCCGCTTGAGCTGATAGGACAGTTCGGTCGCGGTTGACTTGTCGGGTGCCATGCCGTCGATCTTGACGGCGCCCTTGGACAAGTTCACCTCGCCCTCCTGCAAACGGCTCAGAGCCGAGAGTGCAGCCTGGATCGCTGCCTCCCAATGTTCCGGCGCGCCGGAGGCGACTTCGAGCTGATCGTCGACCGCCCGGCCGCGAAACTGGGAGCCAACAATATCCTTCAGATGCGTGTGGATCTCTTCGCTGGGAACGTTTCCGGCGAGGCGCAGCACGTTGCCCTCGAGGGAGGCGCTGAACACGAACGGATCGGCGACCGGCGGCGAGACGGCGATCTTCTGAACGCTCAGGCCGGTCGGCAGAGGTCCGTGCATGGCCTCCTGAAACTCGCTGAAGTCGTTCGTGGAGCGGGCGCGCCCATCCACGGTCAGTGCAACGTCGGAAAGCCGGACCGTGCCGTTTTCGATATGGGTCAGCTGCTTGAGGGCGAAGCTCACCGCGCCGAGCCATTGCTCCTTGGCGGGGGCGCCCTCAGTTACCCGCATGCCGTCGTCGATATCGAGATCGGCGAAATGAGCCTTCGCCATGCCGACGACGGTGCGCTGATCCTTTTCGGACGGCACCGCGCCGCGCAGCTTGATCTTGTTGTCGCTGCGGCGCGCCATCCAGCGATAGGGCTCGACCTTGGCGGCAGCGTCATCGGCTGCCTCCTTGTCGGACGCATCGTCGGGTGTGGCACGCTTGGGAAGCGCCGCGCGCTCCATGGCGTCGGGCTCCGCCGGATCCTCGGACGTGCCGATGCTCCCGGCATCGGTGGCGGTGGATGTGGAAGGACTGTCTCCCGAGGCTTCGCCGCCGACGGGAAGCGCTCCGGAGGTCTCGGGATCGGCGGTCTGTTCAGCGGCGTTCGCGGACGAGCCGATAGCGGCTTCGGCCCGCGCGTCTTCGGGCTCGGCACGGCATTGATTGATCATCACACCGGCAACGAAGAGAAGAGGCAGCAGACTGGCGATAACGAAAGACAACAGGGTCGGCCGAACCGACATGGATGATACACCCCTCCATGAGCGCTTAGCTTGGCTTGGGTCCCTGCTGTCCAAACCCCTCACCTGCGCGAAGCATGGCGCAAATGAGACTGAAATATGACTCGTATCATGCCGCCAGCAAGGCGACTGTCAACTGCGGCTCCCCGATCGCGACACAACAACGATCGTCTTTGCGGAGTGCCGAACGCCTGTAACCCGACCGATCGCGGCTCATGCCGACGACCCCCGAAGCCGGGTAAGCGAACAGCCCACTTGGCCGCGCCGCTTGCGACTATAGGTGAAGCGACGGGGCCAAGCTAGGCTCGTCTTGTTACAATTCTTGTCTGGAGCCTAGAGGTGTGCCGCGAGGCCCAGGATACCGACGATGATGAGATAGACGGCCACGATATAGGCCAGCATGCGCGGCACCAGCAGAATGATGACGCCTGCGATGAGCGCGATCAGCGGATTGACGATCGCGGGATCGAAATTCTCCATCGGATACTCCCCCCTTCCATTTCGAAAGTTTGCTGCCTGATTCGGCCGGTCGACACTTTGAGCTTACGGCAGGTTCGCCACAATGTCGTGGCCGACCTCTTCCAGTAAGCGTTGGCTTTCGTCCTTTGTTCCCGTTGCGGCCGACGCCTTTCAAAGGGCTTCGGGCGCACCTACCTATAGCGTGGTCATGGAGTTTTCTTGGGCCGCTAAGAAGTCTCCTCTGACCGCCAAAAGTTTCCTTTGGCCGCAATGAGTTTCCTACGGTTGCCGGCTTGCTGCGCGGCGACACAGACGGTACCCCAGCCCCCGGGCTGGCCGCAGGCCTCGCCCGATCGAACCGGGCACGTGTGGAGGATGAGCGCCGCAATGTCATTCGACGATCCGTCCTTTCTGATTGCCGTCCTGCAAATCATTTGGATCGATCTGCTGCTCTCCGGTGACAACGCCGTCGTCATCGCGCTTGCCTGCCGCAACCTTCCACCCCGTCAGCGACTTACCGGTCTCGTCCTGGGCACGATCGTCGCGATCACGATGCGCATCGCCTTCGCCGGCGTCATCACCAAGCTGATGATGGTTCCCTATCTGAAGATCGCGGGCGGCGTGCTGCTCATTTGGATCGCGGTCAAGCTTCTGGTCCAGGATAGCTGCGACGAAGACTGCCGGGTCGAGACCGGCGAGACCCTGGGCCGGGCGATCCGGATCATCGCGGTCGCCGATATCGTGATGAGCCTCGACAACGTGATCGCCATCGCGGCGGCGGCGCGCGGAACGCTCTCGCTCCTCATCTTCGGACTGCTGGTCAGCATTCCGCTCATCATGGCGGGGGCCGCGCTTGTGCTCGCCACCGTGGAGCGCTTCCCAATCGTGATCTGGGCCGGCGCCGCCCTGCTCGGCTGGATCGCCGGCGAGATCATCATCACCGATCCCTTCATCGCCTCGCTGATGGCGAAAGGGCATTACCCCTACGCCTGGCTGTTTGCGGGGCTGGCCGGGATCGCGCTGGTGCTGAGCGCCGGATATATGTGGCGGCGACGATGTCAGCAGCGCGAGAGGCCGGACTACATCTGACGGAGCTCTCCGGGATGGAGCGCTCTGGCGTGGCGCTCTTCGGGATGAGGCGATTTCGCGTGGATGCTCCGCGCCCTGCTACTGGGGCAACCCCGCATGGGGATTGAACGGCCGCTTCGCCCCGCTTGCCCCTCCGGCCACATGATCTGCCACGAAGGCGCCGCGCTGTCCCATGGGCTTCGGCTCGCCCACGGTCGTGTCCTCGGCCGTCTGCAGCTCGAGCTCGGCGTTTATCTCCGCGCCGATCAACACGATGTAGAACGACAGGTAGAGCCAGAAGAGCAGAATGATCACCGCGCCGAGGGAGCCGTAGATGCGGCCGTAATTGGCGAAGTTGGCGACGTAGAGTGAGAACCCGCCAGATGCGATCAGCCAGACGCAGGTGGCGAAGACCGAGCCGACGGTCACCCAGTGCCAATTGGCGGGATTACGGCAGGGACCGTAGCGGTAGAGCAGCGCGAGGATCAGCAAGGTCACCACGGCGAGAAACGGCCAGCGGGCGATGCGGATCACCTGCTCGAACAGGTCGGAGAAGCCGAGAAACTCCATCCAGTTCGGCACGTAGATAATGGCGAGCAGCATGAGCAAGCCGCCGAGGATGCCCACGACCGCGAACACCGATGCGCCGAAATAGTATTGCAGCAGGCTGCGCCGCTCCTCCTCCTCATAGGCGATGTTGAGGGCGGCGAACATGGCCTGGGCGGCGAGGTTGGTGCTCCAGAAGGCGATGCCGAGGCTGAGCGCCAGGCTATAGCCCAGAGACTGACCGGAGGCGGTCGCGAGACGGTGGATCTGCTCCTCCACCATGGCATAGGCCTGCTGGGGCAAAAGCGCGTCCAGGATGCTGAAATGCTGCTCGACCGTGGCCGGGCTGGCCATCAGGCCGTAGAGAGAGATCAGGCCGGAGAGCGCCGGGAAGATCGCGAAAAGCGCATAGAAGGCGCAGCCCGCCGATACGACGGATAGATTGTCCCGGCCCGATTCCCGCCAGACCCTGTGGGCGATCTGGATCCAGCCGATCAGCGGAATCTGGGTGGGGACGCGGGCGTGTCGGCCGTAGACATCGGCCTCCTCCGGCGGTTTGTCGTCGTCAGGCTGCTCTTCCGCGGTCGCAGTATCTGTGCTCATGATCGGCGGCGATTCATCCCAAGGGCACGGTGCGTGCGGAAGGTTCGGTCAATCGCGTGCATCATGGGGCCTATTCGTCCCGCGCTGCCAGCGAAATGGCGCGCTCGTCCCCGCCTGTGATTGGGGAGCTTGTTTTCTCGGGAGACCCCTTGACGGTGAACCGGCGGGGCGCTTTCTCTCTCGCCTAGCGGATGGGTGGCCGAGCGGTTGAAGGCACCGGTCTTGAAAACCGGCAGGCGCGCGAGCGTCTCGTGGGTTCGAATCCCACCCCATCCGCCATTCCTTTCTTCTGGGTGGTATGACCGTCGCAACCGGACTCACCGTTGGACGTCGGCCCCGCCGCGTGCATGATAGCGATATGAAGTGCGCCGACTGTACCACCAGCATACCGCTTCCACGCCGTTGACGTGAGAAGCGGCCGGCGAGCGATTGCAGAGATCGCTGGCCGATCACCGCCTGCGGATCATGCAGGCCTGCGTAGCCGCATGTGCGGTGATGCCAAGGTACGGTGCTTCCTATGACCAATGTTTTCGAAAGCCCCTTCAGGGGCATAACTCTCGATCGTCTCGTCACCAATCCGAATATTCGAGTCGGTCGGTACAGCTACTACTCCGGCTACTATCACGGACACGGGTTCGACGAGTGCGCCCGCTTCCTCGTGCCGGACGAAGGCGCAGACAGACTCATTATCGGTTCCTTCTGTTCGATCGGTTCGGGCGCAGCCTTCATAATGGCCGGCAACCAAGGCCACAGAAGCGACTGGATCAGCACGTTTCCGTTCTACTGGATGTCCGATGTCCCTGCTTTCGCGGGCGCGGAAGACGGTTATCGCCCGGCTGGCGATACCGTGATCGGAAACGATGTCTGGATCGGCTCGGAGGCGATCATCATGCCGGGTGTCACGATCGGGGACGGCGCCGTCATCGGCACCAGAGCGCTGGTAACCAAAGACGTCGAACCCTACAGCATCGTTGGCGGCAACCCCGCCAAGGTCATCCGAAAGCGGTTTGACGATATTCAGATCGCCCAGCTGCTCGAACTTCGCTGGTGGAACTGGAATGACGATGAGCTCAAGCAGGTCATGCCGATCCTGACCAGTGGCGACATTTCAGCGCTTCACCGCCACTGGCGGAATGTTATCGAACCTGCAGAGTGAACCGGGCAACTGGCCGACGGCTTCGTTCCCCGGTCATGCCGCGGCAGCCCTGGCCGTCTTTTACACTCAGGCAATGTTTACGGAGGTGACATGAGCAAAGTCTTCATCGTCGGCGGGGCCGGCAAGGTCGCCCGGCCGCTCGCCGCAATGCTTGCCGATCGGGGGCATGAGCCCATCTCTCTTTATCGGAAGCCCGAGCAGCGTGAAGAGCTGGAAGCGCTCGGCGCCACGCCGGTGCTGGGAGACCTGACCGAGCTCTCCGAAGACGATCTCGCGGCGCTCATGGCGGGCAGCGACGTGGTGATCTTCAGCGCCGGTGCCGGCGGCGTCGGCATGGACGTCACCAACGCCATCGACGGGCGCGGGCTAGAGACGTCGGTGGAGGCGGCGAAGCGCGCCGGCATCGACCGGTTCCTGCTCGTCTCGGCCTTTCCCGATGCCGGTCGGGACCGGGAGCGGAAGGAAGGCTTCGAGAACTATATCCGGGTCAAGAAGCTGGCCGATGCCTATCTCGCGGCGAGCGGGTTGGACTATGTCATCCTGCGGCCCGGCACCCTCACCAACGATCCCGGCACCGGAAGGGTCAAAGCCGATCTCGCCATTCCCTACGGCACCGTGCCGCGGGAGGATGTCGCCGCGGTGCTGGCCGAGCTGGTCGACCGGCCGGAGGTCAGCCGGACGATCGTGGAGCTGATCGAAGGCGAGACACCGATCTCCGAGGCCATCGGCCGGCTGCCCTAGGCTTCAACTCGAAAAATCCTCAGCTAGAGACCCCATCCCTGTGTATCGCCGATGAATCCCTTCGTCGTCATCTCCGGCTGCTCCGGCGGCGGAAAATCCACGTTGCTCGCCGAGCTGGGACGGCGGGGCCATCGTACCGTGGACGAGCCTGGGCGGCGCATCGTCGAGGAGGAGATGGCGACGGGCGGTCACGCGCTTCCCTGGGAGGATCCCGTCGCCTTTGCAAGGCGGGCCATCGCCATGGCGCTGTCCGATCTCGATGCAGCGGCGGCCTGGGACGGCTGGGTCTTCTTCGACCGTGGGCTGGTGGATGCGGCAGCCTTCCTGCAGCATCTCACGGGAGAGGATGCGCTTGCCGAGGTCGGCCGGCGCTATCACGAGCGCGTCTTCCTTACGCCGCCATGGCCGGAGATCTATCGTGGCGACGCGGCGCGCCGCCATGATCTCGATGTGGCGATAGAGGAATTCGAGCGGCTCGCCAAAGCCTATCCGGCGCTGGGCTACGAGACGGTGCGGATACCGAAGACCGGCGTTGCGGAACGGGCGGATTTCATCCTCGCCAAGCTGGGGATCGACGCGTAAGCATCCCTGATTCCCCTCTTCACCGAAGGTCGTGCGTGGCAAAGGGCGAAAAGCGAAACACGATACGGCGGAACGCTTTCCGTCTGCTCGGCCTGATCTTCGTCGGCATCGGGGCGATCGGAATCGTGCTGCCGGTTCTGCCGACCACGCCGTTTCTGATTTTGGCTGCGGCCTGCTTCACGCGCTCCTCGCCCAGGTTGGAGCGGTGGCTGCTGGATCACGCCCATTTCGGGCCCCTGCTGCGGGACTGGCGGGAACGGGGGGCGATCCCCCGGCGGGCGAAGATGCTCGCCGTTTTGGGCATGAGCACGGGCTTCGCCGCGTTCTATTACTTCAGCCACCCGGGCTGGGCGGCGATGGCGAGCGTTCTGCTGCTGATGGGGATCGGCGCGGGCTACGTGCTCACGCGGCCGAGCTGAGGGTCGAGGAGGACGCACCGGACGCAGACGGTCCGGCGCCGCCATGATCGGTCCTAGTCGAACTTCTGCTGTTTTTTCTGGATGCGCTGAGCGAGCTTCTGATCCTGACGGGCAGCCGCCGCGATCTTGTTGTAGGTGGGAAGATCCAGGTCGGCGTCGTTGATCGCCTGGATCATCTCCTTCTCGGCCTTCTGCTTGATCTGCATGGCCTCGCTCTCGTCCGAGGCAGATTGGGCCTCTGCGCCGTATTTCTGGTAGATCTTGCCGACGGCGACGGATGCTTCGGCGAAGTCGTCCAGCTGACCTTCGTCGATGTTGCCCGCGGCCATGGGCTGGCCAGCCGCCTGCTCCGGCGGCGGCGCGGATTCCTGGGCGACGGCAGGCATCGCAACGAACCCGCCTAGCGTCAGGGCCGTCATGCCGGCGATGAGCTTAATGCGGGTTGCGGAAAGGGTCTCGGTCCGTGTGTTGGGAGTCTTCATGACTTTCCCTCCTTACTTCGGTCCTTTGGTTCATCGGCACCCCTCACGGGGCGCCTCCATTCCCAAATCCGTTGGGAGATGCGTAAGGGACCGACGGCTCAAGCGCGGAGATGTTCCAAGCGTCGGAACGCCTTGCTGGCCGGTCCCATGCCGATCCGGCGGATGAAGCATGGCAACCACAGTGGCCGGCGCTTGCGGGGCCTCCCGCGGAGACCTCCTACTCGACGGTCCCGGCCGCGAAGAGCGCGTAGGTGAAGAGCAGCCCGAACACGGTGTGGATTGCCGCTGTACTGCGGATCAGCACGTCGGCGGTATTAGTGGCGAGATAGAGCAGAATAAGGGCAGCGATGACATTGTAGAGCCACAGTCCGTAGGCGGTCCCGATGCCGAAGGAGGTCTCGAGACGGTTGTTCACGGCCAGTGCTGCTGTGCCGAGAACGATGGTGAAAATGGCGAAGAGCGTGGCCTGCTCGCGGGTGGCACCGCCGCTGAGTGTCACGCCTTTGGCGATCAAGACCAGCACGCTCACGCCGAACAGCAGCTCGAAGCCGCCCGACAAGATCATCAATATGCGCAGCATGCCCTGCCCCTTTCTTCCGGTGGCGCGCAGCTATCGCCTTCGTGCGCCAGCCGTCTAGCCCCGCTGGAGAGATCCGCGAGGACCCCAGACCATCCAGACGGTCACGATGACAGGAATTCCGAGCGATGCCCAGGACACAGCGTCCCAGACGCCGTCGCCCACAAGGGCGGCGATGAGACCGACCATGCTGACGATGCCGATAAGGGTCGGGACGAAGAAGATCTCGCCGAGGCTCTTGGTACCCCGCTTTGCCGGCCGCCGCGTCATTCCGCAGCCTGCGGTGCGGGGCCGGACTCCGTCATCCGTTCGATCTCGGCCATTTGCGATTCGACGCTGACCTTGCGCTTAGCGAGCCAGAGATAAAGCCCGCTGCCCAGGACGACGATTGTGATGATATCGAGGATCGCCCAGATGATCTTCAGCGGCATGCCGCCGTAATCGCCGAAATGGAGCGGCTGGGAGAGCAGCAGCCCCGTAACGTACCAGGGCGGATCGCGCATGTCGGTCAGCTCGCCCGTCTTCGCATCGACCAGGGCCGGCTTCAGCAGCTTCGACGTCAGGGGCGTGTCGCCCCGCAGGAACACCGCATAGTGATGAGCGCTGGAAAAGGCGGATTGCGGGAAGGCCACGAAGGATGGCGACATATGCGGCGCGGCATCGAGGGCTGCATCCATCGCCGTCTGGAGGGAGCCGAGCTTCTCGTATGGGGGCAGCTCCTCATAGGGCTTCACCATGGCCGCGAGCTGGTCGTTGCGCCAATACATGAAGACGAGCTCGCCGAGTGTATTGATCACCCCGGTTCCGCCGACGACCAGGGCCCAGGCTATGGTCACCGCGCCCATCAGATTGTGGATGTCGAGCCATTTGACCCGGGTGGTCTTCTCCTTCCGCACGGTGCCGAAATCGAGCCGCTTCATGAACGGCGCGTAGATCACGACGCCCGAGACGATCGCGACGATGAAGAGCAGCCCCATGGCGCCGAGGAACAGCATGCCCGGCAGGCCCGCGAACAGGTCCACATGGAGCTTGAAGATGAAGTACATCACCGTGTCGCGGAAATCGTATTCGCCCAGCACGTCGCCCGTGCGCATATCGGAGACGAGAAGCCGGGTGTTGTCCCTCTCGCTGCCGGCCGACTCGGCCATGGTGACGAAGACCTCGGCGGGATGATCCTCGTCCCAGCTCATGAACATGGGCGTCCAGCCGGGAATCTCCGCCTTCGCCCCGTCGACGACCTTGTCGAGGGAGACGTGGGGTGTTTCGGCCGCCATCTCCGGACCTTCGATGGAGTTGCCGAGGGCGTCCTCGATCTCGTGATAGAAAATGAGCGGCAGGCCGGTGATGCACAGCATCAGCAGGAACAGCATGCAGACGAGGCTGCTCCACTTATGGACCCACACCCATCCCTTCATCGTCTTGGCTGTCATGTTCCGCTTGCCTCGCCGCTGGTCTCATCCGGGCGTCAGCACGCCCATGTCGCCGCGTCGTGCCCCGCCCGGGGCGCCGACTGAACATTGTTGACACTCACAGTCAACTTAAACGAGGCCGGTGGTGAACTTCCAGTCCTTCCGCACCCCGAGCGCCGGATTTTGCGCGATGGGCCGCAAGCGTATTGCCGCGGCCCATCGGTTTTCTGGCTTGAAGCGGTCCTTTCCGGACGCGCGCCTTAGAATTTGTAGGTGATGTTGCCGAGCACGGTACGGCCCTCCCCAAGGAAGCAGTCGCCGCGCGACAGGCAGGTGGTGACGTATCTCTCGTCGCCCAGATTGGTGGCGTTGATCTGATAGCGCCAATGCTCCGTGTCGTAGCTGAGCATGCCGTCGAACAGGGTGTAGGACGGCGTCCTGAGGCTGTCGGTGCCATCCCAGGATTCGCCGATATAGCGGACGCCACCACCGACGGAGAAGCCGGACACGCCGAACGCCGAGAAGTGGTAGGTGGCCCACAGAGACGCTTGGTTCTCAGGCACCGTCTCGACCCGATAACCCGCCAGATCGCCGGCAGTGTATTCGGCGTCGGTGAACGCGTAGCCCGCGATCACGTCGAGCTTGTCGCTGAGGGTGAAGATGGTCTCGATCTCACCGCCCCTAAATCGCGCCTCGCCGATCTGGATCTGGTTGAACGGGTTGTTGGGATCGGAGGCCTGCAGATTGCTCTGGGTGGTGTCGTAGAGCGAGCCGTTCACGACGATCGGCTTGCCCGGCACCTGATACTTGAAGCCGATCTCGTACTGCTCGCCCTCGAGCGGATCGAAGGCCTGGCCGTAGAAGTTCGTGCCGAAGATCGGATCGAAGGACTGCATGTAGCTGAAATACGGGGTCAGCCCATTGGCGAACTCGTACATGATGCCGGCGCGATAGGTGGTCGCGTTCACGTCCTGATCCGCTTGACCCTCGGCGGAGCTGGTGACCTCGTCATTGCGGATGCCGAGCACGGCGATCCAGTTGCCGAGCTTGATCTGATCCTGTGCGTAGAAGCCGAGCTGCTCGGTGCCCGTCTCGGGCAACTCCACGGCCACAGGCGGGATGAAGGGCAGGCTGTAGTCCGGATTGTAGAGATCGAACGGCGTCGCCACGAAGCCGCTGCCCTGGCGGGATTTCTCCTTGAAGCGGGTGTAATCGACGCCCAGCAGCACCTTGTGCTCGATCGTGCCGGTGTCGAAATCGGCAATGAAGTTGCTGTCAGACGTGAAGGTCTGCGCATGGGGCTGGCTGATGTAGCTGTAGCGCTGAACCGTCCGCCGTGCCGGGTCCACGAAGGGATTCTGCGGATCCGTGTAGACGTTCGGATACATGGACCGGTAATCCACCTCGGCATCGACGTAGCGGAGGCCCTGGCGGAAGGTCCAGACATCGCTCAGCTCCCTGTCGAACAGGACTTCGACGCTGGCGCTTTCGGTCTTGTACTGATCCCAGTCCGGATCGCTTACGAAGCGGCTCCACGGGATGTACCCGTTGGGTCCTGCGTAGCGTGTGCCCTCCCAGGGAAGGAAGTTGGCGCTCGAGCCGGTATCGTCCTTCTGGAAGTTGGCGATGACCGTCAGCTCGGTCTTGTCGTCCGGCCGCCAGGTGATGGACGGGTTGAAGACGTAGCGGTCGTATTCGACGAAGTCGACCTGGGTATCGGAATTGCGGGCGACGCCGACCATCCGATAGAGCCACTTCCCGTCCTTTGTGATCTTGCCGGTCGAGTCGCCCTGCACCTGACCGAAATCGTGGCTGCCGTACAGGACGCCGATTTCAGTGTGGCTTTCTTCCTGGGGCCGCTTGGAGATCAGGTTGATGATACCGGCGGTCGAGCCCGCGCCGTAGAGCACGGAAGCCGGTCCTTTGAGCACCTCAATCCGCTCCAGGGTGTAGGGATCGACCCGGGTGTTGTTGTAGTAGCCGTAGATGCGGCGCATGCCGTCGAGATACTGGACCGGGTCCTGGCCGCGAATGCGGGCCCAGTCGCCGCGGATGTCGAAGCCATAGGGGCCTGCCACCACGCCGGGGACGTAGTCCAGTGCCTGCTGGACGCTCGTCGCGCCCTGATCCTGGATCTGCTGCTCGGTGACGATGGTGATCGACTGTGGGATCTCGTTGAGCGGAGTATCGGTCTTGATGCCGGTTCCGGTCCGCTCGGCGACATATCCATCCACCGGGCCCCAAGCCGATTCGGCGTCGACCGACGTTCCGGCCTCGATGTCGGGGGCCGCGGGAGCGGGCGCCCGAACGGGCGTCGGCGTCGAGGCGGTGCGAGTCGGCTGAGTGGGCGCCGGAGGCGCTTCGTAAGGCGCCTGGACGGTGATCTCCGGAAGCTCGTGGTCGGTCGCCGCCCCCTCGCCGGTCGTTTCCTCGGCCGGTGAAGCTTCCTGCTCCTGGACCTCGGGAGCCTGGCTCTCCGACGGACTGCTTTCCGAGCTCCTGGCTTCGGGCGCTTCCGTCGAAACACCGTTCTCTTCGGCGGTGTTTCCGTCCTGCGCCATGGCGCCGGTGGTCACAAGGCAGGCAAGAGCGATAGACGCGGCGAGCTGGCTGGCCCGCCCCACAAAGTGAAGCTTCACGATTAGTCCCCCAACAGCGGCGAACCTGCCGGTTCACCGTTTACTCAGACCCCGCTTTCGGCTGCCGCCGGCTGCGGAATCGGTCCCCCAAAATTGCTTTAGGCATTTGTTAAGATTGATGACTTCGAGAGTCAAGTTTTCGAAGCTTGAGCAAAGTCAGTCTCTTTTCAGCGCAACCTCACGCACTACCAGCGTCGCTTGATGCTGCCGATGACGGTCCGCCCGGCGCCGTAGTAGCAAGTGTCCCAGCACGACAGCGTCTCTTCGTCCTCGATGTTCTGGACGTTCAGGGCGAAGCGCCACTTCTCGGTCTCGTAGTCCACCATGGCGTCGAACAGGGTGTAGGACGGCACGGTCATGAGGGCGCTGTTGGCGATATCGCCATAGGTCTCGCCGGTGTAGCGGACGCCACCTCCGAAGCCGAAGCCTTCGAGCTGGCCTTGCTGGAACTGGTAGTGAGCCCAGAGTGACGCCATGTGTTCGGGCACGATAGGCTCGCGCTTGCCCACTTCCGCCGGATCGGAGCTTTGCTCGATGTCAAAGTCCGGAAGCCACGTATAGGCGGCGATCACGTCCAGCCCTTCGACCACCTCGGCGGTAGCCTCGAACTCCAGGCCGCTTGATTTGATCTCGCCCACCTGGCTCTGGACGAAGTTGTTGTCGCTGGTGATGTAGTTCTGCCTGCGGATATCGAAGGCGGAGAAGGTCATCAACAGATTGTCGTTGGGCTGATATTTCAGGCCGCCCTCGTATTGCCGGCCCGTTTCAGGCTCGAAGAACTGCCCGGTCAACGGATCCACGCCGGAAACCGGGAGGAACGAGGTCGAATAGCTGAAATACGGCGCCCAGCCGCCGTCCATCTCGTAGACGGCTCCAACGCGCCAGCTCAGGGCATCGTCGTGCTGGGTGGAATCTGCCCCGAAGAGCTGATCGTCGACGTTGATCTTGGCCCAGTCGTAGCGCAGGCCACCCACGAGGATCAGCCGGTCGAACATCTTGGCCTGGTCCTGGATGTAGAGGCCGGTCTGCTCGATTGTCGTATCGGAGACGTTGAACGGCGCCGGATCCACGCCATCGAAGCCGCCGTAATCGGGCCGGTACATGTCGATGGAGGTCGTGGCGGCGAAGCCCGAGCGCTGATCGAACTTGTTGTTCTGATAGTCCACGCCCATCAGCAACGTGTGCTCGATGCCGCCCGTGGCGAAATCTGCTTGGGCCTGGTTGTCGATGACGAACTGGTTCACGTCCTCATAGGAATAGAACGCAGCGCGGTTCATCCGGCGCATGCTGGGATCGGAGAGATCGAGCCCGGTGCCGTAGACCTGGTTGAGACCCGTATCGAGCGACCCGTAGCGGGCGTTCTGACGGAGCGTCCAGGTTTCGTTGAGGTCATGCTCCAGGAAGTAGCTGACCGCCCACTGTTCCCGATTGTAATTGTCGTAGTTCGGCTCTCCGCCGAAGAAGCTGCGCCGGATCTTGCCGTTGGGATTCGGCAGCAGCGTCCCTTGCGCGGGGAGGAACTGGGTGCTGAGGCCCGTGTCGTTCTTCAGGTAATGGGCCAGCACCGTGATCTCCGTGGCGTCGCTCGGCCGGTATGTCACGGCGGGAGCGATGTAGAAGTCGTCGCCATCGACGAAATCAACCTGGCTGCCATGGCTGCGTGCCAGACCGGTCAGGCGATAAAGCACTTTGCCGTCCTGGGTGACGCGGCCGCCCATGTCGAAATTACCCTGCACCCACTGATCGTTTCCGGCCTGGATCTCTGCCTCGCCGAACTCCTCGTCGATGGGCCGCTTCGTCACGTAGTTCACCGTGCCGCCGGGATTCATCTGGCCATAGAGGACCGAGGACGGCCCCTTCAGGATCTCGATGCGTTCGGCCCCATACGGTTCGGCCTTCCAGGTGGACCACGTGTTGTTGTTCCGGGCGAACAAACCGTCGAAATAGAAACCCGGGTAGTAGGCATCGAAGCCGCGGATGGCGAGCCAGTCGTACCGGGAGTCGACGCCGTAGATGCCGGAGCGCACACCGGCGGTGTAGTTCACCGCTTCGTTCAGGGTGTTGGCGCCCAGCTGCTCGATCCGGTCGGCGCTGATGACGGAGACGGACTGTGGGATCTCGATGATCGGCGTATCGGTCTTCATGCCGGTCGCGCTGCGGGTAGCCACGATGCCGTCCACCGGGCCCCATGCGGATTCGACGTTGCCTGCGGACGGGGCCGTTTGGAGCTCGGCATCGCTCTCGATCCGTGCCGGAGCAGACGCTTGCGACGTGGTGGCCGGGGCCGGGCTCGGCCGGGCAGCGGGCGCTTCGTAAGGGGCCTGGACCGTAATCTCCGGAAGCTCGTGATCGGCGGCGCTGCTTTCTGCACCCCTATCCGTCTCGGCCTCTTCCTCCTGGAGGCTCGGCTGCTCTTCTTGAGCGTCCGGGTTCTCCACATCGCTCGCGGTATCTTCCTGCTCGACAATATCGCTATCGGTGTCCGCGCCTTCTTCCTGAGCGAAAGCGGCTCCCCCTGCGAAGAGAATGCCGACCACGATGAGCGCAAGCGGGCCGCGCCGCCAGAGGCTGCTGCCTGTCACGAATGTCCCCCAATAATCCCCACGGCCGATAGACCGGCCCGGTGTTAAGTCCCTCAAAATCCCCCGATTTCGAAGGCCACTCTGCAATGCACGAAGCGGATGCGTTAACGACTGTTAAGATTGTTGAGAAAAGGAGTCAACATTTTGGGCCCGGTTTATCCCGGCCAGAACGGGCGTGGCTGGAAGAAACGGCCGATTCCCGGTAAGACTTGCATCCAGATACATTTTGTCGTGCGGAAGCGAGGCGGCTTCGAATGGCAGCAAAAATCATAGCCGTGGCCAATATGAAGGGCGGGGTGGGCAAGACCTCCACCGTTGCCATGCTGGCCGAAGCGCTGGCGGCCACCGACAATGCCCGGGTTCTGGTGATCGACGTGGACGCCCAGGCGAACGCCTCCCTGGTGCTCGCCGGCGATGCCACGCTGTCGGAGTTGATCGAGAACAAGCGGACGATCGACGGCTTCCTGGACGATTACTACCTGGGCGAGAAGAAGCTGGAGCTCGCCGACTGCATCCAACGAGGGGTTTCCGACGTCAGTCAGGGCGCCGAACCGCTCAACGTCTCCCTCCTCCCGTCCAGTCCGGAACTGCGGCTGCTGGAACGGGAGATCATGGTGGCGCTGACGGGGAAAGGCCTCGGGCTCAACGCGGTGATTTCGCGTCTCGCCCGGCTAATGGAGAACCAGCTCGACAAGCTTAGCCGCCGCTTCGACTACATCATCATCGATTGCGCGCCGGGCATCTCGGCGATTACTGAAGCCGCCTTACGTATCGCCGACCTGGTGATCGTGCCGACCATTCCGGACTTTCTCTCCACCGCGGGATTGCAGGCCTTCTGCAACAGCGTCTGGAAGGGCACGCGGTACGGCAAGGGCGTCGCGAAGGAAGGCGTCATTCCCCGCGTCCTGATCACCCGCAAGCGGGAGACCCGGGAGCATCACCGCTACGCGAACGAGATGTACAACGAGCGGTACAAGTCAGAGCCGTCGTTCAAGCTTTTCAAGACCCAGATTCCGGAGCGGACCCGCATCGCCGAAGCGTTGGGGCGGACGGGCTCGGAGCCGACCTTCACGAACAAGTGGGGGCCGGAGGTGCTGCCGGTGCTCGAGGCCCTGGCGAAGGAAACCAAGGAGGCTGTCCATGGCGGTTAGCTTGAACGGGCTGAATGTGCTCGGAAAGATTTCGGGAAATTCGAAGGTCTTCTCCGACATCAAGCCGGATGCCGATAAGCAGGCGCGCAGTCTGGTGGTGAAGCAGATCAAGGCGAAGCCCGAACTCGATTCCGTGCGGGCCGTGAAAAAGGCCGTCGGTCCCTCCGCCTTCGATTCCATCATCGACGGAATGAGCGACGCGGAAATCCGCACCCTGCTCAACAAGATGGATCCTCACAACAAGGAGCTGCGCCAGGCGCGGCCCGCGGCACGGCGGGATCATCTGAGGGCGCTGACGGCCGGCCGGGCCAAGATCGTCCAGCCGCCGGAGACCGAGCCAAAAAAACGTCCGGCGAAGCCGAAGCCTCGCCGGACGCTCGATCTCGAATCCATGAAGGCGAAAGCGAAGGGCAAGCGCTAAGCTGCGCCCTGCCCGGCTTCGCCCGTAGCGCTCAGGCGCTTTCGGAGACTTCCTCCTCGGGCGGCATCGTCTTGCTCAGGGTCTTCGTGAACTTGTCGAGGATCCGCTGGATCTCGTAGTGACCGCCGGGCGCCCATTCGCTGAACAGTTCGGTCAGGGAATCGGTCCGGGCGCGCTCGATCTTGATCAGCACCGCGCGCCCCTCCTCCGTAACCGTGAGGCTGTCGTCGCCGCCGGACACCAGCCCCTGGCGCTGCAGGGATGCCAGCGGCGCGACGAGGCGCTCTTGCGGATGGCGCAGGGCCTCCGCCAGATGCTCCGACCGGGCACCGACGATCACGCTCAGCCGGTTCAGGAGCCACAGCTCCTGGGGACGCAGCTCAAGACCGGCGCGCTGGATGAAACGGCGGTAGGTCTCGTTCTGATTGTACGGCTTCGCCATCTGCCGGAACAGCCGGTCCAGATCGCCGATGGAGTTCGCTTCCTGAAGGGTCGGCAGCTCACGCTTCGTCTTCACGCTCCCAATCTCCGTATCCGTCGAGAAATTACTCTGGCCCATCGTCTGCCCGCACTGCTTGTCGCGCACGAAGGCCCTTGTCCAACCCCGCCCGCCGGCATGGGCCATCAGAAGGACTGCGAGGCCGCCTGCCGTCACCATGGTCATGGTCGTGGCGTCGAGAACGAAGAGGGACAAATCTGGAAGCGAGGCGAGTGACAGCATGACAGCAACCCAATCTTAGTGTGCGCAGCGGGTGGACCCCCCACCCAAATAAAAAGAGCCGTCCTGTTATGGGACGGCTCTCTTAACAAGAAGCTCAACGTCTGACGCTTAGAAGCGCTCAGCCGCTGATGCGAGCCGTTCCGGAACGTCCGTCATTGCGGACCCAGCTTACGGTGGAGCCAGTCTTGGTGAGCCGGTAGCAGTAGGACTGGCCATCCATCCAGCTGTTCCACTTCTGGCAGAGCTGATCGCCCTTCACCCACCACTTGCCGGTGTCGGTCGGGCTCTCGCCGCCTGCGAAGCTGGCAGCCACGGAACCCATGCGACCGCGCATGGACCCGCCGGCGGAATACTGGATCGGCAGTTCGAAGCCGGAGATGCGGAGATAGACGGTCTTGCCGCTGACGGCGGAGCGGAGCTCGTCGCCCGCCAGGCTGTTGCCGCCTGCGACGGCCGCAGCCGGGGCAAGCGCAACGCAGCCGGCCAAAAGGAGAGACTTGAATTTCATACGATGCGTCCCTGGAATTTCATACGATGCGTCCCTGGATCTCGAAAATTTGTGGCGCTTTTTGCTGAGCGCTAAGGGACGCTAGAATATTGGTCGATTTGGGGCTTCCGGAAGGTGGTTGAGTGGCCAAGTTGCGGCACGGTTAGCGGGACATTAATCGCGCTCCGCGACCACCCCGACTACCGCTTCCGGCGCGCCCTGCGACGGCGCGTGGCGACGACGTTGATGATCTCCACCAGGGCGGCGAAGGCCATGGAGGAATAGATGTAGCCGCGCGGGATGTGGAAGTGGAATCCGTCGGCGATCAGGGCCACGCCGATCAGCATCAAAAAGGATAGCGCGAGCATCTTGGTGGTCGGATGGCGCTCGATGAACTCCGCCACCGGCTCCGAGGCCAAATACATCACGGCGATCGCCACCATGACGGCGGCAATCATGACCCCCACATGGTCGGCCATGCCGACGGCGGTGATGATGGAATCCACCGAGAAGACGATGTCGATGAGGCCGATCTGCAGGATCGCCGATGTCATGGAATCGGCGACCGGCTTCGCGTTCGGCTCTTCGCTCGCATCCTCGATGTCGTGATGGATCTCTCGGGTCGCCTTCACCAGGAGGAAGAGGCCGCCGGCGATGAGGATGAGATCGCGCCAGGAGAAGGTCTGACCGAGCACGCTGAAGGCAGGCTTGGTGAAGTGGATCAGCCAGGCAATGCCCGCCAGCATGATGATCCGGAATACCAAGGCCAGCAGGAGACCGACGCGGCGCGCCATGAGCCGCCGGCTCTCCTCCATGCGGGAGACCATGAGCGAGATGAAAACGACATTATCAATGCCGAGGACGATTTCCATGGCGCTCAGCGCGATGAAACTCGCCCAGATGTGCGGGTCGGTCAGCCAGTCGAACATTCGCGAAGCAGGAGATGTATTCCCGAGAGTGATTGCCGCACCGCTAATAATGCACCGGCACGGCAAGGTCTACGGCGAAGGTCGCCGCCCATCAACTCGCTCCGGCGACATGACATCGCGGCAACACAGGGCCGCAAGCTTCATCCCGACCGGTGCGTGAGGAAGCCGGCCACCGCGAAGTAGATGCCCGCCGCCAGCAGCAGGCCCTGCAGCCAGCCCGGCGACGGGAACGGAAAGGCCAGGCTTGCCGCCGCCGCACACATCCAGAGTGCCGTTATGGCGATGCTGATGCGGCGGAGCCGCGTGCTCCTGAAGGGATGCACGTAGGGCGTCGGGACGAAGGTGAGGACGACCAATACGACCACAATCACGAGATTGGCGACTGGGGCCAGGCCGAAGGCGAACAGGTATAGCGCGACGACGTTCCAGACGGCGGGAAAGCCGACGAACTCGTTGCTCGCCGCCTTGCTCTCGGTGTCGGAGAAATGGAACAGGCTGCTCAGGAGGATGGCGAAGGCCGCGGCGAGCCCCGTGCCGGCTGGCAGGAGATCCGACATGGCAAGGGCGAAGGCGGGGACCAGCACATAGGTGAGATAGTCGACGATATTGTCGAGGTCGTCGCCGCTCCAGCGGGCGAGATGCTCCTTGGTGCCGAAGCGCCGCGCGAGGGGACCGTCGATCCCGTCCACGACGAGCGCCGCACCGAGCCAAATGAACATCGTTTGCCACTGACCCTGGGTGGCGGCCAGGAGCGCAAGCAGCGCGAGGCAGGCGCCGCTCGCTGTGAGGATGTGAACGGCGGCGGCCCGCAGCATCAGGACATTCTAGAAACGGCGCTTCACCGTGCCGACGACGCCGATATCGTCCACCTCGTCGGGCTTACCGGCTGGATCGAGGGCCGGATCGTCGGAATGGCCGTAGAGAACGTCGAGGCCGAAGTCGAGACTGGGCAGAACGCCGAAGCTGAAGATCTGAACGTCGTTGCCCTGGGTCGCATCGGCGGCCATGGGCGTGCCGAGCTCGGCGGCCGACGGTGCGGGCGCAACGCTCAGCCCGGGCGCCTTGGCGGCTTCCGATCGAATGTCGGCCGGCGGTTTGGGAGGCGGCGCGGATTCGACTTCGTTGAAGCCGAACGCGGCGTTTGCCCCTGCAAACAGGAACGCCGTCGACGCAGCGATAGTGAGAGATCCCTTTCCCATCGTCCTTCCCCGTTCTGCCGTCGAACATAGCACGGCTTGAGGCAAAAGCCTCGTTGAACGGCATTGCGTGAGGCTTAACGGACGGGAATCCCTGCGATTTTCGCGATGTTCGTGGCAAATCCGCAACGTCGGGCCGCGAAAGGACGGTTTCCGGCCAATTTCTTAGGTCAAAAACGCAAGGAAGCCGCCCCAGTCGGAGCGGCTCCTTCGTCTCGAGCTCAATTCCCCCCGTTCGACCAGCTATCCCCCAACGGCCGAGCTCCCGGCTAAAAGAGAGCTCCACGAAAAAGAACCGCCGTCCCGTGGCGGGGACGGCGGAGGGTCAGGGACTGTTCGTCTTTTCGTTCGGTGGGGTTCTTTCTCGTTCTTTGCCGGCTGGTGTTACCAGTCGATCTGGGCGCGCAGGCCGACCGAGGTGATCTCGGCACCGTCGTTAGCCCCGCCATCGATCTCCGCCTGAGCCACCTGCAGCTTCAGGGCGGTGTAGTCGGTGGTGAGCCAGTTCAGGCCGATGAGCCAGGTCTTCTGCTCGCCGCACTCGGTGCAGCCCGGAATGGCGCCGCTACCGTCGCTCAGATCGAGAACGTCGTAGCGACCGGCGATCTGCCAGGCACCCCAGCCGCCGTCGGTGACGGGGTTGAGCACCTTGGTGCGGCCGAACTCGCCGGAGTCGGCTTCGTAGTTGCGCATTTCACCGGTGATGAACCAGCTCGCGTCGATGTAGTAGCCGTTATAGGTCGGGTTGAAGCCCGCCAGCGCATCGTCGGCTTCCAGCTGGGCGTATTCACCCTGCACCGACAAGGATTTGAAGACGGCCGCGCCTTCGAGGACGAACATGTCGTCGCCGGAAGCGAAGTTCGGGGTCTCGATGAAGCGATCGGCCAGGTGGTTGTCGGGACGGGCGCGATACTGGAAGAGCTCGGCCGTTCCGGTGTCGCGGCTGGTGCCGGCGTCACGGTGACGATAGCTCGCACCGGCATGCAGGACCGTCGTGTCGGTGTTGATGGGCGCCACCGTACCGCGGACCGTGAAGGCCGAGGTGTCGTCGGAGAAATCGCCCTGCTCATCCGGCGGCGCACCGTAGTAGCCGGTCTGGAAGGACCAGTGGTCGTCGCCGAGCAGGACGCCGACACCGATCTGGCGCTCCAGGAAGAACGCGTCGATGAAGGCCGCGCGCTCGTTGAAGGTGATGAAGCGCGAGCTCGTCACCTGCTCCAGGGAGCTGTAGACGTACTGATTACCGGCGCGGACCTCGGACTTCTCGACCGGTGCCCAGTTGGCCCAGGCCACGTAGGCGTCCTTGGTGGAAACCTCGTCTCCGGCGAAATCGACTTCGAACTTATATTTGAAGTTCGTCATGATGACGCCTTCGACGCCGAGGCGGGCGCGGCGCAGCTCGGTGCCGCTGATATCCGGCTCTCCGGTGATCGCCGTATCCTGATCGACATTGTCGTAGTCGCCCATGATGCGACCACGAATCTTGAACTTGAACGAGCCGTCCTTGTTCGAAAACTCGGGCGCGCCCTTCCACTTGACCTTGAGGTCAAGATCCTCGTCGTCGCCGGCTTTGGCTGCGGTGACGCCGGTGGCAAGAAGCGCCACGGCGCACACGCCGGCAAGCAGCATGCGGTTCATTTTTCCCAGTCCCCCAATCATAATCGACTCCTCTGTAATCACGCTTCTTTTCCCATTGTCTTTCAGAGACTTAGAAGCTTCCCTGCTGGGCACTGCACAAAGTGCCCGTTTCGAAGGCACGTTCCGCAGGCAGCGAATGGGTCGTTTCTATTTCTCGAGCGATGACAGGCTCATGACAGTTCAATCTCGGTCCGAGATTCCGGCTGGAACTGTTGCATGGAGGCCACGCGTGTTATGGCGCCCAGGCGCGAGTCCTCGCGCGGCGATACGCAGACAGCTGCATTACACTTGTGACGAAACGCCTATAACCTACTGGTACTCATAGGTTTTTGTCGCCGTCTTCCTCTCTTTCGGGAACGACGCCAAATCCTTGCGCTCGGAAGATTTCCGCGGCCCGCCTGTCCCGCAGGAAGTCTAGAAACTCCGTTGCCGTTGAGGCGCTTACATCCGTAAGTTGAGCGATCGGGTAGACGATCGGCGGGTGGGATCCGGGAGGGAACGTTCCAACGATGCGAACCCGCGACTCGGCCTTCGCATCGGTGCGGTAGACGATGCCCAGAGGGGCCTCTCCGCGGGCGACGAGAGCCAGGGCGGCACGGACGTTCTGGGCCTGCGCCAGACGGTCCTTCACAGCGTCCCAAACCTCCAGCGATTGAAGCGAAGCCTTGCCGTATTTCCCGGCAGGGACCGCATCGACATTCGCCATGGCCAGACGTCCGCCTCCCAGGAGCTCCACGAGCGGAAAGCCGGGGACAATCGTCGTCGAGACATCGGACCCGTTCGGCGCAATCAGCACGATGGCGTTCTCGAGCAGATCGGTGCGCGTCCCCTCCTCGACCCTTCCGGCCTTCTCCACGAAATCCATCCAGTCCTGATCGGCCGAAAAGAAGATGTCGGCGGGAGCGCCCTCGACGATCTGCTTCGCCAGGGCCGATGTGGCCGCATAAGAAATGCGGGCACTGTGGCCCGTCTCTTCCGTCCAGGCCGCGTTGACGGCATCGAGAGCATCCTTGAGGCTCGCGGCCGCAAAGACCGTGGGTCCTGCATCTTGTGCAGACGCCAGACGGATGGGCTGGCTTAGGACCGTCCCGAAAAGCACAAGCGCAGCCGCGGCGAGACCGGCGCGAATCCTGAGCGTCATCGTTATTCCCTCCTGTATATTACGAGGGACTCATACGACTTTCAGACACCGTGGGAAAGTCGGCAATGGTGCCGGCGCGTTTGCCCAACAATATCAACCGATTCATGCGGGGAGTCCGGCCATACGGTGGATTGTGCGCTTCCAAACGGGCAATCCCGGTGCGAAACTGGACCCATGAGCGACCCCTCTTCTCACAGCGCGGCCGCGGCCGACTCGCCTGCCGTCTTCGACGCCGTCGTTGTCGGCGCCGGTCCGTCGGGCCTGGTCACGGCTCTCGCCCTGGCCTATGTGGCGCGCGGCACCGGCGCCAAGATCGGTCTGGTGGGACCCGCTCCGGACGAAACCGCGGCTGCCGGAGACACGCGGACGGCCGCGCTGATGGACAGCTCCATCGCTCTGCTGAAGCAGCTCGGAATCTGGCCCGGGCTCGCCCCCGTTTCGGCACCGCTGGAGGGAATCCGTATTGTCGACTCGGCCAGCCCCTTTTTCGCCGCGCCAGATGTCGTCTTCCGGGCTTCGGAGCTGGGTTTGCCGGCCTTCGGCTACAACATCCCGAACCCGGTGCTCGTGAGGGCACTCTACGAACAGGCCCGGCAGGCGATGCCGGTGGCCGCAGGCAGCGTTTCGCACATTGATATCGCCGAAGACCATGCCCGGCTCGTCTGCACCGACGGCCGCGAGATCATGACGAAGCTCGTGGTCGGGGCCGATGGACGGAACTCGGTCTGCCGGAAAGCAGCCGAGATTCCGGTCCAGGAATGGCGCTATCCGCAGAAGGCGATTGCGACCCGTTTCCGGCACAGCCTGCCCCACGAGCAGATTTCGACCGAGTTTCACCGGCCGTCGGGGCCCCTGACCACCGTGCCCCTGCCCGACGCCAACGAGTCCAGCCTGATCTGGGTGGTGGAGGAAGACGAAGCCGAGCGGTTGGTTACGCTGTCACGCGCCGATTTCGCCGCTGAATTGGAATCCCATCTCGGCGCCCTCACCGGCCCGATCAGCGATGTCGGCGAGATCCGGGCCTTTCCGGTGGCGGGAATGACCGCCCGGACACTGACCGGACCGCGTACGGCGCTCGTCGGCGAGGCTGCCCATATCCTGCCGCCGATCGGGGCTCAGGGACTCAATCTCGGTTTCCGGGATGCGGGGTGGCTCGCCGAACGTCTGCGACCGGTATTCGAAGGATCGGGTGATGCGGGCGCGCGGCCCGTTCTGCTGGCTTATGGGGACTCACGGCAGATGGATGTGATGAGCCGGACCATCGGCGTCGATCTCCTCAACCGCTCGCTCATCACGCGCTTCCCACCGGCCCAAGCCGCCCGCGGCGCAATCCTCCGGGGCTTGAAATCCCTTCCCATGCTGCGCCGCTTCGCCATGCGGGCCGGGATCGCGCCGCCGACCCCGTTGCCGCCGCTGATGCAGAGCCAGGCCTGAGGATCACTCGCCGATTTGCCGGTTTGCGCCGTTTGGCAGGCTTGACGCGCACCGCCCTAGCTGCCACGGAAGCGCGCCGAATGCTTCCCGCCTGCAGATCCGGTGCGCGGGGATCCTCTCTAAAGAGCATCGATCGATAGGAGTCCTTGTGGCCGACCCGTCGCAAATTCCTTTGCCGCGCAAGATCCGCTACCTCGCCGAATACGCCGTTCTGCGGGGGCTGATCGGCTTCGTGCGGCTGTTCCCGATCGACCTCGCCGGCACGCTGTCGGGCAAGGCCTGGCGGCTGCTCGGCCCGTACAACAAGCGCCACAAGCGCGCGATGATGAATCTCGAGATCGCCTTTCCGGAGAAGACGAAGGAAGAGCGGGAGGCGATCGCGCGCGACATGTGGGAGAATCTCGGCCGGGTGATGGCCGAGACCATGAATATCGACCGGATCATCCAGCAACCGGACCGGCTGCACGTCACGAACGGCCATGTGATCGAGCGCTACCGGGAGAAGATGGGTCCGGTGCTGATCGTCACCATGCATATGGGCAACTGGGAAATCGGGATGTGGCCGGTGACCCTCGCGGGTGTCCGTCCCGCCGGCGTCTACCGTCTGGTGAAGAACCCGTATGTCGACCGCTACCTCCGGTCACAACGTCAGGCGCTCTATCCGGGCGGGCTGTTCGGGCGCGGCCGGGCCGACGGCACCCAGGAGGGCCAGAAGACTGCGCGCCTGATCATGGATTATGTTCGCCAGGGCGGCCGGCTCGGCTTCATCTCCGATCTCTACGACCGCCAAGGTGTCGAGGTGCCGTTCTTCGGCTACCCTGCCAAGAGCATGCCGATCGCGGCCATGATCGCCCGGCGCGTGGGCGCCCGCATCTGGATCGGGCGCTGCGTGAGAATCGGGAATCGGGCTGTCTTTGACGTAAACGTGAATGAGCTGCACGTGCCCCGCACGCGTAATCAAGCGGAGGATATCCGCAACATCACGGCGGCCATCCAGCGCTGTTTCGAAGGTTGGATTCGGGAGCATCCCGAACAGTTTATGTGGTCCAACAGACGTTGGTTCTGAAGTGCTATTGCGGCACTTCCCACAATTGACAGTTTAAACTCGATGCGATCATCATCGCCTTGAAACTCCGATCGGAGGGGACCTGCCATGGCGGTCGTCGGCAATGCCAAATATCAAATCGGACAAGTGGTGCGCCACCGGATCTATCCGTTCCGGGGGGTGATCTTCGACGTGGATCCGGCGTTCAACAATACCGAGGAATGGTATCAGTCGATCCCGGAGGACGTGCGTCCTTCGAAGGAGCAGCCCTTTTATCACCTGCTCGCCGAGAACGCCGAGACCGAGTACATCGCCTATGTCTCGGAGCAGAATCTCATGCCTGACGAGTCCGACGAGCCGCTGCGCCATTCGCAAGTCTCGGAGCTATTCGAGGATCTGCAGGACGGCGTGTTCCGCTTCCGGTTCCTGCAGGAGCATTAGGACGGCAGGCGCTTCGAAGAGTTCGGAGCCCGCTTCCCTGTCCCAGATACGAGAAGGGCCGCCGAGCAGATGCTCCGGCGGCCCTTTTCGCTTTTCTTCTTCGCGACCCTCAGTCCTATGGGACCGGATCGGCGATGCTACTCGACCGGGACGGCCGTCTTGGGGGCAACCGAACTGGCGCCACCGCCGTTTCCGCCGCCCTCTTTCTCGGCCTCAGCCTCAGCCGCCTTGTTGGCGAGCTCGGTCTGACGCTTGCGGATCATCTCCATCAGCCGGCGGCGGGCTTCCTGATACTTCGCCTTATCGACGGGCTCGCCGTCATAGGCCTTGGAGAAACCCTCGAGGGGAACCGGGAAGCCGATGGCCTTGCGCTGCAGATTGACCGCGGCGACGACCAGCTGCTTGCCGCCACGAAGCTCCTTGAGAAGCTCCGGCTTCAGCTCCATCTCGGCCTGGCAGCTCGTGGCATAGCAGAGCGTGTAGGGAAGCCGCAGGGGCTCGCCTTCATCGATGCGGATCTGCACGCCAGCCGGAATGGCAAGCGCGATCGCGGTGGGCAGACGGACGAGGAACGTCTCGGTGTCCTCACCTTCCACCTTGCGGATCGCCGCCGCCACCAGCACCATGCCGGTATTGCCGTCGAGTCGCTCGTGGTGGGTGAGGCAGATCTCCTTATCCTGGGTCTGCGCGTTCTTCTCGCAAAGCTTCACCCAGGCGTCCTGTGCCGGTGCTGCACCCTGCTGAGGCGCGGCGGCGTTAGGAGCAGGCGCCTCCTGAGCGGAAGCCGGGGGCGCGAACATTGCAACCGTGCCGGCGAGCGCGACGAGGAGCGGAAGTCCCCGCACGCCCCTTTGGAGCCTGTTCCATTGATCTTTCGACCACAGCATAGCGAACCTTTCCTTGATCTCGCAGGACAGAAACCGCGGCAAACATCCTGCCGCTCGAGGCCAACTTTCGCCTGCGTTGGATTTTCTTACGGTCAATACCCGAATTGAGGCGTAGACGTGACTAGAGCCGTTATTCAAGAGACTTTGCGGCGTCACTGTCCGCGCAATGTGTCAGAAATGCCACAGCGGCCTTTTCAGATCTTCTGCAGGCGGACACGATACGAAGCGCAATCAACCGGTTGCTGTGACCTTCATCGCATCTATAGCCATGGCCGCTTGATTGTTAAAGCCCTAATTGTGGTCGCCGCGCTTGCCGCCAGCGCGAGCATGCCGAGCGCGAAAGCAGCCTCCTCCACGGCTCCCCAGCATGCGATTGCCATGCACGGAGAACCATTGCGGGAAAAGGGGTTCGACCATTTTCCTTATGTGAACCCTGATGCGCCGAAAGGCGGACGGCTGGTGCTCGGCGAACGGGGCAGCTTCGACAGCCTGACGCCGCTGATCGTGATGGGGCATGCCGCCGAGGGGCTGCTCGACTATGTCTACGAGTCGCTCATGGCGCGGTCCTATGACGAGCCCTTCACCCTCTACGCCAGGATCGCCGAGACCATCGAGACGCCGCCGGACCGCAGCTGGGTGCTCTTCCAGCTCAACCCGAGGGCGAAATTCTCGGACGGACACCCGATTACGCCGAAGGATGTGATCTTCTCGTACCAGGTGTTGCGCGAACGGGGCCGGCCCAACCACCGCACCTTCTATTCCAAAATCGCAAAGGCGGAGCAGGTCGGCAAGCACGGTGTCAAATTCACCTTCGAGGACGGCTCCGACCGGGAGATGCCGCTCATAATGGGCCTGATGCCGGTCCTGCCGAGCCATCTCGTCGATCCGGAGACCTTCGAGACGACCAGCCTGCACATCCCCATCGGCAGCGGGCCCTACGTCGTGGGCTCGGTCGATGCGGGCAAGAGCATCACCTATAAGCGCGATCCCGATTATTGGGGCCGCGATCTCAACGTGAACAAGGGACGGTTCAACTTCGACGAGATCCGCATCGAGTATTACAGGGACTCCGGAGCGATGCTCGAAGCCTTCAAATCCGGACTGATCGATTTCCGCGAGGAGGAGGATCCAACCTGGTGGACGGAGAGCTACGATTTTCCGGCGGTGCGCGACGGGCGCGTTGTGAAGGAAGCGCTTCCCATCGAAGTCCCGGCGGGCATGTCGGCGCTCGTGTTCAACACCCGCCGGCCGCAATTCGCCGACATCCGGGTCCGGCAGGCGTTGATCGAGCTGTTCGATTTCGACTGGATCAACCGGACCCTCTATCACGGCCAATACGACCGCACGCAGAGCTATTTCGCGCGGTCCGATCTCTCCTCCCATGGCCGGCCGGCGGACCTCCATGAGGAGGAGTTGCTGGCGCCCTACCCGGATGCGGTATTGCCCGACATCATGGACGGCACCTACGCACTGCCGGAAAGCGACGGCCGCGGTCAGAACCGCACCGGCCGCCGCAACGCGCTGAAGCTGTTCCGCGAGGCCGGATACGTCCTGAAGGACGGTCGGCTGATCAACGAAGCAACGGGCAAGCCCTTCTCCATCGAGATCCTGGCCGCAACCCGTCCCCAGGAGCGGTTGCTGCTCACTTATGCAAGAGCCCTGAAACAGTTAGGAATTGCCGTGCGAATCCGGCAAGTTGACTCGGCACAATACCAGCGGCGGAAGCAGACCTTCGATTTCGACATGATCCAGTATTACTGGCCTGTCTCTCTGTCGCCTGGGAACGAGCAACTGTTTCGCTGGGGGAGCGAGGCTGCCGTGACCGACGGGTCCTTCAACTATCCTGGTATCGAGAGCGAAGCCGTGGACGCCATGATCGGCGCCCTGCTGCGGGCGAAGAGCGACAAGGATTTCGTCTCTTCGGTCAGGGCGCTCGACCGGGTGCTGCTGTCCGGGCGCTACGTCCTCCCCCTCTTCCATCTGCCCAAGCAATGGGTCGCCTATTGGCGGAGGCTGCACCGGCCCGAGCAGGTGCCGATCTTCGGTTATATCCTCGACACATGGTGGGCCGAGCCGAAGCCCGGGGGCGCCCAGTGAGCGAGGCGCCTTCGGAGAACGCCCCGGACGCGGCACAGGCGGGACGCAACGAGAGCCCGGTCCTGGCCGGAAGCACGCTCTTCCGTCAGCGGGCTGAGCGTCGTCCACAGGCGCTTGCGCTGGCCGACCGGGCCGACCGGGCCGCGTTCGGCATGGAGCCAGGCAGGACCTACTCCTATGGCGAAGCCGACCGGGCAATTGACGCGCTCTGTCGTTTCTTCGCCGATCACGGGCTGGAGCCCGGCGACACGGTCGGCGTCCAGATGCCCAATGTCGCCGAGACGGTTCTGATCTATCTGGCGGCATGGCGAAGCGGCCTCACCGTCGCGGCCTTTCCCCATCTCTGGCACAAGACCGAGGTGGCGGAGGCCTGCGCCACCCTCGACCCGGCGGCTCTGATAGGCGCCGGAACGACCGGGGACGGCACGGTGACCGAGATTCTCCGTGAGACGGCTGCCATGCATTTCAGCGTGCGGCTGGTGGCGGGCTTCGGGCCCGGCCTCCCCGACGGTATCGCCGATCTCGGCCGGGTGTTCTCCGAGGATGATGCCGACGGAGATGCGAGCCCCGTTGCCGAGCATCATTCCTACGCGCCCGCTCTGATCACATTCACGGCCCGGCCCGGCCATCCGCTGCTTCCCGTCCCCCATAGTTGCGAGACGCTACTGGCCCAGGGCGCCATGACCGTGCTCGCCCTGGGGCTGAATGCGGACGATCGCATTCTCAATGCGTTCCCGTTGAGCGGGCCGACCGGTCTCACCCTCGGACTGATGCCGTGGCTGGTTTCGGGTGGCGTGCTGATCCAGCACCACGCCTTCGACGCCGCGGTCTTCGCGCAGCAGGTCGGCGAGGCTCAGGCGACCGTCACGGCGCTGCCGGCCCCGGTCTTGAGCGCCTTCTCCAAGCGGCTCACGGTCAAGCAGGCCATGTCGCTGAAGCGCATCGGCCGGGTCATCCATGCCTGCCGCGCGTCGGCCCCCGCTCCGAGCTTCGGCGGCTTCTCGCCGATCCTATTCGACGTTCACGCGCTGGGCGATCTCGCCTGCGTGCTGCTCACCTATATGGACGGCGCCGATGCGAGCCTTCTGCCGCGGGGCAAGCTGACTCTTGCCGCGCCGGAGAAGGAAGGGGTCGTTTTCGTGGAGACCGCTCTGAGCAAGAGCAACAATGCCGAGGTGGCCGAGCTCCTGCTCAGGGGACCCGCGGTGGCGTGCGGTCACGGCCATGGGCCCATCACGCCCGATGGGCGCGGCTTCGTTGGCACCGGCATCCCCTGCCTCCCTGAGCCTGCGCCCGAACCGCTGCTCCGGCTGAAGCGCGATCCCGAGCTGATCCATCTCGGCGCCGTCCTCGTGTCCGCGAGCGAATTGGACCGTCTCTATGGCAGCTTTCCTGCCTGCGAGGACGCGGCCTGCTTCGCGGTCCCCGATCCCGTGCTCGGCGAGCGGGTCTGCGCCGCTCTCGTGGCGAAGCCCGGGCAGTCGGTGCGCCGCAGCTCGCTCCACTGGTTCCTGAAGAGCCGTCAGGTCGCGTCTTACAAGATGCCGGAGGACGTGATCGAGGTGCCCCGCATCCCCCGCCGGCCGGACGGGCGTGTGATGCGTGAGCGTCTGGCGGCCCATCTCACGGATGAGAGGGACCCTTGGGTGGATGCGTCGGAGACCGCCGAGCAGGTCTCGTAAACCTTTCTGCAGCGCTCTTGCGTCCGGCATCGGACCCGGGCGCTGTCATTTCCCCGCCTGTGCGGCCTAAGCGGCCTTCTTGCCCCGGCTTGCGATTTCGGCCAGCTCGGCCAGGAGCTTCCGCGCGCCGTCCAGCCGGTCCTTCGGCTCCGGCCAGTCTTCGTAATAGACGAGCTTATGGTCGGGCTGCAGCTTCACGCCGACGCCCTCCTTGCCGATGAAGGCGATGAGCCCCTCGGGATTGGCGAAGCTCTGGTTCCGGAAAGAGAGCACCGCGCCCTTCGGGCCGGCATCGATCTGCTCCACGCCCGCCTGGCGGCATAGACGCTTGATCTCCACGACCTCCAAAAGGTGGCGGACCTCGTCCGGCAGCGGGCCGAAGCGATCGATCATCTCAGCGGCAAAGGCATCGATGCTCTGGGCGTCGTCGGCCGAGGACAGCCGGCGATAGAGACCGAGGCGGACCTGGAGATCCGGGACGTAAGGCTCCGGGATGAGAACCGAGGTGCCGAGATTGATGCGCGGCGACCATTGTTCTTCGACGAGCATCCCGTCGCCGCCCTTCAGCGCCTCGATCGCCTCTTCCAGCATGCTCTGGTAAAGCTCGTAGCCGACCTCGCGGATATGACCCGACTGCTCCTCGCCGAGGAGATTTCCCGCGCCGCGGATATCGAGATCGTGGCTTGCGAGGGTGAAGCCGGCTCCTAGGCTATCCAGGGATTGCAGCACCTTCAGGCGGCGTTCGGCCGTGGGCGTCAGATGCTTGTTCGCAGGTGTGGTGAAATAGGCATAAGCGCGGATCTTGGACCGGCCGACCCGGCCGCGCAGCTGGTAGAGCTGGGCCAGCCCGAACATATCCGCACGATGGACGATCAGGGTGTTGGCCGAGGGAACGTCCAGTCCCGACTCCACGATGGTGGTGGAGAGCAGCACGTCGTATTGCCGGTCATAGAAGGCATTCATGACCTGATCGAGCTCCTTGGAGCCCATCTGGCCATGGGCGCGGCCGATCTTCAGTTCGGACACGTGCTCCTTGAGGAATGCCTCGGCATCGTCGAGATCCGAAACGCGTGGCACGACATAGAAGGTCTGGCCGCCGCGGAAGCGTTCCCGCAACAGGGCCTCGCGCAGAATCATGGGATCGAACGGCGTCACATAGGTGCGAACCGCGAGGCGGTCCACGGGCGGGGTCGCGATGATCGACATCTCGCGCACGCCGGACAGGGCCAGCTGGAGGGTGCGCGGAATCGGCGTGGCGGTGAGCGTCAGGACGTGGACGTCCTCGCGAAGCGCCTTCAACCGCTCCTTGTGGCCGACCCCGAAATGCTGCTCCTCGTCGATGATCAGAAGGCCCAGATCGGCAAAGTCGACGGATGTGCCGAGCAGCGCATGGGTTCCGACGACGATGTCGATATCGCCGCTCTTCAGAAGCTTCTTCGTCTCGTTGATGTCCTTCTGGCTCACCAGTCTCGAGGCTTGGGCGATCTTCACGGGCAAGCCGCGGAAACGCTCCACGAAGGTCGCGTAGTGCTGGCGGGCCAGAAGCGTGGTCGGCACCACGACGGCCACCTGCTTGCCGGCGAGAACCGCGATAAGGGCGGCACGCAGCGCCACCTCCGTCTTGCCGAAGCCGACATCGCCGCAGATCAGACGATCCATGGGCTTGCCGCTGCGCAGGTCGTCGATCACCGCCTCGATGGCGTTGGCCTGATCCTCGGTCTCCTCATAGGGGAAACGCGCGGCGAACTCGTCATAGAGGCCTTCCGGCGGATAGATGGCCGGCGCCGTGCGCAGCTCCCGCAGGGCGGCCACCTTGATGAGCTTCTCGGCGATGTCCCGGATGCGCTTCTTGAGCTTGGCCTTGCGGGACTGCCAGCCCACGCCACCGAGCTTGTCGAGCTGCACCCCCGCCTCCTCCGAGCCGAAGCGGGTCAGGAGATCGATATTCTCGACGGGCAGATAGAGCTTGTCGCCGCCCTGATAGGTCAGCTCCAAACAATCATGGGGCTCGCCGAGGGCTTCGATGGCGGTGAGGCCGGCAAAACGGCCGATACCGTGATCGGCATGGACGACCAGATCGCCGACACTGAGGCTCGACGCCTCGGTGAGGACGTCGGCGCCCTTCTTGTGGCGGGTGCGGCGGACGAGGCGGTCGCCCAGGATGTCCTGCTCGCCGATGACCGCGAGGTCCGGGGTCTCGAAGCCCGTCTCCAGGGGCAACACGGCGAAGGCGGCAATGTCGCGCGGAACGGTCAGGATCTCGGGATAATGGTCGATATGGCGGACCTTACCGGTGCCATGCTCTTCCAGAAGCGTGGCAAGGCGTTCCCGGGCGCCCGGCGTCCAGCAGGCGACGAGGACACGCTTCTTTTCGGTCTTCAGCTTCTGGATATGGGCGACGACGGCATCGAAGACATTGGCGTTCTCGGCCTTGCGCTCGGCCGCGAAGGACCGGCCCTGGCGGCCGCCGAACGAGGTGACCTCGCCTTTCGCGTCTTCGGGGCGCTCGAAGGGGGAAAGTGAGACGACGGATCGACCGGTGAGCGCCGCGGTCCAGTCCTTCTCGGTCAGAAACATGCTCTCCGGCGGCACCGGATTATACGGAGTCGCGCCGAAGGCCTTGCGCTCGAGAGCCTGCTCGCGGGCCTCGTAGTGATCCTGGATCTGCTCCAGGCGCTTCTCCTTCGCGTCGTCCACCAGCGGATCGAGGCTCAGAGCGGCGTCCGGCACGTAATCGAACACAGTCTCCAGCCGGTCGTGAAAGAGCGGCAGCCAGTGCTCCATGCCCTGGTGCTGATGGCCCGCCGAGATGGATTCGTAGAGGGGATCCTCGCTGGTGACGGGCCCGAAGAGCTCGATATAGCGCTGGCGGAAAGCGCGGCGCGTCTCCTCGGTCAGTGCCAGCTCGCTCATGGGACGGAGCACGAGCTCAGTCAGCTGCTTTGTCGAGCGCTGGGTCTCGGGGTCGAAGCATTTGATGGTCTCCAGCGTGTCGCCGAAAAAGTCGAGCCGCGCCGTTTGGCCGCCCGGCGGGAACAGATCGAGGATGCCGCCGCGTACCGCGTATTGGCCGGGATCGGTCACGGTGCCCGAGCGGACATAGCCGGACATCTCCAACCCTTCGACCAGGGAGGCCATATTGACGCTCTGACCGGGCTTCAGGTGCTGCACGGAATTCTCGATGAAGCTCCGCGGCGGAAGCCGCTGCAGCAGCGCGTTGATTGTGGTGAGCACGATCAGCGGCCGCTTCTCATTCCGGTCCCGGTTGGCAAGCGTGCCGAGGGTCAGGATGCGCTGGGCGACCAGGTCGCCATTGGGCGCCACGCGGTCGTAAGGAACGCTGTCCCACGCCGGCAGGCTGAGCTGCTCCACATCGGGGGCGAAGAACTCGATCGCGTTCTCAAGCGTCGTCATCCGCTGGGCATCGCGCGCCACATGCAGGAGTGACTGCCCCGCCTTTCCGGCATCGCGCGCGAGCTGGCCCAGCAGCATGGCGTCGACGCCTTCCGGAACGCCCCCGGCAATCACCGGCTTGCCGGAAAGGAGCCCCTGAACCGGGGTGGATAGAAGAGATGGATCTTTCGCCACGATGGAGTCTGTTCGCCTCAGATGTTCTTTTCGTCTTCCGCGGTGGCGTCCTTGAAGCGTGGTAACGCCGCATGCGTCCGATCAGTTCGTCGAGCCCCGGCTCGCCTAGGCGTGTTCCCTCATAGATGCACTCGGCAAGCAGCGGGTCCGGCGCCTCGATCAAATGCTCCATGACCGCCAGATCGTCGGATGCCATATCCGGGATGGTCTCGGCGGCGTAGCGGCCGAGAAGGAAATCCAGCTCCTTGCTGCCGCGATGGGTCGCCCGGTAGAGCGCGCGGCGCCGGCGAAGGTCCAGCTGGGAATCGGACATCGTCGAAAAATCCCGTTGAGGTTTCGAATGCGCCGACACGCCCGCTTCATCCGGCAAGGCTTTCGCGACGCGCCGAATCCCCGGCATATTGCGTGCATCAACAAATGTCCCGAGGCCTCTGCACTTCCGTTTGCGGACCGAAGCGCGAGTGGCATGCGGGGCACTGTCTCGGGGGAGGTTTAAGTGCCGGGCCGGCCCAGTTCTGTCAAGCTGCGCCCCCTGCCTTGGGCATCGGAAACATGGCCGAGCGACGATTAGCCTCTACGCGGCCCGCCGAGCTGGCGCCGCTCTTCGCGCCGTTGACCGGCTTGAAGGGGGTCGGGCCGCGCATCGCCGGGCTTTTGAAGACCCTGCTGCGCCCCAAGCGCCAGCCGGAGGCGCTCTATCTCGTCGATCTCCTGCTGCATCTGCCCTCTGGCGGCGTCGACCGGCGTATGACCGGCTCGATCTCAGAAGCCCGCATTGGAGAGCTCGCCACTCTCAAGGTGCGTATCGCCGAGCACCGCCCCGGGGTCCAAGGCCGCTTCCGCCGGGGACGTGCGCCCTACCGAATTCTGGTGGAGGACGACACGGGCGCGGTGGAGCTGGTCTATTTCAATGCCGACCGGTCCTATCTACAGCGGACGCTTCCCGTCGGCGAAGAGCGGCTGATCTCCGGCAAAGTCGAAGCCTATGACGGCTACCTCCAGATGCCCCATCCGGACTACGTGGCGCGGGCGGACGGGACGGATCTACCGGATGTCGAGCCGGTCTACCCACTGACGACAGGTTTGAGCAACGGCCTGCTGCGAAAGCTGATGGATCAGGCGCTTGGTCGCGTGCCGTCCTTGCCGGAATGGATCGACGCGGCTTGGCTGAAGAAGAACGGCTGGCCCGGTTTCAAGGCGGCGTTGCTGGCGAGCCATCGTCCGGCAAGCTTTGCCGACCTCGAGGCAACGGCTCCGCCTCGCGCGCGGCTCGCCTATGACGAGTTGCTGGCCAACCAGCTCGCGCTGGCCGCGATACGCCAGCGCATCCGGAAAGCGCGGGGGCGGTCGATCCGGGGCGACGGTCATATCCGAAAGAAGATCCTGGACGCCCTACCCTTCGAGCTCACCGGCGCCCAACGTTTTGCCCTGTCGGAGATCGACGGCGACATGGCCGATGGCCATCGCATGCTTCGGCTCCTCCAGGGCGATGTCGGCAGCGGCAAGACGATCGTGGCCCTGCTCGCGATGGCGGCCGCCATCGAGGCCGGCGGTCAGGCCGCGCTCATGGCGCCGACGGAGATCCTGGCCCGGCAGCATGCGAAGACTTTGGAAGGCTTCGCGGGACCGGCCGGGCTGAAGGTGGAGATCCTGACTGGGCGGGAAAAGGGCAAGACCCGGCAAGCCCTGCTCGAGCGGCTCGGTGCGGGGGAGATCGATATCCTGATCGGCACCCATGCGCTGTTCCAGGAGGGCGTCGACTTCAAGGATCTGGCGCTGGCCGTGATCGACGAGCAGCACCGCTTCGGGGTGCATCAGCGCCTCGCCCTCCAGGGGAAAAGCACGGGCGCCGGCGCGGAGCTTCTGGTCATGACGGCCACGCCCATTCCGCGCACGCTCCTCCTCACGAATTTCGGGGAAATGGATGTCTCTAAGCTCGACGAGAAACCGCCGGGCCGCACGCCGATCAAGACCCGCACGGTGCCTGACGAGCGGCTGGCCGAGGTGATCGAAGGCGCGCAGCGGGCGGTGGCCAACGGCGCCCAGGTCTATTGGGTCTGCCCGCTCGTGGCGGAGTCGGAGACCCTCGATATCGCGGCGGCGGAGGAGAGGTTCGCGGTGCTCCAGAAGATCTTCGGCGATCATGTCGGACTGATCCACGGCCAGCTCAAGGCCAAGGAGAAGGATGAGGTTATGGGACGGTTCGCCGCCGGCGAATTGTCCATCCTCGTCTCCACCACGGTGATCGAGGTCGGCGTGGACGTACCCAACGCCAGCATCATGATCATCGAGCATGCCGAGCGGTTCGGTCTCTCCCAACTGCATCAGCTTCGCGGCCGGGTCGGACGCGGCGCGAAGGAGTCGGCCTGCATCCTGCTCTACAGGCAGCCGCTGACGGAGACGGCGAAGGAGCGCCTCAACGTCATGCGGCGGACCGAAGACGGTTTCGTCATCGCAGAAGAGGATCTGCGGCTGCGGGGCGGCGGCGAGGTATTGGGGACCCGGCAAAGCGGCATGCCGGCGTTTCGTCTGGCGCGGCTGCCGGAGCACACGGAACTCCTGGAGGCTGCCCGGGACGAGGCACGCCTGGCTCTCACCCGCGACCCGACCCTATCGGAGCCTCGGTCCCAGGCGCTGAAGACCCTGCTCTATCTCTTCGAACGGGACGATGCGATCCGGCTGCTGCGGGCGGGCTAGCCCCGACCCGTCGTGGATCAGGACATCGGCTCCTTTTGGACCGGTACGTCGGATGGCGGTTCTACCGGTGCCTCGATGCTTTCCTTGCGGCCTCGGCGCTTCCGGGGCGCGACGTCCTTCTGCAGCTCGGCGATTGACCGCTCCTTGTCGGGCGAGACGAGGCCGGCGGACAGCACGAGCTTCACGCCCTCCTCCACGGTCATGTCGAGGATCTGCACGTCCTTGGCCGGCATGAACATGACAAAGCCGGTCGTGGGGTTCGGGGCGTTGGGCATGAAGACGGTGATGATCTCATCGTCCTTGTCGCCCGCCTTCTCCTTCACCTCGCTTGGAGTCTCGCCCGAAATGAAGGCCACGGCATAGACGCCCTGGCGGGGAAACTCGATCAGCCCGACTTTTTTGAAAGAGTGGCCGGTGTCGGCGAAGATGGACTGGAAGATCTGCTTCAGGAGCCGATAGACGCCGCGGACGACCGGCATGCGGTCGAGCAGGATCTCGCCGTAGGAGAACAATGTGCGGCCAAACAGATTGGCCATCAGCGCGCCGATGAACATCAGGCCGAGAATGCCGACAATCAGGCCGACGCCCGGAATGTTCACGGGCAGATAGGTCTCGGGCAGATAATCCTGGGGGATGAGCGGCTTCACCCAGTTGTCCACCAGGTTGATGAACCACCACACCACGTAGATCGTGATGGCGATGGGGCCGACGACGATCAGGCCGGTCAGGAAATAGCCGCGCAGGCGGGCGAGAAAATGCGAGGAATGCCCCGCCCCCGCAGCCGCGAGCTGCCTGAGCTGATCCTCGGTCTCTTTTTGATTCATCTCAGCGTTCTGTCCTCAAGCCCGAACAGGGCCCATCTGCCCCTGAATTGCGGTGCCGCGTGCCACGTCTTTCCGGCCACGCGCGAAGCGTATCTAGCGCTTGCGGCAGCCACACGACAATACGGCATCTCGGCGGACGCTTCAGGCAGCCCCCGAATGGTTTGCGGCTCGCGGAGAGCCTAGCGCGCAACGACTAAGAAGCATTCAACACCGCTGCGCTTCAGATCGTTGCAGAGCTTCTCGCTCTCCGCCTTGTCGCTGAACGGGCCGATCTGGAGCCGATAGAACGTGCCCAGATCGCCCACATCGGCCTGTTCGATCTGAGGTGTCTTGCCGGAAAGCGCCGGGTTCGAGGACTGGACCTTCTGCCAAAGCTGGCGTGCCTCGGCTTCGGACCGGCTGGCCGCGAGCTGAAGGCGGTAGCCTCCGCCCTCGCTTGTGGACGCTGTCTCGGCCGGCGGCTCGGCATAGGAATTGCCCCAGGAGCCGAACCAGCGGGTAATGGCATTGCCGCCCTGCTCCGGTTGCGGCGCTGGCGCAGGCGCAGGAGCTGCTTGCGGCACGGGCGCGGGTGCGGCGGTTCGCGCAGGCGGGGTCGCCGGCACCGCCTGATCACCCGTCGCGACCTGGGTCGACCAGCCTTCCGTGGCGGCGGGATCCGTCGTGGTGGTCTGACTCGGCGGCGGGCCCTTGGCGGGCGTGCCGGTCGTGCCGCCAAAGGGCGACATGCGGTCCCAGAAGCCGCCCACGGCGACCTGCTGGGTTCCGGTGGCAACCTCGCGGACATCCACCCCGCCCTGCTTCGAAAGCCGGGCGGTCTGGCTCGGCGCCGCCTTCTGAGCGTAGGCGAGCTCGCGCTGGGATTCCTCGGCCAGGCCGAGATCCCTGAACGCGTAGCCCCGCTCTACTTGTGCGGCGACGCGGTCCGTGGACGGCAGGCCGAGGAAGATGCCGTTGCCGAGATCGGCGATGGCCTGGGCATGGCGGCCCAGCTTCCGGTTGGCAAGGCCGCGATAATAGAGCGCAAGAGCCGCCTCGCGGGACGAAAGGCTCTCATCGCCCAGAGCGGCGGTCAGACGCTGAACGGCGCTTTGGTATTGGCCGGCGCGCAGCTCGGCGGCGCCGGCATCGACGGCAGCGCTGACGGCGTAGGCTGGCACGGGCGCCAGGCACAGGGCGGACATCGTCAGCGCAAGGGATAAGGCCGCCGGTACGAGGCGGGCTTGCGCGTGACGTATGAGAGCGGCAAAAGGTTTAGGCGCGCCGTGGCGCTGCCGAGCTTCGATCATTCCCGTGCTCAAGCAAATAATTCGGGCGAATCCGAGGCTTCCAGTCTATTCGACAGTGACCGATTTAGCCAGGTTGCGGGGCTGATCGACGTCGGTGCCCATCAGGGTGGCCGTGTGATAGGCGATCAGCTGGATCGGAATGGCGTAGATTAGCGGCGTCACGAACGGATCGACGACCGGCACCTTCAGATGCCCCGCCAGTTCGCATCCCGCCTCGCCCGCTTCCGCATCGCTGATCAAGACGATCTGTCCGCCGCGGGCGGCGACCTCCTGCATGTTGGATACGGTCTTGTCGAAAAGCCCGTCGCGCGGGGCGATGACGATGACCGGCATATTTTCGTCGATCAGGGCGATCGGCCCATGCTTCAGCTCTCCGGCAGCATATCCTTCGGCGTGGATATAGGAGATCTCCTTGAGCTTCAGGGCGCCTTCCATGGCGAGAGGAAAGCTTTGGCCGCGGCCGAGATAGAGGACGTCGCGGGCCTTCGACAGGGCGTGGCCGACCTCTTCGTAGGGCGTCTCGTCGCGCAGCAGCGACGCCATGTGGCGCGGCACCTCGCCGAGAGCGCCGACCAGCTCCTTCTCTCTCGCCTCGTCGATCACGCCGCGGGCCTTCCCGGCCGCGATGGCGAGGCAGGCCAAGACCGTAAGCTGGGCGGTGAAGGCTTTGGTCGATGCAACGCCGATCTCCGGTCCTGCAAGGGTCGGCAGGACGAGGTCCGAATCCCGCGCGATGGAGGATTCCGTCACGTTCACGACCGAGACGATGGCCTGGCCCTGATCCCGGCAATGGCGCAGGGTCGCCAAGGTGTCGGCCGTTTCGCCCGATTGGGAAATGAACAGCGCCGCTCCGTCCGGATCCAGCACGGCATCGCGGTAGCGGAGCTCCGAGGCGATGTCGACCTCGACAGGAAGGCGCGCCCAGCGTTCGAACCAGTATTTGGCGACGAGCCCTGCGTAATAGGCCGTGCCGCAGGCGGAGATCGTCAGGCGCGGGATTGCGGCAAAGTCGAAGGGAAGCTCCGGCAGCTCGATCTCGTTGGTCTCGAAACGGACGAGGCTCGCCAGGGTATGGCCGACGACCTCGGGCTGCTCATGGATCTCCTTCGCCATGAAGTGGCGGTGATTGCCCTTGTCGACCAGAAGGGCCTGGGCCTGGGATTGGGACACCGGGCGCTGCACGGCCTTGCCGGCGCGATCCCGAATGGCCAGTCCCTCGCGGGTGAGAACGGCCCAGTCGCCGTCCTCCAGATAGACGACACGGTCCGTGAAGGGAGCCAGCGCGATCGCGTCGGACCCCACATACATCTCGCCGGTGCCGAGGCCGATGGCGAGGGGGCTGCCCTGACGCGCCACGATCATCAGATCGTCGAAACCGCGGAAGATGATCGCGAGGGCGAAGGCCCCTTCCAGGTGCTGCAGGGTGTGAAAGACGGAGCGGACAGGATCGCTGCCGGATTTCAGCTCGCGGCCGATGAGATGGGCGATGACCTCGGTATCGGTGTCGCTGGTGAACTCGGCGCCACTCGCCTGAAGGTCCGTCTTCAACTCGCGGAAATTCTCGATGATGCCGTTGTGAACGACGGCGACATCCTCGGTCATGTGGGGGTGGGCATTGCCTTCGTTCGGCCTGCCGTGGGTCGCCCAGCGGGTATGGCCGATGCCGGTATGGCCGTGCAGAGGGTGATCCTCGACCAGGCGTTCGAGGTTGCGCAACTTGCCCGGGGCGCGCCGGCGCACCAGTACGCCGTCCTCCAGGGTCGCGATGCCGGCCGAGTCGTAGCCCCGGTATTCGAGCCGCTTGAGCGCATCGATCAGCTGCTCGGCGACAGGTTCCTTGCTGAGGATTCCGACAATTCCGCACATATTCGATTCAATTCCTTGGACCGCGCTGACCGATAGGTAGGCCAGTCCGCCAACAGGCTGCAATTCAAACGCTATTTCCCATTATTTCCCCGATCGGGGAATGGGACTCGCCAAGCCGGTTACTCGCCTTGTTTGGCTTTCATGCGGCGAGCCTTGTAGCGGGTCGCCCAATCGGCCTTCTCTTCCTGGGCCGAGCGGCTCAGCGACAGGGCGCCGGGCGAAACGTCGTGGACGATGACGCTGCCCGAACCCACATAGGCGCCGTCGCCGATCTTCACCGGGGCGACGAGAGAGCTGTTCGAGCCGATGAAGGCGCCCTCCCCGATCTCGGTGCGGTGCTTGTCGAAGCCATCGTAATTGCAGGTGATGGTGCCGGCGCCGATATTGGCCTCCGCGCCGATCTCCGCATCGCCGATATAGGTCAGATGGTTGACCTTGGCGCCGACGCCCACGGTCGATTTCTTGATCTCGACGAAGTTCCCGACATGGGCACGTTCGGAAAGTTCGGCACCCGGGCGCAGCCTTGCGAAGGGGCCGACGGTCGCGCCCCTCCCTATGGTCGCCTGCTCGAAATGGCAGAAGCCCTTGATATGCGCTCCCTCGCCGATGGTGACGCCCGGCCCAATGATGACATTGGGCTCGATGATCACGTCGGGGGCGATCTTCGTGTCGGCACTGAGGAAAACCGTTTCCGGGGCCGTCATGGTCACGCCGCCGGCGAGCGCGCGAGCCCGCAGGCGCTTCTGCATGACGGCTTCCGCCGTGGCCAGTTCGGCGCGGGAGTTCACGCCGAGCAAGGTTTCATGATCGGCGGTCACGATCTTGAGTTTCAGCCCGTCGGCGGCGGCCAGGCCCACCGCGTCGGTGAGATAGTATTCGCCCTTGGCGTTGTCGTTGCCGATGCGATCGAGGAGGCTCAGGAGAAGCGCGCCGGAGCCGAATCCGACGATCCCGGAATTGCAGAGGGTGATGCCCTTCTCGGCCTCGGAGGCGTCCTTCTCCTCGCGGATGCCGGTAAGCGTGCCCGCGTCGTCCACGAGGAGCCGGCCATAGCCCGTCGGATCCGGCGCGTCGAAGCCAACCACGACGAGGTCGGCCCCCTCGGTGAGGGCCGCCTGAACCTCCGACAAGGTGTCGGTTTCGAGCAGCGGCGTATCGCCGTAGAGCACCAGGACCGGGCCCGCGGCCGACTGCAGAGCGTCCTTGGCCGCAAGCACCGCGTCGGCGGTCCCGCGCTGATCCTGCTGGATGAAGACTTGGAGACCGTCGGACATGGTCTTTCCGGCCTCGGCCACCTGCTCCATGTCCGGCCCGACGACGACGGCCGCCCGGCCGATGCCTGCCGCGCCCGCAACGCCCAGCACATGAGCCAGCATTGGCGCGTTTGCGACGGGGTGCAGCACCTTGGGACGGTTGGAGCGCATCCGCGTGCCTTTGCCTGCGGCGAGAATGACGGCGGTCGTTTCGGGTTTAGACATCATTTTCCCGGATTCGAAGCGAGTTGCTGCGCACGGCGCCAAGGCGGCCGCACGATCGCCTATCTAATACAAAGCGCTTATTAGAGCCATATGCGCGGGATTTTTGCTTTAAGGTGTACGTCGTCCACGAATTGACCTGACACGGGAAGCGGATAAGCTCCGGCGGCGGCTTGCCGGAGCAGCATTTTTGCCTATCTTGGCCGAATGCGGCGCGTGGCGAAGAGGAGGGGGTTTAGCGTATGTATGTGAAGGATCGCCCTGGCGGATTCCGGACTCTGCTTCCGAAGATCTTTGCGGTCTTCTGGGTCGTGCTGGGCGGCTTTTCCGGAGCCTATCTCTTCAGCGTCCTGCAAGAGCCCCAGATCGTCCAGATCACCAAGACCGAGACTGCACCGCCGCCGCAAGACGATGGCGCGTCCGAAGAGGCGCTGCAACGCAACGCCGTGACCGACGAAGCCCAACAGCGCCAGATCGCCGAGCTCAAATCCACCATCGATCAGCTGCAGCAGCGACTCTCCGGCGTCGACACGCGACTGAGCCCTATCGAGAAGCTGCTCGGCCCCGTCGCCGCCATGCCTCAGCACGAGTCGGCGGTGAGACCGCGCCGCCATCGCCCCGCCCCAAGCCCATGGAAGAGGCGACCCAGCCCGAACCCGTCGATGAGAGCGGGGATGACGTGGAGACCGAGGAGGCCGCGGCGCCCCCTGCCCCCGCATCCGAACCGGTCGAGGAACCGGAAGCCGAGCCCGCACCTGCCGAAGAGACGGTGGAAGCCGCCGCGCCGGAACCCGAGCCTGAGGCTGCCGCACCCGAGACCGCCGAATCCGACGTTCCCTCCGGCGAGGTGCCGGTTCCTTCCGGAGAGGTCGCCCCGGCCGAAGAACCGCTCGCGCCTGCGGGCGTCGATGCCGACGAGCCGCCGCAGGCGACCGCCAGCCTCGGCGAGAGTCCGGCGGCGTTGGCCACGCCCGACCTCCCGCCCGGCACGAACCGGTTCGGCATCGAGATCGGCACGGTGGAAAGCCGCGAGAAGCTTCGGCCGCTGTGGCGGAACATGCTGACCAAGCATGCGGCGCTGGTCGCGGGGCTGGAAGCACGCCGCGTGATGGCCCCCGACAATCAGTGGCGGCTGATCGCCGGCCCCTTTGCCGACGCGACGGAAGCCGCACGCGCCTGTGTGCTGTTCAAGAAGTCGGACCTGCCGTGCGAACCGACGGTCTTCGCCGGAGATTCTCTTTAGGCCGGAGCGAATCCTCAGCCGAAGCGGGCATATTCGCTGAAGCGATCTTCCTTGCTGAGGCTGTCTTTACAGTCGGCTCGTGCCGGCTTCACGGACGGGGCTGGATGACCGCCTTCGTCCTGCCGCCGCGGTTGGGCGCCAGCATCACGTAGCGCCCATCGATGACCTGCATCAGGAGCATGGGCTTCACGGTGTTGCGGCCGGTATCATCGAAGTCGACGGGACCGTAGAAGGTCTCGGTGCGGATATCGGCCAGCGCCTTACGAACCTTCACCGGGTCGGTGCTGCCGCAGTTCTGGATGGCCTTCAGATAGATGAGGACAGCAGCCGAGGCCTGTGCGGCCTGGTTCGGCGGGGCATAGCCATAGCGCTTTGCGAACCGGCTCGAGTAATCCTTGGCGGAGCCGAACACGTCGTCGCGATAAGGCACTTCCGGATGCCACTGCATGGGACAGAATACGCCCTGGCTCGATTCCGGCCTCACCTGGTTGATGTTGGCGGAATGGCAGTGGGTCACCGCGAGCATGGGGACTTGGATCCGCTGGCGGTGAATGTGGTCGATGGCCGCGAGGGCAGCCTCCTCATGACCGGAGATGACCAGGATATCGGGTTCGAGCCGCTTCACCCGGTCCAGGGTCATGCTCATATCGGTGGGACTCGGCGGCAGCCGGTCATCGATCACGAGACGCATGTTGTGCTTGCGGATCTCGCTCAGAACCTCGTCCCGCAGATCCTGGCTGAACCGGTCGTCGCGAACCGCCAAGCCGACACGCATCTCCGTCGCTTGCTTACCCAGAGCCGGCGCGCCTTCTTTGCTCGCCACGTTGAACAGCTGGTCGAAATAGTGATCGGTGGTGGTCAGAAGCCCGAAGAGATGTCGATAGCCCCGCTTGAAGAGGCTGCTGCCGGCGGCTCCGGCTTCCACCATGGGGACATCATACCGCTCGGCGATGGGTTCTACGGCTTGGGCCAACTGGGTCGAATACGGGCCGAGTAGCAGCTGGACCCTATCGCGGCTCAGCATATCCTCGACGATGGTGGTGGCGTGGCTCGCTTCCGATTGGTCGTCGCGATAGACCAGAACGATATGATGGTGCCGGCCATCGACCAGAATGCCGCCCCGGGCGTTGATCCGCTCCACGGCGAACTCGTAGCCGTCCCGCACGTATCGGCCGCTCTTGGAGAACGGTCCGGTCAGGGAAATCGGCGCGCCAAGGCGAATGTCCGATTCGTCAGCCGCAGCCGGGCTGGCAGCCGTCATCAGGCCCCCACCCAAGGCGAGTGACGCAACAATCAACAAAAATCCGAAGCTTTGCGCTGCCCAAGAGCGGCTTTTCCGCATCGCCACCTCCAAGACAGCCTTGGAAGGACCGCCATGTCCCCCGATAGACTGTGCCCTCATTGGGGCGGATCATATGCCGCCCGAAATGCCCCGTCCAATTGTGCGTGTACTGACCATTACGGAGCCGTTAAAACATGCCCTGATTTCGTCTAAAGACGGTCCGCATCGAACGTATTGCACTCTGAAACCGCCCCGCTCTCGAACCCGCGCTTGAACCATCGGACGCGCATTTCCGACGATCCGTGGGTAAACGAATCGGGCACGACATAGCCCTGACTCTGCTCCTGGATCTTGTCGTCGCCGATAGCGCTGGCGGCCTGAAGCGCCTCATCGATATCGCCGGGCTGCAAGATCTCCTTCGAGCGCTGAGCATGGTTGGCAAACACGCCGGCCAAGCAGTCCGCCTGAAGCTCCATGCGCACCTGGAGAGCGTTCGACTGGCGCTCGCCGGTCTGACGCTGCGCCGCGGCCACCTGATCGGCGATGCCGAGCTGCTTCTGCACATGGTGGCCGATCTCGTGGGCGATCACGTAGGCCTGGGCGAAATCACCGGGCGCCTTGAAGCGCGATTTCAGCTCCTGGAAGAAGGAGAAGTCGAGATAGACCTTCTGGTCTTGCGGACAATAGAAGGGCCCCATGGCGGCCATGCCGAGACCGCAGGCCGATGCGACGCGGCCGCTATAGAGCACCAGCTCGGGCTCTTTGTAGCTTCGGCCGCTCTTGGCGAAAATCTCGTTCCAGACGTCTTCGGTGTCGGCGAGCACGACGGAGACGAATTTTTTCGTCTCGTCGTTCACCTCCGAACCGGTCTGGTCGTCTGTCTGCTGCTGGGTTTGCTGACCCGGAGGGGCTCCGCCCTCCAGGAGCACGCGGGGATCGATGCCGAAGAACAGCATGAGCCCCACGATGATCAGCAATCCGACGATGCCGACGCCGCCCTTCCCGCCGACGGGTATTCGCATGCCGCCGCCCGGAAAGCCGGCCTGATAGCCGCCCTGACCGCGCCGGTCCTCCACATTGCTGCTCTCTCTGCGGCCACGCCAGCGCATATTTTTCCCCTAGCCAGTCGTTCGCTACCAAGCGCCTCGCCAGTCCCTTCCCGGCGCGGGTCCGCTCATTTTGCATGGGGCGAAGGTGCGCACAAGAGATGCCGCGCCGGTCAGAGAAGCTTCAAGGAAGTGTCGTCCGACTGCCATCTCGGCTTGCCATGGTGCCCACCATCCGAGGCGCTTAGCCCTCGGGCGTACCCGCGTTCGGAGTAAGCTTTGAGCCTCGGCACTCCCCGCGCCGGGGCTCATCTTTTTCTAGCCTCTGCCTGTGATTTCGCCCGGAAATCGGCCGAAACGGATCGCCGGCGCAGCATTCGCTCCGCCGGCTCCCCGATGACGATCGCGCCGTCGGCTACGGGCTGAGGCTTCCGCCCCCGCTGCCGCCGGTGCTGTCTTCCGTGGCAGGCTCGTCGGGCATCGGCGCTTCCTGCTCCATCTCCTGGCCGGTGGCGGCATTGGGCTCGGGCTCCTGAGGTGCCATAGCGCCGGAATCGTCCGGGGCGGTGGTTTCGTCCTCAGGCGCTGCCGCATTGGGCTCCGGTGCCATGGGATCGCCGGCGTCCGGCTCTTCGTTCATGGTGCCCTGGTCGGCCGGCGCTTCTGCGTTCGGCTCCTCGGCGGGGGCCGGGGCGGATTCTTCGGTCGTGGTTTCATCGACGGCGGCTTGGTCGCCGCGATCGCCATACATGAAATACGCGGCGATGATCAGGGCGAGAACGATGCCGCCCAGTACGATCGCCAAAAAGGCCTTACCCCCACTCTCGTGCTCGTGTGCCATGCTTGCCTCCCTAAGGGCTTCAGCTTCTTTATGCCCGGGGAGCGTAGCCACGATTTTGGGCGCGGTCGAGCGAGTTGTGCAGACGTCCGCCGTCAACTCCGGCTCATGCGGAGGCCGCCGCGGGGCGCGGCTTCGCGGGCGACACCAGGGTCCAGGCGCCTGCGACGGCGAAATTGAGGATCACCGAATAGAGCGCAGCGTAGGCCGGGATCTCCAAGCCGAATACGGTAAGCGGATAGATCGACGAGCCGAAACCCTGACTGGCCGCCATCCATGTGCCGGCGATCATGCCGACGGCCCAGCCCGCCATGATGGCGCGTGCTCCGAAGACGGTCGTGTAGAGACCGAGCAGGATGGCGGGCAGAAGCTGGATGATCCAGATGCCCCCCAGGAGCTGCAGCTGAATGGCATATTCCTGGGGCAGCAGCAGGATGAACAGCACCGCGCCGACCTTCACGACCAGGGAGACGATCTTCGCCACGCGGGCCTCTTCGGCGTCCGAGCAGTCCGGGCGCAGATACGCCTTGTGGAGATTGCGCGTGTAGAGGTTGGCGCAGGCGATGGACATGATCGCCGCCGGCACCAGGGCGCCGATGGCGATAGCCGCGAAGGCAACCCCCACGAACCAAGAAGAGAAGCTGTCCAGGAAGAGGGCCGGCACGGCGAAGTTCGGTCCGTAGTTTTCGAAGCCGAAGGCGTAGTCCGGATTGTCTCCCACACCGGCCGCGATGGCCATGTAGCCGAGTAGCGCGATGAGCCCGAGCACGAAGGAATAGGCGGAAAGAAGCCCGGCATTGCGCCGGATCACGCTGCCGCTGGACGAGCTCAGGATCCCCGTCATGCAGTGGGGATAGAGGAAGAGCGCCAGTGCGGAGCCGAGCGCCAAGGTCGCATAGGCCGAATACTGGCCGAGACTCCCCGGCTCCGGCTTCGGCAGGATCAGTTTTTCGGGCGGAACGGCGGCGAAGATGGCGCTGTAGCCGCCGAGCTTGGCCGGAATGATCACGATCGCCGCGATGACGGTGACGAAGATGAGCAGGTCCTTGACGATGGCGATCAGCGCCGGGGCGCGCAGGCCGCTCGTATAGGTGAAGGCGGCCAGGATGATGAAGGCGATGATCAGCGGCATGTGGCCGAGCCAGCCTTCGGTCCGGAAGCCCAGGGCGCCGATGACCACCTCCATGCCGACGAGCTGAAGCGCGATATAGGGCATGGTCGCGAACAGTCCGGTGCAGGCGATGGCGAGGGCCAGATGCTTGTTGCCGAAGCGGTCTTCCACGAAATCCGCCGCGGTGACGTGGCCCTTGGCATGGGCGATACGCCAGAGCTTCGGAAAGACGAGGTAGAGGATGGGATAGATCAGGATCGTGTAGGGAATGGCGAAGAAGCCGAGGGCGCCCACGCCATAGACCAGGGCCGGCACGGCAATGAAGGTGTAGGCGGTATAGAGGTCGCCGCCGAGCAGGAACCAGGTCACCACGGTGCCGAAGCGCCGGCCGCCCAGCCCCCACTCATGGAGCATGTTGAGGTCGGCCTTGCGCCAGCGGGCGGCGATGAAGCCGACCCAGGTGACGAAGAGAAACAGCCCGACGAAAACGGATGTCGCGACAAGATCCAAAGCGAAGCGTACCCCCCGGTTCGCGGCCGACCGTAACCTCTACGGTTCCTGCCCGCCTCTTTTGTCCAGTGCGTAGACCACCGCCACGATGACCGCGCCGACCAGAACGAAGCTGAGCTGAAACCAGTAGAAGAACGGAATGCCGAGGAGCTCAGGCGTCAGCCGGTCGTAGAGCGGCACGGACAGGACGACGATGAAGGGGATCGCAAACAGGAGGCGCGGCCAGTGACGGCGCGCACCGGATTTCGGCGATTGTTCGCTCATAGCAATCCCCCTCGGACCGTTTCCACCACGATCGCGTCCGGCTCTTCCGGCCGTTCCTCCGCCCTTCACTATTTCTTCGCACGAAGCGCGTCAAAATCTTTCCTGCGATGCCACCGCTCGGCCCTCCTGCTCTGCGCAGACGGGCGGGAGACGGCCCCGCTATTATTTCCCCGTCGGGCAGGCTTGGCGGCATGGACTTCTTAGAAGGCCGATGCTAGCAAGCGCCTCGGGAGCCGGTAGCTCAGCTGGTAGAGCAACTGACTTTTAATCAGTAGGTCCAGGGTTCGAATCCCTGCCGGCTCACCATTGACTATCAATGGGTTAGCTCGCCCTGTTCTCTGTTTGCCCCAACTTTTGTAGAGGGTGGCTTTGTAGAGATTTCGAGCCTCCGCGCGCGTAACTTACTGTTTTTAAAGGTCATTTCAATCTCTACCTTGGTAGAGGGTTGACGCCACTCATTTCTTCTTTTCGCGCAACGGGTTAGCATTGTTCAGCGCCTGGAGGCATCTGATTACATATCAGAACGCGTGTTTTTTGCAGCTTCACCAGCTAGGGTAATTTTCGTCCAGCGGTGGGTGGAGATGATGGCCGAGACTAAATCGGAAGGTGAGTCTCAGAGGGATTTGCGGCTCACATACTCTGACGCGCTCTTGATAGCCCTGGCGCCTGCTGTCGCCTATTATTACTCGTACTACTTTGAGCGTGGTATCCTACGTTCACACAATATGCCCACTGACCTCGTGGAAGTTGGCGTAGGAACAGTCCTTGTCGCCATTGCTACAGGAGGAGCGTTATTGTGGGCTATTGCGACGTGTTATTGCTTATTTCTCGCTTTTTTACCACGCGCCGTATTACTTTTCATGGCTATGCTAAGGCTAGTAGCAGTTAGTTTTTTGGCATGGCTGCTGGCGTGGTGGTATCTGGGCTGGTCTTGGATTACAATCGCATTGTCTCTCCTAATTTTTTTCGTGATCGCAGTGACGGTGTCACGCCTCCTTATCAGGCGCCACGGCTCGTTTCTTGATAGGCTTGAGGCAGATGTAAAAGCTGACAGTGAAGCAATCCGGCGTAACTTTTCACCCTTAATAAGCATCGTTGGCATCAGGTACTGGAACCTGTTTTTGACCATCGTGCTGCTTCTGCCGATTGCCTTCTTCTTCACCGGACAAGTATACGGCAGAATGCAGCGACACTTCCCGGTCTTTCAGACCGAGGAAGGCGAGTGGGCGATTGTGCGGAACTATGGAAATCGATGGGTGGTGCGAAGGACCGATAACGGTCGATTCGCCGAGGAGTTCGCCAGCATGCCGGCGAAGGGGGTGCCGCTCCGTGTGCGGGAGATAAAGGACTGATCGGCATGGAGACGTGGGGCGCCCCTCTCCGCGTCTAGCTTGCCCCGGCTTTTGTAGAGAAATGCCCAAATTTCCCCCGGACTTGGTAGAGGGGGAGCGCTTGAAAGCCCTGGAAATCAAAGCTTCCGGCGGCTCCCTCACCTTCTTTTAATCAGTAGGTCCAGGGTTCGAATCCCTGCCGGCTCACCATTCCATCAAGACTGCAACACAGATCAGCGTGCCTTCCCTCTGGACGGGAGCCGGCAGGCCCATGGGCGACCGGGGCTAGAGATCGAAGTCCGAAGCCTGCAGCGAGCGGACGTTGCGCACGAAGATCTGGAAGTCATCCCCGCTATCGCCGTCGAAATCCGCTTTCACGACAACGCCGTCAGCGACTTCCCTATACCGCAGCTCGCCGCCCTGCCCGCTATATCTGGCTGTTCCTATCCACTGGAACGCCTGATCTCCCGCGGCACTGGCCAAGGCGTCGATCGCTGCGAGATCGATAAGATCCTCGCCGGCTGCGAAGTCGGTGATGATGTCTCGCCTGGCGCCGATGCCGCTATCGGACAGAGTGTTGAAGGTGAACCGGTCGGCTCCTTCGCCGCCACGCAGAATGTCGCGGTGCCTCCCGCCGACGAGCAGGTCGTCACCCGCGCCGCCCGAGAGCCTGTCGTAGCCGTGTCCGCCATAGAGCGCGTCGTTGCCATCCGATCCGATGAGGATGTCACGGCCGCGATTGCCCTTCAGGATGTCATCGCCGGCGCCGCCGCTTATGTAATCGGCGCTGCCACGGCCGGATATCTCGTTCTCGGCGTCGTTGCCGATGATCCGGTCGCGGCCCCGGCCGCCGATGGCGTTCTCGATGGTGACGCCGGACGCGATCGAGACGTTGTCGGTCAATCCGCCGACGCTGGAGAAGCTCTCCTGGCGGAGGTTGATCACCTGATTTGCCTCATATCGCGAGAAGTCGAGGGTATCCTCACCGCCGCCGTCCCAGATGCTGAATACGCCCCGCTCGGACGCGCTTCCGAAGGAGAAGGCGGCACCGGCGTTGGAATTGAAACCGTAGACGGTGTCGCCGGCGCGGGTCTGGTAGTTCGCACCGTAGAGCATTTGGATCGCCGTGATGTCGTGCATCAGGGGCGTCCGCGCGAAATTCCAGTCGTGTTCCGCGCCGGTGAACCCGGCGTTGAAGTAGCTCATCACCGTATATTGGCGGCTGTCTTCAAGATATTCGGCGCTGTTGGAATAGGTGATCGGCTGGCCGTCCAGGACGTCGTAGTGGCCAGGGTGCTGCAGGCCGATCGCGTGACCGATCTCGTGGATCAACGTGAAATTGCTGTAGTCGCCCTTCTCCGGGCTCGTCAGCCCGTAATAGCGATTGATCCAGATGTCGCCTTGAGCGTAGTGGCCTTCCGTCCGCGAGGCCGCAGGGAGATAGGCGAATCCGCCCGCGCCATCCCGCGCCTCATAGTTCGCGAACAGCATCGTCGCGGAGTCCGCGAACGGATCGCCACCAGCGACGTCGGATTGGGGCACGAAGCTGATATTGGCCACATCGGACCAAAGATCGAGCGCCACGGTCGTCGCGGCGACCTGCTTTGCATTGAACTGTCCGAACGTCGCGTAGATATCGCTGCCGTTGTCGTAACTCGGTCGTCCCAACCGGAAGGCGTAGCTGACTTCAATGGGTGTTCCGGTCGTGAATCCCCAGCTGTACTGGTCCCGTGTGATATGCGCTGCCGCTTCTTCGGCGGTGTAGGAAACCTTAGACATGATCGCTCCTTGGTTGAACAAGGGGCGGAGCACTATGGGCCGGCAGTTATGCGAACCTTCCCGAAGTCGAGACGGTTTTAGGCATCTTCAGCGGGCGGGGTTTTGCCTCTCGGGCTTGTTATCTGGGGGGCGAAAAACATCGCGAGCACGTGATCGAAACGTGATGAGCGCACGTTGGTCCTTTTGTCCTATTCGGTTGTTTTCACTAGGGGTTTTTCAACTGCGCCAAAGACGCACATCCGCATCGAGTGCGGCAGCCGGGCGCAGCTGACAGGCTTTCCGTGTCAGCATGCCGCAACGCGAACAACACTGGATCACATGCGCGTCATCCGCTTGGCGAGGTATCGATTCGAGCTTGGCGAGCTCTTTCGGTGAGGACTATTTCGTCTCGTCCTGGCGACGGTTGTAGATATCGTCCTCGCGGATGATGTCGTCCTCGCCGAGATAGCTGCCGAGCTGCACCTCGATGATTTCCAGAGGCACCTTGCCCGGATTGGCGAGCCGATGCCACTGGGTTGCGGTGATGTAGATCGACTCGTTCTCGTGGACGAATTTCTGGTTGTCGCCCACCGTGACCATGGCGGTGCCACTGACCACAACCCAATGCTCGGAGCGATGGTGGTGCATCTGCATGGAGAGGGTTCCGCCGGGCTTGATGTGGAGAAGCTTGACCTGGAACCGGTCGCCAAGATTGAGCTGCTCGAAGAACCCCCAAGGACGATGATTCCTGAGATGCTGCTCATGGTGACGGCTGTCTCCCGACCTCAGGCGTTCGACCAGCTTGCCGACATCCTGGGTGCGGCTCTTATGAGAGACGAGCAGCGCGTCCGGCGTCTCCACGATGACCATGTCGTTCAGGCCGATGGTGGAGACCAGCGATCGCGTCGAATACACGTAGCAATTGCTGCTGTCTTCGAAGAAGGCCTGGGAGGGTTCGGCCGCCAGTCCGGCAACCACGTTGCCGCGCTCGTCGGTCTCGCCAAGTTCGGCAAGCGCTGACCACGATCCGACATCACTCCAGCCGATATCGAGCGGCAGCATCGCAGCCTTGTCGGTGTGCTCCATGACGGCATGATCTATGGAAATCGAAGGGCTTTCAGCGAAGCGCTTCTCGTCGAGACGCAGGAAATCGAGATCGGTCTGGGCGTTGCCGAGGGCGCCCTTGGCCGCACGGACGATCTGGGGCTGAAGGCGTTCAAGCTCAGCCAGGAAGGTCTTGGCGTGCAGCACGAAGATGCCGCTGTTCCAGAAATAGTGCGGGTCCTTCAGATAGGCTTCGGCGGTTTCCGCATCCGGCTTCTCGGTGAACTTCGCCACGGCGAACGCGGTGTCGCCGAATCCCTCCAAGGGTTCGTCCTGCCGGACATAGCCGTATCCGGTGTGGGGCTGGTTCGGGGTGATGCCGAACATGACCAGGCGGCCGGTTTGCGCAACCGCAATGGCGCGCTTCACGGCGGCCCGAAAGCCTTCTTCATCGGCGATGACATGATCGCTCGGCATTACGACCAGCACGGCTTCGGGATCCACCGCCCGGGCCCAAAGCGCTGCGGTGGCGATCGCCGGTGCCGTGTTGCGCGCCGTAGGCTCCAGAACGATGGCGCCGGTCGCGACCCCGCAATCCTGGGCGGATTCTGCGACCAGGAAGCGGTGATCGTTGTTGCAGAGGACGATAGGCGCGGCGATGCCATCGCCTTCGGGCAAGCGCATGAGCGTCGTCTGCAGCAGGCTCCGCTCGTCGTTTGGGATGAGCTTCAGAAACTGCTTCGGGTATAGCGCGCGGGATAGCGGCCAAAGCCGGGTTCCGGCTCCACCGGACAGAATAACGGGGACGACGGTCATAGGGCTCTCATGGGGGTTCGCCTTGGCTCCTAACTCTGCTTGCGCGCGCCCTGACTTAGCGGCATGGGGTTCGCTAAGGCAAATCTATCTCGAACAGGCATCCTGCATGGCGGTCTTCGGGGGGACGTCCGATCGCTGCGGAGGTCGCGTAGAGGCGTTTTGGATTGTCCCCGTGGAAGACGCATGAGGTGATGCGTGGCGTCGGAAGCGGAAGAAAACCGATGCGCTCGCCCGTAGGCGAAAGGATGGCGATGCCGCCCCCATCCCAGAGTGCCACGTAAAGATTGCCGTCAGGCCCGACGGTCATTCCGTCGGGAGCGCCCTCATCCGCTTCGAACCGGTGAAAGATTTCAGGATCGCCCACCCCGCCTTGCGCTTCCAACGGGAAGCGGTACGTGATCCCCTGCGGGGAATCGTTGTGGAAGAAGGCGTCACCATCCTGCGTGAAGGCCGGCCCGTTCGGAACGCGATAGCCATCGCGGACCGTCACGACATCCCCCGAGGGCGACAGCGCGTAGAGGGTGCCGCTCGCGTCCTCCTCGGCATCGTCCATGGTGCCCGCGAAGAACCGCCCGTCCGGGGCGAGAGCACCGTCGTTGAAGCGGTTTCCCGGCCTATCGCTCTCGGGATGGAGGATGGTCTCGAGCCGGGCTTCCGGACCGTCCACCGTGAGCCAGGCAAACCCGGCATCGGAGCCGCAGAGAAATTGTCCCGCCTGTCGCCGGTCTTCGGGCCAGCTCTCGTCAGGAACGGCGAGGCAGGTCACACGTACCGGCAGGTCCTGCTGTGCCGAGAGCTGGCTGACAGGGTCGTAGCGCCAAAGGCTTTTTCCTTTGATGTCCAGCCACCACACCAGACCGTCCCGCGGATCGTAGATCGGAGATTCGCCAAGGATCGCACGCGTCTCGCAGGCTAGACGCCAGCGGCTTACCCCTTCGACGGCCTTCATTCAGCTGCGTCTCGCTTTACGGACTTCATCTGATCACCGTCGGCATCGCCACCCCTGCGATACCGCTCCAGCTCCGATTGCAGCCTGTTGAGGCGGGCATGGAGATCGGCGATTTGCGCCTGCGCCCTTCGAGCGAAAAACAGTATCGCGAGGCCTGCCAAACCGAAGACGACGATCAGTTCGACGCTCAAGACAACCCAGATGCGAAGGGGGGCGGGAATCGGCGCGAAGGCGGCTCCAATGAGCACAGCAAGGACAGCCAGAATGACGGCGGCGAAGATCGCCCGGTACGCCCAGATCGCTTCGAGCAGCCATCTTGCGAACTCGACGAACAGGCCGACAACACCGCTATTGCCGGCTCCACGTGAGCCAGCCAGGCGGCGCGAGAGCCCGCCGCGGAGGCGATACACAGACTCATAAACGCGCTCGCCGACACTTCGCCTTTCAGGAGCTGTCTTGATCCTCGGCCTGCCTTCTTCGGTCTGAACGGATTGAAGCTGCTGCGCGACGGGACGCGGCTTCGGCTTGGCTTCTGCTTGAATCTCCCGCGCGATGCGCGAGCGCATGCAGCGGTAGAAGGTCGATCGAACCCGTTCGATTCCCGGGTCCTCCCGGAACGCCAGGATATTGCCCCACGCATCGGGTGTCGCGATCGGTTCGGGATACTTCACGACCCGATGCCAATCGTGGGCGATGCCGTAGCGCACGATGGGGTGCCACTCAGACAGATAGACCGCGTATCCCTGCTCCTGCAGGAAGGCGCAGATATCGGTGTAGCTATGCCCCATCTTCAGAGTCTTGGCGTCTTCGAACTCCGCTTCGATCATGTCAGGCTTGCAGCGGTCCCACGGAACGCCCTTCAACACATTGAAGTCGAACCCTTCGACGTCGATCTTCAGGAAATCGATGTGATCGATCTGCAGCTCGTCAAGCAGAGCCGCGACCGTCGTGACATCGACCTTCCCGGTCTCCTGATGAGTATCGCGAAAGGCGTGCAGCCCGCTGATGCCCGTGCTCTCTTCCGAGGCAAAAAAGGAAACGCCGCTCGCGGCCTCGTTGCTGACGGCGCGTGTGTCGATCGTCACGCGGTCATTGCCGTCGAAGCGGGAGGTTAGCTTCCGCCGATTCTCGGCGTCCGGCTCGCAGCAGTAGATGCGCCAGCCCAGCTGATCGAAATAGTTGGCTGAGGTACCGTGATGGGCGCCGACATCGAGCATGAAATGCCCGGCGCCCCGACGCTCCGACAGAAGCTCCGAAACGACGGCCGTTTCGTCTACTTGGGCGTGGAGCTCCCGCGGCGCCTCGCGCGGCTCGCTTGCCGCAGCCTCCACGAGAACCGCCCGCAGTTCCGACTGGAGGCGATCCAGCCGATGATGCTTAAAGACATAGGCCTGGGCTTCTTCCGCCAGATCCAGGCGGCGAAACGGATCGGCGGCCAGTTCGCGCAGAGCGGACTTCAGACTTGCGATTTCCGGCTCGTCGACCACGACCGCGGCACCGGTCTGAGCGATATAGTCGATGGTCGCGACCTCTCTCGGACCATGCGCGAAGAGGACAGCGCCGCTCGCCAGGCATTCCGGCAACTTGTTCGCCATGCTGTAGCGAACGTAGTCGATCGACCGCTCGTCGAAATTGTAGGCGATGACGACGGCATCGGCATCGCTGAGCCAGGAAGAATAGTCCTCATAGAGCAGATCGCCGGTGATGAACTGCGTCCGCTCAAGCGTCTTGAAATGTTTGGCCGCGAGCCTGGCCCAATCGGGCCGCGTCTTGATCTCGAGGACCATGTTGAGGCCCTCGCCGTGGAGCTCCTCGACAGCCTGGGCAATCCGAACAACGCTCTGCAGGGTCATGTTGTCGGCCAGCGAACCGCCGTAGCGCAGCGTGAACGGTCCCGGGGGCCTTGTCTTCGGACGTGGCCAATCGCCGACATTCACACCATTCGCAAAGGCCTGGAACGTGACGCCGTAGCGCTCGCCGAAGGCTTTCGACATTGCGTCGCAGATAGAGAGACGCGCCGCGGATTGCTCGAATAGCGATTGCAGATCTGGGCCGAGCTCTGCGAGTTGAGCGGGGTCATCCCGCTCCAGCCTTTTCGGCCAGTCGTCCATGATCCAGGTGACAAGCGGCACCCGATACTTGTCGATGGTATTCATGGCGAGGGCGTGCAGATGCGGGGCGTCGGGCACGGGCCGGTATAGGATGAGTTCGGGCTGGAAGCCGCGGATAGCCTCCGCGATCTTCTCGGGTCCGACAGGGCCTTCGTCGCCGCTCGCTTCCAGGCCTTTTGAAAGACCGAGCGCGCGTCCGCCGGCGTTGTAGACCTGAAGCAGACGGTCTTCCGGCCAGCCACTCAACAGGTTCGCCTTCACCTGTCCCGTAGCCGTGGCATCGCCGCACCGCGTGATATCGAGAACGAGAAGCCGGGGGACCCTTTCGGCCAATTCCACTCCGGCCGTCGCCTCCTTCTCCTTGCTCTTGGCTGCCTCGCGCTCTGCATTCTCGCGATCGAGCTCTTCGGGCGTCTTCGCATGATCGAAGAGCGAGACGAAGTCCCGGCGGGGAAACACCTCGAGCTTGCCGCCAACGGTTGCGTTGTATATGCGCTGATCGGTTTGGTCGGTGACCTTGCGGGCTTCCTCGTAGGCTTCAAGCATCCGCTCGACCTGGGGATCGTGCCAGCGGAACCCCTTGCCGAAATAGTCAGGATTGAAGTGGTTCGGATCGTCGGACTTCATGTCCAAGATACCGACCCCGTATTCGGAACTCTGCTTCGCATCCTGAGGAAGCGCATAATCCGAATCGACGCCGATCAGGTAGATCTCCTCAAAGCCCAGATAGAAGGCCAGCTGGAGCACCGTGAACGTTACGGTGCAGCCCGTGTATGTGATCTCAGAAGCGTCCGTCGAAAAATCGAAGCCATGGGGGTAACTCTTGCGGCCCCTATGGTTGAAGAAGATGGTGTCGTCTCCCTCGTCGAGACAATAAGCCAAATAGGCCGGGAAGAGCTTCGTCGGACCGTGCAACGCATTGATCCAGTCGCGCCGGTCTTCCGCGACGAGATGGTCTTCGACCACGTAGAAGGTCGGGTCCCAATCCAGGTCGCGCGCCTTGAGGAAGAAGCCGTTCACCGCGAACGTGACCTCGTCCTTCAGAACAGACAGATCCGTCCGATTCAGGCTCGGCCCATTGCCGATAACAAAGCAGCGTTTGGTGCCCTTATACCTTTGACGCAGCTCGCGGAGCTTGGGACGGTACTTCCCATCGAGTTCGGTTTCGTAGATTCGCTTGATGCGCTTGACGCCATCCAACCGTCGGTCCCGGGGGAATTGATCCGTCGGAAGAAAGATCGGCGACTGCGTTGGCAGCTCGCGAATCGCGGAGCGGTACTGCCAATCCTCGCTCGGCTGAAACGAGAGCGCTTTGAGAAAGCTCCGCATATCTTACGTACCCCACCAAAAATGCGTGGTTTCGCACTGGCTCGGCGGGTAATTGCGTCGTGCCGCCCCGCTGGTCGCGCCCAGATCAAAAAACTGTTTGATCACTATCGCCGCTAGAATGCAACTGGCCCCAGGGCCGCCCCCGGCTCAGCTTTCACCGGCAATTCCGTGGGCGTCGAACCACTCCTCAGCTTCCTGAAATGCCTTCAGTTTTCCGGACTCAAGCTCGAGGATCTTGTTACACGTTCTTTGCAGCAGAAGGTGGTTGTGGGACGCCAGCACGATGATGCCCGCCCGCTCGGCCAAATGCTCCATCCTGTTCTTGGCCTTGGCCTGGAATTCCGGGTCACCTGCGCCGATCCACTCATCCATAAGCAGGATTTCCGGATCCAGGGAGGTGGCGACGGAAAACGCCAGGCGGGCCGCCATGCCCTGGCTATACGTCTTTAGCGGCAGATCGATGAAATCTCCGAGTTCGCTGAACTCTATGATCTTCTCCATCCGCTCGTTGATCTGGGACATGTCCCAGCCGTTGATCAAACCGCGAAGGACGATATTGCGACGGCCGCTGGCCTCCTTGCGGAAACCGAGATTGATGTTGAAGAGCGCGTCGGTCCGCCCGACGACGTCGACCTCGCCGTGGGTCGGCTCGTAAATCCCGTAGAGCACCTTTAGCAGGGTCGTCTTGCCAGCTCCGTTGGTGCCGACGAGGCCGAGCCGGTCGCCGGACTCGAGTTTGAAGCTGACATCGTTGAGCGCCTGCACGACGGATCCGGTCTTCGACCGGCTCATATTGCCGCCTGGATGATGCTTTCTGCGATGGCGCCCGAACCGGGTCCCCGAAGGATCCTATAGGCCAGGCTCAGATTATCGACGCGGATTGAGACCATTAGAGCGTGAAGATGATTTGCCGCCGGAACTTGCCGAGCAGGAAGAGCGCGATAAGCCATACGGTGACGCCCGTGATGGCGCAGATCGCCAGGGAATTGACGGGCTCGATACCCTTCATAATGGGTAGACGCACGATCTCCAGAAAATATGTGAAGGGATTGTACTTATAGAGCGCCGTCCGCGCGTTGCTGCCGCCGGGCGCCCAAAAGATCGGGGTCGCGAACAGTCCGATCCGCATGACATTACCAATCACAAATTGCAGATCCGGCAGGTAGGTGCCCGCGATCGCAACGATAATGATGACCGCAGGGGTGATGGCAACGATCAGGCAGATGGCGGCGAGCGACCACAGCCAGCCGATCTCGATCGACGTGCCGGACCACAAGACGATGGCGAGGCAGCCGAGGGCCATGTAGCCCGACTTTATCAGCGACTCCATGGTCAGCCGCATGACGTAGACGGTGATGGGCAGCTTGGTGCCGGTGATCAGGCTCTCTTCTTTGATGAAAAGCCGCGCGCTGCTGGTGATCACGCCGGAAATGTACATCCAGACCAGCATGCCCACGGAGACATAGGTCGGAAAATCCTCAACGCCCTTCCCGCGCTGGAAAATGACGACGAAGGTCAGGACATGGGCAAGGTAATTGAGCAGGATCCAGATCGGCCCCAGCCAGGTTCGCCTATGCTGATCGCCAATATCCTCCGCAGCCAAGGCGGCCCAGACCCGGCGCATCCTCAAGCCGGCCGCGATGTCTGAAAATGCGTTGCGGAAGATCGTCAGCATTCAATGTCCCGGCGTTGGCGAGCGACCCTGTCTCGAAGTCACCGTCAGCTACGCACATTTGAGGCGCCGCCTGCATCGCAAATACGGTTGGATGGGAGCGCCGCTATCTCTCTCTGAGGTCCCGTCTGGGCTCAACCTCGAAGGCTCAGGTCGTAGCCGAAATCGGCCATAACGTTCTGGAAATAGCCGGTCAAGTAATCAATCGTCGGCGGCTGGAGCTTGCGCTCAAAATTGCCCGGATGCACTTGGCGAACGTGTTTGCCAGTCTGCTCTTCGTCCGGAATCACGTCATTGCGGGCTGCAATCTGTCGCAGGACGTCGCCTGGTATGTCCCAACCGAAATGTCTGGCGAGATCGGCGACCCAGGATGGCTTGTCGTAGATCACATCCTCGTAGCGATAGATTTTCACGTCGTGCCTTGCACAGAGCTCGTCGCGGTACAGTTCGAGCTGCTCGAGAAAGAGCGGCGCAACTTCCCGGACGTAATCGTCGATGTCGAGCGACTTCGCCAAATTACGCTTCGACAGCTCCGTTTTTGCTGATTTCAGAACGCCGTTCTTGCCCGGCTGGGAATGGCTTTCGCGCATCGAGTAGTAGTTCGATACGAGGCGGTCCCTCGGATCGCGCACGAGCAGAACCGGCCGGCTCGTCGCGAGAATAGGGATGGCAAAGGATGTGGGCCAGCGGCGAAAGCCGCCGTAGCAATATCCCTTCTCGAGAAAAATGTCGGATGTGCTCGGAGGGGCCTCCTGAAGCTTGACGCCCGCCTTAAAGAACTCCTCGGAGATCGCGACGAACGGCACATCCAGATAGGCGCACAGATCGCGAAGGATATGGTTGAGGAGGACCGAGCCCGACTTGTTAAGTGCAAAGGCTGTGACGCTCGTGAAATCGGGCCTGCGGGTTGGCGGCAAGCTAAAAACCACGCGATCTTCGCCTGCGTCATCAACAATGACCGAGGGCCGATCATGGCCGTCTGCAAGGTCGTGACTGCCGTCCATGACGTGCTCCTTGGCTTCGGTCTCCATGGGCGCCGCCGTCGATACTGTCGGCGAATTCGGCCTAGACCGTCCCGTGCTCGCGTTGGCGAGCGATATCCCGCAATTGCTGCTCGATCAACCGGCTATTCTCCGCGCGCACCTCGGACGCGGCGTTGGCGAGCCGTGCACCTCCTTCGTTGGTGCGTGGAAAGGCTTTGTTCGGAATGGGCTTGCCAAGGAAATCGCAGAGCTCCTGCCAACCATCTCCGGCCTCCCAACACACCTGCAGCAATTTGCTTTCGTCCTGTCGATCCTGGAAGAAGGCTCTGACCTCTTCGTTATGTCTCCGGTAGAGGTCCAGGTGCTCTTCCTCGAAGCCGTGGGGAAAATCGTAGCCGTATGCCAACGTGCGGCAGTGCCTGGTGGGCGATGTCGTCAGAGAATGAGCCTTGAGGCTTTCGAGCCAGCGATCCGGAGACTTGCGGACCGTCAGGACGAACTTGCCGTCCTCGCCGTACCGTTCGTAAAGTTCCCGGTAGAGCAGTGGGTAGGGCCAGTCTTCGAAGGAATCGTACTGGTCGACAACCTCGAAGATTGGATCGAGATTGCCGGCCCGCAGCGCCTCGAGAAGACGCCGTCGAATACCCCCTCCTCCCGGCTGGTGGTTATATCCCAACTCCGTCAGACACGCGGCCAAGGTCGTCGTGCCGGTCTTGTTGAGACCGATCCCGAAAATCTTCGTGGCCATACAAATCGTCCCCTCGCCAGCGCGGCGATCACGAATGTTATCAGTCCAGCAGGTCTAGCAGCCTGTCCCGCATCGCGTCGTCGTCGAAAAACATCGTCTCGACCATTTCGACGTATTGCTCCTTCTCCTCAGGCTCGTGATCATAGCCCTTGCGGACCTGAAGCTTCGTCTCAATAGCTTCGATCCACTCGGGGATGGGATCCAGACCGAGGAAGTCACAAAGCCTAGCCAAAAAACCTCCGTCCATCTCCTTCTCTGTGAAGGTCAAGACCGCAGCCCGATGCTGAGTTAGATTCCGGATGATCTCCAATATTATGCGCGTCAGGTCCATCTTGGTGGGATCGGGATCGGAGGTCAGGTGGCGGAATTTGTCCCTCAGGTTAGACCTTGCGCAGTCGAGGGGCCGCCGGATCGGGAGCAGGAAGCGTACCTGCGGATACCGCGCGGTGAACTCTGCCGGGCCAATCCCCAAGCGCTCCATGTGGTTTGTAACCCGCATGGAGTCTTTCCAGTAAAGCGTACGGATGTTTGGGGTCAAAACCGCATCGCCGTTGAATCGCTCGTAGAGCGACCGCATGGCGGCATCGTCGAAGGCATGGGACAGCCGGATGTCGCCGCCAACCTTCCCCCGTTCGCCGCCGAAGCTATGGTCTACCGCGGCCTTCAGGAATTGTTCGAGATCCCCCTTCCAGAAGAAATCGAGACGACGGTCTTCCAGCATCCAGGATGCGGCGTGATTAAGCACAAGGCACTGCGGATGGGTCGCCAGGATCGCCGCGGTCAGCGTCGTGAGATTGCGGTACGGCCCCAAAGGGATGCCGATGGTCGAGATATTCGAAGCGACGTCTGGGACCGAGGAGGCGAGCGCATTCACTTCAGCCATACTCCAATTAAACTCAACTCTTAATTGAGCGGGCTAATGAGCTGTTATACCCAGACGCCACAACCAATCTTCACGTGCAGATTTGCCACTTTCACCCGTAACAGGATGAAAATTTGTACTTTGTACGGATGGTTCCCGGGAATCGTTGTACGGCGATGGTCGCGTTGCCAAGGTATCTGCAAGAGGCTAAGTAGGAATTCAGCTCTCACCGCGATACTCGTGCGCTTTCGACGGCATTGACGACAGGCGCTAGGGGCGAGCAGAGCACGGGTCAGTGGGGAAGTGTTCATGCATGTGCTGATTTTGGGTGGAGATGGATTCTGCGGCTGGCCGACAGCACTCCATCTCTCCAGTCGAGGCTGGGACGTCACCATCGTCGACAACCTTTCGCGGCGTAATATCGACAACGAGCTAGAAGCGGAATCTCTCACCCCGATCCGGCCGGCTGGACAAAGGCTCGCAGCCTGGCAGGAGCTGACGGGACGGGAGATCGCGTTTCATCGCTTCGATGTTGCGGAGAATTATCATCGCCTTCTCACGCTGCTCAGCGAGACCAAGCCCGACGCATCGTGCATTTCGCCGAGCAGCGCGCCGCGCCCTACTCCATGAAGTCTTCCTGGCACAAGCGCTACACGGTCTCCAACAACCTGAACGCGACCAACAACGTGCTCGCTGCCGTCGTGGAATCGGGCATCGACACCCATGTGGTGCATCTCGGCACGATGGGGGTTTACGGCTACGGCACCGCAGGCATGCGCATTCCTGAAGGGTATCTTGAGGTCAAGCTCGATACCGAGGATGGACGCGAGGTGCGCAAGGAGATCCTCTACCCAAGCGATCCGGGTTCGATCTACCACATGACCAAAACCCAGGATCAGCTGCTCTTCGCGTTCTACAACAAGAACGACAAGGTGAAGGTGACGGACCTCCACCAGGGTATCGTGTGGGGAACCCAGACCGAAGAAACCAAGATGGACGAACGGCTCATAAACCGGTTCGACTACGATGGCGATTACGGGACGGTCCTCAACCGGTTCCTGATGCAGGCGGCCATCGGCTATCCCCTCACCGTTCACGGCACGGGCGGCCAGACGCGGGCTTTCATCCACATCCAAGACACGGTGCGGTGCGTCCAGCTCGCCATCGAGAACCCGCCCCAATCGGGGGAGCGCGTGCGGATCATCAATCAGATGACCGAGACCCACCGGGTGCGCGAGCTGGCCGAGATGATCTGCGAACTCACCGGCGCCACGATCGACAATCTCGACAATCCGCGCAAGGAAGCGCCTGAGAACGACCTTTACGTCGCCAACGAGACATTCCTGTCGCTTGGCCTGGAGCCCACCACCTTGCAGAGCGGGCTCCTTCAGGAAGTGCAGGACGTGGCCAAAAGATACGCGGATCGTTGCGACCTCTCCAAGATCCCCTGCCGGTCGCTTTGGTAATGGCCGTTTACGGAGCCTAACGTCATGCGACTGCTCGTGACAGGCGGTGCCGGCTTCGTCGGCACCAATCTGATCCATTATTTGTCGGAGCGCGGCGGCTTCGAAATCTGCGCGCTGGATAACGAGAGCTTAGGCCGGCGGGAAAACTTGGCCCCCTACGACATCGAGTTCGTCAAAGGCGATATCCGAGACGTGGATGCTCTCGACCGGGTTCTGCCCGGCAAGGACGCCATCGTGCATCTCGCGGCCGACACCCGGGTCATCGATTCCATCGAGAATCCGGACGAGAACTTCGACGTGAACGTGCTCGGCACCTTCCGTCTCCTACAGGCCGCCCGGCGCCACGGTGTCGGCCGGATCGTGAATGCCTCGACGGGTGGTGCGATCCTGGGTGAAGCGCCCCCACCGGTGCATGAGGAGATGGTCGCCCGGCCCTCGTCGCCGTATGGGGCCTCCAAGCTCGCCGTCGAGGGATATCTGTCCGCCTTCAGCGAAAGCTATGGCCTGGCGGCGACATCCCTCCGCTTCTCGAATATTTATGGGCCGCGCTCCTTCCATAAGGGAAGCGTGGTCGCCCATTTCATCAAGCAGATCCTGGCCGGGAAGCCGCTCGTCGTTTACGGCGACGGCAGCCAGGTACGTGACTACCTCTATACCGGCGATCTCATGGACGGTATCCATGCAGCCCTTACCGCGGAAAAGAGCGGCGTGTTCCAGCTCGGAAGCGGCAAGCCAACCACGCTGAACGAGCTCATCGGCGTGCTCAAGGAGGTCAGCGGCGAGCCCGATCTGCAGGTGCGCTACGAGGATTTCCGGGCCGGCGAAATCCACACCACATGGTGCGACATCGGCAAGGCGCGACGAGAACTGGGCTTCAGTGCCGACACCGGGTTGAAGGACGGGGTCACCGCGACCTGGGCGTGGTTCCGGGAGCAGACCGGCGAGAGTTAGAAACTGTAGCCGAAGGCCTCGATATCCGCGGCATAGACTTCGGCGACGGCATCTCGCCCTGCCGGCGAATAGCACTCCTGGTACGGAGGGTGCTTCCCCGGATTGACATGGGGCACCTCGGGCATGGGCAAGCCGAGCCTTTCGCTCAGGGCCATCACCTCTTCGGACAGGTTTTCGAACCGGATCAGGTGGTCGCACAGGACTTCCCGTTCCTCGACACGACCGACCCAGTGCATCTGAGGCTTGAAGAACTTGTGCTCGGCCAGGCTGCCGATGTCCTGGGCGAAGGCGTCGAAGTCGCCGCCGTATTTCGCGAGATACTCGTCGCGGAAGGCCTGGTCGAACTGGTTCGAACCGCCCTTATCCAGATAGAAGAATGCGGAGACCGCGCGGTCCCACGGGTTCCTGATCACGGAGAACTTGTAGTAGTCGTCGAACCAGTCGCGGTCCGTATATTTGGTGATCGACTGATGGTCGAACGGGTCTTCGATCCACTCCAGCTCGCCCTTGTAATAGCGTCCCAGCTCGGGCAGCCCGAAAAGACTCTTGATCGTTCGTCCGGCCGTCTTCGGGATGTGGATGAAGACGCAGTGATGCTTATGGGAAATCATACGGGATGTGCCTCGAGCTTCTCGTCGCTGGTTCGTTCCGTCGCCGGACGATCCCTCCGCTCGATGAACCAGCAGTCCTGGTCGCGCAGAACGGTCTCGATGTCTTCGGCGTTCTTCTGGGACAGAGGATGCCTCACATAGGCATCCGTTTTCTCCTCGACGTCGTTTGGAAGACGCTGAACCTGCGCGTGGGGGAGGATCGCCACGCTGATACGTCCAAGATCCTCGCTCTCCGCCGAACCGAAAATCGGCTCAGCACTGCAGAAGAAGTCCTTCTCTCGGAAGTTGAGGCCATAGGGCTCCTTCACGGTCCATTCCATCTCGAGGCTGAGAAGCCGTTCATTCAGGCTGATCTGATCGCTGAACTTTCCTTCGCCTTCGGCGAGTTCGGCGAATTCGCGCAGCAATGTCAGCGATGCCGGCGTCGAGCGGAATTGGATAAATCCGTAGCAGAGGACGTGGCCCCAGACGGCATGGCAGGACGGGGGCTGAATCGTGCCTTGGGAACTGACGATGTCTGCCTCTAGGGAGTCCATCAACGGAAACGGGTCCCGTACCCACACCGCGTCCGCGTCGGAATGGGTAACGTTGAACCCGGCGGCCACCAAAGTTTCGATCACTTTGCGCGCACGGCCCACAAATCGTTGAGACTGCGCCGTATGGCGTATGGACGACAGGAACGCCCTCCTTACGCAGCCTGACCGTCAGCTCGCGATCAAGGGCGCAGACCATCACCGGCATTCCGCCGAGCCGGTCGAGACCGATCAACCAGTTGTCGATGACCTTGGCATAGTCGGAATTGCCGAAGGTGATGATGATGTTGTTGGCCTCGTCCGCTGCGCGGCTGGCGACCTGAAGCAAAGAGAGATCGTCGGGCAGGATCAGGCTGTCGCGCAATGGCGCGACCTTATGGGGCTTGTAGCGCTGGGCGATGAACCAGGCGGCCAGCCGGATCGTGATCTTTTCTCGCAGCTCGATTTTTTCTGCTTGGGCCGCCGAGACCTTCTCTATCTCGACTTCCACATGGTCTGCTTGCCGGGCCAACCAACGCAGGCACGCGGCAAAATGATCGCTGCGCAGTATGACCCCTGTCAGGGACGGGATGATCCGTTCGTATGGCTGTTTGTATTTTGCCTCAAGTGCGGTCCCAAGTTCAGCCCAGACAGAGTCCTCTTTCAGGAATCGCCAGAGGTCACGGCTGGGTGTCGCTTCCAGATAGTGGAGCGTGTCGTTCGCGTAGCGCCCACGGACGATCTGCGCTGGCGAGACAGGCATGACCCCGTTCGGGCCGCCGTCTTCGATGAGCGCCTTACGGCTCAAACCCTTGAGCACGTCCAGGTCGAAGATCCCCACGAGCTCTGATTTAGGTTTCAAATGGCCGATCGTGCCGCCGCTCCCGCCCTGCTCGCGCGAACCGACAATTGTCACCGCCTCCCGATCACCGTCTCGAATTTCGACCCCTGGGCCAACGAAATCCTGAGGTCGCGATCCGTTATGGAGGAAGTAGAGCTGGAGATTGGGCTGCATAACTAGTTTCTTGCCGGGGCTTAGGTGACTTCAGAGGGTCCCTATTTCGGGAACACCTTTCGGTAGAGTTCGAGGCCGGTATAGCGCCGCAACCTGTCATGCCTTTCGCTGAGTTCGTGTCTCAGCTTCCTTTCTTTCTGCAAGGCCTGCTCCGCCGAGTTGTAGCGCTTTCGCGCCTGCTGAAGTTCCGCCCGCAGCCTCGCGGCTTCGCCGATCGCGCTGTTGCCGTCTGTCACGTTGGCGCAAAAGGCGCCATAGGCTGCAACCTCGTTCTCATCGAGCTCACTGCTGGAGTAGCCAGCAAGGCGCATGGCCGGGCCGCTATAGAGCTCGAACAGGGCCAGCTCTTCCTCCGAAAACTGGTTGGCAAAATTCCCGGATTTACCGGACCCGAAGAAGTTCGGCGCAGACTCTTTGAAGGAATTGAAGTCGGGAAACGGCTCGCGGGACCGACCGCGTCCGATGCTTTCTGCGAGGCGGTCCGCCAAGCTATACGGGTCTGCGGTGATCTCCTCGAATCTGAAAAACTGAATCCGGTCGAAAACCGCTTGGCGCCAGCGATGGACATGATTGCCCCAGAAGCCGAAGGGGACCTTGCCGGCGATGACATCTTCCAGGGAGGTCGCGGGCAGGCCGGCCACCCGGTGGAGATATTTCAGATATGAAGTCGTGGCGTCGCGGCCGTCGCGCGAGACGTAGATGACCTCGTCGCTGCCCTGCATGTACTCACACGGCAGGTCGTGGGTTTTTACGACATGAATTTCGCGATCATGCCGCAGCGCATCCAGGTCTAGGGTGCCCTTGTCGCCCTGCATATGGCCGACAAGATCTCCCAGTCCCTCGTTCGCACCGATATCACGGTGATCTCCATGGATCGAATAGCTTTGGAGGTCGAAATAGTGCTTGAGGACCGAGCGGAAGAAGGTGTTGCCGCTGCGCGGATAAGAGGCGAGCCAGATAATCATTGTACAGCCGAAACAACGGTAACCACTCGGCTGCCATAGCTAGGTGTCGACGGAATAGCAACTCGTAATCGACCGATCAGTGCGGCACACGATGGGCCCAAACAGACCTCGCCCGCCCATCGGGGTTTAGGCCCTGGCGGTCTTCCGCAACGCCACGAGCAGGCTAACGCTCTGCGAACGTTGGCGCTTCTCGATCAGCGCCGGCGCGACCCTGCCCCATTGATACATGATGTTGTCGGGATTGCTGGCCATGTCGCAGGTAAAAACGACCGGGCCATCATAGATTGCGCCGACCGGCTCGAGGTCCGGATGATCGAGCCACGCCCGATAAGCATCATAGCGATGCCGCGCTTCAGGCGTCGGCTCATCGCTGAGATAGAGATCGATCGCGTGGAGCCAAAGGCCGCCGTCCTTGAGCGCATCCACCCCCTCATCGAGAAAGTCGGTCAGCTTCGGGCTTGGCACGTGCTCCACGACCGAAACCGAGAATAGAATGTCGAAGCTCTGTTTGGGCAAAAGCCCCGTCCGCTCGCCCAGGAACGCGTGCAGGTTCTTCACATTGCGCACGCGGATCTCGCGGTTCGGCCCACCGTCCACGCCTTCGAATTTCTCGACGTTGAAACAGGTATTCTTCTTGGCAAGCACCGGGAGGATGCGGGACTTGCCGCCGCCAATCTCCGCGATCGTCTTCTGCTCGGCGTCCTTCAGTTGATCGAAAACCGCCAGGTCCTGTATCGATTTGAGGTGGAATGCCTCCGTTTCGGAGACCGCCTTGTTCAAACCGCGGTCCCATGCGTCCCAGAGATAGGATTTTCGTATGAAGTCAAACATCCGCTCGCGCCCATCGACGACTGAACGTTGTTCTCTGCTATTTGCATTCCATCCGGGAGCCCGCTAAGAGGCTGCGGACGCTGATCAGTAGTGCTTCGGAGAACAACGATCCGGCCATAGGCTCCCTTCCCACAGGGCGCCCTCGATAGGTTCGTAACGCTCCAATGTGAAAGTTAGACAACACTCATGACAAACGGCAAAACCGCGCTGATCACCGGCGTTACCGGTCAGGACGGCGCCTATCTCTCGCGCCTTCTGTTGGAAAAGGGCTATCAGGTCCACGGAATCAAGCGGCGCTCCTCGTCCTTCAACACGGAGCGGATCGACGATCTCTACGAAGATCCCCACGAGCACGAGACGCGGTTCCATCTCCATTATGGCGACCTCACCGACGCGACGAATCTGATCCGTCTCATTCAGGAGACCCAGCCCGACGAGATCTACAATCTCGCGGCTCAAAGCCATGTGCAGGTCAGCTTCGAGACTCCCGAATACACCGGCAACGCGGACGCCCTCGGCACCTTGCGCATGCTGGAAGCCCTTCGAATCCTTGGACTGGAGGACTCGGTCCGGTTCTATCAGGCCTCAACGTCGGAGCTTTACGGGAAGGTGCAGGAGACTCCTCAGAAGGAGACGACCCCCTTCTATCCGCGCTCGCCTTATGCAGCAGCGAAGCTCTACGCCTACTGGATCACAGTGAACTATCGGGAGGCTTACGGCATCCACGCGTCGAACGGCATCCTGTTCAACCATGAGAGCCCGATGCGCGGCGAGACCTTCGTCACCCGGAAGATCACGCGGGCGGTGGCCGGCATCGAAGCCGGGCTGCAGTCGACCATCTTTCTCGGCAACCTCGATGCAAAGCGCGACTGGGGCCACGCCCAGGACTATGTCGAGGGCATGTGGCGGATCGTGCAGCACGATAAACCCGACGATTTCGTCCTTGCCACCGGCGAGACCCATTCGGTGCGGGAATTCGTCGAGCTGGCATTCGCCGAAGTCGGACGAGAGATCGTCTGGGAAGGTCAGGGGGTCGAGGAAGTCGGCAAGGATGCGACGTCAGGAGACGTGCTTGTGCGCATCGATCCGAAATATTTCCGGCCGACGGAGGTCGAGCTTCTGTTGGGCGACCCTTCCAAGGCCAAGGCGAAACTCGGCTGGCAGTCTACGACGCCCTTCGAGCAGCTTGTGAGAGACATGGTGGCGTCCGACCGAGCTCTTGTCGCACGGGAAAGCTGGCGGAATGACCGGTCCGGCTGATCGCCGGCAGCCCATTGAGCTAAAAGCCATCCGCGCCCAAAGCCATCCCGCTGAAAGATATCTGCCATGAGCTGGCTCATCGCCAACGGGGCGCCTAAAAGCGGCAGCACTTGGATCTTTCAGCTGCTGCAATCTACGGGCGCTTACGCCCCCCTGCCTGGGGAGCTTCAGGATCCGGATTGGGTGAATCCTTCGGTGGCCGAGGCGAAGCTGGATCGTGCGGTCGAACTTCTCGGCATGAGCAGCGAGCGTTATGCCACCAAGCAGCACTGGCCGACCCCGCTTCCGCTCTCCACAGGAACGGGACTGAAAGGCAGTGCCCTAATCCGGCGTGCCCGGCAGTTGAAGCGGCGCCTTGCCAACAAGCAAAAGATGCGGCGCTACGCCCGCCTCCTCCCAGAACCTGGCGTTCAGGTCTGCAACATCATCCGCGATGTCCGGGATGTCGCCGTATCGCTCTATCATCATGAGCAGCGACGGGCCGAGTGCGACCAGGACATTTCCACATTCCTGGCGCGTCATGGGCGGGAGTTGGTGACCAACACGATCGCCTACCATCGCTACTGGATCGGATCGCCACTCAGGACGCGCGACAACTATTTCATCACCTCATATGAGTTCCTGATCGACGATGTCGAGGCGGCAGCCGACCAGCTTTTCGATTTTGCGGGCCTGGCGGCAGATCCGGAAATGCGGTCCCGCGCGATCGAAAAGGGGTCTTTCGAGAGCAAGAAAGTCAAAGGGCCCGGCGAGTTCTTCCGCAAGGGTCAGGCGATGGCGTTCGCCGACGAGATCAGCGCGTCGGAGGCCGAACGGCTGCTTACGCTCGCCGAGCGCGGCGGATTGCTGGGGGTGAAGCGCGCGATCGCAGACTTCAATCCGATCCTGAAGCCTTATCTCGAAATGACCGATATCGGCCTCTAAGGTGGCCATCGCATTGGCAGGCTCGCAACGCTCCGACCTGGGTCTGTGACGTAACGACAAAACTAAGATGAAGCGTAATGAGCCAGGCGCAGACTGAACAGGTTGCAATTTACACCATGGGGAAGGTCGCCTCGACGACGATCGCAAAATCCCTTCAGACTCATGACATCCCCTGTTTCGACGTCCACAGCCTGGCGCCGGAGCGATATCTCGCCCTCCTGCGCTCGATCGGGACAAACACCGATTTCGTCCAAAGAGCACCGCAACGGCCGCGTCTGTTTTGGAGGAACCGCGAGGAAGGGCGGAAGATGGTGATGCCCGGACATCTGGTGGATTCGCTCTGGGTGATGCAGGCATTGATCGAGCGGCGCCCGATCAAGCTGATTTCGCTGATCCGTGAGCCTGTCGGCCGCAACATCTCTGCAGCTTTCCAGAACATGCCTCAACGGCTGCAGAACGATCCAAAGGCGATTTTCGAGAGACTCCGAAAGTATCCGGTCAACGTTCCTGACCGATGGTTCGATGAGGATTTCCGCGTCGTGACCGGGCTGGACCTGATGGACATGGACCACGACCGGGATGCCGCACATTTCCGCTTCCAGGCCGATAACCTCGACATCCTGATCTTGAAGACCGCTTCGCCCGATAGAGTGAAGTCCGAGATATTGAGCGACTTCCTCGGACAGCGCATCGCCCTGACCCGTGCAAACGAAGCCAACAGCAAGTGGTATTACCGGACATATCGGGAATGGCTTGCGGCGCCGTCGAAGATCCGCCAGGCCTATCTCGCCGAGTGCTTCGCCCTGAAATACTTTCGATGCTTCTTTTCGGATGAAGAGCGGCAACGGGTGGCGGAAAAGTTCGGATATAGCGGCGCGATCGCCTAGGCCGATCCGGATTTCGCGGAGGCCGCGGATTATCAGCGGTTTCGCGGGAACCGAGAGCAATCTACAGGCGCGAACGAAGCCACAAGAAATGTTACAGGAACAGCTACGAGAAGCTGGTTGCAGCGCAGACCCAAATCCGCGATGCCTAGCTTGAGGAGTGCTCGTCACTCGGCTATTCGAAGGCCCCTGCTTCCGATGAAGAGCGTCGGGCCGTAGCGCAAAATTCGGTTTTTAGAGCGAGGTCTGAGTGGCGGCGTCCAAAGACATCTACAAGCTGACTGGCAAACGGGTCTGGGTAGCCGGCCATCGCGGTATGGTCGGGTCGGCGATCGTGCGGCGGCTCGAGACGGAAGGCTGCGAGGTTCTGACCGTCGGCCGCGACCGCGTGGACCTGCGGGATCAGGCTGCCGTGCGCAATTGGATGGCGGCGGAGAAGCCCGATGCGGTGTTTCTGGCGGCCGCACGGGTCGGCGGCATCCTGGCCAACGACACCTACCCAGCCGACTTCATCTACGACAACCTCATCATCGAGGCGAATATCATCGAGGCCTCCTTCAGGGAGGCGGTCGAGAAGCTTCTGTTTCTGGGCTCGTCCTGCATCTATCCGAAGCTGGCGCCCCAGCCGATGACCGAGGAGGCCCTGCTCACCGGTCCGCTGGAGCCGACCAACGAGTGGTACGCGATCGCCAAGATCGCCGGCATCAAGTTGTGTCAGGCTTACCGGAAGCAGCACGGAGCCGATTTCATCTCCGCCATGCCCACCAATCTCTACGGCCCGGGCGACAATTTCGATCTTGAGAAGAGCCACGTCATTCCGGCGCTGCTGCGCAAGGCCCATGAGGCGGCGCGAAGCCGTGCGGCCAGCCTGACGGTCTGGGGCACCGGCTCTCCGCGGCGCGAGTTCCTCCACGTGGACGACGCCGCCGACGCCATGGTCTCGCTGATGAAGAACTATTCCGGGGCGAGCCACGTGAATGTCGGCTACGGCGAGGACGTGACCATCCTGGAGCTGACCGAGCTGGTCAGCGACATCGTCGGTTTCCAGGGCGAGGTGGTGACCGATCCCTCCAAACCTGACGGAACGCCCCGCAAGCTGATGGACGTCTCCAAGCTGTTCGATACGGGCTGGCGACCGCGCTATACCCTCCGCGAGGGGCTGGAGCAGACCTATGGCTGGTTCTGCGAGAACATCGAAACGGCGCGGCTGAGCGCGTAAGGCTCAGGTCGGCCGGCCGGACTAGATCCAGCCCGCATCGACGACGATCGCCTGCTTGGTGATCATGGCAGCTTCGTCGGAGCTCAAGAACAACACAGCGTTGGCGATGTCATGGGGCATCACGCGGCCAGGCAAGGCTTGCGCCTCGTCCATGAGCTGTTCGGCCTCGGCATCGACCCAGAGGGTCTGCTGGCGCTCCGTCATGGTCCAGCCCGGCAGCACTGCGTTCACCCGGATCTTCTTTTTCCCCCAAAGCACCGCAAGGGTCCGCACCAGCCCGTGGATGCCCGCCTTGGCGACGGTGTAGGCCGGCATGCCTGTCGTGTTGTTGAGCCACGAGATCGACCCCATGCAGATCACCGACCCGCCGTTCTTCTCCAGGTGCGGCAAGGCGGCCTTGGCGGCGAAGAACTGATGCTTGAGATTGACCGCCATGACCTGATCCCAGAGTTCCGGGGTCAATTCCTCGACGGTGTGGCGTGAATCGTTCGCAGCGTTGGCGACCAGCACATCCAGGCGTCCGAAGCTCTTGGCCGCTTCGTCTATCGCGGTCCCGAGCTTCTCCGTGTCGCTTACATCCGTGGGAATGAACCGGATGGCGTCGCTATGGCATTCCTCCAGCGCCTTGCCCGACTCGGCGTCGGTGTCGAGCACCGCAACAAGGGCGCCCTGCTCCACGAAGCCCTCTACGACGGCACGCCCGATACCGCTAGCGCCGCCCGTCACGACGACACCCCTGCCCTTCAGGCTCGGATAGCTTGCTTGTGCCTCCGCCATGGCGGCTCCGATGGTTTAGGCGACGCGGTTCGGTTCGAAGGTCGCCTCGGCCAGCCCCAGGACATGGAGCAGGATCTCCGTCGTCATCTGGTTGATCCGGGCGACGGCTTCCCGGGTATTCGATCCATTATGGGTGGAAAACACGCAGTTTTCGAACTTTCGCAGGCGGCTGTCGGCCGGGAGAGGCTCCTGCTCGAAGACATCCAGCCCGGCCCCGCCGATATGGCCCGATTGGAGCGCATCGGCCAGCGCGGCCTCGTCGATCAGAGGTCCGCGGGCGACATTCACCACATAGGCGCCGGGCCGCATCTTGCCGAGGCTCGCGGCTGAGCATGTGTCGGTTCTCCGGCGTCAGATTGCAGGCGACGAAAATCACGTCCGCTCGCGCCAGGACGTCATCGAAGGGCAGCTGCTCGATGGCATGACGGCCGAGCTCCTCGTCGCTGAGCTGACGGACGTCGAAGCCCACCGGATGCATGCCGAAGGCGCGCGCGCGGTCTGCGATGGCGAGCCCGATCGACCCCAGGCCCAGAACGCCGGCGGTCATCCCGGTCAGGGACCGCCCTTCGATCTTGCGCCAGCCGCCCTCTGCCACGGAGTTGTGCATGAGATGGGTGCCGCGGGTGAGGTTCAGGAACAGGCTGAGGCCGAGATCCGCCACCTCGTTGGCGAAGACCCCCGGCGTGTTGAACACAGGGATCCCGATCCGCGCGGCATGGGCCTTATCGATGCTGTCTGTGCCGATGCCCCATTTGATCACGGCCTTCAGGCCGCTCGCCTTTCCCGCATCGAGAACGGCGGCATCGATCTCGTCGTCCCCGGCGATGACGCAGTCCACGCCGGCGATGTGCCGGCGCATCTCGTCGGCGGCGAGCTGCTGGCCCGGCACGTCGGGAAGCACGGGCTCGACTCCGGCCTCGTCGTAGATGTGGCGGAAATCGTTAAAGTTGCGCTGCAGATGCAGGCAGGACAGGAGCGCTTTGGGCATCTCAGATCACGCGCCCCGGGTCTGCTTGAAGATCAGATCGGCGATGCGGAAATCGATCTCCTCGTCGATATCCTGGGCCTCCAGGCGCTCCATCTCGAACAGGTAGGGGCGCAAGCCGATCCGGTTGTGGCGCTCCTTCATACATTTTCCTTCGAAGATGTAGACGCAGGAATTCTCTTCGTAGAAGGGCGGCAGATCCTGGGTGCGGATCAGGATATTCGGGTTGTGGTTGATGGCCCGGGCCAGGCTGTCCCAGAACCGGGTCTGGACACGGGTGACCGAGAACAGGCTGTCGTAGATCGGATAGTTCGCGAAGAACGTCTCGATGGCCTTGTTCAGGGTCTCCACGGTCATCAACGGGTTGGTGGAATGGGTCTGGAGATAGAACTCCGAGTCCACCTCGCTGATGTCGTGGAGCAGCACGTCATTCATGGGCGTCATGCCGCCGAGCAGATGCTCCGGGCGGTCGAGGATCACAACATCCGGATACTTCTCGGCGCATTGCGCCGCGATGTCCGGCGAATCCGTGTCGATGACGATCTTGTCGATCTGCGGACAGGACTGCATCACGTCCACCATGTGGTGGAAGAGTGGGCGTCCGTCGCCAAAGGGCCGATAGTTCTTTCCGGGCACGCGCTCGGAGGAATGCCGCATGGGCATCAGCGCAACCAATTTGTGGCGGGTCATACTTAGTCGTCTCTGTTCAATACACGCAGATTGGGGCCCGAGGGACGTCCGCCGGCAGAGATTGCAGGCGGTTCGTCTTCGCCGGAGGCCTTCGCTCTGCGCCGCTCGGGCCTGGGAGGCAGGTCCTCGTAGCGGATGGCGTGGCGGGTTCGTTCCCGCTGGGCGAGGCGGCGCTCGTGCGGGCTTTTGGGATAGTAGAAGCGGGTCCTGAGCGCAGCCGAAATTTCCGGGGGATCGTTGTGGCCGCGGTAGGTGCCGGTCAACTGGTTATAGCGGAACATGACGATCGAGCCGAATTCCTTCCGGAGGACGCGTTGGCGCCACGCCTCCATCCAGTCGGAGGCAATGTTTCGGGCGAGCAGCCAATAAAGGTCGAGGCGGGTGAACTTGGCATGATCGTCGATGCCGCGCATGGCGACGGCTTCCCGGCGATACCGGGTGAAGACCTGGTCCCAGCTCTCGTCGTGCACATGCACGATGACCGCATCCGCCACATAGGCGATCCAGTTGCCTCGCGCCTGGGATGCCTTTGCCCAGGCGAGGTCTTCGAGGCCGGTCAGGCTCTCGTCGTAGGGGTGGGTTTCCCACTCGGACCGGCGGATGGCGCAGTTGGCGTTATTGCAGAAATAGGTGCCCTGGGGGCACATGGAATCTTCCGGAAACCACTGGGCGAAGATCTGGTGCTCGGAGAATTTGTTCGAGTCGTTGCCGATCTGCCGGCCGTAGCTGACGGAGACGCGCTCGTTCTTAAACGGCGCCACAAGGGTCTCCAGCCAGGTGTCGAAGACCGGATAGACATGGGCGCTGGCGAACACGCAGATATCGCCCGTGGCGGCCGCGCAGCCGTAGTTCAGCGCACGGCCGAAGGTGAAGTCCGCCTTGTCGATGGGCACGATCTTGAGGTGGTAGCGCTCGGCGATGGCCACCGTCTGATCGGTGGAACCGGAATCGACCAGAATGATCTCATGAGGCTGCAAGGTCTGAACTGAGATGCCGAGCAGCAGCTTCTCCAGATGCTCGTCCTCATTATACGCCCGGATGACGATAGAGACCTTCATGCACTTCCCCCAAGCGCGGCCCAGGCAGGACCGCTCGGATGCTCTCGATCTGGTGCCCGTTCACGCTGCTGCTGTCAACAAAAGCGCGGTTGGTCCATTCCTGACCTGTGAACTTGGCCCGGTTATGACCAGGTTGGCGCTCAATCGTCGCCCGTATCGCCATCATCGCCGGCAGCGTTCTTCCCGGTTACACGGCTTCGATCATAGGCTTTCCGAACCGAGTCCAGCGTGCCTCCAAAGGTGTATTCGACGAAGGACCCTTCCTCGGGCTGGCCGTGCTTGCCGACATAGCGGCTCACGCTGCCATTGTCGTAGTCGATGAAATCGCGCTTCCGGTCGGGATCCGGCTGCAGAGCGAAGATATTTTCGCCGGGCGCTTTCCCATCGCAGCCGATGGCGATGGCGCACAAGGTGGCACGCAGATCGGGCAGACGTGCGGGCACGCCCGAAAGAGTGAATGGCTCTTCGTCATCCTTCGGTTTGATGGCGAGAACGGGCGTTAGTCGTCCCAACGGTCCGCTCGCCGAGGAGACGACGTCGAAGAAGCGCTTGTCTTCGCTCTTGGTGACACTTCCGCCGTGATCGCCCAAAAGGACGATGGTGGTGTTGTCGTAGACCCCTGCCCGCTTCATGGCATCGAGCAGCTCCGTAAAACCGCGAACGGCGCAAACGAGCTGCGCCTTATAGTTCTCCCGCGCATGGTCGCGTTCCGAAACCACATCGCAATCATCGTCCAGCACGAGTGGCGAGTGGGTGGTCATGAGGTGAAAGAACTTCAAGGTCGGAGGCACGTCGCCGGCGGTCAGGCTGTCGGCGAAAGACGCCATCGCCTCGGCCGAGAGCGCCGCGCGTCCCTGAAGGCGGGCATCGATGTAGCCGCGGATGTGCCCCTTGCCGCCGTTGTACATCCACTCGTGGGCGAAGGTCGGCAGAACACGAAGGGCGCCGATCTCGAGAAGCTCCGCATAGGTGACGGCGGAGTCTGTCGCGGGACTGAAGCTCGCGACCTGGGTCTCGCTCCAACATTTCTGGGCGGGGCAGAGGCCGGCGAGCTTGAACCCGGCAAGTTGGGTCCGCCCGCCCTTCGCCTCGAAATCGGCGAACATGCTGTCGTCCCGCGCCTTCGCGTAATAGTCGCGGATGGTGCCGCCTTCGTAAGGGCGCCCAGAGTAGATCGTCATCATCGACATCATTGTGTAGGGCGAATAGGTGAGCGTGTTGTAGAAGTAGGTGAAACCCTGCATCGCCTCCCGCAGCCCATCGTTTTCCTCCATCACCTCGGCGAAGACATCCGACGAGAAGGTGTCGACGAGCACGATGAGAATGTTCTCGTTCTGCTTTGAGAACGTCATGAATTCGGTCGGCGGATCGCCCTCGGTCTCGAAGGCTTCCGGTTCGAACGACCAGTTCCGCTCATTCAGGAGCGGCTGCAGGGTCAGCGCCAGAACCACCACGAGCACCAGCCCGCCGCCGACACCAAAGCGATATACGGCGACGGCCGCGATGCCCAAGGCCAGGAGGAGCGCCAGCAGCGACCAGATGCCCGACATTGTGAGGAACGGTGTGAATTCGGCATCGCCGTCGAGCACGGGCACGTCGGACGCGAAAAGCAGGGCCTTGATCGCGATGGCCAGCGCAAGCACGACGTAGACCCTCGACAGCCTCGGCACCAACAAGCCAAGCCCGATCAGGGGCAATGCCACCGCCAGAGAAACGAGGGCGCCGATGAGATAGAAGTTACCGAAGGCAAGATCGATTCCCTCGGGAGCCTGCTGAAAGAGCGGCGACGGCATCAGCAGAAATAGGGATGCGGCGAGCGCAAGAGCGCTCACGAAGACTGCCGATCGAGATCCCCACATGCTTCCCTCCTTGTTCCATCCAACACCTGGATGTCCCCAGTCTTTTTGATTTCCGGCATCTCCGGATAGGGCCTAGCCCATGCCGGCCAGACGTCTGCTGACGCCTGCTCGCTCTCCATGGACAACACCCTATGCTCTCGTTAATTGTGCGGAGTGTTGTGCCTCGCAAACTCTCCGGGCAAAGGCCCTGCTTCCCAATGAAATTGCCTTTCGCTACGGAGCTTCCGACCTCGTTGCGCGCCATCGGCCGTGCGCTCGTGCCGAAGCGGTTTCGTCCGGCCCTTGCCGCTCAGCTTCAGCACCTCGCCCATCGGCAAGAGCGCCGTCATCCGCAGTTCCGGCACTCGCTGGAGCGCCTCGAAGCGATGCGGGAGTCTCATCGGGGCGAGACCTGCGTGATCCTCGGCAACGGGCCGAGTCTCGCCGATGTCGATCTTGGCCAGTTCGACGGTCTCACGACGTTTTGCCTGAATCGCGGCTATCTGAAATGGAACGAGGACGGGATGACGCCGACTTACGCGGTCGCCGTCAACGACCTGGTGATCGAGCAGTTCCACGATGAGCTGGCGGCGCTCGCTTGCCCCGTCTTCGTACCGTGGCAATACCATCACCTGTTCGATGGGCACGACAACGTGATCTTCATCGAAGCCCGCTGGCAGGAACGCTTCTTCAAGGACATCCGGAAAGGCGTCTGGCCCGGCGCGACGGTCACATTCGCCGCCATGCAGATCGCCTATTTCATGGGGTTCACCAACGTCATTCTCGTCGGCGTAGACCACCGCTTCGCCCAGGCCGGCCCCGCCCATCTCGAGGTGGTTCAGGACAAACACGACGTCGATCACTTCGCGAAGGATTATTTCGGCCCCGGCGTCCGCTGGAACCTGCCCGATCTGGAACAGTCTGAACTTTCCTACCGGCTCGCCAGGGACGTCTACGAAGCGGAGGCCCGCCGCATCGTCGATGCTACGAAGGACGGGGCCTTGACCGTCTTTCCGAAGATGCCGCTGGACGCGGCGCTGGCAGAGGCCCGCCGCTCCGCCTGATTTGCGCGCCTGACCGCCCGCGATCTCGCGGTCCGGTCTCACTTGAATTTCTCCCGCGGCGGCAGTGCGCTCGAATCGTAATCGGCATCCCGAAGAAGCCCGGTCACAGTGAACTCCTCGTAGGCCTCCTCAGGCATGCCGTCCAGCCGGCGGTGATCGGTCTGCCAAAGCAGAAAATCGATGAAATGGCGTTGCCGCGCGGCATCGTCCTCCAGAGCGAAGACGTTCTCGCCGAGGATGCCGCCTCCGCAATCCCGAAGGACTTCGGCGCAGAGTGTCGCCCTCAAATCGGAGTTCTGGGTCGGGGCGTCGTCGATCTGAAAAGGCCCAGTCCTGTTGGGCAGCTTGATGGCGAGAAGCGGCTCGAAGCGGGCCAGCCGCCCCCAGAGCGGCGGGACCTTGCCCAAGATCGGCTCTAGCTCCTCCTCCGGCTCTCCCGTCGTTTCGCCATGATCGGCGAGAAGAACGATGGTCATCTGGTCATAGACGCCGGCCTCCTTCAGCGCCGCGACCAGGTCGACAAACGTCCTCACATTGCATCGTACGAGATCCTCGTAATCCTCGCGTGACTTGCCCGATACGTTCACCTCGTTGCAGCCGCCATCCAGCGCGATGGGAGGATGCGCCCCCATCAGATGAAGAACCTTCAGGCTACGGTCGGCATCCGTTGGCTCGAGATATCGTGCGATCGAGGAGAGAGCGGCCAGCGACTTCGCAGCCTTGCTGGCAGGCACCGTGCTCAGGGCGGTGCGCAGCCGGCCACGGTCGTCGTTGTACCAGCGCTCGTGAACGAAAGTGGGGAATATCCTCAGAAGGCCCAGCTCGAGGACTTCGAGGTAATTGCTGAGATCGACCTGGAATTTCTCGAGGCGGATCAGCTTCGATGTGGAAATGCAATGTTGCGCCGGACAGCCGATGATGCTGATCCCGGCAAGCGATGAGCCATAGCCGTGGGCCTCGAAGTCGGAGAACAGGCTGTCCTTCCTGAGATCGTTATAGCGCGCCGTGACGCTGCCGCCCTCATAGGGTTTGCCCGAATAGATCGGGATCATCGACATCAGGGTCGTGGGCGCCCGGCCCACGTTGTTCCAGAAATAGGTGAAGCCCGTAAGCGCCTCGCGATACTCCGGATGCTCCTGCAACACCTGGGCGAAGACGTCGGACTGAACCGTGTCCAGAAGCACGATCAACGCGTCGCCTTGCTTTGAGAACTTGAAGAAGCGGGCCTCTTCCGAATTCGGCGCGAGTTCGCTCGCGAGAGCGGTGGACGGCCAGGAGAATCGCCAACTTTCCGGATCGAGCAACGGCTGAAGCCCCATGGCGAGGAGCGCAATCAGGCAGAAGGCCAAGGCGGACGCGCTGAGTCGGCGGGCGAGCCAAATGCCCCCCAAGACCAAAAGGACGATCGAAAGCACCGACCATAGGCCGGCCGCGCTGGCGAACTTGGAGAAAACTTCCCCGCCGTCCAGTAGCGGAACGTGAGAGGGCAGGAAATACAACTTCCCTGCCGCCGCGAGAGCGATGCCAGCAACAGCGAAACCGGTTCGCGTCAATACCGCAAGCGGGAAGACGATAGCAGTCGCCAAGACCGCAAAGCACGCTCCGAACAGGAGAAGATTTCCGTATTCGAGAGAAATATCCTGTGGATTGTTCTGGTAGATGAAAGAAGGATTCAGAATAAAAACTGTGGCGCTCAGCATCAGCGAGCCGAAAAACGCCTTACCGACTGCGCGATCCGACACCTTTTATTGTTCCTTCACTTGGAGTCAGCGCTCCCCCGCGCCACGTGCAAGGAAGCCACAGTGAACTTAAAACTGGCGGCGGCCAACTTGTGGGTGTGACAGTTTCATGTAGAAATTGTGACAGTTTGATCATCGAACGGTTGGGAAATCAAATGCGCAAACTTCACGTTCTCGGTATGAGCGCCGTCTTTTTCGGCTGCATGATTGCACCCGCCTACGCGTATATCGATCCGGGTTCGGGTAGCGTTCTGACGACCGCGATCATCGGTTTCTTCGCGGCCATCGCGTATACATGCCGCAAGTATTTCTATCGGCTGAAGAGCGTCGTGCTCGGCCGCAGCAACACATCGGAGAGCGATCGCGAAGCGGCCTCCAGATGATCACCGCGCATACGGGTTCGGCCACGCCCGTGGCCGATCCCGGTTCGTTCCGCGACAGGAATAACCGGGTCTTTGACGACGGTGAGCAGATCTACCGCGGCGTCAGTTCCGAAGCCTTGGAGAATTGGCGGCAGGTCTCCCGAACGGGATTTTTCCGAGATCTGACCGCGCGCTCGAAGATCGTCCCCACCGAGGAAGCCGCCCTCCCCCGCGGGAATGCAGCCGAGTTGGATAACTGGCCGGGCATGCTCGTGCATGAGCGCGTCCCGTTCCTGAGCTATCCGTACGAATGGTCTTTCGGCATGCTGAAGGATGCGGCGCTGCTGCATCTGGAGCTGCTCGAGTCGGCCATGGAGGAAGGCTGGACGCTGAAGGACTCGTCGGCGTTCAACGTGCAGTGGAAGGGGCCCCGCCCGGTCTTCATCGATATTCCGTCCATGGAGCCCTACGCAGAAGGCGACCCCTGGCGCGGATATCGCCAGTTCTGCATGATGTTCCTCTACCCGCTGATGTTCAAAGCCTATCGCGGGATCGACTTTGCGCCCTTCCTGCGCAGCAATCTCGATGGCATCGACCCAAGCCTCGCCAACAAGATCCTCACCGGGCGGAGCCGCTTCCGCAAAGGCGTGCTGACCCATGTGGCGTTGCATGCGCGGATGCAGGAACGCGCTGCGGCGCAGGAGCTCGACGAAGCGAAGGAACTGACGGAGGACGCCAAGGGCCAGGTCAAGGGCGCAAGCGGCTTCCGCCACTCCAAGGCGATGGTCCTCGGCACGATCCAGGGACTGCGGCGGACCATCCGCAAGATGAGCAGCCCCGACGCCCGCACCGTGTGGGGCAACTACGATACCGATCACAGCTACGGCGACAGCTCCTTCGAAAAGAAGAAGGCGTTCGTGGCCCGGAACGGCGGCGAGCGCCATCGCGGGCTGGTCTGGGATATCGGCTGCAACACCGGCACGTTCTCGCGACTGTGCGAGCCGTTCTCCGACTGGGTGATTTCGATCGACGGCGATCCCAAGGCGATCGAGCGGCTCTATCAGCATGAGAAGGAGCGCGAAGGCTCCAAGCTCCTGCCGATGATCATCGATCTTTCGAACATCTCGCCGAACCAGGGATGGCGGGGCGCCGAACGCAAAGCGCTGGACGCCCGCGGCAAGCCGGACCTGGTGCTCTGCCTCGCCCTAATCCATCACATGGTGATCACGGCCAACATCCCGATGAGCGAGTTCATCGGCTGGCTGGCATCGCTCGATGCCGACGTGATCCTCGAATTCGTCAGCGCCGAGGATGACATGTCGCGCATGCTGCTGCGCAACAAGGTCAACCAGTATGGCGACTACACGGAAGAGGAATTCGAGCGGTTTGCCAGCGAGTCGTTCGAGATCGCCGATTCCGAGCCCCTGAAGGGCGGCCATCGCAAGATCTATTATCTCCGCCGCCGCTGATGGATTTCCTGCAGACGATTCTTTGGCCGCTGACAGCGCTGCTGAAGGTGGTGCTGGAGGCGTTCCACTCCCTGCTTGGGAGCTATGGCCTGTCCATCATCTGCCTGAGCCTTCTCGTCTCCGTGGTTCTCCTTCCCATCTCGTCCTACGCCAGGAAGCTGGAGATGCGGGACAAGGAGCGGCTCGACCGGATGGCGCCGGCCATCGCGGAGGTGAAGGCGAACCATAAGGGCCAAGAGCGCTTCGAACGGATTGATGCGATCTATCAGGAGCACGGCTACCACCCCATCAAGTCGATGGTCTCGCTGGTGCCGCTGCTGATCCAGCTCCCGTTCCTGATCGCGGCCCTGTTCCTGCTGATGGACTATCCGCCCATCCAGGGAGACCCCTTCCTCTTCCTGCACGACCTGGGGCAACCGGATCATCTGTTGCCCCTGCCGTTCCTGGAACAGGGGCTCAACCTGCTGCCGCTGGTGCTGATCGGGGTGACCCTGCTGGAATCCTGGCTGCGGAAGGAATCGACGGCCCAGTCGCGCCGGCGCTTCCTGATCGTGGCCGCGGTCCTACTGGTGCTGATCTATCCCGCGCCATCGGGGGTCTGCCTCTACTGGCTGACGAGCACCTGCTTCTCCTTCGCCCGGTCGATGATCGGCTGACTGGTCCGCAATTTCCGGATATGGGCGGGTCCGCACTGCTTCTTTTCGGCCAAGACGATTGGCGTTTGCCGAGGATCGTATAAGGGTAGGTCTACGGCGCGTCGCACGACGCGCGTGCCGTCAGATCGTCCGTCCCGTCGCCCTGCCCCGCCGTTCATGCCCGATACGCCGTCCATATCGCTCGTCACCCCAACGCTCAACGCCGCCCGGTTTCTGGGCGAGGCGCTTGAAAGCGTCGCGGCCCAAAGCGTTCCGGGGGTCGAGCACATTATCGCCGACGGCGGATCGACCGACGAGACCCTCGCCATCGTTCGCGCCGCCGTATCCCGCCCCACGCTCCTCGACGGCACGGATACCGGCATCTATGACGGCATGAACCGGGGGTTGGCGGCCGCCAGCGGCGAGGTCATCGGTATCCTGAATGCGGACGACCGGCTCGCGCCGGGCGCGCTGAACCACGTTGCTGAGGCTTTCGCGGCCACGCCTTCCCTGGAAACCGTCACCGGCGGGTGCATCATGATCGACGGTGAAGGCCGGGAGACGTCCCGGCTGGAGTCGCCGAACTATCCGCAATGTCCCGCCAGCCTGTTGTTCGGCGTTCCCGTCATCAATGCCCGCTTTTTCCGCCGGAGCTTTCTTGAGCGCACAGGCACATTCGATCCTGCCATGGGGCTGGGCGCGGATCGCGCATTCCTGTGGCGGTTGCTGCAGCACCGTCCCGCCGCCGCTGCGATCCCCGCGCCGCTCTACCTGTATCGCGCCCATAGCGGCTCCAGCTCGCTGGCCGGCGACCCCGACACGAAGATGCGCATCTGGCGCGAGCATCTCGCCCTCGCCGACCGGCTGCTGGCTCAGGCCGACGGGCTGAACGTACGGGTCCTCCTGTCCTGGCGTGCGCTGGAAGGCGTCAAGGCGCTTCGCCACCTGAGATCGCGCGGCGACCGGGAGGGCGCCGAGGCTCTTCGCCATGAGCTCCGGGCCGGAGATCGAGGCTGGTGGCGGAGGCTTCCCCGCGGATTGGCGCTGTGGCTCAAATGGCGGGGACGCCATTCCGGCATCTGAGGCCGATGACTGATGTCCGACGGCACTTGTCCGACGACCCCTAGGATCAGCTGCGGCGGATCCGGTCGCGTAGCACAACTTTGAGCGGCCAATTCCCGAACGGGTAGAGCCAGGCCGATTGGGCGAGTTGAAGCAGCATGGAGAGATAGTCTCCCTCGAGCCGCGAGACGGATGCGCGATTGAAGGCGAGCGCCGCTTTGAAGCGGGTGCCGTAGCCGAGCCCTGCCAGGGGCGACCAGTGCTTCGCCTCCATCCGGTCCAGCCCGGCCTCCGCCGCATCGGGCGAGAGGTGGGTACCCAGATAGATAGTGGCGAGAGGTTCCTGAAGAAATCCGATCGCTCGCGTCGCCCGGGCCATGCGGATCAGGAGGTCCCAGTCTTCGTATCGCGGAAAGCTCGTATCGTAGCCCGAGAGCCGTTCAAGGAGATCCTTGCGCGCAACGAGGGTCGAGCCCGGGGAGACATAGCAGCCCCAGACGGCGTCCAGCAGCGTCAGCGGCTCGTCGTAGGGCCGCCAGGCCGCGTGCCGATCCTCACTCTCCGGCGGCACCAGGAAAAAGTTGGTGCAGCTCGCTTCGAGATCGGCTGCCTCCATAAACGGGATCTGGCGTTCGATCTTCTCCGGCAGCCAAGCGTCGTCGCTGTCGAGCAGCGCGATCCATTCGCCTTTCGCCTCGGCGATGCCGGTATTGCGGGCCGCGGACGCGCCGCGATTGCTATCGTGCCGGATATGACGGACGCGCGCCCCATAAGGTGCCAGCGCCGCCGCAAGGTCGTCGGTCGAGGCATCGTCCACGATGAGGATCTCATCCACCTTCCGGGTCTGGGCCAGCACGCTGTCGACGGCGCGCCCGATGCTGCCGGCTCGGTTATAGGCAGGGATGACGGCGCTGATCATTGTGCGCCCCCCGGGCCGCATCGGGCGTTCGGGTGCGGAATGTTGACCGGGAAGAGGAAATGAGGTGCATACCAGCCGCGTCCCGCCGGCCGATCTCTAAGCCCTTGCCGGTGGCGTCGAATGGGATCGAATGAACCGAACACGATATATCCCCTTGCTGTTGGTCCCTCTTGGGATAGCGGCCTTGCTCGCCTGGAACAATGTGCCAGACGAGCCGGGGGACAAGGAACAAGCCGCTGCGGCCAGGCTCATGGAGACTGCGGCGCCGGATCTGGAGGTCACGGCGCCCCCCAAGGCGTTCGCGGATCAAATCGCTCTGGTGAGGGCCGTCCAGCGCGCGGTGCTCGATGCCGCGCCGGTGGATGACGGCATTCCCCTGGGGCAAGCCCGCGAGCTTTCCGATCTGATGAAGCGCGGCAAAGGGCTCTGCTATGACCGTAGCCGGGCCATCGAGACGGTGCTCAATCACTACGGTATGCGCACGCGCCATGTCTCGATCTTCAGTACGCGGGAAAGCGGCAGTACCCTGGAAGCGCTGGCCACACCCCGAATCCCCTCCCATGCGGTGTCCGAGGTGCTGACGGAAAAGGGCTGGATGGCGATCGATTCCAACCGGCCCTGGATCGGCTTGACGGCGGATGGCCGCGCGATCGGCGTAGCCGACCTCCAGTCCGACGCGCGGAAGGAATGGGCGCAGGAGGTCGAAGCGGATGTGAACCCGATCTTCCGGCGGCCATTCACCTTCGTCTACGGACTCTACAGCCGGCACGGCCGGTTCTACCCGCCCTATCTGCCGATCCCCGACATCAACTGGCGGCAGTTTCTCTACAATCTGGAGTGAGGTCGGAAACGCCTAGGATACGGCCTTGGCGAAGGTCTTTTCGCCGTCGCCGGGCGCGGCGGCATCTCTATCCGAGACGAGAGGGGCTTGCTCAGACAGCTCCCTTCCGCGGCCGACGCAGCTGTAGCGGAAGCCCGCGGCCTCGGCGCCGGCGCTCGAATAGACATTGCGGAGGTCCACCAGCACGTCGCCGCGCATCGCCTCCTTCAGCTGGCTCAGGTTGAGCGCGCGGAACTCGTTCCATTCGGTCAGGACGAGTAGGACGTCCGCGCCCTCGCAAGCCGAAAGCGCATTCTCGCACCACACGACGCCCGGAAGCTGCTCCTCGGCGTCCTTGGAGGCCTCGGGATCGTAGGCCCGGATCGCCGCCCCGCGGTCCTGCAGCATCGGCAGGATGGTGAGGCTCGGTGCTTCGCGCATGTCGTCGGTGTTTGGCTTGAACGTGACGCCGAGAACGGCAACGGTCTTGTCGCGGAGCTCGCCGCCCGCCGCCTCCTGGATGCGGCTCGCCATGCTGATCTTGCGTTCGTTGTTCACCCGGTCGACCTGCTCAACGAGCGTTACGGGAGCATGAGCCTCGCGCGCGGTGCGGATCAGGGCGGAGACGTCCTTCGGGAAGCAAGAGCCGCCATAGCCGGGGCCGGCATGAAGGAATTTCGGTCCGATCCGCTTGTCGGCGCCGATGGCGTCGGCGACCTGCTGAACATCGGCATCCACCTTCTCGCAGAGATCGGCGATCTCGTTGATGAAGCTCACCTTCATGGCGAGGAAGGCGTTGGCCGCATATTTCGCGAGCTCGGCCGATTCGCGCTCCACGAACATGACCGGTGCGCTGCGGAGGGAAAGGGGCTTGTAGAGAGCTTCCATCACCTCTTTGCCCCGTTCGCTATCGCAGCCGACGAGGACGCGGTCCGGGAACATGAAGTCCCGGATGGCCGATCCTTCGCGCAGGAATTCAGGATTGGAGCAGACGGCGAAGTCGATGTCGGGACGGAGCTCGCGCAGGCGGCGTTCTATCTCGCGGCTGGTGCCCACGGGGACGGTCGACTTGGTGGTGATCACGGCGCCGTCCTGGAGATGGGGCGCGATGTCCTTCACCGCCTCGAAGATATAGCTTAGGTCGGCATAACCGCTGCCGCGGCGCATGGGCGTGCCGACGGCCAGGAGCACCAGCTCGGACTGCTTGACGGCGCCCTCCAGCTCGATGGTGAAGCGGATGCGACCAGCCTTGACGTTGCGCTCGATCAGATCGTCGAGACCTGGTTCGTAAATCGGCATCCGGCCGCGTTCCAGATCCGCGACGCGCTCGGCGTTGTTGTCGACGCAGATCACGTCCCATCCGAAATCGGCGAAGCAGGCCGCGGAAACCAGGCCCACATAGCCCGCGCCAAGCATGCAAATTTTCATAACGTCCTCGGCCCTTTAGCTATCCGATCCTCCGATACTGCCTGGCGCGTGGCTTGGCAAGGCAGTCCCCCCGCGCCACCGCCACACGGGCAGCCCGTATCTGATCAGCAACGGGAAACAGATGACAGACACAAGACAGCCGACGGCAACGGGTAGCTTTTCGCACCACTCCTCGTCGAGTGCGACGGTTGCGGATTTGATCACCCGCATGGGGTTGCCGGCGATGGCGTGATTGCTGCCGGCCTCGTCCGACAAGACCCGGCCTGTGAGGGGCGCCCCCGGGATAATTTCATCGAGAGGTGCCGGAAGTCCCTTGAGGATCACGTCGTTGTAGAGGGCGCGGGTCACGTCGCGTCCGGCCCGGAGGCGGAAGAGCTCTGCGGCGAGATTCGCAAACACCCAGGATACGGCCACCTTCACGGCGAGCGATGCGCGCCCAAGAGCGCTGTCAGGGGCGCCCCTTCGCTCGTCGCGCAGCCGGAAAACCGACCACAGCACGGCACGGGGATCGCGCACCAGATGCAGCATGTGGAGCGGAATCGACAGCTTGCGCCGGAGATAAAAGGCATGGCTTGCGTGAAGCCAGGCGGTCTTGGACGCATCAACGATATACCGCTTGTGCGCGGTCTCCGCGATTCGCTCCAAGAGCTTCAGATGGGTGCGCCGGTCGGCAAAGCGGGTGGGTTCGTCGACAACTCCCCGCAACACAGGCGCCCAGACGGGGCAGTCCCGCAAGGTCTCGCCGCAAATGCAGCGGCGGCCGGGCCGCTGCAAGAAGCGCGGTGCCGTGATCACCTCACCGAGATTCAGAACATCGGGGTTCAGGGCCAGGATACGGCCGAGCAGCGTCGAGCCGCTACGTCCGTAGCCGCCGATATAGAGCAGCGTTTTTGGGGGCGCCTGCACCATCGGCAGAAACTCCGATATCCGCCGCCGAAAGTCGAGACGCGTCGTGGTCGCGCGGAGCGGCAGCCCAGGGCCCGGCGCTCCCTCCCCCCGTGTCAAATCGCCGCCGAACGCAGCAAGATCATTGTTGCTCGCCGCAACCGAGTTGTGCAGGAATTGCGCCCGACAATCGAGCCGTTCCGCAGAGGTGGATGGTCGAACGGGCCTCTTACATTCTCCTCATTTCCGGCGCATCAGCTTGCCAAAGCTAAGCTCCGGTCCGACCGCGGGCCAGTGGGCGTGACCGGAACGCGAGGGCCGCATCCAAACGGGGATCGAACTATGACCATGACTGACGTTAATGCACGCGAGCGCACCGAAAGCGTCGCCAAGCCCCTCGCCTTCATCGATCTCGCCGCCCAGCAGGAACGTATCCGGCCGCAAGTCGAGCAGGCCGTGCTGCGGGTGCTCGATCACGGCAAATACATCATGGGTCCGGAGATCACCCAGCTGGAGGAGGATCTCGCGCGGTTCTGCGGCGCCAAGCATTCCATCGCCTGCGGCAGCGGCACCGATGCGCTTCTGATGCTGCTCATGGCGAAGGGGATCGGCCCCGGCGATGCTGTGATCTGCCCCTCCTTCACCTTCACGGCAACGGCGGAGATGGTCGCCCTGCTCGGCGCCTCGCCGGTGTTCATCGACATCGAGGAGGAGAGCTTCAATCTCGATCCCGCGCAGCTTCCGGCCGCGGTCGAGGCGGCGAAAGCCGCAGGCCTGACGCCGAAGGGTATCATCGCCGTCGATCTGTTCGGCCTTCCTGCCGACTACGACGCCATCGAAGCCTTCGCCGAAGAGAACGGGCTCTGGGTGCTGGACGATGCGGCCCAGGGCTTTGGCGGGACGTATAAGGGCCGGAAGGTCGGCACCTTCGGCTACGGCACGGCGACGAGCTTCTTCCCGGCCAAGCCGCTCGGCGGTTATGGCGATAGCGGCGCCATCTTCACCGACGACGAGGCTCTGGTGGAGACGCTCCACTCGATCCGCAATCACGGCGCTTCGACCAAGAGCTTCGACAATCCAATCGTCGGCCTCAATGGCCGCATGGATTCCATGCAGGCCGGCATCCTGATCGAGAAGCTGAAGATCTTCCCCGACGAGATCGAGGCCCGCGACCGGATCGCGGCGACCTATAATGCCGGTTTCGAAGGGCTTTCCGACGTCGTCACGCCTGTGGTGCCCGATGGGCTGCAGTCGGTCTGGGCCCAGTACACCCTCAAGATCAAGTCGGGTTTGCGCGATTCCCTCGTGGCGGCCCTTAAGGACATGAACGTCCCGACGGCCATCCACTATCTGAAGGGCATCCATCTGCGCACGACCTATGCGGATTATCCGCGCACCGGCGGCGCCCTGCCCGTGACCGACAGGCTTTGCGGCGAGGTGGTGAGCCTGCCCATGCATCCCTATCTCAGCGACGAAGATCAGGCGCGGATCATCGATGCGGTCCGCAGCGCCATGGCATCGCTCTAGTCCGCCAAGGGGTTCCTCTTAGTACACCGGGGCGGACGCCCCCTGCTCGAGCAGGGCGGCGACATGGTCAGCGATGGCCATGGAGGCGGTGAGCCCGGGGCTCTCGATGCCGTAGAGGGTGACAAGTCCCGGAATGCCATGGGTCTCCGGACCGTCGATCCTGAAATCGGCAGCCGGCTCCCCTTCCTGATAGATCTTGGCGCGAATGCGACATAGTCGGGATGAATGGCGTTCTCGGGCATGTTCGGCCAGTAGAGGCGGATGGCCTGCTCGAAGCGCTGCTTACGGGCGCCGCCTTCCGTATCGAAGCCGTAATCGACTCGTTCGACCCATTGATTGTCGGGGCCGAACCGCAGCTGATTTCCCAGATCGATGGTCGCATGAACACCGAGCCAGGCCCCGCTCGGCATGGGATAGATCAAATGATTGAAGGGATTGATGCCGGAATAGGCAAAGTAATGCCCCTTCGCCGGATAGGTGCGCGGCACGTCGTAATGGCGGGGATAGTATAGGCCCCTGGCGAGACGGCTGCTGTCGAGGCCTGCGGCGATGACGACGCGGCGGCAGGTCACCGTATACGGCCTGCCCCCCTCCGACGTCTCGATCTTGAACAGCTCTCCGGGACGCAGGAGGCGATCGACCTGGGTGTTCAGAACGACCTGACCGCGATTGTCGGTGAGGTCGCCCTCCAGGCTCCCCATGAGCGCGTGACTGTCGATGATCCCGGACGATGGAGACAGCAGCGCCGCCACGCAATGGACTTCCGGCTCCATGGCGCGGACCTCATGGCCCGTGAGCTCCAGGATGTCGTCCACCCCGCTCCGCCCCGCATTCGCCTTCAACAGTTTGAGATGCGGGATCTCGGCGGTCGATGTCGCCACCACGAGCTTGCCGCAGCGGCGGTACGGGATGCCTCGTTCCTCCGCATAGGCGTAGAGCATCCGCCGGCCCTGCACGCAAAGATGGGCCCGCAGGGAGGTCGGCGGATAATACAGCCCCGCGTGGACGACCTCGGAATTCCGCGAGCTCGCCTCCGTGCCGGTCGCCTCATGGCGCTCCAGCAGCAGGACCTCGCCGCCGGCTTTGGCCAGGGCTCGGCCAATCGCCAGCCCGACCACGCCGCCGCCGATAACTATGGTGTCGACATCTGGCGTCACGACCCGTTATTCCGCATGCGAATCGGTTGAAAGGGTATCCGGGGCTGGCCGCCGCCGATAGAGTGCCGCGGCCTTAGACGGACGCATGAACTAACGCAGTTATGGATTGGCATATGAGCTTCGAGGTGGGAACGGTCCGATGAGAATCCTGGTGACCGGCGCTGCAGGCTTCATCGGCTTCCATACGGCCAAATTGCTGCTCGCGCGCGGGGACGAGGTGGTCGGTCTCGATAACCTCAACGATTATTATGATGTCTCTCTTAAGGAAGCGCGACTAGCGCAGCTCGAAGGCGAGCCGGGCTTCACTTTTCACAAGCTCGACCTCGCGGACCGTCAGGGAATGGCGACGCTGTTCTCCGAGGCGCGGCCGCAGCGGGTGATCCATCTCGCAGCCCAGGCCGGCGTTCGCCACTCCCTGAAGGACCCCCACGCCTACGCCCAATCGAATCTGCTCGGCTTCCTGAATGTGCTGGAAGGCTGCCGCCAGGCGGCGGTGGAGCACCTGGTGTTTGCATCCTCCAGCTCGGTCTACGGCGGCAACACCAAGACGCCCTTCAGCGTGCACGATCCCGTCGACCATCCCTTGAGCCTCTACGCGGCGACAAAGCAGTCGAACGAGCTGATGGCGCATTCCTATGCCCATCTCTACGGCCTGCCAGTGACCGGTTTGCGCTTCTTCACGGTCTACGGCCCATGGGGACGCCCAGACATGTCGCCCTTTATCTTCACCAAGCGGATTCTCGAAGGCCAGCCGATCGAGGTGTTCAACAACGGCGAGCACGCCCGCGACTTCACCTATATCGACGATATCGTGGATGGCGTGGTGCGCTCGGTCGACAGGATCGCCACGCCCGATACCGGCTGGTCCGGGGATGCGCCGGATCCCGCCACCTCGTCGGCGCCCTACCGGCTCTACAATATCGGCAACAACTCCCCCGTGCCGCTCATGGACTATATCGCCTGCATCGAGAACGCGACGGGCAAGCAGGCGATCAAGGAATTCCTGCCGATGCAGCCCGGCGACGTGCATACCACCTATGCGGATATCGACGATTTGCAGCGGGATATCGGGTTCCGCCCGGACACGCCGCTGGAGATCGGGATGGCGCGGTTCGTAGCCTGGTACCGGGAGTATTACGGAATTTAGGATATTCGCCCTATAGGGGGCGCGCCGCGGCAGAAAGCGGCGGTGATGACGGTTCAACCACCCGTCCGAACGACTTGCTGTAACGACTTGCCCACAGCTTCAACTTCATGGTTCCGACGCGCTTCTCCTTTATTGGGCCGTAGTCTATCCTGCGCTCACCACAAGGGAGGGTACTTGTAATGCGCGTGCTTATACTACTGATCGTCATCATCGTGGCCCTGGTCATCGTTCAGCATGAGCGGAACGATTGTAAATGGGGCGAACCGAGCTGGATGGAATGCATCATGACGGTCGGCGAGGTATCGGTGCCCGACGTCGACGTGGATGTCGATTCCAGCTCCGATGCCGACAACGAAGCGGAGCCGGGGCCAAAGGATCAAGGTCCGGACGTCTCTCCGTAACGGTCGACACAGAAAACGGGCGCGGGGCTGCGAGGCCCCGCTTTCCCTCAAGTTCCGCAGGCGCTCGGACCCGTCGGCGAACGGTTGGCCGCGAACGGCGCTACTTGGTCTGGACGACCCATTCCGGGTTGAACCAGCGATCAGCCTCGCCGTCATACGGCAAGCGATTGATATCCCAATGCTGGATATAGGGCGCATAGACGTCCCAGACGGGCGGCCCGCCGCCGACATAGACGATCCGGTTCTCGAATTTCGCCAAGACCTCCTCAGGATCCATATGAGAGCGGATCTCGAAGATCGTGCGGTCGCGATAGGCCCAATCGGGCACGGCCCCGATGGTGGTCGGCCCCGCGATCAGCACATGACCTCGCGTGATATCGAAGAATCGCGCAACGTCGGCCTTGTACTCGCGGCCCTGGTTGCCTTCCCAGGGCAGCCTCCCATTCAGGCCGAGCTGGCCGCTTTGTCCGATGGCAATGATCGAGCGGATATCCGCCATGTCGTTTGATCCTCAGAAGCTCAATGTGCTCCGGGCCTACCATGCCAGGCGCTCCGCGGTCATGCCAATCCGTCCCTTCGCCCCCGTTCAGACCGGTCTCCGCTAGAGATGGCGGAGCGTCTGCTTTCGGACGGTTTCGAGGGTCCGCGCCACCGGCTGATCGCGATCGCCCTGATGATCGGAGCGGTGGTGAGCTTCTCGCTGCTGGATTCGACGGCGAAATACCTGGTGACGTCCGGCTTGCCCGTAGCGGAAGTCGTGTGGGTGCGGTTCACCGCCCATGCGGTCTTCACGTTCCTGGTGCTGTGGCCCATCGCGACCGTTTCGCCCTTCAGAACGAAGAAGCCGTTCCATCAGATCCTGCGCTCGCTCTTCATGTTCGGCGCCACGGCGCTCAACTTCTTCGCTCTGCGTTATCTGCAGCTCGACCAGACCGTGACGATCTTCTTCCTGGGACCGCTGATCGTGGCGGGTCTCGCGGGTCCCATCCTTGGCGAATGGGTCGGATGGCGGCGTCTCATGGCCATCATGGTCGGCTTTGTCGGCGTGCTCATCGTGATGCGGCCGGGGCTTGGCGGCATCCATTGGGCGGCGAGCCTGACCCTGATCTCGACCTTTTGTCTTGCGTGCTACAGCATCTGGACGCGGATGCTCGCCCATTACGATCCCGCGGAGGTCACCCAGTTCTATTCCCCGCTGGCGGGCGTGGTGCTGGCGATGCCGTTCGCGCTGGCCGCCTGGCAGATGCCGCCGGACGGGTTTACGTGGCTGCTCTTCGCGAGCCTCGGTCTTTGGGGCGGCGGCGGCCACTGGCTGCTGATCCTCGCCCATCGCCGGGCGCCCGCCCCCGTTCTCGCGCCGTTCATCTATGTCGGGCTGCTCTCGAACACGATCATCGGCTACGCGGTCTTCGGTGACATTCCCACCTGGTGGACCCTGGGCGGCGGCGCGGTGGTGATCCTCTCGGGCCTCTATCTCATCTGGCGGGAGCGCTTGGGCAAAGGCGATGCCGAGGCGGCCGCAGATATCGCGCCGCGATAAAAGGCGGAAAAGCGCCGTTTCCCAGAAGCGAAATTAAACCTTCATTTACCATGAGCGCCCGGGAGGAAACTCTCGGGCGGTTTCGAAGTTCTTACCTGCAGAAGGGAATGGGGCAGGAATTCGAGACGATGAATTTCGAGACGTTGAAGGAGACGTCTTCATGAGGAACATGACCGCTGCGCTTCCGAAAGCTTCCGCCAAATTTGCGCTCCCGGCTCTGGTCTTCGCCGGCGCTCTTGGCGCGATGCAGGCTCAATCCGCCGCCCAGTCCGCCTCCGGCACCATGCAGGAGAGCGTTACCGTGGCAATGCGGGTCAATCCCTCCACCACGCCCAATATCACGGTTGTTCCGAAGACCGCAGCGGCTGACCGCGCTATCCAGAACGACGCCAGGAAGGACGACGTCAAGACGGACGACTTGGATGCTTTCGACCTTTCCGCAGAAATGCGCGACGGCATCGAAGACACGGTTCGCGAACAGCTGACCGCGCTCGTCAAAGGCGACGCCAATATGGCGTTTGCGAACCTGGCGCCGGAGACCCAGCGTTTCTTTTCCGAGCCCCAGCGCTTCATGCGCAGTGTGGCGACCGATGCTCCGCCCGTGGTGAAGACCAAGAGCTTCGCCTTCGTCGGCCTTGAGCAGGATCGCGGCGCCGCCCAGCAGCAGGTGCTGCTGACGGATCAAGACGGCCGCAGCTGGCTTGCGAAATTCCAGGTCGAGCAGCAACTGACCGGCGACTGGCGCGTTAAAAGCTGCGTCGTCGAGGCGGCACCCGGCCAGCAGGCCTAGCGCTTTTCCCCCGTACTACTCGCTCCCCTTCGGGCCGGTGTCTCCGTAGCGCCGGCCCATTTCTTTGGAAAAGTCGTCGAATTCGCCGACTTCGATGGCCGTGCGGGCGCGTGCCATCAGCTCCTGATAGAAATGGATATTCGCCCAGCTCAACAACATCGCGCCCAGCATCTCTCCCGACTTCACCAGATGATGAAGATAAGCGCGGGAGTATTGCGCTGCGGGACAGCTGCTCTCCGCGTCGAGCGGCGTCTCATCCTCCGCGTATTGGCTGTTGCGAAGATTGCAGCGGCCCGCCCAAGTGAAGGCCTGGCCATGGCGGCCGGACCGCGTGGGCATGACGCAATCGAACATGTCGACGCCCTGGCCGATAGCCGCGATCAGATCCTGCGGGGTGCCGACACCCATCAGGTAGCGCGGCTTGTCCTCGGGGAGGAATTGCGTGGTGATGCCGACCATCTCGACCATGGTCTCGTGGCCCTCGCCCACGGCAAGACCGCCGATGGCATAGCCCGGGAAGCCGATCTCGACGAGGGCGCCGGCGCTCTCCTTCCGCAGGTCCGGATAGGTGCTGCCCTGGACGATGCCGAACAGCGCCTGTCCGGGTTTGGACATCTCCGCAAATGCCGTCTTGCAGCGGGCCGCCCAACGCATGGACAGGTCGAGGGAGCGCTTCGCCTCGTCCCGCGTCGCCGGAAAGGGCGTGCACTCGTCGAGGACCATCTGGATATCCGAGCCGAGGAGGCATTGGATCTCCACGGCCCGCTCGGGGGTCAGCATATGACGCGACCCGTCGATATGGGACTGGAAGGCGACGCCTTCCTCGGTGATCTTGCGGAGCTTCGACAGGGACATGACCTGGTAGCCGCCGGAATCGGTGAGGATGGGCTTTTCCCAATGCATGAAGCGATGGAGCCCCCCGAGCCTGGCGACGCGCTCGGCGCCCGGGCGCAGCATCAGATGGTAGGTGTTGCCGAGGATGATATCGGCCCCGGTCGCCTCGACGGTCTCCGGGAACATCGCCTTCACCGTGGCGGCCGTGCCCACGGGCATGAAGGCGGGCGTGCGAATGGGGCCGCGAGGCGTGGCGATCTCGCCGCGCCGGGCCGCGCCGTCCCTGGCGAGCAGCCGAAAGGTGAAGTCCTTCGTCACGAGCGCTCATCTCCCGGGCTCAGCAGGCAGGCATCGCCATAGGAATAGAAGCGATAGCCTTGCGCGATAGCATGGGCGTAGGCCCGGCGCATCACCTCCAACCCGGAGAAGGCCGATACGAGCATGAACAGGGTCGAGCGCGGCAGGTGAAAATTGGTCATCATCCGGTCGACATAGCGGAAGCGGTAGCCCGGCGTGATGAAGATGTCCGTGGCGCCGTTGAAGGGATGCAGCACCCCTTCCTCGTCGGCGGCGCTCTCCAGCAGCCGCATGGCGGTGGTCCCCACGGCGACGATTTTGCCGCCGCGCGCCTTCACGCCATTCAGCGCATCCGCGGTCGCCCGGTCGATCATGCCGGTCTCCGAATGCATCACGTGATCGTCGGTATCCTCCGCCTTGACCGGAAGGAAGGTCCCCGGCCCCACATGCAGCGTCAGCCAGTGGCGGGCGATGCGCCGCGCATCGAGCGCGTCCATCAGGGCATCGGTGAAATGCAGTCCCGCGGTCGGGGCGGCGACGGCGCCCTCCTTGGCGGCATAGATGGTCTGGTAGTCCTGCCGGTCGCTTTCTTCGGCGGGGCGCTTGGAAGCGATATAAGGCGGAAGCGGCATGGCGCCGTGCCGGGCGATCGCCTCGTCGAGCGCCGGCCCGGTGAGATCGAAGGCCAGGGTCACGGCACCGCCCTCGCCCCTCGCCTCGACCGTCGCGTCGAGACGGCCTGCGAGGCAGACATCGCCTTCACCTCCGAAGCCGATGCGGTCGCCTTCGCGGAGACGCTTGGCCGGGCGGGCGAAACCGTGCCACCGGCTGTCGCCTGCACGCTCGGTCAGATTGACCGTGACGGATGCGACCGCGTCGTCCCGCCTCCTTATCCCGCGGAGCTCCGCCGGAATAACGCGGGTGTCGTTGAAGACGAGGGCGTCTCCCGGCTCCAGCAAATACGGCAGGTTCCGGACCGAGCAGTCGCGCAGGCTGCCGGTGGCGCCATCGACGGCGAGCAGCCGTGCGGAATCCCGCGGGCTTACCGGCCGGAGGGCGATGAGCTCCTCCGGCAGTTCGAAATGGAAGAGGTCGGTGCGCACGCCGGGCTCGGACCCTAGAGCAGCCGGACCATGAGCGCGCCGATGACGACCAGGAGCGCGCCGGTGATGCGGCCGATGGAGAGGTCTCGCTCCAGAAGGTCGAACAGCGCCAGACGGTCCAAAAGCAGCGCGGTGAAGAGCTGGCCCGCGATGGCGAGCGCCATGACGGCCGCAATGCCGATCTTCGGGGCCAAGGTAATGGTCATGGTCACGAAGGCCGCGCCCAGCAGGCCGCCGGCGAAGATCATATAGGCGGGCATGGTGGTGAGCGCGCCGAGATTGGTGCTGCGGGCGAAGAGTCCGCAGAACATGATGAGCGCGATCGTGCCGACGCAGAACGAGAGGGTAGCGGCGGCGATGGGGTTGCCCAGATGGGACGCGGCCTGGGCGTTGATCGGCGCCTGGAGGGCAATGAACCCGCCGCCGACAAACGCCACGAGGGTCAACACGATCGCCTGCAGCCCCATCGTCTTCGCTTTCCCGTTCTCGATTTTCTCTCGGGCGAACGCCTGCGCGGCCGTTCGCCCTGCCCGATGCCTAGCCTACTGAACGTCCGCCGCAACCCGAACGGATTTCATCTTGTCCGGGGTCTCGGGCGGCTCGCCGCGGGTGATCTTGTCGACATTCTCCATCCCGTCGACGACCTTGCCCCAAACCGTGTACTGGCCGTTCAGGAAGGGGCCGTCGGCGAACATGATGAAGAACTGGCTGTTGGCGCTATCCGGGTGCTGCGCCCGGGCCGCCCCCACGGTGCCGCGGGTGAACGGCTCCTGGGAGAACTCCGCCGGAACGTCGGGATAGTCCGAGCCGCCCATGCCGGTGCCCGTCGGATCGCCGGTCTGGGCCATGAAGCCATCGATCACCCGGTGGAACACGACGCCGTCATAGAAGCCGTCGCGGGCAAGCTGCTTGATGCGCTCCACGTGCTTCGGCGCGAGATCGGGACGGAGCTCGATGGTCACCGGGCCGCGGTCCGTTTCGATGATGAGGGTATCTTCTGGGCTTGCAGTCATCGGGGCCTCCCTTGCTGCTGTTATGGCGCTTTCTTCGAAACGTCCGATTATTTCTGGAGCGCCTGCTTGGCCTTCGCTTGCGATGCGGCATCCGCGTCGGCGGCGATCTGCATCTTCACGATCTTGTCGGGGTTCTCCACGGTGCCGGAAGGCGGCGTGCCCCGCTTGATGTTGTCGACATGCTCCATGCCGTCGATCACCTCGCCCCAGACCGTGTACTGGCCGTTCAAGGACGGCGTCTCGGCGAACATGATGAAGAACTGGCTGTTGGCGCTGTCGGGATCCTGGCTGCGCGCCGCGCCCACAGTGCCGCGAACGAAAGGCTCCTGCGAGAATTCGGCCGCGACGTCGGGATAGTCGGAGCCGCCCATGCCGGTGCCGGTCGGGTCGCCGGTCTGGGCCATGAAGCCGTCGAGCACGCGGTGGAAGACGATGCCGTCATAGAAGCCCTCCCGCGTGAGCTTCTTGATACGCTCCACGTGGTTGGGCGCCAGGTCGGGCCTCAGGAGGATGGTGACTCGGCCGTCCTTCAGATCGAGGAGCAGCGTGTTTTCCAGGGTCTTCTCGGGCGCCGCCTGAACGGCGGTCGCGACCGGCGCGAACGCGAAGAGAAGGCCGGCGACAAGCGCGATACGGGCAAAGATCATTTGGACAGTTTCCTCTTGAATGCATCTGCGACGCAGGCCGGAACGAAGGGCGTGACGTCGCCTCCCATCTCGGCAATCTGCCGGACGAGGGTGGCGGTGATGTGTCGCGTGCCCGGCGACGAGGCCAGGAACATGGTCTCGAGGTGGGGCGACAGCGCGGCGTTCATGCCGGCCATCTGCATCTCGTAATCGAAATCGGCCGCGTCGCGAAGGCCGCGGATGATGATGCTCGCGCCTTCGATCTTGGCGGCGTCCACCACCAGACCTTCGAAAGTGGCGATCTTCACATCCAGGCCCGTGTCGCGCGCGACCGTATGGAGGCTCTGCTTGGCGAGGTCGATCCGCTCACCCGGCGAGAACATCGGATTCTTCTGGTGGTGGATGCCGATGGCGATGACCAGGCGGTCCACGAGCCTTGCGGCGCGGCGCACGATGTCGACGTGGCCGAAGGTGATGGGATCGAAGCTTCCGGGATAGAGAGCGGTGCGCATACGGCAGGGACTCCAGGCGACTCGCGGACGGGACTCACCCCCGATGGATGAGGTCCGCGGCGCGTGAGCGCCCTTCTAGCCGGGCGGAAGCCGTCTTCGCAAGACCGCATGGCGATTGTCGCCAACGGCACGGCGGTGGCGAGAAGGAAAAAGGCCCGGTGAGGCCGGGCCTTTCAGCGGTCTTGCTTCTTCGCGAGGGACCGTCTGAGCCGCCTAAAGCCCGCCGAGAACGTCGCTCAAATTGAAGCGATAGCCGACGCCGGCGGAAACGATCCACGGATCGAGGTCCACATCTCCGCTGATGCCGGTGCCCGTCCACTTCACGTCGGTGTCGATCCAGGTCTTCTTCACGTCGGCATTCAGGAACCAACCATTCCCCAAGGAATAATCCATGCCGAGCTGGAGGGTGAAGCCTAAGGCGTCGTCGATATCGACGCTGCTCGCACCGAGGAGGTTCGAGCCTTTGCCCTCGTCGAAAAAGGCGATGTATTGCAGGCCGACGCCCGCATAGGGCTGAAACTTGCCGCCCGGATTGAAATGATACTGGGCCGTCAACGCGGGCGGGAAGATCCACGTATCGGCGATCTCGCCGAGAGCGGCAATCGAGCCGGTGGCGTTCACGTCATGCTTTGCGAAGCAGCAGAATAGCTCCACGGCCAGGTTGTCGGTGAAGAAATAGGTCAGGGTCGCCGCTGGGATAATCTCGTCGCTCACCTCGGCGCCGGCGCCCGGAATGCGCCTGCCACCGGCGTAGACGGCCGCATCGGTCTCCGGAAGCACCCCCGTCACCAGCCCGCGCACCATGAAGTCGCCGTGGTCGTCGCCTGCTGCGGCAGGCTGAGCCATGATTCCAAGGGCTGCGAGCGCCAGAATTCCGATCGTAACGGTCTTGATTTTTTGCATTTCAGAGTCCCCAACGTCGCGTGAAGAGGCCCACGCGAATCCGTGTAACCGATCTATTTTTGTGACGATGGGCGGGGCCCCTACCAGCTCGGAGCGCCGGTCCTCGCTGATCCAGGTCAGCCGGAATCGGGATCGGCAGGAATCTGTTGCGCGGAAGCAACGCCCCCCGCGAGACCGCGTCGGAACGGCGGGAAACCGTCGAAAATGTCGCAGGTTGTATGTCGCCGGAGCGCCCGCGCATCCCCACTTTTATCTATAGGCAACGCTGAATGAGGGGGCGGCCCCCTGAAAACGAGAGCCGCGCGTGCTGAGATGAAACCGCTGAATTATGACGGTCTTCCGCCGTCACTTCTCGAAAAAGCATCCAAGATGACGACGCGTCCGGGCCAGAGCCTGGCGGCGACCATAGACGGTAGCGAAGCAGTCTACTTCGTCCGCTCAGGCGCCCTGATCCAGGAGGTCACCCTTGAGGGGGCGCACCGTCAGATTACCGAAATTCTCCATCCCGGCGGCCTTGTCCGCACGGGGTCATTGGCCGAAGGGATCACGAGCTTCATCGCCGTTCGCGCCGGAGAGCTTCTGCGGTTGCGGTGGCCGGTCTTCTCCGAGCTGATGGAGCGGAATCCGCAGATCTGCCGCTATTTCTGCCGAACCACGGCGCTCCAGGATGCGGCGAAGGCGATCCATATGGCGGCGCTGGGCCAGCTCGATACCCAGCAGCGACTCGCCACCTACCTGGTCGAGCTCGCCATGCGCAACGGCGTCCCATCGCGGGCCGGCGGCGTGGTCTTCGCCATGCCGCTGACGCGGGGGCAGATGGCCGATTATCTCGGGCTCAACGCAGATACCCTGTCACGCATCATGTCGGGTCTGCGGGCCAGAGGCCTGATCCGCCAGCAGCGCCAGAAGCGGACGGTGACCTGCCAGCTGGAAGCGCTGTCTGCGCTCACACCCGCGGCCGAAGCATTGGCGAAGCTGTTTGTCCGCGGGGTCTCGCTCCAGCCCCTTGGCTAGGGATTGGACCGTCGGCCCGGCCGGCGGCGCCTAGTCCTCGGACGGCCCCTCGTCCTCACTGGAATTGGTGTCGTCGGAATCGATGTCGTCATCCAGCTCGTCGATATCCCCGTTCTCGTCGCTTTCGACGTCGGCGGGGATGTGCTCGATGGAGACCACCTGCTCGTCGCTCGCGGTCGAGAATACCGTAACGCCCTGGGTCGAGCGGCCGACGATGCTGATATCGGTGACCGGCACGCGGATCAGCTGGCCGCGATTGGTGACCAGCATGATCTGATCGTCCTCCTCCACGGGGAAGGAGCGGATGAGATTACCGTTCCGCGCGTTGACGGTCATGGCGATGATGCCTTTGCCGCCGCGTCCCGAGGTCCGGTATTCGTAGGCGGATGTACGCTTGCCGAAGCCGTTCTCGGAAATGGTCAGGACGAACTGTTCGTGGGCGCTGAGCTCCGCATAGCGGTCCTGGGAGAGAACGACTTCTTCCTCGCTGCCCTCCTCCAGATCCGTTTCCGGCTCCATCTCGACACCGCCGCTCCGGATCTGCCGGGCTTGGCGGAGATAGGTCGCACGCTCGGCGGGGCTCGCCTCCACATGGGTCAGGATGGACATGGAAATCATGGCATCGCCCTTGGCGAGACGGATGCCGCGAACGCCGGTGGAGTCGCGCCCCTTGAAGACGCGCACATCGGTCACGGGGAAGCGGATCGCCTGGCCTTTCGCCGTAGTGAGCAGGACGTCCTGGGCCTCGCTGCAGGTATGGACGTCGACGATCCAGTCGCCCTCGTCCAGCTTCATGGCGATCTTGCCGTTCTGGCGCACCTCGACGAAATCGGACAGCTTGTTGCGACGGACGGCGCCGACATTGGTGGCAAACATCACGTCGAGATCTGCCCAGCTCTCCTCGTCCTCGGGGAGCGGCAGGATGCTGGTGATGTTCTCGTCCTTGCCCAACGGCAGCAGGTTCACCAACGCCTTACCGCGGGCCTGCGGAGCAGCGACCGGCAGACGCCAGACCTTCATCTTGTAGACCATGCCGCCGGAGGTGAAGAACAGGACCGGCGTATGGGTGCTGGCGATGAAGATGCGGGTGACGAAATCCTCGTCCCGGGTCGACATGCCCGACCGGCCCTTGCCGCCCCGGCGCTGAGCCCGGTAGGTGGAGAGCGGAACGCGCTTGATGTAGCCCTTGTGGGAGACGGTGACGACCATGTCCTCGCGGGCGATCAGGTCCTCGTCCTCGACCTCACCTTCCGCGTCCACGATCTCCGTCTTGCGGGGGGTATCGAACTGCTCGCGGATCTCTGCGAGCTCGTCCTTGACGATGCCGATGATGCGCGAGCGCGAACGCAGGATGTCGAGATATTCCTGGATCTCGGCGCCGAGCTTATGGAGCTCGCCGCCAACCTCATCGCGGCCCAGCGCGGTAAGCCGGTGGAGACGCAGATCGAGGATGGCGCGGGCCTGCTCCTCGGAAAGCTTGTAGGTCCCCTGCTCCGACACCTTGTGACGCGGATCGGCGATCAGCTCGACCAGCGGCGCGATATCGCGGGCCGGCCAATCGCGCTCCATCAACTGCTCGCGGGCCGTCGCCGGGTTCGGCGCATGGCGGATCAGCTTGATGATCTCGTCGATATTGGCCACCGCGATGGCGAGGCCAACCAAGACATGGGCGCGGTCGCGCGCCTTCTTCAGCAGGTACTTGGTGCGCCGCCCGACGACCTCCTCGCGGAAGTCCGTGAAGGCGGAGATCATGTCCTTCAGATTCAGCTGCTCGGGACGGCCGCCATTGAGGGCGACCAGATTGCAGCCGAAGGTGCTTTGCAGCGGCGAGAAGCGATAGAGCTGGTTCAGAACCACGTCGGCCATGGCGTCGCGCTTCAGCTCGATGACGACCCGCATGCCCTGGCGGTCGGACTCGTCGCGGATGTCGGAGATCCCCTCGATGCGCTTCTCGCGCACGAGATCGGCGATCTTTTCGATCATCGAGGCCTTGTTCACCTGGTAGGGGATCTCGGAAATGATCAGCGCTTCGCGGTCGCCCTTGCCGACGGTCTCGGTGGAGACCCGGCCGCGCATGACGACGGAGCCCCTACCCTTGTGATAGGCGGAGCGGATGCCGGTGCGGCCCAGAATGATGCCGCCGGTCGGGAAGTCGGGACCGGGGATAAACTCGATCAGCTCCTCGATGGTGATGGCCGGGTTGTCGAGATGGGCCACGCAGGCGTCGATCACCTCGCCCAGATTGTGGGGCGGGATATTGGTCGCCATGCCCACGGCGATGCCGCCGCCGCCGTTGACCAGAAGGTTCGGGAACTTGGCCGGCAGGACGGTCGGCTCGCGCTCGCGGCCGTCGTAGTTGTCCTGGAAATCGACGGTATCCTTGTCGAGATCGTCGAGGAGCGACATTGCCGGCTTGGCGAGCCGCACCTCGGTATAGCGTTCGGCCGCGGGCGGGTCGCCGTCCACGGAGCCGAAATTGCCCTGGCCGTCGAGCAGCGGCAGGCGCATGGAGAATTCCTGGGCCAGGCGAACGAGGGCGTCGTAGATCGCCTGGTTGCCATGGGGGTGGTACTTACCCATGGTGTCGCCGGTGACGCGGGCCGATTTGTTGTACGGCCGGTCCGGCGTGTAGTTGTTCTGGTACATCGAATACAGAATGCGTCGATGCACCGGCTTCAGTCCGTCGCGCACGTCGGGCAGCGCACGGCTGACGATGACGCTCATCGCATAGTCCAGATAGGACCGCTTCATCTCATCGATGAGCGAGATCGGATGAATGTCGGAGGGGTCTCCGGATCCTTCCGGCGATTCCGTCTTGTCGTCGTCAGTCAATGGCTGAAAACCGTTCGGCTGAAAGGCGGGAATAAGCGGCGGGTCGCGAAGCGCGACGAGACACGCTCTGCAACCGTGAAATAGCGGCGCTTCTAGCGTGCCCTGTATAGCCGATTTGACGCTTCTACCGCAACTCTTCGAACCGTCATTTGCCGGCCTCTTTTTCGGCGTTTTCTCTAAATTATTTCAGGGACTTGCCGAATCGTCAGGGGACCCGCTCAAGGCGGCCGCCAACGGCTCGGCATACGCGGATCGAAACGCGGCGTCACTTTGTCAGAATGCGGAACGATTCTGTTCAGGCGGCGTTGCACCGCTTGATCCGCAAGGAGACACTAAACCCATATTCCAGGGCATCTCACTGTCCCGACAATTGCGGAGATAAGATTTATGAAGCGCATCCTCATCGGCACGATCGCCGGCATTTTCATGACCGCCGGCCCGGCCTTGGCCCAGGACGAGAGCAGCGAGCCGGTCGCGCCGCCCCATCCGACGGAGACCATGGAGCAGTCGCAGACGGCCGGCCAGGTCAACGGCGTTCCGGCCAAGACGGCCCGCTTCATCACAGAGCAGTCGCCGACCGATGCGCTGGCCAGCGATCTCATCGGCAAGCCGGTGCTGAACCCGGCCCGGGAAACCGTCGGCCAGATCAACGATATCATCGGCGGGGCCGACGGGAAGATCCGCGGCGTGGTCATCGGCGTGGGCGGCTTCCTCGGCATTGGCGAGAAGAACGTCGCCGTCCAGTATGACGACGTGGTGGTCTCGCGGAACGAGGAGAACGGCAAGATCGAGATCATGGCGAATCTGACGAAGGAGACGCTGAGCGCCGCTCCGGCGTATCGCACCCTGGAAGAGCAGAGCGTGGTGCGGGGCGAGGACGGAGAGGTCAAGCGCACCTATTGAGGCACGTCCGGCGAGGCGCCGCACGTCAACGCCCCACGGGCTGAGGGGCTGAGATCAACGGAGGGGCAACAACATGGCCACCGGTTCGCATAAGGTCATCTATGCGGCGCTCGGCGCCAATCTCATCATCGCAATCAGCAAGTTCGGCGGGGCGCTTTATACCGGGTCTTCCGCCATGTTCTCCGAAGCGGTGCACTCGGTGGTGGATACGGGGAACCAGGGGCTGCTTCTGCTCGGCATGAAGCGGTCCCAGCGCCCGCCCGACCGCCACCATCCCTTCGGCTATGGCGCGGAGGTCTTCTTCTGGGCCTTCGTGGTCGCCATCCTGATCTTCGCCGTCGGCGCGGGCATCTCGTTCTACGAGGGCGTGATCAAGCTCATCGAACCTCACCCGATCACCAACGCCTATGTGAACTACATCATCCTCGCGGTCGCGATGGGGTTCGAGGCGACCGCGTGGTTCATCGCCTATCGCGAATTCCGCGGCGCGCAGGACAAGCACCGGCCGTTCCGCTTCGTCCGGGCCGTGCGGCAATCGAAAGATCCGACGGTATTCACGGTGCTTTTCGAGGACACCGCCGCCCTGCTCGGTCTGGTCGCGGCGCTGACGGGCGTCTTCCTCAGCGACGTCTACGGGATCGCCTGGGCCGACGGCGTGGCGTCTCTCGTGATCGCGGCCATCCTGGCGGGCGCTGCGATCCTGCTGGCCTACGAGACCAAGGGTCTTTTGATCGGCGAAGCGGCGAGCCGGACGGTGACCACCAGCATCTGCGAGATCGTCGAGTCCTCGCCCAACGTTCTCCATCTCAACGAGATCAGGACCATGCATCTGGCGCCGCAGGAGATCCTCCTCGCCCTGAGCATCGATTTCTCCGACGAGATGAGCTCGGCGGAGGTGGAAGAGGCGGTGAGCCAGCTGGAGATGAAGATCAAGAAGGCGCACCCCATGGTGACCCGGATCTTCATCGAGGTGCAGTCGGAGCGCCGGCACGAGCAATTCGCCGCAGAGGAGCGGAAGGCTCGCGCGGAGTCTTGAAGGCCGTCCCGTCTCCGCCCACGTGGCGACTGTCCCCAGCCCGAACCTTTGCGGCCTGGCCGCAGGTGGGCTCACGTCAGCATCCCCAACAAGGAGACCCTATGCGCAAGGCTCTGCTCGCTTTCCTCTTTTCCCTTTCCCTCGGCTTGTCCTCTGTCCTGCCCCTGGCGGTCTCGCCTGCCCAGGCGGCCGAGTACACTCTCGACCCGACCCATACCCAGGTGCGCTTTTCCTGGCACCATTTCGGGTTCTCCGTACCCGAGGCGAATTTCAACGAGGTCACCGGCACGCTTAATGTCGACGACGAGGACCCGAGCACGGCGGCGCTGTCGGTCACCATCCCGGTCAAGAGCATCGACACTCATGTGCCGCTGCTGAACGAGCACCTCCTCACCAAGCCCGAGTATTTCCAGGTCGAAGAGCATCCCGACATCACGTTCGAGAGCAAAGAGATCCGCAATGTCAGCGAGGACGGAAAGCGCTTCCAGGTCGTCGGCACGCTCACGGTGAACGGGATCGCCAAGCAGGTCGTGCTCAACAGCGAGCTGAACAAGAAGGGCCCGCATCCCATGTATGACGGCGCGCCGGCGGCGGGATTCAATGCGACCACCACTCTAAAGCGTTCCGATTTCGGGATGGACGCTTACGTGCCCAATGTAAGCGACGAGATGGAGGTGCGCATCACGGCGGAAGCCATTGCGGCGGACGCCTATGCCAAGAAGCTCGAAGCGCGGAAAGCCCAACAGGAGTAGGAGCCCCGGTTCACGATCCCTTGGATTCCTGCGGGTCGAGCCCCGGCTTGCGCCGGCCGCCGCGCCATCCGTCGAGCCGCCCCCGAACGCTGGTGGCGAGGGATGCGGCGCGCCGGCTGGTCGCTTCCTTCCGCTCGAGAGCGGGATGCTCCACCAGGTGCCAGGAGAGCGCGGCGATCCCGAGGGTCACGGGGAAGCTGAGGACGAACAGCGCAGGCGCGGCGATGCCGGGCATGAGGGTGACGATGGTCTGCTGAATCGGCCAGCAGAGGATGTAGAGGCCGTAGGAGTAATCGCCGAGACGGTTGAAGCTGCGGATCGGGCCGCCCGGCACGAGGGCCACCCAGACAACGCCATAGGCCAAGGCCAGGCGGAAGGTGAACTCCGCAATGGACGTCTGGCTGGTCGCCGCCGCAACCACGGCGAGGCCGACGAGCCACAGCAGATTGAGGCGGATGCGGTCGGCGAAGACATAGATCGCGCCGCCCAGGAAAAAGCTGAGACCGAACCGGGCGAGACTGTCGATGGCGGCCATCTGCCCGCGCAGATCCGTCCCGAACGTCACCAACAGATACGCGGCAAGCAGGGCTGCGAGGGTGTAGACGATACGGCGATCGAGCAGCGCGCCGACGAGAGCTAGTCCGCCCAGGATGGCATAGCAGACGGCTTCGTAGCGCAGGGTCCAGAGAGGCGAGTTCACGACCCCCTCCTCCCGGACGGTTCCGAACACGCCCGGCAAGGTCTCCGAGTGGCTGACCAGAAGACCGGTGAGGGGCGCATAGAGCCAGGTCTTCAGATCACCGAAATATTCGGAGAGACTCCGGTCACTGATCAGCGGACCGAGCACGAAAGCGGTCAGCAGGCAAACGGCAAGCAGTGCCGGGAACAGCCGCAGGACCCGGGCGACGGTGAAATCCAGCACCGTCGGGCGGGTGAGAACGCTCCTCGTGACCAGGAAGCCGGAGACGACGAAGAAGACGTCCACGGCGATGCGTCCGAGGGGTACCGCGTGCAGATCGAAGGAGAACGGTCCTAGGGTCAGCACCCGGGGATCCCCGGTCCCTGCCAGAGCGACCGCGTGATCCAGCATGACCACGGTGGCGGCCAGGAAGCGGATCAGGTTGAAGTTGTTGTCCCGGCCCGACATGCGCTCGGCGACGGTCGCCGACGACAACAGCCGGTTTTCGCGAGCGCTTTGAGATCGGATCGGGTCCATTACGCATCTTAACGTTTGGGCCGGCGACCGATCAGCTTGAATCGAATCAGAGTTAAATCTTCCCGCGGCGCTTAGAACTTTGGCAGCGCCGATATCCGGTGGGGGCACAGGCGGCCCCTGCACCAAAATCGCGCTTGGACGCTAGCCTGGAGCGCTAGAACGGGATCTCGTCGTCCAGTTCCTTGTCGTAGGATCCGCCGCCCAGCGCGCTGGTGCGGCCGAAATCGCCATCGTCGGACGACCGTCCGCCCGAGCCGCCGCCACTGTCGCTCATGCCGCCGCCCTGGCGGCCGTCCAGCATGGTCAGGGCCGAGTTGAAGCCTTGGAGCACCACTTCGGTGGAATAGCGTTCCTGGCCCGACTGATCTTCCCACTTCCGGGTCTGCAGCTGGCCTTCCAGATAAACCTTCGAGCCCTTGCGCAGATATTGCTCGGCAATGCGGCACAGCCCTTCGTTGAAGATCACCACCCGGTGCCATTCGGTACGCTCGCGGCGCTCCCCCGAATTCTTGTCGCGCCAACTATCGCTGGTGGCGACCCGCAGATTCGCGATGGGGCGCCCGTCCTGGGTATGACGAATCTCCGGATCGGCACCGAGATTGCCGATCAAAATTACCTTGTTCACCGATCCGGCCATTGACTAACCCTCCGTCCTGCTCACTCGATCGTTGCCGATCGTTACGCTTTCGAGCGATCCTTCGCTCTCGACCATTGCTTGCGACCCTAGCCCGCGGCGGGTGCGCTCCGCCAGAGCCCCCGGCAGTCGTCCACAGGCAGTCGGCGCCGCTCTCCCTCGCGCGGAAAGAGCAATGTACTCTTTTTGTTCTTGTGCGTCCAGAGGCCGTAAACCGTACCGTTGCCCCGCGAGGGTAATATGCCTTATGAAACGCCAGCCCATGCTCGTCGCTTATGGACTATGGAGGTCCTTGCGTGAGACCTCGAGCCAACGGCACAAGCCGCTCCGAGAAGAGGAAAAGAATGCAGCGTACTGCGCACCCGAACCTGTCTGCCGCCCATCTTAAGAAGCGCAGACGGCAGGACCCGCGAGTCAAATATTTCGGCTTCACGTGGCGGCAATGGGAATTCCTGTTCGTCCTCGTCGGAAACTGGGTCTTCGCCCTCGCCTTCCTGATCATCTGCAAGCTGGTCTGGGACTGGGAGCCCACCCAATGGCAGACGACCGGCGACAAGATCGGCCTGGTGATCAAGGATTCGGTGTTCGCGATCCTGCCGGGCGTCATCGGCATCTGCATCGTGGCGGCGCAGCGGCTCAACCCGAACATGTTCGTGGGCCAGATGGCGAAGCCGAACTCCTCGCTCGACATCAACACGCGGTTCATCCTGAACACGTTCGAGCAGTTCACCGCCTATTTCATCGCCCATGCGGCCCTCGCGATCTATTCGCCGGCTTCGGAAGCCCGCACGGTGGTGATCCTGACCGCCCTGTTTGTGCTCGGCCGTATCCTGTTCTGGATCGGCTACCACAAGAACCCGCATCTGCGGGCCTTCGGCTTCGGGCTCACCTTCTACCCGACCGTGGCCGCGTATTTCTGCCTCATCGTCTACATGACAACGGGCATCCGGGTTCCGCTCTAGGGGCGGAAGACACCGTGAGCCGGTCCTGCCGGCGAACGCCGGCATCCAGCCAAACGCGCATAGACCCGCGTCTGGATCCCGGCTTTCGCCGGGATGACGCCGTGCTCGGAGCGCCCTAGCGGGCCTGCATCCCACGCTACGCGCCGGGCTGGAACGCTCCGGCCTGCCATTCCTTGATCCAGTCGAGGGGCCAAAGGAGCATCACCACGTTCAGGGTGAGGTTGTCGCGGATCATCACGCCGGTGAACAGCTCCAGGGCCACCGCGACGGTCACGGTGAGCCAGACAGGCCATTTCGAAGCCAGCCAAAAGCCGAGCACCATGGCCAGAATGTCCATCACTGAATTGACGACGCTGTCGCCATAGTAATCCAGCGCGATGGTCGCTTCCCGATAGCGCTCGATGACCGTATCGGTGTTCTCGGAGATCTCCCAGGCGCACTCCACCAGCAGCGCCAGAATCAGCCGCGCGCCGAAGGAGAGGCGCCGGCCGAACACCAGCCAGAGCAGCCCGTAGAACACGAAGCCGTGGATCACGTGGGATGGCGTGTACCAATCCGTAAGGTGCTGGGAGTTCTCCGAGCTCACCACCTCGCCATGCCAGAGCTTCACGTAGCCGCATTTGCAGATGGGCACGCGGCCCATGGAGAGCAGAATGGCGGCGGTCGCTAGCACGATGCCGATGGCGGCGACGAGATAGACTGTCTGTTGGCGTGTGAGTCGCATGGCGTGGGAGTGTGGCTGAACGCTCCACGCCGCGCTACGGCCTTTCGCGCGGGCGTCCTGCCCCCTATCCTCCCTTATCCACCACTACCCCGAATCCCGGACCGACCATGAAGCAGACCCAAGCCCTGGCGCTGATGAAGACCGGCATGAGCGTTTTCCTCACCGGGCAGCCGGGGAGCGGCAAGACCCATACGGTGAACCGCTATATCGCCGCCCTGCGCCAGGCGAAGATCCCGGTGGCCTACACCGCCTCGACGGGGATCGCGGCCACCCACGGCAACGGCATCACCATCCATGCCTGGAGCGGCATTGGCGTGAACAGCTCGCTGAGTCGTCGCGACCTGGACCGGATCGCGGCCAATCGCCGGGTGGCGTCGCGGATCGAGAAGTCTCGGGTGCTGATCATCGACGAGATTTCGATGCTGCCGGCGTACGCCCTGGACCTGGTGGATGCGGTCTGCCGCCATGTGCGGAAGAACCCAGCCCCGTTCGGCGGGCTTCAGGTCATTCTCGTGGGCGATTTCTTCCAGCTTCCGCCGGTGGTGCGCCGGGAGGCAAACGACGCCTCCCTGTTTGGCGACATGGCGGAGACCGGACCCGTCTTCGCCTATGGCTCCGCCGCCTGGCGGGATCTCAGCCCGACGGTCTGCTATCTCTCAGAGCAGCATCGCCAGAGCGACCGCGAATTCCTCGATCTGCTGTCGGCGATCCGCCGCAATGACTGCGCGCAGCCGCATCGCGCGATCCTCGACCGGCGCACCATCGCCCGGGACGAATTCCCTGCCGATTGCACGCGGCTGTTCACCCACAACGCCGCCGTGGACGAGATCAACGGCCGTGAGCTGCGGAAGCTTCCAGGCGACGCGAAGCGCTTCCCCATGCACGCTACGGGACCGGAGGTGTTCGTGAACACCTTGAAGCGCGGCTGCCTGTCGCCGGAGCAGCTGGTGCTGAAGGAAGGCGCGGTGGTGATGTTCACCAAGAACGATCCCGGCCTGCGTTTCGTGAACGGGACGCTCGGCGAGGTGATCTCCTTCGACGACGAGACCGGCAATCCGATGATCCGCATGCGGTCCGGCAAGATGATCGTCGCCGAACCGACCAAGTGGAAGATCGACGAGAACGGCAAGGAGCGGGCGTCCATCACCCAGCTGCCGCTCCGGCTCGCCTGGGCCATGACCGTGCACAAGAGCCAGGGCATGTCGCTGGATGCCGCGGTGATCGACCTCTCCCGGGCCTCGAATACGGCCAAGGCTACGTGGCCCTCTCCCGACTGCGGGGTCTCGCCGGGCTTCACCTGCTGGGGCTGAACGCCCGCGCACTGCAGGTTCACCCGGCGGCGGTGGAGCAGGACGAGGCCTTTCAAGCCCTGTCCCAAACGGCGCTGCAGGCCGCCCAGGAGGCAGGTTCGGAGGCGATCGCCGCGAAGCAGCGGGACTTCCTGGCCGACGCCCTGGAGGCGGCGGAGGCCGCCCAGTCCGCTGCCTCGCCCCAGGTCGCGGCTGCCCGGGCCGACGGTCATAAGAAGGCTTATGCGCCGTGGAGCGAGGACGAGGAGCAGGCCCTTATCCGACGTCACGAGGCCGGCGAGACCGTGGCCGCCATCGCCGCCGCCCATGGCCGGAAACCCGGCGCCATCCGGTCGCGTTTAAAGAAGCTGGAGCTGATTTAGGACGTTCTGGTGTCATGCCCGGCCTTGTGCGGGGATTCATGAACCGTACCCGATCTTTGATTCTGTGGTCATGGATCACCGGGACAAGCCCGGTGATGACGCCGAGTAAGGAGCAGCCGTCCATCAAGCCATCGCACCCCTCTTGTTCCTTTGGATAGACGCGCTTATCCCTTGTGAAAGCCTTGTGGCCCCCCGACATTGGTGCTCATGACATCCAAGACCCTTTCCGTGCGCGCGCGCGGGAACACAACCTGAAAAACGTGACCCTGGAGCTGCCGCGGGAAGGCCTCGTGGTGATGACCGGCCTGTCCGGCTCCGGCAAGTCGTCCCTCGCCTTCGATACGATCTATGCCGAAGGACAGCGGCGCTACGTGGAGTCTCTCTCGGCTTATGCGCGCCAGTTCCTGGACATGATGCAGAAGCCGGATGTGGACTCCATCGAGGGGCTGTCGCCGGCGATCTCCATCGAGCAGAAGACCACCTCGAAGAACCCGCGCTCCACGGTCGGCACGGTCACCGAGATCTACGACTATATGCGGCTGCTGTTCGCGCGGGTGGGCGTGCCCTATTCGCCGGCCACGGGGCTGCCCATCGAGAGCCAGACCGTCAGCCAGATGGTGGACAAGGTGCTGGAGCTCGAGGAAGGCACGCGGCTCTATCTGCTGGCACCGATCGTGCGCGGCCGCAAGGGCGAGTACAAGAAGGAGCTGGCGGAGCTCCTGAAGAAGGGCTTCCAGCGGGTGAAGATCGACGGCGAATTCCACGAGATCGCCGATGCCCCTGCCCTGGACAAGAAGTTCAAGCACGACATCGACGTGGTGGTGGATCGCATCGTGGTGCGCGACGACATGGCGACCCGGCTGGCGGACTCCTTCGAGACGGCGCTGGCCTTGTCGGACGGGATCGCCGTGGGCGAGTTCGCCGACCGCAAGGACGAGAAAGGCGAGCCCGAGCGGCTGATCTTCTCCTCCCGCTTCGCCTGCCCAGTCTCCGGCTTCACCATCGAAGAGATCGAGCCGCGGCTGTTCTCCTTCAACAACCCGTTCGGCGCCTGCCCGGCCTGCGACGGGCTCGGCACGGAACTCACCTTCGAGGCGGACCTCGTCGTGCCCGACGAAAGCCTGAGCCTCGACCGCGGCGCCATCACCGCCTGGGCGCGCACCGGCGCCTCCTCCCCCTATTACCAGCAGACGCTGGAGGCCATCGCCAAGCACTACAAGCAGCGCATGACGACGCCCTGGAAGGATCTGCCGGAGGAGTTCCGCGCCGTGCTGCTGTTCGGCTCCGGCGACGAGGAGATCACCTTCACCTATGACGACGGGGTGCGGCGCTATTCGACCAGCAAGCCGTTCGAGGGCGTCATCACCAATATCGACCGGCGCTGGCGCGAGACGGAGAGCAACTGGGTGCGCGACGAGCTCTCCCGCTACCAGTCGAGCCAGCCCTGCCAGGTCTGCAACGGCTACCGGCTCAAGCCTCAGGCGCTCGCGGTCAAGATCGCCGGCATGCATATCGGCGAGGTCTCGGACATGTCGATCCGCCAGGCGAACAAATGGTTCGACCAGGTGGGCGACACCCTGACGCCTCAGAAGAAGGAGATCGCCAGCCGCATCCTGAAGGAGATCCGCGAGCGGCTGCGCTTCCTGAACGATGTCGGCCTCGACTATCTCACCCTGTCGCGCGGCTCGGGCACATTATCGGGCGGCGAAAGCCAGCGCATTCGCCTCGCCTCCCAGATCGGCTCCGGCCTCACCGGCGTTCTCTACGTGCTGGACGAGCCGTCCATCGGCCTGCATCAGCGGGACAACGCGCGCCTCCTGGAGACCCTGAAGGCCTTACGCGATCTCGGCAACTCGGTGATCGTGGTGGAGCATGACGAGGACGCGATCCTCGAGGCCGACTATGTGGTGGATATGGGCCCCGGCGCTGGCATCCATGGCGGCCAGGTGGTCTCGGAAGGCACGCCGGCCGAGATCATGGCCGACCCGAACAGCCTCACCGGTCAGTACCTCACCGGCATGAAGCAGATCCCCCTGCCGAAGAAGCGGCGGGAGCCCGGCCGGAAGAAGGTCTCGGTCAAGGGTGCGCGGGAGAACAACCTCAAGAACGTTTCCGCCGACATTCCCCTCGGCCTCTTCACCTGCGTCACCGGCGTCTCGGGCGGCGGCAAGTCCACCTTCCTGATCGAGACCCTCTACCGCGCCGTGGCCCGCAAGCTCACCGGCGCGCGCGAGATCCCCGGCGCCCATGACAAGATCGAAGGGCTGGAGCATCTCGACAAGGTCATCGATATCGACCAGAGCCCGATCGGCCGCACGCCGCGCTCCAACCCGGCGACCTACACCGGCGCCTTCACGCCGATCCGCGAATGGTTCTCCGAGCTGCCCGAAGCCAAGGCGCGCGGCTACAAGCCCGGGCGCTTCTCCTTCAACGTGAAGGGCGGGCGCTGCGAGGCCTGCCAGGGCGACGGGCTGATCAAGATCGAGATGCACTTCTTGCCTGACGTCTTCGTCACCTGCGATGTCTGCAAGGGCAAGCGCTATAACCGCGAGACGCTGGACATCAAGTTCAAGGGCAAGTCCATCGCCGACGTGCTCGACATGACGGTGGAGGAAGCCGCCGACTTCTTCAAGGCGGTGCCGGTGATAAGGGACAAGCTGGAGACCCTGAAGCGGGTCGGCCTCGGCTATATCCATGTGGGCCAGCAGGCGACGACGCTTTCTGGCGGCGAGGCCCAGCGCATCAAGCTCTCGCGCGAGCTCTCCAAGCGCGCCACGGGCCGCACCCTCTATATCCTCGACGAGCCGACCACGGGCCTGCATTTCCACGACGTGGCGAAGCTCCTGGAGGTGCTGCACGAGCTGGTGAACCAGGGGAACACCGTCGTCGTCATCGAGCATAATCTGGAGGTGATCAAGACCGCCGACTGGATCCTAGACCTCGGCCCGGAAGGCGGCGACGGCGGCGGCCGCATCGTGGCCGAAGGCACGCCGGAGCAAGTCGCCAAGGTCCCGGAGAGCTATACGGGGCAGTATCTGAAGGAGCTGCTCGGCCGGCGGAAGAAGACCGGGAGTGCCGCGGCGAAGGCGGGTGCGGCTGAGGCGGCGGAGTGATCCTTTCATCGGGATGGATTTACACGCGGTGTTTGATACTATGAATTTTGCTCGGATAAATTGAACGGTAGAATCGGTTTGAGCCGATTGAACTACAGCCTACGGACCCAGACAGTGGGAGGGACAATGAACCTGTACAGGTTGGGCTGTTGGCGCCCGAATGACGCTTTGGAGAGCGAGCCGCGCGTAGCGCTGGTGGCTGCGGCTTCCGCGAGCGATGCTGTTGAAGTTTGCCACAAGAGCTTGGGCTTGGAAGTCTACGCGAAAATTGAGGTCTTGGACGCTATGGAATCTAACGACGATTCCGGGGCCGTTCCCTCAGGACCTGCTCGGGTGATCGGCTTCGAGGGAGATCGAGCCGGCACCTGGAAATAAGCGGATATGTCTGATCCGTCTTCCAACACACTTTGCCGCGTACTCAGCCTCGATGGCGGCGGAGCCAAGGGCTTCTACACTCTTGGGGCGTTGAAAGAGATCGAAGCCCTAGCGGACACAGGATTGTATGAGAAGTTCGATTTGGTATTTGGCACGTCAACGGGCGCAATCATCGCGAGTATGGTGGCGTTAGGCTATTCGGTCGATGAAGTGCTTTGTTACTACCGTGAACACGTCGTCGAGGTCATGGGAAGATGGCTGCCTTTTCGAAAGTCTGCTGCACTCCAAGAACTTTCGGAACGGATCTATGGCGACCGGAGGTTTGATTCCTTCAAGACTGACGTGGGCATTGTCTGCACGCGCTGGGACTTCGAGCGCCCAATGATCTTCAAGACGAGTTCCAAGCAAGCATACGCTGGAGCGGGGACATTCGTACCCGGTTTTGGATGCACCATCGGCGATGCCGTTGTCGCTTCATGTTCAGCTTATCCCTTCTTTACCAGAAAGGTGGTGACGACTAGTCGAGGAGAAAGAATAGAACTCGCCGACGGGGGCTACTGCGCGAATAACCCCGCTCTATACGCCATCTCCGATGCCACTGAGTCGCTGGGTGCAGCGCGTCACGAAGTACGCGTCGTGAGTATCGGGGTCGGTGAATATCCGGCACCAAGGAAGAGTTGGCTCAGCGTAATGCGTTGGATTGGCTACCTCCCGTCGGTCCGACTCCTACAAAAGTCACTAGAGATAAATACGCAGTCGATGGATCAACTCCGTAGGGTGCTTTTTCTAGAAGTGCCAACCATCCGCATCAATAACCGCTATACACAGCCAGAATTGGCGACAGATATTTTCGAAGCCGACCTATCTAAGTTAGATCTTCTCTGGCAACGAGGCAGAGACTCCGCACGTGAAGTTGAATCCGAACTGAAGAATTTTTTGGGCTAGGAGAGCTGCCATGGCAATCGCCGAGGCACGATTGGAGAGGTGGTCAAAGCAAGGTAAGACCGGACAGTTTACTGATACTTACAAGTCCTTTCGCACCCACTTAATGGATAAATCAGCGATATATCCTGTGACTGATTGCGAGGTGTTTTTGCAAGGCTCGTATGCGAATAGCACTAATGTATGGGCGGATAGCGACGTCGATATCGTGCTCAAACATAACGGAGCCTTTTATTTCGATATAAGCGGCTTACCACAACAAGAGAAACAGGCCTTCAACGTGCGCTTCTCGTCGAACGCAAGTTACGGCTACTTCGACTTCAAGGCCGACGCGGAAAAATGGGTCAACCAGCTCTTTAGTGGAGTGCGCCTAGGTAACAAGGCGGTTTCCATCTTAGGCAACAATAGCCGGAGAGATGTTGACGTGCTTATAGCGCAGCAATTTCGCCACTACTACTCCACCACGCTCGGTAACTACAGTTTTCACGAAGGCCTCGCCTTTTATGCGAACGGTCGACGGATTGTGAACTTCCCTAAGCAGCACATTGAGAACTGCACGGCCAAGCACCAAGCCACTAACCAAAATTTCAAACGCATTGTTCGTGTATACAAGAATTTGCGCAACGAGATGATTGAAACGGGTTTTCTGGCGAAAGGCATTGCTCCATCATATTTTCTCGAGGGAATGCTCTACAATGTCCCTAATGAGATATTTTCCGGTACATACACTGATATGTTGGTGAATTGCTTCAATTGGCTAGTGCAGGCTGATAGAACCAAGTTGACCTGTGCGAACGAATTGCACTGGCTTGTAAGAGACGGCTCCCCGACATCATGGCCAATTGCGAACTTTACCGCATTTTTTGGTGCAGCTAGACAATTCTGGGAAAATTAGGGTTTAAATAAAGTATTTTTATTGCCATATACACCACCAAGGATTTGGTTCTTGGCGCTTTAGTCGAAGCGTCCCATTGTTACTATTTTCGGCGAAGTAACTCCCCTGTAACTTTGGGGAGGCTCCAGCCTCTACGAGCATAATCGCAAGACCCCGATATCGACTTCCGGCGTTAAGGACGCCCTCTTTCCGTTCGTTCGAATACACGTAATAGAGGTGGTCTTGATTCAATCCCGCGTCGCGTCGCGCTTGAACAGCCAACGTCCGAGATGTGGATTCTTTACTATCTAGGATGAGTTCAATTTTTAGGAGAGTGTGCCGAATTCGAAGTGTTACCTGCGTTCGACCTTTTCCCCGCTGCCCATCGTAGTAGAGAGTGCCGTTCCACCGTCCTCCCAAGTAGGGAAAAATTGCTCGTTGAACGAAAGGCAGCCATCTCCAAGCGGCAAATGCGATCGCTGTGATAATTAGCGCTGCGGAGGACGCGACTCGTACGATCAAAAGTGTGTCTGCCAGCAGGCCTTTGCTCCCGACCATGCCGGCATAAGTTGCAAGCACAACCCAAAGTCCTGCCAATATCAGAAGAACTGTTACAATGATTTTGACCGGTAAAAGATTGAGCATGGGGGTGACTTGGTGCCCACTGTAGATCAGTTCTTTCTAGATTTGCATAAATCGCAAGTCATTGAGGAGTCTTTGATAGCTTGTTTCTACAGGGGTAAGGAACCACCTTCATATTGCCATGCGATGCCGCGCTCGCCAGTTCCAGATGCCGGCCACCCGCTGGATTCAAATTTCACCTGCTATCTTCTGAAGGCAATGGCCGCCAATGCGGCACTGCATGACGGCGCTCTTATGTTTGGCCGTTCTTCTAAAGCTGAAGACTACATCCTAACTGGCTGGTCCTACAGATTATTCCCTCCAGCAACGGGGGCAGAGGGCCTCACCAACCGGGGTTCGGCGTTCAACAGCTGTTTGGCGATGTCCCAGGTTGGCCGCGTTGATCGATTGTTACTGTTGTCCCGAGACGGCGTGACTGAATTCAAGCGTGGTGATATTAAAAAATTAGCTTAGCGGAGCCATTCATCCCGCCTCACCCCAACCTTATCCCCCACCCCAAAAACCTGCCGTATCCTCCCCTCACCTCGTCCTATTAAGGGGCGTTGTCGCGAAGGCGTTCGTGATGCGGGACGGGGTGCGGCGCCTGCGGGCGTGCCTTGACGCGAGGCGCGCGCTCTCATGACAAGAACTGACTTGGGCGGCGGCGGGGTTCCCCCCGGGGCCATTACGAGCCCCTGCCAGACGCACAGGTTTACGTGCTGGCGTGTAGAGACCGGACACCGTCCGGGATCGAAGCTGGGCCTGCCGCCGATAAGACGTTCGCTGTGGCGCGCCGCGAGGCGCCCGCCGCGGCTCTTCGGATACGCGGATGCCAAAAGGTTTGCGCTTCCCGGCGCGCCATTCCCCTTAAACCTCGCGGGTCCGGCCCGGCGAGAGGGTTTGCGCGTGCCTGCTTGATCGCGCGCGGCTGAGAGCGATCGCTGGATCCCGGCTTTCGCCGGGATGACGCAGCATTCTGCTCGGACTGCTTGCCTTACCCCTACCCCCCACTTCCTCATGAAAGGAGAAACGTGACGCGAAAGCCCCGGCGAGAGACGCCATCGAAACGGGTGTCCGACCGCGCCCGGGACACGGACCGGGACTTGGAGCGGGACTTGGACCGGGCCTTGCGCTTCGGCGCGGACCGGCTGTGCCTCTGGTGTCTGTGCGGCTCGCTTCGCTGCCGGCGTGCGCGCGCCTGCCGAGGCGACGTGCAGGCTTGCTCCGGGCGCATCGTGACGTGGCTGAAGGCCATTGAGGCGGAGCGGCGGGCGCGGCCCGGCTTCTCGGAAATCGAGGATCTGGTGAAAACGCCCGCAGACCTTCGTGCCTACCGCCTCTGGCGCCGGGCTTTGGGGGATAAGGGTTATGCCACTGGAGACTGAAGGCTTGCAGATCCGTAAGGGCGTCATTCCGGCGCAAGCCGGAATCCAGCGACAAGCTCCGAACCCTGAGTTGGATACCGGCTTTCGCCGGTATGACCGAGAGGTTCGGAGCCGATCCGAATGCCTCGTCATGGCCGGGTGCGACGGAACGACCACACTTCATGCGCGAATTTTCGCTTGCGCGGACCCTGGGAAATGATCGAAATGCGGGGGTCCGCCCCGGGTTCTCCGGACGCGGTTCCAAGCTTCTCCAACCGCCATTTGGTGAACCGGCATGACGCGATTCCTTTCGGCGGGGCTGACCGCCGTTCCGTTGGCGCTGAGCGTGACGGCGCTGTCCGTCTTCGCGCTCGTCGCTTCGACGCTCTCGTTCCCGCCCGCGGCATCGGCGCAGGTCGCCGCGCCCGTGCCCGTGAACTCGAAGGTCGGCGACGTCAAGCAGTTCGACCGTATCCGCGTCACCCTCGACTCCTTCGCGATCGACGGGCCGAAGGCCGATGTGGTGCTGCGCATGGAAAATCTGTCGGACGAGGAAAAGAGCATCGCCTTCCTGCTCTTCGTCGAGGCGCAGGCGGAAAGCGGGGAATACGGCGACTACGACTATCACCGGACGCATTGCGATGGGCCCATTCCGCCCCATGGCCAGTTCACCTGCAGCCTGGCGCTGATCTTCCCGGCCCCGCCGGAGACGATCACGCTGCGGGTGGGCGAAGGCATGGCGGCCGAGGTGATCAGCTTCAGCCTGGCCCCGTAAGGGCGGGGCGAGACCTTTCGGCGCCGGGGCCGGCGGCTCGTTCTGCCGCAAAGGCTGCGCCTGACATCTCGCTTCTCGCGGCATGGCCGCCCTTGTTGCTCCGCCCTGCCCGCCTATCTATGCTGTGCCGGCGGTTCGCCGCCCCGTTCTCGAGTCCGACCATTCTCGAGCCTTTCAGCATGCATGTTTATCGGGCCTGCGCCGGTCTACCGGTTCTTACCAGCGGCGCGCCGATGTGACAGACTTGGCCCCATGGAAACCGAACACGAATCTCCTCACGACGACGTCGTCTATCCGTCCGCCATTCCCTTTGTCCTGCTCCATCTCGCCTGCTTTGCGGCGATCTGGACCGGTGTGACGTGGGAAGCGGTAGTCCTATGCATTTCGCTCTACTGGCTGCGGATCTTCGCGATCGGCGCCGGGTATCACCGCTATTTCTCGCACCGCGCCTATTCGACCAGCCGCGTCTTCCAGTTCGTGCTCGCCTTCCTGGCCCAGAGCACCGCGCAGAAGAGCGTGCTGTGGTGGGCGTCGAAGCATCGGCATCACCATCTTCATTCGGACACCGAGCACGACGTGCATTCGCCGCGCCATACGGGCTTCTTCTACAGCCATGTGGGCTGGATCTTCGCGGCCAAGCATGACGAGCCGGAGCTGGAGCTGGTCGGCGACCTGACCCGCTATCCGGAGCTCGTATGGCTGCACAAGCTGGAGCTGGTTCCGGCCATGGTGCTGGCGGCTTTGTGCTTCGCCATCGCCGGCTGGTCGGGGCTCATCGTCGGCTTCGTCTGGAGCACCGTGCTGGTCTATCACGCGACGTTCTGCATCAACTCGCTCGCCCATGTCTCGGGCAGCACCCGCTACGTGACGGGGGACGATTCCCGCAACAACTGGATCCTGGCGATCTTCACCATGGGCGAAGGGTGGCACAACAACCACCACGCCTATCAGAGCAGCGCACGCCAGGGGTTCCGCGCCTGGGAGATCGATCCGACCTATTACATCCTGAAAGGGCTGGAGCGCGTCCGGCTGATCTGGGACGTGAAGACGCCGCCGGCCCATGTGCTGCGCAACGAGCAGCGGCTCGGCTCGAAGGTGGTGCGGAAGGCGGCGGAGCAGCTCGCCGGGCAGTTCAACGCCGAGCGCATCGCCCTTGCGGTCGCCTCGACGCTGCGCAGCTCGGAGGTTTCGCTCCTGCAAGCCCATCACCGCACGGCGGATATCCTGGCGACCATGCACCTACCCCATGTGCCGACCCGCGACGAGCTGGTCGAAACGGCGCGGCAGCTCTTCGCCAAGACGCCGTCCCTGGACGAGATCATCGACAAGGCCCACGAGTTGTTGCTCGCGGCCGTGCATGCGCGGCTCACCACGGAGCTCCGCATCGATGGCGGCGCCACGGCAGGCGGCAGCGCTTCGCAGTCTTAGGTGAACGGTTGATGCTCGGGGAAAGTCCCCCGGGCATCAAGCATCATATGGCGTCGTGCGCTAAACCCGTTCGGCGGCCCACACGCCATTGCATTTGCCGGACGGGCCGACGCCGTGCCACTTGCCTTGTGCGTGCTCGCGGCCGAAGCGGCCCGTTCCCCAGGCGGTGCGCGGGCCGGCTATGCCCTTGATGTTCACATGTCCGGCGGGGCCGACATGGCCGCCGAGCGCGATCTTGTGGAAGACGAACCGGCCGCCGGTTGCTGAGATCTCGCCGCCGGTCACCGCGACGTCGATCTTGATCTTCCCGCAATGGCCATTGGTGGTCTGAAGCAGCATGTCCCAGCTGCCGTCGAAGCGGCTGGCATGGGCCGATGGCACGGCCAGCAGCGCGCCCATCCCGGCAGCGAGGGCGAAAGCGGAGAGACGGGTCGCGATCTTACGATTTGCAGCGGCAGTCCGGGAAATCATGGCAGTCCCCATGGTGAGCTGAGTGAAGTCGGCGAGACAGGTGCAAAGCGCGCACGCTCAAGCAATGCGTGCGCGAGGCATTTTAGCCTGCAACTCAACACGCTGCGCCGGTTTTGTTACCAAAGGAATACGAAAAAGCACCCGGACCGCGAAGTCCGAGCGTCTTGCTCCCTCGGCTTGCGGCAGGTTTCCGTCCGTGATTGCAGCCGTGAGAGCCGTTCGGCCGCCCGAAAGCGCGGTTATGATTCCGACGAGATGCGCTCTCCTTGCGCATCAGAACGGCTACGGCGGCCAATCAGCCCCCTCAACAAAGAAAGCGGTTTCAGACGTTGCGGAGGCTGCGCATGGGTCGTCAGGTTCTGCTGCTGCGGCAGTGTTTCGAGGACAGCGTCAAGCTCTTCGTCGAGCTGCTTAAGTTTGCGGGAGACATCTGCGCTGAGGCTGATTTCCTTGCGGATCTTGTCGCCCTTGGCTTCGTGTCCTGCAGGCAAGGATTCGAGATATTGGCTTGTCGCCTCTACGCCGAGGGTGCCAAGGAGGTTACGCATGACACCGCTGGGGTCTCTGGCCAACCTTTCTTGCGAGACAACGGAGAACCGTCCATCGGGGAACCGATCCCGGAAGCGCTCAATCTTCTCGCCATAACGCATCCACAACGATGCGAACCTCGCGAAATATTCCTCCGGCGTGCAGTTGAGGTGAAAATGGCGCCGTTCTTCATCCTGGTTGATGGGATGATGCGGAAGATTCCGATGGGCAACGCGGCGGTGCATTTTCCACCACGAGAAGAGCACCGAGCGGCTGCTGCGGACACAGAAGACGAAGAGCGCATCGGGGTTGGAGGTGTAGATCCGGTCCATCTGCTCGAGGGAATTGGCGTAGGCCGCATATTTGTGGCCATTGATCTTGCCCCGCTTGTAGTCGGATGAGGGATCGAGGTCGCCCAATCGAAAATAGGGCGATTCATAACGGCCATTCAGCTTTGCGAGGTGGCAGTCTGGATGGGCCTCGAACAGTCTGGCGAGTGCCGTCGTCGCGCATTTCGGAAACCCGACTATGCAATAATCGGTCGGTACATACATTGCCGACCTCCCCCTGAAGTCGTGACCAAGTTCCTTCGAGCTTAGCCAGATCGATCCGATTTGCAATTTGCGGGTAGCGGGCCCGTCGCTGCCCGAGATGGTTGCATGCGCTGAAAGCAGTGGGGATCACAACAAAAAGCGCCCGGACCGCGAGGTCCGAGCGCGTCTCTTGCAGGCGTCGTCAGCGTCCTAGCAGGGTATCGCCTAGAAGGTGATCCAGACCCCGCTGCCGTCGTAATAGCCACGGCCTTCGCCCGGGTCGCGCCAGCGGTAGCGATCGGCCTCAGCCTCGTCCCAGGCCCAATCGTCGCCGTAGATATGGACGCGGGCCGCGTCGGGATAGGTATGCTGCTTCTTGACGCGCCAGCAATCGCCGGCTCCGTTGCAGACCACGGCGGCCTGCGCGCTGCTGGTGGCGATGATGGCGAGGCCCAACAAGCCGAGCGCGCCGAATATGACTGCCTTCAACATTTCAGATCTCCTCCTCTTCGCTCCTCGGATTTCAGAACGCCGCGTCGGGAGATTTGGTTGCGAAGGAAAATTCCGACAACCTGTGTCGATTTTTACTGAGTTGTCAGCACTGTGCGAGGCGTGCGTCCTGGGTTACAGGCAAAAACGGCTTCCGCGCGTTCCGGCCCTACGCGGTCGAACTCCGCGGTGCTCAGTCTGCTATGGTGACGCCAACGACAAGCGTGCTGAAAGCGAATCCGTAGGGAGGATAAACGATGGCCGGACCGACTTTGCGCAACCTTTTGGCGCTGCCCGACAGCCCTGCTCCGATCTCGGAAAGCGTGCTGGTGCTGATCGATTGCCAGCAGACCTATCGCGAAGGGGTGATGCAGCTGGACGGCGTGGAGCCGGCGCTTGCGGAAGCCGCAGCCCTTCTGAAGCGGTTTCGCGCCGCCGGGCGCCCGGTCATCCACATCATGCACGATGCGGGGCCGGACACGCCCTACGACGTGAACGCGCCGATCGGCCAGATCGCGGATTCCGTCGCGCCGATCGACGGCGAGACCGTGATCGTGAAGAACCTGCCCAGCTCCTTCGAGGGCACCAATCTCGACGAAGAGCTGAAGCGGCTTCAGGCGGAGAACGTCGTCTATGCCGGCTTCATGACCCATATGTGCGTGAACTCGACCGCGCGGGCGTCCTTCAATCGGGGCTATGCCACGACGGTGGTCGCCGGGGCGACGGCCACGCGGGACCTGCCGGAGGGCTGGGCCGGCAAGACGGTGCCGGCGGGAGAGGTGCAGGATGCGAGCCTGTCGGCGCTGGCCGATTTGTTCGCCGTGGTGGTGCCGGATACGAACGCCTTGAAGGATTGAGCGCAGGCGAGCGCTAGGCGTCCCCGATCAGCTCGGGCGGGACGGCCCTGGGATCGAAGCTCTTCGCCTTGCCGTATTTCAACTGGCGCCAGATGATCGGCCCGCCCACGAGCAGGATGACGACCACCATGATGGTGCCGTTGACGCTCGGGCCTCCGGCCCCGAACGAGGCGAAGAAGAAGCCGAGCATGACGATGGCCAAGAGACCGACGACGGTCCAGACGATCCAGAGGCCGGTGCTGCCGGCGATGAACTCGGCTTCCGGGTTCGCGTCCGCAACCCTTCCGGCGAGCTCCCGGATGAACGGCGCGTAGGTGGCGAGGCGGTCTTCGAACCTGCCGAGGCTGACATAGCTGTGGGAGCGGATCTTCACGCCGCTGCCTGACCGCCGCTGCACCGCGCATTGATAGATGCGGCCGTCGAAGGAGGCGTAATCGATGAGCTGCAGGCTCGCTATGTCGGCATAGGGCATTCGGCCCTGCCGGCCCTTGTCGTCGCGCCAGCCGAGCGCGTCCGGCTCAAGCAACCAGATCCGCTCGCGGTCGACGATCGCGTTGCGCACGCGATGTTGCAGCTCCCCCATCGGCTGAGTTTGGCCAAGCCTGCACTTCAGGTCTACCGAATTGTGGGAAGCGGCCGCTCATTCGCTTGAGCAAGCTGCGTCGAAACGGCTATCTTCCGCGCTGATATTCAATTTCTTTGCTTGAAAGATCGTCCCATGACCGAGCCCCTCTCCCTGGAAGAAGTCGAACGCCGCATTCAGATCGTGGAGGACAATCTTCGCGAGCTGCAGGAGCAGGCCGCCGCCTATTCTGGCGCCGCGGACGAGGAGCGGAACGCAGAGCGCATCGCCGATCAGCAGGAAAAGCTGGATGCGCTGCGGGCACAGCGCGCCGAGCTGATGGGCAACGCGGACTAACGCAACATGGCTGTGGCTGCGGGCAAGCCACGACCGGTCACGCCGAACTCGCGGCGGACCGCGACACGCTTCACATGGTGAGAAAGAAGAAGGCTACTCGGCCGGAATCGTGACGGTGGCCGGGCCTTTGCAATCGGAAAAGCTCGGGGAATCCCCAACTTCCAGGCATGAGGCGGCACCGTCGGTCGGCCCGAGCGACATGGGCAGAGGCTGACGCTCTTCAGTGACGCAGCCCGCCAGGGCCAACGGCAACAGTAGGATCAAAAAGCGCAGCACGTGGTCTCTCCTGGTTCCGCAATCTTGCGGGTGATTCGAAGCCTTCAACCGATAGATATTACGCCATAAGCTCTTTACAAGACGTTGGCGCCGGGCCCAGTGCGGAACGCACCAGGCGCAACCTATCGGGGAGCAACGCAGATGCGGCGGTTTCGATCCATTTCTGCGCGAATTTTCATGGTTCTGGGAGCGTGGATGGCGGCATCTGCCCCATTACCCGTTCATGCCGCCGATGCTGACGGAACGATCGTCAACACCGTGCCCGAGCCGGCGGACGCCGCGATCCGCGAGCGGGAACGCAAGGCGCTCCTCATCTTCTATGACCGTCTGGCCGGGCCTGACTGGATCCAACGGGATTTCTGGGCCAGCGACGAGCCGGTGGGCCGCTGGCACGGGATCGAAACGGATTCAGATGGTTACGTCGTTCGCCTCACGATCTACGACAACAATCTGGAAGGCAAGCTGCCGGCCGCGATCTGCGGGCTGGAGCGGCTGCATACGCTGCACCTCTCCTTCAACAAAATCTCCGGCCGCCTACCCGAGGGGCTTGAGAAATGCCGGGCACTGAAGAATCTCTGGCTCAAGGGAAACAGGATCACTGGCCCCTTGCCCGACGGCGTCGCGACGCTGCCGGAACTGGAATATCTCGACATCCATGCCAACCGGATGTCCGGCAAGCTCCCGGAGCATTGGGCGACCCCGAAGATGGAGATCTTCCGGGGTGAGGATAACGAATTCACCGGGAAGCTTCCGGACCAGCTGTTTCAGCAGCAGGCGCTGAAAGAGATCTTCCTGCACAGCAACAAATTCAGCGGAAAGCTGCCGGAAACGCTCTCCGATGCGAAAAGCCTGACATCCCTGCTGCTGGCCGATAACAGGCTGACCGGCCCGATCCCGAAAGACGTGGGAGGGCTCGCAAACCTGACCGATCTCCGGCTTAACCGGAACCGTCTGACGGGCACGATCCCCGAAGGCCTCGCCGCGATCGCGCCGCTCCAGGTCCTGCGGCTGGACGACAACGACCTCTCTCCGCCGGTCCCCGAGGGGCTGGCGGAGCGGCTGACGGTCTTCGATGTGTCGGGAAATCCGAAGATCGAGGCGGCGCGCTGATCACCCGGCACGCCGGCTAAGCCGCATCCAGCACATTCGTCGAGAATAGAGCCGGATCCGGCCCGGCCGGAATGACGGATTGATCGATCGAAGCCGGTCTTACTCGGCTTCCGGCGTTTGAAGCACCAGCGGGATCACGGTACGGCCCGGAGGGTTGCCCTCGCCGTCAGAGGCGTCCTCGCCCATCACTTCGAGATGGCCGATCTGACGCTCCTTGACCTCATAGGCGACATTGAAGTCGAAGGTCGCGGACCCGTCGACACCGCCGCCCGCGGTGTTGCCGCTGGCGAGCTCGGAACCGTCCTTGCCGACCAGCTTCCACTGGACGTTGCTCTCATAGGTGCGGGAGCAGCCGTTCACGGCGAAACCCGTGTGGACGCGGTCGCCGGCGCGGGGCGACATCACGATCACGAAATCGGCGTTGTCGAGGGCGCCGTCCTCGTTCTCGCAGTTCTTTGGATCCGGATCGGAATCATAAAAGCCGCTCATGGCCGATGCCGGCTGGGGCTGGGCCGTCAATGCGGCCAGGCCAAGCGCCATCGCCGCGGCAATACAAAAACCAAAATGCTTCATCGCCTCCTCCATCTCAGGGCTCGCCGGCTCCTCCCCCGGACCGGCGGCGTCAAACTACGCGGGCGCGCGGACGCTGACAACGATTCGCTGGGGTTTGGCCGATGCTTATTGCGCGGCGCTCATGCACCGGGGGAAGCGGCGGGGTCTAAAGCGCTTCCAATAGTCCCGGCAGCACGTTCTTCGCCTTCTCATAGATGCCGGGCGCCTCGCTCTCGCGGGGACCGCCGATGCCAAGCTGGAAATCCTGATCGACCGTATGGGCAGTGAGGAGCTCGGTCAGCCAGATCTCGGCCCGCTCCACGTCGTCCTCGTCCTCGACATTCATCACCATGAGCGGCTTGCCGTATTTCTCCGCAAAATCTTCGGCGCGCTTGGACCCCTTCGAGGACTCGGTCCCCGCCCCATCTGTGATGATCAGCACCGCGTCGCTGTCGCGCACGTTCCATTCGGTGCGCTGGGCCGGATCGTCGGAGGGCGTCTCGCGAAGCTTGGGATAGGCGGACAGCAGGCCCGGCGGTTCGGTCATATCCTCCGCCCAACCACCATGGGGGCACCAGCCGCCATAGTCGATGTCGTCCTCAAGGGCGACGTCGAGCGCCGCGCGGTCCACGCCTGTCTGTCCACCGGTGATGATCAGCGCCATGTCGAGTTGCTCCCTGCTATTCTTGGCGAAGCCACCTTAGCGCGCCTTCCGCCATACCCTTGAATTTCGGATCGCCGTCGAGACGGCCCACGAAGAGACTATTAGGCCGCGCCTGGCGCTTCACGGAATGATAGAGCCGCGATTGAGAGGCAGCGGTCCGAACCAGATAAAGGCCCGGCCGCAATTTCATCGCATCGGCGCCGCCGAGGGTTCCATCGTTCTCCGCCGCCGGGTCAAACGCAACGATGTAGAGCGCAGTCGGTTCTTCTTCGCGATCCATTCTGAAGCAAACGGCCTGCTTGGCGGGGCGTTCCACGCCGTGTTCGTGATGAGCGGACCACCGCAGTCTTGCGGCCAACCCTTCCCGGGCTCAGGTCTTGGGGCGCTTGGGTTGGCAAGTGCGGAGAGATGAGCTAGAGGCTGGCGACCGGCGGGCCGAAGGATAGGCAATTTTGCGCGAACGCTTGAGACAGCTCTATTTCGGCCAGAGCCAGGCCGCACACCGATTCCGGTTCGGGCTGCTGATCTTCGATGCGATCACGGTGGTCTTCATCATCGCGACCTCGTTCGTGCAGCGAAGCGCGATGATCGAGTATATCGACATCACGGTCGGCCTGATCGTGCTGGCCGATTTCGTCGCGCGCCTCTACGCCCATGAGCGCCCCTGGAGAGAGTTCACCCACATCTCCACCTGGGCGGATATCGTGGCGATCTTCTCCTTCCTGGCACCCCTCGCGGGCGAAGGCCTCGCCTTCCTGCGAATCCTGCGAACGCTGCGGCTGCTGCACACCTATCAGATGATCTCGCGGCTGCGGCGTGAGAGCGTCTTCTTCCGCCGCAACGAGGAAGCCGTAGTGGCGGTGGTGAACCTCTCGGTCTTCCTCTTCATCATGACGTCGGTGGTCTATGAGACCCAGCACTGGCGGAATCCGGAGATCGCCAACTATGTCGACGCCCTCTATTTCACCGTTACGGCGCTGACCACGACGGGTTTCGGCGACATTACTCTCGAAGGGTCGATCGGACGGCTGGTCGCCGTCGTGATCATGATCTTCGGGGTGACGCTGTTCCTTCGGCTGCTGCAGACGCTACTGCGGCCTCACAAGGTCCGGTTCCCCTGCCCGTCCTGCGGACTTCAGCGCCATGAGGCCGACGCGATCCACTGCAAGGCCTGCGGCGAACAGCTCACAATTCCGGACGAGGGGCGTTACTAGGCGACGGCCAGTCGCCCTGAGTCACGCCTCTTCCGGCTTCGGGGCGAGTTCCTGATCGAGAGCGAGGGCCCGTTGCAAGGCGGGCCGGGCCTCGAGGCGCTTCACGTAGGCTTCCAGCTCATCGACCTGGGGCAGCAGGCCGAAGATCATGCCCCAGCGGATGTTGGAGCCAAGGACGATATCGGCGGCGGAGAATTTCTCGCCGAGGAGAAAATCGCCGCGACTGACGGCTTGACGGAGCACGTCGAGGACGAGGTCGAAGCTGCCGTAGCCCAGCATGCCGCTGAATGGCGTCTCCTGGCGCGGATAGGCTTTGTCCATCATGGCGGGCTCCAGGCAGCCGGCGCTGAAGAAGAGCCATTTCAGGTAAGGTCCGCGCGCCGGATCGCCGATCGGCACGTTCAATCCGGCCTGAGGATATTCGTCGGCCAGATAGGTGCAGATGGCGGCTCCCTCGGTCACGATCGTGTCGCCGTGGCGCAAGGCCGGCACCTTCCCCATGGGGTTGATCTTGCGATACTCGGCTTGGCGCTGAATGCCGCTCCCAAGGTTCATGATCTCGAGGTCATAGGGCTCGCCAATCTCCTCCAGCATCCAGCGCACGATAGACGAGCGGGAGGGAGACGCGTGGTAGAGGGTCAACGATGCCATGAGAGGCCTCCTTCGATTGCCGGAGGCGTCTTAGCCTGTAATCGGGGCTCCCGCGTGGCGGACCAACCCCGCCCTTCGGCTTGCAGGCTGCTGCCGTTCTCGATAGCAGGAGAGCATGAAACCAATTCACGTCATCGGCGGCGGGCTCGCCGGCTCCGAAGCCGCATGGCAGGCGGCGGAGGCAGGCGTACCCGTCGTGCTGCACGAGATGCGGCCTGTGCGGGGGACGCACGCCCATCAAACGGGCTCGTTCGCGGAACTCGTCTGTTCGAACTCGTTCCGTTCGGACGATGCGGAGACCAATGCGGTCGGGCTGCTCCACGAAGAGATGCGCCGGGCGGGATCCCTGATCATGGCGGCGGCGGATTCCCACAAGCTTCCGGCAGGCGGTGCACTCGCCGTCGACCGCGAACGCTTCGCCGCGGCAGTCACGGAACGGCTCGAAAGCCATCCCAACGTCGAAATCGTCCGCGAGGAGATCGACGGCATGCCGCAGGCCGACTGGGACAGCGTCATCGTTGCGACCGGGCCGCTGACGGCGGAGAAGCTGGCCCAAGCAATCGGCGCATTGACCGGCGAAGCCGAGCTCGCCTTCTTTGACGCCATCGCCCCTATCGTACATCGCGAAAGCTCGATATGGGGGTGTGCTGGATGCAGTCGCGCTACGACAAGCCGGGCCCCGGCGGTTCGGGCGCCGACTACATCAACTGCCCCATGGACAAGGAGCAATACGAGCGCTTCATCGATGGGCTGATCGAAGGCGAGAAGACCCAGTTCAAGGAGTGGGAAGCCAACACGCCCTATTTCGAAGGCTGCCTGCCCATTGAGGTGATGGCCGAGCGCGGTCGCGAGACCTTGCGGCATGGCCCGATGAAGCCGATCGGGCTTACCAATGCCCATAAGCCGGAGGAGAAGCCCTGGGCGGTGGTCCAGCTCCGCCAAGACAACGCGCTGGGCACGCTGTGGAACATGGTCGGCTTCCAGACCAAACTGAAATACGGCGCCCAAACAGAGATCTTCCGGCTCATCCCTGGGCTTGAACAGGCGGAGTTCGCGCGGCTCGGCGGGCTGCACCGGAACACGTTCCTCAACAGTCCCAAGCTGTTGGATGGACAGCTCAGGTTGAAGGCCGATACGCGCTTGCGTTTCGCCGGCCAGATCACGGGCGTGGAAGGGTATGTGGAATCGGCGGCCATCGGACTGATCGCCGGCCGGTTCGCCTCTGCCGAACGGCTCGGCGGCTCGGGCACCCCGCCCCCGCAGACCACGGCGCTCGGTGCCCTGGTGGCCCATATCACTGGCGGACATCTGACGGCTGACGACAACCGCTTCCAGCCCATGAACATCAATTTCGGACTGTTGCCGCCCTACACCGAGCCGATCGAGAAAGTGAAGGGCAAGAAGGCGAAGACCCAGGCGAGGCGGCGCGCGACGACCGCCCGCGCCTTACGCGATCTCGAGCAGTGGCTGGAAGGCGTCCCCGCGGTCGCCGCGGAATAATCAAGGCGCGCCCGCCTCTACGAAGACCGGCTGGCTAAGGCCGCCACGTGGTGAGCCGCCACAGTCTGCGCAGCGGATTGATATCGGCCAGGCTGACCATGGGATCTTCGATCGCTTCCAGGGCATCGAGATAGGGCTCGACTAGGGCGAGCGGCTTGAAGGCGGCCTGCGCTTCGCGCGGAAGCGACCGGATCAATGGCTGCGCAGTTTCAAACTCGGCCCGGGCCTGGCGGCGCATTTCACTCATCAGACCGAGAAACGCAGGGTCGGCCTCTCCCGCCAGCAGGCGCTGGGTGGCGCTGGTCTGAAGATTCTGCACGGGCAGATAGAGCCGGTTTCGGGCGGCATGGGCCGTGACCGCCCGCATGAGCCCCGTCAGCCCGTAGGCACGTCCCGCCGCCATGGCCGCGGGCGTGGCGCGCTCGGCGTCGCAGCCCATGAATTCGGCCGCCAGAAGAAAGGCTTGGCCCGCCGTATCGTCGAGATATCTAAACAGGCTCGCGCTGTCCGGCATGATCCGTTCCAGCACGTCGAAACGGCGGGCATGGATCATCGGATCGAGACGCGAAACTGGAATGTCGTGGGTCTTCAGGGCCGCACCCAACGCATCGGCAACGGGGTTTCCGGTGCGCTCGCCCGAGACGGCTACCCGCATCGCGTCCCGCCACCATTGCAGGCGGATCTCGCCCAGTGTCGGCTCGCTGACCTCGTCGGCGATGCGGGCCAGCTCAGCGTTGAATGCGTAAAGTGCGAAAAGAGCGTCGCGGGCGGCCGCCGGCGCGAAGAGTGTCGCCAAATAGCGGTCGGGATCTTGCGCCCGGGCCACGTCGCGAACGGTCTTGCGCCTTTCGGCCTCTTCCAAGGCTGAAGCTCCTTATCCGGCCAGGGATCCCATGGGCCGGAAGGCTGCCATGGATGAAGACTTCGCTGAAGCCTCCATCCCTCCGATCGGGAACCTGGTCCCCCTGCCCTAGACGCTGGCCGGCATACCGGATTTCGGACGCTTGGTCGTGGACGACGCTCCCCAGTCCCGGCGCATGCCCAGAATCAGAAGGAGCGGCGCGGCGACGAAGATCGAGGAGTACGCACCGACGATGATGCCGAACAGCATGGCGATGTTGAAGTTCTCGATCACCTTGCCACCCCACAGATAGAGCGCGAGCACCGCCAGGAAAGTGGTGAAATGGGTCAGCAGGGTACGCGACAGGGTCTCGTTGATGGCGAGATCGATCAGATCGGCCATGGGCAACTTGCGGTATTTCCTCAAATTCTCGCGGATACGGTCGAAGACAACGACCGTATCGTTGAGCGAATAACCAATGATGGTCAGGATTGCCGCGAGCGCCGCCAGATTGAACTCAAGCTGGAGGATACAGAAGAGCCCGATTGCGCCGACCACATCATGAGTCAGCGCCGCGATAGCCGCCACGGCGAACTGCCATTCGAAACGCAGCCACACATAGACGAGGATCGCCAGCATGGCGACAACCACCGCGATGGTGCCCATATAGATGAGCTCGGAGGAAACGGTCGGTCCGACGGTTTCGACCCGGCGATAATCCACCGTGTCGCCGAGCACCCCCTTCACCTTCTCGACCGACGCGGCCTGCGCCTTCTCGGTGCCCTGCTCCTGGATACGGATCAGCACATCGTTGGGCGCGCCGAAACGCTGGATCTGCACCTCGCCGATATCCAGGGCGTTCAGGCTGGACCGCAGCTCGGCGAGATCCGCCTCCTGGGACTTGGTGCTGATCTCGATCAGGGTGCCGCCCTCGAAGTCGATGCCGTAGTTGAGGCCATAGGTCTGCAAGGCCACCAACGACAGGACCATCATCAGGGCTGAAACAAAGAAGCTGATGCCCCGCATGCCGACGAAATCGACTTTCGTGTCCGGCGGGACGAAACTGAAGCCTCGGAACATCGCGCGTCTCCTAAATCGGCACGACTTGCGGCCGGGTCCAGCGCAGCCAGAAAGCCACGATCATCCTGGAGAAGGTCACGGCGGTGAACATCGAGCAGAGAATGCCGATGCACAGGGTCACGGCAAAGCCGCGCACCGGGCCGGACCCGAGCCAGAACAGGACCAGGGTGGAAATCAGGGTGGTGACGTTGGAGTCGATAATCGTGGCCATGGCGCGGGAATAGCCCGCATCGATGGCCGCAAGCGGCGACTTCCCGGCTCTGACCTCCTCGCGTATGCGCTCGAAGATCAGCACGTTGGAATCGACCGAGATACCGATCACCAGAACGATGCCGGCGATGCCGGGCAGCGTGAGGGTCGCGCCGATGAGCGATAGCGCGGCAAAGATCAGGATGGCGTTCAACAGAAGCGCCAGATCTGCGAACAGGCCGAACAGGCCGTAGGCCAGCACCATGAAGACCGCCACGGCGATCACCGCGATAACGGCGGCGCGCTTGCCCGAGGCAATGGAGTCTGCGCCGAGGCTCGCCCCGACGGTGCGTTCCTCGATCGGTGTCAGCTTTGCAGGCAATGCGCCGGACCGCAGCAGAATGGCGAGGTCGTTGGCCTCCTCGACAGTGAAATTGCCGCTGATCTGGCCGCTGCCGCCGAGGATGGGCTCCTGGATGCGCGGCGCGGAGATCACCTTGCCGTCAAGCACGATGGCGAAGGGCAGACCGACATTCTCCTGGGTGGCGCGCGCGAACCGCTTGGCCCCGGTAGAATCGAAGCGGAAAGACACGATGGGTTCGCCGGTCCGCCCGTCGAAGCCCGGCTGGGCATCCACGAGATTCTCGCCGCTGACCAGCACGTCATCCTTCAAGACGTACGGGATCTTCGCGTCGTCCGCCGAGTAGGTGAGGATGGAGCCGGCGGGCGGACGCTTGCTCGCCTCGACCTCCTGGGGATTGGCGGACGGATCCACCATCTGGAAGTCGAGCTTGCCGGTCTCGTTGATCAGCCCCTTCAGACGCTGCACGTCCTGGATGCCCGGAAACTGGACCAGAATGCGGTCGCGGCCCTGGCGCTGAATGCTCGGCTCGGAGGTGCCGAACGCATCGATGCGGCGGCGGATCGTCTCGATGGAGGATTCGATCGCGCCGTTGATGCGCTGGGTCAGGCCCGCATCGGTGATGGTCAGGGTGACGGTGCGATTCTCGCCGCCCTGGACGGAGATGTTGCGCTCGCCGCTCATCCCGAAACCGGAGGTATCGATGGGAACGGACAGCTCCTTGAGGGCGCTGACCGCCTTGTCGAAATCGGAGTTGTCGCGAATGCGCACCGAGACGCTCTTGGTCTTCGGGTTGGCCTGGAGGTTGGTGTAGCCGATGCGGTCGTCGCGCAGGGCGGAACGGGTCTCGCCGCGCAAGGTCTTGAGCCAGTCGTCGACGAGCTGCTTCTCGTCGATCTCATAAAGAAGATGGGCGCCGCCCTGGAGATCGAGGCCGAGATTGACCTGCTTGTGGGGCAGCCAATCCGGCACGTCCGCCATGGTCTTGGACGGGAAAACGTTGGGGAGTGCATAGGCTACGCCGCCGATGACGACGAGAAGAATCAGCACCACCTTCCATCTTGGGAATTGCAGCATCGCCGCGGAGCTCCGGATTGACTAGGCGAGGTGGCCGGACGGCCGAGAGCGGACAAGGCGCATCAGGAGGCGCTCCCGCCCTTGGAGCGGCCGCCGGGCTTGGCCGGTGTCTTGTCGTTGTTGTTGGCGGGCTCGGGCTTGCCGCGAACCTCGGAGATGGTCGATTTCAGCACGCGAATGCGAACGCCTTCCGAAACCTCGACCTGGATCTCGTCGTCATCGACCTTGGTGATCTTGCCGAGGATGCCGCCGGCGGTGACGACATTGTCGCCCCGGCGCAGAGATCCGATCATGTCCTGATGGGCTTTCATCCGCTTCTGCTGCGGACGGATCATCAGGAAATACATGATGCCGATGATCAGAACAGTCGGGATCAGGAGACTATTGAAGTAGTCCATTGCGCCCGGAGCAGCTTGGGCTAAGACCGGCTCGATCATTTGCTCCCATCCCTCGTATTACATAAATTATGGCCGCCCAGTCGAAGGGCTTGATAAAGGAGGGAAACCCCTCCCCGCGTTTGGCGCGACTATAGCCAGCTAACGCGCCTTTGCAACGGCTGTGAGGGCATCGTAAAGCCTGTTTCTCGCAATCTTTCTCCCGGCAGAACCATCAATGACCTCTGAGACGAAGACCGAGAGCCTGTTGGCTCGAATCGCGGACGCGTTGGACCGCATGGCGCCCGCAAATCGCAAGGCGCCCGATTTCGGTGCGGCGGATGCGTTTGTGTGGCAGGCGGAGCGCGAGGCCCTGCAGCCGGTGGCTGCGGTCAACCGCCAACCCCTGCCCCTGCTCAAGGGCATCGACCATATGCGCGACACGTTGGTGGAGAACACCGAGCGTTTCGCTCACGGGCTACCCGCCAATAACGCGCTTCTCTGGGGCGCGCGGGGCATGGGCAAGAGTTCTCTGGTGAAAGCTGTCCACGGCGCGGTCGCAGAACAGGCCGCAGGCGAGGCCGAGACGCCCGACCTCAAGCTCATCGAGATTCACCGGGAGGATATCGGCTCCCTGCCCCAGCTTCTTCATCTGCTGAGAGATGCGGAGTACCGGTTCATCCTGTTCTGCGACGACCTCTCGTTCGAGGCGCAGGACACCTCCTACAAGTCGCTGAAGGCGGTGCTGGAGGGCGGTGTCGAAGGCCGGCCGGAGAACGTGATCTTCTACGCAACCTCCAACCGTCGGCATCTCCTGTCCCGGGAGATGATCGAGAACGAGCAGTCCACGGCGATCAATCCGTCAGAGGCGGTGGAGGAATCGGTGTCCCTCTCGGACCGGTTCGGCTTGTGGCTCGGCTTCCACAATTGCAGCCAAAATGACTATCTGGAGATGGTCCGAGGCTACGCCGCGCATTACGGGCTCGACATCTCCGATGAGGAGTTGCGTCGAGAGGCGCTGGCCTGGGCCATGGGCCGGGGCAGCCGCTCGGGCCGCGTGGCCTGGCAGTATATCCAGTCGCTTGCGGGGCGGCTGGGGAAGCGGTTTTAGACACGCTCGCCTCGGGAAGCCAGTCATCCCCGGCCCTGTGCCGGGGATCCATAACCCCTGCGGGCGTTCTTTCAACGGGCGCCGGTGTTCATGGATGCCCGGGACGAGCCCGGGCATGACGACGTGTTTTGCGGGACCATTTTCCCAAAACCCGCAACGGGCTCCTACTCTCCCGACGAGGAGGCGTGGTTGGCGACCCCCAAACGAAAAAGGGGCGAGCCTCGGCTCACCCCTGATTCAATCTCTTCTGAAACCCGTCTCTTCGGAAACCGGTCCCTAGTTCGCGCCGGCGGTCGCCGTGCTCATATATTTGAGCGGATCGACCGGGCGAGATCCTTTACGCAGCTCGAAGTGGAGCTGCGGCTGGCTGACCGAACCCGTGGCGCCGGCTTGAGCGATGGTCTGGCCGCGGGTCACCTTGTCGCCGCGCTTGACGGTAACGTTCTCGTTGTGGGCGTAAGCCGAGACCCAGTTGTTGGAGTGCCGGATCAGCACCAGGTTGCCGTAGCCCTTCAGCTCGTTGCCCGCATAGGCGACGACGCCATTCTCGGCGGCCTTCACGGACGTGCCCTGGGGCACGGAAATGTCGATGCCGTCGTTATGACCCCCATCAGCACGGGAGCCGAACTTGGAGATCACGCGGCCATTCACGGGCCAGCGGAAGCGCTGACCGGACATGGGATCGGGCGACGGAAGAGATTTGGTGCTCGCGACCTGGCTGCCGCTGGCGGGTGCGGTGCTCGCCTCCTGCTGCGGCTCGGGCTGGCTCTGCTTGGCGAAGTCGGGCGACTCGACCTTCTGAGTCCGCACAACCCGCACGTTGCTGTCGCTTTCGGCCTGCTGGGCCGGCGGCTGCGGAGCGGCGGGCGCCGTCTGCGGCTGTTGGCTGCGGGCCTGAACCGTCGGCTGAGGCGTGCTGCCGCCGCTCGGGATCTTCAGCTCCTGGCCGATCTGCAGGCTGCGCGCATTGCTGATGTTGTTGGCGCTCGCGAGGGCCTGCTCGGTCACGCCGTGCTTGCGGGCGATGGAGCTCAGGCTGTCGCCGGCCTGGATGATGTAGGAATCGTCCTCCACCGTCGCACCCTTGGCCGGGATGACGATCTTCTGGCCAGCCGTCAGGGCAATGCCCGACAGGCCGTTGGCCTTCTGGATCGCTTCCACCGACACGCCGTAGCGCAGGGAATAGAGATAGAGGCTGTCACCGTTCTGGACGGTGATGGTCTTGGAGCCCGGACCGGTCAGCGCAGCACGGTCGGCGGAGGCGACGCGCTGGGGCGGCATAGCGGGCTGCTTCGGCGCGGGCGGCGTGTAGACCGCCTGCTGCACCGGGTATTTGTTGGTCGAGCCGGAATAGCTGCTGGTGGTGTCGTCGTTCGGCCGATAGGACACGGGCGTCGGCTTGTAGCTGTTGCCGCCGGTATACGAATTTCCACCGCTGTAGGAATTGCTCGAATAGCTGTTCCCGCCGCCGCTGTAGCTGTTGCTGCCGCTATAGCTGCTGCCGCCGCTATTGTTGCTCGCGTAACCGGTTCCGCTGGTATAGCGGCCGCGGCTGTCGAAGCCCGGCGTGGTGCGCGGTGGCGTGGCGCTGGCATATTGGTTCGAACCGCCGCCGCCATAGGAGCCGCCGCTGCCGCCATAGACGGATTCCGGCGGAACCGGGCCGAGAGAGGCGGTTGTGGTCTCGTCGTAACCGCTGCCGCCGTTGCTCGACAGGCTGTAGGCCGGACTATCGAAGCGGGAGCTGTTGCTGCACCCCGCCACGCCGGCGGTGGCAATGGCGGCTGCAGCCAGAATTGAGCCGCGCCCAAGGGTCGACCAAAATGCCGTTTCCCTCATACCCAGAAACCCCCGTACTCCAAACTTTCTAATCGAAGCGGCAGTTAAGCGCCGATGGGGTAAACAGCGTCTTAACACCGCTCCCTGATTGGTGAGGATGGGCATGATTTCGCTGTCCTTTTCATCGGCGATGCCGTCTGGGGCCGAGAGTTCTCCACGGGTCCGCCATTCGGGCTGGTAGCGTCGCGGCGCCCCTGAAACCCTGAGGATTCGCGTCATGAGCGTTTCACCCTGCCCTTCACCAGCGGCACGAATCGCACCGGCAGGAGCGATCTTTCCGTGAATTCGTCGTCTTCGCCAAATTTGTCGACCTGGACGAGGGATTGAGAGTCCCGGTTCTCGCCGATGGGGATGATCATCCGTCCGCCGACCTTCAGCTGATCGACCAGGGCTTCCGGCAATTCGGGCGCCGCCGCGGTGACGATGATGCGGTCGAACGGCGCCTGGGGCGGCCAGCCGATCCAGCCGTCGCCGATGATCGTGCTGACATTGTCGATACCGAGCGCTTCGAAGTGATCGTCGGCGAGCTTCTGCAATTCCCGGTAGCGTTCGATGGTGTAGACGTGGCGGCAAAGCTGGGAGAGCACTGCGGCCTGGTAACCGGAGCCGGTGCCGATCTCGAGCACGGTGTGATGATCCGCCACCTCCAGCGCCTCGGTCATGAAGGCGACCACGTAGGGCTGAGAGATGGTCTGCCCGCATTCGATGGGCAGCGCGATATCCTGATAGGCGTGCTTGAGGAAGGACGGCTCGACGAAGACGTCACGCGGCACGAGCTCCATGGCGCGCAGGACCCGCGTGTCGCGGATGCCGCGACGCCTGAGCTGCATGATCAGCCCGATCTGGTCTTGGGCGCTTGCCGCCATAAGGGGACTGCTCCGAATCAGAGTCGGTCCCGGAATATCCGACGATTCTAGGCTGTTACGCCATGGCCGCGATGCGGATTCAGCTTTTCAGCGCTTTTTGGAGCTGCTCGCAGGTGGGCTGGTGCGTGAAGTCGAGACAGAGCGGCGTCACGGAGATGGCCTTGTTGCGCACCGCCCAGATGTCGGTGCCCTCAGGGGGCTCGGCCATTTCGCGGTTCACGCCGATCCAATAATAGGCCTTGCCGCGGGTATCCATGCGGTCGTCGATATTGAGCAGATCCGGCGAGCGCTGGCCCATACGCGTGACTTCAACGCCGGTTACCTCGTCGGGCTGGCAATCGGGAAAGTTCACGTTGAGCAGCACGCCCCTGGTCCAATCCGTGTCGAGAAGCTGCCGGACGACCTTGGCGCCGTGGGTGAGCGGGGTCTCCCAGATCGGAACGCCCTGCTCCATGGGTCCGGTCACCAGGCTCAGCGCGATGGAGCGGATGCCGAGCAGCGTGCCTTCGATGGCGCCTGCGACGGTGCCGGAATAGGTCACGTCGTCGGCCACGTTTTGTCCGCGATTGACGCCGGAAAGGATGAGATCCGGCGGATGATCGAGCAGGAGCGAGCGGACCGCCATGATCACGCAATCGGTCGGCGTGCCCTTCACCGCGTAGCGCTGCTGACCGAGCTCGCGCAGGCGGAGGGGTTCCGCCAGGGTCAGGGAATGGGAGGCGCCGCTATTATCAGTCTCCGGCGCGACGACCCAGACGTCGTCGGAGAGCTCGTGGGCGATCTCCTCCAGAACCTCGATCCCGGCCGCCTCGACGCCGTCGTCATTGGTCACAACGATTCTCATACTCACCTACTGCTCACCCTGCATGCTTGTTCTCGAGCCGGCGGCCGTGACCCGATTACCGGCCACCAGCGACGTCTTCGTGTTCCTCGTCCGTGCGGAGAGGCCTCAACGCTTGGGAGGATCGATTCTTTCCATGCCACCCATATAGGGCTTCAGCACGTCGGGAATGCGAATGCCGCCGTCCGCCTCCTGGTAATTCTCCATGACGGCAATCAGCGCGCGCCCGACAGCGACGCCGGAGCCGTTCAGGGTATGGACGAGGCGGTTGTCCTTGCCGTCCTTCACCCGGTAGCGGGCATTCATGCGACGGGCCTGGAAATCGCCGCATACCGAGCAGGACGAGATTTCGCGATAGGCATCCTGCCCCGGAAGCCAGACTTCAATGTCGTAGGTCTTGCGGGCCGAGAACCCCATGTCGCCAGTCGACAGCGTCACGACGCGATACGGGAGGCCGAGACGCTGGAGCACGGTCTCGGCGCAGCCGGTCATACGCTCCAGCTCGTCAAGGGACTCATCCGGCGTCGTGATGGAGACCATCTCGACCTTGGAGAACTGGTGTTGGCGGATCATGCCGCGGGTGTCGCGGCCCGCAGCCCCTGCTTCGGCCCGGAAGCACGGGGTGAAGGCGGTGACGCGTTTGGGGAGCGTGTCCTCGGGGACGATCTCCTCGCGGACAAGATTGGTGAGCGGCACTTCGGCGGTCGGGATGAGCCAGCATTCGTGATCGTCGATGACAGGTTTGGCCCCGACCACCACCCCCTGGTCCAGGTGAGGATTCCGCAAATCCATCAAGCCGACGAAGCGTCTTTTTAGCTCATCTTTCCGTGGCCCGAGGAATTCTACAGACAGAGTGCCTGACTCTGAGCCGACGGTTACACGGAACTCCTCGTCTCCAAGCGCGACCTTTGATTTGGCCTGAAACTGGTCATCTCGAAACTTCGGCAACTGGCCGGTGCCGAACATGGTGTCGTCGCGGACTAAAAGCGGCGGCGCCACTTCGGTATAGCCGTGCTCGCTCGTGTGAAGGTCGAGCATGAAGTGTCCCAGGGCGCGCTCCAGGCGCGCGAGCGCCCCTTGCAGCACCACGAAGCGGGCGCCGGACATCTTGGCGGCGGTCTCGAAATCCATCAGGCCCAGGTCTTCGCCGAGCTCGAAATGCTGCTTCGCGTCAAAGCTTAGGCTGGGCAGCTCACCCCATTTCCGAATCTCGACATTGGCCTCCTCGTCCGGCCCGACCGGCACGTCGTCGAGAGGCATATTCGGAATGCCCGCAAGGAGATCGCGGAGTTCTGTATCGATGGCACGCTCGGCATCCTCGCCCTGCTTCACCTCGTCTTTCAGGCCGGCGACCTCGTCCATGAGGGATTGGGCGAGCGTCTCGTCCTTCGCCTGCTTGGCCTTGCCGATCTCCTTGGACGCAGCATTGCGGCGCTCCTGGGCGTCCTGCAATTTCTGAATCGTCTCACGACGTTGTTCGTCCAGCTTGAGGATCTGATTCAACTGGGCTTGGGGATCGTCGAAGCCGCGATTTGTCAGGCCCTCGACGAAGGCGTCCTGGTTATCGCGAATCCATTTGATGTCGAGCACGAGGGACCCTGTTCTTTTCGCCGCTGAAAGTCGTCTCCCCTATACGGCGATAGCCGAGCTTTGTCATGGGGGGCCTTCCTGTGACTCCGTGAGGCCCGGGCTCGCCCCAGGCATCCAGGGCCGGAAGCTCCAGTACGACTTGCCCTGGATTGCCGGATCAAGTCCGGCAATGACGTGGAATGTGTGGCTGGGGGCCTGCATGGTTCGGGACGCGGGCTGCGCCCGCCCTCACCATGAGAATCTAGATCAGCGTTGCTTCTAATATCGGCGTCATGCCCGGCCTTGTGCCGGGCATCCATGACCACCGTGCTGAATCATTTATTCCGTGTTCATGGATCACCGGGACAAGCCCGGTGATGACTCAGAATTTGATCGCGCCCGACGGATCCAAGCTCGAGCGCTTTCCCACTACTCGTCGGACTTATCGTCCTCGTCCGCCTCTTTCGCCTGATCGCGTTTCTTTTCGGCCATGGAGACCGCGAGGATCGACAGTTCGTAGAGGAGGATGGTCGGGATCCACAGGGCGAGCTGGCTGATGGGATCGGGCGGCGTCAGGACCGCGGCGATGACCACCATGACCATGATGGCGTGGCGGCGATATTTCCGGAGCCAGTCGGCGGTAATGATGCCGGCGCGGGCCAGCAGCGTCAGCACCACAGGGAGCTGGAAGCAGACCCCGAACGCCAGGATCAGGGTCATGATCAGGCTGAGATACTCGCTGACCTTGGCGGTCAGCGCGATTTTCACCCCGTCCTCTCCCGATTGCTGCATGGAGAGGAAGAAGGTCATGGCGAGCGGCATGGCCAGGAAATAGACCAGCGCCGCGCCGAGCAGGAACAGCACGGGCGTCGCCGCCAGGAACGGCAGGAAGGCCCGCCGCTCGTTCTTGTAGAGGCCCGGCGCCACGAACATGTAGAGCTGGCTGGCGATCACCGGAAAGGCGATGAACACGGCGCCGAACAGGGCGAGCTTCATCTCGGTGAAGAAGAATTCCTGGGGCGCGGTGTAGATCATCTCGATGGGCGTGTTGACGCCCGCCGCCCAGCGGTAAGGCCAGAGCAGCAGATTGTAGATTTGCTTGGCAAAGGCGAAGCACAGGATGAAGGCCGCGCCCACCGCGAGAAGCGACCAGAGGAGTCGCCGGCGCAGCTCGACCAGGTGATCCATCAGCGGCGCTTTGCTCGCGTCGATATCGTCCTGATCGTCGTCGGCGCTCACGAGGATTGCTCCTTGGCTCCGCCCTTGCCCCGGGGCTTGGCGCCACCGCGCGGCTTAGCTGTGCCCGATGCGGCCCGCTTGGTCCCGCCGGGCTTCGGGGGCGCCTTGGCGGATGCGGGCTTCGCCGCGGCGGAGGCCTTGCCCGCGCCCGTCGTGGCAGAGCCGGCCTTCGCGCTGGCCGCGGTCTTCCGAGATGTCTTTCCACCGGCCTTCGAAGCGGTTGCCGCCGTCGTCCTGGATTTGGACGCGGCGCTGCCGGAAGTGGATTTGCCTGTCTTAGTAGCGCTTGGCTTCTTGGTCGTGCCGGAGGACGCGGCCTTTCGGGCAGCGGATGCTTGCGTTGGCGACTTGCGCGCGGTCGTGTTCGCGGCCTGCGCTGTTTCCTTCGGCTGATTCTGCGGATGCGCCCGCGCCTCTTCGGGCGCTGGAAGCATCGGCGGACCCTTCACCCGCTCGGGCATGTCGACCGCTTCCTGGTAGCGGCGCTGCATCTCCTCCAGCTCTGCACCGCTAAGAGCCTGATCGAACTGATTCTGAAAGTCGCTGGCCATGCGGCGGATCTTGCCGGCGTAGTGGCCGAAGGTTCGCATCAGGCGGGGTAGATCCTTCGGCCCCACCACCACGATGGCCACCACCGCGATGACCAGAAGCTCCATCCAGCCGATGTCGAACATGGGTGCTGTCTTATTGGTTCACGGTCACCGGTCGGCGCCGCGTCTCGCCCGAATGCCGGATCAACCGGATTTGCGGCTGGAGCCGCTGGACGACTTCCGGGTGGTCGATTTGCTGCCGGACGTCTTGCGGGCGCTGGCCGTGGTCTTCTTCGCGCTCGTGCCGGTACGGCTGGAGGTCTTGCGGGCCGCCGCCGGCTTGGCCGCGGCCTTGGTGGTTGCACGACGGGCGGGCGCCTTCTTGGCCGGCTTCGGCGACGGGGGCGGCTCGACAGGCTGATGCTCGATAACCTGGGGCTCGGCCCGGGCGACCCGCTCCGCGGGCGTATCCTCTTCGCGCACATCGTCGTCCTCGGCGAGCCCCTTCTTGAAGCTCTTGATGCCCTTGGCGACGTCGCCCATGAGATCGGAGATCTTGTTCCGTCCAAACAGAAGGATGAACACGACCAAGACGATTAGAATGTGAGCCCAGCTTAGCCCCATGAAGAGCCTCTCGATTTCGTAGCGCGCACCGGATGGCAGGGAAGATTTCGCACACTATGACAGGAAAGCCCCACGGGCCGCAAGCCGGTCAGCGGATATAGCCCCTATTGGGCAGAGGCGCCTTGTCCTGCGAAAATCAACGGGGCATTGGCGGCCACGCCAAGCCCGGTTTCCGTGCCCGGCGGCGGCGCATCGCCCGGCGGGCGAAGGAAAATCGGGCGGTCGAGACCAGCCACCGCAAGCTCGACCAGCAGCACGTCTCCGAGAAAGCGGCGGTCCACGATTCGGGCGGAGGTACCTTCGCCTGCCGGCAGAAGCTTCAGATCCCGCTGGCGAATGCATACCACCACGGCGCTGCCATCGGCATGGCCGTCCGCTTCGAAACTGCCGAGGGGGGTCTCCGCCCTGCCCGCGGTCACCCGCGCCGGAATCTCGTTGAGATCGGAGAAGAAACGCGCCGCGAAAATATCGTTCGGCGCGACATAGAGCTCTTCCGCCGAGCCGAGCTGCATCAGCCGCCCGTCCCGCAAGAGGGCGATGCGATCGCCCATGCGCATGGCCTCTTCGCTGTCATGGGTCACCACGATGGCAGTGGCGCCGGTCTCCCGGAGGATGGCGAGGGTGTCATCGCGCATACGGTCCCTGAGGCGGGAATCGAGATTGGAGAACGGCTCATCCATCAGAAGCACGCCAGGCCGCGGCGCGATGGCCCGGGCGAGCGCAACGCGCTGCTGTTCGCCGCCCGAGAGAACGTGGGGATAACGCCCGGCATAGGCGTCCAGTCCGACCCGGTCCAGGGCCATCATCGCTTCCCGCCGCGCCTCGGCCCGGCCGAGATCGCGCAGGCCGTAGGCGACGTTCTGCACGACCGTCAGATGGGGAAACAACGAGTAGTCCTGGAACATCAGGCCAATGCCGCGCTTCTCGGGAAGCACGAAACGGCTCGGCCCCGCCACCTCCTCGCCGTCAAGAAGCACGCGCCCGCTGGTCGGCCGCTCCACGCCGGCTGCGATGCGCAGTAGGGTGGACTTGCCGCAGCCGGACGGGCCGAGCAGGCAAAGGATCTCACCGGGAGGAATATCGAGGCTGACATCGTTCAGCGCCGAAGTCCGGCCGAACTTCCGCCCGACGCGATCGAAGATGAGAGGCTTGGCGAAACTGACGCCAGCCTTGGGCGTCACGTCGGGTCGCGCCGGTGTAGAGCCGGCCTGACCTCCATCTCCGGGATCCCGGCGCAGCGCTTTCAGGAACTCCAACACATCGATCCGGCTGCCGACCTCACGAAGGTCCCTCAGCCGCTCCCATCGCGCTCTGGATCGGACAACGCCGTGGTGACGTTGTCCTCACCCTCGGATTCAGCGGTTCCGGGCTCGGCATCCGCTTTTGCGTTCGCATCTGAACCCTCGTCCTCGTCATCGGACTCCGGGGCCGCTTCGTCGAACTCGTCGAATTCGCCGTCCTCCAGCGGATCCTCGTCGTCGCGAAGCTCGGCGGAATCGTTGGGCGACGGCATGGCGAAGCCGGGCGGCAGGCTCGAATCGAGCAAACCCGCCCCTTTCAGCTCGGCGAGGCCGGGCAGATCGTCGATGCAGTCGAAGCCGAAATGCTCGAGGAAATAAGGCGTCGTGCCGTAAGTCACGGGACGGCCCGGGGCGCGGCGCCGGCCGCGCAGCTTCACCCAGCCCGTTTCCAGCAGCACGTCCAGAGTGCCCTTGGAGATGCTGACGCCGCGGATCTCCTCGATCTCGGCGCGGGTGACCGGCTGGTGGTAGGCGATGATGGCGAGGGTCTCCAGAGCCGCACGGGACAGGCGGCGCTGCTCGACGGCTTCGCGCTCCAGCAGGAAGCCGAGATCCTCCGCGGTGCGGAAGGCCCATTTGCCGGCGACGCGGACCAAGTTCACGCCGCGCCCTGCATACAGGCCCTGAAGCTCCTCGATTAGCGCCGAGACGTCCTCGTCGGCGGCAAAATGCCGGCCGAGGGTCTTCTCGTCCAGCGGCTCGCTCGCGGCAAACAGCAGCGCCTCCACGATGCGCAGCTTCTCGCGCCGGTCGGCGGAGGGAAGCGACGTGACGTTGGAGGGGAACGGGAGAGGCAAGCCCAGCTCGGGCCGGCCGGCATCGTGTTCCTCTTCTTCCACCTTTGCGGCTCTCTCCAGGTTCTTGACTGTCATCCGCGACCTCGTTCTCGTGTCTCTCTAGTGCGTTTCTTCGGCAGTCCTGTGGCGGTCCGTACCGCCCTCTTCCGATCCTTCGCGGCGGCGCACCAGAAGCGGCGCAAACACCTTAGACTGGCGGAGCTCGACAGCCCCTTCCCGCGCCATCTCCAGGCTGGCATTGAGCCCGCTGGCGAGCGCCGTGCGCCGAATCTCCGGATCGACCAGGAACTCGGCGAAAAGATCGTTGAGGGGCGCCCAGTCGACGGCCATGCCGAGCAGCCGTTCGAGCTCGCCGCGGGCTTCCTTGATGGACCAGACGGTGCGCTTCTTCACGTTAAATGCGCGAACGGAATTTCGCTGGCGCTGCTGGGCGTAAGCCTTCAGCAGGTCATAGACATTGGCGTCATAGATCTGGCGGCGCATCACGCGGATCGGCTCCGGGTCGCCGCGTCTGAAGATGTCGCGGCCCAGACGCTTGCGGTTCATCAGGGTGGCGGCGGCCTCGCGCATGGCATCGAGGCGCTTCAGCCGGAACTGCAGCATCAGGGCCATCTCCTCGCCGGAGAGCCCTTCCTCGTCGTCCTCCTCGTCGGGGAGGAGCAGCTTGGACTTGATGAAGGTCAGCCATGCCGCCATGACGAGATAGTCGGCGGCAAGCTCCAGGCGCAGCTTGCGCGCGTCCTCGATGAAGCTGAGATATTGCTGGGCGAGCGCCAGGACGGAGATCTTTGACAGATCCACCTTCTGGGTGCGGGCCATGGCGAGCAGCAGGTCGAGAGGGCCTTCGAAGCCCTCCACATCGACGACGAGGGCCTCGTTGGGGTCGCTCTCCCGCAAGGGATCGTCGTCCCAAGAGGCGAAATCAGGATCGGCCGGCGGTGCCTTGGAGGGCGCGGCCTGTTTCGACCCGGCGTCGACGCTCTCTTCTTCCTGGGAGATCTCGTCTTCGGCCATGGCTAGCCTTCCGCCCAGACGATGGGCGTGCCCTGGACCTGGGCGAGCATGGCGAGCGCCTCTTCGTGGTCGAAGGGCTCCGGGGCATGGAGCGCCGCGATGGCGCGGTCGAAGCGGGATTTCGGCTCGCCCGTTAGCGCGGGCACGGCCTCGGCGACGTCTTCCATCTCGGACAGCGCGCCACTGCAGTGAAGGGCGACATCGCAGCCGGCCGCGATGGCCGCTGCCGCCTTCTCCCGCATGGTGCCTGAAAGCGCCTTCATGCCGAGGTCGTCACACATCACGAGTCCTTCGAGGCCGATGGTCTTCCGAATCACTTCCCCCATTATAACGGGCGAGGTGCTGGCTGGACGGTCGGAATCGAAAACAGGCAGAAGGACGTGGGCGGTCATGGCGAGCGGCGCGTCCTTCAACGCCTGGAACGGCTTGAAGTCGACTGCCGCCAGTTCCTCTTGGGTCGCATCGATCTTGGGCAGAGACAGATGGCTGTCGGCTTCGGCACGACCGTGGCCGGGCACGTGCTTGATCACCGGCAAAACGCCGCCGGCGAGATAGCCGTCCATGACGGCCCGGCCGAGGATCGCGATGGTTTCGGGATCGGTGCCGTAGGCGCGATCGCCGATAATCTCATGGGCCCCCGGCTGGGGCACGTCGAGCACGGGGGCGCAATTGGTGTTGATGCCGAGGGCATGGAGCTGGTGGGCGATGAGACGGGCGCCGTAGAAGGCGGCCCGCTTCCCGGCCTCGGCATCCTTGGCGTAGAGGTCGCCATAGGCCCGGGCGGGCGGCATTTGCGGCCATGTCGGCGGCTTGAGACGTTGCACCCTGCCCCCTTCCTGATCGATCAGGATGAGGATTTCTTCGCTGCCGACCGCCTGCTTGAAGCTGTCGGTGAGCGCGCGGATCTGTTCCGGCGTCTCGCAATTGCGGGCAAAGAGGATGAGGCCGCAGGGGCGGCTCCGTCCGAAAAAGCTGCGCTCGGCCTCGGAAAGCTCCGGACCCGCGCAACTCGCTATGAAGGCTTGGAATGCCATTCAAGCGGGCTATCCGGGGCGGCTCACCCCGTCAAGCCCGCTTATTGACTGCGTCCACCGCTTTGGCGGCAGCCTGCTCTACTGGGCCATCACCAGGCAGTCGTTGAGACCCTTTGCCTTCAACTGACCGCAAAGCTGAGATGCGTCGGCCTGGCTGGACATGGGGCCGACCTGGAGACGGTACCACACGCCCTTGTCGCCAAGGTTCACGCGGTTGACCATCGGCCGGTAATTCGCCAGCAGCGAAGGATATTTCTGCTGCATGTCGGCGAAGGCGGCGAGTGCTTCGGTCTGATCCTTCTTCGAAGCGACCTGGACCACATAGTTCCGGCTTGCGGCCGCCGGCGCGGGTGCCGGCTGTGCCTGCGGCTCGATGGAGGCCGTGGTGGTCGGCTCGGATTGGGCGCCGGCCGCATTGGCGGTGGCCTGTCCTGCATCGACGGAGCCGTCGGGACGCACGGTTAGGGTCTTCACCTTGCGCGGTCCGGAATCCGGGTCGGATGCGTCGGCCGCACCGGCGTTGCCGGCGTCATTGGCGGCCAGCTCCGGCATATCCGGCATGTCGGTCTGGGCCGGCATGTTCGGCAGGGCCAGCTCTTCCTGGCGCGGAACGAGGCGATCGGCCTCGGGCTGATCGCCGTTCTCGAGCCGGTCGTAGATCAGCTTGTTCTTGTGAGGGAACTCCTTGCCGCCGGGTTGCTCGGGCGCTTCCTTGACGGGGGTGTTCTCGGCCGTGATCAGGGGCGGCTCGCCGGAAATGCCGCCACCGCTCTGCTTGAAGGCAAAGGCGAGAGCGCCGCCCAGAGCGATGGCGCCGACCACGGCGCTGCCGATCATGATGCCGCTGCGGCGGCCCATATATTTGCTGAAAATGCCGGCCTTGACCTTACCGTCGGCACCGCCCTCGGTACCCATGAAGTCGGCATCGGACTGGGGTTCGGCATCCTGGTATCCGGCGCCCGGCTGGCCGTAGCTCAGCGGGATCTCGGGCGCGCCGTCATAGGCTGCCTCGTAAGTCTGCACCGCGTGGCTGCCATCCTGCGGCGCATATTCGCCATCGGGATATTGGCCCTCGGCATAAGCCTGACCGGCATAGGCGTTGGGATCGTAGCCCTGCTCTGCGTAGTCCTGCTCGGCGTAAGCCTGATCGCCATAGCCGTTGCTATAGCCCTGCTCCTGTCCGGGCCCATAACCCTCGGCGGGAGCGTAGTGATCGTATCCCTGGGCCTCCTGGTCCGCATAGGCTGCTTCTTCGCCATAGGCTTCGAAGCTCTGCTCGACCGGCTGCTGCCCCGCGTATTCGGACGCATCTTCCATATCCAGGTCGAGCGGCTCGTCTTCGGCCGCGCCGGCGTCGTGATAGGCGCCGTTCTGGTAGGGCTGGCCGTATTCGGCGCCTGGTAATCGGTCCCCTGGTAGGGCTGCTGGGGATAGCCGTTCTGATCGTAGCCCTGCTCGGCATAGGTCTCGGCAGGGTAGCCGGTCTCGTCCTGATAATACGGCTGACCGTTCTCGTAACCTTGCTGACCAGCATAACCCTGCTGGTCGTAGCCTTGGTTCGCGTAGCCCTGATTATCGTAAGGCTGGTTGTCGTAGCCCTGGTTCTCATATCCTTGGGGCTGCTGGGCGTAGCCCTGATGAGGAGCGTAGTGCTCACCCTGATATGCGCCGCCCTGGGCGGTCTCGTCGTAGGTGTAGTCGGCAGGCGCCGGCTGGGTGTCGTAGCCCGGGTCCTGAGGATAGGCCTGCTCAGGCGCGCGGGTCACCGGCGTGTAAGACGGCATACGCGCGAACGAGCCGGCGGCAAGTCCGGTCGCCGCCCGCGGACGCGGCGCGGGGCGCTGCCCCTGCTGACCGTGTGCGGCGTTTCCAGGCCGACCAGCCTGCTGATCCTTGATAGACATGGCTACTCCCCTCGAACCCTTCCGATCGGCGGGCTCAGTGCAACTCTTCAACCGGTTTGACGCCGAGAATGCCCAGTCCAGACGACAAAATGCGCTTGACAGCTGACACAAGCGCAACACGAGAATTCGTCAAATCTGGGTCGTTTTGGTGAATAAAACGTAATTGTGGCGAGTCTTTGCCTCGATTCCAGAGGCTATGGAAGTCACTCGCAAGGTCATGAAGGTAAAATGCAATGCGATGAGGTTCATGGGCAGACGCGGCCGCCTGAACGATTCGCGGATAGTCCGCCATGCGCCGAATCAGAGCGAGTTCCGACTCGTCGTTCAACAGATCTATTGCCGCCTGCCCCAACGCATCACCCCCTGGGTCGAGTGTGGGAAAGACCTCCCGCACATTACGCAACACCGAACACGCCCTCGCATGGGCGTACTGGACATAGAACACCGGGTTGTCCCGCGACTGCTCGGTGACTTTCGCGAAGTCGAAGTCGAGCGGCGCGTCGTTCTTCCGAAACAACATCATGAAACGAACCGGACCAGGCCCGACCTCGTCCACGACGTCCCTCAAAGTCACAAACGTCCCGGCGCGTTTAGACATCTTTACAGGCGTGCCAGACCGAAACAAGCGAACCAGCTGACAAAGCTTAATATCCAGCTCGGCCTCTTCGCCGAGCAGAGCTGCAAGGGCCGCCTTCATGCGCTTCACATGGCCCGAGTGATCGGCGCCCCACACATCGATCATCGTGTTAAAGCCGCGTCTGAACTTCTCGCGGTGATAGGCGATGTCGGAAGCGAAATAAGTCGGCGAGCCATCGGATTTCAGGAGCGCCCGATCGAGGTCGTCACCAAAATCCGTGGAACGGAAAAGCAGCTGTTCGCGGTCTTCCCAGTCTTCGTCGACCACGCCCTTGGGCGGCGGCAAACGGCCTTCGTACACAACCCCCTTCTGCTTGAGGTCGGCGATGGTCTCCATGACGAGATTCTCGCCTTCGAGCATGGAGCGCTCGGAAAAAAATACGTGATGGCTGATGCCTAGCTGGCTGAGGTCATCCTTGATGAGAGCCAGCATGGCGTCGACTGCCTCGAGCTTTACGGTCGGAAGCCAGTCCGACTCGTCAGCTTTCAACAGCTTATCCCCATATTTCGCCGCCAAGGCCTCGCCGACGGGCTTGAGGTAGTCGCCCGGGTACAGGCCTTCGGGGATTTCGCCGATATCCTCCCCAAGCGCCTCGCGATAGCGGAGATAGGCGGAGCGGGCGAGCACGTCGATCTGGGTGCCGGCGTCATTGACGTAATACTCGCAGGTGACGTCATGGCCGGTAAATGACAGGAGGTTGGCCAGCGCGTCGCCGAACACCGCTCCCCGGCAATGGCCCACATGCATGGGGCCGGTCGGGTTGGCGGAGACATACTCCACGTTCACCTTCCGGCCGCGCCCTGGTCGCTGGAGCCGAAGGCTTCACCTTGCCCCAGCACGGCCCGCACCACACCCGGCCAGAAGCTCTGCTTCAAGGTAAGGTTGAGGAAGCCCGGCCCGGCGATCTCGACCTTCTCCACATCATCGTGGGCCTCGATCATGGGCAGCAGCTTTTCGGCCAGGTCGCGCGGCTTCGCCTTGGACGGTTTCGCCAGCACCATGGCGGCATTGGTGGCGAGATCGCCATGGCCCGACTCGCGGGGCGGCTCCATGGTGATGGCGCCGAGTTTGACGTCGGCGGGAACGATGCCGTCTTCCTGAAGCTTGGCGACGGCGTTCAGAACCGCGTCGTGAAAGGGTGCAAAGACATCCATGGTCGAAAATCCGAAAAGTGAAGCGGCGGGGCCCTAGCGCAAGTCCGGGGTCACGTCAAACAGCCGGGCATGTTCGGCGAGCGCATAGCGGTCGGTCATGCCGGCGATGAAATCGCAGATATGTCGGGCGTAGGCGGGCGAGCCGCGATCGGGCGCCTGGTCGCTCCAGTTGGGCGGCAAGGCGCCAGCATCGTCCTTATAGCGTTGGAAGAGGTCGGCGACCACCTGCTCTGCCCGGCGCATGATGCCCATCACGCGGTCGTGGCGGTAGACACGTTCGGTGAGAAAATCCCGCAAGGTGTCGAGTTCCGCCGTCATCTCGTCGGAGAAGGCCGCGATCGGCCGGCCTGCGAAGCGGATCGCATCGGCATCCTCGGGCGCCAGGTCCTCCAGACGCTTCGCGGTCTCGTTCCGGGCATCGTTGATCATGCGGGTGATGAGGCGCCGGTTCAGCTCGTTCAAGAGGCGCGGCGTCTCCAATTCGGGATACCGCCAGCGAAGCTCTCCGAGGATCACGCCCACCAGGGGGATTTCGCCAAGCTCCTCGAATGCGAAACAGCCGAAGCGGAAGCCGTCGTCAACGTCGTGATTATTGTAGGCGATGTCGTCGGCGAGGCTGGCGAGCTGGGACTCCAGATAGGCATAGGTGCCGAGCTCCAAATCGTGCTTGGCGTTATAGTTGAGGACAGGCGCGGGCACCTCTTCGTCCTCGGAATCCGGGCCCTCTAGCGGGCCGTTATGCTTCACGAGCCCTTCGAGAGTCTCCCAGGTGAGGTTCAGCCCGTCGAAGCCGGCATATTTCCGCTCAAGCTCGGTGACGACCCGCAAGCTCTGGGCGTTGTGGTCGAAACCGCCGGCCCCTTGCATGGCCCGGTCGAGCGCCCGCTCACCCGCATGTCCGAAGGGCGAATGGCCGAGATCGTGGGCCAGCGCCACCGCTTCGGTCAGGTCCTCGTCGAGGGCGAGGCTGCGCGCCATGGAGCGGGCGATCTGGGCCACCTCCAAGCTATGGGTCAGCCGGGTCCGGTAGTGATCGCCCTCGTGATAGATGAAGACCTGGGTCTTGTGGGTGAGACGCCTGAAGGCGGTCGCATGGACGATCCGGTCGCGGTCGCGCTGAAACGGCGAGCGGGTCGCGCTTTTCGGCTCCGGCTCGTAGCGCCCCCGGCTTTTCGCCGGATCGACGGCATAGGGTGCGCGCGCGAACGGGTAGGTCACGGCGCCCGATTCTTGGACTTTAAGGTGGTCGGTCAGCGTCTCGAACGGCCCGTCAGCGATTGACAAGCCGGGCCGTACCCCTATCTCTCTGGTATGATATCGAGGCGAGAGGCTCATGGCCTTTCGCTCATGCACTTGAACTCTCTCAATCGCGGACAGACCTAACCCAGGATGACTGAAGCGTCCATCACCATAAGCGACAGCGCCGTCCAGCGGATCAACGAGATCCTAAAGGCGGAATCCCAGGACACCGTGCTGCGGGTCACCGTCGAAGGCGGCGGCTGCTCGGGCTTCCAATACCGGTTCGACCTCGTCAAGGAACGCGAGGACGACGATATCGATATCGGGCGCGACGGCGCGCGGGTGATCATTGATCCCATGTCGGTGCCGTTCGTGGCGGGCAGCGAGATCGACTTCGTGGACGATCTGATCGGCGCCCATTTCCAGGTCAACAATCCGAACGCCACCGCGTCCTGTGGCTGCGGCACCAGCTTCTCGCTTTAGCGGGTCGTACAGTTTCGTCACCCCCGGGCTTGACCCGGGGGGCCATGCCGTTACTTCTCACGTTCCTCAGCGGACCAATCGGACCGCTTAGATTCGCTGCGCCGTCCGGGTATGGATGCCCGGATCGAGTCCGGTCATGACGACGGAGAGGGTTGGCCGGCATCCCGATGAAAATGGTCGTATGACAATCGTCCCATGAAAATCGCCACCTGGAACATCAACGGCATCAAGGCCCGGATCGACACGCTGCTGACCTGGCTGAAGGACGCCTCGCCCGATATCGCCTGCCTGCAGGAGATCAAATGCGTGGACGAATCCTTCCCGTCGGAGCAGTTCGAGGAGCTCGGCTATAACGTCGCCGTGCATGGCCAGAAGGGCTTCAACGGCGTCGCCCTACTCTCCAAGCTTCCGTTCGACGAGACGGCGCCGCGGCTTGGCGGAGACGATGCGGACGAACAGGCGCGCTATCTCGAGGCGGTGGTTTCGGTGCCGTCGGGCGTGGTGCGGATCGCCAATCTTTATCTGCCCAACGGCAATCCGGCGGACGGTCCCAAATACGATTACAAGCTCGCCTGGATGGATCGGCTGAAGGCGCGGGCGGCAGAGCTTCTGACCTACGAAGAGCCCATGGTGATGGCCGGCGACTACAATGTCATCCCAATGCCCGACGACGTCTACAATCCGGCGGCCTGGGTGGACGACGCCCTGTTCAAGCCGGAGACGCGAGCGCAATTCCGCAGCCTGCTCAATCTCGGCCTGACGGACGCCTTCCGGGCCTGCCACGACGAAGCCCATCAATATACGTTCTGGGATTATCAGGCCGGCGCTTGGCAGAAGAACCGAGGATTGCGGATCGACCACCTGCTGCTGTCGCCGCAAGCCGCCGACCTTTTGCGAACCTGCGAGATCGATACGGCCCCGCGCGGCTGGGAAAAGCCGTCGGACCACGTGCCGATCTGGATCGAACTCTCGGTTTAGAGCTTCGGAGCGTTTGGCGCCGAGGCGCCCCTTCAGGTCCGGCCTATTGCAGGCCGCCAGCGGCACTGCCGCTAAAGCCCATGGACACGCCCATGCCCGCCGAACCGCTCGTCATATCCGAAGGCATGACGGGCGCCGCGGAGGCCGAGGCGGCGCTCTGATCGCCTGCGGCATTCATGCCCTGCAGGCTGATGACCGGCTCGCCGATCCCTTCCGGTGCCACGATGGCATCGTCCGAGACGGTCTGAGCCGTCAGCGCGGGATCTTCATGGACATCGAGATCGCCGATCGGATCGCCCAGGACGAAGCCGCCGATACGGGAGCCGATGGACCGCTCGTCTGCCATCTCCTCGTGATGCTCGTGTGCCGAGACGATGGCCACGCGCGGGCCGCCCCAGCGTGGAGTGGTCGCTTCCACCGCCTGGCGGGTCTCGTCGTCGATGTCGCTGAAGGCCTCGGCGTAGAGATCCTTGATCCAAGCCGGCTCATTGCCCGTGGTCACCGAGTTATGGTGGGCCAGCGCGATCAAGGCGAGACCTCGAATGTAACGTCCGCTGCCCTTCTCGCTGCGCCACAGCATCTCGCCCAGCATGGCCTGGGATTCGGGATGCTGCTTGCGGGCGGCCATGGCCAACCAGTTGGCGCCGAGGCGGAGATTGCGCTTCACGCCATTGCCGGACAGGTAGAGCTGGGCCAGTTCGTACTGGGCGTCGGCGTCGCCGAAATAGCTCGCCGCATGGCCGAAGAGATCGGCGGCCCGTTTCGGATCTGGCCGCAAGCCGATCTGCGGGATGCCGGCGAGCTGATATCGACCGAGCGCCACAAACGCGTCGGCGACGTATTTCGCAACCGGGCTGCGCGGCGGGATATCGGCGTAGGTGTCGGCGATCTGACGGTAATAGGTGAAGGCCTGGGCGTCGTCCTTCGGCACGGGCCCGCCCTTGGCGTAGAGCTCCGCAAGACGGAGCTGGGCGCCGAGGACGCCGCGATCGGCGGCGAAACGAAGCGCCGGAACCCCCTTGTCGACCGCGCCGGACTGAACCGCGGACACGCCTTCCCGATAGGCGGCGGTGGCGGAGGAGAATACGCCGGCGGCGACGGCGTTTGCGGGGCTCGTCTTCTGGGCCGGCGTTTCCGCCGGCGCAGGGTTGAGCCAGAACGCAAGGACGCCGGCCGCGGCTGTGATCAATGTCACTCGGCTAGACATCTGCATAGCAGTTCACTTCCGCTTTGCCGCCGGGATGGGTCACCGCGCCGTCGCGGGCGGGTCCCACCTGCTCGGCATATTTCCAGATGGCGCCGGAACCGAATTTCGGCGCGGGCTCTTTCCAGTCCTTCTTGCGCTCCTCGAGCTCAGCCTCGGAAAGCTCGTGGTCGAGGATGCCCTTCTCCGCGTCGAGGGTGATCATGTCGCCGTCGCGGATGAGCGCGATGGGACCGCAGACCGCCGCTTCGGGGCCGACATGGCCGACGCAGAAGCCGCGGGTGGCACCGGAGAAGCGCCCGTCGGTGATCAGGGCGACCTTGTCGCCCATGCCCTGGCCATAAAGCGCAGCCGTGGTGGCGAGCATCTCGCGCATGCCGGGACCGCCCTTCGGGCCTTCGTAGCGGATGACGAGAACCTCGCCCTCCTTGTATTCCTTCTTGCTGACGGCGGCGAAGGCGTCCTCTTCGCAGTCGAAGCAGCGGGCGGGGCCGCGGAATTTCTGATTGGCGAGGCCGGCGACCTTCACGATGCCGCCTTCGGGCGCAAGGCTGCCGCGCAGCTCGACCACGCCGCCGGTCTTGGAGATCGGTTTGTTGGCCGGATAGACGACGTCCTGATCCGCATTCCACTCAACACGCGCCATGTTCTCTTCGATGGTGCGGCCAGTGACGGTCATGCAGTCGCCGTGCATGAAGCCGTGCTCCAGCAGGGTCTTCATGACCAGCGGGATGCCGCCGGCCTCGAAGAGGTCTCGCGCGACGTAACGGCCGCCGGGCTTCAGATCGGCGATATAGGGGGTCTTGCGGAAGATCTCGGCGACGTCGAACAGGTCGAACTCGATGCCGCATTCATTGGCGATGGCCGGCAGATGGAGCGCTGCGTTGGTGGAGCCGCCGGATGCGGCGACGACGGCGGCTGCATTCTCCAGCGCCTTGCGAGTCACGATGTCCCGCGGCCGGATGTTCATGGCGATGAGGTCCATGATCTTGGCGCCGGCGGTGTGACAGAAGCGGTCGCGCATCTCGTAGGGTGCGGGCGCGCCGGCCGAATAGGGCAGCGCCAGGCCGATGGCCTCGGAGACCATGGCCATGGTGTTGGCGGTAAACTGGGCGCCGCAGGCACCGGCAGAGGGACAGGCCACTTGCTCAAGGGCCTCCAGATCCTCGTCGGACATGTTGCCGACGGAGTGCTGGCCGACCGCCTCGAAGACGTCCTGGACGGTGACGGGTTTGCCCTTGAAGGTGCCGGGAAGGATGGAGCCGCCATAGATGAAGATCGACGGCACGTTGAGGCGGACCATGGCCATCATCATGCCGGGCAGAGACTTGTCGCAGCCGGCCATGCCGACCAGCGCGTCGTAGCAATGGCCGCGCATGGTGAGCTCGACGGAATCGGCGATCACCTCGCGGGACGGCAGAGACGACTTCATGCCCTGGTGGCCCATGGCGATGCCGTCGGTGACGGTGATGGTGCAGAATTCGCGCGGCGTGCCTTGGGCGGACGCGACACCCTGCTTCACGGCCTGGGCCTGGCGCATCAGCGAGATATTGCACGGCGCGGCTTCGTTCCAGCAGGTGGCCACGCCCACGAAGGGCTGATGGATCTGCTTGGACGACAGCCCCATGGCGTAATAATAGGAGCGGTGCGGGGCCCGGCTCGGGCCCTCGGTCACATGCCGGCTCGGCAGGCGCGACTTATCGAAGGTTTTAGCGTCCATTCCTCAAGCATCCGATGGGAGCGTCTCAATGATCCCGAAAAGATGGCGGCAGGAGGGCTCGCCGCCGTTTTCCCCAAACCTCACTCAACTGGCCTCAAGGCCCGGCATTGTGTGCCGGGCGAGCCGTCGTTCGGGCGCCCAATACACCCGAAACGGCTTCTTCCCTGTTAATGGCAGCGGGTATCAATGTTTTATGGCGCAAAGGAGGCGCAAATGCCTCACTTCGTTGCACATTTAGCACAGTCTAACCGGATTCCGGCAACTGCCCGCGAAGGCGCCAGCGGCATGCTCAAAAGCTGGGCGATCTAGAGGACCGCCTGGAGTCTGTCGAGAGCCTGGTTAAGGCGGGCGGCGGTGGCTTCGGCCTCGGATTTGCGCTCCCGCTGCTCCTCCACGACGTGCTCCGGGGCGCGCGAGACGAACTTCTCGTTGGCGAGCTTGGCGTCGAGCTGGCCGATCTCCTTGGAGACCTTGTCGATCTCCTTCCTCAGCCGTGCCGATTCCGCCGCGACATCGATGATCTCGGCCAGCGGAAGCGCGAGGATCGCCTCCTCGAGGACGATCTGGAGGGCGCCCTTTGGGGTCTCGCCAGCTTCGATGCTCTCCAGCCGGGCCAGCCGTTTTAGGGTCTCGCCATGGCTGGCGAGCCGCTCCTGGGATTCGGTGTTGGCGCCAGTGACGATGAGCGGCACGCGGGCACCGGCGGGCACGTTCATCTCGGCCCGGACGGAGCGGATCTCGGTGACGAAGCGGATGACCCAATCGATCTCCGCATCGGCCTGGGCGTTCTCAAGCCCCTCGTGGCGGGGCCAAGGGCTCAGCATGAGGATCTGCTCCCTGCCCTCGCCCAGCTTCGCCCACAGCTCCTCAGTGACGAAGGGCATGAAGGGGTGCAGCAGCTTCAGGGCGCGGTCGAGAACGTAGCCGGCCATGGCGCGGGTCTCACGCTTGGCGTCCTCGTCGTCGCCCATGAGGACCGGCTTGATGAGCTCCAGATACCAGTCGCAGAAGATGTGCCACAGGAAGTGATAGATGGCGCCGGCGGCGTCATTGAACCGGAAGTTCTCAAGCGACTCCGTGACCTTGACCGCGGCGCGTTCGCTCTCGCCGGCAATCCAGCGATTGACGGTGAGCGTCGCGCTCTTCGGATCGAAGCCGTCGACGGGCGCGCATTCGTTCATCTCGGCGAAGCGGGCGGCGTTCCAGAGCTTGGTGGCGAAGTTCCGATAGCCCTCGACCCGGGCAGTCGAGAGCTTGATGTCGCGTCCCTGGGCCTCCATGGCCGCTAGGGTGAAGCGCAAGGCATCGGCGCCGTATTGCTCAATCAAATCAAGAGGATCGATGACGTTCCCCTTGGACTTCGACATCTTCTGGCCCTTCTCGTCGCGGACCAGGGCGTGGATGTAGACCCGGTGGAACGGGACCTCCTCCATGAAATGGATGCCCAACATCATCATGCGGGCGATCCAGAAGAAGATGATGTCGAAGCCGGTGACCAAGACGGAGGTCGGGTAGTAGCGCTTGAGCGCCTCGGTTTCGTCCGGCCAGCCCAAAGTCGAGAACGGCCAGAGGCCGGATGAGAACCAGGTGTCGAGCACGTCCTCGTCCTGGGTCAGTTCCGTCGCCTCGCCGTAATGGGCCTTTGCCTTCTCTTTCGCCTCCGACTCGTCGGTGGCGACGAAGACGGTTCCGTCCGGCCCGTACCAAGCCGGGATCTGGTGACCCCACCAGAGCTGGCGGGAGATGCACCAAGGCTGGATGTTCTCCATCCAGTGGAAATAGGTGTTCTCCCAGGTCTTCGGGGTGAAGCCAGTCTGGCCGCTGCGGACGGCCTCGATGGCCGGCTTCGCGAGGGTCTTGGCGTCAACATACCACTGGTCGGTCAGGAAGGGCTCGATGACGACGCCCGACCGATCGCCGTGCGGAACGGCGTGGCGGTTGTCCTCGATCTCCGCCAGCAGGCCGCGCTCGTCCATCATGGCGACGACGGCTTTCCGGGCGGCGAAGCGGTCCTGGCCTTGCAATTCGCGAGTCGTCTGAGTCAGTTCCGAACTTCCGCTGACATCGCGGGTGAAGTCCTCGTTGCCTTCGAGGACGACCTTCCCCTCGATATCGAGGATATTGATCATCGGCAGGTCGTGGCGCTTCCCGACCTCGAAGTCGTTGAAGTCGTGGGCCGGTGTGATCTTCACCGCGCCGGAGCCCTTCTCAGGGTCCGAATACTCGTCCGCGACGATGGGAATGCGCCGGCCGACCAGGGGCAGGATGATGTGGTTGCCGATCAGATTCGTATAGCGCTCGTCCTCGGGGTGAACGGCGACGGCCGTGTCGCCCAGCATGGTCTCGGGCCGGGTCGTGGCGACGACGATATAGGTGGATGGATCCTCGGCATTGAAGTCGACGCCTTCCAGCGGATAGCGGAAATGCCAGAGATGACCGTTGACCTCGACCTGCTCGACCTCGAGGTCGGAAATGGCGGTCAGCAGCTTCGGATCCCAGTTGACGAGCCGTTTGTCCTTGTAGATCAGGCCGGCTTCGTAGAGCTCGACAAAGACCTTGCGGACGGCTTCCGACAGGCCGTCATCCATGGTGAAGCGCTCGCGGGACCAGTCGCAGGAGCAGCCGAGGCGCTTCAGCTGGGACAGGATCTTGCCGCCGCTCTCACCCTTCCACTGCCAGACACGCTCCACGAATTTCTCGCGGCCCATTTCGCGGCGCCCCGGCTCCTGGGTCTCCATGAGCTGGCGCTCGACAACCATCTGGGTCGCGATGCCCGCATGATCCATACCGGGCTGCCAGAGAACGTCCTTGCCGCGCATCCGCTCGAACCGGACCAGGATGTCCTGAAGCGTGTTGTTCAGGGCGTGGCCCATATGGAGCGAGCCGGTGACGTTGGGCGGCGGGATGACGATGGAGTAAGCTTGGCCGCCGTCGCTTCCGGCCCCCGCAGCAAATGCGTTCGCGTCTTCCCAGGCGGCGAAGATCGTGCCTTCGAGGGAAGCGGGCTGGTAGGTCTTATCGAGCATGGGGCCGGAGTCTCTTATGTCGGCCGCGGGCGCGAAGGCGCCGGCGGCAGGCTGGCAATTCGGAGACTGTGAATAGAGCGGAAGGGCGCGCGAGCACAAGAGGCGCAAGCCAAAGGGCCGCGGCGCCGCAATTGCGCGGTCCGACGACAAATCCGAATTGTCCGAAAAGCGAGAGCTGGGCCGGGTCTTGACGACCCGGCCGTCAGCTAGTTTCGCTGGGGCTTCACGTCCGACTGAAGCTCTTCGTGAAGCGCTTCCTGAAGCAGCCGGTCCATGTTCTCGTCGAGCCACTCGCGGAGCATGGGGCGAAGCATCGCCTTCACGGTCTCCTCAAGAGGGCCGGCAGCGGCGGCGTGAGCGAAATCGGCGGACTCGCGATGATGGGCCGCCCCATTCCGGCGCTCGGAGGCATAGGCGCCAGGGAACGCTGCCGCATCCTCCGCCAGGGTCTCGTCGTCATCCGGATCGCCGTAGGTCTCGCCAACCTCGAAGTCGACGTCGTCATCCTCCTCGGCGACCTCACGAAGGGCCGATTCGAGGGACGGCTCTTCTGAAGCCTCGGCCGGAAACGGCGTCTCGCCAGCAGGCTTCGCTTCGGCGGCCTGGGTAAACTGCTCCTCTTCCGGCTCGGATGGGGTTTCCATCATGCCGGAGCGGGACTGATCGCCCTTCAGCGCGGCGATGGCGGCCTCCAGAGCCGAGGTTTCCCGCACCAGGGCCTCGCCGGTGTCCTCCGGCTCGTCCTCTTCCTCGAAGGGGAAGGCGCCGTCGTCGGAAAGCTCCAAGGGCTCGTCCGCCGTGGCAGGGGCCGAGTCTTCAGGAGCACCGGCCGTCAGATCGCCGAGCTCGAGGATCTCATCTCCGCCACCGGCGACCTCGTCTTCCGGCTCGACGGCGATGGTCAGCTCCTCGATGGTCTCCTCGACGAACTCGATATCTGCCGGGGCCGATTCATCGGCTCCGGTGGCCGGGGCATTGTCGGGCGCGTCTGGCTGAGGATCCGTCTGAGCGCCATGCGGGGCCGCCGAAGGTGCGCCCGGCCCTGCGGGCGGCGCTGTCGGCTCCGGCTGCTGCTGCGCCGGCCGGGTGTATACCTCATCCGCTTCGGCGGCTGCCTCGTCCGGAGCGTCGTTGTTCTCTTCTTCGGAGATGATGCGCCTGATGGACGCCAGAATCTCCTCCATGGTGGGTTCCGGAGCCCGGTCCGTACTGCTCATAACTCAAACCTCTTGCCGCAATTCAAAACTGGCATCGCCAACGGCGACCCTGCTCTACCCCCCAGCGCGTGCGGAGCTTAACATAGGCTTAACGTACAAGTCTCGGATTGGTTGGCGGACACTTGGTTCCGCCTATGGTTAACGGGAGCTATTCGTCGGCTAGAGGCGGCGACGGAGGCCGCAGGCCGAACCACTTGTTTTTCACCGTATCGTAGTGCTCGAACGGATCGTAATAGGGCACGTTGAGGGCGAGGGTCTGGGCATCCATGCGGCCGATCGCGGCATAGAGCGAGTACTCCGCGACGACCCGATCACGGAGCGCGGTCACCAGATTGATCTGGGATTCCAGATATTCAAGCTGGGCATTCAATACATCCAGGGTGGTGCGCTGGCCGACCTGGGCTTCCTCGCGCACGCCGGCGAGCGCGATCTTGTTGGCCCGCACGGCAGATTCCGCCGAACGGATCGTGGCGGCGGTGGATTGCAGCACGCCCCAGGACGAGATCACGTCGGCATGGACTGCGAGGCGTGCTTCCTCGACAAGCTTCTTCAGCCGGTGGTTGTCTTCCTTGGCCTGACGGATGCGGGCAGCCACGCCGCCGCCCTGGTAGAGGGGCACTGTGACACGGCCCGTGACCGTGGTGGCCTCCTGCTCGTCCAGGCGGTCGGAAAGGCCGTAATCCTTCTGGTAGCCCGCTTCCAGGCTGACCTGGGGAAGCAGCTCGCCTGTGATCTGATTGACCACGTAGAGGGAGGCTTCCTCAAGATAGACCGCGTTGAGGATCTGCGGATTCTCGCCGTCGCCCAAGGTCTGGGCCTGGCTCAGGGTCCGCGGCAGGAGATGCATGATCGAGGTCGGCTTGGCGAGGCTGCGCGGCGGATGGCCGACGATCTGCTCGTAGGTGGCCCGGCTCGACTTGAGGTTGGCCTGGGCCACGCTGAGGGTCGACAGAGCGTCGGCGCGGCGGGCTTCGGCCTGAGCGACGTCCGTGCGGGTCACCTCGCCCACATCGAACCGGTCGCGGGTCTGTTTCAGCTGTTCGGTAAGCACGTTGACGTTGTTCTCGCGCAGGCGGATCACCGCCTCGTCGCGCACCACGTCCACATAGGCGATGGTTGCCTGGAGCAGCACCTGCTGCTCGGCATAGCGCAGGGCCTCCCGCGCCGCCTGAATGCCGGACTTGGCCTGACGGATGGCGTTGACGTTCTGGAAGCCTGCGAAAATGGTCTGGCTGAGGGTCACGCCCATGCTAAACGGCCGCGTCACCCCGTCCGTGGAAAAGGTCGTGAAGTCGACGCCCGTGCCCGTGCCGTCGGAAATGCCAGTGCCGACCCCGGTCGGGCCGTCGCTGTTCTGATTGATGTAGCTCTTGGAGGCGTTGCCGAGAATCTGAGGCCGCAAGTTCGATTTGGCGATTGGCAGATTCTCATCCGACGAACGCAGGGCCGCACGCTCCGCATTCAAGGTCGGATTGACGAGATAAGCATTCGCCAGGGCCTGCTGAAGCGATTCCGCATAGGCCGGCGCGCACATCAGCAGCGTCCCGCCAAGCGCAACCGCCAGCGGACCGACCTGCTTCAAAGCAGCGAAGGCTCTAATACGACGCACAATATTCCCCTGCATATGAGACGGCCCCTTGCCTCATGCCATGTCCCAATATAGGGCACCTGGCGCAATTAGACATACTCTGACTCGTTCAGAAATCCAAATTCCCGAAAAACATCAGCACCCTGTGTGAAGAGAGCAACAGCGCCGCGAAAGCCGTTCAGGCAGCTAAAAATCGAATACGGCTTCCGCCGCGAAGCCTGGCAGAGGCTTGGCGCCGGCCGAGAACTGGGGCAGCGCCACCAACTCGTCGTCGGTCTTCACAAAGAGGTAGACCGTCCCCTGCACGCCGTTCGATACGACCCCGACTAACCGTCCCCCTTCTTTAACCTGCTCTTCGATGGCAGTTGGAATGGTGGGCACGCTACCATCCATCAGGATGAGGTCATAGGGTCCGTCTGACGCAGCACCGTCGGTGAGGGTCCCTTGAACTATGCGCGCATTGGTTACGTCTAAGGCCTTGAGATTGCTCGCGGCCCGGGCTGCCAGCCCTTCGTCGCATTCCAGCCCTATCACCTCCCCGGCGAGACAGGAGAGGACAGCGACGGAGTAGCCCGTGGCACAGCCGACAACCAACACCCGGTCGGTCTCGTCCGGCTCCGCGAGCTGGATCATGCGGGCCAAAACCATGGGTGGCGCCAGATAGCGAGGCATTCTCCCATCGCTACCGCGGCCCCCGACATCGACGGGCACCGCGCCGTCCATATAAGCGAGCGGCAGGCTCGCCTCGCTCACGAAGCGCTCCCGGGGCAGACTTTCCATTGCGGAAATGACCTTCCGGTCATGGACGCCGGACGGCCGGAGCTGGGATTCCACCATGATCTCGCGGGCCGCTGCGAAGTCCGTTGCCCGCGCCGATGCGGAGCCTGCAGGCCCGCTGAATTGATTGATTCGGTTTTCGTGCGGCATGGGACGAAGCTTAGCGGGAGGCTTACGATTTGGCGACGTTTTTGCGCGACAGAGACGAAGGCTTGTTGACGCAATCACAAGCGACACTTAGTAACGCCGTGCAGGGCGATCCAATCGCTTTCCGCACTTACGAGGGCCACGTGGCGGAGTGGTGACGCAACGGACTGCAAATCCGTGTACCCCGGTTCGATTCCGGGCGTGGCCTCCAGTTTCTTGAAAAATCGGCGAAATCGACCCGGTGCCTATGGCGCCGAGCCGTTGCCGGTGCGGGGATCTTCCATTCCCGTTTCGCCGGCACGCCCCTTCCGTTCATCCTTTTCCTGTTTTCTGCGATGCCACCAGACGGTGAGCTGACGGCGCCATCGCCGCACGGCGGGAACGTCGACCGACAAGATCAGCAGGCCGAGAGGAATCATCCAAAACCCGAGGATTGGCAGGAATCCCAGGATTCCGCCAAGCACGAGTAGAACGCCGATGACGACGCGCAGGATGCGGGACCCCGGCAGCTTGATATGACGATCGCCGAAACGGATTTTATGGGCCATTGGCGGGATTGCTGCTCCGGGCTGACGATTCGACTTTGCGGGTGAGAGGCGCAGATATGCGCTCATTCATCCGCCTTCAATCGCCGAAGCAGAATGGCCGAGGCGCATCTTCGTTCCGGAGATGCGTAAAAGCCTTTAAAGACCAATCCGGTTTTGCTATGACGCCTCACGCGCGTCGCACCGATCACGGTCGCAACGTGCCCTGCTCCCCGGTAGCTCAGTTGGTAGAGCAAGCGGCTGTTAACCGCTGGGTCGCTGGTTCGAGTCCGGCCCGGGGAGCCAACTTTCTTCTTCACACATCCGGAAAGATCGCAGCCTGGCGATTACGCCGTGCCAGCGTCGAAGGTCAGCGCCACGCCGTTGATGCAGTAGCGCAGGCCCGTCGGATTCGGTCCGTCGTTGAAGACGTGGCCGAGATGACCGCCGCAACGGCTGCAATGGACCTCCTGGCGGACCATGCCCAAAGATGCGTCCCTGGATTGCTCCACCGCGCCGTCGATGGGCGCGTAGAAGCTTGGCCAACCCGTGCCGCTATCGAATTTCGTCTCCGATGAGAACAGGGCCAGATCGCAGCCGGCGCAGTGGAACGTGCCGGCGCGCTTCTCCTTGTTCAGGGGGCTGGTGAAGGGGCGCTCGGTCCCCTCCTCGCGCAGAATATAATACTGCTCCGGCGTCAGCCGCTCCTTCCATTGGGCCGGCGTATAACTGACATCGAACTTTCCGGCCTTTGCTGCCGTTTCCTGTGGGGCCAACAGGCGGACGCCCGCCAAGCCCGCGATCGAAAGGACCCCGATTCCAAGTTGGCGTCTGGTGATCATCGGTCTTTCCTTTCCGGCAGCGTAGGGACACAAAGTTCTTGAGGATAAAATGGGGACGAGCACCGGGGCCTTTCAAATCAACTTCACCCCACATGCGATCACGAGCAGGTTACACCGCGGTTTGCCTACGATTTGCCCCGCGCCGGCTTCGGCCCGGCCTATGAGATGAGATCCCTATGCGCCTCCTGATCCTGGTGAACCCCAATGCCTCGGGCGGCGAGGAGGCCATGCCGCGGCTGAAAGAGCGATTCGACTCCGAGCCGGACGCCGAGCTGGTGGCCGTCGAAACTCCCGACGAGATGCTGAACGCGCTCGACGAGCGCGGCCCGGAGGCCGACCGGATCGTGCTCGGCGGCGGCGACGGCACGATCTCCTCCATGTTGCCCAAGCTGCTGAAGCTGAAGAAGCCGTTGGGCGTGCTGCCCCTGGGAACGGCAAACGATTTCGCGCGGACCCTCAGCTTGCCGGAGGACCCGATCGAGGCGGTCGAGGTTGCGATCGGGCCGCGCACCCACCTGATCGACGTCGGCATGGTCAACGACCATCCATTCATCAACGTGGCGAGCGTCGGCGTGGCGAGCAAGGTGAGCGAACTTCAGTCGAAGGACTTGAAGCGTTCGTTCCGCGTGTTGAGCTACGCGATGAGCTTCCGGGAGGCGATCCGGGACGCCAAGCCGTTCAGCGTTTCCATGACGCTAGACGATCACAACCATTGGCGTGGAATGGTCCACCAGGTGAGCGTGGGAAACGGGCGTTTCCACGGCGGCGGGCTAGTGGTGGCAGAGGATGCCGCCATCGACGACGGCAAGCTGCACATCTACGTGGTCCGGCCGGGCACCTTTCTGGACCTCGCCGCCTCGGTTGCCAGCCTGAAATTCGGACTTGGGGGCGAACGGGAGACTCTGAAGCGGCGGGCCGCCGAAACCGTTCGGCTAACCACCTCCCGGCCCCGTCATATCAATATCGACGGCGACATCAGGAGCACCACGCCGGCGGAATTTTCCGTCGCGCGACGCGCGCTGGAAGTTGCCATCCCCTCCGAGCTGCCACCGCATCAGCGCGGCCTGGTCGATGTGGACGAGAGCCGGGCAAGCGAAGAGAGCGAAGTCTAGACCGGCACCCGATGGAGGGCGCCGGCCCACCCCGCTCCGGTGCGGGGATTTCCGGAAGGTCCGGCTATTTCAGGCTGTCAGGCACCTTGCCGCCGCTCTCGGCGAGCTTTTCCATCACCTGCTTATGAAGCCAGATATTCATCTCGGCGGAGCCGTCGAGGGCACCGGTATAACCAAGCTCCTGGGCAAGCTCCTTGCGCGCGCCGAGACTGCTATCGAGATCGAGCAGCTTCATCAGATCCACGATGGATTGCTTCCAGTTGTAGTCGCCGGGCCGGTTCGCATCGATCTTGGCGATGATGATCTCGACTTCCTCGACAGTGATCGGCTCGGCCGCGGCGGCTTCGCCGGGCGCTGCCGTCGGCGCCTTGCCCTCTTCCGCCTGAGCCTCGGCCGATTTGGCCTCCTCGGCCTTGGCTTCGCTGCTGCCGAAAATCGAATCTACGATCTTTCCAAATATGCTCATCGAATTATCCCTCTTAGACTTTGGATCTGATCCGCGCGCGGATGGCTGCGAGTGTCACCACATCACACGGGCAACTCATAAATATGTACTCTCCCACTCTAAGCTGCCGCCTGCGCTTTGTCGGCAAAAAGCCTAGAACCGAAACGCAAGACATCTTCAGCCCGACGCGGGACCGACCGCCGGCCTAATCGGCGATGAGCTGGCTCGGCGGGATGGCGATCTCGCAGCGAACGCCGTCCGGGTCGAAGGTGAGATCGACCTCCCCATTCAAGGCCCTGCCGACGACATTCTCGATCATGGTTCTGCCGAAGCCCACGGAATCCGGACGCGGAACCTGCGGGCCGCCACGCTCCTCCCAAACAAGCTTCACACCGTGGCCGTCGAACTGGTCCCAACTCACGTTCACGTGACCGCCGCTGGTGGAGAGCGCACCGTATTTCTGGGCGTTGACGAAGAGCTCGTGGAGCGCCAGGCCGACATTCTGGACTGCTTCCGGCTTCAACATGACATCTTCGCCTTCCACCTCGATCCGGTCCTCGTTGCTGGAGAGGTGGTTGTAGAGCTGGCTCTGAACCAGGTTCCGCAAGGATGCGCCGCGCCAATCGTCGGCCACGAGAAGATCGTGGGCGGACCCGATCGCCACCAGGCGGGCGTTGAAGCTGTCGAGAAACTCGTCGAGCGTGCATGTCCGCGCAGCAGTTTGCCGGGCGATGGCGTTGATGACGGCCAGAAGGTTCTTGGACCGGTGGGTGAGCTCGCGGAGCAGCAGACGGAGCTGCATCTCCTGGGCCCGGCGCTGGCTGATATCGACGACGACGGAAATCGTGCCGGCGGCCTTCTCGTCCTTGTCGATCATGGGCTCGACGAGAATGTAAAGGGCGCGCTGGCGTCCACCGCTTTCGTAGGTGGTCTCGAGCTCCTGCGGCTGCATGGTCGCCATGGCCTTTTCCTTGGCGGCGATGATGGGCTCGGCCACGCTGAGGGGCAGAACCTCCTCATCGCGCCGGCCAAGCAGGTTCTTCGACGACATGCCGGGCGGCGGATTGTGCACCCAGGTGAAGCGCATATCCGTATCCTGGGTGAAAACCCCGATGGGCGAGTTGCGAAGCGCCAGCTCGAACCGCTGCTTGATGCGCGCCAGCTCGCTCTGGTGGGCCGCGGCCCGCACCTCGAGTTCGGATTCCGCCTTGGTAAGTGCGTTGCGGGTCGCCGAATGAGCGGCGATTTCAGCCTCAAGATCCTTGTTGAACCGTTTGCGCAGCCGTGGCGCCAGCCACATCGCCAGACCGAGCGATCCGAGCGCGAAAACGCCTGCAAAGGCATTGAGCACCGCCTCGAACCGGTTGGCGCCGGACCACAGCCTCGGAAGATCGGCAAGGTGCGCCAAGCCGGCGATGCCCACGCCTATTCCGAGCAGCAGAAGCATGGCCGAGGTCAGGCCCCGGCGATTCTCAAACTGCGAATAGACGAAGAAAATGAGGCCGGCCATGCCGAGCAGAGCGATGGCGAGCATGATCTCGCCTGCGGTCTGCAAGTAGAGGAAGCCGCCGCTCATGCCGCCGGACATTTCGGATTCGAAAACACTAGCGATCCCAGACTCCATCATTTTCGAAACCGCGCGAGGACACATGCCATCCGTGACCGCGCCTCGCGGAAGCATTCAGTAAGCGGTCGTCGGATGTCACCGTGCCCGCCCCGGCGTCGAGTTTGGCACCATTGCGGTCGCAGGAAGGCGACATCAAGTGTGCCTTCGCATAACCCCCTGAAGCAAAATTCGTTCTCTCCTGACTCGGATTTTCAACTGCAGCTCCGCAGATGCACGTTTGACGATCAATCGCCGAGGGATTCGCAAGGCGCACAGAAATTTTTCGGTTTTCGGGAACTGGAGTTAGGGGTCGGCGTTTATTCGCCAATCGGATCGCCGCACCCCCCGCAACTCGCCCCTCCAGCGGCACCGAGATTTAAAAAACGCCCGCTGCCCTCCCCCGGCGCGGGCGTTTGCTTTTTCAGGCTCCATCCCGACCATCCCCCGAGCCCTCCTCCGTTTCGCAAACTTAAGGCTCGGCGACTTCTCCTGCGCCCGGCAGACGCTCCGGATTGAAAGCGACCTGTCCCGACAGGAACCGGCTTGCGCGGGCGAACGTTGATCGATCGGAGACCTGGTAATCACACGAACAAGCCAAGGAGGCCGAAATGAACTGGGACCAGATCGAAGGTAATTGGAAGCAGTTTAAGGGACAGGCTCAACAACAGTGGGGCAAGCTCACCAACGACGATCTCGATCAGGTGGAAGGCCGCCGCGAGGAACTCGTCGGCCGCATCCAAGAACGCTACGGCGTTGCGAAAGATGAAGCCGAGCGTGAGGTCGACAACTGGATGGACCGGTCCTAAACGCCGCTTCGGAGTTCACCCTCATATCTTCGCCATTCAAACGGCGCGGCGCGCTAGGCGACGGTATGAGGGTGTTTCGGCGGGGACGATTTTCTCTTTTCGCTTGCGTTGGATTGTCTCGCCCCGCGTCATTATCGACTTGCGTTTTTTCGGGAGCAGCGGCCGCATCGCTGCGGTTAGGGCGTCCGGCCAAGGCGGCCCTAGGGCGATCCCTCATAAGGAGGCAACATGTTGGGCACGATTCTCATCATCATTCTCATTCTGATCCTGCTGGGCGCCGTTCCGGCTTGGCCTTACAGCCGGTCGTGGGGCTACGGTCCGTCGGGCGTGGTCGGACTGATCCTCGTCATCCTGATCATTCTGGTGCTGCTGGGACGCGTGTAACGGACCAGCGAGTTACCGCGTGGCAGGCTCGCGACGCAAAAAGGGCGGCTCCGATGAAGCCGCCCTTTTTTATTCGGTCGTCGCAATTTGTGCTGTCCCGTCGGAGGATCGCTTCAACGAGGAGCGATCGGACCGGGACTTACGCGTCGGCGTCGGAGCGATCGCGCAGATGGGCGCGGCGCTCGAAGAACAGGGCCTGGCTGATGATCGCCTTCACGGTGTCCGGCTGATAAGGCTTGGTGATCAGGAAGGCCGGCTCTGGCCGGTCGCCGGTGAGCAGCCGATCCGGATAGGCGGTGATGAAGATCACCGGAACCTCGAATCCGCCGAGGATCTCGTTCACCGCATCGAGGCCCGAGCTTCCGTCGGCAAGCTGGATATCGGCCAGCACGAGACCGGGACGCTGGGCGTTCACAGCGTCGACCGCCTCGGAATGGGTTCGCGCGACGCCGGTGACGTTATGGCCGAGTCCGTCGACGATGCCCTCTAGGTCCATGGCGATCATGGGTTCGTCCTCGATGATGAGGACATCGGTCGCCACCTGCTGAGCAATCTCGCGGCCCGCCTCGTCCACCAGCCTGCGAACCTCATCCTCGTCAATGGACAAGATGGTAGCGGCTTCGGCCGGGGTGAAATTCTCTACCGAACAGAGCAGGAAGGCCTGCCGCGGAAGCGGCGTGATGGATTCGAGCTTGCGATCGATGGTCGAGGCGAGGTCCGTGGAGATCTCGGCCCGGCGATTGACGTCGAGAGAGTTCCACAGGCCGACGAAAGTCTGGTACAGCGCAACCCGCGGCTCGATCTCGGTGTTGAAGACAGAGGAGTCTTCCACGAGAACCTCTAGCGTCGCCGCAACGTAAGCGTCGCCGGCCTGCTGGGTGCCGGCAAGGGCCCGAGCAAATCGGCGCAGGTATGGAAGGTGTGGCGCAATCGCTTTGGAAATCGACATCTAAATTCCGTCTCTGGAAATTTTGAGAGGCCTCGATAAAGACCTCCCCCTGATACGGCCCCCAATGGCATGGGCAGGCGGGAAATGGCAACTCAAAAAGGCAGCCGGGGTATTCAACACATTTGTTTCTTTCTAGGTTCCATCAAGGAACCGAGCGAGTTTTCAGGCGTTTCTCGCCCTTGATCGACCTGCATTCGCCGTCGGACCGGGTATTGAGCGGATTGAAGGATGACTTGTGACTGACAAACAGAAGAGTGGGGCTCGGGATAAGACCCCGGAAGAGAAGGGAAGGATGGACCTAGCAACAGGGAATGCGTCCAACAGCGCAGCGGATGATGCTGTCTCTCCTATGATGGACGGGCAGCCCGCCGCCGACGATAAGAGCGGCTTGTCGTCCGACTTGCAGGCGCATATCGGCCGTCAGCTTCGCGCTGCCTTCGACGAGGTGGCGCGCGAGCCGATTCCGGACCGGTTCATGCAGCTTCTCAAGGACCTTGAGGAAAGCGGGTCTAAGAAGTGAACCAAAAGGCTTCGGCGAGTTTGAAGGAAGCCCTTGTGGGCGAGATGAGCAATCTGCGCGCCTTCGCCGTCTCATTGTGCGGCGACAAGGAGCGCGCGGACGACCTCGTTCAGGAGACCCTCTACAAGGCTTGGAATCATCTCGATTCCTTCCGGGAGGGGACCAACCTCAAGGCTTGGCTCTTCACCATCCTGCGCAATACCTACTTCTCCGAGCGCCGCAAAAGACGGCGTGAGGTGGAGGATGCCGACGGCAGCTACGCCGCCAAGCTCTCCACCCACCCGGAGCAGCATGGGCATATGGATCTGCAGGACTTCCGGGAGGCGCTGGCTGAGCTGCCGGACGATCAGCGCGAGGCGTTGATCCTGGTCGGCGCGGCCGGGTTCTCATACGAGGAGGCCGCAGAGATCTCGGATTGCGCCATCGGGACGATAAAGAGCCGCGTAAACCGCGCCCGCAACAGGCTGGGCGAAAGCCTCGGCGCGAGCGGCGAGGAGTTCGACCAGGGGCTTGCATCGGCGCTGGCGTCCGCGGGACCCACGAGCCGCTAGCAGGACATGGGTTCAGCGCGCGGGTTTCAACCGGTGCTCTGATTATAGTGCCCCTGCCCGGCCGCCGAGATAATCGCGGACGGATCCAATAAAAAGCGGGCGTCCCCTTACGGAGGCGCCCGCTTTTTGATGCGCTCATGAGGCCTGGGGAGAGGCGCTCAAGACCGTCCGATACCTAACGGCGGATAATATTCGCCACGATGGACAGCGCGAACAGGATCAGAGCAACGACGAAAATCAGCTTGGCAATGCCTACCGCCGTACCGGCAAGGCCACCGAAGCCCAGCGCCGCCGCGATCAAGGCGATGATCAAGAATGTAAGTGCCCAACCCAGCATTATAGTCTCCTTTAGTCGCTCGTTTTCTTTCAGGTCTGGGCAACGCTCTTCGCTAGAAAAAGGTTTCGTTTGAGGTGCGATTGCCGGGCAACTTTCACCGTCGATGAGGAGGACACCAATGGCCAAACTTTCCGCCGCGGAGCTCGAAGAGGCAAAGCTGGATCCGTCTACGGTCTTCGACCGCCCGCAGGACGTCTTATCCGCCGACGGTCTTTCGGAGGCTGACAAGCGGGCCATCCTAAAGCGCTGGGAAATGGACGCCGATGCGCTGCTGCGCGCCGGCGACGAGGGGATGGACGAGGATGCGGCCAGCGGCGAACTCGTGCGCGCGGTTCGCAGTGCCCTCGACAAACTCGATTCGAAGTAGCGCTTTCCGCTCTCGCTTTCCGGAAGAGGAACGTTCGCCGATTTGCGACGTTTTATTCATCGACATGGGGGTCGGGCGCGAAGCAGCCATCGACTGGCGCTGGCATAAGCCTAATCCCCTCCATCGAAGGTCCGGAAAGCCGGATCGCGAACCGTATAAGACCGAAAGAGAGAGTGAGAATGGCCCACGATCACACGAAAGACGAGCTTGCCACCCAGGAAGCGCGCCAGGGCACGCGCCCAGGCGCAATGGTGTGGGTGCTGCTGATCTCGACCGTGGTTGCAGCAGTCGCCATGTATCTTATTCTGGCCGTCGGCTGGACCGGCCCGATCCCCTGGGGCACCTAGGAGCGATCGGAGCGTCAGCCGCGACCGAGGGAGGCGGCTATCTTTCGACGACACCGCAAAGAGAATACCGGGAGCGTGGCAATCGGGGCCGCGCTCTCTTTCTGCGTGCTCGCGCTGTCCCTGTCGCTTGCGGCGTCTCCCCTTCTCTCGGCCCCGGCGGAGCAGATCGAGCACGGGGCGGATGCCACTGCCGATGCGCTGGCCCCAGAGGGGCACGATCCTTCGAGCTTCGAGGCCTTCGCCGTCGAAACGCTGCAACGGCTGAATGACGGGGCGGCGCGCCTGCAGCGACAGGCGGAGAATACTGTCCGTTCCTTTGGGATATCGGTGACGGAGTCGGCCGAGCGCATGGATGATGCCTGGGAGGAGACGCTCGAAAAGTTCGGCGCCCTCCGAAGCCATGCGAAAGGAACGTACGAGGCGCTCGAGGGGCGCACCCTCCGGGCGATCGATGCCTTCGAACGCTGGCTGGCCGGGGACCGGGCGCTTCGCCCTACCCCTTTGCCGGCAACGCCCGAACGGATCGAAGGCGAAGGACCCGCTATTCCGGTCTGACGATCAGCGCCCGTCCGCTGCGGCCGCTTGCGGGCTGCCTTCCGCAGCGGCCTTCTCGACCGGCACGGCGCGAATCAGACCGCGGACAGAATTTCCCAGATAGATGCGGTCGGCCCGTTTGAGGTCGTCCAAGGTGAGGATCGCTTCACTCGCCTCGACGCGCGGCAGGTCGATCATCTCCTCACGGAGCGTGCCCGGCAGCAGGCCGCACGCCACGGCAGGCGTGTAGAGCCTTCCATCCTTTTCGATGAAGAGATTGGTGCGCGTGCCCTCGGTCAGCTCGCCTTTGCTGTTGAGGAAGATGACCTCGTCGCAGCCGGTCGCGGCTTGCGCGGCAGCCAGAGCTTCCTCGTAAAAAGCGCGGATCGTCGTCTTGTGAAAGAAGAACGGGTTCTTCTCGTCGAGGCGACGGTCGGAGACGGCGAATGTCCAGACCGTGCCCTGGTCCGGCAGGGTGATCTCCTTGGCGGAGACGGAAATCGCGCCGTCCTCGCCGAGCAGCATGCGGACCATGTAGGTCTGGCTTTGCAAGCCCGACGTCTCGGCGGCAAGCGCCTCCTTTATGGCCTCGCGCTCGTAGGGATAGCCGAAATGCTGGGCGGAGGCTTTCAGACGGCTCAGATGGCGGTCCAGCAGATAGAAGCCAGCTTCCCGCTCCCAGCGGATGGTCTCGATCAGGTCGAAATTCTGGGCGGGCTTGGTCAGGAATTCGCCTTTCAGGAGACATTCCTCGTATTCGGACTCGCCCTTGCTGTCGGCGACCACGCCGCTGCCAATTCCCATCTCGCCCTTGCCGCCGCTCAGCATCAGGGTGCGGATAGCGACGTTGAACTCCGCATCCCCATTCGGCGCGATAGTCCCAACGGAGCCGGTGTAGACCCCGCGGGGCAGCGATTCCAACTCGCGGATGATCTCCATGGCGCGGACCTTCGGTGCGCCGGTGACGGAGCCGGAGGGAAACAGCGCCTTGAGCATCTCCCGCAGGCCCATATCGCTGCGCATCTCGGCGCGGATCCCCGACGTCATCTGATGCACGGTGCGATATGTCTCGACGGTGAAGAGGTCGGTCACCTCCACGGAGCCGATCTTGGCGAGACGGCCGAGATCGTTGCGCAGGAGATCGACGATCATCAGGTTCTCCGCGCGCTGCTTGTCGTCGACGGCGAGCCACGTCTTAAGCCGCGCATCCTCGCGGGGCGTGCGGCCGCGGGGCGCCGTTCCCTTCATGGGGCGGGTGGAGAGCACGGTCCCTTCCCGCTTGAAGAACAGCTCCGGCGAGAGCGAGAGGCAGTGAAAATCCTCCGCGCCGATCAGCCCGCCAAAGGAGACCCGCTGCTTCCGGCGTAGCGCCTGGTAGAGGGCGACGGGGTCGCCCGCATAACGGAAGAAATATTTGAGGGTGAGATTGATCTGATAGACGTCGCCGGCGGTGATGTAGTCCTTCACCCTGGCGAAGGCATCGAGATACTCCTGCTTCGACCAGGAGAGTTCCAGATCGGTGACGTCAGGATCGCCCTCCCCGCCCTTGCGGGCGAGCCACGCCTTGGTCTCTCGATCGTCGAACCGTTTCGGCGCGCGATAAAGCCCGATCCAGAACAGCGGCTGGTCGCGCCCTTCCGGCATCAATTCGCGGATCTTCGGCTCCAGGCAGTAGCCGAGCTCGTAGGCGAAGAATCCTGCCGCATGGAGTCCGCGCTTCAGCCCCTGCTCAACGGCGATGAGCTTCTCTTCGACCTCCGCGGGGTCGCGGCAGATCACGACCTCCAGCGGCTCCTCGAACAGAAGCGAGACGCCGCCGGGCCTGAGGCTGTCATCTAGCAATACGTATGGAGAATCGGTCATGAACCGACGCGGCTCCCTATGCTCCCGACCGGCGCCTTACTGGGCCGGCTCTCATATGGGAATGGCCAGCACCAAGATCGAGCGCCGGGCTCGCCAGCTTAGCGCAAGGCTAGCGGAGGATCAGCATCTCTCCCTTGCCCATGGCCGCCATATCGCCCATGAGCCGCTGGGCCCGCCGGGGAAGCCGGAGCTTGACGTCGTGCTCCTTCAGATGGCGCTCGAGCAGCTTCAGATAGGTGAACTCGATGACGCCGCAATCGGCGAAGGTGGGCAGGATCTCCTTCGGCTCTTTCTTGAAGATCAGGGTCCCGCGCTTGGAGCCATAGCCCGCAAAGCGGCCGACCTTGCCGAGAAACACGATGGTGCCCGCCACGACGCGGGCGCCGGCATAATCGTCGGCATCCCCGCACACGGTGATGATGCCGCGCCGCATACGCTCAGCCAGCATGGGGCCTGCGTTGCCGCGGATGATGAGACGCCCACCGCGCATGCCGTGCACTTCGCCGACCAGCACGCCGCCGGCCCGCTCGCCCGCATTGCCGCCGATGTCGAGGGTGCCGCCGGACATGGCCGCACCGGCATAAGGGCCGGCATCTCCCTTTAGGGTCAGGGTCCCGCCCTTCAGGGACGCACCGAGATAGGCGCCGGCATCGCCGTCGACCAGAACCTCGCCCTCGCCGAAGCGCGCGCCGATATGGTCGCAGCGGTCATCGGTGCCGACAAAGCGGATCTGGGAGGTCTCGTCGCCCGAGACCTTGAAGAGGTCCCCGACGCAAAGCTTGCTCCGGGTGGTGCCGATATGCAGGGCCTCGATATCCTTGGACCGCATGCCGGCCAGGCGATCGGGCGTCAGGCAAGACAGATCGACCCGCTGATCGGGCCGCTGCTTCATCTTGAAGGTGAGAGCGCTCAACCGACAATCTCCTTCAAATGGAAATGATGGGGGCCGAGATTGCCGCCGTAGTTGCCGGCAGCGATGCTGATGATGCCGTCCTTGGAGCCGCCGTCGATGACGGCATCCATACCGGCCTTCATGGAGGCGGAGATGGCCTCGGGCGCAGCCCATCGATGACGATCTCCATGACGGCCTCGACATCGAGGGGGAGTTCGGAGTCCACCGCGCCCTTGAGGGTCGGGCAATAGGCGTCGTTGGTGGAGGCGATCTGCCCCTTGTATTTGGAGCCGACCTTGGAGCCCGACCGCACGATGCCGCCCGGGAACGGGGTGATGATATCGGGCATCTGACTCATGGCCTTCACGGCGCGGGTGCAGGCCTTCAGCACGCCCTCATGGGATTTGCCGAGCACCAGGAAGTTGCCGCCGCCGACGGCGTCCTTGGTGTAGCCGGTCTTCTCCTCGCAGACGAACTCGCCATCCATGACGGGGATGCGCCAGAAACGGCGGCCCTCGATGACCTTGGACATCTGCCAGCCATCGCCGAAGAAGCGGAGCGACGAGCCGAGCTTCAGGGACGGCTTGCCCGGGATGCCGGCGTAGCAGGCGGTGCCCGGACAGGTCAGGATGCACTGGCCGACGCGGTTGCGCAGCTGCTTCTGGAGCTTGTCCTTATCCATGGTGAAGAGCAGCACGGAGACCCCGGGACGGCCGTCATAGGTTTCGTCCCTGGAAAGCTTCCGCTCGATGCCGGCTTCCGCACCGCAGGCGATCACCGAGGTGGCAAAGCCCGTCATGGTGCGGGCGGCGATCTCCGCCCACTCCGCGGTCGGCGCCGTGACGACGACCCGGGTGCCCACCATGGGGAAGGCCTCCGCGAAGGTGTCGACAATGTTCACGCCCTTGCGTTTGATATCGGTCATGACGTCGTCCCTGGCAGCTTCGCGAAGCGGCCTTCGCGCCCTGCGATCCCCTCCGGCACGTCAAAGACCTCCGGGTGGATGCCATAATTGTCGCCGTAGAACTTGTCCACCCGGCGCTCGATGGCGCTGTCGTAATCCGGGGTGGCGTGGAATGCCGTGCCCCAGGTGATGTCGGTGATCTGACCGTCGCGGACGACCAGCTTGCCGTCCTTGAAGACGAGGCTGGCGCGGTCGAACATGGCGACCTTGTCGCTCTGCTCGGTGTAGACCGCAACGTCGCCCACGGCGCCTGCCCCGAGATGGCCGCGATCGGTGAGGCCGAGCAGCTTTGCAGGCCCGGCGCGGGTCATGACGGCGAATTCCGACAGGGTGAGCTCCCGATCGATCTCGGCGAGATTGGTGACCTCGCGAACCGCCTCCGGCAGCTTGTCCAGCCAGCGCGTGCGCTCGTCCTTGTCCAGGAGCAGACCGAAGATCTCCGGGTAGCGGGTGAACAGCGCGCCGTTGGGATGATCGGTGGAGAACAGAACCTGCCACGGGTTCTTGGCCAGGAGGAAGATCTCCAGGCCGATGGCCCACTGAACGGCGTTCACAAAGCTCTTGGACTTATATTTGTAGGGCACGACGCCGGTGCCATTGCCCTCGCCCTGATAGAGCGCCCATTTGCCGGGGCTCGCCGCCTTGCGGCCGTCGAACTGGCGCAGCACGTCGCCCGAGATGGTGACGGTCTGTCCGAACAGGACCTGGCCGACATCGACGGTGACGTTGGGATGGGCGTTCAGCGCTTCCACCAAACGCGGCGCGCCGGAGGATAGGCCTTTCTCGCCTTCCGTGCCGTAGCCGTAGAACTGGATATGGGCGAAATGGATCGGCACGCCCTCCGCCGCCTCGATGGTGGCGATGGCGGTGTCGATATTCCCGGCGATGCCGAGATTGTTGCAGTGGACGTGAGCCGGATGAGGCACGCCCAGATTATGCACCGCGTGCTGCATGGACTGGACGATCTGGCGCGAAGTGGCGCCGTAATACGGAACCTCGTCATCAAGGTCGAAGGTGCGCGCGTGAACTTGAAGGCTTCGGCGCCGCCCGCGTTGATGACCTTCAGCCCGAGACATTTCGTGCGATGGAGGGTCCAGGCGACGTAATCCTGGATCTCGCTTTCGGACGCGTTGCGGTGAAGCTGCTGGAGCGAAAGGTCGTCGTTGCCCAGGATCGCCAGACCGCCCACGTCGAGGATCGGGATCTGGGCAAGCTCCAGATGGGTCTGAATCGCATGGGTTGGCTGGACCGCCGGCTCGATGGCCGTGGTGTAGCCCATCTGCGCATAGCGCAGGCCCGTCGCGTAGGCGCCCCACGAGGCGGGCGTCGGCGGAATGTGGACACCGCCTTCTGCTGCCAGCAACGGCAGTTCCGGCATGAGCTGACGCGCCAAGGTGACGTTGGAGCCGGCGATGTGGGAATGGACGTCGACGCCGCCGGGCATCACGATCTTGCCGGAGACATCATAAGTCTCGTCGGGCTCGCGGCCGCCGGCGTCGGCGACGACGCGGCCGTTATCGATGAAAACGTCGCCGACCGCGTCTCGATTATTCGCAGGATCGACGACGCGGCCGCCCTTCAGGCAGATCAGCATTATGCGGCCTCCGTGGTCTTGAGACGGTCCGACAGGGCACGGAGCACATCGGCGACGGTCGGCAGACCCGATCCGCCGGCCTTCGCCTTCACCATGCCGAGACCAGAAATTTCAGCGAGATAGAGCGCCGCGTCATGGTCGACGCCGGGCTTTGCGACCTCGATCACGATATCGGCCGCGTCGGGCTTCACCGCGCCAGGAACCGCAAGCGCGATCGTCGGCAGGCCCTTCGGCGCATCGGTCTTGCCCTCCCCGAACGCATCGATCCAGACCAGCGCGTCGGCCTCACCGGACTCGATCATGCGGTTTGCGTCGAAGCGCCAGGCATCGTTGACGGGATCGCCGTGGGCGAAGCTGGTGCGCATCGGCAGCCCGCAGGTCCACACGGAGCAGAGATTCACGCCGTCGCCGTTGCCCCGAACCGGGACCGTATAGAGGCCGGAGCGATTCTTGTCGCAAAGGGAGCGAATCATATCGAGCACGACATGGAGCACAGGCTCGTCGAGCTCCTCCGGTGAATAGACGAATACCGAGAACGCGGCTTCGCGGAACATCTCCGCCGCGTCTGCAAGCTCCTTCGGCAGAGCCTTGCCCGTGTCGCCGAACGGATGCTTCCGCGTGGCTGCGGCGAGCATGCCGATGGCCGTGGCGAGGTCGGTCTTGCGGGTCTCGATGACCTTCGCCTCGATCGCATCCGGGAGCTTTTTCGGCTTCGCGCCGAGGGTGACCAACCGGCGGGGCGCAGCGCCCGGACGGGGCAGTCCCTTCTTGCCGGGGAAGATCTTATCGAGCAGGTCCGGGTCGGCCTCGAAGGGCTTCTTGCCCAGCACAATCACCAGATCGGACCGGTTGCGCAGCTCGCCGAGGCTGACGGGCGTGGAGCCCGCCTCGCGCATCAGCCGGTTGGCCCGCGCCAAGCCGCCGCCGCTCGCATGATCGACCACGCCGCCGATCTCCTCGGCGAGCGTGACCGCCGCCTCGGCACCCGCGACATCGGTCATCAGACCTGCAAGCAAAGGAAGATTGGCTCGGTTCAGGAGCTCCGCCGCGCTGTCGAGCGCCTGGGACTCCTCGACCTCATTACCGTTCAAATAGACCGCCATAGCGGCGCACCTTTATTCAGAAGCGAAGACCTGCGCAAGCGCTCGAATGCGCGCAGGCCGTTGGGATGAAGGATTGCATGGGCGGCTTCTCAATCAGCCCAGGCGATTAGAGGGGCGAACTAGGATTTGGCCTTATCATACTTGATGTAGGCAAAGCGCTGATCGTCCGGAGTGCCTTCCAAGGAGCCCTCCTCGACGCCGGGCTGCCAATGAACGACCTCCTCGATCTTCTTCGCCAGCTCGAAATCCTTGTCGGTGATTCCCTTGGCGGCGTGATTCTTGAGGCGAACCTCGACCCAAGCATAGGAGGCGGTGATATCGGGATGATGAAAAGCGGCCTCGGCGAGGTGACCGACGGTGTTGATCACCATCAGGGTGCTTTTCCAGCTCGCGGTCTTGTATTTCCGGCGAATCCAGCCGTCTTCCAGATACCAATGGGGCAGCTCTTCCTTGAGCCGCTTCTCACATTCGTTGTCGTCGTAAACGCGGTCGGACGTTGCCATGACACCTGTCTTTTAAAAACTTCCGTGGGAAAAACTTCTCTTACAAAATTCGGTCTTCTCGCTTGACGTCACCATACCGAGAGGCTTCATGCGCAGCAATGGATGGTTCTTGCGGAACGCCAGCGTCTCAAGTGGAACGCAACAAGAAGGCCGTGGTTGCCTTCTATGAGTTGATGTTCAACGCGTGCCGGCCTCGGGAAGCGATCGAGCGCTATGCCGGGGAGGAATACCGGCAGCACAGCCCCGGCGTCCCCGACGGCAAGGCGGGCTTCATCGCCTATTTCGAGGAGATGGCTCGCCGCTTTCCGGGGAAGCGGGTCCATATCAAGCGCGTGATCGCAGAGGGCGATCTCGTCGTTCTGCATTGCCGCCAGGAATGGCCCGGCGACAGCGATTGGGCCGGGATAGACATTTTCCGGTTGGATGAGGACGGCAAGATCGTCGAGCACTGGGACGTGCTGCAGACTGTTCCGGAGCAGTCGGCCAACGGGAATGGAATGTTTTGAGTCGCCGAAGCCTTTGGGCCGCCGAGGCTTCTATCAAGGACCTTACCGGGATCACGATTGACCAAATTTGATCGCATACTCGCCTCTTCGCCTGGACGGTCCGGAGGCCACACCGAGCGGGCTTGGCCGGAGCGCGTCTCCGTCACGACGCGGGCACGGCTGCATTTCGGCTTCTTCGATCCGAGCGGCCAGGGAAGCCAGCCCTTCGGCAGCTTCGGCCTCGGCCTGGACCGGCCGGTGACCAAGCTCAGCCTGCGCCGCGCCGAATCGCTTGCCGTACGCGGCCCCGAAAGCGAGCGCGCCGGAACCTATCTCACCGAGCTTGCACGCCATTGCGGACGTGACGCGGCGCTCGACCTCGAGATCGAATCGGCAATCCCCTCCCACTCGGGCTTGGGATCCGGCACCCAGCTGGCCCTCGCCGTGGGCACGGCCTATGCGCGTCTCGAAGGGCTCAACCTGACGCCGGAGGAGATCGCCAGCGTGCTGCAGCGCGGGCGGCGCTCCGGCATCGGTATCGGCACCTTCACCCAGGGCGGCGCGGTCATCGATAGCGGCCCCCAGGACGGTGGCCTGCCCGCGATGCTGGCGCGGGCGGACTTTCCGGAAGAATGGCGCGTGCTGCTGATCTTCGACCCCGGCTGCAAGGGCCTGCACGGCTCGGGCGAGCTGGAGGCTTTCGCCACGGCGCCGGCCTTTCCCGACGCCGAAGCTGCAAGGTTGAAGCAGCGCGCGCTCGAAATTGCGTTCCCGGCCCTTTCAGAGCGGCGGTTCGACACGTTCTGTGAAGCGATCGGCCATCTGCAGTCGGTGATGGGATTGTATTTCGCGCCCTATCAGGGCGGTCCGCTGGTCAGCGAGAAGGTCAGCGCCGCGGTGCACTGGCTGCGGGACGAAGGCTATGACGGCGTCGGCCAAAGCTCATGGGGACCGACAGGTTATGCGCTTCTGCCCAGCGCGGCGGAGGCGGAGCGTCTCTTTTCGGAAGCCGAATCGCGACCCGCATTCGCCGGGTTGCGATTCGAGATCGCGCGGGGCTGCAACACTGGCGCATCGATCGAATGCGTCTGAGCACTCGTCTGTTGCGTGACGTTCGACGCCAAGACGTCCTGGCTAAGCCTTGTGCCCTTTAGCTGGTTTTGCCAGATAGTCAGGGAAGCTTGAATAGGGCCGTTTGGGCCATTCGTTATTCGATTTCGAAATTTTGAGGAGATGAAAGGCTCATGGCGCACCGCCACATTCTGCACATGCTCACCCCGCTCAAATATATGAGCCCGTTCGACGTCAACATGGCGGTCGATGCCGGGTTCGACGTGGTGATTCCCTATACCAGCGTCACCGAGAGCGATGTGAACGGCTTGGTGCAGGACGCGATCTTCTCCCGCGGCCCCGAAGGCGTGAAGCAAACCGGCATCTTCATCGGCGGCAAGCGCGCCATCGAAGCGCTGAACATGATGGACAAGGCGAAAGAGGCCATGGTGCCGCCTTTCGAGATCTCCGTCTTCGCCGATCCGGCCGGCTCGTTCACCACGGCCGCCGCCATGGTCGCGTGCGCCAACAAGGCGCTGGAGGACAAGTTCGACACCGGTCTCGACGGCAAGCGTATCGCCATCTACGGCGGTACCGGCGTGGTGGGCTTCGCGTCGGCGGTGATCGCAGGCCTGCACGGCGCGACGCCGGTGCTCGTGGGCTATGACGGGCCGGAGCGCGTACGGCGACTGGCAGAAGAGTCCAACGCCCGCTTCGACGCCAACCTGCAATATGCCGACGGCAGCACCGAATCCCAGAAGACCGAGATTTTGAAAGAGTGCGATCTCACCTTCTCCGCGGGTCCCGCGGGCCGGCAGCTCCTCACCACCAATCAGCTGAAGGAGGCCGACAAGCTTCTGGTGGCGGCGGACGTCAACGCGGTGCCGCCTGCCGGCATCGAGGGCATCGGCATCCAGGACAACGGCAAGCCCATCGACGGGTTAAAGACGGTCGGCATCGGCGCGCTCGCCATCGGCGACGTGAAGTACAAGACCGAGGCGGGGCTGTTCAAAAAAATGCTGGAGTCCGACAAGCCGCTCTATCTCGACTTCCGCGACGCCTACGACCTTGCCAAGACCATCGCGCCGTAGCGGCGCATGCATTCTGGTTGCGGCGGTCTCGGCGCGAAGCCTGGCCGCCGCGGTCAGGCGTGCGGGGATGATCCCGCTGACGGTCGATTTCTTCGCCGATCGCGACACCTGCGAAATGGCCGAAGCGAGCCTCACCTTCGATGGGGCGATGAAGGCGGGCATCGCGCAGGACGATCTTCTCGACAAGCTGGAGCGGCTTTCCTCCGACGCCCCTTCCCCGCCAATTGGCCTCCTCTACGGGTCCGGTTTCGAAGCGAATCCGGGCATGCTCGACGCGGTCGCGGCGCGCTGGCCCGTGCTGGGCAACAGCTCCGACATAATTGCTGGGGTGAAGGATCCGGTGCGGTTCTTCGAGACGCTTCGTCGCCTGGAGATTCCGCATCCTGAAACACGCGCCACGCCCCCTCCGATGCTGGAAGGCTGGCTTGGGAAGCGTATCGGTGGATCCGGCGGCAGCCATGTCGGCCCTGCCCCCGCCACCCATTCCGACGGCACCTACTATCAGCGACAGGTGGAAGGTGTACCCGTCTCCCTGCTCTTCGTGGCCAATGGGCGCGAGATCACGCCGCTAGGGTTCAGCGCCCAATGGCCGAGCCCGAGTCCGCGATCGCCTTGGCGCTACGGCGGCGCGGTGAGGCCCGCCGGCCTCGGCGCGGCGCTTGAAGAACGGATGGCCTCATGGGTCGCGGCACTGGCCAGGGCTTTCGGCCTGATAGGGCTCGGGAGCGCCGATTTCCTCGTACAAGGCGACGAGGCCTGGCTCCTGGAGATCAATCCGCGGCCGGGCGCAACCCTCGAGATCTTCGACGATCCGGGCAATCCGCTCATTTCATTTCACCTTGACGCGGTGACTGAGCGAAAGCTACCCAGCCTGCGAGGGATGCGCGATGCGGCCGCGAGCGCGGTCGTGTTTGCCGAACATGGGGTGACTATTCCGCACAGCTTCGACTGGCCGGAGTGGGCTTCCGATATACCGAAGCCGGGCGAGCATATCGCGCGGAACGGGCCCATCTGCACCGTGATGGCCCGGGAGAAGACGACGGACCGGGCGCGGCAGCTAGCCGAGACGCGGGTTCGGGACATCTTGGCCGCAGTCAGCGGCTCATAGGAGGGTTTAGTGAGCGATAAGATCAAGGCGCCGAGCGTCAACAAGACTGTGAAACCCATCGTGGAGAAGATGATCGCGGAAGCGGATCAGCTCCGGATCGCGGTTTCCAAAGGTGAAGCCGGCGAGACGCTGATCGATTGCGGCGACAAGGTTCCCGGCGGCCTGGAAGCCGGACGGCGCATGGCCGAAGTCTGCCTCGGCGGGCTCGGCACGGTGAGCCTCGAAGTGGCCGACACGGAGAGCCCCTTTGCCTTCAACGTCACGGTGCATTCCAGCCAGCCGGTGATCGCCTGTCTCGGCTCCCAATACGCGGGCTGGAGCCTGTCGGCCAAGAAGGACGACGGCAAGACGTATTACGTGCTGGGCTCGGGGCCCGGCCGCGCGCTCGGATCTTCCGAGCCGCTGTTCAAGGAACTCGGATACCGCGACACGGCCGACGAAGGATTCTTCGTGCTCGAGGCCGACGCCCCGCCGCCGGCCTCGCTGGTCAAGGAAGTGGCCGAAGCCTGCAAGGTGAAGCCGGAGAACCTCACCTTCCTCTATGCGCCCACCAGCAGCATCGCGGGCATGGTCCAGATCATCGGCCGCAGCCTTGAGGTGGCCCTGCACAAGGCCCACGAGCTGCATTTCCCGCTGGAGAATATCGTCGACGGCATCGCTTCGGCGCCGCTTGCGCCCCCCGCTCCGGACTTCGTCCAGGCCATGGGCCGCACCAATGACGCCATCATCTATGGCGGCCGGGTGCAGCTCTATGTGAACGGTGACGAGAAGGCCGCCGAAGAGCTGGCCGAGAAGCTGCCGAGCTCGGCGTCGAAGGATTACGGCCAGCCCTTCGCCGAGATTTTCTCCGCCGTGAAGGGCGATTTCTACGCCATCGACAAGATGCTGTTCAGCCCTGCTCAGGCAATGGTCAGCGCGCTGGAGAGCGGCAAGAGCTTCCAGGCCGGCGGCATCGACAACGTGCTTCTGAACCGCTGCTTCTACAAATAGCGCAGGGCGCCATACAGGCACTCACATGGCAGATATCACGCCTCTCGCTTCCGGCTCCAACGATCGCCCCGTGGTCCAGCCGCGCCAGGATGCGCCGATCCTCCTGTTCGGAGACGGCAGGGACTGGCACGGCAAGAGCCTCGGCCGCGCGTTCAAGGCGCGGGGCATTTCGCCGATCACCGTGCCGCTCGGGGCATGTGGCTTCGACACGACGAAGTCCCACGGACTCGCCATTCCGGGCCTCGGCGACGAGCTGCCCGCGGCCGCCTTCGTGCGCTTCGTGCCTGGCGGCAGCTTCGAGCAGGTGACCATGTATCTCGGGGTGCTTCACGCCTTGCGGGATTCGGGCGTCATGGTGTGGAACGACGCGCGCACAATCGAAGCGTGCGTCGACAAGTCGACCACCAGCTTCCGCCTGGCGAAGGCGGGACTGCGCACGCCGCGCAGCTGGACCACAGTCCATCGCGACGAGGCGATCGAGATCGTGAGACGCCTTAGGGCCGAAGGTCTGAAGGCGGTGCAGAAGCCTCTCTTCGGCGCTCAGGGAAACGGTCTGGTGCTGGTCGAAACGCCGGACGACCTGGCGCCCGACGAAGAGGTCAACGGCACCTACTATCTGCAGGAGTTCATTCCCCCTGCCCTGGACGAGCAGTTTCAGGACTGGCGCATCTTCGTGTGCCGGGGCCGTGTGGTCGCGGCGATGCTGCGCCATGGGGTGAGCTGGATCACCAATATCAAGCAAGGGGCCCGGGCGAAGGCTGCGATCCCGTCGCAAGACCTGAGCGATATGGCACTAAAAGCGGCGGCGTGCGTTGGTGCCGATTACGCCGGCGTCGACGTGATCCAGTCCCGGGACGGCGGCTTCCTTGTCTTGGAGGTGAACAGCATGCCCGCATGGAACGGACTGCAGAAGGTTACGAAGTTCGGCATCACCGAGCACGTGGTGGATGCCTTCCTCGATGCCGCCTTTGCTCACGGAAGAGCGGCAGAACGAGGCGAGGCGTGAGCGACGACCTGGCCGACGATGTGGTCGCCAAGGCATATATCGAGGCCTGCCTGGCCGAGCTCGATGCCCTGAAGCCCGGCAATGTGCATCGCTATGCCGGCGATCCGCGGCACTTCGTCGAGGATTTCGAAAAGAGCGCTGAGGCGTCCGCACCCTACCTCGCCAATTCAGAGCTGAAAGTCGGCGAGCGGATCCGCGGCGCGGCGGAAGCCACGGCAGAGGCCTGCGGCACCAACACCAATCTCGGCATCATCCTGCTCTCCGCCCCCCTGGCGGCGGCCGCCCAGCGGAGCGCGAAGAAGGATCTCCAGCACCGCCTGGCCAGAACCCTGATGAAGCTCGATAAGCACGACGCCCGGGAAGCGTATGCCGGAATTCGCGCCGCGAACGCGGGCGGGCTCGGCGAGGTGCCGGAGCATGACGTGGCTGACCAGCCCTCAACGACTTTCCTCGAGGCGATGTCCGCGGCCCAGAGCCGCGATCGGATTGCCTGGAACTACACCCATGATTTCGCTGACATATTCGAGATAGGCCTCCCCACTCTTGCCCAAGCGATGGAGCGTTGGGGGGCGTCCAACTGGGCGCTGGCAGCGGTCTATATGACGTTTCTCGCCGCCGAGCCGGACAGCCTCATCGCCCGCAAGCACGGAATGGAGGCGGCCAGTGGCGTGCGCGAGGAAGCAGGCGAATTCGCAGAAAAAATTTCCGCGTCGGACGACCCGGAAAAACTCGAATCGGACCTTCTCTGTTTCGACCGGTCACTCAAAAAACGCGCGCTGAATCCGGGCACTACGGCGGATCTGACGGTTGCGACATTATTCGCCGACCGATTGCAAAGACTCGAATCCGCTCAATAAAAGGCCTTATTCTGCCGATAATCGACTTGCTCCTGACATCGACGCCTGCTTATGTTGCCCCCGCAACTCTGGACAGGAGTTGTGAACGACGAGCGTTTGAGGCATAGCGCTCTCGTCGGTCGGTCCGGGTGCTTCGAGCGCGGGCGCGATCTCATTTTCATTTCTCTGAATTTAGGGAGGGCTTAGTTCATGGCCAAAATTACCAATGTACGCGTCGGCGAATCGCTCGTGGGCGACGGCAACGAAGTTGCTCATATCGATCTTCTCATGGGCCCGCGTGGCTCGGCCGTCGAGACCGCTTTCTGCAACGCGCTGACCAACAACAAGGACGGCTTCACCACGCTTCTGGCGGTGGTTGCTCCGAACCTTCTCTGCAAGCCGAACACCATGCTGTTCAACAAGGTCACCATCAAGGACGCCCGTCAGGCGACCCAGATGTTCGGCCCGGCTCAGTATGGCGTTGCCAAGGCTGTTGCTGACTGCGTCGCCGAGGGCATCATCCCGGCTGACGAGGCTGACGATCTCTACATCTGCGTCGGCGTCTTCATCCATTGGGAAGCCAAGGACGACAAGAAGATCCAGGACTACAACTACCAGGCGACCAAGGAGTCCATCCAGCGCGCCGTCAAGGGCGAGCCCACGGCTGCCGAAGTTACCGCTCAGAAGGACACTGCGTCTCACCCGTTCGCAGCTGGCTGAAAAAGCGAGCCCCCCGGTCGGGGCGAATCCGGCAATTCACCGGGCCCGATACGGCGGTGGTTAAGTAAGCTGGGTTTTTAAGTAACGGCACGGCGCTCTAGGGCGTCGTGTTAGAGGCCGATAATCGCCGTCTTCTCCGGAAGGCGGCGATTTCTTTTTGGGTTAGAGCCCCACGGTGAAGCGCTGTCGCCACGAGGGCGCCGCTGGCCCCTGCCCCCGCCGCGACGTCGAGGTCCTCGACCCCGCGAATGCCGCCCGCGGCATAGAGTGCTGTGCCGGCGCGGGCCTGATTTCCGATCTCCGCGAGCTTGGCGATATCCGGCCCGGCATTGGACCCGACGGCGCCCAGGGTCATGACGATGATGCGGGATGGCCAAAGCTTTGCGTCGGCCAACAGCATCTCGGGGCCGCGGAAGCCGGCTTGGTCGAAATCGAGAGACAGAACCACATCGTCGCCGGCCGCAGCGCAGATGGAAGCCCACTGGGCAAGATCGCCAAGGCTCTCCGAGCCGATGATGGGGGTGAGGCCTTCCTCGAGGCAAAGCCGCACGGGCTCGGCTCCCGTCAGGCCCGCATCCACCCAAACTTGCGTATCGGGCAGAGCCGCCTTGATGCGGCGGCAGAGAGAGAGATGATCGCCCGTCCGCTCGATAGCATCGAGATCGGCGATATAAAGCTCCCCCGCATCGGCCCGATCGACCAGGGCGCTCGCCAACGCGACAGGATCGTCCGCGCTCCCCAGGGGCGTCTGGATCGGCCGATAGGTTTCCCGGGCACCGGCTTTGCCGTGCACCACCTGACCGTCCATGAGGTCGAGTACGGGGATAACGGAGAAATCTCTCATCCCATTCAGGTAGCGTCTGCCGGGCCGCTTGAATAGCGGCGTGGTATCGCGGAAGAGAAGTCCATGGACAAAGTCATCGGTTGGGATCTCGGCGGCGCGAACCTCAAGCTGGCCGTCGTCGAAGAGGGAGCGCTCGCGCGGGCGGTCCAGATTCCCTGCCCAATCTTGCCGGATCGCTCGAAGTTCGATCAGGCGGTTACGGCTGCCTTGGAGGCCGTTCCCGAATCGGCCGGGGCGGATCTGCACGCTGTCACGATGACCGGCGAACTCTCCGACGTGTTCGAGAGCCGCCGCGAGGGCGTCGCCTATCTCATCGCCCTCATGGAGCGGACGGCCGCGAAGACGCCGTTGACGCTCTGGGCGGGGGAAAAGGGGCTTCTCGCACCGGAGAGCGCAAAGCGAGAGGACCAGGCCGTGGCCTCGGCAAACTGGCTCGCCACCGCCGTTTTGGCAGCGCGGCGGGAGGAGACCGGGCTTCTGGTGGATATCGGCACGACGACGACGGACCTGATTCCATTTCGGGACGGCATTCCCCGCATGCGTGGAAAGACGGATGCGGCGCGGCTCACGGAGGGCGAGCTGATCTATTCCGGCGTGGTGCGCACCCCGGTGATGGCGCTCGCCCAACGGGCCCCATTTCAGGGACGGATGCAGGGCGTGACGGCGGAGAAATTCGCGACCCTGGCCGACATCTACCGGCTGACCGGTGAGCTGCCCGCAGATGCCGATCCCTACCCGACCGCAGATGGCCGCGACAAAAGCCTAGAGGCGAGCGCTGCCCGGCTGGCGCGAATGCTGGGCCGGGACGCGGACGACGCTCCCATGGCCGATTGGCTAACCCTGTCGCGATGGTTCGCAGACCGTCATCGGGAGCAGATCGTCCGGGAAGCGGAGGCCGTGATCGCACGCGAAGCCCTGGCGCCGGATGCGCCTGTGGTCGGCGCGGGTTGCGGGCGTTTCCTGGGCGAAGCGCTCGCGCGGATGCTCGACCGGCCCTATCGGGATTTCGGCCTCTCCATCGGCGCAGCGGAGCCGCTTCGGGACGCTGCCGCCGTCTGCGCACCGGCAGTTTCGGTGGCGCTCCTGGCTGCAACCGATCAGGAAGGCTCCGCGTTGTCTTTCCGGTAGGAAACAGCCATTTGGAGCTAGAAATGCGTAATTATTTCATTGCCCTCGGCCTCGCCGCCGGCACCGCTGCGCTTGCTGCAGGCGGCCCGGCCCATGCCACGCCTGGCCAGTCCGCGACATCGGCGCATGCCGCCAGCGCGTCGGCCGTTCAGCAGGTCGATTTCGTCGATCGGGCGGAACGGCGCCTCCGCCGCAACGGCTACACGGTGATTCCGCCGGCGCCTCCCGGGACGGCTCCGGTCATCGTCGGCACGGGACCCGCCGTGGCGGTGCCGCCTGGCGCAGCCGTGGTCCCGGTCCGTCCGACGACCTGCGGCGAGTATCACTACTGGAACGGCATCGCTTGTGTAGACGCGCGATACGAAGAGACGCCGTAGACAGATGATGCAGGAGAGGTCTTTCGGCTGCCGGCTCGCGTCGCTTCTCATTGCCGCGGGCGTGATAATGGCAGTTGCGGGGCCTCTCCTGACTTCCACAAGTGCAGTCCTTGCTGCGCCAGCCTTGCCGCAGCCGCCGTTGGTGCTGCCGTCCGGCGAGGTCGTGCTCGCGAAGAGCGTTCGTCCCCCTCCCCGTACGTTTTTCCGCATTCCCGGCAAGCATCACCGGAAGCGGCCGCAGACATGCCCGGAGGGCGCGGTCTGGAATGGGAAGGTCTGCGTGAAGGTGAAGCGGCGCTAGGCCCGTAGGCCTCACCGCGCTGGGCTGATCCGCCCTATTGGGCCGCGTCCTTATAGAACGCATCGATCTTGGCCATCAGCATATCCCAGGCTTCCTGCTCGCGCGGGCCGGCGGTCTTCTCGATGGCGATGGTGAGATAGCCGATCTCCTGCTCGACCTTCTCCCGTGGCAGCATCTTCAGACGGCTCGCCAGGATGGCCGCTTCCAGCACGGCACTTTTCGCCCGGTTCATACCGCCGAAGGGTGCGTGGTTGACGGTCTTCACGACGCGGCAGGAAAAGCGCGGGCGCAGCTCATCTTCCGAGATGCTCTCCACAGCAAGCTCGGCATGGGCCAGGGTCTCGGCGAGACGGGCCCCGGGCACGGCTTCCGCGGGCACCGTGGGCCATTCCTTCCTTCCCGTGAGGCAGCCGGCGAAGACGAGCACGTCGTCGGTGAAATTGGCGACGGCATGGGGGTTCTCGCGCAAATTCTCCAGGGTCGTGGAGGGATGAAACGGCGCGATGATCCAGTTGTCGTCATCGGCAATGATGCCGAGCGGGGCGACGTGGACCTCTCCCCCGCCGCTCATTGTCGTGACGATGCATTCGCGGATCATCGGCATGGCGCGCGCGGACCTTAGGAGGCCGTCTCCTTCTTGATCTTGCGGTCTGGGATCTTGTCGCCGCCTGCCTGCTCCGCCTTCTTCACAGGCTTGTCCTTGCCCGGCTCCTCTTTCGCAGGCGGGGTCCCAGGCTCCTTTTCGGCCGGGGGCGTCTCTCCAGGCTCCTTCTTCTCAGGAGGAGTCTCGCCGCTGGCCTTCTGCTTCTTCTTGCCCTGCTTCTTGGTGACGAGGGTGTGGCCGGCTTCCTTCAGCTGGGTCTCGTCCTCATCGTCCTTCGGCGCGGCGACCCCCCAATCCAGGGGCTCGTCCTGGGCGTAGCGCTTACCGAGCTGCCAGGCGATCTGGGCCTTGGTCAGCTCTGCTGCGAGATAAAAGGCATGCGCGCCATCCTCCTCCACCCCGAGCTTCGGGAAGAGGTCGAAGGCGTCGTCGGCCACGTGATGCATGTCCCGGTTGAAGATGTGGATGCCGTCCTCCGCCGTATAGATGCGGAAATTCTTGTCCTTGATCTCGGCGGCCAGCTCGGCCAGCTCTTCCGGCGTCTGGGGAAACGGCCGTCTGTCGTGGAGGCTCAGCAGCCCGGAGTCATAGTCCTTCGGCAGATCGTGATCGCCTCTGGACGCATGCATGATGCGCCTCGCCAGATCGTGCTCCTGCACGGTGCGCCTCGTGTGGGGGCTGACATGGACGACGAGGACGTTGCGGATGTGCAGCTCCGAGCAGATGCCGAGCAGCATGGCGGTCACGCCGCCGGAGTCGGCATCGGTCAGCTCGGTCAAATTCCCCGTTCCCATGAGAATCTCGCAATCGGGATATTGCCGGCGCACTTCGGCGTAGCGCTCCAGGGATGTCATGAAGCCGAAGTTGATCGGGTCGAGCACCGGGTCCGCCATATAGGGCAGCCCCTTCTTCTCCATGGCGTCCATGGCGCGGTAGAGCGAGTTGAGATCGCCGTGGTCCTTCGGGATGAGAACCGGGACCGACGCCACCTCATCGGCGATATGGAGCGTGTCCTCGTTGAGGCTCAGGAGATAGTCGGCGCCCGCCTTGCCGCCACGCAGAAGCTCTTCGGGGTTCGCGGAGTCGACGCTGACCTTGTAGCGCTCGCCGTGGAGTGCCCGGATCGCCTCCTCCAGGTGCGGAAACGGCGTATCGGGAAGACAGCGAGATCGATCACGTCGGCGCCGGCCTCGTTCAGCTCCGCGGCGCGCATGACCAGGGTCTCGACGGAGAGCGCGGAGGCATCGACGATCTCGGCGAAGATCTTGATGTCGTACTGGCTGAGATCGGCGTCGCGCTTCGCCTTGCCGAAATAGGTCGGCAGATCCTTCAGCTCGTCGGGGCCGCGCACGAAGGGCACGCCGAAGCGCTCGGAGAGCTGATCGAGATCGGCCCGGCACCGTCCCGGCACCATGACCTGATCCGCCTCGACGGGCTCGGGCAGGCGCCGGGCGATGATCTCCTCGGTCATCAGGGCCGCGACCTTCACGCCGATATCGAAGACCTCGTACTCGAAATCGGGCTGCATGCCCTCGAGCACGGCTTCGAGGCGTGGCTTGGCGATATGTCCGGTCAGAAAGAGAATGGCTTCAGCTATCCGTTCGAGCTTCGAAAACAGCGTCCCATGGCAGAGGCGGTCGCCTCCATAACAGAGGCGGTCGCCCTGGCAAGCGTCAATCGATGGCCGCGCCGCACGTCTGTCCGGACGCGAGCGCCGTGGCGAAATCCTGCTGGTCCCCCTTCCCAAGAAGGAAGGTGGGCACGCCGGCGGCGCGCAGCATGTCGGGAAATGCCTCGTCGACGATGCCCTCACCTGCCAGCGCGGCGGCGCTCGTCACTCTTTGGCGCCGTTCGATCGACTTCACGACGTAGCAGCGGGTCGCGGCCAAACGGCCGGCCAGCCACAGCGCCAAGCTGTCGGACGTGATGGTCCAGGACGGCGCGATCTCCGGCCGGTTCGCCACATGAGCAGCAGGTGCCCAAACCGCCACCCGGTTCTGATCCAGGCTCTCCAGCAGCGCCGTCTCGCTATCGCCGACCGTAAAATCGGGGCGTAATCCCGCCACGGCCCAGGCGAGTTGATCCATGGCGAGCAGCGCCATGCGGTGAGCAGCCGGATCGCCGAAGCCGAGGGCGGACTGGGTCGCCCGAACCTCGTCGGCCAGGGCGCCGCCGCCCGGAACCACGACAACAGGACATGGGGCGCCGGCGATGGCGTTGAGCCAGGCCTCGAGGTCGCCCGAGCGCACGACGCTGCCGCCGAGCTTCACCACGATGGGGCGCAGATGCTCCGGAATATGGGCCGGGCGGCCGGCGGCAGAGGTCTGGAGCGCCTGCCCGCTCATGCCCGCCGCTTCCGCATGATCTCCGTACCGACGGCGCCGGGGTCCTTGTCGAGCTTCTCGACCTTCACCTTCACGGTCTGGGCGCGCGGATGGTTGAGCACGCGGGCCGCGATCTCCTCGGCCATGGTCTCGGTCAGATTGATATGGCCGCTGCCGACAACCTCTTTCACCGCATTGATGATGACGTCGTAGTCGAAGGTGCGGTGGATATCGTCCTGAAGAGGCTGATCGCTCGCGCCGATCTCGACATCGACGGAAACGCGTACGCGCTGGGTCACGCCCTTCTCGTTGGAGTAGACGCCGATCTCGCTATCCAGGACGTAGTCGTGGACGAAGATGCGGTCGAGCGGCTCTCCGCCGGTCGCGTCGGCCGACGCTGCTGTGGTGGATGCTAAACGTTGTGCGGTCTGTTCCGGCACGTCACTCGCTTTCATGTGGTTCGAAGAATTGCTGTCGGCCGCGATATCTCGCTGCCTACCATATCGGTGTCGGCGCATCTGCCGACAATGAGGGATCAACGCGCGAAACGGTCTCGGGCTCCGCCGGGATCAGCGCGCGGACCGCGCGGACGGCCGGCTCGCTCAGGGCGCCGCCGCGCAGGCTCGCTTCACAGAGTGCACCGCGAAAGCCCAGCAGGTCCGGTCCCAGCGGCAGCAAATCGTGCACGTGACCGGCACGAAGGGAGCCGGCAAGGCCGACGCGCAGTCCGCGGCTCCGGGCGTCGGCAACGAAGGCGGCGAGCGCATCCCGATTCAAATGGCTCAGAAGATGGCCGGAGGTCTTGTACCGCGTGTCGAGCATGACGCCGGCGGCGCCCATCTCCGCCGCCAATCCAATCGCATCACACTCCGGCAGCTCATCGGCGAAGAGCACGAGAATCAGCTGTGCACCCAGCAGTCTGGGCTTCAGCGCACGCAGACAGGCTTCCGTGGCCGCGCTTTCGAACACGCCGAACTTTACATAGTCGACGCCGGCCGTGGCGGTCTTCGCGATGGCCGTCTCCAACACATCCCGATCCATGGGGAGGTCGCCCACTGTGGCGCTCACAGGCGCGCGCCCGGCAATGCGGCGCACGGTCTCCCGCAACACGTCGTCGGGAACCGCGCCCAAGGCGCCGCGATCGGGCTCCTTGAGGTCGATGATGTCGGCGCCGGCCCGAAGAGCGATCTCCGCCTCTTCCGGCCCCCGCACGCTGGCCAGGAACTGGGTCATGTCGAAAACTGGGTCATGTCCTGCCGGTCTATCAGCGAAACAGGAAATCGAACAGGCCACCGCCGCCGCCACGGCGCTGCTGTGGGCGGTTCGGCTGATAGGTGCTGGTGGTGGGTTGGGGCGGCGGCTTCGGCTTGCGCAGCTGGATCCGGTTGGTGTTGCCTTCGGGATCGGTTACGGCCACGGCATAGCGGCTCCATTCCCAATCGGCGCTGTTGGAGCCCCAGCTATAGGGCTCAACGGCGAGCACCTTCTTGCCCCAGAGATCCACGATGGCGACGTAGACGAGTTCGGAGCTGCTTTCACCCGTGAGCTCCCCGGCATGGTAGCGGAGGAGGCCGATGCCGTTCTTGGCATCGTCGAGCTCGCTCCATTCGAGGATCTTGGGCTTGCCGGAGCCGAACATCTCGAGCTGCGCGCGGATGGCGGGATATTTCGGATTGAGGGCGACGAAGCGGCTGGGCTCCGGTTCCTTCACGATCCAGCCGGAGACCGGCGGCCCGAGGGGCGCCCCCTCTGCCGGAGGCACCTCCTCGTCGAGGGCGAGGAGCGCTTCGCGGGCAGCGTCCTGGAACGGATCCTTCTTCAGGGCCGTGCGATAGGCGCGGATGGCGTCGTCGTTACGCTCCAGCGCCCGGTAGACGTCGCCGCGCACGCGAGAGGCGAAGGCGCTTTCGGTGTCCATGGAGGCGGCCTGGAGGGCGTCGGTCAGCGCTTCGTCCGGCTGCTTGTCCTTCAGCTTGGTTTCGGCGCGCAAAGCATACGCCTCGCCGCTCGGCTTCTTCTCGATCACGTAGGTCAGATCCTTGATCGCGTCGTCATAGCGGCCGATGGCCGTGAAGAGCTTTCCGCGCTCCAGATAGGGCTCGAGTCCTTCGGGATCGAGAGCGATCAGCTTGTCGAGATCCTTGCGTGCGGGGCCGTATTGGCGCGCGCCGAGATAGGCTTTCGCCCGGAGCAGCAGCAGCTCCTGATCGTCGGGGCTGCCGAGCAGCGCCTGGGTGAAATCGGACGCCGCCTTGTCATAGGATTCGATCGCCAGATAGGCCTTGCCGCGATTGGCATAGCAGGCGCGGCAACTGGCATCGACCTCGACCGCCTTGGTCAGATCGCGGATCGCCGCATGATAGCGCTTCAGGGCCGCGTGGCTCTGCCCTCGCCCGTTCAAAGGCACGGCGCTGGTGGACATGAGCTGCACAGCCTTCCGGAAGTCCTGGAAGGCAGAATCGTATTCGTTCAAGGCGACATGGGCATTGCCGCGATTGTTGAACGCCACGCCGTAATTGGGGGAGAGCGCCACGGCGCGGTCGAAATCCTTCACCGCCTCCTCGGCGTGGCCGAGCTGGAGCAGCGCGTTGCCGCGGTTGTTGTAGACGCTGGCGTTTTCCGGCGAGAGGGTGATGGATTCGTTGAAATCCTCGATCGCCGCCTTGGAGTCTCCGAGCCGCCATTTGGCGATGCCGCGATCGCTAAAGATGCTCGCCTTCACGAAGTCGGAAATCTCGGGCTGCTCGAGGGCCAGGTTGAGAGAGGCGATCGCCTTGTCGTACTGGCCGCGCATCAGGGCGGCCGCGCCTTCGCGCGCCCGGAGCAGCGTGACGTCCTCCTTGGCGCGGGCCGCTGCCGGCAGGGCGAGAGTCGCCGCGGCAAGGCATGCGGTAAGGCATACGACAAAACACGCGCCAGAACGCGGAGTATGACTCACAAGACGCAGCATCGATTTCCGGCCTGGCCGCTCCTCCAATCCCCTTCTCCTTTATCCTCCAGGAGAGGTTGTCAAGAAAGCGTCTCTCGGGCTTCCCACGTTACAAAGTGAGGAGCGCGCGAAACACCTCAGGCAGCATTTCCGGCACATCCTCGGAGATCAGGCCGGGGCCGAACGCGCGTGCCGCTTCGCCGTGCAGCCAAACCGCGGCGGAGACTGCCTCAAAAACAGGCAAGGCCTGATCAAGCATTTCCTGGGCGAGAAGACCGCCGATCATTCCTGCCAGAACATCGCCCGTTCCGGCGGTGGCGAGCCAGGGCGACGAGGTCGCATTGATGCTGGCGCGGCCATCCGGCGTTGCCACGACCGTGTCGGGACCTTTGAAGACGACGACCGCGCCGGAGCGCTTTGCCGCCTCACGTGCGGATTCGAGCTTGGAGGCCGGCTCCCCTTCCGTCTTGGGCTTCAGATCGGGGAAGAGCCTCGCGAACTCGCCTGCGTGAGGTGTGAAGACGGTTGGCGCCTGGCGGTCCTGCACAGAGTCGAAGAGCTTGTCCGGGGCGTCGGCGAAGGAGGTCAGCCCGTCGGCGTCGATCACCACGGCGGCACGGCTTTCGAGCGCCGCCTGGACCATCTCGCAGGCCGGCTTGCCCACCCCAAGCCCCGGGCCCAGTACGGCCGAATTCTTGCGGGTGTCGGACAGAAGCTCCGAGAATTCCTTCGCGCCGTCCACCGGACGGACCATCACCGCGGTAAGCTGGCTCGCGTTGATGGAGAGGGCATCCTTGGGCGACGCCATCGTCACCAGCCCTGCCCCTATGCGCAAGGCGCCGCGCGCTGCGAGCCGGGCGGCCCCCGTGGCATCGGCCGGGCCCGAAACCACTACGGCATGGCCGCGGCTGTATTTATGGCCGCCAACCTCCGGCCAGGGAAAATCGCCGAGCCAAAGCCTCGGCTCGTTGCCGAAGGCCGACGGCGCGATATCCTGCAACACGGAATCCGGGATGCCGATATCGGCGAGGGTGATCTCGCCGCAATATAGACGGCCCGGCAGCAGCAGATGTCCGGGCTTGAGACGGAAGAAGGTGACGGTGGCCTCGGCTTCGATCGCGATACCGCGCACCGACCCGGACGTCCCGTCGATGCCGGAGGGCACGTCGACGGCGATGGCCGGGATGTCGCTGTCATTCAGAGCCTCTATCAAGGCCGCGATATCGCCCTCGATCGGACGCGCAAGCCCTGCCCCGAATATGGCGTCGATCACCACATCGGCCTCGTCCAGCAGATCGGCGCTCAGGGGCTCGACCTCGCCCTCCCAGCGCTCGGCATGGGCGGCAGCGTCTCCGGGGAGCTTCTCCAGGGATCCCAGCAGGCCGAGGCGCACGCGGTAGCCCTTCTGCTGCAGGGCGACAGCGGCCACGAACCCGTCGCCGCCATTGTTGCCGGGACCGCACAGCACGCTGACGGATTCGGCTTGCGGATAGCGCTTGAAGACCTCGTCCGCGACTGCGTCCCCGGCGTTCTGCATCAGATCGTATCCCGGCACGCCCCGCTCCGCGGTCAGCCGGTCGGCGACGGACATTTCCTTCGCGGTGAGCAGCTCAAGCACGAGAATTGACCTTCGTTGATTAGTTGTTAGGCGAAACGCCTATAACTTGTGCAGTGCAACAGGCGGTTTTAGCGGAATTTTTGTGCGGTTTTCTCTATCCTGTTGGAATACCGAGGTTATTCCGCCGCATCATTTTTGGCATAGCGCATGCTACATGCAGTCGACTAACAAAGCCAAAGGCGGACGCCGTTGCTAACCGCCACCCACCACCCAGCGGGGAGATGCCGTCATACATGAAAAAAGTCGAAGCTATCATCAAACCGTTCAAGTTAGATGAAGTGAAAGAAGCGCTGCAGGAGATTGGCCTGCAGGGCATCACGGTAACCGAGGCCAAAGGCTTCGGACGTCAGAAAGGCCACACGGAGCTCTATCGCGGCGCCGAATACGTGGTCGATTTCCTCCCTAAGGTAAAACTTGAGCTCGTGATCGACGACGACATGATCGACAAGGCCATCGAAGCGATCAGCCGGTCCGCAAAAACCGGCCGCATCGGCGATGGTAAGATCTTCGTGTCGGCCGTGGAGGAAGCGGTGCGTATCCGTACCGGCGAAACCGGGCCAGAGGCCATCTAGGAAGGCGATAGCCTGAGAGGGGCGCCGTATGTCGCCCCATCATCAATTCATCAAGGATTGCCGCCAGGGTTGCCTTGCGGCGATCATCCTTTTTCCGAAACGACAGGGGAGTACTATGGCAGACGCTTCGAGCTTAGTGAAAAAGATCAAGGACGAGGACATCAAGTATGTCGATGTCCGGTTCACGGATCCCCGGGGCAAGATGCAGCACGTCACCATGGATGCCGGGCTGATGGACGAGGAGGCCTTCGCCGAGGGCGTCATGTTCGACGGCTCCTCCATTGCCGGCTGGAAGACCATCGACCAGTCCGACATGAAGCTCATGCCCGACTGCGATACGGCCATTCTCGATCCCTTCTTCGCCCAGAGCACCCTCGCGGTGGTCTGCAACGTGCTCGAGCCGACGACGGACGAGCCCTACGAGCGCGATCCGCGCGGCGTGGCCGTCAAGGCGCAGGAATACCTGAAGCAGACCGGCGTGGGCGACATGGCCGTGTTTGGTCCGGAGCCGGAGTTCTTCATCTTCGACGACGTCCGCTTCAAGGCCGATCCGTATAACTGCATGTTCCGGGTCGACTCCTCCGAACTCCCGTCCAACATGGACACCGAGTACGAGATGGGCAACATGGGTCACCGACCGCGCACCAAGGGCGGCTACTTCCCCGTGCCGCCGATCGATTCCGGCCAGGACCTCCGCAGTGAGATCCTCAGCGTCATGGGCGAGATGGGCGTTCCGGTGGAGAAGCATCACCACGAGGTCGCCGCGGCCCAGCACGAGCTCGGCATCAAGTTCGGCCCGCTGGTGAAGACCGCCGACAACATCCAGCTCTACAAATACGCTGTGCACAACGTCACGGCCGCCTACGGCAAGACGGCGACGTTCATGCCGAAGCCGGTATTCGGCGATAACGGCTCGGGCATGCATGTGCATCAGTCGATCTGGAAGGACGGCAACCCGACCTTCGCCGGCGACAAATACGCCGACCTGTCGGACAACGCGCTCTACTATATCGGGGGCATCCTGAAGCATGCCCGCGCGCTGAACGCCTTCACCAATCCCAGCACCAACTCCTACAAGCGTCTGGTGCCGGGCTACGAGGCGCCGGTGCTGCTGGCCTACTCGTCGCGCAACCGTTCGGCCTCCTGCCGTATTCCGTTCGGCTCCAGCCCGAAATCAAAGCGCGTCGAGGTTCGTTTCCCCGATCCGATGGCGAATCCCTATCTCGCCTTCGCCGCGCTTCTCATGGCCGGTCTCGACGGCATCGAGAACAAGATCGATCCGGGTTCGGCCATGGACAAGAACCTCTACGATCTGCCGCCGGAAGAGCTGGCCGACATCCCGACCGTGTCGGGCTCCCTGGCCGAAGCCTGCGAGGCTCTCGATTCCGATCGCGAGTTCCTGAAGAAGGGCAATGTCTTCACCGAAGACATGATCGACGGCTATCTGGAGCTGAAGATGGAAGAGATCGACGCGCTGCGTCTAATGCCACATCCGGTGGAGTACGAGCTGTATTACAGCTGGTAGTCGCGCTGCCGACACACGGCGGATAGGCTGAAAACGAAGGGGGCGGCTCTTGCGCAAAGAGCCGCCCCCTTTTTGTTGCCCGGCCTGCCCTTTTCAGCTCGCGGTCCCCGTATTCTCCGCAAGCCTTGATGAACAGTGCTGACCGGGCTCCCCCAAGTTCGTTATGCGCCCCGCCTTCGTGTCCGGCCCTCAGAGCCAGTAGAAGACGAAGAGCAAGATCGCGCCGAGGCCCATGGCCGACAGCCAGGCGCGGTTGTCCTCGTACCATTCGGCGAGCATCACGGGCACGCTGTGGACCATCGACCCCACCAGCGAAAGCGCCAGCGGGATGGCGATGGCCGCCAGGATCAGGATCCCGTAATTTGCCTCGCCAGCGCTCCCGGCCTGTTGCTCCGCGACCAAAGCCTTGCTCGTCTCCGCCCAGGCGGCGAACACCGCGTAGAGCGACAGGGTGAGCAGCGCCATGGAAAAACATGCGCGAAACATCGCTAGCTCGTTCCCCTAAAATTCGAAGTAAACTTTAGGCAAACGGCGTTAACGAAGGGGAAAGTTTCAAGCTTAGCGGGTGGTTACGGGTTGCGTCGTTTTGGGGCGTGGTGAAGTCCCCATCACGAGGTCATCCCCGGCCTTGTGCCGGGGATCCATAACCCCGGCCTCAGTTATTTCCATAGGCGTGGGTGTTCATGTGGGTGTTCATGGATTGCCGGGACAAGCCTGGCAATGCCGGCTGAGAGTGCGGGGATCACTCAGCAAACCTGGTGCAGGTTGAGCTAAGCCGCCTTCCATTTGATGGAGCAGCCCATGGAAGGCGTCTGGTCGCGCGGCCCCTTCCCCGTCTCGGCGACCTGCTTCATGGCTTCGAAGAGCTCGCGCTTGGCATCGGGCGCAGCCGCTTCCTTGCGGCTTTCGTCCAGGCGCCCGCGATATTGCAGGCCGAGATCGGCGTCGAACCCGAAGAAGTCGGGGGTACAGACTGCGTCATACCGTTTTGCGACCTCTTGGGTCTCGTCCCGGAGATAGGGAAAGGCGAAACCGTGCTCTTGGGCGAAGAGCTTCATGTTGTCGAAGGAATCCTCCGGGTGGCTCTCAGCGTCGTTGGAGCAGATGGCGACGGCGCCGATGCCGTGGGCTTTCAGATCGTTCACGTCGCGCACGATCCGGTCGATCACCGACTTCACGTAGGGGCAGTGATTGCAGATGAACATCACCAGCGTGCCGTTCTCTCCCCTGACGTCTTCCAGGCTATAGGTCTTGCCATCCGTCGCGGGCAGCGAGAAATCGGGCGCCTGCCAGCCAAAGTCGCAAATCGGCGTCTGTTCCGCCATATGACCTCCGTCAAACCGTTCGATCGGGTTTAAAAATCTGCCATGGAGCGCTCCTAGAGTCCGGCGCCCGTCTCTCAGACATCGAGGATTGAGATATGGCCGGAGACATCCGCCACCGCAACCGCTCGGAAAGTTACGAAGCCCACGACGACATCCCGCGGAGCCCGGAGACGAACCGGACGCTGGGCGAGATCGTGGCCCGGCGCTACAGCCGCCGAGACGTCATGCGTGGGGCGCTGGGGGTAGCGGCGGCGACCGCCCTGTTCGGCCGTAAGGCGCTCACCTCGGCCGAGGCGAAGCCGGTGGCTGCGCCGAGCCGTTTCGATTTCCAAGAGGTCGCGGCGGGCATCGACGAGGATGCCCACGTCGCGGACGGCTATCGCGCGCAAATTCTGCTGCGCTGGGGCGATCCGGTGTTTGCCGATGCGCCCGATTTCGACCCCTACGACCAGAGCCCGGAGGCCCAGCTTCGACAGTTCGGATACAACAACGACTATATCGGCTTCATCCCGCTGAACGCGGCCGGCACCCGTGCGCTGCTCTGCGTGAACCACGAGTACACCAATGAAGAGGTGATGTTTCCGGATCTGCCACGCCAGGACCAGAGCGCCTTCTTCAAGGACATGACGAAGCGGCTGACCGAGATCGAGATGGCCGCCCATGGCGTCACCATCTTGGAGATCGAGCGGATCGGCGAGGATTGGGTGCCGAAACTCGACAGTTCCCATAATCGGCGCATCTCCCCGCTGGTCACGGAGATGGGCGTGGACGGTCCGGCCGCGGGCCATTGGCGCCTTAAGACGAAGGATGACCCGACCGCATCGAAGATCCTTGGAACGCTCAACAATTGTGCCGGCGGAGTGACGCCGTGGGGGACATATCTGACATCTGAAGAGAACTTCCACGGCTATTTCTGGACCGACGATCTCGACGCCGAGGACGAGCCGCGGGCCGGAATCGGCGGCGACCAGGCGGGGAGCTACAAGCGCTATGACGTCCCTGCCCTCTGGTATAGCTGGGGCAAATTCCACGACCGCTTCAATGTCGATCGCGAGCCGAACGAGCCCAACCGGTTCGGCTGGATTTGCGAGATCGACCCCTTCGATGCGTCCTCGACGCCGGTGAAGCATACGGCGCTGGGCCGCTTCCGCCATGAAGGGGCGGAGTGCATCCTGAACAAGGACGGGCGGGCGGTGGTCTATTCAGGCGACGACGGCAAGTTCGAGTATGTCTACCGCTTCGTCTCGGCGGGCACATACGACCCGGAAGATCGCACGGCGAATATGCAGCTCCTGTCGGAAGGCACCCTGTCTGTGGCCAGGTTCGATGCGGACGGGACGCTGCACTGGCTGCCCTTGGTCCATGGCCATAACGGGCTGACGAAAGAGAACGGGTTCGCCTCTCAGGCCGATGTGGTGATCGATGCCCGGCTCGCCGCCGATGCGCTTGGCGCCACGCGGATGGACCGGCCGGAGGACATTCAGCCCAACGAGGTCAACGGCCGCGTCTATCTGATGCTGACCAATAACGACAAGCGCGGCGCCGGCGAGACCGACGCCGCCAATCCGCGCCCGGAGAATGTGTTCGGCCATATCGTGGAGATGGCGCCGCCGGACGGTGACCACGCCGCGGAGACTTACGATTGGAGCCTGCTGGTGAAATGCGGCAATCCCCACATCGCCGAGGTCGGCGCCCTATGGGGACCCGAGACGAGCGACGCCGGATGGTTCGCATCGCCCGACAATGCCGCGGTCGATGCCGATGGGCGCCTGTGGGTCGCCACCGATCAGGGTGAGAACTGGAAGGCAACGGGCAAGGCGGACGGGCTCTATGGGGTGGAGACGGAAGGGGCTGGCCGCAGCAGCGCGAAACTATTCTTCCGTTGCCCCGTGGGTGCGGAGCTTTGCGGGCCCTGCTTCACACCGGACCAGCAGACCGCGTTCGTTGCCGTGCAGCACCCTGGGACGGATGCGACAGAGGATTACGCGCCGTTCGCCCGGGCCTCCACCTTCCACGACCCGGCGACCCGCTGGCCGGACTTTGAGGACGGGATGCCCCCACGTCCTTCGGTCGTGGCGATCACCAAGATAGGCGGCGGCAAGATCGGCTGAGCGCCTCAGGCTATCGGGCTAAAGGCCTCGCCCCTTGAAAAAGCCGCAACCGCGTGTCAGCAAAATAGACCTGCTGCGCCGGTGCGATTCTATTTCGTTTTGCTGTTTCCTTATTCGCCCGGCCCGGCTTCCCGACACTCGCTGGACCCGACCGATAGATGGCCTCATCGCGCGACCTCTTTGCCAAGCTGGATGATTCCGACGATGCGCCGGAAGCGGACGCGCCCTCGCCTGCCAAACCAAAGGCGAAGGCCAAGCCAGTGAAGGCTGCCGAGAAGACTTCGCGCGGCACCTCGGCGGAAGACGCGTATAGCGCGGCCGACATCGAGGTCCTGGAAGGGCTGGAGCCGGTGCGCCGCCGGCCAGGCATGTATATCGGCGGCACCGATGAAGGCGCGCTGCACCATCTCTTCGCCGAGGTGCTCGACAACTCCATGGACGAGGCGGTTGCGGGCCACGCCAACAAGATCGAGGTGGAGCTCACCGCGGACGGCTTCCTGAGCGTCACCGATAACGGGCGCGGCATCCCGGTCGACGCCCACCCGAAGTTCAAGAACAAGTCGGCGCTGGAAGTCATCCTGACCACGCTCCATGCGGGCGGCAAGTTCAACGCCAAGACCTACGAGACCAGCGGTGGCCTGCACGGCGTGGGCATCTCGGTGGTGAACGCGTTGTCGGAGACCCTGGAGGTCGAGGTCGCGCGCAATCAGAAGCTCTACCGCCAAGACTACTCGCGAGGCCTGCCCCAGGGGCCGCTCGCCCAGGTGGGGGAGATCAAGAACCGGCGCGGCACGAAGGTGCGGTTCAAGCCGGACGAGCAGATCTTCGGCAAGAACGCTCATTTCAAGCCCTCGCGCCTGTTCCGCATGGCGCGCTCCAAGGCCTATCTGTTTGGCGGCGTGAAGATCGAATGGGCTTGCGATCCTTCCCTGCTGGAAGGCGACAGCAACACGCCGGAGAAGGAGACCTTCCATTTCCCCGGCGGACTCAAGGACTTTCTGGAAAGCCGCATCGAGGGCGAGGAGCGTGTGACCAATGAGCTCTTCACGGGCCGCGTGGAGAAGGTCAAAGGTCACGGCACCGTGGAATGGGCGATCGGCTGGATCGCAGGTTCGGACGGCTTCCTGCAATCCTACTGCAATACAGTGCCCACGCCCGAGGGCGGCACCCACGAGACGGGTTTGCGGGCGGCGCTGCTGAAAGGCTTGCGCGCCTTCGGCGAGATGGCGGGTCACAAGAAGATGGCCCAGATCACCGCCGACGACATCCTGGGCAGCGCGGGCGCATGCTCTCGGTTTTCATCCGCGAGCCGGAGTTCCAGGGCCAGACCAAGGAGAAGCTGTCCAGCCAGGAGGCGACCCGCGTCGTGGAGGGGACGGTGCGCGATGCCTTCGACCACTGGCTGACAGGCAATCCGGCGCAAGCCAACCGCCTGATGGATTGGGTGGTGGACCGGGCGGAAGAGCGCCTGCGCCGCCGCAAAGAGAAAGAGATCAACCGTCAGAGCGCGACGCGGAAGCTGCGCCTGCCGGGCAAACTCGCCGATTGCTCTTCCCGTTTGAAGGAAGGCACCGAGATCTTCATCGTGGAGGGCGATTCGGCGGGCGGCTCCGCCAAGCAGGCGCGCGATCGGGCGACCCAGGCGGTGCTCCCCCTGCGCGGCAAGATCCTGAACGTGGCCAATGCCAGCTCCGCTAAAATGGCGGAGAACCAGCTTCTCTCCGATCTCATCCAGGCGCTGGGCTGCGGCACGGGCACGCGCTTCCGCGTGCAGGACCTCCGCTACGATCGGGTGGTCATCATGACGGACGCCGATGTCGACGGCGCCCATATCGCCTCGCTGCTGATCACCTTCTTCTACCGGGAGATGCGGGGACTGATCGAGAGCGGGCATCTCTATCTGGCGGTGCCGCCGCTCTATCGCATCAGCCAGGGCGGCAAGACGCTCTATGCGCGGGACGACTTCCACAAGGAGCAGCTGCTGGAGACGGAATTCACCGGCAAGGGCAAGATCGACGTCGGGCGCTTCAAGGGTCTCGGCGAGATGCTGCCGAAGCAGCTGAAGGAGACCACCATGGATCCGAAGCGGCGCACCCTGCTCCGAGTCCAGCTCGACGACGACGAGCGCATCATCGTCAGTCAGACGGTGGAGCGGCTGATGGGCAACAAGGCTGAGGCGCGTTTCCAGTTCATCCAAGAGCGCGCGGAGTTTGCGACCGCCGAGGATCTGGACATCTAGCCGCATCGCCGCTGTCTGCTACAGTCAGAATTGGTGAAAGGCTTTGGACGATATGCGATTGCCACTTGCGTCCAACCGTCTTGCCAATTATCTCAGGCATTAACGAATTTCATTTTGCGCCTCCCATTTATCGTTGGATTTTGGTAGAAAGCGCAGAATGTTGCAGCAAGACATGCACCTTAAAAAGCAGGGCGTGCATCTCGAAAAGAAAGTAGACCCCGCGGAGCGGATCGCGTTGCGCGGCATCTTTGCTATCATATGAGCTTTGCAGACCTTGGCCTAAGCCCGAAAGTTCTGTCAGCGGTCCAGGCCGCGGGCTACGAGACCGCTACGCCGATTCAAGCGCAAGCCATCCCCTATGCCATGATGGGTCGGGATGTGCTGGGCATCGCGCAGACAGGCACCGGCAAGACCGCTTCCTTCGTCCTCCCCATGCTGACCAAGCTGGAGCAAGGACGGGCACGTGCGCGCATGCCGCGCTCTCTGATCCTGGAGCCCACCCGCGAGCTCGCCGCCCAGGTGGCGGACGAGATCGAGGTGCTCGGCAAGCAGCACAAGCTGACCGTGGCTCTGCTGATCGGCGGCGTATCCTATGACGAGCAGGACAAGAAGCTGGATCGCGGCGCGGATATCGTGATCGCGACGCCAGGCCGCCTGCTCGACCATTTCCAGCGGGGCAAGCTGCTTCTGAACGGCATCCAGGTGCTGGTGGTCGACGAGGCCGACCGGATGCTCGATATGGGCTTCATTCCCGATATCGAGAAGATCTGCAAGCGCCTGCCCTTCACCCGCCAGACCCTGTTCTTCTCGGCCACGATGCCGGCGGAGATCCAGCGCCTGGTGAACAACTTCCTGCACCAGCCGGCGCGGGTCGAGGTGGCCCAGCGGTCGTCCGCCGCCACCACGATCAAGCAGCGCCTGGCGAAGGCACCGGTGGAGGCCAAGGGCAAGCGCGAAGTGCTCCGGGAGCTGATGCGCGCGGAGAACGTCAAGAACGCCATCATCTTCTGTAACCGCAAGAAGGATGTCGGCATCGTGCTGCGGTCCCTGCAGCGCCACGGTTTCAACGCCGGCGGACTGCATGGCGACATGGACCAGCGCACGCGGACGGCCACCCTCGAAGGCTTCCGCGACGGGTCGATCACGTTCCTCGCGGCGAGCGATGTCGCCGCCCGCGGTCTCGACATTCCGGCTGTGAGCCACGTGTTCAATTACGACGTGCCGATCCATCCGGAAGACTACGTGCACCGGATCGGCCGGACGGGCCGCGCGGGCCGCGAAGGTTTCGCAGCAACGCTCGTCACGCCGAAAGAGATCAAGGCCATCAAGGCCATCGAAAAGATGATGGATCAGGAGATCCCGTGGCTCGATGGGGAAGGCCTGAGCGAAAACGAGGTCGAAGAGGCTGGTTCCGACGATAAGGGCGGACGGCGCCGCGGTCGTGGCGGACGCTCTCGCGGCGGTGCGAAGAAGTCGGCCGGCGGCGGTTCGGATCGCGCTCCGGAGAAGGCCGTGGAGGCCAAATCCGAGGCGCCTGTCTCCGAGTCCGCGAAACCGGCCGATGACAAGCCGGCGCAGAAATCGGTCGACGATCAGCCCAACGACAAAGCGGCAAAGTCCGCCGAGAAGGACGACAAGCCGAAAAAGGGCAGAGGGTCGTCCGACAAAAGCTCCTCCGATAGACGCTCATCCGACAAGAGTTCGTCGCGGCCCGAGAAATCGGCCAAGTCCGACAAGGGCGGCAGGAACGACAAGAGCAACAAAAACGACAAGAAGAAGGGCGACAACGAGAAGGTGCGCGGCATGGGCGACCACGTTCCCGCCTTCATGATGCGTTCGGTGCGCCCGAGCTAGGGGCGCGTAACTTCGCCCCCGTTCGCCCTTTTGGGGCGCCTACCCCCCTACAGACACCTCTGTCGTGCTGGGCCGTGTGCCCAGCATCCATAACCCGTGCATCAGTTCCGTCTCGAAGACGGTGTTCATGGGGCCCCGGGACAAGCCCGGTGATGACCTATGGATGGCGCTGCGTGGGAACGGAGGATTACGGCGTTATGCCCGGACTTGATCGGGCAATGACGCATCGATGTGGGAATAAATCTCGGAAGCTGGATTCTTAAGAGGCGCGCTGGGTCGGCTCGAAACCACGGCGGGCCGCTTCGGCGGCAGGCGTCAGCTCGACGGATTCGCCGCAGCCGCAGGCGGATGTCTGGTTCGGGTTGTTGAACACGAAGCCCGAGGTCAGCCGGTCGGTGCGGTAGTCCATCTCGGTGCCGAGCAGGAAGAGCACCGCCTTGGGGTCGATCAGGAGCTTCACGCCCTTATCCTCGACCACCTCGTCCATGGGATCGGCGCTTTCCGCATATTCCATGGTGTATTCCATGCCCGCGCAGCCGCCGTTCTTCACGCCGACGCGCAAACCGGCGATGGGCTTGTCGGACCGCGACATCAGGGTACGGACGCGCTCTGCAGCGGCCTCGGAGAGGGTCATGACTTTGGGTTGGGGGCGTGTGCTCATGGTGTCCAGATAAGATGTATGGGGGCGCTCTTTCAAGGCCCGAGGCTCGCTCGCGGCTCGAAGCCTAGAACATGTCGAGGGCGACCTTCGCCTCTTCGCTCATCATGCTCATATCCCAAGGCGGATCGAAGACCAGGTTCACATTGACCTGACCGACGCCCGGGACCGAGGCGATCGCATTCTCCACCCAGATGGGCATTTCACCGGCAACGGGGCAGCCCGGCGCGGTGAGGGTCATGTCCGCATCGACATTGCGGTTCTCGTCGATATCGACACGGTAGATGAGACCCAGCTCATAGATGTCGACCGGTATTTCCGGGTCGTAAACGGTCTTCAGCGCCGCCACGAGATCATTGGTCATTCGCTCGACCTCAGCCGGGTCGAGATCGGCATGGGCGTGGGTGATGCCCTCCTCCACGGCCTCGGCGCTGTCGCGCTGGGCCGCTTCCGACGCAGCGGGAGCAGCCGCCTCGATGCCGCGCTCCGCAGCATTCTCCGTCTCGGTCTGCTTGTCTTCGTCTTCCATGGTGTTGCTCATCGCTTCCATCGTCGGGCAAACAGGTTACGCAAACATCGCTCTATACAAACATCTCGTGGGCCTTCTTCAGGCCCACCACCAGCGCGTCGACTTCTTCGAGGCTATTATACATGGCGAATGAGGCGCGACATGTCGAGGTCACGCCCAGCCTTGCCAGGAGCGGCTCGGCGCAGTGGGTGCCGGCTCGGACGGCGACACCATATCGGTCCAGGATGGTCGAGACGTCGTGGGCGTGGGCCCCGTCCATCTCGAAGGAGATGATGCCGCCGCGATCCTTGGCGTTTCCGAAGATGCGCAACCAGTTGAGCCCGGAAAGCTGCTCCAGGGCGTACTCGGTCATCTTCGCCTCGTGGGCGGCGATTTTCGCGCGGCCCACGCCTTCGACATAGTCGATGGCCGCGGCCAGCCCGATGGCCTGGGCGATGGGCGGCGTGCCCGCCTCGAAGCGGTGGGGCGGCTCCGCATAGGTGATCTCGTCTTCCTTGACGTAGCCGATCATCTCGCCGCCGCCCTTGAAGGGCCGCATCTTCTCAAGCAGTTCCTTCTTGCCGTAGAGCACGCCGATGCCGGTCGGGCCGTAGAGCTTGTGGCCGGTGAAGACATAGAAATCGACGTCGAGATCCTGCACGTCCACAGGCATATGGACGGCGGCCTGGGAGCCGTCCAACAGCACCGGGATGCCGCGCGCATGGGCCATCTCGATGGCCTGCTTCACAGGGACGACGGTGCCGAGCACGTTCGACATATGGGTCAGCGCGACCATCTTGGTGCGCGGGGTGAGGAGCTTTTCGAACTCCTCCAGCAGGAAATCGCCGTCGTCGGAGATGGGCGCCCATTTCAGCACCGCCCCCTGGCGCTCGCGCAGGAAATGCCACGGCACGATGTTGGAGTGGTGCTCCATGACGGAGAGGACGATCTCATCCCCTTCCCCGATCTCGGCGCCATAGGAATTGGCGACCAGATTGATGGCGTCGGTCGCGTTGAACGTGAAGATGATCTCTTCTTCGAACCTCGCATTGAGGAAGCGCTGCACGGTCTGGCGCGCCTCTTCGTAATTGGCGGTCGCCAGATTGCTCAGATAGTGCAGTCCGCGATGGACGTTGGCGTACTCGGCGCCATAGGCGCGCTGCACGGCCTCCAGAACCTGCTTAGGCTTCTGGGCCGAGGCGCCGTTGTCGAAATAGACCAACGGCTTGCCGTGGACTTGCGTCTGCAGGATCGGAAAGTCGGCACGGATCCTATCGATATCGTAGCCGCGTGTGTCCGCGGCCACGATGTCGTCTCCGGCCTTGTTCGCCGCCTTGTCCATGAATGAACCTCTAGTCGAGTTTCACGCCGAGCCAGTCCGCGGTGACGCCGGTCAAAGCATCGCGCAGAGGCTCGCGGTCGATCTGCTCCAGGGCCTCGCCGACAAATGCCTGGACCAGCAGCGCGCGCGCCTGGGGCTCTGGAATGCCACGGGCCTCCAGATAGAACAGCAGGTCCTCGTCGATCTGGCCCGATGTCGCGCCGTGGCCGCACACCACATCGTCGGCGAAGATCTCAAGCTCGGGCTTGGTGTCGAACTCCGCGCCCTCGGACAGCAGCAGGGCCTGGCCCATCTGCTTGCCGTCGGTCTTCTGGGCATCGCGGGCCACGATCACCTTGGCCTGGAAGACACCGCGGGATTCGTCGTCCAGCACCGCCTTGTAGAGCTCGCGGCTGGTGCAGTGTGGCACCAGATGCTCGATCACCATGGTGGTGTCGGCGTGCTGGCGGCTCTTCAGAAGCGAAGCGGCGCTGAAATTCATCACCGTGCCCTCGCCTTCGAACAGAACGCGGACGTCGTTGCGCGCCAGCTCACCGCCATTCGTGTACTGGAAGCCGTTGTATCGGACGTTCTCGTGCAGGGTCAGGAGCCAGTTGGAGAGGTGGACGGCTTCGTCCTCCTCGCGCTGGATCTTGGTGTGCTCGATATGGCTGTCGGCACCGGCGACGATCTGGGTCAGCGCATTGCGCTGCAGGCCGCGGCCGCCCAGCCCCGCATAGCTTTCGATGAGATCCAGGCTTGCCCCCTTGCCGGTGACGACGATCAGTCGGGTGACCGAAGAAACGGGCTCGCCGGCGCCGTCGAGATGGATGACGTGGACCGGCTTATCGAGGGAAACGCCGTCGCCGAGGCGCAGCACCGCGCCGCCGGTCATCAAGGCCATGTTGAGGGCGATGATGGGATCCGGGCCGGCGCCGCTGCGGCCGGTCGGACGGGCCGCCTCGAAGCCGGAGCGCTGCTCGCCGGTCTCGGCCAGAAGTGGGCCGAGGTCGTCCGGCAGATGCTCGAGGGTCTCGGCCAGAGAGCGCAGCTCGGCTCCCGCCTCCTTCAGCGCCTGAACATCGGAAAGCTCGGAGCGGAACTCTCCTTCGGCGATGACGACCCGGTAGGAATCGAGATTGGCAACGCGGGGTCCAAGGCCCTTCTCGATCTCGGCCTGATCGATGGGCCGGCCGCTGGGGCGCACCATCGGGTAGGCTTCGCCCAGGCGCGCGCGCAGGTCGGTATATTTCCAGGCCTCGATGCGGCGATGGGGCAACCCGAGCGAGGCATAGCGCTCCATGGCGTCGGAACGCAGCTTGGCGACCCGATCGTTCTGGGCGCCCGGCAGCGCGTCGTGCAACGCCGCGAAGCTGTCGAGCAGCTCCTGCTCGATCTCAGACCGAAACTGTTGAACCGGCAGATCCATTAGACATTCCCTATTGGCGGATGGTGTCGGCGGTTGAGGGCGCGCTTACGCTGCCTTGCCGCCGAACTCCGCGTAACCCGTCTCTTCCAGCTCGAGGGCGAGGTCGGCGTCGCCGGAGCGGACGACCTTGCCGTCGGCCATGACATGGACGCGGTCCGGAACGATGTAGTTCAGGAGCCGCTGATAATGGGTGATGACCAGCATGGAGCGCTTCTCAGAGCGGAGCGCGTTCACGCCTTCGGCGACGATGCGCAGGGCATCGATGTCGAGACCCGAATCCGTCTCGTCCAGCACGCAGAGGCTCGGCTCCAGAAGCGACATCTGAAGGATCTCGTTGCGCTTCTTCTCGCCGCCGGAGAAACCGACATTGAGGGGGCGCTTGAGCATCTCCGGATTGATCTGAAGCTCGTTGGCCTTTTCGCGCACCACCTTCATGAATTCCGGCGTGGAGTATTCCTCCATCCCGCGCGCCTTGCGCACCGCGTTCACGGCTGTGCGCAGGAAGGTCATGGTCGCGACGCCCGGGATCTCCATGGGATACTGGAAAGCCAGAAAGACGCCCGTGGCGGCCCGCTCGTCGGGCTCCATGTCCAGGATCTCCTCGCCGTTCCACTTAACGGAGCCTTCGGTGACCTCGTAGTTCTCGTTCCCCGCCAGCACATAGGCGAGCGTGGACTTGCCCGAGCCGTTCGGGCCCATGATGGCATGCACCTCGCCCGTGGGGATCGTCAGGTCGAGACCCTTGAGGATTTCCTTCTCCTCGATCCGGGCGTGCAGGTTCTTGATCTCAAGCATTCGTTCGTTCCCTGTTGCTCGTCATGGCCGGGCATGTCCCGGCCACCCACGTCTGGCCTTTCGTCTTGTGGCTCGTGGATGCCCGGCACAAGGCCGGGCATGACGCATAAACATTTGTCTCCGCCTTAGCCGACCGACCCTTCGAGGCTGATGCCGATCAGCCGCTGGGTCTCGGCCATGAACTCCATGGGCAGATGCTGCAGCACATCGCGGACGAAGCCGTTGACGATGAGCGCGATCGCCTCCTCCTCCGAAAGCCCGCGCTGCATGCAATAGAACAGCTGGTCGTCGGAGATCTTCGAGGTGGTCGCCTCGTGCTCGAACACGGCCGTGGAATTCTTCGCCTCCAGATAGGGCACCGTATGGGCGCCGCACTGATCGCCGATCAGCAGCGAGTCGCAGGCGGTGAAGTTCCGCGCATTGCTGGCCTTCCGGTGGGCCGAGACCAGACCGCGATAAGTGTTGTTGGAGTGGCCCGCGGAGATGCCCTTGGAGATGATCCGGCTGGAGGTGTTCTTGCCCAGATGGATCATCTTCGTCCCGGAATCGATCTGCTGATAACCGTTGGAGATGGCCACCGAGTAGAACTCGCCGCGGGAGCCGTCGCCACGCAGGATGCAGCTCGGGTATTTCCACGTGATCGCCGAACCGGTCTCGACCTGGGTCCAGGAGATCTTGGAGTTCTTGCCCCGGCAGTCGCCGCGCTTGGTGACGAAGTTGTAGACCCCGCCCTGGCCTTCGGAGTTGCCCGGATACCAGTTCTGGACCGTGGAGTATTTGATCTCCGCATCATCCAGGGCGACAAGCTCGACGACGGCCGCATGAAGCTGGTTCTCGTCGCGCATGGGCGCGGTGCAGCCTTCGAGATAGCTCACATAGGCGCCCTTGTCGGCGATGATGAGGGTCCGCTCGAACTGGCCGGTCTGCTTCTCGTTGATGCGGAAGTAGGTCGACAACTCCATGGGGCAGCGCACGCCCTCGGGGATGTAGACGAAGCTACCGTCAGAGAAGACCGCGGAGTTAAGGGTCGCATAGTAATTGTCGGAGGTCGGCACGACGGAGCCGAGATATTTCTTCACGAGCTCCGGGTGGGTCTTCACCGCCTCGGAAATCGAGCAGAAGATGACGCCCGCCTTCTCCAGCTCTTTCTGGAAGGTCGTGATGACGGAGACCGAATCGAACACCGCATCGACCGCCACGCCGGGGCGCGCCGTTCCCAGCTCGGCCCCTTCGACGCCGGCCAGCACCTTCTGCTCGGAGAGGGGGATGCCCAGCTTCTCGTAGGTGGCGAGCAGCTCCGGATCGACCTCATCCAGGCTCTTGGGCTTATCCATGCTCTTGGGGGCCGCGTAGTAGTAGAGCTCCTGGAAGTCGATCTTCGGGTAATGGACGTTGGCCCATTCGGGCTCGCTCATGGTGAGCCAGCGGCGATAGGCCTCCAGACGCCAATCGAGCAGCCACTGGGGCTCGCCCTTCTTCGCAGAGATGAAGCGAACGATATCCTCCGAAAGGCCCTTCGGCGCCTTGATGGATTCGATATCGGTCGAAAATCCGTATTTGTATTTGTCGACGTCGATCTCGCGAACGCGTTCGACTGTCTCTTCAACTGCTGGCATGTCTGTTCCTCGAACTCTTCGGTTCTCTGGTCCGCTTCTCTATCTTCTCAGGCTGCGGCTTCCGCCGGCGCCTGCTGCCGCTTCACCAGCGCGACCCACGCGCTCAGGAAGCGTTCCACATCGGTCTCTTCGGTCTCCCAGCCAAGGCTCACCCGGATGGCGCCCTCGGCAAGCTTCGGCGGCACGCCCATGGCCTCCAGTACGTGGGAGCGCTCCACCTTGCCGGACGAGCAAGCGCTGCCCGACGAGATGGCGACGCCTGCGAGATCGAGCCCGATGACGAGGGTCTCCGCCTTGGTGGCCGGAACGGCGAGACACACCGTGTTGGGCAACCGGTCGACGCCCGCGCCGAAAATAACGGTCTCTGACACGGCGGCGATGGCTTCTTCTTCGAGACGCTCCTTCAGAGGCCGGACCGCCTCCCGCATCGAATGGCCGGCCGCAAGCTCTGCGGCGACACCGAAGCCGACGATGGCGGCGACATTCTCCGTCCCTGCACGGCGCCTTGTCTCCTGAGCACCGCCGGTGATCAGAGGCTCGATCTTGAGACCTTCCCGCAAGACCAGCGCGCCGATGCCCTTGGGCCCGCCGAGCTTATGGGCCGAGAGGCTCATCAGATCGGCACCGGAGGCTTGGAAGTTCAGGGCAACCTTGCCGGCGGCCTGGACCGCATCGACGTGGAGGATGCCGCCAGCCGCATGAACGATCTCGGCCGCCTCGGCGACAGGCTGGATGACGCCCGTCTCGTTATTGGCGGCCATGACCGAAAAGACCGGCGCCGGCCGATCTTGCGCCTCCCCCTGGAGATGGGCCTCTGAAGCACAGTTCGCAAGCGCCTGGAGATCGAGGAGGCCTGTTTCGGTAACGGGGAGCCGTGCGGGCTCATCGCCGCCGCAGCTGAGAACGGACGGATGCTCGATGGCGCTGACATAGGCGGCCGGGCGCTCGCCGCGGCGGCGCAGGCTCAGGGCGAGCGCATTGGCCTCGCTGCCGCCGGAGGTGAACACCACCTGGTTCGGCTCCACGCCCACCAGCCCGGCGACCTGGGCGCGGGCCTTCTCGACAGCGGCGCGCGCCTCGCGCCCTTCGCAATGCACGGATGAAGGATTGCCGCAGAGATCGAGGGCTTCGACCATCGCCTCGCGCACCGCAGGCCGCAGCGGCGCGGTGGCGTTATAATCGAGATAGGAGCGTCTTTTCATGCTCTCCTCGACCGCGAGCGGCCATTCCTGATGCTAATGCCGCGCCTTAACGCCTCGGCCGGCCTCAGCCGCCTCGGTTAGCGCTTGCGCCGGACCCCGCGTACCATGCTATGAAGCGCGGCCCGTGGATCGGTATTCTGGCAGTCGATTGTGCCCCTGCCGATCCGGGTCAGCCGGCACGATTTGGAACAGTTCTAAATCTATGCACCTAATAGATTTCCTGACCGGCTGAGTCAAGTTTACGAGGTCCGAAATGGCGGCGTCTGACGCCCCCTTCCGGCCCAGCGGGAAACGGGTCCGCCTGTCTTCCAGAACAACATTACGAGGTCGATGTTTCATGCCCGAGGTGAATATCAGCGGACCGGCCGGTCGCATTGAGGCCCGCTATCACCACGAGAAGACGCCGAATGCACCGGTGGCGTTGATTCTGCATCCGCACCCCCAGTTCGGCGGCACGATGAACAATCAGGTGGTCTACCATCTGTATTACGCTTTCCAGCGGCGCGGCTTCTCCGTTCTGCGGTTCAATTTCCGGGGCGTGGGCCGGTCGGAAGGTCTGTTCGACAATGGCCCGGGCGAGCTGGCGGATGCCGCCACCGCGCTCGACTGGCTGCAGACCTACAATCCCGACGCCTCGACCTGCTGGATCGCCGGGGTCTCGTTCGGCGCCTGGATCGCCATGCAGCTCCTGATGCGCCGGCCGGAGATCGAAGGCTTCATTTCGGTCGCTCCGCCAGCCAATCTCTACGACTTCACCTTCCTTGCGCCCTGCCCCTCTTCGGGTCTCATGATCAACGGCGCGAACGACCGCGTCGTGCCGACGGAATCGGTGCGTACCCTGGTCGAGAAGCTGAAGACCCAGAAGGGCATCGTGATCGATCACGCGGTGGTCGAAGAGGCGAACCATTTCTTCGAAGGCCGCATGGATGCGCTCATGGAGTCGGTCGACGAATATCTCGACAAGCGGCTCGGCGCGGCGCCCGAGGCCAAGAAGGCGTAGCCGCTCCCACCGCTCACAATAGTTTATCGGCGGGGCGCTCTGGCGAGCCGCCCGCCGGTCATCGGCCGCGGGACGCCGGTGGTCGAGGGGAATGTGAGGGGCAGCTTGCGGAGCGCGCGCACGGCGAGGAAGCCGAAGGCCTCCGCCTCGAAATGCTCCGCCGACCAGCCCATCTCATCTGCCGAGGTCACGGGCTCGCTCACCGCTTCCACAATCGCCTGAACGATCGCCGGGTTCTTCGCTCCGCCGCCCGCCAGGACCCAACGGCGCGGGCGCTGGGGCAGATATTCCGCGCTTGCGGCGATCTCCCGGGCGGCCAGCGCCACGAGGGTCGCCGCACCGTCCTCCAAGCTGAGCTCCCGTTCGCTGAGACCCGGCAGATCGTAGCGATCCAGGGATTTGGGCGGCTTCCGCCGATAATAGGGATGGCTCGCAAGACGCTTCAGCACGTCCTTGTCGACGGTGCCCCGCAAGGCCGCTTCTCCGTTGCGGTCGAAGGGAAGCCCGGCCTCCTGCTGCATCCACTCGTCGATCATGCAGTTCCCCGGACCGATATCGAAGGCGATGACCTTGCCATCGGCGCCGATCCAGGTCACGTTGGCGATGCCGCCGATATTGACCACGGCGAGCGGCTTTTCGAACCCGACCTCGTCGGACACAGCGCGATGATAGGCCGGCACCAGGGGTGCGCCCTGGCCGCCGGCGGCGATGTCGGCGGAGCGGAAGTCATGCACCACGTCGATCCGGGCGAGTTGTGCCAGGAGGGGGCCGTCGCCAAGCTGCCGCGTGATCCGGCGCGAGGCGTCGTGGAACACGGTCTGGCCGTGAAAGCCGATGAGGTTGATCTCGCTGCGGGAGATGCCGAAGGCATCGAGAAAATCGGTAATCGCGTCGGCGTGAAGCTCCGTCACCTCCCGCTCGACGGCTTCCAGCAGCGCCATATCCTCCGGGCTCGGAGCCTGGCTCTTGGGATGGGCCCCCCAAATCCGCCAGGCCGCCTTGGTCGCCTCGCGGACGCGATCGCGGGTATCGAGGGGATAGGGATAGCTCAGCCCCCTGCCCCGATCGGTCAGACGCTCGCCGTCGGTGGACAGCAACGCCACGTCGATCCCGTCCATGGAGGTGCCGCTCATGAGACCGATCACCGTCACCGCGTCGTGCATGGTTCCATCCCGTGCAATTTCTCAACAAAGCTGGTAGAGGCAGCTGGCCAAGTTTCCGGCCAGAGTTCTCATCCAGTCTTTGGTCTATTATTCCGGCTTTCCTGCGGCCCCGGAAGGCGCCGCCGGATCTCTATCCGCATCAGCCTAAACCCTGGGCATTACCGTAAGATATTCGACCATGAGCGAGTTTCGATCCGATTTCCTAAAGGCGCTGGAAGCGCGCGGCTATATCCATCAGTGCACTGATCCGTCTGCCGTGGACGATCTGGCGGCGGACGGCCGGATCATCGCCTATATCGGCTTCGACTGCACCGCGCCCAGCCTACATGTGGGCCATCTGCTCGGCATCATGATGCTGCGCAAGCTCCAGCAGGCGGGCCACAAGCCCATCGTGCTCATCGGCGGCGGCACGTCCAAGGTCGGGGATCCTTCGGGCCGGGACGAATCGCGGAAGCTGCTGACTGAAGACGACATCGAGGCCAACAAGGCGAGCCTCAAGGAGGTATTCAAGTCGTTCCTCACCTTCGGCGACGGCAATACCGACGCCATGATGATCGACAATGACGAGTGGCTCGCCAAGCTGCATTACGTGCAGTTCCTGCGCGATTACGGGCGGCATTTCAGCGTCAACCGTATGCTGAGCTTCGAATCCGTGAAGCAGCGGCTGGATCGCGAGCAGCCGCTAAGCTTCATCGAATTCAACTACATGGTCCTGCAGGCTTACGATTTCGTCGAGCTCTACAAGCGGTATGGCTGCCAGCTGCAGATGGGCGGATCCGACCAGTGGGGCAATATCGTCAACGGGATCGAGCTGGCCCGGCGCACCGAAGGCGTGGAGCTTTACGGGCTGACCACCAACCTGCTGACGACCGCCTCGGGCGCCAAGATGGGTAAGACGGCGAAGGGCGCCGTCTGGCTCAACCCGGACCTGCTCAGCCCTTACGACTACTGGCAGTTCTGGCGGAATACGGAAGACGGCGACGTCGGCCGGTTCCTGCGGCTGTTCACCGAGCTCTCCCTGGACGAGATCGCCAAGCTCGAGGCTCTCGAAGGCGCCTCGCTGAACGACGCCAAGAAGATCCTGGCGACGGAGGCCACCGCCTTGCTGCATGGACGGCAGGCGGCGAAAGAGGCCGCGGAGACGGCGCTTAAGACCTTCGAGCAGGGTGTGGCGGGCGACAGCCTGCCCCGTTTCCCCGTTCCGCCCGCGGCCCTTGATGAAGGCTACGGCGTGCTGACGGCTTTCGTGGAAACCGGGCTCGTGGCTTCGACCAGCGAGGCGCGACGCCAGATCAAGGGCGGCGGGCTCAAGATCAACGATGCGGTGGTGGACGATCCCAAGCGCCTGATCACCTATGACGATCTGAACGCGGAAGGGCTGATCAAGCTGTCGTTCGGTAAGAAGCGCCACGCGCTCCTGATGCCGCAATAAGCCGGTTCGCCGCTCAGCGCTGGGCGCCGGCGCCCGGGGGCTGGCCCTGGAACTCGAAGATCTGGCGGAAGATGCCGGGCGCCACCACGGACATGGGATTCACCAGCACGGCGGGATCGGACAGGCTGCCCTTGATGGCGAAGGTGATGCCGACGATGCCCTCCCCCTGGCGGCCCACCAGAAGGTTGCCAAGGATCGGAATCTGTCCGAGGGCCGAGTTCAGCCCGTAGAGGGGGACGTAGGTGCCGCCGAGATCGACGGTGTCCTGTTCGAAATTCACCCGCCCGCGCATGGTGGCGCCGAGGGTCGGCCCGTTCATATAGGCGTCTTGCAGCACGAACTGGCCGCTGCCGACGGTGAAGGGCGCCCGCAGCTTGTTGAAGGTGATGCGTCCGCGGCGGTTCTGGCGGCGTTTCTGACCGAAGGCTGCCGCCGCGTCCTGGTCGCTCAGCACATCGTCCAGGACGCGATCACTGACCACCTCGAAATCCTGCGCCCAGAGCTGACCGCTCTTGCTGTCGTTGGCGCCGGCATCCATGTCGACGAGGAGTGTGGCGCTGCCACCCTGGACCTGGCGGTAGAAGCCGACCAGGCGGAAGGCATCGCCGGCATTGCCGGTCTCCGCGCGCAGGATGCGTTTGCCCTTTTCACGCTTGAGATTCACGGCCAGGGGCGCCTTGCCGTTGAGTTGTCCTTCCGCGTCGAGCGCCACCAGCTCTCCACCGCGCTTTTGCATGGTGACGCGCATCTGCTTCAGGGTCGTGCCGTAATAGCCGATGACGTTGTCCACCTGGACATCCATGTCGATATTCATGGCGTCGCTCGGTGTGCCCGACGCATCCCTGGCCAGCTCGCCCGCGGAGAACAGCGAGCGGAAAGCCTGCTTGCCGTCATAGGACGCCCCCGCGCCGTGACCTTCAGCACATTGTCCGGTCCCCGCTCGCCGCCGATTTCGACATGGGTGAGCGCGTTGAACGAAAAGTCGCTGAAGTGAAAGGATTTGAGGCCGAGATCTTCGTTGAGGGCGATCCAGCCGTCGATGTTGACGTCGTTCTCGCCCCGGACCTTGAGGTCGTTGAGGACCGTGGTGCCGCCCTGGCCTTCGTCGATATCGAAGGTGATCGTGGCGCGGCGGCCCGAGGGCTTGGTCCAACCCATGCCGGCGACCACGACCTGCGTGTTCGTGAGATCGGCTTCGACCGAGAGGTCCGGCTTTTCGGCCTGGGGATCGGAAATGGAAATCGTCACGGGAAGCAAGCCGGTCACGAGTTCGTTGATGCCGAGGCCGAGCTTGTCGCGGGTGGCCGCGTCGAGCACGGCGCTGAGCTTGACCGGAGGTTGGCTCTCCTTGGGCATGCCGAAGAGCCGCTGAACCGTCACCTGAGCCGGTATCTCCTTCACAACGAGGTCGCCCTGGAGCATGAGGGCCTTCTCGGTGACATCGACCTGGTAGGTTCCGCCCTGGATGTCGAGATCGCCGATCACGTTCGCAGCCACGACATCGGTCACCGTCGCCTTACCGTTGAAGCTAATCTCCTCAGGCTTCAAATCCTTCTTCAGCGGGATCGTGACTGCGAAATCGCCCCGCACCCGGCCGCCGAAGCTGGTCGGGTCCTTCCCCATATCCTTCATGAAGTTTAGCGGCTCGTTGTCGAGGAGCTGGAGGACGGCGGACAGACCGCCGTCGCCGGAGAAGGTGACCACGCCCGTATCCTGATCCGGGCGGAGATCGGCGACCGCGTAGCGGCCATTGTTCAGCGCGATGCGTTCGCCGGACGCCAGGCTGACGCTTCCTTCCGGCACCTCGGCATAGAAGCTCGCCCCGCGGAGATGGAGAGAGGCCGCTGGGATGCTGACCGGCGGCATGCCCTCGAAATAGGTGACCTGGAGATTCTCCAGATCCATATCGAAGGTGACGGGCTGGGAATACTCCGCGCCGTGGTCGATCACCTGGTCGATCTCGCCCGGACCGATATTGATGTCGATGGTGCCGCCGAGGACCTGGCCGCCGGAGACGTTCTCGCCGGCCCACTCGCGCGCGCCGGCTGCGACGAATTTCGGCCAGAACTGCTTCAGCACCTCGATGGGCATGGGGCTGATCTTGCCCTTGATGGTCATCGCCGGGCTGGTCCCTTCGGCATTGACGAGCTTGCCGGAGAGCTTTGCTTCGGCGCTGCCTTCGCGGAGGACCAGGCTGTCGACGGTGACTACCTTGGCGGCGGGGCCGACCGAGCCCTTGGCGCTCAGCTCATCGGCCGCGATGGGCGGCACGCCGAATTCGTCGGCGGCGAGGAACGCTTCGTCGGCCTTCAGGCGGTAATCCCAGCGCTCGATCTTTCCAGCATCGTCCTTCACCGCATCGAAGCTGCCGCTCATAGCGATCCGGCTGCGTCCCCAGCGCAAGCTGGACGGCTTCACGATCACGCGGTCCTGACCTTCCGGATAGGCCAGGTGGAACTCGCCGGAATCGACCCAGATTGGATGCTCCTTTTCCCAGGGGACCGTGATGTCGCCTGGCTTGAGCTCCAGCCCGGCCTCCCAGCTGATCACCCGGCCCTTCTCAGAAAGCTGAATATCGGCATCGGCCGTGATCGGGATGTTGAGGGCTTGGAGAGCCAAGCGGTCGGGGAACTTGTCGGCAAGGGTCGACGGCACGAAGTCCTCCACCCTCACATTCACGGAGAGCCTGTTCCGCTTGGGATCCTGGGCCGTGCTGAACTCGAGCCGCCAATCGCCCCGGTCGGAGCGCATGGTGGCCTCGCCCACAAGGCGGCTGCGCCATTTCTCATGCTTCAGGTCGACGGAGAAATCCGGCACCTCCCAGAAGGTCTGCTTGCCGTTGTGGCTCAGCAGCACCAGGGCATCTTCCACACCGAACCGGTTCAGGTAGGAGTTGCTTCCCTGGCGCGCGCGCTCGAAAACCTCGCTTACGGTCTCGGTGACGTTGAGGCGCTCGCCGGCGGCTTTGTTGGCGCGGGCAACCAGCTCTTCGTTAGGAACCAGTTCTCCGAAAGGAGAGGCCTGAGACGCGCCTCGGGAGGGCTGAGGAATCGGAAGGGCATCGGCATCGCCCGCTTCGGAGAAGCTCAGGGCGAGTCCCTGCTCGTCGGAATAGAACAACAACAGACGCGCGCCGATGAAATCGACGCTGCCCGGCGCGATACGGCCGGCGAGCAGCGCGTTGCCGCTCAGACCGACGGCGGCGAACGGCGCCTGGGCCAGTACCGCGCCCTCACCATCGACGAGCCGGATATTCTTGAGGCGAAAGGCGACACCCGGGCCGTCAGGCGAACGCTGAAGGATGGCGTCGCCGATCTCCACATGCATGTCCTGGAGCTCGCCGTTGATGGCCTCCTCCACGGCGGGCACGAGGCTCGGCAGGGAGATCGGCCCCTGGGCGAGGCGGCCGTAGCCGGCGAGGATGATGACGAAGCCGATGACCAGGATGCCGGCGAATACCTCGCGGGCAACGCGGGCGCCCCGGGAGGAGAGCTTGCGCAGCTCCTTCTGCACAGGAGGCGGCAAGCGATTGGCCAAAGCGCGCCCCTGCGCCGGAAGCGCCATAAGGGCCCGCCCCCTACCTGACCATTTTACGAGCGCAGTTGAAGTCGGCTTGTCCATGCAAATGAAACTAGCTGGCGCCCTCTCCCGGGCGGCGTTTAGCGCCGCCTTCGTTCATCCGTGCAGCGTCGACCGAACCAAGCTTGGCATATCGGCGACGCCGGACTCTAGCTTAGCCCGACTACGAGGCTGATTTCATGGCCAGTTTTTACGGTATCCCCGAAAGAGTCGAACCCGCTCGGCGCAGCAAGCGCCTTTTATCGATTCCTTTCTCGGATATTTCGCATAAGACGGGGAAAAATCGACCAAACGAAGGCGCCTGAGGCCCGCGCGGCAAGGCCGTTATGGGACGCGAAAATTTATGCTCCGCCCTTAGAAACTCCGGGACAATCAGGGTCCGGGGCTCTATGGTTCGGACCAGCAACATGCCGCTAAACGGAAGCGTTTGGCGGTCCCTGACAGTATTCGCTTCGGAGGGACGGGAGATGTTTACGAAAAAGCCAGAGCGAGACACGGCAGGAGACAGCAGTAAGTCTTTGGGACAACGGCTGACAGGCGATTCGCGGCCATTCGGCGAGCGCCCTACGCCGTCGTCAAAGCCTGCGGCGCCGGCGCCGAGCATGCCCAGCGCCTCATCCTATAGCGGCAAGGCGGTCCCCTCGATCATCGGCGAAGATCTTACGATCGTCGGCAACGTAACCTCCAAGGGCGAGATCCAGGTCGACGGCGAGATCCAGGGCGACGTGCATTGCGTGTCCCTGCTGCTCGGCGAGAAATCCCGCGTGATCGGTGGCGTAGTCGCCGATGACGTCGTGGTGCGCGGCAGCGTGAGCGGCTCCATCAGCGGCATGCGGGTGACCCTGCAGGCGCAGTCCCACGTGGAAGGCGACATCTACCACCAGAGCCTCTCCATTGAGCAGGGCGCCTATTTCGAAGGGAAATCCCGTCGGGTGGAAGATCCGGTCAAGGAAGCGCGGCAGTCCCGGGAGACCGGAAAACCCGCCGCCGAGCCAGCGAAGACCGCCACCGGTTTCGGCTCCGCGTTCGGCGCCAACACCACATCTTCGGCTTCCACGCCGGCGGATTCCGACGACGACGCTCTGACGCTTTCCGACGACGCCTCCGACGAGAAGGCGAAGGCGGCCGAATAGCGACGGATTCTTCCAAGCTGCTCACGCGAACAAATCGTTGAATCGAAAAGGGGACCCGCCGAGGTCCCCTTTTTTGTATCTACGCTAGTGTCTTGCGCTGACCGCTGGCCGCTCGACGGCAGCCGCTAAGCGTCCGCCACCTCTTGCAGCTTCCCGGCCAGCGCCGCCTCTATGAAGGGATCGATGGCGCCGTCCAGCACGGCGCTGGGGTTGGTGCTTTCCACCCCGGTGCGCAGATCCTTCACCAGCTGATAGGGCTGGAGGACATAGGACCGGATCTGGTGGCCCCAGCCGATATCCGATTTCGTATCCGCCGCCGACTGGGCCTCTTCCTCGCGGCGCTGCAGCTCAGCCTCATAGAGGCGAGCCCGCAGCATGGACCAGGCGGTGGCGCGGTTCTTGTGCTGGGAACGCTCGTTCTGGCACTGCACCACGATGCCGGTCGGAATATGGGTCAGGCGGACCGCGCTGTCGGTGGTGTTCACATGCTGGCCGCCCGCTCCGCTCGCCCGGTAGGTGTCCACGCGCACGTCCTTGTCCTCGATCTCGATCTCGATGGAGTCGTCGATGGCGGGATAGACGGACACGGAGGCGAAGCTGGTGTGGCGCCGGGCCGCCGAATCGAACGGCGAGATGCGCACGAGGCGATGCACGCCGGTCTCGGTCTTGAGCCAGCCATAGGCGTTGTTGCCCTTGACCAGGATCGTGGCCGACTTGATGCCCGCCTCTTCGCCGTCGGTCTCGCCGATCACCTCCACCTTGTAACCGCGGTCCTCCGCCCAGCGCAGATACATGCGTTCCAGCATCTGAGCCCAGTCCTGGCTTTCGGTGCCACCAGCGCCCGCGTGGATTTCCACGTAGGTGTCGTTGCTGTCGGCTTCGCCGGAGAGCAAAGCCTCGACCTCCTGGCGCTGGGCCTCCTTCAGCAGGGTCTGGAGCGCGCGGGTCGCTTCGGTCACGACCTCCTCGTCGCCCTCCTCCTCGCCGAGGGTCGCTAGGGCGATATTGTCCTCAAGCTCCTGGGCAAGACGGTCATAGGAGGTGAGCGCGTTTTCCAGCTGCTGCCGCTCGCGCATCAGCCCTTGGGCGCGCTGGGGATCGTCCCAGAAGTTCGGGTCCTCCGCCTGGGTATCGAGCTCGCTTAAACGCGCCTTGGATGTTTCCGGGTCAAAGATGCCTCCGCAACAGGGACAGCGATTCCTTGATGTCGTCGACGATGGCTTCGATTTCAGCCCGCATGGTCGATCCTCACGTTTCTTGTTGTGGCATTCGTCGGAGAAATAAGGGTGACCGGCCCTGCCCTGCAAGAGACGCAGGGGCGCATCCGCAGAGCGGGCCGAACCGATCGAAAGACGTGAACCTTAAGCGCTAATACAGCCCGCCCGGGATGATGGAGCGCCAACCGCCCCTATTCTCCTGACGGGGACGCGGCTGAGGCTGGGGTTGCGGCTGGGGCTGATATTGGCCCTGACCGCCGCCGTAGAAACCACCGCCCTGGTCGGGCTGACCGCCATACTCGTCACCGCCATAGCCGCTCGATGCAACGGCGCCGACGGGCTCCTGGCCCGGCTTGAAGGCTTCCATGATGGCCGTGCCGTCGCCGCCGCCGGCCGGAAGACCGGTCTTGAGATTGACGCGCACGAGCTTCACGCCGGGCGGAGCCCGGAACGGAACGGGCGGCTCATCCTTGAGCGCGTCTTTCATGAAGTCGAGGAACACGGGACCCGCGACGCGGCCGCCGGTCTCGCCGCGGCCCATGGGTTTCGGATTGTCGAAACCGATGAACACGCCGGCCACGAGGTTCGGCGTAAAGCCGATGAACCAGGCGTCCTTCTCGTCGTTGGTGGTGCCGGTCTTGCCGCCGACGGGGCGGCCGAGGGCGGCGATACGCCGGCCCGTGCCCCGCTGCACCACGCCTTCGAGGATCGATGTCATCTGATAGGCCGTGATGGGATCGAGGATCTGCTTGCGGTTCTCGACCAGCTCGGGCTCGGCTTGGCCATGCCAGCCCTTGGCGTCGCAATCGGTGCAATCGCGCTCGTCATGGCGCCAGACGGTGCGGCCATACCGGTCCTGCACGCGGTCGATCAGGGTGGGCGTGATCTGCACGCCGCCATTGGCGATCATGGAATAGGCGCCGACCATGCGCATCAAGGTTGTCTCGCCGGCACCCAACGACATGGAGAGGACCGGCATGAGATTGTCGTAGGCGCCGAAGCGGCGGGCGTATTCGGAAATGATCGGCATGCCGAGATCGCGCGCCAGACGCACGGTCATCAGGTTGCGCGAATGCTCGATGCCGTAACGCAGGGTCGACGGGCCGGCATGGGACCCTGCCTCGTAGTTCTTCGGCTGCCACGGGGGCATGCCCGGGCCCTGGTCGATGGAAATCGGGCCGTCATAAATGATGCTCGCCGGCGTATAGCCGTTGTCCAAAGCCGTCGAATAGATGAGCGGCTTGAAGGACGAACCCGGCTGGCGGCGCGCCTGGACAGCGCGGTCGAACTCGCTCTGAGCGAAGCTGAAGCCGCCGACTAGGGCCAGGATGCGGCCGGTAAAGGGATCCATGGCGACGATAGCACCGCCGACCTTCGGCACCTGCATCAGGGACCACTGGCCCGCGACATCTTCCTCGGTCTGCTTGTCGCCCGGCTCCTTCGGCTTGACGTAGATCACGTCGCCCGGCTTGAGGATCGCGTCGACGGTCTTGGGCGTGCCGCCGAGGCCGCGCTCCAGAACCGGGCGCGCCCACTTCACTTCCGAATAGGCGATCTCGCCCTTCTCGCGATCAGCTACGACCTTGCCGAAATCGTCGGTGCCGGGGCGGAGGCCGATCGTCGCCGTCTTGGTGCCGCTTTCGAGAACCACGGCAAGGCGCCAGGCTCGATATCGGACCAGACGTCGATCTCGGCCAGCTTCTGGCCCCAGTCGCCGTCGATCGCGATCTGCTCCTTCGGACCGCGCCAGCCATGGCGCTGATCGTAGGCCACGAGACCGTCGATCAGCGACTTGCGTGCGATGCGCTGAAGACGCGGATCGAGGGTGGTGCGGACGGAGAGACCGCCGCCGTAGAGCTTGTCCTCGCCGAAGCGGTCGAGCACCTCGCGTCGGACTTCCTCGGCGAAATACTCCGATGCGAAGATGCGGGGTCCGGTGGGCCGGCGCGTCACGCCGAGGGGCTGGGCCTTGGCCTGCTCGCCCTCCTCCGCTGTTGCGTAGCCATTCTCCACGATGCGGTCGATCACCCAGTTGCGACGGGCGATGGCACGATCGGGATGGCGGAACGGGTCGTAGTTGCTCGGCGCCTTCGGCAGGGTCGCCAGGTAGGCGGCGTCGGCCAGGGTCAGCTCGGCGAGGGACTTGTCCCAATAGCTGAGAGCGGCAGCGGCAACGCCGTAGGACCCGACGCGAGATAGATCTCGTTGAGATAGAGCTCGAGGATCTGGTCCTTGGTGAAGGCGCGCTCGATGCGGATGGCGAGGATCGCCTCCTTCAGCTTGCGCTCGAAGGTCACGTCGTTGGTGAGCAGGAAGTTCTTGGCGACCTGCTGGGTGATGGTCGACGCGCCGACCATGCGCCGGCCGGACTGGATGTTGTTCAGGTTGGTCACCACCGCGCGGATGATGCCCTGAATATCCAGACCGCCATGCTGATAGAAATTCTTGTCCTCCGCCGAGATGAAGGCTTGGACGACCTTATCGGGGATGGCGGTGATCGGGACGTAGATGCGCCGTTGACGGGAATACTCGGCGATCAGACGGCCGTCATTGGCGTGCAGCCGCGTCATCACCGGCGGCTCGTACTTCGCCAAGACCTCGTAATCCGGAAGCTCCTGGGAAACCTTCCACAGGAAGAAGGCGGCAACGGCCGCGCCGGCGACGAAAAGGATCATGCCGGCGGCGAAGAGAAAGCCGAGGAAACGCAGCACGAAACTGCCACGTTTGCGGCGACGCCCGTTTTCCGGCGGCCTGATCGGAGCTGTGATGTCCATGAACCCGTCTCGTGTTCCGCGAATTTGCGGCGTCTTCGGACCCTATCCAAGATTATGGCAACAACAAGCTGATGTCCTGCCGAAATGCAAGCGGGACAGGGCGTTATTGCCGGAAGGAGGACGAAGGTGCGCGATTTCGCGCCATAATCGTCTCAGCCCGAAGGGAGGTTTTTTTCGCCCGCCCCTAGAACGGCGTGCGGGCGATTCGCTGCTCGAAGTAGCTTTCCACCGCATGGGAGACCGCTTGGGCGGTCTTCTCGCGCCAGGATTCGGAGAGCAGAAGCTTCTCGTCGTCGGTATCGCTGAGATAGCCGAGCTCCAGGAGCACCGACGGCACGTCGGGCGATTTCAACACGCGGAAGCTGGCGGATTTGGGCTTGCTGCTGTGAAGCTTCACCCGCCCTTCCAGGGTCGAGAGGATCGCGCCCGCAAAGACCATGGAGCGATTCTGGGTCTCCCGCTGGGCGAGATCGATAAGGATATTGGCCAGGATCTCGTCGGGCTCCTGGGGCAGCTCGTAGCCGCCCACGGCGTCGGCGAGGTTTTCCTTGGCGGCCAGCGCCCGTGCCTCTGCGTCGGAGCCATTCTCCGAGAGGGTGAAGATCGTTGCCCCCCTCGCCTCGCCCTTATGGGGAAAGAAATCGGCGTGGATCGACAGGAAGAGGCTCGCGCCCTTCTCGTGGGCGAAGGCGACCCGGTCGCGCAGGGTCAGAAAGCGGTCCCCCTCGCGGGTGAGTGCGACGTCGAACTTGCCGGTCTCCTCCAACTGCTTCTTGAGGAGCTGGGTGAAGGCCATGACCACGTCCTTCTCCTCGGTCCCCTTCTTGCTGACGGCACCGGAATCGATGCCGCCGTGGCCGGGATCGAGCACGACGATGGGCTTGGCGCTTGCCGGGCGTTCCTTGGCGGGCGGCAGGGGGCGGACCGGCGGCGAGGTCTCGGCCGCCGCGGATTCGGTCGATTTCAGGAATGTCTTGCGGTCGGTCGGCACGAGATCGATTACCAGCCGCGCCGGCTGTCCGTCGCGCGCATCCAGGACGAAGGTCTTGTCGACGAGGAACGGGCTGGCGACGTCGATCACGATGCGGGATTTGCCCGGTGCGAAGAGACCGTAGCGATAGCCCTTGATAAGGCCCTTGGGCTTTTCGCCGATGCCGGGCGGCATCTGGAACTGCACATCGGCCAGATCGACGATGACCCGGTAGGGATTGTCGAGGGTGAAGACGTGGACATCCACCTTCTTCGACAGATCGGCGATAAATCGGGTGCGCTGCTGATCGCCGGCAAGGCGTGCGTCATTGGCCACCGTGGGGGCGGCATGGGCGATCGTTGCCGGAAAGAAGCCTGTGCTCACAACAAGGACGGATGCGAGCAAGAGGCAGAGGATGGCGCGAGGCCAACCGCCAGTGTCTCTCGTTCGGATGAGTCGCATGGTCAAAGCTCGCGGGACGCGCGTTCAAAAATTCGAACCAACCTGAGCTTGCGACCCTTCTGCACAGGCCCGCGGGACTCCGCAGAAAGCTCCAAGCTATTGCGAACTTGCCAAAAATCCGGAAAGGGATGGTTAAGACTAGAGCCCCTGCAATTAAGGGCGCTTTGGCACCGCACTTGCCAAATCTCTGTGCGGCATCCTAAATAAGCATGTTCGACTCGTTCGGACCGCCGAAGGCCTGGAGCCGCGAATACGCGCGGGCCGGCCTTGTTATGTCATTATTTTTTCGCGCGTCCTGCACGCTGTAACCGCGGACGCCGAGCAGGCGGCGGGTGAGAGACGACCGCCTCGAGACATCATCCCTGGCCGGAGCTTACGGCCATTCGGAGATCGTGATGCAGATCGGATGCACAGATCGAAGCCTCGGATGGGATGCAAATCCCACCCAGCACGGTCCGGTGCGCGCTACTCGTTTGAGCGCCACCGCCGGCGCGACGCTTCGCCATGCCCGGCCGTATCACGCGATCTCATTGTCATCTGAACAACAGCTCGCGCGGGCCTCCGGGCCATTATCTTCGCGGCAGCTCAATCTGCCCTTCCCGTCCCGCGCGGCGGAGAACCAACAACATGCCAAGCAAAATGCTGATCGACGCGGCCCACCCGGAAGAAACCCGGGTCGTCGTCGTCAAGGGAAACCGCGTAGAGGAATTTGATTACGAGTCTGCCAACCGAAAACAGCTTCGCGGAAACATCTACCTGGCCAAGGTAACGCGGGTCGAGCCGTCGCTACAGGCCGCCTTCGTCGATTACGGCGGAAACCGACACGGCTTTCTCGCCTTCAACGAAATCCACCCCGACTACTATCAAATCCCGGTTGCCGACCGGCAGGCCCTTCTCGAAGAGGAAGCCGAGGAGCAAAGCCGCGTGTCCGCTCAGGAAGCGGCCGAAGACGATGCGGCTGCCGGAAAGCGGAAGCCACGCCGCCGCAGCCGTGGGAAGAAGGACGAAAATCAGTTCGAGGCGGATTCCGATCGGGACGAGGACGAGAGTTCCGCATCCCACGACGATGATGCCGACGATTACGATGACGAGAATGACGAGGAGAACGGCTCCGACATCATGCTCGCGAAGAAGGATCTGACCCACGAGATCTCCGAGGAGGCGCCGCCTCCGAACTCGTCCGACGAAAATGACGACGATTCCGACGAGAGCGACGAGTCGGACGAAGACGACGAGACCTCCGAGGCGCAGGCGTCGTCCGACCATGGAGAATCCACGGGCGATGAGGAGCACGACGAGTCTTCCGAGGGCGGCAATCGGCGCCGCCGAGGACGCGGCGGGCGCGGCCGGGGCCGTGGACGTAGCACAGCCAAGAGCGCCAAGAGTGCGGACAAGGGTGACGAGAAGACCGGCGAAGGCGAGAGCGTCGAATCCGTCGGTTCCGAAGACGCCATGGAAGAGGTGCCCGAGCGTGCTCGCAGGCGCCGCCGGTCCTACAAGATCCAGGAAGTCATCCGCCGCCGCCAGATCATCCTGGTGCAGGTGGTGAAGGAGGAGCGCGGCAATAAGGGCGCAGCGCTTACGACCTATCTTTCGCTCGCCGGCCGCTACACGGTCCTGATGCCGAACACGGCGCGGGGCGGTGGTATTTCCCGCAAGATCACCCAGGCCCCCGACCGCAAGCGCCTGCGCGAGATCGCCGACGAGCTGGAGGTGCCGGAAGGCATGGGGCTGATCATCCGCACTGCGGGCGCCCAGCGCACCAAGGCGGAGGTGAAGCGGGACTACGACTATCTGCTGCGCTTGTGGGAGACGGTACGCGACCTGACGCTGGAATCCACGGCGCCGACCCTCGTCTACGAGGAAGGCAGCCTGATCAAGCGCTCCATCCGCGATCTCTACAACAAGGATATCGACGAGGTGCTGGTTGCCGGCGAGGACGGCTACCGGGACGCAAAGGACTTCATGCGCATGCTCATGCCGAGCCATGCGAAGAACGTGAAGCTCTACAAGGAGCCCGATCCGCTCTTCATCAAATACAAGGTGGAGCGGCAGCTGGCGGCGATGTTCAGTCCGCAGGTCACCCTGAAATCGGGCGGGTACATCGTCATCAACCAGACCGAAGCGCTGGTCGCCATCGACGTGAACTCCGGCAAGGCGACGCGGGAGCACAATATCGAGGACACCGCGCTGCAGACCAATCTGGAAGCCGCCGAGGAGATCGCCCGGCAGCTTCGCCTGCGCGACCTCGCGGGCCTTATCGTGATCGACTTCATCGACATGGACGAGCGGCGCAACAACCGCAATGTCGAGAAGCGTCTGAAGGATTCGCTGCGCAACGACCGGGCCCGCATCCAGGTCGGCCGCATCAGCGCCTTCGGTCTTTTGGAGATGTCGCGCCAGCGTCTGCGCACCGGCATGCTCGAGGGCAGCACGACCCCCTGCCCGGTCTGCCAGGGCACCGGCGCGGTCCGCTCCATCGAATCCGTCGCCCTGGATGTGCTTCGCAGCATCGAGGACAAGCTGATCACGGAAGGTGTGATGCCGCTCGCGGCTACCACTGCGCCGGACGTGGCTCTCTATATCCTCAATCAGAAGCGCGCCCATCTGAAGGATATCGAGCACCGCTACGACGTGCCGATCATGATCACGGCGGGCGAAAGCCTGCACGGCGCCAACTTCACCATCGAACGGATGGCCGATACGGAGATGTCGGTCGGCGATGCCGCGGTGGTGCAGATGGATTGGGCGCATCATCAGCCGTCCTCGTCGGAAGACGAAGAGTCCTCCGGCGACGGCCGCAACAAGCGGTCCCGCAGGCGCCGCCGGCGGCGGCGTGGCGGAAGCGATCAGGAGGCTTCCGACCGCTACGAGGGTTCGGAGCGCTACGATAGCTCTGACCGTTACGAGAGTTCGGAGAGCGACGAGCCGTCCCACGACGACGAGGCGGTTTCCGCCCGCTCCGACGACAGTTCGGAGGACGACGAGGATCAGCCGAAGAAGCCGCGCCGGCGCGGGCGCCGCGGTGGCCGCCGAGGCCGGGGCCGCGGACGCGGCGGCGAACGTTCGGCAGCGGATCAGGAGTCCGGCGAGACGGATGACGAGAGCCAGGAGGATGGCCACTCCGACGATTCCAAATCCGACGATGCCCGGTCCGACGACGTCCATGCAGATGACGCCGCCGAGGAACCGAAGAAATCCGGCCGTAAGACGCGCGAGGAGACCCGGCCTGAAGTGACGCCGGTCACCGCGTCGGACGATGACGACATCGATGAGGAGGAGAGCGCCGAGGAGACTCCGCCCCAGGACGAACCGGAGCTCGCCGCACAAGAGGCTTCGGCACAGAGCAACGGCTTCGAGACAGAGCAGGCTGCAAGCCCCGCGAGCGAAGACGACGAGAAGGCGAGTGATCGCCGCTCCTTCTTCGCCAAGCGGTCGCAAGCCAGCACGGAAGTCGTCCTCGAGGACGAGGATGAGGATCGTCCCCAGCGTCGGGGTTGGTGGCAGCGCTAACCGACCTTCGCCGACCCGACGATCCAAAAGACTTGAGAGGCCCCTCCGGGGGCCTCTTTCGTTTCCGGCTGGCCGTTATGGAATTCCGGCCGCCGCCTAGAAGCCCTGCCCCGTTTCGCGCCAGGCTTTGAGGCGCTTGCTCGCCTCGCGCATCTCATCGAGAGAGCCCGCATAGGAGAAGCGCACGAAGCGCTTGCCCTCGGCCGGATCGAAATCGAGCCCCGGGGTGGCGGCGACCCCCGTCCGGTCGAGCATCGCCTGACATAGGGCCCTGCTGTCTTCGGCCATATGGCTGGTCTCGGCGTAGAGATAGAAGGCGCCGTCGGCGGGCAGGATGTTCTTGAAGCCGGCCTTGGGGAGCTCTTCCAGCAAAAGGGCACGGTTCTCGGCGTAGACCTTCCGCGTCTCCTCCAGCTCCTCGATTCCGTCGAATGCGCCCAGAGCGGCGTGCTGGGCGATGGCCGAGGTGGAGATGAAGAGGTTCTGGGCGAGGCGCTCGATGGGCCGGACGAGATCTTCCGGCACAACGAGCCAGCCGATGCGCCAGCCGGTCATGCTGAAATATTTCGAGAAGCTGTTGACCACGATGGCCTCGCCGCTCGCGGCCAGCGCCGTCTCGGCCGGGCGGTCGTATTCGAGCCCGTGATAGATTTCGTCGGAGACAAGCCAGAGGCGCTCGCGGGCGCACGCGCGTGCGATCTCGCCGACCCGCCCGTCCACCGCCATGGTGCCGGTCGGATTGTTGGGGCTGGCGAGTAGGAGCCCCTTCGCGCCTTGCGCCTTCAGAGCTTCGACGTGACGGGCATGGGGCATCCAGCGATCATCCGGCCCTGGCGCGATCAGCCGGGGCTCGGCGCCGAGGGCGCTGAGGATATGGCGGTAGCAGGGATAGCCGGGGTTCGGCAGGCCGAAGCTGTCACCCGCTTCGAGAATGGCGAGAAAGGCCAGGATAAAGCCGCCGGACGATCCCGCGGTGACCACGACCCGCTCGGGCGGCACGCCGATCCCATAGCGTTCGCCGTAGAAGGCGGCGATCCGTTCCCGCAAGGCCGGCATCCCGAGGGCGTCGGTATAACCGAGCTTGTCGGACCGTAGCGCGGCCTCAGCTGCGGCGAGGGCCGCCTTCGGTGCAGGGGTCGCGGGCTGGCCGACCTCCATATGGATGATGTCGTCGCCCCTCGCCACACGGGCGTTCGCCTCGCGCATCACATCCATCACGATGAACGGATCGATGCGGCTGCGCACGGAAGGCGGCAGCGGTCCCGTCACGCTGTTGCCCCATTCGGGGCGATCATCTGTCCGCGAGGTGGGCGATCGCATCAAAGTCGACTTTCCAAGGTTTCCGCCAGGGTTTTCCGCCAAGATTTCCGCCCGGTCATTCCGATCAAATCCGGGTGATGTTCGGCGTAAGTGGATTGGCCGTGGGGCGCTCCGTGTGCGATACCCGTCTTTGGCTATTGATCGCAAACGGTTAGCATATTCCGGACAATGAACGCGCCGGTTCGAACCAGCAAGATGAGCTTCTCCAAATGGGGCAAGGCCGCAGCAACGGGTTTGCTGGCGGGGGCGCTCGTCGTTTCATCGGCGGTGAGCGATGCGGCTTCGGCTGCTGGGCTGATCCGGGATTCCGAAACCGAGACGCTCATTCGCGACTACGCCAAGCCGATCTTCAACGCTGCGGGTCTCGGCTCCCAGGGCATCGACATCCATCTCGTCAACGACAGAGCCTTCAACGCCTTCGTCGTCGACGGCCACAACATGTTCATCCATGCCGGCACCATCATGATGGCCGATACGCCGAACCAGGTGATCGGCGTGATCGCCCATGAGAGCGGCCACATCACCGGCGGCCATCTGGCGCGGCTGCGGAGCCAGGTCTCCAAGGCCAAGTCCACGGCGCTGATGCTGCAGCTTCTGGGCCTCGCCGCCATGGCCGCGGGCGCCATGGCAGGTCAAGGCGATATCGGCCAGGCGGGCGCGGGCATCGCGTTCGGCGGGACCGAGGCGATGATGCGCTCGGTGCTGGCCTATCGTCAGGACGAGGAATCCTCCGCCGACCAAGCTGCGGTGACGTTTCTCAACGCGACCCAGCAGTCCGGCAAGGGGATGGTCCAGTCCTTCGAATATCTGAACAGCAAGCTGCTCGGCGTGGAGGGCATCAATCCCTTCCTGCAGAGCCACCCCCTGCCCTCCCAGCGGCTCTCGCAGCTCCGGGCGTTGGTGACCTCCAGCCCTATTACAACAAGAAGGATCCGCAGGAGCTGCAGTTCCGGCACGACCTAGTGCGGGCGAAGCTGATCGGCTTCATCGACAAGCCCGAGGTCGTGTTCAACAAATATCCGAAATCGGATCGCAGCTTTCCGTCCTACTATGCGAGGGCCATCGCGACCTATCGCGACAAGGGCGTAGATGCCGCGATGCCGCTTTTGGATGCCCTGGTCCAGGCGCAGCCCAATTGGCCCTATTTCCATGAGATCCGCGGGCAGTTCCTGTTCGAAAGCGGGCGCGCTGCCCAAGCCATTCCGGATCTCGAAAAGGCCGTAGAACTCGCGCCAGAGGAGCCCCTGATCCGCGTCATGCTGGCTCAGGCGCTGCTTGGGGCTTCCGGGCCCCGCAATGTGGACGAGGCGATCAAGAACCTGAAATTCGCCCTCGCCCGCGAGCGCTCCTCGGCGACGGCGTATCGCCAGCTCGCCATCGCCTATGGCCGTAAGGCGGAGCGTGTCCCGGCCCAGGCCCGCCGAGACTTTCTGGCGCGCGCCGACCTTGCCTCGGCAGAAGCGTATTTCTATGAAGGGCAGCTCGACCTCGCCAAGATGCAGGCGCGTCGGGCCAAGACGGCCTTCATCGAAGGCACGCCCAGCTGGATCCAGGCCGACGATATCCTGGCCTTCCAACCCCCCAAAACCAACTAAGACGCCATTCGTCTTCTAGGAGAATACAGATGACCGCAAGAACAGGCCTCCTCGCAGCCCTCGTGGCCGCGATCGTGTCCGCCGCGGTGACGGCGGCCGGGCTCTTGATCTTCGCCCCCGGCCATTCCGTTCAGTTCGCGGACGGCAGCACCGAGGCCGGTACGGCTTCGGGACTCGACATGAGCGACGAAGGGACCCGGACCCAGGTGATCGCCGTGGTGCGCGACTATCTGGTCAACAATCCCGAGATCCTGGTCGACATGTCCCAGGAGCTGGACGAGCGCCAGCAGAGCGCCCAGGCGGAGCAGCAGAAGAAGGGCATCGGCGACAACGCCGACAAGATCTTCCGTTCCAACTATTCCTATGTGGGCGGCAATCCGGACGGCGACGTCACGGTGGTCGAGTTCTTCGATTACAATTGCGGCTTCTGCAAGCGCGCCCTGCCCGATGTGGTCAAGCTGACCAAAGAGGACGACACGGTGCGCGTGGTGTTCAAGGAGCTGCCGATCTTCGGCCAGGACTCCGAGGATGCCGCCCGGGCCGCGCTCGCCGCCAAGGAGCAGGGCAAATATTTCGAGATGCACCAGCGGCTCTATAACGATCCGGGCAAGGCCAACAAGGGGAAGGCGATGGCCATCGCCAAGGATCTCGGGCTGGACATGGACAAGTTCGAAGAGGACATGAAGAGCGACAAGGTCAAGGCTGCGCTGGATGAGAACATGAAGATCGCCCAGGCGATCGGGCTCCAGGGCACGCCGCTCTATCTGGTCGGCGACGAGATGATCGCCGGCGCGCCGGACGATCTGTTCGAGCAGCTGGAATCGAATGTCGCGAAAATCCGCAAGAACGGGTGCACGACCACCTGCTAATCGCGGCACGTTCTACGAAGTCTTTACAGCTTGCGGTATTTTCTGGGGGCGTCGGACCGAAACGGTCTGGCGCCTCTCGCTTTGCGGCCTTAGAAGAAATTTGCTAAAGAGCGGCGGCCTATTCTGCCCGCCGCGCCGGCCTGGGCAGTCTTCATGCTGCCCAGATGGCGGCGGATTTTCTTGCGTTACTGTCTCAATTGCCAGGTGTTTCCTCGCCCATGGCCAAGCCGATCTTCATCCTCAACGGCCCAAACCTCAACTTGCTGGGCAAGCGTGAGCCGGAGATCTATGGCCACGAGACGCTGGACGATCTCAAGGCGGTTTGCGAATCCCGTGCAAAGGATTGCGGGCTGGCGGTGGATTTTCGTCAGAGCAACCATGAGGGGGATCTGATCACCTGGATCCAGGAGGCGCGCGAAAACGCGAGCGGGCTTATTGTCAACGCGGGCGCCCTCACGCATACATCTGTGGGCTTGCTGGACGCGCTGCTAGCCGTTCCCGTGCCGAGCTTGGAGGTTCATCTCTCCAATGTCTTTGCCCGGGAGTCGTTTCGGCAGCATTCTTATATCTCCAAAGGGGTGAAGGGCGTGATTTGCGGGCTTGGGCCGAAAGGCTACGAGCTGGCGATCGAGGCCCTTGCCGCAATGATCGGTCAAGGCGGGAAAAAGTAATGGCGGACGAAAAGAAAACGCCCGACGCAAAGAAGACGGGCGCCTTCGATAAGGCCTTTATCCAGGAGCTTGCCGAGCTCCTGACGGAAACCGAGCTTACCGAGATCGAGATCGAGCACGACGGGCAGCGCGTCCGCGTTGCCAGGAACCAGACCATCGTCGCCGGCAATTTCGGCGGACCTGTCGTGGGCGGAGACGCCGGGGCGTCGAAGGGTTCGGACAAATCTTCCAAGGCGGAAAGCGCCGGACCGCATCCGGGCACGGTGACCTCGCCCATGGTGGGCACCGCCTACCGATCGCCCGAGCCGGGCGCACCAGCCTTCGTGGAGGTCGGCACCCGGGTCACCGCCGGCCAGACCATCATGATCATCGAGGCGATGAAGACGATGAACCATATCCCTGCCCCTCACGCGGGGACGGTCATCTCGATCCTCGTGGAGGACGGCCACCCGGTCGAGTATGGCGAGCCGATCGTCGTCATCGAAACGAACTAGCGGCCACCGATGTTCGACAAGATCCTGATTGCCAACCGGGGGGAGATCGCCCTCCGCATCGAGCGGGCCTGCAAAGAGCTCGGCATCGCCACGGTGGCCGTGCATTCCACCGCGGATGCCGACGCCATGCATGTGAGGCTCGCCGACGAGAGCGTCTGCATCGGCGGCGCCGCGGCCAAGGACAGCTATCTCAACATTCCGCAGATCGTCTCGGCCTGCGAGATCACCAACGCGGATGCGGTGCATCCCGGCTATGGCTTCCTGGCTGAGAATGCGCGCTTCGCGGAAATCCTGGAAGAGCATGAGATCAACTTCATCGGTCCGAGCTCGGAGCATATCTCGCTCATGGGCAACAAGATCGAGGCGAAGGAGACGGCCCAGAAGCTCGGCATCCCGGTGGTACCCGGCTCCGATGGACCGGTCTCGGACTATTCGGAGGCAAAGCGGCTCGCTAAGGACATCGGCTATCCGGTGCTGATCAAGGCGGCCTCGGGCGGCGGCGGACGCGGCATGAAGGTCGCCATGTTCGAAAGCGAGCTGGAGCTGGCGCTGGCCACGGCGCGCACGGAAGCCCAGGCGAGCTTCGGCGACGCGACGGTCTATATCGAGAAATATCTCGGTAAGCCCCGCCATATCGAGGTGCAGGTGCTGGCCGACGGCAGGGGCAACGCGATCCATCTCGGCGAACGCGACTGCTCGCTCCAACGGCGGCATCAGAAGATCTGGGAAGAGGCGCTGTCGCCCGCGCTCAACGAAGAGCAGCGCCAGGAGATCGGCGAGACCGTGGCCGACGCCATGCGCAAGCTGAAATACAAGGGCGTGGGCACGGTCGAGTTCCTGTACGAGAACGGCGAGTTCTACTTCATCGAGATGAACACGCGTCTCCAGGTGGAGCACACCATCACGGAGATGATCACCGGCATCGATCTGGTGATCGAGCAGATCCGGGTCGCCGCCGGAGCGCCGCTGACCATCCGCCAGGAAGACGTCACCTTCAACGGCCACGCCATCGAGTGCCGCATCAACGCGGAGAATGCGCGAACCTTCCGCCCCTCCCCCGGCACCATCACCCATTTCCACCCGCCGGGCGGGCTTGGCGTCCGTGTCGATTCCGGCGCCTATGCCGGCTATACGATCCCGCCCTACTACGACAGCATGATCGGCAAGCTGATCGTGCACGCCCGCAACCGCAACGAATGCCTGATGCGTTTGAAGCGAGCCCTAGGCGAATTCGTGGTCGACGGTATCGACACGACGATACCGCTCTTTAACGCGCTTCTCGCAGAACCCGCTATCGCCGATGGAATGTATGATATTCATTGGCTAGAGGAATATCTGGCTCAAGATTCGTAGGTCTCGAGCTGGTGGAGAGGCGGATGGCCACGCTCGACGACATCATGATCGAGATCACGCCGCAGGTCCTTCTCAAGGCCTATGCGTGCGGGATCTTCCCTATGGCGGAGAGCGCGCGGGACAACGCGCTGTACTGGATCGAGCCCGAGCATCGGGGCATCCTGCCGCTCGACAACGTGCATGTGCCGCGCAGCCTGGCGCGGACGATCCGGCGCGGCGATTTCGAGATCAAGGTCGACAACGATTTCGCGGCAGTCATCGAGGGCTGTGCGGCGCCCCGCCCCGGACGCCGCAGCACCTGGATCAATCAGCGCATCCGCAATCTCTATGCCGACCTATTCGATCTCGGCCACTGCCACACCATCGAGGTCTGGCGCGACGATAGGCTGATCGGCGGGCTGTACGGGGTCCATCTCGGCCGGGCCTTCTTCGGCGAAAGCATGTTCAGCTTGGTGCGCGACGCCAGCAAGATCGCCCTAGTCTATCTCGTGGCGCGGCTGATTTACGGCGGCTTCACCCTGCTCGACACGCAGTTCGTAACGGACCATCTGGCGCGTTTCGGCACCGTGGAGGTGGACCGGGAGGACTTTCAGGGATTATTGGAGGACGCGCTGTCCGACGGCGAAGGTCAGTTCTCTTCGCTTCCCGGCGACATGTCGTCTTCCGGCATCTTGCAGTTAGTCAGCCAGACATCGAAGACCGGATGCTCCACGGCATGAAGCCCCGGACTTTCGGCGAACATCCAGCCGGTGAAGATGCGGCTGGTCTCGCCGGAGAGCTTGGTCTCGTCCACCTCGACAAATGCGGCCGTCTTCGGCTGCTCGGTCGGCGGGCGCGTGTGGCAGACGCGCGGCGTCACCCGTAGGGCTCCGAACTTCACCGTGTCGTTGATGGGGATCTCGAGATGGGAGATCCGGCCCGTCACCTTATCCAGCGCGGCGAAGACGGCGATCTTGTTCTCGATCACGTCGGCCCGCGCGGCCGCTCCCGACACCAGCAGCATTGCCAGCGCCGTCAGCAAGACCGCGGTCATGTGGCAGGAGGTTGCGGCGATTCGTGCAAGCTGGATCATGAAATGGCACTTATACGGACGGGAGCGCATCCGTCCACTTCCCCGACACGTTCCGCTTTCGAATGATGGATGAAAGTGACGGGGCCGTGGCGGACTATTCGGGTTGCCAAGGTTCGTAGGCGCGGGTCGGCGGCCCCTCCTCCCCGACGGGCCGCAAGGTGCTGCCGGGTGGCCGATAGGCGGCCGGCGTTCCGGTGAGGTTGGGCTGGGGCGGCATCTGCCAGGGCCTGGCTTCGTAGGTTTCATCCGTCGGCGGCACATCGACGGTGTGGTGCAGCCAGCCGTGCCAGGCCGGCGTGACGCTGCTCGCATCGGCCACCTTGTCGTAGATCACCCAGCGGCGGGCGCCGGTCTTGTCCTCGTAATAGGTGTTGCCGAAGCTGTCGGTGCCCACCTCGTTGCCGAAGCGCCAGGTGAAGAGCCGCGTGCCTATGGTGTTGCCGGTCCACCACGCAAAGAGCTCTTTGAAGAAAGCCATCGAATTCGTTGTCTCGTCCGGAGGGGTGATTTGTCCTGACGGACTATGGCGTCAAAGGCGAAATGCGTCCAGTGGCAGGCTGTCTCGGCCAAGGCCTTCATGTGAGCCAAAAACACCGCGCGGGACTCGCGGCCGGGGGGCAGAATCACCATATAGTTGTGACCGGATACGCTGCCCAACGCCGCAGCTAATCCACAGTTGTTGTGGATTGTTAACTGTCTCATACTACATCTAGGGTTCCGCTTGCTACGGCGCCCGAATCGACAGAGCTTGGGCGGCTCGACTGACGCTACATACATCCGGGGGAGAAGAGATGCGGATCGAAAGACATTTTACCGAGGCCGGCCGTTCGCCATACGACGCTATCCAGTTCAGGGATAGCGCGAGCGAGATCCGCAATCCGGACGGCTCCCTGGTGTTCTCCCTGGAGAAGTTTGGCGTACCGGCTCACTGGAGCCAGGTCGCAGCCGATATCCTGGCGCAGAAATACTTCCGCAAGGCCGGTGTCGCGGCGCGTCTGAAGCGCGTGGAGGAGAACGACGTCCCGTCCTGGCTGTGGCGGTCGGTTCCCGACGAGGACGCCCTCGCCTCGCTTCCCGAAGATGAGCGCTACGGCTCGGAGACGGATGCCCGTCAGGTGTTCGACCGTCTGGCCGGCACCTGGACCTATTGGGGCTGGAAGGGCGGCTACTTCTCTTCGGAGGAGGACGCTCAGGCGTTCTTCGACGAGCACCGCTACATGCTCGCCATGCAGATGGGCGCGCCGAACAGCCCGCAGTGGTTCAACACCGGCCTTCACTGGGCCTACGGCATCGACGGTCCCGCCCAGGGTCACTTCTACGTCGACTACCGCACCGGCGAACTGAAGGAATCCGAATCGGCCTACGAGCATCCCCAGCCCCATGCCTGCTTCATCCAGTCCGTCGAGGACGATCTGGTGAACGAGAGCGGCATCATGGATCTGTGGGTGCGCGAGGCGCGGCTGTTCAAATACGGCTCCGGCACCGGCTCCAACTTCTCGGCGCTCCGCGGCGAGAATGAGCCGCTGTCGGGCGGCGGCAAGTCTTCCGGCCTGATGAGCTTCCTGAAGATCGGCGATCGCGCGGCCGGGGCCATCAAGTCCGGCGGCACGACGCGCCGTGCGGCCAAGATGGTGGTGGTCGATATCGACCACCCGGACGTCGAGGACTTCATCAAGTGGAAGGTCACCGAGGAGCAGAAGGTGGCCGCGCTGGTGACCGGCTCGAAAGTTCTTTCGGAGCGGCTCAACGCGATCCTCAAGGCCTGCGTGAACTGCGAGGCCGACGGCGACCAGTGCTTCGATCCGAAGCATAACCCGGCGCTGAAGCGCGAGGTGAAGGCCGCGCGCAAGCTGAAGGTACCGGACAACTATATCCGCCGGGTGATCGAGTTCGCCCGCCAGGGCTACACCTCGATCGAGTTCCAGACCTACGACACGGATTGGGACTCGGAAGCCTATCGCACGGTCTCCGGTCAGAACTCGAACAACTCGGTGCGCGTCACCGACGAATTCCTGAACGCGGTCGAGGCGGACGGCGACTGGAATCTGATCCGGCGCAAGGACGGTGCGGTCGCACGGACCGTCAAGGCGAAGGAGCTGTGGGAAGAGATCGGCGAAGCGGCCTGGTCCTGCGCCGACCCGGGCATCCAGTTCCACTCGACCATCAACGACTGGCACACCTGCCCGGCGGCAGGCGAGATCCGCGCGTCGAACCCGTGCTCGGAATACATGTTCCTGGACGACACGGCCTGCAATCTCGCCTCGTTGAACCTGATGATGTTCCGCAACGCGGACGGCAGCTTCAATATCGAGTCCTACCGCCACGCCATCCGGCTGTGGACGGTGGTGCTCGAGATCGCCGTGACCATGGCGCAGTTCCCGTCCCGCCGGATCGCGCAGCTCTCCTACGAGTACCGCACGCTGGGGCTGGGCTACGCCAATATCGGCGGGCTGCTGATGGCCTCGGGCGTCCCCTACGACTCCCAGGAAGGCCGCGCGCTTTGCGGCGCGCTCACCGCCATCATGACCGGCACGGCCTACGCGACGAGCGCGGAGATGGCGAAGGAGCTCGGCGCTTTCCCCGATTACGACGCAAACCGCGACTCCATGCTGCGGGTGATGCGCAACCATGCCCGCGCGGCACGGGGCGATTACGACGGCTATGAAGGGCTGACGACGCGGCCGGTACCGCTCGATCACACGAGCTGCCCGCAGCCTGCGCTGATGGAGGAAGCAGTACGGGCTTGGGAGGCCGCCGTGGCCCTCGGCGAGGCCTACGGCTATCGCAATGCGCAGGCCACGGTGATCGCGCCCACCGGTACGATCGGCCTGGTGATGGATTGCGACACCACCGGCATCGAGCCCGATTTCGCTCTGGTGAAGTTCAAGAAGCTGGCCGGTGGCGGCTACTTCAAGATCATCAACCGGATGGTGCCGGAAGCTCTCCGCGTCCTCGGCTACGAAGAGACCGCGCGCAAGGAGATCATCGACTACGTGGTCGGCTACGGCACCCTGAAGGGCGCGCCGCACATCAACCACGAGACGCTGGCCGCCAAGGGCTTCACGGAAGAGAAGATCGAGATCGTCGAGAAAGCCGTGGCGACGGCGTTCGACATCAAGTTCGTATTCAACAAGTGGACGCTCGGCGAAGAGTTCTGCACCGAGACCCTCGGTCTGGAGGCGGAACGCCTGAGCGCGCCGGACTTCGACCTGCTCTCCGAGATCGGCTTCACGCGTAAAGAGATCGAAGCGGCGAACGAATATGTCTGCGGGGCGATGACCCTGGAGGGCGCGCCGGGCCTCAAGGACGAGCATCTGCCGGTCTTCGATTGCGCTAGCCCGTGCGGCCGCAAGGGCAAGCGCTACCTGTCTGCGGAGAGCCATATCCGCATGATGGCGGCGGCTCAGCCCTTCATCTCGGGTGCGATCTCTAAGACCATCAACATGCCGAACGACTCCAGCGTGGCGGACTGCAAGGAGGCCTACATGCTCTCCTGGCGGCTGGCCCTGAAGGCCAACGCGCTCTATCGCGACGGCTCGAAGCTGTCCCAGCCGCTGAACGCGCAGCTCCTCGCCGATGACGAGGACGAGCAGGAGGAGGCGATCCAGGAGATGGCCGCCGATCAGCCGGGCGCCCAGCGGGCGAACGCCGTGGCCGAGCGCGTGATCGAGCGCATCGTGGAGCGTGCGCGCGTTCGTGCGGATCGCGAGCGTCTGCCTCACCGCCGGAAGGGCTACACTCAGAAAGCCGTCGTCGGCGGTCATAAGGTCTACTTAAGAACTGGCGAGTACACCGATGGACGTTTGGGTGAGATCTTCATCGACATGCACAAGGAGGGCGCTGCCTTCCGCTCACTCATGAACAACTTTGCGATCGCGGTATCGGTTGGCTTGCAGTATGGCGTGCCGTTGGAAGAGTTCGTCGATGCTTTTACCTTCACGCGCTTTGAGCCGGCGGGCCTCGTTCGCGGAAATGAAGCGATCAAGAATGCCACTTCGATTCTTGATTACTTGTTCAGAGAGCTTGCGGTCTCTTATCTGGGCCGCTACGAGTTGGCACATGTCGATCCTACTGAGATCGGCAGCACGACGCTGGGTTCGAGTGACGAGGACGGCGACGCGCAGACGACTGAAGCTCTCGTCTCACCAGGCTTCACACGCGGACGTCTTAGTGAGTTCCGACGTGGAAGCCGACTCCAAGCAAAAGGGCGACCTGCCCATGCACTCAGGAGCGACACTGAAGAAGAGGCCGACGCCCAGGTCACTGGCGCCGCAACCTCGCCCGCATCCGACACATCATCTTCGACGCCCGATTCCGACTACGTGGCAAGAGCGGTCGAAGCTCTCGCCGAGCAACGTGGCGAGACGGACCTTATCGCCGAAGCGCGCGTTAAGGGCTATGAAGGTGAAGCGTGTTCTGAATGCGGGAACTTCACACTCGTCCGCAATGGCACCTGTCTCAAATGCGATACCTGTGGCGGAACGAGTGGCTGTTCGTAGACTCAGTCAGAGACCTCGATAGGAGGGCCCACTCGATGGCCACAACGAAGACCACGAAGAAGAAGCCGGCGGCCAAAACGCCGGCTTCGAAGACGTCCGCCGGCAGCACGTCTGCCAGCAAGGCCACTTCGACCACCAAAGCCGCCGCCGCTACCAAGCCGGCGACCCGTAGCAGCTCCGCCCGCAAGCCGGCTGCGAAGAAGACCACGACTGCTGCGGCCAAGAAGCCCGCAGCCAAGAAGCCGGCGGCGAAGAAGCCTGCTGCGAAGACTGCCGCAAAGAGCGCTACCACGGCGCGCAAGACGACGGCCGCCAAGAAGCCCGCAGCGAAGAAACCTGCTGCCGCCAAGAAGCCGGCCGCTGCGAAAAAGACTACCACCGCCCGCAAGACCTCAGGCACCGCCGCCGCGAAGAAGCCTGCAGCGAGAAAGCCCGCTGCCCGCAAGACGGCTGCCAAGAGCACGACGACGACCCGCAGAACCACGACGGCGAAGAAGCCCGCTGCCAAGTCGGCCTCGGCGCGCAAGCCGGTGACTGCGAAGACGACGTCCGCGAAGAAGCCGGCTGCAAAGAAGCCTGCAACGCGCACGGCTGCGGCCAAGAAGACGACGCCCCGCAAGACGGGCGCCGCGAAGAAGCCTGCAGCGCGGAAGACGACCACCAAGAAATAGCGGCCCATACACCGCTGACAGAAAATGGCGCGAGGGCCCCGCTCTCGCGCCATTTCTTTATCTTCCGCATTCAGAATTTTTCAGTGATTTTGCTGTAAAGCGCTCCTCATCCCGGTCTGGTTTACGCGACGGAAGTGTGGATGCTCTACAGGCTCGCTTATCTCAGTCACTCTCTTCTTGATAAGTCTGGCACCGCTGCAGGCGATGAACTGCACAACATCATGCTCACGGCCAGGCGCAACAATGCCCTACGGCACGTGACCGGCGCTTTGCTTTGCACCGACCGGTATTTCGCTCAGGTGCTTGAGGGCAAGGAAGCGGACGTGAAGGAGATCTATCAGGTGATCTGCCGCGATCCCCGTCACGAGCGGCGTACGATCCTCACTGCCGGCCCCATCGAGACCAGGCAGTTCGGACGGTGGTCGATGGCCTCCGTCGCGTCCAGCGCGACCGCTCAGGATGCCTTGGCCCAGGTCGCCATCAACCTTCCTCAGGCCCTCAATAGCGAGATCTCGAGAACGCTGCTCTCCGTCATGGCGGACGCGGTCACGTTCAACGGACGCCAGGCCGTGTCGGCCTGAGGCGGGCGCTCACACCTCTTCCTTCTCCGCCTCCTCGTGAGGCATCCCCTCGCGGACGAGCAACGCACGCAATTCCGAGACCGCTTCGTCCATGAGGGCGACATCGGCACTGCGGAGCACGACAAACGTGCCGACACGCGTGTCGCTGAAGAACGGGTAGCTGCCCATGCGTACGCCCGGATAGCGGTCCTGAAGGTCGGAAAGCCCACCAGCCACTTTCCCCTCAGGCGCATCGACCCGGATGCTGCGCGAGGCGAGCGGACGGCCCTTTTCCAGCCGCGGAAGAACGTCCTCCATCATGGCCTGCATGATGCGGGGAATGCCGGCCATGACGATGACGTTGTCGAGCATGAAGCCTGGCGCGCCGGAGACGGAATTGACGATGAGTTCGGCGCCCTGCGGAATGCGCGACATGCGGCGGCGGCCGGGACTGACGGGCTGATCGGGGTAGCGCTCTTCGAAGACGCGGAGCGCACGCGGATCTTCGGCAACGGGGACTCCGAATGCGAGGCCGATGGCGTCGGTGGTCACGTCATCGTGGGTCGGACCGATGCCCCCCGTGGTGAGGACATAGCGATAGCGGCGGCGCAGCGCGTTCACCGCATCCGCGATCTCATCTTCGACATCGGGGACCACGCGCACCTCGCGCAACGCGATGCCGACCTCATCGAGCGCCTTGGCGATATAGCCGGTGTTGGCATCGCGGGTGCGGCCTGAGAGAATTTCCTCGCCGATCACGAGCAACGCTGCCGTGACGATTTCCACACCCTCATCATTGTCTGTCATGACCGGAAAGATGACCTCCGCATCGGCAGCGGCGCGGACGCCCCTACCCGTTGTCCCCAACTCTCGACCTGCTCTCACCGTGCTCTTTGGCGTACTGTCGGCGACCGCATCGGCCGACCCTTGCCGACCCTTGCCGCCACTTGCCGATCCCGCCTAGGGTCGGAGAATGCTGCACGCCTATCCTTCCGACTTGATACCGGGAACGCTGATACGCCGCTATAAGCGGTTCCTGGCCGATATTAAACTCCAGACCGGCGAAACCGTGACCGCCCATTGCTGCAACCCCGGCGCCATGCTCGGGCTGAGCGCGGAAGGTTCGCGGGTATGGGTCTCCAAGTCCAACAATCCGAAACGCAAGCTCCGCTTTTCGTGGGAGCTGATCGAGGTGGATCTGGGCGAAGGTCCGGCCCTGGTCGGCATCAACACCGCGCTCCCCAATACGCTCGTCGCCGCCGCACTTGCGCAAGGCGCGATCCCCGAGCTGGCGCGCTATGGCGAGGTGCGCCGCGAGGTCCGCTACGGCACCAATAGCCGGATCGATTTCCTGCTGCAGGACGAGGGCGGCGCGACGTGCCACGTGGAGGTGAAGAACGTCCATTTGATGCGCGAGCCCGGATTGGCGGAGTTTCCGGATTCGGTGACGGCGCGGGGGGCGAAGCACCTCTCCGAGTTGGCCAAGGTCGCGCAGCATGGCGGCCGCGCGGCGATGCTGTATCTGATCCAGCGCAGCGATGCCCGAAGCTTCGCCCTGGCCGCCGATATCGACCCGGCCTATGCGGATGGGCTCGCCGCGGCGCGGTCCGCCGGCGTCGAGGTGCTGGCCTATGCCTGCCAGCCGAGCCTCCGCGGCTTCGAAACCGTGTTCCCGATCGCCACGGGATTGGAGGAGCGAAACGCGGCATCGGCGCCCGTGCCCGTTGCGCGAGCAGCACTTTCATCTTAAGTCAGAATGGGCCTCCTTGAACGGGAGGATCCCCCTTCACGAACGGCAAGGCGCTTAAGGAGCGCTCTTCGGAACGGCATGACAAATCTAGAATTTGCAGCGGCGCGTGACGCCAGCATCGAGCTACACGGATCGGAGGCCTTTGAGGGCATGCGGCGCGCAGGCCGGCTCGTGGCCGAGTGCCTCGACCTCCTCGTGCCCGAGGTGCAGCCCGGGGTCACCACCGAGGCGCTCGACGAGATGGTCTACGCCTTCGCCGAAGCGAATAACGCGATCCCGGCGACGCTGAACTATCGCGGCTATACGAAGTCGAGCTGCATCTCGCTCAATCATGTCGTTTGCCACGGCATCCCCGGAGCGCGCGCGCTGAAGGATGGCGACGTTCTCAATATCGACGTCACGATGATCCTGGACGGCTGGCACGGGGACTCGAGCCGGATGTATGCCGCCGGGCCCGTGAGCCGCGCCGCCCAGCGGCTGATCGAGGTGACTCACGAATCTCTGATGCGCGGCGTGGCGGCGGTGAAGCCCGGCGCGACCACCGGCGATATCGGCCATGCCATCCAGTCCTATGCGGAGAGCCAGCGCTGCAGCGTCGTGCGCGATTTCTGCGGCCATGGGCTGGGCCGGGTGTTCCACGACCGTCCGAATATCCTGCACTACGGACAGCCCGGCGAAGGCCTCGCGCTGCAGCCCGGCATGCTGTTCACCATCGAGCCGATGATCAATCTCGGCAAGCCGCATGTGAAGATCCTCTCCGACGGCTGGACGGCGGTGACGCGGGATCGCTCGCTCTCGGCGCAGTTCGAGCACACGGTGGGGGTTACGGAGGACGGCTGCGAGATCTTCACCCTGTCTCCGAAGGATCTGTTCCAGCCGCCGGTCCACACCAGCTGATAGGCGCCAGATGGGCTTCGATGATGCCGGCAAGCCTCATTACCTCGGTCACCGTCAGCGGCTGAGGCAGCGTTTCCGCGAAGCCGGCCCGGACGCCCTCCCCGATTACGAGCTCCTGGAGATGATCCTGTTCCGCGCGAAGGCGCGCCAGGACACCAAGCCGCTGGCCAAGGCGCTGATGGCACGGTTCGGCAGCTTCGCCGAAGTGATTAATGCGCCGGAGGAACTGCTGGCGGAAATTCCGGGGCTGGGCGACGCGGCCATCACCGAGATCAAGCTGGTCCGCGCCGCAGCGCTTCGGGTGATGCGGGCGGAAGTGCTGAACCGGCCCGTGCTGAACTCGTGGTCACAGCTGCTCGATTATTGCCGGGCCGCCATGGGCTTCGAGGCGAAGGAGCAGTTCCGCATCCTGTTTCTCGATAAGCGCAATCAGGTGATTGCCGACGAGGTGCAGCAGACCGGCACCGTGGACCACACACCGGTCTATGTGCGCGAAGTGGTGAAGCGGGCGCTCGAACTCTCCGCCACGGCGATGGTGCTGGTGCACAATCACCCTTCGGGAGATCCCACGCCGTCCCGCGCCGATATCGAGATGACCAAGCAGATCGATCAGGCGGCGAAGAATCTCGGTATCCTAGTGCACGACCACATCATCGTGGGGCGCCAGGGACACGCGAGCTTCAAGGGACTAGGGCTGATCTAGCTGCTTGGCCCTAACGGCCGAGCTGCTCGCGGCGGCGATCCACTTCCTCTTGCGAAACGGCGCCGGCCTGGATGAGACCCTTGACGCAGCGGTTCGAGAGGTTATCGCCATGCCTGCGCATGCAGTTCTGCAGGCCCCGGGTTTCCAATCCCCATTCGCTACAGAAGCGGCGATAGTCGTCGGCGCATTCGCGCTTGCCCGTCGCGTGGGCCACGCTTGCGGTGAGCGCGAGGACAGAACAAGCAACCAGCAGAATTTCGCGCAGCTGTGTCATGAACACTTCCCGTTGTTTGATCTTTCGGATGATTGACAGTCCACCAAACAGGTCTTCTCGCTGAGCCGGGCGTCGACCTCGGCGCTCGGGAACCCATCGCAAAATGCGGGCATCCACAGCAAGGCGATGGTTTGGTGTTGGGTTGGATCTTTTGCGCAAGACCGACGAAGGCTCCCTCCAGAGCCAAACCGACAGCGACGCGGTTCCTAATTTCCGCGGCAACTTTCTGCCTCCGCCGGTTCACCGTCAAGCCGAATTGAAAGCCGGGCGCCGGCAGGGCCTGCAAGCGTTCGTCCAGTGGGCTGCGCAGCGCTCGTAGGGTGGGGTTTCGGACTTCGGAGGGGTGGGCGGCGGTCCGGAGCTTCGTCCTCTGTGACGCTCTGCTGGAGGCGCCACGACGCATGCTTGCGGCCGCCCCCCCTCCCCACGTTCCGACGCCGCTAGAAGTAGCCGCCGCCGGCCTCGATGACCTCACCGGTCAGCCACCCTGCGTCCGCGGAGGCAAAGAAGGCGACGACCGATGCGATGTCCTTCGGCTGGCCCATCCGGCCCAGCAAAGTGTGCGAGACGATCTCCTTTTCGAAGTCACTGCCGATTACGCCGGCGGTATGAGTGCCTTCGGTCTCGACACCGCCCGGGTTGACGGAGTTCACCCGGATGTTCTTCGGCGCAAGCTCCTTGGCCAGGCCGATGGTGATGGTGTCGACGGCCCCCTTGGTGGCCGAGTAGACGATCGCGCCGGGCGGCACCCACTCGCTCGCGATGGAGCCGATATTCACGATGCTGCCGCCTTCCGAATTGAAATGCTTCACGGCTTCCTGGGTCACCAGGAGCAGCCCCAGCACGTTGACATCGAAGATCTTGCGGTAGTGCTCCTCCGTGACCTCCTCCAGGGCCGCGAAGCTGTAGATACCGGCGTTGTTGACCAGAATGTCGACCGGACCGAAAGCATCGACGGCAGTGCCGAACAGGCGCTCCACATCCGCCTTGCTTGCGACATTCGCCTGGACCGCGATCGCCTTGCCGCCTGCGCTCGTGATGGTCTCCACCACGCGATCGGCGCCGGCCTTATCGGACGCATAGTTCACCACGACCGCGGCACCGCTTGCCGCCAGCTCCGCCGCAATACCAGCCCCGATGCCTTTCGAGGCACCCGTCACGACGGCTACCTTGTTCTTCAAATCGCTCATGCCCGTCTCCTACGTTTCGATATTTAGATGAACATCGAAACGTAAATGGGTGGGCGTCGGACGGATACAAGTCCCTTCGTTTGCGGAAAATCTGATGGGCGGCTACGGGGTCGCGACTGCGGTCCGCTAGATCTCGGCCAGGCGCGCCAGATAGGCCTCCAGAACGTCACGCTGGAGGGTCAGGGTCGCGAAGCGCCCTTCCCGGCCGATCTGGATAAGGCCAGCGACCTCGAGCTCCTTCATGTGATGCGAGAGCGTGGCCGGGCTGATCTGCTGGCACTGGTTGAGATTGCTGCACAGGAGCGGCCCCTCATGGGCGCCGATCTCCCGGAGGATCTGGACGCGCCGGGGCTCGGAAAGAGCACGCGCGATGCGTTCGAAGTCGCGCTCCGAGAGCCGTTTGGATGTATCGGATGCCGTCATGTCTCAAGCCATATATGCCCCCGGCCGCCGCAGCCAGCAAGGGATGGCGGACGAAACGGATCAGCGGCAATCGTAGCCCGGACGGAACACGTCTTCCATCCGTTCGACGGCAGGATCGTACCGGCCGCGATCACTCTTGGGGTAGGCGATGGCGAATATGCTGACGAGGCGGTTGCCGCAGGAGAACATCACCTTCTCGTAATAGATCAGGTCGCCCTTGTAGCCGCTGACGACAAACCAGCTTTTGCCCTTGGGTTCATAGGTCAGGTTCTGTTCGCCGCCGGCATTTTCGATCATCCATCGCTTGAGGCTTTCCGGCGTCGCGTCGACTTCTTTGTCCCAGGCGCCATACATGAGCTTGGCCCGGCCATCATCTGAGACGAAATAGTTGAACGCAGGGCGCCCGTCCCCCTCGATGGGGTCGAAAATCGCGCCCGGCACCGTGTAGCGATAGCCGGTGACGCTGTCCCGGTCGCTGGACCAGCCGTATTGCGCCGCAGAGGCGCTGGCGGGCACCAGGGCCGCGCAGGCCACAGCGAGGATGCCAAGGATCGTGTTGCGTGGTCTCATTGCGCCTGCATCTCCGTTTGGGAAGCGGGCTCGCCTTCCGCCCCTCCCCGTTTCGCGGTTGCAAGAGCTAACGAAGCGCGTGGGCAGGCTGTTCCCCCAGAGATCGAGGGAACGGCGTCTGTGGCGTCAGCAGGCGGCGGTGCAGCCTTTCGCGCGGACCTCGTCGACAGCTGCGGAGAGATCGCCGTAGAGATCGTCACTTTCCAGCACTTGATGGTCACCGACGAGCATGAAGGGGACGCCTGGAACGTCGATGGCGTCGGCCACGAGGAACGTCTTGGCCAGGGTCGCGCTGACCTCGTCGCCATTGGCGTCGGATTTGAGGCGATCCATATCGAGCCCGAGATCCTCGGCGATGCGCAAGGCCCTGTTTTGGGTAATGCGCCCCCGCGCCTCGAACAGCGCCTTATGCAGAGGCCAATATTTTCCCTGGGCGTCAGCGGCGAGCGCGATCCTCGCCGCAATCTCTGAATCGCGGCCCAGGATCGGAAGCTGCTTCACGATCAGGCGCACACCGTCCTTCTCTTTAACGAGACGATTGATGGCGGGCTCGGCCTTGCGGCAGTCGGGACAATTGAAGTCGGTGAACAGGACCACGGGGACGTCGCCGCCGTCATCGCTCACGACGGGGTCGTCGCCGCGATAGATCTCGTCGGCATGCTCGGAGATCGCCTCTCCGAGTCGTCTGTCGCCGCTGGTGGCCGCAAATGCGACGATGCCCGCACATCCGAGCAGCACAGTCAGCAGCAGAATGGCGGGCAGCTTTCGCACGGGGGCAGTCCCCTATGAAGTATCGAGGCTGTTTAAGCCGGCGGCGGGCCGAAGATGAGCACCGCGTTGAGACCGCCGAAGGCGAACGAGTTCGACATGGCGTAGTTGACCTCGCGGTCCTTGCCGTGGATCGGCGTGTAATCGAGATCACACTCGGGATCCGGATCGGTCAGACCGGCCGTCGGCGGGACGTAGTTCTCGCCGATCGCCTTGACGGCCGCCACGGCCTCGATACCGCCACCGGCACCCAGGCAGTGGCCGTGCATCGACTTGGTGGACGAGATCGACACGTTGTTGGCGGCGTTGCCGAAGACCCGCTTGATGGCACGGGTCTCGTTCAGGTCGTTGACCGCGGTCGCCGTGCCGTGAGCGTTGATGTAATCGATATCGCTCGGCGAAAGGTCGCTGTCGGCGAGAGCCATCTCAATGGCGGCCGAAGCGCCGTCGATGGACGGGTTGACCATGTCCGCCGCGTCGGCGGTCATGCCGTAGCCCTTGAGCTCGGCCAGGATCGGCGCGCCGCGCTCCTTGGCGTGCTCGTACTCCTCGAGCATCAGGATGCCTGCGCCTTCGGCCAGCACCGTGCCGTTGCGGTTCTTCGAAAACGGAAACAGCCCGTCGGGGCTGAGCACGCGCATGGCCTGCCAGGCACGCGTCGCTCCCCAATTCAGGGAAGCCTCCGCCGCACCGCCAATGCCCAGATCGACGAGGCCTTCGCGGATCATCCGGTAGACGTTGCCGATCGAGTGGCTCGCGGTCGAGCATGCGCTCACCAGGCCGTAGGTCGGGCCCTTGATGCCGTATTCGATGGACACGTGTGCCGACGCCGAGCTGCCGATAGCCTTCAAGAGCGTCAGCGGATGGGTGGCCCGCTTATTCTCCTGGAACAGCATCTTGTAGGAGAACTCGAGGGTCGTGAGCCCGCCCACGCCCGAGCCGATCACACAAGCGGAGCGATAGGCTTCCTTGTCTGAGATCGGCGTTTCGAGCTTGGACATCTCCACCGCCTCGGCGGCGGCGCATCCCGCGTACTGGGAGTACTTGTCGGCCAGCATCAACGGCCGGCTCTTCAGATGCACCTTGGGATCGAAGTCAGGAACCTCGCCGGCAATGGTGATGTAGAGATCCTGCGTGTCGAAACTTTCGACCTCGCGAATCCCGACCTTGCCGGCCTTGAGACCAGACCAGAATTTCTCGACCCCCGTGCCCAAAGGGGTGACCACGCCGTGACCAGTGACCACAACGCGTCTGCGACCGTTCGTTTTTGTCATGTAGTGCTAAGCCGTTGCTCCAGCCCCGTTCCATGCCCGAGTGCGACCCCGGGCGGCACGCGCTGGCTAAGCCGCTGCGCCCGAAGACTTCGTCTCGGCAATAATGCTGTTCACGCGATCGACGACAGATCCGACCGTCGCGAATGCCTCGACCTCTTCGTTCGCATTATACGGGATTTCAATACCGAAGGTATCTTCAATATCGAACACGATCACCGCCAGATCGAGGGACTCGATCTCGAGCTCGCTGAGAGGAGTCTCAAGCGTCACCGTCTTCGAGGGATCCTTCATGTTCTTGCGCAAAATCTCGATGATTTTGTCAGCCACATCGTCCATAATTACTCTCCCTGCCCCGTGAACCGGGGTCCGATCGAATGGGTCCCTGAGCTAAATCATAGCTAATGCAAGGGCAAGTCGGCGATTGGAATAGACTTAAAATCTCTTCCAGTCTACCGGCTCAAGTGCAATCGCTCCCTAGCTGCGGGTTCTCATCCCCAACAAAATTGGCGTTTTTACGCCTCGACACGCCACGGTTTCAGCATAATTCCGAACCGCTTAGGCCAATGGCCCCCGTCCGATACCCTGGTCTAAATATATTAAAACTCTAGACCGGCTCCAACAAGAGCCACCGCAATCATCATCGCGTGTTGCAATGGCCACTGCGGAAAAGCATCCTAAGCGAAAAGTCTTAAAGAAAGAGCCAAGACGCTTATGGGGAGAAACGCCAGGAACGGCACTCCGAGCCGACCGCCCATAACGCAAGGGGCGAAGAATGACAAGGGACGTCCTGACGCACCGTGCGCCGCGACACGTCCCTGGCTGAGGTCGTATCCCGCCGGAATCGATTGGGAAATGGCGCTAGAGCCGGCTCTCCTGACCGACATGTTCGACGCCGCGGCGAAAGGCTACGGCGATCAGGCTTGCACATATTTCATGGGCAGGACCCTCACCTATGGGGAAATCGCGGAGCAGGTGGCACGCGCCGCGAAGGGGCTGCAGGGCATGGGTGTCCGCAACGGAACGCGAGTCGGGCTGCTCCTCCCCAACACGCCGAGCTTCATCGTCTATTATTTCGCCGTGCTGAAGGCCGGCGGCACGGTGGTCAATTTCAATCCGCTCTATAGCGTCGAGGAAATCGCCTTCCAGATCCGCGACAGCGGGACCGAGATCATGGTCACCCTTGATCTCAGCCTCACCTTCCAGAAGGTTGAAGCAGTTCTCGAAAGCGGCGTTCTCGACCGGGCGATCGTGGCGAGTTTCGCCAGCCTGCTGCCCAAACTGAAATCCGCCGTGCTGCGCTTCAGCCCCGGCTCCCGGCTCGCGAAGGTGGCCACCTCGCCCCAGCGGGAGAAGGTCGTGCTCGAGCAGACACTGCTCGACAATGACGGCCGCTACGACGCCCCTGCCCTTTCGCCGTCGGACATCGCGGTGCTGCAATATACCGGCGGCACGACGGGCACGCCGAAAGGCGCGGTGCTGACCCACGGCAATCTTACGGTCAATATCAAGCAGGTGAAGGCCTGGTGGGTCGCCTCCTCGCGCGACTCGAACAGAATTCTGGGGGTGCTGCCCTTCTTCCACGTCTTCGCCATGACGACGGTGATGAATTTCGGCGTGCATGAGGGGATGGAGATCATCCTGGTGCCGCGATTCGAGCTGATCGGCACCCTGAAGCTCATCGACAAGCTGAAGCCGAGCATGATGCCGGGGGTGCCGACCTTGTTCGGCGCGATGGTGCGCTACCCGGGCATCAAGAAATTCAATCTGACATCGTTGCAATTCTGCATCTCCGGCGGGGCCGCCCTGCCGCTGGAGACGAAGAAGGGATTCGAATCGATCGCCGGCTGCCATCTCGTAGAAGGCTACGGGCTGAGCGAGACCGCGCCGGTCGCCACGTGCAATCCCATGGACCGCGCGCCGCGGGAGGGCTCCATCGGCCTGCCGCTGCCGGGCACCGAGGTGTCGATCCGCTCGCTGGACGATCCCGCGACCGAGATGCCGCTCGGCGAGAGGGGCGAGATCTGCATCGCGGGACCTCAAGTGATGAGCGGTTACTGGAACAGGGAGGCGGAGACGGCGCAGGCCTTCACCGGCCGCTTCTTCCGGACAGGCGACGTCGGCTACATGGACGACGAGGGATACATCTTCATCGTCGACCGGATGAAGGACATGATCAACTGCTCCGGCTTCAACGTCTATCCGCGCAGGATCGAGGACGCGCTCTACGAGCATCCCGCCGTGGAGGAGGTCACGGTGATCGGCATTCCCGACACCTATCGTGGGGAAGCGCCAAAGGCCTTCGTGAAGCTCAAGGAGGGCATGGAGGCCGACAAGACGGCACTGATCGCCCATCTGCGCGAGAAGCTCTCGAAGATCGAAATCCCCGCAGAGATCGAATTCCGCGATGCTCTGCCGAAGACGATGATCGGCAAGCTTTCCAAGAAAGAGCTGGTGGAAGAGGAGCGGAAGCGCGCCCGCCGCGACGCCTAAGATGCGCCGCGGCGGAGGCTGCGTTCAGTCAGACGGTCGAGCCGTCTAGCGGTAGGCCTGGTAGGCCGCGCCCTGGGTCGATGCCTCCTGGCCGCCAAGCCAGGGAAGCTCACGGCGCAGCTTGCGCAGACGGCGCCGGTCACGCCAGGACAGGTGATCCTGGTTGGCCAAGGCATCCGCCTCCGCATAGGCGTCGATTTCCGGAGGCCGCTGGTTCGGCATCGGCACGGTCTCTTCCGATTCGATGGCCGCCATGCCCGTCGCGTCGGCCGTAGCCGCCTGGGACATGGTCGGGCCCGAAGCCGAAGCCGTTTGCTGACCCGTCTCGTTATAGGCAGTCGCCGTCTGACGGGTTGCGATGGATCCGGTCGGTTCGGCCGAAGCCGCCTTCACCTCGATAGGCCGAGGGTTCGGGCTCATGAGATACATCCTGGACGGGCTGGCCGTGCCAAGCTCAGGAGCCGCTTCCGGGCTCGCGGTGGTCAGGACGAAGCCATAGCCGGCCGTCGCATCGCGATGGGCAGGCGGCATGGCGGGATCGAGCTCCCGAGCCTTGACCTGAGCGGTCTCGGTGGACCGAGAAGACGTCAGTCCGGACGGCATGCCGCCGAGACTGGCCTGCATGGGCCGCGGCGCCTCGGCCTTGGCTTCAGGCTCTTCGGCCGCGGCGACGACCTGCTCCGGCTGAGCCGGCTCTTCGGTCTCTTCCTTGACCTCGATCTGCTTGGGCTCTTCCGGCTCCGCATTGAACTCGGTCCGTGTCCAGGTCTTCTGCCCGCACAGGAACATAGCCATGCAGCCCTTCAGGATGATCTGATTCGAGCTGGCGAGGGTGAGCGTGGCCTTGTAGGTGCCGCCATCCTCGGGATTGTAGATCTGGCCTTTCCAGGTATTGGCGCTCGCGGGCACCAGACCCTGGAAGATCGGGAGGCCGATAATCGTGCGATTGCGCAAAGACGGATTCTCGTTCCGCGCATCGTGCAACGGCTGCCCCTTGTCGTTAAGGGGATCGCGCAACCATACGATCTTGCTGCAAAGCTGGTTGCGCCCGCATTGACTGATCTGGAGCTTGGCGGCGCCGTCTTCCTTGAGCCAGTAACCGACGGGCGAGGCCGCATACGCCTCCCCTGCCAGCCCAAGCCAGCCGAGCGCGAAAAGTCCCAGGGTGGTCGCTACATATCGATGCTGCATAAGCACCTCCTCGAAATGGGCGCGGCAAGCGTGCATATGTGCCAGCCCCACAACACAGTACCCCCTGTATTCCTAATGCCCGGTTTCCGGGTCTTTCTAAATGGTAAACGTTTTTCGTGCCCTGCGGTAGCCATCATGAAGGCGACCCCGCCGTGGAGTCTACCCCCTCGCTTTCTGCAGGGGCCGAGACAGGCTCGAGACCTTCCGTTCCGGACATCTCCGGTTCCGCCTCTCTTCCGGGCTGCGATGCTTGAAGCGAACGATCGGCAGGAACCCCCTCGACGATCGCCGCAACCCCCATTCCGCCTGCGGTGCAGACGGAGATCAATCCTCGCTGGCCGCCGCCTTCGTTCAGGAGCTTGGCCAAGACCGGTAAAATACGCCCTCCAGTTGCGGCGAAAGGATGACCAAAGGCGATACTGGAGCCCTTTACGTTGAGTTTTGCGCGATCGATGGCGCCCAGGGGCGCGGCGCGGCCGAGGCGCTCGCGGCAATAGTCTTCCGACTCCCAGGCGGCCAAGGTGGCAAGAACCTGTGCGGCGAAGGCCTCGTGGATCTCGTAATAGTCGAAATCCTGCAGGGCGAGACCATTGCTTTCCAGCAATTCGCTCACGGCGACCGTCGGCGCCATCAAAAGTCCTTCGCCAGCAACGAAATCTATCGCCGTGGTGCGGGCGGTGGACAGGTAGGCGAGGACCGGCAGGTCGTGTTCGGCGGCCCATTCCTCCGAGGCGAGGAGGACGGTCGAGGCGCCGTCTGTCAGCGGCGTGGCATTCGCTGCCGTGATGGTGCCATGGGCCTTGTCGAAGACGGGCTTCAGCTCGGCGATCTTCTCCAGCGAGATATCATCGCGGATATTGTTGTCCCGGAACACACCGGCGCATGGCACGACGAGATCGTCCATGAAGCCTTCGTCGTACGCCGCGGCCGCCTTCTTATGGCTTTCGTAGGCCAGGAGATCCTGAGCCTCGCGCGTGATGCCCCAGCGCTTGGCCATCAGCTCGGCATGCTCGCCCATGGTCAGGCCGGTGCGCGGCTCGGCTGTGTTGGGGGGCTGCGGGGTGAGCTCGGCGGGGCTGAACCCTTTGAAGACGCCGAGCTTGGCGCCGAAGGATCTGGCCCTGGAGAGGCCGATCAGGCGTTGGGCAAATTTCCGGTGGAAAACGATGGGCGCATCGCTGGTCGTGTCCGAGCCGATGGCGATTCCCGATTCGATCTGACCTGTCGCGATCTTGCCGGCGAGGCTCATCGCGGCCTGAAGACTGGTCCCGCAGGCCTGCATCATGGTGACGGCGGGGGTCGTGGGCGAGAGCGCGCTGCCGATCACGGCTTCGCGGGCGAGGTTCCAGTCCTTGGCGTGGGTGACGACGGCGCCGCCGACGACCTCGCCGACATGGAGACCGTGGAGCGCGAAACGGTCCACCAGCCCGTTCAGCGCGGCGCCCAGCATGTCGAGATTGGTGAGCTCCGCATAGGCCGTATGAGAGCGGCAGAACGGGATGCGGCTGCCGCCGACGACGGCGACTTTGCGCAAGCCCTGCTGCGTGTTGGTCTGGTCCATGATCGCCCCCTACGCCGCGACGGCGCTCTTCTGCGCGTTCTGTGTTTCGCGATAATGCAGCGGCCCGCCGCGGAACGGGGCGAAGCCGGTGCCGAAGATCACCCCTGCATCAACGAGATCGCCGTTCTCCACCACGTGCTCGTCGCGGGCGCGCTCCGCCTCGTCGAGCAACGGCTTCATCAGCTCTGCCGCGAGACGGTCCAGCTCCTCAGGCTCGTATTCGGCTTCTTCACGCTGGGGCTTGCCGTCCTTCCAGACATAGAACCCCTCGCCGGTCTTCTTGCCGAGCTTGCCCTCCTTCACCAGCCGCGAGAGCGTGTTGTCGCTCTCCGGCGCCAGCCCAAGAGTCTTGCCGACATGGTCGCAGATATCGAGGCCGACCATATCCATCAGCTCCAGCGGACCCATGGGCATGCCGAACTTCTCGGCGGCCTGATCGATCTTCTCGCGGGGCTGGCCGCTTTCGAACTGAGCGACGGATTCCATCATGTACGGCGCCAGCACCCGGTTCACGAGGAAGCCCGGAACGCTGCGCACGATGAGCGGCATCTTGTTGATGGCGGTGACGAAGAGGCAGGCCTTGCGAACTTCCTCCTCCCGGCTCTGCTCGCCGCGCACGACTTCGACCAGAGGGAGCTGGGGCACGGGATTGAAGAAGTGGAGACCGACGAGCCGGCCCGGATCGGTTAGCCCTTCGGCGATATCCTCAAGCTTCAGGGACGAGGTGTTGGTGGCGAGCACGGCGCCGGACTTCAACTTGCCTTCGATGCTCTTGAAGAGCCCCTGCTTCACATCGAGCTTCTCGACGATGGCCTCGATGACCACGTCGGCCCGCGGCAGATGGATGCCTTGGGGGTCGGCGATCAGGCGGGCCTTGGCGGCGTCCTGATCGCGCTTGCCGCGAAGGCGCTTCTTGAACAGCTTCTGCCCGCGGGCGATGCCCTTCTCAAGCTGCTCCTCGCTCAGATCCTGCAAGGATGCCTGCATGCCGGAGACGACGCACCAAGCGGCGATGTCGGCGCCCATGGTACCGGCGCCGATGACGTGGACGCGAAGGGGGCGGAACGCGTTCATCCCCTTCTCCTGCTTGGGCGCTTCGGCCTTGAGCATCTCGGAGAGCTTGAAGACGCGGCGGAGGTTGCGGGAGGTGTCGCTCACCATGAGGGGGGCGAAGGCGATGGTCTCCTCGCGCTTCATGTCCTTCAGGTCGCCACCATGCTCTTCGAACAGATCAATGAGCCGGAACGGCGCGGGATAATGATCCTCGCGGACCTTCGCCTTGGTCTGCTTGCGCATCTGACCGGCGAGATAGCTCCGCACGGGTCCGAGCTGCATGAGCCGCTGCCACCAGGAGGCGCCCTTCGAATGGCGCTTCTTCAACACCGCCTTGCGGGCGGCCCAGCGCAGACCGTGCCGGGTCGGGACGAGCTGATCGACCAGGCCGATGGCCCGCGCCGCAGACGGGCGGTAGAACTTTGCCGTCAGCATGGCCGTCATGGCATTCAGCGGGCCGGCCTGACGGATCGAGCGGATGGTGCCGTTCAGTCCGGGGAAGATGCCGAGCTTCACCTCGGGAAAACCGATGCGCGTGCCCTCCTCCCGGTCGGCAATGCGCCAATCACAGGCCAGCACGAGCTCGAGCCCGCCGCCGAGGCAATAGCCATGGATGGCCGCGACCACCGGAACCCGGAGCTTCTCGATACGGTCGAGCAGCTCCAAGGGCGGGGCGAGCACCTCTTTCACCTTCTCCTCGGTGTCGAAGGATTCGAACTCGCGAATGTCGGCGCCGGCGATGAAGTTGTCCTTCCCGCTCATGAGCACGAGGCCCTGGACAGCGCCCTGGCCCGAGAGCTCCTCGACCTTGGCGACGATGGCGTCGAGTTCTTCCAAAGGCCTGCGGCCAAGGGAATTCACGCTCTCGTCTACCCGGTCGAAGACGGCCCAGGCGATGTCCTCGACATCGATGGAGAAGCGCCAGTCCTTGAGGTCCGGCAGCGGAGTCTTGTCGTGGATCATGCTCATTCGGCAGCGTATTGGTGGGTCGAATTCTGGGAATCGGGATGGCGAGCCGCCGGCGAAAGGGCGTCCGCCTCGAAGTGGTCGACGGCGATGGCGCGCGCCACGAGGTCCTCGGTCTCACGCAGGCGCCCGGCTTCGTCGGGCGTCACGATGCCCTTGGATTCCGCATCGCCTATCCAGTCGGTCTCGTAGTTCCGCATGATCTCGCCCTTACGGATCGCGGATTCCAGGCGGCGCTCGGCGGCCTCATTGGCGACCACAGACAGGAACGCCTTCTCCAGAAGCCCCGTCGGATAGACCGGATCGTCGGTCTGGAACACGTTCGCCGTGATGCGGTCGCGCAAACGGCCGGGCTGCAGGACGGCGCGTACGATCTCCTTTGCATCGGCATCACTCGGGGCTCTGCGGCGAAATCCGAATGGGAAGACCAGCTGGCGCAGGATGGGGCCGGCTATCGGCACGGGGAAGTCGGAAAGAGCCGCGTCAAGGGCGGCGTCGAACCGCTGGAGCGAGGCGGTGGCCGCGTATTCGAATAGCGGCAGATCTTCCGGCTGGTAGCCGTCCTCCTCGTAGCGCTTGATGAGGCAGGACAGCATGTAGAGCTCGGTCAGGGCATCGGCGAGCCGGCCGGAGGTGCGCTGGTGCTTCTTCAGCCCGCCGCCGAGCAACGCCGCCGCCATGTCGGCAACGAGCGCGAAGGAGCGCGTGCCGCGGGCGAGCTGGCGGTACCAGCGCTTGGTCAGGCCCGCATCTTCCGGCGAATCGGCAAAGACGCCGAAGGTCACGTTGTGGAAGGCCGCGCCGAAGACGTTGCTCAGCATGAAAGAGATATGCCGGTTGAACGCCGTCTCGAAGCGGCGGAAGCCCGCCTTGCGATCGTCGTCCTGCACCGCCTCGATCTCGGTCAGGAGATAGGGGTGGGCGCGGATCGAGCCCTGGGCGAAGACGATCAGGGTGCGGGTCAGGATGTTGGCGCCCTCAACCGTGATGCCGATAGGCATCATCTGATAGGCGCTCTGCAGATAGTTGGTCGGACCGTCGCAAATGCCCCTGCCCCCGTGGATGTCCATTGCGGCTTCCAGCGCTTTGCGCATGCGCTCGGTGGAGGCGTATTTCAAAAGCGCGGAGATCACTGCGGGCTTCTGGCCCTGGGAGACCATCGCGGCGGTCACGCCGCGGGCGGCCTCGAGGGTATAAGCGGTCTCGGTGAGCTCGGCGAGCGGCGCTTCGATGCCTTCCATATAGCCGATGGGCAGGCCGAACTGGCGCCGCACGCGCGCATAGGCGGTCGTGTGGCGAAGCATGGACTTGGCGGCTGCGGCGCTCACGGCGGGCAGCGAGATGGAGCGCCCGGCAGCGAGGCAGCTCATGAGCATGGGCCAGCCGCGGCCGGCGCCCTCCGCCCCGCCGATCACCCAGTCGATAGGAATGAAGACGTCCTTGCCGCTTGTGGGTCCGTTCGGGAAGGCGCAACCGGTCGGCGCATGACGGCGGCCGATCTCCACGCCCGGATGTCTTGTCGGAATGAGCCCCAAGGTGATGCCGACATCGGTGCCCTTGCCCAGCAGGTTCTCGGGATCCTCGAGGCGGAAGGCGAGACCGAGCAGCGTCGCCTTCGGAGCGAGCGTGATGTAGCGCTTGTTCCAGGTGACCCGGATGCCGAGGGTCTCGCGGCCCTCATGCTCGCCCATGGTCACCACGCCCACATCGCGCATGGCGGCGGCGTCGGAGCCGGAGAACGGGCCGGTGAGCGCGAAGCACGGCAGCTCCTCACCCCTAGCGAGGCGCGGCAGGTAATGGGATTTCTGCTCGTCGGTGCCGAACTTCTCGACCAGCTCGCCGGGGCCGAGCGAGTTCGGAACCATAACAATGACGCCTGCGTCGGCGCTGCGGGACGAGATCTTGCCGATGACCAGGGACTGAGCCTGGGGCGAGAACCCGAGACCGCCATGCTCCTTCGAGATGAGCATGCCGAAGAAGCCCTGCTCGGCGATGAAGCGCCAGATGTCCTCCGGCAGGTCGCAAAGCTCGCGGCGGATTTGCCAGTCGTCGATGCGGCGGCAAAGCTCTTCCGTGGGGCCGTCGAGAAAGGCGCGCTCTTCCGCCGTCAGCGTCACGCCGGGCAGATCGCGCAGGCGGTCCCAGTCGGGTGTGCCGGAGAACAGCTCCGCGTCCCAGCCGGTGGTACCGGCTTCGAGAGCCTCGCGTTCGGTCTCGGAGATTTTCGGGAGCGCGCGGCGGAGTGCCTTATAGGCCGGTTCGGCAATCAGCGACCGGCGCACAGGATCGAATGTGAGGGCGAAAAGGAGACCAGCAAAGGCCCAGCCGGCCCAGGCCCACCATGGAAAGACGGGCGGGTGCAGCGTCCCCTCGCCCAGGCCCAGCTGGAGAGCCAGGGTGTAGCCCGCGACGGCGGCCGCCCAGGCGATCAGCGGCGCGCGGTACATCGCGAGCGCGAACAGTCCGGCGAGGCCGATAAAGAACATGAGTAAGCCGGGCAGCATCAGATCCTCTCAAGAAGACGTGTCAAATTCCGCACCACCCAGCCCGGAAGAGAGCATACACAGTGACACGGCTTGACGACAAATCTCCTGTTTTCTTGCTAACCCGGGCTTTCGAAGATGGTTCAGACGCCGGGACTCGGGGGCTGCGAAGCGCGCTGACCGAGCTTTATGGTTAAGCTTTGCTTGAAAACCTCTAACCGGCGATTAACGCGCGTGCCGTTTTGGCGCCGATGGGCGCCTCGATCTATCCGCACGGCCAAGCTTCGCCGTTCCTTGAACGCCCGCCGGGAATTGACTAGCGTTTCAACGCCTCTGGGAAACGAATAAGGCCAAAGCGGGAGAGATATGGAAGAACCGGAACGCCCTCAGCTCAGCCCCTATCAGGTCGAGCTTGAGGAGGGTAAGCGCTATGCGTGGTGCCGCTGCGGACGGAGCGAAAAGCAGCCCTTCTGCGACGGCAAGCATGCCGGCACGGGAATCGAGCCCCTGCTGTTCACCGCCGAGCGCACCGAGACGGCGCTGCTCTGCGGCTGCAAGGACACGGGCGACCCGCCCTACTGCGACGGCTCGCATCTGATGCTCTTCTGAAGCCAGCTCTTGGATGGCGAGGATTTCCGGTTTTTCACGGGCAAGCGGGGGATTTTTCTCTCCTCTTGCCATCGGGCGCGTAATCCGTTCTGCTAAATACCCAACTGGACAACAAATTTTGCGTCGCCCTTGGCCTTCCCGTTTTGGGGGAGCGGAGGCAAACACGGACGGCGGATGGAATATTTCTTACAGCAGCTGATCAACGGGATCGCGCTCGGCTCCATCTATGGGCTCATCGCGATCGGCTACACGATGGTCTACGGGATCATCGGCATGATCAACTTCGCCCATGGCGACGTGTTCATGGTGGGCGCCTTCATCGCGCTGATCAGCTTTCTCGGCCTCATGGCGGTGGGCGTCACCTTCGTGCCGCTGGCGCTGATCCTGGTGCTGGTGGTGGCCATGCTGCTCACCTCCGCATGGGGCTGGACCATCGAGCGGGTCGCCTACCGGCCGTTGCGGAGTTCCTTCCGCCTCGCCCCGCTGATCACCGCCATCGGCATGTCGATCGCGCTGCAGAACTTCATGCAGGTGGCGCAGGGCGCGCGGGTGAAGCCGCTGCAGCCGGTCATCACCGGCCGGTTTGAGATGTTCGCAGGCGACAATTTCGCCGTCACCCTTTCCAACATTCAGATCCTGATCGTGGTCACCACCATCGTGCTGATGGCGGTGTTCTGGCTCATCATCGACCGCACGTCTCTGGGCCGTTCGCTTCGCGCCTGCGAGCAGGACCGGATGATGGCGGCGCTTTGCGGGGTGAATGTCGACCGCACCATCTCACTCACCTTCGTCATGGGGGCGGCGCTCGCGGCCGTCGCCGGCCTGCTCTATCTGCTCTATTACGGTGTGATCGATTTCTTCATCGGGTTCATCGTCGGGATCAAAGCCTTCACGGCAGCCGTCCTCGGCGGAATCGGGTCCTTGCCGGGCGCCATGCTGGGCGGGCTGATCATCGGTCTGATCGAGACCTTCTGGTCCGCCTATTTCACCATCGAATATAAAGACGTGGCCGCCTTCTCCATGCTGGCGCTGGTGCTGATCTTCTTCCCCTCCGGCCTGCTCGGCCGCCCGGAAGTCGAGAAGGTATAGTCTTGGAGCCGGCGGTACGCGAAAAGCCTCGTCTCCTGCCGGCCCTCTGGGATGCGGCCATTGCCGCCGGCATCGCGTTTCTGCTGTTCTGTCTGGTTCTGGGCGTGCGGACGGTGGACGGGGTCTATGGCCTCACTCTGCAGCCGCGGCCCGTCCTGCTTGCCGTCGTCGTCGGGATCGTCTTCTTCGGCCGCCTCGCCCTCAACCTGTTCTGGTGGGATCGGGACTGGCGGTTTCCCCCGCTGCCCTTCTTCAGCCGCACAGCCAAGGATGCGAAGGACCGCGCGCCGCGCGACATCTACCGGGTGGGGCTTGTCCTCATCGGTTTCGCCGCGGTCTTCCCGCTGCTGGGGCTCGTGCTCAATAAAGTCTTCGGGGCGAACCTGCCCCTGCTCTACCTGATCGATCTCTCCATCCTGGTGCTCACCTATGTGATGCTCGGCTGGGGACTAAACATCGTTGTGGGGCTCGCCGGCCTTCTGGACCTCGGCTACGTCGCCTTCTACGCGGTCGGCGCCTACACCTTCGCGATCCTCGCCACGACCTTCGGCTGGAGCTTCTGGATGTGCCTGCCGCTGGCGGGCATCCTCGCCGCGTTCTGGGGCATCGTTCTCGGATTCCCCGTGCTCCGGCTCCGGGGCGACTACCTCGCCATCGTGACGCTGGCCTTCGGCGAGATCATTCGGATCGTGATCCAGAACTGGACGGAGCTGACCGGCGGTCCGAACGGCATCTCCAACATCCCGGAGCCAAGCTTCTTCGGGCTGGAGTTCGCCTTCCGGGGCGACAACACGTTTCACCAGTTCTTCGGCCTGCCCTACGACGCGATCTACGGCAGCATCTGGCTCTACTACATCATCCTGGTGATGGCGCTGATCACCAATGCCGTCACCTTGCGACTCCGCCGGCTGCCGATCGGACGCGCCTGGGAGGCGCTGCGGGAAGACGAGATCGCCTGCCGGTCGCTGGGCATGAACACCACCACGACCAAGCTTTCCGCCTTCGCGACAGGCGCGCTGTTCGGCGGGTTCGCGGGTTCGTTCTTCGCTGCAAGGCAGAGCTTCATCAGCCCGGAATCGTTCACCTTCATCGAATCCGCCATCATTCTGTCCATCGTCGTGCTGGGCGGCATGGGCTCTCAGCTGGGGGTGGCCATCGCGGCGGTGGTGATGATCGGCGGCTTCGAGGCGCTCCGCCACACGGACAGCCTGCAGCTGGTCTTCGGTACCGGCTTCGATCCGACGCTCTACCGGATGCTGTTCTTCGGGCTCGCCATGGTCGCCATCATGGTGTGGCGGCCGCGGGGGCTGGTTTCCACCCGGCAGCCGACCGTGACACTGAATAAGGATGCGGGCTCGATCTCCAAGGACCTCGTAAGCGAGGGAAGCGGATGAGCGCGCGTGGCGCCGATACGCCGGTGCTCCAGGTGGAGCATCTCACCATGCGCTTCGGGGGGCTGGTGGCCGTGGACGACGTCTCCTTCGAGGCGCGCAGGAGTGAGATCACCGCCCTGATCGGTCCGAACGGCGCCGGCAAGACCACGGTCTTCAATTGCATCACCGGGTTCTACAAGCCGACGGAGGGCATGATCACCCTCACCCAGGTTTCGGGTCAGCGCTACCTTCTGGAGCGCATGGACGACCATGTGATCAACGCCAAGGCCGGCGTGGCGCGCACCTTTCAGAATATCCGTCTCTTCCCCGGCATGACGGTGCTGGAGAATTTGATGGTCGCGCAACACCAGATGCTGACGAAGGGGCCGGCGCGGGCGCTTGGTTCGCTGATCGGGCTTGCCGCCTATCGGCAAGCGGAAGCCGAAGCGCTGTCCTTCGCCATCCACTGGCTGGAGCGGGTCGGGCTGACCGCGCGGGCCGATCAAGCCGCGGGCGATCTTCCTTACGGCGATCAGCGCCGGCTTGAGATCGCTCGGGCCATGTGCACCCGGCCGGAGCTGCTCTGCCTCGACGAGCCGGCGGCCGGTCTGAATGCGCGGGAGAGCGAGGAGCTGAACGGGCTGCTGCGTTCGATCTGCGCAGAAGGAAACACCGCTATCTTGCTGATCGAGCACGATATGAGCGTGGTGATGCGCATCTCCGACCATGTGATCGTGCTCGACCACGGCAGCGTCATCGCCGACGGGCCGCCCTCCAAGGTTCAGAACGACGAACACGTGATCGCCGCCTATCTCGGCGTGCCGGACGAAGAAGTGGCCAACGTGGAGAAGGAGGTGGGCGCGTGAGCAAGGCGCTGCTCGAAATCTCCGGACTGGTCGCAGGCTACGGCCACCTTCCCGTGCTGCACGGCATCGACCTGTCGGTGAAGGAGGGCGAGATCGCCGCCATCATCGGGGCAAACGGCGCCGGCAAGACCACGCTGATGATGTCGATCTTCGGCAATCCGAAGCCTTCGGCGGGCCGCATCCTGTTCGAGGGCCGGGACATCACCGACCTGCCCGCCCACGCGGTGGCACTGGAGCGGATCGCCCAATCGCCGGAGGGACGGCGCATCTTCCCGCGCATGACGGTGCTTGAGAATCTGCAGATGGGCACCCTGATCGCACCGGATAAGGAGCGCTACGAGGACGACCTCGGCCATGTGTTCGAGCTATTCCCGGTGCTTGCAACGCGCAAAGACCAGCGGGCGGGCACGCTTTCGGGCGGCGAGCAGCAGATGCTGGCGATCGCTCGGGCGCTTATGGGACAGCCGCGGCTGCTCCTTCTCGACGAGCCGTCGCTGGGCCTCGCTCCGCTGATCACGCGGCAGATCTTCGCCGCCATCAAGGCGCTCAACGAAGAGGGCCTCACCGTCCTGCTGGTGGAGCAGAACGCCTACCACGCGCTGAAGCTCGCCTCCTGCGGCTATGTGATGGTGAATGGCCGCATCACGCTCTCGGGCAGCGGAACGGAGCTTCTGGAGAGCGACGAGGTGCGCCGCTCCTATCTCGAAGGCGGCGCGTCGTCGCCGTCGGCGGACGAGGCGAAGAAAGGAGCCAAGGCATGATCTGGCTCTCCGATGACGGCGCCCTCGTCTTCTTCGTGCTGACGGTCGCGATCGGTGGCGGAGCCGCCTATCTCGCGGCAAGGAGCCTGGCGCTCGGCTGGCGGCCCTTCTGGAAGGTCGCCGCCTATATGCTGCTGCTGGCCGGTGCGGTCCGGTTCTTCCACTACGCCCTGTTCGATGGAGAGCTGCTCTCCGCCTATTACTATCTTGTCGCCTATGTCGTGCTGCTCGCCATCGCCGGCTTGGCGTACCGGCTCACACGAACGACACAAATGGTGACGCAATATCCGTGGCTTTACGCGCGTTCCGGTCCCCTGAGCTGGCGAGACCGCTAGGGCGGCAACGCCCCTCGGCCCGTTGGCGGCGGCCGGATTTGCGCTAGAGTGCGGCTCAACTTGGCCGAAGACCCTTCGGTCGAAGCGCTTGGAGGGATGATATGCGACGTTTTTGGAGCTTCACGGCGGTTGCCGCCGCGTTCGGCGTGTTCGCCGGCCTGGCGGGCTGCGGAGACGGCGCTGACGGGGAAACGACCACCATCGGCGTGGTCGGCCCCCTCACCCTGCAATACGCTTCCTTCGGCGAGCAGATGAAGCAAGGCGCGGAGCTCGCCATCGCCGACATCAACAAGGCGGGCGGCGTTCTGGGCAAGAAGCTCGCCGCCGATTACGGCGACGACGCCTGCGATCCCAAGCAGGCGGTGGCCGTGGCGGGCCAGATGGTCGGCAATCGCGTCCCCCTGGTGGTGGGGCATTTCTGTTCGGGTTCTTCCATTCCGGCGGCGCAGATCTATGGCGACGCGGATCTCGTGATGATCTCGCCAGCCTCCACGAATCCCAGCCTCACCGACGATCGGGCGGGACCCAATATCTACCGGGTCTGCGGCCGCGACGATCAGCAGGGCGCCGTGGCCGGCCACTATATCGCCGATCATTTCGCCGGAAAGAATATCGCGATCGTCCACGACAAGACCGCCTACGGGAAGGGTCTCGCCGACCAGACCAAAAAGGCGATGAATGAGGCGGGGCTTCAAGAGAAGCTCTACGAGGCGATCACCGCCAACGAGAAGGACTATTCGGCGCTCGTCTCCAAGCTGAAGCGCAACAATATCGATCTCGTGTTTCTGGGCGGTTATCACACCGAAGCCGGGCTGATCACCCGTCAGATGCGCGATCAGGGCCTCGATACGGTGCTGATGGGCGGCGATGCCCTGGTGAGCCAGGAGTATTGGTCCATTACAGGCGATGCGGGCGAAGGCACGCTCATGACATTCTCGCCCGACCCCCGCAACAACCCCGAGGCCAAGGACGTGGTGGCCCGGTTCGAGGCCAAGGGCGTCGAGCCAGAGGCTACGTCCTCTACACCTACGCGGCGATCCAAGCCTGGGCGAAGGCGGCCGAGAAGGCCGGCACGACGTCATCCATCGAGGTGACAAAGGCGATGAACGACACGCCGTTCGACACGGTGATCGGCAAGTTCCGCTTCGACGCGAAGGGTGACCCGAACCTGCCGCCCTATGCGGTCTATCGCTGGGAAGACGGGAAATACGCCGAGATCGACTCGAAGAGCGGCGAGAAGGTCGCAGAGCCGGGGCCGGCCAACACCGAAACTCCCGACGTCCATCCGGTGGAAGCCGAACGGCCTGGCGGCGAGGAGAACGAGCCGGTGGAATAGCGCCGGCCCCCTGTCCGGGCCGTCAGCGTTCGAATCTCAGGATCGGCTCTGAGATCAGCTTTTCTCGCTAAGATCAGCTTTTCTTGGGAGGCGCGGCTTCCTTGGCGGCCATGAACTCGGCCTCAAGAGCCTTCTCTAGCGCCACGAGATCCTCGGGCAGCGGCATGCCGTAGGCCCGCATCTCGTTCAGGCGCTCGCGGATCTGCTCATAAAGCTCGTGCCGGTCTTCCGGCTGATCTTCCATCTGGTTGATCAGATTTGCGATTTCCGCCTGCAGATCGTCGAATGCCATACGCTTCAAGCCTCCCTTACGAAGATGCGGATCGGAGCATAAAGCGACCCGTTGGGCAAGCGGATGAGGAGCGGCATTGCGGCCTCGTTCAATCGCTTGCATAGTCCCCCCAGGGCTGACGCGGGGGCGACGAGCATGGGCACCATCACGGTCAACACGGTTATCGGGTTCATCCTGGCGATTCTGTTCGCCATGGTGATGGGCATCTCCATGCAAGCGATCCTTGTGGGCGACTACCTGCAGTCTCAGAACATCATGAGCGAGATCACCCAGGTGACCGTGCGCATCGCCGGATTCTCCGGCGCGCTGGCCGCCCTGCTCGCCTGGTGGGCGCAGCGGTTCGCGGCCATGCGCGGCTTTCTGGTCCGCTTCGTCTTCGCGCTGTTCATCTTCGTCGTGGCGTTCTTCAGCTTCGGCGGTCTGCTGCGGGTGATCTGGACCCACGTGACCTATCCGAACCAGCAGGATTGGTCGTTCACCGGGCTCTATTTCGCTTCGATCAACGACTTCTACACCTTCGTGCTCTTCCTGCTGGGACAGAACCTGCCGGCCTATCTCGTGCTGGTGGTCGCCGCGGGCATCTATCTCGCCCTGTTCGGTCCGAGAGAGCCGTCCGCGGCGTAAGCGAGCGCCTTGCTCCAATCGCGGCTCTGTTGAATTGAGGCCTGGGCGCGGCTCTGCTAGACGAAGGCTCGAATTTCAAGCGACGTGACCGGCGCAGACCGCTCACCTTCATTCAGGTCTTCATATGATTCCTCGTTACAGCCGTCCCGAGATGACGCGCATCTGGGAGCCGGAGAACCGGTTCCGCATCTGGCTCGAAATCGAAACCGCCGCCGCCGAAGCCATGGCGGATCTGGGACTGATCCCGAAGGAGGCCGCCGAAGCCGTGCGGGCGAAGGGCGATTTCGACATCGAGCGGATCGACGAGATCGAGGCGGAGGTGAAGCACGACGTGATCGCCTTCCTCACCTCGGTGTCGGAGCATGTGGGTCCTGAGGCGCGCTTCCTGCATCAGGGCATGACCTCGTCGGACGTGCTCGATACCTGCCTGAACCTGCAGTTGGTGCAGGCCGCGGACATCCTGCTCGCCGATCTCGACAAGCTGTTGGAAGCGCTGAAGAAGCGCGCCTACGAGCACAAGAATACGGTCACCGTCGGGCGGAGCCACGGCATCCATGCCGAGCCGACCACGTTCGGTCTGAAGCTCGCCTTCGCCTATGCGGAGTTCGACCGCAACAAGCAGCGGCTGGAAGCGGCCCGCGAAGAGGTCGCGACCTGCGCGATTTCCGGCGCGGTCGGCACCTTCGCCCATCCCGATCCGCGAATCGAGGTGGCGGTGGCCAAGCATCTCGGCCTGAAGCCCGAGCCGATCTCCACTCAGGTGATTCCCCGCGACCGTCATGCGGCGTTCTTCGCAACGCTCGCCGTGATCGCCGGCTCCGTGGAGCGGGTCGCCACCGAGATCCGGCATCTGCAGCGCACCGAGGTGCTGGAAGCGGAGGAGCGGTTCGGATCCGGCCAGAAAGGTTCATCGGCCATGCCTCATAAGCGCAATCCGGTGCTGTCGGAGAATCTGACGGGGCTCGCCCGACTGGTGCGCGGCTATGCCATGCCGGCGCTGGAGAACGTGGCGCTATGGCATGAGCGGGATATCTCCCACTCCTCCGTCGAGCGGGTGATCGGACCCGACGCGACCATCGCGCTGGATTTCGCTCTCCACCGCCTCACCGGCGTGATTGACGGTCTCGTGGTCTATCCGGAGCGTATGCAGTCCAACATGGACAAGCTCGGCGGTCTCATTCACTCACAGCGCGTGCTGTTGGCACTGACCAATGCCGGCGTCTCGCGCGAGGACGCCTACCGGCTGGTGCAGCGGAATGCCATGAAGGTCTGGGAAGGCGACGCCGATTTCCTGACCGAGCTCCTTGAGGATCCGGACGTGACGGGCGCGCTGACCGAAGAGCAGATCCGCGCCCAGTTCGACCTCGGCTACCACACCAAGCATGTGGACACGATCTTCGAGCGGGTGTTCGGGGCGTAAGAGCGCCTAAGCCCCGAACCGATCCGGCTCGACACGCGGCTTTAGCGTGCGGGGCGAGCGCCGGGAATCGGATTGTTTCCGTCGCGCTTTCCCTGGCCCTGAGCAGGCTTTGGCGGTTTTGCACGCCCCTCGGCGGCCGCCCTGCCTTCGCGCGCCTTGGTATTGTTCTTCTGAGCCGGTTTCTTGTTCGCAGACGGCTTATTCGCCGGTGGGCGCTTGGGCGGGCTTGCGCGGCCCTCGGCAGCCGCCCTTCCCTGTAGGGCCGCAGGATTGGTCCCCTTTTTCTGAGACGGCTTCTTATTGGAAGACTTGTTGCTCGAAGACCTGTTGCCGGACGATCTGTGCCGATCGTCGTCACGGCTGCCGCTCCTGTGGCGGTCCCGGTCATTGTCATAACGGCCGTAGCTTCCACCGCCGTGATACCGGTCGCGATCATACCGGTCGTATCGGTCGTAGCGCCCGTGGTCGTAGTGCCGGTCGTGATCGTGCCAGTCGCGCCCGCGATACCCGTCGTAGCGATCATATCCGCCATAGCCGCCGTAATAGCGGTAGGTCGAGTACGGCCGCACCAGCGGGTACGGGTCGTAGGGCACATAGCCGGGCCCATAATCGTAGCCGGAGTAATCTCCGTAGCCCGGGGAATACCCGTAACCCGGCGAGGAGCCATACCCGCCATAGCCTACCGCGTCGAAATCCAGATACATGTCGGCGACGAAGCCGCCCGCGGCTTCGCACCAGCCGAAGCTGCAGTTCGTGGCGTCGATGGTGGTGCCCGCCGGCAGATTATTGATGATCGGCGAGCCCGTGGTGGGCGCGGTGCGAACATTCAGGTTGACGGTGACCACCGCGGGCGCGGCGGAAGCGGTGATGGGCAGAGCCGCCAGGGCGGCGGCCACGAAAAACGCGGCGATGGCTCGCATGAGTTTGTCCTCCCGCCCGGCCTCGGCTGGACCGGACGTTCTATACGGACGGCGTAACGCTTGATTTCAAAGGAATTAAGGCGGCGCGCCTACTTCATGTAGCCGGCTTCCGCATCCCCCGCCGGACCGAAGATATGGGGCCGGTAGCGATAGCGGTTGCGCTCCCGCGGACTCAAGATAAAGCGGCGCGGATAAAAGCGCGGCGGCACCGCCGCGTAGGGCGGCAACTCCCGATAGACATTGGTGGAGCGGTAATGACCGGCCCGATAGGGATATGGCGGATCGATCACGATGACCTCGGGCGCCGGCCCGACAGGACCGCCCGTGAGGCCAACCATGCTGGCGTAGCCGTCCTGACCGCGCCAGTCCACGGCGCACCAACCGTCGGCGCAGTCGCCGATATCGATCCGGCTGCCGGCAGGCATGGTAGCGATGATCGCGTACTGGGTGCCGGGACCGGTGCGGAGATTGAGGTCGGCGGTGGTCTGAGCCTGGCGCGCTTCGGCCGCGGCAGCGAACAGGCCGGAAACGGAAGCGACGGCAAGCACCGCGGCGAGCCGCGCAAGCTTATTCGTGCTCAAGGTCTTCCTGCTCCCCATGGTCCCGCTCCTGCCTCTCCTTGCGCCGCGGACGGCATCCGCGATTCTGTTCCTCTGATCGGCGCCATGATGCACCGGAATGGCCGCTTTCGGCTAGCGGCCTTTGGACGCTTTACGGCTTCCGGTCGATGGAACGCCGGATTTCCGCGGCCGTGCTCGCGAGCCACGAGGCGTCGGTGCCGATGGCCACCACGTCCCAACCCGCCTCGACGGCCGGGCGTGCAAAGTCGATATCGTTGGCGAAAATGAGAGCGATAACGCCCCGCTCCTTGGCCTTCCTGAGAACGTGAGCCATCGCCTCGATGACCTCCGGCGCCCGAATGTTCAGCTCGCCGGTCAGGGCGACGGAAAGATCGTTGGGGCCCAGGCAGACCATATCCAGCCCGTCCAGGGCGAGGATTTCGTCGAGGGAGTCCATGGCGCCCGCCGTCTCGATCTGGGCACAGGCGATAGTCCAGCCATTGGCGGCGGAGAAGTAGTCGCCTTCGAATTCCAGCCGTGCGCGATACGGGCCCCAACTCCGGATGCCGCGAGGCGGATATTTCACCGCGCGGATGAAGCGGGCCGCGTCGTCGGCGGACTCGATAAGGGGGCAGACCACCCCTTGAGCCCCGGCATCGAGGGCTCTGCCGATGAGAGCCTTGTCGTTCTCGGCGATGCGGACCATGGCAGGCAGTCGCGCCGCCCTCGCCGCCGTGAGGCATGCGACCAGCTCCGAATGGCCGCCGATGCCATGCTGCTGGTCGATGGTGACGCAATCCCAGCCGGCCTTGGCGATCAGTTCAATGGCGAAGGGCGAGCCGAGGGTGAGCCACGCATTGTAGAGCGGGCGTCCGGCCTTCGCGGCTTCCCTGAAACGGTCCTCGCTCATGAGGCCCCCGCGACGGAAAGCGGCCTCGCTGCCGGCCAGAGATCGGTTCGGCCGGCGGCAGCCATCTAGCTTTCGCTCTCGATCTGGGTAATCGCTTCGGCCAGAAGGTCCTGCATCTGGCGGCGGATCTGATGATCGGACTGCTCGATATTCTTAGCGTCGAAATCGCCGCGGACCTTGCGGAAGACGTCCTCCTCGCCCGGCTCGTCGAAATCGGCCTTCACCACCTCTCGGGCGTAGTTCTGGGCGTCGTCTCCGGCGAGGCCCATCTTCTCCGCGGCCCACAAGCCGAGCAGCTTGTTGCGGCGCGCCGTGGCCTTGAATTTCAGCTCCTCGTCATGAGCGAATTTCTTTTCGAAGCTCTTTTCGCGATCGTCAAAGCTGGCCATTGCGCCGCAATCCTCCAAAATGGCGGTTCTTCACGTCCGCCGCCGTAAAACATACCGAAAATCCGCAAATTTTTGCGGGGGAGACATAGCCCTCCGGCGTTCCTAAATCAACAAAGGGCCGCAAATCGGTCGCGGGGCCTAATCGTTGTGTGCGCATTTGCCATCGGATAAGCTCCGAACCACAATTTCGCTAGGCGATTCCGACCATGGCAATTGGCTCAAGCGCGCGGCTCACTGGTTCGCCCCGCGCTTTTTTGCTTTTTGCCGGAACTCCGGCTTGAAAGGACAGCGTATGAACCGCCGACGCCGCATCTATGAAGGTAAGGCCAAGATCCTCTATGAGGGCCCGGAGCCGGGCACGCTCATCCAGCATTTCAAGGACGACGCCACCGCCTTCAACAACCAGAAGCACGACAAGATCGAAGGCAAGGGCGTCCTCAACAACCGGATCTCCGAGTACCTGTTTCAGCGGCTCGGCGAGATCGGCGTGCCGACCCATTTCATCAAGCGGATGAACATGCGCGAGCAGCTCGTGCGCGAGGTCGAAATCATCCCCGTCGAGGTGGTCGTGCGCAACGTGGCGGCCGGCTCCATCGCCAAGCGGCTCGGCATGGAGGAAGGAACGCCCCTGCCCCGCTCCATCGTGGAGTTCTACTACAAGTCCGACGAGCTCGGCGATCCCATGGTCACCGAGGAGCACATCACGGCGTTCAACTGGGCGGTCCCCCAGGAGATCGACGACATGATGTCCGTGGCGCTGCGGGCCAACGACTTCCTGTCCGGCCTGTTCCTCGGCATCGGCATCAAGCTGGTTGACTTCAAATGCGAGTTCGGCCGGCTGTGGGAGAACGACACCATGCGGATCGTTCTCGCCGACGAGATCTCGCCCGATTGCTGCCGGCTGTGGGATATCGAGAGCCAGGAGAAGCTGGACAAGGACCGCTTCCGCCGGGATCTCGGCGGCCTCGTGGAGGCCTATCAGGAGGTGGCGCGCCGGCTCGGCCTGCATGTGGAGAACAACCCGCAACAGAACCAGTCGGGCCCCGTGCTGGTCCGCTCCCAGTAGCGTCTTCAAGAGGGGGAGCAGGCATGAAGGCACGCATCACCATCACCCTGAAGCCGGGGGTTCTGGATCCGCAAGGCAAGGCCATCGAGGGCGCGCTGCATGCGCTGGGCTTCGGCGGCGTCGATGACGTTCGCCAGGGCAAATATATCGAGGTCGAGATCGGCGAAAGCGATCCCGACCGCGCCAAGGCGGAAGTAGAGCGCATGTGCGAGGAGTTGCTCGCCAACACGGTGATCGAAAACTATTCCTACGAGCTCGAGGCGGCGTGAGGGGGCCTCGCCCTTCGAGACGCGGCACCGCCGCTCCTCAGGGTGAGGCGCAACTTCTCATGCTGAGGGCCGCTCGCGGCGGCGTCTCGAAGCATGAGCCAGAGGCATCCAAGTTTGACTATGAAAGCTGCTGTCGTCGTCTTTCCCGGATCCAACTGCGATCGCGACGCCAAGACCGTCCTGACCCAGGTGACCGGCAAGGCCCCGGCCATGGTATGGCACGGGGATGCGGAGCTGCCGGAGGCCGATCTGATCGTGCTGCCGGGCGGTTTCTCCTATGGCGATTATCTGCGTTCCGGCGCCATGGCGGCTCACTCGCCGATCATGCGCGAGGTGATCGCCCGGGCGAAAGCCGGTACGCCGGTGCTCGGCATCTGCAACGGTTTCCAGGTGCTCACCGAGACGGGGCTGTTGCCCGGCGTCCTGATGCGCAACCGTTCGCTCCGCTTCATCTGCAAGGATGTGCGGCTGAAGGTGGAGCGCAACGACACGATCTATACCCGCAGCTACGAGGCGGGCGAGATCGTCACCATTCCCATCGCCCATAAGGACGGCAACTATTTCGCCGACGACGAGACCCTGGCGCGGGTCGAGGGCGAAGGGCTAGTCGCGTTCCGCTACGTGTCGGAGAGCGGCGGCCTGGACGACGACGCCAATCCCAACGGCTCCCAACACAATATCGCCGGTCTCTATAACGAGCGCGGCAACGTGCTCGGCATGATGCCCCACCCCGAGCGGCTGGCCGAGCCGGCCCTGGGCGGCACCGACGGGGCCAAGATTTTCACTTCGCTGCTGGAGGCGCTCCATTGAGTGAAGCGACGCAGAAGGTCGACGCTCCGGACGAACTGCCCGAGGAGCTGATCGCGGAGCACGGGCTTTCGCCCGACGAATATGCCCGCATCCGCAAGGAGCTCGGTCGCACGCCGACCCTCACGGAACTCGGCATCGTCTCGGTGATGTGGTCGGAGCATTGCTCCTACAAATCCTCGCGCATCTGGCTGAAGACGCTGCCGACAGACGGTCCCCAGGTCATCCAGGGGCCGGGCGAAAATGCCGGCGTGGTCGATCTCGGAGACGGCGACGCGGCCGTCTTCAAGATGGAGAGCCACAACCACCCCTCCTATATCGAGCCCTATCAGGGCGCGGCGACGGGTGTGGGCGGCATCATGCGCGACGTGTTCACCATGGGCGCACGGCCCGTGGCCAATATGAACGCGCTGCGCTTCGGCTCGCCGGAGCATTCGAAAACCCGGCATCTGGTCTCCGGCGTCGTGTCCGGCATCGGCGATTACGGCAACTGCATGGGCGTGCCGACCATCGGCGGCGAGACGAATTTTGACGCGCGCTATGACGGCAACATCCTGGTCAACGCCATGTGCGTCGGGCTGCTGAAGTCCGACCGGATCTTCAAATCCGCCGCCCGCGGCGTGGGGCTACCCGTGGTCTATGTGGGGTCCAAGACAGGCCGCGACGGCATTCACGGCGCGACCATGGCCTCGGCGGAGTTCGACGATGCGTCGGCCGAGAAGCGCCCGACTGTCCAAGTCGGCGATCCCTTCACCGAAAAGCTGCTGCTGGAAGCCTGCCTGGAGCTGATGGCGGAGGACGTCATCATCGGCATCCAGGACATGGGTGCGGCGGGTCTTACCTCCTCGTCCGTGGAGATGGCCGACAAGGGCGGCGTCGGGATCGAGCTGGATCTCGACAAGGTGCCCTGCCGGGAGGAGGCCATGACGGCCTATGAGATGATGCTCTCGGAAAGCCAGGAGCGCATGCTCATGGTGCTGAAGCCCGGTGCCGAGCCTCAGGCAGAGGCCATCTTCAAGAAGTGGGAGCTGGACTTCGCGGTGATCGGCATCACCACGGACACGGGCCGCTTCGTGATCAAGCATCAGGGCGCCGTGGAGGCCGATCTGCCGCTTTCGGCGCTGGCTGACGGCGCACCGGTCTACGAGCGTCCCTGGGTCCCGAAGGAGCCGCAGGTGGCGCCGAAGGAGGTGCCCGCGGCGGACGGCCCGTTGAGCTCGCTGGAAGCGCTTATGGGCACATCCAATCTCTGCTCCAAGCGGTGGATCTACGAACAATACGATCACATGGTGATGGCCGACACGGTCGCGCGCCCGGGCGGGGATGCCGGCGTGGTGCGCGTCCACGGCACCAACAAGGGCGTCGCGGTCTCCTGCGATGTGACGCCCCGCTATTGCGCGGGCGATGCGTTCGAAGGTGCCAAGCAGGCCGTCGCCGAATGCTGGAGGAATCTGACGTCAGTGGGCGCCGACCCGCTCGCCATCACCGACTGCATGAATTTCGGCAATCCGGAGCGGCCGGAGATCATGGGCGAGTTCGTGGCTGCCGTGAAAGGCATGGGAGAGGCCTGCACGGCGCTCTCCTTCCCGGTCGTCTCCGGCAACGTTTCGCTCTACAACGAGACCAACGGCGTCGCCATCCCGCCGACCCCGGCCATCGGCGGCGTTGGGCTCATTCCCGATGTGGCGAAGATGGCCCATCTCGCCCTCGCCCACGATGGCGATGTGCTCGTCGTGGTCGGCAAGACGAAGGGACATCTCCATCAGTCGCGCTATCAGGAATGGATCAGCGGCAAGCTGGAAGGCCCGCCCCCATCCGTCGATCTCGACGCGGAGCGCAAGGCTGGCGATTTCGTTCGCGGACTGATCCGGGACGGCACGGTCACCGCCGTGCACGACGTTTCCGATGGCGGGCTGCTGGTCGCCATCGCGGAGATGGCTCTCGCGGGCGATCGCGGCGTGGCGCTGGATGCCGATATCGGCGACCTGCCTGCGCACCGGTTCTGGTTCGGCGAGGATCAGGCCCGTTACGTCGTTGCGGTGCCTTCGACCGGTGTCGAGGCGTTGATCGCGGCGGCGGCGGAGGCCGACCTCCCTGCCCTGACGCTGGGCACGGTGGGCGGCGATTCTCTCAGCCTCGGGGCGGAGCCCCCCTTGCCGCTCGCCACTTTACGGTCCACTTATGAGCAGTGGCTTCCGGACTATATGGATGGCGGCCGCGAGCAATAGCGCGCCTGAATTACCGAAGGAGACGACGCTTATGGCCATGCAGGCCACCCAGATTGAAGCGCTGCTCCGGGACGAGTTTCCCGATGCGGAGATCGAGATCGAGGATCTCGCCGGCGATGGCGATCACTACAAGGCAGTGATCGTGGCAGAGGCCTTCCGAGGCAAGAGCCGGGTGCAGCAGCACCAGATGGTTTACGCGGCGCTGCAGGGCAGGATGGGCGGCGAGCTGCATGCCCTCGCCCTGCACACCAAAGCGCCGGCATAGGAAAGGACAGACCAAGATGAGCGAACAGGACGTCCAGGACTGGATCAAGCGGCAGGTGGCCGAAAACGACGTCGTGCTCTTCATGAAGGGCGCGAAGGAGATGCCGCAATGCGGGTTCTCCGCTCAGACGGCCTATATCCTGAACCACCTCGGCGTGGACTTCAAAGACGTCAACGTCCTGGAGGATATGAGCGTCCGGGAGGGCATCAAGGCCTACAGCAACTGGCCGACCATTCCGCAGCTCTATGTGAAGGGCGAATTCGTCGGCGGCGCCGATATCGTGCGCGAGATGTTCCAGGCCAACGAGCTGCAGGAGCTTCTGACCTCCAAGGGCATCTCCCACAACAATCAGACACTGACGGCCTAGCCCGACCGGGCACACGTCTCCAGAACGAAAAAGGGGCGCTGAGGAAATTCCTCGCGCCCCTTTTTTGCGCCCGAAGCGTCTCGACCAGAAGGCGCTGGAGGCAAGCCCCCAGCGCTCAAGGGAGACGCCCCTAGCGCGAGTAGTACTCGATGACCAGGTTCGGTTCCATCATGACCGGATACGGCACATCGGAGAGCGCCGGTGTCCGGACATACTTGGCCGACAACTTGTTGTGGTCGACATCGAGATAATCCGGCACGTCGCGCTCGGGGCTCTGTACAGCCTCCAGCACCAGACCGATATCCTTCACCCGGTCGCGAACCTCGATCACATCGCCTTCCTTGCAGCGATAGCTGGGGATGTCGACCTTCTTGCCGTTCACGCGCACATGGCCGTGGGACACGAACTGGCGGGCGGCAAAGACCGTCGGGACGAACTTCGCGCGGTAGACGATCGCATCCAGGCGGGATTCGAGAAGACCGACCAGACGCTCACCGGTGTCGCCCTTCAGACGGGCGGCCTCGTGATAGATGGCCTTGAACTGCTTCTCGGTGATGTTGCCGTAATAGCCCTTCAGCTTCTGCTTGGCGCGCAGCTGAATGCCGAAATCCGACAGCTTCTGGCGGCGGCGCTGGCCGTGCTCGCCGGGGCCGTATTCGCGTTTGTTGATGGGGCTTTTAGGGCGTCCCCAGATATTCTCGCCAAGACGACGGTCGATCTTGTACTTGGCGTTAATGCGTTTCGTCATCGAAAACTCCAAAGCTCGTCAGTGCCGATCGCGAGCGCCCCGCTTGGTTTCCAGTTCAAATAAGACGCCTCTCCCCTCAGGCCGGATGCGTTCTCACGCGGCCATTCGCCTGGTAATCCGGGGCGGCGGCTTGGATGAAATGGAAACAGGCCCCTGACGATCGAACCTTCCGATCCGTCCTCACGGGCGCCTCGCGCTCAAGCTCAGCTTTCGCTGGGGCTCTGTTACACGCAAACCGGAGAAAGTGTCAATTGGCACCGGCGTTGTTTGGTGCAACGGGCTGGGCCAGCGGTGCCTCGGGGCTCATTGGGACCTGACCGGAAGGAACTTGCCCCGACGGCACCTGACCTGAAGGGACAGGGCTCGCAGGCTGTGCCGCCTGCTCGGCCTCCACAGTCTGCAGATATTCGTTGATGGCCTCGGTCACGGCCTGCTTTTTCTCCGGCGTACAGGTGGGCCGCTTGGGATTGAAGGCCTCGTCGTCCTCGTTCGCCTTGGAGGCCGCACCGTCGGCAGCTTCGTCGCCCTCTTTTTCGGTGATCTTCATATCGCCGGTAAAATAGGAGACGGAGAACATGTGCAGGGTGTTGATGAACTGCATCTGTTCCAGGGTCCAAATACCCCGGCGCTCCTGCGCGTCCATCATGGTGCGGAAGTTTTTCTGGCCCAGCTCCGGCACATCGCAGATCTCGGCATAGGCGGAGCGCATGGCAGCCCGAATCACGTCTCGGGCATCATCCACCGGAATGATAATCTTGGCCGGGTCGGACTTGTCGATGCTGATCATCGTGCCGTTCCCGGCGTCAAGCTGTTCCGGCATGATGGACCAGGCATAGCTCGTCATGACACGGACGGCGCTGTCGCTGAGCTTCTTCTCCGAGCCCTCGCTGCTGCTCTCAGGCTCGCGGGTCCGCTCGGTAAGCTGCTGGGCCATGACCTGGCCCGCCTCCTGGTCGGCGGCTACGGCCGGCGTACCGGACATCAACGCAAACGCGGCGAACGCGCCAGCGCTCGCACGCACCCAAAACATACCCATAAACTGCCCTCTTCCTCCCGTGCAGGAAGCTATCATTGTTGACCCACATCGCAATAGGAGAAAGCGGGCGGAACTATGACCCCTGCCTTGGGAATCAAGGATTCCGGCGCTTTCCGCCAGTGAGCGACGATACTATACCCCGCCATGTCCGAACGTCCTGCTCGGTCAGCTGCATGCGGTGAAACATATTGCGGATATTGCGGACCATGGTTGGCCGCTTCTCCGCAGGGCGCAGGAAGCCATGGGCGTCCAGCTCCGCTTCCAGATGCTCGAAAAGCCCGAACATCTCCTCGCGCTCAGCCGGCCGCGTGTTCGGAAGCGGCGTTCCTTCGCGGGCCGGACCGTCGAACCGCGTGGCCCGCCCGAGGCCGCCGGGACCCGCCTGCTTCTGCCATTCATAGGCGATCAGGAGCACGGTCTGCGGCAGGCTGAGAGAGGCGAAGGCCGGATTGACCGGCGCTGTGACGAGAGCGTCGACAAGGCCGATGTCGTCGTTGTCGAGGCCGCTACGCTCCGGCCCGAACAGAATCGCGCAAGTTTGCCCCTGCTTCTGACGGGAAAGGAGTTCCGCGGCCGCGCTTTCCGGCGTCATGACGGGCTTCACCATATCCCGCGGCCGGGCGGTGGTGGCGATGACGTAGTTGGTCTTGGCGAGCGCGAGCTCGGTCGTCTCGTAGAGGGTGGCGGAATCGACGGTGGCATAGGCGCCGGCGGCGGCGGCGGTCGCCTTCTCGTTGGGCCAGCCGTCACGCGGCGCGACCAGACGCAGATCCGCCAGGCCGAAATTCGCCATGGCGCGGGCGGCGAAGCCAATATTTTCGCCCAGCTGGGGCCGCACCAGGACGATGGCCGGACCGACAACGGCTTGGGCTGCAGCCTTGTCCTTCGTGCTTGCTCGCGATGCGCGGCTCACCTCGTGCTCCTCCCTCGTGTCACGGGCTTATTCTCGGCCGGTGCTCCGACCCCTTGCCCTTTGACGCAGGGCAGCTCGCTTTTTGGCGCGGCTGCCTGATGTTATAGATTTGATCCTGCCGTTTTCGGTCTTGTCGTCTTCAGTTATGCCGTGTTCGAGGCGGTCTTACCGGCCGCCCCGATAATTACAAGCGTCTAGCCCTCCGCGGAGCCCAGGTTTTGAAAAAAATTCAAGTCGAGAATCCCATCGTCGAGCTTGATGGGGACGAGATGACACGAGTCATCTGGCAGTTCATCAAGGAAAAGCTGATCCTCGCCTATGTCGATGTTCCGCTCAAATATTTCGATCTTAGCATCGAGAACCGGGATGCGACCGACGACCAGGTGACGGTCGAGGCGGCGGAGGCCATCAAGGCGACGGGCGTGGGCGTGAAATGCGCCACCATCACGCCGGACGAGGCGCGTGTCGAGGAGTTCGGCCTCAAGAAGATGTGGCGCTCCCCCAACGGCACGATCCGCAACATCCTCGGCGGGGTGATCTTCCGCGAGCCGATTATCTGCCAGAACGTGCCGCGGCTCGTGCCGGGATGGACCCAGCCGATCGTGATCGGCCGCCACGCCTTCGGCGACATCTACCGGGCGACGGATTTCGTGGTCCCCGGCAAGGGCAAGCTCACGATCTCTTTCGTGGGCGAAGACGGAGAACGAATCGAAAAAGAGATCTACGACTTTCCTGGCGGCGGCGTCGCATGGGGATGTTCAATCTGGACGAATCGATCCGCGACTTCGCCCGCGCCTCGTTGAATTACGGGCTGGCTCGAAACTATCCGGTGTTCCTCTCCACCAAGAACACGATCCTCAAGGCCTATGATGGCCGCTTCAAGGATCTGTTCCAGGAGATCTACGATGCCGAGTTCCGGGAGGAGTTCGAGAAGCGCGGACTGACCTACGAGCACCGGCTGATCGACGACATGGTGGCCTGCGCGCTGCGCTGGTCGGGCGGCTATGTCTGGGCCTGCAAGAATTACGACGGCGACGTGCAGTCCGACACGGTGGCGCAGGGTTTCGGATCGCTGGGCCTGATGACCTCGGTACTGATGACGCCGGACGGACAGGTGGTCGAGACGGAAGCCGCCCACGGCACGGTGACCCGCCATTTCCGCCGCCACCAAGAGGGGCTGGAGACCTCCACCAACTCCACCGCCTCGATCTTCGCCTGGACGCGCGCCCTCAAGCATCGCGCCAAGCTGGACGGCCACGTGGCGCTGGCCGAGTTCGCGGAGACGCTGGAGAAGGTCGTGGTGGATACGATCGAGTCCGGTTTCATGACCAAGGATCTGGCGCTGCTCGTCGGACCGCAGCAAGGCTGGCTCTCGACCACGGGCTTCCTCGACAAGATCGACGAGAACCTGCAGGCGGCGATGGCGGACGCCGGCTGAGGAGTGGCACACCGATTGCCGCTCTACGTTTCTTGCTTCGGCGTCTGACGTCTGTCTTCGGGCACGTCGCGGCGGCGCTCCTTGGCGACCTCGCGAATGGCCCGCAAGAGCTCCGGATGCCGGCGGCCGAGCTGCGCCAAGGCAACCGAATCCAGCACGTAGATCCTGCAGGGCGAAGTGGCGACCACATCGGATTTGTGGCGCCGATGCTCCAGCAGCGCCGCCTCCCCGAAGAAGTCGCCTGGCCCTAGCGGCTCCCGCAAATCGTCGCCGTGCTCCGCCACGGCCTCCCCGCTCTCGATGATGTACATGGCGCTGCCGCTATCGCCCGCCGAGATGATCGGGGCGCCGGCCGGGAAGTGCCGGGCATATAGAAGCCTGCAGACTTCGGCGATCTCAACCGCCTGCAGGGAATCGAAGAGGGGCACGCGGGCGACGTTGCCCCAGGTGATCACGAATTGATGGCGTCCTGCTTCCTGGCCGAAGCCGGTGGCGAGGATCGCCACGGGAAGCGCCAGGGCGGCGAGCCCCAGCAGCATGACGACCGCGCCCACGATCTTGCCGAGGGGCGTGATGGGGACGACGTCGCCATAGCCACGGTGGTCAGGGTGGCCATGGCCCACCAAAGGGTCTGGGGGATGCTGCCCATCTTGTCCGGCTGCGCCTCGTGCTCCAGGAAATACATGATGGTGGAGCAGAAGAGCAGCAGGATCAGGATAACGAGGAACGTGCCGACCAGGGCGCGCCATTCCGTGGCGAAGACCCGCTGCAGGGATTGGAGCGCAGGCGAGTAGCGCACCAGCTTCAGCAGGCGCAGGAGACGCAGCACGCGCAAGACGCGCAGGTCGATCGGCAGCAGGTTGCCGAGATACCAGGGGAGCACCGCCAGAAGATCGATGATCATGATCGGGCGCCGGGCGAATTTGAGCCGCGCGCGCCAGTTGGGCTCGTTGCGGAACAGCGGGATCTCCACCGCGCTCCAGATGCGGAGCACGTATTCAATGGTGAAGACGATCACCGAGAAAGTGTTGAAGCGCTGGAGCGCGTTGGCGTGGACCGTGGCGAAGGGCTCCACCGTCTCCAAGGCGAAGGCGAAGACATTCGCCACGATGAGCGTGATGATGAAGGCGTCGACGAAGGAGGACGCCGGGTGGGCGTCGGTGCCGACCTCCAGGACATCGTAGACGCCGCGGCGAAGGCGGCGCCACGGTGTCTCCTCGCTCATCGTTCAGACCCGCTCACGCGGTGGTTTCGGCGAGGTTCGGTGCGGCGCTGCCTGAGAGCTGCGCGGCGATGGCGGCCAGCGCCTCGTCGGCTTTCGCGCCATCCGCACCGCCGGCCTGGGCCATGTCGGGGCGCCCGCCCCCGCCCTTGCCACCGAGCACGGTGGCGCCCGCCTTGGCGAGGTCGACGGCGTTGTATTCACCTGTCAGATCGTCGGTGACCCCGACGACCAGGCTCGCCTTGCCGTCCTCGCTGACGCCGACGATAGCGACGACGCCGGAGCCGATGCGCTTCTTGCCCTCGTCGACGAGGCCGCGCAGATCCTTTGCCGGCACGCCCTGAGCGGTGCGAGCGAGCAACTTCACTTTGCCGAGATCCTGGATGGCGTCCGCATCGCCGCCGGCCTGCGCGCCGCCACCGCCGAGCGCGAGCTCCCGCTTCGCCTCTGCGAGCTGACGCTCTAGCTTGCGGCGCTCGTCCACCAGGGCGGCGAGGCGGGTGATGACATCGTCGGGACCGACCTTCAGCAGCTCCGACGCCTCGCGAACCTTATCGGCCTGGGCGTTGAGATAGGTGCGGGCGGCCTCGCCGGTCAGCGCCTCGATGCGGCGCGTGCCTGACCCGACCGCGGTTTCGCCGACGATCTTCATGATGCCGATCTCGCCGGTGCGTCCGACATGAGTGCCGCCGCAGAGCTCGATAGAATAGGCGTGACCCGCCTTCTCGCTGTCGTCGATGGTCCCCATGGAGACCACCCGGACCTCGTCGCCGTATTTCTCGCCGAACAGCGCCAGGGCGCCCTTCTCAATGGCCTCATCCGGGCTCATGAGATGGGTCTCGACTGCGCTGTTCTGGAGGATCATGCGGTTGGCGAGGGTCTCCACCTCTTCGATCTGCTCGTGGGTCATGGGCTTCGTATGAGAGAAGTCGAAGCGGAGACGTCCCGGCTCGACCAGGGAACCCTTCTGGGCGACGTGGGTGCCCAGCACCCGGCGCAGGGCTTCGTGGAGGAGATGGGTGGCGGAGTGATGGGCCCGCGACCCGGCGCGGAAGCCGTGATCCACCTCCAGCTCGACAGTGTCGCCGACCTTGAGGCCGCCCTTCTCCAACGTGCCCTGATGGACGAAGAGCCGGCCGAGCTTCTTCTGGGTGTCGTCGACCTCGAACAGGGTGCCCGCGGCATGGATGCTGCCGCGATCGCCGACCTGGCCGCCGGATTCCGCGTAGAAGGGCGTCTGGTTGAGGATGACCGCACCGCGGTCGCCCTGCTCCAGGGCCTCGACGCGCTGTCCGTCCTTGATAAGCCCGACGATCTCGCCGGAGGCGGCCTCGTTCTCGTAGCCCAGGAATTCCGTCGCGCCGAATTCTTCGGCCAGCTCGAACCACAGGGTCTCGGTGGCGGATTCGCCCGAGCCGGACCAGGATTTGCGCGCCTCTTCTCGCTGGCGCTCCATGGCCTTGGCGAAGCTTCCGTATCGACGCCGATGCCGCGCTCCTTGAGAGCGTCGGCGGTCAGGTCGAACGGAAATCCATAGGTGTCGTAGAGCTTGAAGGCGACGTCGCCGGGCAGCGTGGCGCCCGGCTTCAAGTCGCCGCTCGCCTCATCCAGCAGCTTGAGGCCGCGGTCGAGGGTCTCGCGGAAGCGTGTCTCTTCGAGCTTCAACGTCTCGGTGATGAGACCCTGACCGCGGATCAGCTCGGGATAGGCGCGGCCCATCTCCTTCTCCAAGGCCGGGAAGAGGCGATAGAGCAGCGGCTCCTCCGCGCCCAAGAGATGGGCGTGGCGCATGGCCCGGCGCATGATGCGGCGGAGCACATAGCCGCGGCCTTCGTTGGAAGGCAGCACGCCGTCTGCGATGAGAAAGCTGGCGGAGCGGAGATGGTCGGCGATGATGCGGTGGCTGGCGCGGTCCTTCCCCTCGGCCGGCTTGCCGGTCAGGTCGACGGATGCCTCGATCAGATGACGGAACAGGTCGATGCCGTAATTGTCGTGGGTGCCCTGAAGAACAGCGGCAATGCGTTCCAGGCCCATTCCGGTGTCGATGGAGGGACGCGGCAGTTCCTTGCGGCTGCCGTCCTCCTGCTGGTCGAACTGCATGAAGACGAGGTTCCAGATCTCCACGAACCGGTCACCGTCCTCGTCGGGGCTTCCCGGCGGGCCGCCGGGGATGGTCTCGCCGTGGTCGTAGAAGATCTCCGAGCACGGACCGCAAGGACCCACCTCCCCCATGGACCAGAAATTGTCGGAGGTCGAGATCGGGATGATCTTGTGGTCGGGGAAGCCGGTGACCTTCTTCCAAATCGTTGCCGCTTCGGAGTCCTCGCCATAGACGGTGACGAGAAGCTTCTCGGGCGGAAGGCCGAAGCCCTTGGTCAGCAACTCCCAGGCGAGCGGAATCGCCTCTTCCTTGAAATAATCGCCGAAGGAAAAATTCCCCAGCATCTCGAAGAAGGTGTGGTGGCGGGCGGTATAGCCGACATTGTCGAGATCGTTGTGCTTACCGCCGGCGCGGACGCATTTCTGGGACGACACGGCGCGCGGAGACAGCGCCTTCTCCTGGCCGGTGAAGACGTTCTTGAACGGCACCATCCCTGCGTTGACGAACATCAGGGTTGGATCGTTATGGGGTACGAGCGGCGCCGAGGGCACGATGCGGTGATCGCGCTCGCCGAAATACTCCAGGAAGGCGGTCCTGATCTCGTTGACGCCGGTGCTTTCGCTCACGGGTAAATTCCAGAAATGGTCGCGAAGGAAGATCGCATCAAAATTACGGTTTCGGCGTTCTTTCACGCGAGCGCTTCGCCCGCAAACCCTTATCCGCGAAAGGATAGAGCAAATCCTGAACGCCGGGCTGAGACATATGATGGCTGAAAGACCCTGTCCAGCCGCCAAGACGCAAAACCAAGCGCAAACAAGACGCAAAACGCCGCCTCAATATGAGGCGGCGTGGGTTCGCTGTCTTCAATTTCCCGAAGGCCGGTTAAGCCCGGATACGCTCAACGATCCCGTCGGCCCATCACACCACGGGTATCATCGCCCTGGGTCTCATCACCCTGGGGCGGGGCAGCCGGATCACGCGCGGCTTTTGCGCTTGCTCTCGATGGGGGTCACGCCGTCGTCGTCGCCCCCCTCCCCGGATTCGCTATCCGACTCGCCATCGCTTTCGACTCCGATCGCCTCGTCCAGGATGCGCTCGGCAATCAGGCCTGCATTCTGGCGGACGGCGGACTCGATCCTGGCGGCGACGTCCGGGTGCTCTTTGAGGTAGGTCTTCGCGTTCTCGCGGCCCTGACCGATGCGCTCGGAGTCGAAGGAGAACCACGAGCCGGACTTCTCCACGATGCCGGCCTTGACGCCGAGATCGATGAGCTCGCCGGTCTTGGAGACACCCTCGCCATACATGATGTCGAACTCGACCTGCTTGAAGGGCGGGGCGACCTTGTTCTTCACCACCTTGACGCGGGTCTGGTTGCCGACCACCTCGTCCCGCTCCTTGATGGCGCCGATGCGGCGGATATCCAGGCGGACGGAGGAGTAGAATTTCAGGGCATTGCCGCCCGTGGTGGTTTCGGGCGAGCCGAACATCACGCCGATCTTCATGCGGATCTGGTTGATGAAGATCACCATGCAGCGCGACTTGGAGATGGAGCCGGTGAGCTTGCGGAGCGCCTGGCTCATGAGCCGGGCCTGGCTGCCCATCTGCATGTCACCCATCTCGCCTTCCAGCTCGGCCTTCGGGGTCAGTGCGGCGACGGAGTCGACCACCAGCACGTCGATGGCGCCGGAGCGCACCAGGGTGTCGGCGATCTCAAGGGCCTGCTCGCCGGTGTCGGGCTGGGAGATCAGCAGATCTTCCAGGTTCACGCCCAGCTTGTTGGCGTAGACCGTATCGAGGGCGTGCTCGGCATCGACGAAGCCGCAAACGCCGCCCTTCTTCTGGGCCTCGGCCACGACGTGGAGGGCCAGGGTCGTCTTGCCCGACGATTCCGGACCGTAGATTTCGATGACGCGTCCGCGGGGAAGGCCGCCGATCCCGAGGGCGATGTCGAGGCCCAAGGAGCCGGTCGGAATCGACTCCACCTCGACGATCTTCTCGTTGGCGCCCAACCGCATGATCGAGCCCTTGCCGCAATTCCGCTCGATCTGGGAAATCGCGGCTTCGAGCGCTTTTTGTTTGTCCATTTCAGCTCCCTCGACGAGGCGCAGCGCAGCGTTCGACATCGGATTTCTCCCCTTTTCACACGCGATTCGGGCGTGGGTAAATGGCTAAGTGGGATTGGGTTCGAATTGCCGAAGACTGTACACGCTTTGTTCTATGTTCGCAAGATGTTCTTTTGCGGAACTAACCTTACCGCCTTATTGCCCAGTCCTGCTTGGTCCCCGCGCCCCCTGCCCTTACCTTTCCCCCATGGCCTGCTGTTCCGAACTCGATCCCGCTGAGGCAGGACGCCGGCGCGCGGTGTTGTGGGTGGCGCTCGCCGTCAATCTTGCGATGTTCGTCGTCGAGCTCACCGCCGGTTTGCTGTCCGGCTCGGTCTCGCTGCTCGCCGACGGTATCGATTTCGCCGGCGATGCAGCGAATTACGCGATCAGCCTCGCGGTTGTGGGACTCGCGCTTCACTGGCGGGCGCGAACGGCGCTTCTCAAGGGCGTCACCATGGCGGCCTTCGGGCTGTGGGTGATCGGCCAAGCGATCTGGCATTGGGTGAGCGGCGTGGTGCCGGACGCGCCGGTGATGGGCGTGGTCGGCGTGATGGCGCTCGCCGCCAATGCGGGCGTCGCCGCCATGCTCTACCGCTACCGTGAGGGCGATTCCAACATGCGCTCGGTGTGGATCTGCTCGCGCAACGATGCCTATAGCAATCTGGCGGTGCTGGCGGCGGCGGCGGGCGTGTTCGGCACCGGCTCGTCGCTGCCGGATATCGCGGTGGCCTGCGTCATGGCGGGGCTGGCGCTGCATGGCAGCTACACGGTGATCCGCCATGCGGTCTCAGAGCTGCGTCACAGCAGTCCCGAGCGAAACCCGACCGCGCAGGAAGAGCCTGCGGGCTGACAATCAGGGTTGCCCTACCCGGCCTGGTCGAAGCGGCGGAACTGGAAGCGGTCGCGGATATGCTCGTTGAAATAGGCGCCGGTGGACGGCGCGGCGGCGAGCTCGCGATAGACGATCTCGGGCACGGCTTCGTAGACGTAGCGCCGGCCGGACTGGAAGATCACGGTCAGACGCCCGGACTCGAAGTCGTAGAAAAAAGTGCGGATGACGCTGGAGGGCATCTCTTCAAATCCCAGAACCTCGGCGGCCGCAAGATGAGGCCTGCCAAACATATGGTCCTGGAACGCGTCCGGTTTAAGGCCGCGACGGGCCCATTCGTCAGCTGGCGAAAACGGGCACGCTCCGCATGGGCTCGATGACGGAGCCGGCGAAGGTGGACGGATAGTTCTGACGGATATGGTCGCTGTAGAAGCGGCCCTGGGACGGCGCATCGAGAAAGGCCAGATAGACCTCTTCGCTCACCCCATGAAAGGTGAAGGTCCCGACATCCCGGAAGGTGATTTCCATGGTCGACCGCTTCGCATCGTGCTCGACGTAAACGATGCTGCCAGAGTTCACGTAAGGCATAGAACCTCTCCCTGTCCCATCTCACCATCGGGACAATTGCCCAGGCCATAGGTCAAGAATCCGAAAGCCGGGACCCGAAGGCCGCGGCCACGAACGCGAATGAAACGGAGAACGCCCGACCCGATCGCCTGTGAATACCCCTCCCCCGCCGGCGGATCGCCGGCCGAAGACCGAAGCCCAGTTTCCCTGAGTCGTTTCGACCTTCGAGAAGGAAGTGTGACGCCGCGACGACAGCGGCGTCAAGCAAATCACGCAGGCTGCTCGGTTTCCGCCGCGGGCTGTTGCGGGGCCGCCTGGCCGGGCTGATCGAGATAGCCGTAGCGCTCCATATGCGGGCCCATGCGCTCCAGGATGCGCGCCTTGATGTCGGCGGGCAGCTCGTATTGGGAGGTCTGGTGCTCGGAGCGGGCATCGAGAAGCGCGCGCATCTTCGGCTCGGCTTGCGAAAAGTCGCCGATGCGGAGCTTATCGTACATCTCGGACAGACGCCCGATGGGATCCTTCACCAGATCCTCGTAGCGGATCTCGTAGAGGTTCTGCTCCGGGATGAGGTGACGGTCGGCCTGATAGCGGTCGGTGAGCCGCTGCATCATGTCGAGGACGTAGTCGTCGAGCCAGCCGCTGACATAGGGCGGGTTGTGCAGGCCCTGGGTCGAATAGAGCGCGCGCCACAGCTTCACGGTGGAAGGATAGACGTCCAGCGGGTTGCGGGTGATGTAGATGAAGCGCGCATTGGGGAAGCGCTCCAGGAGATACCGAACACGCGCGGAGTTCGCCGGCGATTTCAGGATCAACGGCTTGTCGTGGCGAACCATGAGGCGCTTGTAGAACCACAGATAGGCGTCGAACCAGGCCTTGCGCTTCTTCTCCGGCACGCCTTCGAAATCGACATAGTCGCTGTCGACCGGGCCGTGGCGGGGCCACGCCATGGTGTTCAGAGGGCTCCCCTGACCCATCATGATCACGCCGAACTCTTCTTCCTGGGGCCGGTCGAAGCCGACGGGCACGTCGTCCTGGGGGCGCTTCTTGGGCAGGAGCACCTTCATGATGCGGGAGAGCGTGCGCTCGGTGATCAGGAAGTGGTGCGGGAAGAAGCACTCATAGGTGGTCGGATAGGCGGTGTTCGGATCGGACGCCAGCAGGTCGTGCAGGAAGGTCGTGCCCGTGCGCCAGTGGCCGATGACGAAGACCGGCTCCTTGTCGAGCTTCACGTTCTTGATGCGGCGGCGATAGATCAGCTCGCTCAGGAGGTAGAGCGGGGTATTGATGGGGCACCAGAGCACCAGGGTCAGCACGTCGGGGATGCAGTTCGTCGTGAAGTCGAAGCGGCCCCGGGCAAACAGCTTCATCAGCGTGCCGAAGCGCATGCCGTACCACATGTAAAGAAGCTTGCCGCCGTAGCGGTGGATACCGAGGAGCTTCTGCTTCGGCTTGCGCTTCTCGGCCTTAAGGGCCGCCTGCTCGGGATCGTCCGGAATCTTCTCGTAGTCGGGCACGCTGACGTGGCTCCCAAAATCGGCTGACAAAAGCGGAAAAATTCGCTCCGGGGTGTTAGCCGGGATTGCATCCCAAGAAAACCCCTAAGGCGAAAGGGACGCGGGCCGGAGGGCTCCCGTGGTTAAGCCTCGAACGCCTCTTTGACGGCCGCCGCGAGCTGCTTCAGATCGAAGGGCTTCTGGATGAACATGAAGGCCTCGCCCTCGTCCAGATTGCGCTTGAAGGCGTCTTCCGCGTAGCCGGACATGAAGATGATGCGCAGGTCCGGGTGATCGCGGCGCAGCTCCTTGAGCAGCGTCGGTCCGTCCATCTCCGGCATGACGACGTCGGAGACCACGAGATCGACCTCGCCGTCATGCTCGTTGAAGACCTCGAGCGCCTCCGCGCCGGTGCCGGCCTCCAGGACGTTGTAGCCGCGCTGGCCGAGGGCCCGGGCGGCGAAGCTGCGGACGGCGTCCTCGTCCTCCACCAGAAGCACGGTGCCGCGGCCGGTGAGATCTCGCGTCTCCCGCTTCTCCGGCTTCTCCTCCTCGACCGGCTCTTCGGAAGGAAGGGCGATGTGGCGGGGCAGATAGACCCGCATGGAGGTGCCCTTCCCCGGCTCGCTTTCGGGGAAGATGAAGCCGCCGGTCTGCTTCACGATACCGTAGACGGTGGAGAGGCCCAGACCCGTGCCGCGGCCGACCTCCTTGGTGGAGAAGAAGGGGTCGAAGATCTTCTGGATGACCTCGGGCGGCATGCCCTCGCCGGTGTCCGTCACTTCGATCTCGACATACTCGCCGGGGTCGAGATGGCGCTGGCCGATCTCCCGGGACGCGCCTTCGGAGATGTTCCTGGTGCGGATGATGAGCTTGCCGCCGCCGGGCATGGCGTCGCGCGCGTTCACCGCGAGATTGATGATCACCTGCTCCAGCTGATGCTGGTCGGCCTTCACCGGCCAGAGGTCGCGGCCCTGATCGAGCTCGAGCTCGACGTTCTCGCCCAGCAGCCGGCCCAGCAGCTGGGACAGCTCCGACACCAGATCGCCGATCTGCAGCACCTGGGGCCGCAGGGTCTGCTGGCGGGAGAAGGCAAGCAGCTGCCGCACCAGGCCGGCGGCCCGGTTCGCGTTCTGCTTGATGTTCATGATGTCCTTGAACGCCGGGTCGGTGGGCCGGTGGTTCTGGAGCAGGAAGTCCGAGAAGCCGATGATCGCCGTGAGCATGTTGTTGAAGTCGTGGGCGATGCCGCCGGCCATCTGACCGATGGCCTGCATCTTCTGGCTCTGGGCGATCTGACGCTCCAGCACACGCTGCTGGCTGGTGTCGATGGCGTAGGCGATTGCCGCATCGGTTTCGCCTTCCACCTGCTCGATGGGGCTGAGAAACAGGCGGCCGCTCTTCTCCTCGTCGTCGGCGAGGTTGAAGTCGAGGGGTTCGACCAGGCCCTGGCCGGCGATGGCGAGGTCGAACGACTTTTCGTAGGTCGTCCGGCTCTCGGCATCCAGCATGGCGCCGATGGAGGCCGCGCCTTCCACCTTGTCGGGCGCGCCAAAGAGGCTGACGAAGGCGGCGTTGCTCGCGGTGATGGTGCCGTCCTTGCCCAGGGTCGCGATGGCGATGGGCGAGGATTGAAACAGGCGGGCAAAGCGGAGCTCGGCGGGCGCGCCTCGTAGGCCTCGCCGGCGGCACGATTCAGAACAAGCGCGTGGGCCCAGCCAGTCTGGGCGCCGCGGGGCAGACGGTGGAGGATGCGGACCGGCAGGCTGGTGCCGTCGGCCTTCACCAGATCGAGCTCGAACCGGCGCGTCGCGCTCTGGGACGTATTGCGGCCGGCGCCGGCCAGAAGGGCTGCCCCGTCCCGGGACATGATGTCCTCGAGCTTCAGCTGATTCGTGGCGGTATCGGACAGATCGACGCCGAGCCACTGGGCAAGGGTGGCGTTGAGATATTCGATATTGCCCTTCGCATCGGCGGTGAAGAAACCGGCTGGCGCGTGATCCAGATAGGCGATGGCCTGCTGAACCTTCTCGAAGCTCTCTTCCTGGTTCTGACGTTCGTCGGTGATCTCGTCGAGCTGCCAGACGACGAGGGCGCCGTGGCGCTCCATCTCCGCGGAGGACGGCATGGGCCGGACGGAGATGCGGAACCAGCGGGGCGTGATGGAATCGTCTTCGGTCATCTCGCCCAGAGGCGGCAGGCGAAACTCCTCCTTCAGCGCCCTGCCCTGCTGGGCGGCGCGGGCGAGGCGGAAAATCGTCTCGGCGAGATGGGCGTTGCCGGCGAACGCCCTGTCCGGGGTCGGGACGCTCGACTTCCCTTCGAGGCCGAGGAGATCGCGGTAGGCCGCATTGGCATAGAGCACACGGCCGTTTCCGTCGGCGATGAGCGCGCCTTGAGGCAGATTGTCGATAAACGCCTTGGCGACGTCGTTCTTCACCTGGCGCTGGCCGAAATGCAGGATGCCCACGGCGCCGGCGAACAGGCAGAAGACGCCGACCACCGCCAGGCCCGCCAGGATGGCCAGCACGAAAGGCTCGGCGATCTCGCGAGAGACCATGGCGAGGCCGACGGCCGCAGCCGCCAAGCCAAGGGCCAGCAGCACGACCAAGCCGATACTGCCCTCGCGTTCGGTGCGGTCCGTCACAGGCTGTGAATAGCGCATCGGCGCCCCAATGTCGGTCATGGATGGAAAACTATCCGATTCGTCTCCGAGTCGATCCGGAGATTATGCTCAGACAGCGGCGGCGAGACTGGCCGCAAACCGTTTGAATATCGCTAATTCCGCTCGGCTGCTGCAGTCAGTTCAGTGCGAGTTCGGGGCCGCAGCGATCCGGTGATTGTCATAAGCCTCCACTCAGGCGTATTCCTCTGATAGAAGGGGCTCTGCCGAAGCGATTGTCGGCATTGCGGGGAGGCTTCCCGCGCTCGCACGCTCCTTTGGGGTTGAGAGCGCAAGCGGCCCGCCCTATCTCTCCCCCGCCGGGGCCGCGGGGGCTCTAGCGAATTGCGGCGGATTTGATCGCGAGGAAGGGATGTCAGACACTAGCCAGCTGATCCTCGTCATCTCCACGTTCTTGTTCGTCATGGCGCTGATCGCCCTGGCGGTGTGGGGCTTCAAGGCATTTTTCTCCAGCAACTCAAGCGGTCCGGGCTTCTTCCGAGCGCGCGAGCGCCGGTTGAACGTGGTGGAAAGCGCCGTGGTCGATGCGAAGCGGAAGCTCTATCTGATCCGCCGCGACGACAAGGAGCATCTCGTCATGATCGGGGGCCCTGTCGACATGGTGATCGAGACGGGCATCGAAGCGCGCCAGCCTCTCGACCATCCGCTTGAGGACGTGGTCATCGACCACAGCGAGCGTCCCCAGTCGGATCCCGAGCTGAGCTGACCTCCGGGCCGTCGGCCTCCCTCTATCCCTTGACGAAGGCGCGTAAGACCGCCCGGCGTGGCGTGCCGGGTGCAGGCTCTGCATGCCCGACGGCGAACACACGCTTAACGGGAATTTTTCGCCGCGACCATAAGCCCTTCATTTCACTAATCGATTGACTGGTGCCGAAAAGCCACGTCGGTTTTTCTTGTGGAAAGAGTCGGGATCGGTTACAAAGGATGCGGTTTCACGGTCGCCATGCGTAATTTGTGGCAGGCGGAAGAACTTGTCGCCGGTACTTTCGACCGCTTCGCTGTGAAATCGCCGGCAGTTCCCTGCTAATGGTCCGACATCGGTTGGTTCAGCCAACCCTGTCAGTCCCCCAAAACCTCTCCACGCCCCGCTCCCCAGCGGGGCGTTTTTTTATGTTCTGACGCCTGCTTGCGCGGGCTACGGCCCCGCTCCCCAGCGGGGCGATTTTTATGTTTTGACGCCTGCTTGCGCAGGCTACGGCCCCCCTCCCCAGCGGGGCGACGGAAAGGCAGCGAAAGGCCCATCGATTCCTGTTCGTCAAACTCCGGTCCCAGGTCCAAAACACCTGGCGACTGGCCTCCCAGAGCGGCGCTGATATAAGTCGCGCCATGGCTCGCATTCTCAAGATCTCTCTTGTCATCGTCGCGGTGGTGATTCTGGCCGGGGTCGGCTACGGCGCCAAAGGATATCTCGACGCGTTGGGAGACTCAGATGATCTCCGTGCTCGGGCGGACGCGTTAATCGCTGAAGGCCGCAGTGGACGGGACCTCGGAGCGGAGCGTCTTCGATCCTTGCTTCAGGTCGAGGACCCCGCCTTTTACGAACATGCGGGCGTGGATTTTTCTTCGGATGGGGCCGGCGCGACGACCATTTCCCAATCGCTATCGAAGCGGCTGGCGTTTGAGCAGTTTCGGCCCGGTTTGGGGAAGCTGCGTCAGACCGGCTATGCCCTTGGCCTGGAGCAGCGGCTTACGAAACAGCAAATTCTCGCTCTCTGGCTCGACACATTGGAGATGGGGCGCGGTCCTGAAGGGTGGATGACGGGGTTCTATGCGGCGAGCCAAGCTGTCTACGGAAAACCGCCCGCCAAGCTGTCCGAAGATGCGTTTCTGAGACTGGTGGCCGTCCTCATAGCCCCCTCGTCATTCGATCTGTTGAGAGAAGATCCCGAACTCGATGTTCGCGTGGAGCGGATCAAACGCCTCGTTGCCGGACAATGCGCTCCAACGGGTCATGGGGACGTTTGGTTGGACGGATGCCGGCGAACGCCCGGTTGACCCGGACACACGCATCTCCAACAGTCACAGCATGAACCGAACCGGCACCATCGGAGTCATTTCAGCCCTCTGGGCGATTCTCTTCACCCTGCCCGCCATCGCCGCTGACGGCGCAATGCCCGACGGCTTCGTCTATTTGCGCGACGTTGCGCCGTCCATCCGCCAGGAGATGCGATACGCGGGCTCCAAGAACTTCACGGGTGAGCCTGTGCCCGGATATGAGGCGGCGGAGTGTATTCTGGCGCGTCCGGCGGCCGAGGCTTTGAAGGCGGTTCAGGCCGAGATCCAAAGCGACGGTCTTTCGCTCAAGGTCTACGATTGCTACCGGCCGAAACGGGCTGTGGCAGCTTTCGTCGAATGGGCCAAGGCGCCCGACGACCCGCAAGCCAAGCGGGAGTATTATCCCAGCCTCTCCAAGGACGCCCTATTCCCGGCCTATATCGCCACGCGGTCGGGCCATTCTCGGGGGGCCACGGTGGATCTTACCCTCGTCCCAGGGGATGCGCCGGCGGAAGCGATGGTCACACAGCAACGTGTCGCCTGCACCCAGGCCGATCCGAGCGACGACAGCCTGGACATGGGCACGAGCTTCGACTGCTTCGACACCAAGGCGAACACGGCCGCGCCCGGCCTGACCGCGGAAGAGCGGCAGAACCGCCAGCGTCTGGTCGAGGTCATGGCGGCGCACGGCTTCAGGAACTACCCGAAGGAGTTCTGGCACTACACGTTCAGGCCGGAGCCCTACCCTTCGACCTATTTCGATTTTCCGATCCTCCCGCGTCCGACGAGCGGCGGAGCGAAATGAGCACATCCGCCGGGCCAGTCCTCGAGACGGACATCCCGGCCCGGCTGGAGAGACTCGCCTGGGGCCTGTTCCACACAAAGGTCGTGCTGGCGCTGGGCATCACCTGGGTGCTGGACGGGCTGGAGGTGACGCTTGCCGGGGCCGTGGCCGGCGCGCTGAAGGAGAGCCCGGTCCTCGACATGGGCAATGCGGAGATCGGGTTCGCCAACAGCGCCTATCTCGCCGGCGCGGTGCTCGGCGCGATCTTCTTCGGATGGCTGACGGACCGGTGGGGACGGAAGCGGCTCTTCACGGTGACCCTGGGCGTCTATCTCGTGGCGACGGCGGCCACAGCCTTCGCCTGGGATGGCTGGAGCTTCGCCCTCTTCCGCTTTCTGACGGGCGCCGGTATCGGCGGCGAGTACACGGCCATCAATTCGGCCATCCAGGAGCTGATCCCGGCGCGGTATCGCGGCTGGACCGATCTCGTCATCAACGGAAGCTTCTGGATCGGCGCGGCCGTGGGCGCCGCAGGCTCCATCATTCTCCTTGAGCCCGGCCTGCTGCCGCCCGACATGGGCTGGCGCGCGGCGTTCTTCATCGGCTCGGTGCTGGGCCTCGCGATCCTGATCCTGCGGCTGTGGATTCCCGAATCGCCCCGCTGGCTGATCACCCACGGACGCGCGCGGGAAGCGGAGCGGGTGATCGCGGAGATCGAAGGGCAGACGCGGCCCCACTACGCCCCGCACGAGATTGAAGTCCCGGATCGGGTCCGGCTCACGCCGCGCAGCCATACGCCTCTCGAGGAAGTCTGGCACAGCCTCTTCCACGAGCACCGAGAGCGGACATTCGTGGGCTTGAGCCTGATGACGGCCCAGGCCTTTTTCTACAACGCGATCTTCTTCACCTACGCGCTGATCCTGACGGATTTCTACGGCATCGCGGCGACAAGCGTCGGCTGGTATCTGCTGCCCTTCGCGGCGGGCAACTTCTTCGGTCCGGTGATCCTCGGCCGGTTCTTCGACACGGTCGGACGGCGGCCGATGATCGCGTTGACCTACGGGCTTTCGGGCGTGCTGCTGACGGTCACAGGCGCGCTGTTCGCCGCCGATATGCTGTCGGCAACGGGGCAGACATTTGCCTGGTCGGTGATCTTCTTCTTCGCATCGGCCGCAGCGAGCTCGGCCTATCTCACGGTCGCGGAGACGTTCCCGCTGGAGATCCGGGCGCTGGCTATCGCCTTCTTCTATGCGGTGGGGACGGGCATCGGCGGCGTATTCGCGCCGGCGCTGTTCGGCGTGCTGATCGACACGGGCTCACGGGTGAGCGTTTTCTGGGGTTACCTGCTGGGCGCCGCGCTGATGATCGCGGTGGTGTTCGTGATCCTGCGCTGGGGCGTTGCCGCCGAGCGCAGGTCGCTGGAGACCGTCGCAAAGCCCCTGTCATCGGCCCAGTGACCGAGAGAGGCTGCAATTCGTCCCGATAGACGCGTTCGCGCCGCTCGTGACGCGCTCTTTATTCGTCCCGATAGACGCGTTCGCGCCGCTCGTGACGCTCTTGAGCCTCGACGCTCAGCGTGGCGATCGGACGGGCATCGAGCCGCTTCAGGCTGATCGGCTCGCCGGTCTCCTCGCAATATCCGTAGGTGCCGTCCTCGATGCGCTCCAGGGCGGCATCGATCTTGGCGATCAGCTTGCGCTGGCGGTCGCGCGCGCGGAGCTCGAAGGCCCGCTCGCTCTCGGAACTGGCACGATCCGCGATATCGGCGTGCTGCTCCGATTCGTTCTGGAGATGCTCCAGCGTCTCCTTGGTGGAGCGCAGGATCTCCTCACGCCAGTCTTCCAGCTTGTCCCTGAAATAAGCGCGCTGGCGCTCATTCATAAAAGGCTCGTCCTCGGTGGGACGATAATCCTTGGGGAGCTTCTTCTCAGGCCGCATTACAGCCCTCTTTTCCCGAACCACTTCACCGAGTTGAGCGCGCTAAACTCAACCCCTCTGCCAGCTCCGTTGCCGGTTCCCCCCGCTGGCCGCCCCCGTATTGCGGAAGCGATGGCCCAAGTCAAGCGATGAGAACGCTTGACAGCATAGGTTGTAGCGACCGGGCAAAACCGGCGTTGTTTCGGTGGCGCGTGCTAGGGCTTATATGCTGCATAAACGCAAGAGCGCGGGCCCGGGCGCCCGCGATTGCGCCCGTCCGCCGATGCAAGGAAAGTCGACTTCCCCGCCTCATGGTCAATCTGATTCAGGACACCACCGACATCTTCCGCAATGTCGGCCACTATGCCGGCGATCTGGTCAGCCCAACGTTGCGGCTGGGCGTGACCGGGCTTGCCCGCTCCGGCAAGACCGTTTTCATCACGGCGCTGGTGCACAACCTGATCGCGGGCGGACGCTTGCCGTTCTTCGATGCGGCCGCCGAAGGGCGGGTCTCGCGGGTCTTCCTCGAGCCGCAGCCCGACGACACGGTGCCGCGCTTCGATTTCGAGGCTCACATGGCGGATCTGACGGGCGAGCCTCCGACCTGGCCGGAGAGCACGCGCCGGATCAGCCAGCTTCGCCTGGCCATCGAGTATCAGCCGCAAGGCTTCTGGAAGCGGCAGCTCGGCTACGACCGGCTGCATGTCGACATTGTCGATTACCCGGGCGAGTGGCTGCTCGACCTGCCCCTGCTCTCGCTCGATTTCGCGGAATGGTCGGCCCAGGCGCTGCGGCAAAGCACGGAGGCCGGGCGCGAGAAAATCGCCGCTGGGTGGCGCAAGGCGCTCGCCGAGATCGATCCGGCGGCGCCGGCCGACGAAGCGCTGGCGGTGCAGCTCTCCGAGCTGTTCAAGACGTATCTGGCGGATGCCCGCGCCGACCAATATGCCCTCTCGACCCTGCCACCCGGCCGCTTTCTCATGCCGGGAGACCTGGAAGGCTCACCGGCCCTGACCTTCTCCCCTCTCGATGCGAAGGGCGAGACCAAGTTCCCCAAGGGCTCGCTCTGGGCGATGATGGCGCGGCGCTTCGAGGCCTATAAGACCCATGTTGTGCGGCCGTTCTTCCGGGACCACTTCTCCCGTCTCGACCGGCAGATCGTGCTGGTGGACGTTCTGGCGGCGCTCAATCGCGGACCGGAAGCGGTGGCCGATCTGGAGCGCGCCATGACGGACATCCTGGAATGCTTCCGCACCGGCTCCAATTCGTTCCTGTCCAACCTGTTCTTCCCGCGCATCGACCGACTGGTCTTCGCCGCGACCAAGGCGGACCACCTGCATCATTCCAGCCATGACCGGCTGCAGGCGATTCTGAAGGCGCTGACCGAGCAGGCCATGGCGCGGGCCGAGTATGGCGGGGCCGACGTGAAGGCGCTCGCCATGGCGGCGATCCGGGCGACGCGCGAGGGCGCGGCGAAACGGGGCGGCGAGACCTTTCCCTGCATTATCGGCAACCCGCTTCAGGGCGAGGCCATCGGGCGCCGGAAATTCGGCGGCGATGATGAATTCGCCATCTTCCCCGGCGACCTTCCGGAAGATCCTGCCGTTGCGCTGCGTGGCGGAGGGATGCAGGCGGAGGACGTGCGCTTCGTCCGCTTCCGGCCGCCGGACCCGGTGCCGCTTCCCGGCGGGGGCTTTGCGCCCTTCCCCAATATCCGGCTCGACCGGGCGATTCAGAGTCTGATCGGAGACCATCTGGAATGAGTTCCCCCAGAAAGCCCGCCTCCTTCCGGGTCGACGAGGTGGAGATCGACGCGCCGCCCCCTCCTCCGCCGGTCCTGGAGGAGCCGCTCGCGAACCCGCCAGCGACCGTACGCAATCTCCCGAAGATGAAGCGCGGCTTCGCCTGGGGCAGCATCCTGATCGGCGCGATCGGCGGGCTGGTGTCGATCTGGGCCGCCATCTGGTTCGACGCCATGGTGCGCGACCTCTTGGCCCGCGACGACTGGATCGGCTGGGCGGCGATCGGGATGGCCGTCGTGGCGCTGCTGGCGCTTGCCATGATCGTCCTCAAAGAAGCGATCGGGCTCTTGCGCCTAGGGCGGCTCGGCAAGATCCGCCACGAGGCGGAGAGCGCGATCCGGCAGCAGGACAAGCCGCTGGCCCAGGACGTCACCCATCGGCTGAGAAGCCTCTATCACGGCCGCCAGGACATGGCCTGGGGCCTCAGCCGGCTTGCGGAGAGCGAACGGGACATCATGGATGCGGACGAGCTCCTGAAGCTCGACGAGCGCACGCTGGTGGCGCCGCTGGATCCCTTGGCGCGGGGCATCGTCGCCGCGTCTGCCAAGCGCGTGTCGGTCGTCACCGCGGTGAGCCCTGCGGCTCTGATCGACATGATGTTCGTGGCGGCGGAGAACCTGCGCATGCTGCGCAAGCTCGCGACGCTCTATGGGGCGCGCCCCGGCACGCTGGCGCTTCTGAAGCTCGCCCGCATGGTGGTGGGCCACATCGTGCTCACCGGCGGCATCGCGCTGGGCGACGATGTCATCCAGCAGGTGGTCGGCCACGGGCTCACGGCACGGCTTTCCACGCGGCTCAGCGAAGGCATGTTCAACGGCGCGCTGACGACGCGGATCGGAATCGCCGCCATCGATGTGTGCCGGCCGCTCCCCTATATAGAGGCGAAGCGCCCGCGATTCCGGGCCATGGTCGCCGAGGTCGCCGGCATCCGATAGACGCGAGTGCCGCGTTCAGTTGAACGTGTTGCAACTATCGACGGGCACCTTGTGGGAGCGGCCGTCCTTATAGGTGAGAACGAGGGTGATGCTGCCCTCGCAGGCCGCGGCTTCGAAGGAGACGCGGAAGCCGCTTTCGGGTTTGCGGGAGAGCCGCGTGATCATCTCCCCCGAGGCGGGCTTGAACTGATAACCCACGGCGGTGAGCCGCAACCGCATGTCCATGGGCGGCTCCAGCCATAGCTCGTAGCGCGTGTTTCCGGAGGCGGCGTTGGATGCGCGGCCCTGGAGCCAGCCCTTCACGGCGTCCGCAGCCGGCAGGCTGAACTCCGGCGTGCCTTCGGGAACGTCGACAGGCGCCATGAGCTGTGGGTCGGGCACTGTGGCCTCCCAAGGCAGCACCTCGCGCTCGCCGCTGGCGCCGGCGGCCGGCGGCGGTGCGGGCTGGGCGGAGGGTGCCGGGCCGCCGGACGGCGAGGCTTCTCCGTTCTCCTTCTTCTCGTTCTTGTCCTTATCCTTGTCCTTGTCGGCGTCGTTCTCGTTGGCTTCCTCGAGATTCAGATCGGTTACAGCGTCGCCGACATCGAGGTCGATGGGGCCATCGAGCACCGCCTCCCCCTCGCTTTCCGGAGCAGAGCCCGGCGCGCCTCGCGGCCCCTCCCAGCCGACCGGGCCGTTCGATGGGGTCGTTGGTTCGACTTCCGGCTTCGCAGGCTTCCCAGCAGTGGCGTCCGGATCGCTAGCGGCGCGATCGGCCTCTTGCGGCACGGAAGGCTGCGCGACAGGCGGGCTGTCAGCCTCTGGCGCCTCGGTCGTGGCTTGCGGGAGCTGCTCCCCGTCGGGCGGTGCGGGGGTGGCGATGGGCGGCGGCGTGGTGCGGCTGCGGGGCTTGGTGGCGGCAGAGGGCTCGCCCGGCACGGACGCCCCGTGCTTCTCCCCGATGACATGGACCGAGTAGACGCCTGGAATGCCGACGCTGCCTGCGGTGAGCAGGAGCACGATTTGCGAGGCGATGATGCCGGCAACGAACGCGAGCGCAATGATGCCCGCACTGGGCCGGCCGCCCAAAAAGTCAGGCCTCATCTGAAACAACACATCCTTCCGGCGCGCTCCATGGCGCGGGCCCGGATAGCATAGCAATGGCGTGACGGAGCAGAAAAGCATGGTGTCCTTGTCGCATAGGCCCGGCGGAGATGGGAGACGCGACACGGGGGTCACGCAAAATCCGATCCTCGGAATATGGTCGCAAGACTCCGGATTCGTAGGGCTTACGAAATCCGCGATGGATGGAAATCCAGACTCCCACAGTCGGGAACGGTGGATAACGGGGATAACCTGCACGGCATGCGTGCACGTGAAAAGAGGCAAGCTAACATCGAATTGTGAGCGGACCCGTTTCCCCCAAGGCGGCGGCGGGACGCTCCGGGAAAACAAGCGGAGTGATCCGGGCGTTCTCGCGGAGCGTGCCAATGCCACCCAGGGTGTCCCGGGAAAGCTCATATGGCAAGGCAAGCCGAGGTCGTCCACTGCCATGGACGGCTGAAGGCGAAGCTGCCGGATAACATGGGGTACCACGGTCTGACGGTTCTGCCGATATGCCGTTTGAGGCTGAGCCGGCAGGGTGTCCCACGCAGAAGGCGGCATCGCCGTTCCCGGGTCTGGGATGGCCATTTCCGGATCCGCGTCGTGGCAGCGCGACGCAAAACAAGTGGCTGCAGCCGGGTCGTATCGGCCCCCGCGCGAGGCGACTTGCGCGAAAGCCGATGCGGCGTGAGATCGCAAGATCTCGCGGCGCCGATAGATCGCTCCGAACGGGCGTGGCATCGACATCGCAAAGGGAGGCGGGGCTGGCCAGCTCCGCCTTTCTTGCGTTTGGAGGTGCATTTCGAATTCCAGGGGCTCTCTTGTTGGGGATCGCGGTTGCTGGGATCGCTGTTGCGGTCGTTCAGCTCACGAATCGGAACCTCTCAAGAGCGAATCTCTTCCACTCTTGCAGCCGCGGCCGTTTCCGATTGATATCGCCGCCGGTTAGCGCGCGGAGCGTAATCCGGTACACTCCGCGCAGTTGGATTGAGTTCAGGGAGTGGAGGGTCGTCTTGCGTCAGACTGCTCCGGCATTCGCGCTCGCATTGCTTGCCGTTCTGACCGGCCTTGCGGGCTGCGGAACGTCGAATCAGGAAACTGCCGCCTGGAACATGAACGAGGCGGATCCGCTGTCCCGGCCGGTGCAGGTCGCGTGGACCTCGGCACGGGCAAGCCGTTGCGGCTTCATCTTCGAGCCAGCGCAGCTCCGGGCGAACTATCTCGCGCAGATGCAGCGGCTCGGCACACCGGCGGCCGAATATCGCCGGATCGAGGAAGCCTACGACTACACCTATCAGTCGGTGACGGAGACGGTCCGGGGGCAACGGGGCTATTGCACCAAGGAGAAGACGGACGCGATCCGGAACGATCTCAACCAGTACATCGCCGGGAACTTCGCCCACCGGGCGAGTCCCGCCGACTAGTCCTTGCCTGAGCCTTTCGGCCCGGCGTCCGAATCTTCGGCGGGCGCCGCATCGGACTCCCCGTCTCCAGACGATCCACCTTCCGCCTTCGGCTCCGCCGTGTCTTCTGCGGAAGCCTTCGGGCCGGCGGCTTCGTCATCGGCCGCCGCATCGTCGGGCGCGTCGTCTTCGGCTTGCAGGCGTTGATCGTCCCGCGGCTCGTTGCGGATCTTCTCGGCGATGCGGAGGAGATCCCCCTCGTCGACCTCCGCGGCCAGCAGATAGGCAATGCCGCCCTCGCTCCATTTCACCGCGCCGACCGGGCCCTCCTTCAGGAACTCCGGCTGGCCGTCTTCGCCGGCAGGCGTGGCGTAAAGCGCCAGGGGCTCGCCCGACTGGGGCAGATAGAGCATCTGTGCGATGGGCTTGCCGTCGAGGCGCAGCACCTGAGCCCGGATGAAGCGATAGCCATCGGCGCGCAGATCCGGACCCCTCACGTTCTGGCCGATGGCCTTGGTGAGCTGGAACGACAAAAGATACGGGTTCTTCTGACTTTCGATGCTGACCTCGAGGCTTTCCCGGCTGACCAGAGCATGGGCTTGGGCCGCCCTCTCCTGCCAGCTCGCCGGTGCCGGCGGCGGCGGGGGCGGAGCCGGCGGAAGGGCGAGGTCCGCCGTCAACGTGGCCGGGGCATCGAAGGCACCGAAGCTCGGCGACTTCGCCTTCACGGTCTCCATGACAGGTTCGATGCCTGCGGTCAGGTTCGCGGGCGCCTCGAACGGACCGGCCGGCGCCGGGGTATCGGTCGCCGCCTGGTCGACGGACGGCGTGAGGCTCGCGCGCGGCGCCACCATCACGCCGAGCCCGATCCCGGCGATACCGGCCACAAGCCCGCACATGGCGAGCACCCGGAGAGGCCAGCCTCTTGGCTCCGGCTCCGCAGCAATCAGCCGTTCGGCGGCATTCGTGCGGAAGCTTTCCTTCGGCACCAGGTTGCGCAGCTCGCCCGCCAGGATGGATTCGAAGGCGAATTCCAGCCGACCATGGGCTTCCTGCAGCGCCTCGGCCCGCCTGGCCACCACGTCGTCCTGCTTGAGGACCTTCTCGATGGCGCGGTTCTGATCTTTTGCAAGCTGGCCGTCCACATAGGCCACCAACAGCTCGTCGGAGAGCTCGGTCATCACGCTGCTCCGGCTTGGTGGGCGTGGAGGGATTCGACTTCGGCGGAGGGCAGCACATCCCCAATCGCGCCGATCTTGTTGGCGAGGCCGCCGCTGGCGCGGATCAGCCGGGTCTCGATGCTCTCCAAGGCGCAATCCAGGATGACGCTCGCGTCCTCGTAGGAGAAGCCTTCGCCGTAGATCAGCAGCAGCGTCACCCGCTGCTGGGGCGGCAGATTGGCGATGAAGGAGACGGTCAGCGGATCGGGATGCGCGCCATCCTCCTCGGCGATCAGCTGCTGGAATTCCACGTCGGGCTGGCTGCCGCGGCGCATGGGATTGGCGTGGCCACGCAGCTCCTTAAGCCAGAGACGGTAGATCTCGCCGAAGGCCCAACGGTCGAGCGGCGTGCCGCGCTGATAGCTGTGGGCATGGTCCAGCATCTCGCGCAGGCTGCGGCCTAGGAGCGCCGTGCCCTCTTCCTGTTCACCGATGAGAACCTCGGCGAAGCGCTTCAGCGAGGCAATATGGTGATCAAACCGTCCCTTACGGTCTCGTCGCCATACTCTGCCACCCGTCACTCCCCGCTCGGCGACGCGCCCCCCGAACCCTCGGCCGCCGCCTGTTATTTGCGAATCGGAGAATACCATAAGGAACCGGCGGCACGGCCCGACAAACTGTTCAGGCTGTTGGCGAATCTGGGTAAAACCTAATCTGCAGCGCAAAACATAACGTGCCAGAGGCCGCCGAAATGCCGGAGCCCGAACGAAAATCCGAGACCGACCCGGCCGCCACGCCGCCGGACGATTCGCGCAGCGGAGAGCCGGTCGAGTCGGCGAAGCGCCTCGAGCAGTCCTCGGCGGAAGGAGTTGCCAGTGACGAAGGCGTTCCCGCACGCAACGACGGCGAGAGCGCTCCCGGCAAGGAGGATACCGCGGGTCTGGTGAGGCGGACGCGGCAGACGCTGGCGCGGGAAGCCGAGGTGGAGCGCGAGGTGAACGACGCGCCGCTCGGCAAGCAGATCAGGACGTTTTCCGGCAAGGCCGGCAGAGCGGGCGCCGGGCTCGGCAAGCGCGGGGCCTCCCATGCCCAGGGCTGGCTGGTCCGTTCATTCTCCGATCTCGGACAGGCGCTTTCGCCAGCCAGCATCGGCGATGCGGCCCGGGCCTCAATGCTCTTCTGGCACTGGATGCTGTTCGACCGGGAATTCGACAAGCTGCTGTTCCGGCCTACGGCGAAGCAGGCCAAGATCAATACGCTGACCGTTCGGGGCAACCGTGCGGAAGGGCGCGACTACCGCCCTACCCCTGCCCTCGTCTTCGAATGGGTGATGAGCGCCATCCGAGACGATCTCAGCCATTACCGGTTTGTGGATTACGGCGCCGGCCGCGGGCGGGTGTTGCTGATGGCCTCCCAGCATCCGTTCAAGTCGATCGGCGGGGTGGAGTTCGCGGAGGAGCTTTTCGAAGACGCCCGGCTCAACATCGCCCAGTTCCCGCGGCCGCGCATGCAGTGCCGCCAGGTCGCGTGCGAGCTCGCCGACGTCACCACGATCGTGCCGCCCGGCGGAACGACGGTGCATTATTTCTTCGCGCCGTTTTCGCGCAAGGTGTTCGCCGAGGTGATGAACGGGATCGCGGCGTCTCTCCGGGAGCGGCCCCGTCCCGCCTATGTCGTGCTGTTGGATTCCCGCGACGGGGATCTCGTGCGCGGCACCGGCCTCTTCACGCGGGTCAACATGAAGCTCGGCGCGCGGCTCGAGAGCTTCCTGTTCAGCCCCTACAGGATCGAAGTGTACCGGGCGAAGGACGGCTAGGCCCGCAAACCTATTGCGGGCCCCCGCCTCGCTATTTGACGCCGAGCTTCTTCTGCAGGCTCGTGGACGACGTCGTGTATTGGAACGTCAGCTTCTTGTCCGGATAGATGTACTCATGGGCCTTCTGGGCCATGAGCGCGGCTTCGTGGAAGCCGGACAGGATGAGCTTCAGCTTGCCGGGATAGCTGTTGATGTCGCCGATGGCGAAGATCCGCGGCTCGCTGGTCTCGAACTTCTCCGTGTCGACCGGAATGAGGTTCTCTTCCAGGTTCAGCCCCCAGTCGGCGACAGGCCCAAGCTTCATGGTCAGGCCGAAGAAGGGTAGCATGGCGTTAGCCGGCTGCTCGAAGGTGTTGCCGTCCGGCGCCTTCACGGTCACGCCGGTCAGCTCGCCGTTGTCGCCATGCAACTCGGTGACCTGGCCCAGCTCGAACTTGATGTCGCCGTTCTCGACCAGCTTGAACATCTTGTTCACGGAGTCGGGCGCGGCGCGGAACTGATCGCGTCGATGGATCAGGGTCAGCGACTTGGCGACAGGCTGCAGGTTTAAGCTCCAGTCGAGAGCTGAGTCGCCGCCGCCGACGATCAGCACGTCCTTGTCGCGGAAATCCTCGATCTTCTTGACCGAGTAGAAGACGGATTTGCCTTCGTAACCCTCGATGCCGGGCAGCGGCGGGCGCTTCGGCGTGAAGGAGCCGCCGCCGGCCGCGATCACCACGACCTTGCAATCGAGAACGATGCCGCCGTCGGTGGTCAGCCGGAAGCCTTCGTCGAGGCGCTCCAGCTGGTCGACGCGCTCATTGAAATGGAACTCGGCACCGAAGGGCTCGATCTGCTCCATGAGACGGTCGGTCAGCTCCTGGCCGGTGACGGTCGGCAGGGCCGGAATGTCGTAGATCGGCTTCTCGGGATAGAGCTCGCTGCACTGCCCGCCGGCGCGCGGCAGAATGTCGACGACGTGGCATTTCAGATCGACGAGACCGAGCTCGAAGACGGCAAACAGTCCAACGGGGCCAGCGCCCACGATGACGACATCGGTTTGAATAGGTTCTTCCGACATGGTTCCTACTAGAATTGTTTCTCAGGGACCTTGACCACGAGGCCGTCGAGTTCCTCGGTCACGGTAATCTGGCAGCTGAGGCGGCTCTCATCGCGCACATCGAAGGCGAAATCGAGCATGTCCTCTTCCATGGGCTCCGGGGTGCCGGTGGGCTCGCGCCACGGCTCCTGCACATAGACGTGACAGGTCGCGCAGGCACAGGCACCGCCGCATTCGGCAGCAATGCCCGGAATGGAGTTTTGAACCGCGGCTTCCATAACGGTCTGGCCAAGCTCTGCCTCAACAGTGTGCTCCCGCCCGCTATGCTCAATAAATGTTATTTTCGCCATGCGTAAGGCTACGTTCGCTCGTCTCATCGGTTGTGGGAGATGTGCAGACAATGCATCGTCTGCACCCACGGTGAAAGGGAGCATTCCCTTGCGTGATCGTTGCTCTATAAGGCAATTGCCGGTGGGTTGCCAGCCCGCAAGCATGTTTGCGGAGCCGTGCCGCTAGCGCTCTCGTTGCAGATTCCGGATCTGCTCTTGCGCCTCGGAAAGCGCTGCTTCTAGCGTTGCGAGCAACCTCTTTCGCTCTTCAAACGTGTATCCCCCGGGGCTTGTTTCAGCCGCTTCGGCCGCTGCCGCCACGGCGAAGGCGCCGACAGCCTTTGCCGATCCTTTCATAGAGTGCGCTGCGTCGCGCCAGGCGCTCTCCGTCTCCGCACACCGCATGCGTTCGAGATAGATGACGGATTGGTCTGCAAACAGGCCGAGCACCTCTTGCTCCAGTTCGGCATCGCCGGCGGTATAGCGAGCCAAATGGGCGCGATCTAATGCCGCGGTTTTCCCGGGGTCTGTGGATAACTTTCCGCCGGTTTCGCAAGGATCTGAGGTCGCCGTCATGTCGATACTTCGCCCTCCGGCCCCTCCGCCCTCGGTAGAGCGGCGTTCGGACCGGGGTTTGTAAAACGATTCAGCGTAGTTGCCTCATATACTCTGTCAGAGGTTATGAACTCCCCAACACTATCTCATTGAGGAAAGCGCCAGACTCCAGCGGCGCGCGGCGCCGTTGGCCGATGCGCCGCGTGGTGAGGGAATTCTGCGTAATAAGAGCGACTTATCCTCCGTTTAGGATGTTTGGCGATTCACCTTCCCATGGCATTCATTTTTCGCTAACCATGACCTGGCGGGGGAATGAGAACGGAAGCTCGGGGCCTGTATGGTCCGATAGAGGCGACTTCCGGGAGAGGCCGCGCGTAAGCGGGTCTGTATCTAGTTCAAGCGGCACCAATTCTCTCGTTGAGTATAGTTGTACGAGGAATGCGTGATGGCGCAGGAACGAGCCCGGTCGAAAGACGCGAAGTCGGACGACACCGAGAAATCGCCTGAGGACAAGCAATCCGACGCCAAGAGGTCCCGCTTCGCGGCGACCGACCGGCCACGGCCGGACGCTTCAGGCGCTCCAAGCGGCAAGCGGCGCATCTCCCTGACGGAACGTTTGCAGCAGCGCAAGGCGACCGAAACGCCTGCAGCACCGGCTGCGCCCGAGCTCAAGGCGGAACGGGACGAAGAGCCCGATGCCGCCCAACCGGCGCGCCGCCGTCCGGCGGGCCCCCCGCCGCGCAGGCTCGCTACCCCCGCCAATGACGACCTCCCCTCTATCGGCGGTCTGATCTTCTCGCTGCAGCAGAAGCCTTCCAGCACGCCTTTCGTCGTCGCCGCCGTGGCGAGCGCCGTGTGGTTCGTGATCGGCGGCTTCCTCAGCTATGGGCTGCTGACCTCCGAAAGCCTCTCCACCACGCCGAGCACCCTCGCCGCGGCGATGGCCATCGTCATCCCGATCGCGATCTTCTGGTTCCTCGCCCTGCTGGTATGGCGCGCCCAGGAGCTGCGGCTGATGGCATCCGCCATGACCGAAGTGGCCGTTCGTCTTGCCGAACCCGACAAGCTGGCGGAGCAGTCCGTCGCGTCGCTCGGTCAGGTCATCCGCCGCCAGGTGGCGGCCATGAACGACGGCATCTCCCGCGCTATCGGCCGGGCGAGCGAGCTGGAAGCGCTGGTCCATAACGAAGTGGCCGCGCTGGAGCGCTCCTACGGCGATAACGAGACCCGGGTCCGCGGCCTGATCAGCGAGCTGGCGAGCGAGCGCGAAGCGCTTTTGAACAATTCCGATCGCGTCAGCGCATCGCTCAAAGGTGTGGGCCAGCAGGTGGCCAAGGACATTGCCGCCGCGACCAACGAGATCGACAAGAACCTCGCCGATCGCGGTCTCAAGCTGACCCAGCTTCTGGTGGCGCGCTCCAACGAGGCCGCCCAGGAAGTCTACAAGGTTCAGGACGCGATCGCGGCAAAGATGCCCGGCCTTCTGCAGGAGCTCGGCAAGGAACAGCTCGGCCTCACCAAGCTGGTCGAGGATGCCGTGAACAACCTCGCAGCCCTCGAAGGGGCGGTCGGCTCCCGCACGGAACAGTTCGACCGGGTGATGCAGGAGCGCAGCGCCGGTTTCGCCATGAGCTTGGCGGAGCGGATCCAGGGGCTGGAGTCCCTGGTCGAGGACGGCACACGCCGTATCGAGACGACGATGCAGGAGCGCAGCGACATTCTGGAATCGCGGCTCCAGGAGCGGGCAAACGCGCTCGGCTCCCAGATCGATCGCGGAGCGCAGACCCTGGTGAAGACCCTGGAGGACGGCACGGAAGTGTTCGCCGTGTCGGCCGACCAGAGCATCACCGGCCTGGAGAGCGCGCTGCGCTCGCGTACCGACGCCTTCACCTCCAGCATCAACCAGGGCGCAGTGGCGCTGGACCGCACCCTGGCGGAACGCTCCGACTCCGTTTCCAAGGCGCTCAATGCGCGGCTTAATGCGGTCGACACGGCATTCGGCGAGCGGGCGGGCGCGGTGGCCAAGGGTATCGACGAGCGCCTGACGGCCATCGACAAGATCCTGGAGCATCGCACGGTCGCTGTCGCCCAGGGGCTGGACGAGCGGCTGACGCTTCTGGACAAGGCATTCGAGGAGCGCGGCAATGCGGTGAACAAGGGGCTGGACGAGCGTCTCACCCTCATCGCGAAGACCCTCGACGAACGCGGCGGCTCGGTCACCAAGAATCTCGACGACAAGCTGGCCCTTCTGGACAAGACCTTCCAGGAGCGCGGCGCGCAGGTCTCCAAGACCCTCGACGAGAACATGAAGGCGATCGACGAGACCTTCGAGCAGCGGACGGCCTTCGCCACCAAGCGGATGGACGAGCGGCTGATCGCCATGGACAAGCAGCTCCAGCACCGCGCCGGAGAGGTGGCGAAAGGCCTGGACGACCGTCTCAAGGCCATCGACACCACGATCGAGCAGCGCGGCGGCGCGGTCACCCAGGGGCTCGATGCGCGGCTCAAGGCCATCGACACGACCTTCCAGCAACGCACAGGCGAAGTGGATCAGGTTCTGGCCAAGCACGTTCAGGGCGCCGAGCAGACTTTCGGCCGCCAGACGGAGCTGCTGCACCGGGTTCTGTCGGAGAACTCAGCGTCGCTGCAGGAGACCGCGGCGATCGTGGGCAAACAGTCCGGCCAGGCCGTCGATGTGCTGACCAAGCAGACGGATTCCTTGAAAGAGGTCTCCTCCGGCCTGTTGGAGCAGATCCACAGCCTCACCCAGCGGTTCGAGAACCAGGGCCAGGGCATCCTCACCGCCGCGAAGGCGCTGGAGACGTCCAACACCAAGATCGACTCGATCCTGGAGAGCCGCCACCAGGCGATCATCGGCCTGCTCCACACGGTCAACTCGAAGGCCCGCGAGCTGGACGACCAGATGAAGACCTATGTGGGCGTCATCACCAATTCGATGACGGAGGCGGAGGAGCGTGCCAAGCACGCCACCCAGCTGCTCTCCCGCGATACGTCTCATCAGGCCCGCCAGGCGGTCGCTCAGATCGAGAAGCTTCGCACCGACGCGCAGAACCACACGGCCCGCGCCGTCGCCGATCTGAAGAACAGCTTCGCCAAGGTGATCGGCGATCTCGGTCAGCAGATGGAGCAGATGCGCGGTCAGTTCGCCCATACCACTCAGGGCATGCGCGAGGTCGCCCGGCAGACCGCGGGCGATCTGGAGTCTCTGCGCCACGAGATGCAGACCCGCATGGAGGCCCTGCCCGAGCATACCGCCCAGGCGACGGAAGCGATCCGCAAGGCGCTCGCCAACCAGATCTCCGAGATCGAGGCGATCACCCCGGTCCTCACCAGCGCCGCGACCCAGGGCATCAGCCAGGGTCTGGGACAAGCCGCCGGACAAGGCTCCTCCCGCGGCCAGGAAGGCGCGTATCGCCCCTCCTCATCCTCCGCATCGAAGGGCACAGCCTCGTCCGCCTACGGGGGATCTTCGGATTACGGCGCGTCGCCTTACGACGCCGCCACGCCTCTGAGCGGCGAGACCATTCCGCCGGTGCATCAATACGATTACTCGCCGGTGCCGGAGTTCGATTCTTATGGCCGCCCGACCGGCGGCGCGTCGGGCGATATCGGCTCGGTGGCGAGCAATCTGGCCGAGCAGCTCAGCGGCGCTTCCTCCTATTCGGGTAGCGGATATGGCGGCTCGGGCAACGCCCGCAACACGGGCGGCCAAGGCGGTAAGGCGGGGAATGCCTCCGGCCGGCCGCAGCAGCCTCCGCGCAACGCGAAGCCTGGCGGCAGCACCGCGCCTGGCGGCTTGCGGCTCGACGAGATCGCACGGGCGATCGACCAGCGGACCGCGGCCGATGTCTGGCAGCGTTATCGCTCCGGCCAGGAAGGCGTGCTGAACCGCCGTCTCTATACCCAGGAGGGGCAAGGCACGTTCGACGAGATCAGCCGGCGCTACACGCGGGACGCCGAATTCCGGGCCACCGTGGACCGCTATATGAGCGATTTCGAGCGGCTGCTCGGCGAGGCCGAGCAGGCCGATCCGGAAGGGCGGATGCTGGACAATTATCTCGTCTCCGAGACGGGCCGCGTCTATCTGCTGCTCGCCCATGCCAGCGGTCGGCTGCGCTAGGAACGCAAGGTCGCCTGCGACATGTCTCCTGAGGAAGGCGCCATAGGGCGCCAGCCCCGGCTGGCCGTCGTCACCGAGCGATGGCCGATTCGCGGCGGCTTCTCCATCTCCCGCGGCAGCAAGGACTTCGCTGAGGTCGCCGTGGCGACGCTCGCGTCGGGCGATGCGATCGGCCGTGGGGAATGCGTTCCCTATGGGCGGTACGGCGAGTCCATGGAAGGCGTCGTGTCGGATATCCATCGGGCCAGCGCCCAGCTGACTGGCCATGAAGACCGCGCGCATTTGCAGGACTTGCTGCCGCCAGGCGCCGCGCGGAACGCGCTCGATTGCGCCCTTTGGGATCTGGAGGCAAAGCTTCGCGGCAAGCCGGCCTACGCTCTCGCCGGGCTCGCTGCCCCTGAGGCCGTCGAGACGGCCTTTACGATCTCGCTGGATACGCCCGAGGCCATGGCCGCCAAAGCCAAGGCGGCTGCCCAATATCCGCTCCTGAAGCTGAAGCTCGGCGGCGACGGGGACGAGGCGCGGCTCGCCGCCATCCGTGAGGCGGCGCCGTCAGTCCGGCTCATCGCCGATGCCAACGAGGCTTGGCGGCCCGATAACCTGGAAGCTTTGATGGCGGCCGCCGGGCGCGCCGGTGTGGAGCTCATCGAGCAGCCATTGCCGGCGGGCGAGGACGCCGCTCTTGCCGGGATCACCCACCACGTCCCGGTTTGCGCCGACGAATCCGTGCATGACCGTGAGGGCTTACGCGCGCTCGCCGGCCGCTACGACGCGATCAATATCAAGCTCGACAAGACCGGCGGGCTGACCGAGGCGCTGGCGCTTCTCCGTGAGGCCCAGAGTCTCGACCTCAAGATCATGGTGGGCTGCATGGTCTCAACCTCGCTTGCCATGGCGCCGGCGATGCTGCTGGCGCAACAGGCGGATTGGGTGGATCTGGACGGGCCGCTGCTGCTGGCCGAGGACCGGCTCGCGCCGCTCGCTTATCGCGACGGGAAGCTTCAGCCGCCCGAGCCGGCGCTTTGGGGATGAAATCCCTGATTTCCGTTCGAATCAGCTAGATTCTCTCGCCATGGCCGAGGGACAGATGAATGCCGAGACCGCCGCTTGCGAAGGCGGACGGCAAGAGGATTACGCGAAGATCGAGACCGCGCTGCAGCAGACGCCGCGCGGGCGCTGGTTTCTCGCCGAGCATGCGCGCCGCAACCGCAGCGCCGACACGACCCTTGTGCTCTCCGCCATCGAGCGGCTCGAGCGGGTGGTGAAGGGAGGCGCTGAGAACGTATCGGGGAGCGCATCCGATCCCGCCGGAACGCCGGCGCGATCCTTCCCCGCCCTGCCCTTCGCGAGGCTGAAACAAGACGCTGAGACCGCCGCACGGGACGTGGCGGCCATGGAGCAGGCGAGCAAGGATGCCGCCGCGGATATTCTGATCGCCACGGAAGCCATTCAGGACTTTTCCTGGGAGATGCGGGACCAGGGGATCGACCGGAAGACCTGCGAGACCATCGAGCGGCATACCGCCGATATCTACGCCGCGTGCTCGTTCCAGGATGTGGTCTATCAGCGGAAGGAGAACGCCATTCATCTCCTCAGGCTGATTGCGGAGGCGCTGGAGACGGCGCTTGGCGGGCCGGCCTCGACGCACCAAGCCTCGGATGCGCCCCGTGAGAAGGATTCCGGTTCCGGGTCCAACGGAACCACGCCGCCGGAAGGGATCGCGGAACCCGACATTCCTCTGGCGCCGGAATTCGTCGCCGAGGGCGATATTTCCGACATGGCCGAGGTCCCGGCCGATTCCAGCTCCGGCTACGCCGAAGCCCCGACTGGGGAAGCCCAAGACCGGCAAGCTGCAGATCAGGCCGGAGCTTCGTCCCCTTTCCAGGCGGATGTAGCCCAAAGACCTACGGCGGGGCAGGACGACGAAAGCGCGAGAGAGCGGGATTCCCTAGACGCCGCCATGAGCCGCCTGGACGCGACAAGGCTGGCCCTACTGTTCGGCTGACCACAGTCGCGCGCACGGCGCGAAAGCCGAATCGTTTCAGTCGCTTACGATTTTTTCGGGCGAGACGCTTGCGGAAACTCTTGATTTCCGCGGGGCTGATTCCCATTTGAGTTTGGACGCACTATCCCCCAAGCGTCCCCCAATAGACGCATGAGTGCGAGACGCCCGGTTTCCCCCCAACCGGGCCGTCCTTCTATCTGAGGCCGGTTGGCATTGCGCCACCGGGTGAAGGTCCGCCGCCGAGGCCTGACGTCGTTTGCGGCAAGCACATTTTCCAAGAACTGATCGGCCGACACTTCCCAGCTGAATTTCAGCGCGTGGGCCCGTGCCGCGCTGCCGTCGAGCTCGAGTGCCTTGAGCGCGGCGTCGCGGAGATCCTCACTCAGCACGCCCGCCGCCGGATCGGTGACGACATCTTTCGGTCCGCAGACTGGATAGGCCGCAACGGGCACCCCGCTCGCCATGGCTTCCAGCAGCACCAGCCCGAAGGTATCGGTGAGGCTGGGGAAGACGAACACATCCGCCGAGGCGTAGATCTCGGCCAGTTCCTCGCCATGTTTGGGCCCAGTGAAGATCGCATCGGGATATTTCTTCTCAAGCATGGCCGCCTGGGGCCCGCCGCCCGTCAGCACCTTCTTGCCGGGAAGATCGAGGGAGAGAAACGCCTCGATATTCTTCTCCACGGCAATGCGGCCGACATAGAGGAAGACAGGGCCGTCGCCGAAGAGGCGCGATGGCCGGGGCCGGTAGTGCTCCGTGTCGACGCCCCGGGACCAAGGCATGATGCGCTCGATCCCCTCCCGTTTCAGCTGCTCGGCCATCGATTGGGTGGCGACGAACGTGCCGGCGGCGCGATTGTGGAACCAGCGCTCGACCGCATAGCCGAGCCGCAGTGGCACCGGCAGACGGGCCGAAACGTATTCCGGGAAGCGCGTGTGGTAGCTCGTCGTGAAGGGCCGCTTCCGCGTGATGCAGTAGCGTCGCGTCATGAGGCCCACCGGGCCTTCCGTCGCAATATGAATGAAGTCGGGGGCGATCTCTTCTATCCGCCGCGCCACCTTGCGGGGCCATGCGAGCGCCAGCCTGATCTCCGGGTAAGTGGGGCACGGGACGGTGCGGAAGTCCTGGGGTGTCAGGAAATGCAGCTCATCCCCCCGCTTGGCGACCTCCTTGGCCAGGCGATCGTAGGTGCACACCACACCATTGACCTGGGGGTGCCAGGCATCCGTGGCAACGAGCACCTTCATCAGGCCGCCGCCTCGAGCTCCTCGTCGGGGATAGGCTGGGGTCTTACCCCGGAGATCGCGGGGGTCCATCGAATAATCTCGAACGTCCCCGCCTGGGTCTCGGCGACTGCCGTACAGCTCTCGACCCAGTCTCCGGTGTTGATATAGGTCACCTCGCCGATCTGGCGCTTCGCGGCATGATGGATATGGCCGCAGATGACCCCTTGTGTCCCACGGCGGGCTGCCTCTTGGACAAGCGCCGCCTCAAACTCACCAATGTAATTCACCGCACGCTTCACTTTGTGCTTCAGATACGCAGACAAAGACCAGTACGGCAGTCCGAACCAACGCCGCATCGTGTTGAAATGGGTGTTGATCCAGAGCGCGAAGTTGTAGGCGCCGTCGCCGAGGAAGGCGATCCACTTGGCGTAGCGGACCACCACATCGAACTCGTCGCCGTGCATCACGAGGTAGCGCTTTCCGTCGGCCGCCTCGTGAATGGTGTCCCGTTCCACCCGGATGGCACCGAAGCTCGCGCCGCAGTAGTCGCGCAGCACCTCGTCGTGATTGCCGGGGATGACGATCAATTCGGTCCCCTTGCGCGCCCTACGAAGCAACTTCTGCAGAACGTCGTTGTGATATTGCGGCCAGTAGACGCCGCGGCGGATCCGCCAGAAATCGACGATGTCGCCGACCAGGTAGATCTTCTCGGCCTCGACCGTCTTGAGGAATTCCAGGAACGCCGCGGCCTGCGAGGCCTTGGTGCCCAGGTGAATATCGGAGATGAACAATGCCCGGTAATGCTTCACTTCAGGGCGGGGTGTGAGAGGTGTAACCGGCATATCCATGATGATGCGGCAGGTAAGCCCGTATTGTTTCAGGGATGTGACAGGCGACACGGGTGCGTCATGTTGAAGGAACGGCTTGAGACGGTGCTGGGCGACGAAATCGTCCAATCGGCCAGTTTGCCCGTCGGCTTCGGTCTGGAGGGGCTGGAGGTCCGGCTGCGCGATGGTCGGCATCTCGCCGTAAAGGCCATGCGATCGCCTGGGAAAACCCAGCTTTCCAATGGGTTATGGGCAGCCCCCCTGAAGATCGAAGGCTATATGCTGAGCGAGCTGCGCCGGCTGTCGGATTTCCCGGTGCCGGCGGTGCATCATTGCGATGCCGATCTGCTGGTGATGGATTTCATCGAGACCGACGGCGGACGCATCACCGGCGCCGTGGAACGGGATGCCGCGGAGATCATCGCGGCCCTGCATTCGGTCCGGGGAACGCGATTCGGCTACCCCAAGGACACTGTGATCGGCCCCCTTCCCCAGCGGAACCCAGAGTCCGATCGCTGGATCCCGTTCTTCGCGGAGCATCGGCTGATGGCCATGGCGCGGATGGCCCATGAGAAGGGTCCGCTATCGACCGCCGATCTGGGGCGGCTTGAGCGCCTGGCTGAACGGCTCGACGAATACCTTGTGAAGCCGGATCACCCCAGCCTGCTCCACGGCGATCTCTGGACCGGCAACGTGCTGTTGAAAGGCGACCGAATCGCTGGCTTCGTGGACCCGGCCATATCTTTCGGCCATCCGGAGATCGAGCTGGCCTTCACCACCATGTTCGGGACCTTCGGGAACGCCTTCTTCGACGCTTACGAGGCGATCTCGCCGTTGGAGCCGGGCTTCCATACGCTGCGGAAGGATCTCTACAATCTCTATCCGACACTGGTGCATGTCCGGCTTTTCGGCGCCGGATACCTGGGAGGCATCGATTCGACGCTACGGCGAATCGGGCTTTAGAACCCGCGTTTTGCGGCCGTTTTTTCACCTACGGACGCACAAAAAAAACCGGCCCGCAAAGCGGGCCGGTTTTCCCTGCGAAACGAGTTGGCTCGGAGGCTAATGCCTCAACAAGGTCTCCAACTCGCCCCCCCAATGTCTCCCGGATCCTTACTTCTTATTGGATCGGATCCGTTCAACTGTCCCTCGAACCTCTCGGTCCGTTTGGAGCCTTACGTCCCCCGACTTGGCTCCAGTTTGACGCCTCTTGAGGCAGTGGGCCCCCCAGCCCGTGTGCCCCCGTCTAGTGGAGTTAAGCTACCCAGCCCCCCGATCTGCATCAAGTTTGCGCAATACCCCAAAATGCAAATCGCAAAGTCCTGTTGCAAAAATGCACTCGGCCTTCATTCGTCGGGTGAATGGAGCGAAAGGATTGTCTGTTTATCTTTCCAAAACAATGCTTTACGGTTTTCTTTCTGACTTCGACGGCGTCGGCGAAACCGGATAAATTCGCTCGATCAAGAAAATTTCCTAGCGACGTCAATCGCCTCTGGGCCGGAATTCATGTGACCAGAAAAACACACCCCCGCCGGCGAGGCCGATATGACCCCTTTTTCGATCTCTCGGCGATACCCCATGAGAGGGGCGCGATTCGACAAAAAGGGCAGCGCCGGGACGCCGCCCTCTTCCTGTGGCCAAGTCTCATATCACCGAGACGCAATCGCCAAGCCGCAGATCGCCAGGCCCTGCGCGGTTTCGTACGGACCGATCGGGCGCGGACCCGGTCGCGGTCAGGAGTCGTTGCCGCCGATTTTGATCTTCAGGCCGCCATAGACGGCAGCCGGTGCGGTCTCAAACCCGTAGACCTCCTGATAATCCGCATCGAAGAGGTTCTCCGCGCGTGCGAAGACCTCCATTCCCGGCTTGAACTCGTAGCTGCCGGCCAGACGGACGGTCGTATAGGAGTCCAGCTGGACGCGGGTCGGCGTGTAGAACGGAACGGCCAGAGCCGTATCCTCCATAGTGCCATTATAGATGACGCCCAGGCGGATATTCGCCTTGTCTTCGGCGAACCGGTAATCGACGTCCACCCGCCCGGCATGCTCAGGCCGGCGAATCTCCACGAGCCCGGCCGGGTCGAACGCCCGCAGATGAGTGTAGGCCCCGCTCAGGGTCAGGCCGTCGGCGATGCGCCAGGCGGCGGAGAACTCCTCGCCGCTCCGGTGGCTGGTGCCGGGGAGGTTCACCGCGGTCGAGGAGAGGCCGATATAGTCGGTGGCGATCTCGTTCTCCAGATCCGCCTCGAAATAGGTCACATCGAACAGCACGCGGCCCTTCATGAGGGTCAGCTCGACGCCCGCGTCCCAGCCGAACGATTCCTCCGGGACGAGATCCGGATTGGGCACGAAGCTCCCGGGTATCTGGCCGTAGAGCTCGAACATGGTGGGCTGCTTGGCGCCGGTGCCGACGCTCGAGTGGACCCGCACGGGGGTGTTCGTCACCGCGTAGGACCCAGCCACGCGATAGGTGGTGAAGTCCTCGACATTGCTGTCGTTATCGTCGTGGCGCAAGGAGGCGACGAGGTTGAGCTGATCGAGGAAATCGCCCCGATACTCGATGGCCGCGGCCCGGGTCTCCCGGCTCCTCTCGATATTGTCGGCAGTGACGGGGGTGAAGCTCTCCTTCGTGGTTTCCAGCAGCCCCGTCACTGCGTGGTGGGCATCGAGGAAGGCCGGGGTGTCGCCGGAGAAGGTCGAGATGTAACTGTTCTCGACCCGCTGACCGTCGTTCCGATACGGGAAGAAGCTTCCTCCGAAGAACGAGTAATCGTCGGCCGTCGTGTCGCTGTAGTTGCTCTTGAAGTGCTGCACCCAGTGGCCGTCGAGGAGGGTCGCCGTGGCGTCGATGCCTGCCACGCGATTGCGCTGCTCGAAATAGGAGGGGTCGTCGCGCTGGATGAAGAACGGACCCGGACCGATGCCGTCGGCATCGCGACCGCCATCGTTCTGGTCCAGACGCAGCACGCCGTCGACCTTCAGCCAGGGAAAGACCTGGACGCCGCCCTTGGCGAAAGCGTTGGTGACGTCGGCGAAGTCGTCCTCATCGCCGAACCGGGAGATGTTGAAGCCGTCGCTCTTGCGCTTCTGGAAGCTGAAGATGCCGTGGGCCTCGTCATTGCCGCCAGACAAGGTTGCGGCATAGCCCTGGCTGGTGAAGCTGCCGCCTTCGGCACGCAGGATCGCCTGGGCCGGCCCCTTGCCGGACTTGGTGACGATATTGACCACGCCGCCGGCGGCATTGGAGCCGTAGAGGCCGCTCTGGGGCCCCCGGATCACCTCGATCCGCTCGATATCGTTGGCCAGGAGGCTGGCGAAATCGAACTCGCCATTGGTGGTGGAATTCACCTCCACCCCGTCGATCACGACGAGGGTGTGATTGGCCTCGGCGCCGCGAATGCGGACCTGGGTGAGCCCGGCGAAGGAACCGGCCTGGCTCACCTCGACACCCGGCAAGCTGCGCAGGGCATCGGCGGCATGACGGATCTGCTGCTGCTCGAGATCCTGGGACGTCACGACGCTGACGGCACTGCCGGTGGTCGGCAGACGGCGGGCCTCTCCCGGCGTGACGGCATTGCCGCTGACAGCGCCGGCTTGCACGTCTTCGCTCGGCCCGGAAGCCGCGCCGCGGCGGGCAGGCGCCTGCGGTGCGCTCGCCGGCTCCCGCGTCGTCTTCTGTAGCGAATTGTCGAGCGTCGCGCCTTCCACCACGATGGGCGGCAGGATCAGCTCGTCCTCGAGCTCGTAGGAATTCTGCTCAGAACTCTCCTGAGCGACGGCCTGCCCGGCCGTGCATACGGTGAAGATCGTCAGGGCGCCAATAAGCGCCCTCCCCCCAGAATCGGTCATCGGAGATGTCCCCCCAATTGGTTGCCGTTAGCGGGCCAACCTTGGAGGGCGCTTCATGGCGCAACGCGCACGACGCCTGTCGCGATGCTGGCGGAAAACCAAACGCGCTAAGCTCATCGAGACGACCCTCCTTAGTCAGCCTGAGGATCGTCACCACTCCGGGAGTAAAGCCGTTCCTCCGCGCCCCACGCACGGGAAGATGGGTGACGCTCGATGGGCAGGTCTCCTGGCTCGCAGCGTCTCTAACCGCCTGCTCCGCCTTCCCAGCGTCACCGCCAGTGGCATTCGGAGCAGACATCGCTGCTTACAGTTGCGGGGGCAGCCGCGGAGTGGAGCAAAGCCCGGCACCGCGTTCCCTTTTCACCCGCCCGGCGAACGGCCGAACGGGAACCCACGAGTTCGCGCATGTAACGGGACGGCTCGTATTCGAGTCAAGATGTTCCGTACGCGGCAGAGATAGGCTCGCGATTTTGCGGCGGGCAGTTGCCGCGCGGCTTCAGCCTATGCAACATGCGCAAAATTTTTTGGCTTTGGGAGATCAAGCAGATGAAATTGTTGCGGTTTGGCGAGAAGGGTGCGGAGAAACCGGGGCTGCTGGACGCCGAGGGCGCGATCCGCGATCTCTCAGGCAAGATCGACGATATCGCCGGCGATGTGCTGACGACCCAGGGTCTCAAGAAACTCGCGGAGATCGATCCCAACACCCTGCCGAAGGTCGAGGGCGAGCCCCGCATCGGCGCGCCGATCGGCCTGGTGCAGAAGTTCCTGGGCATCGGGCTGAACTACAGCGACCATGCCGCCGAAACAGGCCTGCCCGTGCCGGAGGAACCCATCGTGTTCGTGAAGGCGAGCTCCTGCATCTGCGGCCCCAACGACAACGTGCTGATGCCGGACGGCTATGAGCGCATGGACTGGGAGGTCGAGCTCGGCGTGGTCATCGGCGATCCGGCGAAGCGTATTTCCGAGGCCGAAGCGCTCGATCACGTCGCTGGCTACACGATCTGCAACGACGTCTCCGAGCGGCGGCTCCAGGTCGGCGGGCCCGGCGAGTGGTTCAAGGCCAAGAGCTACGATACGTTCGGCCCCATGGGTCCCTGGGTCGTGACCAAGGACGAGATTCCGGATCCCCAGGCGCTGAACCTCACCCTCGACGTGAACGGTGAGCGCATGCAGACCGGCTCCACCTCCACCATGATCTTCAACGTGGCCCAGCTGGTCGCCTATATCAGCCGCTTCATGACCCTGATGCCGGGCGACGTGATCAGCACAGGCACGCCTCCCGGGGTCGGCATGGGCCGCAAGCCGCGCATCTTCCTGAAGGACGGCGACGTGATGCATCTCGCGGTCGAAGGCCTCGGCGAGCAGACCCAGAAACTCGTGCGGGGGAATTAGCGCCGATCTCATGGTTTAAGGCGCGCAGCGTCGCTGCGCCCCTCACCATGAGGTGTCACACACCTCATGGCCGTCATAGCGGCGCAAGCCGGGATCCAGTCGCAGATTCAATACGTATCGCTGGATACCGGCTTTCGCCGGCATGACGCCCCGATACGGGATTCCCCGAACTCAGTTGTCGTCTTCCGCGGAGGCCCACTCCCCGTCCCACCAGCGATAGAAGTGGTGCACGGGGCCCTTGCCGTAGCCGATCATGATGTCATCGGCGGCCTTGATCGCATCGGTGAGGTAGTGCTTGGCGAGGCGGACGGCTTCGGCGAGCTCCGCCCCTTTCGCCATCTCCGCGGCGATGGCCGAAGAGAGCGTGCAGCCTGTGCCATGGGTGTGTTCGGTCTTCACCTTGGGCGCGGTGAAGCGGGCCATTTCTCCGTCGAACAGGATGTCCACGGCCTCGCTGCCCGGAAGGTGGCCGCCCTTCAGCAGCACCGCTTTCATACCGGACTCATAGAGGCGTTCGGCCTGGCCGATCATGGCCGCCTCGTCTTGGGCGACTGGTTCGTCCAGGAACTTCGCCGCCTCCATCAGATTGGGCGTCACCAAGTCGGCCAGGGGCAGCAGCATTTCCCGCATGGCTTCCACCGTATCCTCGCCGATCAGGGGATCGCCGCTCGCCGCGATCATCACCGGATCGACGATCACCGGCACCTCGGGGAGCTCGCGCAAGCCTGAGAGCGTCTCGGCGATGGCGCCGACGATCTCCGCATTCGCCAGCATACCGATCTTGATGGCGTCGACGTCGAGATCCGAGGTGACCGAGGTGATCTGCGCAGCGACGAATTCCGCCGGCGCCGCGATCCAGCCCTGGACGCCCTTGGTGTTCTGAGCGGTGAGCGCGGTGATGACGCTGGCGCCATAGACCCCCAGGGCCGAGAACGTTTTCAGGTCGGCCTGGATGCCGGCGCCGCCGCCGGAATCGGAACCTGCGATGGTGAGCGCGATGGCCGTCATGGGAGCGTGAGAACCTGGTTGCCCGGGGCGCCGATCATCGAGTCGTCTGAGTCGGTTAGCCGATATTGGTGAGATTCGGGAACCACTCTATCAGCCAATTGGCGATGAGCGTCATGGAGTTGGTGAGGAAGAGGATGCCCGTCAGCACCAGGAACGCGCCGAGCACCTTCTCCATCTTGGAGAGATGGCGGCGGTATTTCTCCAGCAGTTCCAGGAAGGGCCGGATGGCCACGGCGGCCAAGATGAACGGAATGCCGAGACCGAGGGAATAGACGAGCAGAAGCAGAACGCCCTGGCTGATCGTGTCCTCCTGGGCTGCGAAGGCCAGGATCGTGCCCAGCACCGGTCCAATGCACGGCGTCCAGCCGAAGGCGAACGCGAGACCGACGACATAGGCGCCGATGAATCCGGCAGGCCGCGATTCGACGTGATAACGGGCCTCGCGGTGGAGGAAGTTCAGGGTGAACACACCCAGGAAATGCAGGCCCACGATAATGATGACCACACCGGCGATCTGGCTGAGAAGCTCCAGATGGCCCTGTACGAGGGAGCCCAAGGTGGTGGCCGTCGCGCCCAACATCACGAAGACGGTCGTGAAGCCCAGGACGAAGGCCACGGCCGACATGATCACAGTGCCGTAGACGTGGTCCGGTGTCTCTTCGTCGCCGGCGAGCTGGTCGAAGGTGGTGCCGCCGAGGAAGCAGAGATAGGGCGGGACCAAGGGCAGCACGCAGGGGCTCAAAAAGCTCAAGAGCCCTGCCAGGAGGGCGCCGAAATACGTAACGGTCATGGAACAGCTTTCAAACGAGATGAGACTCTTCGGCCCGGCGGCCCTGGGCGGCTACCTCCTCGTCCGGGTCCGTCTTGCGAGAACGGCGAGACTGCGCGGCAGTTCGGGCAGGCTGTCGATGATGACGTCGCCGCCCATCTCGGACGGCGGCAGCTTGGAATAGCCGTGGCTCACCAGCACGATACCGGCGAGCTCTGCCGCCCGCGCCGCGCCGACATCGGCGGTGCTGTCGCCGACCATAACGGTTTGGGACGGCTTGGCACCTAACTTCTGCATCACATGTACGAGAGGCGCAGGGTCGGGCTTCTTGGGCAGATCCGTGTCCCCGCCTTGGATGAAGGCGAAGCGGTGCGCGATCTGCAATCCTTCCAGCACGTCTTCTGCGATGGACTGGGGCTTGTTGGTGCAGACGCCGCAGACGATGCCGGCCTCGCCCAGGGTCTGCAGCATGGCCTCGGCGCCTTCGTAGGTGCGGGATTTCTCGACCGGGTTCGCCGCATAGAGCTCATAGAGGCGCGCGACCAGGGCTTCGCGTTCGGCTTCGCCCAGCTCTGCGTCGCGAGCTTTCAGAGCCCGCTCCATCAATGCCTTCAGGCCGCCGCCGACCATGAGCCTCACCTGATCGACCGGAAAGGGCTCGATGCCGACCTCCGCGAGACCGGTATTGAGGGCCGTCGCGAGATCTTCGGCCGTATCCGCCAGGGTGCCGTCGAGATCGAAGACCACCGCCTTCGGCCAGATGCCGCCGGCGCGGTGCAAGAAGGGGAGCACCGAGGCGAGATAGGCATCGGCGATCTGGTGCTGGCTTCTATCGGGCATTAGGCCGCCTCTTTCCGGGCTGCTTCGGCGCGCGTCCGCAGGCCTTCGATATTGCCTTTGTAGTCGCCGCCCTTGAAGACGCCGGAGCCGGCCACGAGGGCGTTGGCGCCTGCTTTCACCACGTCGGCGACAGTATCGGCATTCACGCCGCCATCGACCTCGAGATCGATCGGGCGGTCGCCGATCATCGCGCGAATATTGCGGATCTTTTCGAGCTGCGAGGTCAGGAAGGCCTGGCCGCCGAAGCCCGGGTTGACGGTCATCACCAAGATCAGATCGACCTTATCGAGCACGTATTCAAGGGCGGATTCGTGGGTCGAGGGGGTGAGCGTGACACCCGCCTTCTTGCCGAAGCTCTTGATGAGCTGGAGGGAGCGGTCGAGATGGGGGCCGGATTCGGCATGCACCGTGATGATGTCGGAACCCGCCTTGGCGAAGGCTTCGATATAGGGATCGCAAGGCGCGATCATGAGATGGACGTCGAAGGGCTTCGGCGAGTGAGGGCGCAATGCCTTCACCACGTCGGGGCCTATTGTGATGTTGGGCACAAAATGGCCGTCCATCACGTCGACATGGATCCAATCGCAGCCGGCCTCGTCGATGGCCCGCACGTCTTCGCCGAGCTTGGCGAAGTCGGCGGAGAGGATGGATGGCGCAATGATTATCTCGCCGGTCATGATGACCCTCATAAGTCCCGAAACTTACCGCACTCTTAGCCAGTCGGCGGTGCGCTGTCCCGCCCTATAACAGCTGTTCCGCCCTATAGCACGCCGGGAGGCGGCGTGCCCTACCCCTCCGTAACGGCGGGGCCCGTTCTCCCCGCCCTTGGCTCGGGCGAGCCGCGACAATTCGCTGCGCGATCTTCCATCCGGCTGGATCGTTGTCACTTCTGAGAGGCAGGAAGGTATTGGCGAAGCGGAAAAGCCGTCTGCAAGCTTCTGCCGTCATTTCCTACCGTCCGGTCAGCCGATAACAAGAAGGATCGCCGCGCCATGCGGAATGCTCCCGACTCGTCTTCCGCTCCCGTCGGATTCGTCCTGTTCGCGCTCGCGCTCGGCGGCTTTGCGATCGGCACGACCGAGTTCGCGGCCATGAGCCTGCTGCCGTTCTTCTCCGAGGAGCTGGGGCTCGACAAGCCGACGGCTGGGCACGTGATCAGCGCCTATGCGCTAGGCGTGGTGATCGGTGCCCCCGTCATCGCGGTTCTCGGCGCGCGGATCCGCCGGCGGACGCTGTTGATCGGGCTGATGGTGACGTTCGCGCTCGGCAATCTCCTGACGGCGACCTCCGGAAGCTATCAGTTCATGATGCTGTCCCGGTTCCTCTCCGGTCTGCCCCACGGCGCCTATTTCGGTGTCGCGGCCCTGCTCGCGGCGGAGCTCGTGGGCGCCCACAAGAGAAGCCAGGCCTTCGCGCGGGTGATGCTGGGCCTGACGGTAGCGACCATTGCAGGCGTGCCGCTCGCGAACGGGATCGGGCAGTATTTCGGCTGGCGGTGGGCCTTCGTGCTGGTCAGCGGCCTGGCGCTTCTGGCGGCCGCTCTGCTGCATCTGTCGGCGCCGCGGGTGGCCGAGCCGGAAGGCGGCGCCCCCCTCACCGAGCTCGGCGCGCTCGCCAAGCCGCAAGTGTGGCTGACGCTGGCCATTGGCGCGATCGGCTTCGGCGGCATGTTCGCCGTCTACACTTATCTCGCCTCCACGGTGCTGCAGGTCACGAATGAACCGCCGGCGATGATCCCCCTCACGCTGGCCGTGTTCGGCGTCGGGCTGACCATCGGCAATCTGGTGGCGGGCTGGGCGGCGGACAAGGCGCTGATGCCGACCGCTGGCGCCGTGCTCGTCTGGAGCCTGGTCGCGCTCACGATCTACCCCTTCACAACGGGCAGCCTCGGGACGCTCTGCCCAGCCGTGCTCGCGATCGGGTGCGGTGGCGGGCTCGCCACGGCGCTGCAGATTCGGCTGATGGATGTGGCCGGCCAGGCGCAGACCCTGGCGGCCGCCCTGAACCATTCGGCCTTCAACTTCGCCAATGCGCTCGGGCCATGGCTGGCCGGCATGGCGCTCGCTGCCGGGTGGGGCCTGTCGGAGACCGGTTGGGTCGGGAGCCTGCTGGCGATCTGCGGACTGTTCTTCTGGGCCTGGTCGGTCTTGCTGGACCGCCGGCAAACGCCGAAAGCGGAGATGGCCCCGGCGGAGTGAGCTGGGAATAGAAGGACAAACGAAAAGACCGCCTCCTTCGAGAACCGCTTGCGCGGCCGTCCCGGTTCAAGCCCGGGACAGGCTCTCAGGATGACGGTCTTTCGATTACCGTAGGATCGGCTTTGATCTAGCGTTCTGCTATTCGGCGGCCTTGGCCATGCCGATCTTCGGGTCGAGCTCGCCGGAGGCGTATCGCTCGGCCATCTCGGCCATGGGAATGACCTTGATCTTGGAGGCCCAGCCGGCGGTGCCGAAGGCTTCCAGGCGCGCCACGCAGACTTCCTTCATGGCCGCGACGGCGGGCTTCAGGAACTTGCGGGGATCGAACTGGGATTTGTCCTCGGTCGCGACCCGGCGCAGCGTCGCGGCGCAGGCGATACGCAGATCCGTGTCGATATTGACCTTGCGCACGCCGTGCTTGATGCCGCGGACGATCTCGTCGACGGGCACGCCGTAGGTCTGGGGCATCTCGCCACCCCATTTGTTGAATTCTTCCTGGAGCTCCTGGGGCACTGAGGACGAGCCGTGCATCACCAGATGCGTGTCGGGGAGCTTCTTGTGGATGGCCTCGATAACGTTCATGGCCAGCACATCGCCGGTGGGCTTCTGGGTGAACTTGTAGGCGCCGTGGGAGGTGCCGATGGCGACAGCCAAGGCATCCACCTTGGTCTCGGCGACGAATTCAGCCGCCTGGTCCGGATCGGTCAGCAGCTTCTCGCGGTCGAGCTTGCCCTCAAAACCATGGCCGTCCTCGGCCTCGCCCGAGCCGGTCTCGAGGGAGCCGAGGCAGCCGAGCTCGCCCTCCACGGAGGCGCCGACCATATGGGCCATCTCGGTCACCTTCTTGGTGACGTCGACATTGTAGTCGTACTCGGTCGGCGTCTTGCCGTCCTCGCCGAGGGAGCCGTCCATCATGACCGAGGTGAAGCCGTGCTGGATGGCGGACAGGCAGGTGGCGGCGTTGTTGCCGTGGTCCTGATGCATGCAGATCGGGATCTCGGGATAGAGCGCCTGGAGACCCTCGATGAGCTTGGCGAGCATCAGATCGCCCGCATACTGACGGGCGCCGCGGCTCGCCTGGATGATCACCGGCGCGTCGGTCTGCTTGGCGGCCTGACAGATGGCCAGCCCCTGCTCCATGTTATTGATGTTGAAGGCCGGCACGCCGTAATCGTGCTCGGCCGCGTGATCGAGAAGCTGTCTTAGGGTGATCAGTGCCATGGTCGAACCTCTTTAGCTTTAGGTCTCCGCCGTCAACTTTTCGTCTCGGCCGTATCGTGCGTCTCTGCTGCCAGCGCGGCGATGCCGGGGAGCTGCTTGCCCTCCAGCCATTCCAGAAAGGCGCCGCCGGCGGTCGAGACATAGGTGAAGTCGTTCAGCACGCCGGCGCTCTTCAGCGCCGCCACCGTGTCGCCGCCGCCCCCGACGCTCACGAGCTTGCCCTCCTTCGTCAGGCGGGCCGCTTCGCGGGCCACCTCGAACGTTCCCTCCTCAAAGGGCGCGATCTCAAATGCGCCGAGGGGCCCGTTCCAGAGCAAGGTCTTCACATCGGCCATCCTGCGCTTCAGGTCGGCGACGGTATCGGGGCCGACATCCAGGATCATGCTGTCCTCCGGAACGTCCGAAATCGAACATTTCTCGGTGTCGACGCCGGATTCGAGAGCCTTGGCGGTGACGGCATCCGTGGGAAGAACGATCTCGCAATCGCTCTGGTTCGCGTGGCCTTCGATTCTCTGCACCAGACCAGTGGCATCCTCCTCGCAAAGGGATTTTCCGACATCGATCCCGTCTGCGAAGAGGAAGGTGTTGGCCATGCCGCCGCCGACGACGATGACGTCGGCCTTCTGGGCGAGATTGTCGAGCACGGCGATCTTGGTCGACACTTTTGAGCCGCCGACGATCGCCATGACCGGACGCTGCGGGTCCTCCAGCGCCTTCTCCAAGGCGCGGATCTCCTCCAGCATCAGCAGGCCGGCATAGGCGGGAAGCCGCTTGGCGATCGCGTCGGTCGAAGCATGGGCCCGATGAGCCGCCGAGAAGGCATCGTTGACGTAGAGGTCGCCGAGGGATGCGAGTTCTTCGGCGAAGGCTTCGTCGTTCGCCTCCTCGCCCGGGTGATAGCGAAGGTTCTCCAGGAGCACGATGTCGCCGGGCTGCATGGCTGCGATCGCATCGTGGGCGACCTTGCCGATGCAGTCCTGGACGAACTCGATCTTGGCGTCGGGCAGGATCGTGCGGAGAGCATCCGCCACGGGCTTCAACGAGAACTCCGCGATCCGCTCTCCCTTAGGCCGGCCGAAATGGGAGATGAGGACGATCTTCGCCCCCTTCTCCTGCAGTAGCTCCAGGGTCGGCACGAGTCGCTCGATACGGGTGGCGTCGGTGACGTCCCCATCCATCAGCGGCACGTTGAGGTCGGCGCGCAGGACCACGCGCTTGTTCTCTGCGTCGACGTCCTGGACGGACCGGATGCGGGAGAGGTCGACCGTCATGGGATGAGCTTCTCCATGGCCGCGGCAGTGTCGCTCATGCGGTTGGAGAAGCCCCACTCGTTGTCGTACCAGGAGACGACCCGGCAGAAGACTCCGTCAATAACCTGGGTGCTCGGCAGATCGAAGATCGAACTCCGGGGGTCATGGTTGAAGTCCGACGAGACCAGTGGCTTGGCGTTGACGCCGAGGACACCCAGGAGCTCGCCATTGGCGGCCTTCGTCATGGCCTCGTTGATCTCATCCACCGATGTCGGCTTGGACGACTGGAAAGTCAGATCGACCATGCTGACATTGGGCGTCGGCACGCGGATGGAGGCGCCGTCGAGCTTGCCCGCCAGCTCCGGCAGCACCAGGCCGATGGCCTTTGCCGCGCCGGTCGAGGTTGGGATCAGGTTCACGGCGCTGGCGCGGGCCCGGTACGGATCGCTGTGGAATGTGTCCACGGTCCGCTGATCGCCCGTATAGGAGTGGATCGTCGTCATGTAGCCGCGCTCCAGGCCGACCACATCGTTCAGCACCTTCACGACCGGCGCGAGACAGTTGGTGGTGCAGGACGCATTGGAAACGACGAGATTGTCCTGGGTGAGGTCCTTGTCGTTGACGCCGTAAACCACGGTCAGGTCGGCGTTCTTGCACGGCGCGGAGACGAGCACGCGGCGCGCGCCGGCCTCCAGATGCTGGGCGGCCGCGTCGCGATCCGTGAAGCGCCCGGTGCACTCCATGACGATATCGATATCGAGGTCCTTCCAGGGAAGCTGCTCCGGATCGCTTCGGAGACGACCTTGATCTCCTTGCCATTGGCCCGGATGTTTCCGTTGGAAAGGCTGACGTCCATGGGGAGACGTCCATGTACGCTATCGAACTCGAGCAGATGGGCGTTCATGTCCGCCGGGGCCAGATCGTTGATGGCCACGAAGTCCAGATCCTCCCTGCCCGACTCCAGATAGGCTCGCAACGTGAGCCGTCCGATTCTGCCAAAGCCGTTGATCGCGACGCGCTTATTCGACATCTCTCCTCGCTAGTCTTTCGTATCTAATCTTTGCCGAGGCAGCTTCGCGCAGCGGCGGAGACAGCCTCGCTCGTAATGTTGAAGTGGTTATATAGGTCTTTGGCAGGCGCTGAAGCCCCGAAGCTCGACATTCCAACGAACGCGCCATCCAATCCGATCCATTTGTGCCAGCCGAATTCCATGGCGGCTTCCACGGCGACGCGCGGCGCGGTGCCGAGGACTTCCCGGCGATATTCGGCCGGCTGGGCTTCGAAAAGCTCCCATGACGGCATGGAGACCACGGCGGCCTTGATGCCTTCCTTGGCGAGGGCCTCGGCCGCCTGGACCGCCAGCAGAACTTCGGAGCCGGTGCCGAGCAGGGTCACGTCCCGCTCGCCGTCCGCCTCGCGCAGCACGTAGGCGCCCTTTGCGGAAAGGTTCTCGTCGGTCGCCTCGGTCCGAAGGAGCGGAAGGCCCTGACGGCTCAGCGCCATGATGGACGGCTTGGTCCGGGAGAGCAGTGCGACCTCCCAGCACTCGGCGCATTCCACAGAATCGGCGGGGCGGAAGACGTTGAGGTTCGGCATGGCGCGCAGGGCGGCCAGATGCTCGACCGGCTGATGGGTCGGACCGTCCTCGCCAAGCCCGATGGAGTCGTGGGTCATCACGTAGACGACCCGCTTCTTCATGAGGGCGGACAGGCGGATGGCGGGACGGCAGTAGTCGGTGAAGACCAGGAAGGTGCCGCCATAGGGCACGAAACCGCCATGGAGCACCATGCCGTTCATGGCGGCGGCCATGCCGTGCTCGCGCACTCCCCAATGGATGTAGTTGCCGGAGAAGTCTTCCGGCGTGATCGGGGTATGGGCCTTGGTCAGGGTCCCGTTGGAGCCGGTCAGGTCGGCGGAGCCGCCGATCAGATGGGGCACCAACGGGGTGAGCCGCTCCAGCATCTTCTGGGAGGATTGCCGGCTCGCAAGCTTCGACTCCTCGGCGACGAACTGGGCCTTGGCCTCGCGCACCGCATTCTTGATTTTGATCGCGACGTCTTCGTCGATGGGCTCGACAAGGGCGCTGCGCTCGGCCGCGTCCAGCTTGCCCGCCCGCTCCATCCAGGCCTCGTAGGTGTCACGATGGCGGGCGCCAGCGGCACGCCAGCTCGCAAGCACCTGCTTCGGGATCTCGAAGGGTGCGTGGGGCCAGTTCAGCTTCTCGCGGGATGCGGCGATCTCGTCCGGTCCGAGCGCCGAGCCGTGGGTGGAGGCGGTGCCCTGCTTGTTGGGCGCGCCAAAGCCTATGACGGTCCGGCAGGCGATCATGCTCGGCTGGTCGGTGACGTTACGGGCATTTTCGATGGCGACCGCGATGGCCTCCGGATCGTGCCCGTCGACACGGGCGACATGCCAGCCCGACGCCCGGAAACGCTCCAGCTGATCGTCGGAGACGGCGAGATCCGTGTCGCCGTCGATGGAGATGTGATTGTCGTCGAACAGCACGATCAGCCGGCCGAGCTTCATGTGACCGGCCAGCGAGATGGCCTCGTGGCTGATGCCTTCCATAAGGCAGCCGTCTCCGGCGACCACATAGGTGAAGTGATCGACGATGTCGTCGCCGTAGCGGGCGTTGAGCATGCGCTCGGCCATGGCCATGCCGACGGAGTTGGCCAGCCCCTGCCCCAACGGACCGGTGGTTGTCTCCACGCCCGTCGTGATGAAGTCCTCAGGATGACCCGGCGTCTTGGAGCCGAACTGGCGGAAGTCCTTGATCTGCTCGATATCGACGACCTCGGAGCCGGTCAGATAGAGCAGCGAATAGAGCAGCATGGAGCCGTGGCCCGCCGACAGCACGAAGCGGTCGCGGTCCGGCCATTCAGGATGCTCGGCATCGAATTTCAGGAATTTCGTGAACAGCACAGTGGCCACGTCGGCCATGCCCATGGGCATGCCGGGATGGCCCGAATTCGCCTTCTCGACCGCATCCATGGCGAGAAAGCGGATCGCATTCGCCATGTCTTCGCGGGTTGCGGCGGGGGAAGCCTGCTCCGGGTTCAGGCTCTCGGCCATAACAGTCTCCAATGCGTAAGTTCAGAACTAATAGGCGCGCTCGCCCATGGACGCCTTCACGGCGTGGTATCCCACAAGAAGCTGGGTGAGCGCTAGGGGATGGCTCATCGGTGCGCCATTGGAGACGTCGATCCGGCCGACCTGGTCGCGCAGATGGCCTGCCTCCGGAATAAGGTCCCACAGAAGGTTCTCGATCTTCTCGGCACGGGAATCGGAAATATCGCCTTTGATTTCAAGCACATCCACCGGCTTCCCATCGCTGTCCCGGGAGAGCTCGAGCCTGAGGTCGGCGTGATTGGAGCCGTCGAAAAGTGGGGAAAAGTCCGGGTGCGGCAGAGTCGGTCGGAGCAGATGGCGCACGTCCAGGTGGATATCGGAGCCGTTGGCTCCCTCGGGGCGCGAGAAACGGATCACGATATCGGCGAAAGTCCGCTGAGGATGGATGAACTGAGGAGCGTCCTTCTTCCGCTTCTCGAGGGACTCCTCTACCTCGCCTGAGGTGTAGCCCCGCTGGGTGGTGTCGCGGCGGCGTTTCCATTTCCGGCGCAGATCCTCGATGGGATCGAGATAGATCTTCACATCGTAGCAGTCGCGCATGGTGCGGGTGGTGTAGCCGAGCAGGCCTTCGGCGATCACGAAGTCCTTGGGCTGCAGATAGACCGGCCGCTCCAAGGTGCCGCGGGCATGATCGTAGAGCGGCTTCAGGATCGCATGGCCGTCGCGCAGCAGGCGCAGATGCTGCTCGAGAATGTCCACATAGTTGGCGCGGGGATCGAGGGCGGAAAGACCCAGCTTGGCGCGTTCGGACCGGTCGAAGGCGTGGTAATCATCCGTGCACATGACTGTGCAGCGGTCTTCACCCAGAATCTGGGCGACGCCAGCCGCCAGCGTCGTCTTGCCCGACGCTGAATCGCCAACGATGCCCAGGATGATCGGATGATCGACCTGCTTCGGCATTTTCCTCCCCACGCACGCGACTTATTTCACGTTGGTTTTGCGGCATCTTACGCCAAGGTCTAGGCCACGTCTCGTGCTGTGACATTTTCGGCTAACGCGCCGCTTAAGGGCCGATAGCTGGTCAAAACCTGCCGCTCGCCGGTGAAGCCGGAGATCAGCATGGTCTGGGTCCGATAATGGGTGCTGTTGCGCTGCACGCCATCCAGCATGAGGCCGGAGGCGATGCCCGTGGCACAGAAAAAGATGTCGTCGGAGCCGATCACCTCGTCCCGGTCGAGCCACCGGGTCGTGTCGAGATCGGCCGCGCGAACCGCCATGGTCTCGGTTTGAAGCTGAGGTGCGATGCGGCAGAGGAACTCGCCGCCGAGCGCCCGGATGCCCGCCGCCGAGATGATGCCTTCGGGCACCCCGCCGACGCCCATCATGGCGTCGATGCCGGATCCCGGAATGGCGGCGAGAATCGCGCCGGCCACGTCTCCCGCCGGGAAGAGCGAGACCTTCGCGCCCGCCGAGACGATCTCTTCCACAAGCCGCCGGTGCCGGGGCTTCTCCTGAACGTAGATATTCAGCTCGGCCACCGGCTTGCCGATACAGCGGCCGAGGGTCTCGATCTTCTCCTTGGTCGGCAAGGCGGGATCGATCCGCCCGCGGGCTTCGGCACGGGCGACGAACTTCTCCATGTAGAAGGCAGGCCCTGGATCCATCATGCTGCCCCGCGGCGCCACGGCGATGACCGCAAGGGCGTTGGTCTGACCGGGCTCGAGATAGGCGGTGCCCTCCATGGGGTCGGCGGCGAGGTCGGCGCGGTAGGCGGCGCCCGGACGGCCGACGATCTCGCCACGCTTGAATTGAGGAAGTTCGCCTTGTTGGGCATGGCCGATGACGTCGGCGGCCTCGAAATCGAGCTCCGACAGGCTGGCGCGCATAGCGTCCAGGGCGGCCTTGCCCGCGGTCTGGCGGTCGCCCCTGGCGAGGCCGTCGGCCGCGGCGCATGCGGTGGCTTCGGTGGCGCGCCGGAGCGCGTAAAGGAAATCGGGCGAAACGGATCGCGCGTCACTCATCGGTGACCTCCTGGGTGATCTCCTCTGCGATCGCCTATGCGGCTGGACGTCCCGCCGAAAAGGCGGAGTGTCGAGCATTACGGCGGGCGTGCGCAGTTTAGCCGATTCAAACCCTCCAATCAGCCCCGGCGTTGCGGCTTGGTTCGCGGAGGGTTCACACGGTGACGCTGCCGCCACGGTCCTGCAGACGCGGGTCGAGAGCATCGCGCAAGGAGTCGCCCAGCAGGTTTATGGTCAGCAGCAGCGCGACCAGCACGGCGCCGGGAATGAGGGTCACCCACCAGGCGCCGGCGAAGATCAGGTCGTAGCCGGAGCGGATCAGGGTTCCCAAGGACGGACGGGTCGGCGGCATGCCGAGGCCCAGGAAGGACAGCGCCGCCTCGGCCATGATGGCGTTGGCGATGCCGATGGCCGCGACGATGATCAGGGGCGACAGGATATTGGGGAAGATGTGGCGGCGGATGATCGCGGCGTCGGTGGCGCCCAGGGCCCGAGCGGCGCGAACGTAGTCCTTCGCTTTCTCCGACATAACGCCTGCGCGGGCCGTGCGAGCGAAGAAGGGCCATTCGGCGAGGCCGATCACCACCACCAGAATCGGCACCGCGTTCGCGCCGAGGCTGTCCGCCCCCAGCCAGGTGCGGAACAGGGCCAGCGCAACGATGGCGAGCATCAGGGTCGAAAGGGAAAGCTGGATGTCGGCGAAGCGGGTGACGAGGGTGTCGGCGCGTCCGCCGGAATAGCCGGCGAGCATGCCCAGAGGGATGCCGATGGCGGCCTGGATGACGACGGCCAGCACGCCAACCAGCATGGAGACCCGTAAGCCGTAAAGCACGGCGCTCAGGAGATCGCGGCCTTGAGCGTCGGTCCCCAGCGGATAAGTCCAGCTGCCACCGTCGAGCCAGACCGGCGGCAATTCGGAGTCGAGAATGTCGAGGCTCGCGAGATCGTACGGGTTCTGAGGCGCGATGGCCGGGGCAAAGAGGGCGGCCAGGGCGAAGAGCGCGAGCAACGTCAGCAGCACGATCGCGCCCGGGTGGCGCCGGAGAGCCGAGGACACCCGCGCAGGCGGCTGACCGATCTCCCCCGCCCCGCTCATCGCGCCGCCTCAAGACTGACGCGCGGATCGAGGGCGAGGCTCATCAGGTCGGCAATGGTGTTGGTGACGACGAAGATGGCCCCGACCACGACGAGATAGGTGGTGATGAGCGGGATGTCGGCGCGGGTTACGGCTTCGAGGAACAGGAAGCCCATGCCGGGCCACTGAAAGACGGTTTCCGTCAACAGCGTGAAGGCCAGCAGATTGCCGAATTGCAGCCCGGCCTGGGCGATCACCGGCAGCCAGGCGTTGCGCAGCGCATGGCCGATCCAGATGTGGATGCGCGATACGCCCTTGGCGCGGGCGGTGCGGACATAGTCGCGCCCGAGCTCGTCGAGCATGGCGCTCCGGATCAGCCGGATGAAGAGCGGCAACATGATCGAGGAGAGGGTCACGGCGGGCAACAGCAGATGCTCGAGACCGTCGAGGCTGAGGAAGCTCGACTCCCAGCCGAAGACGGAGACCGTCTCGCCGCGTCCAAAGGCCGGCAGCCAGCCCCAGAGCACCGAGAACAGGCTGATCAGCAGGATGCCCGTGAGAAAGACCGGCACGGAGACGCCGAGCACGCTGAAGCCCAGCACGAGCTTGGCGCCAAGGCTCCGCGGCTTCACCGCGCAATAAATGCCGCCCGGGATGGAGAGCAGCACGACGATGAGGGAGGCGGCCAGCACCAGCTCGAAGCTCGCCGGGAACTTGTCCAGGATCACCCCAAGGGTCGAGCGCTTGTAGATGTAGGACGTTCCGAGATCGCCGGTTGCCGCGCCCTTCAGGTAGCGGCCGAACTGGACCGGCCAGGAATCGTTGAGGCCCAGCTCCTCGCGCAGCTCGGCGCGTTCGGATGCCGAGGCCGCCTGACCGGTCAGCTCCCGGATCGGATCGCCCAAGCTGGATCGAACCGCGAAAGCGATCGCGAGGATCGCCAGCATGACCAGGAGCATCTGGACGAGGCGCTGGAGAAGGAAGGAGGCTGCGGGCCGGATGGCGTCCATGCAGCCTTTCTATTCGATAACCAGGTCGCCGAGATAGGGCATGTCGATACTGTTCACAACGGGCTCGATCAGCACGTTCTTTCGCGCGCCCCAGGAGAGATGCTGCCACTGCATGGGGACCATGGCGGCATCGTCGTAGAGGATCCTCTCGATGCTCCGGAGCAAGTCGGCCCGAGCTGTCTTGTCCGTCATGGTTTGGCTTTCCAGGGTCAGCTTGTCGACCTCGGAATTGGAATAGCTGCCGCCATTATATTGCCCGTAGCCCGTCTTCGGGTCCGGGGTCATGGCGAGGAACTCAAAGATGTTCGCCGAATCCTGGGTGTCGGACTGCCAGCCGATCATCAGGATATCGCCCTCGCGGGCATCGAACCGCTCCCAATACTGGGCTTTGGGCATGGTCTGCAGGGTCACGGTGATGTTGATCTTGGCCAGCATCGCGGTGACCGCCTGGGCGATCTGATAATCGCCCACATAGCGATTGTTGGGGGCGATCATGGTCACGCTGAACCCATCGGCGAAACCCGCCTCCTCCATCAGCGCCTTGGCCTTCTCGACGTCGTAACGGGGCTTGAGGTCCGGATCGTAGCCGTCGAAGCCTTCGGGGCTGAGCTGACCGGCGGGCGATCCGAAGCCGCGCATGATCTTGTTCACAATGCCCTCGCGGTTGATGGCGTAGTTCACCGCAAGACGCACGCGTGGGTCCTTGAAGGCCTCCACGGTCTTCTGATTGAGCTGGAAGGTAAGGATGCGCGTGCTCGGCATGGTGACGAGGGTGCAGCACGGCGCAGCTTCCACGCGCTTTAGGTCGCCCGGGGGCACCGGCGCGATGAAGTCCACGTCGCCCGCCAGAAGAGCAGCGACCCGGGTCGCCGGCTCCTTGATCGGGGTGAACACGATCTCCCCCACATTGCCGGGGGACTCCTTGTCCCAATAGTCGGGGAAGCGCTGCATCACGAGGCGCACGCCCTGCTCCCGCTCGGTCACGATGAAGGGACCCGTGCCCGAGACATGGGTGGAGGCGAAGGACGCACCGTGCTTCACGATCGCATCCTTGGCCTCGCCGTTCTGGTCGTTGCCGGAATAGAAGTCGCGATCCATGGGGAAGATGTAGGTCGCGAGGTTCAGGACCAGCGGATACGGCTTCTTGGTGATGAGATCGACGGTGAGCGCATCGATCACCCGCGCCCCTTCGAACGGCTCGAACAGAGCCTTGAAGTCCGGGCTGCGCTTCAGCCGGTTCAGGGTCCAGACGACGTCGTGGGCTGTGAGCGTGTTGCCGGAATGGAATTTCACGCCGGGGCGGAGATAGAACCGGGTGGTGCGCTCGTCGATCTTCTCCCAACGCAGGGCGAGGCGCGGCTGGAGCTGCATGTTCTTGTCGAACCGCACCAGGGGATCGAACAAGAGATGGGACATCTGCAGGGTGGCGCTGGCGATCTGCTCATGGGGATCGAGAGAGATCGGATCGGCGTCGTAGGCCATGCGCAAGGTCTTGTCCCGCTCCACGGCGATCGCCGGACCGGACAAGACAGCAGGCGCAATCCCTGCCCCGATGATGAGAAGCAACGCTAGAAGAACTCGCATCGGTCGAACCAATAGCGCTCCTTTCTTGATGCGCCTAGCCCTCTCGGTCCGGTTTGGCGATTGGCCGCGGCGGGTTGCGGCGCTCGGACTTGCGGACTTGTAACCGCGCCTTGAGCGGCTAAAGTCCGCGCCAATTCGAAAGAAGCGGAGCGCAAGAGGCCATTGAGCGGGTTTTTCGTCACGGGCACCGATACGGATGTCGGCAAGACGGTCGTCGCCGCCTGGCTGACGGCGCATCTCGGCGCGACCTATTGGAAGCCCATCCAGGCTGGCGAAGCAGACGGCACGGACACCAAGACTGTACGCGCCCTGGCCGAGCTGCCCGACGAGCGCGTGATCCCGGAATCCTATGTGCTGCCCGACCCTCTTTCGCCCCACGAATCGGCGCGGCGGGCCGGAGTAACGATCGATCTGGCGGCGATCCGGCTGCCCGAAATAGACAACTTCCTCGTGGTCGAGGGCGCGGGCGGGCTGATGGTGCCCCTCAACGACAGCGAGCTGGTGATCGATCTGATCGAAGATCTCGGGCTGCCCAGCATCCTCGTGGCGCGCTCGACACTGGGGACCATCAATCACACGCTTCTCTCTCTGGAGGCCCTCCGCCGCCGCGGCCTGGCGATCGCCGGCGTCGTCATGGTGGGGCCGGAGAGCGACCATAACCGCGCGGCCATCGAACGCTATGGCCGCACCCAGGTGATCGCCGAGATCCCCTGGCTCGATCCTCTCGACCGGCAGGCCCTTTGCGGGATCGCGCCGGAACTCGATTTGGCAAAACTGGCGCAGATGGCGAAATGACCGATTCCCCCGAACACCCTTCTCCCGAGACCCTTTCCCCCGAAGAGCTGATGGCGCTGGACAACCGGCACATCTGGCATCCGTTCACCCAGCACGGCACGGAAAGCGCGCCGCTTCTCATCAAGAGCGCCAAGGCCGCGACCCTGACCCTCGGGGACGGAAGCGAGCTGCTCGACCTTATTTCGTCGTGGTGGACCTGCACCCATGGCCATTCCCATCCGGCGCTGAACGCGGCGCTGGCGGAGCAGGCCAACGCTTACGAGCACGTGATGTTCGCCGGCTTCACCCATGCGCCCGCGATCTCGGTCGCGTCCCGTCTCGTCAATCTGCTGCCCGGCGATCTGAACCGGGTGTTCTACTCCGATGACGGCTCGACGGCGGTCGAGGTCGCGCTCAAGATCGCCTACCAACACTGGTCCAACCAGGGCGAACCGCGCAACGTCTTCATCGCGCTCGACGGCGGCTATCACGGCGACACGGTCGGCGCCATGTCGGTGGGCAAGGGCTGCGGCTTCTTCTCTCTGTTCCGGGATCTCATGTGCGAGGTGCAGGTGCTCCCCTATCCGTCCACCTTCATCGGCGACGACGAGGTAGAGGAGAAGGAAGACGGCGCCATCGCGGCCCTGGAGCGGTTGATCGAGGAATATCCCGACCAGATTGCCGGCATGATCCTGGAGCCGCTGCTGCAGGGCGCAGGCGGCATGCGCGTGTCGCGGCCGAGCTTCCTGACGCGGCTCGTGGAGACGGCGCAGGCGGCCGGAATCCTGGTGATCTTCGACGAGGTGGCGACCGGCTTCGGACGGACGGGCACCATGTTCGCCATGGAGCAGGCCGGCGTGGTGCCGGATATGGTCTGCGTCTCCAAATGCCTGACGGCCGGCTATCTGCCCATGGCGGCAACGGTCGTGCGGGACGAGCTGTTCGACAGCTTCATCGGCGATAGCTTCTCAAGGGCCCTGGCGCACGGCCATTCCTTTACGGCCAATCCCCTGGCCTGCGCGGTGTCGCTCCGCTCGCTCCAGCTCTTCGAGGAGGAGAACACCCTGAAGCGCATCGGGGAGATCGCGGAAAAGCATCGAGGCTTCCTGGAGCGGATCGCCGATCGGCCCGATGTAACCTGGCCGCGCCAGGTCGGCAGCATCATGGCGTTCGATGTGAAGGGCTCGCCGGACTACCAGTCGGCGCAAAGCCGGACCCTGAAGGACTGGTTCCTGAGCAACGGGCTGAATATCCGCCCGCTTGGCTCAACGGTCTATCTGATGCCGCCCTTCTGCATCACCGATGCGGAACTCGACAGGGCCTATGAGGGGATCATCGAAGGCCTGGACCGGCTGGCCGCCGCCGAGCTCTCCATGGACGACAAACGCCCATAAACAATGTGCCAGGTGACCTGGCCGCCATGGTCGCGGTCCAGGCGGGAAAGCACGCGGCGGAGCGCGCCCGGAGAGAGGGGCGCGTAGCCTTCCCTGGGCGTGAGCCCTCCGATGGCGCGGAGCCGCCGCAGGAAGGCGAGGCCGCTCTCCTCCATCACGAGGCTCTCCTCGTCTTCGGCGCCCGGCAGAGGCGCAATGGGGACGATGCCGTCCGCCAGGCCTTCCGCAGCCACGGCCGCGCGCCATTCGGCGAAACAATCTTCTCCGAGAGCGCTATAGACGATCGCGCCGCCTGGATTGAGCAACTCGCGCAGCCGGGTCAGCGCGGCCGCCGGATCGGTGAGCCAATGCAAGCTCATGCTGGTGACGACGAGGTCGAACCGGCCAACATCCGCGATATGGGCGGCATCCATCACGTCGAAAGCGAGCCTGGCGCCAGCCGGCGACCGGATATTGGCCTTCGCCGTGGCGATCATTGCCGGCGAAAGGTCGGTAATCAGAAAGTCGCCATCGGGATAGGCCTGGAGCAGCAGCCGGGTGAGCAGGCCCGTTCCGCAGCCGAGCTCAAGCACGCGCGGAGACTCCAGACGCGGCAGTCGCCGCGCCAGGCGCTCGGCGACGTCACGTTGGAGCGCGGCGTGGCGCTCGTAGCTCTCGGCGCGGGCGCCGAAGCTCTCTGCGATCTGCGCGCTACGGGGTGTCGTCATCGATGATCTCATTCACGGCGGGCTGGCGCTCGGCTCCAACCTCGTCGGCCAAGCGCATAATCCGGTCCGCGCACCATGCGGGGTAGCGAGCGGGGAGAAGATGGCCGCAGTCGCCGGACCATTCAACGGCCTCGCGCCAGACGGTCGCGCTTATCGCTTGCGGCACGATGACGTCGTCACGAGAGGCGAGCGGCAGGATGGGGCGGTCGAGGGTGGCCCTTGCCTCGCTCTCGTCCCAGGTCATGAGCCAATCGAGCCCCTCGCCCAGCCGATCAACGTTCAAAGCGTCTTCCGGCACGAACGGATCGGCGCCGCAGCCTTTCCAGAACATGCGCATAAACCCATACGGATCGCGCTCAAGGGCCTTGCGCATGGCGGCGACCTTGGCTCGTCCGATATGGGCCGCGAAGGCATCGAAGCCCTGGAGGCTCACTAGAGCCCGGAAACTCTGGGGCCGTTCGTGCAGGAGCCAGAGCACGCCCAGGGAGTGGCCGATTGCGATCGCATCGCGGGGCCAGTCGTCGGATGGCTTCAACGCATCTTGCGGTCCGCCCGAGACGAAACCGAGATCGACTCGGCTCACCTCGCCCTCCAGTCTTTCGGCGAGGGCGTCGAAAATGCCGGGGTGGAAGCCCCAGCCGTGGACGAGGACGAAATGCATCGCCGCTATTCCGCCGCCAGGGGGCCGCTGATGGAGCCGGGCCCGGCCTGTTCCAGGACGTTCAAAAGATCGTCGACATCCGCATCCGTATGGGCGGCGGTGAAGGCGAACCGTAGACGCGCGGTGCCTTTGGGAACGGTCGGAGGACGGATGGCCGTGGCCCAATGCCCCGCCGCTCTCAGCTTCCGGCTCAGTCCTTGGGCGGCCTGGGCGGAGCCTACGATCACGGGGACGATCTGGGTTTGCGAGGCGCCGGTCTCGAATTCGAGGCTGTTGGTGCCATCACGGAAGCGCTTCGAGAGCCGCGCTGCCGTGGCGCGGGCCTCCCGAAGGTTCGGAAGGAGATCGAGCGCGGCATCCATGGCGCCGAGCACGGCCGGCGGCAGCGCGGTGGAATAGATCAGCCCGCTGCAGCGATTGACCAAGTAATCCCGGATTTCCTTGGAGCAGGCGACGAAAGCGCCATATCCGCCGAGCGCCTTGGACGCGGTGCCGATGACGATGTCGGCGCCCTCGCTGAGCCCCTCCCCCTCCGAACCGAGCACCCCGGTCCCATGGGCATCGTCGACGATGAGTGTCGCGCCGTATTCCTTCGCGAGCGCACCGATCTCTTCCAAGGGTGCCACATCTCCGTCCATGGAAAATACGCTCTCCGTCAGGATGAAGCGGGGCGCCTCCTCGCCTTTCGACTTCTCCAAGAGTTCGGCGAGGTGGCCGGCGTCCCGGTGGCGGTAGCGCTGCTGGCGGATTCCTGCGGCGGCGCAGCCGAAATGCATGCTGGCATGGTTCAGCTTGTCAGCGAAGACGAGCGGCCTCCCGCCCAGAACCTGCGGATCCAGAAGCGCCTGAAGCACCGCGCCATTGGTCTGGAAGCCTGAGGCCATGACAAGGGCCGCCTCCTTCCGCTTCAACTTGGCGATCTTCGCCTCCACGATGGAGAAGGCTTCGAGATTGCCGGTGACGAGGCGCGAGGCGCCGCTGCCGGCGCCGAAAGCCTCCAGCCAGAGCTTCGCCCGGCCGATCAAGGCCGGATGGAAGCGGAGGGCGAGGTAGTCGTTGCTGGAGAAGTTGACGTAGGTCTTTTCGGCGACCTCGATCAGGCGCGCGTCAAGGGGCCGCATGTCGATCAGCGACCTTTGCAGCCCAGCCTCGCCTTGTGCTGCCAGATATGCGCCGTAGCGGCTTTCACTCCGTGCCATCATCCTGTATTAGCGAACGGAAGGTCCCGCAGCAATCGAGAGCCTGTTCAAGTGCTTGATCGTCCCGAATCCCTTACCGAGCAGCCCGCCCACGCGATGGAAACTCCCGTGATCACGCCGGAGAGCGCGGCACGCGGCGGCTTGCGCCACGACTGGACGCGGGACGAGATCCAGGCCTTGCTCGAAGCGCCCCTCATGACGCTGCTCGATCAGGCGCGGGAGGTACATCGCCGGCACCACGAGGACGGAACGGTGCAGCTGGCCAGCCTGCTCTCCATCAAAACCGGCGCCTGCCCCGAAGATTGCAAATACTGCCCCCAGAGCGCCCATTACGCGAAGAAGACGGGACTGGAGCGCGAGGCGCTGCTCGATGTCGACGACGTGCTCTCCAAGGCGCGGCGCGCACGCGAAGCCGGCGCCACGCGGTTCTGCATGGGCGCGGCCTGGCGGCAGGTTCGCGATGGCAAGGAATTCGACAGCGTCCTGGAGATGGTCCGCGGCGTGCGCGATATGGGCATGGAAGCCTGTGTGACGCTGGGCATGCTGAACAAGGACCAGGCCAAGCGCCTCGCCGACGCCGGTCTCACCGCCTACAACCATAATCTCGATACTTCGCAAGAATATTACGAGAAGATCATCACCACCCGGACCTTCCAGGACCGGCTCGACACGATCGAGAACGTGCGGGACGCCGGGGTCGAGGTGTGCTGCGGCGGCATCATCGGCATGGGCGAGAGCATTTCCGACCGGGCAAGCCTGCTCAAGAGCCTGGCCGACATGACTCCGCACCCCGAAAGCGTGCCGATCAACGCGCTGGTGCCCGTGGAAGGCACGCCGCTCGCCCATCGGGCGAAGGTCGACTCCATGGAGCTGGTGCGCATGATCGCAACGGCGCGCATCGTGATGCCGAAATCCCGGGTGCGCCTTTCGGCCGGGCGACACAATCTCACCAAGGAAGCCCAGCTGCTCTGCCTGATGGCGGGCGCCAACTCGATCTTCTACGGCGAAAAGCTGCTTACGACCGACAACAACGATACAAGCGAGGATCTCGCGCTGATCGAGGAGGCCGGTCTTACGGTTTCCGGGCCGCGAGCGGAGGACACGTCTTGCGGCGGGCGCGAAAGCGCCGCGGCTTGCGCCAAAGCGCGCGGCTGACCCACGTGTCCAGAACCATCTATGTCGACGGAAGCTACGTCCCCGAGGCGGAAGCCAGGATTTCGGTGTTCGACCGGGGGTTCCTGTTCGCCGACGGCGTCTACGAGGTGACGGCGGTTGTCGGCGGCCGGATGGTCGATTTCGATTCCCACCTGTCGCGTCTCGACCGCTCTCTCGCCGCTCTCGACATCGTGTCCCCCCTCACCGACCGCGAGCTGCGGGTGGTGCACGAAAAGCTGATCGCGCGGAACGGGTTGGACGAGGGGATCGTCTATCTCCAGCTGACCCGCGGCGTTGCCGACCGCGAATTCTCCTATCCCTATGGTCTTACGCCCACGATCGTCGCCTTTACCCAGGCGAAGCCGCTGCTCGACAATCCCCTGGCGGAGAGCGGCGTTCCGGTCGTGTTGGTGCCCGACATCCGCTGGCGGCGCCGGGATATCAAATCGATCGCCCTGTTGCCCCAGGCCATGGGCAAGGAATTCGCCAAGCGGAACGGCGCCTACGAGGCGTGGATGGTCGAAAACGATCTCATCACGGAGGGCACCTCATCGTCGGCGTTCATCGTCGATTCGGAAGGCGTGCTGCGGACCCAGCCCCTCGGCCGGCACATCCTGCCCGGCGTCACCCGGCGTGCGGTCCTGAGATTGGCGGAAGAGCACGGCGTTGCCTTCGAGGAACGTCCCTTCGGGATCGATGAAGCGCTTGGCGCCCGGGAGGCGTTCCTGACGGCGGCATCGGCTTTCGTGCTTCCGGTCATCTCCATAGATGGCCGAAACATTGGGGACGGCACGCCGGGGCAAATCACCCGGCGATTCCGGGAGCTGTATCTGAAAGAGTGCTGTCAAGAAAATATTTAACCACGATTGAAACCCTTTCGGGCGGGACTGCGTTAACCCGCCATGACAAAGCTACTCTACTGGCTCGTATACAACTTTGACCTCGGTCCCATGGGTCCCCGGATGATGGATCTCGCGGTCAAAAGCTGGCTCCGGCGTGACGCAAGGGCCAATGAGCCTACGCTCCTACAGAGCACCATGCAGTCGGTCCGCGGCCACGAGCTGAATTTCAGTAAGTAGCACTGGATCCGCTAAGGTCCTGAGAGACATAGGCCTTTCTCTTTGAGAGGCAAGACCGCAGCGGGGCACCCTGCCCCCGCCGCGGCGCACCTGACCGCTGAGAGGCGACACGCTGGGAAGGTGCCAAGCGCCGGCTTCGGAGTTTCCGAGCCGGCGTTTTTTATGGCTGAAGCAGCCCCAGCGAACAGCGCCGGCCCGCATGCGGACCGGCGCTTATTCCGTCGAAACGCCTTGATCGGCGGGCGGGCCGTTAACTTTTGCCCTAAGCCGCCTTCTTTTTCGCCTTGGCGGTGCTGGTGCCGCTTTTGGTCACCTTCTTGCCGGCAGCGCGGGCGTTCACCTTCGCCTTCGCGGTCGCGAGGGTCGACAAGGTCTTATCGGCGGCTTTCTCTTCCTTCAGATTCGCATTCAGAAGCGGCACGACCCCCTTGTGCCCGAGCTCCTTGGCCCAGGCGATGAGCGTCCCGTAGCGCGTCATCTCGTAATGCTCCACGGCCTGGGCGGATCCGATCAGCGCCGCGTCGAGCACGCGCTTATCGGCTACCTCGCCGGAGACCTCGTTGGCTTCCTTGATGATGCCGTCGATGGCAGGACAGTCTACGGCCTTCGCCTTTTGGCCGATCTTGGCGAAGACCTCCTCGAGCCGTTTCACCTGGCCTTCGGTTTCCTTCAAATGGCTCTTGAGACCGCGAGTGAGCTCCCGCTTGGTGGATTTTTCGATCATCTTGGGCAGCGCCTTCAGCACCTGCTTCTCGGCGTAGTAGATGTCCTGCAGGGTGTGCAGGAAGAGATCCTCCATCGTCTCGATGTCTTTGGAAAACAGCCCCATCGGAGCAACCCCTTTCTTGTCGCTTTCGCCTTGGACGAGTCGGTACGGTTGTGTCCGTTGTTGCCGCACCTTGCGCTGTTAAGTGCGTGCGGAACGCCGAAGTTCCCGCAAAACGCGGGAAAACTTGCTTGTTGAGCAACCGGCCGCGTTGCGAATAATCTCCCGGGGGTTTTGCCGATGTCGGGGGGCATCACGTGCAGGGATGGCGTAACGGAACTTGGCGGCAGATTGCCGGAGCTCTCGGGCTTCTCGGCGTGCTCGTCTATTCCGGTCTCATTCCCGGCCATCTGATTTCCCAGCTTCGCAACGACCTGGTGCAGGCGAAGCTCGGCGATGCCCTGACACTGATCTGCCATTCCTCCGCGCCCGACGGCGCGGTGCCGGCGAAGCAGGACGGCAAGTCGAAGACCAACTGCCCGTTCTGCAAGAACCTCGCCTCGTTCCAATTCGCTGCGACGCCTCCCGCCGCAATCCTCCTGAAGCGTCCTGGCTCCCGCCGGATGGCGCTGCCCCGGGAGACGGCCATCGCGACGTTCCGCGACGGCCAAATTCCGCAGAGCCGCGGCCCCCCTCTCCTCTCCGTCTGAACCGCTTGTGACCGCGCGGGCACGTCCTGCGCATGCCGAAAATCGTTCAATCGGAGAGTCTTTCCATGGGACTTTTGCGTCCGGCCCGCTACGCGTGGCCGCTGTCGCTCATCGCGACCAGTTTTCTATCGTCGCCCGGCTTCGCCCAGGAGGAGCCGGATTACGAGCTGCCGACCATCGTCGTCACCCAACCCGCGGAGCCTGAGCCTGCGCCGCCCCGTCCGGCCGCTTCGCCGGCACCGGCCGCGGCCAATCGCTACGCGCTGCCCGCCGATGCGCCGGCGGCGCTGCCCGAGGACGCCGAAAGGTTCGAAACCAGCGTCATCCCGCCGGGAACCCGGTCGGGAAGCCTGACCGTTCCGACCATCGGCGAGGCCATCGCCGATATCAATCAGACGCCGGGTGGCGTGGAGATCGTGCCTGGCAGCGCCTATCAGGAGAGCACGCCGTCCACGACCTTGAAGGACGTTCTGAACTACGTGCCGGGCGTCTATATCGAGCCGAAATGGGGCGAGGATTCCCGCATCTCCATCCGCGGATCGAGCCTGTCGCGCAATTTCCACCTGCGCGGGGTGCAGCTCTATATGGATGGCATCCCCATCAACACGGCGGACGGCTACGGCGATTTCCAGGAGATCGACCCAACGGCCTACAAATATGTTGAGGTGTTCAAGGGGGCGAACGCGCTCCGCTTCGGGGCCAACAGCCTGGGCGGCGCGATCAACTTCGTGATGCCCACGGGCTACAATTCGGAAGCCTTCGGAGTGCGCACCGATATCGGCTCGTTCGGCATGCGAAAGGTCGCCGTCAGCTCAGGCGGCGTGTCGGGCAATGTCGATTACTTCGTGCACGGCACCTTCCAGGAATCGGATGGGTTCCGCGAGCACAGCTCCGGTGAATCCGGCCGGGGCGTCGCCAATATCGGCTACAAGATCACGCCGAATATCGAGACGCGCTTCTATTTCAACGCCAACGATATCCAGCAGAACATGCCGGGCGCGGTGACGCGGCAGGTCGCCCTCACCGCCCCCAAGACGCCGGCCCCGATCAACGTAATCAACGACTGGCAGCGCAACATCCAGTCCTACCGGATCGCGAACAAGACGGCGATCCGGCTTGCGCCCGATACCTTGCTTGAGCTCGGTGCATTCGGCGTGGACCGGCATCTGATCCATCCGATCTTCATGTATCTGGACTACGACTATGCCGATTACGGCGGCTTCGCCCGGCTGTTCGACGAGCGCCAGATCTCGGGCAAGCGCAACCTGCTGATCGCGGGCGTCAATCTCCATAACGGAGAGACGGATGCGGACCTTTACGGCATCGGACCGGGCGCCGCGAAAGGCCCGCTGATGCAGAGTTCCGACCAGATCTCCAACAATCTTTCCGCCTATCTGGAGGATTCGTTCTACTTCATGGACGATGTGGCCTTCGTCGCGGGCACGCAGTTCCTCCATGCGGAGCGCGAGCAGATCGCCATCCTGAACACGACCGATGGCGACAGCACTTTCGACCTCTGGAGTCCGAAGGTCGGACTGTTGTGGGATGTGGAGCCCGACTGGCAGGTCTTCGGCAACATCTCCCGCAGCGCCGAGGTACCGAGCTTCGGCGAAGGAGGCGCAGTGTTCTCGTTCGATGAGATCCGCGCCCAGCGGGCGACCACCTATGAAATCGGCACCCGCGGAAGCCGTCCGGATTACAGCTGGGACCTATCCATCTACCGGGCGGAAATCCGCAACGAGCTGCAATGCCTGGGGGCATCGACCGCAGCCTGCACGGTGGTGAATGCCGACAGGACGATCCATCAGGGCGTGGAGCTCGGTCTGGGCTACAGCCTGGTGAAGGGCATCTTCGAGAAGGGCGAGGAGGCCGACCGGATCTGGCTGAACGGCGTCTACACCTACAACGACTTCTTCTTCGACGACGATCCGATCTACGGCAACAACCAGCTTCCCGGCGCCCCGCCCCACATCATCCGTGCGGAGCTCCTCTACAAGCACCCGTGGGGATTCTATGCGGGGCCGACCCTCGACTGGGTGCCGGAGGGCTATTTCGTCGACAACGCTAATACGACGAGGACCGATGCCTATGCGCTGCTCGGCGCCAAGCTCGGCTTCGAGAAGGGCAAGTGGTCCGGCTATGTCGAGGCGCGAAATCTCACGGATGAAACCTATATCGCCGCGGTCGACATCGTCGCCGAGGCCAATCCCGAAGCCGCGCTGTATTGGCCCGGCAATGGCCGCGCCGTGTTCGCCGGCCTTCAGATGAAATGGTGAGACTGATGAGCAAAACGAGAGTCGTATCAACCCTATCGGCGGCGCTGTTCGCCGCGTTTCTGAGCTCCGGCGCCCAGGCTCATATGTCGCTCGAGACGGCCAATGCCGAGTCAGGCAGCTTCTACAAGGCGATCCTGAAGCTGCCCCATGGCTGCGACGGTGCCGCTACGGTGCGCGTGGAGGCGACGCTGCCTGCGGGCTTCATCTCGGCCAAGCCCATGATGAAGCCGGGCTGGAAGATCGAGACCGTGAAAGGCGATTACGATCGCGAATATGCCTTCATCCACGGCATGACAAAGAAGGACGGCGTGGTGAAGGTCATCTGGTCGGGCGGAGAGGTGCCGGACGATTTCTACGACGAGTTCGTGGTCACGGGTTATCTCGCCAAGGAGATGAAGCCGGGTCCGACCTATTTCCCGGTCAAGCAGACCTGCACCGAAGGCGAGATCGACTGGTCGGAAGTGCCGAAGGACGGTGAGGATGCCCATAGCCTCGAGCGCCCGCGCCCCAGCTGATGCTGAGCGCGCCCGCTACGTCAGGCGGCCATCACCAACACTAGAAAAGGTTGGAGCGGCCCGGCGGTGAACCGGGCCGCTCTCCTCATGCTTGGTCGTCTAGCCTCTTGGCTGGGCCTTCATGCTCGCCGCTCCCTCGCGGTTCTTCACCGCGAACTCCTCTTCCGGCGAATAGACCAGCGTGTTGCGGCCATAGGCTGCGAAGTAAATGATGGTCAGGGCGTACCAGATCGCAACGCCGATGATGCCCGCGCGATAGAGCGGATCGGAGAGCTGGAAGCCGATGGTCACCAGAGCGATAATCACCGTCAGGCCGGCGCCGACGAGACCGAACGGGCTACGATAGGGCCGCTCGATGTTCGGGAAATCCCTGCGCAGCTTGATGAAGGTGAGCGCCTGGAGGAGATAGGAGAACATGGCGCCGAAGACCGCCATGTTCAGAAGAACGCCTCCGATAAACGCGCCGGCATCCTCGCCGCCTTCGGTGAACCAGATCACGAGCATCACGACGAAGCCGACCGTAGCACCGGTGATCAGGGCGACATTCGGCGTCTTATGGGTGCCGTGGGTCACCGACAGGAAGTGCGGGAAATAGCCCGCCCTGGACAGGGAATAGATCTGCCGGCCGAAGGCGAAGATGATGGCATGAAAGCTCGCCACCAGCCCCGCCACCGCGAAGAGCGACAGGATCTTCGCCCATCCCGAACCGTAGATGGCACGGAAGCCGTCTAGGATCGGTTCGCCCGAGGTGCCGAGAGCGTATGAGCCGACCGGGATGGACGGGTTGATGAACAAGATCAGGAAGGCCGTTGCGATCAGGGTGAACATGCCGAGCATGATGCCTTTGGGCATGTCGCGCTGGGGATTGGCCGATTCCTCGGCCGCAGAGGCAGTTCCTCGATGGCGAGGAACAGCCAGACCGCGAACGGCATGGCGGCCAGAATGCCATAGGGGCCGAAGGGCAGGAACGGTCCATTGCCATCGGGGAGTTCGACCGCCTCCCCCGTGCCCGGATCGACGCCGATATTCAGCGCGTATTTGAAGAAGTCGATATGCGGGATGGCACTGACGAAGAAGAAGATCAGGATGGCCAAGGCGAGCAGCGTGACCACCACCGTGACCGTGAAGGATAGCGCCACGCCCCGCAGGTTCAGCCCGACGAAAATCACATACCCGATGAGCCACCAGACGGGCTGGAAGGCCACGGGCGTTCCGAAGATGCTGGTGAGATAGGCGCCGATAAAGAAGACCACCACGGCGGGCGTGAGCACGTATTCGATGTTCTCCGCCACGCCGGTGATGAAGCCACCCCAGGGGCCGAAGGCCGTCCGGGCGAAGGAATAGGCGCCACCTGTGTGAGGGAGCGCCGCGCTCATCTCGGCGATCGAATAGGTGAGGCCGAGATACATGATGGTGATGATGATGGTGCCCACCAGCATGCCGCCCCAGCCTCCGACACCGAAGCCCAGGTTCCAGCCGGAGAAGTCGCCGGAGATAACCGCGCCCACGCCGAGCGCCCAAAGCGAGAAGACGCCGGCGTAGCGCGTCAGCTCCCGCTTGGTGAAATAGTCCGCGCCCGGCACGTGATATGAGACGCCACCTTCGTGGCGCCGTTCGCTCGACTTGTCAGCCATGATCGTTCCTTTCAGGGAAACGTCCCCCCAGATGGATTGAAGACCAGCGGGATAACGGGCGGAGGCCCGGCGGAACGCGCGCTGGAATGACAGCGAACGGACGGCCGATTAGTCGATTTTTTGCGCAAAGGTCTGAGGCGGGCCAGGCCGGCGATGAGCATCGCGGCCGGTCGTGGAAGGTCAGGACACGACGCCCGGCTAGACAGAGTTTGTCCGTCTTACGCCCCCGTCTCCATCCGGAGCCACGCTGAACGGATGGATGAATGAGCCCGGCGTAGCAAGGCCGGGCCGCCGCCATCATCGGTTGAGAAACTTCCCGTTGTCAATCGAAGGCCTGTGGAGATCGCGGAGGCGATTCCGGGACAGATCGGCGGCACCGGGAGCTGGCCAGGGCTTGGTTAGGGCTATGGCTCGGCTATGGCTCGGCGGGATCGGTCGCCTGCCAGTGAGGCGGCGCTTCCCGCGCGACGATATTGAACGGTTCCGCCGAGATATGGACGGGGCCGGTGAACGGGAAATCGAGCAGGATCGCCGGCAGCAATACGAGGCCCACCAGCGCCGCCATCACGGCGGCCATAGCGATCTGGGCGACCATATTCTGTGCCCCGAAAAACGCGGGATATCCCAGAAGGATGAAGGCGCCCCCGATGAGCGCGAGCCAAAGGACGTTGGGGATCGAGCCGTTGGCGCTCTCGATCCGTTCGCTCCGGCTGTCCTGGATCACGGCGACGAGGCGCAAGGCCTCCTGAAAGAGGGCGAGATCCTTCAGGGTCTCAACGTTCAGGGCCAGGATGGATTCTGCGACATGGGCCAAATGGTCCGCAGGCCGCATACCCAGCGTGCCGTTGGCCATTGCGGGCCATTCGTCCTTTTTGACGTGACGCGCATATTCGAGCAACGGCTGGCGGATCGCTTCGCCTTGGTTGCCGGGAATGGCATAGGTCAGATGATGGAGATCGCGCACCGCTTTGGCCTCGGTGCGAACGGCGGTCTCGACGTCCTGATAATCCTGCCAGACCGCGATCACCATGAAGGCGATCATGACGGCGTAGAGCACGCCGACATTGGCGAATTTAAACCCGCCGATCTCGTTGTTCCGCTGAAGACGCTCCGGCCCCCACAGACGGCGGGCGAGCAGAATGAGGCCGATCGTATAGATCTCGCAGACGCCGATGATGCCGAAGACCACGACGGGCAGCGGCGCTTCATTGATCAGCCTGAGAAAAGGCACGGGCGCGAACTCCGCTGACTTACCGGACGCTATCCACTAGCCGATCTCGGCTCGTTGAAAAAGCGCCTTCCGCCAAGGAAGCTCGCGCCCCCGCCGCTAGAACAATAGGTACAGAATTACGATCACGATCAGGGGCACGCCCATCAGCCAAAGAAGAATACCAGGCAGCATGTCAGTCTCTCCTCCCGTTTGCGTAGTCTCCAGGAACGGAACAACCCGAAGTCGAGTTGGTTCCGGGACGATGCGATCAGCATGCCCTTCGCGGGTAGCGCGTCGTCGCGAGAGGCAATCAAGAGGCAAGCTGCCAGGCGTCCTCGCGGCGCCTGGTACGAGGGAGGATTTCGACATGGTAAGGAAGCCAGATATCGCCGTGGCGGAGATGGACGAAATGTCCATCTCTCAGTTCACGCTGGACCGGTCCGCGATGGCGACCGATTGGGGGGCGATCTTCGGCGGGGCTTTGGCCGCCGTCGCCGTCTCCATCATTCTCTTCACCGCCGGCTCCGGCTTCGGTTTCTCGACCGTGGAGCCTGGTCTTTCACCAACAGCGCACCTGAGAACTTCGCCATCGGAGCCGGTGTCTGGCTCATCGTGATGCAGTGGCTGTCCTCTGGTTTCGGCGGTTATCTCGCCGGACGGCTGCGCAGCAAGACGCCGGGGCTGCGGACGGATGAGGTCTTCTTCCGGGATTCCGCCCATGGGCTGCTCGCCTGGGCACTCGCTACGCTTCTGGTCGCGGCCCTGTTCGCCGTCGGCACCGTGTTTGCCGGCTTGGGCGCCGTCGACGCCGTGGCGCCGGGTGCCGACGCTGCCGCCAGCGCGGCGGAGGTCTCCAAGGAGACGGCCAAGCAGGTGGCCGAGGCCGCTGCGAACTTCTCGATCTTCACCGCCATATCGCTGCTGATCGGCGGCTTCATCGGCGGCGTGGCCGGCGCGCTCGGCGGTTACCACCGGGACGAGATCTAGGACGGCAGGCCCCTTCCACCGGAAAAGCGAGTCGTTGCAAAGGCTTTGCCCCGACGGATGAACGAATATTGGACGCCCTCCCGGCCTCGGCCGGGAGGGCGTTCGCATATCTTGCAGATCCAGTGGCCTTCATCCAGCCGCTCCGCTGCTCTTGCGAACGTACTGGCACGAAATGGCAAGTTTGGCAGGCGCTCCATGCCTAATCTGTCGGCATATGCATCCGGCTGGGGATCGGTCTTGTTGAACGTGCTACTTTCTGGGCAATCCAACGCGCTGGGGCTGCGCGAAGGCGGCCCACGCTTCGCGGATTGCGATGACCGCGTTCAGGTCTGGAACAACTTCAATCCTTACGGCTCGTACGGATACGACTGGGTCTATCCGCAAGAAGCGCGCCCACCCTTCCATCTCACCGGACCGAGCAACAATCTCGGTGTCTGGTTCGCCCATTGCGCGGCCCAGCGCCTGCGCCAGGATGTGCGTCTGACGGTGGTCGCCAATCCGGACGCTTCGATGGTGGAGTGGCTGCCGGAGGTCGGGACCATGTCGCGCACCATCGACGCCGTGTTCGAGGCGCAAGGCAGCGCGCCCTACGACGTCATGCTCTGGCACCAGGGTGAGGCCGACCGCGGCTGCGATACGGGGTGGTACCGGGAAGCGCTCGACTGGCTGGTCGCCAGCCTGCGGGAGAAGCGCATCCTGAAACGCAATGGGCCGGTGCTGCTGGGCGGCCTCGCCTCGCCGCTCGACGCCTGCGTGAATTGCGCCCTGGTGGAGGCGGCCCAGGACCACATGCTCATGCGTTTCGTCGATGTCGGCGGCATCCCCGCCGAGGGCGGGCTGGAGCATTTCTCCGGCGCCGGGCTGGCTGAGCTCGGGCAGCGCTATTTCGAAGCTTATCATCCGCGGGGCGCCAAAACCCGCGGCTTCCGGTCGACCCAGAATGCGGCGGATCGCATCTAGACGATCGGACTGAGAGGGCGGGGCCATGCCATGGAAATGCTCCCTGGTGTGGCATGGCCCCGATCTCTCTGCGACAGCGGCGCGGGCCTTCCCCGACGTCCGCCGGACGCTTCACCTTCCGAGCGCTACTTCTTCTCGTTGACCGCAAGCTTCTCCCGGGTCACCTCGACGCCCTCTGCGGCAATGCCGTCGGCGATGTCGCTTTCGCGGACGATCAGGGTGCCCTTGCCGTCGCCGGCCTGGACGACCTCGAGGCCCGTCTTGTCGCCGTCGTCATTGCCGGAGGTTTCGAGCTTCACCGCCACGACGCGGATCTCGCCTTCGTCTTCCTGCTCAAACACGACGCCCTTGCCGCCGTTCTTCTTGGAGGAGACGTCGTGCACGAGCGCCGTGACGCCGCCGGCGCCTTCCTCGGAGACCTTCACGCCGTCGTCGGTCTGAGCTTCAACCTCAGCATCGCGGAGCGCGAAGCTGATCCGGCCCCCGTCGGCCTCGTCGAAATCGATGCCCTCATCCTTATTGTTCTTCACCTCGACACCGGAGAGCACGGCGATGAGGTCGCCCTCCCCCTCCTCGTCGATATCGAAGCCGTCGTCGAGGTCGATTGCGATCTCATATTTCTTCACCGCGCCGGACTCGTAGAGCTTCACCTCGCGCTCGAAGCAGGCATCGTCGGGCGATCCGGTGATCTTGGCCGGAATGTCGGCCTCCGCCTTCTCGCCGTCCTCGAACTTGCCCTCGACCTCCTTGGGCAGGAACGGTTTCAGGAGCTCAGGATCGCAATACGTGCCGTTGTCGTTGAAGGCGTTGTCCACGGCGGTCGCAATCACGCTGCCCCCCTCGCCTTCATCCAGCTCCACCCCGTCGGCGCCCATATGGGTGAATTTCGAGTGCTGGGCATGGAAGACGATGTCGCCTTCACTACGCTCATCCACGCGAAGCCCGTCTCCGTCGAACCGGCCCTGGCCTGCGTTGGCAATCTCCACATCGGTCAGGCGCACCGAGACGGATGCCGGCGAACCGGAGCCCGCGCCGCCGCCGCCATTGCCGCAAGCATCGGCAAGGCTGCAGTCGGAGACGTGCACCCCATGGCCGGCGACATCGGACACGGCGACCTTCTGAAGGTCGAGATGGACGGTTCCCGTGCGGTCCTTGGGCACATGCATGAAGATGCCCTTGCCGGCGGGGCCATCCGTGTCGCCGCGTTTTTCGATGGAGAAGCCGCCGGGACCCTGGAGGCTCAGCGCGTTGACGGTGAGGTCGGCGCGTTGGTCACGGATAGCAGATTGACGTTCTTGTCCGTCTTGATGACCTGGCCGGAGCCATAGAGGCCGAGCGGCGCGGTACCCTCGTAGACAAGCGTGCTCTCGATCTCGATATCGTCGCCGGTGGTGACGAAGATCTGCGCCTCGCCCTCGCCCTTGGCGGCTTCGGCCAAAGCGGCGCGGAGCGAGCCCGGGCCGGAATCGGCGCCCGTGGTGACGAGCAGCTCGGCGGCCGAGGCCGGTGCGGCGAAGCCGGCGACCAACGCGCCAGCGAAAAGACATGATTTCAATGGGTTGGCGGAGAACATCGGGCGACATCCTGAAAGGGAGTGATGGATGCTCTTCCCTACGCCGGGATTACGATGGATTTGTTACGGTGCACGGGAGCAGATGGCAAAGGCTTCCGGCGGGTCCACCCTAATTGTCCATCAGCCAACCCTCGATTGCTGGATAAGCAATAACGTTGCAATCGAGAAGGTGGGCCACTTTATAGGATACCATGGCATCGGGATTAATAATCTCAACAGCGTTACGTGTTTCGACCACCTGCGATAGAGGGCGAGAAGGTCTTCGTCGCTTTCGGTGATTCCAATCCCCCACATGATGATCTTTTCTGGTTCCAGACTCTCAGCCGGCTTCAGAATCATCTGAGAAATGGGATGCTGACGATAGCTCTTCTTAAGCCTTGGGGGTATGAGGCCAGAATAGCTCCGATACCCGCGTGGTTGCGGTGCGCCAAGCCATCCGGGCCGTCCAAATGCAAAGCCATCATCGTTAGAAACAAGATTTAGAGATCCGTGGGGCTTCACCACCAACAGGGATTCACCTCCCGTCTGGTGTGGTGAGTACGCAAAGGGTCTGCCTTCTTGCTCAAGGGCTAACTCGAATAGTGTGTCATAGTTCAGGTTTAAGACCACGTCTTCTGAGTTAAGGCGCTCAATCATGCAGCGCGAGAGTTCGAGATCTCTCCAGCCACTTCCGTTTGCGTGAAAACAGCGAAGCATCGCGAATGAAAGGGGATTGCCCATCCCATGATAAAGTAGGTTCTCCCAGAAGCTCGGCCCCTCGGCGCGGCTTTCGCTCGCCCCTGGCCCGTTGACTTGCAACCCTGAAATGTATCCTGGGACCGGCTGTCCGCTCACTTCGAATGGCTCATCTCTATTTTCCCAAGCGAACTCCATGAACCTCTCAATATTCGTCACTCCTTCTTCTTCCAGTTGAAAGAAGAGCTCACGGGGGTCGCGAGGCAGTTCATGGTAGCCGAGCGTAGCCAAATACGCTTCCAGAAGAGGATGCGGCGTATAGTTGGCCCAGGTTTTCCGAGCGAAATCGCGAATGAGAGGGGGGCAAATATCGTAAGGATTGCCTAGGTGGCGAGCTTCAGCGAGGGTTGCTCCGGCACCAATCACCAAGACTTTCATAATCAGCTCTTCTTGGTCTCGCGCGAACTCCTAGCTTCGCTTGAAGATTGTCTGGATGAAGAATTGTCAGCGCACAAGGCTGCGAACCTCCGACCGGCTGAAGAAGTGCCGCGCGTCTTTGACTCAGGTGCCCCCCTGATCCCCACGGGAAAACGCGTCACTTTTCGCGTTCCGCTTGCGGCAGCGTGGTAGACTTCAGTGCGAGTATTCTGAGTCTTGGGAGCTAACTGGAGGAGGCGACGATGCCAACATCAGCGACCATTACCGAAAATCGCACCTGGTTCTTCATTCTCGGGATTTTGTTGATCATCCTCGGGGCCGTAGCGATCGCATTTCCTTTCCTGACCACAATTGCCACAAAGATCTTCATCGGCTGGCTGTTCCTCATCGGCGGGATCGTTCAGATCTTCCACGCCTTCTCGACCAAGGGCTGGAGCGAGTTCTTCCTGAACCTGCTGATGGGCGTTCTGTATCTCATTGCCGGCGCCTGGCTGGCGTTCTTCCCTTTGACGGGCATCATCACCCTGACGATCTTCCTGGCCGCGATGTTCGCGATCCAGGGCGTGCTCGAAATCGCCATGGGGCTGCGCATGCGGCCCCATGACGGCTGGGGCTGGATGCTGTTCGCGGGGATCGTGGCGCTCGCGGTCGGCATCATGATCGTGATGAACCTGCCGACCTCGGCGGCCTGGGCCATCGGGCTGCTGGTCGGGATCAATCTCGTGATGACGGGTTCGGCCTATCTGTTCCTGCCGATGGCAGCGAGCCGCGCACAGCTCGCCGCATGAGCACTCGGGCGGCTTGAAACCCAATCGGCGGTCTTGGCGCGAAAAGCCGGGCCGCCGTACCGCCTCGCATCTGTCTTATCCGGTCTCACGCCTGTCTGGCCACACGTCCGCCCCGCATCCCTGCTAATGTGCGCGCCTCGACGGACTTTTAGGCCACTCCCCCATGCTGAAAGACGATAGCGGCAAGCATACCTTTGCGCGGGTTGCAGCGGATTATGACGCGGTGCGGCCGGGCTATCCCGATGCGCTGGTGGCGGACTGGCAGGCGTTTGCCGGCATCACGGCGGAGTCCCGCGTGGCGGAGTTCGGCTGCGGGCCGGGCAAGCTGACGGCCAAGCTCGCGCCGCTCGGGGCAGAGATCGTTGCCTCGGATCTGAGCCCGGAGCTGCTCGCCATCGCGAAAGCCCATTGCACGCCCTACCCCAATGTGCGGTTCGTCTGCTCCTCCTTCGAGGATTTCGAGGCTGCGCCGGAAAGCTTCGATGCGCTGATCGCGGCAACCGCCTTCCACTGGTTCGACAAGGCTACGCGCTGGCAGAAATCGGCCGCCCTGCTGAAGCCCGGCGGCACGCTCGCAATCGTGCACAATATCCATCGCCATGACCGGGAGAGCGGGGCTTTGCGCGAGGCGCTGGATGCGCTTTACGGTCGCGTGGTGCCCGAAGCGCTGGATGCGCTCTATCAGCCGGCCTGGCAGACCAGCAGCGATCTCGCCGGTGAGATCGACGCGTCAGAGGATTTCGACCTGCTCGCCGACCGCTCCCATTGGCATGAGCATGTTTTGGGGGCGGAGGATTACGTGCGCCTGCTCAATACCTTCTCGTTCCAGCACAACTTGCCGGCGCAGGTGAAGATGGCGCTCTTCGAGGGTGTCCGGGAGATTGTCGAGGCCCACGGCGGAAGTATCGGCTCCACCTACGAGGCACGGCTTTTGATCGCCCGCCGCCGCTGACCCATCGCACCGTGCTTCTGTGAATTGAAAAGTGGTGGGCGCACAAGGATTCGAACCTTGGACCCGCTGATTAAGAGATAACGCAGCCTACGCTAAACCTATTGAACGATATAGACTTTTTGCGGATGCAGCCGTGTATGTGCCAGAAAGTGTGCCAGTGGCTTTCGGTATTTTTTGGCTGCTTCCAGTCATTTTTGGGCTCCCCCGGGCAAGCGAGACTTCTGCTGGTACTGGGCATATGAGTGCCTATTACAAGTTCTCATTGCCTACGGGGTCTCCGAAATCGACTTCTTCGTGAAGATTCTCCGGGGTGATGCCCCGTAGAAGCGCGCCGGGATCATGCGCAAGCTTTTCCTGAGTGAAGTCGAGAGCCTCGCCGAGTTCTTGGAGCGTTTCAGAGCGCGCCCTGATTTCCGCCTGACGCTTCGGGGGCGAGGCATTGCATGCTTTCATTGAATCTCTTCCCATGCCTTTTTCCTTATACGCGCCTTTTACTAGGGCTCTGAGACGAGTTAAGAGCGCTTGGCGCAGCGGAGGTTAAACGTTTGAACCAGGCCTCATGGAACTGGGGCAAGAGCCGTACTGTATCTTCAACCAGCTCGTCGCTAATGGCCGCAGGATCTCCGTGGACGAATGCATTGCGTCGCTTCTGCAACAACTCGAGGTGCACGCGGATTGCGGTGAAGCCGAGACGATCGAGGTCCTCGCCATAACGCGCATTAAAAAAGACTCGATGTAATCGATCTAGGCGTACGCCGATCCCGCTGTAGCGTGCCAATAAATCTGTAGCCACGGCCCTTGGCAATTCGCTTGTTACGGCCTCGAAATACCGGTCCATGAGCGCCTCGAAATAAGTCCAGAAAACCAAGACTATTACCAATCTGGGGGAGGGTTGACTGGCCTCTGGCAATACCCAGTCCTCCTCAGACAAAGGTCGGAGCCATTCCTGGTGCATCAGCTTGAGCATCACGTAGGGCGACCAGTCTAGAGCTCCTTGCAAAGCAGGAGACACTGTCACGGGGCTGCCATCGATAATGACTTCGACGGGTTCAACTTTGCTGTAGTCGGCACCACAGATCGGGCATGGGTCGTTGAGATCAACAAGTGCGCGACATGAGCCGCAACGGATGCGATTTCGCCACGCCCCCCACCACCAGTTCCAATCGTCAGACATGGTTGCCATTTGAACCGCCTAGTGCCAGCCAATTCGCTCGTGGCGCACAACCCCATGGGAGCAAGGCTCGGTTTGAATCGCACGAGCGTGTTAGCCACGCGGCGCAGCCAGAAGACGTCTCTAGTTGGGAGGTGCTTCTTTACAGCCGGGCGGAAGAATGATCGCGCTACTGCTGGTCAGAGCCTTCACGGGATAGAGCAGGATCAAGATATTGTACGTAGTGTCGAATGCCTCGGCGAGGCATTCATGGGCATCTCCGTTCTTATCGATCAAAGAGAGCGAGACCGGCGGCGTCATTTTTCGGCCCACGGGGATTACGGGCCAGAGATAATGGTCCGGCGTAATAACTGTGTCTGTCGGCTGGCCAAACTGAGCCTTGAACGCATGCGAGGGTTCTATCCGCCGGACAGAAGCCTGAGCGCCGTCACCCTGGACATACTCTAGCGGCTGTAGAACATAGACGACGCAGGCCTTGTGGTTGGTGCGGGCGAACTCGCGGACGGATGCATAGACCGAGGAGCCAAACTTCTTAGCGAGCTTCATCGGCGTCTTGATTTCGAATGCGCAGTCGGCGGCATACTCTGCATAGAGATCGCCCTTGAAGAGAGCGAACCGAGCAAAGTTATTCGCTTCACGCTCGAACTGGTCGACTATTTCCGGCGAGAGAGTCTTTTCGCAATCCTGAAAGAACCGAAACACCTTTCGGTGCGTCGGCATGTCGTGATGCGCCGTCTCGTGGAGCTTCAAAAAGGTCTGCTTTGATTCAACGACCGTCTCATCGATATGGATCAGGTTCTCGCCGGCATCATAGAGGCCAAACACTTTGCTGATAGCAGATTTTATTTGCTCTCCGGCATGGGCGGCCTTGCCCTTGAGGTAGGCCACAATAGCGGCAGCATCAAACGCGCTTGACGACGACACCTGTACATCGGCGGCGGCGAGAATATCGTCGATGGGAATCGGAAACCGATCCCAAGCGTCTGCGCGGTCAAGGAGGCGTGCTGCTCTCTCCTCGACCGCGCGAAGGTCTTCGGGGTCGAGGCTGCTGTCGTCAGGTTTTGTCACCCGGTTTCTTCCTACTCCTTAGGAACTGCAAAAACTGCATAAGCTCTAACTCTTCCTCCGGTGTCAGATTGTATTCAGCGAAGGTGGCCACGCGCCCGTGTCTATCTTCGATCTTGCGTTTTGCAGGCGAGACAAAATAGCCAGCCATTTCCATAAGATTCTCGAAGCTAATGCCGTAGAGCTCCGCAAGCGTGTGAAGAACGTTAGGCGACGGCTTACGAATTTTGTCGTTTTCGATTTGGCTGAGATATGCGTTCGACACTTGTTTGTTTGTCGCTTCCTCCACGTCACGCAGGGTCATTTTCCGGTCCTTACGAATCGCGGCGAGATATTGTCCTAGCGTTAGCTTCACGGTGCTCCTCTCAGCTGCAGGGGCGAGCATGGCGTGACCCTCCTCCAAGGTGTTGTTCCTCTTAGAATTTTAACGTTATCCGACCTCGTCGTCAAGCATGCTATGTTTTTGCTTGACAAACTTAGCACGCTATGCGATTTTGATGATAGGCATTCCCGGCCGGCATTGGCCAGGACAACCACCTGAAAGGGGAACAGAAATGACGGAAATTGAGACCCAAGAACGCGAAGCCGGCGTCGAAGCCGTCCTCGACGACATCATCGACCTTGAAGAATACGCCAAGCGTGGCGAGCGTCCTCCTCTCGCCAAGGGATATCGCCTGAAGATCAACGGCGAGCCCTATGTGGTGCACGATCCGAAGCCGACAGGCCGGGAGATATTGACCCTGGCGGGGCTGCTGCCCGCGGAAGACTACACATTGCGGGTCAAGCTCGCCGGCCAGAAGCCGCACAAGGTCAAGCTCGACGAGCATGTCGACCTGCGCCATCCCGGCGTCGAGAAGTTCAAGGCTCTGCCGTGCGACCAGACGGAGGGCTAACCGAATGTCTCTGCGTCGCCAGTTTGATCTACTGCCTCAGGATCGGGAATTTCTCAACGAGTATGGACTGCCCTGGGAAGCGATAACCGATGGTTCGCAGTGGGTACTGGTCCACGAGTTCCCGACGCACGAAGGCTACAACCACCCCAAAGTCACGGCGGCCATCCGCATGGAAACGGCCTATCCCAACGCCGAGCTCAACATGGTGTACTTCTATCCAGCCCTGACCAGAAAAGACGGGCGGGGAATCGGTGCGACGCAGGCAACCCAAACCATTGACGGCAAGGTCTATCAGCGATGGTCACGCCATCGAACAGCGCAAAACCCGTGGAAGGTCGGCCGCGACTATCTCGGAACTCACATCATTCTGGTTGAAGAGTGGTTGGCACGGGAGTTTGAAAAATGGCCGCGCCCGTAACGCTCGCTCTGTCAGGTGACCAGCACGATCACCTGACCGACTTTTTGTATCCTGGTGATGGAAATGAGGCCGTCGCTCTTCTTCTTTGCGGGCGACGCGCAGGCGATCGCTGCCACCGACTGGTCGTGCGCGAAGTCCATGGCATTCCCTATGAGGACTGTTCTGAACGGACGCCGACGCGGGTAACCTGGCCGCCTGACTATATCGCCCCCATTCTCGAACGCGCCGCCCTCGACCGGCTTTCAGTAGTAAAAGTCCATAGCCATCCAGGTGGCTACGGAGCCTTTTCCCATATCGACGATGAAGGTGACGCCCGGCTCCTACCAATGATCCGGGGCTGGGTCGAGGCGGATGTTCCACACGGCAGCGCCGTCATGCTGCCCGACGGTCAGATGTTCGGACGCGTGCTGTGGCCGGGCAACACCTTTGAGCCGATCGATTGCATTAGCGTTGCAGGTGACGACCTGCATTTTTGGTATGCGGATGTCGGCGGTGCCGAACTACCTAGCTTTGTAGCCTCCCACGCCCAGGCGTTTGACGTTGGCACGATAGAGCGTCTGCGGCGCTTGTCGGTCGCAGTCATCGGCGCGTCGGGCACTGGCAGTCCGCTGATCGAGCAGCTCGTGCGGCTCGGGGTAGGTGAGCTGTTGATCGTCGATGATGACGGAATGGAAGAGCGCAACGTCAACCGCATCCTGAATTCCACTAAGAAAGATGCGCTGGACGGGCGGAGCAAAGTCGATGTTCTGGCTGATGCCATAGAGCGAGCCGACCTTGGCACGCGCGTAATCCGAATCAAAAAGAACCTTTGGGACCGAGACGTAGTCCGCGCCGTGGCACAATGTGACGTGGTGTTCGGCTGTATGGACACCGTCGATGGCCGGTATCTGCTGAACGCCCTAGCTGCTTATTACACGCTGCCGTATTTCGATGTCGGCGTCCGGCTCGTGGCGGACAGCCAGCGCGAATCCGGCAGCAACATCCGCGAAATTTGCGGTACGGTGCACTACATCCGGCCGGGCCGTTCGAGCCTGATGAGTCGGGGTCTTTTCAGCATGAAGCAAGTTGCGGCTGCCGGATTGCGGCGCAACGACCCTGCCGCACACGATCGTCAGGTCAGGGACGGCTACATTGCTGGCGTGCAGGCCAACCGTCCCGCGGTCATCAGCGTGAACATGTTTGCGGCTGCGCTAGCCGTCGATGAGTTCCTGGCCCGCCTGCATCCCTTCCGCGAAGAACCCAACAACAATTACGCCGCTGTGACATTCAGCCTCGCCAGCATGGAATTGATTTGCGATCCCGAGGAAGGGATCTGCGAAATCCTAGGCGGCAAAGTTGGCATGGGCGACGTGGCGCCGCTTCTGGGAGTGATGGAACTCGCCGAAAGGCGGACAGCATGATGTCTTTGGTCAAGCTGTATAGGCACTTAAAGGAGACGCTATATCGCTGGCTAGTACCCCCATATCGAACGATTGTCGTGGAGGAAAGGCTCCCGCATCGCCTCCGCCGCCGCACCCTGTATCTCGTGCAGGAGGACGGCTTTGAAGAGCAAGCGGCCATGCTGTGCCCCTGCGGGTGCCACAAGGTTCTTCATATGAACCTGCTACCGGATGATCGCCCCTGCTGGCGAGTCACACACCATGCCGACGGCACCGCGACCCTGCATCCTTCCATCTGGCGCAAGAAAGATTGCGGCTCGCATTTTTGGTTTCGGCAAGGGCGTGTCCAATGGTGCAGAGGCCACGCATTATAGCTGGACTACTCGCCTCGGCCCGTTCGCTGGGGCGGTGTGAATGGGGCTTCCGACGGTTCTATCGATAGATATGATCTATAAATAGATCATATAGGCTTTTCCCGACTTATTTATAGAACGATCCCTTGAACATGGCCCTTGTGCCGTGTTAGTATGTTCTATAAATAGCGCAAGAAACCCCTATACGACCTATTTATGGAACAAGAGATAGAAATGGCTAAACCTGAGAACAGATCCTATTCCCGGTACGCCCGCGAGGCCGCAGAGCTGCTGGGGGTCATGATCCACAATGCGCGGATTGAGCGCGCGCTGACAATCGCCGACGTCGCGGAGCGCGCTGGAGTTTCTCGGGGGCTCGTTCATCGGATCGAGAATGGCGATATGGGCTGTTCCCTCGGCGCGGCATTTGAGGTGGCGGCGATTTTGGGGCTACGCCTGTTTGATGCCGGGCCGACGAGGCTGACCGGGCAACTGTCGATGGAGCGCGACAAGCTCGTCTTGCTGCCGAAAGCGGCTCGTCATGTGGCCAAGGGGGTGAAGGATGAATTCTAAACCCACTGGGCCCAAGACCCCAGACGAAGCCTATGTCTGGTTTTGGTTGCTCGGTACAACGGAACCTGTTGTTGCTGGGCGCATCGCGCGTGACGGCGATCGCCTGATCTTCAACTACGGTCAGAGCTATCTCGAGCGGGACAACGCGATCCCAATTTATGCACCGGAGCTTCCCTTAAGAAGTGGCGCAATCCCGCCTGATGCGGGATTGCGCATGGCCGGCTGCTTGCGCGATGCTGCGCCAGATGCATGGGGGCGCCGCGTCATTCTCAACAGGTCGCCGGGCGCAAAGGCAAAGACGCCGATCTCGATACCCTCGATGAGCTGACCTACCTTCTGGAATCCGGATCGGATCGTATCGGTGCTCTCGATTTCCAGCGGTCTCCGACTGAGTACGTTCCGCGCGCCGCGCAAGCGGCAACACTCGAAGAGTTGCTGCACGCAGCCGAGAAAGTTGAAAAGGGAATAACGCTCACGCCGGAGCTCGATCAGGCACTTTTCCATGGAAGCTCCATTGGCGGCGCCCGGCCTAAGGCCATGATCGTAGATGGTGATCGCAAACTGATCGCTAAGTTCTCCTCTTCAACGGATACCCACAATGTGGTGAAGGCCGAATATGTTGCCATGCGTCTCGCTGCCAAAGCGGGCTTGGATTCAGCCAAAGTACAACTGGAACACGTCGCGGGAAAAGATGTCTTACTGGTGGAACGGTTCGATCGTGTGAAGGTAGAAAACGGTTGGGAGCGCAAGGCTATGGTATCGGCGCTTACGCTGTTCGGCCTTGATGAAATGATGGCGCGTTACGCGAGCTATGAAGACTTGGCTGAAATTATCCGCCATCGCTTCACTGCGCCTAAAGCGACACTGCATGAGTTATTCGGGCGGCTGGTTTTCAATGTTTTGTGCGGCAACACTGACGATCATGCTCGCAATCACGCTGGGTTCTGGGATGGCAAGCAACTGACGCTGACGCCGGCCTACGACATTTGTCCGCAGAACCGCGCGGGCAATGAGGCAAGTCAAGCCATGCTGATCGTGGACAATAAACGCATGAGTACGTTAGCCACATGCCTGGAGGCGGCACCTCATTTCCAGCTTAGCAAGAAAGCGGCGGAAGATATCATCGAGCAACAAATCACAGCAATCCAAGCGGGCTGGGAGGAAGTGTGCGAGGAGGCTACGCTAAGTGGCGTCGAGCGCCGTCTATTGGGGCAGCGCATCTTTTTCAATCCGTTTATCTTCGAGGGTTCCGCGGAGCGCCTGCGGGCGGATGAGCTAGCATAGCTCGAGGCTACTCTTTACCGTAGGCGCCTTAGCGAGGACCCTGATGAGGGCCAAGGGCTTTCGCGCTTGAAATAGCACCTTGGACGCGCTGATTTTTCGTCAGCGGGTCCAAGGTGATGGTCTTGTTGAGAAAGAGAAATGTGCCCGGAGTGTGCCACTGTATGTGTTGCACACTCTGTCGAGCCAGAACGCTTGTTGCGTTGAAAACAAAAGGAAATTTGGTGGGCGCACAAGGATTCGAACCTTGGACCCGCTGATTAAGAGTCAGCTGCTCTACCAACTGAGCTATGCGCCCGACCGGCATCCCCTGCTGAAAGCGTCACCGATGAAAAGGTGTTGGGGGATGCGAAATCGAACGGACCTGTTAGCACCAGGGCAGACGTCCTGTCTAGAGCGTCGGTGGCGATAAACGCCCTCCCAGCCAAACTATTTTCGGCGCGGAAACCGCGCAGACAGGCCAAAAACCACGCGGCAAGCGGCAGGCCCAACCGAATTGCCCTTGCTAACGCCACAAACGCCGTCCATATAGCGCCCCTAGACGGTACGCCCGTGTTGGGCGTGGACTAACGACGACGGCAAGTTATCGCGCCGATTACGAGCACGACCTTTCCCGACATCTGAAGACGTCGCCGCAAGACGAAGCCATCCGGCCTCGCCCAGCGGCCCGCACTCAACGACTAACGGGAAAGGACTCCCAATATGTCTCGCATTAACGGCACTGTTAAATTCTTCAATCATTCCCGCGGCTTCGGCTTCATCGCCCCGGAAGGCGGCGAGAAGGACGTTTTCGTCCATGCGTCTGCTCTGGAGCGCTCCGGCGTGCCGGCGATCGACGAGGGTGACAACGTGACCTTCGAGATCGAGGACGATCCGCGCGGCCGCGGCAAGCAGGCCACCAACATTCAGCTCGCGTAACACGCGACGCTGAAAAGCATCCGATGCGCGGGAGGCAACCCCTCCCCCATCCGAAATGGCGGTCCGGTCTCCGGGCCGCCATTTTCGTATCCGGCGCCGCGACCGCCCCTGATCGCGTCCCTCGTCATTGCCTGCGGCAAGGTCATTGCCGCGCTCGGCGAGTTCTGTATCCTTGATCCCTTAGGGCTTTCACGGGGCAACAGGGCATATGACACATCTCATATCGGCATCGCGCATTCTCTCCGGCGCAGTGGTTCTGGGCGGGCTGGCGCTGCTTGCGCCCGCACTTTCGGGCTGCAGCGGCGGCGATCCGTTCTGCGAGGATCTGAACCAGATCGCCGACGAGGCGAAGCTGGATTTCGTGCATCTGGGCGCGGAGAAGCTGCCCGCGGGCGAGAGCAACAGCGTCAGCCAGGCGGACGGGACGATCACCCTGCCCGGCATGCGGCGCTGCTACGTCACCAACGATTCCGGGCTGATGTCCTACGACTGCGAGGTGTCCTTCGAGACGAAGGAGGAGGCCACGGCCCAAATGAAGGAAGTCGGCGACAAGATCGTCGACTGTTTCGACGAGGTCGAGGCCGACCTGCGGGAAAGCTCGGTCGAGGGCGTCGAGGACACCCATTTCACCATCCCGCATACCAAGGCGGACGTGCCGGTGGCGATGGACCTCCAGCTCTTCGAGCACGCGACCTATATCGTGTCGCTCTCCATCTACCGAAACGGGAAATAGCCCGGCTCTATAACGGCCTAGTTTCCACCGGGACGCTCTGACGCGGCGCGGCAAGGATCAGCGTGCGCATTCGGTTCGGTTGGACTCCGCAACCAAAAGAAAGGGCGGCTCCTTCCGGAACCGCCCTGACTTCGATTCCCGTTTACGAGGCCATCATGGTCTCGGGCTTCTTGCGCACATCGCGGGCGAAGATCTTGTTGAGCGCGATGATGTAGGCGCGAGCGCTCGCCACCAGGGTATCGGTGTCGGAGCCGCGGCCCGTGGCGATGCGGCCGTCCTCTTCGAGCCGCACGGTCACCTCGGCCTGGGCGTCGGTGCCTTCGGTCACCGCGTGGACCTGGTACAGCTCCAGGGTCGCCGTATGGGGGACCATGGCCTTGATCGCGGCGAAGGTCGCGTCCACCGGGCCGTCGCCTTGGGCCTCGTGGGTCTGCTGCTTACCGTCGATGTCGAGAGTCAGGGTCGCCTTCTGGGGTCCGGACGTGCCGGCGATGACGGTCAGGGAGACCAGCTTGATGCGGTCATGGGCCGTGGCGATCTCCTGATCGACCAGAGCCTCGATGTCCTCGTCGTAGACATGCTTCTTCCGGTCGGCCAAGGCCTTGAAGCGCACGAAGGCATCCTCGAAGGCGTTGTCGCCCAGCTCGTAGCCCAACTCCTTCAGCTTCTCCCGGAAGGCATGGCGGCCGGAATGCTTGCCCATGACCAGGTTCGACTGGGTCAGGCCGACGCTTTCCGGCGTCATGATCTCGAAGGTCTGGGCGTTCTTCAGCACGCCGTCCTGATGGATGCCGCTCTCGTGAGCGAAAGCGTTCCGGCCGACGATCGCCTTGTTGTACTGCACCGGGAAGGCCGTCACCGCGGAGACCAGCTTGGAGGCCCGGGTCAGCATGGTGGTATCGATGCCGGTCCAATAGGGCATGGCGTCGGAGCGGGTCTCGATCGCCATGACGATCTCTTCCAGCGCGGCGTTGCCGGCGCGCTCGCCCAGCCCATTGATGGTGCATTCCACCTGGCGGGCGCCCTTGGTGACGCCGGCCAGGGAGTTGGCGACCGCCAGGCCCAGATCGTCGTGGCAGTGGGTAGAGAAGACGATCTCGTCGGCGCCCGGCACCCGCTCGATCAGCATCTTGATCAGCTCGGCGAACTCATGGGGCAGCGCGTAGCCCACAGTGTCCGGGATGTTCACGGTGGTGGCGCCGCATTGAATAGCCATCTCCACGCAGCGGCACAGGAAGTCCTCCTCCGTGCGCGTGGCGTCCATGCAGGACCACTCCACATCGTCGGTGTGGGACCGGGCGCGGGTGACGGATTTCTCGATCCGGTTCAGTACCTCGTCCTGATCGATGCCCATCTGATATTTGCGGTGCAGCGGCGAGGTGCCGATGAAGGTGTGGATGCGGCCGCGCTTCGCAGGCTTGATGGCCTCCGCGCAGCGGTCGATATCGGGGATCTGCGCCCGAGACAGGCCGCAGATGACCGAATTCTTCGCGCGCTTGGCGATCTCCGAGACGCTCTCGAAGTCGCCCTGGCTGGCGATGGGGAAGCCGGCCTCGATCACGTCCACGCCCATATCGTCGAGCAGCTCGGCCACCGCCAGCTTTTCCTCGTACGTCATGGTCGCGCCGGGGCATTGCTCGCCGTCGCGCAAGGTCGTGTCGAAGATGATGACGCGATCGTCCTCGCGCCGCTCTTCCTTCGGGCTCTTGGTCTTAGAGTCGGAGTTCGTTTCGGAAGTCATGGGTCTCGTCCTTTGCTCCTCGCCCTGGTCCTGCGACGCGCGGGGCGATCTTATCCGTTTTCGCTTGGGCTACGTTGCGATCCCCTGAACGCCCGCCCCGGAAAGATCCGAGACCGCCGGTGCTCAGGGGCGGATAAGGAGGAGCTTGGAGAGGGCGGACATCGCACAAGCATAGACGGCCGACACAACGTTGCCGGCTTCCCCCGTCTGCTGCTCTTTCACTTCGTACGACATAACGTGGCCCATAAACGGTCATTCGGCGGCAGTGGTGCCGCCTGCATGAAGCGTAAATAGGCCAGCTACCGCGGATACGCAAGTGGGGCGATGCCGCACGCATGGCGCGTCACGACGCCTCATCACGCCCATACACGAAGATCAGCACCAGCAGCATGGTGGCGTAGAAGCGAAAGGCGGCCTCCTGGCCGTTCCAGTCCTTCGACTGCCACATGGCAAAGAACTCGCCGCCGACGACCATGAAGCCAAAGAACCAGAGCAGGAAGCCGAGGGTCGCGCCGGCGACCACGAACGCCTTGGCGCGCTGGAATTCGGATGCGGGCTTGCGGAGCGCGAGACTCATCTGGACGGCGCCGATGAGGAAGAGCAGCCCCGTCACGGCTTCGGCCGCAATAATACCGGCGTAAGCGGCGCGCCAAACGCCCTCGTCACGGATCGCCCTGTCCCGCAGCGGATTGTTTTGGAAGGTGTCCTCCATGGAGAGGACATGGCCGACGAAGCCGTAATTCGCCTCGTAATCGGCGACGTTGTCATAGGCCACGATGGCGCAGAAAGCCGCGAGGCAGAGCACCATGACGATTTTGGCGAGGCGGGCGACGAGCATGGTCCGAATATTGTCATTGCCGGGCTTGTCCCGGCAATCCATGAACACCGCCGTTTATTGAAAGAACTGAGACCGGGGTTATGGATCCCCGGCACAAGGCCGGGGATGACGCCTCGGGGTTGGAGGCGGGCCCAGCGCACCATCCACTCCTAAAGCGAAAAGCCCGGCGCGATGGCCGGGCTTCCCAATCCGAAATGATCTGCGCGAAGCGCCCTAGTTCTTGGACTTGTCCACCATGGCACGCTCGGCGATCCACGGCATCATGCCGCGGAGCTTCTTGCCGACCTCTTCCATCTGGTGGTCTTCGCATTTGGCGCGGGTCGCCTTGAAGCTGGTCTGGTTGACCTTGTTCTCCAGCATCCAGTCGCGCACGAACTTGCCGGTCTGGATGTCGTCGAGCACCTCCTTCATGGCCGCCTTGCTCGAAGACGGGACCACGCGGGGGCCGGAGACGTACTCGCCATACTCGGCCGTGTTGGAGATCGAGTAGTTCATGTTGGCGATGCCGCCTTCGTAGATCAGGTCGACGATCAGCTTCATCTCGTGAACGCACTCGAAATAGGCCATCTCGGGCGCGTAGCCTGCCTCGACGAGGGTCTCGAAGCCGTTCCGCATCAGCTCGACGACGCCGCCGCAGAGCACGGACTGCTCGCCGAACAGGTCGGTCTCGACCTCCTCGCGGAAGGTGGTCTCGATGATGCCGGCGCGGCCGCCGCCGATGGCGGAGGCATAAGAGAGCGACAAGTCGTGGGCATTGCCGGATGCGTCCTGGGCGATGGCGACCAGGGTCGGCACGCCGGCGCCGCGCTTATACTCGGCGCGCACGGTGTGGCCCGGGCCCTTCGGCGCGGCCATGCAGACGTCCATGTCCGGGCGCGCTTCGATGAGATTGAAGTGGATGTTCAGCCCATGGGCGAAGAAGAGCGCGGAGCCCTCCTTCATGTTGTCCTTCAAGCTCTCGTTCCAGATGTCGCCCTGCAGCTCGTCGGGGGTCAGCATCATCACCACGTCGGCCCATTTGGCGGCCTCGGCGACGTCCATGACCTTCAAGCCTTCGCCTTCGGCCTTGGCGGCGGAGCTCGAGCCGGGGCGCAGACCGACGGCCACGTTCTCCACGCCGGAATCCCGCAAGTTCAGCGCATGGGCATGGCCCTGGGAGCCATAGCCGATGATGGCGACATTCTTGGACTTGATGAGATTGAGATCGGCATCCCGATCGTAATAAACGCGCATGCTGAACTTCCTTGCAGACTTAATATTCGGACGAGATTGGAGCGGGGCTTAGCAGGTTTGAGGCGTATCGAGAAGCCTTCTCGCCCTGCGTTACTCCGCCATTGCTTCGGGGCCGCGGGAGATCGCCGCGACGCCCGTGCGGGCCACCTCGACGAGGCCGAGGGGCTGCATAAGCTGGATGAACTGCTCCACCTTCGACTGCTTGCCGGTGACCTCGAAGATGAAGTGATCGAGGGAGGTGTCGATGACCTTGGCGCGGAACGCGTCGGCCAGGCGCAGGGCCTCGACGCGCTTGTCGCCCTTGCCCGCCACTTTCAGCATGGCGAGCTCGCGCTCGACCGCGTTGGCCTCGACGGTCAGGTCGGTGACCGAATGGATCGGCACCAGCCGGTCGAGCTGGGACTTGATCTGCTCGATCACCATGGGCGTGCCCGTGGTGACGATGGTGATGCGGGAGAGATGGGCCTCGTGCTCGGTCTCCGACACGGTCAGGCTGTCGATGTTGTAGCCCCGGCCCGAGAACAGCCCGATGACGCGCGCCAGCACGCCCGGCTCGTTGTCCACGAGGACGCTGATGGTATGGGTCTCGGGCTTCTCTTCGGAAGACTGAAACGAATAGACGCTGCCTGGCTGGTTGCTCATCAGTGTTGACCGTTCTCTGAGTGGTTCTCGTTCTTTGCCCGTGCCGCCTCGATCTTGCCGAGCTCTTCCCCGTCGCCGTTCGTGTGGCCCGCGCCGAGATCGATCATGCGGAGGGCGATTGCGATCATCAGGATCGAAGCCGGCAGCACCAGCATCTCATAGGTGAAATTGCCGCCGGATTCGACCACCACGCGGGCGAACATGACGATCAGAACGACGATGACGACCTCGGACAGGCTGGCTTTCAGCTGGCCGATGCCGTCCACCTTCATCCAGGCCGGCAAGCGGCGGCCATAGCCCTCGGGCAAGGTGAAGACGAAGCCGATGGCGATGCCGTAGGCGAAGATCACCAGCACCAGGCCGAACAGGAAGGCGTCGACCGCTTCCAGCACCGGCACGGTGACCTGGCGTTCGGACGCATGTTCGAAGCCGGTGCCGGAGGCCACGGCGATGTGCCAGGCCTCGGCGAGGTAAAATCCGCCCTGCAGAAACATCAGCAGCGCGCCGACGATTGCGCCGGCGGAGCCGATCAGCATGATGGCACGCAGGCCGAGGAAGAATGTCAGCAGCGTCCGCATGGCGATGGCATCCCCTGGCCCAAGCTCTTGTTCGCCGACGATCGAAGGTCGAGAGCGCGTTCCGGCCGATCTCTCATTGGGCGGATCCTTCGACACTCTCTTCCGCACCCGGCATCTCGCGCAGGATGGTATCCTTGTAGGATTCCATACCGTAGGCGTTCACGGTACGGACGAACTGCTTCATGGCATCGTCGGGCATGCCGAATTGCTTGTAGATATTGGCGATGCGCTCGGCCATGGCATCCAGACGCTTCTGGGGATCGTCAGCCCCCTCCTTCGCACGCTCCTCCGGCGACAGGCGGCTATCGACGGCGGACGCCATGCGCGACACGGCGATGTCCTGGGACATGCAGGCTTCGAGACCGAGGGTGACGGTGGACGCCGTCTCCAGCTCCTTGTCGTAGCAATCGCTGATGGCGGCAATCGCAGCCGGAGCCCCCTTTTGGATCTGCAGTTCCGCTATGGATGCAGCGGCGTGCTTGATGTTCTCGACCCGCTCCACGCTGAAGGCCTGCTCCACGGCATTTGCAGGCGTGGCTGTGCCGACGAGCAGAAGCGAGAGCGCCGCCAGTGCCGCGCCGTGCCGCCGAAGACGGTGATCGCCGGTCATACGAGGATCTTGCCCTGCTCCGAAATGGCGTCTCCGACGCCCTTCTCTTCGGCTTCGTCGCCCAGCAGCATGTTGTTGTGGGCCTCGCCGCTCGGGATCATCGGGAAGCAGTTGGCGTGGGGATCGACCCGGCAGTCGAACAGGACCGGCCGGTCGACGGCGATCATCTCGCGGATCGCATCGTCCAGATCACCCGGTTTCTCGCAGCGCAGGCCGACGCCCTGGTAGGCTTCCGCGAGCTTCACGAAATCGGGCAGCGCCTCTGAATAGCTGTGGGAGTAGCGCCCGCCATGGAGCAGCTCCTGCCACTGGCGGACCATGCCCATATATTCATTGTTCAGGATGAAGATCTTGATCGGCAGGTTGTACTGAACCGCCGTCGACATCTCCTGCATGGTCATGAGCACGGACGCCTCGCCCGCGATATCGATGACGAGGGAGTCCGGATGGGCGACCTGAACGCCGACCGCAGCCGGGATGCCGTAGCCCATGGTGCCGAGGCCGCCGGACGTCATCCAGCGGTTCGGATCCTCGAAGCGATAATATTGCGCGGCCCACATCTGATGCTGACCGACCTCGGTCGTGATGTAGGTGTCCTTGTCCTTGGTCAGCTCATAGAGCCGCTGGATCGCGTATTGCGGGGCGATCACATCGGACTTGGTCTTGTAGGCCAGGCACTGGCGTTCGCGCCACTGATCGATCTGGGACCACCAGCGCTTCAAGGCCGGCTTGTCGATGGACGGCTTGCGCTTCTTCCAGGTGGCGAGCATCTGGTCGAGGACCTTGCCGCAATCGCCGATGATCGGAAGATCGACCCGGACATTCTTGTTGATGGACGAGGGATCGATATCGACGTGGATCTTGGTCGAGCCCGGCGAGAAGGCATCCAGCCGCCCGGTGATACGATCGTCGAAGCGCGCGCCGATACAGATCATGACATCGCAATCATGCATGGCATTGTTGGCTTCGTAGGTGCCGTGCATACCCAGCATACCGAGCCACTGCGGATCGGCGGCCGGATAGGCGCCGAGCCCCATCAGGGTCGAGGTGATGGGATAGCCGGTCAGGCGCACGAGCTCGCGCAAGGATGCGGACGCCTCGGGTCCGGCGTTGATGACGCCACCACCCGTATAGAAGATCGGACGCTTCGCCTTGGCGATGAGCTCGACCGCCTTCTCGATGCGATCGTCCTCACCGACGGTCTTCGGGTTGTAGCTCTTGTGCTGGGAGTTGGTGACGCCGCGATAGGTGCCCTTGGCGAACTGGACGTCCTTCGGGATATCGACGACGACCGGGCCGGGGCGGCCGGTCCGCGCGACATAGAAGGCTTCGTGCAGGACCCGTGACAGGCTGTCGATGTCCTTCACCAGGTAGTTGTGCTTGGTGCACGGCCGGGTGATGCCGACCGTATCGCATTCCTGGAACGCGTCGTTTCCGATCAAATGGGTGGCGACCTGTCCGGTAATGCAGACGAGCGGGATGGAATCCATCAGGGCGTCGGTCAGCCCGGTGACCGCGTTGGTCGCGCCGGGACCGGAGGTGACGAGAACGCAGCCGACCTTTCCGGTCGACCGGGCATAGCCTTCGGCCGCATGAACCGCGCCCTGCTCGTGGCGCACCAGGATGTGCTCGACATCCTTGCGGCTGAACAGCTCGTCATAGATCGGAAGGACGGCGCCGCCGGGGTAGCCGAAGACGTGCTCCACGCCCTGATCGGCCAAAGCCTGCAAAACCATCTGTGCGCCGGTCATTTCGGTCCCGGTCTTATCCGTCTTCTTCTCGCGCGACATCTCGTCCTCAACTCATTCCGTGGCTGCCTTCATACGGGAAGGAGCAGCTTCATGCCGCCCCTCGAAGGCGACAGTCTCCTGAAAACTCTTCAAAAACCTGCAAATGAGGCGCGCACCCTAGGGAGTCAAGCCTAAGGGGTCAACGACAAATGCGAATTTTCTAAGCTAATCGACGTCTGGAACTTTCCATAAATTACCTGAATTCCTCGATTATCGCTCGTTTATTGCTTGTGACCCGGTGGAAAACCCCTCATCCCGGCGGATTGCCGCGGCATCGCGTCCCGGCGGCGCTAGACAAGGCTCCCGCATGAGCATAAAGGGGAAACTGTCGAATTCACGGGACGTAGCCCGGCAACGCTACGGGAACCCTTCAAGCAACAGACGACACTTTCTCCATCCATTACGATTACGCATGACGCAGGCTTCCACCGATTCTCCTGCAAACAACGGCGGCCACGCAGAGGCCAACGGACATAGTCCGAAGACCTTCTGGACTTTGGCGCTGGGCTCCATGGGTGTCGTCTATGGCGATATCGGCACGAGTCCGCTCTACGCCTTCAAGGTCGCTCTGGTGGCCGCGGGAGACGAGACCATCCTGGCGCGGGACAACGTGCTGGGCGTGCTGTCGCTGATCCTCTGGGCTCTGATCCTCGTCGTCACCGTCAAATACGTGCTGATCCTGCTGCGCGCCGACAACAAGGGCGAAGGCGGTACGCTGTCCCTGATGGCGCTTGCCCAGCGCACCTTGCAGAACGGCAAGGCGCGCACGACGGTGATGATCCTCGGCATGATCGCAGCCGCCCTCTTCTACGGCGACGCGCTCATCACGCCGGCGATCTCGGTGATCTCGGCGGTCGAGGGTCTCGAGGTGGTCTCGCCGCGCTTGGAAACCTACGTGGTTCCGCTCACGATCGTCATCCTGTTCGGCCTGTTCGCGGTGCAGTCCCGGGGCACGGCGCTGGTCGCGGCCTATTTCGGCCCGATCATGATGGTGTGGTTTGCGATGCTGGCAGGGCTCGGAATCTGGCACATCGCCGACGACCCGTCGGTCATCGCCGCCCTCAATCCCTACTGGGCGATCGACTTCTTCATCGATCATGGGCTGGTGGCGCTGCTGACCCTGGGCGCGGTCTTCCTGTCCGTGACGGGTGCCGAGGCGCTTTATGCCGATCTCGGCCATTTCGGCCGCAAGCCGATCCAGACGGCATGGCTGTTCTTCGTGCTGCCGGCCTGGTGCTCAACTATTTCGGCCAGGGCGCGCTGGTGCTTTCAGACCCCACGGCGCTCGATGCACCCTTCTACAAGCTGGTGCCCTCCTGGGGCCTCTACCCCGTCATCATCCTGGCCACACTGGCGACCGTGATCGCGTCCCAGGCCGTCATCACCGGCGCGTTCTCGCTGACCCGCCAGGCGGTTCAACTGGGCCTCCTGCCGCGCTTCCAGATTCTCCGCACCTCGGAGACCCAGGCCGGGCAGATCTATATTCCGCGCATCCGGGCGCTGCTGCTGACCGGCGTGCTCTTCCTGGTGGTACTGTTCCGTTCTTCCGAAGGCCTCGCCCATGCCTACGGCCTGGCGGTCTCGGGCACCATGTTCGTCGACGGGCTGATGGCGTTTATCGTGATCTGGCGCGTCTGGAAATGGTCGGTCTGGACCTCGGCCTTGATGATGGTGCCGTTCATGATCATCGACATGGCCTTCATCAGCGCGAACTTCCTGAAGGTCCCCGAAGGCGGCTGGGTGCCGCTTCTCATCGGCGGTGCGCTGGTGCTGATCATGCTCACTTGGCGCAAGGGCGCCCGCATCCTGACCGACAAGACCCAACGCATGGAGATGCCGGTCGAGGAGCTTATCGAGCAGCTCCAGAAGAGCTGTCCCCATCGGGTGCCGGGAACGGCCGTGTTCCTGACCGCAACGCCGGGCAGCGCGCCGACCGCCCTGCTCCACAGCCTCAAGCACTACAAGGTGCTGCACGAGAACAACGTCATCCTCAGCATCGTGACCGAGGACGTTCCGCGGGTGTCGCTTCAGGACCGGGTGGAGATCAGCGAGATCGGCGAGAATTTCATGCGGGTGATCCTGCATTTCGGCTTCATGGAGACGCCGAACATTCCCAGGGCGCTCGCCATCGCGCGGAAGCTGGGCTGGACCTTCGATATCATGTCCACCTCGTTCTTCCTGTCCCGGCGCACCCTGAAGCCGGACCAGCGCTCCGGCATGCCGATCTGGCAGGACAAGCTCTTCATCTTCCTGGCCCAGACGGCGGACGACGCGAGCAACTATTTCCAGCTGCCGACGGACCGCGTGGTCGAGATCGGCACCCAGGTGACGGTCTAACCGGACATCCTGTCCGCGAGACGCGCACTGGCGAATGTGACCGCGTCGGCCGAGTTCTCCACCCAATGCCAATCGGCCATGAAGCGGCGCGCCCAGGTGAGTTGGCGCTTCGCATAGCGCCGGCTCATGGTCTTGGCCTTTTCGATCGCTTCTTCCCGCGCCACCTCGCCTTTCAGGGCCGCCAGCAGATCCGGCACACCGTGGGCGCGCATGGCCGGGAGATCCATCGGCAGGTCGAGAGCAGCCACGGCGCGCACCTCGTCGAGGGCGCCGAGGGCTATCATGGCGTCGAAGCGGCGATCGATCTTGGCGTAGAGCTCGCTCCGATCCGGGGCGACGACGATCTGCAAGGTTCGCTGCGGGGGCAGCACGGCCGATTGCGTCTCCGCCTGCCATTCGGCGAGTGAAACGCCGGTCGCGTCGACGATTTCCAGCGCCCGGACGATCCTTTGGCGATCTGACGGGACCAGTCGCTCCGCCATGACGGGATCGCAGGCGGCAAGCTCTTCATGAAGCTCGGAGACGCTCAACTTGCCCGCATGGGCTTCCCAGCGCTCCCGTATGGCAGAGGGAATTTCCGGGGTGTCGGCGAGGCCTTCGGTAAGGGCCTTGAAGTAGAGACCCGTGCCGCCGGTCAGGATCGGCAGACGGCCTCGCTCCCACTCTTCGCTGAGAATGGCCGCGACATCCTTCAGCCAGCGACCGACCGAGTAGCGTTCTGCGGCCGACACGGTACCGTAGAGGCGGTGCGGCACGAGCCGCTCCTCGTCCAGATTGGGGCGGGCGGTGAGGATGCGCAGCTCTTCGTAGACCTGCATGGAGTCGGCATTGACGATGACGCCGCCGAAGCGAGCGGCAAGCTCCAGAGCGGCTGCGGATTTCCCGCTCGCCGTGGGACCGGCCAGCAGCACCGCCGCAATGTCTGATCCTGACTGCCGGTCTTCTACCAACACTTCGCCTCCACGCACCTTCCCCCGAGCGCTGGGGAGTTTGCCGCCTTTGGCGGTCGAGGAAAAGCTGCGCAGCCGACTTGGCTTTATCTAGCTGAGGGGTAGCGCGACGAAGGAGAGCTCGCCCTTGCCGTCGGAGATCAGCAGAAGGACGGATTTCCGGCCGGACTTCTTCACGGCATCGATGCGGGAGAGCACCTCCTGGGGACTGTTGACGGTCTCCTGGGTGACCTCGACGATCACGTCGCCGACTTTCACGTCCTTCTCTTCCGCCTGGCTGCCGGGCTCGACCTCGAGGATGATGACGCCATCGACGGCGTTATCGATGCCGTATTCATCGCGAAGCTGCGCCGTCAGGGGGGCGATGGCGAGGCCCAGGACGCGTTCGCGTTCGGGCTCGATCCGCTCCTCCGCAGGCGCCTCGCTCACATCCTCGACCTCTTCGCTTTCCGGCAGGCGTCCTACGGTCACTTCGAGCTTCATGGGCTCGCGCTTGCGGAGCAGCGAGATCGTCACCGCCTTGCCAATGGTGGTCGCAGCGACGAGGCGCGGCAGGCTGCGCATGGTGTCGACTTCCTGGCCGTCGAAATCCAGGATCACGTCGCCGCTCTGGATGCCGGCCGCCTCTGCCGGGCTACCGGGCATGACCTTTGCCACGAGCGCGCCGTGGGTCTCTTCCATGCCGAGACTCTCGGCGATCTCTTCGGTGACGCGCTGGACATGGACGCCGAGCCAGCCCCGGCGGGTCTCGCCGTATTGCTTGAGCTGATCGATGATGGTCAGGGCCGTGTTGGACGGGACCGCGAAGCCGATGCCGATGGAGCCGCCCGTGGGCGAGATGATCGCCGTGTTCACGCCGATGACCTCGCCATCCATGTTGAAGAGCGGACCGCCGGAATTGCCGCGGTTGATGGCGGCGTCGGTCTGGATGAAGTCGTCGTAGGGGCCGGCATTGATGTCGCGCTTGGTGGCGGAGATGATGCCGAGGGTGAGCGTGCCGCCGAGGCCGAACGGGTTGCCGATGGCCATCACCCAATCGCCGACGCGCATCTTAGCGGAATTCCCGAAGGTCACCGCCTTCAGGGGGTGGTCCGGCTCGACCTTGAGGAGTGCCAGATCGGTCTTCGGGTCGTGGCCGAGAACCTCGGTCACCTTGAGTTTACGCCCGTCGGTGAAGTTCACGACGATCTCGTCGGCGCCTTCGATCACGTGGTTGTTGGTGACGATCAGGCCGGACGAGTCGTAGACGAAGCCCGAACCGAGAGAACTGACGCGACGGGGCATGCCGTCGCCCTCGGGCGAATCGAAAAAGTCGTCGAAGAATTCCTCGAAGGGAGAGTCCTTCGGGCTGGGGGTCGCTTGCGGGTCCTGCTCCTGGATGCCCTTGACCGTCTGGGTGGTCGAGATGTTGACCACCGTCTCCTGCAAACCTTCGGAGATATCGGCGACGGATTCGGGGCCGCGCGCCGATCCGGATTGGGGCAAGGACGCTATCGCCACAGCGAGGCCGGCAGCCGCAGCGGCTTTCAGGCTCAACAGACGAAGTCGCGATGGAATCTGCATAGGAATGCCGCCGGTTCAATCTCTTAGCCGAACGGGGATGCGCGTTTCCCGACGGCAGATCAAGCTGCCACGTGGCGCCACGCTCCTCAATCACCAAAATTCGCGTGCGCCGAAACGGGCGATCGGCGGCTCAGCCGCGGGCCAGCCAGACGACGCCGAGACCGATGGTGGCCGCAAGCAGGCCGACGAGACGCAGGCTCGATTCGGGGGCTTCGGACGTCTTTTCGAGCATGGCGCGGCCGAGGCGGGGCGAAAGCGCCCACACCACGCCCTCAATCACCAAGACAAGACCGATGGCGCTCGCGAGATCCTGCATGTGCGGTTATTGAGCCGCTTCCAATTCAGGCTCGGCGCCGGAGGTGCCACCCGAATTTGCCGGGCCGGCATCTTCCTTCGCCGCATCGGAACTCTGCTGCTGCTCGACGCTGTCGGCGCTGGGCACTTCGATGCCGGCCGCATCGCCTCCGATCTCTGAGGCTTCCGTGTCGCCTGCCTCGGCGCCGTCCTGACTCTCGCCACCCTCGCTTGCCCCTTCGTCCGGGCCGGCCTGGCTCGTATCCTTGGGGGCGAAGCTTGCATTGGGCGCCAGCCCCTGCTTCTCGGTGTTCGTGCTGCCCGGGGTCTCGGGACCGCCGGCGGCATCGCCGAAGTAGCGGAAGAACTGAGAATCGGGGCTCAGCAGGAAGCGGGTGTCGTTTTGGCCGAGCGCGCTCCGATAGGCCTGCATGGACCGATAGAAGGCGAAGAAGTCCGGATCCTGTCCGAAGGCGCCGGCAAAGATTCGGTTGCGCTTGGCATCGCCATCGCCGCGGATCCGCTCAGCCTCGCCCTGGGCGTTCGCCTTGAGCACGGTGACCTCGCGGTCGGCCGTGCCGCGGATGCGGCGGGAAGCGCCCTCGCCTTCGGCGCGGAACTCGGCGGCTTCGCGCTGCCGCTCGGTGTTCATCCGACGATAGATGGCGTCGGAGTTCGCATCGGGAAGATCGACGCGCTTGATGCGCACATTGAGAAAATCGACGCCGTAGCTTCCGGTCTTCTCGTTCATCTCCTTGGCGATGACGGTCATCAGCTCGTCGCGACGGTCGCGGACGATCGCCTCGAAGGTCGACGCGCCCAGCACGCCGCGAAGCGTGGACTCCAGGTAGTTGGCGAACAGGCCGCGGGCGTTCTGCTCGTCGGTCACGGACTGATAGAAGAGCAGCGGATCGGTGATCCGGTAACGGGCGAAGGCGTCGACGACGAGGCGCTTCTGGCCGGAGGCGATGACCTCCTGGGGAGCGGTATCGACCTCGAGCACGCGGCTGTCGAAATAGAGCACGTTGTCGACGAAGGGGACCTTGGTGTGGAGTCCCGGCGTCTTGATGACCTGCTTCGGCTCACCGAAGCGGAGCACCAGCGCCTGCTCCGTCGGATCGACGGTAAACAGGCTGAGATAGGCGGTTACGGCCGCCAGAGCGATCAGGACAAGGGCGACGATGGATGCGATGCGCATTACTGGTCTCCCCCCGACATGGTCGAGCCGGTCGATGGTTTCTTGATCTCCGAGAGCGGCAGGTAAGGCACCACGCCCTGGCCGCCCTTGTCGTCCAGGATGACCTTGTCCCGGCCGGCGAGAACCTCCTGCATGGTCTCGATGAAGATGCGCTTCCGGGTCACGTCTGGCGCGGTCTTGTAGGCATCGTAGATCTTGGAGAAGCGGTCGGCCTCACCCTGGGCCTCGGCGATCACGCGGTCGCGATAGCCTTGCGCCTGCTGGAGGATCCGCTCGGCCTCGCCTCGCGCTTCCGGGATGACCTTGTTGGCGTAGGACTGCGCCTCGTTCTGGAGACGCTCCTGGTCTGCCTTGGCGGCCTGCACGTCGCGGAACGCGTCAATCACCTGGGCCGGCGGATCGGCTTTCTGAAGCTGCACCTGCAGGATCTCGACGCCGGCCTTATAGCGGTCGAGGGTGCGCTGCATGAGCTTCTGCACCGACTGCTCGGTCTCGGTCCGGTCCTGGGTCAGGATGCGCTCGATATTGCTGCGACCGACCACCTCGCGCATGGCGCTCTCCGCCACGTCGCGCACGGTGCCTTCGGGATTCTGCACGTTGAAGAGGTAGTTCGGCGCGTCGGAGATCTTCCAGATCACCACGAAGTCGATATCGACGATGTTCTCGTCGCCGGTCAGCATCAGGCTTTCCTGAGGCCGGGTCGGGGTGCTGCCGACGCCGCCGATCTCGAGGCGATTCTTGCGGGTGAATTTCGGGAGCAGAACCTGCTCGACCGGGTATGGCATGCGGAAATGCAGGCCAGGCGGGAGCTGGCGCACATATTCGCCGAAGCGCAGCACCACGCCCACCTCGTTGGTCTCGACGCGGACCGTGAAGAGCGCGAAGACGATGTAACCGACGATGAAGAGCCCGACGATGGCGCCGATGACGATGCCGAAACCGCCGCCGCCACCGCCCGGGAAGGCCTGGCGCAGACGGTCCTGGCTACGGCGCAAAATTTCTTCCAGGTCGGGCTGTTGGCCACCCCCACCGCCGCTGCGGCCGCCGCCATCACCGCCACCGCCGCTCGGAGGCTGACCCCAAGGGCCGCCTCCACCTTTCCAACCGCCGCCGCCGCTCTGATTGCTCCAAGGCATGATCGCTTCGATCCCGATGTGATTGAGGTGACGCCCGGCCTAAGGATGAAATCCATCCGTGCGCAAAGCCGTCCGATGAGGCCGACCCGTAAGACGCTTGTTGATCGGCGTTATAGAATAGTCCCCGGCCGGAAGCAACGATGGCCGGGGTGACGTTTGGGCTCATAAGCCCAGTAAAATTAACGGTGCGGCGCGCTGAAAACCCCAGACCGAAGCTGCCGCCTCAGTCTTTTCGTCTGCGCTCGAGCACGACGATGCTGAACGGGTGCTCGTCCTTCGGCCCGGCCTCGTAGCGCTCCCGGGAGACCTCTTCCCAGCTGCTCCTGTCCCATTCAGGAAACCAAGTGTCCGCCTCGGGCGATGCATGCACCTCGGTGAAATAGAGACGGTCGGCGACGGCAAGGCTCTCCTTGAACAGCGCCTCGCCGCCGATGACCGCGATCTCGTCCGCGCCGGTGCGAGCAGCCTCCGCCCGGCCGAGCTCCAGGGCTTCCCTCAGGCTATGGGCGACGGCGCCACCAGGAAGCACCTCGAAACTGCGGTCGCGGGTGACGACGATGTTGAGCCGACCGTCGAGACAGCGGCCGAGGGAATCGTAGGTGCGCCGGCCCATCACGATCGGCTTGCCCATGGTCACTTTGCGGAAATGCTTCAGCTCGCTGGAGATGCGCCAGGGCAGCTCGCCTTCGAAGCCGATGGCGCCGTTCTCGCCGACCGCCACCACGAGGGAAAGCGCGGGGTCGGCGCTGGAGAAACTGTGATCCGTCATGAAATTCCGTCTGTTTCTGCTATCGCTGCGCTCAGACCGCGACAGGCGCCTTGATGGCGGGATGGGGATCGTAGCCGATGAGCTCGAAATCGTCGTAGGCGAAGTCGAAGAGCGAGGCGACATCAGGGTTGAGGCGCATCTGCGGTAGTGCCCGCGGGCTCCGCTTCAGCTGTTCGTCCGCCTGTTCCAGATGATTCAGGTAAAGATGGGCATCGCCGAAGCTGTGGACGAAGTCGCCGGGCCGCAACCCTGTCACCTGGGCAATCATCAGGGTCAGCAACGCATAGGAGGCGATGTTGAAGGGCACGCCGAGGAAGATGTCGGCGGAGCGCTGATAGAGCTGGCAGGAGAGCTTGCCGTCCGCGACATAGAACTGGAACAGGCAGTGGCACGGCGAGAGCGCCATCTTGTCCAGCTCGCCGACGTTCCAGGCGCTGACGATATGGCGGCGGGAATCGGGGTCGCGCTTCAGGCCTTCGACGATCTTCGCGATCTGATCGATATGGACACCGTCGGGTGTGGGCCAGGAACGCCACTGGCGGCCATAGACGGGGCCGAGTTCACCGGTCTCGTCCGCCCACTCATCCCAGATGCTGACGCCGTTCTCCTTGAGATAGGCGATGTTGGTGTCGCCTGCGAGGAACCACAGAAGCTCGTGAATCACCGATTTCATGTGGACGCGCTTGGTGGTGACGAGGGGAAACCCTTCGCTCAGGTCGAACCGCATCTGATGGCCGAACACGCTCAAGGTGCCCGTGCCGGTGCGATCGCCTTTTTCGGTGCCCTCGTTCCGGATCAGAGCCAGCAGATCGAGATATTGCCGCAAACCGCCCTTCCCTTCCCGGTGCTCCGTTCAGCGTGAGTTCATGATCCTTCCGCTTCACTCGGCTCCAATCGAACTCGGGCCAAGACTCTAGGCGGGCATCGTCCCCCGATATAGGCTCGGGGAAAGCGCAACTCCAGCGAAGTTCCAGGAGGCCTGTCTCTCATGTGCAAAACTTCCACCTTCAAGACGGCCGGGATCGCGGCCCTCGCATTGCTCATGGCGGCGACCGCTTTCGTGAGCAGTCCCGCGGACGCCAAGCGGCAACGCTACATCGATGCATATGTTGCCCGCGACATCGCCTTCGACACGGGAATCGTCGAAATCAAGGAGATGGAGCTCGATGACGGCGTCTGGGAAATCGAGGGTTGGGACGAGCGGCACCGCGAAATCGAGCTGGAGCTCGCGCCCGCTCCGGCGCAATTGTGAAGATCGACCGGGATTAAGGCCGGAGGCGCTTCTGTGGGGTTTTTTTAAACCACTGAGGGGCCTATATATGACGTGTCGGTTTCGACCGACTATGGCGATAAATGGCCTTCGTAATAAGCCTATCGGACCCGGGGGCAGTACCCGGCGCCTCCACCATAATTCCAGACCGCGGGTCCCCGCATCTGGCATTCTGTGGGGGCGAACTAGGATCGACGAGGGTGTAAAAGTTGTGCTTTCGCTCGGCATGGTTCCGCCGTTATCGGGCCGTTCAATAGTTGCAAACGACAACTATGCGGAGGCGGCTCTCGCTGCGTAAGCAGCGCGATAGCCTCATTTTCAAGTCCTAGCCTGTCGCAGGGCTAGGCGCGGTTTCGGAGGGCACCGGGCAACAGAAGCCCTCCACTTCTGCCGACGGGGGTCGGGTCTCGGGAAGAGAGATCGTCGCCCCCTCATTCTAAAGCGGGGCGGCAAAGCGCGATGGCTCAGGACGAGATCCGCTACGACCTTCTGATCCAAGACGCTCTTCGGAGCGTGATCCGCAAAGTGCTCGTGATGGTGCGCGACGACGGCCTGCCCGGCGAGCACCATCTCTACATCGCTTTCGACACCACGGCAGATGGTGTCCAGATTTCCGATCGCCTGAAAGAGCAGTACCCGGAAGAGATGACCGTGGTGCTGCAATATCAGTTCTGGGATCTCGTGGTCGGCGAGGACCGGTTCGAGGTGAAGCTGTCCTTCTCCAACGTGCCGGAACGCCTGGTCGTGCCGTTCGAGGCGGTGAAGGCCTTCTACGATCCATCCGTGCAGTTCGGTCTTCAGTTCACCCAGCCGGGCGCCGCTAACGATGCGGCCCGGCAGCATCTCGCCGCGGCCATGCCGGACCTCGTGTCCGATGCCGATGACGGCGAGCCTGGCCATGGCAGCCACGATGCGGCTGTCGCGGAAAGCGATAGCGACGACGACCATCCGCCGGCGAAATCCGGCGAGGTCGTTGAGCTTGACCGCTTCCGCAAGAAGTAGCGTCCAATCCCCTTCGAATTACGTGTGAACCCGGGTCGCGGAGCGCCCTGCTCTACGCGCTCGCCGATTGCTGCTGACGAAGCTGACGCTGACCGCTCGCGCGCGGCGCGGCCTCGTGCTCGATAGGAAGATCCAGCTCGACATAGAGACCTTCGTCGCGGAATTCGAGCTTGGTCTCGCCGCCCAAATTGTGCCGAATACCCTTATCGATCAGCTGCATGCCGAAGCCGTTCTCACCCGGCTTGGGCGGGTTGCTGCCCCGCTCCAGCCAGCTGAGGCGGAGGCGCTTGCCCTTCTTGCGCCAAACCACTTCCAGGTTCCCGTCATTCTGTGAAAGCGCCCCGTATTTGACCGCATTGGTGGCGAGCTCGTGCAGGGTCATAGCCAGGATGGAGGTCGCGCTGGCAGGCAGGAGGATATCGGGGCCCTTGATGAGGATGGTCGGGCCGTCCTCGCGCATATAGGGCGCAAGCTCCCGCTCGGCCATCGCCTTCAGGCTCGCCCCCGACCATTGGGATTCCAGCAAAAGGTCGTGAGCACGGTGGAGCGCCTGGAGACGTTCGCCCAGCGTCTGGGCCATGGCCATGGCGGCCGGGTTGTCGGCATGGCGCAGGCTCGCCTGGACCAGGGACTGGACGATGGCCAGGGCGTTCTTCACGCGATGGTTCAGCTCGCCCACGAGCATGGTTTGCCGCTCCGCAGCGCGACGCGGCTCGGTGACGTCGCGGAAGATGAGAACGGAGCCGGTCAGGGTCCCGTCGACACCCAGGATCGGGGCGCCGCTATTCTCGATCGGCAGCTCGGACCGGGCGCTGGTGACGAGCAGGCCCTTATCGGTCAGGCGCGCGACCTCCCCTTCGGCGAGGGCGATGGTAGCGGCATCGCGCAGCGGCTTCCGGGTGCTCTCGTCGATCACCCGAAAGATCTCGGCGATGGGGCGGCCGTTGGCCTGCTCGGCGCTCCACCCGGTCAGATCCTCGGCAACGCGGTTGATGAGGAGGACATTGCCGCCGGCATCGGTGGCGATGACCCCGTCGGAAATGCTGTCGAGGGTGATCTGCAGCCATTCGCGCTGACGGCTCAGCTCGTGCAGGGCGTCGGCGCGGTCCTTGTCGGCCGCCCGCACAGCCTGGGTGGTGGTCCAGACGAAGGCTGCGAGCAGCACGATGCTGGCCACGGCGAAAATGGCGTAGCTGGCGGCGCTGCCATAGATGCCGTTGATCTCGGCCTGGTGGGCGAGGAAACCGGTGACAAGGGGAAGCACGACGATGCCGGGCAGGAGGCGGCGAAGCATCTCCCCGGCCGGCGATCGCTCGAGGACGGCCGCCGCGACCCCGCTTTCGGGCGTCGCCAGGAGCAGGCCGATACCGAGCAAAAACGCGCTCGATGCGCCGTAGACCGACAGGGCCGAGAACGGGAACGGGGAATAGGCCGTGGTGATGCCATAGGCATAGCCGGTGAGGACGATGAGCACCTGGACGAGGAGCGCGATGCTGAACAGCTCGCTCAGGAAGGTCATGGTGCGGTCCCTGCCCGCGGCGGCGAGAGCCAGACCGAACAGAAGAAGGGCGATGCCGATGCCTAGGGACATGCGCACAGATTCGCGCGTGTCGAGAAACTCGCCGCGGGGCGTATCGGAGCTGCTCAGGGCCTGGTTCAGACCGAACTGCCATCCTGCCAGGTCGTGGGCCAAGGCGAGCAGAGAGACCGCGATGACGGGCATGGCGAGGAACCACGCCACCGGTCGGCTGGCCTGCCAGGTGAAGCAGAACAACGCCAGCCCGCCCAGGAGAACGCCGAGGGCCGCGTCGGGCCGCATGTTGGAAAGGTGGTCCAGAAAGTCCGGCAGATCCGCGGGCAGATCGAACCGCCACGCCGCCAGCACATAGGCTCCAATGACGAAGGTCATCACGGCGGCCACGCGTGCGAGCGCGACAGCAACCCGCTCGCGGCGAGGCTGGGGCAGCGGAAGATGATGCGGAACGTCGGTCATACGCCGATCCTCGCCTGCCGCGGCCACTGTGGGCGCACGTCTCCCGGCTGTAATGGTCGGCCGGTCGAGCCGCCGCGAAACGTGCGGCAGTGTCCTCTGTCAGGCCATGCTATAGCGTAGCCGATGACAGCATCATTTCGGTTTGATGATGCCGTAATAGACTGGCCAATGCGCGCGAAAAATGCGGCGGCATACGAAGAAAATGAGGTGATCATGGCTGCGAGCGAAGCTTCAACCCCCGAGTCGCGAGAGACCCGCACCGAAACGGATGCGTTCGGCGGCATCGCGGTTCCTGCGGACCGGTATTGGGGCGCCCAGACCCAGCGTTCGCGGCAGAACTTCAAGATCGGCGTGGAGACGATGCCGGTGCCGCTGATCCGCGCGCTCGGACTGGTGAAGAAGGCAGCGGCACTGACAAATCTCGAACTCGGGCGGCTGGACGAGCGGTCGGCCAAGGCCATCGCATCGGCGGCCGATGAGGTGATCGAAGGCAAGCTCAATTCTCATTTCCCTCTCGTGGTCTGGCAGACCGGATCGGGAACCCAGTCCAACATGAACGCGAATGAGGTGATCGCGAATCGTGCGAGCGAAATGTTGGGAGGAACGCTCGGGACCAAATCCCCCATACATCCCAACGATCACGTCAATCTCGGCCAATCTTCCAACGATACCTTTCCCACGGCGATGCATATCGCTGCCGCGGAAGAGATCGCCTACCGGCTGGATCCCGCACTGGCCTATCTGTTCGAGGCGTTGAAGGCGAAGGCCGAAGACTTCAAGGACATCATCAAGATCGGCCGCACCCATATGCAGGATGCAACACCGCTTACCCTAGGTCAGGAATTCGGCGGCTATGGGGCGCAAATCGACCAGGGAATCCACATCATGAAGCAGTCCCTGTACGGGCTCTACGAGCTCGCCCAGGGAGGAACCGCGGTCGGCACCGGGCTCAATTCCCATCCCGATTTCGCGGACAAGTTCGCGGAGAAGATCGCCGAGTTCACCCATCTGCCCTTCATCACGGCGCCCAACAAGTTCGCCGCGCTGGCCGGCAACGATGCCTACGTGGCGGCCCATGGCGCGCTGAACACCGTCGCGACGGCCATGTTCAAGGTGGCCAACGATATCCGCCTTCTGGGCTCGGGGCCCCGCTCCGGCCTGGGCGAGCTGATGCTGCCGGAGAACGAGCCAGGCTCATCCATCATGCCGGGCAAGGTGAACCCGACCCAGTGCGAGGCGGTCACCATGGTGGCGGCCAAGGTGATGGGCAACCAGACCACCATGACCATCGCCGGCAGCCAAGGGCATTTCGAGCTGAACGTGTTCAAGCCGGTGATGGCCTACACCATGCTGCAGTCCATCCGACTGCTGGGCGACGTGGCAGTCAGCTTCGTGGACAATTGCGTGAAGGGTATCCGTCCAAACGAGGAGCGGATCGCCGAGCATATGGGCCGGTCGCTGATGCTGGTGACGGCGCTGGCGCCCCATATCGGCTACGACAAGGCGAGCGAGATCGCCAAGGCGGCCCACAAGAACGGCACGACCCTAAAGGAGGAGGCGGTGCGTCTCGGCTATGTCCAAGAGGACGAGTTCGACAGGCTCGTTCTACCCGAGGAGATGATCGGGCCGAAGGCCTGACCGGTTCAGGCGTCTTCCCTGCCCCCTTCGTCTGGGCTTTCCAACATGTCTTCCACCAAACGCTCCATCACCATCGCGGGCCACAGGACATCGGTCTCCGTCGAGGACGAGTTCTGGGAGGCTTTGTCGGAGATCGCCGACGAGGACGATAGCTCCATCGCGAGGCTGGTGGAGACGATCGATCAGAGCCGAGGAGAGAAAAGCCTGTCGGCTGCCATCCGCGCCTTTGTGCTGCGAAAGGCGCGTAGCGGCTAGCGGCCGTAGCCGAAAAGCGGAATGCCGCGCTTCCAGTCGTCGTTGGCCGGCGCAGGCCGGTTCGACCGGCGGGTGGCCGGCGGAGGCGGACGACGCTCCGGCGCCACGATGGCCTCGGTCGTCTCGTCGGAGGCTTCGGTGAGCGGCGTCTCACCTTCGGATGAAGTCGAGGATTCGTTCAGCTCCAAGAGATCCTCGATGCTCGATGGGGTCCGCCGGGATTTCGCGCTGTCTTCCTCCCTGCTCCCCGCCTCGCCGCCGTCATCCGGCGCGGTCGCCGTATTGTCCGAAGGGGCGGTCTCGCCAGCGGGCGGGGTCTCCTGGGCCGTCGACGGCTCCTGTCTACTTTCAGGCTGTTGGGCCGTTTCGGCGTCCCGATCGTTCGGCGCGGGCTCCTGTGCCGTCTCGGGCTCAGGCTCCTGGACGGTGTTGGCCTGCTGCGGCGTGGCGGCTTCAGCTGCCGGGGCGGCGTCGTCTTCCGCCTTCTCGGGGGCGGGAGTCTCGACAGACGATTGCGGCTTCGGCGCCCGGGTGGGCGCGCTGTCCGGCGGTCCCTGGCCCGTCACGTCCAGATTCTCCAGCCGCTCCACATCCTCTTCCATACGGCGAACGGTGAAATGCGCGACCAGCGCGTCCGTATCGATCCGGGGCGCGATGGTGTCGATCTGCTCGAGCGGTGCGGCCAGCACCAGGGTGAGCGGCGGAGCATCCTCCACGGGCGGCTGCCGCAAGGTCATGTTCCATTCGCTGTCGAGGCGAAGGCTCGCCAGCGCGATCAGCCCGCTGATCTCGGTAATCGCCTGATCGTTGGCAAGGCGTCCCTTCTTGAGCCGCAGGGTCCCGTTCTGCACCGTGAAGTCGAGGACGGTGGCGTCGAAATGGTAGACGCCCTGGTTGATCTCCTTCTGCAGCCGGTCGGCAAGGCCGACGATCTCCTTCTCGTTCACCCGGTTCTGGTCGGTCTTCACCGCCTGGGACAGCATCTTGGCGTAAGCGGCGGTGTTGAGGCCACGGATCTCGCCCGGCCGCAAGGCGAGGCGTCCCTTGCCACTCAATCCCGCAATCAACCCCGGCGGGCTCAGGCCATCGCCGGTGACATGAATGTTGAAGCCGTATTGGCTCTTGGCCTGAATCCGGCCCAGCAGCGCATTGGATGTCTGAGACATCTTGGCCGCAGCAAGCTCGGCATGGACGTCGAGATGAGCGCCCTCGCCGCGCGGCGCGAGCTGACCGGCCGCCGTGAACAGCCCGTCGAAAAGCTTGCCCTTGAGCACCTTGATGTCGAGCTTTCCGGCGTTCGACTGTGCCTTGAACTGGGCCTCCTTCAGGGGGAAAGCGCTGCCCAGATACATGGTCTTCGCCTTCACGTGGAGCTGGGTCTTGGCCCATCCGAGAGGTCCGAGCGCGAAGCCCCGGGCCGGCCAGATCGCGGCCCTTCCCTCAGTCAGCGTGCCGAGCAGTTCCTCCGTCGACGCCGTGCGCTCCCAGGCGACCAGGGGGCCGAGCAAGGCCGGCAGAGATACCGTGTCGGCTGTGGCATCGAGATAGACCTCCGTCTCGGGCTTCTTGTCGGTGAGGATATGGGCGCCGAGCTCGACGCTCTCGCTGCCGATCTGTCCGTTGAGCGGATAGAGGTGGATCTCGCCGGGCTTCTTGGTGAGCTTGCCGCGGAGATCGACGGGAAGATCGCGGGCGCTCGGCGGGACTGAGACGCCGGCAAGCGCCAGCACCATGGCAGCGTCGTCGGTGCGGGCGCTGAGCTGGCCCTGCAAAGTCAGTGTCTCGTCGCCATATGCGCCCTCGCCTGCAAAGCTCGCCTCGAGGGGACCCGTCAGCTTCACGCTGAGGTCCAGCTGATCCTCGGGGACGCCTTTCACGGCGAGAACAAGGGTATTCCTGGCTTCCGCATTGTCGCCAAGACGGCTCTTGAGCTCTTCGGCGCTCAGATCGGGTGCGGCGAGCGAGATCAAGGTTTCCGAGGTCACGCCATCGACCTCGCCCTCAAGATCGATCGCCGCCTTCCCGAGCTCGGTCAGATCGCCATGGGCTTCGCCTTGCAGATCGACTTTGGCGCCTTTCACCGTGCCCGTGGCCTGAACACGGCCGATGGACTGCTCCCCTTCGCGGTCGGCCTCGAGAACCAGGCGAAGGTCCACCGGCGCGAGGCCGGCGAAGGTGCGGTCGCCCAAACCCAGCGTGTCGGCGAGGGCTTGCAGGCTTTCCGGCTTATCGCCCTTCACCGAAAGCGCGATGCGGCCTCGGGGATCGTCGCTGAGAGAGGTCAGCGCCCCCTCGCCCGTCACCATCAGCGCGCCGGGGCTTTCGAACTCAAGGCTCCTGATATCGAGGCGGTCGCCGGCATAGTCGAGCCGCGCATTGAGCGCGCCTCCGGGCAGATCCGGCAGAAGAAGCTCGTGCACGTCCAGGGCCAGGTGGACGCTGGCATCGGTCAGGCCGCCGAGGGCCGGAAACGGCCCGGTTTCGGCTTTCGCTGGCTTTTCGCCGCCGGTCGTCTCACCCTCGGCCTGCTCTATCCCGGGCTTCGCTGTGTCCGACTTTTTCGACCAGAGGCGGCCGATCCCTCCTTCGCCCATCACCTCGCGCAGGTCGAGACGCTCGCTCTCCAGGGCGAGATGCAGCATGGGGTCGTCCCCGGCCTCGTAGCGGAGCGCGCCCCCAAAGGCCGTGCCGCTGACGGCGCCTTCGATACCGCTCAAATCCACGGTGTCCGGCGAAAGCTCAGCGTCCGCCTTCAGCGAAAAATCGCCGGCCGATGTCTGGCCCGCCAGCCCCCGATCGCCTGCCGCCCAGCGCGTGAGCGTGGCCAGACGCTTGCCCTCCAGGTTGAGCTTGCCGGAGAAGACGGGCCGGGAGTCGCGGGTTGCGATAGTACCGGACGCCGCGATCTTCGTTTCGCCAGGCAGTGTGGCGTCGAGCCCCTCGATGGTCACACGGCCGTCTTGAGATGCCAGCTTCAGATCGACTTCGGTGACGAGATCGCCGCCCAGGCTCGCCTGGTCGACGCGGATATCGAATTGGGCGGTATCGAAGCGCGCCGTCTGCTGGAGGGCGAGGTCGGCCAGACGTGCGAGCCGGGAGGCCGGATCGGTCTCCCCGCCGCTCTTCGGGTCGGCCAGCAGCGCATCCACATCCACCCAACGCGCCGTCACCTCCCCTTCGGCCCGATCCGTCTCGCCGAAATCGACGGCCAGCTTGCCCTTCAGCATTTGAGACCGGCCGCGGCTATGGACGGTGACCTCGAAGGGCGAGAGCGCCACACGCTCGGGACGCGCTTCCAGGTCTCCTTTCAGCTCCACGAGGGAGGCGGCGGCGGGCGGCGGCGGGGGCGCGGGCTGCTCCCCGTCCTGACGCTCGGCGACGGGGACGGCATCCGGGCCCGGGGATGCGCGGTATGGCAGAAGCCGCGCGGTCATCTTCCCGTCGAAATATGGGGTGGCGCGCAAGCCGCCGATCTGGCCGTCGAGCAGCAGAGTGGTGCCGGAATTGGTCTCGGTGATGCGCGCCTTCAGACGGGATTCGCCCTCGCTGTCCGCCGCGCCGGTGGAGAAGTGAATCTCCTGTGGTTCGCCGTCGTAACGATAGGTGGCGCTGACCTTATAGGGACCCGATAGGCTGGCGGCGGTCGCCTCCCCGTCGATGTCCTCGATGGAGGCGATGTCCTCGCCTTGCTTGTAGACCTCGATCCGGCCGCCGCTGACGGTCACGGAATCGAAGGCTACCTGCTTCGGTGCGAAGGGAAGCGTCGACTCGCGCAGGCCGATGTCGGTCCAGGCGCCGCTGCCGTCCTCGTTGACACTGAGCCGGATGACCGGATCGACGATTGCGACCTGCTGGGTCTCGATGGTGCCCCGCAGCAACGCACCGATATTGAGGGATACCTGTAGCGTTTCTGCTTCGATGAAGGGCAGCGTCGTGCCACCTTCCGCCGCGGCTACGGTCACCTGATCGAAGCGTAGCTCCGGCACCGGCAGCAGTCGAAGCTCGACCGGGCCGCGCACGGCGACGTCCCGGCCCATGACCTTGCTCGCCTGCGCCTCGAACACGTCGCGGTAATCGTTGAAGTCGACGAAATACGGAACGGCGAATAGCGCGCTCAAGGCGACGATCAGAAATACCGTCAATGAGAGCAGAAAAGAATTCACGGAAGTTCGACCTTAGGGGCGTTCACGCCGTCTCGTTTTCAACTCGGTGTCGGACCTGTCCATCCAGCAGACTTCGCCGCTGAATACCATCAACGTGGGCTGATGGCGAAATTGAGTGTGATTCTTACAGTCTACCCCATAGAAGACGGCGCGCCTGCGCATATTCCACGGGAGATCGGCTGATTTTTGGCCGAACGGCTCGCTTCGCCGGCCGAACGCGGAGGTGTTCGCGCCGATCAGCTGCCTACGGCGTCCACCACGGCGGCGTAGTGGAAGCTTGCGGCGCACAGGACGAAGACGTGCCAGATCGCATTCTGATACGGAAATCGCGACAGGTGAAAGATCACGCCGACGGTGTAAAGCAGCCCGCCGACGGCGATTAGAACCGCAACGCGGGTCGAGACGGCGTCGGTCAGCGGCGCCCAGGCCGCGACGACCGCCCAGCCCTGCACCAGATACAGCACCGTCGAAACGCCCTGCAGATAGCGGGGCGCGGCGAGCTTGATGACGACGCCGACCAGCGCGATGGTCCAGACCACGGCCAGGAGCGTGTGGCCCGTGGAGGCATCCATCTTCATCAGGGCGAAGGGCGTGTATGTGCCGGCGATCATGAGGAAGATCGCGGCATGATCGAGCCGGTGGAAGACGGCCTTCACCTTCGGCCGCACGATCATGTTGTAACAGGCCGAGCAGGTGAAGCAGGCGACCAGCGCCAGCCCGTAGATGGTCAGGCTCACGACCCAAAGTGCCGTGTTCGACTGCACCCCGATGACGAGCAGCGTGAGCAGCCCGATCACGCTTGCGGCGACGCCGATGACGTGCACGCAGCCATCGGCGATCCGCTCACGCAGGGTGTAGGCCGGCGCTACCTCTCGATCTCTCTCGATCATGGTCCGTATGTGAGAACGGATATCCATGAAGCGGAGGTTACGGAGGGTTGTGGCGAGCGTGAGGCACAAGCCCGCGCCGGATTGTCCCGTCTTTTCGGCTTCTAAAGGCTCGGGCTCAACCTCAGTTGCCGCAGGCGACCGCGCCGGAGGTGCAGACATAGGGCACGACAACGCCCGGCCAGCACTGGGTGTAGGTCTTGCGGGTCACGATGTCGGGCTTGATCAGGATGTCTTTCGGCACCTCGGGACGGACCGCCTTCCAGAACGGATCCGGCTCGACCTTCCTGGCGCGCATGGTGACATAGCGCCAGCCCCGCCTGCGCTTGACGGCCTCGGCGGACTCGGCGGCGTTGGCTTGCGACGCCTGGGCTGCGGCCCTGGGTGATTCGGCGCTGTTGGTGGCCTTGATCAGCTCGCAGCCAGCCGAGGCCGGCGTTGCTCCCGCCATTCCGAGAATGGCAAATCCGCAAAGAAAAATGCTCGATTTCAATAGGCCGCGCATATCCCTCTTTCTCCCAATCATCTCAATCGCGAATACGAATGTTCGGCAAGGGCGGGCGGATCTCGGCCCGCGGGCCAAACTTACGGAATCGCCGGGCCAAGGCCAGTGCATCCGGGCCACAATCACCAATAAGTTGGGCGCCAGCCTGCGACGAAATGGCATTCCGGACCTGACTGACGTGCGCCGCGAGGAGGTCGTTCTCGGGGGCGGTCCTTTTTTGCCCGCGTCCGCATGCTATATCTCGGAACAAATGGCGAAGAATCACTCATCGGCCGCCGAAGCGGCATACCCGGAGGACGACAGGCCTCTCTCCCAGCGCGCCATGGGGCGCCCGGCTGCGGCCTCCTATCTCGAAGGGCTGAACCCGGAACAGCGGGATGCGGTGGAGACCCTGGACGGTCCTCTGCTGGTGCTGGCCGGCGCGGGCACTGGCAAGACGCGCGTGCTGACCACCCGCATCAGCCACATCCTCAATCTCGGCAAGGCGCGGCCCGGCGAGATCCTCGCGGTGACCTTCACCAACAAGGCCGCCCGGGAGATGAAGGGCCGCATCGGCAGCATGATCGGCGGTGCGGTCGAGGGCATGCCCTGGCTCGGCACGTTCCACGCAATCGGCGTGAAGATCCTGCGGCGTCACGCCGAGGCGGTGGACCTCAAGCCTTCCTTCACGGTGCTCGATGTCGACGACCAGATCCGGCTCCTGAAGCAGCTGCTCGCAGCGGAGAATATCGACGAGAAGCGCTGGCCCGCGCGAATGCTGGCCGGGCTGATCGACAGCTGGAAGAACCGGGGCATCACGCCGAAACGCGTGCCCGAGGGCGAGAGCTTCGCCTTCGGCAACGGCAAGGGACAAGCGCTCTACGCCGCCTATCAGAAGCGGCTGAAGGAGCTGAACGTCGTCGATTTCGGCGACCTCCTGATGGAGAATCTCCGCCTGTTCCAGGAGCAGCCGGACGTGCTGGCCCAGTATCAGCAGCGCTTCCGCTACATGCTCGTGGACGAGTATCAGGATACCAATGTCGCCCAGTATCTCTGGCTGCGGCTGCTGGCCCAGGAGAATCCGAATATCTGCTGCGTCGGCGACGACGACCAGTCGATCTATGGCTGGCGTGGCGCGGAGGTCGACAACATCCTGCGCTTCGAACAGGACTTCCCGGGCGCCAAGGTGATCCGCCTTGAGCGCAACTACCGCTCAACGGGGCATATCCTGGGGGCCGCCTCCGGGCTGATCGCCCATAACGAAGGACGCCTCGGCAAGACGCTCCATACGGAAGACCAGTCCGGCGACAAGGTCGCCCTGCAAGGCTGCTGGGACGACGAGGAGGAAGCCCGGGTCATCGGCGAGGATATCGAACAGCTGCAGCGCAAGGGCCACGCGCTGAACGAGATCGCGATCCTCGTGCGGGCGAGCTTTCAGATGCGCGCCTTCGAAGAGCGCTTCCTCAATCTCGGCCTGCCCTATCGGGTCATCGGCGGCCCGCGCTTCTACGAGCGCCAGGAGATCCGGGACGCCATCGCCTATCTGGCGGTGACGCTAAACCCGTCAAACGACATCAAGTTCGAGCGCATCGTGAACGTGCCGCGCCGGGGCCTGGGCGATTCCAGCGTCAAGGCGGTGCATCAGCTTGCCCGGGCGCGCGGCGTGCCGCTGACCCAGGCGGCGCGGATGATCGTGGAAACCGAGGAGCTGACGGCGCGGGCGCGCAAATCCCTCGCCGGGCTTATCGGGTCCTTCGACCGCTGGCGCGGCATGATCGACAGCATGAAGCATACAGATCTCGCCGAGCTGATCCTGGACGAGTCCGGCTACACGGCCATGTGGCAGAACGAGAAGAGCCCGCAGGCTCATACGCGCCTCGACAACCTGAAAGAGCTGATCCGCTTCATGGACGAGTTCGATACGCTCGCCGGCTTCATGGAGCACGTGACCCTGGTGATGGACCGGGAAGCGGAGGAGACCGAGGACCGGGTCAACCTGATGACCTTGCACAGCGCCAAGGGACTCGAATTCGACTCCGTGTTCCTGCCGGGCTGGGAGGAAGGGCTCTGCCCCCACCAGAGGAGCCTCGACGAATCCGGCCGCTCCGGCCTGGAGGAAGAGCGGCGGCTCGGCCATGTGGGGCTGACCCGGGCGCGGGTGCGCGCGAAGATCACCTTCGCCCAGAACCGCCGAACCCACGGCACGTGGCAGTCGGCCATTCCATCGCGCTTCATCGACGAACTGCCGGTCGATCATGTCGACGTGGTGGAAGACACCGGCTATGGCGGCTACGGCGCGAGCCGCTTCGATACGGTGGAGACAGTGTTCGCCAGCGGATTCTACGAGACGCCGGGCTGGCAGCGGGCGCAGCGGAACCGGCCCGACACGGGCTCGCCCCAGCGGCGCCGCGAACCGCTCACGATCGAAGGCACGCTGGTTGCCGCGAGCACGGCGGAGGGCAGCGGGTTCAGCACGGGGACTCGCGTGTTCCACCAGAAATTCGGTTATGGGCGGATCGCCGTTGTCGACGGCAACAAGCTTACGGTGGACTTCGAGAAGGCCGGACGGAAGAAGGTGGTCGACAGCTTCGTGGAACGCAGCTGAGCCCCCGCGGCGGCGCCCAGCCGAGCGTCTTTCCTCCCATCTGCCCCGTGACGTTCACCGGGGATTGTGCATCGCGTCGCGATTGATCGGGACATATTTGCAATCTTCGCTAGAATACTGGTTCCAACTGACAGGAGGCCGTGATGCGCAGCCTGATCCTCGGAGTCATTCTCGCGTTGCTGGCAGCCATGCCGGTCCTGACGGCGCCATCGCCGGCCGATGCTCTTTCCGGCGCGACGGCCGACAGCACCGACCGCTTCCCCTACGTCGTCGAGATCAAGCATGACGGCAAGCTGGCATGCTCCGGGACGGTGCTTTATCCGCGCATCGTCATCACCGCCGCCCACTGCATGCAGAAGAAGGTCTATTGGCGCGGCGGGCTCGTCTACGTCGACGAGTATGCGCAGCCGGAGACTTTGACCGTCGCCGTCACCGCGCGCGGCGAGGAGCGCGAATACGGCGTCTCCGACGTGACCGTCTCGCCGGATTGGCGACGGGTGATCCAGAATTCGAATGCGGGCGACCGGTTCCTGCACGACGTCGCGATCATCGTGACCAAGGAGCCCGTTGCGGTGAGCGCGCCGCCGGGCCTCTTTCAGCTCACGCGCGAGGCAGCCATCGCCAACGCGCCCCATTACCACGCGGACGACCGTCCTCCGCCGACGGCGCCCGCTTCCGACCGCCATGCCATCGGGCCCTTGGACGGCCACGGGGTGATCGTCGCCTTCGGCGCCGACCGTTGCGATGTGATGCACGGCTGCGAGAATGCCGGGATCCGCCGCTATCAGCCGGTACTCATCAAGCAGAGCACCGAATGCTTCCGAAACCGGTACACGCGGCCGAAGCACCCTTCCCTTTCGCCGACGGCCGATCCCGATACGCCAAAAGCCGTATGGTGCATGGAATCCCTGGTGTTTCCCGGTGACAGCGGCGGGGCCCTGTTCGTGGAGGATGCGGACGGAGCCCTCTCCTTCATGGGCGTGATCTCGGCCCAGCAGGGCTTGCCGCCGGCGCTTGCCGCCGTGCAGCGGAACAAGCGGAGCGTCGCGAGCGCGCTCTACCCGAGCCTCGGCTTCATCACCGATACGGCACGCAAGCTCGGCTACGTGCCGTAGGGCTTTTCGCTTCGCCCAAGTTGCAGCCGCGCCTCTCTCGGCTAAGATCGATTGCGACGGCGCGTCATATATGGGTCGCGCTTCGTCGATAGCTTTCACACATTTCAGAGCTGCTACGGGGTTTCAGCATGGCTTATAAATTCGAGGTCTATACGGACAAGAAGGGCGAGACGCGTTTCCGATTCAAGGCGTCCAACGGCGAAGTGATGTTCGGTTCCGAAGGCTACAAGGCAAAGGCTTCGGCTTTGAAGGCGATCGAATCCATCCAGAAGAATGCGCCCGGCGCGGATGTCGACGACCAAACCTAACGGACGCTCACAGGATGCGGCGGCGGAGGGCGGATCCCCCGCCGCCGATCCGCCCGGCGGGATCGAGCTGCCGGGCCATTTCATTCCGCTCACCCGGAAATATCTGCGCGCCAGCCTGCTGCAACAGCTCGCCGAAGACGGCGCGGACATCCCCCAATTCACCAACGCTCTGCACTGCCTCGCCTCCTGGCGCCACAGCCAGTACCGGGCGCGGCTGCTGCATCTTCTCGACGACTACCTGCCCTTCCTGCCCGATGGCGACACGACTTGCCTCGCCGATATCACGGACGCGGAGAAGGCAGCTGCCCATCGCCGCTTCATCGACGGGGTGCAGACGCTTCTGGAGAGCGCCAACTACAGACGGCTGCGGGAGGAGGATATCCAGGCCCTGCTCGACGCCAAGACGCCGTACGGGCTGCATCTCAACGTGGACCTCACGGCGTTCGACGACGTCTTGATCTATTACCGCGGCACGGACAAGCGCATCCGTGAGGCGCGCAATCCCTGGCTGCTCTATCTCCGCAAGGAGCGGTTCGACGAGCCGCTGTTCCAGCGTCTCTTCCTGCTGCTCAAGCTGAAGCCGATGGAGCGCCGGATCGAGGAGGTGATGGCGGAAGACGGGATCGACCGGGCGCGGGCCGAAAAGAAGGTCCGTAGGATCCGCGGCGCCTTGCCTGTAGGCGTCACCAGCAGCCACATCTATCTCAAGCTGTTCAAGCGCATCCCGAAGATCGATGTCGAGATGCTGTTCCCCAACACGAAGATCGCCTTCCGCCCGTTCGACAAGCTGAAGCTGCTGGTGACTGCGGGAGGAGGAACGGTCGCGGGTGTCGCCGGCACGGCCAGCAAGCTGCTGGTCGCCACGAACCCGATCACCCTGGCGATCGCCCTTGCGGGGCTCTCAGGCGTGGTGTTCCGGCAGGTGATGGGCTTCTTCAACACGCGCAACCGCTACATGATGGTGCTGGCCCAGAACCTCTATTTCTGCACCCTCGCCAACAATCGCGGCGCGCTAACCCTGATCGCCGACCGGGCGGAGGAGGAAGACACCAAGGAGGACATGCTGCTCTATGTCTTCCTGGCGCGACGGGACGAGGTTTCGCGGGCAGACCTCGACGAGGTGGCGAGCGAGATCCAGACGTTTCTGCAGGAGCGCTGCGGCGTGTCGGTGACCTTCGATCTGGCGGACGCCTGCGGCGCTTGAAGGAAGACGGGCTCGTCGCCGAAGACGCTAATGGCGCCCTGACTGTGCTCGCGCCGGACGGCGCGCGCGCTCATCTCGACACCAAATGGGACGGGCTGATGGACCCGGCCTGCATGGAGCGGATGCCGGCGGTGAAGGCGAGCTTCGAAGCGCTTTGAAGCCGGACCGCAGGCTTAGGCTTCCGGCTCCGGCATCTCTTCCGCCGGCACGGCCTGGGGCCGCAGGATCGCGTAGAGCGCGACTATGGCGATCAGCAGCGCGCCAGCCACGATCGGGGCCCTGAGGTCTCCGGTGGTGACGCGGACGCCCACCAGCACGAAGCACGTCACCAGCCCCAAGGCCGGGACGATCGCCGGCACCTCGAAGCGGCCTTTCGGCTCTCCCTTCCGCCGCTGAAGCACGAGAAGCGCCGCGTTTACGACAGCGAAGATGGTGAGAAGCAGCAGCACGGTCGCAGCGGCGAGATCGGAGATGGTGCCGACGAGAGCGAGCGGCACCACGACGATGAACAGGGCCAGGATGGCGATATGGGGCGTACGCCGCACCAGATGCACCTTGCTCAGAACCTCCGGAAGCAGTCCCTGACGCGCCATGCCGAAAACGAGCCGTGATGCGGTGACGTAGTTCACGAGCGCGGTGTTGGCGACGGCGAACAGCGTGATCGCCGTGAACAGAACCGGCGGCAGGAGCGGCGCTGCGCGATGAACCACCTCGGTGATCGGTCCCGGCGCGTCGGCGAGCTCCGGCCACGGCACGACGGAGACGGCGGTGATGGCGACGGCGACGTAGATCACGGCGGCAGCCGTCATGGCCAGGATGATGCCCAGGGGCACGTTGCGGCCGGGATCCTTCACCTCCTCGGCGACATTGAGGGTGTCCTCGTATCCGATGAAGGCGAAGAAGGTGAGGATCGCGCCCTGCAGAACCAGAAGCCATTGGGTATCGGCGCCGGGCACTTGCGGGACCTCCAGATAGTCCACGCTGCCCCAATAGGAGACGCCCACGGCGATGACGATCAGGAGCCCGCCGGCCTCCACCAGGGTGCAGACGACGTTGACCCACATGGACTCCTTGATACCCCGGAAGACGATTCCCGTGAGAAGCAGCAGAAAACCGATGGCGAGCACGCTCAGGGGCAGGCTCTCCCATCCCAGCAACGTGGCGAGATTTGCAGCGAAGACGCGGGATTGGGTCGCGACTGAGGTGAGGCCCGAGCAGACCAGCGCAAGCCCGACGGTGAAGCTCAGGAGCGGCCAGGAGAAGGCGCGATGGGTGATATAGGCCGCGCCGCCGGCCCGCGGATAGCGGGAGCCGAGAGAGGCGTAGGAGAGGCCTGTGAGCAGCGCGGCGACGAAGGCCACGAGAAAGGCGAGCCAGACGGCATTGCCCACCTGGCCGGCGGCCTTGCCGATGAGGCCATAGATGCCCGCCCCCAGCATGCTGCCGAGACCGTAGAGCGCCATCTGCCACGGGCCGATAGACCGCTCCAGCTGCGGCTGGCCGCCGGGCACAGATGAGCCCTTATCCTGAGACACAGTCATTGCGCAGCCCGCCCCCTTAGGCTAACCGCGGGGGTTCGGATCTGGCGCCCCCAGAAAGTCCTTGGCCAGTCCCCCGCGAGAATTCGGTGAGATGACCTACGCTAACCCCTCAGACCCTATCCGTCGATCCGTCACCATCGCCGTGCCGCTGGACGCGGCGGCGCGCATCGCCGCAGCGCTGGAAGAGACATGGCCGGCGCCCGACGCGGTGGGGCACTTCGAGACCAGCCCGACCAGCGCGGAAGTCTTCGCCCATTACACCGAGACTCCGGATATCGGGCTGATCGAAACCATGGTGCAGGCGGCTGCGGACGGGGCGGAGATCGGATCGCTCCAGGTCGAGACAATCGCCGACGAGGATTGGGTGACGCTCTCCCAGGGCAAGCGGGGCAAGGTGGAGGCCGGGCGGTTCACGGTTCATGGCAGCCACGAGGCCGTTCCCGCGACGCGCGGCGCGATCGAGATCGATGCCTCCATCGCCTTCGGAACCGCCCATCACGCGAGCACGAAGGGGTGTCTTCTGGCGCTGGACGACATTCTCAAGCGCTATCGCCCGGAGCGCGTGCTGGATATCGGCACGGGAAGCGGCGTGCTCGCCATCGCGGCCGCGAAGTTCTGCCATGCCGAGACGATCGCAACGGATAACGACGCTGCAGCCCTCAACGTCGCCGAAGAAAACGCGGCTCTGAACCGCACGCCGGAGATCCGGTTCCGCGCCTGCCACGGCTTCGAGGATCCCGCGCTGGTCGGTTTCGAGGCTGATCTCGTCTTCGGCAATCTGCTGAAGTCGATCCTGCTCGATCTCGTCGCCGGCTTCGCCCGCCACACCGCGCCGGGCGGCTTGGCGGTTCTGTCGGGCATTACGGCGGACCAGGCCGCGAGCGTGGAGGCCTCCTACCGGAATTTCGGCTTCGTCCTTAAGCGGCGTATCCTGCTCGACGGATGGGCCATTCTGGTGCTGCAAAGGCGGCCCTCGATGCCGGTCTTCGATTGATCGGCCGGCGCGGGCGGCCTACATAGCCGTCATGTTTCAAGACTTCGAAGATCTTGCCCCGAAGGGCGACACCGAAGCGCGGGTGAAGGCGCTTCGCGACGCAATGGCGGCGGAGGGCGTTCGGGCCTTCCTGGTTCCTCATAGCGACGAGCATCAGAACGAGTTTCTGCCGGCCCATGCCGAGCGCCTTCACTGGCTCACGGGTTTCTCCGGTTCGGCGGGCACCGCATCGTGGCAGCGGACAAGGCCGTTCTGTTCGTCGACGGGCGCTACACCCTCCAGGCACGGACCCAGGTCGACACCGGCCTATTCGAGATCCTGCAGGTGCCCGGACATCGTCCGTCCCGCTGGATCGCCGAGCATCTCGCCGAAGGCGATGCCGTCGGCTACGACGTCAATCTCCACACGGTGAGCGAAATCGCGCGTCTCTCCAAGGCGCTGGAGGAGTCCGGGATCGCGTTGAAGCCCCTGGGGGCCAATCCGATCGATGGGCTGTGGGCCGATCGCCCTGCCCCGCCGGACGGCCCGGCCTATCCTCACGGGCTCGCCTTCGCCGGAAGATCGGCGGAGGAGAAGATCGCCGACGTCCAGGAAACCCTGAAATCCGCAAAGGCCGACGCGCTTCTGGTGACCATGCTGGATTCGGTAGCTTGGCTGTTCAATATCCGCGGGTCGGACATCAAGCACCTGCCGGTGGTGATCGCGAGCGCCATTGTGCCCGTCGAAGGACGGCCGACGCTGTTCATCGATCCCAAGAAGCTCGGCGACAATGTCCGCGGCGCGCTTGCCGACACGGTGGAGTTCCTGCCGCCATCCGAGCTGGACAGCCGGCTCGAGGCCTTGGGCAATCGCAAGGTGACCGTGACCCTCGATCCTTCGACGACGCCCGCGCGGTTCGAGAACGCCTTGAAGGAGGCGGGCGCAGAGATTCTTCACCGGACCGATCCCTGCATCGCCGCCAAGGCAGTGAAGACGGCAGCCGAGATCGCCGGCGCACGGGCCGCCCATCTGCGGGACGGGGCGGCGGTGGTCCGCTTTCTCGCCTGGCTCGACGAGGCCGCGCAAGACGGCGGGATCGACGAGGTGCAGGCGGCCGGAAAACTCGAATCGTTTCGGGCGGATACGGGCGAGCTGAAAGAAATCAGTTTCGACAGCATCTCCGCCGCCGGCCCGAACGGCGCCGTGGTGCATTACCGGCCCATGGCCGCGACGGCGCGCAAGCTGGAGCCGGAGAGCCTTTATCTGATCGATTCGGGCGCGCAGTACGAAGACGGCACCACGGACATCACCCGTACCGTCGCCATCGGCCAGCCGACGCCGGAGATGCGCCGCCATTACACCCTTGTCCTGAAGGGCCATATCGCCGTCTCCAAGGCGCGGTTCCCGGAAAAGACGCGCGGACAGGATCTCGACCCCCTGGCGCGGCTGCCGCTCTGGCAGGCCGGTCTCGACTACGATCACGGGACGGGTCACGGCGTCGGCAGCTTCCTCTCCGTGCATGAGGGGCCGCAGCGCCTGTCGCGCACGGGCACGGTGGAGCTGAAACCCGGCGTGATCCTGTCGAACGAGCCGGGCTACTACCGCGAGGGCGAATACGGCATCCGCATCGAGAACCTCATCCTGGTGACGGAACCGCAGGCGATCGAAGGCGGCGAGCGGGAGATGATGGGTTTCGAGACGCTCACGCTCGCGCCGTACGATTTCCGGCTGATCGAGCCGATGCTGCTGACCTCAGAGGAGCTCGCCTGGCTCAACGCCTATCATGCGCGGGTGCGCGAGACGCTGGAGCCGCTGCTCGACGAGGCGGAGATCAGCTGGCTCGCGAAGGCCACGGCGGCGCTGCAATAGTGTTCGACTTCTGGGCCAATGTGGTGTCGGCGATCGCCGCGACCCTGACGACCCTCGCCTTCGTCCCCCAAGCGTTTCACATCCTCCGCCACAAGGAGACGCGAGCGATCTCGCTTTGGATGTATGTGACCTTCGCCACAGGTGTCGCGGCGTGGCTCACCTTCGGCATCATGATCTGGAACTGGCCGATGATGATCGCCAACACGATCACCCTATCGCTCGCGCTGGCGATCCTGGCGATGAAGATCCGTTACGGGTGAGGGATGATGCCCGGATCGAGTTAGCTCAGGTGCTGCCGATCAGCTTTAGCCAGTCGTCTTCGGACAGCACCTCGACGCCGAGCTTCTCGGCGTCCTTGAGCTTCGACCCGGCGCCGGGCCCGGCGACCACGATATCGGTATTCTTGGAGACGGAGCCGGAGACCTTGGCGCCCAGGCGCTCGGCTGTGGCCTTGGCCTCGGACCGGGTCATCTGCTCAAGGCTACCGGTGAAGACGATGCGCTTGCCGGAGACGGGCGACGTGCTCTGCTGCTGCTCGAGGGCTTGCGGCTCCACATGCTCCAGCAGTTCGTCCACCACCCGGACATTGTGAGGCTCGGCGAAAAACTCTGCGATGGCGTCGGCAACCGTGGCGCCGATTCCCTCGATATTGTCGAGTTCCGCGAACGCCTCACCCTCCTTGTTCTCTGCGATCTGCTTCATGGCTGTCATGAAGGTGCCGATATCGCCGTAGCTCCGCGCCAGCAGCCGGGCGGTGATCTCGCCGACATGACGAATGCCCAGGGCGAAGATGAAGCGGTCGAGCGGAATCTTGCGCCGGTGGTCGATGGCGGCGAACAGATTGGCGACGGAGGTCTCCCCCCAGCCCTCGCGGTCTTCCAGCTTCGTCTGGCTGCGGGCGTTGCGGGTCTGCAGGGTGAAGATGTCGGGTGGCGACTGGATCAGCCCTTCCTCATAGAAGGTCTGGATGTTCTTCTCGCCGAGGCCTTCGATATCGAAGGCGTTGCGGGAGACAAAATGCTTCAGGCGCTCGACTCGCTGGGCCGGGCAGATCAGGCCGCCCGTGCAGCGGCGCACAGCATCGCGCTTGCCGGATTTCTCATTCACCTCGCGGACGGCGTGGCTGCCGCAGGCCGGGCAAAGCTCCGGAAACTCGAACGGTTTTGAATCCTTGGGCCGCTTGTCCAAGACCACGTCGACGATCTGCGGGATGACATCCCCGGCGCGCTGGAGGATCACCGTGTCGCCGATGCGGACATCACGGCCTTCACGGATCGGTTCGCCGTCGGCGCCGATACCGGCGATGTAGTCCTCGTTGTGGAGCGAGGCGTTCTTCACCACGACGCCACCAACCGTGACGGGCCTGAGCTTGGCGACCGGCGTCAGGGCGCCCGTGCGGCCCACCTGGATCTCGATTCCCTCCAGGACGGTGGTTGCCTTCTCGGCAGGAAATTTGTGGGCGACAGCCCAGCGGGGCGAACGGGAGACGAAGCCCATGCGCTGCTGCAGGTCGAGCCGGTTCAGCTTGTAGACGATGCCGTCGATATCGTAGTCGAGCCCCGCCCTGCCCGTCTCGATCTCACGATAGGTCGCGATCATCGCGTCCGTGCTGTCGGCGAGTTGCATCAGCGGATTGAGCGGCAGACCCCAGCGGCGCATGGCCTCGTAGACGCCCCATTGGGTGTCGGCAGGCAGATCGCCGGTCTCGCCCCAGCTATAGGCGAAGAACTGTAGCGGCCGGGCGGCGGTGATCGCCGGGTCCAGCTGGCGGAGGGAGCCGGCGGCCGCGTTACGCGGATTGGCGAAGAGCCGGTCGCCCTTTTTCTCCTGCTCCGCATTGAGCTTGAGGAAGGCCGCATGGCTCATATAGATCTCGCCGCGGACCTCGAAGGGATCGGGAAAATCGTCGGCGACGATCGTTTGCGGGATGTCGCCGATGGTGCGGACATTCTGGGTGACGTTCTCGCCCTCGTAGCCGTCGCCGCGGGTCGCGGCCTCCACCAGCTTACCCTTTTCGTAGCGCAACGTGATGGAGAGGCCGTCGATCTTCGGCTCGACGGTGAAATCCAGAGGCTGGTCGGCATCGAGGCCGAGAAACCGCCGGACGCGATCCACGAAGTCGGTCACGCCCTCGTCGTCGAAGACATTGGAGAGCGACAGCATGGGGACGCGATGTTTGACCTTGCCGAAGGCGGCCACGGGTGCGGCGCCGACCCGGTTGGACGGGCTGTCGTCGCGGACGAGATGGGGGAAGAGCGCCTCGATCGCCTCGTTGCGGAGGCGGAGTTCGTCATATTCGGCGTCGGAGAGCTTCGGCGCGTCGTCCTGGTAGTACAGGCGGTCGTTCTCCGCGATCGCGGAGGCAAGGCGCTTAAGTTCTTCGGCTGCCTGTTCCTCGGTCAGGGCTTCCGGCGCGACCTCCGAGAGTTCACTACCGACCCGTGCGTCCGCCTTCTTCGCACTCATGCCCGCTCGCCTGTCCGTTCACCTGCCCTTTGGCTCATAAGCCGCTCGGCGGCGGCGCGGGCCTCGTCGGTGATCTCCTGGCCGGCCAGCATGCGGGCGATCTCCTCACGGCGATGCTCGCCTTCCAGGTGGACGACCCGGGTGGCAACCGCCTCGCCCTGATCTCCGTCGACGCTTTCCTTGGCGATGCGGAGATGACCGTGGGCCTGGGCCGCAACCTGGGGGGCATGGGTGACGACAAGGACCTGCACCTGATCGGCGAGCCGCGCCAGCCGTTCGCCGATAGCGGCTGCCGTGGCACCGCCCACGCCCGTATCGATCTCGTCGAACACGAGGGTCGGCGCGGAGCCTCGCGAGGCCAGCACCACCTTCAGGGCCAGGATGAAGCGAGCCAGCTCGCCGCCGGACGCCACCTTCATCATCGGGCCGGGCTCGGTGCCCGGGTTGGTCTGAACGTGAAAAGCAACGCGGTCGATGCCGCTGGGCCCACCCTGATCGAGGGGCAGGCGCTCGATCTTCGTAATGAAGCGCGCCTTCTCAAGCTTGAGGGGGCCGAGCTCGGCAATGATGGCCTCGTCCAGCTTGGCGGCGGCGTCCCGGCGCGCGTCGCTGACGGTAACTGCCTTGGTTTCAAAGGCTTGGCGCGCCTTCTCCACATCTTGATTCAGGGCTTCGAGGCGGCTTTCGCCCTGCTCCAGATTCTCAAGCTCGGTTTCCAAGCGCTGGGTGAGAGCCGGGAGATCGTCCACGAGAACCTTGTGCTTGCGGGCAAGGGCGCGAAGCGCGAAGAGGCGCTCTTCCGCCTGTTCCAGCTCCTGGGGCTCGAAGGCTGTCTCCGCCAGGCTCCGCTCGATTGTGTTGCGGGCGTTCTCCGTCTCCAGCATCACCTTCTCCAAGGCGTCGGCGACGGGCGTCAGCAGCTCGCTCGCCGCCTCCGCCTGGCGTTCGATGCGGCGGAGCGCGGCGGCAATCCGCGCCTGGGCCGTACCCTCCCCCTGCAGCGCATCCAGAGCTTCGACCAATTCGCTGGCGATCTTCTCCGCGCTCATCATCAGCGCGCGGCGGTCGGCGAGGCTCTCCTCCTCGCCCTCCTGTGGATCGAGAGCGCGAAGCTCCTCCAGGGCGTGGGAGACGAAATCGGCATTGGCGCGGATGGTCTCGATCTCGCGGGCGTGCTCCTCCAGCGCGCGTTCGGCGTCCTTCCATACGTCCCAGAGGCGGCCGAGCTCGGCCGAATCCCCCGTGAGACCAGCATAGGCGTCGACCAGGTCCCTATGGCCGCTCTGATCGATCAGGGCCCGGTCGTCGTGCTGACCGTGGATCTCCACGAGCATCTGCCCGACCTGCTTCAGGAGCTGGATGCTGACAGTCTGATCGTTGAGGAAGGCGCGGGTCCGGCCATCGCTGTTCTGGACGCGGCGGAGAATGAGGGTGCCTTCCTGGGCGATCTCGTTCTCGTCCAGAAGCGCAAGGACCGGGTGGCCGGGAGCGGGCTCGAACACCGCCGTCACCTGGCCCTGGGATGCGCCCTTGCGGACGAGCGCCGCGTCACCGCGGCCGCCGATGGCCAAGGTGAAGGCATCGAGAAGGATGGATTTACCCGCGCCGGTTTCGCCCGTCAGGACCGAAAGCCCCTCGCCAAAGGCGAGGTCGAGCTTGTCGATCAGAACAATGTCGCGGATCGACAGGGAGGTCAGCATGGCTGGGCGTCAGGCCGGGTTGCCCGAGCCCCGGAAGGTCTCCGTGATCCAAGAGCCGGCATGCTCCTGGGGGGCGCGTCCGGACTTCTGCAACAACGAATAGGCACGCTGGTACCATTTGCTGTTCGGGAAGTTGTGGCCGAGAACGGCGGCGGCGGTTTCCGCCTCGTTGACGATGCCGAGGGCCATATAGGCTTCGGTCAGGCGCATCAGCGCCTCTTCAACCTGCTCGGTCCGCTGATATTCGGTCACCACGTCGCGGAAGCGGTTGATGGCGGCCAGGTAGTCGTGATCGCGCAGATAATAGCGGCCAATGGTCATCGAGTTCGCGGCCAACAGATTCCGGAGAATGCGAACGCGGTTCTGAGCCTCAGCCGCGTAGCGCGAGCTCGGATAACGCTGGACCAGGGTCTCATAGGCATTGAGGGATTCGCGCGCGTTGGTCTGGTCGCGCTTCGGATCCAGCACCTGGTCGTAATACGACATGGCAATGATGTTCTGGGCCAACGGCGCCTCATCCGTACCCGGATGCAGGGTCAGATAGCGCTTACCCGCCGAGATCGCCTCGGGATATTTGCCGTTCTTGTAATAGGCGTAGGCCGACATGACGATGGCCTTGCGGGCCTCCGTCGAATAGGGGTGGTTGACGTCGACGTCTTCGTATTTCTGGGCGGCGTCCTTGTAGTCCTGCTCGTTCAACAGGGTCTCCGCCTCGCCATAGATCACGTTCGGCGGCCGGGAATCGCCGATGGGCTCTTCCTTCTTCTTCTTGAACGGATTCAGGCCACCACCGCAGCCCGCTAGCATGATGGAGGCAGCAATCAGCGCCACGCCCGCGCCAAGTGGGCTCACGCCCGGGCTGAGAGCAGGTCACGTCGCAAAGCCGAAATCCCCCCGACCAAAAACTGCATCGAATCTCCTGCGAATCTTGGCGCGCTCTCTTTTACGAATGGTGAACCATATTCGCGAAGGAGCGCCAATAGACGCGGAGGCGCCCACCCAAACGGTCCATTATGGTGTTTTTTAGCCCGCGGCCAGGATGTGCGCACCCTTGAGGCGCTTCTTTATCAGATTCCGCGGCAGATGACGCAAGCAATCTCGATGGCGCGTCGGGGCCACCGAGATGCTTGGCGTCTGGCTACTGACGGTTCGATTTATTCAGCGGCGAAGTTCGCGGCCGCAAGCTGCGGGCTGAGCTCGGCGTGGCGGACCTCGTGATGCCGCGGGGCATCCACCATGGTCCAAGCGTCCGGATCGGCCAAGAGGGCCTCAAGCACCAGGCTGTTCAGGCGATGGCCGCCGCGGATCGAGCGGTAGGCACCGAGGATCGGCGCGCCGACGAGGGCCAGATCGCCAACGGCATCCAAAGCCTTGTGACGAACGAACTCGTTCTCGTAGCGCAGGCCTTCGCGATTGATGATGCGATCGTCGCCGATGGCGACCGTGTTCTCCAGGGACGCGCCGAGCGCCATGCCCGAAGCCCAGAGGCGCTCCACGTCCTTCATAAAGCCGAAGGTGCGGGCGCGGGCCAGCTCACGGCGGAAGGCGCCGGGGTTCAGGTCAAGCTCGAGGCGCTGATGGCCGATGAAGCAGTTCTCGAAATCGATCTCGATATCGAGGCGGAAACCGTTATGGGGCACCAACTCGCCGGAGGCGCGCCATCCTGGACACGTATCGGCTTCAGAACCTTGAGGAAACGGCGCGGAGCATCGAGCTCCTTGAGGCCGACTTCGTCGATCGCCTCGACGAAGCGGGCGGCGCTGCCGTCCATGATCGGAACTTCGCCGTTATCGATCTCGACGATCACATTGTCGACACCCATGCCGCGCAGGGCGGCCATAAGATGCTCGACCGTCGCCACAGAGGCGCCATTGCCGTCGCCGAGAATGGTGCAGAGCGTGACACCGGTGATCATGCGCTGATGAGCGATGATCTCGCTGCCCTCGGCGTCTCCATCGGAGATGAGGAAGCGGATGCCGGTATCGCTGTCGGCGGGAATAAGGAGAAGAGAGACCGGTGCGCCACTGTGAACGCCGATGCCGGTCAACGATACTTCGCTGGCTAGCGTGGTTTGCTTTGCCCCAATGAACCCCTTCATGGTCCCCCGCACGTGTTACCTATGTTCCCAGGTCCGGAGCTGTCCCCTGCTCCGTGATCGGTGCCCTTGCTTTTCGCTTTTCGGGTCAGTCGATCTTTCTAGTGGAAACCATACGGGTCGCTTGTAAGCCCTACAAATCACGCTTTCTTTCAATGTGTTACCAGGCCGGTAACCATGTAACACATTGATCGATAAGCCTTTTTCTCCCCCTTCTCACATTCCTTCGTTACAATTTGCGCAGATCCTGCGCCGATCAGTTTGCCTGACGGCGCAGGAAGGCGGGAATCTCGAGCTCATCATCGGAATCATCCGATTCGGGCTCGGGGCGATTCTCCGCTGCCGGGCGTGACTGCGGGCGCGGAGCGGGCTCCTCGCGCTTGGGCATGGGCGCCACCGGGGCTGCACCCTGGGGACGCTCGCCTTGAGCACGATCGCCCTGCGGACGCTCGCCTTGTGGACGCTGCCCTTGATGAGCCTCAGGCTGGGAGGCACGAGGGCGAGGCTCGTTGGCGCCGAAATCCGGCTCACGCTTCTCGCCCGTGTCCTCATCTTCGCTGCCGGCAAGACCGCGACCGACGCCGGCCAGACGCTCCAGGAAGCCGACTTTGCGCTTATGGGCATCGAGCCCCTGCTGGGGCTGCTCGCCGGAGCGGGCCTTCAGCTCCTTCTGGGCCACGATGGGAAACTCTTCCACATTGGGCATGCGGCGGAGATTCCGCGGACCGGACGCAGGCGGTGCGGGCTTGAACTGCGGCTGAGGCGCGGCCTGCTTCTGCTGAGCGGGATCCTTCTGCGGTGCGACCGGAGCCGGACGGCGCTCGATGGTGACGTTGCCTGGGGCCTGCCAGACCGGAGGCTCGGAAGCGTCGTCGCGCTTGGCCTGAGGCTGGCCCGCATGCATGTCCTGCTCGGGTTTGAACGGATTCGGGTTATTGCCGAGTCCGGCCAGACGCTGGGTGAGCGTGGGCTTGTCCTCGAGGGTCTCGCTGAGGATCTCCTCCATCTCCACGGGGCCGAGACCGGTCGCAACGACGGAGACGCGGATGCGGCCGTCGAGCTGGTCGTCGAAGGTGGCGCCCACGATGATGTTGGCTTCCTCGTCGGCCTCTGCGCGGATCCGGCTCGCCGCCTCGTCGACCTCGAAGAGGGTGAGGTCGTTGCCGCCGGTGATGGAAACCAGCAGGCCGCTGGCGCCGCGCATGGAGATATCGTCGAGCAGCGGGTTGGAGATCGCCTGCTCGGCGGCATCGACCGCCCGGCGCTCGCCATCGCTTTCGCCGGTGCCCATCATCGCCTTGCCCATGCCGGCCATGATGGTCCGCACATCGGCGAAGTCGAGATTGATGAGGCCTTCCTTCACCATCAGATCGGTGATGCACGACACGCCGGAGCGCAGCACATCGTCGGCCATGGCGAAGGCGTCGGCGAAGGTGGTCTTCTCGTTGGCGATGCGGAACAGGTTCTGGTTCGGGATCACGAGCAACGTATCGACGTACTGCTCAAGCTCCTTGATGCCCTGCTCTGCGGAGCGCAGACGGCGCACGCCTTCGAACTGGAACGGCTTGGTGACGACGCCGACGGTCAGGATGCCCTCTTCGCGGGATGCGCGGGCGATGACCGGGGCCGCACCCGTGCCGGTGCCGCCGCCCATGCCGGCGGTGATGAACACCATATGGGAGCCCGCAAGGTGGGCCTTGATGTCGGCCATGGCCTCTTCGGCGGCCGCGGAGCCGATCTCCGGCTTCGAGCCTGCGCCCAAGCCTTCGGTGACGTTGGCGCCCATCTGGATGCGGCGCTCGGCGGCCGAGCTGGTCAGGGCCTGGGCGTCCGTGTTGGCGACGACAAACTCGACGCCCTGCACACCCTTGGCGATCATGTTGTTCACGGCGTTGCCGCCGGCCCCACCGATACCGAACACGGTGATGCGCGGCTTGAGCTCCGTCGTATCTGGGACTCTGAGATTGATAGTCATGTCGCGGTTCCGATCCTCTTCGGTGTGAGGTGTGTCTGTCATGTCTGGCTCCTTCCGAAGCGACTTAAGCCCTTTCGCGTAAGAGCCGTTTGGTGTGACATCGTCAAAAGTTGTCCCGGATCCATTCGCTTACCCAGGCGAAATACCCTGTACCCGTTCCGAGAAAACGTTGCTCTGCCCGGCTCGCCAGCCGGTCATCATCCCGCGCCCACTGAAACAGCAATCCAGTCGCCGCAGAGAAATCGGGGCCGCTACCGGTCTCCGGCGCGCCGGTCAGCTTGCGCGGACGGCCAAGGCGCACGGGACGGCCAAACATGTTCGAGGCGAGCTCGCTCAACCCGGTGAGCTGGCTGCCCCCACCGGTTAGAACGATGTGCTGGGCGGCCTCGGAAGCATGTCCGTTGGACGCCAGGCGCCGCCGCATCTGATCCAGAATCTCCTCGATGCGCGGCCGGATCATGACCGACAATTCGCCCTTGGTGATCTGGTTGAGATTGCGGTTCTGGACGTCGCCGACGGACGGATAGGTGATGATCTCGCATTCGTCGGATTCGGTGGCGAAGACGCTGCCATGGAGAGTCTTGAGGCGCTCGGCATGCTCGATCGGCGTCGACAGCGAGCGGGCGATATCCGTGGTCATGCCGTAGCCGCCCATGGCGATGGCATCGACATGGACGAGGTGGTCGTCGGCGAAGACCGACAGGGTCGTGGTGCCGGCGCCGAGGTCGAGGCAGGCGACGCCGAGCTTCGCTTCGTCATGGGTGATCACGGAGAGCGCGCTGGCGTAGGGAGCGGCGACAAGAGCGGCGATGTTGAGGTGGCAGCGTTCCACACAGAGCATGAGGTTGCGCATGGCCACGTCGTCTGCGGTGACGGTGTGGATATCGATCTTGAGGCGCTCGCCGCACATGCCGACCGGATCGTGGATGCCGGCGTTGTCGTCGAGCCCGTAGCTGGTCGGCAGGCCGTGCAGAACGGTGCGGCCATCGCGGCCGGCGTACTGCCGGGCACCGGCCAGAATGCGCATGATGTCGTCTTCGCGAACCACGCCGTTGGGCAGCGCGACGGAAGCGGAGAAGCTGTCGCTCTTCAGGCGGCCGCAGGTCACGGCGATGTGGACGTCCTCGACGGTGACGCCGGCCATGCGCTCAGCCTCGTCGACGGCGGAGCGGATGCAGTGCTCGGCGCTGTCGAGATGGACGATCAGGCCGCCCTTCAAACCTTCGGCGCGATGATGCCCGTAGCCCAGCAGCTCGAACTGCATGGGCTCGTTGGTCTCCAGCCAATCGGGGGCGGGCTTCGCCTTGGCGATCAGACACGCGATCTTGCTCGTGCCCAAATCGAGCACGGTCACGATGCGCGGTCGCCTTCCCCTATTTATGATTGGATGCCGCATCCAAGTCTTACCTGATCCAAAATGGCCCGATCGCGATCAGGCCGTTCCCATTGCTTCAATCGATGTCGCGTTACGTGCTTCCCTTCGGCGGCGCTGCGATCGTGCTCGCCGTCGGCAGTTCGGAGCCCTGGCCGGGTGGCCCGCCGGCCGGACTCCGAGGTGTTTCGTGGAGGCGGACCGTCACCCGGTCCGCCAAGCGGAGATCGACGCTGGCGATGTCGCGGTTCAGGATGCCGCGCCGGTCGTCCAGGTCGGTGAGGGCCGTGAGCGCCTGGCCGATATTGTCGTCCGGCAGCATCACATCGAGCCCCGAGAGGAGCTTAAGATTCCAGCGGCGATCGCCAACGCGAATGGCCGCGAGCATCTGGTCTTCGAGGTTGGAGAACATGGCGAGGGTCGCCAGCAGCTCCGAGGCGTTCTTGGCCGCCCCCTCGCCCACCACGATGGGAAGGCTCGGATAGGCGTCGGGGATCGCCGGGGCCAGCACGGCGCCGTCGGCATCCACCACGTAGGTCTTGCCCTTGTTCTGCCAGATGGCGAAGGGCGTGCGCTCCTCGATCACGACCTTCAGGGTCGAGGGCAGCAGCCGCATGACCTGGGCATGCTTCACCCACGGCACCTGCTCCAGCCGCTCCTTGGCGGCGGCGGTGTCGAAGCCGAGGAGGATGGTGTTGGAGTTCGCCCCGAGGGCGCCGGCGATCTCGGCATCGGAAGCATGCTGCTGGCCTTCGAGCACGATGCGCTGTGCGCCCAGCCCTGCCGCGACGGCCATGGCGCCGACACCGTTCTCGGCCTGCTCATAGAGCTTCTGGACCTGGCCGCCGGACCACAGGCCGTAGGTCGCGCTGAGCCCGACGAAGACGAGAGCGAAGAGACGCCACGGGCGCTGCCTGCGGCTCGACGCCAGCTCGATGCGGCGCAGCCGGCGCGACGCGACCCGGCGCACCTCGCGTGAATTCGGAACCTTGATGGTGGTGAGGCTACGGCCGCGCGGAGGCACGATCGCCCGCTGAAATAGCGGGTCGGCCTTGGTCTCGCCTTGCTGTCTCGGCCGCAGGGGCCAGAAGTTCAGCGATTGCACGACGCGTCCTCCACGATCCAGCGGACCAGCTCGCCAAAGGAGCGTCCGCTATACGCCGCCAACTCGGGCACGAGCGACGTGGATGTCATTCCCGGCTGGGTGTTAACTTCTAGGCAGATAAGGCCCCCGGAGCCCCCCGCTGTATCGTCGTAGCGGAAGTCCGAGCGGCTAACCCCTCGGCAGCCCAGTGCCCGATGAGCCGCTACCGACAGCTTCCGTACCAACTGGTAAACATTTGGTAAAAGTTTAGCGGGCAGGACGTGATCGGAGCCTCCCGCGGCGTATTTCGCCTCGTAGTCGTAGAAGGCGGATTTCTGCGCCGGACAAATCTCGATGACGTCCAGGGGCTCGTCGCCCATCACGGCGCAGGTGAGCTCCCGGCCGGGGATGAAACGTTCGATCATCACCTCGTCCCCATGGCCCCAATCGGCGCTGTAAAGCTCCTGGGGCGGATGCTCCTGATCCTCCCGCACGATATAGACGCCGACGCTGGACCCTTCGGCCACAGGCTTGATGACATAGGGGGGCTTCATGGCGTGGCGCTCAGCCGCCTCCAGACGGGGCAGGACCAGGCTTTCGGCGACGGGCACGCCGCCGGCCTTCAGGGACGCCTTGGCGCGCTCCTTATGCATGGCAAGGGCCGAGGCGAGCACGCCGGAATGGGTGTAGGGAATCTGCAAGGTCTCGAGGATGCCTTGCACGCAGCCGTCTTCGCCGAAACGGCCGTGCAGCGCGTTGAAGCAGACATCAGGGGCGGTTTCGACGATGCGGCTTGCGACATCGCGCCCTGCATCGATCTTGGTGACGCGATAGCCCTCTTCCTCAAGGGCGTGAGCGCAGGCTTCGCCGGAACGCAAGGAAATCTCCCGCTCCGCGGACATGCCACCCATCAAAACTGCAACATGGGTTGCGTTATGGGCCCCGCCTTCGCTCAATTGTGGATATCCCCCATCGCCAATTGCTTATCGATGCCGAATCAATAAGCGAATCACCTCCCCCTCCGGTCTACGCCAGAGGCGGGAATCTGACAACGGATTCGGTGACTTAAGAGGCAGAAACGGGCGAAATTTTTATCCGCGAGTCCCGAGGCGCTTGATCTCCCAATCAAGATCGACCCCGCTCGACTCCTTCACCCGGGCGCGGACCGTCTCCCCCAGGGTTTCCAGATCGTCGGCGGTGGCGCCGCCTTCGTTGATCAGGAAGTTGCAATGGAGCTCGGAGACCTTGGCGTTGCCCACTTCCAGACCACGGCAGCCGGCAGCATCGATGAGCTGCCAGGATTTGTGGCCGGCAGGGTTCTTGAAGGTGCTTCCGCCGGTGCGGCTCTTGATGGGCTGCACCTCCTCCCGGTAGTTGGCGATCTCGTTCATCTCGGCCAGGATTTCGGCCTGATCGCCGGGGCGGCCCTGGAACAGGCCTTCGGAGAAGATGAGATCCTCCGGCGCACCGCAATGGCGGTAGGTGTAGTCAAGCTCGGCGACGGACAGAACGTGGATTTCGCCGTTCCTGTCGACGGCCCTGGCTTCGACCAGCACGTCCTTGGTCTCGGTGCCATGGGCGCCAGCGTTCATGCGAAGCGCGCCGCCTACGGAGCCCGGGATGCCCCGGTAGAAGGAGAGGCCCGCGATACTGGCGTCCGCCGCGGCGCGGGCGAGCTTCACGTCCGGCACCGCCGTGCCGGCACGCAGGCGGTCGGCGCCCTGCAGCTCGATCTGGCCAAAGCCCTTGCCCAGGCGGATGACGATACCCCGGATGCCGCCGTCGCGGACCAGGAGGTTCGAGCCGAGCCCCACCATGGTGACGGGCACGTCCGCCGGCAGGCGCTTCAGGAAGTAGGCGAGGTCGGCCTCGTCGGCCGGCGTGAAGAGCACCTCCGCCGGTCCCCCGACGCGGAACCAGGTCAGCTCTGCAAGGCTCGCTTCCGGTATCAAACGGCCGCGCAGCTCGGGCATGGACTGGGCGATCTCGGCGGCGAGACCGCCGGTAACTGTCTCACTCACGGCTTTCCTCCGGCCCCGCCCTCTCGCTCGGCAAGCCGCCGGGGCAGGTTCGCCATCCATTCGGAGATGGTGCCGGCGCCGAGCCCCACGACCATGTCCCCCGGCTCGACCTCATTGGCGATGGTGGCGGCCAAGCTCTCTTCGTCATCCACGGGGATGACATGGGCATGGCCATGCCGGCGCAGGCTCGCCACGAACTCGTCGCGGTCGATGCCCGGGATGGGCGCTTCGCCTGCGGAATAGACCGGTGTCACGATCGCCGTATGAGCATCATCCAGGCAGGCGGAGAACTCGTTGAACAGGTTCTGGAGGCGTGTGTAGCGGTGGGGCTGCATGATGCCGATGACGCGGCCGGCATCGGCGGAGCGGGCGGCCCGCAGCACGGCGGCGATCTCCACCGGGTGGTGAGCGTAGTCGTCGTAGAAATGGACGCCGTTCCACTCGCCGACCAGAGAGAAGCGGCGCTTCACGCCGGAGAAGGCGCCCAGGCTGTCGCGGATCTGGGCTTCGCTGAGGCCGGTCTCGATGCCGACACCGATCGCGGCCAGGGCGTTCAGGGCGTTGTAATGGCCCAGCGCCGGCAGGGTCACGTCGGGATAGCGGTTCGGCCCGCCGCGCACCTCGCGCCCCAGCTCCACGTCGAAGACCATGGAACGACCTTCCGTGCGCAGATTGGTCATGCGGATATCGGAATCGCGCGAGACGCCGTAGGTCAGCACGCGGCGCCCGTTGGCCGCGCCGCCGAGGCGGGCGAGCATGGCGCGGACCACGGGATGGTCGATGCCCGCCACGACGAGACCGTAGAACGGGATGGCATCGATGAATTGCTCGAAGGCGCCGTGGAGACGGTCCGTGGTCTCCCAATAATCCATATGCTCCGGATCGATATTGGTGACGACGCCGATCTGGGTCGGCAGCTTGACGAAGGTGCCGTCGGATTCGTCGGCCTCGACGACCATCCACTCGCCCTCGCCGATCCGCGCATTGGTGCCCCAGTCGTTGATGATACCGCCGGCTATCACGGTGGGGTCGAGACCGCCGTCGTTCAGGAGATCGGCGATCATCGCGGTGGTGGTTGTCTTGCCGTGGCTGCCGGTGACGGAGACGGTGGCGCGGTCGCGCATCAGCTCGGCCAGCATCTCGGCACGGCGGATGATCGGGATGCCCTGCTCCCGCGCCGCCTCGAATTCCGGGTTTCCCGGCTTCACGGCGCTGGAGATCACGAGATAGCCGATGCCCTTCACGTTCTCCGGATCGTGGCCGATCAGACAACGGATGTTCTTCTGCCGCAGCCGCTCCAGATTGCCGCTGTCCTTCAGATCGCTGCCCTGGACGCGATAGCCGCGGGTGTGCATCACCTCGGCGATGGCGCTCATGCCGATGCCGCCGATGCCGACAATGTGGAAGAGGCCGGTCTTCTCCGGAGGAGGCAGGCGCATGGCGTTAGACGTGTCCCTTCGTTCGGATGAAGCGCATCAGCACTCGACGGCTCAAGCGCTCGCGTGGCTTTCGGCGGCGGCGAGCGCCTCGGCGAAATCGGCAAGCCGGGCGACCGCATCCACCGTCGCCGCTTCATGGGCCTTTGCGGCGGCCGCCGCGAGGCGGTCCGGATCGTCGAACAGGCTCTTCAGCTCCGCCGCCAGACGCTCCGGCGTCAGCTCGCTTTGAGGCAAACACCAGCCACCGCCTTTTTCGGCGAGCCGAGTAGCATTCTCAAGCTGATCGTTGTCAAGAGCATGGGGCAGCGGCACGAAGATCGCGGGCCGGCCGATGGCCATCATCTCGTTCACGGTTGAGGCGCCCGACCGGGAGCAGATCAGATGGGCGTTGGCGATACGCTCGGGCAGATCCCGGAAGAACGGTGCGAGATGGGCGGCGATGCCGGCCTCCTCGTAGGCCGCTCGCGTGGCATCGAGATCCTCCTCCCGGGTCTGCTGCACGATGGTGAGCCGATCGCGCATGGCGTCGGGCAGAAGCGGCAGCGCGGCCGGAAAGACCTCCGAGAAGAAATGGGCGCCCTGGCTTCCGCCGAAGATGAGCAGGAGCAGCCTGCCGTCCGCGGTCGGCGGGTCGTAGGGCTGATCGCGATAGGCGAGGACGGCGCTGCGGACCGGTGTTCCCGTCACGGTGGACTTGGCGACAGCGTCCTCGCTCATCTTCTTGGTGGGCGAGACGGTGAGCGCCACCCTGCTCGTGATCTTGGAGAGCAGCCGGTTGGCGCGCCCCATGACGGCGTTCTGCTCGTGCACCGCTGTCGGGATGCCGAGGGTCCGCGCGGCGATGACCGGCGGCAATGTCGGATAGCCGCCGAAGCCGATGACGGCGCGGGGCTTCACCCGCCGGAGCATGGCGAGGCCGCCGACATAGCCCATGCCGAGGGTGGCGAAAGTCTTGGCGAGGCTGAAGGGATTGCGGCCTCTCACGGTCGCCGACGGCAGCTGATGGATGGCGCGGGCGGGAAAATCGATCGCGTATTTCTCGGTGCGCAGATCGGTGGCGAGCTCGACAGGGTAGCCGCGGGTTTTCAGTTCCTCGGCCAAGGCGGCGGCGGGGAAGAGATGACCGCCGGTGCCGCCGGCCGCCAGGAGGAACGGCCGGTCGTCATGAAGCTTGTCTTCCGTGTCGGGCGCGCCGGTCACGCCGCCTGCTCCCGCACATCGTTCTCTTGCTGCTCGTGGCTCCGGTCCCGGGCGGGGCGCTGGGCGGCCTTCGGGCGCTTGCGGGTGAGGCCCAGAATGAAGCCCGCCGTGAGACCCATGGAAAGCATCGAGGTGCCGCCATGGGAGATAAACGGCAGGGTCATGCCTTTGGCCGGCAGGAGGCCCACATTCACCGACAGGTTGATGAGGGTCTGGAAGCCGAACAACATCACGAGGCCGGCGATGGCGAGGCGAATGAAGCCGTCAGGCTCGTTGGCCGCCTTGGCGAAGCCGCGCATCACGATGAAGGCGAACATGGCCACAAGCACCATGCAGGCGACGATGCCGTATTCCTCCGCCGCAACGGCGAAGATGAAGTCGGTATGGGCATCGGGCAGCACGGTCTTGATGGTGCCCTCCCCCGGTCCGCGGCCGAACCAGCCGCCCTGCAGGAAGGATTCGATGGCGCGGTCGGTCTGATAGGTGTCGCCCGATTGCGGATCGAGAAAGCGGTCGATGCGCGATGCCACGTGAGGCACCAGGAAATAGCTCGCCGTGAGGCCGGCGATGGCGACGATGCCGAGGGCGGCGATCCAGACGAGATCCATGCCGGCCATGAAGAACAGGCCGCCCCACACGAGCGTGACGAGGAGCGTCTGGCCGAAGTCGGGCTGCAGCACGAGGAGCGTGGCGAGCAGTATGTAGAAGAACACCGCCAGCTCGATGCCGGGCACGTCGCGGCGGGTCTGGTGCTCGTGGAACAGCCACGCGACGAGTACAACGAAAGCGGGCTTCACGAACTCCGTCGGCTGGATGGACAGGGATCCGATCTGCAGCCAACGCTGGGCGCCCTTGACCTCCGAGCCGACCCAGAGGGTGAGCAGCATCATGACGATGCCGATCAGGAAGATCACGAGGCTGGTGCGCCGGATCATTTTGGGCGACAGGGTCGAGGCCGCGAACATGACGATGATCGTGGGTGGAATCATCATCGCGTGGCGGCGCACGAAGTAGAACGGCTCCAGATCGTACCGCGCCGCCATGGGCGGGCTGGCCGCGAAGGAGAGCAGAAGCCCCGCCGCCATCAACAGCAGCATGCCGAAGAACATCAGGCGGTCGACAGTGAACCACCAGTCGCTCAGCACGCTGCGGTCGGCACGGGCGAGCCTCATTCGGGGGCGTCTCCATCGGAATCGGCGGGGATGACGTCGTCGATCGCGAGAACGGCGTCGATAAAGGCCTCGCCGCGCTTCTCGAAATTGTCGAACTGATCGTAGGACGCGCAGGCCGGCGACAGGAGAACCACCGATTCGTGCGGATTTGCGGCGGCGATGGCATCTTCCGTCGCCTGCTTCAGGGCTTCTTCGAGGGTGCCCGAAATCGTGTGCTCCAGATCGTCGCCGAGCGCCTTGTCGAAGTCCTCGGCAGCCTCGCCGATGAGATAGGCCTTGTTGATCTTCTCGTAGTAGCGATCCAGCCCCTTCAATCCGCCTTCCTTGGCCCGTCCGCCGACGATCCAATAGATATTGTCGAGGGCGGCTAGCGCCTTGCCGGCCGCATCGGCGTTGGTCGCCTTGGAATCGTTGATGAAGAGGAGCCGGCCCAGCTTGCCCACGAGCTGCATGCGGTGGGACAGGCCCGGGAAGGTGCGCAAGCCCAGCTCGACCTCCTGCAAGGTGAGCCCCTGGCTGCGCACGAGCGCGTAGGCCGCGGCAGCGTTCTGCCAATTATGGACGCCGCGGAGCGCTGATATACCTTCGATGCTGACCTCGTCGCCCCGCTTGTCGTTGCCGATCTCGAAGAGCTCCGCGTCTTCCGCATAGACGCCCTCGGGGACCTCGTGCTCGGCGCTGATCTGCTTCACGGCGTAGGGCCCGGTCAGGCTCTCGGCAATCTTGCGGGTCTCCGGATCGTCGACGCCGATCACGGCGGTGTCGCCCTCCCCCATCTTCTCGAAGACCCGCGCCTTGATGGCAGCGTAGTTCTCGAGGCTACCGTGACGGTCGAGATGGTCGGGGGTGATATTGAGGAGCGCCGCTGCGTTGGGGTGCAGCGAGGGTGTCAGATCGATCTGGAACGACGATAGCTCCAGCACGTAGATCGCATCGTCGGCGAAGGGCTCGAGATCGAGCACCGCCCGGCCGATATTCCCGCCTTCCTGCACGTTGCGGCCCGACTCCCGCAGGAGATGGGCGGTGAGCGCGGTGGTGGTCGATTTGCCGTTGGTGCCGGTGACGACGATGACCTTGGCATTGCTGCCCTCCGCCTCGCGCTGGCGAAAGAAAAGCTCCGTATCGCCGATGATCTCGACCCCGGATTCTTGGGCCTTCTTCACAATCCAATGGGGCGTGGGATGGGTCAGCGGGATGCCCGGCGATAGGATGAGGGCTGCGAACCGCGACCAGTCGGCGGTCGAGAGATCGCCGGTCTGGACATTCTGCTCGTCCGCCTTCCAGCGCTTCTCCGGATGATCGTCCCAGGCGAAGACATGGGCTCCGCCCGTGCTCAGGGCCTTGGCGGCGGCAATGCCGCTCACGCCGAGACCGAAGACCGCGACGTCGCGGCCCGTGAAGATATCGATGGGAATCATTGTTCGACCCTAACGCAATTTGAGCGTCGCGAGACCGGCCATGGCGAGCACGACGGCGATAATCCAGAACCGGATCACGATGGTGGATTCCTTCCACCCCTTCTGCTCGAAATGGTGATGGAGGGGGGCCATGCGAAAGACCCGATGGCCGGTCAATTTGTACGACGTGACCTGAACGATCACCGAAACCGCCTCCAGAACGAATAGCCCGCCGACCACCGCCAGCACGATCTCGTGCTTGATAGCGACCGCCACCGTGCCGATGGCGCCGCCAAGCGCCAGGGAGCCCGTATCGCCCATGAAGATCTGGGCGGGCGGCGCGTTGAACCATAGGAATCCGAGGCCGGCGCCTACTAGGGCGCCGCACACCACGGCGAGCTCGCCGCTGCCCTGGACGAAGTGGATTTGCAGATAGTCGGCGAAGACGGCGTTGCCGACGAGGTAGGCGATGAAGCCGAAGGTCGCGGATGCGATCATCACCGGCACGATGGCGAGCCCGTCGAGGCCGTCGGTCAGGTTCACGGCATTGCCCGCGCCGACGATGATGAAGGCGCCGAAGGGTACGTAGAACCAGCCGAGATCGATGGTGACGTCCTTCAGGAAGGGGATGGCCACCTCGTTGGTGAGCGAAGGCGCGGCCAGATAGGAGATGGCGCCGGCGGCGAGAAGCGCCGCGATCCCCTCAATCACCAGCTTGATGCGGCCGCGGAAGCCCGCGGTCGTCTGGCGGGTGACCTTCAGGTAGTCGTCGTAAAGGCCGACGCCGCCATAGACGAGGGTCAGCAGAAGGACGACCCAGACATAGGAATTGGCAAGGTCGCACCACAGCAGAATGGAGGCGGTCGCGCCGAACAGGATCATCAGGCCGCCCATGGTCGGCGTGCCCTGCTTCTCCAACAGATGAGTGGCCGGACCTTCGGAGCGGATCGGTTGCCCCTTGCCCTGGCGGATTCGCAAGGACCGGATGATCGCCGGCCCGAACAGGAAGACGAGCAGAAGCGATGTCAGCATCGCAGCGCCCGTGCGGAAGGTGATGTAACGAAAGACGTTGAAGATGCTCAGCTCGTCTGAGAGCGCGAACAACCAGGTCAGCATCTTCTATCCCCCCATCGGCGCGTCAGTTGAGTGCGCCGTCCTCCAAATGCCGCTTCAGCTCGGTGACGAGCGGCGCAAGCCTCGCTCCGTAGGAGCCCTTCACCATCACGATGTCGCCCGGCCGAATCGCATCCAACACGCGCGGCACAAGCTCTCCCGGTTCGCTGGCATAGCCGCCTTTCTTCCCCTCGGGCAAGACGTCGTAAAGCGCAGAGATGAGCTCACCGCTGGCAAAGACGATATCGATGCCCGCCTCGTCTATAAACTTTGCCAAGTCCCTGTGAAATGCCTCGGCGCTTTCTCCCAGCTCCAGCATGTCGCCGAGCACGGCAATCCGGCGGCCGTAGGCCTCCCGGGGGACGAGGCCGAGGGTTTCGAGCGCGGCGCGCATGGAGGCTGGATTGGCGTTGTAGGCGTCGTCCACCACGGCCACCTTGCCCTTTGCGCCTTCGAACACCTGCCATTCGCCCCGTCCCGCCTGAGCGCGCCACTGGAGGAGCGCGGCGGCCCCCGCCTCGATATCGGCGCCAGCGGCTTCCGCCGCGGCCAGCACGGCGAGCGAGTTCTGGACGAGATGGCGCCCGGGGGCGCCGAGCCGGTAGGAATGGGTCTTTCCCCGAAGGTCGGCTTCGACGGCGGAGCCTTCCGGCGTCAGGGAAACATGAAGTAGGCGGAAATCGGAATTTTCCGCCTCGCCGAAGCTGACGATCGTCGCATTCCTGGCTTTGGCCGCCGTCGCAAGACGGTCGAAGAACTCGTTGTCCTTATTGAGAATCGCGGCGCCGCCGAGCTCTAGCCCTTCGAAGATCTCGGCCTTGGCGTCGGCGATTTCGGCGAGGGAATTGAAATGGCCGATATGGACCGGTGCGACGGTCGTGACGATGGCGATATGAGGCCGGATCATCCGGCTTAGCGGGGTCAGCTCGCCCGCATGGTTCATGCCCGCCTCGAACACGCCGAACGCGGCGTCCTTGGGCATGTTGGCCAGGGTGAGCGGGACGCCCCAATGATTGTTGTAGGACTTGGCGGAGGCGTGGACTTTGCCGCTCGGGGCGAGCGCCAGGCGCAGCGCCTCCTTGGTGCCCGTCTTCCCGGCGCTGCCGGTAACGGCGATGATCCTGGTGCGGGTCGTGCGGTCGCGGGCTGCGCGTCCCAGGTCCTGCAGAGCTTCGAAGGCATCGGCCACCCGGATCAGCCGTGGATCGCTGCTCTCGTAGTCCCGATCGACAATGGCACAGGCCGCGCCCGCCTCGAAGGCGGCAGGCACGAATTCGTGTCCGTCGAGGGCAATGCCCCGGATCGCGACGAAGCATTCGCCCGGCTGCAGCGTGCGGGTGTCGATGGAAACCCCGGCGACGGGTGCTTCGCCATCCTGCGATGCCTCACCCCGAATCGCTTTCGCGATCTCGCCGACGGTCCAGAGCGGCTCAGCCACGCGCATTCCCTTCCGAGGCGGAAAGCGCTGCAGCGACCGCCTCGTGATCCGAGTACGGGATGATCTGGTTGCCGACGATCTGACCTGTCTCGTGGCCCTTCCCAGCGACGAGGAGGACGTCCCCCTCCTCCAGATGGGAAATCGCCTCGCCGATGGCCTCGGTCCGGTCGGCGATCTCGATGGCACCCGGCGCGTGAGACAGGATCGCCCGGCGGATATCGGCCGCTTCCTCGCTGCGGGGGTTGTCGTCGGTCACGTAGACCTGGTCAGCAAGCTTTGTGGCCACGGCGCCCATCTGCGGCCGCTTGCCCCTGTCCCGGTCACCGCCGCAGCCGAACACGACCAGCAGCCGGTGGCGCACATAGGGGCGTAGCGCCTCGATAGCCTTGGCCAGGGCGTCGGGCGTATGCGCGTAATCGATAAAGATGGGAGCCCCCGCTCCCGTGGTGCCGCCGAGATCGAGGCGGCCTTTCGCGCCTTCCAGCTCGGACAGCATGGGCAGCACGTCGTCGAGGGGGGCACCGGTGGTCGCCATGACCAGCCCCGCCGCGACCAGGGCGTTGGAGGCCTGGAAGTCCCCGACGAGGGGCAAGCGAACCTCGCGGGTCTCGCCTTCGTAGAGCACCTTCAAGGTTTGGGAAAAGCCGTCGGGCACGGCCTCCAGGAGGCGCAGGGTCTTCCCGCGTTTGCCGACGGAGATCAGATTCAGGCCGCGGGCGATGCATTCGGCGGCGACACGCTCGGCCGCCTCGGAACCGATATCCACCACCGCCGTATCACCCGGCGCGAGCAAATCCCGGAAAAGACGCAGCTTCTGAGCCAGGTAGTCCTCGAAATTGTGATGATAGTCGAGGTGATCGCGCGTGATGTTGGTGAAGCCGCCCGCCTTCAGCTTCAAGCCGTCCAGGCGATGCTGCTGGAGGCCATGGCTCGAAGCTTCGATGGCGAGATGGGTCACGCCCTCTCCGGCGAGCTCGCCCAGGATCCTGTGAAGCTCGATGGGGTCGGGTGTGGTGTGGTTGAGGATGGTCGTGCCCTTCGGGGCGATGACGCCAATGGTGCCGACGCTGGCCGCGTTGAGACCGCGGCGCGTCCAGAGCTGGCGCACGAAGGAGGCCACGGACGTCTTGCCGTTGGTACCGGTGACGGCGACTGCGGTCTCCGGCTGGGCGCCGAAGAAGCGGGAAGCTGCGAGGGCCAGAGTATGGCGCGGCTCCTCCACCTCGATGACGGGAACGCCGACATCGTCGGCTCCGGCGCCTCGCGGCGCAAGAATAGCGGCCGCACCTCTCGCCGCCGCTTCGCCGATGAACTTGCTGCCGTCGGTCTTCACGCCTGGCAGCGCCGCGAAGAGGAAGCCGGACTGGACGCTTCGGCTGTCTGCGGAAAGACCGAGGATCGAGATGCCGGCCACGTCTTCGGCCAAGGCCGCATCAGAGCCAATCAACTCGCCAAGCTTCATCAATGAATATGCCCCATGCGCTTGCCCGGCTCTTAAGCTCGGAGCCCGGTCGGGCCGCCGGATGGCGGCGTCGGAAGCCTCGCGCCGCCCCCGTTCTTCGCTCTAATAGGAGGCCACCACGGAATCGTCAAACCCGTGCCTGGGCAAAGAGGCCGCGGCCTTTTCCAGGTCGAGATTCGGCTGCACGCCGAGGATCGGCGCGATCCGGGCGATGACACTGCCCACGGTCGGTGCGGCGTTGGCGCCGGCCGTGTGCAAGAACTTGCTCTCTTTGACCTTCTGCGGTTCGTCCAGCATCACCAGCACGATATATTCCGGAGCGTCGGCCGGAAATGTGGCGACAAATGAGTTGAGCAAGGCCGATCGGGCATACTTTCCGTTGACGACCTTCTCCGCCGTGCCCGTCTTGCCGCCGACCCGATAGCCCTCGGCATTGGCCTGCTTGCCGGTGCCCTCCATGGCATTCAACCGCATGAGGCGGACCATCTGATCGCTCGTGCTCGTCTTCAGCACGCGGGTGCCGCTCGCCATGCCCTCCGCCCGGCTGCGCGGCAGGAAGGTCGGCTGAACCTTGACGCCGCCATTCACGATCGGGATCGCCGCGGCGGCGAACTGCAGCGGCGTCACCGACAGACCGTGACCGAACGCGATCGTCATGGTGTTGATCTTCTTCCAGTCCTTCGGGAACAGAGGCGCCGCGGTGGCGCCGATCTCGGTCATGGTGGAATTCAGAAGCCCCAGCCTGCGCAGGAAGTCCTGGTGGCGATCGACGCCGACATCCATGGCGATCTTCGCCGCGCCGATGTTGGAGGAATGGGTGAACACCTCCTCCACGGTGATGGGCCTGTGCAGGCCGTGGAAGTCGCCGATCGAAAAGCGGCCGATTTTGATGGCGTGGGTTGCGTCGTAGACGGAGTGGACGGAGCAGATTCCTGCATCCAAACCTGCCGCCACGGTGACCAGCTTGAAGATGGAGCCGAGCTCGTAGACGCCTGCCGTCACCCGGTCGTGGCGATCCTTGTCGAGTGCCTGCTCCCGGTGATTGGGATCGTAGTCCGGCAGCGAAGCCAGACCGACCACTTCTCCGGAGTGGACATCCAGAACAACGCCCGCGGCGGCCTTCGCCTTATAAGTCGAGATGGCGTTCTGCAGCTCTTCGTGAAGCACGTGCTGCACACCGAGATCGAGAGACAGGGTGACCGTCTCCTCGCCCGCCGGCGTTTCGGCGTTCATGAAGGAGAGCTGCGGATTCTGGTCGACGAAGCGTTCCATGCCGGCCAGGCCGTTATTGTCGATATCGACGAAGCCGACCACGTGGGAGGCGGTGGCGCCGACGGGATAGACGCGGCGGTACTCCTCGACGAATCCGAGGCCGGGAACGCCGAGGGCGTGGATTTCCGCCTGTTGGCTGGGGGTCAGCTCGCGGCGGATATTGACGAAACGGCCGCCCTTGTTGATGCGCTTACGGATATCGGCGGCATCGATGTCGGGCAGGACCGTGGAGACCTTCTCCACCAGCTCGTCGGAATCGATCACCCGAAGGGGGTCGGCGAAGAGCGTCGCTCCCTTGATGTCGGTCGCGAGCAGGCGTCCTTTGCGGTCCAGAAGGTCCGGGCGGTGAACGGTGGTGGTGGTGTCGTAGAAGCCGGGATCGGGCGCGACCTGGAAATTCATGCCCATGGAGACCAGACGCCCGCCAACGAGCATGAAGCCGATCACGAAGCCGAGGCAGATGAGCTGGAATCGGCGTCGGCTCCGCGCGATATAGGCCCGCTCGGCGCGCGCGGTGGCGGCGTTCGGCTTGTCGGCCGCACTCGCCTCCTTCGCCGCATTCGAATCCTGCGCCGCTTGAGCCTGATGGGCCTCCTCGGTCGTCATGTCCAGCGCTCTCTCCCTGTTATTCGTCGGTGTTCTGCAGCAGCTTCACGTAAGCCGGCACGTCTCCCGACGCGTCCTCCGGAGAGGCAGCTTCGTCGTCGGGCGAGGAGACCGTCAGCTTGCGGTCGAACTCGCCCTGGGAAACCGTATCCAGGGTGAGGAGCTGACGCGGGTCGGCCGCGTGCAGGTTGAGGAATTTCTTGGCCAGTCGCTCGATGCGTGCGGGCCGGTTTAGCAAGCTCCATTCGGCGCGCAGAACGGCAATGGAATCCCGCTCGTCGTCGATCTTCTTGTGAAGGACGGCGATGTCCTGGTCGAGCCCCCTCGCCTCGTACTTCACCTCGTAGATCACGTAGGCCAAGGCGACGAGGCCGAGCAGCAGACAGATATTGACGAAACGCAGCATCGGGCGAACCAACCGAACAATTCGAGACGAATTTTACCGACCCTAACCCCAAGCCCTTAAGCAGGTGTTGCGAGGGCCGGCAAACCAAGTGCGGCAAGATCGACCGGTTGGGCCGGTGCCTGGGTGCGGATCCCGGCTCTGAGCCGTGCAGAGCGGGACCTGGGATTGTCGCGGATTTCCTGCTTCGAGGGCCCGAGCGGCTTTCTGCCGAGGAGATCGAAACTCGGCGCCGGTCCCGTCTCGCCGGTATCGGGGAGATGGCGCGAACCTTTCGGCTCCGGCTTGCTTCTCGTAGCGAAGAATCGCTTGGCGATCCTGTCCTCCAGGGAATGGAAGGTAACGACGACCAGCCTGCCGCCCGGCGCAAGCAGCCGCTCGGCGGCAGCGAGGCCTTCGGCCAGCTCCGCCAGCTCGCTGTTCAGATAGAGGCGCAGGGCCTGAAACGTCCGGGTGGCCGGGTGCTTCGCCTCATCGCGCTTCCGGCCCAGAACCTTCTCGACAATGTCGGCGAGCTGACCGGTGCGGGTGATCGCGGCTTCGGCGCGCGCCGCGACGATGGCCTTTGCGATGGCCCGGGAACGGCGCTCTTCTCCAAGCTGGAACAGGATGTCGGCGAGGGTCTTTTCGGATTGCTCGTTGACGATATCGGCCGCCGTCGGACCCGATGCCCCCATGCGCATATCGAGGGGACCGTCCTGCATGAAGGAGAAGCCGCGCTCGGCTTCGTCGAGCTGCATGGAGGATACGCCCAGATCCAGCACGACGCCGTTTACGGCCTTGATATCAAGGGCCTCGGCGATCGCCTCCATCTCGGCGAAGCGGCCGAGGGTAAGCTTCAGCCGGCCAGGAAACTCTTCCGCGAGCTCCTCTCCGCCGACAACGGCGCGAGGATCGCGATCGATGGCGACGACGCTGCAGTCGGAAGAGTCCAGTATCGCGCGGGTATAGCCGCCGGCGCCGAAGGTGCCGTCGATGATCGTTTCACCGCTGGTGGGATTGAGGGTCTCGACCACTTCCGAAAGCATCACGGGAATGTGGCGAGCCAGTCCGCCAGCGGCTCTATCGCCGCGGCTCGCCATCATTCCCGTGTACTCGCAGGTCCGCCGTCTTTGTGCCCCGCGCCGAGTAAATTCCGCAGATCGCGCGCTTGCCGCTGCGACTCCGCCATGTACTCCTTGAACTGGGCCGGCTCCCACATCTGAAATTTGGGACCCATGCCTACGAAGGTAACCGCGTCCTCGATACCGGCATGCACGCGCAGGCGCTCCGGTATGATGGTGCGACCGTCCCCATCGACAGAGAGTTTGTCACTCGTTCCGTAGAGTGCGGTCGCCAGGTAATCGTGCTCGTCCGAATACGGCGCGAGCTCGCCGATGAGCTTGTCGATCTGATCGACCAGTCGCTGACCTCCGCCATCGAGCGCGGGCCGGTCGAGCGACGGGTAGCAGTAAATCCCGTCGAACCCTTCTTGAGCGAGGATGGTGCGGAAGGAGGCAGGAACGGAAACACGCCCCTTGCTGTCGATCCGATTGGTGAAGGACGAAACAAAACTGTCCATCTCCCCCTCTTGGTCCTCAGCGACGCGGTGACTTCGGGACTTGGAACTGAGCCGAGGTGGGCTACCCGTTTCTGAAGGCTATGAGAGCTGGGAGGAGCAGCGCGTTCCTCGTGGCCTAAGGATGCTGCCGGCCCCTCCCAACCTCATTACCGAACGGGCAATGATGGGATAGCATGGGATTTCATGGGCGTCAATGGTAAACGATGGGTAAATTGCGGATTCTTGCGGGTTCAACGCGGGCGATCTGGCCGCATTCCAATTGGCGGTGCAGCCCCGGTTTGGTCCAAATGATTTGGCGGGATGAGGCGAACAGGGGTATTGAGGGTCGCTGCCGCTCCCCGAGGATCGGCAATCGAGACTCAATGGCTTCGCAGGGTGGCTTGCGGACGCAAGCGAACGGGATCGTCACCGACGATTGGACTTTGGCAGGTGAGCACGGCCAAGACGTTTCCAGGCATGTTTCGAAAGCTCGTTGCCGCGACCGCGACCATCGCGGTGTGGGCGGCGGCCGCGTGCAGCATGACGGGATGCGGCACGGTGTACGGCATGGCTGAAGCATCGCCCCAGGCCGGCGGATATGCGCGGCTCGGTCCGCCGGATGCGCCGGTGCGGCTATTCTACAGCGATACCGGAAAGGGCTCGCCGCTTCTGCTCATCCACGGCTTCGGCTCGAGCACCTATACCTGGAAGAACATCCTTCCCGAACTCTCCCGCGACCATCGGGTCATCGCTGTCGACATGAAGGGGTTCGGCCAGTCGGACAAGCCCTATGACGAGCACTATTCGGCCATGGATCAGGCTGAGCTGCTGGCGGAGCTGATCGAGCGGGAGAACCTGCACGACATCACGCTGGTCGGCCATTCCTTCGGCGGCGGTGTGGCGCTGGCGTTGGCACTTCAGGCCGACGGCCGACTCAAGGGCCGCATCTCCAAGCTGGTGCTGATCGATACGGTCGCCTACCCGCAAAAGGTGCCGGTGTTCTTCAAGCTGCTCGCGGTGCCCGGTCTTTCCCATCTCAGCGTGCGCATGGTGCCGGCCAGCCTGCAGGCCTCGGTGGCATTGAAGCTCGCCTATTACGATGAGACCAAGATCACCGAGGAGACGGTGGAGGCGTATTCCGCTCCGCTGAAGACGGCCGCGGGCAAGCACGCGATCATTCACAGCGCCCGCCAGATCGTGCCGCCGGACCTCGATGAGATCTCCGCACGCTACGCGACGATCCAACTGCCGACGCTGATCATGTGGTGCGACCACGACAAGATCGTGCCCATGGATATCGGGCTGAAGCTGCGGCGGAACATTCCCAATTCGGACTTCCAGCTCGTGAAGGCCTGCGGCCACATCCCCCAGGAAGAGCAGCCGGAACAGACGCTCCAGATCCTCGACAACTTCCTGAACGGCAGAAATCAAGCGGCGCTCGGCCAAGCCTCCACCACCGTGCACCGCTAGCCGGCGGCGCGCCGCCTGTCGGGTACCGTGCCGTAGTCCCGCCACGTCTCCTTCAGCAGCAAGCCGAGCTTACGCATCTGCGGCTTCCGGGGCGAGGTCGCCCGCCAGGTGAGGCCGATGGTACGCGAGGGCTCCGGCGTCTTGAAGCGGAGCAGCCTGAGCCCGCTTTGCGGCCTGACCTCCGCCTGGACGGCGATCTCCGGCACGAGGGTCGTGCCGTAGCCGCTGGCGACCATCTGCAGCAAGGTGGCCAGGCTGGTGGCGCCGAAACGGCGCATGGCCGCCGGCTGGGCGGCGCTGCACAGGGCCAACGCCTGATCGCGCAGGCAATGCCCCTCCTCCAGGAGGAGAAGCTGCTCGGACTGAAGATCCTCCAGGCGCAGCGACCGGCGTGGCTCGGTCTCGTCTCCCGTCACGAAGAGGAATCGGTCTTCGAAGAGCGGCATGGATTCGAGGGACGTATCGGGTATCGGCAGAGCGAGAATGGCGGCATCGAGATCGCCGGCCAGCAAACCTTCTATCAGAGTCTCGGTGCGGGTCTCGTGCAGGCGAAGCTCAAGCTTCGGATATTGCCTTTGCAGCCGTGGCAGCACCGTCGGCAGGAAATACGGCCCCACGGTCGGAATGACCCCAAGGGTGAGGCTGGTGCCGAAATCGCTGCGCCGCTCGGCGGCGTAATCGGTGAGATCGCGCACCTGGAGAAGAATCGCCTCGGCCCGCCGGGCGATTTCCCGCCCTTCCCCGGTCAGCCGGATCTCGCGATGGGTGCGCTCCACCAGCGCAACGCCAAGCTCCTTCTCCAGCTCCTTGATCTGCATGCTCAAGGCCGGCTGAGACACTGCACAGGCGACGGCCGCGCGGCCGAAATGGCCGTGCTGGGACAGCGCGCGCAGGTAGCGCAATTGGCGGAGCGTCAGCATTATAAGCTCAGCTTATCATACTCTACTCGAAATCCAATTTGAACTTATGGCACGAGCCCTTCACATTGCGGGCCTAGGGATGATGAGGACCACTCACGGAAACTAACTACGGAGAGTATGATGGACGCGAAAGTCGACAAATCGGGCGGCTGCCCGGTGGCCCACGGGATCACCAATATAGGCATGCGCTCGAACCGCGACTGGTGGCCGAACCAGCTGAATCTTAGGATTCTCAGCCAAAATTCGGCCAAGACCGATCCGATGGGCGAGGACTTCAACTACGCCGAAGCGTTCAAGTCGCTCGACCTGAAAGCGGTCAAGGACGATCTCTATGCCCTGATGACCGACAGCCAGGAATGGTGGCCCGCCGATTTCGGCCATTACGGCGGCCTCTTCATCCGCATGGCGTGGCACAGCGCCGGCACCTACCGCACGGCCGATGGCCGCGGCGGCGGCGGCACGGGCACTCAGCGCTTTGCGCCCCTGAACAGCTGGCCCGATAACGGCAATCTCGACAAGGCGCGCCGCCTGCTTTGGCCGATCAAGCAGAAATACGGCAACAAGCTCTCCTGGGCCGACCTGTTCATCCTGGCCGGCAACTGCGCCATCGAATCCATGGGCGGCAAGATGATCGGATTTGCCGGTGGCCGCGAGGACATCTACGAGCCGGAAGAGGACATCTATTGGGGCGCCGAGGACGAGTGGCTCGCCAATTCCGACCATGCCCAGGCCCGCTATTCGGGCGACCGCGAGCTTGAGAACCCCCTCGCCGCCGTGCAGATGGGCCTGATCTACGTGAACCCGGAAGGCCCCGACGGGCAGCCGGACCCTCTCGCCTCGGCCAAGGACATCCGCGAGACCTTCGCGCGCATGGCCATGAACGATTACGAGACGGTCGCGCTGACCGCAGGCGGTCACACGTTCGGCAAGACCCACGGCGCCGGTCCTGTGGACCAGGTCGGCCCCGAGCCCGAGGCGGAGTCGATCGAAGCGATGGGCTTCGGCTGGCTTTCGACCTGGAAGAGCGGCAAGGGCAGCGACTCCATCACCAGCGGTCTGGAAGGCGCCTGGACGACCAATCCCACCCAGTGGGACATGGGCTATTTCGACCTTCTATTCGGCTATGAGTGGGAGCTCGGCCAGAGCCCGGCCGGCGCGTGGCAGTGGCACGCGAAGGATCTGAAGGAAGAGGACATGGCGCCCGACGCTTCCGATCCCGGCAAGCGCGTGCCGCTCATGATGTCGACCGCCGACATGGCGATGAAGATGGACCCGGACTACGAGAAGATCGCCCGGCACTTCCACGCCAACCCGGAAGAGTTCGCAGATGCGTTCGCGCGGGCCTGGTTCAAGCTGACCCATCGCGATATGGGTCCGAAGTCCCGGTATCTCGGCGCGGAAGTTCCGGAAGAGGACTTCATCTGGCAGGACCCGATCCCGCCGGTCGATCATGCGCTCATCGACGATGGAGATGTCGCCAATCTGAAGGCGAAGATCCTCGAGTCGGGCCTTTCCATCCCGCAGCTCGTCAAGACGGCGTGGGCCTCGGCCTCCACCTTCCGCGGCTCCGACATGCGCGGCGGCGCCAACGGCGCTCGCATCCGGCTGGCGCCCCAAAAGGATTGGGAGGTCAACGAGCCTGAGGAGCTGGGCAAGGTCCTCGGCATCTACGAAGGCATCCAGCAGGATTTCAACGCCTCCGCTTCCGGCGGCAAGAAGGTCTCGCTCGCCGATCTCATCGTGCTCGGCGGCTGCGCTGGCGTCGAAGAGGCCGCTAAGAAGGCCGGTCAGCATGTAACCGTGCCCTTCACCCCCGGCCGCATGGACGCGACCGAGGAGCAGACGGATGCAGAGTCGTTCGACGTGCTCGAGCCGATGGCAGACGGCTTCCGGAACTATCAGAAGGCCAGATACACGGTCTCGACGGAAGAGCTGCTCATCGACAAGGCGCAGCTCCTGACGCTGACGGCACCGGAGATGACGGTTCTGCTGGGCGGCATGCGGGCGATGAAGGCGACCTACGGCTCCACCCAGCATGGCGTGTTCACCGACCGTCCCGAAACCCTGACCAACGACTTCTTCGTCAACGTGCTCGACATGGCGACCGAGTGGAAGCCGACGGATGAGGACGAGGAGATGTTCGAAGGGCGCGACCGCAAAACCGGCGCGATCAAATGGACCGCCACGCGGGCCGATCTGATCTTCGGCTCCAACTCGCAGCTGCGAGCGCTGGCCGAGGTCTACGGACAGCAGGACGCCAAGGAGAAGTTCGTGCGCGACTTCGTGGCGGCCTGGGCCAAGGTGATGGATGCCGACCGCTTCGATCTCGCAAGATCCGAAGAGAAGGCAGCCGCGTAGAAATCATAAAGAAGCGCGCTCTAGAGGCGCCGCAAGCGGAGTCGCGGCTCACGCTGTTCGGCGATAAAAACCTCTAGAGAATTGGCCGGTGCGGGACTTACCTCCCCACCGGCCTTTTTTATGCGCCGTCGCGCAACCCGCTCGCCTGTGAGAAACTGGCGGCCGGCGGAGGGGATCGCCCTCACGCCGGCCTTATCATGTCAGGAAGCCTGTAAGCCGGGTTCTGTACCGCTTTCGCGGCGATGGCCATTCATCTGGGACGTACGTTGCCGCACGCCTCGAGCAACCAACCCGGGCGGCTGGTCTGGAAGCGGACCTGACGAGCCAGAGCTCTTCACGCCGCCCCTATTTGGTCTTGCTCCCGGTGGGGTTTACCGTGCCGCGGCCGTTGCCGGCGCGCGCGGTGCGCTCTTACCGCACCCTTTCACCCTTACCCTGCTTCTCCGTCTGACGACGGCTTCGCAGGGCGGTTTGCTTTCTGTGGCACTTTCCCTGGGGTCGCCCCCGCCGGAGGTTATCCGGCACCGTGCTTTCCATGGAGCCCGGACTTTCCTCTCCGCCTGACGAAATACTCACGAGGCAGAGCGGCCATCCGGCTTTCTGACAGCTCTAATAAGGGCTTGAGGCCGGTTGCCGTCAAGTTAAGGAAGGCCGCGCCGGCCAGCGCCGCTCACGGGCTCCTCACGCATTGTTTGGATGTTGTGAGAAGCGCTCCGCGCGCGATGCCATTATTGTCGCTCCAGCTCGACCCTCCGAGCAGCACCCCGGTACGCTGAGGAGCACACAATGCAGGCTTACGTCACCACCGCAGTCGCATATGCGCTGCTCCTCGGCACCACCGTTCTGGCGACCGCCGATATGCTGAAATATGACGGGATGTGCGCCATGGGCCTGGCCTCGGGCAAGACAATCCAGACCAACTGCAACATCAGCGAAGAGATCGCCGGAATGCACTACTGCTTCGGCAGCGAAGAGGCGAAGGCCAAGTTCATGGAAACCCCGGAGCCCAACATCGCCAAGGCCGAGAAGTTCTACCAGAGCCTCGAATAGCGGTCTCCGCGACACAGATTTCAACCGAGCAAAGTGCGGCTTCCCCCAAGGCCGCCTTTCGGGCAAGGGCTCGCCCCCCTAGCCTCCGTCCAGGCGGGCCCTTGCCACCCCTTCGCGCTTTCAGAGTGCCCGCGCGCCGGCGACTATTTCCCCGGGGCGGTGTCGAGGAGGTGGCGCAGGGTCTCCAGAGTCGAGTTGTCGGCCCGACCGTCGATGCGCGCGGGACGGAAGTGGCGCTGGAACGCCGTCACGACATTCTCGAGCCCCCGCCCGTACGTGCTGGTGATCTCCACCCCATAGCCATAGGCGCCGAGCGCTTCCTGCAGCTCCTGGACGCGGGCGCCCTCGTCGCCCGTCTCCATGCCGCGATCGTCGCCGATGGCCGCGGGCTCGACCCAGTGGCCGATGCCGGCGGCGTGGAGCCGGCCCCAGTCGAAGGTCTCGCCGGGATCCTGCTTTCGCGTGGGGGCGATATCAGAGTGGGCGAGTACCCGCGTGGCGGGGATCGCATGGCGGGTCAGGATCTCGCGGCAGAGGGCTTCGACAGCCTGCATCTGGATGTCCGGATAAGCCGGCAGCTCTCCGGACTCTCCTTTGGCCGGGTGACCCGTATTGTGGATCTCGATGCCGATGGAGCAGGAGTTCAGATCGGTCTCGCCGGCCCAGAGGCTTTGGCCGGCGTGCCATGCGCGCAGTTCCTCCGGCACCATCTGGGTGATCCGGCCGTTCTCATCGATGAGATAATGGGCTGAAACCTTGGACTCTTCGGTCGTCAGCCAGTCCAGGGCCTCCTGGGCCGTCGGCATGCCCGTGTAATGGAGAAGGAGCATGTCGGGCGTGCGGCCGTCGCGGCGTGGCTCGACATTGGGCGATGGGCGCCACGCGGCAAGCGCGCTGTCGGGTGCACCGGTCATGAGCGCCCTGCTCTTCCAGAAACTGGCAGAAGGAAAGCCAAGCTAGATGCGCCGCTACTCTTAGATGCGCCGTTCTTTGGCGATGGCATCGTAGGATTCGTTGATCGCCGCGAGCTTCTCGGTGGCGATATTGATGAACTCCGGCGGCACACCGCGGGCCAGCAGCTTGTCGGGATGGTTGTCGGAGACGAGCTTCCGGTAGTGGGCCTTCAGGGCATCGTTGCCGATGCTCGGATCGACGCCGAGGACCTCGTAAGGATTGCGCCGCTCGGCCACGACATGGCGGGCCCTGATGTAATCGAAATGGCTTTCGGAGAAGCCGAAGCGCTTGGCGACCTGGCGGAGGAAGTTCTCCTCCCGCGGATGGACGGCGCTGTCGGCCTTGGCGATGTGGAACAGACCTTCCAGCACATCTTCCAAAAGCTTCTGGTTGCCCTTGAACATGGCAGCCAGCTGCTCGGCGTAGGCCTCGTAGCCGGACACGTCCTGCTTGGCCAAGTTGAAGACGCGGGCGACGTTCTTCATCTCGCCCTCGGGCACCTTGAAGACTTCCTTGAACGCCGTCACCTCATCCATGGTGACGACGCCGTCAGCCTTGGCCATCTTGGCGCCGAGCGCGATGACGCCGACCGTGAAGGCGACCTGATTTTCAGCCGGGGTTTCCTCTTCTTCGCGATCGATCGCGAAGTGGCCCGCGACGCCGCCCAGAAGCGCGCCGATCGGACCGCCGATGGCCAGCCCCGCCGCGGCGCCGGCCAATTTCCCCCAAATAGACATGGGTCTCCCCCAAGATCACATTCGCTCAAGCACAACTTTGCTGAAGCATAAGGCTTTTTGCCTGCCACCGCATCGACGTTTTTGCCCCACGGGGCAGGCCTCTAGGGCACTACTCTTGAGAGGCGCCAGACGTTCCCCGGCTGGGATTGCCGAAGATGGAGAGGGTCGGCTGATCGACGTCCAGACCGGCTCTCAGACGACGCTCGACATGGATCGAGCGGAAAAGACACCAGACGAAAAGCCAAAGGGTGATGGCGCCGATGAGGCCCCCGGTGACCCAGAGGTAGGTCTCGCCGAAATTGAACAGGCCGCCTGCCGCAACGGCGAAGGCCTCGAAGACCAGTCCGAAGGAGATGGCGAGGCAAATGGCGGCGCTCAGCGCGGTGACGAAGATCGCCAGCGGGTTGTCGCTGCCGCGCTTGGCAATCGGATGCTCGGGGGTATCGGCTCTGGTGCTCATGTCGGATGCTTTCGGCGCGCCGTTCGCGAAGAACGTGCCATTCATGAAGAATATATCCGCCTGGGTCTTAGCGAGGGCGGCCCAAGCTTACAAGCCCTCTCGCGATTCCCGCACCATTTGGGTTAGAAGCGGGCTTGATTTTGAAGCTGCACGGCAGAGGAGCATTCATGGCGATCTACGAGCTCGACGGCATCAGCCCCGAATTCCCCGAAGACGGTCTTTACTGGGTGGCCGAGACGGCGACCGCGGTCGGCAAGATCCGAATGAAGTCGGACACCAGCATCTGGTGGGGCTCGGTGCTGCGCGGCGACAACGAGTGGATCGAGATCGGGGAGCGCTCGCAGATCCAGGACAATTCGACGGTGCATACGGATCCCGGCTTCCCGGTCACCATCGGCAAGGACTGCGTGATCGGACATAACGTCGTGCTGCATGGCTGCACCATCGGCGACAACAGCCTGATCGGGATGGGCGCCATCGTCCTGAACGGCGCGAAGATCGGTAGGAACTGTCTGGTCGGCGCGGGCGCGCTGGTGACCGAAGGGAAGGAGTTTCCCGATAATTCGGTGATCCTCGGCGCCCCGGCCAAGCAAGTGCGCGAGGCAGACGACAAGACTCGCGAGATGATTGCGCGGGGCGCCGACGTTTATGTGCGCCGCTGGAAGCAGTATGCGAAGGGCTGCAAGCGGATCGACTGAGGGGCGAAAAGAGGCCGGTCACGGCCGGCCTCCCCTCGTTGAACTACTCCACCCGCGTCTCGCGCTCGCTCGTCTCCGGCATCGCGAACTTGCGATAAACGACGAGGCTCCGAGCGCTCATCACCTGGACCAGCACGATGACGACAAGAAGCACGCCCGTCTTCTGGGCCAGCATGGTGACCCCGTCCCGCACAGTCTCGGGCTCGCCGCCAAGCGGGAGGGTCACCAGGACAAAGCCGGCGCAGAGGGCGTAGAACCGGAGCACGAGCTGGTTCGCGACGGAGTCCGCAAGTCCCGGCCGGTCGACGGTGTATTCGGCGAGCAGATCCCACCAGCTCCGATAGAGATGGCGGCCGGCAACCAGAATCAGAACCAGGCTGATCGAAAGGTATAAGCCGTCGGCTAGGGCCAGCATCTCCATTCTCCTGTCATTAGAAGGATACCTTGCTTTAGTTATGCTCAGAACGACTATAAGTCAATTGAGCAGCTGCTGACAGAGTGTCGCAGGGGATGCCGGGCGCAAGACCCGGATCGTTGCGCAAAATTCCGCTTTGCGGCTTTGCATCGCGGCGGGAGCTGTTTAACTCAGGCCGATGACATCGCGCGGCAAATGGCAGTTCTTCATCGACCGGGGCGGCACCTTCACGGATATCGTGGCCCGCACGCCCGACGGATCGCTGGTCACGGCGAAACTGCTGTCGGAGAACCCCGAGGCCTATAAGGACGCGGCGATCGCCGGCATCGCCGACATCATGGGCGTGCCGCGGGACGAGCCGCTTCCCACCGAACAGATCGAGAGCGTGAAGATGGGGACGACCGTCGCCACCAATGCGCTGCTCGAGCGGAAGGGCGACCGCGTTCTGCTGCTCACCAGCGAAGGCTTCGCCGATGCGCTGGAGATCGGATATCAGGCGCGGCCCAAGATCTTCGCGCTGAAGATCGAAAAGCCGTCGATGCTATACGCGAAGGTCGCCGCCCTGCCCGAACGGGTGCGGGCCGACGGCACGGTGGAAACGCCGCTCGACATAGACGCGACGCGGGAGGCGCTCGAAGCGGCCAAGGCGGACGGGATCAACGCCGTCGCCATCCTGTTCATGCATTCCTATGCCCATCCCGCTCATGAACGCAAAGCGGCCGAACTGGCGCGGGAGTTGGGGTACGGCCAAGTCTCAGCCAGTCACGACGTCAGCCCGCTGGTGAAGCTGGTGGGGCGCGGCGACACCGCCGTGGTGGATGCCTATCTCTCCCCCCTACTCCGTCGCTACGTGGCGCAAGTCGCGGAGGCGCTGGATGCCAAGCCGGCCTCTTCCGAGGAGCAGGAAGGCCCGCGGCTGCTCTTCATGCAGTCTTCAGGAGGGCTGACTTCGGCGGGGCTGTTCCAGGGCAAGGACGCGATCCTGTCCGGGCCCGCAGGCGGGGTGATCGGCGCGGTGGAGACGGCGAAAATCGCCGGCTACGACCAGGTGATCGGCTTCGACATGGGCGGCACCTCCACCGATGTCTGCCATTACGACGGCGCCTATGAACGCAGCTTCGACAGCGAGGTGGCCGGCGTGCGGGTCCGCGCGCCCATGATGCTGGTGCATACGGTGGCGGCAGGGGGCGGCTCGATCCTCACTTATGACGGGGCGCGTTTCCGGGTAGGGCCGGAGTCTGCCGGCGCCGATCCGGGCCCGACCTGCTATCGCCGCAGCGGACCGCTGACCATCACCGATGCCAACGTGATGACGGGCAAGCTGCTGCCGGATTACTTCCCGAAGATCTTCGGCCCCGGTCAGGACGAAGCGCTCGACACGGAAGCGGTGCGTGCGAAATTCGCCGAGCTGGCCGAACGAGTGGGGGACGGTCGCAGCGCCGAAGCCATCGCCGAAGGCTTCATCCGCATTGGGGTGGAGAACATGGCGAATGCCATCAAGACCATCTCGGTGCAACGCGGCCACGATGTCAGCGGCTACTTGCTCAACTGCTTCGGCGGCGCCGGCGGGCAGCATGGCTGCCTGGTGGCGGACGCGCTCGGCATCGAAGCTGTGCTGATCCACCCGTTCTCGGGTCTGCTATCGGCCTACGGCATCGGGCTGGCGGAGGTGCGCGCCGACCGGACCCATGCAGTGCTGGAGGCGCTCGATGCGGACGGCTTGCGCAAGGCATACGAGATCGCCGGCGACCTCAGGGACGAGGCTGTGAACGAGCTGCTGGAGCAAGGCTTGGCGGCTGAAAATGTACGCGTCACCTATAAGCTGCAGCTCCGTTATCTCGGAACGGACAGTTCCCTGGAGGTGGAGGCGCCGGCCGCCCCTAAAGATAGGAAAAGCGGAATCATTTCAGAGTCCGAGGACGGGTCGATTGAAAAACTGATTCACGCCTTCGAAGCCGCCCATCGCATGCGGTTCGGATTCGTCAGCCCCGAAAAGCCCATCGAGATCGAGGCGATCGAGGTGGAAGCGGAAGGCGGCGGCGGCAAGCGCGACGAGCCGAGCCTGGAAGCGACCGACGCCAAGCTGCCCCAGCCCGAAACGACGACTTCCGTCTTCACCGGCGGGGGCTGGCAGGACACGCCGGTCTATCGCCGCCACCAACTGAAACCCGGCCAGTCGCTGCCCGGTCCGGCGCTTATCATCGAGGACCATCAGACCGTCGTGGTGGAGCCCGGCTGGCAGGCACAGCTGACCGTGAAAGATCATCTGCTGCTGACCAAGGTCGCCAAGTCGGGCGGCGAGGAGATCGGCACGAAGGCCGATCCCGTCATGCTGGAGGTGTTCAACAACCTCTTCACCTCGGTGGCCGAGCAGATGGGCTACGCGCTGCAGAACACGGCGCGGTCGGTGAACATCAAGGAGCGGCTCGACTTCTCCTGCGCGATCTTCGATTGCGACGGCGGGCTGGTGGCGAACGCGCCCCATATCCCGGTGCACCTCGGCTCCATGGACCGGAGCGTGGAGACGGTGATCCGGGAGATCGGCGACCGGCTGAAGCCCGGCGACGTCTATATGCTGAACGCGCCGTATAACGGCGGCACCCATCTGCCCGACATCACGGTTGTGACGCCGGTCTTCGATGAGGCCGGCAAAGAAATTCTCTTCTACGTGGCAAGCCGCGGGCATCACTCGGATGTGGGCGGCATCGCGCCGGGCTCCATGAGCCCCAACGCGACGACCATCGAGGAAGAAGGGATCTATATCGATCCGTTCAAGCTGGTAGCGGACGGCGCCTTCCTCGAGGAGGACGTGCAGCGTTTGCTTAGCGATGCCCCCTACCCCGCGCGCAATCCGGATCAGAATATCGCCGACCTCATGGCCCAAGTTGCAGCGAACGAGAAGGGCGTGCAGGAGCTCCGCAAGCTCGCCGGTCATTTCGGCCTCGACGTCGTGCAGGCCTATATGGGCCATGTGCAGGACAATGCCGCACAAAGCGTCGAACAGGTGATCGCCAAGCTGGAGCCCGGCGAATTCTCGGTTCAGACCGATCAGGGAAGCGTCATTAAAGTAGCGATCTCGGTGGACCGGGAAGAGCGGCGCGCGACGGTCGACTTTGCAGGCACGAGCGCGCAGCAGCCGGACAATTTCAACGCGCCCGAGCCGATCACCCGCGCTGCGGTGCTCTATGTCTTCCGCACGCTAGTGGACGACGACATCCCGCTCAATTCAGGTTGCCTCCGGCCGATCGAGATCGTCGTTCCCGACGGCTCCATGCTGAAGCCCGTCTACCCGGCTGCCGTGGTGGCGGGAAATGTAGAGACCAGCCAGCAGATCGTGAACTGCCTCTATGGCGCGCTCGGACTCCTGGGGTCCGCTCAAGGCACGATGAACAATCTCACCTTCGGCAATTCGCGTTATCAGTATTACGAGACCATCTGTTCCGGCGCGCGGCGGGGCCGGATTTCGATGGGGCCGCGGCCGTGCAAACCCACATGACGAATTCGCGGCTGACGGACCCGGAAGTGCTGGAGCTGCGCTATCCGGTGCTGCTGGAGGAGTTCTCCATCCGCCGCGGTTCCGGCGGCAAGGGAAAGCACAGCGCGGGCGACGGGACGAAGCGGGTAATCCGCTTCCTTGAGGAGATGGATTGCGCGATCCTGTCGGGGGCGCGGACGGTGCCGCCCTTCGGCGTGGACGGCGGCGCCCCTGGCGACACGGGGGAGAACGCCGTCCGCCGAAACTCCGGCGATATCGAATCCTTACGCGCTTGCGATCAGACGGTGCTTGCGCCCGGCGAGGCCATCGTCATCAAGACGCCGACCGGCGGCGGCTTCGGGAAAGCGTAAAATAGGAGCGTCAATTGCCCGAGGCGCCGGAACGGGCGCTTCGAAGGCTGCCGGCGTCCACTAAGACCAACCCTATGCGGAAGCGTCAGAGCGTATTGCCCCAGCCAAGAGATCGAGATCAAGGCGTCTGGACGGCTTCGACCTCCATGACGATCGGCGCGTGATGATGCACGGTCATCGCTCCGAAGGGGGTGCCGAGCACGAGCACCTCCTTGCCCACGGCGCCCTGAAGCTTGGCATGGGTCTCGTCGTCCGCGCCGAAGATATGGACGGTCATGGCCGTATCGATCTGATCGTTCTCGTCGTCGCCCGTCAGACATTCGGGTGCTTCGAGGTTCAGGATCAAGGCCGACTCGGGCCGGCCGGCGGCATCTTCGAATTCACCGGCGGAGATGACGCCGATCAGCGTTTCATCGCCCCCCGCCTTCAGGCATCTGTCGGCGAAAGCCGGGCTGGCGACAAGGCAGACTGCGGCGACGGCAAGTGCAAATGTCAAACGCATGGAACCCCTCCCTGAGAACGCGTTGGCCACAAGCTTAGCCGAAAAAACAAAAGGCGCGATGCCTGAGCATCACGCCTTTCGCAGAGTTGCCTCTCATATCTGTCTTCAAGCGGCCAGGCTGAGCCTCGCCGCTCGGCCGCTACACGGCGGTGCCGGGCTCCTGGCCGCCGCGATTGCGCTCGGACATGAACTGGTCGAACTCCGCCTTGTCGCGGGCCTCGCGCAGGCGGGTGAGGAACTGACGGAACTCTTCCGCCTCATCTTCCAGCTTCTTGAGCGTCTCTTCGCGGTATTCGTCGAACGCGGCATTGCCGGTCGGACGGAAATGGTTCGCGTGCCGTGCCCAGCGCTTCGCGCCGCAGCCCCAGGTCTTCATCTCGCGCCGCATGTCATTGCGCCACGCATCGCCACCGAAATTTCCCATTCTTCCGCTCCAAATCAGAAATGCCAGAACGCCGAGGCCGACTGGCCAAAACAGGATGAAGCTGACCACCATCAAGGTGATCCACCCCGCCCGGCCATAGCCGTCCAAAGTCTCAATAACGTGCATTGGTGACCCTTCTCTGAGTGTGAATGTTATTCACATTTACATTAGATGGTACGGCCGTGGGATGAGTCAAGACCGCTCGGTGCGGTGAGGCGACGATTTCGGACGGCGCCCGCGCATCGTTGCAAAGAGATTGTAAACCTCGTTCCTCTTACATAGGGATCACGGGGAATTTCCAAAGGTTCAGAGCGTTAAAATCGTGACGATTTTCGCCTCCAAAGCGCGCGCGGCCGCAATTCTCGGGACCGTGCTTCTGCTGAGCGCGGCTCTTGCGGCGCCGGCGATCGCGCGTCTGGGCGACAACGATCCGCACCGGGCCGTCTCCCGCGCCCATCAAATGCCCGTGCAGGGCATCGATGTCTCCCAGTGGCAGGGCGATATCGACTGGAACCAGGTGCGCCAGGCCGGCATCGACTTCGCCTACATCAAGGCGACCGAGGGCGGGGATCATCTCGATCCGAAATTCCTGCAGAACTGGTATGCCGCCAAACGCGCCGGCATCCCTCGGGGCGCCTACCATTTCGTGTATTGGTGCCGGCCCGCCCATGAGCAGGCCCTGTGGTTCATGCTCAACGTTCCGAACGATCCGGACGCCCTACCCCCGGTTCTGGATGTGGAGTGGAACGGCCATTCGAAGAGCTGCCCCCATAAGATCTCCAAGCAGAAGGCGTTGGAGAAAATCCGCATTATCCTGCGGGCCATGGAGATCCATACGGGGATGCGTCCGGTGATCTACACGGATCCGGGCTTCTACCCCGACGTGCTGCACGGCGAGCTCGATATCTATCCCTTCTGGGTGCGCTCGACGGCGGCCGAGCCCCACACGATCTATCCGGGACGGAAATGGTCGTTCTGGCAATTCACCACGACAGGCAGCGTGCCGGGCATCCGCGGCAACGTGGACCGCAATGCGTTCAACGGCAACAAGGCTGCCTGGGGCCGGGTTCTCCAGTCGATCCAGGCGGCGAAGTAGAGCTCGCCGTTCTAGCGAGCCGTAGCGCTACGCCGGGCCCGCGCCTCCCGCAGGCCCCTCTCCCAAAACGCCGAGTCCTTTCAGATAGATAAGCATGCCGCTTTCGAGCACTTCTTCGGGGCTCACCGGCACCTTCCGACGCTCGCCGCGGCTTTCGGACAGGAGCGTCGCGACGCCGTGGGCGAGCGCCCAGATGTGGAGCGAGACGAGACGGCTCGGCGGACGCTCCGCCGCCGGCAGGGCCTTGCAAAGCTCGGCAGTGGCCTTCTGCAGAACGTTGAAGGCGTGATCCGCGGCGGGCATGTCCTGCAGTTCCTTGCCGTTCTCACCGACAGTCTGGAACATCACCGCATAGGCGGCGGGCTCATTGCGCGCGAAATTCAGATAGGCGCGGCCGAGATTCTCGATCGCCTGCAACGGGGTGGGCCTGCCGTTGTCCCAGGCCGTCTCGAGCTGGGCGGCAAACCGCTCAAAGCCCGTGCGCGCTACCTCCGACAAAAGCGCGTCACGATCGCGGAAATGGCGGTACGGCGCGGCGGGGCTGACGCCGGCAAGGCGTGCGGCCTCCGCCAGGCTGAAGCCGAGCGGTCCGTGCTGCTCAATGAGCTTGCCAGCCGCATCGAGCAGGACCTGCCTCAGATTGCCGTGATGATAGCCGCGTCCGCGGCGCCATTCGTTGTCGGACGATCCCATGTGAACGGCTTTTACTTGAACCGGTTTGCCTTCGCCAGCGGCTTGAGAAGGCGCGTCGCGGCGCGCCGAAATCGTGCTTCAAGCCCGGACGCCCCGGTTGTTCATCTTTTGGAATAGCCGCTATGCAAGAGATCGGAGGGCTCAGGACGCGAATCGGGGAAGCGCATGGTTGAACGGGAGACCGCACGAAAAGATCGTTCGAAGCTGGGCGGATTAGCGGAATCGATGAGCGATGGCGGGCCGGCCGCGGTCGGTATCGGCACGGTCGTGGCGATGGTGCTGTTCGGAGACGCCCTCCTGGGCGACCTGTCCAACTACTTCGTGACCTCCATAACATTCCTGTGGCTGTTCGTGGTCATGGTCTGGTGCGCCTTCGGCGTGCTGCGACATGCCGAGGCCGTCGCGGTGATCCTGGGTGAGCCTTACGGCACCCTGGTGCTGACTGTCGCGGTCACAGTCATCGAGGTCACTCTGCTGGTCACAATCATGCTGCATGGGGAGAGCAATCCGACGCTCGCCCGGGACACCATGTTCGCGACGCTGATGCTTGTGCTGAACGGCATGATCGGCGGCGCGCTGTTGATCGGCGGCCTGCGCTACCACACCCAGGAATACAATCTGGAGGGCGCGCGCGCCTTCCTCGTGGTGCTCGCGCCGCTGGCGGTGTTCTCGCTGATCGTTCCGAACTACACGGAGACCGTCCCCGATCCGAGCAGGTATCCGGGCAAGGCGATCATCTTCGCCCTCATCGCCGCCGCCTTCTACTCGATCTTCCTGGCGATCCAGACGACACGCCATCAGAGCTTCTTCGCCCAGCCGGTGCAGCCCGACCTGGATGCCGATGGCGACGCGCTGGAGCCGGTCATCCACGAGACGGAGTCGCATGGCCTGCTGTTTCACATCCCGATGCTGCTGGTGACACTGCTTCCCATCGTCATCCTCGCCGAGTATCTCGCCGTGATCATCGATCTGGGGATCGAGAAGAAGGGCCTGCCGGAGGCCCTGGGGGGCATCGTGGTGGCCCTGATCGTGCTGACCCCGGAAGGTCTGACGGCCATGCGCGCCGCCGCCGCCAACAAGCTGCAGCGCTCGGTCAATGTCTGCCTGGGCTCGGCGCTCGCCACGCTCGGCCTCACCATCCCCGCGGTTCTGGCTGTCGGGATCGTCGCTCATACCGACATCACTCTGGGCCTTACGGGACTGGAGACGGTGCTCCTAGTGCTTACCCTCGGCCTCGCGGCATTGACCTTTGGCGGCGTGCGAACGACGGTTTTGCAAGGGCTGGTGCATCTCTTGATGTTCGCTTGCTATCTTGTGCTGGTGTTCAGCCCCTGATGCCAGGCAATAAGACGTCTCTGTACGGGAAGCTCCGCGAGGTCAGCCGCTCTTGACGAAATCAGTTCAGCGACCGCTGTCGTCCGCGCCGCTCACACGGCGCCGACGGAAGCCGGGCGCCGCCAAAACTACGCTGCATATCGGCTGGCGGGAGTGGGTCGGGCTGCCCGAGCTGGGCGTCGCAGCGGTGAAGGCCAAGATCGACACGGGCGCCCGCACCAGCGCGATCCATGCCTGGAAGCTGGAGCCTTTCGAGCGGGACGGCCAGACCTGGCTGCGCTTCGAGCTGCATCCCGCGCAGCGGACGAAAAGCGGTGCGCTATGCTGCGAGGCCCCCGTCATCGATCGCCGTCAGGTGCGGAGCTCGGGTGGCCACGTCACGAACCGCTATGTCATCAGGACGACACTTGCGCTTGGAACGGGAAGCTGGCCGATCGAGTTGACCCTCACAAATCGGGATCAGATGGGTTTTCGAATGCTGCTCGGCCGAACGGCGCTGAAGCGCGGCGTGCTGATCGATCCGGCGCGTTCTTTCCTGGCCAGCGCCGACCGGGTGCCGGCGCGCCGGAGACCCCGGTCGAGACCCTCCTCCGGCTAGCGCCGACCCATCCATTCTTTCTTTCGCAGGGGCCCATCGCATGAAAATCGCTCTCATGGCGCGAAACGCCAACCTCTACAGCCATCAGCGGATCGTGGAGGCTGCGGAGGCGCGCGGTCACGAGATCGAGGTCATCAACACGCTGCGGGTGTCGATCAATATCAGCTCGGGCCGGCCCATGCTGTATCACCGGCTGCAGCATCCGCTGGAAGAGTTCGACGCGGTCATTCCGCGTATCGGTGCCTCGGTGACGGCATACGGTCTCGCGGTGCTGCGGCAGTTCGAGGTGATGGGCATCTATCCCATGAACGAATCCGTCGCGATCGGCCGCTCGCGGGACAAGCTGCGCTGCATGCAGCTGCTTGCCCGAAGGGGCATCGGCCTGCCGAGCACGGCCTACACCAACGATCCGAAACAGGCCGAAGACGTCATCAAGCTGGTCGGCGGTCCCCCGGTGGTGATCAAGCTGATCGAGGGCACCCAAGGCATCGGCGTGGTGCTCGGCGAGACGATGCAATCGGCGAAGTCGGTGATCGAGGCGTTCCAGGGTGCCAAGGTCAATATCCTGGTCCAGGAATACGTGAAGGCCGGAGGCATGGATATCCGCGCCTGGTGATCGGCGACAAGGTGGTGGCCGCCATGAAGCGTCAGGGCCCGCCCGGCGAGTTCCGCTCCAATCTGCATCGGGGCGGACAGGCCTCCGCCGTGAAGATCACGCCGCAAGAACGGGCGACCGCCGTGAAGGCGGCGAAGACCCTGGGGCTGAACGTTTGCGGCGTGGACATGCTGCGTTCGGAGCAAGGTCCGGTGGTCATGGAGCTCAACTCCTCCCCTGGCATCGAGGGGCTGGAGCGCGCCAGCGGCAAGGATGTGGCCTCGCTGATGATCGAGTTCCTGGAGCGGAACGCGAAGCCTCACAAGACGCGGACAAAGGGCAAAGGCTAGCGCCTGCCGTCGCAGCCCGGGGGTCGGTGTTCGCCTTCGGCGGACCCGAACCGTTTTCCACAGGCTTTCCCGCGCCAAAAAATGGCTATTCTCAAGGTCTCTCGAAAGTCCCAAAATAAATTCAAGGGAGCGTGAAACCAGAGGGCTTGCTCTGCGTTTATCCGCTCACCAAGCCTTGCGCCGGAGACCGTCTTATTGTGCGGCGCAGCAAATAAGGAGCTTGGCGAATACGTCTACCTCTACGTAAACTGGTGGTTCGTCTCATAAAGACGTCCAACGGAAAAGGAGGCTTCCGATGGAACTGACACAAGCCCTTTCGGCGATAACGGCCTTGACCTCGTTCGGCTTTCTCGCCGCCGTTATCATCGGTATCGTATAGCGTTTGGGGACGCTCAGGCCGGGGCGCCGAACCAAGGCCCCCGATGCCGGATCCGTAGGTCTCTCGCAAGTTTGCGAGGGGCCCTTTTTTTGCCCGACGCCTGCCGGCTTACACATCGCCTCACTGAGCTCGCCTTTTCACCCCGTCTTGCCGACACCCGTATCCGGGTGAGACCATCCCGAGCCGGACTCGATAAGGGTCCGCTGGCGCAGCGCTTACGCCTGTGCGAACAAGGCGGCCCTCAATTGAACCGAGAGCGTGGCTTGTGAATCGGGAGCGCGGCGTGGCGCAGTGTTTGATGCTCGATGTCGATGGGGTGGCCGTCACCGGGCACCCTGAAGACGGACGATCTTGGGCAGCGGATATCGAGCAGGACCTCGGGATCGATCCGCATCGCCTACAGGACGTTTTCTTCGCTCCGTGTTGGGGCGATATCGTGCTGGGGCGGAAGAATCTCATGGATGCGCTTCGGGCGTGCCTGCCGACCCTTTCCGCCTCCGTCACCCCGGAAGAATTTCTCGAATACTGGTTCTCGCGAGATGCGCGGCTGAACGAAGCTGTGATTGGTGCATGCGATGTTCTCCGCCGCCGTGGCTGGCGCATCTTCTTCGCCACCAACCAGGAGCATCTCCGCGCGCGCTATCTCATGGAGCGCTTGGGACTTGGACGGCATGTCGACGGAATGATCTATTCGGCGCGCATCGGCGCGAAGAAGCCCGAGGGCGCCTTCTTCAAGGCCGCGGCCAGGATCAGCGGTGCCGCGCCAGAGAAGCTGATACTCGTGGACGACTCGGAGTCCAATGTCGCTGCCGCCCGTCAGGCGGGCTGGGCTGCCCATCATTGGACGGACGGCGACGACCTGTTGATGCTTCTGCAGGACCGGAAGACCGGCTGAGGCTTACGCTGCGTCGGCTTTCTCTTCGATCTTCGCCGGATCGTAATTAAGGATCGGCGCCAGCCAACGCTCGGCTTCCGCGACCGTCCAGCCCTTGCGGGCGGCATAATCCTCGATCTGATCGCGGCCGATCTTGCCGACGCCGAAATAGCGGCTTTCGGGGTGAGAGAAGTAGAGACCGGAGACGGCGGCGCCCGGCCACATGGCGTAGCTTTCGGTCAGGGTCACGCCGATCTCGTCCTCTGCCTTCAGGAGATCGAAGAGCGTGCCCTTCTCGGTGTGGTCGGGCTGAGCCGGATAGCCCGGCGCCGGACGAATGCCCCAATACTCCTCCGCGATCAGCGCTTCGTTGCTGAGCTTCTCGTCGGGTGCGTATCCCCAAAGCTCCTTGCGCACCTTCTCGTGTATGGCCTCGGCAAAGGCCTCGGCCAGCCGGTCTGCCAGGGCCTTGACCATGATCTTGGAGTAGTCGTCATTGGCGCGCTCGAAGCGGTGGGCGACCTCTTCCTCGCCGATGCCTGTGGTGACGGCAAAGCCGCCCACATAGTCCGGCGCTCCACCTTCGGGCGCGACGAAATCGGACAGGGCGAGGTTCGGCTTGCTCGATTCCTTCGACATCTGCTGGCGGAGCGAATGGAACGTCGTCAGCTCCTCGGTACGATCCTCGTCCTTGTAGAGGACGATATCGTCGCCGCGGGAAGCGGCCGGCCAGAAGCCAACGACCGCATGGGCGGAGACCCAGTTTTCGGCGATCATCTGCTTCAGCATGGCTTGGGCGTCTTCGAACAATGGACGGGCCGCCTCGCCGTATTTCTCGCTCTCCAACACCTGCGGGTACTGACCCTTGATCTCCCAGGCGTGGAAGAAAGGCGTCCAGTCGATATAGCGGGCAAGGTCGGCGAGGTCGTGGTTCTTGAAGACCTTGGTGCCGATGAAGCTCGGCTTCGGCGGCGTATAGCCCGACCAGTCGATCTTCGGCGCATTGGCGCGAGCCTGGGCGATGGAGGCGCGCTTCTTCTGCTCCTGGCCGCGGGCGTGGGACGCCGCCATCTCGATGTAATCTTCGCGCACGCGCTGGATTGTCCGCTCGCGCTCCTGGGGGCTCATCAGGCTGGAGACGACGCCGACAGCCCGGCTCGCGTCGGTCACGTAGATCGCCTGGCTTCTCTGATAGTTCGGGCTGATCTTCACCGCCGTATGGACCCGGCTCGTGGTCGCGCCGCCGATCAAGAGCGGCATGTCGAAGCCTTCCCGCTCCAGCTCCGCCGCCACGTGGCACATCTCGTCGAGGGACGGGGTGATGAGGCCGGACAGGCCGATGATGTCGACCTTCTCTTCGCGGGCGCGATCGAGAATCGTCTGGGACGGGACCATGACGCCGAGGTCGATCACCTCGTAATTGTTGCACTGGAGAACGACGCCGACGATGTTCTTGCCGATGTCGTGGACGTCGCCCTTCACGGTTGCAAGCAGCACCTTGCCGGCGGCATCGCCTTGGGTGAGGCCGAGCTCCTCCTTCTCCTTCTCCATGTAAGGCATGAGGTAGGCCACCGCCTTCTTCATGACGCGGGCGGACTTCACCACCTGGGGCAGGAACATCTTGCCGGCGCCGAACAAGTCGCCGACCACGTTCATGCCGGCCATGAGCGGACCTTCGATGACGTGAAGCGGACGCTCAGCCTTTTGGCGGGCCTCTTCGGTGTCTTCCTCCACATACGTTGCGATGCCGTTCACCAGCGCATGGGTCAGGCGCTCCTCGACCGGCTTCTCGCGCCAGGTGAGATCCTTTTCCTTACCGGCGGACGCGCCGCCCTTATACCGCTCGGCCGCTTCCAGCAGACGGTCGGTGGCGTCGTCGCGGCGGTTGAGGATGACGTCCTCGACCAGCTCGCGAAGCTCGGGCTCGATGTCGTCATAGACGGCAAGCTGGCCGGCATTGACGATGCCCATGTCCATGCCCGCCTGGATGGCGTGATAGAGGAACACCGAGTGCATGGCCTCGCGCACCTGCTCGTTGCCGCGGAAGGCAAAGGAGAGGTTGGAGACTCCGCCCGAGACATGGGCGTAAGGCAGGTTCTCCTTGATCAGCCGGGTGGCCTCGATGAAGGCGATGCCGTACTCGGCGTGCTCCTCGATGCCCGTGGCGACGGCGAAAATGTTCGGATCGAAGATGATGTCTTCCGGCGGGAAACCCACCTCCTTCGTCAGCAGCTCGTAGGCGCGCTTGCAGATCTCGAACTTCCGCTCGATCGTGTCGGCTTGGCCGGTCTCGTCGAAGGCCATGACGACGACGGCGGCGCCGTAGCGCCGGACCTTACGTGCCTGCTCCAGGAAGGGCTCGACGCCCTCCTTCATGGAGATGGAGTTCACGATGGACTTGCCTTGCGCGCATTTCAGCCCGGTCTCGATCACCGACCATTTGGACGAGTCGATCATGACCGGCACGCGGGAGATGTCCGGCTCGGCGGCGATGAGGTTCAGGAAGGTCTGCATGGCCTTCTCAGAATCCAGCATGCCCTCATCCATGTTGATATCGATGATGGCGGCGCCGTTCTCGACCTGCTGGCGCGCGACCTCAAGCGCTGCCGGGTAATCGTCGGCCTCGATCAGCTTCCGGAATTTGGCGGAGCCGGTCACGTTGGTCCGCTCGCCGATCATGATGAAATTCGTTGCGGCGTTATTGGTCATTACTCAGTCAGTTCCCAAACATTCCGGATGTCATGCCCGGCCTTGTGCCGGGCATCTATGAACACCGTGATTCCAATCAGGCACCGTGGTCATGGATCACCGGGACAAGCCCGGTGATGACGCATGAGGGTGCCGAACTTTCCGAATGCCCCTACCCCGTCACGAAGGGCTCCAGGCCCGACAGGCGGAGCTTGTGCTCCGGCGCGGGCATCTTGCGCGGAGCGAAGCCCTCGACCGCGTCGGCGATGGCCTTGATGTGCTCCGGCGTGGTGCCGCAGCAGCCGCCCACGAGGTTCAGCATGCCGTCCTTCGCCCAGGTCTCCAGCAGTGTGCCCATCATCTCCGGCGTCTGGTCGTATTCGCCCATCTCGTTGGGGAGCCCTGCGTTCGGGTACGCGCTGACATAGGCGTCAGCCACGTGGGCGATATCGGACACGGCGGGACGAAGCTGCTCGGCGCCGAAGGAGCAGTTCAGCCCGATGGAGAAGGGCTGCAGATGGCGCATGGAGCACCAGAAGGCCTCCGGCGTCTGGCCGGACAGGTTGCGGCCCGACAGATCGGTGATGGTGCCGGAGATCATGAGCGGCAGCTTAACGTCCATCTCGTCGAAGACCTGTTCCACGGCGAAGCCGGCCGCTTGGCATTCAACGTATCGAACACCGTCTCGATGAGGATCATGTCGACGCCGCCCTCGACCAGGCCTCGGACCTGATCGGAATAGGCCTCGACCAGGGCGTCGAAGGAGGTGTTGCGATAGCCGGGATCGTTTACGTCCGGCGAGATGGAAGCGGTGCGGTTGGTCGGGCCCATGGCGCCCGCCACGAGCCTCGGACGGTCCGGCGTCTTCTCGGTCATGGCGTCCGCTGCCTCGCGGGCGACCTGGGCGGCCACGACGTTCATCTCCTTGGAGATGTCCTCCAGGTGATAATCCGCCTGGCTGATGGCCTGGGCGTTGAAGGTGTTGGTGCCGATGATGTCGGCGCCCGCCTCCATATAGCCGGCATAGATCTCCTTGATGATCTCCGGCTGGGTGATCACGAGCAGATCGTTGTTGCCCTTCAGATCGTGAGGGTGATCGGCGAACCGCTCTCCGCGATACTCTTCCTCGGAGAGCTTGTAGCTCTGGATCATGGTGCCCATGCCGCCATCGAGGATGAGGATGCGCTTCTTCACCTCCGACTTCAGATAAGCGATGCGTTCTTCGCGGGTCATTCTTGTACTCCCGTCATCCCGGCGAAAGCGGGATCCAAATCGAAACTCTTTATCGCTCGGCTGGATGCCGGCATTCGCCGGCATGACCGAGGCTTTGCGTGCTTCACGAAACGGCTTCGGCCGCCTCCAAATTGCTCGTGACTGCCGGCCGCAGGCCCAGCAGGTGACAGATGGCGTAAACCAGCTCCGCCCGATTGAGGGTGTAGAAGTGGAAATCGGTGATGCCCTGGTCAACCAGCTCGAGCACCTGCTCTGCGGCGACAGCGGCAGCGACCAAATTCTGGGTCACCGGATGGTTCTCCAGCCCTTCGAAACGCTGGCCCAGCCAATCGGGCACATAGGTGCCGGACCGGGTCGCAAAGCTGGCGACCTGCTTGAAATTGTGGATCGGGATGATCCCCGGCGTGATGGGCACGGTGATGCCGCGCGCCCGCACCTTCTCGATGTAGCGGTAGAACACGTCGTTATCGAAAAAGAACTGGGTGATGGCGGCGTCGGCGCCCGCGTCGATCTTGGCCTGGAGATTGTCGATATCGGCCTCGACCGTCGGCGATTGGGGATGCTTTTCCGGGTAAGCCGCGACATGGACTTCGAAGGGGGCGATCTTCTTGATGCCCGCCACGAGATCCGCCGCGTTCACGTAGCCTCCAGGCGTCGGCTCATAGGGCGCGCCCACGCCGCCCGGCGCATCGCCCCGGAGCGCCACGATGTGCCGGACGCCGATCTCCCAATAGTCGCGGATGACCTCGTCGATGTCTTCCTTCGTCGTACCGACGCAGGTGAGATGAGCGGCTGGCTTCAGAGCCGTCTCCTTCAGCACCCGGTCGATGGTGGAGTGGGTGCGCTCGCGGGTGGAGCCGCCGGCACCGTAGGTCACGGAAACGAAGTTCGGATGGAGCGGCGCGAGGGTGCCGATGGACGACCACAGGGTCTGCTCCATCTTGTCGGTCTTTGGCGGGAAGAACTCGAACGAGACGTTGATGTCGCCCGCGCACAGGGCGCGGCTTCTGTGATGATCGCGGTGAAGCATTACGCGGCGGCCTCCTCGACCGATGACGCGGCGCCGTCTTTGGCGGCTGAATTCGGCTTTTCTCCGGCGGCGCCGACAGACGCTTTCTCGGCGAGCCAGAGGGAAACGGTAAGTTTGCTTTCGTCGCCGGAGCCTGCAGGCGCCAGATCGTGATGGCTCTTCAGGTCGAGCCCAGCGTCGGCGCACCAGCGGCCGATCTGCTCGGAGGCGAGGCCCAACCGGCGGTGCGCCTGCTCCTCGCGAAGAAACTCGAGCTCGTGCGGCGCAAAATCGACGATGAGCAGCCTGCCGCCGGGCTCCAGCACCCTGGAGGCCTCCGCGATGGCGAGCGCCGGCTCTTCGAGAAAATGCAGCACCTGATGGAGGACGACCGCATCGGCCTCGCCGTCGGCAAGCGGCAGATGGAACAGATCGCCATGGCGGACCTGGGCGTGGGCCAGCCCCGCCCCTTCCAGCTTCATGCGGGCGTAGGACAGCATCTCATGGCTAACATCGAAGCCGAGGGCGCGATCCGCCTTGCCGGCAAACAACTCCAGTATGCGGCCCGTGCCCGTTCCGAGGTCGACGAGGAGATCGAACGGTCCCCGGCCCAGGGCATCAATCATCGCCTGCTCAACCTGATCCTCGGCGACATGGAGGCTGCGGATGCGGTCCCATTCCTTGGCGTGGGCCTTGAAATAGTTCTGAGCGGCCTCGGCGCGGGATTTCTGGACGGCGGTGGCGCGGGCGGCATCGAGCTGGAGGACCGGATCGTCCCGATCGAGCCCCGCGACGATCGCCTCGGCAAGCAGCGCCTCGGGCGTTCCTTCCGCCAGACGGAAGAAGACCCAGCTCCCTTCCCGGAAGCGTTCGATGAGACCGGCTTCGGAGAGAAGCTTCAGATGACGGCTGAGGCGCGGCTGACTTTGTCCGAGAATCTGGGTCAGATCCTTGACGTTGAGCTCGCGACCCGACAGCAGCGCGAGGATGCGCAGGCGCGTGGATTCCCCCGCCGCCCGCAAGGCGGAGAGTGCGGGCTCCAACGACAATTTATGGACGGCCATTTCTGACATAAAGATATCTTTATGCCTTTTTCGGCGTAATGACAAGTCGCCTCTTCGAGGTGGTTACGCCGTGCCTTTCCGGGCCGGCTTCGGGTTCCTCGAGACAGGCAGTGACATTGGCGTTGGGGCCAAATACCGTATTTCACATTCAGGCGGTACGGGGGCTCATTCATGCTGGCGAGCAGCGCTTACACGGCACCGATCAAGAGGTTCGAGCTCTGGCTTCGCAAACGGATGCCGAGCCCGGTGCGGTATCTTTTGCGGGTCGGCAATCACATGGTGTCGCGTCAGGATCTTTCCCTGCACGTGCCCCCGCATTTGTTCGCCGATTGCCGCGTCTGCGCTTCACGGCTGGACATTCTGAAGGCCATGCCGCAGGGCGGATGTGTCGCCGAAATCGGGACCGATCAGGGGAATTTCGCCCGTCACATCCTGAAGGAGAACCAGCCTTCCGAGCTCCACCTGGTGGATATCGAGTTCTCCCGGCTGGCCAAGGATGTCGCAACCGATCCCGCCGTGAAATTGCACGGGGCTCTCTCCCATCTCGCGCTGGAGTCCTTCCCCGACGCTTCCTTCGACTGGATCTATCTCGACGCCGACCACTCCTATGAGGCGACCCTTCGCGACGCAAACGCCGCGGCATCGAAGGTGAAGCCGGGCGGCTATCTGGTGTTCAACGACTTCGCCCATATCGATCCGCAGCTCGGCCGATACGGTGTGCATCGGGCGGTCGTCCAGTTCGCCGTGGAAAACGATTGGCCATTCGTCTGGTGGTCCTACGCGACCTCCGCCGTCTACGACGTGGCGCTGAAGCGGCCGGCCTGAGGCGGAAGCGCATTATTTGAATCGACGTCATTTGAACCGACGAGGTGTCAGCCGCCGAATGCGGGACCGACATCTGTTGGGCCGATTGTCGCCATTTGCGCGGCACGCCGTCTCACCGGCGTGGGAACCTGTCAGCGGATCTCCTCCAAGAACCGTTCCCCGCTCTTCCGCTCCCCCTTGCCAAACCGCCTCTCCTGTGTTGTTACGTTATAACATTAGTGAGATGAGCCACGATTAAGCAAAGAGGAGACCCTCCATGGCGGACCGGCTGTTGCCCGTGACCGTGCTTTCCGGCTTTCTGGGAGCCGGCAAGACCACCCTGCTGAACCACATCCTTCACAACCGCGAAGGGCGGAAGGTCGCCGTCATCGTCAACGACATGTCGGAAGTGAATATCGATGCCGACATGGTCCGCGACGGCGGGGCGGACCTATCGCGCACGGAAGAGACCCTGGTGGAAATGACCAACGGATGCATTTGCTGCACCCTGCGGGACGACCTCCTGACCGAGGTCAATCGCCTGGCGGCCGACGGGCGCTACGACTACCTGCTGATCGAGGGCACGGGCATCGCCGAGCCCCTGCCCGTGGCGGCGACGTTCGATTTCCGCGACGAGGAGGGGCGAAGCCTCTCCGACGTGGCGCGTCTCGACACCATGGTCACGGTGGTCGATGCGGTGAACCTGATCCGGGACTTCGGCAGCAAGGCCCCTTTGAGCGCGCGGGGCGAGACGGCCGGCGAGGAGGACGAGCGGACGATCGTCGACCTCCTGACCGATCAAATCGAGTTCGCCGACGTCATCGTCGCAAACAAGATCTCCGACGTGGACGACGCGGCCCGAGAGACGGTGGTGAAGATCATCCGCGCTCTAAACCGGGACGCCAAGCTGATCGAAGCCGACTACGGCCGCATCCCCCTCGACGAGGTGCTGGATACGGGCCGCTTCGACTACCAAAAGGCTCAAGAGCATCCGCTGTGGGCGAAGGAGCTCTACGGCTTCGCCGACCACGTGCCGGAGACGGAGGAATACGGCATCTCAAGCTTCGTCTATCGGGCCCGGCGGCCGTTCGATCCGGTGAAGCTGGATGCTATCCTGAAGCAAACCTGGACCGGGCTGGTGCGGGCGAAGGGCCATTTCTGGCTGGCGACGCGGCCGGACTGGTGCGGGGAGATCTCCATCGCCGGCAGCATCTGCCGCGTGTCCGGCATGGGATTCTGGTGGGCTGCCGTTCCGAAGCCGCGCTGGCCCGCGCACCCGGACTGGGAAGCCATGCTCCAGCGGAACTGGGATGCCGAGTTCGGCGACCGTCGCCAGGAGCTCGTCTTCATCGGGATCGGGATGGATGAGACAGCCATGCGGGCGGCCCTGGACGAGTGTCTGGTCGGGTCGGCGCAGCGGCCGAAGTTCATGCCCGGGCAATGGTCGAAGTTGCCCGATCCGTTCCCAAACTGGGCGGCGGCTTAGGGGTGCCGAACACGACGAACTGTCATTGCCCGGCTTTCGCCGAGATGACGGTTTCGTCGAATCGCGCCCTCTGCTGGGTCATTGCCGGGCTTGTCCCGGCAATCCATGAACACTGACGCCTGTTGAATGAACGACCACAGGGGTTATGGATCCCCGGCACAGGGCCGGGGATGACCACCGAGCAAAAGCCCCGCCCCTTAGTTGCGGGTCAGCTTCTTGTACTTGATACGCTTGGGCACGATGGAATCGTCGCCGAGGCGGCGCTTCTTGTCTTCTTCGTACTCGGCGAAGTTGCCCTCGAACCATTCGACATGGCTGTCGCCCTCGAAGGCCAGGATGTGGGTGGCCATACGGTCGAGGAAGAAGCGATCATGGCTGATGACGACCGCGCAGCCCGGGAAGTCTTCCAGGGCGGCTTCCAGCGAGCCCAGGGTCTCCACGTCGAGATCGTTTGTCGGCTCGTCGAGGAGGATGAGGTTGGCGCCGGATTTGAGCATCTTCGCCAGGTGGACGCGATTGCGCTCACCGCCGGAAAGCTGGCCCACACGCTTCTGCTGATCGGCACCCTTGAAGTTGAACCAGCCGACATAGGCGCGCGAAGGCACCTCGCGCTTGCCGAGCTCGATCATGTCGTTGCCGTCGGAGATCTCCTCCCAGACGGTCTTCTTACCGTCCAGGTCGTCGCGGGACTGATCGACATAGCCGAGCTTCACGGTCTCGCCGACGCGGATCTCGCCGTCGTCGGGCTTCTCCTCGCCCACGATCATGCGGAACAGGGTCGTCTTGCCGGCGCCGTTCGGGCCGATGACGCCGACGATGCCGCCGGGGGGCAGCTTGAAGGTGAGGTCGTCCACCAGGAGCCGGTCGCCGTAGGCCTTGGTCACGTCGTCGGCCTCGATGACCACATTACCGAGACGTGGTCCGGGCGGGATCTGAATCTGGGCGTTGCCCTGGGTCTCCTTGCCGGCCTCGGCGACGAGATCCTCATAGGCGCGGATGCGGGCCTTGGACTTGGCCTGGCGCGCCTTGGGGCTGGAGCGGATCCATTCCAGCTCGCGGGCCATGGCGCGCTGCTTGGCCTCGTCCTGCCTGCCCTCAACCTGGGCGCGCTTCTGCTTCTGCTCCAGCCATTCGGAGTAGTTGCCCTTGTAGGGAACGCCCTCGCCCCGATCGAGCTCGAGGGTCCAATCGGTGATGTTGTCGAGGAAGTAGCGATCATGGGTCACCATGACGACGGTGCCGCTGTAATCCTTGAGGAAGTGCTCCAGCCACGCGACGGTCTCGGCGTCGAGATGGTTGGTCGGCTCGTCCAGGAGCAGAATGTCGGGCTTGGACAAAAGCAGCCGGCAGAGCGCCACGCGGCGGCGCTCGCCGCCCGAAAGCTTGGACACGTCCGCATCGCCCGCCGGGCAGCGGAGCGCGTCCATAGCCTGCTCGACCTGGCTGTCGAGATCCCAGAGATCGTGGCTGTCGATCTCATCCTGGAGCTGGGACATCTCGTCGGCCGTCTCGTCGGAATAGTTCATGGCGAGCTCGTTGTAGCGGTCGAGCTTCGCCTTCTGCGGTCCCACGCCCTCCATGACGTTGCCCATGACGTCCTTGGACTCGTCGAGCTGGGGCTCCTGGGGCAGATAGCCGACATTGATGCCGTCGCCGCCCAGGCCTCGCCCATGAACTCGGTTTCCTGACCGGCCATGATCTTCAAGAGCGTCGACTTGCCCGCGCCGTTGGGGCCGACAACGCCGATCTTGGCGCCAGGAAGAAAGGACAGTGTGATGTCGTTGAGGACCTTCTTGCCGCCGGCGTAGGCCTTGGCGAGATCCTTGATGACATAGACGTATTGCGGGTTGGCCATGGGTCGCCAGCTCGTCTTTCTGAAAGAAGTAGGAAAAGAGATATGCCTCGCCGCTCTCTCTAACGAGGTCGCGGGCGGGAATCCAGCCCTGTTCAAATGGCTTAGCCGGAAAGAAGCTCCGGCAGGCGCTCCTTCAGCTTCTGGGCGAGAGCGTCCAGGGGATTGTCTTTCAGCGGCGTGATCTCCGCGAGGCTTTCGGCGAGCGCGTCCGGCGTCAGGTCCGCGATCGGAAGCACGCGGTACCAGCCGCGGTTGATGAGCAAGTCGCGATAGGCGCTCTCCTCCTCCGGCAGGTGCGAGGCTTTCGGAGTGAGTCCGATAGCGGGAATGCGGGCCGAGATCGCCTCCGACACCATGGAGCTGGAATCGGCGGTGCAGAGCACGACCTCAGCGCGGGCGAAGATGTCCGGCAGCGTGCTGGGGCCGGCGGTGCGGAAATCGACGAAGCGCTCCACGACCTGATCATCCTTTGCGAACGCCGCCAGCATGTCGGCCACGTAGTCGGGGGTGCGCCGGGAGGTGGAGATCATCCAGCGCATGCCCCAGCGTTTAGAGATCTCCCCGATGCGCGCGATGAGATCCTTCCACTCCCCCCGCCCGAACCGGAACGAGGCGGCATTGCCGCCGATCAGCAGCGCGGCCAGGTTGGGCGTGCGGTCCGGCCCGAATTGGATGATCTCATCGGGGCGGCCGAGCGTATCCGGATCCATGGGCGACGGCTTCAGGGTCACCATGTGGCGGGGCGCGTCCGCGTCACGCTCGTAGGACGAGATGACGAGCGTGAACTCCTTCGCGTCGAGATCGCGCAGCGAGCCGCAGAAGATGCTCGGCAGGTCCAGATAGCGGCTTACGCAGATATTCGGCATCAGGGTCTCGCCTCCGGCCGAGATGACGAGATCGGCCTCCGGCAGCTCCTCCGCTTCGATCCGGTAGGCCATGCGCAGCATGCGCGGCGGAAAGAAGCTCTCGGCATGGATGCGTGCGCGCAGCCACCGGGTCGGCACGATCCATTTCCGCCGGATCTCGATGCGCGTCACCTGAACGTCGCGAAGCCGCTTTAACGCCGCAATAACGCCTTCGGAGAGGTGATAATGTCCAGGTCGCGTATCTGCGAGGAACAAGACTTTGAGGGGCGGCATTGACCTACAAAAAGCCTCTCAGGCGGGAGAAAACGAACAAGAGGGTCGATCGACCCAGAAAGGGGCGTTGGGAACCGCACTCTGCCTCCCCAAGTGAGGCGAGTCGATGAGGAGCACGGAGATCGAGATGACGGATACGGCGTTCACGCTCGGCAGCGAGTGGATTTTGAAGACCATGGTTGCCATGGCGAAGGCGGATGGCGATTTGGACCGGGACGAGGTCGACCTCATCCAGCGGCTCTATAGAGACCATGCCAAAGAAGATGTCGAGACGGACGAGATCGAGCGTATCGCGGAAGACGACATCAGAAGCGATTTCTATGCTTCGCTCGCGCAGGCGGGAAAGCGCCTCGACGAACACAGCAAGGAAGAGATCGTGCGCTGCGCCTATCTGGTGCTCCTGGCCGATGGCGAGATCGCCGGTGCAGAGCGGAAGACCCTGCAGGAGATCGCCGCAGCGCTGAAGATCCCCGAAATCCATTTCGGCGCGATCCTCGAAGACCTCTCCATCTGGATGGCGGCTCAGCGGGCAGCCGGCAAGGCCGCGATCTAGGTCGCTGTGTAGCCTCCGGCCGGGTGTACGCCACCCGCGCCGTCCCGATCGCGGTTCCTCAGCCTGCGAAGCCGTAGCGTTTCGGAACGTCGCGCAGGAAGTTCTGCAACTGCTCGGTGTCCTGATGGGCCACGTTGAAGCGGAACCAGATCGTCTCAGGCGGCGAAACGCAGAAGAAATCTCCCGGCGCCAGAACCGTATCTTCCTTGAGGGCATCTTCCGCGATGCGCCGGGCATTGCAGGTCTCGGTCGGCGTCACCTGCCAGCCGGCTGTCAAAAACATTCCCCCATCAGGTTCAGTCAGCAGCGTCAGCCCGGCATCCTCCAGCACCGGCCTGTAAGCTTCCCGCGCCTGGGTGAGACGTGTGGAGATCTGATCCACCGACCGTCGATGGTTCGGATCCGAAAGGACTTCCAGCACGATACGTTCGGTGATCTCCGAAGTGGTGAGTCCGGTCAGCATCTTCGTCTGCAGGATTTCCTGCGCCAGAGCGTCGTTGCAGGCCAGGTATCCGGACCGCAGCGAAGGGGCGATCGTCTTGGAATAGCCGTTGACCGAGATCACCCGGGACAATCCGTCCATGGCTGCCAGCCAGGGATCGTAATCGGTGCCGAATCGACGTGCGATATCGTCTTCGATGACCAGAAAATCGAACTGCTCCGCGAGCGAGAGCAGCCGGAATGCATCCGTCGGGCGCAGGGTCGTGCCGAGGGGATTCTGCAGGACGGTGGTCACGAACATCGCCTTCGGCCGATAGGTTTCGGCCAGCTCCGCCGCGGCATCGAGATCGAGACCGCCGGCGCCGCGGTTTACAGGCAGGAGCTTGCAGCCATGGCGTGAGGCCAAGCTGTTGAAGTTCGCGTAGCCCGGATTCTCCACCAGCACGGCATCGCCGGGTCGCAGACAGGTCCGCACCACCAGATCGATCGCATGGGTTACGCCGTGGGTCAGCACGATCTGATTCGGCGAAACGGTCAGGGAGCGCTCGCTCAGTTCGCGGGCAATATGCTGCCGGAGCCGGTCGAACCCCGCCGGCTGACCGTAATTCACCAGATGGTCGGTCTTTGACCGGGCCACGCGCCGCAGGGCATCGCCGACCACCGTCTTCTGTGAATACCAGGAGGCCGGCAGCCAGCCGCAGCCAGGCGATGCAAACCGGCGTCCATGGGTGAACACGTCGGAGGACAGCCAGGAATCACTGACCGTCGTCGCCTTTGGGGTGCGCGCGGGCGGTGGAACGACGCTGCCGCGCTGAAGGACGAAATAGCCCGCGCCGCGCCGCGCCGCGACGACGTGCCGGGTGGTGAGCAGTTCGTAGGCGGAGGCGGCGGTGAAGGCGCTCACGCCCAGCTGCTTGGCCAATTTGCGGACCGAGGGAAGCTTGGTTCCCGCAGCCAGGGCGCCGCGGTCGGCCGCCTCTTCAATCTGGGAGCAAATCTGGTCCACGAGCGGATGATCGCTGCTCCGATCGATCTCGACGAACACGGGCGGCAGGCCCTGGCCAAGGCGCGCACGCCCGACATTTTCGTCGGAGCGCCCCGTTCGGCTCTGCTTTTCCGTCTTCAGGCCCGCGACGTTGCTCATAGAGAAAGCCTTCCTCTGCCGCCGATACGTCGCATGATATAGACCAATACAGTTTGCTGTAAATCGACGATCTGTATTGGTTCACTGTATTGGTTATGTCCGCCCCGAAGATTACTGTCTCTGCATGCTGCAATTCATCCCCGCGGCAACGACAAACTCGCGAGAGAGCGAAGCAAGAGGCGGCCGACCATGATCGTTGGTGTTCCGAAAGAGATTAAAGTCCAGGAGTACCGGGTGGGCCTGGTGCCCGCCAATGTCCGGGAGCTGACCGACCGCGGTCATAAGGTGCTCATCGAGACCGGCGCCGGCGCCGGCATCGGTGCGGCCGACGAGCATTACGAGGCGGCCGGGGCGAGGATCGTCTCCACCGCGGAAGAGGTCTTCGGCTTGGCGGACATGGTGGTGAAGGTGAAGGAGCCTCAGGCCGTGGAGCGCAAGATGCTGCGTCCCGGACAAATCCTCTTCACCTATCTTCATCTGGCGCCCGATCCGGACCAGACGAACGATCTGATCGCCAGCGGGGCAACCTGCATCGCCTATGAGACGGTGACGTCGGCGAAGGGCACCCTGCCCCTGCTTGCGCCCATGTCGGAAGTGGCGGGGCGGCTCTCCATCCAGGCGGGCGCGCATTTCCTCGAGAAGGCCCATGGCGGAAGCGGCACGCTGCTGGGCGGCGTGCCCGGCGTGGAGCGGGCGAAGGTTCTGGTGGTCGGCGGCGGCGTGGCTGGCACCCATGCGATCCAGATGGCGCTCGGCCTCGGCGCGGAGGTGTGGTGCCTGGACAGGGACGTTGACGTTCTGCGGACTCTCTGGCGCCAGTTCGGAAGCCAGCTCAACACGCTGTTCTCGACGCGCGAAGCGCTCGAGGAGCATTGCACTACGGCCGATCTGGTGATCGGCGGCGTGCTGCTGCCGGGCGCCGCGGCGCCCAAGCTGATCACCCGGGACATCATCGACAATATGAAGCCCGGCTCGGTCATCGTGGACATCTCCATCGATCAGGGCGGCTGTTGCGATACCTCGCGGCCGACCACCCATGACGAGCCCAGCTATCGCGTCGGCGAAGTCGTCCATTACTGCGTCGCCAACATGCCGGGCGCGGTGCCGCGCACCTCGACCTATGCGCTGAACAACGTGACGCTTCCCTTCGTGCTTGCGCTGGCGGACGGGGGGCTGGAAGCCCTGAAGGCCGACCCGCATCTTCTCAACGGGCTGAACGTGCATGACGGGATGGTGACCAACGAGCCCGTCTCCCAGGCTCTCAATCATCCTTACGTCGCGCCCATGACAGCGCTGAAACCGCTCGCCGCCTGACCTGGAGCAATCCCTTGAACGAACATCTCGTAACTTCCGGCAACAGGGACGGCCTTGAGAATTACTGGCTTCCCTTTACGCCGAACCGGTATTTCAAGCGCAACCCGCGCATCATCGCCTCCGCCGAGGGCGCCTATTACACCTTGGCGGACGGGCGGCGCGTGTTCGACTGCCTGTCCGGGCTGTGGTGCTGCCCGCTCGGCCACGGCAACGCTCATATTGCCGAGGCCATCAAGCGCCAGGCCGAGACTTTGGACTACGCGACCGCGTTCCAGATGAGCAATCCGACGACCCTGAGCTTTGCGGCACGGGTCGCGGACATGGCGCCGGCCGGCCTCGACCACGTCTTCTTCGCGAACTCAGGGTCGGAGTCCGTCGATACCGCGCTCAAGATCGCAATCGGCTATCACCGCATGAAAGGCGAGGCCCACCGGACCCGCATCATCGGCCGCGAGCGCGGCTATCACGGCGTCGGGATGGGTGGCATCTCCGCCGGCGGCATGACGGCGAACCGCAAGATGTTCGCGCCGCTGATGCTGAACGGCGTCGACCACCTCCCCCACACCTACGACCGCGCGCAGACGGCCTTTACCCACGGGCAGCCAGAATGGGGCGCCCATCTGGCGGACGATCTGGAGCGGCTGGTCGCGCTACACGACGCCTCCACCATCGCTGCGGTGATCGTGGAGCCCATGCAGGGCTCGGCGGGCGTGGTCGTGCCCCCGGTCGGCTATCTGGAGCGGTTGCGGGAGATCTGCACCAAGCACGGGATCCTACTGATCTTCGACGAGGTGATCACCGGGTTCGGCCGGCTTGGCGCCAACTTCGCGTCCCAGCGCCTGAACGTGCGCCCGGACATGATGACCTTCGCCAAGGCGGTCACCAACGGCGTCATTCCCATGGGCGGCGTGATCGTCGCCGACGAGATCTACGACGCCTACATGTCCGGCCCGGAAGAAGCGGTGGAGCTCTATCACGGCTACACCTACTCGGGTCATCCCATGGCGGCGGCCGCGGGCCACGCGACCCTCGACGTCATGGAGCGCGACGGGCTGATTCCGCGGGCCGCCGAATTGGAGCCGGTGCTCGAGACCGCCATCCACGCCCTCAAGGGCACGCCCGGCATCGTCGACATCCGCAATTTCGGGCTGGCGGCGGCCGTCGACTTGGAGCCTTTCGAAGGGCAGCCGGGCCTGCGGGCCATGCGGGTCTTCGAGCGCGCGCTTCAGACCGGGCTGCTGGTGCGCTTCACGGGCGAAACAATCGCCATGGCGCCGCCTTTCATCTCGACCGATGACGAGCTGCAGACCATGTGCGCGACGCTGGGCGACGCCATCGCCAGCGTCACAAGCCCGGCCGCCTGAGCGAAAGGGCCGCTTTCGGCAGAGATTTCATCCGACCGGCTGCGTCCTTCGCGGATGCGCCCAGTGCGGGAACAAGGAGAAGCGAAGATGTCAGTGCAAGACGAGGTCCGCCCGGCGGACGAGGCTGCCGACGCGGCCGGCTACCGGGTCCCCCATTACATCAACGGCGTGCGGATCCCGTCGTCGTCGGGCCGGACGGCCGACGTGTTCAACCCGGCGCTCGGCAAGGCTGTGGGCCAGGTCGACATGGCGGGCGAAGAGGAGATCGACGCGGCCGTGGCGGCCGCCAGGGCCGCCTTCCCCGCCTGGTCTCGGGTGCCTCCGGTCTCGCGCGCACGGGTCATGTTCCGCTTCCTCAATCTGCTGCAGGAGCACCGCACCCTGCTGGCCGAGCATATCGTCCGAGAGCACGGAAAGGTGCTGGCGGATGCGCTGGGCGAAGTGGCGCGTGGCATCGACGTGGTCGAGTTCTCGACCGGAATCCCGCAGCTCTTGAAGGGCGAATACACCGAGCAGGTGTCGCGCGGCATCGACGCCTGGTCGATCCGCCAGCCACTGGGCGTGTGCGCGGGCATCACCCCGTTCAACTTCCCGGCCATGGTGCCGCTTTGGATGATCCCGATCGCGCTCGCAGCCGGCAATACTTTCGTTCTTAAGCCCTCCGAGCGCGACCCCTCGCCCAGCCTGGTGCTGGCGGACCTGCTGGCCGAGGCCGGCTTACCCAAGGGCGCCTTCAACGTTCTCCAGGGCGACAAGGTCGCCGTGGACGGCCTGCTGAAGCACGACGACGTGGATGCGGTCAGCTTCGTGGGCTCGACCCCAGTCGCGGAATATATCTATGCGACAGGAACGGCCCACGGTAAGCGCGTGCAGGCCCTGGGCGGCGCGAAGAACCATATGGTCGTCATGCCCGACGCCGATCTCGACCAGTGCTGCGATGCCCTGATGGGCGCCGCCTACGGCTCGGCCGGCGAGCGCTGCATGGCGATCTCGGTCGCCGTCGCGGTGGGCGATACGGGCGACCGGCTGATCGAGAAGCTCGCCCCGCGCGTCCGCGACATCAAGATCGCGGAAGGCAATGTCGATGGCGCCGAGATGGGCCCGGTGGTGACCGGGGCCGCCAAGGCGCGCATCGAGAGCCTGATCGCGAAGGGCGTGGAGGAGAAGGCCGAGCTCGTGGTCGACGGCCGCGGGTACACAGTCGCCGGCTACGAGGATGGCTATTTCTGCGGCGGCACCCTGTTCGACCGGGTGACCCCGGAGATGACGATCTACAAGGAAGAGATCTTCGGCCCCGTGCTCTGCGTGGTGCGCGTGCCGGACCTTGCGACTGCCGTGGAGGTCATCGAGGCCAACGAATACGGCAACGGCGTCGCCATTTTTACCGCCGATGGCGGGGTGGCGCGGGAGTTCACCCACAATATCAGTGTCGGCATGGTGGGTATCAACGTGCCGCTGCCGGTGCCCATGGCGTTCAACTCCTTCGGCGGCTGGAAGCGGAGCCTGTTCGGCGATCAGCATATCTACGGTCCCGAAGGCGTGCGGTTCTACACGCGCCACAAGGCCGCCATGCAGCGCTGGCCCGACGGCACGTCGAAGGGCGCCGAGTTCGCCTTTCCGCAGATGAGCTAGCCGCGCCGGGGGGGGGCTGGCCCCGCGAACGGAGGGATCAGGCCGGCACCGCTACCCGCGCCGGTTTGGCCGGCGTGGTTGCGGCGTCGGAGATCAGGCTCGCCAGACCTTCGATATCCCGATGGCGAAGGGCGAAGGCCCAGTAAGGAACCGGGATTTCGATCCGGCCCAGGCGCGTCAGCTCGCCTGCCGCAAGATAAGGCCGGGCGACGCTCTCGGTGACGAAGCCTGCGAGGGTGGGCTCGCCGAGAAGCCGGCATGCCACCGCGGCGGTGCTGACAAGCCTCAGCCGTTCCTGCCCCAGGGCGCTGCGATCGATGTCTTGCTCATCGCAGGCCTGCAGGATGACCGGTTCCAGGTCGGTGCCCCTTTCCCAGATCACCGGCGCGCAATGGGGAAGGTCAGCCCAGTCGAAGGCCGCGTTCGTGGCTTGGGGATGGTCCGGCGATGCGCAGAGGATGAGGCTGTCGCGGAAGACGTCGAAGTAATGGAACGTCGTATGCCCGGGCACGACCTCGCTTAGGCCGACATCCGCAGTGCCCCGCATGACCCAGGCGGTGACATCGGTGGCGCTGCCCCGGAGCAGGTCGATATCCGGCAGCTCGGCCTGCCGGCCCATCCTCGACAGGATCACCGGGATCCATTGATCGTAAGCGTTATGTGAGCAGGCGATCACCGTACGCGGACGCGCATCCTCCTTGTAGCTCTGAACGCGCAGCGCCGTGAGGCCGATGTCTTTCAGGATCCGTTCGCCCTCCCCGAGCAGCACCTGGCCGGCCTCCGAAACGACCACGCGCCGGCCGACGCGATCGAAAAGGCTCACGCCATGCTCTTCCTCGAGCTTGCGAATGGAGATGCTGACCGCGGACTGGGTAAGGCCGAGCTGCTGAGCCGCGACGGTGAAGCTGCCGAAGCGCGCCGCCTCCACGAAAATCCTGAGCTGCTCAAGGGTCATCGGTCTCTCAATCTGTCCCTGCGAATTGGCCGGCGTTTGTGCTGAAGCGCCGAGCATACCCGGCATGGTCCAATCCTACACCATTTGGGACGGCTAAGCCCAAGCCTTAGGCAGGTCACTCCCATGCGTAAAATTGAGGCAGCCCCGGTTCAACCCAGTAGCTCAGGTCATGAGCGGAGCCCCCTTCCCGGCGAACACCGAGGACCCATTAGCCAGATTTCCTCTTGATGAATTCTGCTAATGAGAGGCCTTCACCACTGGTTGAAATTTGAAAGGGAAGACCGGCTTTCACGCCCGGCAAGCCCGTCTTCGCGCATTCCGCCGAGTCCTCCCCGGCTTTGGCACACCCTTTGCTAACCATAGTCCAAAGGCTGCTTAGCGCTTGATTTTCAAAGTGTTTGCAGCGCTTCGCTCTGGATTAAGGAAAGGAATCAAGCCGTGGATAAAGCTGCGCTGGCTCTCTCTCCCGGGCTAACCACGGGGCTGGGTCTCTGCCTCATGATTGTACCGGGGGTGATCTTTCTGGGGATCGCATATCTGATCCGCAGGAACCTCGTTCACAACACCCATGACTTCATCATCTCCAACCGACGGGTCGGGCTGGGCTTTGGCGTCGGATCGATCATCTCGGTCTGGACATGGGCCATGGCCGTGATGATGAGCAGTGCCATGACGTTCCAGTGGGGTCTGTCGGGGCTGTTCTGGTTCGTCGTGCCGAACGGCCTGGCCGTCATGGCGGTGATTCCGCTTGCGCGCATTCTCAGGCGCCGCATGCCCGAAGGCTACACGATCAGCGAATTCGTCTTTCACCGCTTCGGCCAGTCGCAAATCGCCACGACGGTGGTCACCGCGACCATGATCTTCGGCATCCTGCTTGAGATCCTGATCAACCTGAAAGGCACGTCCGTCGTCATGTCGACGGTGTTCCCGATCGATTGGCGGTGGGCGACGCTGCTGACTGTCGCCGTGGTGCTCACCTATTCCTATTTCGGCGGTCTCTGGACGGCCGTGATGACCGGGACGATCAACACCTGGATGATCACGGTGCCGGCCGCGATCGTCGTGGTCGCGGTGTTCAGCCAGATCGATGGCGGCGCGACCGCCGTTTTCAGCGCGGTGGAGGCCTCCGATCCCACCGACCTCTCAATCTTTCAGGGCGCCGCGGCGTCCGGATTCGGAATCACGCTCGCCTTCGGCTTGCTGGCGGCGACCGTGGCAGACCAGACCTTCTGGCAGAAGGTTTGGGCCCTCCGTCCGAATCAAGTCGGGCGCACCTTCATGCTTTCGGGAATGCTCTTCTACCCTATCCCGATCTGCTTGGGTGCGCTCGGCTTGGTGGGCCTGGCCTACGGGCTGACCCCTGAGGATATCGGTGGCGATATCGTCGCGATCGGCCCGTATGTGGTCTCCCATCTCGGACTGCCGATGGCGATCATCATCGCCTACGTGTTCGTGATCCTGGCGGCCTGCTACTCCACCATCGACGGTGCGAGCTCGGCGCTTTCGTCCATCGTCGCCGTCGACATCGTGAAGCGCTTCTTCCCGGGCACGACGGAATCCACCCTGTTCTACGTCACCAAGCTGTCGATGCTGCTCGGAGGCATCATCGCCGCGGCCATCGTGCTCTCGGGGGTCGACTTCACATCGCTGGTGCTGACCACCTACGCGCTCAAGACGTCGATCCTGTTGCCGCTCGTCCTGGCGATCGCCTGGCCGCGGACCAACACCATCGGCTTCGTGGCCGGCATCGCGCTGGCGATCGCGATCGGCATGCCGCTTCGCTCGGTCTATGGCGACCTGATCGGGACCCTGACAATCCTGGGCATCAGCGGCGGCGTCGTGGTCACGGCAGGGCTGCTCCTGAACAAGACGTTCGACATGGCCAAGCTCACCGAGGACGAGCCGCTGTCGGACGACCAGCTCTCCCAGGCCAAGGGCTGAGAGGCAATCGTGCCGGCGCGTTCGCGCGCCGGCACATCACCCTGTTCAATTCGATCGATAGGAAACTGAAGCTATGACCACTCTCTTGATCGTGTTCCTAGTGCTCGGAGCCATTGCGACGGCTCTGTTCTTCGCGGGCTACACCCACGGTACGATTGCTGCGATGCGAAGTCACAATGACCAAACCGTCGAGGTCGACGATAGTAAGGATATCCAGCGGTACGGATGGCCGGTCGCCCTCGCGGTGCTTGCCGCCGCAACGATTATCGGCCTGATGGGCGTAGCGCCTGCTTTCATCTACGTCGCGCCGGTCCTGACGATCGTTACCGCGGCGGTCAACGGCATCGCATTCTTTGCGGAAGACCGGTTCGACCGCGGCAGCTAAAGGGAACGCGATGCAGTCCACGAGAAAGCCGACGATGGAGCTGGGGATCTGGCTGCCCATGTATGGCGGCTGGTTGAGGAGCCTCGATCAGCCGACCGGGCCGGACATCGCGTCGTGCCTGGCGATCGCCCAGCAATCGGAAGCCCTCGGGTTCGACTTTCTCTACGCCTCGGAAAATCTGTTGAACTGCATCCACGGGCCCGGCGAGGCCGTGGCGGAGGCCTGGAGCCTGCTGACGGCGATCGCGGCGACCACCTCCAAAGTGGGGCTCGTCGGCGCGATCAAGCCGGGGTTCCGGTCTCCGTTTCTGGTTGCCCGGATGGTCGACACGCTGAGGCAGATTGCCGGCCGGCCCGTGGCTATCAACATCGTCTGTGGCTGGTGGCGAGAAGAGTTCGATCTTTCCGGCGTGCCATGGCTCGATCACACAGGCCGCTACGAACGGGCCGAATCCTTCCTGCGAAGCCTGCATCGCGTATATCAGCCGCCCCGCCCGGCGGCGAACCAGGTGTCCGACGGCACGGCGACCAGCGCCCGTCTCCACGCGCCGGTCAATTATGGGCTCGATGCCGACGCCCTTCCCCAGATCTGGATCAGTGGACATTCGGAGGACGCCTTGCGCATGTCCGGCGAATGGGCGAACTGCCTCTTCCTGAACGGAATGACGGATGCCGCGCTGAAGCGGCACGTCGCGGCGGCGCGCCAATCGGCCATGCGGTGGGGCCGCGAGGTGAGCGTGGGAATCAATGCGTACGTCATCGCCACCGAGACCCGGGCTCAGGCAGAGGCCCGCTACCGCGAAGTCATTACCCAGCGCAACACCGAGTCCATCGAGTATTTTCGGGACGTCATGCTGAACTCCGGATCGGTTGCCTGGGAAGGCCTCAGCGACGAGCAGCTCGTCGATTCAAATGCGGGGTTCGAAGCGCGGCTGATCGGCAGCTTCGAGGATGTCCGCAATCGTCTGCGGGAGTTGCGCGGTATCGGTGTGGAGAAGGTCGTCTTCCAATTCGACGATCCGATGCGCGATGCCGGCCCCTTCATGAAGAACGTCATCCGGCCGCTCCGCGAAGAATTCGCCGCGGAAGCTGCGGATGAACTGGAGCATGACGCGGCGCCGGTTGGCGCCGGTCGATCCCAGCCGGCGCGAGCCTATTAGGGCGGCGCGCAATTCACGGTCGGGACGACATCGCCCGACACCATTTTCGCTCTCTTCGGAACCGACTCCGCCGGCCCTCGCCGACGGGGTTTTCGTGCGTCCAGATCCCGCGCTCAAACCGCCGCGGAGCGCCGCGCCACAGACGCCACATAACCGTTTTTTATGGGCCATAAGCGCCGCTCACAATCAACCTGCGAATGCATAAGAGGAAGTGCGATGCATTATGTAACCCAATGATTTTATTGTGTTTTTTCGTTGACACCCCGACCTCGTGCAATAGGCTTAGAGGCAGTTACACAGACGCGAAAGAGCACAAATCGATCTCGTGAAGCAGACCGAAAATACCGATCGCGGGCCTCTGGCCGGCAGGTCTTCTTCAGGGGTGTCGCCGGCTCAGATCTGTGCGTGAACACAAGCATAAAAAGGCTTCATCTCAGATCATGTCGTCCCGCGAAAATTTGGGCCCTTCTCGCGAAATGCAGTTCGGTGTGTGGCTTCCGGTCTATGGCGGATGGCTACGGGTAACGGATCAGTCAGCGGAGCCTGACGTGGCCAATTGTCTGGACATCGCGAAGCATGCGGAGGGGCTCGGGTTCGACTTCCTCTACGCCTCGGAGAATCTTCTGAACTGCATCCACGGTCCCGAGCAGGCGGTTGCCGACGCCTGGAGCATGCTCTCCGCTGTCGCGGCGACGACGGAGAGCATCGGGTTATGCGGAGCGATCAAGCCCGGTTTTCGGTCGCCGATCTTGGTCGCCCGCATGCTCGATACGCTCACCAAGATCGCGCGCCGGCCTGTTGCGATGAACATCGTCTGCGGCTGGTGGAAGACGGAGTTCGACGTGTCCGGCGTCGACTGGCTCGACCATCGCCGGCGCTACGACCGCGCGGAAGCCTTCCTGCGCTCGATCGACAGTCTCTTCCACCCGCCCGTCGGGATGAGCACCGGGGAGCTCGCCGCCAGGATCGCGACCGCCTCCTCCGGAGAACAATCCGGAAGCGAAGATACGGAGATCATCCCGACCTTCGGTTTCCGTGAAGGGGCCATGCCCGAGGTGTGGGTCGCAGGACATTCGGATCGCGCGGTCAATCTGGTCGCCGAACGGGGAGACTGCCTCTTCGTGAACGGCATGAACGACGACGACCTTGTGCAACAGATCCAGGCCGTGCGTCGGGAAGCCTCCAAGCGCGGCCGTGAAGTCTCCATCGCCGCAAATGCCTACGTGCTCGGGGCGGAGAGCTCCGACGAGGCGAAGCGACGGGCCGCCGACGTAGTCTCAAAGCGGAATATCGACACGATCGCGTTCTTCCGCGGCGTGATGGATCAGTCGGGCGGCGCCGCCTGGGCCGATCTCGAGGAAGAACAGATGGTCGACTCGAACGCCGGCTTCGAACTCGGCCTCGTCGGCAGTTTCGAGGAGATCCAGGCCCGGATCGGCGACCTCGCCGAGATGGGGATAAACCGCATCATCTGCCAGTTCGACGACCCGATGCGAGACGCCGAGCTCTTCATGAAAAGAGTCGTCCGGCCGTTGAGAAGCGGCTGGTGGAATCCGTCGCCGGCCACCGAGGCCGGCTCCAATTCAATCCGCAACCTTGGAATGTAATATGTCAAACGCCAGTAAGAAACAGGCCCATCTCTTGGGTTTCATCCAGCACGGCGTGAATAGCCACGCCACGGGCATGTGGAGGAATGTTCAGGACAAGGTCAATTACGACTTCTCTACCCCGTCCTATTGGCGGCACATGGCGCAGACCATGGAGCGCGGTTACTTCGACGCCATGTTCATCGCCGATGAGCTTGCGCCCTACTCCACCTACGAGAACAGCTCCGACGCGACCGTGAAGTACGCGGTCCAGTGCCCGACCCACGAGCCGTCCACCATCGCGACCATCGTGACCGGCGCCACCGAACATCTCGGCGTCGGCGTCACCCTGTCGACGATGTTCGTGCACCCCTACTCCATGAGCCGGCTGCTCTCCAGCCTCGACCATCTCACCGAGGGCCGCGTCGCCTGGAACGTGGTGAGCTCCTATTCGAAGAGCGAGTGGGAGGCTTACGGCCACGTCGAGATGACGCCGCGCGGCGAGCGCTACGAGAAGATGGAAGAGTATATGGACGTCTGCTACCAGCTCTGGGACTCCTGGGAGCCGGACGCCATCGTCGCCGACAAGGAGAGCGGGATCTACGCCGATCCCGAAAAGGTCCGGATCGTCGAGCACGACGGAAAATACTTCAAATGTCACGGTCGCCATTTCTGCTCGCCGTCGCCTCAGGGGCGCCCGGTGCTCTGGCAGGCCGGCTCGTCGGATCGCGGGCGCGACTTCGCCGCCAAGCACGCCGAAGCGATCTTCGCGGTGCATCCGAATGTCGAGCGCATGCGTCAGTATGCGAGCGATTTGGATGAGCGGCTGGAGACCAAGTTCAACCGAGCGCCCGGCAGCGTGAAGTATATCTACGGCCTGCAGACCGTTGTCGCGGAGACGCGGTCCGAGGCGGAAGAGAAGTACGAGCGCATCGTCTCCTGCATCCCGCTGGAAGGCGCGCTCGCCTGGATCTCGGGCCACTTCGGCCTCGACTTCTCCACGATGGATCTCGACGAGAACATCAAGAACATCGAGGTGCCCGGCATCCAGGGCCTTTTCGAATCCCTCATCTACGCCAAGGACCCGGAAGGCAAGATCCCGCTGACCGTGAAGGAAGCAGCGCTGATCTACGCGCAAGGCATGGGCATGCCGCGGCTCGTCGGGACGGCGAAGGATATCGCCGACCAGATGGAATACTTCATGGATGAGGGCGGCGCGGACGGCTTCATGCTGGCGGCCACCTACACGCCCGGCTGCTTCGAGGATTTCGCAAATCTCGTGACGCCCGAGCTTCAGAGGCGCGGACGTCTACGGACGGAATATTCGGGCAAGACCCTGCGGCAGAACCTTCTGCAGGGCTGAGCCCCAAGGCGGGCGGGCAAGGCCTTACACCGAGCAACGGAGGAGCCTGTGTCCGCCCACGACGCGACCGAGAACGAGAGGAGTGGCCCATGTGCCTGATCGTCACCGTCAACGGCAGTCCCAGTCCGCTTTCGCGCACGGGCGTGTTGCTGCGGGCGACCGCCCACTCCGTTTCCGAGAAGCTGCTGGGCAGCCGGGTCGAGGAGGTCTCTCTCGCGGCGGATTGGAAGGACATCTTCTGCGCGCTGGACCGCAGTCAGGTCACGCCCCGGGGCGAGGCCTCGCTGCGGACGGCTGAACAGGCCGACCTGCTGATCGTCGGATCGCCGATCTTCCGGGGCAGCTATACGGGCCTCCTGAAGCATTATTTCGATCTCGTGGACCGGGAGGCGATGGCCGGCAAGACCGCGGTGGTTGCCGCGACGGGCGGTTCGCCGTTGCATGGTCTGGCCATCGAGCATCAGCTCCGCCCGCTGCTGGGGTTCTTCAATATCCAGACGGTCGCGACCGGTCTCTACGGTGGTCCGGCGGATTTCGAGGACGGCAAGATTCAAGGTCAGGCCATGCTGGACCGCATCGAGCGGGCATCCAGCGAGGCGGCCTCTCTCCTGCTTGGCCGCCGGGCGGTGCAGAGCGCACTCGAGGCGGCGGAATGACCGCGGGGTCCTCACAGGCGAGACTGGAGGCGCCGGCACGTCCGGCCGATGAATGCTGCATCAGCAGCACCGAGGAGATCATCGAGGAAGCCCGGCGCGGCCGGATGTTCATCCTGGTCGACGACGAGGATCGCGAGAACGAAGGCGACCTCATCATCCCGGCTCAGTTCGCAACAGCCGAAGCCATCAATTTTATGGCGCGCTACGGGCGGGGGCTGATCTGTCTGGCGCTGACGCAGGAGCGTGTCGATGCGCTCGATCTGCCGCCCATGTCGGCGCGGAACGAGGCCCAGCACGAGACCGCGTTCACCGTCTCGATCGAAGCTTCCAGCGGGATCGTCTCCGGGGTCTCCGCGGCTGACCGGGCGCATACGATTGCTGTTGCGATCGACCCGGAGACGAGCGCTTCTCACATCACGACGCCGGGCCATGTCTTCCCGCTGGTCGCCCGCCACGGCGGCACGCTCAAGCGGCCCGGCCATACGGAGGCGGCGGTCGATGTGGCGCGCATCGCCGGACTCGATGCCTCCGGCGTGATCTGCGAGATCATGAGCGAAGACGGAGGGATGGCGCGATTACCGGATCTCGTTTCCTTCGCAAGGCAGCACGGTCTGAAAATCGGTACGATCGCCGATCTCATCGCATATCGGCGGCGAAACGAGACCCTGGTCCGCCAGGTCGCAAAGGAGACCGTCAGCCATCCGGCCTTCGGCACGTGGCGCGCCCTGGTCTATCGCGACGTAGTGGACGAAGGAGAGCATATCGCTCTCGTCAAAGGCGACGTCCACCCGGATCACCCGACGCGACCTTACTGCATAGGATGGATCTCATCGCCGATGTGCTGGGTGGCACGTCGGGCTCTGTGCTCCATGACGCCATGGCCCGGATCAACGGTCAGGGGCGCGGCGTCGCCGTGCTGATCGGCGATACGCGGCCCGAGGCTCTCTCGGCGAGCATCGCCGCCGGGAGCCCGAGCCACAGAGCCGATCTTCACCCGCAGGATTACGGCATCGGAGCACAGATCCTGAAGGATCTCGGCGCGGTGGAGATCGCACTCTTTCCCGATCACGTGGGGGCCGTCGCAGGCCTTCACGGGTATGGCCTGAGCGTCGTCGGCCCGGCGGTGCCGCGTCGTGGCACGACGCCGTTCAGGCCGCGAGGGAGATCACGCAGCCGCGAGGCTGGGACGCAGACCGAATCCGCCGCGCCGGTAAGCCTGGTGCGCAAGAGTTAGTTGGGGGAGGACGGCGTGAACACAACGGCCGAAATCGATCCGTCGCGAGGGAGACAGGTTCGCCACGCAACGAGCGGGCCGCGCGCGATGAGATCGAGGTCGATGCGCACGCCATGGTGCGGAGTCCAGAAATGGCCGGCCGCAGTTCGAACAGAGATCGCAGGGGGATAACCGATGACGATTCATCGATCACGAAGACGCTAGGCGTCTGACGTAACTCGATAATTTCACCCGTTCCGGAAGATTTCCGAGAGCGTATGACGGAACACGCATAGTGA
>NZ_MASI01000002.1 GCF_001708935.1 Methyloligella halotolerans
CGATCTGACGGCGAACCTCCTTAACAAGCTCGTCCCGGCCAGGGGCGTCTACAAATTCCTCGATATCCGTCTTTGACACGGCTTTCCTCCCTTATGGATCGCGGGCCCCTTATGGAGCTCCGCCTTCTTTGATTGACTTCGGGGACCTCAGCTCCAGGGGAACGGGCTGTGCGAGGTCGGGTGCAGCTCTCCCTTTTCGAAGCGGGCGAAACGGAACGGCTTCAGAAGCTCCTGCTCGTCGCCCATGACCTCATCGGCCACGAGGCGTCCGACACCGAGCATCTTGTAGCCGTGGTTGGAGTCGGCGATGACCGTCGCGTTCTCGTTGAAGCGGTCGAAGACCGGGAACGAGTCCGGCGTGAAGCAGCCGATGCCGCCGGAGGGCTCACGGTGGTAGCGGGGCATGGAGCCCTGGAAGCGCTTGTGGCAATGCGCCAAGGCCGAAACCCACATATGCGCGAAGCCGGGGCTCGAGACGAATTCGGGGCTGGCCGGACCATACGGGTCGATGGCCACGTCTTCCGCCGGGGTCGTAACCTTATAGGGTGCCGCACCGCCCTGGACGCCGCCGAAATGCCAGTCGGGCTTGTAGTAGATGCCCCACATGTCTTCGGTGATGACACTGCCGTCGACATCGGAGATCAGCGGCGCGTCGGTGTCGACGTGGATGACTGGCGGGATCTTTCCGTCATTGGTCAGGAGCGTATCGGGATCGACCTTGAGGACGCCCTCCTCCAGCTGCCAGAAGCGCCACATATCGACGCCGTCGGCGACCTGGCCGTCAGGGCTCTTGACCTTGATCTTATTCGGCAGGCCGAGCATGTCCCAGAAGTCGCGCACCCAAGGTCCGGCGCCGACGATGAGCTGATCGCAACGGATGGTGCCGCGATTGGTCTTCACGGCGCGGACGGCCGGCGAGCCGCTCTCGGTGATCAGTTCCTGAACCTCGGTGCCGGTGATAATCCGGACGCCCAGATCCTCGGCCTTCTTGGCCAGGCCGTACATGGATTTGGTGTTGTTGGCGTAGCCGCCGCGCTTCTCGTGGAGAACGGAGGTGATGCCCTTCGCCTGCCAATCGTCGAAGATGCCGCGCATATAGTCGGCGGAGTCCTTCTCGCCTTCGATGAAGACGCTCTCGTAGCCGATGGCCTGCTGCTCGCGGTGGATCTGCGCGACGTCCTCGTGCATGGCCTCGCACGAGATCTGCATGTAGCCGACCGGGTGATAGCTGAAGGCTTTCGGATCGCTCTCCCAGACATCCACGGAGTGGGCCATGAGATTGCGCATGGCGGGCTGGAAGTAGTTGTTGCGCACGACACCGCAGGCGATGCCGGAGGCGCCGGCGGCGATGCCGGCCTTATCGAGGACAACGACGCGGCCCTCTACGCTTTCGCCCTTCTCCTTGAGGCGCTCGGCGAGCCGCCAGGCAGCTGACAGACCGTGAATTCCGGCGCCGATAACTACGAATTCCGCGTGCTCAGGAAACGACACAGGTTCCTCCCCTTTTGGCCGTTTCAACTGGCGGTGCGGCGCTCGTCTCGCTCTGGCACCGCCGTTGAATAATCCGCAACAATGATGTTGATCGTGTCCGCATGTGATCCAAAAATCAAGCAGTTTTGGTCCACTTTACTCTTAGTGGGTAGGAATAGGCTTGATCTGGTTCGTAATTGGTTCTATACTAATACGCGAACGACTCGCCTCCGCCCGGCGGAATCGATTGGTATGTGACAACTTGACACTTCCGGCCCTGCCCGGCCGAATGCGTGTTATTGGTCCAAAAATGGAATTGACATTGGCTCAGACAGAAAACGAGATTTCTTCCGGTCCGAACCTTTCGGGAGAGACTTATGCAGGCTCGGCAGACCTCGCCGCCGTGCTCCGGCGGGATATCAAGGAGGGCCGGCTGGCCTCCCATGAGCGGCTGCTCTCAGAGCGTAAGATGGCGGAACAATTCGGAGTGGCGCGGGGCACCGTCCGGGAGGCGTTAAGCCGGCTGGTCGACGAAGGTCTGGTTGAGATCCGGCGCGGCAGCGGGGCCTATGTGATCTTCGAGCCGCCGGAGCCCTCCAACGACATCATCGAGAACGCGCGGCCTCTGGAGCTTATGGACACGCGTTTCGCGGTGGAGCCGCATATCTGCCGGCTCGCCGTTCTCCATGCGCGGCCCAAGGACCTCGCCTTCGCCGGCTCGCTGCTCGAGAAGATGGAGGCGAGCACGAAGGATCCGACCGCTTTCGCCGCCGCCGATACGGCATTCCATACTCGGCTTGCCGAAAGCACCGGCAACTCGCTGCTGATCTGGTTCGTGGGGCAGATCAACTCCGTTCGGCATCAACGGGAATGGTCGATGATGCGCGAGATCACCCTGACGGAGAACATGATCCGGGAATATAACCGTCAGCACCGCGCCATTCTGGAGGCCATCATGGCTCGCGAGCCGGAACGGGCTGCGAATCTGATGAAGGAGCATCTGGAGACGGCGCGGCTGTCTCTGATGCGCTCGGCGGCGGCCTGACGCTGCGGTCGTCCGGTTTCTTCGAGCGGCGGAACGCCGACGGGCTCACCCCACACACATCGCGGAAGGCGCTGGAGAAATGCGCCGAGTTGGCGAACCCGGTCGCGAGCGCGATATCGGTAAGCGGCAAGGTGGATTGCTGCAGGAGGTTCTTCGCCACATCGAGTCGCAGCCGGCGATAGAACGCCATGGTGCTCACGCCCAGCCTTTCCTTGAACAATCGATTGAGCTGCCGCGGACTGGTGCCTGCCAGGGTCGCCAGCTGCGCCAAGTGCAGCGGATCGGCGACGTGGTTCTCCATGGCCTCGATGGCGCGGATGACGCCAGCCTCGGTCGTTCCGTGACGTTCGACCAATCCGGACCGCTGGGGACCGCCGGAGGGGCGCACCTCCGTATGCATGAACCAATCGGAGATCGCGCGGGCGAAGGCCGGGCCCTGCCGTTCCGCCAGCAGGGCGTACATCATGTCGAGGGGTGCCGTGCCGCCCGCGGAGGTAACCCGGTCGCGATCGACCACATAGAGGGTGCGCTCGATGAGCAGGCCGGGATAGATCTCGGCGAGCGCCTCGGCATGCTCCCAGTGCACGGTCATGCGGCGTCCGGCCATGACCCCCGCCAGGGCGAGGATAACGGGGCCGCCGGAGACGCCGCCAAGGCGCACGCCATGGCGGCCGAGAGACCGTAGCCAGCTGAAGGTGTGTTCGTCGTCGAAGCTGACGGGATCGCCGCCTGCCACCACCAGCACAAGATCGAAATCGAGATCGACGCCGATCTCCGCATCGGCATCGATGCGCGCGCCGCTCGAGCTCGTGGCGAACTCGCCTGCGGGCGCTGCGTGGCTGAACTCGTAGATGCGCCGCCCGGCGAGCAGGTTCGCAGCGCGCAGAGGTTCGACGGTTGCCGCGTACGACATGAGCGCGAAGCCGTCGATCAGCAGGAAGCAGATCCGGTAGGCATCGGCCTCGTGCCGACCGTCCGGATCGGCCTCCTTCTCGCTCAGCCGACTCTTCTCAAGATCGACATGCGGGCGAGATTCGGACGGACGCTTGACCATTTCCTGTAACTATCCGTCGATATTTGAGAAGTCAATCGGCCGCGACCAATCGTAGCGTTTGGTTTGAACCAGACGGAGCGTTGCAGGCCATGCACTACTCAGTATTCAAGATCATCAGCGAAGGCCTGAAGGGCAATACGGGATGGAAGCCGCAATGGCGCGATCCCGAGCCCCGTAAGGAGTACGACGTCGTCATCGTCGGCGCCGGCGGCCACGGGCTCGCCACGGCCTACTATCTCGCCAAGGAATTCGGCATCCGGAACGTCGCGGTGCTGGAGAAGGGCTGGCTTGGGTCGGGCAATATCGGCCGCAACACGACGATCATCCGCTCCAACTACCTGCTGCCGGGGAACGAGCCGTTCTACGAGTTCTCCATGAAGCTCTGGGAAGGGCTGGAGCAGGACTTCAACTACAACGCCATGGTCTCCCAGCGCGGGATCATCAATCTCTATCACAATGACGGTCAGCAGGCGGCTTACCTGCGGCGCGCCAACGCCATGCGCATGGCGGGCGCCGATTCCGTGATGCTGGACCGCGACGAGCTGCAGAAGCTCTGCCCCTTCCTCGATTACGACAACGCCCGCTTCCCCATCAAAGGCGGGATCATGCAGCCCCGCGGCGGTACGGTACGCCACGATGCAGTGGCCTGGGGCTATGCTCGCGGCGCCGACGAGCGCGGCGTGGATATCGTCCAGAATTGCGAAGTCACCGGCTTCCAGATCAAGAACGGCGTCTGCACGGGCGTGGAAACGAGCCGCGGCCCGATCAAGGCGAAGAAGGTCGCGGTCTGCGTGGCCGGCTCTTCAAGCCGTGTGATGGAGAAGGCCGGCATCCGACTTCCCATCGAGAGCCACGTTCTGCAGGCCTTCGTCAGCGAAGGGCTGAAGCCGACCATTCCGGGCGTCGTCACCTTCGGCGCGGGCCATTTCTACGTCAGCCAGTCCGACAAGGGCGGCCTCGTCTTCGGCGGAGATCTCGACGGCTACAACACCTATGCCCAGCGCGGTGGTCTTCCCGTGGTGGAGGATGTCTGCGAGGGCGGCATGGCGATCATGCCCATGATCGGCCGGGCGCGCCTTCTGCGCAGCTGGGGCGGCATCATGGACATGTCCATGGACGGCTCCCCCTTCATCGACCACACGCCGGTGGACGGGCTCTATTTCAACGGCGGCTGGTGCTACGGCGGCTTCAAGGCGACGCCGGCCTCCGGCTACTGCTACGCCCATCTGATCGCGAAGGACGAGCCCCACGAGGTGGCGGCGGCCTATCGGCTGGACCGGTTCCGGCGCGGCGCGATGATCGACGAGAAGGGCATGGGCGCCCAACCGAACCTCCATTAGTCAGCACCGAAGCAGGCAGTTCCGACCATGATCATCGACCACCCTCTTCTCGGACCGCGCGACTCGGCAGAGTTCGTCTATCTCGGCGACGCATGCCTGATCGAGCGTCCGGACTGGCAGGACGAGAACGCGCTCGATGCGTTCCACGACTACCTCTATCTGCGCGACAACCCGGCGGGCGAGCATCGCGAGCTCTGGTTCCACGAACAGGGCGACCGCTCCTGGCTCGTCGTGACGCGCAACACCCTCACCCACGAAATCACGAAGGTCGAGCTGGCTCGGGACGTCGCCCGTGCGCTCGGACGCAGCAAATGAGCAACACCGCTTCGCGTCAGTCTCACCGCCTCTCCGGCGGCCTCGTCGACCGCAATGCCCCGCTGGACTTCACGTTCAACGGCTCGCACTACCAGGGCTTCGAAGGCGACACGGTCGCTTCGGCCCTGGTCGCCAACGGCGTCAAGCTGGTCGGCCGCTCGTTCAAGTATCACCGGCCGCGCGGCATCCTGACCGCCGGCTCGGAGGAGCCCAACGCTCTCCTCACCATCGGCCGCGGCGCCTATGCGGAGCCGAACACCCGCGCAACGGTGGCGGAGCTCTATAACGGTCTCGCAGCCTCGAGCCAGAACCATCGCGGTCCGCTCGGCTTCGACTTCATGGCGGTGAACGACTTCTTCTCGCCGTTCCTGTCCGCGGGCTTCTACTACAAGACCTTCATGTGGCCGCGCGCCTTCTGGGAGAAGGTGTACGAGCCGCTGATCCGGAAATCCGCCGGTCTCGGCGCCCTGTCCGGCGAGCCGGACCCGTCGACCTACGACAAAGGCTTCCTGCATTGCGACGTGCTCGTGATCGGGGCCGGACCTGCGGGGCTGATGGCCGCGAAGACCGCGGCGCTTTCGGGCGCGCGGGTCATTCTCGCGGATGAGGATTTCCGCCTCGGCGGCCGGCTGAACTCGGAGACATACGAGATCGACGGGATGCCCGGCAGCGAGTGGGCGCAATCGATCGTCCAGGAGCTTTCGGAGATGGACAATGTGCGGGTGATGCCGCGCACTACCGTCTACGGCTCTTACGATCACGGAATCTACGGCGCGCTGGAGCGGGCCCGCGATCACCTGTCCGATCAAGGCGACAAGCCCCGCCAGATCCTGTGGCGCATCTATTCCAAGCGCGCGATCCTATGCGCGGGCGCCATCGAGCGTCCCATCGCGTTCGGCGACAACGACCGGCCCGGCATCATGATGGCCGGCGCGGTGCGGTCCTACGTGAACCGTTGGGGCGCCGCACCCGGCAAGCGAGTCGCGATCTTCACCAGCAATGACGACGGCTGGCGCACGGCTGCGGATCTCTCCGCCAAGGGCATCGAGGTCGCCGCGGTGATCGATCCGCGCACGGGCAACGCGCCCTATCAGATCCCGAACACGCAGATCTTCATGGGCGACGCCGTCGCCGGAACCTATGGCCGAAAGGGGATCACCCAGATCGCCCTGGCGAGCGGTCGGGAGATCCCGGTCGACTGCCTGGCCGTCTCCGGCGGCTGGAGCCCGAATCTGCAGCTCACCTGCCATCAGCGCGGACGTCCTGCCTGGCGCGAGGACATCGCCGCCTTCGTGCCGGATCAGGGTATCCCGGTCGGCATGAGCGTGGCGGGCGCGGCCAATGGCGAGCTATCGCTGAAATCCGCCCTCACCGAGGGTCTCAACAAGGCCAATGCGGCCTTGAAGGACCTCGGCATGAAGACCGCCCCGCAGGCGGCCCCGAAATCCGACGACGAGAAGATCGCCGCAACCCCCTTCTTCTATGTGAAGGAGAGCAAGGCGCGGGCCTGGGTCGACCAGCAGAACGACGTCACCGTAAAGGACGTGAAGCTGGCGCATCAGGAAGGCTTCCGATCGGTAGAGCATCTGAAGCGCTACACGACGCTCGGCATGGCGACCGACCAGGGCAAGACGGCTAATGTGGTCGGCCTCGCCATCATGGCGAATGCGCGCGGCCAGTCGATCCCCGAAACCGGGACCACGATCTTCCGGCCGCCCTATACGCCGGTGCCGATCGGCGCGCTCGCCGGCCGTGCGCGCGGCAAGGATTTCCGCCCCTACCGCCTTACGCCGAGCCATAGCTGGGCCGAGGAGCAGGGCGCGACCTTCGTCGAGGTCGGCATGTGGATGCGGGCCCAGTATTTCCCGAAGCCCGGCGACAAGAGCTGGCGGGACACGGTCAACCGCGAGGTCGAGACCACCCGCAATTCGGTCGGCATCTGCGATGTGACCACGCTCGGCAAGATCGATATTCAGGGCCGCGACGCCGCGGAGTTCCTGAACCGGGTTTACATCAACGGCTTCGCCAAGCTGGCGGTGGGCAAGACGCGCTATGGCATGATGCTACGCGAGGACGGCATCGCCATGGACGACGGCACCACCGCCCGGCTTGGCGAAACTCATTACGTGATGACGACCACGACGGCGAACGCCGGGCCGGTGTTCCGGCATCTGGAGTTCTGCCGCCAGTGCCTGTGGCCGGATCTCGACGTTCATCTGATCTCGACCACGGACGGCTGGGCGCAGTTCGCCGTTGCGGGTCCGAATTCGCGCAAGCTTCTGCAGAAGGTCGTCGATACCGACACGGATCTTTCCAACGAAGGGTTCCCCTTCATGGCGTGCTCGGAGATCACGGTCTGCGGCGGCACGCCGGGACGTCTGTTCCGTATCTCGTTTTCAGGCGAGCTCGCCTACGAGATCGCGGTGCCGGCCCGCTACGGCGATGCCCTAATCCGTGCGCTCATCAAGGCGGGCGAGGAGTTCGGCGTGACGCCTTACGGCACGGAAGCGCTGGGCGTGATGCGCATCGAGAAGGGTCACGCGGCGGGCGCGGAGCTGCCCGGCACGACCACGGCCCAGAATCTCGGCATGGGCGGCATGATCTCCAAGAAGAAGGACTGCATCGGCAACACGCTTTCCGAGCGCCCCGATCTGAACCGGGACGATGGGCTTCGCCTGGTCGGCTTCCGTCCCGTGGACCGGAGCCAGCATCTGAAGGCCGGCTGGCACTTCCTCTCCAAGGGATCGCCTTGCGATATGGCCCATGACGAAGGCTGGATGACCTCGGTCGCCTTCTCGCCGTCTCTCGACCATTCGATCGGACTCGGCTTCATCACGCGCGGCAGCGACCGCATGGGCGAGATCGTCCGTGCCGTGAGCCCTGCAACCAATGTGGATATCGAGGTGGAGATCGTTTCGCCCCACTTCATCGATCCCGAAGGAGAGCGTCTCCGTGTCTGATACTGCACTCTATCCTACGCCTGCGCTGGGCGGATATCGCGCCGACAAGGACGGCATCGTGGTCGAAGAGCTGACCCGGTTGGCGGTGGTCTCCATCGCCACGCCGCTGGACGGCGACAAGGCCCTCGACGCCGCCATGCAAAAGAGCTTCGGAACGACGCCTCCGGCGCCCGGCAAGGTGACCATTTCGAAAGACGGCAAGACGAGATTTCTCGGCATGGCGCCGGGCCAGATCTTCGCGGTCTTCAACCACGACAGGCCGGATGCGGAAAAGCGGCTCGCCGAGACGCTTTCGGGGTCTGCCTACACGACCGACCAGACCGATGTCTGGGTGGCGCTTCGGGTCGGCGGCGAAAGCGTCGTCGCCGTTTTGGAGCGCATCTGCCCGCTGGACCTCCATCCGGACGCCTTTCCGGCCGACCGCTGCGCGCGGACGGTGATGGAGCACATGGCGGCGATCGTGCTGCGCGACGGGGAGGACGGGTTCGTCCTGCTCACCGCCCGCTCTTCCGCACGGTCGTTCCTGCATGCCGTGGAGGTTTCGGTCGAAAACGTTCTCTAGGCTGACTTGTCAAAAGTCAGGCTCCCTCCGACTAACTGGGCTCTTTCGCGTATCGAGGGCCCAGTTTTTTTTGCCTGGAGTCGGGCGATCAGCAGCCGCCGAAGTTCTCGGTCTCCGAGCGGTGGGAGGTCGGACGGAACTCCCAGCTCTGAGCGCCGGGCGGCAGAGCGGTGAGCTTCGCCGCGATCCGCCACTCCTCGCCGTCCCGGTAGATATAGACGGGCTTGCCTTGCGAATCGGCCCGTCGGACCGCTTCGGTGCGGATTTCCTCGGGCGGCTGGCCTAGACCTGCCATCATGCCTCCGGAAGCGGGTGGCCGCGCATGGTGCCAGGAAACTGCGGGAGGCCGTCGTCGATCTCGTAGTAGTCGCCCTTCTCCGCCACGAAGATGTGGCGCACGGTCTTGAGGCCCGTCGGTGCATCGAGTGTGCCGGCAGAAATCGCGACCGAAGAGCCCTCCGTCGGCTCCCAGAACAGGCTGGCGCCACATTGGTGGCAGAAGCCGCGGCGCGCCTTCTCCGAGGACTGGTACCAGCGCAGGCCCGATTCCTCGGCGAGCACGAGATCGTTCCGATCGGCGGAAGTGTAGCCAATGAAGTGGCCGTGGGTCTTGCGGCACTGCGAGCAGTGGCAGTTCACCACTGGGCGCAACTCGCCCCGAACCTCATACCGGACGCTCCCGCAGAGGCAGCCGCCGGTTTTCACGTTGCCGCGTTCACCGCTTTCCGTTTCGTCGGCCACGGATCGTCCTCCCCTTTGGTTCGACTGCAAGCCTATCGCAGCGCGCTCACACAATGAAGGTCTGCGGACGTGAGCCGGACTCACGGCGCCGCCCCGAAAACGCTTGACGAAATCAAAAATCCAATAAAGATGCATGCTGCATCGATCTTACTACATAGGAGGCCGGCATGGTTCACAACTTCAGCATCATGGGCGCGCCTGTCGACAGCGAGGGAACGCCTGACGGCACCTCTCGGGGACCGCGGGTCATGCGCGAGCTCGGGCTTTTGCGGGTCGTGCCCCATGTTGCGGATATCGGCGATCTTCCGGTCTCCATCGAGAGCAAGGATCGCGACCCGGTTAGCGGGATGAAGGCGGCGCCCGCAGTGATCGACCTCACCGCGAAGACGCGTTTCGCTGTCGCTCGCGAGATCGGCCTAGGGCGCAAGCCCCTGGTCGTCGGCGGTTGTTGCGCGCCCATCATCGGCGCCATGGCGGGTGCGCGCGACGCGCTTGGGCATGTGGGACTCGCCTATGTCGACGGGCATGCGGACCTCTATGACGGCAAGACCTCGCTCTCCGGCGATTGCGCCGACATGCCGATGGCATTCCTGCTGGGGCGCGCTGGAGACCTGCTGGCGGACGCCGCTGGGCCGAACGGCGTTCTTGCTCCGGAGGAGGTCGCGATGCTGGGGTATCGCGACGACTACATCGCCGAGCCCGAAGGGTCGCTGATGCCTGAGGACATCGGAGATTCTCTCTATCGCCGGACCCCAGATGCCTTGCGGCGCGACGGGATGGCGTCGGCCGGCATGTCTGCCCTGTCCCATCTGCGCGCCGGTCCCGGCCGTTTCTGGCTGCATCTCGATTGGGACGTGCTGGACGAGGAGGAGTTCCCCTCCTCCGATTATCCCATGCCGAATGGGTTGACCTGGACCGAGCTGGCCGAGCTCGTGCGGCCGCTGGTCTGGTCGCCCGATCTGATCGGCATGTCGCTCGCCTGCTACAATCCGGACAACGATTCCGACCTTACAGACGGCCGGAAGATCATCCGCTGTCTGGAGGCCATCTTTTCGCTGGGCGGAGGCTCCCAATGACCACGGCGAAGACCGCAAACACGCTCGGCGCTTTGGCCCTGACCCTGTCCGACCGCATACAGGCGCAAGCCGAGGACGTCGCCGGTCTCGGCGGCATGGGCCCGGCGATCCTTGTAGGCGTCCATGTGGACCCGGGCATCCTGATCGAACGCCTGGCAGCGGAGCTTGGCCGGGGCCAGTCCAGCATGGTCCGGGCGGTGCAACAGCTGGAACGCAGCGGATTGGTCGAAAAGCGCCGCGGCAAGGACCGGCGGACCTTCGGCCTTCACCTCACCCGGTCCGGCCGGGCCCGCGTGCTTTCCATTCTGGATAGACGCGCCAAGGCCCTCGACGCCGCGCTTGGCGCGCTTTCGCCGAAGGAACAGACCATTCTTTCAGGCTTCGTCGAGCGGATGCTCGAGGGGCTCGTCAGGGTCGAGGACGACCGCTTTCCCATGTGCCGGCTTTGCGATGAGGAGGCGTGCGGCCCCTATAGCGAGTGTCCCGTCGAACGGGGCGCCACGCGCTGCCGGGAAAAGGCGTCAGGGTAAGGCAAATGCACGCTCAGGCCGTGGCTGCCACGCCGCGCTCTGGGACCGCCCTGCGCGGCGCGGTGGCGAGCACTGACATCCCGATGACGGCAGATATCAGCGATCCAGTCAGCACGCCCATTTTCACCGCGTCGATCTGACCTGCATCGGTGAAGGCGAGACCGCCGATGAACAGGCTCATGGTGAAACCGATACCTGCAAGGCAGGCAAGCCCGTAAAGGTGCCGCCACGTCACCTCGGGCGGGATGGTCGCGAGCCTCGTTTTCTCGGCGATCCAGCAGGCGCCGAAGACGCCGATTTGCTTGCCAACGACAAGGCCGGCGGCGATGCCCAGCGAAAGCGGTGCGAGCAACGCCTCGACGCCTGCACCAGCGAACGACACACCCGCATTGGCGAATGCGAAGATCGGCAGGATGAGGAACGCCACCCAGGGGTGCAGTGCATGCTCCAGCCGCTCGAGCGGCCGTTCGTCTCCCGTGGCGTTGGGCACGAACATGGCCGTGACGACACCGGCGAGCGTGGCGTGGACACCGGACTTGAGAACGCAGATCCACAGGAAGGCGCCCAGCAGGAAATAGGGAATCGTGCGCGCTATCCCCATACGGTTCAGCAGCAGCATCCCCGCCGCGGGAACGAGCGCGAGACCCAGCGCCGCGAGGTTCATGTTCTCGGTATAGAACAGCGCGATGATCACGATGGCACCGATGTCGTCGATGATCGCGATCGCCAGCAGCAAGGCCTTGAGCGCCACCGGCACACGGCTGCCGAGCAGCGCGAGAAGGCCGAGCGCAAAAGCGATATCGGTGGCAGCGGGGATGGCCCAGCCGTCGAGGTTCGCCGCCGATCGGGCGTTGATCGCGACGAAGATGAGCGCCGGCACGACCATGCCGCCCAGGGCCGCGTAGACAGGCAGCGAAGCCTGCTTCCAGCTCCGCAACTGGCCGGTCACGATCTCGCGCTTCACCTCCAACCCGACAAGGAAGAAGAACAGGGCCATCAGCCCGTCGTTGATCCACAGCAGCAGCGGTTTGTCGATCGCGACAAGATCGCCCGCGGTGAAGCTGACCGGCGTGGCGAGGAAACTCTGATAGGTGCCGAGCAGAGGCGAATTGGCAATGCAGAGCGCGATCGCGGCGGCGGCGATCAGGGCGACGCCGCCGGCGCTCTCGCCGCCGATAAACTCGCGCAAACGCTGGGTGGGAGTTGGCTGTATCATCTACACCGGGTCATGAAAAAGGCGGGCGACGATCCGACTAGGGGGAAGGGGGGCGCTGGATCATCGCCCGGAGGGTCAGCTTGCGAAGCTGCGCCCATAATAGTGCCGCTGGAGCGCCGCGATCTTGTCCTTCAGACGCAGTCGGAGGCGCTTCATCGCTTTCAACTCCTCGCGCGCACCGGGAGACTTGGTGGTGTCGATCAATCTGTTGAGCGCACGATGCTCCCGCAACAGCTTGCGCAGGTGGGGGATCATGATTTTTTCGTCGGGGCTCGTTGTGGCCATCACACTCTCCATCGTTCGATGGACAGAACATGAGGCCCCCAGAGGCGATAATCCAATTCGAACTCTTGCCTCCTCTCGATAAAATTCTCTAATGGGACGCGATGTTCACGCTCAGGCAGATTGAGATCTTCGTCCGGCTCGCCGAGATCGGCAATATGGGGGAAGCGGCGACCGCGCTTGGGCTGACCCAGCCGGCCTTGAGCCATCAGCTGCGGGCCCTCGAGCACCGCCTGGGTCTGCAACTGTTCGAACGAGTGCCGAAGGGGATGCAGCTCACGCCGAGCGGACGTGAGCTGATCGCCGGAGCGCGCGGCGTTCTCAGTGCGACACGGGACTTCCGCGACGCGGCCGCTTATGTGGCGTCGAAGCCGGCCGGCTCGATCCGGTTCGGGGTCACCCCGACCCTCGGCCCCTATCTGATGCCTCGCGTCATCAAGGTTCTGCACAAGCGCTATCCGGACCTGCGCATCCTAATGCGCGAGGGCATCCCGGCGCTGCAGCAAGCCAAGCTCGCGTCCGGTGAGCTCGACATGCTTCTGTCGCCCATGCCGATCGATGGAAGGGGGCTCCATGTCGAGCCGCTGTTCCGCGAGCCGCTGCGCATCGTGGCCCCGCCCGACGATCCGCTGCTGGCGTCGGATGAACTCCAAAGCGAGGACTTCGCCGGCCGGACGTTTCTGACCCTCGATCATCGGCATCATTATCACCGTCAGCTCGAAGCCATTTGCGAGGCGTTGGGAGCCAAGATTTCGGCCGACTACGAGGGCACCAGCCTCGACGCGTTGCAGCAGATGGCGGGTTCGGGCGCCGGTCTGGCGCTCTTGCCCGAACTCTATATCCGTTCGGGTGCGGGCGGTCTCGACGTCGTCAGGATCGCCGAACCGGCAGGCTGGTCGGAATACCGAAGCGTCGCCGCCGCATGGCGGTCAGGCGCCGCCTACGCCGGACTCTACGCCGAGGTCGCTCACGTGATCGCTGAAGAAGGGCGGTTGAAAAGCTGAAATTGCGACTGGCGACGCCCGTGGTCGGACGCTCTGCTCGCAACCTGCTAAACCGAGAAACTGGCGCACCCGACAGGATTCGAACCTGTGACCTCCGCCTTCGGAGGGCGGCGCTCTATCCAGCTGAGCTACGGGTGCCTGGATGCCGACTCTGAGATATCACTTGGATATCACGCGTACAGAACCTAGCCGCGACACTAAAGGAGCCCCGGCTTCGGGGCAATCGCGGCGCGTGTGAGGTGTAGGCGCTGGCGGGCGATTTGCCAAGGGGCCAGACGCAGAGAGGCTGTCTTTCACGCCTGCGATGAAGACAGCCTCTTATGGCACAGCCGCCAGCTCGGACGTGTCCGCCGTTCCGCGGGCTAGAAATGCCCATTCAGGGTTAGCCCGACGATGCGCTCCTCGCCGACGAAGGCGTAGGCCGGCGCCAGGGGCGGCGCGTTCGTGCGATCGACCTGGGTCAGGTACTGCTCGTCGAACAGGTTCTTGGCGAAGGCGGTCAGCGTAAACCGCTCCCACTCCCAGCCGACGCGCGCGTCGACAACGGCGTAGCTGTCGACCTCGCGCAACGGGCTATTGGAAAGATCTCCGGTGCTGAAATAGCCGCCCGTAAACCGGACGTTCGCGCCGGCGAACCAGCCCATTTCCGACCGGTACATGCCACCGGCGGAGAAGGTGACGGGCGGTGCGTCGGGGAACTGGTTGCCCGCGAAATCGCCCTGGCTGGTGGTCATTTCTTCGAACTCGGTCTCCAGCAGGCCGAGGGCTGCGAAGAGCTGCAACGGCTCGACAGGACGCCAGCGCGCCTCGAGCTCCGCGCCATAGGCCTGGGACTTGCCGGCATTGAGGATCTCGGCCACGCCGTAATACTGGTTGAGCACCGTCACCTGCTGGTCGGTGTAGTCGTAGAAGAAGACGTTCGAATTGAAGTCGAACGTATTGTCCAGCCATGTCGAGCGGTAGCTGAGTTCGTAGTCGTCGAGATATTCCGGCTTCACCGTGACGTAGCGGTTGTCAGGCGTCAGCTGCTCGAAGCCCGTCCGATAGCCCTTGCTGTAGCTGACGCCCACGGTCTGGTTGTCCGTCAGATCGTAGGTGATGCCGAGCTTAGGCAGGAACTCGTTGAAGCTCGCTTCAGAGTCCTCGGCAACGGACTCCTGCGGATTGATCGTCGGATCGAAGAAACTCGCGAAGAGGTTGTCGAGATTGAGCGCCGTGCCCGCGCCGTGGGTCGTTACTTCGTCGTGCAGCAGACGGCCGCCACCGATGAAGGACCAGCGGTTCAGCCGGTAGCGCAGATCGGCATAGGCTGCGAGGCTTTCGGTTTCCGCTCCGAGGGTGGCGTCCCTGTATTGAGCCGTATCCAGCGGAAGGCCTTCGCCGAAGAAGTATGGCAGATAGATGGTCTGATCGTTGTAGGAGCCGCGCTCGAAATAGCCGTAAAACAGCCCAGCCACGCCGGAGAGTCCGTTGCCCTCATTGGCCAGCTCCAGCCTCAGATCCTGCGTGAAATCCTCGCCGGTGGTTGAGTCGCCATTGCGGGCGAAAGCGGCTCCGGCGGCTGTCTTGATCACGGTCTCGGTATCGGCAAATGCGGTCACGCTGCGCAGGGTCAGGTCCGGATTGATGTCGTAGGCGATATCGGCGACGTAATTGTCGGAGGTGGCATCGCGAAAATCGGTGAAGGCCGCCGAGCGTACGAACTGGCGTTCCAGGAACTCCTGCTCCGTGGCAATCATATCGTCGGACAATGCAGACACGATCGATGAGCCGGGCTTGTCGACGGTGTGGGAAATCGTGAACAAGGCGCTGAGACTGGGCATCGCGTCCGGTTCAATCAGCAGCTTGCCGCGTAGATTCCAATACTCGTCTTCGCCCATCTCCGCATTGGCGGGAATCGCATAGTCGATGTCCCGCTCGTGATTGAAACTGTAGCCGGAGATGCGGAAGGCCGACTGTCCGGCTGCGATGGGTGAGTTCAGAACGAAGCCGCCGGTGGTCAACTCGCTGGTGCCGGCCGTTCCCTCGACGATAATTTCTCGCTTGTAGGTCGGGTCGTTGGTCTTGATGACCACGGCGCCGCCAAGCGCATTGCGTCCCTGCAGAGTCGATTGAGGTCCGCGCAGCACCTCCACCTGGTCGATATCCCAAAGACCGCGGGCGCCGCGGCGCACGGCATCGGGGTTTTGGGTGGCGCCGTCGATCGTGACGGAGATAAGCGGCACGCCGGAAATATGCTGCAGACCGGTCAGGCCTTCGGAGTTCAGACCGCGGATCGCGAAGCCAGTGCTGTCATCGGAGGTGACGACGTTCGGCTGCTGAGACAGCACCTCCTTCAGATCGAAGAGCTGCCGGTCGGTAATCTCCTGCCCAGTAACGATGCTCACGCTGGTGGTCGTTTCGTAGACAGAGCGGAGCACCTTCTCGCCTTCGACCACGACACCGGGTAGGGGTGTCGTGCCCTGGCTCTCGCCGGCGCCGGAGGGCGCTGTTGTGGCCACGGGCGCGGCCCTCATGGTCTGCTTCTTTTCATTGCGTTTCGCAGGTGCGGCCTCAACCACGACCTCAGGCAGCAGGTAGGCGCCGGAATCGACCAAATCGGTCGGCGGTGAAACGTCCGGGCTTTCGGTAGAAGCGGTGGAAGGCTCCGATGAGCCTCTCTCGTCCACTGCCTCTTGCGCATTCGAAGTTAGAGAACTGCCCCCAAAGCTCGCCAACACCACGGCTACGGCCGTCACACCACAACGCATAATCTCCCCCCAAAGCTCACAAACCCGGGCGAGCACCCGCCCGCCACGCACAAGGATCGGATTTGATTGTGGTCCTGGAATCCGCTTGTACCGACTGCAGTCGGCTGAGAATCCGATAAGCCCCTAGCCCGTCCCCATTGACCCGTTTAGGTTTTATTAATTCTGACTTCAAGAGTCATATTTGGCATACCGGCACAGATATTTGCCCTCGAAGTGTCCGCAACTCCAGCGAAAGCGCTTTGCCGTCGGACGCGAATCGGCGATGGAGTTCGGGCTCCACATTGAAACAACGGAGTGTCCGGGCTGTGCCGATATGGGTCAGGCCCGGGCGGCAAAGGCAATCGCACCCCGGGGCGCATCTGCGCCAGAACCCCCGCCTTTCAACGATCTTTTATGGTTAGCGAAAGGTTAGCGCGGCTTTTGCACGCGGGGACTGCATCGTTTCTTTCCACGGCATTCCTCTCCACGACGTCTTTGGGGGAGCCGAGGCAGAGGCCGGAGACTTTTGGAAGGCAATACACAAAGAATCGGCTGGGTCGATTACGCCAAAGGGTTCTGCATCGTCATGGTCGTGATGATGCACTCTACCCTCGGCGTGGAGGCTGCGGCGGGCGAGACCAGCTGGATGGGGGCGCTGGTCGCGTTCGCGAAGCCTTTTCGCATGCCCGATTTCTTCCTGATCTCCGGCCTCTTCCTCGCGCGGGTCATCGACCGCGACTGGAGAACCTATCTCGACAAGAAGGTCGTCCATTTCGCCTATTTCTACGCGCTGTGGGTCACCATCCAATTCGCCTTCAAGGCGCCCGGCTTCGCTCAGGAGATCGGCTGGACCGGGGTCGTCGAGGAATATCTCCTCGCCTTCATCCAGCCCTTCGGCACGCTGTGGTTCATCTATCTGCTGCCGGTGTTTTTCGTGGTGGCCAAGCTCACCCGCCGGGTGCCGGTGCCGGTCATGTTTCTCGGCGGCTGCCTGCTGCAGATCGCCCAGCCGGAGACCGGCTGGATCGTGGCCGACGAGTTCTGCACCCGCTTCATCTATTTCTACACGGGCTATGCCTTCGCACCGCTGGTGTTCCACTTCGCCGATTGGGTCATGGCGCGCCAGCGCTCAGCCATCGGCCTTCTGGCCGGCTGGGCATTCCTGGAGGCCGTGCTGGTCTATGAAGCGTCTCGGCGGCACCGTTGATCGGGCTTGGCCTCGGGTTCTTCGGCGCCATGGCGGTGGTGGCGTTCTCGGCGCTGCTATCGACCTGGAACTGGGCGCGCCCGCTCCGCTTCGCCGGCGAGAACTCCATCGTCGTCTATCTCGCTTTCTTCCTGCCCATGGCCGTGACACGGACCGTTCTGTTGCATCTGACGCCGGAGATCGATGTCGGGCTGGCGGCGGTCACCGTGACGGCCGTCGGCGCGATCACGCCGCTGATCTTCTTCGTCCTCGTCCGCCGCACTCCACTCATGTTCCTGTTCCGCCGGCCGGCCTGGGCACGGCTCGGGGCCAAGCATGAAGGGGAAAAGCCGGCGCTCGCCGGAGCAGACTGAGTCAAGCGCTCCACCGGACCGGTGCGGCGAAGACGCTGAGATAACGTGGGGCCTACCGGCCGACTTTCCGTGGGGCCTATCGGCCAACTTTTCGCGGGGCCTATCGGTCAACTTTTCGTGGGGCCTATCGGCCTTGGAGGCCCAGCCTGAGGGACGGCTGGGCCTCTGTTCTTTCAACCACAGCGACATTGTTGCAGTGCAGCACGACTTGACGTGCACGGCCATAGGCGTACCTATCTGGACACGGTTGGGAGAAGCTATGCCCCGAGCGGTCGGGGCCAAATGGGATTGAGCTTTGGCTAAGACAGATTCGGCGAAGAAAAAGGTTCTGGTGCTGGGCGGTGGCTTTGGCGGCGTTTTCGCTGCGAAGTCCCTGGCGAAACGTGGCCGCGACACGGTCGATGTGGAGCTCGTCAACGGCACGAACTATTTCGTGTTTCAGCCCTTGTTGCCGGAGGTCGCTGCGGGCGGCATCCACTCCTCCGATGCCGTGGTGCCGCTGCGACAGCTCCTAACGGGCGTGCAGGTGCGGCAGGCCGAAGTGGCCGGCGTCGATTTCGCCAAGAAGTCGGTGATCGTCGTCCAGGGATCGAGCCGCATTCCTGTCGAGCTGACCTATGACGAGCTGATCATCTCCCTCGGCACGACGGTGGATCTCAGCCGCTTCCCGGGCCTGCCAGAACACGCGCTCACCATGAAGCAGGTGGCCGACGCCCATAAGCTGCGGAACCACGTGCTGTCCTGCCTGGAGATGGCGGATGTCGCCACCAGCCCGGCGCAGAAGCGCCAGCTGCTGACCTTCGTGGTGGTCGGCGCCGGCTTCTCGGGCGTGGAGACCGTGGGCGAGGTGAACGCGCTGATCCACCAGGCGGTCCGCTATTATCCCAATGTCACCAAGGACGACATCCGCGTACTCCTCGTGGAGTATGCCGACCGCATTCTGCCGACCTTCGCCGAGGACCTCGCCAACTACGCCGCGCGGCGCCTGAAGCTGGAAGGGATCGAGGTGATTACCGGCGTCGGCACGAAGTCGGCAACCTCCACCGCCGTGGAGCTGACCAACGGCGCGCTGATCCCCACCGGCACGATCGTCGCCACGATCGGCAACGGGCCGCGCCAGCTCGTCCAGGCGCTCGGCCTCGACATGAAATGGGGCCGCATCCAGGTGGACCGCGAGATGCGCGTGCCCGGGCTCGACCATGTCTGGGCGCTGGGCGACGTGGCCCTTATCCCGCTGGAGGACGAGCCGGGCGACGACCCGCAAGCCTACGCTCCGCAGACGGCCCAGTTCGCCGTGCGCGAAGGTCATCAGCTCGCCCTCAACCTGCTCGCCTCCGTCAAGGGCAACGACAAGAAGCTGAAGCCGTTCGCCTACAAGTCGAAGGGCTCGCTGGCCTCGCTCGGCACCACCAAGGCGGTGGCCGACGTGTACGGCTTCAAGCTCACCGGCTTCTTCGCGTGGCTGTTGTGGCGCGGCTTCTACCTCTCCTTCATCCCGGGCTTCCAGGCCAAGGCGCGGCTGCTGTTCACCTGGATCCTGAACGCGTTCATGCCGCCGAACCTGGTGCTGATCCAGGGCAACGCGCCGGCCACCCGCTACATCCACTATCGGAAGGGCGATGTGGTGTTCGAGCCGGGCATGATCCTGGACGGCTTCTATCTGGTGCTGTCGGGCAAGCTGAAGCTGAAGATCGACAACCCGGATACGGACGAGCATCTGGTGCGCGATCTCGGCCCCGGCGACCACGTCGGCGAGCGCATGATGGTGCGCCCGCTTCTCCGCACCGGCCTCGTCGAGGCGGTGGAGGACACCGAGGTGCTGTTCGTGGCGAAGAAGGATTTCCTCCGCTTCGCCCACGACTTCCCCGTGCTACGGAAATATTTCGAGAAATATATCGAGAAGAATTTCGGCGGCCAGGGCAAGAGCTTCGCGCCGCAAGGGTCCGAGCAGCAGCCCGAGATGGAAAAGTCGAACTAGGGAGACTCACCTCTCCCCGGCGGGTAGCGGTCGGCGCTGAAAGCGCCCGGTGAGGGGGATAAAGACTCGCTGACCTGGGCACCCCCTCACCCCAACCCTCTCCCCTGAGGGGAGAGGGAGCAGATTGCCCGGTCAGGCCGGGCAATGACAAGGTGTTTGCCGCATCGGCACCGCGCGCAAATCCGCCTGCTGACGGGGCGGGCGCGGCACCCTATATTCCCACTCCATGACCCTCATCGACAATGAAACGCCGGGCGCCGGCGGTACTGCCCACGCCAAGCCCGTGGCAAAGGGCGACCATGTCTATCTGGTCGACGGCTCGGGCTATATCTTCCGCGCCTATCACGCGCTTCCGCCTCTGACGCGCCCTTCCGACAGCCTGCCCATCGGGGCGGTGCACGGGTTCTGCGGCATGCTGTGGAAGCTCTTGCGCGATGCCGGCGAGCTGCAGCCGCCGACGCACCTGGCCGTCGTGTTCGACTATTCGGAGAAGACGTTCCGGAACGAGCTCTACAAGGACTACAAGGCCCACCGGCCGGACACGCCGGAGGATCTGATCCCGCAGTTCCCGCTGATCCGGGATGCGGTGAAGGCGTTCAACGTGGCCTGTATCGAGCAGAAGGGCTACGAGGCGGACGACATCATCGCGACCTATGCCTGCCAGGCCCATACGGCGGGCGCCGACGTCACCATCGTCTCGTCGGACAAGGACCTCATGCAGCTCGTGCGTCCGGGTATCCAGATGTACGACACCATGAAGAACAAGGTGATCGACGAAGAGGGCGTGATGGAGAAGTTCGGCGTGCCGCCCTCCAAGGTCATCGAGGTGCAGTCCCTGATCGGTGATACGACGGACAATGTGCCGGGCGTGCCGGGCATCGGGGTGAAGACGGCCGCGCTGCTCATCAACGAGTTCGGCGACCTGGAAACCCTCCTGCAGCGCGCCGACGAGATCAAGCAGAACAAGCGGCGGGAGAACCTCATCGCGTTCGCCGACCAGGCGCGGCTGTCTCACAAGCTGGTGACGCTCGATACGGATATGCCGCTGGAGGTGCCGCTGGACATGACGGCGGTGCGGACGCCCGATCCGGATGCGCTGACGAGTTTCATGCGGGAGATGGAGTTCACCACGCTTCTAAAGCGGGTCGCTGAAGGGCTTGGACACGAGCTGCCCGAGGGCGCCGTGCCCACCAAGCCTGCCCGCGGGGGCGCGGCCTACGATCATCCCCTACGCAAGAAAGCGGAAGGCGACGGCGGCATGGTCGCGCCGACCCGAGCCGGCGGCGAGGGCGGAACGCCGGCGCAGCTCGCCATGAACCGGGCGGAAGCGCTGTCGGCGATCCCTCTGGACCGAACCCAATACGAGACGGTGACCGACGCCGCCCGGCTGGAGGAACTGCTGACCGCTGCACGGGATTGCGGCCATCTCGCTTTCCGCGTGAAGCTCGACGAGCAGATCGCCATGCAGGGGACCCTGACCGGTGTTGCGCTCTCCCTGGAGCCGGGCAAGGCGGCCTACGTGCCGCTGGGTCACAGGGCGGAAGACGGGCTGGAGCTTTCCGGGGCGGCGCCCGACCAGATCGATCTGCGCACGGCGATCGGCCTCCTGAAGCCGATCCTGGAAGACGACAGCGTCCTCAAGATCGTTTCCAATGCAAAGTTCGACATGATTGCGCTCCGGCGCTACGGGATCGAACTTAGCGGCTACGACGATCCCTGCCTGATGTCCTATGCCCTCGATGCCGGACGCGCGAAGCACCTGCCCCACGAGCTTGCCGGCTCGCTTCTGACCCATACCTGCCTCACCCAGAAGGAGGTGATGGGGACGGGCAAGTCGGCGGTGAATTTCGATAAGGTCGCCATCGACAAGGCGACCGAATATGCGGGCGAGGAGACGGATATCGCGCTGCGGCTCTGGATGGTGCTGCGGCCCCGGCTGGCAGCGGAACATGTGACGACCGTCTACGAGACGCTGGAGCGTCCCATCGTGCCGGTGCTGGCGGAGATGGAAGCGGCCGGCGTGAAGGTCGATCGCGGCTTTCTCGGCAGCCTCTCGGGCAAGTTCGGCCAGGAGATCGCCCGGCTGGAGGAAGAGATCGAAGCTTCCGCGGGGGAGAAATTCAATATCGCCTCGCCCAAGCAGCTCGGCGAGATCCTGTTCGACAAGATGAGCCTGCCCGGCGGCAAGAAGACGAAGACCGGCGCCTGGTCCACCGACGCGTCGATCCTGGAGGAGCTGGCGGCCGGGGGCCACGAGCTGCCCCAGATGATCCTGGACTGGCGCCAGATCGCCAAGCTGAAGAGCACCTATACGGATGCGCTGCCCGGCTACATCAATGGCGAGACGGGGCGCGTCCATACCTCCTATGCGCTGGCCGCGACCACCACGGGGCGGCTCTCAAGCCAGGACCCGAACCTGCAGAATATTCCGGTGCGGACCGAAGAGGGGCGCGCGATCCGCAAGGCCTTCATCGCAGAGCCGGGCAAGGTGCTGATCTCGGCCGACTACAGCCAGATCGAGCTGCGGGTGCTCGCCCATATGGCGGAGATCCCCGCCCTCACCCAGGCCTTCGCCGATGATCTCGACATCCACGCCATGACGGCGTCCGAGATGTTCGGCGTGCCCATCGAAGGCATGGATCCGAACACCCGGCGCAAGGCCAAGGCGATCAATTTCGGAATCATCTACGGTATCTCGGCCTTCGGGCTCGCCAACCAGCTCGGCATCCCGCGAGGCGAGGCGGCGGACTACATCAACACCTATTTCGAGCGCTTCCCGGGCATCAAGGACTACATGGAGGAGATGAAGGCGGAGTGCCGGCGGACGGGCTACGTCACCACCATCTTCGGCCGTAAGGCGCACTACCCCGAGATCAACACGAAGAACCCTTCACTCCGGGGGAATTTCGAGCGGGCGGCCATCAACGCGCCGATCCAGGGCTCGGCCGCCGACATCATCCGACGCGCCATGATCAAGATGGCGGCGGCGCTGGAGGAGGCGGGGGTGCATGCGCGCATGCTGATGCAGGTGCATGACGAGCTGGTCTTCGAGGTGGACGAAGCGGAAGCGGAGAAGACCATGGAGATCGCCAAGCAGGTGATGTCCCGCGCCGCCGAGCCCCTGGTGCAGCTCAAAGTGCCGCTAAAGGTCGATGCCCGCGCCGGCGCGAACTGGGAGGCGGCGCATTAAATCGTAATCGGCATGCCTTCCGCCGCGCAGATTTCCAGAAGGATGTGTTCCCGGTTCGGCGTGGCGAGGTCTATGTCGGGCTTCCCGCTCGTGGGTCGCATCATGGCGAAGGCGCGCCAGCCCTGACCGGAACGGACCAGGCCGCAGCTCTGGATGCCGCCTTGGGCGGTGAGCGAGAGCACCTTGCCGAGTTCCGGCTGGCGACCGCCCAGAACCGGCCTCAAGGTAGCCGCGATGTGGGCGCGTTCCTCGGCGTCGGGCGTATAGACCTGGCCGTGCGGATGGGTGATCCGGGGCGGATGATACGGCGCCGCGGGCTCGTCAGGGATGGCGCAGGCGGCGAGCGTCCCGCAAAGCATGAAAACGACCAGCAATCGCATGGGCCAACTGTCCCCCTTCCCCTGCCGAGAGGATAGCGGTGCGGGACTGAAGAGATGATTACCTTCTCCCGAATGGGGAGAGAAACAGCGCCCGGCCGTCATCCCTGCGAAAGCAGGGATCCAGTAGCCCTGTCGCGCTAACCAGGCGAGCGCGGTGGTTACTGGATTGCCTGGTCGAGCCGGGCAATGACTGCGTGAGCATGGAGGAGCGCGCGCGTTATTCCTCCTAATCCTCCAGCGCCAGGCCGTGGGAGCGGCAGCGGGCCATGAGGGCCTCTTCCTGGCCCGGCTTACTGATGTTCATCCGCGAGTTGCCCTGGGGCGTCACGGTGAACTCGAAGATGGACCATTGGGTCTGGCGGCCCGATCCCTCGATGGCGTGGACCATGCCGCAGGAATAGCTGCCGCCGCCCGGCACCAGCGCGAAGAGGGCCTTGCCGATCTCGGGCCGCATGTCCTTGGGGATCTGCATCTGGATATTACGCATGAGGATCGCGCGCTCCCGCTCCGTCGCGGGATGGCCTGACAGGCGCGGCATCGCGGGCTCATCCGGCGGCGGCTCGGGCGCCGTAGCGCAGCCCGCCAGCGCGAAGCAAAGCAGCAGGGCCAAACCTGCGCCGGTTATGTGACGATATCCCCCCACAATGCCTGTGACACTAGCTGGGTTCTGCGCCAGCGCAATGGGCCGGAGAAGCATTCCCAGCCGGCCATGGCGACATTCGCAAAAAATTTGGCAAGAGCCACGCTGGCGGTAACGCGCGGAAATTCCTAGGGTTGCCGGACGGAACAGGTGCGGAAGGCTGGGCGTCTATTCCCTTTATGATCTTTCAGGAGCGACACTATGCGTATCGGATTTCTTGCACTAATCGTCAGCGCGCTTTTCCTCGGTGTTCCCGCCCATGCGGCGGACGGCACCGTCACGCTTAAGGAGAGCGAGAACTTCGGCAAGTATCTCGCCGACGGCGACGGGCGGCCGCTCTACCTCTTCACCACCGACACCCAGGGCAAGGGCGATTCCAAGCCCGCCAGCAGCTGCGAGGCGGACTGCCTGAAGGCCTGGCCGCCCTATATCGTGAAGAAGGCTCCCGAAGCGGGCGAGGGCGTGAATGCGGACCTGATCGGCGTGATGGAGAGCGAAGGTTCTTCCCAGGTCACCTATAACGGCTGGCCGCTCTATTACTTCATCAAGGATGAGGGCAAGGATGCGCCCCAGGGCCAGGACAAGCATGGCTTCGGCGGCGAGTGGTATCTGCTGACCGCCGATGGCGAGAAGGTGCACGAGGAAGGCGGAGAGCACGACCAAGATTAGTGGCGGCGCTCGACATTTCCAATCGAGCGGATCACGCTCGCCAAGCATAACGCCGGATCATCCTGAGGCGCCCGGCCGGCCTTCGAAGCCCAGCTTTCGGGCACCTCAGGATGACGGCCGGGCCTCAAATCAGGCGTGGCCCTGGTCTGAAATCTCAAACAATCACGCTGTCGCCGCCCCGGCGGGGATCGCCCGCCCCCTCCAGCGATCCGTCCGGATGACGGCGGGCGGCGTGGACACCCCCGAAGAAAAGGTTGCGCTCGGGCCAGGCGTGAACCTCGGACGCTTCCTGCAACGCCTCCCCCATATCCAGCCCCGGCTCATAGCTGAGCTTGCCGGATTTCTCCACGTGCATACGAGGCGCGCAGACGGCCGTTTCCAAATCCATGCCGTGCTCGACGAGATTCAGCGCGACCTGGAGGATGGCGGTGCGGATTCGGTTGGACCCGCCGGTGCCGAGCGCCGTGACGGTTCCGTCGGCCTCGGAGATGATGGTCGGCGCCATCATGGAGGAGAGCCGGACGCCTTCGCGCCACCGGCCAACGCCGTCAGGTGAAAGGTCTTCCTCGCCCAGCATATTGTTCAGCATGAAGCCGTGATTACCCACCATGTGGCCGTTGCCCTCGCCGTTGGAGAGGCTAACGGCGGCCGCATTCCCCTCCGCGTCGATGACGCTGATATGGGTTGTGCCGCGATAGGCCGGCGGGTGAGCGGCGAGTTGGGCGAATTCGTCATCCAGCGCGCCACCGCGGAGACGATCCGCAAGACCCTCGCCATGGCGCCGCCGCGCATCATTGGTGGCCGCCAGGGCGCGGAAGAGGTGGAGCGTGTCGGATCGCTCGTCGTCCAGAGCTTCCAGCACGCCGAGGCCGTAGGCGATCAGAGCGCCGCTAGCGGCGGGCGGCGGATTAAGGGCAAGAGCGCCACCGCGATGACGCCAGATCAGTGGGTCGCGCTCGACCACGCGGTAAGCGGCAAGGTCCTCCTTGGTAAGGTGACCGCCATGCTCCTTGCACTGGGCGCAGATGGCCTGACCGACCTCACCCTCGGCGAAGAGCGAAGGTCCCTCCTCCACCAGGCGTTCGAAGGTCTCAGCGAGACCGAGATTCCGCAGAAGATCGCCTTCCCGCAGGAGATGACCTTCCGGCGCAAAGATCGCCCGCGCGCTTTCCGACGCGCTGAGGATCGGGGCGACGACGTCGAAGAGATAGGTCTGGAATCGTGTGAGCCGCATACCGTCCCGCGCCGTCTCGATCGCGGGAGCGAAGAGCCTGGCGATGGGCACGCTGCCCAGCGCCTCGTGGATGGCGAATAGCCCCGGCACCTGGCCGGGCGTTGCGGTTGTGCCCAGTCCGATATGGAATTCCTGGGTGACGGGGCCGAAATCGGCAAGGATCGCCTCGACGGAGACCTCGGAGTCGGGGCGCCTCCGCAGCGGCGTCTCGACGAAGAAGTCGTAGAGGGCCGTCTCGCCGCCGGCCCGGCGCGCCATGAGGAAGCCGCCGCCCCCCAACGACGTGAGCACCGGCTCGGCGACGGTCGCCATGGCGATGGCGGCAATGGCGGCATCGAAGGCGTTGCCGCCCTCGGCCAGGATTCCGGCGGCGGCTTCGGCCGTCAGCCGATGGCCGGCCGCGACAACGCCTCGAGTCATGACGCCTCGGCGGATACGCCCATCACGCCGCTTTGGCGCGGGCGCGCTGAGCCAGGTTCACCAGGCCCTTATGCACGTCCTCGGGCACCTTGGCGGGCTCGTCGAACGGAAGCCGGATGACCTTGCCTTCGAGCTGCAGGTCGCAGCCTTCCGAATCGCAGGAGACCATGCGCCAATGGCCCGGCTCAGCCCCCAGGAGCTGGGTCGCATAGAGCTCAATGGCGTCGGCATGGTCCTCGTTCATATGGGAGATAATGCCCTCTTCGGAATCGAAGAGCGCCTTGAGGTTATGGGTATCGGTGAGAAGCTCGTCGGGCGAGAAATCGAGGATCCTGCCGAAGCCGCCGATATAGTGGGCGCCCTTGGGAACGAGCCGCCAGAAGCCGAAATCGTTGAAGCCGGCATAGCCAGCCGACGATGCGTGGCGTGCAACGAAGCGCTTCGCCACGAGTTCCTCATCGACAGGCTCGGCCACGCCCTGGATAGATACCCGTGCGCCTTCCAGCGGATTGCCGAGACCGTCCGTGCCGTCGATCAGAACCGAGGCGCGCGGATTTGCCACCAGGTTCTTGGTGTGGCGCGCCAAGGTCGAAATGAGAAAGGTAGGGCAGCCTTGTGGATCGGTCGCCAACGTCACCAGCGAAGCATAGGGGCCGCCGGTCTCCGCATCCATGGTTGCCAGAGCGCCTTTCAGGGCGCGGCGGAGAAGAGAACGGGCATCGGCTGCGAGTTCGGCACGGCTCGGGTTATCGTCGGTAGACATATTTACTTGCACCACAATGATCTATATTGAATTCCCACAAATTGGCGGCGCTGATAGCGCCCCTATGCTGCCATAATTAAGAGCAGCCTTGCGCCCCACAGACATATTCGCTGAAACGCTCAGGACGGGCGAAAGCCCTAAAGGCTATCTCAATGCCAACGATCGCACTTGTTGACGACGACCGGAACATTCTCACTTCCCTGCGCATGGTTCTCGAGGCGGAGGGGTATAAGACACAGACTTATAATGACGGCGCAAGTGCGCTGGACGGTCTGTCCGAAAACCCGCCGGATCTCGCCATCCTAGACATCAAGATGCCCCGCATGGACGGCATGGAGCTGCTGCGCCGCCTGCGTCAGCGGAGTGAATTGCCGGTCATCTTCCTGACGTCCAAGGACGAGGAGATCGACGAACTGTTCGGCCTGAAGATGGGCGCCGACGACTTCATCCGGAAGCCCTTCCCCCAGCGCCTGCTTGTGGAGCGCGTGAAGGCGGTGCTGCGCAGAGCCGCACCGCGGGACAGCGCGACCTTGGCCGAAGACAAATCCAAGGTGCTCGAGCGCGGCAAGCTCCGCATGGACCCGGAGCGCCATACTTGCGTATGGGACGACCATCCGGTCACGCTCACGGTGACCGAGTTCCTTATCCTGCAGAGCCTGGCCCAGCGTCCCGGCGTGGTGAAAAGCCGCGATGCGCTGATGGATGCGGCCTATGACGATCAGGTCTATGTCGACGACCGGACCATCGACAGCCACATCAAGCGGCTGCGCAAGAAGTTCAAAGCCGTGGACACAGATTTCGACGTTATCGAAACGCTTTACGGCGTAGGATACCGCTTCAAAGAGTAGTCCGGACTTAAGGGAGCGCGATGACCGCCGAGGCCGATAGGTCCTGGCCCGAGACGGAATCTCGGGGCCGGTTGCAGCGGTGGCGTACGGCGTTTGCCGCGAGGGCCCGCCAAGGCTGGCGGTGGCTGCGCAGCCTGCCGCTGCTCCGCTACGGCTTTCCGAGCCTGACCCGCCGGATCGTCGTGCTGAACCTCATCGGTTTGGCGATCCTGGTCTCGGGTATCCTCTATCTCAATCAGTTCCGCGCCGGCCTGATCGATGCCCGGGTGCAAAGCCTGCTGACCCAGGGCGAGATCATCGCGGGGCGCCTTGGCCGCGTCCGCCGGCATCGACACGGATCAGGTGCAGCTCGATCCGGAGCGGCTGCTCGAGCTGGAATCGGGCCAGGCCAGCAACCTGGACGACGAGGCGCTGAGCGGTCCGCTGGAGTTCACCATCGACCCGGAACAGGCCGCGCCGATCCTGCGGCGCCTGGTCAAGCCTACGGGCTCCCGCGCGCGCATCTATAATCGCGATGGCGCGCTGATCCTCGATTCCGACATGTTCTACAGCCGCGGCCAGGTGCTGCGCTACGATCTGCCGCCCCCGAGCGCGGAGGAGCCGGACGCGCTGACCTCGTTCTGGCGGGCGGTGAAGACGCGGCTTCGGCAATACGATCTGCCGCTTTACGAAGAGATCGGCGGCGACAACGGCAAGGCCTATCCTGAGGTCGCCGCGGCGCTGGGCGGGACGCCGGTGCCCATCGTTCGGGTGAACGACAAGGGCGAGTTGGTGGTTTCCGTGGCCGTGCCGGTGCAGCGCATGCGCGCGGTGCTGGGCGTGCTGCTGCTCTCGACCCGCGGCGGCGATATCGACAACATCGTCGCGGCGGAGCGCTGGGGTATCGTGCGGGTGTCCCTGTTCGCGGCGGCCGTGACCGTGATCCTTTCCATCATCCTTGCCAACACCATCGCCGGGCCCGTGCAGCGGCTCGCGGCGGCGGCGGAGCGGGTGCGCCACAGCGTGAAGGCGCGGACGCAGATCCCGGACTTCACCAGCCGGCGGGACGAGATCGGCCATCTCTCGGGCACGCTGCGCGACATGACCAACGCGCTCTATAAGCGGATCGACGCGATCGAGAACTTCGCGGCCGACGTGGCGCACGAGCTGAAGAATCCGCTCACCTCGTTGCGGTCGGCGGTCGAGACCCTGCCCCTGGTGAAGACCGAGGAGGAGCAGGCACGGCTGCATGAGATCATCCAGCAGGATATCGGCCGGCTGGACCGGCTGATCAGCGACATCTCCGACGCCTCGCGCCTCGATGCCGAGCTCGCCCGCGAGGACCTGATCGACGTCGATATGGCGGAGCTGCTGCGCACCACCGTCTCGCTGTTCAATGACATTCACAGGGACGACGTGCCCGAGGTGGTGCTGAACATCGCCTTCAGCCCGGGCAAGGCCCCCTATGTCGTCGAAGGCCACGACAGCCGGCTGAGCCAAGTGATCGTGAACCTCCTGGAGAACGCCATCTCGTTCTCGCCGCCTAAAGGCCAGGTCCGGGTGTTCGCCAAGCGTCAGGGCAAGACGATCGAGATCGCCATCGAGGATGAAGGACCCGGCATTCCTGAGGAAAATCTGGAACGCGTGTTCGAGCGCTTCTATACGGATCGGCCGGAGCAGTATTTCGGTCAGAATTCCGGCCTCGGCCTCAACATCTCGCGGCAGATCATCCAGGCCCATAACGGTAAGATCTGGGCGGAGAACCGACCCCTGAACTGGCGGGACCAGGCGGATCCGAACACCGAACGCACCAGCGGCGGCGCGCGCTTCGTGATCCAGCTCCCCGCAGCCAACGTTTAATTTCGCAACCGTTCGAGGATTCCATTGGACCGTTCAGGCGGATCGAACCGCGGCGAATCGAACCTGGAGCCGCTGGACCGCGGCGAACTGCTGCACGGTACATGCGTCGCCTTCGGACAGGACGCGATCCTGCTTCGCGGCCGCTCCGGCGCGGGTAAATCCGACCTCGCGCTCCGCTGTCTGGCTTTGCAGGATCCGGAGAATCCGCCCATGCTCGTTGCCGACGATCAGGTGCGCGTTGCCGCAGGAGCGGACGGCTCGGTCACCGCACGGCCACCGGAGCGGCTCGCCGGCAAGATGGAAGTGCGCGGGCTGGGGATCATCGAGACGCCCTATTTGGCGCAAGCCCGTCTCGTGGTGGTCTGCGATCTGGTGCCGGAGGAGGAGGTGCCCCGTATGTTGCCGGAACAGCCGCAAACCGCCATGGTGGCAGGCGCCGCACTGCCCATTATCAAGCTCGCAGCCTTCCACGCTTCGTCTGCCATGAAGGTGAAGCTGGCCGTGCTGGCTGCGTCAGATTCACGCGTAGAGCGTTAGGAAGTCCCTTGCACACGCGCCCTCTGGCAAGAAAGATAGCGCCCCTTGAACCGGGGGCGGACGGAGATGGGGGAGCATGATCGGCGTCGTCGTCGTCACACACGGAAAGCTGGCCGAAGAGTTCCGCGCAGCGCTTGAGCATGTCGTGGGACCGCAAGAGCAGCTGGAGACGATTTGCATCGGACCTGAGGACGATCTCGACCGCAGACGGGACGAGATGCTGAAGATTCTCAGCCGGGTCGATTCAGGCTCCGGCGTGATCGTCCTGACCGACATGTTCGGCGGCTCGCCCTCGAACCTCGCGATCTCCGCCATGGAGCGGAAGAATGTCGAGGTGATCGCCGGGGTGAACCTGCCGATGCTGGTGAAGCTCGCATCGGTGCGCGGCGAGTGCGGCCTGGAAGAGGCCGTGCTCCAGGCGCAGGAGGCCGGCCGCAAATATATCAGCGTAGCCAGCCAGATCCTGGCGACGGACTGAGCCTGCCTTGACCAGCGATCGAGACATCAAGAAGCGCGGCAAGCTGTATACGGCCGAGGTGCTCATTCCCAACAAGAAGGGGCTGCATGCGCGCGCCTCGGCGCAATTCGTGCGGACGGCCTCGAAGTATCCGTCCTGCGAGGTGCGGGTCAGCCGCGAGGGCCACACGGTGGGCGGCACGTCCATCATGGGGCTGATGATGCTGGGGGCGGCGCAAGGCCAGACCGTCACGTTGGAGGCCGAAGGCGATCAAGCCCGCGAGGCCATGAACGCCCTGATCGATCTCATCGAGGACAAGTTCGGCGAAGGGGAGTAGCGGCTACACCGCCGTGCCCACGAGGCCGCCGATGAAATAGGTGGCGGCCATGGCGAGCGCCCCCCAGAACGTCACACGAAGTACCGACTTTCCGATGTCGGCGCCGCCTGCCCTGGCGCCGAGGTAGCCGAGGACGGCCAGGGTGAACAGCGAGCCGATGGCGACAACGATCGCGATGTAGCTCTCCGGGGTCACCACAACGAGAAGAAGCGGCGGCAAAGCGCCCGAGGTGAAGGTCGCCGCCGAGGTGAGCGCCGCCTGGATAGGCCGCGCCGTGGTGATCTCCGAGATGCCGAGCTCGTCGCGGGCGTGGGCTTCCAAGGCGTCCTTGGCCATGAGCTGCTTCGCCACTTCATGGGCGAGCTTCGGCTCAAGGCCACGGTCCACGTAGATCTCGGCCAGCTCTTCGGTCTCCGCTTCCGGCATCGCGGCCAGCTCGCGGCGCTCCCGGTCTAGGTCCGCGTTTTCCGTATCGGACTGGGAGCTGACGGAGACGTATTCGCCGGCGGCCATGGACATGGCGCCCGCCACCATCGCAGCGACGCCGGCAAGCAGGATCTCGCTCTTGCCCGACGAGGCGCCCGCGACGCCCAGAATCAGGCTCGCGGTGGAGATGATCCCGTCATTGGCGCCCAGCACGGCCGCGCGGAGCCAGCCGATGCGGGATACGAGATGGGTTTCGCCATGGGTTTTGCGCAAGGTACGGCCTTGCTGGTGGGGATCGATCTTGGTCGACGGATTGGACGGCATCTGCTCGGCTCCGGTTGCTCGCCTTTGAAGCATACTCCTTCGCCATTGCGCGGATATAGAGGACGTCATAATTTCGCGGACGGTCGATGCAGCCTGCCGCTCGCGCCCCGCACGGGGTTTGGTGAATGCATCCCACCACGAAGCCTTCGCACGATCCTTTCTTGACACGGCGAACGCGTCAGCAATGCGAGCCTGATCGAACATCGCCGGAGAGAAGGATTGATGCAGCATGGCTGACTCCGTTCAACGGCCTCTGGCCGACCCCAAAAGCATGGCAAAGCGCCTGCGAGCGGTGCTGGCCGAGCGGAATGTCGAAGTCTCCCACAGCGAGGCTCTCGAAGTCGTCGCCCGCCAGTTCGGTCTGGGAGACTGGAATGTGCTGGCAGCGCAGCTCGACGATGGGGCGGGTATCCGCTTCACCGAGACATGCCCGGTCCTTCGCATCTTCGACGAGGACAAGGCGAAGGAGTTCTACGTCGAGTTCCTCGGCTTCAATCTCGACTGGGAGCACCGCTTCGGGGACAACTTTCCCCTCTACGCCCAGGTCTCACGCGCCGGGCTCACGCTCCACCTATCGGGCCATCACGGCGACGGGACGCCGGGGTCGGGCGTGTTCGTCCGCATGCAGGGCGTGCGGCAATTCCAGGCCGAGCTGATCGCGAAGAACTACCGGCATATGAAGCCGGGGCTGGAAGGTGCCCCCTGGGGCCTCGTCACCTCGGTGACGGACCCCTTCAACAACCGTATCCATTTCTGCGAGGCGGAGGCCGAGTAGCCCCCCCCTCCTCCTGTCATCCCCGGCCCCGTGCCGGGGATCCGTAACCCCTGTCCCAGTGAAATAACGCGGGTCGGTGTTCATGGATGGCCGGGACAAGCCCGGCCATGACGATCGTTAGCGGCCGGGTCGAGCCGGGGGTGACGCATGGGGCGGGTCTAAAGGCCGACAATTTGCCCCATTTGGCCCCTAGCCTGCGACGGTGAGAGTGGATATATAAGGACTTCTTTATATCTTTATCGGCCGCCGACGGTCGAGTGACCGATCACCAAGTGAAACGAGTGGACGCCGCCAGATGAACTACTACGTCAAAGACATCGAGCTCGCCGATTGGGGCCGCAAGGAAATCGCCATCGCCGAGACGGAAATGCCCGGCCTGATGGCGGTGCGCGAGGAGTTTGGGAGTGCGCAGCCGCTGAAGGGCGCGCGCATTGCCGGCTGCCTGCATATGACCATCCAGACCGCCGTGCTGATCGAGAGCCTCAAGGCGCTGGGCGCGGATGTCCGCTGGGCATCGTGCAACATCTTCTCCACCCAGGACCATGCGGCCGCGGCCATCGCCGCCACGGGCACGCCGGTCTTTGCCCATAAGGGCGAGACCCTGGAAGAGTATTGGGATTACGTCGACCGGACCCTGGACTGGGGCAATGGCGAGACCGCAAATCTCATCCTGGACGACGGTGGCGACGCCACGCTGATGGTGATCTTGGGCGCACGCGCGGAGTCCGATGCTTCGCTGCTCGAAGATCCGGAGAACGAGGAAGAGCGCGTCCTCTACGAGACGATCAAGAAGCGTCTGGAGAAGGAGCCCGGCTTCTATTCCAAGGTGCGCGCCAACATGAAGGGCGTCTCGGAAGAGACAACCACCGGCGTGCATCGTCTCTACGACATGCAGAAGGAGGGCACGCTGCCCTTCCCGGCGATCAACGTGAACGACAGCGTCACCAAGTCGAAATTCGACAACCTCTATGGCTGCCGGGAAAGCCTGGTCGACGGCGTGAAGCGCGCCACCGACGTGATGCTGGCCGGCAAGATCGCCGTGGTCTGCGGCTATGGCGACGTGGGCAAGGGCTGCGCCGAGAGCCTGCGCGGCCAAGGCGCCCGCGTGACGGTCACCGAGATCGACCCGATCTGCGCTCTGCAGGCCTCCATGGAGGGCTATGAGGTCGCGACCATGGAGGACGTTGTCGAGAAGGGCGATATCTTCGTCACCGCGACCGGCAACGCCGATGTGATCACCACCGATCACATGAGCCAGATGAAGGACCGCGCCATCGTCTGCAATATCGGCCACTTCGATTCCGAGATTCAGGTCGCGGGCCTGCGGAACTACAAGTGGCACAATGTGAAGCCGCAGGTGGACGAGATCGAGTTCCCCGACGGCCACCGCATCATCCTGCTGGCCGAGGGCCGGCTGGTGAATCTCGGCTGCGCGACCGGCCATCCGAGCTTCGTCATGAGCGCCTCCTTCACCAACCAGGTGCTGGCGCAGATCGAGCTCTGGCAGAACAACGACAAGTACGAGAACAAGGTCTACGTGCTGCCGAAGCCGCTGGACGAGAAGGTGGCGGCGCTGCATTTGGGCCGGCTGGGCGCCAAGCTCACCAAGCTGACTGAGAAGCAGGCCAAATATATCGGCGTTCCTCAGGAAGGCCCCTACAAGCCCGAGCATTACCGCTACTAGGGCGTTTTCGTTACCCACAGGCTTACCGCCCATGCACGCTCCACGTTAGCGTGCATGGGCGAATCACCCCACAGTTTCCCTTGCTATTCATGGTCTTGGGGGACTGACCGATGGCGGGCCGCGCGGGAGCTTTGCTCTTCACATTGCTGTTGCCGATAGGCTTGGCGACGCCGGCGGTAGCCGAAACACCTCAGCCTTTCGACTGGACCGGCTTCTATCTCGGCTATCATACGGGCGGGGCGTTGGACCTCGCCGATGTGAGCGATCCGTTCGGCGCGCCCATCTTCGGCGACGAGGTGCGCAGCCCCGGCCCGATCCATGGCGGTCAGATCGGCTATAGCTGGCAGTCCGGCAGCTTCGTCTACGGGCTGGAAGCCGAGGCGAGCCTCGCCGATCTCGAAGGCACCAACTCCTGCTTCGCCTATAGCGGCTTCTATGTCAGCGCCAATTGCCGGCGGAAGATCGACGCCATGGGTACGCTCACGGCGCGGGCCGGCTTCCTGCTCGATCCGGACACCCTGGTCTACGGCAAGGCGGGTCTGGCCCTGGTCTATAGCGAGACCACCGCGGCACCGAACGCGGAGGCTGGCGCCGCGGTGCGCGACAGCGGCACGGATTTCGGCTGGACCGTGGGCGCTGGTATGGAAAGGGCCATCGGTGGCGGCTGGAGCCTGAAGGCCGAATACGCCTATCTCTCCTACGATGCCGACCTTTCGGCGCCGGCGAGCGTCGCCCAGGCCGCGCCGCCGAACGGTCCCTTCGGGGTCGTGGCCGGGGGGCCGAGCGGACTCTCCTCCGACCTCCATCAGGTGAAGCTCGGCGCCAATTACCGCTTCGGGCAGCCGGGCGATGTGGCGCTATTCCGCCCGGTCACCGAACCCGGCATGGCGCCGGGATACAGCCTGGAGGTGGGCGCGCGCTATACCTATGGCTGGGGCCAGTTCCACAAGGATCTCGGCCTCCAAGGAAAAGGCGATTACAGCCTCGCCTCACGGCTGACCTACGAGAACACCGACAGCAATGGGGGCGAGGTTTTCGCCCGGCTCGACACGCCATCGGGCGTCATGGTGAAAGGCGTGCTTGGCGGAGCGACCAGCGGCGGCAAGATGAACGACGAAGACTGGGACCTGCAGTTTCCGGCGGCCGCCATCCCCTATTCGAACACGGTCTCGACCGTCGACAACGAAATCAAATACGGCACCGTCGATGTCGGCTATGCCTGGTGGCGGGGTCAGCGCTATTCCATCGCGCCCTTCATCGGCTACAGCCAGTTCCGCCAGGACATGGACGCGGATGGGTGCCGTCAGATCGCCAATCCCAATTCGGATTGCGCGACCGAGATTCCGACCAGCGTTCTGGGGATCAGCGAGGACGATGTCTGGCACGCGCTGCGGCTGGGCAGCGCGGTGACTTTCGACGTGACCCAGCGGCTGACCTTCCAGGGGGAGGCGGCCTATCTTCCCTATGTCGATTTCGACGGGACCGACGACCACGTGTTGCGCAGCCTCGTCTCGCCGGAAAGCGGGCGCGGGATCGGCGTGCAGCTCGAAGCCACGCTGTCCTACGCACTCACGGACGCGTTCAGCCTGGGCGTGGGCGGGCGTTACTGGTCCATGTGGACCGAAACAGGGAACGTGAATTTCGGCGGCGACGGGATCATCATCCCGATGCGCTACGCCTCCGAACAGGCGCAGCTTCTTTTCCAGGGCTCCTACCGCTTTTCGACTGGAGGCGGCTCCTAAACCCCTCCTATGGCCCCTTACCGGCGCCCTTCCTCAGGCAACCGTTGCAGCTCTGCATCCGGTTAATGATTGCTTAACCCGATACGGTGTCCCGTGGTGGGCAAGAGTCATCGATGTGGATAAGCTACACGTGATTCGCCGACCCGCGCTGGCGGACCTGCACTTCCCCGTACATCGTTTTGCGCAGCGTTCAGCATTTCCGGCGTGGACGGCCAACTGGAGCTTACGCAATGCGGACCAATTGGGGGAGGGCTGCATCGGTGGCGGTATGTCCGCGGCACCTTTTTCCATCCGTGTTGCTGTCATCGAGCGCGCTGGCGGCCGTCAGTACCCGCGCGGCTGCGCAGGAGCTTGGCGGCAGCGCAGCGGGGCTTGATATTCGCCTGCTGCTCATTCTCGGCACGATGCTCGGCGTGATGGCCTTCGCCATCGGCACGGCGCTCTATGCCATGCGCACCACCCGTCAGTCCCGGGCGCGGGCCGAAGCTGCGATCAACGAAGCGGAGACCCTGCGAAGCCGGAAGATGCGGCTGGAATCGATCCTCGCCGCCGAACCGCAACTGCTCTTCGCGTGGACCGAAGCGCAAGCCCCGAAGCTGCTGATTGCCAACCTGCCGCAAAGCCTCGGCGTGCCGAGCGCCGCGGACGCCTTCATGCGGTTCTCCGAATGGCTGTCTGAAGACGGCGTGGACAGCCTGAAGGCGGCGATCGCCTCGCTGACCGAGACCGGACAGGGCTTCAATCTGATGCTGGCGACTCTCGCCGGCAAGCATATCGAGATCGACGGCCGTGCCGCAGGCCCGTGCGTCACCCTCAAGGTCCGCGACATCACAGGCCAACGTCTCGATATGGCGCGGGTGGGCGACCGGCACCGGTTGCTGGATGCGCAGATCGGGGCGTTGAAGTCCCTGCTCGATACACTGCCGGAACCCGCGTGGCTGCGCGGTCCGGACCGCAATCTGACCTGGGTCAACCAGGCCTACGCGGATGCAACGGACGCGAACGCCGCGACCCGCGTAGTGCAGGAGCAGATCGATATCCTGCCGCCCAACGACCGCAAGGCGGCCGAGAAAAGCCTGGCTCGGGCGGGCGAGTTCCGGGAGCAAATCCTGGTTTCCACCAGCCGGGGCGCCCAGCGCTATTCCGCGCAGGTGGTCGGCCGCGGCGGCGTTTCGGCCGGCATGGCGCGGGAGATCGCGGCAGAGCGGAAACCCCAGGCGAGCGCCGACGGCCGGTTGCGCGGTTTCGACCGCATGGCGACCGCCTTCGCCGTGTTCGATTCCGAGCAGCGGCTCGTCCATTTCAACCAGGCCTACGCCGATCTCTGGAAGCTCGACGCGGCATGGCTGGCTGACGGTCCGTTCGATGCGGAGATCCTCGACAAGCTGCGCTTCGCCCGTCAGCTTCCCGAAAAGGCCGATTACCGCGACTGGAAGCAAGGCTGGCTGGCCGTCTATGGCCGGGACGCCCAGTTCGATGACGAATGGCATCTTCCAGACGGACGCGCGCTTCATGTCGTGATCGACAGCGTCCCGGGCCGGGGCGTGACCTATCTTTACGAGGACGTCACCGAGCGCTTTGCCCTGGAGAGCCGCTATAACGAGCTGATCCAGGTGCAGCGCGAGACCATCGACACGCTTCGCGAAGGCGTGGCCGTGTTCTCCCAGGACGGCGCGCTGCGGCTCTACAACAAAGCTTTCGCCTCGATCTGGCGGCTCAATCCTCGCCAGCTCGACGGCGAGCCCCATATCGACGAGGTGATCGAGAGCTGCCGGGTGCTGCACGACGACCAGGAGGAATGGGCGCGGACCAAGGTCGCCGTGACCGCCATCACCTCAGAGCGCTATCCATATGAAAGCCAGTTCGACCGGGACGACGGCTGCGTGATCGCCGCGGCCGCTCTGCCCCTGCCCGACGGCGGAACGCTGCTGACCTATGTGGATGTGAGCGACTCGGTCCGTGCAGAACGCGCCCTGATCGAGAAGAACGAGGCGCTGGAGACGGCGGACCGGCTGAAGACCACCTTCATCCGCCACGTCTCCTACGAGCTGCGGACGCCGCTCACCAATATCGTCGGCTTCACCGATTTCCTGCTCGACGTCGCACGCGACCCGCTCTCCGACAAGCAGGCAGAATATCTCAACGACATCCGCTCCTCGGGCCGGACCCTGCGGACCATCATCGACGACATTCTGGACCTCGCCAGCATCGATGCCGGTGCGTTGCATCTTGAGAAGGACGGGGTCGACGTGCGCAAGGTCATCGCCTCCCTGGAGAGCGGGCTTGCAGGGCAGATGCAGCAGAACGGCGTGAAGCTCGCCGTCGAGATCGGCGAGGCTGTCGACAGGGTGACGGCGGACCGGCAGCGGCTATCCCAGATCCTTTATAATCTCCTGTCCAACGCCGTGAGCTTCTCGCCGAACGGCGGGACGGTGATGCTCAATTGCGACGACGACGACGGCATGATTCGCTTCCGGGTAAAGGATGAGGGGCCGGGCATTCCCGCCGAGATGCAGGAATCGATCTTCGAGCCCTTCGAAAGCCGGGCCTCGGGCGCCGGACGCCGCGGCGCGGGTCTCGGACTCGCCATCGTGAAAAGCCTCGTGGAGCTGCATGGCGGCCATATCGCGCTCCGCACCGGCACCGACCGGGGCACCGAGTTCCAGGTGTGGCTGCCCCGGGCGCCTCAAGACACCTCGGACGCCGCAGGCTCCGGTAGACATTCCAGCCTTGCGGGATGAGCGATACCGAATGGAAGCTTGAAGGGATCGATCTTGCGGGTCTCGACCGGCTGGCGCAGCTGATCGCGTTGTTTCTGCGGCCGGGGGATTTCGTCGGCCTAGAAGGGCCGCTCGGTGCCGGCAAGACGACATTCGCGCGGAGCCTGATCCTCAGGCTGGGCAGCACCGAGGAGGTGCAAAGTCCGACCTTCGGGCTGGTGCAGAGCTATGCGACACCGCGCTTCCCCGTGCATCACTGCGATTTCTATCGTCTCGGAGCCGGAGAGGCGGAGGAACTCGGCCTGGAGGACGCTCTCGCCGACGGCGTGGTGCTTGCCGAATGGCCCGAACGGGCGGAGCAGGACCTCGCCGACGATCGCCTGACCATCGGGTTTCACGAGACCGGGGATGCAGACACCCGTGATCTCGTCCTCACCGGCCGCGGAGGCTGGGCGCTCCGGCTCGCGCGGCTGAAGGACCTGGCTGCGTTTCTGGAGAGAACCGATTTTGCGACGGCCCAGCTCGAATTCGTCCAGGGAGACGCCTCCGCGCGCTCCTACGCGCGCGCGATTCTCTATAGCGGGGAAAGCGCGATCCTGATGAACGCGCCGGCCATGCCGGACGGTCCGCCGATCGCGGACGGCAAACCCTACAGCCAGCTCGTCCATCTGGCAGAGAACGTCATCCCTTTCGTTGCAGTCGGCGAGGCCTTGCGAGAGCGGGGCCTTTCGGCGCCGGAACTCTACGACGGCGATCTCGCTCAGGGATTCCTGCTGCTGGAGGATCTGGGCGACCGGGTGTTCACGCCGGCCTACTCCAGAGGCGACAGCCAGGCCGCGCTGATGCGCGAGGCCGTGGATGTGCTTCTGAAGCTCGGACAGACGCCGCCTTCGGGCCCGCTGCCTATTCCGGGAGGTCCGCCCTACACCTTGCCCCATTTCGATGCGGAAGCAATGCTGATCGAAGCCTCCCTGCTCATCGATTGGCTGTGGCGGGCGGTGCATGGCAGGGAGCCGGAAGCTGCCGAGCGCGAAGCCTATCTCGCGCTGTGGCGCCCTCTCCTGGAACAGATCGCGCCGGAGGATCCCGGATGGGTCCTGCGGGACTACCATTCGCCGAACCTTATCTGGCTGGAGGACCGCACGGGCGTGCAGCGGGTCGGCCTGCTCGACTATCAGGATGCGATGATCGGGCCGCTGGCCTACGACCTCGCCTCCCTGCTCCAGGACGCCCGGGTCGACGTACCGGCGGCACTGGAGGCGGAACTGCTCGATTACTACTGCGCCCGTCGGGACGACGCCGAACGGAGTTTCGCCACGGAAGACTTCTTGCGGGGCTATGCGGTCCTGGGTGCCCAGCGGGCCAGCAAGATCCTCGGCATCTTCGCGCGGCTGGCGGCGCGGGACGGGAAACGCCGCTATCTCGACCACATGCCCCGAGTGGCGCGCTATCTGGAGCGCAATCTGCACCACCCGGCTTTGTCGGAACTGCGATCGTGGTACAAGGATGCGCTTCCGGAGGCCGACCGGCTTCCGCCCCCTGGCCTTTGAGAGACCGATCCCGTGACCTCCGTCCCCAACGCCATGGTGCTCGCCGCAGGGCTGGGCACGCGCATGCGGCCCTTGAGCGATAGCCGGCCCAAGCCTCTGGTTCCGGTCGCCGGCAAGGCGCTGATCGACTATGTGCTGGACGGACTTGCGGCTTCTGGCGTGCGGCGCGCCGTGGTCAATGTCCACTACCTTGCGGACATCATCGAGGATCACCTGAAGGCCCGGCAGGGCGGCCCGGACATCGCCATATCAGATGAGCGGGACGTGCTGCTGGACACGGGCGGCGGCGTGAAGAAGGCGCTGCCGACACTCGGAGAAGGCCCCTTCTTTATCCACAATTCGGATGCGCTGTGGCGGGAGAACGGGCGTTCCGCCCTTAACGCGCTGGCCGCGCTGTGGGACCCTTCCCGCATGGATGCACTGCTTCTCCTGGCGGAGAGAGAGACGAGCCTCGGCTATCCCGGCAAGGGCGACTTCTTTCTCGACGATGACGGCCGGCTGACCCGCAGGGGCGATGCCCCGCTTGCCCCTCTGGTCTTCGCCGGCGTCTCGCTGTGCGACGCACGACTTTTCGAAGGCGCACCGAACGGTGCCTTCTCCCTCAACGTCCTCTGGGACCGGGCGCTCGAAGCGGGGCGCCTCTACGGTACGGCCCTCGATGGGGAATGGATGCATATCGGGACCCCGGATGCCGTGGCGCAGGCCGAAGCGCGGCTCGAGGATTCCGGTGGCTGAGCCGGCGCGCCAGCGCCCGCGCCTCTATTCCATACCGCCCTCGGCGCCCTTCCTTGAGACCCTGGCGAGAGCAATCCTGTCCGGCGACCTGCCGCATCCGGGCGGGGCGGCACCGGACCCGTTCGACCTGCCGTCGACGACCATCTATCTGCCGACCCGACGCGCGGCGCGTGGCTTGCGCGAAGCCTTTCTCGCGGCGGCCGGCGGCAAGACCCTGCTGTTGCCGCAGATTCGGGCCCTGGGCGATCCGGAGGAAGAGACGCTTCTGTTCAGCGCCGAGCTTGACGATGGCGAAGGGGTAGCAGGAAAGCCCGCGATCTCGAACCTGCAGCGGCGCTTTGCGCTGATGCAGCTGATCTTCGCCTGGGAGAGGAGCCTGCCCAAGGAGCCCGACCGCCCGCCTGGCATCACGCCGGCGCAGGCGTCGCATCTCGCCGACGATCTCGGCCGCTTCATGGACGAGGTCGGACGGGAGGAAGCCGATCTGTCGGATCTCGAAGCGCTGGTGCCGGAGGATCTCGCCGGCCATTGGGCCCAGACCATCGATTTCCTGACGATCGTTACCGAGCACTGGCCCAATTTTCTGGATGAGAACGGGCTCGTCTCGCCTGCGGAGCGGCGGCGCATTCTCATGGATCAGGAGGCTGCGCGGCTTGAAGCAATCGGCGATGCCCCAGTGATCGCGGCGGGCTCCACCGGCACGGTGCCGGCCACGGCGCGGCTGCTGCAGACCATCTCGACCCTGCCGAACGGGGCGGTGGTGCTGCCCGGATTGGATTTCAGTCTCGACGACGAAAGCTGGGAGGCGCTCGGACGTCATCCGGAGCATCCGCAAGCGGGCATGTGGGAGTTGCTTCGCCGGCTGGAACTGGAGCGGTCGGAGGTGGCGACGGTGCCCGGGGCGGACGCCGACGACGTTCAAAGTGCCCGCCTACGCCTGGTGAGCGAAGTGTTGCGCCCGGCCGAGACCACAGAGCGGTGGCAAGCGCTGGCGGGCGATGGAGGGATTGCGGACGCGCTGCAAGGCATCTCGCTGATCGAAGCGCCGGGCCCGCAGGACGAAGCGGAGGCTATCGCACTGATCCTGAGACACGCGGTGGAGGAGCCGGACCGCAAAGCCGCGCTCATCACGCCGGACCGTGCGCTGGCGAGGCGTGTCGCCGCGCGGGTACGCCAATTCGGCCTGGCCATCGACGATTCCGCCGGCACGCCCGTCACGCGCACCGTGCCGGGAGCGTTCCTGTCTCTGGTGCTGGAGGCGGCCCATGCGGATTTCGCACCGGCCGAGCTGATGGCGCTGCTAAAGCATCCTCTCACCCGTCTCGGACGAAGTGCGGGCGCCATGCGCATGGTGGCCCGCCTGCTGGAGCGGGCGGCGTTCCGGGACGTCTATCTCGGCCAAGGCTTTGCCGGCATCCGGGCCGCCGCCACCACGGAGCCGGAACGGCCCCACGCCGCGCGGCGGCTCAAGGGCGAGGAGATCGAGCGAGTCCTGGCGCTAGTGGATGAGCTGGAAGCCGCCTTCTCGCCGCTTGCCACCCTCGGCAAGGCGGCGAGCGCATCCGCCTATGCCGAGGCTCATGCCGCCGCGGCCGAAGCGCTGGCGATGGACGAAACGGGCAGCAGCGACCGGCTCTGGATGGGAGACGCCGGTGAGGCACTCTCCGTCTTCCTGCGCGACCTGATGGCGGAAGGGGGCGGAACCTCGCTTCGCGCGGCAGACTATCCCGCGTTCTATCGCAGCCTGCTCTCCGGCCAGGTGGTGCGGCCCGCGCGTGGCGCTCATCCCCGGCTGTTCATCTGGGGACCGCTGGAGGCGCGGCTTCAGCAAACCGATGTGGTGATCCTCGGCGGGTTGAACGAAGGCACATGGCCCAAGCCGCAGGAGCCGGGCCCCTGGCTCAATCGCGCCATGCGGGAGGCGCTCGGCCTGCCTGCGCCGGAGCGACGGGTTGGCCTCTCGGCGCACGACTTCGCCCAGAGCCTCGGGGCCAACCGCATCTATCTCACGCGGTCTCTCAAGGTGGACGGCGTACCGACCGTGCCGTCGCGCTGGGTGCAACGACTCACCGCGCTGACCCGGGCGATCTCTGCCGGTGACGGCTTAAGGCCCACCGACCCATGGACCGCCTGGGCCAAGATGCGGGACCACGTGGATGGGTTCGCACCCGTCGCGCAGCCCGCGCCACGCCCGCCGGTCGACGCTCGCCCGCGCCGGTTGAGCGTCAGCCGGATCGAGCGCTGGATCGCCAATCCCTACGATGTCTATGCGCGGGATATCCTCCGGCTGGAGCCTCTGCCGCCGCTGGGACAAACCGCCGATGCAGCGTTGCGCGGCAAGGTGGTTCACGCCGCTCTTTCGATCTTCGCCGAACGCTATCCCGACCGCCTGCCAGAGAATATTTCCGGCACGCTGACCGGAATTGCCGACGAGCTCTTCGCAGGGCTCGGTGGCGCGGCACGGATCGAAGCGTTCTGGCGGCCGCATTTCGAGAACTTCGCGCGCTGGTTCGCGGAGACCGAACCGCTTCGGAGAGAGGGCGCGATCGAGATCGTCAGCGAGGTGCGCGGGGCGCTTCGTCTGGACGCGTTGGATTTCGAGCTGACGGCGCGGGCCGACAGGATCGATATACTCGATGACGGCACGCTGGCCATCTACGACTACAAGACGGGCAGCCCGCCAGCGCCCTCGGCCGTCGACGGGATGCATGCCCCGCAGCTTCCCCTGGAGGCTGCGATCGCGCGCCTCGCGGGCTTCGGCGAGATCGGCCCCCGTCCCGTCTCGGCCTTACGCTACATCCAAGCTTCGGGACGTCGCGATGGCGGCGAAGAGCGCGAGGCCGGCCAGCAGACGCCCGACGCCCTTGCCGATGAGGCCATGGCGGCGCTCGCGGGGCTGGTGAAGGAATTCGACGATGCCGCCCGTGCCTATGAGGCGATGCGGCGGAGCGGCACCTATTTCGGCGGCGCCTATCGCTACGACGACTTTGCCCAGCTCGCCCGGGTGGACGAGTGGGGCAATGCCGGCGGGGAGGGGGAGTAGCGAATGAGCGAGCTCCTCAAGGCCGCAGACCGCAACCAGGCGCGAGCATCGGAGCCGGACGCTTCCGTCTGGGTCTCCGCCAATGCGGGCACCGGCAAGACGGCCGTACTTGTTCGGCGTATCCTGCGGCTGCTGCTGGCGGGCTTTGCGCCGGAATGCATCCTCTGCCTGACCTACACCAAGACAGCGGCGGCGGAGATGCAGAACCGCCTGCTCGACACGCTGGCGGGATGGGCCACGGAGGAGGACGAAACACTCCAGGAGTCGCTCACGCGTGTGCTGGGCCGGGCGCCGGAACCGCGAGATGTGATTACCGCCCGGAGGCTCTTCGCGTGCACGCTCGAAGCGCGGGGCGGGCTGAAGATCCACACCATCCACGGTTTCTGCGAACGGCTGCTACAGCGCTTTCCGCTTGAGGCCGGGGTCGCGCCGAACTTCACGATCCTGGAGGAACGCGATCAGGCGCGGCACCTCTCCGACGCGTTCGACGAGGTGCTTGGCCAGGCGGCGGCGAACCGGGAGAGTCGCCTTGGGCGCGCGCTGACAACCGTCGTGCGTCTGGCCGGGGAGGACCAGTTCCGCAATATTATCCACGCGGCGCTGGAGAAGCGGCATGCGCTTCAGCAACTTCAGGGATTGCACGGCGCGGGGTCCGACTGGCCGGATCTCGAATGCGCGGCGCTGAAGGATCTGTTCGGGCTGGATGCCGACGGCGACGCAAGCGCGCTTCAGACTTCCCTGGGCGATGTCCTTCCCGACGATGAGCTAGCGGACCTGGTCGAGGCGATCTTGGCCTATGGCGGCACGACGGGCGACGACGAACGCTTCTTGAAGGCAGCGGCGAAGGCAAAGGGAACCACCGGCCCAGCCCGCGCCGCGGCGTTGCGGCCGATCTTCTTCACGGGCGAGGGCAAGCCGCGGTCGCGGGTTTGCAGCGCTGCGGTGAAGAAGGCGGCGCCCGATCTCTGCGCCAAGCTCGACGAAGCCCAGAGCCGGTATGCCGCCATCGACCGTGACATCCAGGCGCTCGGCTGCGCACAGGCGAGCACGGCTCTGCTGACCCTCGCCGATGCCATCCAGGGCGCTTATACCCGCGCCAAGCAGGCGGAAGCGGCGCTCGATTACGACGATCTCATCGAGAAGGTGCTGCAGCTCTTCAACCGGAGCATGGCGGCGGCATGGGTGCTCTACAAGATCGACGGCGGCATCGACCACATCCTGGTGGACGAGGCGCAGGACACCAACCCAGCGCAATGGCAGATCGTTGAGAAGTTGGCGGCGGAGTTCTTCGCCGGCGAGGGGGCGAGTGCGCGGGTGCGGACACTGTTCGCGGTGGGGGACGAGAAGCAGTCCATCTACAGCTTCCAGGGCGCGGACCCGGCACAGTTCGGTACCTACGGCCGCCGGTTCGCGGCGCAGGCAAGGCAGGCGGCCCAGCATTGGCATGACGTGCCGCTCAGCCTTTCCTTCCGGTCCGTGGCGCCCGTGCTGCAATCGGTGGATCAGGTCTTCGCGAAGGCCGACGCCGCGAAGGGGCTGACGTGGCAGGCGGAGACGGTGATCCAGCATCATGCCTACCGGGAAGGCCAGGCGGGGCTGGTCGAGCTGTGGGAGGCGGAGGAGGAAGACAAGCCGAACCCCACGCCGCCCTTCGAGCCGTGGAACGAGGAACGCGCCACCAAGCGCGCCGTGGAGACGCTCGCCGAACGGATCGCGCGGACCATCCGGCGCTGGCTCGACGAGGAGGAGATGCTTCAGTCAGCGGCCCGGCCGGTGCGGCCAGGCGATATCCTGATCCTTGTGCAGCGGCGGAACCCCTTCGTGCCTGCCATGATCAGATGGCTGAAACGGTTGAACATCCCGGTGGCCGGCGCCGACCGCATGGTGCTGACGGACCAGCTTGCCGTGCAGGATCTGCTGTCGCTTGCGGACGTGCTGTTGATGCCGGAGGACGATCTGGCCCTCGCCGTCGTTCTGAAGAGCCCGCTCTTCGGCCTCGACGACGACGATCTGTTCGCGCTGGCCCATGACAGGCGGGGCTCGCTATGGCGCACGCTGCAGGACCGGGCCGGCCAGAACCTCGCGGGCGAGGAGCACTTCGCGGAAGCCGCCACCACCCTTTCCGAGTGGCTCGGCTTCGCCGATTTCATGCCGCCCTACGAATTCTTCGCCCACGTGCTGGGACGGGACGGGCAGAAGATCCGCAAGCGCTTCCTGACCCGGCTGGGCCCGGAGGCGGCGGAAGCGATCGACGAGATGCTGGAGCTGGCGCTCGCCTACGACCGGGAGGAAGCGCCGTCGCTGCAAGGCTTCGTGTATCAACTTCGGGCGGGCGATCTGGAGATCAAGCGGGACATGGAGCAGGAGCGCGACGAGGTGCGCATCATGACGGTGCATGGCGCGAAGGGGTTGCAGGCGCCCATCGTCTTCCTGCCCGATACGTGCCGCCTCCCCAATCACGGTCGGCGATCGCTGTTCGAGATCCCGCGCGCGCATCAGCCCGAGGACGCGCCGGTTCATATCGTGTGGCCCGCGGGCGCCAGGGGCATAGACCCGTTGGACGATGCCAGGCAGACCGCCAAGGATGCGGAGCTGGAGGAATATCACCGGCTCCTGTATGTGGCGATGACCCGTGCGCGTGACCGGCTGTATATCGGCGGCTGGAAGCCTGGCCGGGAGGGGAACGGCTCCTGGTACGACCTCGCGCGCGCCGCCTTGCGGGGGCTATTGAGCGAGGCGGAAGACGCTGAAGGCCGCCCGGTTCACCGACTGACATCGCCACCGGACAAGGTGGTGCCGGAAGCGCCGCGCCGGCCGGGCGAGGATGAGGCACAAGCCCTTCCGGATTGGGCGCGCGGCCCCGTGCCGCAAGAACGCGGGATGCAGCCGCTCACGCCTTCAGGCATCGAGGTGGAGGGAACGCCCGGCGGCGCGCCAAGCTTCGAGTCGCCGCCGCTTGGGCCGAAGGCGCTTTCGGAGGATTATCGCTTCACCCGGGGCCGTCTGATACATGCGCTCCTGGAGCATCTGCCGCAGATCCCGGTTGAGGCGCGCGAGGCCGCCGCAGCGCGGTTCATTGCGGTGCGCGGCGCCGACCTCCCGGAAGGTCTGAGGGACGACATCGTCGCCGAATCCCTCGCCATTGCCGGCCATCCGGATTTCTCGGCCCTGTTCGCACCGGGGAGCTTGGCCGAAGTCCCTGTGGTGGCGCGAATCGGCCGTGGCGAAACCGCGCGTCTTCTGAGTGGGCAGATCGACCGTCTGGTCCTCTCCGAGGAGGCCGTGCTGATCCTCGACTACAAGACGAATCGGCCTCCGCCCCTGGAACCGGAAGCCGTCGCACCGGCTTATATCTCACAGCTGGCGGCCTATCGGATTGCCCTTAAGGACCTCTATCCCAACAAGGAAATCCGAGCCTGCCTGCTTTGGACCGATGGGGCGCGGCTGATGGAAATCCCCGAAGCCCAACTTGCACAGGCCGAAACAAAGATATTGCAGGGAAGCCAGTCTTGACGCGCTGAGGGGGCATACCTAGGTTGCCCCTAGGCGACGGGCACTTCCCTAAGCCCGCCTGCGGCAGAGGAGAAAAACATGGCAACCTCCACGATTTCCGACGACACCTTCGACGCAGAAGTTCTGCAGTCCTCTACCCCGGTGGTGGTGGATTTCTGGGCCGAATGGTGCGGACCCTGCCGCCAGATCGCGCCTGCGCTCGAGGAGATCGCGGAAGAGTATGGCGGCAAGATCAAGGTCGCCAAGATCAATATCGACGAAAACCCGCGCACCCCTTCGAAGTACAATGTGCGGGCCATCCCGACCCTCATGATCTTCAAGGACGGCGAGCTGGCCGCGACCCATACGGGCGCTCAGCCGAAGAGCCGGCTTGCGGAGTGGATCGAAGGTACGATCGGCGCCGCCGCGGCGTAACGGTCGCTCTTTCCTCTAAAATCTGAAGATTTCGGCGGCCGGGCCTTTGCTTAGGCTCGGTTGCCCCGATGGTATCGCAGCGCGTGGCCCGCAAGATAAAGCGAGCCGCAGATCAGGATGCGTGCCGTGTCGCCGACATCGGCCTGCGCTCTCTCCAGGGCGGAGACCAGCCCGTTCGTAGATACAGCCTCGAAGCCTGAATTTCTTGCGATCTCGGTCAGAGTCTCCGGATCGTACGAATTGTGCTCGTCCGGGATCGGAACGGTATAGATGCGCTCGATGAGGCCCTTGAAGGGGGCCAGGAACGCCTCGGCCTCCTTTCCCTCCATCATTCCCCAGACCAGCTGAAGCGGCGCGGGTGCGCGTTCGTCGAGCTCCGCAAGGGCAAGTGCCACGGCGGACCCCCCGGCGGCGTTATGGCCGCCGTCGAGCCAAATCTCCGTTCCCTCATCCACGTGATCGTAGAGGGCGCCGGGCAGCAGACGCTCCAGACGCGCCGGCCATTTGGCATTGGCGAGACCGGCCTCCAGAGCCGGCGGTGTCAGCTCGTCGCCGAAGATCAGGCTGGCGGCAGCGATGGCCGCGCCGGCATTCTCGATCTGATGGCGGCCGACCAGACGGGGCAATGAGAGATCGAGCAGGACAGACTCGGTCTGGAAAACCAGCCGCTGATGCTGCTCGAAGACGTTCCAATCCTGACCCGCGACATGGAGCGGCGCGCCGATCTCCTTGGCCCGGGCCTCAATGACCTTGAGGGCCTCCGGCGGCTGACGTCCGACAACGCAAGGAACGCCGGGCTTCAGGATGCCCGCCTTCTCGGCCGCGATCTTCTCGATGGTGTCGCCGAGGAAGGAGACGTGGTCGATCGAGACCGGCATGATGACAGTGAGCAGCGGCTTCTCCACCACGTTGGTGGCGTCGAGCCGGCCGCCCAGGCCGGTCTCCAGCAACAGGAGATCCGCCGGCGCTTCGGAAAACGCCAGCATCGCGGCGGCCGTGGTGATCTCGAACAGCGTGATGAGCTCGCCGTCATTGGCCTCTTCGGCGCGCGCCAAGCATTTCACAAGATCGGCTTCGGGGATTGGCTTGCCGCCGCCCTCGCCCGCCAGCACGACGCGTTCGTGGAAATCGACCAGATGGGGCGAGGTATAGACATGGGCCTTCTTGCCCATGGCCTCGGCGATGGCCCGGACGAAGGCGATGAGCGATCCCTTGCCGTTGGTGCCCGCGACATGAACGATCGGCGGAAGCTTGTCCTCCGGATGATCGAGAGCCGCGAGCAGACGTTCCATGCGCCCCAGAGACAGGTCGATGACCTGGGGGTGGAGCTGCTGAAGCCGCTCAAGCAGCGTGGCGCTGGTATAGGTGCCGGAGAGAGGCGAAGCGCCCGCGAGATCGGGTGGACGTTTGTTCAATTTGGCTTGTTCAACCTAGCTTGGCCTAAGCGTTGGGCGGGCGGTCGCTTTGCTGACCGTTGCCCGATGCCTGGCTGTGGCCGTCGGTGCCTCCCTCTTCCGCCTCGTCGTCCGCGTGGGCTTCGCCGGAGATCGGAGCGGCGCCGTTTCCCTTGCCAGCCGGATGATGGGATTTCGCGGCCATGGCCTCACCATCCTCAACGGCGATGGAAGAGTCCGGCATATCCTTTGCGGAGACACCGTTCATCCCTTCCGGCACAGAGACTTCCGGCGTGACGACGTCGGGGATGGCGACCTGGCGGCCGCTCTCGCGCTCCATGAGGAGATGACAGATGCGGGAAAGGGTCTCGCGAAGCTGATGGCGGTGGACGACCATGTCCACCATGCCGTGCTCCAGCAGATATTCCGAGCGCTGGAAGCCGACGGGCAACTGCTCGCGGATCGTCTGCTCTATGACTCGCGGGCCGGCAAAGCCGATCAGGGCGCCGGGCTCGGCGATATGGATGTCGCCCAGCATGGCGTAGGAGGCGGTGACGCCGCCCGTGGTCGGATTGGTCAGCACGACGATATAGGGCAGGCCCGCCTCGCGAAGCTCCTGGACCGCGACCGTGGTGCGGGGCATCTGCATCAGGGAGAGGATCCCCTCTTGCATGCGTGCGCCGCCCGAGGCAGCGAACAGAATGAAGGGTGCCTTCCGGTTCACCGCCGTACGCATGGCGGTGACCACCGCTTCGCCAGCCGCCCGGCCGAGGGAGCCGCCCATGAATGCGAAGTCCTGCACCGCCGACACGACCTTCTGGCCGTCGAGCGTGCCTTCGCCGGCGACGACCGCGTCGGTGAGGCCGGTCTTGTTGCGGGCGTCCTTGAGGCGCTCGGTGTAGCGCCGCTCGTCGCGGAATTTCAGGGGATCGGGGCTGACATCGGGCAGCGCGATGGGCTCGAAAACGCCCCGGTCGAACAGCGCCTTGAGACGGACCTCGCCGCTCATGCGCATATGAAAATTGCTGCCGGGGACCACGAAGCCGTTCGCTTCGAGATCCTTGTAATAGATCATCTGCCCCGTCTCGGGGCATTTCACCCAGAGGTTATCCGGCACCTCCTTCTTGCGGAGGATGTTGCGAATCTTGGGTCTTACGACTGAGTTGATCCAATTCACGGGTCTTAAACTCTCACAACCGGCAGAAAGATGCGAAATACCTTAGATTGCGACGGCCTTCTCAGGCTGGCGTAGGGCAGCGCTCAAGCTGCCCACCAGCTTGAGAACCTGATCCCGGGTCCCGGCCGCCGCCCGCCCGTTCTCGTCGAGGTTCTCTTCGATCGTCTTCACCAGGGCCGAGCCGACGACCACGGCTTCCGCACCCTCGGATAAAGCCTTGGCCTGCTCCGGCGTCTTGATGCCGAAGCCGACAGCCACGGGAAGATCGGTCTTGGCCTTGATGCGCCCGATATGCGCCTGCACTTTGGCTGCATCGGGAGCACCTGTGCCGGTGATCCCGGCAATCGAGACGTAATAGACGAAACCGGAGGTGTTGGCGAGAACCTTGGGCAGGCGCCGCTCGTCGGTGGTCGGCGTCGCCAGGCGGATGAAGTTCAGCCCGGCCTGCATGGCCGGAAGACACAGCTCCTCGTCCTCTTCCGGGGGAACATCGACGACGATCAGCCCATCGACACCCGCCGCGACGGCCTCCTTCAGGAAGGTGTCCACGCCGAACACGAAGATCGGATTGTAGTAGCCCATCAGGACGATCGGGGTATCCTCGTCATCCTCGCGAAACGCGCGGACCATCGCCAGGGTCTTGTGCATGTCCTGGCCGCCCTTCAGGGCGCGCTGAGAGGCCGCCTGGATGGCGGGACCGTCGGCCATGGGATCTGAGAAGGGCATGCCGAGTTCGATCACATCGGCACCCGCGCCGGGCAGTCCCTTGAGGAGCTCGAGGGAGGTCTCGTAGTCCGGATCGCCGCCGGTGACGAAGGTCACCAGCCCGGCCCGGCCCTCGCGCTTCAGAGCGGCGAAGCGTCTGTCGATACGCGTCTCGGTCATCCCATCTCCATGCCGAGGTGGTCGGCGACGGCGAAGATGTCCTTGTCGCCGCGGCCGCACATGTTCATCACCAGCAGATTGTCCTTGGGGAGCGTCGGCGCCAGCTTGATGACGTGGGCCAGAGCGTGAGACGGCTCGAGCGCAGGAATGATGCCCTCCAGCCGGGTGCAGAACTGAAAGGCGTCGAGCGCTTCCTTGTCGGTGACAGGGACGTAGTTCACGCGGCCCGTATCCTTCAGCCAGGAATGCTCCGGACCGACGCCTGGATAGTCGAGACCGGCGGAGATCGAATGGCCTTCGAGGATCTGCCCGTCGTCGTCCTGCAGAAGATAGGTGCGATTGCCGTGCAGCACGCCGGGCTTGCCACCGGTCATGGAGGCGGCATGTCCGTTCTCCGTATCGACGCCGTGGCCACCGGCTTCCACGCCGTAAATGGCGACGCCGGGATCGTCGAGGAAGGGATGGAACAGGCCGATGGCATTGGAGCCGCCGCCAATGCAGGCAACGAGGGTGTCGGGCAGTCGCCCTTCCATCTCCATCATCTGCTGGCGGGTCTCCTCGCCGATGACCGATTGGAAATCGCGCACCATGGCCGGATAGGGATGCGGGCCGGCCGCCGTTCCGATGATGTAGAAGGTGTCCTCGACATTGGTTACCCAGTCCCGCAGCGTCGTTCATGGCGTCCTTCAGGGTCCCGGCACCGGAGGTGACGGGCTTCACCTCGGCGCCCAGCAGGCGCATGCGGAAGACATTGGGCTTCTGGCGGGCGATGTCGGTGGCGCCCATATAGACCACGCAAGGCAGACCGAAGCGCGCCGCCACGGTGGCTACGGCGACACCGTGCTGTCCGGCCCCCGTCTCGGCGATGATGCGGGTCTTGCCCATGCGGCGGGCGAGCAGAATCTGGCCCAGGCAATTGTTGATCTTGTGGGAGCCGGTGTGGTTCAGCTCGTCGCGCTTGAAATAGACCTTCGCGCCGCCAAGCTCTTCGGTAATGCGCTCGGCGAAATAGAGCGGACTCGGCCGTCCGCCGTAATGGGCGAGCATGCTCTTGAGCTCGGCCTGAAACTCCGGATCGTGCTTCGCTTCGTTGTAGGCCTTCTCCAGATCCAGGATGAGCGGCATCAGCGTCTCGGCGACGAAGCGTCCGCCGAACAGGCCGAAGCGTCCCCGTTCGTCGGGGCCGTTGCGATAGCTATTCAAAGTCTGCGATGCGGCCATGATGTTCTTTCTGCAAACCTCACTGGGCGGCCTGCTGCTCCTCCGGCTCGGCTAGCTTTGCGATATTGATGAAGGAGCGCACCAGCTCCTCATCCTTTTCGCCGGGAGCGCTCTCAACGCCGGACGATACGTCGACCAGGTCCGGATGGGTCACAGCCATGGCCTCCAACACGTTGCCGGCATCGAGGCCTCCGGACACGCCGAAGGGGCGTGGGACGTCCGGCTCCGACAGCAGTTCCCAGTCGAAACGCTCGCCGCGTCCGCCCGGCATCTTGCTGCCCTTGGGCGGCTTCGCATCGAACAGGATGATGTCGGCGATCTCAATATAGCCGGCGGCGTCATCCACGTTCTCGGCCTTCTCGACAGGCACCGCCTTGATCACCGGCAGCTCGCTGCGGACCTTGATGGCGGCGACCCGTTCCGGGCTCTCGCTTCCATGGAGTTGCAGGTAGTCAGGGTTCACGGTCGTTACAATACGATCGATCAGCTCGTCGTCGGGATCGACCAGGACCGCAACGGTCGGGATGCGCGCGTCGACGGCCTTCACAAGGCGGGCGCCCTGCTCGAAGGACAGATTGCGCGGCGAGGGCGGGAAGAAGACAAGACCCAGATAGTCGGCGCCCGCCTCGATCGCCGCTTCGGCGATCTCGTTGGTCTGCACGCCGCAAATCTTGATCTTTACCGCCACGGTCTACGCTACTCTTGAAGAAATTCGCCGGTTTTGGAGAAATCCGCCGGTTCGTCCGCGATCATCGCCGGACTTGGGCGCAGTTGCTTCAAACTAGGCAATCCGGCGCTTTGAGTCCATCCGCCCGGCTAACGTTCCCTAACGGAGAGCGACTTCCTGTGCCGCGCTATTCGGCGGTAAGCCGCGGCTGATGGGGATCCGCCTCGCGCGCCTCCAGCTCCCGCTCCAAGCGATCGGCCTGACGGCGCAGATCGTAGGCTTCGCGGCGCCGGCTGCGCGCCGTCTTGCGCCATTTGCCCTGGCTGATCCAGGTGGCGAAGCCGCCGATGAGAAGTCCGAGGCCGAGGCTGCCGAAGATGAGCAGGAAGAGCGGGATCTGAACGACGAAGCGTCCTGCGAACGGATCGAGGACGAGATCCACCGGCGCGCGGTTCGCGACAGCCAGGGCGATGAGGATTATCGCCAGGGGCAATACGATCAGGACAAAGCCGAAACTACGCCACACCGGGCTTCACCTCATCAACTTGACGCTTCTTCTCGAGGCGCGTCGCCGGCCCCTTCGCCGCAACGTGCTCGCCGCCGCGAAGCCAAGGCCAGGGAGGCCCATCGGGATCTCGAAATCCCTGCCCTCCCAATGACCCGCTTCGGCGTAACCCGCCCGGAGGCTCAGCCCGCCTCGGCGGTGGCTTCGTGTTCGTGCTCGTGCTCGCCGTTCAAGCGCTCCCGCAGCTCCTTGCCGGTCTTGAAGAAGGGCACGTATTTGTCTTCCACGAAGACGGTATCGCCGGTGCGCGGATTACGCCCCTGGCGCGCTGCGCGATGCTTCACGGTGAAAGCGCCGAAGCCGCGCAGTTCCACACGTTCGCCCCTCGCCAGCGCGGCGACGATCTCGTCCAGAATAATGTTGATGATGCGCTCCACATCCCGCTGAAAGAGATGTGGGTTGGCAGCAGCAATCCGCTGGATCAACTCAGATTTTATCATGTTACGCCCCGCTCGGCCGCTCGCCTTCCCGATGACGGCCGTACCCCCAACTACCGGTTGTTAACGTGCCAAAGCGAGACCAGACCGTCAAGCTGGAGCGAATCGGTGAGATCGCTCGCGACCTGTCTCATCTCCTTCATCGGAAAGCCGAAACTGCTCGCGACACTGCCGAACAGCCCTCCGAGAAGTCCTTCGTCCTCTTCATCGACCGACCACTCGATGACCTCGGTCTTCATGGAGATGCCCTTCTCCTTCGCCAGCCATTTGCGGGCGTCGCGCTCGTCGCCAATCGCGTCGGCAAGATCGTATTTGACCGCCTGGCGGCCGGAATAGACCCGGCCCTCCTTAAGGCCCGGAACGTCGTCGAGATCGATCTTGCGGCGATCCTTCACCAGCCCGAAGAACCAATCCTTGGCGTCGTCGACCATTTCGCGGGTGAGCTTCAGGGCGGGCTCGCTGGCGGGCTCGAACGGATTCGGGACCGCCTTGAGCTTCCCGCTCCTGACCTCCTCGACCTTCACGCCGACATGATCGAGCAGCTCGCTGACATTGACCCATTGGAAAATGACGCCGACGGAACCGGTCAGGGTGTTGCCGAGAACGAAGATCCGATCCGTGGCGATCGCGGCGATATAGCCGCCGGACGCGGCCAGGGTGCCGCATGTCGCCACGACGGGTTTCTCCTCGGCGAGGCGGCGGATGGCCCGGAACAGGGTCTCGCCGCCCGTCGTGGTGCCGCCGGGGCTGTCGATGGCGACGATGACCGCCTTGACCTGATCAGCCTTGCGCAGGCGTTCCAGGAGCTCGGTCTGCTTGCGGTCGTCGGTGATGATGCCGTTGATTTCGACCCGCGCGATATGGGGCAGGACGCCCGCCTGGCCGGCGAACTTCACGTTGCTCAGGAGCATTGCCATGAGCAGCAGAACGGCGAGGGTGATTGCCGAAAAACGCCAGAAGGTCAGGCGCCGGCGGGTGCGGCGGCGGTCGATCAGGACTTCGCTGTCAGGAGCCATCGGCCTTGCTCGGCGGGTTCGAGATTGCCGCTATATAGCATGAATGCCGCGCCCCGAACCGGAATTCGAGACGCGGCAGACAGCATTCTTATTTGTCCGCTTCGGAAGAGTCGTCGGACGCTTCGTCCTTCGCCTCTTCGGCGGAATCGTCAGCAGCCTCTTCGGCGCTGTCGTCGGCCTTCTCTTCGGATTTGGCCGCCTTGGTGGCCTTCTTCTTCGGCTTGGCTTCTTCCTCGGCCGGCTCCTCATCGGTGCCTTCGCTGGCCTTGTTCAGAGCCGCCCCGAGAATGTCGCCGAGCGACGCGCCGGAGTCGGTCGAGCCGTACTGAGCCACGGCCTCTTTCTCCTCGGCGATCTCAAGTGCCTTGATGGAGACATTGACCTTGCGGCTCTTCGGATCGAACTGGGTCACGACGGCGTCGAACTTCTCGCCCACGCCGAAGCGGTCGGGCCGCTGCTCGGAACGCTCGCGGGACAGGTCGGCGCGGCGAACGAAGGCCGGCAGATCGTAATCGACCAGCTTCACATCCAGGCCGCCGTCCTTGACATCGGTGACCTCGCAGGTGACGCGGGCGCCCTTCTTGAGCTTCTCGCCGCCACTGCCCTCACCCTCGAAGGGATCGGAGCCGAGCTGCTTGATGCCTAAGCTGATGCGCTCCTTCTCGGCGTCGGCTTCGAGAACGACGGCCTTGGCCGTCTCGCCCTTCTTGTACTCTTTCAGAGCCTCTTCACCCGACTTGTTCCAGTCGAGGTCGGAGAGATGGACCATCCCGTCGATACCGCCTTCGAGGCCGATGAACAGGCCGAACTCGGTAATGTTGCGGATCTCGCCCTCGATCTCGGTTCCGGGCGGGTGGGACTCGGCGAAGGCCGACCACGGGTTCTCCTGGGTCTGCTTCAGACCGAGGGAGATGCGGCGCTTCTCGGCGTCCACCTCGAGCACCTGCACCTCGACCTGCTGGCTGGTGGAGATGATCTTGCCGGGATGGACGTTCTTCTTGGTCCAGCTCATCTCGGAGATGTGGATCAGACCCTCGACACCCGGCTCCAGCTCCACGAAGGCGCCGTAGTCGGTGATGTTGGTGACGTTGCCCTGGAAGCGTGCGCCAACCGGATATTTCGAGGCGATGCCTTCCCACGGATCCGCCTCAAGCTGCTTGATGCCGAGGCTGATGCGCTGGGATTCGGTGTTGATGCGGATGATCTGCACCTTCACCGTGTCGCCGACATTGACGATCTCGGACGGGTGCGAAACGCGGCGCCAAGCCATGTCGGTGACATGGAGCAGGCCGTCGATGCCGCCCAGGTCGATAAAGGCGCCGTAGTCGGTGATGTTCTTGACCACGCCCTCGATGACCTGACCCTCTTCGAGCCGGCCGACGATCTCGGAGCGCTTCTCCGCCCGGTGCTCTTCGAGAACCGAACGGCGGGAGACGACGATGTTGCCGCGGCGGCGATCCATCTTGAGGATCTGGAAGGGCTGCGGCACGTTCATGAGCGGCGAGACATCGCGCACGGGGCGGATGTCGACCTGGCTGCCCGGCAGGAAGGCCACGGCGCCGTCGAGATCGACGGTGAAGCCGCCCTTCACGCGGTTGAAGATCATGCCTTCGACGCGCTCGTTGTTCTTGTACTTCTCTTCCAGGCGGACCCAGCTCTCTTCGCGGCGGGCTTTCTCGCGCGACAGAACGGCTTCGCCGAGCGCGTTCTCGACGCGCTCCAGATAGACATCGACGATATCGCCGACGTTGAAATCTTCGGATTTGGCCGTGGCGCCGAATTCCTTCAGGGCCACGCGGCCTTCGGTCTTCAGACCGACATCGATAACCGCAACGTCCTTCTCGATGCCGACGACGGTCCCCTTAACAACGGTGCCTTCCTCGAGCGCTACATCGGCAAGAGATTCTTCAAGAAGCGCTGCGAATTCGTCGTGGCTCGGCTGTTCTACGCTGGTCTGCGGTTCGCTCATCAATACTCCTAAGCCCCATGGGCGTCTGTGACGGTCCTGTCCGTCCTCGTCCGATCGTTTCCAATCGTCCAGATTGCATTCAAATACCGGGAGGCCCCGCGCTCGATCGCCGTCGCCATGCCTCCTGATAGCTCTGTTCGGGCTGCGTTGCGCCTGTTCGTCCGGCCGCGAGATTTTAGTGGCGGAAAGGCGAAATAGGGGGCTGCGGAGGGATGCGCCGGTTAGGAGGCGGACCCGCTGCGGCCCAGAGCGGCATCGATTAGATCGATGGCAGCCTTGAACGCCGCGTCTATACTCAAATTCGTGGTGTCGAGCAAGTGCGCGTCTTCAGCTTTGACGAGCGGCGCGGCCTCTCTTCCCTTGTCCCTCTCGTCCCGCTTGCGGATATCGGCCAGGACCTCGTCCTCGGTGACAGGGATGCTGCCCTCGGCAAGCTGCAGATAGCGGCGGCGGGCACGCTCTTCCGGCGTCGCTGTGACGAAGAGCTTCACGGTGGCGTTGGGGCAGATGACCGTGCCGATATCGCGGCCGTCGATGACGGCTCCGGAGGGCTGGGCCGCGAAGGCCCGCTGGTAGGCCAGCAAGGCGGCCCGGACTTGTGCGTGGGCCGCAACGATCGACGCCGCCTCCCCCACGCCTCGCGCACGCAGGCCGGGATCCTCAAACGTCTTGGGATCGAGCTTCTCCGCGGCGGCCACCGCGGCAGCTTCATCGCGGGGATCGCCGCCGGCGATGACGGTGTCGCGGGCCACGGCGCGGTACAAGGATCCGGTGTCGAGATAGGCCAGGGCGTAATGGTGCGCGACGCGCTTGCTCAAGGTCCCCTTGCCGCTCGCGGCCGGCCCGTCGACGGCGATGATCATCATGACGGTTCTCTTCGTTCCAAGCGACAGTCGCGCCGCAACGCCCAACCCTAACCGATCTCGGCGCCCATACCCGAAAGCAGCTCCACGAAGCCCGGAAAGCTGGTGGCAATCATGCTGCCGTCGTCGACGGTTACCGGTTCCGCCGCCGCCAGCCCCAGGACCAGGAACGACATGGCTATGCGGTGATCCATGTGGGTCGTGATCATGGCGCCGCCCTCGACGGCGCCCCCATTGCCGCGAACGATCAGATCGTCGCCATCGACCTCGGCCTCGACACCGCAGGCGCTCAAGCCGGCGGCTGTAGCGGCCAGCCGATCGCTCTCCTTCAACTTCAGCTCCGCCAAACCCTGCATACGCGTCTCGCCCTCGGCGAAGGCCGCCAGCATGGCAAGCACGGGATATTCGTCGATCATGCTGGGCGCGCGGGCGGCGGGAACGGTGACGCCCTTCAGGTTGCTGGTGCGCGCCCTCACATTGGCGATGGTCTCGCCGCTCGCCTCGTGCTGATCGAGGATCTCGATATCCGCGCCCATCTCCCGGGCGGTCTCCAGGAAGCCGGTACGGGTGGGGCTCATGAGAACCCCTTCCACGGTCACCTCGGAATTGGGGGCGATGAGGGCTGCGGCGAGCAGGAAAGCGGCCGAGCTCGGATCCGACGGGACGTAGACGCTCGCCCCGGTCAGCTCCGCATCACCGCAAACGGTGACGATATTGCCGCCGCCCTCGCGATCCTCGACGGAAATCTCGGCGCCGAAATAGCGCAGCATGCGCTCGGTATGGTCGCGCGTCGGCATGGCCTCGATGACGCTGGTCCGGCCCGGAGCATGAAGCCCTGCCAGCAGGATGGCCGACTTCACCTGGGCGGAGGCCACAGGAAGCTCGTAGCGCAACGGGATAAGATCCTGGGTGCCGCGCAAGGTGAGCGGCAGGGTCGTGCCCTCGCCCTCGACCTCCAGCCCCATTTCCTGAAGCGGGGTGAGCACGCGGGCCATGGGCCTGCGGCACAGGGACTCGTCACCGGTGAACTCCACGGTCATGGCATGGCCCGCGACGACGCCCATCATGAGGCGCGCGCCGGTGCCGGAATTGCCGAAATCGAGAGGTCCATCGGGCTGCTTCAGCCCGCCGACACCACGGCCGATGACCGTGTAGCGGTCGCCGTCCTTCATGACGTCGGCGCCGAGCGCCGCGACGGCTCTCGCGGTCGCCAGAATATCCTCGGCCTCCAGCAGACCGGTAATCTGGGTACGCCCCGTGGCAAGCGCGCCGAGGATGAGGGCACGGTGGGAAATCGACTTATCGCCGGGAACTTTGAGACGACCAGTGAGGCCCTCGGAACGGCGTGCGGTCAGAGGTTGTGACATTGGCAAATTCGATGATGTTGCGACTCGACCATTAGCTTTTGACAGCACTCAAAAGCCGTGGCAATGGGGTGAAAAATTGGGTTGATGGAACACGAGGGGTCCAAATGTCCACATCCGCCCGGGGAACCAAGCGTGTTTGCCCCAGCTGCGGGGCAAAATTTTACGACCTGAATAAGTCGCCAATCACCTGCCCCGTTTGCCAGGCTGCCTATCAAGCACCTTCCGGGCGCCGTAGCAAAGCGGCCCCCGCGGCCGAAGCGCCAAAACCCAAGGCGAAAGCCAAGCCCGAAGAGGAAGATGTCGAAGTCGTCGAGGAAGACGCCGACGTCATCAGCCTCGAGGATGCGCGGGAAAACGATAACGACGATTCCGACGATGACGAGAATATCGATCTCGGAGACGACGATACGGATATCCCCGACGACAGCGACGACGAGGATGCTTTCCTCGAAGACGACGAAGACGACGAAGAAGGTGTGAGCAGCTTCATCGGCGGCTCGAAGGACGACGACGACGACACCTGACGTTCACTAAAAAATTTGATTCGAAAGCGATCGAGCGATGCATGGGCTTGCGTTTGTCGGCCCGCTCATTTACTTGATCGGTCTCGCCTCAAGCCTGCGGTCTCGCGGACGCTCGGAAACGGCGAGTCTCACGCCAAGATGGGGCCATAGCTCAGTTGGGAGAGCGCGTGAATGGCATTCACGAGGTCGGCGGTTCGATCCCGCCTGGCTCCACCATCTCTCTTTATCGCTCACGCTGATCCGCTCCGCGAGGGCGCGCGAACCGCGCGACGCCCGGTCGGGCTTGCGGACGCTTTGCGTCCGTTTTCACGACCTCACGTTAGCGCGCTACGCGCGCGCTCCGATGGGCGGCCTGGCCGGCCGGCGGGCAGTCGCCCTTGCGAGAGCCAGAGCTCTCGATTTTCCAGTACATGCTGTGGGAATGATCAGCGGTGGGGGCAGCCGGGCCAGCAGCATGGACGGCGCTTACCGTCCTGCAGGTTCTCACACCCCCAGGCGATGCGTTTTTGCCGCGTCACCTGCTTCTTCGCGGACTCGATCCAGCAGATCCATTCGTTGCGGGCGAGAGGCGTGATGTCCTCCCACGTCGCCAACGCGCTTTCGTTCGATCGCAGGGCGTCCTCGAAATCGGCCGGCAGCCCATGAACCGTGCCGCCCGATAGCGTAATCTGATCCATCTCTGCACCGTCCTCGGCCGCAACGCCCAAACTCCAGACGCCTGGCACTCTCCCAGCGCCAGGGTGCGGCGGTTAGATCGAATTCAGCAGGCTGGTCCGCTTGCGCAGCACCTTCGAGACGACATAGAGGCCGATCGCCAGGGCGAGAAGCGCCGGCCAGCCGGGCTCGCGCTGGAGCCAGCCCATGAGGCTCTCCCGCTCGATGAAGACGTCGTCGAAGATCTCGAAGAAGTTGAAGAAGAGCGCGACGAGCAGCCAGCCCGGCGTCTCGCGGCGAAACACCTTGCGCCAGGAGAAGCTCCGGCTCGGCGTTCGCCAGAGGAACGGGTTGGGGAAGAAGGCCGGCACGCGCGCGGCCCACCGCCGGTACCGCTTGCCGAACTTGCCTTCCAGGAACGTCTCTTCCGCTGCGGCGATGCGCTCGTAGTAGAGGAAGAAGGCCAGGGTGCCGATGAGGAAGAAGCTCAGGCTCTGAAAAACGATCAGGAAGCCGAGGAAGATCAGGTAATTCGCGGTGTAGAGGGGGTGGCGAACAATGGCATAGGGGCCCTTGGTGTTCAGCCGGTCGGCCTTCTGCTCGGTGGTGTTCCGGCCCGAGGTGTTGGGGGGCGTATAGCCTACCGTCAGGGCGCGCAGGAGAAGGCCGGAGAGGCTGACGACCAAGGCCAGATGCTGGACGATCCATTCGGTAAGCTCGCCGGGATCGCGGGCTACGAACTGATAGAAATAATAGGCGGCCAGCGGCAGCAGCAGGAACGGCAGGAAGGAGCGGTAGCGAAAAAGCATCGCGCCGTGCTTGGCCATCTCGTCACGTAACATCTGAAATCCCCCGGGTCGTGCAATGGGGCGCAATCTGGTCGGAAATTGCGGCCTCACGGGGGCGCCGCTACCGCCTTGAATGGGCTGGCAGGCTCCCCATATATCGCTCATCGGTAAAGCCCGGTGCCTATAGGTAGGGCCGGGCGACGCTTTTCGAGGTGCCGGTTGGGCTTCGAAAACGAGCCGGGATGTCTGAAGCCGCTTAGAGGTAAGGGCTTTTGTCGATGTCGCGGATGACGCATCTCCAAGGCGCAGTCTGGTTCGGCTCCAGCCGGGACGGACGGCCTGACCAGGGCAAATCCTCCCCGCAAGGCAGATCTTCGCCCCGGGGCAATCCCCGACCAGACGGGTACCCTCCCTTTAACATCGAGCTCGTGCCGGAAACGGCGGACCGTCCTGAAGCCTTGCGCATCACGCTCGCTGTCGCGGGCTTTTCGCGGGAGGAACTCCAGGTGACCGCCGGGGGCGGAGAGCTGGTGGTCGAAGGGCGCCAGAGCGAAGCTGAGGACAGCGTTCCCCGGGAGTATCTCCACAGAGGAATCGCAGCCCGGCAATTCAAGCGGAGCTTCGGGCTGGCGCATGGCGTCGAAGTCTGCGAGGCTGAGCTACACAACGGTCTCTTAACCGTCGAGCTCCGCCGCCCGCGAAAAGCGGAACCGGTCAGGAAAGTGGGAATCGTTTCCGGCGGACAGGATTAGTCGTCGATTTGACCCGTGGCCGATCCTTCTCCAAAACAGTCCCGCTGCAGAGCCTCTGCACGAGGAGATGAGCAATGAACGAGCACGAAAAAGAAGACCGCGAACAGTTTCTGCCCATCAGCGAGGGCGAGTTGGCCATGCTGGGCGACGGCGAGGTGGCTTACATCAAGCAGCTCGACGCCGGTATTGCCCAGAAGCTCTTCCCTGCGCTGCGCGAGGCGCCGGAGGGGATCGATCTCTACGCCGTGCTCGGTGCGGACGGAACGCCGCTTGCGCTGACCGATAGCTGGAATGCCGCCGTTGCGAATGTCATGGAAAACGATCTCGTCGCGGTGAGCCTGCACTAGAACGACACCGCGCGACATCGCCGGAGCGATCCGGCACGAGAATCAAAAAAAGGCCCGGTACGCGATGCGTATCGGGCCTTTTCGTATGTCTTGTCCGCAAACGGGTGTCAGGCTGCGTTGGAGGCGGCCTCTTCCGTCAGGATGGCGTAAAGGGCCGATTGATCCTTGGCGCCGCGCAGCTTCTCGCGGGAGTGGTTGTCGCGCAGAACCCGCGACACCCTCGCCAGCGCCTTAAGGTGATCGGCACCCGCCCCTTCCGGCGCGAGCAGCAGGAACACGAGGTCCACGGGCTCGCCGTCGGCCGCATCGAAGTCCAGCGGCGTGGCCAGGCGTGCGAACAGCCCCACGATGTGGTTCAGGCCGGCGATCTTGCCATGGGGGATGGCGATCCCCTGGCCGAGGCCAGTGGAGCCCAACCGCTCGCGCTGAAGCAGCACGTCGAATATGTCGCGCTCCTCCAGGCCCGTCAGCTTGGCCCCGCGGGCCGCCAGCTCCTGGATGAGCTGCTTCTTGCCGTTAACCTTCAGCGCCGGCACCACAGCATCGGGGCCGATCAGGTCGCCTAGTTCCATGGTGAAAACCCACCCAAATCAGAATCGCTCGATGCCGCCGCCTTGGCGGTTTCCTACGCGTCTTCGCCGGCGAGGCCCTTGAGATCGAGCCAGCCGATATTTCCGTCGGCACGGCGATAGACCAAGTTTATGGCGTTATTGCCAGCATTCCGAAATACCACCACCGGGTAATCGGACAGGTCCATTTGCATGACAGCGTCGCTCACACTCATTTCGTGCACGACGGTCTCCGATTCGGCAATGATAACCGGATCGCCATCCTCGTTTTCCAGATCATCCTCTTGCGGAGGCGACTGGATAACGTAGGACGCCGCAGGCCATGGATTGCGGAGCGTGTCCATGCCGCCATGGGCCTTCAGGCGCCGCTTATAGCGCCTTAGGCGCTTGTCCAACCGTTCACAGGCAAGGTCTGCGCTCTGGTGGGCATCGGCCGCATCGCCGTGGGCTTCCAGGGTCGTGCCCTGCCACAAATGGACGGAGCAAGCCGTACGAAACTGACCGTGCTCCTTCTCGATACGGACGTGGCCGGAAGGCTCGCGGCCCAGATACTTATCGAATATTTGCGCGATCCGGTCCTGGACATAGGTCCGCATCGCATCCCCGACATCGAGGTTCTTGCCAGTAATCTGTAATGTCATCTTCTTTTTGCGAGGCTGCCCGGACCCGACTATCGCATCATGATGAGATGCGCCGCGGATGCCGCATTTAAGCGGAGGGCTCTCTTCGCCGGACCATCGCCGGGCGTGTCCCTGGTCAAGCCAACCCAATCGCGCGCGGAAGCTAGCCTCCCCTCCTTATAGTGTCAAACGCATAAAAAGGCCGCCTGCAACTCTCGGTATCCGCTCCTTTCGAGGCAGCCGGGCCCAACATCAAGCGGTGGCGCTGAGCGCGATCCGCTTCAATCGGCGGCGCTGCACGGAGGACGGTATCCGCAAGGATTCGCGGTATTTGGCAACCGTCCGGCGTGCGATATCGATGCGTCGTCCTTTAGTTTCTCCACGATCTTGTCATCGGAAAGGACATCTTGGGGCTGTTCCAGCTCGATCATCTCCTTAATGCGGTGACGGACCGATTCCGACGAGTGGGCGTCGCCGTTGGCCGTGGCCGGCACCGAAGAGGTGAAGAAGTATTTCAGCTCGAAGAGGCCGCGGTTCGTCGCCATGTACTTGTTGGCGGTCACCCGGCTCACGGTCGATTCGTGCATGGAGATGGCGTCGGCCACCTGCTTGAGGTTCAAGGGCCGCAGATGGCGCACGCCGTAGGTGAAGAAGCCGTCCTGCTGGCGGACAATCTCCTGGGCGACTTTCAAAATTGTGCGGGCCCGCTGGTCCAGGCTTTTGACCAGCCAATTGGCCGTGTGGAAGCACTCGGTCAGGTAGGATTTGTCCTGCTTCCGCTTCGTGGCCTTCGAAACCGTCGCGTAATAGCTCTGGTTGACGAGGACCTTTGGCAAAGTCTCGGTATTCAGCTCGACATGCCAGCTGCCGTCGGGGAGCTGGTGCACCATGACGTCGGGGACGATGGGCTGGGCTGGACTCGAGCCGAAGCTGAGGCCCGGCTTGGGGTCGAGGCGGCGCACCTCCTGAATCATGTCGCAGAGATCTTCGTCGGAGACGCTGCAGAGGCGGCGCAGTGCCGGAAGATCGTGTGCCGCCAGCCGATCCAGATTCTCCAATAGGGCCGCCATGGCCGGATCGAAGCGGTTGCGCTCCTTCAGCTGCAGAGCCAGGCATTCGCCCAGATCCCGGGCGAACACGCCGCACGGCTCGAAAGTCTGCAGCACTTCAAGGGTCTCTTCGATGAGTTCGAGAGGCGCATCGAGCTGCTCGGCGCTCGCCTCCAGATCGGCCCGCAGATAGCCGGTCTCGTCCACGCTATCGATGAGGTGATGGCCGATCACCCGCTGCACCGGGTCGGTCACCGTGAGATTCAGCTGTTCGGAGAGGTGCTCGCGCAGGGTTTCGGACTGAGCGACATAGGCCTCCAGATTGGGGGCGTCGCCTTCCGCATGGCCCTGTCCACGCACCATGTCGAGACCGGCACCGTTCCAGGCGGGATCGCTTTGAGCGAGGGGTGCCGCCGCCTCATTGTCGGGAAAAATGTCGCCGGGATCGGCGTCGAGGCTGTCGTTTGAGGCGGTGCTGTCCTTGGCCTGAAGGTCGAGCCATTCGCCGTCGCTTTCGGCATCGCCTTCGGCCGAGGCCTTGCGGCCGTCATGACCGTCGTACCCGTCGGCGTCGTAGGCATCGCCGGTGCTACCGCGTTCGGCCTGGCTGTCTTGGGCCGGGCTCGTATCGTCCTCCTGAGAGCGCTCCAGCAGGGGATTGCGCTCCAGCTCACCGTCGACGAATTCGGTCAGCTCGAGATTGGACAGTTGCAGCAGCTTGATGGCCTGCTGCAGCTGCGGCGTCATGACGAGGGTCTGCGCCTGACGAAGTTCGAGCTTTGCGGTGATCGACACTTACAGCTACTCCACGATCAGCGATACTATACACCCTGGATCGCCCGATCAGATCTTAAACTGGTCGCCCAGATAGACGCGCCTGACATCCTCATTGTTGATGACCTCGTGGGCCGTTCCTTGGGTGAGAACGGAGCCATCGTAAATGATGTAGGCGCGGTCGATGAGCTCGAGCGTCTCGCGGACGTTGTGGTCCGTGATGAGAACGCCGATGCCGCGCCGGGTAAGATGCCGCACAAGTGCGCGGATATCGTTAACCGCGATCGGATCGATACCCGCGAAGGGCTCGTCGAGAAGCATGAAGGAGGGGCGGGTCGCGAGGGCCCTCGCGATTTCGACCCGGCGCCGCTCGCCGCCCGAGAGGCTGAGGGCGGCGGATTTGCGCAGATGGGTGATGCGGAACTCTTCCAGCAAACCATCGAGCTGCTCCTGGCGCGCACGTTTATTCGGTTCCACCATTTCCAGAACCGCCAGGATATTCTCTTCCACATTCAGCCCACGGAAAATCGAGGCCTCCTGCGGCAAATAGCCGATGCCCAGGCGGGCCCGGCGGTACATGGGCAGCTTCGTGACGTCCCGGCCGTCAATGGTGATGGTGCCGGTATCGGCGGGGATCAAACCCGTGATCATGTAGAACACGGTGGTCTTACCCGCGCCGTTGGGGCCTAGGAGGCCAACGGCCTCGCCGCGGCGAATGTCGAGGCTGACGCCCCGCACGACGCGGCGCTTCTTGAAGGCCTTGGTGACTTCGCGGATGGAGAGACTGCCAGCCGGCGCCTGACGCGGCTGGGGCCGTTGGGGCTGCGGCTGACCGGCATGGGGATGGCCGGCTTGGGGCTGGCCGGCATGCGCCTGGCCCGGCTGCGGGCGAGCCTGCTGCGGCTGGTTCGGGCTCGGGCCCTCGTCAGAGAGCGGCCGTTGGTCTGGGAACGACAGCAACTTGCCCACTAACCTTTCCGTTTCGTGATGCTTGTCCGCGACAGGGTCTTCCGCGCCAGAACTTTTACACGACAAGATCTTACACGACGCTTGGCGTGAGCCTATCAATCTAGCATGGGCTATAGCGGAGGTGCGTCAATTGCTCCGCGGGATCAGCTGCATCGGCCCGCCGTCTTCATCTTCCCCGGAATCGCCCTTCGAGGATTTTCCCTTGCCGCCTTCATTGGGCATGAAAAGGGCGCGAATGCGGTTGTTGGCGGACGCATCGCCCGTATTCTCAAACCTGCTTTGGCCCGATGCGAGGTCGACGACAAGCTTATTCCCCTTTAGCACATTCTGGCCTTGGGTTAACACCACATTGCCACCCACGGTTACCAGCTCGCCGGGCACGTCGTAGATGGCCCAGTCGCTGTGCGCCGATTGCTCCTTCCCCTTGGACAGGAGCACATCGCCGCGCACCGTGACCGTCTCCTTGGTCATGTCGTAGACGGCCGTATCGCCCTTCGTCGTCTGGTCCTTGTCGCTCGTGATGAGCACGTTTCCGGTCATCGTCACCAGCTGGGTCTCGACGTCGTAGAGGAGATGGTCGCCCCGGCTGCTCTGGTTCTCCCCGTTGACGATGACGACGTTGCCCTTCGCCTCGATCTTGGTGAGCTGGCTGGCCGGGTTCTGCGCCGCGTCCCCGCCGCCCTCTCCACCCTCCGGGCTCGGCGCCGTCTGCCCTTCGGCATCGGCCACGCGGTCCGCATCGGGCGCGGTGCCTAAGGGATTTGCCGACCCCTTGTAGAACACGTGAAGCTCGGTCGTCCTGAGGGTGGTATCGCCCTGGACCGCGCGCACCTTTCCGGTGAACACGGCGACCTTCTTGGCATCGTAGACCGTCAGCCGCTCCGACGTGATGTCGATGGGCTCGTTGGAATTCTTGGAAAGGCCCTTGAAAGCCCCGGGTTTCGCGCCGACCGCGCCGCCCTTGATGGTCTGGGCGAAAGCGGGAAAGGCGCTCGCGGCCGTGAAGATGGTCATGAAGGCCGCCAGTGCACCCACCACGGCGATGGCGCGCCGCAAGGGCGGAGCCGCATTGAGGGAGCGCTTTGCCGTCATTGGCCGGGGCCTCCGGCGCCCGATTCCGGCGGCGATGCGCCCGAAGTTCCGCCGGCGGGCGTTTGGGGTTTCGGCACGAGATGAACCCTTACATTGCCGGCGAATTCCAACTCCTTATCGGCGGAGCGAAAGGTCAGCCGCTTCGAGCGGATGGTGCTCCTGTTGTCCATCTGGAAAACCACGGGCCTGGAGGAGTGCAGCACCTGCTTGGCCATGTCGATCTCGGCCAGGGAAAGCTGGCCGGTGATACCGGAGCTGGTCTGGACACGAATCTTCTCCTCCATCACCAAGCGCTCCTTCTCGCTGTCGAAGGTGCCGCGCAGGGCGGTCATGCGGGACCAGCCGTTCTTGCCGCTGTTCACCTCGGCCTTGATCTCGTGGAGGTCGACCAGGTTCGGATTCTCGACCTTCTGGTCCGCATAGGCTGCACTGATGACGTAGTCGCCGTTCTCCTTGTCGACGCCCTTGAGGGTAGGATTGGTCATGCGCAAGGCGCCGTCGGTTACCTCGATGCCGCTGATGCTGGCTTCGACGTCACCGACGGTGACGCTCAGACTGGAGGAGATGAAATAGCTGGCGAGAAGCCCTATCGCCACGACGGGAAGCACGATCCGCAGAATGCGCACGAGCCGGCTATGGCGCTCCGCCTTGACGAAGGCCCGCGTCCGCTCCGCCTCGGTGCGCAGCTGGAACGTATCGCCACGCTGGCCTCTGAGAGTCTCCGTCGTCATGTAGTGCGGGCTTGCTCCTTGAGCGCTGTCGGATGACCCGCTCGCGGCGACCTAGCGTGACGATTTTGATGATAATGCGACGCGAGGCTCGCGCAGGGCCGCAACTTCCGGTGCCTATACTTCAGCTTAGCGTCTTTCGCTCAGCTTGTCCTACGCGGTTTGTCGCCGATCTCGGCCTGCGCTAGTGGGCGAACGGGTCCATATCGTACCAGCCCGACAGGTCCAAGGCCGTGCGGATCGGCAGGAATGCAAAGCAACCCTGGGCAAGGGCGGTGCGCCCTTCGCGGGCCAGCATGGCGTCGAGGCGCCGCTTGATCTCGTGCAGGTAGAGGACATCCGCCGCAGCGTATTGCACCTGCTCCTGGGTCAGTTGCTCAGCGCCCCAATCGGAGGATTGCTGCTGTTTGGAGATCTCGACCCCCAGCAGCTCGCGGCAGAGATCCTTGAGGCCGTGCCGGTCGGTGTAGGTGCGGGCCAGCTTGGAGGCGATCTTGGTGCAGTAGACCGGGCCTGCCATGACGCCCAGATATTGCTGCATGACCGCCATATCGAAACGGGCGAAATGGAAAAGCTTCAGAACCGATTGATCGGTGAGAAGGCGGCGCAGCTCCGGCGCGTCGTATTGGCCGTTGAGCTGAACCAAATGCGCATTGCCGTCGCCGGATGACAGCTGGACCAGGCAGAGCCGGTCGCGCATGGGGTTGAGGCCGAGGGTCTCGGTGTCGATGGCCACTTGAGGCACGCCATCGAACAGACCCGGCGGCAGATCGCCCTTATACAGCTTCACTGTCATCGGCGATCATCCCCTCTTCGTATTGGATTGCCGGTTTGTCCGGATCGGCCAGAACGCCGATTTGCCGGCGAAAATCCGAAGAATGGTGCCCAGGAGAAGACTCGAACTTCCACGCCCTTTCGGGCACTAGCACCTGAAGCTAGCGCGTCTACCAATTCCGCCACCTGGGCCAAGGGGCTCTGCCTATTATCGGCGCACGCGCTTGTCAATCGGATCGAGCGCTTGAGGCCGGAGCTTGCCTGATATAATTGGCTAGATGGGAGTGAATAGCGTGCGAGTCGAGAGGCGAATATGGCGGTCGATCTGAACGTAAACAGCCGGGTCACGATTTTCGGCGGATCCGGCTTCCTCGGGCGCCATATCGTGCGCGCCATCGCCAAGACGGGCGCGCGGATGCTCGTCGCGGTGCGCCGGCCTCATCTGGCCAACTACCTCCAGCCGCTTGGCGGGGTGGGCCAGATCAATTTCGTCCAGGCCAATGTGCGCTATCCCGAGACGCTCGTTCGCGCCGCCGCCGGCTCGGACGCGGTGGTCAATCTGACGGGGATCCTGGCGCCGAGCGGCAATCAGACCTTCGAGGCCATCCACGCCGAAGGGGCGGAGAACGCTGCCAAGGCCGCGGTCGAGGCCGGTGTCTCCACATTGGTGCACATCTCGGCGATCGGCGCCGATCCGGAGTCGCCAGCCGCCTATGGCCGCACAAAGGCCGCCGGCGAAGCAGCGATCCTCAAGCATTTCCCGAAGGCTGTGATCCTTCGCCCGTCCATCGTGTTCGGACCGGAAGACGATTTCTTCAACCGCTTCGCCGCCATGGCGCGGATTTCGCCGGTCCTTCCGCTGATCGGCGGTGGCAAGACGCGGCTGCAGCCGGTGTTCGTCGGCGACGTCGCGAAGGCGGTGGTCGCCGGTCTCGAGGGCCGGGCGCGGGGCGGACATATCTACGAGCTCGGCGGGCCCGAGATCCTCACCATGGAGGACGTCATGCGCCGGGTGCTGGCCTATACGGATCGGAACCGGATGCTGGTCAATCTGCCCTTCTGGCTCGCCAATCTGAAGGCCCAGGTTCTTCAGTTCCTGCCGAACCCGCCGCTTACGCCGGATCAGGTCCGGATGCTGCGGGACGACAACGTCGTCAGCGAGGCTGCGGAAGAGGCCGGCCGGACCCTGGAAGGGCTTGGTATCACCGAGGTGCCGATCCAGGCCGTGGTGCCTGATTACCTGGAGCGCTTCCGGCCGCGGGGCGAGTTTTCGCCGCGGCCCCCGGCTCACGTGTAGAGCAGCACCACCAGGAAGCCCGAGAGCACCATCCGGTAGATCACGAAGGGCAGGAAGCTGACTCGCTTCACCAGCGCCATCAGGAAGGCGATGGCGGCGAGGCCCGCAAAGAAGGTGAGGCCCGCGCAGATGAAGCTGTCGGCGGAGATCGTGTCGCCGGCGGCCAGCGCATCGCCCAGGGTGAGCGCGCCGGCCCCGAGCATGGCCGGGATGCCCAGCAGGAACGAGAATCTCGCCGATTCGGTGCGGGTGAAGCCTAAGAACCGCGCCGCCGACATGGTGACGCCGGAGCGGCTGGTGCCCGGGATGAGGGCCAGCGCCTGGGCCACGCCGATGAACACCGCTTGGAACAAAGTCATGCTCTGCATGGTCTTCACCTGCTTCCCGACCATGTCCGCAACCAGCATGACGATGCCGTAGAAGAACGTGTTAAAGGCCACCACGCCGACGCTGCGGTCGAGATCGGCGAAGCCGAACTTCTTCAGAAAGAGGCCGAAGATCACGGCGGGAATCGTGGCAATGACGATGAAGACGGCCAGCTTGCCCTCCTCGGTGACCTTCCCCTTGAGAAGCTCGAAAGCGCCGCCAATCAGGCGCATGACGTCGCGCCAGAAATAGATCAGGATGGCGAGCAGCGTGCCCAGATGGACCATCACATCGGTGAACTGTCCCTGGTCGGGCCAGCCCGTGAGATATGGAATGAGGACCAGATGGCCGGAGGACGAAATCGGCAGGAATTCGGTGATGCCCTGCACGACGGCAAGGACGATGATCTGCTCGATCGACATGAGCCCCCTCTTCTAGCCGCCTTGTTACGGCCGGCTGCAGGTTCTATACGGAGCGACCGACTCGCGCGATGCTTTTTGCGGCCCCACGGCGCCGAATAGGTCGATGTCCAAACTCCTACACTATCCCCTCTGTCCGTTTTCCCGCTCTATCCGCCTTGCGCTGGCGGAGTGCGGCGTCGCCTTCGAGCTGAAGGAAGAGCGTCCTTGGGAATGGCGGCCGGACTTTATCCGACTGAACCCGGCCGGGTCAGTACCGGTTTTTGTCACAGAGAACGATTTTCCGATCTGCGGCGCCTATGCGATCTCCGAATATTTTCAGGAGACCGAGCTCGCCGAGGGTGAACCCCACAGCTTCCAGCTGTTTCCGGGCGACGCGGACGAGCGGGCCGAGGTGCGCCGGCTGATCGACTGGTTCCACGGCAAGTTCAACGGCGAGGTCACCACCTACATCCTCGACGAGAAGGTGTTCCGCAGCTTCGGGCCGCGTAGCTCCTCGCCGGACATGGAGGCGATGCGGGCGGGCCGGGAGAATTTGCGCTACCATCTCGCCTATATCGGCCATCTCGTGGAATCGAGAAGCTGGCTTGCCGGGGAGGCGCTGAGCTTCGCCGATCTCGCGGCGGCCGCCCATCTTTCCTCCCTGGATTATCTTGGCGAGGTGCCGTGGGAAGAGTTCGAGCAGGCAAAGAATTGGTACGCGCTGCTGAAGTCGCGCCCGTCCTTCCGGCCGCTCCTCGGCGATCGGGTGCCGGGCTTCACGCCGCCGGACAGCTACGCCGATCTGGACTTCTGAAACCCCAGATGAGCCCCAGACGAGGGGCGATGTGCTTTGACCCTGAAGACCGACATCGCAAGCGAGGCTGAAGCGCTCGGGTTCGACGCTGTGGCGTTCACGAGCGCCGACGCGCCAGGCAGCGCCGGGCCGGGTCTGGACGAGTTCCTGGCCCATGGCCGGCAGGGCGATATGGGCTGGATGGCGGACAATGCGGACCGCCGGAAGGATCCGAAGACGCTCTGGCCTGAAGCCCGGAGCATCGTCCTGCTGGGCGTCAATTACGGGCCCGAGGCCGATCCCATGGCTGCGCTCCAGCGTCGGGAGATCGGGACCATCGCGACATACGCCAAGCGGCGCGATTATCACGACGTCATCAAGAAGAAGCTGAAGCAGCTCGCGCGGTTCGTTCAGGCCGAGTCCGGCGCCGATGTGAAGGTCTTTGTCGACACAGCACCTGTGATGGAGAAGCCGCTGGCCGCCAAGGCCGGGCTCGGCTGGCAGGGCAAGAACACTATGCTGGTGAGCCGCCAGTTCGGCTCCTGGCTGTTTCTGGGCGCGATCTTCACAACGGCGGATATCGATCCGGATGCGCCGGAGGCCGACCATTGCGGCGGCTGCACCCGATGCCTCGATATCTGCCCGACCGACGCCTTCGCCGGGCCCTACAAGCTCGATGCGCGGCGCTGCATCGCCTATCTCACTATCGAGCACAAGGGCCATATCCCGGCGGAGTTCCGCAGACCCATCGGCAACCGGATCTTCGGCTGCGAGGACTGCCTGGCGGTCTGCCCCTGGAACAAGTTCGCTGGCGCTGCAAAGGAGGCCAAGCTTGCGGTGCGCGAGGAGGCGGATAATCCGCCTTTGGCGGAGTTGCTGGATTTGGACGACGCGGCGTTTCGCGAGCGCTTCCGCGGCACGCCGATCAAGCGGACGGGGCGGGACCGGTTCCTGCGCAACGTACTGATCGCTGCAGGCAATTCCGGCGACACGACTTTGCTGCCGCGCGTGGAGCGGCTTCTCTCGGATGAGTCGCCCCTGGTCCGTGCCATGGCCGTGTGGGCGCTGAAAGAATTGGCGCCCGGACGGGCCGACGAACTCAAGGGCACCCATCTGCCCCGCGAAACCGACAGGGACGCCGCGTCCGAATGGGGCGAGGCAAAGGTCGCAGCATGAGCAAGCTATTCTGTTTCGGGCTCGGATTTTCCGCCGAAGCCCTTTCGGCGCGGTTGAAGCGCGCGGGCTGGGAGATCGCGGGGACCGTCCGCAGCGAAGAGAAGGCCGACCGGCTACGCGCGCTGGGCTACAATGTCGTCCAGTTTGACGGCCCCGCCGACAAAGCGGCGGTGCTGGAGCCGCTGCAGGGCGCGACCCATCTGCTGCTGTCCATTCCGCCGCGCGATGGCGATCCGGCGCTGGAGCTTTTCCGCAGCGAGCTCGCCGGGCTGCAAAGCCTCGAATGGATCGGCTATCTCTCCACGGTCGGCGTCTACGGCGATCACGAAGGCGCGTCCGTCGACGAGTCGACACCGCCGAAGCCAGAGAAGGAGCGCAGCATCGCGCGGGTTGAGGCGGAGGCGGCCTGGCTGGCGCTGGGCGAGGAGATCGACGTGCCGACCCAGGTTTTCCGTCTCGCCGGCATTTACGGACCCGGGCGGAGCGCCGTCGAGAAAATCAAGGACGGAACCGCGAAGCGGATCGTGAAGCCGGGGCAGGTTTTCAGCCGCATCCATGTCGAGGATATCGCAACGGTGGTGGAGGCCTCCATCGCCCGGCCGCGCCAGGGGGCGATCTACAACGTCGCCGATGACGAGCCGGCGCCGCCCCAGGACGTCATCGCCTACGCGGCCGAGCTTTTGGACGTGACGCCGCCGCCGGAGGTGCCTTTCGAGGAGGCGGACATGTCCCCCATGGCGCGGAGCTTCTACAGCGAGCGGCGGCGGATCATGAACGACCTCATCAAATCGGAGCTGAAGGTGGCGCTTGCCTACCCGAACTACCGGGCAGGCCTGCGGTCCCTGGTGCCGCCGAAGGGCTAGGACTCGACGAGACCCTGGAGGGTCCGTTCCAGCCGCCGGAGATCCTTGGGCCGCGACAAGCGGTGGTCGCCATCCTTGATGAGATCGATCTCAACGTCGTCATTTGCGAGGAGCCCCATCAGGGCAAAGGCGTGGCGCCATGGCACGTCCGGATCTTCCATGCCCTGGAGGATGCGCACCGGGCAGCCTGGATCGAGCTTGCCGCCACCCAAGAGATGATTGCGCCCCTCCTCGATGAGAAAGCGGCTGATGGGATAGGGCGCGTCATAGTCGGAGGGCGCGTAATAGACGCCTTCGTCGAGAAGCTTCTGGCGCGAAGGCGGCGAGAGCTTCTCCCACATCAGCGTTTCCGTCATGTCGTGGGCGGGGGCGATCAGCACGAGGCCGGCGAGGAGATCGCCTTTACCCTCCCCCACAAGATGCCGGGCGAGGAGCAGCGCGATCCAGCCGCCCATGGAGGAGCCGATGACGATGACCCGTCGACAGTCCATGCGCTCCAGGATGGCGATGGCCTCCTCCAGCCAATCGCCGATGGAGCCTTGCGCCACATCGCCGCTGGAGAGGCCATGAGCGGAAAAGTCGAAGCGCGCGAAAGGCAGGCCTCTGCTCGCGGTCCAGTCCGCCAAGGCCGCCACCTTGGTGCCCGCCATGTCGGAAAGAAAGCCGGAAAGCCAAAGCAATCCGGGGGCTTCGCTTTCAGCCGTGGCTCCGGCAGCGCCATCCATGCGATAAGCGATGCGCCGCGCGGATGCGTCCGGCGCGCTCCGCGGGGGGCCGAGTTCCAGGAATTGCGGTTCGTCTTCGCTCACCGTATCACACCACTTCCGATCGCTAATTTCAGGATGAGCTTCCGCCCATGGCCGGCCCGACCATAATGCAGATCGTTCCCCGGGTCGAAACCGGGGGGAGCGAGCAATCGGCCCTGGAGATCAACGCCGCGCTGGTGAAGGCCGGCGCGACGTCGGTCGTCGTTTCGCAGGGCGGAAGGCTGGCGGACAAGATCGAAGCCGACGGCGGCAAGAACGTCATCCTGCCCGCGGCGAGCAAGAATCCCATCACCATGGTCCGCAACGCCGGGAAGCTCGCCCGGATGATGGAGACCGAGTTCGTCGATCTCGTGCATGCGCGGAGCCGGGCGCCGGCCTGGAGCGCGCTTTACGCCGCCCGCTCTATGAAGCGACCCTTCGTGACGACCTATCACGGTTCCTATGCGAGCCCGGCGCCGTTCAAGACCAGCTACAATAGTGTGATGGCGCGGGGCGATCTGGTGATCGCAAATTCCCAATGGACCGCCGACATGGTCCACGAACGCCACGGCACGCCTTACGAAAAGATGCCCGTGATCCCGCGTGGGCTGGATGCGAGCGAATTCGATCCGGTGCGGGTCAGCGAGGACCGCAAGGACAGGCTGCGGCGAGCCTGGGGGCTCGGGCCCGACGATATCGTGTTGTTGCAGGCCGCCAGGCTGACCGGGTGGAAAGGTCAGCGGACGGTGATCGATGCGGCCGCTAGGCTAAAGGCGCAAGGCCAGCTGGGGCACGCCGTGTTCATCCTGGCGGGATCGGCCCAGGGCCGGCAGAAATACGAGGACGAGCTTCGAAGCATGATCTCAGAAGCGGGTCTTGAGGACCGGGTACGCATCGTGGGCCATTGCGACGACATGGCCGCCGCCCACGCGCTGGCGCATGTGACGATCATCGCTTCGGTTCAGGCGGAGACCTTCGGCCGGGCGAGCATCGAGGCCCAGGCGATGGGCTCTCCGGTGATCGTGACCGCCATCGGCGCCACGCCGGAGACCCTGGTGCCGGCCCATCTGGATGCCGCAAACTTCACAGGCTGGCTCGTTCCGGCGGGCGATGGAGCCGCTCTCGCCGAGAAGCTCGCCGAGACTCTTGTGCTTGGGAAAATCGAGCGAGACGAGATTGGGGCGCGTGCCCGCGACCATGTGGCGCGCAATTTTTCGCTCTCCTCGATGCAGCGCCGGACGCTGGCGGTGTACGACAAGCTCCTGGGCACAAGGCTTGTCGAAAGCTTCGACCGCTGAGCCGCATTCCCGCCTACATTCTGCCGTCTCTTCGTAACGATGCATTAAGCATATTGAGGCGATCTTTAGGCTCCCGTATCTAGCTTCTGTACCGCATCATGTTGGTTGAAAATCCCGATAAGTTTCAGGGCGCCCCCCTTCTCGCTGGAGGTGAGGACGCGCCCGTCTACTACCTCTTCCATGTGCCGAAATGCGCAGGCCGGACGATCGATCGTCACCTGTCGCTCTACGCTCAGGAAGGCCGGTATTTCAGGGCTAAGAAGCGCAAGGGAGTGAGCCGTCTCTTCTCGCCGCGCCACACCCTTGCCGGCATGCCCGACCCGCGGCAGCTGAATGCGATCAGCAGCCATTATCTCGGCGCGTCGGTGGAGGCGCTTTGCGAGGGGCGGGAGATCCGCCGTGCGATGCTGCTGCGCGATCCCGTCAGCCACATGGTCTCCTATTACAATTACCGCATGCAGCGGTATATCGCGCAGGGTATGCAGCCCTACAGTTTCGAGCTCGCCTACCGGGCGACCCAGCGGGACTTCATCACCCATTACATCCTGCGCAACTTCCTCGAGATCCCGCTGCCCCGGCTCTGGCTGATGACCCGGCCGGAGAAGTGGGCGCTGGTGAACGGCTTCCTGTCACGCTTCTGGTTCGTCGGCGATTACCGGAAATGCTCAGAGCTGGTCGAAGCGATGGCATCGGATCTCGGCGTGCCGTCGCGCGCCGTGCCGCAAAACACGTGCTCCACCCATTCGAGCCATCCGTCCTGGCGGCCGCTCAGCGTGAGCGACCTGTCTCCGGAGATGATCCGGCAGATCCGCGAGGAGAACAGCCTCGACCAACGGCTCTGGCAGACTTGGCGCGGAGCGGGGCTGGACGTTCAGAACGTCAACGAGATGGCGCTGATGTCGCCGGCCAAGCTGCAGTTCTCCCTGCATGAGGCGACCCGGCTGGTCCACCAGGTGCGCCGGCGGTTTGCCCGGCGCCGCAGCGTGGGCGACGACTCGGCTCCCACCTCGGGCCTGGACACCGGTCCGGCCGAGGCCACGCCCGGCGCCATCCAGGCTGGCTGAGCGGCTACGCGGCCACAGAAGCGCTATTTTTCTGTTACCCCATGGGCTTCGCGCACCGATTGCGGTATGGCGTTGAGCCAGCACGACACGGTTGCTTTGGGGGATGGAGAGCATGAGGTCATTCGGCGCCTGGCTGGCTGCCGCGCTGCCGCCGCTGATCGCTGTCGCGACCTTTTTGTGCTTCGTCACCCCGCGTATCACCGTCGCGACACTTGCCATCTTCGCCCTGGTCATCCTCTCCCTCGCATTGCTCGAAGGAGAGCGGCTCCGCAACCTGATCAAGCCGGATATCGGTCTCTGGCTTTTCGTCGTGCTGAGCATTTACCTGCTGATCAACGCCACCTGGTCCGACGATACGAGCCGGGCCCTGAACAAGGCGGTCCTGGTGGTGCTTTTCGCGGCCTTGAGCATCGGCACGGTGCGGGCGGTGCTTGCCTGGCCCGTGGAACGGGCGAGACGCTGCGCAAAGGGCTTTGTTATCGGGGTAATGCTCGGGGCGGCCTATCTCCTCATAGAGCTTTTGAGCGGCCAAGCCCTGGCCCGCGGGTTCTTCAACCTGATGCCGTTCGTGGAGCCCAGCAACTTCAAGGGCATGGTGGTGGAGGGCGGCAAGATCGTCTCGATCCGCGCCTCGGAGCTCAATCGGGGCGTGGCAATCGTCCTGATGACCTTCTGGCCGTTCCTGCTGTGCATCGTCGGCCGGCGGAGCCTCACGCAGCGCTGGCTGATCGGGGGCGCGGCCTTCGTGATCGCAACCTTCCTCATCATGATTTCCAGGCACAACACATCTCAGATGGCGATCTTCGTGTCGCTGGCGGTGTTCCTGGCGACACTCGTCCTGCCCCGGCCGGGCTGGATCGCGGTGACGGCGGCCTGGTGCCTGAGCTTCGTGATCGTCGTTCCGCTCGTAATCGCGGCCTACAACGCGGATCTGCATCACGCGAAATGGCTGCCGAACTCAGCCCAGGCGCGGGTCGTGTTGTGGTCGTATACCGCCCATGCCCTGCACGAGGCGCCGATACTCGGAATCGGCGGGAGCTCAACCCGGGCCCAGGCGGCCGAGCCGGCGGCCATCGCCAAAGCCAAGGAAGCCACGGCCGAAGGCAAGCCCTATGCGTGGCAGGCCGGTCCCCACGCCCATAACCAGTATCTGCAGACCTGGTATGAGCTCGGACTTGTCGGCGTCGTGCTGGCCATGGCCTGCGGCGCTGGGTGCTCTGGATCATCGGCCGGCTGCCGGATGATCTCCTGCCCTACATGGTGGCGCATTTCGCCGCCTTCGCCGCCCTGTCGGCGTCTGCGTGGGGCATGTGGCAGACATGGCTGATGGCGCTACCGGGTCTTGCGGCAATCTATGGCGCCATCGCCGTTTGCGCGAACCGGAAGCCGGCTCACTGAAATTCGGAACGGTGTTTCCGCCGGTCCGCATTCATCCTTTAAGCGTCAATAGCAGAGCCTGGCCCCGGCGGTGCAGACGACCGGCGACACCACACCCCGCCAGCAGACCGTGTAGGTCTGGGAATCGACGACATCGGGCTTGAAGTAGAGGTCGGGCGTGACGGTGTCCCGCCAATAGGGGTTCGGCCCGGGGCGCTTGGCGGTGCGGCTGGGGTGAACACCCGGATGCTGGCGGCGCCAATCCACGATGGCATCTTCCAGCGCTTCGCGGGCCCCTTCGACTGCCGCATCCTGGACGACTCCGTCGTCGGTTCCGGTGACCATGACACAGGCCCGATAGGCTGGGCATGACCCGGCGCCGCGGCGAGGAGCACCGCCAAGGACACAAGGAGCGCAGTCGCAAGAACCACGCCGTTGAAAATCGATTCGAAATTTAGGTCTTCCATGCCATCCCCGTGTTAATGTCCCGACCGTCGCGATGAAACTCTGGGAAGTTATCGCGGTTATGCTGACGCGATCACGACGGGGCGAGCGTTTCCCTGGCGGAGGGGCCCTGCCGATTGACTTGTCAGCCAGGTTTCCCATCCTATAGAAAATCGCTTGCATCGGATTATGCCAGCGCGCTTCTAGCTACTCTTTATCGGCAGCGCGCGGCCATTTGCGCAATAGAGGAGTTCGACACATCGCAAGACGGCCTATGAAAAAAGCTCCCACCCGGGAGGGGCCCCGCACCAACGAGGCCATTGATTCAGAGAAGATTCAGCTGATCAACGCGGAAGGCGACAATATCGGCGTGGTCGCCCTGGAAGAGGGTATCGCGCAAGCCGTGGAGGCTGGGCTCGATCTCGTAGAGATCTCGCCGAACGCCGATCCGCCGGTCTGCAAGATCCTCGATTACGGCAAATACAAATATCAGGCTCAGAAGAAAGCCGCCGAAGCGCGCAAGAAGCAGCGCACTGTCGAGGTCAAGGAAATCAAGATGCGGCCGAACATCGATGTGCACGATTACGACGTGAAGATGCGCTCGATGGTCCGGTTCTTCGAGGAAGGCGACAAGGTGAAGGTGACCTTGCGTTTCCGCGGCCGCGAGATGGCGCATCAGGATCTCGGCATGGATCTTTTGAAGCGGGTTCGCGAGGACACCGTAGAGCTGGCGAAGGTCGAGCTGGAACCGAAGCTCGAAGGCCGCCAGATGATCATGGTTCTCGCACCGCGCTAGGCGACAATCTCGCATTCCGATACGCGCGCCTCGCCGAGGACTCAGGGTCTTCGGCGAAGGCCGGGATTTGCCTCGCCCCAAGGCGCGCCGACCGCCTCAAGCGATGTGGCGCGCTTTTTCCTCCATAACCTCAAGTCCGCCCGTAAGGGCAGGCAGATGCGGGCTCGCAGGTCCGAAGAGGAAACCCTGCCCGAGATCGCAGCCAAGCGCGGCGAGGGTATCGGCGAGGGCTTCGCTCTCGATGCCCTCCGCGGTGGTCTTCAGGTCGAGGGCGCGGCCGAGGCGGATCATGGCCTCGACGAGCCGCAACTCTTCGGGGTTTTCGAGAATCCTGGCGATGTAGCTGCGATCGATCTTTAGGGCGTCCAGGCGCAGCTCCCGAAGATGAGACAGCCCGGAATAGCCGGTTCCGAAGTCGTCCAGCGCAACGGATATGCCGAGGGCGTGCAGCTCAGCGAGAGTTGCCCTCGCCTCGTCGATCCGGGTGACCATGGCGGTCTCGGTGATCTCGACCTGGAGCCGCGCGGGCGGAAATCCCGCTCCGGTGAGAATGTCCCGCAGGGTTGGCGCGAGGAGGCCGTCGGCGAACTGGTGCGGCGATAGGTTGACCGAGAGGAAGGGTGCACCGGGCACGGCCTCGATGTCGGCAATCGCCTTTCGCAGCAGGGCATAGGTCAGGCCGCCGATCAGTCCGGTCCGTTCGGCGATGGGGATGAAGTTGTCGGCGGTCAGAACGCCGCGCTCGGGATGCTGCCATCGGGCGAGGATCTCATAACCGACGATCCGTCTCGTGCGCAGATGAACCAGGGGCTGATAGTACGGAACGATCTGCCCGCTGTTGATTGCGCCCCGAATGTCGGCTTCCAGAGCGAAGCGCTGCTGCAGGCGCTTGTCCATGTCGTCGTCAAAGCAACGATAAGCGCCCCGCTGCTCACTCTTGGCGCGGTACATGGCCATGTCGGCCCGATGCAGCAGAAGATCGATGCTGGTGTCATCGGGGATCTTCAGATCGTCGCGCAGGGTGTCTCTTCGGTAGATTGCGGTGCCGAGACTGACTCCGATTCGCATCTCCAGCGCGGCGATGTGCATCGGCTGCGGGACCTCCTCGACGATACGGCGCGCCATGTCCAGGGCGACGCCTCCGTCCCCCTGATAACGGTACAGCACGCCGAACTCGTCTCCGCCGAGCCTGGCGACGAGTCCCTTGCTGCCCACGATGCGGCGAAGCCGTGCGGCGACGGCCTTGAGCACCTTGTCTCCCAAGCCGTGGCCGTAAAGGTCATTGATCGGCTTGAAGCGATCCAGATCGACCAGGAAGACGGCACAGGCGCCATCCTCCGGGAGATTGGCGACCCAGCGCGGGAAGGCTTCCAGAAAATGACGGCGATTGGGTAGCCCCGTCAGCGTGTCGTGGCGCGCGAGGCGATGGGCATGGCGCTCGGCCTCTTTGCGCTGTGCCACTTCCTGGCGAAGCTGATGCATACGGCGGGCCGCCCAGATGAAACCGGCGATGCCGCAGAGGGTCAGAGCATGGAGCAGTTCGTCTAGCTCGTAGAACTCGTTGGCTTCGAACCAGCGCTCCATCGTGTCATGGAAATCGACGGTATAGAGGGCGATGTAGACGACGACCGTCAGGATCGCGAATGCGAGCGCATCGCTGCCGGCCGGGTTTCGATCGCGCAGCCGGTGCCAGGCACGGCGAATTGCGCCCCCGAGCCGTTCGAGCAAGGCGAAATTCGTCCACCTTCTCAGTCTTTCAACCAACGATAGCATTCCTCTACCGGACGTTTCGGGCATGGAAATGCATTTCGGTTTGGATTTGGTAAGCGCGTCGTTGCAATTTTTCGCAATTGCAACCAGATAATCCTTGCGCCGCCGGGCTCTGGGCCTGCTCCGGGCTTGCCTGGGACGGGCAATTGGCCTTATAAGGCGCGCTTGAACCAATGCAGGAGCGGCCTGGCGGGGCATGCCATGGCGGCTCGCAATGCTTCATCCATCCAAAGAGGGATGTTTTCAAACGTCGGACCGGTGGCCCGCGCCCCGGTCCCTATCAAGAATTAAGGAAGCAAAATGCCCAAGATGAAGACCAAGAGCGGTGCCAAGAAACGCTTCAAGATCACGGCCAATGGCCGGGTCAAGTGTCAGGCCGCCGGCAAGCGTCACGGGATGATCAAGCGTACCAACAAGTTCATCCGGGATGCCCGCGGCACCTTCGTCCTCTCCGATGAGGACGCCAAGGTCGTGAAGAAGCATTTCCTCCCCTACGGCCGATAGAGCCGAAGGCTGAGACCTCTTAAAGGAGCACCGATATGTCCCGTGTGAAACGCGGCGTCACCAGCCATGCCCGCCACCGCAAGGTTCTGACCCAGGCGAAGGGCTATTACGGCCGCCGGAAGAACACCATCCGCGTTGCCAAGCAGGCCGTGGACAAGGCCGGCCAGTACGCCTATCGCGACCGCAAGGTGAAGAAGCGGACGTTCCGCTCGCTTTGGATCCAGCGCATCAACGCTGCTGCGCGTCTGCATGGCCTCACCTATGCCCGGTTCATCGAAGGGCTGAAGAAGTCCGGCATCGAGCTCGACCGCAAGGTTCTGGCCGATATCGCCGTGCGCGAGCCGGAAGCCTTCAAGAGCCTGGCAGAGACCGCCGCCTCGGCGCGCAGCTAGGCATCGCGTAAGGACGTTCAAACCCAAGGACCGTGAAGCGATGGCTGCGCCCGAGCTCGACACCCTCAAGGCCGAGCTTCTGGCGGCCATTGGCGATGCGGACGATCTCGCAAGCTCGATGCCGTGCGCGTCTCCGCGCTCGGCAAGAAGGGCCGGGTCTCCGGTCTGATGAAGTCGCTCGGCGAGATGCCGCCGGAGGAGCGCAAGAGCTTCGGGCAGGCGGTCAACGCGCTTAAGGACGAAATCGGCGCGGCTCTCCAGGAAAAGCACGAGGCGCTCTCCCGCGCCGCCCTGTCGGAGAAGCTGGCGGCGGAGCGGGAAGACGTCACCCTGCCCGTGCGGCTCGGCCCGCTGGCGCAGGGGCGTATCCATCCGGTGAGCCAGGTGATCGACGAGATCACCGAGATCTTCGGCGACATGGGCTTCGCCATCGCCGAAGGGCCGGATATCGAGACGGACTTCAACAACTTCACCGCGCTCAACATCCCGCCGGAGCATCCCGCGCGGCAGGATCACGACACGTTCTATTTCTCGCCGGATGAGAACGGCGAGCGGGCGGTGCTTCGCACCCATACGAGCCCGGTCCAGATCCGCACCATGCTCGCGGAAGAGCCACCCTTGCGCATTATCGCGCCGGGCCGCGTCTACCGCTCGGACTCCGACCAGACCCACACGCCCATGTTCCATCAGGTCGAGGGGCTGGTCATCGACGAGGAGACCCATCTCGGCCATCTGAAATGGGTGCTCGAAGAGTTCTGCAAGGCGTTCTTCGAGGTCGACAGCGTGAAGATGCGCTTCCGCGCCAGCCACTTCCCCTTCACCGAGCCCTCCATGGAGGTCGATATCGGCTACGCCAAGGTGGGCGACGAGATCCGCATCGGCGAGGGCGATCAATGGCTGGAGATCCTCGGCTGCGGTATGGTGCACCCGAACGTGCTGCGGAACGTGAACATCGATCCTGAGCGCTATCAGGGCTTCGCGTTCGGCGTCGGCATAGACCGTTTGGCCATGCTGAAATACGGCATGCCGGACCTGCGCGCTTTCTTCTCCGCAGACCTGCGCTGGCTGAAGCACTACGGGTTCAGCGCGCTCAACGTCCCCACCCTGGCCGGCGGGCTTTCCAGCTGATGAACGTCTCCGTCATCCATCTCCTGAGCGACTCCCAGGTCGACGACCTGCTGGCGCTCTACCAAAAGGAGTGGTGGTCCAAAGGCCGTACCCTGACCGACGTGCGGACCATGCTTGAGAATTCCGATCTCATCTTCGGTCTGGCGGACGACGAAACGGGCAGGCTTCTCGGCTTCGCGCGGGTGATCACCGATATGGTCTACCGCGCCATCATCTACGACGTGATCGTGGATGAAGAGCTGCGAGGGCAGAACCTCGGTAAACGGCTGATGGACGCCATGATGTCCGACAACGTGCTGGCCAGCATCGCGAGCGTCGAGCTGCATTGTCTGCCGGAGATGGAGGCCTTCTACGGCAAGTGGGGCTTCGCTCCGAACAACTCCGGGACCCGCCCGTTGCGCATCCGCCGCGGCGATGCGCCGATCGGACATAAGGCAAGCGCATGAAGTTCACCATCGCCTGGCTGAAAGAGCATCTCGACACGGATGCGAGCCTCGAGGAGATCGCGGAAACCCTGACGGTCATCGGGCTCGAGGTCGAGGAGATCGTCGATCCGGCGGAAGCGTTCAAGGCTTACACGGTCGCCGAGGTGGTCGCGGCGGAGAAGCATCCTGACGCCGACAAGCTGCAGGTCTGCACGGTCAATACGGGGACCGAGACACTGCAGGTTGTCTGCGGCGCGCCGAATGCGCGGGCCGGCATGAAGGGTGTGTTCGCGCCCGTCGGCACCTATGTGCCGGGCATCGATGTGACCCTGACGAAAGCGAAGATCCGCGGCGTGGAATCCTTCGGCATGCTCTGTTCCGAGCGAGAGCTGGAGCTCTCCGACGAGCATCACGGCATCATCGAGCTGCCCGAGGATGCGGAGGTCGGAAGTCCGGCCGCCGATGCGCTCGGGCTCACGGATGCGATGATCGACATCGCCATCACGCCGAACCGGCCGGACTGCCTGGCGGTTTCCGGCATCGCGCGGGATCTGGCCGCGGCGGGACTTGGCACCTTCAAGGACAAGCCGGTCGAACCGGTGAAGGGCGACTTCAAGAATCCGCAGCCCATCGCGCTGAAATTCGACGCTGATTCTGCGGACGCCTGCCCCGTCTTCGCCGGGCGCGTCGTGAAGGGCGTCAAGAACGGGCCGAGCCCGGACTGGCTCCAGGCTCGCCTGAAGGCGATCGGCCTTCGCCCGATCAACGCGCTGGTCGATATCACCAACTACATCTCTTTCGACCGGGCACGGCCGCTCCATGTCTACGACGCCGACAAGCTTACGGGCACGATCTCCGCGCGGCTCGGCAAGGTGAGCGAAAAGTTCGAGGCGCTGGACGGCAAGACCTACGAGGTCGATCCGGAAGCGACCGTGATCGCCGACGATGAAAAGGTGCTCGGCTTTGGCGGCATCATGGGCGGCGAGGAGACCGGCTGCACGGATGAGACGACAAACGTCTTCATCGAGAGTGCCTATTTCGATCCGATCCGCACGGCCAAGACGGGCCGTCGCTTCAATATCGTGTCGGACGCGCGCTACCGGTTCGAGCGCGGCGTCGATCCGCAATTCGTTGTCCCTGGGCTGGAGCTCGCGACCCAGATGATCCTGGACCTCTGCGGGGGCGAGGCGAGCGAGATCGAGGTTGCCGGCGAGGCGCCCGAGGGCCGGCCTGCATTCGGTTTCGATCCGGCGCGGGTGAAGCGACTTTCCGGGCTCGACATTTCCAACAAGGAGATCGAGGTGACGCTCGAGAAGCTCGGCTTCGAGCTTGCGGGCAGCGCGCCTGATCTCCAGGTCACTCCGCCGAGCTGGCGACCGGATATCCATGGCCCCGCCGATCTGGTGGAAGAAATCGTCCGGCTGGTCGGTGTGGACAAGGTCGCCCCGACGCCCATGCCGCGCGCGTCTGGCGTCGCCAAGCCGGTGCTGACCGATAAGCAGATCCGCCAGCGCCTGGCGCGCCGGGTGCTCGCCTCGCGCGGGCTGGTCGAGGCCGTGACGTGGTCGTTCATACCGGAAGCCCATGCCAGGCTGTTCGGCGGCGGCGCACCGGCGTTGAAGCTCGACAATCCCATCTCCACCGAGATGAGCGACATGCGGCCGAGCCTGCTGCCGGGCCTCGTGACCGCGGCGCAGCGGAACAAGGATCGCGGCTTCTCCGATGGCGGGCTGTTCGAGCTGGGCCAAGCCTATTCGGGCGCCAAGCCGGAAGACCAGTATCTTGCCGCGAGCGGCGTGCGCTTCGGAAATGTATCCCTGGAGGGCTTGGGGCGCGACTGGCAGGGCAATGCGCCCAAGGCCGACGTGTTCGCCGCGAAGGCCGATCTCGCCGCGATGCTGCAGAGCTTTGGTCTCGACCCGTCCAGCATGATGGTGGTGGCGGAAGCCCCCGACTGGTTCCACCCCGGCCGCTCCGGCTCGTTCAAGCTTGGGCCGAAAGTGACGCTCGGCGTATTCGGGGCGCTGCACCCGGAGACCTTGCGAGCGCTGGGCGCCGAGGGCCCCATGGCCGGGTTCGAGCTCTATCTCGACGCCCTGCCCAAGCAGAAGAAGAAGGGCTCGGGCCGCTCGGCGCTGGGCGCATCCGACCTGCAGGCTGTACGCCGCGACTTCGCCTTCCTGGTGGATATATCCGTTCCGGCCGGCGATCTCATCAAGGCCGCTCGCTCGGCCGACAAGGCGTTGATCGCGCAAGTCGGCCTGTTCGACGTCTTCACGGGCAAGGGCGTGCCGGAGGGCAAGAAGTCCCTCGCCATCGAGGTGACGCTCCAGCCGATGGAGAAGACGCTGACGGACAAGGAGATCGACGCGGTGGCGGAGAAGATCGTCGCTTCTGTCGTGAAGGCCACCGGCGGCGAGCTGCGGGGCTAGGCACTCCCGATCAGGATGCCCACGGCGAAGACGATCGTGCCGCCGATGACCACCTCGAACACAGCCTGAAGGAAGCGCGTGTCCATGTAGCGGGCGCGGACCCAGGCGATCGCCCAGAGCTCGACCACCACGACCAGGCAGGCCACTGCGAAGGCCGTCCAAAAATGTGGGATCAGGAACGGCAGAGTGTGGCCGAGACCGCCCAGCGCCGTCATGAGGCCTGTGATCAGCCCGCGCATCCAGGGATGGCCGCGGCCGGTCAGGGAGCCGTCGTCGGACAGCGCTTCGGCGAATCCCATGGAAATACCGGCGCCGAGGGAGGCCGCGAGACCGACGAGGAACGTCGCCCAGGTGTCGCCGGTGGCGAAGGCCGCGGCGAAGATCGGCGCCAGGGTCGAGACGGACCCATCCATGAGCCCGGCAAGACCCGGCTGCACCACCTGAAGCACGAAGAGACGGCGGCGGGTCTCGGCCTCCGCCTTCTCCACGGAGGTGGAGATGATCTTCTCGCCGAGCTTGTCGGCAAGAGCTTCGTGGGTCTGCTCAGCCTGGGCAAGATCGCCCAGCAGCTTGCGGGTCGCCGCGTCGGTGGTCTTGACCATGGCCCGCTCGTAGAAGCGGCGGGTCTCGAATTCCATCTCCTCGACTTGCTTCCGCACGCGCTCCGGCCCCAAGGACTGCACCATCCAGAGGGGCTTATGGGCGACGAAACCGTTGATGTCCTGTCTGCGGATAAGCGGAATGTGATCGCCGAACTTCTCGCGGTGGAGGTCGATCAGCCATTGGCGGTGGCTGTCCTCCTCCTTCGCCATCTCGTTCAGCACCTTCGCTGAGGCCGGGTAATGCTCTTCAAGCGCGCGGGCATAATCGCGATAGATCCGCGCGTCCTCTTCCTCAAGGGAGATCGCCAGGGCGACGATCTGCTCATCGTTCAGCTCTGAAAACCGCATGGACCGGCCTGCTTTATGACTTTCGCATTCGTAATTTAGAATTGTTCTAAATTAACGCGTGGAAAGGCCGGTAGCAAGGGTGGCGCCCGATTCGCCGCACCAGTTAGGCCGCTTCTCTCTCCGCCAGGCGCACGCGGCTGTGACGGATGCCGTAGAGGAAGTAGATCGCAAGCCCAATCACCAGCCAGATGACGAGGCGGGTCCAGGTAGCGCCGGGGAGGCCCAACATCAGAGCGAAGGCCGAGAGCGCGCCGGCAGGCGCCACGAACCAGATGGCAGGCGCCCTGAACGGCCGTTCGATCTCCGGGTGGGTGAACCGGAGGACCAGCACGCCGATCGAGACGAGGGCGAAGGCGAAGAGGGTCCCGATGGAGACGAGCTCGCCGACGAGACCGATAGGCAGAAGACCGGCGCAGAGGGCGACTGCCGTCCCGAACAAGATGGTGGAGAGGTAGGGGGTGCGAAAACGCGGGTGGATCCGGGCGCCGAAGGGCGGCAGCAGGCCGTCGCGGGACATGGTGTAGAAGATCCGCGTCTGAGCCATCAGCAACACCAGGACGACAGAGGTAAGGCCGAGGATCGCGCCGAGCTTCACGATCGGGTCGAGCCAGTGGATGCCGATCGCATCCACGCCCACGGCGATGGGGTCCGCCACGTTGAGCTTGTCGTAGGGCACGATGCCGGTCAGCACCATGCTGACGGCGACGTAGAGAAGCGTACAGATCACCAGGGAGCCGAGAATGCCGATGGGCATGTCGCGCTGGGGGTTGATGGCTTCCTGGGCCGCGGTCGAGACCGCATCGAAGCCGATATAGGCGAAGAATACGACGGCCGCGCCGCGCAGGATGCCGCTCCAGCCAAACTCCCCCGGCCCCTGGTTGGGCGGGATGAAGTGTCCTTGCGGGTTCGCCGCGGTCACCCAGTTCCCGGGGTCGAAATACCAGATGCCGGCGAGGATGAAGGCGATGATGATGCTCACCTTCAAGATGACGATCAGATTGTTCATGCGCGCCGATTCGCGGATGCCGACGATCAGCAGCGCCGCCATGGCCGCAACGATGATCATGGCCGGCATGTTGAGGATTGCGCCGGTACGGCTCCATTCGCCGGTCGCCTCGTCGAAGGCAAATGGGGATGAGGTGAAGGCAGGTCCGAGATGGATGCCCATCCCGTCGAGGAAGCTCACCACATAGCCCGACCAGCCGATGGCGACGGCAGTGCCGCCGAGGGCATATTCCAGGATCAGGTCCCAGCCGATGATCCAGGCGATGAGCTCGCCCATGGTGGCGTAGGCGTAAGTGTAGGCGCTGCCGGAGATGGGCACGGTGGACGCCATCTCCGCATAGCAGAGGCCGGCGAAGGCGCAGGCGATGCCGCCGAGGATGAAGCACAGGGCGACGGCGGGGCCGGCATTGGCGGCGGCGGCGTGGCCTGTGAGGACGAAGATGCCGGCGCCGATCACGCAGCCGATGCCGAGGGAGACGAGGCTGACCGCCGAGAGGGTGCGTTTCAGGGGCACACCGTCATGGGTGGTGAGCGCCTGAACTTCCGTCTCCTGCGCCTGGCGCTGCAGCAGAGCGATGGATTTCTTGTCGAAGAGAGTGATCACGCTGCCCTCGAATCCGGCCTCTATCCCGCGACGCCTATAGCCGGGACGCGTGGATTTCCGGTAAATGCCGAGAGCTGACCGAGGGGGAGCCTGCAGCAGGCAGACCTCCCATCTCAGAACCAGCTGAAAGGGTTGAAGGGCTGGCGCTTCGGCTTGGGCGGCTCCTTCGGCTTCTCCTTGCAGGCTTCCGCGATCTGGTGGAGCAGACCGTCCGCGGGACGGCTGGCGGGCTGCCAGGTTTCGCAAAGCCGGCCGATCTTGCCGCCGATCGCATCCGCCTCGGGCGCGCAGTAGAGGCCCGAACCGTCGGGCTGCGGTGTGAACTGGACGCCACGTGCCTCCTCGCTGTTGCCAAGCGCGCGCCGAGATAATTCAGCACGGCGATCCGGCTATGGGCGGCCGACACAGGTTCGAAGGGCTTCGGCTTCAGGTGGGTATCTCGAATAGGGATCGCCTCGATGGCCATGACCTCGAAACGGCCGGACGGTCCACGCACCAGATGAACCTTGGCCAAGAGGCCGTAATCCCGGCAGACGCCCAAGCGCGCCATGTTGGCCGTGCCGGGGTGGAGGAAATTGCCGAGGCCGTAAAAGATCACGGAACCGCCGGCCAGCTCCACGCCCTGGACCACGTGAGGATGATGGCCGACGATCAGATCGATCCCCTCCTCCAGTGCCGCCTCGTTCCGGAAATCCTGGATCTGGCGGCCGTCGGCGAAGACGCGGCCTTCCTTGCCGTAATGGACCGAAAGGATACGGTAGTCGGCTTCCATCGCGGCCAAGCGGTCGACGATGACACGAAAGTCTTCCTTGTGACGGTAGGAGGCTTGGCCTGGCTTGTCTTCGCCCGCCCTGTGCTGTGGCCTCGCGCCTGTGATGATGCCCGCCGCCGCAAAGCCGACACGCGTGCCGTCCACCTCGAGACAGGCAGGCCGTGTCGCCTCCTCGAAATCCGCGCCGATGCCGGCAAAGGCGATGGGCTGTTCGTGGTGGGCGACGGCGAAGTGAAACAACGTCTCCTCGGCGCCCGCCGCGCCGAAATCCATTGAATGGTTGTTGGCCAGCGAGAAAAGGTTGAAGCCTCGGCCGATGAGACTGTCGAGGCCGTTCGGGTGGCTGCGGAAGTTGAACGACGTCCCCTGCTCCTTGTCGTCGGGCGGGATGTCGTTCCGGTCCGTGATCACGGTCTCGATATTGGCAAAGGCGAGATCGCCGTCGATCTCCGCGGCGATGTCTTCGGAGGATTCCTCGAAGCTCCAGAGCTGACCTTTGCGGAAGCCTTCCTCCTCGACGATCTGGCCGGAGCGATTGAAGCCAGTGTCGCCGGCCAACACGATCGTCAGGGTTTCCGGCTCGCCCGTATCGCGCGCGGCGACGGGTTTCGCCGCGACGACGTTTTCGGTGCAGCGCGCGACGATCTTCGCCTGGGCCGTCGGGGCGACAGCGAGAAGAGCAAGGGGCAGGAGGAGCGCTTTCGAAATCCCCAGCCCCATCACCGCCCCCTTACGCGCTTCGCGCCTCGGCGTAGCCGCCTTCCGACGGTTCGCGAGGGAGGAGCTGATGGTCCCGCGCGTAGAGCATCATGGCGCGCTCGGCGAGCGCGGTGATGGTGAGCAGCGGGTTGCAGCCGATGGAGCGTGGGATGATGGCTCCGTCGCAGACATAGAGCCCGGAATGGACATCCTCGCCGGTGGTACCGGCGAAGACCTGTCCCTTGTGATTGACCACGCCGAGACCGGCGTCGCAGCCCATGCCGCAGCCACCGAGCGGGTGCGCCGTGGCGGGCTTGGCGCCAGTCGCAGAGAGCGGATGCTTGATATAGCGGGCGCCGACGGTTCCGGCCGCCTTGGCCAGGGCGTCGTCGACGCGGGAGAAGACCGCTTCCTTTTCCACGCCCGGCCAGCGGAGCCTCGCCTTGCCCTTTTCCAGCACGAGCTTGCCGGAGGCGCTGTCGTGGGAGACCACGAAGAAGGTGTGCAAATGAGAGAGCGGCCCCTGATAGACGCCCTTCACCAGGCTCTGGGCGGCCCCCAGGATGCGGCCGCCTGACAGGAAGAAGACCGGCAGCAGCGGCGCGAGGGCGGAGGGAAGCACGCCTTCCTGGATGGTCATGCTGCGGGCGAGCTCGGTCTCGTCGGGCAGCTCGATCTGGCCTGTGACGCAGGCGCCAACCGTGTCGCCCTCGAATTTCGGGGGGATGCCGACGCCGATCGCATTGACGCGGGTCTCCTTGCCGAGCGCGAAGGCGACGATGTCGCCATTGGCCGAGAAGTGCTCGCCGAGGCGGTCGGAAACAGGGAGTCCCTTCTCGCGGGAGCGCAGCAGGATCTCGGTCGAGCCCAGTGTGCCGGCCGAAAGGACGATGGTCTCGGCGGCGACGGAGGCAAGAGGAACCTCTCCGCTTCCCGTGGGACGGAAGTGGACGCGCCAGCCCGCGCCATCGCGCGCGACATGATCGACGCTGAGCTCGGTGAAGATCTCCGCGCCATGGGCGTGAGCGTCTGGCAGATAGGTCATGGCGACAGTGTTCTTCGCGCCGATATTGCAGCCGGAGCAGCAATCGCCGCAGAGCTCGCAGGCCGGCTGCTCGACACCGAAGGCGTTCACGCTGTCTTCGAAGTTCACCACCACGGGCGCCGCGACGGGCCGTTTGCCGAGGCGCTCGCCGATCTTGTCGAGGGCCTTGAACTTGGTGATCTCGTCTGCCCGCATGTAGCGGCTGGGGCGGAGCGAAGCGCGCGCGGCATCGTAGCCTCGCGCGAGGAGGCCGTCGTCGCGGATCGCGTCTGGCCAGGCTTCGTCGGCAAAGACGCGGGCATCGGGCTGGAGCGCTACGGCTGCGTTGATCAGGGAACCGCCACCCAAACCGCAGCCGACGAGGACGTGCATGTCCTCGCCCATGCGGAAATCGTAGAGGCCGGTGGCGGAGCCGGAACGCAGCTTGCCGCCGCTGATCTGCAGCTCCCGGCGCAGCTCGGGCAGGCGGGAAGGAAACTCCCCATTGGCATATTCGCGGCCGCGCTCGATCACGCAGACGCGTTTGCCCAACCGGGCAAGCCGCGAGGCGGCGACCCCGCCGCCATAGCCGGAGCCGATGACGACGACTTCATAGGCCGGCTTCATATGTTCGGGGATCGAGGACAGGCGGTTCGGCATGTCTCATCCTTAGCGAAATCGAGGGCTGATCTAAAGGGTGCGACGCGAACGATGGAGATTGCCCACAGCGGGTCACTTCACATCACGGCTTTGCGATTGGCTATTTCCGCCGGCGCGTGTGCTCCGTATCTTCACGCTTAAGACCAACAAATGGAGCTTTTCATGACACGGATGGGGATCGGACTGAGAGGTGCGACATTTCTGGCCGCCGTGTGCGTGACGGCAACGCTCATCTTGAGCGGATCAGGGAGCGGAAGCCGCGCCGCGGAGAGCGAGACCGCGATCTTCGCGGGCGGCTGCTTCTGGTGTGTGGAAGATGCGTTCGACCATGTGAAGGGCGTGACGGAGACTATCTCCGGCTATGCGGGCGGCACGAAGCCCGACCCAACCTATGGCAGCCACGAAGGCTACAAGGAGGCCGTTAAGGTCACCTACGACCCGAGCAAGGTCTCCTACGCCGAGCTCCTCGACACCTTTTGGCACAATGTCGACCCGTTCGATCCGCGCGGTCAGTTCTGCGACAAGGGACCGGCCTATCAGTCGGTGATCTTCACGGCGAACGCGGACGAGAAGGCTCTCGCCGAAAAGACCAAGAAAGAGATCGCGGACCGGTTCGACCAGAAGGTCGCCACGGAGATCGTGCCGGAGACGACCTTCACGGCGGCGGAGGACTATCACCAGAATTATCACTCGGTGAATCCGGTCAGCTATAAATTCTACAAGTGGAATTGCGGCCGCGCTCAGCGGCTGGAGCAGATCTGGGGCCCGGCCCATTCATGATCTCACGGCTACGGTGATAGGGGCGAGCAATGGCGGGGAAAGAATTCATCTATCGTCATTCGGGATGGGTCCGTTCCACCCACTGGATCAACGTTCTGGCCCTGCTCGTCCTTCTGATGAGCGGCATGCAGATCTTCAACGCCCACCCGGCGCTCTATTTCGGTTCGGCCTCCACATTCGACGACCCCGCGGTCGCGATGACCTACGAGCAGACCGATGATGGGTATCGCGGCGTCACCAAGATCTTCGGAGAGAGCTACGACACGACGGGCTGGCTCGGCGGGGGTGTTGACGAAGACGGTGAGTTCACCCGTTACGGCTTTCCCTGGTCGATCACCCTCCCCGACTTCCGGTCTCTGGCGCTCGGCCGCCACTGGCACTTCTTCTTCGCCTGGGTCTTCGTGATCAACGGGCTGATCTATCTGATCTATGCCATCACAAGCGGCCATCTGAAGCGCGATCTCACGCCGGACGGCAAGGAGATGCGCGGCATCGGCCACAGCATCGTGGAGCACGCGAAGTTCCGCTTCGATCACGAGGAGCGGGGCTACAACGTGCTGCAGAAGCTCTCCTATCTGATCGTGATCCTTCTGCTACTGCCGCTGATGCTAGGCACCGGGCTTACCATGTCGCCCGGGATGGATGCGGCGTTCCCGTGGCTGCTCGACATCTTCGGCGGCCGGCAATCGGCGCGGACCATCCATTTCATCTCCGCCAGCCTCATCGTGCTATTCGTCGTCGTGCACGTCTTCATGGTCCTGGTGTCGGGGGTCTGGAACAACCTCCGTTCCATGGTGACCGGACGCTATGCGGTCGATACCAAAGCGCCGGCACCGGCTGAGGAGGCCGCGGAATGACCAAGCGGGAAAGCAATGGAGCAGCGAATTCAGGTATGAACCGGCGCGGCTTTCTGGCCCGCGGCGGCGCTTTGAGCGGCACATTGCTGCTCGGCGGATGCGACGGGCTCTTTCGCAACGACCTCGTGCAGCGCATCCTGGCGAGCGCGGACAGCCTAACCGAAGCGGTGCAGCGGGCGCTGCTGACGCCGGAGTCCCTCGCGCGGGAATATGCTCCGGAGGATATCTCCGCGGATTTCAAAGCAAACGGCTCGATCAATCCGGACACGCCGGACTATCGCAAGCTTGCCGAGAACGACTTCAAGGATTGGCGGCTGACGGTCGGCGGGCTGGTCGAGACGCCACTCACGCTTTCGCTTGAGGATCTGCGGGGCATGCCGGCGCGCAGCCAGATCACGCGGCATGACTGCGTGGAGGGTTGGAGTTCGATCGGGAAATGGACGGGCGTGCAGCTCTCCCGGGTGCTCGATCAGGCGAAGCTCAAGGAGAACGCCAAGTATATCGTCTTCTACTGCTACGACGATCTGGGGCGGGGAGACACGGAGGCGAGCCGGTACTACGAATCCATCGCTCTACCCGACGCCTACCACCCCCAGACGATCCTCGCCTACGATATGAACGACGAGACGCTGCCCATCCCCCATGGCGCGCCGCTGCGGGTCCGCGTGGAGCGGCAGCTCGGCTACAAGATGGCGAAGTATATCCGCTCCATCGAGGCGGTCGAAAGCTACGACGATATCCGGGGCGGTGGCGGCGGATTCTGGGAGGACCGGGGCTACGCCTGGTACGCGGGGATCTGATCCGACGCAGAGACACGGATTGACCGAGACATAAAAAAGGCCCGCCGGCGAACCGGCGGGCCTTTTCGATAAGATTGCTCGAAGAGCGATCTTACATCTTGTTGGCCTTGGCTGCGGCCTTGCACTGCTCTTTGGCGGCTTTGCGCATATCCTTGTCGTCCGGATACATTGCCTTGGCCTCTTTGCGGCACTTCATCGGGCCGGTCATCATGTCCATCATGCCAGCCTGAGCCGGGATCACGGTGGCGAAAGTGGAAGCAGCGAAAGCAACCGCCGCACCGGCGAGAATGATCTTCTTCATGTAACTACTCCTGGTGAAAGGGGGTCGGCGCTGAGCCTCTCCCGGAAGCGCCGCAGCCGATCATTCGGCACACGAGCGCGGACAAAAAAATGGGAGCTCGAATGGAGCTCCTTACATATTACCGTTGGACTCGACAGCCTGCTTGCAGCTCTTCCGGAACTCCTTGCGCATGGCGCGGTCTTCCGGGTAGTGCATCTTCGCCATCTTGCGGCAATCCATGCCCTTCTTCATGCCGTCCATCGGGCTCGCATGAACCGGGGCCGTCAGAGAAGCGGCGCCAACGAAGGCGAGCGTGGCGGCGGCGAAGAGAAAAGTCTTAAACATTCGGGTAGCTCCATTTTTGGTCAGTGGGAAATAGGCTAGCTCCGCCTGACTCCCCAACGCAGCGATCAATATTTGAGTTCGGCTATTTGACCAGAAAAAAATTGTGATTTTATCGGGACCTGAAGAACATGGTTTCGCCTTTATTTCGCAAGCCCGGCGAGTTGATAACTCCGCTTGACCGCAGTTGCGCCCCTGCTACAAGCCGAGGCCATGAGCGAAACGCCTTTTACTCCGCAATCCCATATCCGCAATTTCTCCATCGTCGCCCATATCGACCACGGTAAATCGACCCTGGCCGACCGGCTGATCCAGCTTTGCGGCGGGCTGACGGTCCGTGAGATGAAGGAGCAGGTGCTCGATTCCATGGATATCGAGCGCGAGCGCGGCATCACCATCAAGGCCCAGACCGTGCGCCTCGAATACAAGGCGAAGAACGGTGAGATGTACGAGCTCAACCTCATCGACACGCCGGGCCATGTGGACTTCGCCTACGAGGTGAACCGGAGCCTCGCGGCCTGCGAGGGTTCGCTTCTGGTGGTCGATGCGACCCAGGGCGTCGAGGCCCAGACCCTGGCCAATGTCTATCAGGCGATCGAGGTGAACCACGAGATCATCCCGGTCTTGAACAAGACCGATCTGCCGGCCTCGGAGCCGGAGCGGGTCCGCGCGCAGATCGAGGACGTGATCGGGCTGGACGCCTCCGACGCGCTGGAGATTTCCGCCAAGACGGGCGTGGGCGTGGAAGACGTGTTGGAAGCGATCGTGCACCGTCTGCCGGCGCCCGAGGGCGAGATCAATGCCCCCTTGAAGGCGCTGCTGGTGGATAGCTGGTACGACGCCTATCTCGGCGTCGTGGTGCTGGTGCGCATCATCGACGGGTCCTTGCGCAAAGGCATGCGCATCAAGCTGATGCAGTCCGACGCCTCCTACCAGGTCGACCGGGTCGGCATCTTCCGCCCCAAGCAGGAGGTGCGCGACGCGCTCGGACCGGGCGAAATCGGCTTCTTCACGGCCTCCATCAAGCAGGTGGCCGACACCCAGGTCGGCGACACGGTGACGGAAGAGAAGCGGCCGACGGCGAAAGCGCTGCCGGGCTTCCACCCGGCGCAGGCGGTGGTGTTCTGCGGCCTCTTTCCGCTCGACGCCTCTGACTTCGAAGATCTGCGCGAGGCCGTCGCCAAGCTGCGCCTAAACGACGCGAGCTTCTCCTACGAGATGGAGACGTCGGCGGCGCTGGGCTTCGGCTTCCGCTGCGGCTTCCTCGGGTTGCTTCACCTGGAGATCATCCGCGAGCGGCTGGAGCGGGAGTTCGATATCGAGCTGATCGCGACGGCGCCCTCGGTCATCTACAACGTCTACAAGACCGACGGTTCCATGGAGGAGCTGCACAATCCGGCGGACATGCCCGAGACCCAGAAGATCGACCGGATCGAGGAGCCGTGGATCGAGGCAACCATCCTGCTGCCCGACGAGCATCTCGGCGCCGTGCTGAAGCTTTGCGAGGACCGGCGCGGAAGGCAGAAAACGCTGACCTACGCGGGTCCCCGGGCCATGCTGGTCTACGAATTGCCGCTGAACGAGGTGGTTTTCGATTTCTACGACCGGCTGAAGTCCGTCTCCCGCGGCTATGCGAGCTTCGACTATCACATCACCGGCTACGAGGCGGGCGATCTGGTGAAGATGTCGATCCTGGTGAACGACGAGCCTGTGGACGCGCTTTCGGTTATCGTTTCGCGCGGCCGGGCGGAGTCCCGCGGGCGCGCCATGGTGGAGAAGCTGAAGGATCTGATCCCCAAGCATCTCTTCAAGATCCCGGTTCAGGCGGCGATCGGCGGGAAGGTCATCGCGCGCGAGACCATCAGCGCCATGCGGAAGGACGTGACCGCCAAATGCTATGGCGGCGACATCACCCGGAAGCGCAAGCTTCTGGAGAAGCAGAAGGCGGGCAAGAAGAAGATGCGCACCTTCGGGCGCGTCGACATTCCCCAGGAAGCCTTCATCGCCGCCCTTAAGATGGACGCGGATTAGGGCTTGCGGGCTCCGGCTCGCAGGGTTCGGAAAAGACCGATGGCAGGCGAGCGTCGCGATCGCACCGAAAGACCAGACCCGCCCGAAGAGTCCCTCGGCGGGCGGGATCGGATACGAGCCTATATCCTGCTGGCGTTGACGGTGGGGGCGGTGGTGCTGTGCGCCCTGCTCGCCCTGCCGTTCCTGCCGGCGCTGACCTGGGCTCTGGCCCTGGCCGTCCTGTTCGCCCCCGCCAATCGCTGGCTCGAAAGCAAGGTTCGCAGCCGGGACGTGGCGGCGGGCGTCTCCGTCGCCCTCATCGGCGCGATCGTGGTGGCGCCGGCGACCTATATCTTCGGACGTGTCACCTCCCAGGCGGCGAGCGGTGCGAAGATGCTGAGCGAGACGGTCTCGACCGGCGCTTGGCGGACCAGCCTGGAGAAGAGCGATTACTTCGCGCCGATCCTCGATTGGGTGGAGCAAATCAACTTCAGCGCGGCCTTCGATGCCTTCGCGTCGTGGATGACCGATGCCAGCGCCTCTTTCGTGACCGGCTCGGTCATGGGCGCGATCTCCCTGGTGCTGACCTTCTATCTCTTGTTCTACTTCCTGCGGGATCGGGCGGTAGCGCTCGACTATCTGCGGGGCATCTCGCCCCTCACACCCCCGCAAACCGAAGCGCTGTTCCGGCGCATCAAGGACATCATCTTCGCGACGCTTTACGGCACGCTGACCGTGGCGATCGTGCAAGGCGCGCTGGGCGGTCTCGCCTTCTGGTGGCTGGGGCTCCCGGCGCCTCTGCTATGGGGCACGGTGATGGGGCTTTTCGCCCTGGTGCCCGTGCTCGGCGCCTTCGTGGTGTGGATCCCCGCGGCGGCCTTCCTGGCGCTTGAGGGGAGCTGGGAGAAGGCGCTTGTCCTGATCGTCTGGGGCTCGATCGTCGTCGGCGGGATCGACAATCTTCTCTATCCCATGCTGGTGGGCCGGCGCCTGCAGCTTCATACGGTGCCGGCCTTCATCGCCATTCTTGGCGGTCTGTTCTTCTTCGGCGCATCAGGCCTGCTGCTCGGCCCCATGGTCGTGGCCGTCACCATCTTCCTGTTCGAGATCTGGCATGTCGAGCAGCGGGGCGCGGGACCAACCGACCGGGAAGAACCCTAGGAGCTTCGGCACTCTCGGGCGCGATCAAGTCGGGGCAATAACGGCGGCGATGGGGGCGGCTACGCGACCTTGTCGGCACTCGTCTTGCCGGGGCTTGTCTTGCCGGGGCTCGTCTTGCTGCCGCTCTTCTTGCCGGTCGCCTTTTCTCCCGCTTTGTCAGCGTCCGAGCCAGGCTTCACGGCCTTGCTGTTGGAGACCGCCTTGGCGCCGGGCTCTAGACCGGCGGCTTCGTTGGCTCTGTCGACGCAGTAATCGACCGCATCGCGCAAGGTGGTCACGTATGCGTCGGCATTGGCGGCCAGCTTCATCTCCGCGAGGGCGGAATCGTCCGTCTCCTCGGTCCAGTAGCCGACCAGGATGGTGCATTCGGTCGGCAGGATGCGGCGCAGGCGCATGATGAGATAGCGCAGATGGGCGGGGCTCTGCTCCATGCCCAGGTAGGACAGGCAGATGAGCTTGGCCTTGGTCTGCTGAAGGCTGGTGATATTGCCGGCGGAGATGGCTTCCGGCCCGAGAGCCTCGGCGCCGAGACCGCGCTTGCGGAGGAGCTCGGCGAGCATGGCCGCTGCGGCTTCGTCGAGACGGGTCTGACCGCCGATACATAGGGCCGGCGTCTCGACCTGCCAGTCTTCCGGCAGCTTGTCCTTGGCGACGGTGAGAAGGTCGTGGGCGTCTTCGAGGCCGCGGTTCTCTTCCAGGGCGAGCAGATGGGCCAGCCCCTCCTCATCCTCCTGAGCGTCGAGATGTTCGGCAGCCTCGCGCTCGACTTCGCGCTCGTCGGGATCCTCGCCGCGAAGGGCGCTGAACCACCGTTTGGGCGCCAGGTGACCGAGATTGGCCACGACCTCCTCGACCGTGTCGGAAATGCGGACCATCTGATCCTTCCCCAGGGCCCCGCGCTGGTAGTCGGCTTGGGCGAGCTGAAGACCGCCCACGGCGACGTGATCGAGATAGCTCTGCAGGCTCTGATCCTTCAGGCAGAGCTCGGCCTGATAGGTCGCCTCGGCAGCGTCTCCGGTGAGGGCGCGCTGATAGAAGGATTGCTGCGGACTGAGTGCGGGTCTGTCGCCCAGCAACACCTCCAGGAACTGCAGCCCCTCGACATGGCGGCCGAGCACCATGAGGCAAACGGTGATCGGCATGGCGAGAAGCAGGCCGAGAGGCCCCCACAGCCAGGTCCAGAAGATCGTGGAGCCGACGACGGCGATGGGCGAGAGGCCGGTGCCGTGTCCGTACACGAGAGGCTCGACCACCTGCCCCATGATCGGCTCTGAGACGAGGTAGAGACCGCCCGTCATGAGGAACGTGTTCCAGCCCGGATCGACGGCGGCGGCGAGGAGAAGGGGGAAGGCGGCGGCGATGTAGGAGCCGATATAGGGCACGAAGCGCATGAGCGCGGCGAGCAGGCCCCAGACCGCCGGCGACGGCACGCCGATGAGCCACAGACCGAAGCCGATGAAGACGCCATAGAGCGAATTGATAAGGAGCTGTCGCAGGAAATACTGACTCAGCCGCCGGGCGGCGTCGTTCATGGCGCTGGTGGTGCGCTGGAGATCGGAGGAGCCAACGAGACGGATGCCTCGATCGCGGAGATCCTCGCGCTGCATGAGAATGAAGACGCAGAACAGGAACACGATACCGATGGTGGCGAGGGGCGGCAGCAACGTGCCGATGACGTTCTGGTAGACGGGAAGGATACCGTCGTCGTCGCCGATCACCTGGACGGGGATGGGCTTCGGCCTGGCGTCCGCGTCGCGCTTTGCCTGGGTGTCCTGCTGATCGGCATCCTCGCGATCCGCCTCGAGCTGTTCCTGCAGGCGGCGCAACGTCTCGGTCGCCTTCTCCAAAGCGGGTGACTGGGCCGTCGTCTTGCGGAAGGCGTCGATCTTCTTCGACAGGGTGTATTGATAGCGCGGCAGATTGCCGGCCAGCTCCGTGACCTGTTGGGACATGAACCAGCCAAGCCCGATGATGACCGCGAAGGATGCGCCGACGAGGAGCGTGACGCCGATGACCCGGGGAACCTTCAGGCGGCGGAGGAAGACCAGAGGCGGCGTGAGCACGAAGGCGAGCAGGATTGCCAGCGCCAGGGGCAGCAGCACTTCGCGACCGATATAGAGCCCACCAATGACGAGGGCCGCGATCAGAAGGTTCTGAAGCGTCGCCGACCGTGCGTCGGTGCTGCCGGAAAATAGCGAGGAAAAGGAGCCGGGCGGCATCCGCTGTTACTGCCTCTCGTGCTGCGCCTGTGAAGGAGGCGCGACCGCTCCGGGAAATGCCGGAAATCTCAACCACCGGAACAATAACAGAGAGATGTCACGGGAGTTCCGAATCCTGTGGGCCAAACCTGTATGGAGCGCGCGCCGGGCGGGACGAATGTTAGAGGCCTGGAAACCAGGAATCGCGATGCCGATGCCCAGGCGGCGGCGCTCATGCCAGTTTTTTCGCGCGCAGTGCGTCCGAAACAGCGCTTTCGGCGTTAGGCCAAGCGAGGCCGCCCGGTTCGAGGAGAACTTTCAGCAGGAAGCTCGCGGCTCGAATGTGAGGCGTCTCGACTGGTTTCCGTCCGACCCATTTGCAAGGAGGACCTCAGTACGATGAAGACATTCTTTGCCATTTTCGCGCTTGCCGGCGGCCTGTTCGTAGCCGGCGCCATTCAGCCGGCCTCGGCCGCCATGCCGCTCACGGAGCTGGGCGCCGACTACACGAGCCCCGTAACCGAAGCCGCATGGCAATGCGGGCCGTACGCCTGCTACTGGGTGCCGGGTTATACCGGTTACGTTCCGCCTCACGCCCGCTATTGGGGACCGCCCACGAAGCCGGGCTGCTACTGGAAGTACAAGGACCGCAAGAACAAGTGGAAGCTGAAGTGCTAACGCGTCCCTCTTGAGTTCCGAGATACTCGACCGGCGTCCCTTCGGGCGCCGGTTTTTTATGGGCCCCAGGTCGCGTGCTCCGGCTTGTGCAGGATCAGCCGGAAGCAATCGAGGTTGCGGGTGAAGAACTCGTTGGCCGCGCCCCAAAGATAGAGACGGAACTTGCGGAACTCGAAATCGCCGAAGCTCTCCTGGATGTACTCCTTGTGAGCGTCGAGATTCCGGGCCCATTGCTGAAAGGTCAGGAAGTAGCTCCAGCGGTCGGAATGGCATTCGTCGAGGAGCAGGGGCGTCTTGGCGAGCTTGTTCAGGAAGTCGTCCAGGACGAGGAACGAGTGGTTGCCGGGATAGATGTGGCGAACCATGAAGGTGGAGAGCTCGAACTTCTTCCAGGCGGCCGAGCCGTCGAGGAACACGCGACCGCCGGGCTTCAGGAGATCGGCGAATTTGCGAAGCACGCGCTCGTAGTCGGGCAGGTGCTCGATGACCCCCATGATGACGATGGCATCGAACTTCTCCTCCGGCTCGAACTCCAGGAAGTCGACCAGCCGAATATCGAAGTTTTCGCCGAAATTGGCGAGCTTCCCTCTCAGGAATTTCTGGGAAACCTCGGAATTGGTGATGCCGGTGAAGTGGGCGCCGGCCTGGAGCGCGTGGCCGGCGAAGGCGCCCCAACCGGGTCCGATCTCCAACACCCGTGTCCCCTCGCCCAAGCCACATTTCTCGATGGCCCAGTCGAATTTGCGCTCCAGCGCCTTCGACAGTGGCTCGTCGTCGGATTCGTAGATCCCCTGGCTGTAGGCGGGAAAGGCCGGATCGAGGAAGCTGAGGAACAGCTTCGGATCGGCATTGTAGTGGGACGAGATGGCCTGCTTGTTAGTGTAGACCTGCCCGAAGATCATTGGCTCGACGAAACGCCAGGCAGCGACGACGGGATGCTGGTCGTCCAGATCGTGGCGGAGCGAGAAGGGCTTCAGCATGTCGCCCTCCAGATCGATGTCACCGTGAATATAGGCCTCGGCGATATTGCCCTCGTCGAGGCTGCGGACGGCGCGTAGGGCCTTGTCGTTCTTGAGGGTGACGAAGAATTCCGGCGCGCCGCTGCCGACGATCCGCTTTTCGCCATCGGGCAAGGTGATCCCGAAGGGGGTCGAAACCTCGCCCACCCGCTTCACAAGCGCATCGATCACGGCGGCTCCGGCTGACATGGCTATTCCCCCATTCCGGCTGACCGCGCCCCTTCTCGGGCGGCTTAGAAGAGCATTGTTTTCGAATGTCGCGGCGAATGGCAAGGTTGTCCGCATAAATTCATAAAGCCGGACTTTGATTATTCCACATTCAAGGTGGCAGACTTCGCCGCGCCAGATTTTCCGGAGGATCGATCGATGTATTTCTCACCAAGATCTTTTCCGTTTCGCCATGTAATTTACGTGACAGGGCTCCTGGCCCTGCTTGCAACCCTCACCGCCAAACCTGCGGCCGCGCTCTACGACGTGAAGCCGGAGGAGATCCCCGGCAAGCCCGGGACGGTGATCCGGGTGTGGCCGCTGGAAGGCGGCGGACCCGGCGGCGGCGAGGCCTTCCGCATCCTGTATCGGTCGACGGGGCTGCGCGGCGAGCCGATCGCCGTGTCGGGCGCCGTCTTCCTGCCAAACGGCCCCGTGCCGGCCGGCGGCCGCGAGACGATCGCCTACGCCCATCCCACCAGCGGGGTCATGCCCCCTTGCGCACCCTCGTTGCGGCCCGACACGGCGGGGCTGATCTGGGGCCTGGGGGAGATGTTGCAGGCCGGCTATGTGGTCGCGGCGACCGACTATCCCGGCTTGGGCACCGACACCATGCACCCGTATCTCTACGGGGTGAGCGAGGCGCGTTCCGTGCTGGATTCGGTCCGGGCCGCCCGGTCCCTGGAGCGGGCAGGCGCCAGCGACCGCTTCGTTGTCTGGGGTCACAGCCAGGGCGGCCAGGCCGCTCTGTTCACGGGGCAGATCGCAGGCTCCTACGCGCCCGAACTCAAGCTGATGGGCGTCGCCGCGGCGGCACCGGCGACCTATCTGCTTGAGCTGTTCAAGAACGATTACCACGACGAGGGCGGCAAGATCCTCACCGCCATGGCGTTGCTGTCCTGGGCCCGCATCAAGGACGTGCCTCTGAAGAACGTGGTCGAGCCGAATGTGATGGAGCCGTTCATCGAGACTGCAGAGCAGTGCCTGGAATCGCCCGAGCAGATCATCACTCTCAACAAGGATGCCCAGCCGCTCGAAGCCGGCAAGTTCCTGAAGGTGGACCCGACCGTAGCGGAGCCGTGGCGGTCGATCATGCTCGACAACACGCCGGGCCGGCAGCGTATCTCCGTTCCGGTCTTCCTGGCGCAGGGCACGGCGGACACCACGGTGGAGCCGTCGGTGACGAGGCAATATGGCGCCGAGCTCTGCAAGCAGGGCACGCGGGTCCATTTCGTGGAGATGCCGGGCGTCACCCACACATTCGCGGCGAAAGAAAGCGTCTCCGCCGCGTTGCAATGGATGGAAGAGCGCTTCCGCGGTGCGCCGGCGCCGACGAGCTGCGGCGGGTAGAGAAAAGGGTTTGGGCTTGGATGTCCGGCTCGGGCGCGGACGCCGGAATCGAAACTCCGGCGCCCGTTCGCCCTTGCAGGGTTCGCCGGGCTACACGGCGACCAAAGCCAAGACCAGGATGATCAGGAAGATCACCAGGAAGATGTAGAACAGGATTTTCGCGATGCCGGCGGTCGCCGCGGACACGCCGCTAAAGCCGAAGAAGCCCGCGATCAGCGAAATCACGAAAAAGATCAGCGCCCATTTCAATAAGCTCATGTCACCCTCCAATAAAAGCAGGACCGCCTTGAAAGTCTTCGGCGACCTGCCCTCGCCCCAATGGCTCAACAGCCACTAGATCAGAAAGCGAGAAATCGCGATACGGTTCCACGCCGTTGCCAGAAGGCCGCCGGGGCGCGGTAACGGCGGAGCTATTTGCCGATCATGATGGTGGTGTTGCTGCGGCCGTTCTGCTGCACCAGGGAGTAGAGCTTCGCGGCATTCCGCGGATCCAGGCGCACGCATCCATGGGATGCGGGATAGCCGAGATGCTGCACTTCGGTGGAGCCATGGATCGCGTAGTTGCCGGAAAAGAAGATCGAATACGGCATGGGCGCGCCGCCATAGCGGCTGGAGCGGTGATTGGGCGACAGCATGTACGGCTTATAGGTGCCGGTTGGCGTGCGGTATCCCGGGCGCGCGGTCGAGACCTTCCAGGCATAGGCCGGCCGACCATCGACAAAGACCTGCATACGCTGGGTGGAAAGGCTGATCTGCGCCACGACCTGAGCGGCATGGGCGATGGTGGTGAACAGGGCCACCGCCACCACGACCGTCAGCAATAGGATTGCGGCAGCCTGCAATAGACGCTTCAGAAACATTACGGTTACTCCCCTACCGACAACCGTATTCGGCCATGCAGTTTTCCGCATTGGCCCCCCAAACGCTGGCGAGACTACCCGTCTGCGTTGAATATCCGGTGAATTCGGCGCAGCATCCCGCGGTTGTTCGGGAAAATGGTGCAAGACGGTGAACCGTGCCTAAGCTGCTGTCCCAAATCGCGTCACGGCCGGTGCCGGCCTGCGTCTTCGTCATTGCGGCAAGCGTGCTTACCGCCGGATCCCTGCCGGTCTCACCAGCTCGCGCCCAACAGGCTGTCGCCGCCGCGCCCCTGCCCGATCGCAAGCCACCGAAGCCGGAGGGGGAGACCCCTCAGGCTCCGTCCCTCTCGGACATTCCTGCCAAGGAGCTGTTTTCATCGGTGACCACTGGGGCACCCATGGCCCCGAAGCCGATCGGCTTCTATACGGCGGGCTGCCTGGCCGGCGGAAAAGCCTTGCCTATCACCGGGCCTGCCTGGCAGGCGATGCGGCTTTCGCGCAACCGCAACTGGGGCCATCCGATGCTGATCGACTTCCTCGAGGAGCTGGGGAAGGAGGCCAAGGCGAATGACGGCTGGTCGGGACTGCTGGTCGGCGATATCTCCCAGCCGCGCGGCGGACCGATGGTCACCGGCCATACCAGCCATCAGGTGGGGCTCGATGCGGATATCTGGCTGACGCCGATGCCCGACCGGGTGCTGACCGAGAAGGAGCGGGAGGATATCAGCGCGGTGTCCATGCTGAAGGACCCGTTCACGGTCGATCCGGACGTATGGACGCCGGCTCATGTGAAGCTGATCAAGCGCGCATCGGAAGACCCGCAGGTGGCCAGGATCTTCGTCCATCCCGCGATCAAGAAGCGGCTCTGCGAAGATGCAGGGTCGGACCGCGGCTGGCTTACCAAGGTGCGCCCGTGGTGGAACCATTATTACCACTTCCATGTGCGGCTCAATTGCCCGCCAGGTCTTTCGGGCTGCCGCAACCAGGCGCCGGCCGGCGGTGGCGATGGCTGCGGCGCGGAGATCACGAACTGGATGGTGAAGCTCCGCCAGTCTGAAATCTGGAAAGCGCAGGAACAGGCGAAACCGGGCAAGGCGCCCCCCGAAAAGCCGCCCCTCAAGATGGCCGATCTCCCCAGCCAATGCGAAGAGGTGCTAAAGGCGGGGCGGGCCGAGCTATTGCCCGAGCCGGGCGAGCCTTCGCCCATGCTGCGGGCGATCGCAAGCAAGGAGGCCGGACCGCCCCTGCCGACGCCGGACGCGGACATGCTGAATATCTTGCGCAATGGCGGCGACCCGACCAAAGATCCGGTACCCCTGCCGGACCGGAAGCCGCAATAGAGGCAACCGCGGGCGCAGAGGCGGAAGGAAGGAGCCAGGGTGGAAGAGCAGAAGAATGTTTTCGGCGAGCCGATCGCCACGTGTTCGGACCGGCCGCTCACCGGATTTTACCGCACCGGCTGCTGCCATACGGGCGCCGACGATATGGGGCTGCATACGGTGTGCGTGGAGGTGACGGAGGAGTTCCTGGCGTTCTCCAAGTCGCGGGGCAACGATCTTTCCACGCCGATACCGGATTTCGGCTTTCCGGGTCTGGAGCCGGGCGACCGGTGGTGCCTTTGCGCCAGCCGCTGGCTGGAGGCGATGGAGGCCGGGAAAGCTCCCCGGGTCTGCCTGACGGCCACCAACGCCGCGACGCTCGAGGTCATCGATCTGGAGGACCTCAAGCGCCACGCGCTGGATCTGTCTTAGAGCACTACTCTGCCGCTACACCCGTGCCGATGGGACAAGCGACGCCGGTGCCGCCGAGGCCGCAATAGCCGTTCGGGTTCTTCGCCAGATATTGCTGGTGGTAGTCCTCGGCGAAGAAAAACTCCGGCGCATCCTCGATCTCCGTCGTGATCGCACCCAGGCCCTTGGCGCTCAGCGCCTTGCCATAGGCCTGCTTCGCGGCCTCCGCGGCCTTGCGCTGATCGTCCGAGACGACATAGACACCGGACCGGTACTGGGTGCCGATATCGTTGCCCTGGCGCATGCCTTGCGTCGGATCGTGGGATTCGAAGAAAACCTTCAGCAAAGCCTCGAAGGAGATCTCGCTCGGATCGTAGACGACGAGCACCGCTTCGGTATGGCCGGTGCGCCCGGTGCAGACTTCCTCGTAGGTCGGGTTCGGAGTCGATCCGGCGATATAGCCGACCGCCGTCACGTAGACGCCGGGGAGCTGCCAGAAGACGCGTTCCGCGCCCCAGAAGCAGCCGAGCGCGAAGACCGCCTGCTCGAGATGCTCCGGATATGGCCCCTTCAAGGGCGTGCCCAGGACGAAGTGATTGGCAGCCGTGGGAATCGCGGCGGTGCGGCCCGGCAGGGCTTCTTCAGGCGACGGGACCGTCAGGGATTTCAAACCGAACATGGCTACTCCTTTTCCCGCCCCGGATAGGTTTGGTCTAGTTGATGAAGACCTCGGTCTTCTCGCGCTTCTGGCCCAGCCAATAGAGAAAAATGCCGAGCACGCCGAAGATGGCCCAGGCGGGTAGACCTAATATGGGGAGTGCGGCGAGCTCCCAAAAGCCCGGCCCGGCCGTCTCGTTGACCCAGCTTTGCGACCCGGCATAGCTTTCCGGCGCGAGGTCCTGCCATTGCTGGGCCAGCGGGGTGATCACGATATCGCCGCCCGCGCCAAGGCTCTTCGTCCCGTCGACGACGAGCGCGACCATGGCGAAAAGCAGCAATATAACGCCGAGCGCGCGCGACAGACGGTGCATTGTGGAAATGACTTCGGTTGTTGGCCCCGTCACATAAATACGGCGGGGCCCCGCTTGGTTCAATTTCGAAGGGCGCAACTATCCTCAATCGAATGCAGAGAAAGACGCGTCACGCCGCTTGAACCGGGGAGGCGCTTCGCTATAGTGCGCGGCTTCATCCGGAGCGGCCTGAGGGTTTGCTGCGCTGCCTTGTTCAAGCGGCGCGATCAGCTTCGATGATTGCGGGGCTTCGCTTCCGCATGTTTGGAGAGGTGGCCGAGTGGTCGAAGGCGCACAGCATATGGCAAAGCCATATGCGTCCTTATAAGAAGAGCGTGCGCTTTTTTTCGACAACTCGGGGCATTGCTCCGGACAGAGTTAGGAGAGGTGGCCGAGTGGTCGAAGGCGCACGCCTGGAACGCGTGTAGGCGGGCAACCGTCTCGAGGGTTCGAATCCCTCCCTCTCCGCCATCTTCCGAAAATGCGAAAACTCCAGAGCGGGCCTCACACGTTGAGCGCTCGATTCTCCCTTTACGCCCCTTCCCACACATGTCCCGATTCGGCGGCAGGGAAGGTTTCGGTTGGGATTCGGCTTTCGGCCAGGGCTCGGCTGAGGGCTTCGGCGGGGGCGTTGCGGCCTTCGTCGGTCAGCTTGAAGACGCCCCAGTGGATGCCGAGGGCGTGAGTGGCTTCGAGGTGCTGCATGATCCGGACGGCTTCTGCCGGGTTCGCGTGCTGGGGCTCCATGAACCAGCGCGGCTCGTAGGCGCCGATGGGCAGCAGCGCGAGATCGGGCCGGCCGATACGGCGGCGGATCTCCTTGAAGACGCTGCCGTCGCCGTAGGCGTATCACCGGCGAAATAGACCGTTCCGCTGGGGCCGCTGATGGCGTGACCGCCCCATAGGGCCATGCGGATGTCGCCGATGCCGCGGCGCGACCAATGCTGGGCCGGCAGGATCGTGATCTCGATCTGATCGCTAAGCTGATGTTTCGTCCACCAATCACCCGTCCAGATGCGCGCCTTCGGGACCGCGCGGCGCACGATCGCATCGTTGCCCAGGGGCGCCACGATCTGCGGGTCGTCCCGCTCCACCAGGCGTTTCAGGGTGGCGGTGTCGAGATGGTCGTAGTGGTTATGGCTCAGGAGGACGCCATGGATCGGCGGCAGATCGTCGAAGGCCACGCCCGGCGCGCAAACCCGCTTCGGACCGGCAAAGGTCACGGGGCTGCACCGGTCGGACCAGACCGGATCGGTGAGAATGTTCGCCCCGTCCATCTGGATCAGGACCGTGGCGTGGCCGACGACCGTGGCCCGCAGGCGCGACACAAGCGGATCGGGGATCGTCTTGCGGATGGGAATCTCGGCGGGCCATGGCACGCTGTCGGAGGCGAGCTGCCAGCGCAGCACATCCCCCAAGGTGCGGTCTCTCGTCCGCGGCGCGGTGTTGTGGAAGCGCAGGCCGTCGAAATGCCCTCGCACGGGGCCTGCGTAGTAGGGATTTTTCGCCATGGATGAGGAAGACGTCTCCAAGGGTGCAGTGTCTCTGTCGCGGCCCAGTAGCCTCGCCCGGAACAACTGCCATAGAAATCCGGGCAGAGACCCCATCGGAAAAGCGCGGGCCGCCTTGCTACCATGACGGCTCGGACCGTGCGCGGTCGGCATTAGGTCGGAGACAAGATGGCAAATCTCAGGGGCGGTATCGTTGCGGGCATCGCGATCCTAGGCGTGGCAGCCCTCCTGTTCGCCTGGTGGTGGTCGGACGGTGGTGAATCCCTGTCGTCCGCCCTGCCCGATGGAGGCGGCAAGGTGGCGGCCGGACCGCCCCAGCTCAACTGCGTCTTCTACAAGTTTGTGGCGTCGCGGCCCCATCTGGAGTTCGTGTTCAACGTCGAAGGCGACGCAGCCGCGCCGCGCTTCGAGCAGCTCTATACGTCGCTGTTCAACGGTACGGAGCGGACGGTGGATGTGAAGGAGCCGCCCTATCCGGTGTGGAAGTTCGATGCCGAGACCGAGCCGAAGCGGATCTACACGGAGATCGACGTCCCGGACCATTCGCTCCAGGGCAAGCACAGCGAGCCCGTGGCCATCCAGCTTTACCAGTATGACCCGGCGTCGACCGGTCCGGGATGGATGGAGGCGAGCCTGAAGAGCGTCCATTTCCAGAACCTGCCCGGGCAATGCCGCCAGTCCATCGGGGACGGCCCACCGGCGGAGTAGTCCGGAGGCTCCCGCCCGCAGCCTGAGAGGCGCTTAAGGGCCCTCGGCCGGCGATGGGCTCTGCGCCGGGGTCTCGGCCGTGGACGCCTCGCTCTTATCCGCGTCACCGTCCGGGCTCTCGCCTTCTTCATCGGCAGGCGCGCTCTCTTCGCTCAGCCAGCTCATGATGGCCTGGGCGGTGACATCCGGGAATTCTTCGTAGAAGGACAGCTTGCCGCTGGAGAGCTCCAGGCCCTGAATATTCTCAAGAGAGGCGAGAAGCTGCATCTCGGCTTTCGATTTCGGCGGCGCGTCCTTGGCGTAAAGAAGCAGCATGGCTTCCTGCGCCTTCTGGCCAGCCTTCAGAAAGTCGAGCTCGCCCAGAAAGGGATCGAGCTCACCGGCGACGAACCGGACGGAGCAATAGCGCGCGCCCGGCGCTTCGGTGACTCGGCGCTTCTCCCACATGCGCTCCTCGTTCAGCCAGTCCGGATCGTCATAGACGTGGCCGCGCGCCATCATGCGGATCACCGGCCGGTTGACGTTCATGCGATAGACCCCGGCGCCGAGACCCGGCATGTCGACGGAGCGTGCGAGCCCGCGAAAGAGGCCCATGCGCTTGCCGGCCATGGTCGGCAGCGGTCCGCGCCAGGTGGGCGACAGGAGCACGATCCGGCCGAGGCTGCCCGGCGCCTCACCCGCCTGACCGAGGCAATAGCCCGCGCCATGACCGGCGGCGATGGTCGCGGCCGGCTGATACTCCTCCGCCAGGAAGCGCAAAAATTTCCGATAGTGCTCCGGCCGCCAATCGAGTTTGGGCCGCGGCAGATCGCCGAAACCCGGCCAATCCACCGCGATGGTCGAAAACGCGCCGCCCAGGTGCTGCTGCAATCCCCACAGCTCGCGCCGGGTCGAGATCGAGCTCAGGGCCGGGAGCATGAGAAGGGTCGGGCCCTGGCCGAAGCGGGTAAGGCCTAGCTCAAGCGGCTCGCCGTCCGCTTTCCAGGCGATTCGTCCTTCGATTCCATCCATGGCCCCCGGTAACACGAAAAGATCATGGTCGGGATGTGGCATCGGCCACACGGAATTCTTCGCCAAGGCGGGCGACAAGCTCCGCGGCGGGCATGGGACGGGCGAGCGGAGCGCCCTGACCGGCCCATTGCGGGCCGAAGCCGGTCTCGCCCGCGGCCTTGGCCGCAGCGTTGAGGGCCTTCGCCGCATCGTAGGCGATGGGATAGTCGGGAATCGCCTCGCCGAGCTCCGCCGCGAAGACCGTGAACCGGTTGGCAAGGCAGCGGGCGGGACGGCCGGAAATCGAGGCGATCATCTCGGTGTGGTAGGCAGCATCGCTCTGGAGCGCCTTGCGGTAGCCCTCGTCGGCAGCGGATTCGGGGCAGCCGATGAACGCCGTTCCGAGCTGCGCGGCAATGGCGCCGAGCTGGAGCGCGGCGGATATGCCCGCCCCGTCCATGATGCCGCCAGCGGCGATGACGGGCACGGGCAGCTTCGCCACCAGGAGCCGCGTCAGGGCGAACGTGCCGAGGCGGGTGTCCTCGCCGTCGGGCTCGAAGATGCCGCGGTGGCCGCCCGCCTCGTAGCCTTGCGCCACCACAGCATCCATGCCGGAGGCAACGGCCGCCTCACCTTCCGCCAGGCTGGTCGCGCTCGCAATCAGGATAGCGCCCGTCTTTTTGAGGGCTTGCACCTGCTCCGGCCGCGGCAGCCCCAGATGAAAGCTGATCACGGGCGGGCGCTGCTCCAGAAGCACGTCGAGCATCGCCTCGTCGACCAGAAAGCTGGTGTTGATCTCCCGGAGCGTTTCGGGCGGCTCGGCGCCGAAGCCTTCGAAGACCGGCCGCATGCGCCCGATCCAGGCGGATTCCCGCTCGGGATCGGCCTGGGCCGGCCGGTGGCAGAACAGATTGACGTTGAACGGCCGATTGGATGCGGAGCGGATGGCTTCGATCATCGTCTTCGCGCCATCCGGACCCGCGCTGGCCAAGCCGACCGATCCGAGGCCTCCGGATTCCGACACGGCGGCCGCCATTTCCGGGGTGGCCGTTCCAGCCATGGGCGCCTGGAAGATCGGTAGGCTCAGGCCGAGCCGATTAAGGAGTTCGTGCATGGGGCGGATCATACGCCGGGGCAGGCTTCCGAGACAGGAATGGCTTTGCGCAATTGATCGGCGGGGCGGAATTTCCGTCCACGGCACCGGATCGGGTCGCCGGAAACGCCGCGGATACGCCCCATGCGGGAAGTTTCAAGCACATATGCTCACGGACGTTTGATCGACTGCGATCAGTTTAGTGCCTGATTCAGCACAATTTTCTTCATCGCGTTTACCTCTGTGACAGGGCAGTTGAGCAACAACCTCCGCGTGTTTAATCGGGCGGACCGCTTGAGCGGTACATGCCTCTTGGAGCTTTCAGGCGCGAACTTTCTTCAGGGATCGTCTCGATGAGAAAGGCTAGCTGGGTGCAATCCCAAATCAGCGTGTTCAAGACGAGCTTGCGCAACAAGATCGTCCTCATGGCCCTCGCCATCGCGTTCCTCGCCTCCATTGTCATGGGCGTGGCGACGTATCGGCGATCGGTCGAGCTCGCTCGCGAACTCGGCGCGGCGAAGCTTCGTGGCGAGACGCAGCTCGTGGCTGCGGAAATCACCGAAGCGCTCCGCGATATGAGCGCCGATGTGTCGATCCTCGCCAGCACGTCGCCGATCAACGGCATCATCCGGAGCGTGCAGACGGGCGATGTGAATATGGCCGACGGCTCGTCCCTCAGCCTGTGGAAGTCCCGCCTGGCGCGGATCTTCGAATCCATGCTCGAGGCGCGGCCTTTCTACATGAAGATCCGCTATGTCGGGCTGGCGGATCGGGGCCACGTGCTCGTCCGGGTCGACAGGATGGCGGAAGGCCTCGTGCGAGCCTCCGAAGAGGATCTCCAGTTCCTTGAAGGGGAACCCTATTTCGAGACGGGCGTCAGCCTGGAGCCGGGCGAGTGGACCTATTCGGAGGTTTCGCTAAACCGCGAGAACGGCCAGGTCGACACGTCCCGGACGCCGACATTGCGGGCGATCTATCCCGTCTTCGACAGGGACGGGAAGCGGTTCGGCATGATCATCATCAATGCCGATTACGAGGCCCTGCTCGCCAATGCGATCGATAACGCAGCGCCGGAGACCTACACGATCGCCGCCAATGAGGCGGGCGACTACCTGATCCACGATGCGGAGAAAAAGTTCAGCGAGCTGTATTTTCACGACAACGAAGGCTATGCGCTGCCGGAGCCGCTTCAGAGGGTGCCCGAGGCCGACAAGTACGGCCTGATCGCGGTGGGCGACGACTTCTTCTATGCCCAGCGGAGCATTATCGATCTATCGCAAGAAAACCTCGTACTGAACGTTCTGACGCGGGAATCGAAAACGAGCCTGCTGGCGCCGGCGCGGCGTGCAAATCTCGACAGCCTCCTCCTCGGTTTGGCGCTGCTCGTGTTCACCAGCACGGCCGCCTTCGCCTTGGCACGCAAGCTCACGAAACCGCTGCAAGACATGACCGATGAGGTGGGGAAGCTCGCGGACGGTCAATCCGAACTTCACCTTCCGACCGGGCAGCCCGATGAAATCGGCGCATTGGCGCGCGCCTTCCAGGGCGTGACGGGCGACCTCCTCGAGAGCGAGACGAAGATCCGCGCCATCATCGACAACGTGGCCGACGGGCTGATCGTCACCGACGAGGCGGGGCGCATCGAGTTGGTCAACCCGGCCTGCGCAGCACTGTTCAACTATTCATCCGAAAGCATGACTGGGATGGACGTCACGGCCATCGTTCCGGACGGGTTGAGCGACCGGGTGGCCCGCGCCCGCGACGAGGTCACGGCCAAGCGCCGCGACGGTACGGCCTTCGATGCCGAGCTTTCGGTGAGCACGGTCCAGATGAAGGATCGCACGCTCTATTGCGGCATCGTCCGCGATATCAGCGAGCGCAAGAAGGTGGAGCGGATGAAGAACGAGTTCGTTTCCACGGTGAACCACGAGCTTCGGACTCCGCTCACTTCGATCGCAGGATCGCTCAGCCTGCTCCGGGTGAAAGCCGACGGCATGCTGGATCCGAAGTGCAGGCGTCTGATCGAGCTGGCCGAAACAGGCGCAGCGCGCCTCGGCCGTCTGGTGAACGATATTCTCGACGTGGAGAAGATCGAGGCCGGCAAGCTCGATTGCCGCATGGCGGTGACCGATCTGGTCGCGCTGGTGCCAGAGGTGATTGCGCGGGAGGAGCCCCTGGCGCTCCGCCACGGCATCACCTTCCACTTCCATGCCGAGCCCCAGACCGCGTTCGTCAAGCTCGATCCGGACCGGTTCGAGCAGGCCCTGGTCAATCTGCTCTCCAATGCCGCGAAATATTCGGAAACCGGCAGCATCGTGGAGGTGAAGATCCGGACCTCCCACGACTCTGACCGGGTCGGCGTGACCGTAACGGACCACGGCCCAGGCATCCCGAAGGCGTTCGAGCAGCACGTGTTCGAACGTTTCACTCAGGCCGATTTGAGCGGGTCGCAGAAGAAGGGCAGCAGCGGGCTCGGGCTCTACATCACCAAGACACTCGTCGAGACGTTCGGCGGGACGATCTCGTTCCGGACGACGGAAGGGGTGGGAACGAGCTTCGATATCGAGCTTCCCGTGGCTGAAGGAACCCGCACGGAAGAGCGGAAGATGGCCTCTTAGTCCGACGGACCATAGGTTGCGGGCCGGGAAGACAGGACAATTGATCGACGCCGGTTTACCAGGAATAGAGACTCCGCCCCTACAACCTTTTGGTTAATTGGCGTTCCCCTAGGGGAAGCGACTTCCAGGAATCGACTCAATGAAAAGGGCCGCTCGGGTGCAGCCTCAGTCCAGGGTTCTCAAAACGAGCCTTCGCAACAAGATCGTGCTGATGGCGCTGGGCATCGCGATGCTCGCCTCGGTGACCATGGGCGTGGCCACCTATCGCCGTTCCGCCAGCTTGGCGGAGGACCTCGGCACGGCGAAGCTCGCAGGCGAAACCAAGCTGGTCGCGGAAAAGCTTTCGGAATCGCTTCGGAACATACAGTCGGATACCTCGATCCTTTCCCTGACGCCGCCTATCGAAGGCATCATTCGTGCCGGCCGGTCCGGAGGAACCGATCCGCTCGACGGCTCAAGCCTCGCGACCTGGAAGTCACGTCTTGCCACCATCTTCTCGTCGATGCTCCGGGTGCGCCCCGCCTATTCGCAGATCCGCTTCATCGGAACGGCCGATGGCGGACGGGAGATCGTGCGCGTCAACAGGCGGCCGGACGGCTTCGAGGTGGTGGAGGAATCGAAGCTGCAGACCAAAGGCCACAGGCCTTTCGTGAAGCTTGGACTGACCCTTTCGCCAGGCGAGTGGAGCTTCTCGGATGTCTCGATCCGCTGGGATTTCGGGCGGGAGGAAGAAGACGGCAGGCCCAATATCCGCGGCCTCTACCCGATCTTCGATGCCCAGGGGAAGCGGTTCGGCGTGATCGTGATCAATGCCGATTACGAGATCCTGATGCAGGAGGCGATCGCCGCAGCGCAGCCGACGAGCTACACCATCGTGGCGAACTCCGCGGGCGATTACATTGTCTACGATCCGGTGCGGGGGCCCAGCAATCTCCGCTTCCACTTCGATGAGAATTACATGGCGCCGGCGCCTCTGAGTTCGGGCGCAAGCGCCGACGACCGCGGCCTGATCCGTGATGGAAATCACGTGTTCTACGAGTCGCAAACCGTCATCGACCTCGCCCGTAAGAACCTCGTGCTCGACGTTTTCACGCGGATCTCGAAGGCGGCGCTGCTGGCGCCTGCGGATGAGGCCAATCTCGATAGCCTCCTGCTGGGTATCGTGCTTCTGGTGATCACCTGCACGGTCGCCTTCTGGCTTGCACGGCTGCTGACCCGGCCCCTTCAGGATATGACGAAGGAAGTCGAGCGGTTCGGCCAAGGCAACACGCAGCTGCACCTGCCCGTGGGCCAGCCGGACGAGATTGGGGCGCTGGCGCGCGCTTTCCAGGACGTCACCGGAGACCTGCTCGAGAGCGAGGCGAAGATCCGCGCGATCATCGACAACGTCGCGGACGGTCTGATCGTCACGGATTCCGCTGGCAAGATCGAAATGTCGAACCCGGCCTTCCGGGCGCTCTTCGGTTATTCGGGGCGGCGCATGACGGGTCGCGATGTGGCCGATCTCCTACCGGGCGGCCTGCAGACCCGCCACGGTCGGATGGCGGTCGAGATCGAAGCCAGGCGTGCCGACGGAACGACCTTCGAGGCAGAGCTCTCGGTAAGCAAGCTCCGCGTCAACGGACGCGAGCTCTATTGCGGCATCGTGCGGGACGTGAGCGAGCGGAAGAAGGTGGAGCGGATGAAGAACGAGTTCGTCTCCACGGTGAACCACGAGCTGCGGACCCCGCTGACTTCCATCGCCGGGTCGTTGAGCCTCCTGCAGGCGAAGGCGGCCGGCAAGCTCGATGCGAAGAGCGCGCGGCTCATCGAGCTGGCCCAGACGGGAGCGGAGCGATTGAGCCGTCTCGTCAACGATATCCTCGATGTCGAGAAGATCCAGGCGGGCAAGATCGACTACCGCGTCGAGGAGATCGACCTGGTGACGCTGGTGCCGGAGGTGATCGCCCGCGCCGAGCCGCTGGCGGACCGCTACGCGATCGACTTCACCTTCGACAGCTCGCTCGCCAGCGCCACGGTCGAGGTCGATCCGGACAGGTTCGAACAAGCGCTGGTGAACCTCCTTTCCAACGGCGCGAAGTACACGCCCGCGGGCGACGTGGTGGATGTGCGCATCAGCTCCTGCGGCCGGGACGAGCAAGTCTGCGTCTCGGTCACCGACCACGGTCCGGGCATCCCGAAGGAGTTCGAGAAGGACGTGTTCGAGCGGTTTACCCAGGCCGACGCGTCCGGTGCCCAGAACAAGGGCAGCAGCGGGCTGGGCCTCTACATCACCAAAACCCTCGTCGATGCCTTCGGCGGGACCATTCGCTTCACCACAGAAGAGGGCAAGGGGACGACGTTCTATGTCCACCTTCCTCTCATCGAGCCCCTAGCATTGGAGGAACGGAAAATTGCATGAGGACCTGAAACGCATCCTCTATCTCGAGGACGTCGAGGAGATCGCAGAGATCGGCTTGATGGCTCTCGAGGACATGGGCGCCTTCCTCGTCAAACATTGCGCGACGGGACAGGAGGCGATCGATGCCTTCACCACGTTCAAGCCGCAGCTCTGCCTGTTCGATGTGATGCTGCCGGATATCAGCGGGCTGGACGTGCTGAAGGCCATCCGCGCGATGCCGGAAGGCAGGAACGTGCCGGTGGTCTTCATGACCGCGAAGGCGCAATCCCATGAGCAGGAGCTCTACCGCGAATGCGGCGCGATCGATGTGATCGTGAAGCCCTTCAATCCGCTGAGACTCAGCGACGAGGTGAAGGCTCTCTGGGCCCAGCACAACGAAAGCCAGAACCCGACGGCGCTCAGCGCCTAGGTCGCTAACGGCCTCGAAGCGCGGTCCACACCCGGTCGCTCCGAGGCCGATACTGGCGACGCCTGGATCAGCTTCCCGGAACCGTCATGAACTTGAAGGGCTCCGCTTTCTCGAAGTCGTTCGTGGCGTCGCCGGCGTAGTAGTGTCCGCCTGCGACGGGCAGCTTCCTGAAACCCGCCTCGTTGGAGAAGTCGATCTCGGAGAGGCGCACCCAGAACGTGTTCGGCGTCGTCGCGGAATCGAAGAAGTAGACGAGATCCTTCTGGTCCGATGCCGTGCGCCAGATGGTGGAAGCGATGTTCGGCTGATCCGGCGTGGTGATGCCGAGGGGCACGCTGACGCCGCGGATCACCGAGAGGGTCTGTGCCACCGCCTGGTTGGCATAGGTCTGGTTCGGAACGTCCGCGATGTAGTTCTTGGCGAGCTTCTTGGTGACCGCATTCATCAGGAACGACGCCCGCACATAGCGGTCCGCGGCGCGGTTGGTGCCGGGCAGGAACGCCATGCCACCGACAGTCTCCCAATAATCGTTGAGGGCGATCTGCTGGCTGTAGACCGGCGAATTGGTCATCACCGTGTATTGCTTGCCGTGATGGACGACGAGCTTGCCATCAACATACTCGAAGATAGCCGAATCTCCGCTGGGATCGGAGATCGAGAGGTGCAGCGTCGCCGGCGAGCCGTTGGGAAGATCCGCCGTCACGATCCGCAAGGGATGCTCCTCCAGCTGCGTCACGGCCTCGCTCACGGTCGCGAAATTGTCCAGCACGTACTGGGCCCAGAAGCTGATGGCCATGGGCGGATCCTGGGTATCGTCACCGTACTGGGACTCGGCGAGATAGAGCAGATTGGCGACGAGACCCTTCTCGTTCATGCCGTCGGCACTGGCGATGTTGTAGGCCGAGGCGATGACGCTGCCGTATTTCGACGTCCAGGTGGGGGAATCCGGACCGGCGCCGCCGTTGCGCTCGACGCCCCTGGGGAAGATCCACAGGTCGGTCTGCATGTCCTCTTTCCAGTCCATGCTGCGGCCCGTGATGACGGTCCCGTCCTCGCCGATATACACGGCGCGGGTGCAGGCGGCGGCCGGCGGGACGATGGTCGCGGCGGCGAACAATCCGGCTGCCAGATACGTTGCGAATATTCTCTTCGGCGACATGGATGACACTCCTCCAAAGCGCGGCGCGATGAACATGTGCTCTAGTCCTAACAAGTCTCCGTTAGATCGCAGCGAACAGAATAATTCCAAATGGAGCTATCGGGCGATGGCCGCGGTTTCGCGCCGGGGCGAAAGGGGGCACCCGTGAGCCGGAAAGGGACCATCCGCATCGGCATCTCCGGCTGGAACTACAAGCCCTGGCGCGGGGTCTTCTATCCCGACGGCCTGCCGCAAAAGCGCGAGTTGGAATACGCGTCGGAGCAGTTCCGGACGATCGAGATCAACGGCACCTTCTACTCCATGCAGCGGCCATCCAGCTTCGCCAGCTGGCGGGAACGCACCCCGAAGGATTTCGTCTTCTCCCTGAAGGGGCCGCGCTACATCACCCATATGAAGCAGCTGAACGACGTGAAAGCGCCGCTGGCGAATTTTCTGGCGTCGGGCGTGCTGCGGTTGGAGGAGAAGCTCGGGCCGATCCTCTGGCAGTTTCCGCCGCGCATGAAATTTGCCCCCGAGAAATTCGAGGCGTTCTTCGCCATGCTGCCCCATGACACGGAGGCGGCGGCCGCTCTCGCCGAGCGGCACGACGACAAGATCAAGGGCCGCGCGCAGGTTTGGCTTCAGACGGACGCGAAGCGAGAGATGCGCCATGCGGTCGAGATCCGCCATGACAGTTTCCGGGACGAAGCCTTCATCGACCTCCTGCGGAAATACGATATCGCTCTGGTCTGCGCCGACACGGTGGATTGGCCGCGTCTGATGGATCTGACGTCCGACTTCGTCTATTGCCGCCTGCACGGATCGGAAGAGCTCTACGCCTCCGGCTACGACGACGGCGCCCTGGACGACTGGGCGCGGCGGATCGATCGCTGGGCGAAGGGCGGCGAACCCCAGGATGCGGAGCGCGTCGGCGGCCGGTCGGCGGTGCGTGAAGCCGGCCGGGACGTGTATGTGTATTTCGACAACGACATGAAGGTGAAGGCGCCGCGTGATGCGGCCGCCCTCGCCAAGCGGCTCGGCCTCTAGGTTGAGTGGCGTTGGATGCGGTCAGCCGAGATCGACCTGTGTGGCCGTGCGCTCTCCGTCCCGGTCGAAATCCACCTTTCTGACCTCGACCTCGACATCCATGCCGAGATAGGCGTCGGCTGACCCGATGAAGGAGCCGCGAACGGGGAGCGCCTGTTCGGGTGTACGGGTGGTGGCGACTCGGACGAGATCGCGGCCGGCGACGATCTCGTTGGTGGGATCGAACTCGACCCAACCGGCGCCCGGCAGGAAAACCTCTGCCCAGGCATGGGTGGCGCCACCGCCCACGAGACCGCTCTCTCCGGTATCCGCCGAAGCATCATAGAGATAGCCCGTAACGAAGCGCGCCGCGAAACCAAGGGTGCGCACGGCTTCCATGAACAGGAAGGCGTAGTCCCGGCAGGTGCCACTCTCGTTCGTCAGGGTTTCCGCGGGGGACTGAACGCCCTGCTCCTCGCGGCGGATATAATCGAGACCATCGTGGATGGCGCTGCTGAGCGCGTTCAGGACCTGCATGCTGCGGTCGGGCATCCGGGGCAGGATGTGTTGAATCCAATGCTCCACGGCGGGCCTGTCCTGACGCACCTGGACGAACAGGAAGGGCGACAGGTCGATGTTCTCATCGGGTCCGTAGCGGAAGGGATAGGCCGCCGCTTGCTGGTCGAGTTGGAGCTCGGGCTCGGCGAAGACGTAGCGGCGCAATACCAGCTCGCTCCCGATGAAAAGCTCGGATGCTCGGTCACGGAAGGTCAGGAGCGCCACGGAATTCCCGAACGTATCGAAATGCCAGCTCACATCGGCGTGGGGCGAGATGCCGATTTTCGAGTCCAGAATGCGCATGTCGTGGGCATCGCGGGGCCGAATGAGAAGCCGGTGAGGACCGAAGGCGACGGGCGCCGCGTACCGGTAGCGGGTGCGATGGACTATGCGAAGGGTGGCCATGGAATCCGTCTTCTCGGAGGCCGGCATATGCGGCCTGAAACAAAGAGGCGTCTGGAGACTTTAGTTTTGGCTGTATGAAGTTCACCCCCGCAACCGGGGCTCCCGCGGCCAATCCAGCGGCCGCCAACAATATGAAAAGGCGCACGCCAGCCCATGTTTATCCGCATCGGATTTGAGATCGTCATCGACAGTCCACCGAACACGCCGCTGCTGCTCGCGCTTAGCCCGCACTCGAGCTACGGCAATCGGATCATTGGCTCCGATCAACTCCGGGCAGACCCGCCGGTTCCGCTGGAGGACTATCTCGACGAGTTCGGCAATCGCCGCAGCAGGCTCGTTGCGCCGGGCGGTCTTCTGACCTTGTCGGCGGATTGCATCGTGGAAGATAGCGGTGAAAAGGACGTAGTCGCTCCCGAGAAGCGGCAGCTCGAGATCGCCGAGCTGCCACCGGAGACCCTGGCCTACCTTACAGCGAGCCGATATTGCGAGGTCGACGAGCTCGTCGACCGGGCATGGAAGCTGTTCGGAGAGACGCCGCCGGGCTGGCCGCGGGTGCAGGCGATCTGCGACTGGGTGCATAACCACCTGACCTTCGGCTACCAGTTCGGCCGTCCGACGAAGACGGCCAATCACGCGCTCCTGGAGCGGACCGGGGTCTGCCGGGATTTCGCCCAGTTGGCGATCGGGCTTTGCCGGGCCATGAATATCCCGGCGCGCTACGCCTCTGGTTATCTCGGCGATATCGGCGTGCCGCCGGCGGGACCCGGCGATTTCTGCGCCTGGTTCGAGGTCTATCTGGAGGATGGCTGGTACACGTTCGATGCGCGCTACAACACGCCGCGGATCGGGCGGGTGCTGATGGTCCGGGGCCGCGATGCCGCCGACGTGGCGATGATCACCTCGTTCGGCGATTATGAGCTGAAGGGCTTCCGGGTGTGGTGCGACGAGGTTCCGGAGCGCCACGCGGAGACCGGACTCGAAAAGCTCCTGGCGGAGCTGCCCGACGCGCCTTCGATCATGGAGGCGGTCTAGCCGCCCGGGGGTTGCGTGGAACCAATCCTTCGCCTGCCGCGCTAGTCAACCATGGATTGGTCTGCGATCTTCTTCCAAGGCTGGGCGGATATCGGGCGGACGCTCGTGGTGGGCGTGCTCGCCTATGTCACCCTCGTTGTGTTCCTCCGTATCTCCGGCAAGCGCACGCTCGCCAAGCTGAACGCCTTCGATCTGGTCGTCACCGTGGCGCTCGGCTCTATCCTCGCCTCAATCCTGCTCACCGAAGCCGTATCGCTTTCGGAAGGGGCGACGGCGCTTGCCGTGCTGATAGGCCTGCAGGCGCTGGTGACGTTCGTTTCGGTGAGATCTGCCGGGTTCGCCGATCTCGTGCGCTCGGAGCCGAGCCTTCTGGTCCATCAGGGGAAATACTCCATGGGCACCATGAAGCAGGAACGGATCACCCGCGATGAGGTGTTGAGCGCGATACGATCCTCCGGCGGCCATGACGTCACGGATGCGCAGACCGTGGTGCTCGAAAGCGACGGCTCGCTGAGCGTCTCCCTCGACGGTTCCGGCGATTCCAAATCCGCCGGTCCCTAAGCTCCCTGTCATCCATCCTTTGCCATGCTCGGATAAGCGTTCCGGCGGGCTCGTAAAGGCTAAGCATAGAGAAACTTCGCCGAGCCTGGCCGATGTTGCTATAGCTACGCTTTTCGAGCTCAAGTCCCGGCCGCAGACCGGGCAAGACTAGGGAGTGTGGGGCGTGGAGACTTTTTCCCTTTTGCTGAAGCGGCTGGCCAAAGGCTGGCCCTTGATGTTGCCGCTCGCCGCGATACTGGCGGGCGCGCCTGCCCATGCGCAGGAGATGAAATGGGACTTCTACAAGAGGTCCGACCTGACACCGCCGGCGGCTGTGCTGACCTTCGGCGTGCCGAAGTCGGACAATCAGCAGTTCCGTGCAAGCTGTGAAGGCTCCGATCCGATCATTACGGCCTTCGCCGCGGATGTGGCCGGATTGCCGGAAGGCGCCCCGCTGAATGTGGTGTTCACCGGCGATGCCTACACCGAAACCGTGAAAGCGCGGGCGTCCGGCGTGCAGGGCGGCGGCGAGATCACCGGTTTCGTGTTCGATACGCGTCCCGACGATCCGCTTTGGGTCGCCATGGCCGAGCTGGAGCAGATCAGCTATTCGGCGGGCGGAAAGCCGCCGGTGCCGCTGGCTCTCGACGGCTCGAACGCCCAGGTCAAAGACTTCCTGGACACGTGCGACAAGTACGCGATGCAGGAAGTGGCCGAAGACCCGATCCAGGGCATCGAAGGCAAAGCCGGTATCACCGAGAAGCAGGCCTTCAAAGAGGCCAAGGAAGTCGACACGATCGATGCCTACGAGGCCTTCCTGAAGAACTTCCCGAACGGTCTGCGTGCCGATATGGCCCGCAACCGCATCAATCGTCTCAGCCGCAAGGGCGAGGTCGACGTGATGCCTTCGGGGCCTGCGCCGACCATGAAGACGGTCGATCTGGGCCCAGGCAGCGCAGCCTGGACCAACTATAATCTGGCCCTCGAAGATGGTGCCGCTTCGGTCTACGCGGCCGGTGTCGACGCCAAGGGCATGAAGCTCACGACCTATTGCACGCCGGCCAAGCGGATCCTGATGATCCTGGAGCAGACCAAGGCCGGCTCCTATCCGCAATACGATGCGCGGGTGGCGGAAGGTCTCTCCGATCCGGTGGGTGCGGGCTACGACCCGTCCGCCGGCAAGATGATCGTCAGCTTCCCGAACGGCGCCGAAGTTCCGGGCGCTGCCCATTACCAGCCCGAGAGCGGGTCGATCTCCGTGTCGTCGACGACGGATCCGAGCGGCTTCCTGCCGAATGGCGAGGAGGTTCAGAACCTTCTGACCCAGTCCACGGTCTCCTTCACCGCGCCGCCCTTCAAGGCGACGTTCCAGCTGAAGGGCAGCTCCAAGGCACTCTGCGACGTGGTCAATCGTTGCGAGGCGGTGGTGCCGGCCTGCGGCGCTGAAGGCGTGCTGATCGAGAAGGCCCCGGGCTGCGGGCTGGGCGAGATCCGGATCGACAATCAGTGCATGTCCCGCGAAGAGGCACGCACCTATTGCGGCCCGGGCTACAAGCCCAGCGAGGGAACCTGCGAGCCGCGCTAAGGCGCTCGCGGATCCATCAAGGCCGAGAGGCCACACGTATTGGCGCAGGGCCGTCCGAGTTATCGGGCGGCCCTTTGCTTTTTGCGACTGCCAGACGTGGTGCGGTTGCGCTGTCTTCGTCCCGTAAAAACTGTATGCTCGTGGAATATTCGAACGGGCATTGCGTGTTTTTGGGGGTTGGCCGTGTTTTCTCTATTCTTCGGACGTGCCGCATTCTTTAGCCGTGCTGTGCGCGCGGCGGTTATCCTCTCTCTTGCCATCGTTTTTTCTGCTTCGGCCGCCATGGCCCAAGAGCAAGAGATGGAGTGGAGCGTCTACTCGAACGAAGACGACGGCTTGGCCACTCTGAACTTCGGCGTGCCCGAAACGGACCATCTGCAATTTCAGGCAAGCTGCGAGGCAGCGGAACCGATCCTTATCGAGATCGGCGCGGATGTCTCCGGTCTGCGCGAGGGCGAGACTGTAGACGTTCTCTTCACGGGCGACGCTTACGACCAGACCGTCGAGGCCCGCGTTTCCGGTCTTCAGGCCGAGATCGGCATCACCGGCGTGACGATCAAAACCAAACCCGACGACCCGATCTGGGGCGCCATGAGCGAGCTGGACGAGATCGGGTATGGGGTGAAGGGCAAACCGGCCGAGACCCTGATCCTGAATGGGGCGGGCCCGAAGATTCAAGACTTCCTCGAAGCCTGCAAGGCCTACGCGGAGAACGCCGCTTCCGAGCAAGCGGCGGCGGACGAGGATTCCGGGCCGGGTATCAGCGAGAAGGAAGCCTACGAAGAGGCCAAGGATGTCGGCACGGTCGAGGCCTGGGAAGCGTTCGTGAAGAATTTCCCGTCGGGCTTCCGGGCCGATCTCGCCCGGGCGCGCATCAGCCGTCTCAGCGATCGGGCCGAGGCGCCAGCGCCGGCGCCGGAACAGCCTGCCGCGCCTCCTGCGGCCCCGCCGCCCCCAGCCGCCTCTGCCCCCGCCCCTGCTCCCGCCTTGGGCACAGTCGATCTCGGGCCTGGCTCAGCCTCATGGACGAACTTCAACTATGAGCTGGATGAAGGGAACGCATCGGCCTACGCCGCCGGCGTTCAGGCGAATGGCGTGAAGCTCATCACATATTGTGCGCCGGGCAAGCGGCTGATCCTCCTATTGGAAGAATCTCCCCACGGCGCCTATCCGCAATTCCAGGAGCGGGTGCTGCAAGGACTTTCCAACCCGATCGGCGTCGGATTCGATCCCTCGGCGGGCAAGATGCTGATCAACTACTCCAACGGCGCCAGCGTCGCCGGCACGGCCTATTTCCAAGAGCTCGACGGCAGCGTTCGCGTGACGGACCCCAATGCTCAGGGCGGCTTCCTCCCGGCCGGCGCGGAAGTGTTCAATCTGATCAAGGAATCCACGGCGTCGTTCAGCGCACCCCCCTTCCAGGCGACCTTCCAGTTGAAGGGCAGCAAGAATGCGATCTGCGCGGTCCTCAACCGGTGCGGCGCCGCGGCGCCGGTTTGCGCGCAACCCAAGCCGGCCCTGCGGCCCAAGGACAAACCGCGCGGCGGATGTCGCGCAGGTCAGATCAAGGTCGACGGCAAATGCATGTCTCGGTCCAACGCGATCGGTTATTGCGGACCGGGCTATACGCCGAGGGGTGGGCGCTGCGTGCTGCGGTCCCAGCCTCAGGCGCCGCGCTGCCCGAACGGCCTGGTCTGGAGCGCTCAAGAAGGGTGCCACGAGGACGACTAGCAGGCCGGCCTTCGGATCATGCCGATGAGACGGCCGCTAACGGACCCCCGTCTTCGCGCTTCCGCGAAGGGCCGCGAGGGCGGGCTCCCCACTCTTTGTTAGCCATCCATCTCCGTGCGCATTCGCTTTGCCGCATCAGGTGTGCGACAACCACGGCCTTGTAGGCAGCTGGGCTTGCTCCCACTTTGCGATTGCTGAGGGACGAGCTTCCGGGAGGCATGGGTGAGCGGCGAAGCTCTACTGACAAGTCGGTTCGACGAGGGCGTGCTGGCGCTGACCGCCGGCGGGGCGTGGACGGCGCGCAATGCCGGCGAACTCGAACGTCTTCTGGAAGCGCAGCGCGAAGATGCGGGCGCTGCCAAATCCATCTCCATCGATATGAGCGGCGTGCGGGAGTTCGACAGCTTCGGCGCCTGGCTGCTCGAGCGGCTGACACGGGAGTGGCAGGCGGAGGGCGGAAAGCTCACCGTCGAGCGGCTCCCGGAGCAGGATCACGGCCTGCTTGCGGAAATACGCCAGGTCAACCAGACGCCGCGGGAGCAGCCACGGCGCAGCACGCCTCTGCTGGACGGCCTGGCCCGGTTCGGGCGCGGCGGCGCCTCGGTTCTCGACGACACTGCCGAATTCGCCAACATGCTCGGCGCGATCAGCGTCGCGGGCTTCCGGGTCCTCGGGCGTATTCGCAACTTCCGGCTCACGTCGCTGGTGAACCAGCTCGACCGGGTCGCCTGGCATGCCATCCCCATCATCGTTCTCATCACGCTGCTGATCGGCGGCATCATCGCCCAGCAGGGCATCTTCCATTTCCGCCGCTTCGGGGCGGAGGACTACGCCATCGATCTGGTCGGCGTTCTGGTGATCCGGGAGGTCGGCGTGCTGATCGTTGCCATCATGGTGGCCGGCCGATCGGGCAGCTCCTATACGGCCGAACTCGGCTCCATGATGATGCGCGAGGAGATCGACGCCCTGCGCACCATGGGTTTCAACCCGGTCGAGGTTCTGATGCTGCCGCGCGTGCTGGCGCTCACCCTCGCCTTGCCCGTGCTCACCTTCATCGGCTCCATGGCGGCCCTGCTCGGCGGCGGGATCGTGGCTTGGGTCTATGGCGGCATGAGCCCGGACATCTACATCGCCCGGCTCAGCGACATCCTGACGGTCGACCATTTCAAGGTCGGCATGATCAAGGCGCCGTTCATGGGGCTGGCCATCGGCATCGTCGCCTGCGCCCAGGCCATGAAGGTCAAAGGCTCGGCGGAGTCTCTCGGCCTGCAGACCACGATCTCGGTCGTGAAGTCGATCTTCCTGGTGATCGTCCTGGACGGCTTCTTCGCCATCTTCTTCGCATCCATAGGCATCTGATCCATGGCCGAACCCATCATCATCGCGAAGGATCTGGAGGTCAGCTTCGGGAACAATACGGTTCTCGACGGGCTGTCCCTTTCTGTCCCGCGCGGCGAGATCCTCGGCGTGGTCGGCGCTTCGGGCAGCGGCAAGTCGGTGCTGCTCCGCACGCTGATCGGACTCGTGGCGAAGACCCGCGGCAGCGTCAGCGTGCTCGGCGTCGATCAGGACAGCGCCTCGGAGGAGGAATGGCAGGCGGTGGAGCGGCGCTGGGGCGTGCTATTCCAGCGCGGCGCGCTGTTCTCTTCGCTGACCGTGCTGCAGAACATCCAGTTCCTGATGCGCGAGACGCTCGACATCTCCCAGGAGCTGATGGACGAGGTCGCCATGGCCAAGCTGGAGATGGTGGGCCTGACGCCGGCGGATGCGACCAAGTTCCCGTCCGAGCTTTCGGGCGGGATGACCAAACGCGCAGCGCTCGCCCGCGCGCTCTCCATCGATCCGGAAATCGTCTTCCTCGACGAACCCACCTCGGGGCTCGACCCGATCTCCGCCGGCGAGCTCGACGAGCTCATCAAGACCCTGCAAAAAACCCTGGGGCTCACGGTCTTCATGGTGACCCACGACCTGGAAAGCCTCTATGCGATCTGCGACCGGGTGGCGGCGATCGCCGACGGCAAGATCGTTGCGGACGGGCCGATTTCCACCATGCTCAAAGCAAAGCATCCCTGGGTGAAAGCTTATTTCCGAGGCCAGCGCGGCAATCTTCTCGCCGCCCAACGCGAACAGCCTGCACTGTGAGGCAATAATGGAAACCCGCGCACGCTATATCCTCATCGGAGCCTTCATGCTGGCCGCCATCGTGGCGGTCTTCGCCTTCATCTTCTGGCTGGAAAATGCGGGCGGCTTCTCCGAGAAGAGCAGATACGACATCCGCTTCTCCAGCCCGGTTTCGGGCCTTTATGCGGGTTCGCCTGTGCTGTTCAACGGGATCCGGGCCGGCGAGGTCACCAAGCTGTCCCTCGATCCGAAGCGGCCGGAGCGCGTCATCGTGTCGGTCGCGGTGGATAGCGACGTGCCCATCCGGAAGGATACGAAGATCGGCGTGGCGGCGCAGGGCCTGACGGGATCGAGCGCGGTGACGCTTATCGGCGGTTCGGAGGATGCCCCAAAGCTCGAAGCCAAGAACGGCAAGCCGCCGACGCTGATCGCGCCGCCCGATGCGAGCTACGACCTCGTGCAGGCGGCGCAAGGCGTGCTGAGCAAGACGGACGCGATCCTCGACGAGAACCGGAAGAGCCTGCACACGCTGCTCGGCAATTTCGAAAACTTCTCACAGACCCTGTCGGACAATTCGAGCGGTCTTGAGGACATGATCAAAGGCATCTCGGATTTCGTCGGGACCGGCGACGAGAACGCGCCGAAGGTGAAGGTCTTCGAGCTCGCCTCGGCGAGCGGCTTCGACGGCAAGCCCGAGAAGCCCGATTGGCAGCTTCTCGTGGCCGATCCGATGGCTCAACTCTCCATGACGTCGGAAAACATCAGCGAGGTTTCCGGCGACGGAGAGACGACGACCCTCAGCGACGCCCAGTGGACGGATTCCGTGCCGAGCCTGATCAACGAGGCCGTCATCAAGAGCTTCGAGAATGCCGGCTATCTGGGGTCGGTGAGCCGATCGACGGATATGTTCGATGCCGATTACCGGCTCGAAACGGATCTCCATCGCTTCGACGTGGTGAACGACGGCGACAAGCCCATGGCGACCATCGATTTCGTCGCCAAGGTCGTGGACCGGGACGGCAAGATCGTCGGCGCCAAGGAGTTCAAGCGTTCGACGCCGATCTCGGCCGCGGAAGCGAAACTGGCCGCGCCCGCTCTCAACAAGGAGTTCACCGAGATCCAGAAGGAGCTGGTGCCCTGGACCATCCAAGTGATCTCCGAGGCGCCGAAGCCCGACGCGGGGGCCACCGTGGATGGAGGTGACGGGTCCGATATGAATGGCGGGTCCGAGGATTTGGCGCCGCCCCAGGACGTGGAACCGCCTAAGGACGTCGCGCCACCCGCTCCCTAGGAGCGGCTTACCCCTCAAATCCCAACCGCGACCCGATCCCCTGCGGCCGTGCAGCGCTTGACGTCTCATTATTATATATTATATGCAACTGTATAATTATGCGGTTGTGAGACGAAGCCTGAGAAGGCCAGGAGTGAAAAGGTCATGGATTACGTTCGCGTCACGGATCGGTTTGCGGTCGCAAAGCAGCCGAGGCTGGAGGATATCGAAACTCTGGCGAAGGAGGGTTTCCAGACGCTGGTGAACGCCCGCCCGGAAGGCGAGGAGCCGGGTCAGCCCAGCTCGCCCGCGGAAGGCGAGGCAGCGCGAAAGGCGGGCATGGCATACGCGCATGTTCCGGTCGGCGTGAAGTCAATCACCTACGAGGACGTGCGGGACTTTCAGAAAGCGATGCAGGAATCGGACGGCCCCGTCATCGGCCATTGCAAGAGCGGCCTGCGGGCGCTTGCGCTTTATACGATCGGCGAGGTGGTCGACGGACGCATGGGCGCCGACGAGGTGGCCGCGTTCGGTAAGCGGCTGGGCTTCGATCTCTCCCTGTTGGAGACGTGGCTGAACACCAACGGCACCAAGCCCGTCAGCGAGGGTCCGCCCACTGTGCGGGGCTTCTATGAGCACCGGACGGGCAGCGCGCAATACGTGGTGTCGGACCCGGCGACGAAGCAATGCGCGATCATCGACCCGGTCTTGGATTTCGATCCCAAATCGGGCCAGCTCTCCACGGAGCAGGCCGACAACATCCTCGGCTATATCGAGCGGGAGGGGCTGACGGTCGCCTGGATCCTGGATACCCATCCCCACGCCGACCATCTGTCCGCCGCCCGGTATCTGAAGGAGAAGACCGGCGCGCCGACGGGGATCGGCGAGCACGTGGTGGACGTGCAAGGCCTCTGGAAGGATTACTACAACTGGCCGGAGTTCTCCGACGACGGTTCTCAGTGGGATCACCTGTTTAAGGATGGCGAGACGTTCAAGGTCGGCGATCTCGCCGGCAAGGTGATGTTCTCGCCGGGCCATACGCTGGCCTCGGTGACTTATGTGATCGGGGATGCCGCTTTCGTGCACGACACGATCTTCATGCCCGATACCGGCACGGCCCGCGCGGACTTTCCCGGCGGCAGCGCCAAGACGCTGTGGGAGTCGATCCAGGCCATCCTGACACTGCCGGACGAGACGCGGCTTTTCACCGGTCACGACTACCGGCATGGCGGACGGCCGCCTCTGTGGGAAAGCACCGTCGGCGAGCAGAAGCGCACCAATTCCCACCTCAATGGCGTGGACGAGGCGGACTATATCGAGATCCGCGAGGGGCGCGATGCGACCCTGCCGATGCCCGAGCAGATCTTGCACGCCCTGCAGGTGAACATGAACGGCGGGCGGCTGCCCGAGCCGGAAGCCAACGGCCGGCGCTATTTCAAGTATCCGCTGGATCTGCTGACCGGCGCGGCGTGGGAATAAGCAGCGGCGCGGGAGTGACAGAGATGGCTCAGGCGAAAGTCCTAGCGAAAGACATACCGCTCGATGAGATGGAGGGCCGGGCGGGAGAGGTGGCGAAGCTTCTGAAGACCCTCGCCCATCCGTCGCGGCTGATGCTCGTCTGCACCCTGGTGGAGGGCGAGTTCTCCGTCGGCGCGCTGGAGGAGAAGCTGGATCTTCACCAGCCGAACCTCTCCCAGCATCTCACTGTGCTGCGCGATGCGGGCATCGTGGAGACGCGCCGGGAATCGCGGCAGATCTTCTATCGGCTGACCGAGCAGAAAGCGGCCCAGCTGATCGAGGCGCTGTATCACATCTTCTGCGAGGAGCGCGCGCCATGAGCGCCTACCTGCCGTCCCTCGTCGGGGGCATGCTGATCGGGCTTTCCGTGGCGCTCTTCATGGTTCTGAACGGCCGGGTTGCCGGGATCAGCGGCATCGTCGCAGGACTGTTCCGCAAACCGGACGAGCGGCTCGCCGCAAATCTCCTATTCGTGGCGGGGCTGCTGGCCGGACCGGTGCTCTACCACGCTATGTGGGGTGACTGGCCGATCTTCCGACCCGAAGGCGGGCTGTTCCTGTTCGGGGCCGCCGGACTTCTGGTCGGCTTCGGCAGCCGGCTCGGCTCGGGCTGCACGAGCGGCCACGGGGTGGCCGGCCTCGCCAGGCTCTCTCCGCGGTCCATCGCGGCGGTCGCGACCTTTCTCGCCACGGCTATCGTTACCGTGTTCGTGATGGGGCTCGCGTCGTGATGGCGGGTCTTCGGCTGCTGTCCGCTCTCATTCTCGGCGCCGTGTTCGGGTTCGGGCTGGCAATCTCGGGCATGCTCGACCCGGCACGGGTGCGCGGCTTCCTGGATATCGCGGGCAACTGGGATCCAAGCCTCGGCTTCGTGCTGGCCGGCGCGGTGCTGGTGGCCGGTCTCGGCCGTCTGGTGCAGACGCGCCTTTCCCACCCCCTTCTGTCCGACCGGTTTCACCTTCCCGAGAAAACGCAGATCGATGCTCGGCTGATCACGGGCGCCGCCATCTTCGGCATCGGCTGGGGCATGGCGGGGCTTTGCCCGGGTCCGGCGGTCGCCGATCTCATGCTCGGTGCGCCGGCGGTTCTCGTCTTCGTGCCGGCCATGATCGTTGGCATGCTGCTGCACGACCGGCTCGCGGCGGACGGAACATGCTGAGCATCGCCCTGGCTGTCGGCTGCGGCGCGCTGGTCGGCTTCGCCCTCGGGCTGATCGGCGGCGGCGGATCGATCCTGGCCACGCCGCTGCTCCTCTATGTTGTCGGGATCGAACAGACTCATATCGCCATCGGCACCAGCGCGTTGGCCGTGTCGGTCAATGCCTTCGGCAATTTTGCAGCCCATGCACGGGCGGGTCATGTCTGGTGGCGCTGCGCTCTCGTCTTCGCCGCGATCGGTACGCTCGGTGCGCTCCTGGGCTCGACCTTCGGGAAGGCCATGGATGGGGAGCGGCTGCTCTTCCTCTTTGGGATCGTTATGATCGTGGTCGGCGCCTTCATGCTGAAGCCGCGCAAGCCCAGCGGCGCGGGGCCTCAGGAGCTCAAGAAGACCGATCTCAAAACCTGCCTGATCACCGGCGCGGTCGCGCTGGTGGCCGGCGGCGTCTCGGGTTTCTTCGGCATCGGCGGCGGATTCCTCATCGTGCCGGGCCTGATCCTCGCCACGGGCATGCCCACCATCAATGCGGTGGGATCGTCCCTCTTCGCCGTCGGAACCTTCGGTCTCGCCACGGCGCTGAACTATGCGCGGTCCGGCCTGATCGACTGGCCGGTCACCGCCCTATTCGTCGCAGGCGCCTGGCCGGCGGCCTGGCGGGGACCGCGGCAGCGAAACGGCTGTCCGGTTCGAAGGACCTGCTCTCCCAGGTATTCGCCGTGCTGATTTTCATCGTCGCCGGCTATATCCTCTACCGGAGCCGCAGCGCCTTTCTCAGCTAGGGCCGCCTCCTCGACACGCTTCCCGGATTCGCCTCATGGCCGTCGACGAAAGCTTCTTCATCCCCAGGAGACCGATCGGAATCGTCGCCGTGGGCGATCAGGGCGAGGCTCTGGTGCTACGTGCGATCCTGGAGAATCTCGGTGCTGCCGTGAGCCTTCATCTTGCCGGCACGCCGGGAGATTTCCTGAAGGTCGTCGGCCAAGGGCCAACCGCGCCGCCGGTGCTGATCATCTCGGGTCATGGGGACGAGACCGGCTTCATCTTCGGCGAGTACAGCTCGCGGATCGACGTTTCAATGCTGAGCGACGGCAGCCTCAACGCCCGAGGTCTGGCGGAGGAGGTCGACCTGCCCGGCACCGCCGTTATCAGCACGGCATGCGCGACGGGCGGCAAGGACTTCGCGGCCGCCTTTCTTCGCGGCGGCGCCTCGGCCTATATGGCGCCCGAAGGTTTCCCGGTCGGCGCCGACATCCCTCTGTTCGTTCACCTGCTGATGCACGGGATGCTGCGCCATGGAATGCCGCTGCGCGAGGCATTCCGGCGCGCCCAGGTCACGACAGAACTCTACGAGCGCTTCACGCTGTACGGCGCGGAGCCCCGCGGCTAGCGGATCCTCCGTTCCCTACTGCTTGCTCTGCTCCTTGGCGGCATCGCCCTCGGTGCAGTCGGGACCGATATACTTTCCGTCGATGGTCACGCCGAACCGGTCCTGCCCGCCCATGGGCGGATCGAAGCTCATCTTCACGACCGCGTGGTAGCGCTCGTCGAAATTTCCGTTCAGCGCCGTGCTGATGGTCTGCTTGGCGTCCTTCACCGTGCAGGTGACGTTGACGATGGTCTCGGAGCCGGCCTCGAGAACCTCCGGCTCGCCGCATTTGCCGGCGTTCTTCGGCACGGCGATATTGTCGTCCTCAGCCACACAGACATCGAAGACGCGCTTTCCGACGCCGGGGGTCACCGTGGTGAGCTGCCAATGGCCAGGCTTGCGCTTGGGGATCTCCGCGGCTTGCGCGACGGAAGCCTGGAAAGACAGGGCGGCGGCCAGCACGACACCGGCAGCGGAGACGGCGGCAAAGCGGAGCGTCGGATTGCGGAGTGCTTGAAAGCGGAACATAGAACGGCGCTTCCTCCATGGCTTTTGTCTGCAGTTCGGGCGTTTCCCGATCGGCGCGGACCATAGCGCAGACGGCCATGAGAAAAGTGCCCATTCTCCTTGCGCAGAGTTCCCGCGTGTCACCGGCGCGGGTGCTGCTCAGACGTCGATGAGGCCGAGATAGATCGCCTTCACCACGGCATGGGTCTTGTTGCTGGCGTTGAGCTTGGCGATGGCATGGCGGAGGTGGGTCTCCACGGTCGCCTGTGAGATGAACAGGATATCGGCGGTGTCGGCGACTGTCTTGCCGCGTGCGGCCCAGGAGAGAGCATCGCGCTCGCGGTCGGTCAGGGCCACGGCGGTGCGCGGATCGGCCTGGGTCTCCAGCAGCCCCTGACGATTGCGGTGCTGCTCGGCGATGATGTCGATCGCCCGCTGCGCCCAATAGATCATGATCAGGTGGAGGTCATAGCGCTTCCTGGACAGAAGGAAGCGATATTTTTTCACCGGATCGGTCCAGTAGAACGCCGAAGAAGACGAAAAAACGCGTCCCAGAGGGTCGGTATAGTGGAAGGGAACCACGAATCCTTCGGTAAATCCGTGGTCGTGGGCCGCCTCCATTACCTTGCAGGCACCGGATTTCCGGCCCGATCCGTCGTAGCGGGGGACCTCAACCTCGTCCCAGGAGAAGGGCGCGTTGCTTCGCCTCACACGGGTGACGCACGGATCTACATGCACAAACCCATTTGAAATGTAGGTTTGAACCCAGTTTTCCGGGGTCGTGCCAATATAGTAGGGCACATCGACATGAGGATTACCGGCGTCAAGCATGTTGAACGAGGAAAAGCCGAAGTCCTCGATAATATCTTGCAACGCATGCTTGAGCTCGTCGGTAGAACTACACGTCTCTATCGACCCAATCGCCTCTTCCAATTTAACCATTACTTAAACTCCCGATTTTTCGGGACTGGTGCTCCTTGGCCATGGGCATGACATTGGAGGCGAGTTTCACATTAAGACGGCGGTCCATGTCATGGATAACGTTTCGCAATCTTACCGCGCAGTATTCTGCCGAGCAAAAGACGATCCGCACACTGTCTATGGGTTGCAGCGGTTTCGCAAGGCACTCTTTGTCGACGAGCTCGGCTGGGACCTGACGACTTTCGGCGATCGTGAGTCCGATCAGTTCGATACGGATGTCGCCATTCACTGTGCCCTGTTGCAGGGCGACGAGATCATCGGCGGCTTTCGCGCCATCCCCACCAACCAAAGTTACCTCGTCAAGGACGTGTTTCCGCAGCTCGCAACATTGCGTGCCTATCCCTCGCGCGCAGATGTGTGGGAGATAAGTCGCTTCGGTGTGGCTCCCTGCACCGAGCGACTTCATCTCGCGCGGACTCTCTACTCCTTGATGTTCCGCTTCGGCTACTCGCGCCGGGCCTCGGCTCTCGTTGCGCTGGCCGATCTCACCTACGAGCGCTTCCTCACCCGGCTCGGCATTCGCACCCGGCGCTACGGACCCCCGCAGATCATCGGGACCGACCGCTCCGGGCGGCGGCTTCGGGCCGTCGCCGGCGAGATCCCGCTGCAAGATCAGGCCGGCGAGAAATTCCAAACGCTTCTTTCACTAGCCAACAAACTGGACGTTCACGATGAGACACTTGTTCGCGGATCTGAGCGCATTTCGGCGTGACCCTCTCGGCTTCATGCGGGAGAAGGGCAACGGTACGGACGAGCCTCTAGTCAAGCTCGCCCTGGGGCCACAGCCAGTCTATCTGGTGAACTCGCCGGAGCTGGTGAAGCCCGTCCTCAACCACACCGAGGACGCAATCGACAAGGGCAAATACATCAAGAAGCTGAAGCCCGCCTTCGGCAACAGCTTCCTCTTGATGAGCGGCAAGGAATCCAAGCGCCGCCGCGAGGTGGTGCATGCCACGCTCGGCCGATCCACGGTGCTGGAGCAGGTCCCGGCCATGGCGGCGACCATCCGGCAGCTGGCCGGTGCGCTCGCCCTGGAGGAGCAGTTCAACGTCCATAAGGTGACGGGTCCCCTGACCTTGCGGCTCATCTCGGTGGCCCTGTTCGGCCATCAGGTGCTCTCGCCGGCCGACGAGCTGGCGCTGCTGCGCGCCGTGCATCTGATCGAGCACGAACTCGAGGAGGACATGTTCCGGATCTGGCCGCGCGGGCCGAAATCCTGGCTGCGCCGCCGACGGAAATATGCCGAGGCGCACCGGATCATGGGTCTGGTGGTGAAGCGGGTTCGCGAGAATGCCGGCAGCTCCAGCGTGCTGACCTCCCTGGAGGAGATGGGTCTTTCGGATAACGACATCCGGGATGAGATCCTCACCATGTTGCTGGCGGGCCATCACACCACGGCTTCGGCCGCGGTCTGGGTTCTCTACTACTTGACCACCCAGGCGGGCCTGGCGGACCGGATTGCGCGGGAGTGCGCGGTCGTTACCGACGACTCAGGCGATATCGTTGCGGCGGACCTGAAGAACGCGCCGGTGAGCATGGCGCTGGCCCGGGAAGTGCTCCGGCTCTATCCCTCGGCTTGGTGGTTCTCGCGGGAAACCAAGAAAACCGTCGAGATCGCCGGCCACACCCTCAAGAAGGGCAGCGCCCTCATCATCTGCCCCTGGCAGATGCAGCGGCACCCGGCCTATTGGGACGATCCGGACTCCTTCCGCATGGACCGGCAGTTCAACAACAAGGCCTACATCCCCTTCGGCGTCGGACCGCGTACCTGCGTGGGCATGGGGGTGGCGCTGCTCGAGCTTCAGCTTCTGGCGCTCGAGTTCGCCTCGGCCTATCACCTCTCTGCGGTGAGCGAGACACCTGCGCCGGAGCCCCGGGCTTCCCTGACGCTGATCCCGCCGCCGATCGAGCTGAGCCTCACCATCCGCGAGAACATCGCGTTCGACGAGGCGGCGGCGTAGCAGCCTTGAGCTCCAATCGCAGTCATGACGAATTCGGGCCGGAACCTGCTTCCGGCCCGATAACTGAGACGGGAACGGCTGGGGGCGGCAGCTCCATCTGGCCGATGATCGCGGCGCTGGATTACATGCTCGTCGAGATGCGCGGGCTCAGCCCGATGAGCGCTCACTTCATGCGCATGGCGCGGCAGAATCTTCTCGACGAACACTTTGCCCGCAAGGCGTGCAAGAACCGGAAGCCGGCACTCTGACGCGACAGCATCCTGTGGAAATCTTGGGCGGAGTCGGAAAAAGCCACTCGGGCCTAAGCTCTTCTGTCATCTTGCCATTTTCCTGCCTGAGAGACATGCGGAACTAGAGGCCCAAGCGGCCCGCGAGTCTTTCAGGCGCGTTTCGAGGCCGCTCAATAGTAAGGAGGCGGGGGTACATGCGTGACATTCGTAGAGATTTGCAGGATCGGGCTCAGCTCCTCGAGGAGGAGATCACCGCTGCGCAGACTCAGTTCGAGCAGAAGGTGGAGCAGCTGAAGACCGAGCGCGATGCCAGGATCCATGAGATCAAGGACGAGCTCAGTGCGCTCGGCCGTCTGATCGATGCCGAGAAGCGGCGCATGGAAGGCGGCAGCGTTCAGCACACCGCCGAGGTCGCCACGCTGCCGCCGAATCAGCAGGCGCTGATCGATTTCGTGCTGCGTAAGCTCGGCGAGAACGGTCCGATGACCCTGGACCAGCTGCGCAACCTTTCGATCCAGGAAGGCTTCTTCTCCGATCCCGATGCGGCGGGACGCGGCATGCAGACGATCCTGATGGCTGTGGCCCGCGGCGGGCGCATCCGGCAGCTGCCGAACGGCACTTTCGCCCCGGCCCTGCTCATGGACACCCTGCGTCAGCGCCAGGCCGTCTAAGCAGGTTCGGCGATTTCGCCATCGACAGGTGCGGCGGGACTTTGCGGCTTCAGCGGCTTTCCACGAGCCAGCTCGATCACGTCCCGCCGTACTCTTTCTTCCGTGTAGCGGGCCAAGGCTTTCCGGTCCGCGAAATCGTCCAGCGGCACGGGCGGGCCAAGGCGGATCGAGACGTCCAGCGGTCCGAGGCCCAGAAGCCGCCAACCGTGACTTCCCATATCCATATCGCCATACCAGCCGATCAGGTGCCGCCGCCGGCTGCCGACGGGCAGGCCGTAGATCTTGCGGTAGGTGATCGCCAGGGTCTGGACCGAGATGTCGTGATGCACGGGCTCGGCCTTGGACGACTTCACCGCGGCGAACAGTGACGTCTTGAACGGCAGCACGGTATTGCCGTCGCTGCTCGTGCCCTCTGCGAAGAGAACCACCATATCGCCCGCCTCCAGGCGGCGCAGGATCTCGCTCGTCTTCTCGGTGACCTCGGTCTTCCTCTCGCGATTCACAAAGACGGTACGTTGAAGCTTGGCGAGCCAGCTGACGAAAGGCCAGGTCGAGATCTCGCGCTTGGCGATGAAGGAGACGGGCGCGACGGAGGAGATGACCGGAATGTCGAGCCACGAGACGTGGTTGGAGACGAGCAGCACGCCCCGGTTCGATTCGACGCTCCCTTCCACCGCGACCCGGATGCCCAGGATCTTGCAGACCCAGCGATGATACCAGTGCGGGAAGCTGCGGGCGTAGGCCGATCTGCTCCGGACGAAGAGGAGCTGGAATGGCATCAGCGGCACGGTGAACAGGAAGAACACCGAAAGCACGACGAAGGCCCGGACATGCCGCATCATCTCGCTCAGCCTTTGCTTTTCTTAAGGGGCATGCCGAACAGCTCCAGACGATGGCCGGTGAGCCGGTAGCCCAGCTCCTCGGCGACGCGTTCCTGAAGACGTTCGATCTGCTCGTTGCGGAATTCGATCACCTGACCCGTATTCACATCGATCAGGTGATCGTGGTGGGCGTGATGGGCCGGCTCGTAGCGGGCCCGGCCGTCGCCGAAATCGTGGCGTTCCAGGATGCCGGCCTCCTCCAAACGGCGAACCGTGCGGTAGACGGTGGAGAGGGAGATGCGGGCATCTTGCGCGTGAGCCCTGCGATGGACCTCCTCGACATCGGGATGATCGTCGGCCTGGGAGAGCACCCGTGCGATGACCCGGCGCTGGCCGGTCATGCGCATGCCGTGCTCGGCGCATAGGCGCTCGATCCGGGTTTCGAGGGCTGCAGGCTTGTTCATCGTTCCTCTTTAGGCAAAGAGTCGCGCGCTTCGTTTGCTATCGAGTCGGCCCGTCTTCGGCAAGGCGCTCGTCGAGGGTCAGTCTCAGAATAGCTGCGTCGCCGCCATCGGCATAGTAGGCGGGGCGACGCCCCACGGGCTTCGCCCCGAGGCCGCGATAGAGGCCAAGGGCCGCAACGTTCTTTTCGTCCACTTCAAGGAAGAGATGCTTGGCCCCGCGCTGCTTGAGGCCATCGACCGCGGCTTCGAGCAGGGTCCTGGCGATGCCCTGACGCCTTGTCTCGGGTGCGACGGCGAGGGTGAGAATCTCCGCCTCGTCGGCCGCTATGCGGGTCAGTAGAAAGCCGGTCACGGTTTCGCCCTCGGTGCTCAGAACGCAGAGAGAGTCCCGGGCTTCGAGGAAGATCTTCAGGAGCTCCGCATCCCAAGGCGCCGAGAAGCACGCGGCATGGACGGCCGCCAGGGCTTCGGCATCCTTCACCGCGGCCTGACGGGCCGCGATGCGGGGGCCCTCCATCAGAGCCGCTCCACGGCTTTGCCTGATTGGGGCTTTGCGTCGGGGGGACGCAGATAGAGGGGTCTCAGACCAGGAGTAGGATTCATCGCCCCCAGAGCCAACTCGGCCAGGGCGGAGGCGTCCGGTTGCAGATCGGGTGCCGCGACGGCGAGATCCCTACCGGACGCCGCTGCCAATGCTTCGCCCCCGCTGCCGAGAACGATAGAGATATCGGTCGTGAGAGATGCGACAGCTTCGTCGACATGCAGGAGGGCGGGGGCGCCACGCGGGGTGCCATCGGCGTCGAACCCCCCGAAATAGAGCGAATCGCGGCGCGCATCGACCGCCACGGCGAAGGCTACGCCTCCGTTCAAGCCATCCTGCACAGCGCGGCGGGCCATGACGCTCAGAGAATCCGTGCCCCAAAGCTCGGCACCCGTGGCAAGCGCAAGGCCCCGGGCCGCGGCGATGGCGATGCGCACCCCGGTGAAGCTGCCCGGGCCGGTTGTGGCTGCGATGCGGTCGAGATCGGAATAGGCGATCGCGGACTCCGCCATGGCGGCCTCGACCATGGGCATGAGGGCCTCGGCGTGGCCCCGCGCCATCTCCGCTTCGCGACGGATAGTGACGCCGCGATCGGTGGACGCCACCGCAACGGAGCATTTGCCCATGCTGGTCTCGAGCGCCAGAAGCTTCATGAAAGCCTCCCGCGTCTAGACGATTTTGGCGATGTCGTCGAAATCGGGACGGGGACTGCGCGGCATCAGCTCGCTGTCGTCGCCGTAGCCGATATTGCAGAGGAAGTTCGCCTTATAGGGCGTTCCGGCAAAGAAGGCCTCATCGACGCCGTCGGCATCGAAGCCCGACATCGGCCCGCAATCCAGTCCCAGCGCCCGGGCTCCGATGATCAGATAGGCGCCCTGGAGCGTGCCGTTGCGAAAGGCCGTCTCTTTGATCTTCTCCGGCTTCCCCTCGAACCAGCTCTTGGCATCGGTGTGGGGAAATTGCTCGGGGAGCCGCTCGTAGAACTCCAGGTCGTGGGCGATGATGGCGCAGACCGGCGCCTGCATCGTCTTCTCCTGATTGCCCTTCGAAAGATGCGGCTTGAGCTTCTCCTTCGCCTCCTTCGACTTCACGAACACAAAGCGTGCGGGAAGGGTATTGGCGCTGGTGGGGCCCATTTTCAATATCCCGACCAGCTCGCGGAGGAGCGCGTCCGGCACTTCCTTATCGAGCCAAGCATTATGGGTGCGGGCCGTGTGGAACAGCTGATCTAGCGCCGCCTCGTCGAGAGCGAGCTTCGGAAGCGGAGTTTCGGAATCAGACATTCAGGGGGCGGACTTCCTCGACCTCGGGAATGAAGTGACGCAGCAGGTTCTCGATGCCGTGGCGCAAGGTCGCCGTGGAGGACGGGCAGCCGGAGCATGCGCCGCGCATATGCAGATAGACGATGCCGTCGCGGAAGCCCTGAAAGGTGATGTCCCCGCCATCCTGGGCCACCGCCGGACGCACACGGGTCTCCAGCAGCTCCTTGATGGTGGCGACGATTTCCTCGTCTTCAGGCTCGTAGAACTCTTCGTCCGCCACCAGATCCGGCTGCTGCTGGGCGGCCACTTCCGCGCCGGAGATGTAATGCTCCATGATGGCGCCGAGGATGGCCGGTTTCAGATGCTGCCACTCGGCGTCCTTCTTGGTGACGCTGATGAAGTCGGGGCCGAAGAAGACACCCGAGACGCCCTGAATGGTGAACAGGCGCGCCGCCAGGGGCGAGGCAGACGTCTCTTCGGGCTTCAGAAACTCCATGGTCCCCTCGCCCAGCACCGGCTGGCCCGGCAGGAACTTGAGCGTTGCGGGATTTGGGGTCGCTTCGGTCTGAATGAACATCGCTTGTCTCGATCGCCTTATGGGTTCGGCGCCTCGTAAGGCACTGCTATTTTAGAATAATTCCATATCTAAGAACGCGGCGCTGAAGTTTAAAGTGAAACATAGCCCGGCGGTTCCCTACTAGGAAGATTTGGGAGCCCGATTCGCCCATTTCTCCCCGCGTCATAGGCTCTCCCCGCGTCATAGGCGCTCTCTGCCCACCGGCGCCGATGGCCGCCGCCTCACGCCATGGCGAGGATTTCTTCGGTCGCCAAGCAGCCGGGTACAACGGTGATGGGGATCTGGAAGGTGCCTGAGCGCCCCCCCGCAAGCGACGTGACCAGCGGGCCGGGGCCGGAGGGATCGCGGGAGGCGCCGAGCACCAGAACCCCGATATCGTGATCTTCCTCGATGAGCTGGGTGATCTCCTCGGCCTTGTGGCCTTCCCGGATGATCTCCTCGGGGACGATCTCCTCGAACCCCATGGTCTTGAGCTTCCGCCCGAACAGCCGAAACACCGCCCGGGCCTTGTTATGCCCCTCTTCACGGGCGATTTCCTCGACCCCGAGCCAGTGTTGAAAATCGCCGGGCTCGATGACGTAGACCAAGGCGAGCTTGCCGTCGGTGCGCTGGGCCCGGCTCGCGGCATAGGCGAGCGCGCTTTCGCATTCCGGGGTCTCGTCGACAACCACCAGCAATTTGCGCTTATGGCCTTCGTGGAAGACCTCACGCTTCTTGCGCGGACGAGGCGTGGACGTGCCGCCTGACGCGGATTTGGCAGCAGCCGGCTTTTTCGCTGCAGCCTTCTTGGTCGCCGGCTTCTTCGCCGTCGCGGCTTTCGCGCTCTGCCCGGCTTTCGCGGTCCGCGGCTTGGTCTGACGCCTCGCTGCGGGCTTCGTTTTCTGAGTGGTCTCGGCCATGGCGCGCATGCTGCCATTAAGCCAATCGCCCAACAAGAAATTCCGACGCCTGACGATAGGCGAAAGTGCCGGCTTTTTCGCCTTCAGCTGCCGATCAGGCCGACGATTTCCTTGGTTTTCGCCAGAATCGGATCGGCGATCTTGCGGGCGCGGGCGGCGCCATCCCCAAGAATCTTGTCGATTTCCGCCGGGTCGTTCAGCAGACGACGCATCTCATCGCCGATCGGGGTGAGCTTCTCGGTGGCGAGCTCCGCCAGGGCCGGCTTGAAGGTGGAAAAGGTCGCCCCGCCATATTCGGCAAGCACGGACGGCACGTCCGTATCGGCGAGGGCCGCGTAGATGCCGACCAGGTTGCGGGCCTCGGGTCGCTCCTTCAGCCCATCGACCTCGGACGGCAAGGGTTCGGGGTCCGTCTTCGCCTTCTTGATCTTCTTGGCGATGGTGTCCGCGTCGTCGGTCATGTTGATGCGGGACATGTCGGAGACTTCGGATTTCGACATCTTCTTCGAGCCGTCGCGGAACGACATCACACGCGTGGCCGGGCCGGAAATCAGCGGATCGGGCAGCGGGAAGAATTCCTCCGGAGCCCCCAGCTTGGCGATGGATTCGGCGTAGTCGTTATTGAACTTCTGAGCGATATCGCGGGCGAGCTCCAGATGCTGCTTCTGGTCCTCGCCGACCGGCACGTGGGTCGCGTGATAGATCAGGATGTCCGCCGCCATCAGCACCGGATAGTCGTACAGACCGACCGAGGCATTCTCCCGATCCTTGCCCGCCTTCTCCTTGAACTGGGTCATGCGATTCAGCCAGCCGATGCGGGCCACGCAGTTGAGCAGCCATGTGAGCTCGGCATGGGCCCCGACCTGGCTCTGGTTGAAGACGATGTGCCGCTTGGGATCGATGCCTGCGGCGATGAAGGCGGCCGTGACCTCGCGGATATTGTGGGTCAGCTCGGCGGGCTCCTGCCACATGGTGATGGCGTGGAGATCGACCACGCAGTAGAGGCACTCGTGCTCCTCCTGCAGGGCGACGAACTTCTTGATCGCGCCGAGATAGTTGCCGAGATGCAGATTGCCGGTGGCTGGACGCCGGACAGGACGCGGGTATGTGAAGCGGGCATGCTTCCTCGATCTCCTTCTTCGAACCTGTGGCGTTATGGCGAAGGGGGCGGCGGGAGGCAAGACTTGCTGCGCGAGAGGCGAGCCGCGCCCGCCGAATGCCGGACTTTCGGAGACCCGCAACGACGACGCTAGGCAGCGTTCAAATTCTTGCGGAGCCTGCGCAGGCTCATGACGCCCAGAAGCTCGGTCGCGCCGAAATAGACGGCGAGGCCTCCACCGATCACCACCAGCAGCGCCAGGCCCTGGATCAGGAGACCTTGGCCCGGCATGAACCAGCGATCGAACCAACCTTCCAGGAGATAGACGGCGATGCCCATGACGAGGCTCGCGAGGAGCGTGCCGCGGAAACGCTTCTTGAAGGTGTCGTCGAAGGCGAGGCCTTCCCGGCGTTTCAGCTCGTAGACCAGGAGGCCGAGATTGACCCAGCCCGCCATGGCCGTCGCAATGGCGATGCCGATGGCGCCGAGGATATAGAACAGCCCGAGGCTGAGCACGGCATTGGCGGCCAGGGCGTGGCCGGCGCAGATCATGGGAGTCTTGGTGTCTTCGCGGGCGAAGAAGAGCGGATTGAAGATCTTCACCAGGACATAGGCCGGAAGGCCCAGGGCGAAGGCGACGAGCATGTCCGCCGAGGCCCTCGTGTCGATGGCCGTGAACGCGCCGCGCTCGAACAGGACCCGGATGATCGGCTCGGCAATAAGAATGAGCGCGACCGCTGCGGGGATCGTCAGGAACAGCGCGAATTCGATGGAGCGGTTCTCCGCATCGACGACCGCTGCATGATCGCCATGGCGCAGGCGCTGGCTGAGCTCGGGAAGGAGCACCACGCCGATGGCGACGCCGATGACGCCCAGAGGAAGCTGGAAGATGCGGTCTGCGTAATAGAGCCAGGAGACCACGCGATCTTCGAACGAGGCGATGATCGTTCCCAGCATGATGGAGAGCTGGGCGATGCCGCCGGCGAGCAGGCCCGGCGTGGCCAGACGAACCAGGCGGCGCATGTCGTCGTTCCAGACGGGCGCGCGGAGCTTCAGAGTGAGACCGTATTTGGCGGCCGCGAAGATCATCGCCGCAACCTGAACCGCGCCGGAGACGGTGATGGCCCAGGCGAGCACATGGCCCACCAGAGGCTGGTTCTCGCTGATGCCGAAAGCGACGCAGCCCAGTAGCGCCAGGATCAGCACGACATTGAGAAGCGTGGGCACGAACGCCGCGACGGCGAAACGGCCGAGGGCATTCAGCATGCCGCTATAGAGGGCCACCAGGGACATGCAGAGCAGATAGGGCAGTGCGATGCGTCCGAGGCTGACGGCGAGGGCGAACTTGTCGGGATCGGCGGAGAAGCCCGGAGCCAGGAGCAGCATCAACCAGGGCATGGCGATCTCGCCCAGCAGCGTGAAGACGATGAGGACGACGGCCAGCCCCGCCATGGCGCGCTCGGCGAAGGCGCGTGCGTCCGCTTCGCCTTCCCCGTGATAGCGCTTGGTGAAGAGCGGCACGAAGGCGGAATCGAAGGCGCCTTCGGCGAACAGGCGGCGGAACAGGTTCGGGATGCGGAAGGCGACGAAGAAGGCGTCGGCGGTCGCGCTCGCGCCAAGCAGCGCCGCAAGCAGCATATCCCGCGCAAAGCCGAGAACGCGGCTCAGGACGGTCATGCCGCCGACAGTGGCGAAGGCGCGATACAGGGCCATGGGTGCGGGAGCCTAAAGGCGGATGAGACGTGTGTCCGGCGGCAGGATCATGGAGTGGCCGGCCTCGTTCATCCGGCCACGGGCTCTTGAGCCGTCTCGCCGGCGAGCACCCGTTTCAGTTCGTCGCGGATGGCGGCTTCATGGCGGCGGCTGGCGATCTTGTTGCCCTGGAGATCGGTCACGTAGAACACGTCCACCGCCTTCTCGCCGAAGGTCGCGATATGCGCCGTCGCGATATCGAGCTTTAGATCGGTGAACGCCCGGGTGATCTCGTAGAGGAGGCCGGGCCTGTCGAGACCGTTGACCTCGATCACGGTGTGATCGTCGGACAAGGTGTTGTCGATGATCACCTGGGGTTCGACGGTGAAGGCCGCCACCTTGGAGCGCGGCTTCCGATCCTCGGCGATGATATCGGAGAAATAGAGCTCGCCGCTCAGCAGCTTCTCGATGGTATTTGCGATGCGCCCGGCACGGCGTTCCTCGTCGTCGGCGAGATCGAACTCCCGCTCCAGATGGATGGTGTCGAGCGCCATGTCGTCGAGGGTCGTGGAGATCTGCGCATCGGCGATATCGGCGCCGGCACGATGGCAAGCGCCGGCGATCATGGAAAGCAGGCGCGGGTGGTTAGGAGCCAGGATACTGATCTGGGTGACGGCCCGGAACGCATCCGTCGAGATATGGGTGGCGAGAAGCTTGCCCTTCTCCTCCGCCTCGCGAACCAGCTTCGCGTGCTCCACCATGAGATCCAGGTCGGTCCGGAGCCAATAGTCCGGGCTTTGCCGGTCGATGAAGCGTTCGACGATCTCCTTCGGCCAATCGTCGAGACGCTCCCGAAGCACGGCGCGGGTCTGATTGATGCGCTGCTCGCGGCTGAGGGCGGTGCCGCCGCCCAAGAGGGGCTCGGTTTCGAAATAGAGCGTGCGCAGGAGCTGGCCTTTCCAGCCGGTCCAGACGCCGGGCCCGACCGCGCAGATATCGCAGACCGTAAGAATGAGGAGCAGCTTCAGCCGCTCGCGGCTCTGCACGAGATCGGCAAACGCACGAATGGTCTTCGGGTCGTTCAGGTCGCGGCTCTGGGCGTATTGGCTCATCTCGAGATGATGCTCGATAAGCCAGGCCACGGTTTCGGTCTCCGCGGCCGTCAGGCCGAGGCGAGGACAGAGGTCGCGGGCCACCTGGGCACCGGCGATGGAATGGTCTTCGTCCCTGCCCTTGGCGATGTCGTGGAGCAGGCAGGTGACGTAGAGCACGCGGCGATTGTCGATGGTGTTGATGATCTCGCTGGCCAGGGGATGCTCGCGCTCGTAGTCGCCGTTCTCGATACGCGACAGGTAGCCGACGGTGCGGATCAAATGCTCGTCCACGGTGAAGTGATGATACATGTTGAACTGCATCATGGAGACAACGCGGCCGAAATCCGGGATGAAGCGGCCCAGCACGCCTGCCTCGTTCATCTTGCGCAGGGCGTCCTCGACATTGCGGGACTCGGTCAGGAGCTGCATGAACAGCTTGTTGGCGGCAGGGTTCTCCCGGAGGTCGTCGTCGATCAGACGGAAGTTGGATCGTATGGAGCGCAGGACACTCGGCGAGAACGAGACCTGGTGACGGTCGGCCACGATGAACAGGCGCAAGAGGTTCAGCTGGTCGAGCTCGAACACATCCTTGTCGGCGAAGATGCGGCCGTTCTCGATGCGGAAATCGGAGGTGTAGCGAACCTTGAGACGCTGACGCCAGCCGAACGGCGCCAGCAGCGCATTCAGGGCCGGCGAGGATTTCAGCTGCTTCATCTCCAGCGCCGTGCAGACGATGCCAGTGAGATCGCCGACCTCCTTGGCCACCAGGAAGTAATGCTTCATGAAGCGTTCCACGGCCTGAAGACCGCCGCGGGAGTGATAGTGGAGCCGCTCGGCCATGCGCTGCTGGAGATCGAAGGTGAGACGCTCCTCGGCGCGGCCGGTGAGGAAGTGCAGATGGCAGCGCACGGTCCAGAGAAAGTGCTCGCAGCGCACGAAGCTGCGGTACTCGCCTCTGGAGAACACCCCGGCCGACACGAACTCCTCCTCACCCTTGTCGGGATGGAGATGCTTGGCGAGCCAGTGCAGCGTATGGAGATCGCGCAGGCCGCCCTTGCCTTCCTTGATATTCGGTTCGACGCGATAGCGTGAGGCGCCGGAGCGGGCGTGACGTTCGTTGCGCTCTTCCAGCTTGGCATCGACGAAGGGAATCGGGTTGGTCTCCAACACCTCGTGCAGGAAGCGGCGCTTGAAGTCGGCGAACAGGTCCTGGTCGCCCAAGATCAGACGCGCATCGAGCAGCGCGGTGCGGATCGTCATGTCGGAATGGGCCAGACGCACGCAATGGTCGATGCTGCGGGTGGCGTGGCCGACCTTGAGACCGAGATCCCACAGCAAATAGAGCATGAACTCCGCCACGCTCTCGCCCCAGGCGGTCTGCTTGTGGGGCAGCAGGAACATGATGTCGATATCGGAGCCGGGAGCGAGGCGGCCGCGGCCATAGCCGCCGGTGGCGACGATGGCCATGCGCTCCGACGAAGAGGGGTTGTCGACGCGATAGACGTAGCGGGTCGCCACCTCGTAGCTCAGGCGGATCAGGGCATCCTGGAAGTCGGACAGGTTCTCGGCGCATTTCACGCCGTCGCCGTCGGCCTGGAGCTGACGTTCCGCGTGGACGTGCGCCTCCTGCATCAGCGCCTTGAAACGGTCGACCAGGGCCGCACGCAGCGCCGTTTCCTTGCCGGCATGCTCCTCGGCAAGAACCGCCATCTCATCGGAAAGCGCCGCGAAGTCGAAATACGGCGCCTGAACGATCGCTTTCTGGTCCATAAACGGTTCCCGGATTGAACGGGCCAAAACTCTAGAACGAGAAGCTTAACATAGGCCGCGCGGGCCCCGATTACGCGCCCTTCAGCAGGTCCTTGAGCTTGTAGAGCGCTTCGAGCGCTTCTCTAGGCGTCATGCCGTCGGGATGCAATTGGTCCACGGCCTCTTCCAGCGGCGAAGCGCCGGTTTCTTCGGCTTGCGCGGCGGCTGCGCTGAAGAGCGGCAGGTCGTCGGCGAGATCGGACGGCTTGGGCCGCCCATCGGCCCGCTCCAGCTGTTCCAGGACTTCCGCCGCCCGGGCGAGCACCGGCTTCGGCAGCCCGGCGAGCTTCGCCACGTGAAGTCCGTAGGAGCGGTCGGCGGCGCCTGAGACGACCCTATAGAGGAAGACGATGGAATCCTTCCACTCCTTCACCTCGACGGTCGCGTTGGCGGCGCGCTCCAGCTTGTCGGCGAGCGCGGTGAGCTCGTGATAGTGGGTCGCGAAGAGGGTGCGGGAGCCGTTCACCTCATGAAGATATTCCAGAGCCGCCCAGGCGAGCGACAGCCCGTCGAAAGTGGCCGTGCCGCGGCCGATCTCGTCCAGCACGACGAAGGAGCGGTCCGTCGCCTGATTGAGGATCGATGCGGTCTCGACCATCTCGACCATGAAGGTGGACCGGCCACGGGCCAGATCGTCCGCCGCGCCGACCCGGCTGAACAGGCGGTCGACGACGCCGATATGGGCGGAGGATGCCGGCACGAACCCACCCATCTGGGCCAGGATCACGACAAGCGCGTTCTGGCGGAGGAAGGTCGACTTGCCCGCCATATTGGGGCCGGTGACCACCAGGATGCTGGCCTCGTCCTCCTTTCCGTTGGCGACCAGGCGGCAATCGTTGCCGATGAAGGTGCCGCCGCCGGATTTCGCCAGGCTCCGCTCCACCATGGGGTGGCGGGCGCCAGACACGTCGAAGACGAAGCTCTTGTCGACCTTGGGCCGCGCGTAATCCTGATCGATCGCAAGCTCGGCGAGGCTGGCATAGCAATCGAGCTCGGCCAGGGCCGCACCAGCCTCGGAAAGGGGGTCGCGGCCGGCGAGGATGCGCTCTGACAGATCGTTGAAGATGGCAAGCTCGCAGGCCAGCGCCCGGTCCGCCGCCATGGTGATGCGCGCTTCCAGCTCGGACAGCTCCGTCGTCGTGAAGCGCATGGCATTGGCCATGGTCTGGCGGTGGATGAACTTCTCCGTGTGGGGCTGCTCAGTAAGCGCGCCCGCCTGGGCGGCGGTCACCTCGACGAAATAGCCCAACACATTGTTGTGGCGAACCTTCAGGGTCTTGATGCCGGTCTCGCTCGCATAGGTCGCCTGGAGGCCGGCAATGACCTTGCGGCTGCCGTCGCGCAGGGAGCGGTTCTCGTCGAGATCGGCATCGTAACCCGCGGCGATAAAGCCGCCGTCGCGCTTGTTGAGAGGCAGGTCTGCCCCGAGGGCTTCCGTGAGTGCGCGCTCCAAATCCTGGGGGAGCGCCTTCAGCCGCTGGGCGATGGCGTGCAGTTCATCCGGCAGTCCCAGCCCGTCGCCCTGGGTGGCGAGCTCTCCGGCGAGCCCCTTCGCCGTGGCGATGGAGTCGCGAACCGCACCGAGATCGCGCGGACTGGCGCGACCGAGTGACAGGCGGGCCAGGGAACGGGCGAGATCGGGCGCCTCCCGCACGGTCTCGCGGAGGCGCTGGCGGAGCAGCGGCCGGTCGGCAAGATGGGCCACGGCCTCGAGCCGCTGGTTGATGGCTTTCGGATCGGTGAGCGGACTCACCAGGCGATGGGCCAGTTCGCGGGCGCCGGCGCTCGTCACGGTGCGGTCGATGGCGGCGAGAAGACTGCCGCCCCGGTCGCCTTGCGTCGACTTGGTCAGCTCCAGATTGGCGCGGGTGGAAGCGTCGATGGTGAGAAGGTCGCCAGTGATGTGGCGTTTCGGCGGACGCAGAAGCGGCGCCTTGCCGATCTGGGTGATGTGGACATAGGTCAGAAGGCCGGAGAGGGCGGCGAGTTCCGGCTTGGCGAACTCGCCGAAGCTGTCGAGGGTCGCGACCTGGAGGGCATCCTTCAGAAGGGTCTCGCCGCGCCGGGAGTCGAAATGGGCTTTGGGCGCGGGGGTCAGCGCCGTGCCCAGCTCCTCGATCTGGCGGCGGAGCCTGGCGTCGTCGTCGAGGTCGTCGCCGATCAAGACCTCCCGGGGCGCGAGGCGCATCAGCTCGCCGATGAGATCGCTCTCCCGGACCAGCGTCGTCAGGAGCTCGCCGGTGGAGATATCGAGGGCGGCGATGGCGAACTCGCCCGTCTCGGCGCTCGGTCCCCGGAAGATGGAAGCAAGGAAATTGTTGCTGCGGGCATCGAGGAGCGTGTCCTCGGTGAGAGTGCCCGGGGTGACGAGGCGAACCACGTCGCGCTTCACCACCGCTTTGGCGCCACGCTTCCTGGCTTCGGCCGGATCTTCGAGCTGCTCGCAAACCGCGACCCGGTGGCCCGCGCGGATCAGGCGCTGGAGATAGTCGTCGGCGGCGTGGATCGGCACCCCGCACATGGGGATGTCTTCGCCCAGGTGCTTGCCGCGCTTGGTGAGCGCAATTCCCAGGCAGCGCGAGGCGATGACGGCGTCTTCGAAGAACAGCTCGTAGAAATCGCCCATTCGGTAGAAGAGCAGGCAGTCGGCATTGGCCGCCTTCAGCTCCAGATACTGAGCCATCATGGGCGTGGCGCCGGCCGGAGCCGCGGATGCCGGGCTGGGCGACGTCGGCGCGGACGACTCCGTGCCCACCGCTCGCTGCGGCGCCTGATCCTTATCTTCCGTCTTCGCGGTTTCCGCCATGAGACCCGTCTACGTATCGCGAAACTGCGGTGGTATCCCTTGCGCTGCCATCCGGCAAGGCGGCGCGCAGGCTTATCCAGCCCCGGCGGCTTACAGACGCTCCCTGCCGCGATTGGGCCTTTCCCCCGTCATGGGGCTCCTCTAGGGTGCGCGTCCTTTAGGATAATTCGGAGATGCCACTCATGCGCCCATCGAAACGCGCCGCCGAAGACCTGCGCCCCGTAAGCCTTGAGCGGGCGGTGTCGCGCCATGCGGAAGGGTCCTGCCTGGTGAAGTTCGGCGAGACCCATGTGCTGTGTCTGGCGAGCGTCGGCGAGGGCGTTCCGCCATGGCTGAAGGGTTCGGGGCGCGGCTGGGTCACGGCGGAGTATGGCATGCTGCCGCGCTCGACCTCGGAGCGCATGCGGCGCGAGGCGGCGGTCGGCAAGCAGGGCGGGCGGACCCAGGAAATCCAGCGGCTGATTGGCCGTTCACTGCGGGCGGTAACGGACCTTCAGGCCCTGGGCGAGAAGCAGATCACGGTCGATTGCGACGTGATCCAGGCCGATGGCGGCACCCGCACGGCGGCGATCACCGGCGCCTGGGTTGCGCTTCACGATGCGCTGGCCTGGATGGCGGCGCGCAGCATGGTGCGGGAGAATGTGCTGAAGGATCAGGTGGCCGCGGTCTCGTGCGGGCTATACCGGGAGAATGCCGTGCTCGACCTCGACTACGCAGAGGATTCGGAAGCCGAGGCCGATGCGAACTTCGTGATGACCGGGCGCGGCGGCGTGGTCGAAGTCCAGGCGACGGCGGAGGCAGACCCCTTCTCGCAGGAGCAGTTCGACACGCTCATGGGCATGGCGCGAAAAGGCATCGACGAGTTGATCTCCCTGCAGAAGATGACGGTGGCTTGAACGCGACGATGACGGCGAAAGATACATCCCGCCCTAAGGCGCTCCATGCGGGCGACCGGCTGGTGGTGGCCAGCCACAATATCGGCAAGGTCTGGGAGATGGCGGAGCTGCTCGCGCCCTACGGTATCGAGACGCTCGCAGCCGCCGAGCTGAACCTTCCGGAGCCGGAAGAGACCGGACAGACCTTCATCGAGAACGCGGAGCTGAAGGCGCGCTCTGCTGCCGCAGGCGCAGGCCTGCCTGCGCTCGCCGACGATTCCGGGCTCGAGGTAGCGGCCTTGGACGGCGCGCCGGGACTATTCTCGGCGCGCTGGGGCGGGGAGAAGCGGGATTTCAATCTCGCAATGGAAAAGGTGCATGCCGCGCTTGAGGAGGTCGGGTCGGACGACCGCACGGCCAATTTCACCTGCGCGCTGACTCTCGCCTGGCCCGACGGAACGGTGCGCAGCTTCGAGGGCAAGGTGTTTGGAAAGATCGTCTGGCCGCCGCGGGGCGACCAGGGCTTCGGCTACGATCCCATCTTCGTCGCCGACGGCATGGAGCAGACCTTCGGCGAAATCGACCAGGACGAAAAGCACGCCATGTCCCACCGGGCGGCGGCGTTCAAGCAGATGATGGATGCGCTCTATAACAGCGATGCGTGAGGCGGCGACGCCCGGCACGGGCGCCGCGGACGAGCCGTTCGGGCTCTACGTCCATTGGCCGTTCTGCCTCGCCAAGTGCCCCTATTGCGATTTCAACTCCCACGTCCGCCATGGCGGCGTCGATCAGGCGCGCTTTCTCGACGCGTATTTGAAGGAGATGCACTGGTTCGCCGAACATTCCGCCAGGCGCCCCATCTCAAGTGTGTTCTTCGGGGGCGGCACCCCCTCCCTCATGGAGCCGTCTACGGTCGAAGCGATCCTTGCAGAAGCCGGACGGCTCTGGGGCTATGGGGATGATGTGGAGATCACCCTGGAGGCGAACCCGACCTCGGTCGAAGCGGAACGGTTCGCCGGCTATGCTACGGCGGGAGTGAACCGGCTCTCCATCGGCATTCAGGCGCTGAACGACGATGATCTCCGCCGTCTCGGCAGGCAGCACACGGCGAAGGAAGCGCTGGCGGCTCTGGATGTCGCAAGAGCCCATTTCCCGCGCATCAGCTTCGACCTGATCTACGGGCGCGAGGGCCAGTCCATCGCTGCCTGGGAGGCGGAGCTTTCAGAGGCCCTGACCTACGCCGCCGATCACCTTTCGCTCTACCAGCTCACAATCGAGCCGGACACGCCGTTCGCTGCGCGCTATGCGGCGGGTAAGCTCAAGCTGCCACCGGGCGAGGAGGCGGAGGAACTTTATCGCGTGACCCAGGAGCTTTGCGAAGAGGCAGGGCTTCCGGCCTACGAGGTCTCCAACCACGCGAAGCCCGGCTACGAGTCCCAGCACAATCTCGTCTACTGGCGTGCTCACGACTATGCGGGCATCGGCCCCGGCGCCCATAGCCGGCTGGCCATCGACGGCACCCGCCAGGCGCTCTCGGCCCTGAAGCTGCCGGAGGGCTGGCGGGACGCGGTGGATACGAAAGGCAATGGGCTGGAGGCGGCCGAGCTTCTGAGCGACGAAGAGCGGGCCGAGGAATATCTACTCATGGGCTTACGGCTGTCGGAAGGGATCGATCTCGACCGGCTCTCGGGACTGGATGGACGCCAGCTCGACCGCACACGTCTCGCGCCGCTGATCGCCGAGGGGCTCCTTGCGCTGGATGACACCCGCCTCACAGCGACATCCAAAGGCCGGATGCTTCTGGACCGGCTGATCTTCGAGATCGCCGACGCGCGCCTCTGAAAGAGCCGAGCGCCGCCTAGTGCTCGGCGTAGGACCGGCCGTATGACCCGGCGCGGGACGAGAAACTGCGCGGCGCCTGATCGATGACACGCGGACCCGAGGGCTGGACCTCCAGAATCGCGAGGCCGCGTTCTGCCGTGCCGTCGGGCAGAAGGCGGAACAGCCCGTCCACCCCGGCGAAGCCCGTGGACCGAGTAAGCTGGTTCGGCGTGTAGCGATCGCCCGGCGGATTGTTCGAGAGCGAGACGGCAAGACTCACCGCATCGTAGGACAGGCTCGCCAGCCGCGGCGGCTCACTGCCATAGGTGGATTTGTAGCGTTGGGCAAAACGGTTCCAGCCGCTGGGATCGGGCGCGGATACCAGCCGCCAACGAGCGCGCTATTGCTGCCGATACCGGGAGCGTTCCACAGGCCTGTGCCGAGAAGCTGGGTCTTGCCGCCGGCAATGCCGTTGGAGGCGAGAAGCGGGCCGATGGCGCGTAGCTCGTCGGGACCGGCGGGCAGGAAGAGCGCGTCGACCTGCTGACCGGACTTCACAGCACCGGCGACCCGGCCGACGGGCCCGCTCAAATTCGCGCCGCCGCCTGTCGGATAGGTGGCGCGGACCACCGTCCTCCCCCCGGCGGACGCGACCGCCTTGGCGAATTCGCGTTCGGCGATGGTGCCGTAGGCGCTCTCCGGGATCAGTACGGCAAAGTTCTTCTTGCCCCGGCTTAAGGCATAGGACGCGATGCGGCCGACATCGGCCCCGGCCAGGAAGCTCATGAGATAGACGTTGTTGCCGGCGACGTTGCGGTCGCTGGAGAAGGCGATGACCGGAATGCCCGACCGTCCGGCGACGGGCGCCACGGCGCGGACCTCGTCGGCGAAGAGCGGACCGATGATCAGCTCGGCCTTCTCGGAGACGGCGCTCTCGGCCGCTTCGGCCGCTCCTTGCGGCGTGCCCTTGGTGTCCTTGGGGACGAGGGTGACGTTGGGATTGTTGAATTCGAACAGGGCGAGTTCGCCCGCCTGCCTCAGGGCCTGAGCGATCTGGGGCGCATCGCCGGAGCCGGACAGCGGCAGGAGCAGCGCAACCTTCACACCGCCGGAGCCGGTGGGCGCGAGGCCGCCATCGCCTTCGGAGTATCCCCCGCCCCCTCCGCCGGGGCCACCGGTGCAGGCGGCAACGAGGAGCGCGACGAAGATCGCACCCAGGAGGGCCCGCGCCGCGCTCATAAGCGCGCACAGTTTTTCGACTGACCGCATCGGCCTCAGAACTCGCTTTCCCTGCGTTCGGCCAGGTTTCTTTGAGGATTGGTTTGGCCGATTTGCGGCAATTATAGCATGGGCCGGGCCCACGGCCAGGGAACGGCCATTTTCGCCCACTGCGCGCACGCCGCAGGGTTTTCGCTGTAAGGTCTGGCTATGAGCACCCAAAGCGAAACGCCGGAAGACGGCAACGCAACGGCGCTGCGCGGCAGCGTCGCGCGCATGCTGGACGATCTGGCGGCGAAACCTCTTGAACCCGGTCTAAGCCTGGTGGCCACGCCGATCGGCAATCTCGGCGACATCTCATTACGGGCGCTGGACTGCCTTGCGCGGGCCGATGTGGTGGCGTGCGAGGACACGCGCCATAGCGGACGCCTGCTGGCCCATTACGGGCTGAAGGCGCGGCTCCTGCCCTACCACGAGCACAACGCGGCGAACGCCCGGCCGAAGATCCTTGCAGCCTTGCGGGAGGGTGCCGTCGTTGCGTTGATTTCCGATGCGGGCACGCCGCTGATCTCCGATCCCGGCTACAAGCTGGTGCGGGAGGCTTTGGCCGAAGGCATCGCCGTCACCGCCATTCCCGGCGCCTCGGCGAGCCTGGCAGGTCTCAGCGTCTCCGGTCTGCCGTCGGACAGCTTCTTCTTCGCAGGCTTCCTGCCGCCGAAATCGGCGGCGCGGAAGACACGGCTGAAAGAGGTCGCCGGGGTTCCGGCCACGCTGATCTTCTACGAGACCGGGGCCCGGCTGGCCGCCGCCCTGCCCGACATGGCCGAGGTTCTGGGCGGTCGCGATGCGGCGGTCGCCAAGGAGCTGACGAAGCTGCACGAGCAGGTGGCCCGCGGCACGCTTTCCGAGTTGGCCGGAGAGTTCGCCGGGGACGAACCGCCAAAGGGCGAGTTCGTGGTCATGGTGGCTCCGCCGAGCCCGGATCAGACGGAAGCCAGCGACGATGAGATCGCCGCCGCACTGGAGGACGCGCTTGCGACAGAGAGCCTTCGCGACGCAGTGCAGGCGGTGACCGACGCATTCGGCGTCAAGCGGAAGCGGGTCTACCGGCTCGGCCTGGCGCTCCAGCAGGAGAAGGACGGCGGGCGTTGAGCGAGGCCCGGGTCAAGGCCTATCGCCGGGGCGTCTTCGCCGAGACCCTCGTCGCGCTGTGGCTTCGGCTGAAGGGCAACCGCATTGTCGCCCGGCGCTACAAGACCCCTGTCGGGGAGATCGACCTCGTAGCCCTGAAGGGCAATCGTCTCAGCTTCATCGAGGTGAAGCGCCGAAGCTCCATGGAAGCTGCCGCCTGGACCGTGCCGACCCGGCAACGGCGGCGGATCATCCGCGCGGCGCAGTACTGGCTTGCCGGCAATCCCCGCTTCGCCGGCCACGACATCCGCTTCGACGTCGTGCTGACCGCGCCCCTCAGCTTCCCGACCCTGATCGAGAACGCGTTTTCCTGAGTGGCGGATTGGGCCTTTGGAGGCAGCCACGAAGCGATTATATGGGGCGGACGCATTCCTGCACGCTTCCCAAGGACTTCTCATGGCGCTCAAAGTTGCATTCCAGATGGACCCTATTCAGGGGATCGACATCAAGGGCGATTCCAGCTTCGCCCTGCTGCTGGAGGCGCAAGAGCGCGGCCACGAGATCTTCTACTACACCCCGGGCAATCTTGCCCTGAAGGACGGGCGGATCGTCGCCAGGGGCGAGACCCTGAAGGTCGACGACACGCCGGGCGCCCACTTCCACCTGTCGGATCCGCGCGTCGAAGACCTCGGCGATCTGGATGTCGTGCTGCTGCGCCAGGATCCACCCTTCGACATGGCGTATCTGACGACGACGCACCTCTTGGAGCGCATCCAGGGCAAGACCCTGGTGGTGAACGATCCGGCGTGGATCCGGAACTCGCCGGAGAAGATCTTCGTCCTCGACTATCTCGACCTGATGCCGCCGACGCTGATCACCCGGTCGATCGACGACGTGAAGGCGTTCCGGGAAGAGCATAAGGACATCATCATCAAGCCGCTGTTCGGCAATGGCGGAGCGGCGGTGTTCCGCATCTCGCCCGGCGACACGAACCTGAATGCGCTGGTGGAGCTGTTCGGCATCGTGTTCAAGGAGCCGATGATGGTGCAGCGCTACGAGCCTGCCGTGCGCAAGGGCGACAAGCGCATCATCCTGGTGGATGGCGAGTTCGCCGGCGCCCTGAACCGCGTTCCCGCCGAAGACGAGACCCGCTCCAACATGCATGTGGGCGGTACACCCCATCTGTCGGAGCTGACGGAGCGGGAGAAGGAAATCTGTGAGCGCCTCGGGCCGGAGCTGAAGCGCCGTGGCCTGATCTTCGTCGGGATCGACGTGATCGGCGACTACATTACCGAGATCAACGTCACCTCCCCCACCGGCATCCGGGAGATCAAGCGCTTCGGCGGCGGCGATATCGCGGTGATGATCTGGGACGCCATCGCGCGGAAGGTGGCGGAGCGCTAGCTCTTCCTTGCCGGCTTCTTCGCTGTCTTCTTCCCGGCCGACTCGTCCTCTCTGGCGCGCCGGTAGGCGACGATGCCGTGGGCGATCACGCCGACGCCCCATCCGGCGATTACCCAGGGAAACCACAGGTGGTCCGGATTGCGGACGAGGTTCAGAACGGCCAAGCCCGTGACCACCACCAGGAAAACGCCGAGGTGGATGAAAAAACCGCGCAGGCGGGGATTTTCCGGCATATAGAGTCTCCTTCGAGGGTCCGGCTATGGCGCCCCGGACAGTAGCAGTAAATCGTGTGCGCCTTCAGGGATCGACGTTCATAGAAGAGATCAAGGTCTACGAGGCCTCCGGCCTTCTGATTGCGGCGATCGGCGTGGTCATCGCAAGCCTGCCCCGGCTCTTCACGCAATGGCGTACCGACCGACCGGCGGCTTACCGCACGGCGGCCATCCTCCTCCTTTTCGTCGGCTATATGGGGCTCGGCGGCTATCTGCTGATCACCTCGTTTCCCGGTTTCTCCGCCAGGCCGATCAAGCTCTTGGGCTTTGCCGGCACCGCCATCGGCTGGATCGTCTATGGCGCGCTGATGGTGCTCGAGCAGATCGAGAACGACGCCGGGCTGCCGCGCTGGATCACGCAATTCGGCTGGACGGATCTTGGCGCGCTGATCCTGCTGGGAGCCGGTCTGTTCGCGCTTCACGGGTTCTAGAGGCAAACGAGACACGGACCGGTTGCGCGCATCACGGCTTGCGCGCAAGAATGCTTCGCGGGACCTTGCTGTTTGGGGGCGTCGGGATGTTCGAATGGCTTGTGGCGGCGTGCGTCGTCGGCGTGCTGCTGGCCAATATTCCGGCCGCGATACAGCAATTCCGCAACGACCGCGAAGGCGCCATCAAGACCTACAAGCTGATTGGCCTCTATCTTCTCTACATGGCCATCGGCGTCGGGATGTTCGTCGGATTTTTCGCCTCTGAAGGGACCAAGGGCCCGCGAGTGTACCTCGCCTTGGGGGTTATGCTGGCGTGGATCTTCTACGGCATCCTGATCCTCACCCGCCATGTACCCCGCTATCGGGAGATCCCGGGCTGGGTCGCGCGATTCAGTATCGCCGACATCCTCCTGATCGCTCTCATGCTCGGATGCCTCCTCGCGTATCCGCTCGTGCCGCCGGTGTAGCCATGTCCGAGCTTGGTATCCTGATCGCGGTCCTCGCCGTTCTGATCATCAATATCCCGGCGGTCCTCAAGCAATGGCGGGAGGACCGGCCGGGCTTCATCAAGACGGCCTGGATGCTGGTGCTCTACATCGCCTATGTGGGGGTCGGCATCTGGCTGTTCCTTGAGGTGCTCGGCCCCGCGGGCAGCGCCAGGACGAGGGTCTACCTCGCCGTCGGGTTCTCGCTTGCCTGGATCGCCTATGGCGGCCTGCAGCTGCTCCGATACGTGCCGCGGTATCGGGAACCGCCGCAATTTCTCATGAAGCCCGGCGCACTGGATGTCGCTCTGCTGGCCACGATCTTCGGATGCATCGTCGGCTATGGGTGGACCCCGGGCCAATAGCTGGCGCCTTATCAGGGGGTTAGCTTAAGTTCTCTTTTTGTTCTTGCTTCGGCAATAGGTTGTAGTAAAGTTTTCGGCACGTTCCGGGTTGGGGGTGCCGATGTTTGCACGGGTCACAACGGTTGCATTCGAGGGGATCGAGGCGCGCGCCGTCGATGTCCAGGTCCAGATCGGCTCGGGTCTTCCCGCCTTCACCATCGTCGGCCTGCCCGATAAGGCGGTTGCCGAGAGCCGGGAGCGGGTGCGCGGGGCGCTGAACGCCATCGGGCTGGCCCTGCCGCCGAAACGGATCACGGTCAACCTCGCGCCTGCCGATCTTCCCAAGGAAGGCAGCCATTACGACCTTCCCATTGCGCTGGGGCTGATGGCGGCCGCAGGCGCGGTGGCGCCGGATGCGATCGAAGGCTTCGTGGTGCTGGGTGAGCTGGCGCTGGACGGGTCCGTGGCGGCGGTGGCCGGCACATTGCCCGCAGCGATCGGGGCGAATGCCCTCGACAAGGGCCTGATCTGTCCGCGTGCCTGTGGGGCCGAGGCCGCCTGGGCGGCGGATGACATGGCGATTCTTGCTCCCGGCAACCTCCTGGCCTTGATCAACCACTTCAAGGGTCTGCAATCCTTAGGCCGGCCGGAGCCCGCCGCGGAAGCGGAGGAGGAGGTCATGCCGGACCTGAAGGACATCAAGGGCCAGGAGAGCGCCAAGCGTGCCCTCGAGGTGGCGGCTGCGGGCGGCCATAACCTCCTGATGATCGGACCGCCGGGGTCCGGCAAATCCATGCTGGCGCGGCGGCTACCCTCGATTCTGCCGGCGCTGGAGCCCACGGAGATGCTGGAGGTCAGCATGATCCGCAGCCTGGCCGGCGATCTGAGTGGCGGCGCCATCGGGCGGGCACGGCCGTTCCGGAGCCCGCATCATTCGGCGAGCATGGCGGCGCTGGTCGGTGGCGGGACACGGGCACGACCCGGCGAAGCGGCACTGGCCCATCTCGGCGTGCTCTTCCTCGACGAGCTTCCGGAGTTCCACGGCATTATGGAGCAAACTCACCAAATCTGATATGTACATCCCGATATAGATGATGTTATGCATTCGGCATGAAGGACATTGCCGAATATGACCGCCCGAACACCGTTGCTGGCCTCGTCTCCAAACACGCCGAGCTGGTAGCCCTGCGGGAGAAGTACAAAGCCGAGATCAAAAAGCTCACGGTGGACATAGACCACTTGGACGCGGCTATCCGGCTATTCGATCCGAACGCCGACACCTACGCCATAAGGGAGTACGTGACGAAGTATCGGGCGGAGAAGGGTTCGGTGAAGCGCTTCGTGCTGAACACGTTCAGAGAGGCCTCAGATCCCCTCACGTCCCGCCAGATCACTGAGATGTGGACGGCTGACCGCGGCTTGGTGGCTGATGAGGCGACGCTCACCACGATAAGGAAGCGCATCGGCGCTTGCATAAAGACGTGCGTGAACCAAGGTCTGATCGAGGAATGCGGCTGGACCGAAGACCACGACGCCAACGGACCCTATAAGCTCTGGAGACTGAAAAGGGGCGACCGATGAAGCCGCCCCTTTCGTCTCGCTATGCCGCCGGGAAGTCCGGAGGAAGCTGTGAAGCCGCCGGGATGTGTGGGAACCTACGGCCCTTCATCACATCCGCGATACGGCCCTGATTGATCTGAAAATACGACGCGATTCGCGCATAGTTGTATTTCAGACTGCGGGCCAATTTGATCACCGGAACCATCTCCGGTGTTAGTGGCTGATCGTGCATATTTCCCGTCCGATCATACGGATAGCCCTTGAAGCGGGGGCCGGGAAATGCGAATCTAACGGTCTAGTTGGCTGTTAGAGCGACATTCCCAGCACTCCCGCCCAGCGGGTTGGGTTTATCCGCTGACACCACGGGTCGCATTACAGGTCGGGGCCAACCGATTCTGTTTTGCGGCCCTTTGCGTTATCGCCAGATGGCGCGGCGCTCGTGACGCCACCCAGCTAGTTCTATCAGCATCGTCGGCTCCCTCTCTACGGCGGCGAATCCCGCCAAGATGAAGATCATGGAATCGTCTCCACCACTCGTCAACCCCTATCTGACCGCTTATTGCTTATTGCTTGGTGACCTATCCCTGTGTTAGTCATTTGTTCTCCCGCATGGAAGGAGAATGCAATGGCTCGGATGAAAAGCCCGAAATACCCAAACTTCCCGCTCGCGAAGGCCATCAGCCACGTGCAGAAAATTCTCGACGCGGATGGGACGGTTCCATTGCCACGCGAGGTTATCGCTAAGCATTTGGGCTATAGCGGCCTAAGTGGCGCCTCGGACGCGACGATTGCCACAATCGTTCAATTTGGCCTGCTTGAGCGAACTGGTAAGGCGGAAATGCGGTTGTCCCAATTGGCGATGGATATCCTTGTGCCGGAAAACGAGAACCAGCGGCAGAATGCCATCAATCGCGCGGCTCTCAACCCGACCCTGTTCACCGATATTTGGAATCATTTTGACAAGCGCGTTCCATCCCCGGAGGCGTTAAGGGCCTATTTGCTTCGGCGCGACTTCAATAGCAGAGCAATTGATCCGGTGATGCGTTCTTTCGAGCCGACAATCGCAATGTTGAAGCAACAAAGTGCAACGGAAAGTGGTGGCGTTGATGACGCTGAGAGTGAAGAATCGTCACTGCCACCTGATGAGGACGATGTCCCGTTGGGGGTCAGCGCATCCGTTGGCGACTACGTTCAATGGGAAAGTCAGGGTGTGCTGCAATTCAGGCAGCCCAAGCGCGTCAGATGGGTCTCTGATGATGGCGATTGGGTTGCAGTCGATGGAAGCAACACTGGTATCCCTATGAGCGAAATTTCAATCGAGAAGCCCCCGCATGATGCTCGCCCGCCAACCCCGCCGGCAGTCGAGGACGTTCAGCAAGTCGGTTTCACCGAATGGTTCCGCGCCAAGGTGGGGGCAGATAAGCTGATCACCATCAACTACAAGGGCAAGGACGACATTGGTCCCCGCGAGATCGAAAAGATGATTGCGATCTTGGAGGCCCAGAAGGCGGCTCTAGAGGAGTAGTCAGGGTTAGGCAGCCTTGCGCTGCCAATACCCCTTCCACTGCCGCGACTGCGGAGCAACGGCGGCAGCGGCAACGACCATGGTATATTGCGTGCCATTGTCCACACGGCGGAAGTCTTCGCGCCATGCCATCTCTGCGGCGTAAGCGTGCAAGTATCTACCGGCGATTCGGTGATGCGTTCCAATCTCAGCGCGGCGGAGACGGCTAAAGAAGCTCTCTGCCTGATTGGTGCAGGCTCCGTCCATGGAATACGCCAGTTGGTGATTGATCCTCTTTATCGGGAAGTAAGCGGCCAGCTTGTCCCAATGGGAGGCCTCGTCAGCGTGGACGGTCGAGCCGTGCGCTACGTGCGCTTTAACCAGAGCGACGCCTTCGGCTTCACTGCGGGTGACGTGGGTAACGGTACGGCCATTGCGTTCACGCATGGCAACAACCGATTGGCGCTTGCCGGTCTGATTGATGCTCTTGCGACGGTCCTTGCGGTCCTTGCGCTCGTTAGCAGGCTTCACGTACCCGCCGAAGTAAGCGCCATCGACCTCAACATCACCTGAGAGCGCACCGCTTTCGCGAGCAATCTCTATGGCCTCACGGACCTTATGCAGCAGGACGAAGGCCGTCTTGTAATCGACAGAGAGGTCGCGGGAGAGCTGGAGAGCGCTGTAGCCCTTAGCACCGTTTATGAAAACGGCGATGGCAGCGAGGATGTCCCGAACGGCCAGCTTACGGCTGGCGAAGATCGTGCCCGAGGTAATGCTGAATTGCTTGCTGCAAGCCCGGCACTTGTAGACCTGACGAGTCTTGAGATCGTAGGGCTCGCGGCCGCCGCACTGCGGGCAAACCGGGCTACCATCGGTTTCGGCCCAACGGATCTTGCGGAAAGCCTCGCGAGCCTGCGCGTCGGACATGCGCATGACCTTCACCAAGGAAAGGGTTTTCGCGGCGGGGGAGAGGAGAAAGTGCTGAGACATGTCATATCCGATGATGTGTTTCATCAGATATAGGACGTTGATACCCCATGCGCAAGGTATATATCATCGAATGTGAGATTTTTTCTGGAGATTCGATGATGTCAGTCGATAAGCAATCGCCAACGGCTCCTTATGAGGAGCAGGCGAAGCAAATCCTGAAGGCCGAGCTGAAGAGGCGGGGGATAACCTATGCCCAGCTAGCCGAGCGGCTTGGGGCGGTGGGCGCAAAAGAGAGCGAGCGCAACATAGCGAACAAGATAAGCCGGGGTAGCTTCACCGCCGCGTTCTTCATGATGTGTATGGACGTGATTGGGGCGAACAGCCTAACTCTCAAGGCGTAGCTGCTCTGAGATTCATTTTTGATTTGTAAACAAGAGGTTAACAGCTTGAGCGCTAACCCGCTGAGACTCTTGACATATTTCAAAGGACGCCTATATTGCGTATAGGCCTAGCCTGTGAGGTCCTCGTTATGAGGGCTGCTTAAAGCCGGAGGAGACTCCGGCTTTTTTGCTATCCGGAAGGCTGCGCAATATTCTCAAAGCAACTGTATTTTATGCCGAGGTGAGGTCGCTCCTCGTCCGAGATCAGGGCGTCTATAATCTTCTTTCTGGCTACGAGCATTTCATACGGGCGGTAATCCGGCTCATAGCCCCCACGGGCCATAGGATACAGGTACAGATCCGCAAGTTGTGCCATCGCTGACGATTTGTTTTTGAACTTTAAGTCGTAGAGCGTTTCTCGGAGTTCGTCGGCTGTAAGAGCTGTATATTTGGAGGCGTCAGGCCCTCCAAATGGCATTCCATGGGCGCGTAATTCTGCGTAATAGCTACGCAAAGCCCTATCCGCAGTCTGATCTCCAGCTTCAGGATAGACCCGCAACTTTCTCCCTTCGTCTCGCGCGAACTTGGCGGCGCGCTCGCAAAGCACTGAGAATGCCGTTTTGCAGAGCATCCACTGCTGTCTGCCGTACTTCTCCCGGTACCTTCCGTCGTATCCGGGACGGTCAATCACGCAGGCGTGCCCGATCACCGGAACGCTAAGTACAAGCTCACTCAGCTCTTCCATAAAGCGCTGATACTCGTTGGACGGAAGCGTTCCGAGCCAAGCGAAACCGCTGGTTTGACAGCGAATATCAACCGAATGAAGAGGATAGGTAATCCCCCACGCGCGGCAAAACTTGGCGTGGGCGTTCCTTACCTCGTCCTCGCGCTCTTCATCAATTAGGACGCCACCAAGAGCAAACCAATCACGGTACTGTCCCTCGGATGGATTATGGTTCGGGTTTCTAGTGCCCGAATCATCGATATAGAGGCATGCAACCTTTGGCATGCCTGCTCATAGCAATTACTAGTTATAATAAGCTAGCCGAAGTTGCTCACCGACTGGTGAGTTTGCTCCATAACGCCGGAGTTCCATCCCCAGGTGCTGGACGCGCTACGCCAACCGCTGGAAAGCGGGGAATCGGTGATCGTTCGGGCCAATCATCGGGTATCGTATCCTTCGCGCATTCAGCTTGTGGCGGCGATGAATCCGTGCCGTTGCGGGCGTGCCGGCGAGCCCGGCTATTCTTGCCGTCAGGGAAATTCCTGCGCCGAGCGCTATCAGGCGCGCATCTCCGGCCCCCTCCTCGACAGGATCGACATTCAGATCGAGGTGCCGGCTGTGAGCGCAGCCGATCTCGCCCTGCCCGCAGCATCTGAAGGAAGCGCGGAGGTGCGCCGCCGGGTGGTGGCCGCCCGGCAGATCCAGGCGGCGCGGCTCAAGGAGCTCGGGCAGAAGCGGGCCCGGACCAATGCCGATTGCGACGGAACTCTGCTGGAGGAGATCGCCGAACCCGACGGCGCCGGTCTCGCTCTTTTGCGGGAAGCGGCGGAGACCCTCGGGTTGAGCGCGCGGGGCTATCATCGCTCGCTGCGGGTCGCGCGCACCCTTGCCGACCTCGACGGCGAGACGAAGGTGACCCGGCTGCATATCGCCGAGGCGCTCAGCTATCGCGGCGAGACGCTGCGCGGACAGCGTGCCGGCGGACCGGCGCTCAACCGTCTCGCCTGCGCCTGACCCGGATTTACCCTCTCGTCGCCATAGAAAAACGCCATTGTCGCACTGGCATCGCCACGCAGAGCCGTTACACTTCGGCCCTGCCGAGGGGAAGTTTGTGCGGCTGCGGTGCCCGATCCGGGCTCGCCCCACAGTAAAGTCGAAGGTGAAGGGGGCGGATGCGCGGGCCAAACGCTATCGATTTTTGGCGTGGATACGCCCTTATCTGCATCTTCATCGATCACATCCCCGGCAATCCGCTCGAGCGGATCACCATGCGCAACTTCACGATTTGCGATGCGGCGGAGCTTTTCGTCTTCCTGGCAGGCTGGTCGGTTTCGCTTGCGACTGGCGGTCCGACGCGGTCCCATACACCGGGACGGATTACCATCCGTTTCATGTCGCGGATGGTGGAGGTCTACAGGGCGCAGATCACCATCACGGCGATCGCGCTGGCGATCCTCGCCGGAGCCGCGCTCTGGCTGGAGAACAATCTCTACCTGGAATGGCACAACGCCGAACCGGTGTTTACCGCGCCGGTCTGGACCACGCCGGCGCTCGCGCTGATGACCCACCAGCTTGGCTTCTTCAACATCCTGCCGCTGTACGTGGTGCTGCTCGCCATGGCGCCTCTGATCGTGATTATCGGGCGATATTCGCTGACGCTCTGCGCCCTCGTCTCGTTCGCGGTCTATGCGGTGACGCTGACCTTCCGGATCAACCTTCCCTCCTGGCCCTATGCCGGAGAGTGGTTCCTCGATCCGTTTGCCTGGCAATTCCTCTTCACGCTCGGCTTCATCGGGGCCGAACTCTCGGCGCAGGATCGCATCGAGCCCCTTATGAAATGGCTTTTCTGGCCGGCGGTGGGCATTCTCGGGCTGGGCGTCCTGGTCCGCATCACGGGATATTCTCCCGATCCAATGCAGCTGCCTTCGCCGCGTCTGTTTTTTTCGTTCGACAAGACCTATCTCTCTCCTGCAAGGCTGATCAGCCTGCTGGCTTTGGTAATTTGTTTCGCCGGCGCCTATAGCCGGATCGCAGCGTTCAGCGAGCGTCTCGTGACGGTGTTCTCGGAGCTGGGGCGAAACTCGCTGGCGGTGTTTTCGATTGGCTCTTTGTTAAGCCTGATCGGGCAAATCGTGCGGTTCGAGTCCGGTGGGCTGCTTATCGTTGACCTGGCCTATTCCGCTCTCGGAATCGGGCTGATGATATTTACAGCGTGGTTCGTGGAATGGCGGACAAGATCAAAACGGCCACCCTCGCAATCCTCTGCCTCGCCGGCGTGAGCGCGTTCCTGCTACTTGCGCCCGCCGATCCCCTGCAGACGGAGCCGCCTCGCACCGAGTTGCCCAAGCCGAAATATACAGCCGCGCCGAATTGCGTGGGGGACGACGGGCCGCGGCCACAGCCGGCCTCCCTGAAGACCTTTCCCAAGGCGCTCCAATCCGACAATCCGCTGACCGTGCTGGTGGTCGGCCCGGCAGCCTATGACGATGGGCCATTCGCGTCGGAGGAGAGCTACCCCAACCGGCTAGCGCGCTATCTGAAGTCGATCTTCAAGGATCAGAAGATCGAGATCATCTCGCGCAACATCTCGGGCGAGGTTGCCTTCGACGCGGCGGACCGCATGCGCGCCGAGGTCACCGACACCCATCCCGATCTTGTGGTATGGCAAGCCGGATCCGCCGATGCCCTGGCCCGGGTCGATTTGGCCGAGTTCGAGAGCGCCTTCACCGAGACCCTCGACTGGCTCAAGCAGAACGACATCGATGTGGTGCTGGTCGATCCCCGCTACGTGCCGGAGCTCGCCGACGACCCCGCCTACCGCCGGATCGTGGGCGCCATCTGGTATTACGCCGCGACGCGGGATATCCCTCTCGTTCGGCGCTATGACATGATGCGCAGCCTGACCCTGCCGGACGACAGCAACGCCGAGCCGCCCGAGTACCGGCTTACCGCCTTCGATCACCGTTGCATGGCCCAAAAGGTGGCGGAGGTGATCGTCGTGAGCAGCAACGCCGACATGTCCGACAAGCAGCGGCGCTAAAGTCTTTCTCAAGTCTTTTCTGTTTGTTGTTTTCGCTTTGGGCGTTGCTTGACGCTCGTTTATTCGGCGGTGATCGAGTTTGGCGTATCAGGACCACAGCCCGGAGATCGCGGGTCACGTGACGGATCGGGCGCGCCCGATGGCGCGGCTGGGCCGGGCATTCCGCATGGTGACCAACGACGCGCCGATCGTTTCCATCGTTGCCGCTCTGCTTTTCGGGACCCTGAGCATCGCCGCCATCGCCGCGGGCACCATCGGTGTTCTCCTGTTCTTCGCCATGATGACCGGGATGGCGCTTGGCGCCGCGTTCCTCATTTCTCTGCAGACCCGGGAACTCGCCTCCGTGCAGCGCCTCGGCCGGTACGGGCAAGGCGAGGGTTCCAGCCCGGAAGCCCTGGAGGATCTCAAATGGGAAGTGCAGGAGCGCGAGGCCCGCTATCGCGATCTGCTGGACCATCAGGACGACGTGATCCTGCGCCGGGATTCCGACGCAGGCTCACCTTCGTCAACGATTCCTATTGTCGGGTCTTCGGCGTGACGCGGCAGGAGGCGCTGGGCCAGCCCTTCCGGCTGACGCTCGCTGAGGAGCAGGACGCGGATGCCGGGGCATCTTCGCTGCCGGGTCCGATGCCGCGGCGACGCAGCAAGGTCATGCAGCTGAAAACCGCCAAAGGGCTGCGCTGGTTCATCTGGGAGGATTTCGCGATCACCGACCAGAGCGGCGCGCTCACCGAGGTGCAGAGCATCGGCCATGACGTGACGGAACAGCGCGAAGCGGAACGGGCGCTGGCCCAGGCGCGCGACGAGGCGGAAAGCGCGAGCACCGCGAAGTCCCGCTTTCTCGCGTCCATGAGCCACGAGATCCGAACGCCGATGAACGGCATTCTCGGCATGACCGGGCTGCTGCTCGACACCCAGCTTTCGCCGGAGCAGACGACCTACGCGAACGCGATCGGGAGCTCGGCCAAGACCTTGCTGACCCTGATCGACGAGGTGCTTGATTTCTCCAAGATCGAGGCGGGCCGGCTGGAGCTGGAATCGGTCCCGTTCGACATCGCCGAAACCCTGCAAAGCGTGATCGAGCTTCTGGCGCCGCGCGCCCGCGAGAAAGGGCTGACGATCGGCTGGTTTGCCGACCCTCGCCTGCCCCGGACGGCGATCGGCGATCCCATGCGCGTCCGGCAGATCCTGATGAACCTGATCGGCAATGCCATCAAGTTCACCGAACATGGCGGGGTCGGCTTGCGCCTTCTGGCAGGGAGCGGCGCCGCCGGGGCCTCGAGCGTTCCGCTTCGCCTGGAGGTGAGCGACACGGGCCCCGGCATTCCGAAGGACAAGCTCGACCAGATCTTCCTCGAGTTCGAGCAGGCTGACTCGGGGCCAAGCCGCCGGCACGGAGGGACAGGGCTCGGCCTCGCCATCTCAAAGCGTCTGGTCGATGCCATGGGCGGCGAGATCGCCGTCACCAGCGCGCGCGGCGAAGGCACACGCTTCACCGTCGACCTGCCCCTCGATATTCCGGCCCAGGCCGGCGCCATCTCCGACGATTGGCAGAATGCGGAAGGCCGCTCGGTGCTTGTCGTCCTGGAGGGCGGAATGGAAGCGGCGCTTTCGGCTGAGCTTCTGGATGCTCTTGGAGCACAGACGGAGCGCCTTACGGTGGATGCCCTGTCCCAGCTTGGACCGGCCGGACGGCGCGAACTTGCCCGCTTCGACGTGCTGCTGACGGACACGGCGAGCCTGAACCGCCTCGCCTTCGACCTGCTGGAGGTCTTCGGCAAAGGCGAGAAGATCGGGACACGCGAGGCGGACGGTAAGCGGGCCGTGGTCGTGCTCGATCCAAACGAACGACCAGAAATCGACGCCCTCAGATCCCGCGGCTTCGACGGCTATCTGATGCGGCCGATCCGGCCTCGTTCCATGGCGATCCAGCTGTTCGGCGATCCGGCGTCGGAACCCGCCACCGCGCTCGCCAACGCCGAAGCGCCGGAGCGCTTCACCTCGCCGGGAGGGGCGGCGCTCACGGTTCTGCTGGCGGAGGACAACGAAATCAATGCGCTGCTCGCCAAGTCGGTTCTGGAGAAAGCCGGAGCCTCGGTTCGGCGGGCGTCCAACGGCCGCGAAGCGATCGAGCTGGCGCACCAGGCGCTCGATGACGGCGGAGCCGGGTTCGACATGGTCCTGATGGACATCCACATGCCGGAGATGGACGGTATCGAGGCGGCGGGCCGTTTGCGGGCGCTTTATGACGAGGACGCGAAGCCCGGTGCCGGCCGGCCGCCCATCGTGGCGCTGACCGCCAATGCGTTCGCCGAAGACCGCGCCGCCTATCTGGAAGCGGGACTCGACGATTACCTCGCGAAGCCCTTCGAGAAGAACGACCTGCTGACCCTGATCGGCCGCTGGCAGATCGCCGGAGCCGCGAGCGGGGCCGCTGATGCCGAGGCCGCTTCCGGATCGAGCGCCGTCTAGCGCTCCTCCTCCTCGAGGGCTTGGCCCCGGGAGCAACGCCGTGGACCCGACCTCCATGCACAGCCTCGGTAAAATCTGTCATATAGGCTTCTAAGAGGATTGCTATCGGGGCGTCGTTGTGGCCGAATCGTTCTCCTCAGGTGCGTGCCTCGTGAACCCTGGGATTATGGATTTGGCCATTGAGGTGGCGATCCCCACTTTTCCATGGAACGACCCGTGGAATGGGCCGCCGCAGCCGAAACCGATTTAGGCGCTAAAGATCGCGCGGGGGCATGATGTTTCCAGGACTGACTTTCCGGCCCGCCTATGGTGGCGGGCAAGCGTTCGTCGGCCGCAAACGGTTCACTCCTCAGCCTTCCAGGCATTGATGCTTCGGGAGCCGCCGAAGAGCTATGGCCGTATTGGGCCGCTGGAGGTCCGGCTTGCGCGCAAGCGGAGCGATATCCGCCGCGCCCAGCGGCTGCGCTACAAGGTGTTCTACGAAGAGATGTCGGCCCGAGCCGACGCGCTGACCATGCTGTCGCGCCGGGACGAGGATCCCTACGATCCCATCTTCGACCATCTGCTGGTGCTGGACCACACCACCGCCATGGCCAGCCGCGGCTGGCGGCGCCCTCAGGTGGTGGGCACCTACCGGGTGCTGCGCCAGGACGTTGCGGACCGCCACGAGGGGTTCTACACCCAGCAGGAATACGACATCGCCCCGCTGATCGAGGCCAAGAGCCCGGAATACAAGTTCATGGAGCTCGGCCGCTCCTGCGTGCTGAAACCCTATCGCACGCGCCGGACCGTGGAGCTCCTGTGGCACGGGCTTTGGTCCTATGTGCGCGAGAACGGCGTCGACGTGATGCTGGGCTGTGCAAGCTTCGAAGGCATCGATCCGAATGCCCATGCCCAAGCCCTGAGCTTCCTGCATCACACGGCCTTGGCACCGGAAGAATGGCGCGCCCGCGCCCACGACCACCTTCATGTGGACATGGACATCCTGCCGCCGGAGCAGGTGGATATGAAGGCGGCGATGAAGGCCTTGCCACCCCTGATCAAGGGCTATCTGCGGCTCGGGGCCTATGTGGGCGACGGCGCGGTAATCGACCGTCAGTTCGGCACCACGGACGTTTTGATCGTCCTGCCGGTGGAATCGATCCGGTCGCGCTATTTCAGCCATTTCGGAGCGCCGGACTCCTTGGGCTCGGTTCTGCTGCCCACCGGGAGCGCCCTGAACTAGGGTTTTCCTTCGCCGGCCTGCTCGAGGACGGCGATCGGCGGTTGTTCGGCGCGTTACGGGTTTGACGCGCCGAACCGGCGTGCCTAGATTTCAACTCATGCGATACGACGATATCAGCGCGGCGCTCGGTGCCGCGCAGGGCGCCCAGGACGGATTGACCCGGCTGAATGAGCGGTCGCGCGAGATCTTCAAACGTATCGTGGAGACCTATCTCGCCACGGGCGAGCCGGTCGGCTCCCGCAATCTCAGCCGTTCCCTGCCCATAACGCTTTCGCCCGCCTCGGTGCGCAACGTCATGAGCGATCTGGAAGCGCTCGGACTGATCTACGCGCCGCACACCTCCGCCGGGCGCATGCCGACCCAGACGGGCCTGCGTCTGTTCGTGGACGGTCTGCTCGAGGTGGGCGATGTCAGCCCCGCCGAACGCGACCAGATCCAGCGCCAAATCTCCGGCGACGGGAAGCACCGGGCCGTCGAGGATTTCCTCACCGAAGCCGGCGCCATGCTGTCGGGCCTGTCCCGCTGCGCGGGCGTTGTTCTGGTGGACAAGCACACCAAAGCCCTGAAGCAGATCGAGTTCGTGAATCTCGGCGGCGGCCGGGCGCTGGTCGTGCTGGTGGGCGAAGACGGCGAGGTGGAGAATCGGATCATCTCGGTTCCCGCGGATCTGCCCGTCAGCTCGCTGCAGGAAGCTTCCAACTACATCAACGCCCGAATCGCGGGCGCCACGATCCAGGATGCGCGCAAGCGAATCGAGACGGAGATCGAGGAGAAGCGCGTGCAGCTCGACGAGCTGACCGCCCATGTGGTCACCGAGGGGCTGGCCACGTGGTCCGGCGAAGGCGACGGCGGGAAGTCGCTCATCGTCTGCGGCCGGGCGCATCTCCTGGAAGACGTCAGGGCGATGGAGGATCTGGAGCGGGTGCGCCTGCTTTTCGAGGACCTGGACGCCAAGGAAGAGCTTATCCGCCTGCTTGGCCTCGCGGAACGCGCCGAGGGCGTGCGCATCTTCATCGGCTCGGAGAACAAACTGTTCTCGCTGTCCGGCTCGGCCCTCATCGTCTCCCCCTTCGAGGATTCCGAACAGAGGATCGTCGGCGTATTGGGGGTTATCGGACCGACCCGGTTGAACTACGGTCGGATCATTCCGATGGTGGATTACACCGCGAGGCTGCTCGGCCGACTGGTTCCTTAACCTTTGCGGCCTTGATTTATTAGGCTTTGCGGTCGATATCCCCGACAACTCCAGCTTTAGAAAACGATCGGTGCGGCTATGACTGACGAGACGACCGAGCCTCGCGACGAAGACGAGGAGATGAAGGACAACGCCGAGGCGGCCAACGATGGCACCGAGGCAGAGACCTCCGAGGGGCGCGACGACGCGGACCTCGTGGCCGAGAACGCGAAGCTGCGCGATCAGCTTCTGCGGACCATGGCGGATATGGAGAATTTGCGCCGACGGACCGAGCGCGAGAAATCCGACACCTCGAAATACGCGGTGTCCAGTTTCGCCCGCGACGTGCTCACGGTCGGAGACAATCTCCGCCGGACCATCGAACACGTGCCGGCCGAGGCGGCCTCCAAGGATCCTGCGCTCAAGAGCTTCCTGGACGGCGTGGAACTGACGGAGCGCGAGCTGCTCAACATGCTCGAGCGCCACGGCGTGAAGAAGCTCGACCCGCTCGGGGAGCGCTTCGACCCGAATAATCACCAGGCCATGTACGAGGTGCCGAATCCGGAGGTCCCTGAAGGTACGGTGGTGGACGTGATGCAGGCAGGCTATACCATTGGGGATCGCTGCCTGCGGCCGGCGCTGGTCGCCGTGTCGAAGGGCGGTGCGCGCAATCAGCCGCAAGGCAATTCCAAGCCGGCCAATGACGACTATCCGGACGGGTCCGGCGAGGATGGCGAAGCGGTGGAGGATGAAGGGCTCCGCAAGGGCTGATACGCCTCCAAAGACAGGCAAGAAGAAGACGAGGCGTAGAACGTGCCCTTGAAAGCGAAAGAGCGAGACGCGGCTGCAGAGCGCGCGCGTCTCATGGAGATCATCCGCGAGCGGTCCTACGCTTTCGGGGTCAGCGTCACCCTCGCCTCGGGGCGCCAGAGCAATACCTACTTCAACATGAAGCCGACCATGCTTCATCCCGAAGGGGCGTTTCTTTCGGCGGCATTGCTGCTGGACGAGATCTCCAAGCTCGATGCCGATTACGTGGGCGGATTGGAGCTCGGCGCCGTGCCGATCGCTGCCGCGGTCACGGCGCGGAGCTTTGCCCTCGGACATCCCCTCCCGGCTCTCATCATGCGAAAGAAGGCCAAGGATCATGGCACGCGCCAGCGCCTGGAAGGGCTGACCGCAGATGAGAGCCTCGAAGGCAAGCGCATCGTGGTGGTCGAGGACGTGACGACGAGTGGCGGCTCGGCGCTTCAGGCGGTCGAGGCGGTCCGCGAGATGGGCGGCAAAGTCGAGCATGTCGTGACCGTTCTGGACCGCGAAGAAGGCGCGACGGAAGCTCTGAAAGAGCATGGCATCGCGCTGATCTCGATTTTCCAGCAGACGGATTTCACTGGCTAGGCGGGTCTGTCGACTTATGCGGTCGTGATTGCCGGGTTTGCACCCGCGCAATGCCAAGTCAGGCCGGCGTCACCCGCCGCAAGGTGAGATTGATACGTCCGCCTTCGGGCATCAGGTCCGAGCTGCCGGCGACGATACGGTCGATGCCGTGATAGATCAGCCGGTCCTCGCCGCCGAAGATCACCACATCGCCCGACTCCAGCTCGATACGCCTCGTCGGGTCCTTGCGGGTCAGTCCACCGATACGGAACATGGCCGTGTCGCCCAGGGAGACCGAGACGACGGGCGCTTCGAAGGTTTGCTCGTCCTCGTCGCGATGCAGGCCCATCTTGGTGCCCTTGGCGTAGTAGTTGATCAGACAGGCTTCCGGCGGCGCGTCAAACCCCGCCACCTCCTCCCACAGCTTCACCAGAAGGTCCGGAATCGGTGGCCAGGGCTCACCAGTCTCCGGGTGGACGGGCTCATAACGATAACCCTTCGCCTTGTCCGTGAGCCACCCGAGGCTGCCGCAATTGGTCATGCGCACGGACATGGGCTTGCCCGTGCGCGGCATTGTGGGCGTGTAGAAGGGCGCGGCGGCGATGACGCTGCGCAGCTCGGCAAGCAAGGACTCCTGAGCGGGTCGATCGAGCTTCTGTTGCAAATGTTTCACAGGCAATTTGCGGCTCCTCCCTGTCCCGCAGGCGCGATCCGGGATAGTCTGCGGCCTGCGGCAGTTCCAAGCTTCAGGCCCCGATCAGCGTGACCCAACTCGCGGACGAAAACCAAAACGCTCGCGTCAATCTGGACGGCTACGTCCATTCCCGCGACATGGCAGAGTACGAACGGCTGCGCAAGCAAGCCCAGATGTGGGAATCGGCGACGCGCCGGGTGCTCCAGAAGGCCGGACTCTCGCCCGGCATGCATTGTCTCGATGTGGGGGCGGGACCCGGCTCTGTCATGAGCATCATGGCTCAAGGCGTCGGGCCGAAAGGCGCGGTGACGGGGATCGAGATCGATCCGGGTCTCGTTTCGATGGGGCGCGATGCGCTGAAACGACGGGGCGGCGCAAATTTCGAGATCGTTGAAGGCGACATCAACGGCCTCGACGAAATTCCGGGCGCGCCGTTCGATCTCGCATTCTGCCGCTGCTTCCTCATGCATATGCCCGATCCCGCCGAGGTGCTTGCCAAGATGCGGGCGTGGACCAAGCCCGGCGGCGTGGTGATCGCCCAGGAGTACGATTTCGGCAGCTTCGCGGTGGAACCCGACTGCTCCGCCATGGCGGCGTTCTCGGAGTTGTTCGAGGGCGTGTTCGATGCGCACGGGCGACGGATGCACGAGGGCCGGGAGTTGCCCGCACAATTTGCCGCGGCCGGCATGGAGACGCTTTCGGACACGCATTCGGAGGTCCGCTTCCTACCCCTTTCCGAAATGGCCGGCATGCTGCTCGGGGTCTATTGCAGCCTGTTCGATGCGGGCCGGGAGCTCGGGCTCGTGGACGACGCCCAAAAGGAGCAATTCGAGGCCGATCTGCGGGCGGCGAGTGAGAGCGGAGACTATTTCTGCCTCACACCATCCCTGATCGCCGTCTGGGCGGTCGTCGCGTGATTGCTCGTTAAGGATTGCTTCGTAGAACTCACAGCCTCTCAAGGGGCGGAACCCCCGCAGATCCCTAAGCTTCCCATCGGGCTAATCCCTCGGGTTCTATGGGTTAAATCCCTTGGGTTCGTATGGGGTTTTGGGCAGCCACTCGCCTTGCGGGCAACAAAGCCGGCCCCTATATAACCGCGGAAACCCAGTCGGATTTCGGCTGGCTCGCCTAAATGAATTTAGGGGACCGTGCGTCCGCGGAGAGTTTCGATAACGGACGCGTTCACCGGGTGCCATCGGGCCCGGACGGTCTGCCAGAGAAGAGAGGTTTGAACATGGCGAAAGTAATTGGCATCGACCTCGGCACGACGAATTCTTGTGTCGCGGTCATGGACGGCAAAGATCCCAAAGTCATCGAGAATGCCGAAGGCATGCGCACCACGCCTTCGATGGTCGCGTTCACCGAGGATGGCGAGCGGCTCGTCGGTCTTCCGGCGAAGCGCCAGGCCGTCACCAATCCTGAGAACACCCTATTCGCGATCAAGCGCCTGATCGGCCGCCGCTTCGACGACCCGACGGTGGCGAAGGATCAGAAGCTGGTCCCTTATTCCATCGTCAAAGGCGACAATGGCGATGCCTGGGTCGAAGCCCGGGACAAGAAGTATTCTCCCTCGCAGATCTCCGCCTTCATCCTCCAGAAGATGAAGGAGACCGCGGAGTCCCATCTCGGCGAGAAGGTTGAGCAGGCGGTCATCACGGTTCCCGCCTACTTCAACGACGCTCAGCGTCAGGCCACGAAGGACGCCGGCAAGATCGCTGGTCTCGAGGTCCTGCGCATCATCAACGAGCCGACCGCGGCGGCCCTGGCCTACGGTCTCGACAAGAAGGACGGCAAGACGATCGCCGTCTACGACCTTGGCGGCGGCACGTTCGATATTTCGATCCTGGAGATCGGCGACGGCGTGTTCGAGGTGAAGTCGACCAACGGCGACACCTTCCTTGGCGGCGAGGATTTCGACATGCGTCTGGTCGATTATCTGGCCGACGAGTTCAAGAAAGAGCAGGGCATCGACCTGCGCAACGACAAGCTCGCGCTGCAGCGGCTGAAGGAAGCCGCCGAGAAGGCGAAGATCGAGCTGTCTTCGGCTTCCCAGACCGAGATCAACCTGCCGTTCATCACGGCCGACCAGTCCGGTCCGAAGCATCTGACCCTGAAGCTGACCCGCGCCAAGCTGGAAAGCCTGGTCGACGACCTGATCCAGCGGACCATCAAGCCGTGCGAGAACGCGCTGAAGGACGCCGGGCTGAAGGCTGCCGAGATCGACGAGGTCATCCTGGTCGGCGGCATGACCCGTATGCCGAAGGTCGGCGAGGCGGTGAAGAACTTCTTCGGCCGCGAGCCCCATAAGGGCGTGAACCCGGATGAAGTCGTCGCCATCGGCGCGGCGATCCAGGCGGGCGTGCTGCAGGGCGACGTCAAGGACGTTCTGCTGCTCGACGTGACCCCGCTGTCGCTGGGTATCGAGACCCTGGGCGGCGTGTTCACCCGGCTGATCGACCGCAACACCACGATCCCGACCAAGAAGAGCCAAACCTTCTCCACCGCCGAAGACAATCAGAACGCGGTGACGATCCGGGTCTTCCAGGGCGAGCGCGAGATGGCGGCCGACAACAAGATGCTCGGCCAGTTCGATCTCGTCGGCATCCCGCCGGCTCCGCGCGGCGTGCCTCAGATCGAGGTGACGTTCGATATCGACGCCAACGGCATCGTGAACGTCTCCGCCTCCGACAAGGCGACCGGCAAGGAGCAGTCCATCCGCATCCAGGCCTCCGGCGGTCTTTCCGATGACGACATCGAGAAGATGGTCCAGGAAGCCGAGAGCCACGCGGAAGAAGACAAGAAGCGCCGCGAGACCGTCGAGGTGAAGAACCAGGCCGAAGCGCTTGTCCACTCCACCGAGAAGATGCTCGCCGAGCATGGCGACAAGGTCTCGGCGGAAGACAAGGGCACGGTCGAGTCCGCTCTCGCAGAGCTCAAGACCGCGCTCGAGGGCGACGACAAGGACGCGATCAGCCAGAAGGTCGACGCCCTGGCCCAGGCTTCCATGAAGCTCGGCGAGGCGATGTACCAGTCCAATCAGGACGCCGGTGGCGCAGACGCCGGATCCGAGGGCAGCGCATCGTCCGGCTCGGGCGACGAGGACGTCGTCGATGTCGACTTCGAAGAGGTCAAGGACGACGACGACAAGAAGTCAGCGTGACGCTAGTCCGAGAGACGGCCGGGGTTCGCCAGAGCCCCGGCCTCATCCTGCCAAAAGAGACTGCGCCGGGCCGCGTGTCCCTGGCCTGAAGCGCAAAGTCCGGAGGGGCGATGTCGAAACGTTGCTATTACGAAACTCTGGGGGTGACCCGCAGCGCCGGTGATCGAGAGATCAAGACGGCGTTCCGCAAGCTCGCGAAGGAATGCCACCCCGACAGCAACCGGAACGATCCGGAAAGCGAGCAGAAATTCAAGGAAGTCAACGAGGCCTACGAGGCGCTGAAAGATCCTCAGCGACGGGCGGCCTATGACCGGTTTGGCCACGCCGCGTTCGAGAATAACGGCTTCGGCGGCGGCGGGGCCCACGGCTTCGGCGGCGATTTTTCCGCTTCCATGTCGGCCATGTTCGACGACCTGTTCGGCGAGTTCATGGGGCCGCGCCAGCGCCGGCCGCGCAGCGGACGCGAGCGTGGCGCCGATCTCCGCTACAACATGGAGATCACCCTGGAAGAGGCCTATGAGGGCAAGACGGCGCAGATCCGTGTGCCGACCTCGGTGGTCTGCGAGACCTGCGAAGGGGCGGGTGCGACGCCTGGCTCATCGCCGTCGGTCTGCGATACCTGCGGCGGCATGGGCAAGGTGCGCGCCACCCAGGGCTTCTTCACCATCGAGCGCGTCTGCCCGACCTGCGACGGCCGCGGCGAGGTGATCAAGGATCCTTGCGGCGCCTGCAACGGCCAGGGCCGCGTGACCCGCGAACGCACATTGTCGGTCACCATTCCGGTCGGCGTCGAGGACGGCACCCGTATCCGCCTCGGCGGCGAGGGCGAGGCCGGCATGCGCGGCGGACCGCCGGGCGACCTCTATATCTTCCTGTCCATAAAGCCCCACGAGTTCTTCCAGCGGGACGGGGCGGATCTGTTCTGCCGTGTGCCGATCGCCATGACCTGCGCCGCCCTTGGCGGCGAGATCGAGGTGCCCACCATCGACGGCGGCACCACCCGGGTGAAGATCCCCGAAGGCTCCCAGAGCGGGCGTCAGTTCCGGCTGAAGTCCCAGGGGATGCCGATCCTGCGGTCCCGGCAGACGGGCGATCTGTACATCCAGGCGGAAGTCGAAACGCCGAAGAATCTGACCAAGCGTCAGAAAGAGCTGCTGAAAGAGTTCGAAGAGGCGTCGAACGACAAGACAAATCCGGAATCCACCGGTTTTTTTGCTCGGATGAAAGACTTTTTCGATAGCATCGGCGAAGGTTCGAAAGAGGATTAGCCGGACTATTCCGGCTTTCCCTCGAACGCAACCTCGCGCGGAATCCTCCGCGCCTGCAGGGGGAGAGGCCGATGGCCGCCAGCTCGAGCGAAAAGAGCCAGCTGTCGAAAGATTTGCAGCGTAAGCCCGTCTTGCGGGACGCTATGATGGCGACCGCCGGGGTGATCATCGTCACGGTGCTCGCTTTGATCCTGTGGATCGCGCGGGTGCCGGTGCTGCTCGCCTTCGCAGGCGTCCTGCTGGCCATCGTGCTGCATGGCGGCAGCGAATGGCTGCATGCGAAGACCGGGATGCCTCGCATGCTCGCCCTGGGTCTGCTGGTGGTCCTGGCGATCGGCGGCGTCGCGACGGTAATCGCCTCTGCCGGACCGACCATCGTCAACCAGACCGGCCAGCTTGTGAACAGCATCGGGTCGGGCATCACCAACCTCTCCCAGGAGCTGTTCGACCTGGAAGAGGGCGAGACCCTCTTCAAGAACTTCAAGATCCAGGACATCCTCAACGACCTGCAGCCCTGGGGCCTGGCCTCGGGCGCCACGGCGGTCGCGGGCAATGTGCTCGGCGTTCTTGCGGGCGCATTCATCGTCCTGTTCTTCGGCATCTACGTCGCGGCCGATCCGCAGACCCACGTGAAGCTCCTCTCCCAGGTGGCGCCGCCCAGCGAGCGGAAGAATACGCGGGCGCTTCTGAAGGAGACCGGGGACGTCTTGCGCCGCTGGATCGTGGGTCAGGCCATCGCCATGGCGGCCATCGGCGCCCTGACCTATGTCGGCCTGCTGATCCTCGGCGTGCCCATGGCGTTCGCGCTCGCCCTGTTTGCGGCGCTGGCGGGCTTCCTGCCTTATCTCGGGCCGATCATCGGCGCGGTACCGATCCTCCTGGTGGCAGGCGGGGACAGCTCCATCTCGTGTTCTATGTGCTGATCCTCTATCTGCTGGTGCAGGGGCTGGAAAGCTATCTGCTGACACCGCTGATCCAGGCCAAGGCCGTCTCCCTGCCGCCGGCGGTGGTTATCCTGAACCAGCTCGTGATGGGCGCCCTGTTCGGCATTCTCGGCATCGCGCTCGCCACGCCGATCGCCGCCGCAGCGACCATTCCCCTCCGCCATTGGTTCGGCGCCCCGGACGAGGACGATCCGCCGGGCTAGGTTCTCCGCCGGCCGCTTCGTTGCGGACCCATCCTCCCCTTGCTACGAAACCTCCCGGACCTGCACGCGTTGGCTCCACGCGTTCCAACCAGAGAGGATGATCATGAGGCTGCTGTTTTTTGCCGGCTCCACCCGCGAAGGGTCCCATAACGTGAAGCTCGCCAAGCATTGCCGGCACATAGCTGAGGCTAATGGCGTGGAGGCGATCTTCGTCAGCCTCAAGGATTACGAGCTGCCCCTCTACAACGGCGACTTCGAGAAGGACGAGGGCGTGCCGAAGGCGGCCCGGGAGTTCAAGGCGCTGATGGGAGAGTATGACGGCGTCTTTATCGCGTCGCCCGAATACAACTCCTCGATCACGCCACTCCTGAAGAATACCCTGGACTGGGTGTCGCGCGTGAAGGAGGGGGAGGATGTGTTCAAGACCCGGCCCTTTGCGATCGGCGGCGCCTCCCCCAGCTATTTCGGCGGCTTCCGCAGCCTGCTCACCCTGCGCCAGGTGCTGGAGCTCGGCCTCGGCGCCCATGTGGTGCCCCAGCACGTGATCGTGCCGTCGGCCCACGACTCCTTCGAAGACACTGGCCACCTGAAGGGCGACATCAAGCAGAAGATGGCCACCGACACGGTCGAGGCGCTCGCCGTCGCTGCCAAACGTTGGAAGACAGAATGAACGCCGCGCTCGGGGACGGAAAGCCAGAATCCGCCCGCGACCGGCTGATGGTCGCCATCGACGTCCCTGACCCGGACGACGCCAAGGCGCTGATCGAAACCATCGGCGACGCGGCAGGCGTGTTCAAGATCGGCCTGGAGCTGTTGTTCTCCGGCGGCTTCGCCTGGTGGATGAGCTGGCCGGCCAAGGCCACAAGATCTTCCTCGATGCAAAGCTACTGGATATCGAGACCACGGTAGAGCGGGCAACGGCCGCCATCGCCAAGAGCGGCGCGGCGTTCCTGACGGTGCATGCCACGGACAGCAAGACCCTGGAGGCCGCCGTGCGTGGCCGGGGCAATGCCGCTCTCAAGCTCCTGGGCGTCACCGTGCTCACCAATCTCGGGCCGGGCGATCTGAAGGAGCAGGGTATTATCGAGCCGGCCGTCGCGCTGGTGCCTCAGCGGGCGCAACTCGCCCAGGATGCGGGCTTCGACGGTGTGGTCTCATCGGGCAAGGAGGCGCGTGCACTGCGGGAACGGCTGGGCCATGACTTCCTGATCGTCACGCCCGGCATACGCCCGGCGGGCGCGGAGGCCAACGACCAAACCCGCGCCGTGACGCCGAAGGCCGCGATCGAGGCCGGAGCCAGCTATTTGGTGGTGGGGCGCCCGATCACCCGGGCGGAGGACCCGCGGGGCGCGGCCGAGAAGATCGTCGAAGAAATAGAGTCCGCGCTCGGCGCCTGATCCGCCCTTTAGGCTTCCAGATCCTTGACCCGGGAGCGCACGACGACGTCGAGGGTCTCGGCGTCGCCCTCCAGGCGGACCTGCTTCAGCCGGGACTTGCCGCCCTTCTCTACGGAGACATTGGTGTGGGGCAGGCCGATCCACTTGGCGATCAGCTTCTCCAAAGCCGAATTCGCCTTGCCGTCCTCCGGCACGGCGCGGACCCGCGCCTTCAGGACCGGCGCGCCATCGAACTCCTCGATCCCCTCAACCTGATCGCGGCCGGATTTCGGCGTCAGGCGAACGGCCAGCAGAACGCCTTCGGAATCGCGGCGGAATGGCATGGGGGGGATGGACAAGGGACGCGCCTAGCGAAGCAGCGCCGGGGCAAGCCAGCCCAGCAGCACCACGTCGCGCAAGAAGAGGAGCAGCAGGATCAGGATCACCGGCGAGATATCGATACCGCCGAGATTGGGCAGAATGGACCGGATCGGGCGCAGGGCCGGCTCAGTGACGCGATAGAGCGTATCGGCGATAGCGAGCACGAAACGATTCGACGTGTTGACCACGTTGAACGCGATGAGCCAGCTCAAAATGGCGCTGGCGATGATCACCCAAATATAGAGATCGATAATAAGAACGAGAAAATTGATCAGCGGGATCATAAGGCGCCTCCGGTTGCGCGCATCATGTAACGGAGTGGAGCGGTTCAGGGCAAGACCGGAAGCCAAGCCGGGTAGAGACAAGAGGAAGCAAGGTGAACGGCGCGTGGTGCCGCGCCACGCCCGTTAACCAGGCGCACCGCGCTTCACGAGAGCTTGACCGGCGGCGCGGCGCCCTACCCCTTCGCGTCGCTTGACAGGGAAGGAGCCCGCTCTCTATATGGCCTCATCTCCGGTGCGCACCGTTCCCAAGCGGTTTTCACGTTCCGGATGCATTATCCGCGGGCGACCAACGCCTGCCTGGCATGGGGCCGTAGCTCAGTTGGGAGAGCGCAGCAATCGCACTGCTGAGGTCAGGGGTTCGACTCCCCTCGCTCCACCATTTATTTCTCTCACTGCAGTTCGCTTCGCTCACCCCTCCGATGGGGCGCGCTGACCGGCCGGCGGGCAGTCGCCCTTGCGAGCGCTAATGCGCTCGATATTTCGCGCACGTAAATTCGCTTCGTACTGGCCGCGCCGCCCTAATGCGGGGTGACCTTCGAGAAGCCGTTGACGATGACGACGCCGGCAACGATCAGGGCGATGCCGATCACGGCGGGCCAGTCGAGCTTCTGGCCGAATACAGCGTAGCCCATGATCGAGATCAGGATGATGCCGACGCCGCCCCAGGTGGCGTAGGCGATGCCGATCGGCACGGCGCGGAGCGCAAGCGCCAGACAATAGAACGAGGCCACATAGGCAGCGAGCATGACGATCGACGGCCCGAGTCTGGTAAACTGATGGGAGCTTGAAGCGCCAGCGTGCCCACAGTCTCCAGAAGAATCGCGAGAAGAAGCGCCGCGTAGGCGAGCAGGGTGGGATGCATGATCGGGCTCTTGAGCTCTCGGCTTCGACTTAGGAGCCGGTGCCGCTCTCAGGGTTTCCCTCGATACCGTCCCGGCCCGGGATAGGGCCTGGCGGCAGCGCCACGCCGTCTTCGCCGAGCACCCGGAACAGCATGCCCATGAAGGGCACGAGGACGAAGTTCGGCGTGAAGTTGCCCATCACCTGGAGCAGCTTGTTGCGGATGCCGGGCACGATGATCTTCTTGCCGCGCATGAAGGGACGGTAGCTGCGGCTCGCCACCTGCTCGGGCGTCATGACCGGCAGCATGTAGAGGTAGCGGGAATATGTGGCGCCGGCCTTGGCGTGGAGATCCGTGGCGATGACCCCCGGCGCGACCACCGACACGGTGACGCCGGTATACATGCACTCATAGGCGAGCGCGCGGCTGAAGGAGACGACAAAGGCCTTGGACGCGGCGTAGTTCAGCTCGTATGGCGTGGGCTGGAAGGCGGTCATGGAGCTGATATTCATGATGCGGCCGCTGCCGCGCGTCAGCATGCCGATCATGAGGCGCCGGGTGAGATCGACCACGGCGCCAACATTGAGATCGATCATCTTCAGGAGCGTTTCGCGGTCGCCGTCCTGAAAGAACCCGCCCAGGGCCAGGGCCGCGTTGTTCACCAGATACTCCGCATGAAGTCCCTTGTCCTCCAGGGCCCGCTCGACGCCGGCGCGGCCCTCTTCGGTGCTGAGATCCTGAGCCGTCGTTTCGACCGTGACGCCGTGAGTTCTCGCCAGCTCCTCCGCCGCGCGCTCGAGCTTGTCCCGGCTGCGGGCGACGAGCAGGAGGTCGTGACCATCCTTGGCGAAGAGATTGGCGTATGCCAGGCCCAGCCCCTCCGTGCCGCCGGTGATTACGGCGACCGGTCGCGTGTCGCTCTTCGCCTGGGGCGGACTTTCCATAAGGCTCCCTCGCATCTCGGCTTCAAATCTTCGCCCGGTCGACCCCGGAGCGGCTTCAGGCGTTATAGGCCATGTCATCTGCCCTTTCAGCGCTTCCGCCACAATGTTCTAATGTCGCAAAGCGAAATGAATAAAGCTTAGAGAAGGAAACGTTTCCATGGAGCGGACGGTAGGCACACGACCTGGACTGGGCGCATTCGCTGCCGCCGCGGCCCTTGGGGTGACGTTGGGACTTTGCGCCGGCGCAGCGGACGCGGCGGACACGAGCCTTCGCGAAGCCGTGCTCGCCCAGAGCGGCAAGTATCTCGAGGCGCCGGACGTGGAAGGCGAAACGAAGGGCGTCAGCATCGAGGCGGGATCCATCGACGAGCCGACGCAGCCGGTCTCGATCTCCATGGGGGACGTCTCGGCGGAGGTTTCCTACCAGGAAACCCAGCCCGGCGAGGATGCGGCCTTCACCTCGAAAGTGACGGTGCTTTCCGGCGGCGAGAAGGTCGCCGAGCTCGACGTGGACGAGTTCAACACCCGCTTTCCCTACACTGTGCAGATCGTCGAGATCGATCCGGCCAACGACACCCCGGAGGTCGTGGTCTCCACCTATTCCGGCGGCGCCCATTGCTGCGGCGTGCCCCGGGTGGCCACCAAGAGCGCGGACGCCGATACGTGGTCCGTGGTCGATCTGGGCGAGTTCGACGGCGAGCCGCCCATCGCCAAGGATTACAACGGCAATGGCCGGTCCGAATTCATCGTCGACGACGCTGCCTTCCTCTACACGTTCGGCGCCTATGCCTTCTCCGTCGCGCCCCAGGTGGTGCTGACCGTGGAGGGCGGCGAAGTGAAGAATGTCAGCGCGGACCCAGCCTATGAAGCCGTGCAGAAAAGTTGGATGAAGCAGCTGGTCGACATCGCCAGGGACGACGACGTGAACGCCTATCTCGCCGGCTATGTTGCCCAGAAGAGCCTTCTGGGGGAAGGCGACGAGGCCTGGACCCTGATGGAGCAGCATTACGATAAGAACGACGATTGGGGGCTTCAGACCTGCGACCAGCCGCTGACCGATGCGGGCGTCTGTCCCGGCGAGGAAGTTACCCTCACCTATCCCGAAATGCTCAAACGGGTTCTTAGGGAAAACGGGTACAAAATCGGCGGTTGAGGCACGGAAATCCGGCACGCCGCTCGGGAACCGGGCGGTTGCAGCTCCGTTGACTCTTTTTTCGGCGTCCTCTGATGGAGGCGCGCCAATTCCAGCTGTCGAGGAGTTCTTGCGTCATGGCGCTGCCCCGCCCCTATTGGACCGGCCAATTGCGGCTTTCTCTCGTGACCATTCCGGTCAAGCTCTACTCGGCCACAAGCTCCGACAAGCAGATCGCCTTGCACCAGATCCACGAGCCCTCGGGCAAGCGGATCCGCTATCAGAAGGTCGCGCCCGGGATCGGCCCCGTCGACACGGACGAGATCATCAAGGGCTTCGAATACGAGAAGGGCAAATACGTCCTGCTCGAGCCGGAGGAGATCGACGAGCTCAAGCTGGAGAGCAAGCAGACGATCGAGCTGGTGCGGTTCGTGGAGCAGTCGGAGATCGATCCGCGCTATTTCGAGAAGCCCTACTACGTGCTGCCCGACGGGGAGAACGCCGAGGAGGGCTACGCGGTCATCCAGAAGGCCTTGAGCGAAGCCAAGAAGGTGGGGCTCGGCCAAGTGGTGATGCGGGGCAAGAGCAGCCTCGTGGGCATCAAGCCCTGCGGCAAGGGGCTTTTGCTGGAGATGCTGCGTCAGGCGGACGAGGTGCGCTCCGCCGATCAATTCTTCGACGAGATTCCCGATGTGAAGGTCGACAAGGAAGCGCTGGAGCTGGGTGAGGAGCTGATCAAGCGCAAGACCGGCCCGTTCGAGCCGGAGAAGTTCAAGGACGATTACACCGACGCCATGTGGGAGCTGATCCACGCCAAGATCGAGAAGCGCGAGCCGGAGTTCATCGCCGAAACGCCGGCTTCCGGCAAGGTGATCAATATCATGGACGCGCTGAAGAAGAGCGTCAGCGACCAGGACAACAAGAAGAGCTCGACGAAATCGCGCTCCACGAAATCCAAATCCACCAAGAGCACGGCCAAGAACGACAACAAGAGCAAGTCTCCGCGGAAGAAATCAGCGTAAGCGGCCATGGCGAGCCTCGACGATCAGGACCTTCTCGCCGAGTACCGGGCCCGGCGGGATTTCGGCAAGACGCCGGAACCGAAGGCGGATCGGAAAAAGAAATCCGGCAACAGCTTCGTCATCCAGAAGCATGCGGCGACGCGAACCCATTTCGATTTCCGGCTCGAGCTGGATGGGGTGCTGAAGAGCTGGGCCGTGACCAAGGGGCCGAGCTTCGATACGGCGCAGAAGCGTCTGGCCGTGCGGACGGAAGATCATCCGCTCGCCTACGGCACGTTCGAAGGCGTGATACCCAAAGGCGAGTATGGCGGCGGGCCGGTGATGCTCTGGGACCGCGGTACCTGGGAGCCGGTCGGCGATCCCCATAAGGGTCTTCAGAAAGGCCATCTCGATTTCATCCTTCATGGCGAGCGGCTGAAGGGCGAGTGGCATCTCGTCCGCATGAAGAAGGACCGAAACGGGGGCAAGCGCGAGAACTGGCTTCTGATCAAGCGTCCGACGATCACGCCTCGGAAGGCACCGAGCCGACGGAGGAGTACGAGACGAGCGTCGAGAGCGGGCGGAGCATGGATCAGATCCTGAACGGCGAAAGCGCCGTCTGGTCTTCCGACAAATCGAAAAAGCCGCGCGGCGCAGAGGCGAGCGCCAAGCGCTGGCATGGCAAGCCGCCGCCGCCCAGCCGCAAGGCCACAGCGCCCGAGTTCATCTCGCCCCAGTTGGCAACCCTGGACGACGAAGTGCCGGAGGGCGACGACTGGCTGCACGAGGTGAAGTTCGACGGCTATCGCATCCAGGCGCGCAAGGATGGCGACAGAGTCACGCTCTATAGCCGCAGCGGGCTCGATTGGACGGCACGGTTTCCGGCGATTGCGCAGGCTCTGACGAAACTGCCGGCCAAGAAGGCGCTGATCGACGGCGAGGCCGCCTTCGTGCTCGAGTCCGGCATAACGGATTTCAAATCGCTGCAGGAGCATATCGACACGGATCATCCGGCCATCCGCTACTACGCCTTCGATCTCCTGGAGCTCGACGGCAAGGAGCTGAATAAGGAGCCGCTGGTCGAGCGGAAGGAAAAGCTCCGGAAGCTCTTCAGCAAGAAGGGGCTGCCCGACCGCCTGGTCTATTCCGATCATATCGAGGGCCAGGGGGAGGCCTTCTTCGGCCAGGCCTGCCGGACGGAGCTGGAGGGTATCGTCTCCAAGCGGGCAAACGCGCCGTATAAGTCCGGCCGCAGCAAGACCTGGCTCAAGGTCAAGTGCGGGCGCCGGGCGGAATTCGTGATCGGCGGCTACTCCAAATCGAGCGCCAAGGGCCGGCCCTTCGCATCGCTCCTGCTCGGGACGTTTCAGGACGGCGACTTCGTCTTTGCCGGCAAGGTGGGGACCGGGTTCAACAGCGGCGACATGAAGCGGCTCGCGGACAGGTTCTCATCCCTGACGCGAAAGACCTCGCCCTTCACCGACGTGCCGGCCGCCGACAAGCGCGATGCGGTGTGGCTGACGCCGAAGCTCGTCTGCGAGATCGCCTTCACCGAATGGACCAGGGATGGGCGCTTGCGCCATCCGAGCTATCAGGGTTTGCGCGAGGACAAGCCGGCCGCGGATGTGACCCGCGATCCGCCGGAAAAGGAGGTCGGCGACATGGCGAACCGCACGATTGAGGAGCCGGCGAAAGCCGTGCAGGAAAAGGGCGGCAAGGAGCAGGACAGTTTCGACGGCGTCACCCTGACCAGCCCGGACCGTGTGCTGTTTCCGCGGCTTGGCCTGACCAAGCGCGACATCGCCGAGTATTACGAGCGCGTGGCGGAGGCCATGCTTCCTTACGTGGTGAACCGGCCGATCAGCCTGGTGCGCTGCCCCGAGGGGCGCACCGAGGAGTGCTTCTTTCAGCGCCACGCCATGAAGGGGATGAGCAAGGCGATCAAGGAGATCGCGATCCCCGGCGGCGAGACGAAGAAGAAGTATCTGTATATCGACGATGCGGCGGGGCTGTTCAGCCTGGTGCAGATCGGCGTGCTAGAGATCCACGATTGGGGCGTCTCCATCAAGAAGCCCGACAAGCCCGACCGGCTGGTGTTCGATCTCGACCCCGACGAAGGCTTCGATCTGGAGACCCTGAAGGCGGCCGCTGTCGAGACCCGCGATTTTCTCGCCGATCTGGGACTGAAGAGCTTCCTGAAATCCACCGGCGGCAAGGGCCTGCATGTGGTGGCGCCGATCACCGCACGCTCCGGCTGGGACGAGGTGAAGGCCTTCGCCAAGGCCGTGGCCGATGCGCTGGTGACGGCACGGGGCGACCGCTATACGGCGAACATGTCCAAGCAGGCGCGCAAGGGAAAGATTTTCGTCGACTATCTGCGCAACCAGCGGGGTGGCTCGGCGATCGTCAACTTCTCCACTCGCTCGCGCGAGGGCGCGCCTGTCGCCTGCCCCTTACGGTGGAACGAACTGGCGGGGCTCAAATCGCCCTCGCCCTATTCGGTGGAGACGCTGCCGAAGCGTCTGGCGGCGCTGAAGGAGGACCCGTGGGAGGGGTTCTTCACGACTCGCCAGTCGATCACCAAGAAGGCAAAGAAGGATCTCGGGCTGGAGTAGGCCTTTCACCCGGCTTTCTGTGGCGGACATTCGTCCGGCAACGGCTCGCGGATGCGGCCATCCTCACGCTCCATTGCGCGGAGCTTGTTATGAATGTCAGTGGCGGCGATGGCCCCCTCGGCCTGGGCGATCGAGATCTGGTTCAGGCCGAGGACGAGATCGCCTGCCGCATAGAGTCCGCTGACGCTCGTCTCCTGGTGGGCATTGACCTTCATGCAGGCATCATCGGTGGTGGCCGCGCCCGCCCGGTGGGCGAGCTCACTGCGGGGCGTGAGGCCGAGGGCGCCGTAGATGACATCGAAGCGATGCTCTTCGCCGCCGATATCGAAGGCCTCGATGGCGTCGTTCTCGATATGAACCGCATCGATCACCGATTCCATGAGCGCGATTCCCTCGCGCTCCAATGTCGATTTGTCGTCCGGCGAGAGCGGATTCTCGGGATCGAGATGGATCAGGGTGACGTCGTCGGAATAAGTGGTGAGGAACTGGGCCTCGCGGACGCCTTTCGGTCCGTTGCCCAGAATTCCGATTCGCTTGCCGATCACTTCGTAGGCATCGCAGATGGGGCAGAGACGTATGAGCCCGCGGTCGACGGCGCTTTCGACGCCGGGCAAGGCGGGATCGTTGTCCTTGGAGCCCGAGGCGAGGATGACGAAGGGCGCGCGGATCTCTCCTTGGGACGTTTCCAATAAGAACCCCGCGTCCTCCCGTTTCAGGTCTGTCACGCAGGCCTTCAGGAAGTTTGCGCCGTACTCCGCCGCCTGTTCCCGGATTCGGGCAACGAGCGTGTCGCCCTCGATGCCGCCGGGGAACCCTGGGTGATTATGGGTCTTCGGAATTCGCTCGGCCCGGCCTGTGCCGTCGTCGATCACGAGCGCTTGCCGGCGGAAACGGCCGAGATAGATGGCGGCGGTTAGGCCCGCCGGCCCGCCCCCGATAATCACTGCGTCCCAATCCGGCATCTTCATTTACTCCGGCTTAGCGATTGCGGCCGCTGAGCATTGAAAATTTATTCACTGAATCCCGCGCATTTTAGCGACATGACGGGTGGCGCTACGCACAAAACCGCCGTGAGGGCGGTAGGACTTCTCTTGCTCGGCCTCGGGGCGATCCTGGCCGGCTGCTCCATGAATCCGTTCGGCGCGAGCCGTGGGGAGTGGCGGAGCAAGGGCGAGGCACGCTGCATGGCGAGCGGCGTGGTGCAGCGATCCCCCTATATACAGGAAATCGGCAACGTGAAGGGCGGCGGCGCGTGCGGCATGGACCGCCCGCTGCGGGTCTCGGCGCTGGTCGGCGGCAGGGTGAAGGTTGAGCCCGCGGCCACCATGAACTGCCCGGTGACCGTGAAGGTCGACGAATGGGTCTACAAGGTGGTGCAGCCGGCGGCGAATCGCTGGTTCCGCCAGCCGGTGGTGGAGATCAAGCAGATGGCCTCCTATAGCTGCCGCTCGCGGAACGGCGTGCGGGGGGCAAAGGCCTCCGAACATGCGTTCGGCAATGCGCTGGATGTCGGCGGATTCACGCTCGCCGACGGCAGCACGATCTCCGTGAAAGGGGACTGGAGCCGCGGCTCAGCCGCGCAACGGGCCTTTTTGCGGGAGGTCTATAACGGCGCCTGCGATATGTTCCACACGGTGCTCGGGCCGGGCGGCGACCGCCATCACGGCGACCACATCCATATCGACCTGCTGATCAGCAACGGTGCCAACGGCAGCAATTATTGCCGGCCCCGCAAGCAGAATGTGCCCGATCTGCGCTATGCGCCCCAGACACCCATGGCGTCGGTGCCGGGCGCGCAGCAGCCGATCAATCCGCTGTCCTTCGGGCAATAGGACACCGCCCACCGGAACTGCAGCTCTTCGGCCGGCGTTCGGCCTTCAGATGCGTGCTCTCCTTATGCATAACCCGACGTCCGGCGACGGCGACGATCCGAAGGCCCTGATCTGCGAGGGTTTGCGGGAGTCGGGTTACGAGCCGACGTATTTTTCCACCGACGAAGACGAATATAAGAAGGCGATCGAGACGGAGAAGACCGATCTGATCGTCATCGTCGGCGGTGACGGGACGATCTCCAAAGTGCTCGCGCGAGCGCCGGACCGATCCGTGCCCATCGCCATTCTGGCGGCCGGCACGGCAAACAATATCGCCGGCTCGCTCGGCATCGAGGGTGCGCCCGAAGTCCATGCCAAGCACCTATCGGGGGCGCCGACGAAGCCTTTGAATGTGGGTATCGCCACCGGCCCCTGGGGCGAAAAGCGCTTTCTTGAGGGAATAGGCTTCGGCGCGTTCGCCAAGCATCTGGACGGCAAGGCGAAAGGCGATACGCGGGAAGAAGAGCTCGCCGACGCCCGGGCCATGCTCCGCGACGCCATCGTCGCAGGCAGACCCGAGCGGTTCGAGATCGATGTCGACGGCGAGAAGATCGTCGGCGATTTCCTGTTCGTCGAAGTGATCAATATCGGAAGCACCGGCCCCGCTCTCCTGCTCAGCTCAGACGCCGAGCCCGGCGACGGGCTTCTGGATATCGTCTATCTTCCGGTGGACGACCGCGTGGCGATGACGCGCTGGCTCGAGCAAGATGAACTGGAAGGCCCTATGCCCCTGAAGCGGACCCAGGGCCGATGCGTGTCGGTGGTTACCGAAGGCGGCGTCCTCCGGCGGGACGACAATGTCTGGTTTGAGCCGGAGAAGGCCCAGATCATCCGCATCAGCCTGGAAGACGAGCCCTTCCAAGTGCTGGTGCCGCCCCCTAACCGCTAGCCTGTCCACCTACCAGTTGACCCGAATGCCGGTCCGGCCCGCGACGCCGTCGACCTCGTCGCCGAAGATGAAATCGGCCTTGGCGAAGACGGCCGTGTTGGCGTCGGGATTGAACAGGTTCAGGCCGGCGGAGACTTCGCCCCAGCCATCGGCAACCGAATCGTAGAAGTCGAAGGTCTGTCCGACGGAAACCAGGGTGGTCTCGTTGGAGTCGGTGAAGTCCTTCCAGTAGCTTCCGATCACGAAGGGCTCGACGATCGTGTTCTCCCAGACTTCGTAGGTCGTGCCGACTCGCAAGCCCAGCCGGCCGCGAACGCTCTCGTTGTCCTTGAAGTCGACCGTGTTGCCGCCGTTGGAGAGATCCTCAAGATCGGTCCAGGCGAGCGCCAGGGTTGCCAGCGGCTCGACGAAGAGGCCGCGCGAATAGCCGCCGAAGCGGTAGCCCGCGTCGGTCCTGCCGCCCCAGCTTATGCTGTCGAAGCTGTCCGGGAAGCCGCGGGCGCCGTTCGCATCGTAGGAAAGGTACTGGCCCTTCAGCAGCGTATCGACGAAGAGGTTGCCTTTCAGATAGGTGGCGTAGGCGCCGAACTCGCCGCCCTTCAGGTCGAACTCCCGGTTGATCGCATGGTAGTCCAGCTCGCCGAGATTGACGCCGCCGAGCAAGCCGAAGATCACCATGTCGCCATCGCTCAGCACGTTCTCGGTGCCGAAATCGAGGCCGATCTGCATATCGGCGACATTCAGGTCGCGATTGAGATTGTACTCGTAGGTCCGGCCATAGGCGCGCGCGGTGTCGCTGTCCTCCTGCTCCATCCAGGCCCCGCCGCCTTTTACCCAAAGGGCCGGTACGAAGGGCTGGTCTGCGCCCGGATCCCCTGCGCCATAACCATAGTTCTGCCCCGCCTGGGCATGGGCGCCGCTCTGCTGGCGATGCAGCAGCACGCGCAGATCGGCGCTCCGGTCGAACCAGGTCTGGTTGGTGATGTGGAAGGCATCCTGAGCTGCGGTCATGAGCTGGGGCAGCATGCGCGCGCCGCCGCCGGCAAAGCTCTTCAGCTCCCAATAGCCGGAGCCCGTGGGCACGAAGAATAGGTCGTAGTCGAAGAAGCCCGCATCCACCGGTTCGTCCATATGGAATCCGAGCGCGTCGGGCGTCTTGCCGGTGGCGAAGATGATCGGGATGCCGTCGGGGTTAAATACGCCGGAGTTCAGGTTGGTGTTGTTGACCACGAGCCTGGTCCTGCCCAGGACCGTGCCTTCGATCATGAGCTTGTCCCGGCTGGAGCCGTCGTCGTTCAGGAAGACGTCCATGCCAAGCTTGGCGCCGCCCTGTCCGATATAGGTGACGCCGTCGCCGCCACGGTCGGCGGATAGCGTCAGCACGTCGCCCGTGCCGCCGTCGACGATAGTGATCTCGCCACGGTTCACGACGCGGTCGAGATTGATCAGGCTGGTGGCTTCCCGCGTCGTCCGATCCATGGCGGCCTGGACCACGCCGCCGGACTGGTTGACGAAGATGTCGTTGCCGGCGCCGAAATCGCTGGTGCGGCGTGCGAAGAAGGTGCCGCCCGGACCGTTCTCGAAGCGGTCGGCTTTGTCGCTCAGATTGACATAGCCGGTGATGGTGCCGCCCCCATGATTATAGATGGTCGTGCTGGCGCCTTCCGTTTCGATGGCGAAGAGATTGTCGGCGGTGATCGAGCCGGTGTTCTCAATGTCGATGCTGGCCTCGACGACGTTCTGCGCGCTCGTGTTGACGGTCGCACCCGACAGCGAGGTGCTTGGGGTCACCGTGTTGGTGGTGGCGAGAGACGGCTCTTCGATCGCGGCGTAGATGCCCCGGCGTCCGCCGTTCACCTCGCCGCTGTTGGCGATGACGATCTCGCTGGTCACGCGGTTCGTCTGGGCAACGTTCAATGACTGGGAGGCGCTTCCCGACACCGACGCTGCGTTGCTCAAGGTGAGCGTGGCATCGTTGGTCAGGCGCATCCCGCCATTCTCGATTTCGGCGGCGATGCCGATCTGGCCCGCATCGATCTTGCCCGTATTGGAGATGAGAACGCTGGTCTCCACCGCGTTGGTCTGCTCCAGGTCGATGGACTGGGCCAGGTTACCGCCAACCGAACCGCCGCTGTTCGCGTTCGTGATGTCGGCAATGTTGGAGAGCAGGATGTTGTCGGTCTCGACCGCCACCGCGATGCCGCCCTGGCCAGCCCTGATGGCGCCGGTATTCTCGATGGCGACGAGGTTGGTTATGCCGTTGTACTGGCTGGACGAGGAAGTCTGGGTCAGGTTGCGCGCGGTGTTGCCGCTGTTCTGGTTCGTTTGGTCCGTCCTGTTTGCGATCAGGCCGAAATCGGTGTTCTCGACACTGACGGCGATGGCGTAGCCTCCGCCGGACGATAACGCACCGGAATTGGAGATCACCGCCGCGTTGTCGATCAGGTTCGATTGATCATAGGCCAGGCTCTGGGTCAGGCCCCGCCCGGCATTGCCGGAATTATCGTTGATATGAGCAGACCGGAAGGTGTTCTCGATCCGGTCGATGTCGTTGTTTGCGATCTCCGCCGCGAGAGCTGCGCCCCCGGCCTTCACGTCGCCCGCGTTCTGGATAACGAGGGCACTGCCGATCTCGTGCGCCTGGCCGATATCGAGGCTCTGGGAGATGTTCCTGCTGAGGTCTTCGGTGTTGCTGTTGCTGTCGAAGGTCGTGTTCTGCAGTTCCGGCAGGTCCGAGGTCTCGATCGCCGCGCCGATGCCGATCGTCCCGGCGTCGATATCGCCGGTATTGTCGATGGCGATGGCGTTGCCGATCTCGGTGCGGTTGGTGCGGGTCAGGGACTGGCTCAGGTTCCGGCCAATGATGCCGTTGCTCACGTTCCGGGTGGACGCGCGGTTGCGGAAGAGCGCGATGTTGCTGTTGAGGATCTCGGCCTGGATGCCGTTGGCGCCGGCGTCGATGGCGCCGCGGTTGGTCACCGACAGCACGTTGGCGATCCGCGATCGCTGACGCACGGTGATCGACTGCTCCAGGTCGACGGTCAGGGCGCCGAGGTGGGTGTTGTTGTTCAGCGCGTCGGTGAAGAACTGGGAGAAATTCCGGTTGGTGATTCCAGCCGCGATGCCGGTCTGTCCGGCGGTCAAGGCGCCGCTGTTGCGGACGATGACGGCGTTGGCCAACAGATGATCCTGATAATGGGTGAGGCGCTGCCCCAGGCTGACGGTGGCGATACCGGCATCGATATTGGAATCGTCTGCGAAGCTCAGGAACTCGATGTTGTTCTGGTTGGTGATCTGGGCGTTGATGGCGATCGCCGGGTCGATGGCGCCGCTATTGATCACCAGGACGTCGTTGTCCTGAAGCGTGCCTTGCTGGTGAAGGATCCTCTGACGGGAAAACAGAGTGATCGGCGAGACGCTCGCATTGGCGATCACCCGGCTCAGGCTATGGACCGGACCGTTGTTGAGGATCGTGGCGTTCAGCGTGTTGAAGCGCTTGAAGGCGTTGAAACGGGCGGCGATCTCGATGTCGATCGAGTCGTCGATGAAGATGATGGTATTCGCCGCCGCGGGCGCTGCCGTGCTGAGCTGAGCTGCTGCCAGAACCGCGATTGAAAGACAACCGGCCACCAGTTTTCGACAGCCGGAGCCAGATGCCCCCTGCATTTTGCGCATTCCCGCCCCCAACACAGCGCGACGGCGTCGCCGGGTGGGTCCCGGGCGCCGACTACTTCATTCGTTACATCCGATCAGCCCCCCTGAATGGCGGATCAGGCCGAGACCATAGGCAAAGGAGCGTCCGCATGTCGCGCTGGACCGGCGGGTAATCCACACAATCCTTGGAAAACGCGGGTTTCTCCACAGGAGCGGTGAAAGATGACAGCGTGGTATGGCGTCGAGATGAGGAAGGGGTGGTGCCGCTTGCGTGACTCGAACACGCGACCCCATCATTACGAATGATGTGCTCTACCAACTGAGCTAAAGCGGCCTAGGTGCGGCGCCCGGCAAACCGGACGACATAGCTATAACACCGAGTGCGCCCGTCATTACTGCCAATGGCGGATCGATGCAAGGCGAAGGCGGCGCCAGGCTGCAAATGGTATAGCGGTAAGATGACCGAGTCCTACGCGCCCTACCTGCCGCTGAACCGGCTGAAGCCGTTCGGTCCGGATATCTGGATCGTCGACGGGCCGGAGATCGAGTTCGGTTATCTCGGCATGAAGCTGCCTTTCCCGACGCGAATGACCGTGGTGCGATTTCCGGATCGCAGCCTGTGGATCCATTCGCCCACGGAGCCGGAGGAGGGATTGCTGGATGAGATCCGCAGCCTGGGCGCGGTCCGGCATCTCATCGCGCCCAACACGATCCATTACTGGTGGATTCCGGACTGGGCGGAGCTGTTTCCCGAAGCGCACGTCTGGGCGGTGCCGGGGCTGGAGAAATCCGCCAAACGCGCGTTGCGGGTGGACCATACACTGGGCGAGACGGCTCCCGCGGCCTGGGACGGCCATATCGCGCAAGTGCTGGTGCCGGGCGATCTGATCACCGAGGCAGACTTTTTCCATCACGCCTCGCGCACCCTGGTGCTCACCGATCTGATCGAGAATTTCGAGCCGGAGCGGGTGCGTTCAAGAATGTATCGCTGGCTACTGAAGACGTTCGGCGCGGCAGATCCGGACGGGAAGGCGCCCTACGATATGCAGCTCAGCTTCCTGCGCCACCGGAAAGAGGTGCGGAAGGCCGCGGAGCAGATGATCGCCTGGGCGCCGGAGCAGATCGTCATCGCTCACGGGCGCTGCTACGACATGGATGCCGTGAGCGAACTGAAGCGGGCGTTTCGCTGGGTGCTCTAGAGGCGCCGGGGCGGGCCGTAGCCTCATCGGATATGGGCGCGCCGGTAACGGTCCAGATCGGTCTCGTCGTCCTCGTCATCGGCAATACCCGGATCGTCGGGCGGCCGCGAAGGGACATATTCCTCCCCCGGCGTATTCCGATCGCCCCGATCGACCATACCCTGGGCGGGCAGGTCTCTGCTCAGCTCCGGAGGTTTGGTCTCGGCGGCAGGCTCCGGGTCGGCATTCTCCGCCGTCGGCTCGGGCTCGCGGTCGCTGACGCCGGCCCACTGGGCGACGATGGGTTCGGGCTCGACGGGCCTGGACTGAGACCCGGCATCCTTCCGCTTCTCCTCCTCTTCGGCGCGCAGCTCTTCCTCTGTCGGCGGGGGCGGCGTTACGACCGGCTGGGCGAAGGATCCCGTCCGAACCTGATCCTCGCGGCCCTCGGGGGGCAGGATCTCGGCATGGGGGTGTTCCGGCTCGGCAGGCTCGACGGGCTCCCGGGCTGGGCGGTCCACCACGGGCTTCGGGTCCGGCGCGGCGGCCGTCTGATGCACCGTATCTCCGGGCGCTTCCTCGGCCGGCGCCGGGCGCTCCTCAATGACGAAGCTCTCGTCGACCTTGCCGATGGCGTCGACGGGCTGGCGCCACTGGAACGCATCGACCTGGCCGGTGACGGGCGAGACGGGCATCCAACGGTCGGAAATGTAGCCGTCGGCCACCCAGGCACGGTCGCGGGGCGCGCGCATGGCGCGGGCGAGCCATTCGCGCTCGCGGCCGCGGTCGCCGAACTCGCCGGCTTCGATGCGCGCCATGAGGGCACAGATGCGGGCGGAGGGCCGGTCCTCGAGATAGGGCTGCAGGCACAGGCGGGCTTCCTCCCACCCTTGCGCCTCGATGGCCGCGTTGGCGATGGCGAGGGGGGCCTCGATATCTTCCGGATTATAGGTGGTGAGATACTTCACCCGCTTGAGGCGTTCCTTCGGGGACGCGCCCGGATCGGCATAGGCGTAGACCAGCGCCAGATCCGGATGGGGTGAAAGCTTCCAGGTTTTGGCAATCACCTTGCCGGCCCGCTTGGCGTCGCCCTTGGACGCGAGGATCCGGCCGGCGATCTCCGCCGCGGGGATAAGGTCGGATGCGAGACGGTGGGCCTCGGTCGCCAGAGCGAGAGCTTGGTCGGGATCGACGGATTCGAGCTCGCGGGCCTCGGCAGTGAGCAGCACCGCGCGGCGGCGAAGCGCGTCCTTGGCATTGATGTGATCGTGCTTGCGGGCGACGGCAAGCGTGCCCAGCGCGCCCTCCCAGTCGGCGCTGCGGGCCTGAAGATCGAACAGGGCGTTGACGCTCCAGGCGAGGTTCGGATTGCGCTCGACGGCCTGCTCGACGAAATGGCGTGCGGCCTCCGGATCGTTGCGGCGCTTGGCCTCGAGGAACAGCCCGCGAAGACCGAGAAGCTCCGTGTCGGGATTGTCGAGCATGGCCTCGAAGGCGCGGCGGGCCGATTCCCGATCGTCTTTCAGCTGCGCCGTCTGGGCACGCAGGAGCGCGGTGAGCGGCTCGTTGGGCAGGAGACGGCGGGCGGTGGCGGCGTTGTGCTCCGCGCCTGCCCGGTCGCCGATGCCGATGGCGAGCAAGCCGCCGGTCAGCGCCTCGAAACCGTGGCGGCGGCGGCGCTGCTTCATGCGGGCGGCGATGGCGCCGGGCCTCGTGATCAGGAACGAGAACAAAGCCCAGATGGCGATGAGCAGCACAGCCGCCAGAATGACGCCGAGGGCTCCCACGAAGGCCGACGTCTCGATCTGATAACCGAACCACTGCAGCTGTATGGTGCCGGGCTGATCGGCGAGCCATGCAAGACCGAGAGCGGCCAGCGCGACGACAACGATGAAGACGAGAACTCGGATCATTGGCTAAGGATCGTTTGCGCTGGATCGATGACGGGGACCTTCGGCATGGGATCACACACTCAAAGGCCGGAAGAGCCGGCGCTGTCGGCCCCGGTCTCAGTGTCGGAGGCATTACCCGCCTCGGCGGCGGACAGACGTTTCAGGGTGGACTGGGCGTCGGCGCGCGCCTGGGCTGCGGCGAGCCAGTCCTCCATGGCCTGCTTGGGCTCGGATTTCAGGCTTTCGACCTCGCTTATCGCCTTGGCGAGATCGCCCTCATCGAGAGCGGCCCGGGCGCGGGTCAGGATCGCTTCGGTGCTGTTGCCCTTGCCCGCCCCATCGAGACGGCGAACCTTCACCACCGAGCCGGCGCTGGAGAGAAGCGTATCGAAGAAGCCTTCTTCTGCGGGCTCGACCTCGGTCGCGAGCGCCTTGTCGCGTGCCGGCTCGAAGGCCGTGATGAGCTCGGGCATGGTCGCGATGCCGTCCGCGGCATGGGCCGGCAACGGCGTGAGCTCCGTGCTGGCGGGAGCGATCCCCTTGAACTCATCGAGCTCGGACTTATACGGCCCGCCGCTCTGAACGGCAGTGCGAAGATCGGCAAGCGAGGCGGTCATGGCGGCACTGCGCGCTTCGGAGGCGGACTGCTTCACCGCTGAGGAGATGTCGGGCAGCTGGTCTTCCAGCTTGGCCACCCGCGTCTTCACGGCATCGAGATCCGCTTCGCCAACGGCATCGGCGGCATTCACCTTCGCCTGAGTCTGGGACAGGGTCGCCACTTCGCTCTTCAAGCCGTCGATCTGCTGGCGAAGATCGGCGACCTGTTTCTTGGCCGCGCCACTCTCCGCTCCGTCGCTGCCGGCCTCGGGAAGCTCGGCCAGACGCTCGTCGATCTTGTTCTCCAACCGCTTCTCGGCATCGCCGATCTGCTGGCTGACGGCTGCGGCATCGGCGACAGAGCCGCCTTTCTGGGCCTGGTCGGCCATGGAATCGATCGTCGATTCCAGCTTGGCCACGCGATCTTCGAGGCCCGAGAGATCGTTCCGGGTGACTTCCGCGGCGGGCGGCTTCCGATTTTCCAGCTCAGCCACCCGCGCTTCCAGTTCAGGTGCGGACCTCGTGGCGAGAGAGGGGTAGTAGGTCACGGCGAGGAAAAGAGCGACAACGCCGATGACGCCGCCGATCACGCCGGCGAGGACGTGGCTGAGAAATCCGCCGCCGGAACGCGCGGAAGGCGGCACGGCTTCCCGCTCATGGTCGGACAGTTCGTCCAGTTCTTTCAATTCGGGATCGTCGGAGACGGCATCGCCCGCATCTCCCACGGGCTCCGTCTCGGAGGTCTCGTCAGAGGCGGCGGCCGCTTGATCGTCGTTGGGCGCCTCCGCTTCGGAGGGCACCTCTTCCGCCGTGCCTTCTATGGTGTGAGCAGGACGCTTGTCGGCGTCGGTCTCTTTGCTCTTGTCGCCAAAAGGATCGGCCATAACCCTACCCGCTACTTGCCCCGCGCCTTCGATCTCGTTCAATCAGGAGGATGCCGCCTCCGCCGCAATGAGCGCAAGGAGTTCTTCCTGGCTCGGCTTCGCGGCCACGCGCAGCTTCAGGCCAAAACCTTCCACATTGGTTGCGACGGCGGACGAAAGGCAAAAACAGTAAAGAGACGCCAGCTCGGCGGCATTGTTCCTGTTCAGGCGCGCAAATATCTGCGCCGTGCGGGGCGACATGAGGATGACGCCGTCCATGGTCCGGCCGGCGAGGGCCTCGGCGGCTTCCGGCGTGAGGCTCTTGGCCGGCACCGAGCGATAGAGCACAGGCGCCTCAATATCGAAGTCGTAGCGCTCAAGCGCCCGCTTCAGATCGAAGGCGAGGGTCTCGCCGGCGAGGTGGATGAGCTTTCCGCCGGCGGGATCGAGATTGTCGACGATGATGCGGGCGAGCTCTTCGCCGGTGCCCGGACCTTCCGTGACCTGCTCGAACCCCATGTCGCGCGCCATAGCGGCCGTGCCGGCTCCCACCGCAAGGAGCGGAAGCCGCAGGGCGACATCGCGCTGGGAGAGCCTGGCCAGCGCGCGCAGGCCGTTGCGGCTGGTGGCGATCAGCGCCTGCGCCCGGTACAGATCCATCGGAGGGCCCAGAAACTCGATTTCGAGCAGCGGAGAGACGACGGGCTGGTGCCCATGTTCCCGCAAGAGAGCCGCCTGAATCTCGGCGTCCGATTCCGGCCTGGTCACGAGCAGGCGCATCAGTCGAGGTCTACCAGGAAGTCCGGCCCAGCCCGCTCCAGAAGCTCCGCCGCGGCGTCGGTGCCGAGGGCAGCGGCATGGATGTGCTCGCCTTCCCGGGAGGTTTCGAACCACTCGGAGCCGTCAGGCTTCAGGATCATGCCCCGAAAGGTGATCCGATCTCCATCCAGCTCGGCGAGACCGGCGATCGGCGTGCGGCATGAGCCGTCGAGCCTTGCCAGAAAGGCACGCTCGCAGGATATCGCGATCTCGGTCGGCCGGTGGTGAAGCGGCTTCAACCAGTCGATCACCTCCTGATCTTCGCTGCGGCAGGCGACACCGAGCGCCCCCTGTCCGACGGCGGGGAGCATCTCTTCAGGCTCGATGACGGCGGTGGCATGCCGGGTCAGCTCCAAGCGCGTCAGGCCGGCATAGGCAAGGAGGGTGGCGTCCGCCTTCTCCTCCTCCAGCTTGCGCAGCCTGGTCTGGACGTTGCCCCGGAACGTCTCGACCCTCAGATCGGGCCGTATGCGCTTGACCTGGGCCTGGCGCCGAAGGCTCGCCGTGCCGACCAGCGCGCCTTCGGGCAGATCCTGAAGAGTCCTGGCCTTATGGCTGATGAACGCGTCGCGCACATCGCCGCGCTCTGGGATGGCGGCGATGATGGTGCCGGCAGGCAGCTCGGTCGGCAGGTCCTTCATGGAATGAACTGCAAGATCGATGGCGCCTGTAAGCAAAGCGTCGTCGATTTCCTTGGTGAACAGGCCCTTGCCACCGAATTCGCGCAGAGGCTTGTCCTTGATGCGATCGCCGGCGGTGGAGAAAACGTCGACGTCGATGTCGCCGGAAAAACCGCCGGACTTGAGCAGATCGCGCACATGCTCCGCCTGCCACAGAGCGAGCGGGCTTCCGCGGGTGCCGATATGAAGGGTGCGATGGGTCATTCGTTCTTCAATCGAAACGCGGCTGCGGTGTAAAGAGGCCTATGACGAAAAGCGTGAACCAATTGACGGTGCTGGGCATCGAGACGAGCTGTGACGAAACCGCAGCCGCGGTGGTGCGGCGGGAGAGCGACGGCAGCGCGGCCATCCTCTCCAATGTGGTGCGCGACCAGCTGGATCTCCACCGGCGGTACGGCGGCGTGGTCCCGGAGATCGCGGCGCGCGCCCATGTGGAGCTGCTGGACGCCGCTATCGCCCAGGCCCTGGACGACGCCGGGCTGACTTTCGAAGAGATCGATGCGGTGGCGGCCACGGCGGGGCCCGGGCTGATCGGCGGGCTGATCGTCGGCGTGGTGACGGGCAAGGCCATCGCGCTCGCCCGGGGGCTGCCTTTCGTCGCGGTCAATCACCTGGAAGCCCATGCGCTCACCGCGCGGCTCACGGACGGGATCGGCTTTCCCTATCTGCTGCTGCTTGTCTCCGGAGGACATACCCAGCTGCTCGCAGTGGAGGGTGTCGGGCGCTATCGCAGGCTCGGGACCACACTGGACGATGCGCTGGGCGAGGCCTTCGACAAGACGGCGAAGCTGCTGGGGTTGCCCTATCCGGGCGGCCCGGAAGTGGAGAAGCTCGCGAAAGACGGCGATGCGAGCATTCCCCTACCCCGGCCGATGCTCGGACGGGCAGAGCCGCATTTCTCCCTGGCCGGGCTGAAGACCGCCGTGCGTCAGGCCGCGCAGCAGCGGGCGCCGCTTTCCGACCAGGTGGTTGCGGATCTGTGCGCAAGCTTCCAAGAGGCGGTGGCGGAGATCATGGTCGACCGGACCGGGCGCGGCATGGCGCTCTATCTGGATCAGTTCGGCGAGGACGCACCACGGCAGCTCGTGGTGGCCGGCGGCGTCGCAGCCAATCAACGGCTGCGGGAGGCGCTGGACCGGCTGTGCCATGCGCAAGGCTTCACGCTCCATGCGCCGCCGCTTGCGCTGTGCTCCGACAACGGAGCGATGATCGCCTGGGCGGGGCTGGAGCATTTCGCCCGGGGCGAGCGCGACGACATGACGGCCGAAGCACGGGCGCGATGGCCGCTCGATCCCGACGCGCCGCCGGCCATCGGCGCCGGGGTCAAGGCGTAGCGCCGCCTCTGGTCCCGGACGGACGCGACCGCTACACTCGGCTGCGAGGAACGCGCCAAATATGCAAGCAGGGCAAGGAGCAGAATGAACCTTCAGTCAGCCGGCATCGTGGGGGCGGGCGCCTGGGGCTGCGCTCTGGCCCAGACGGCGCGGCGCGCCGGGCGGGACGTGACGATCTGGGGCTACGAGCCGAGCGTCGTCGACGAGATCAACGAGAGCCACCGGAACAGCGCCTATCTCCCGGACGTCGTGCTGGACGATGACATCCGCGCCACGACGAGCTTGAAGGACGTTGCGGCGTGCGACGTGATCCTGCTGGTGACGCCGGCCCAGCACGTGCGCTCGATCGCCGGCGAGCTCGCTTTTCACCTGCGGCCCGACCAGATCCTCATCATCTGCGCCAAGGGGCTGGAACAGCAGACAGGCAAGCTTTTGTCGGAGGTGGTCGGCGAAGTGGCGCCCGCTGCCGAGATCGGCGCGCTTTCCGGGCCTGGCTTCGCCGACGAGATCGCCCGCGGCCTTCCCTCCGCCGTCACTCTCGCCATGGCGGGCGAGAATGAGGCGGCAGAGCTCGCGCAGACCTTCAGCCATCCCTCCTTCCGGTGCTATGCCAGCGCAGACGTGATCGGGGCGCAGCTCGGCGGCGCCGTGAAGAACGTGCTGGCGATCGCGGCGGGCATCGTTCAGGGCAAAGGACTCGGCGCTTCGGCCCATGCGGCGCTGGTGACCCGGGGATTTGCGGAGCTGACCCGGCTCGGCATCGCCCTCGGGGCGAAGCGGGAGACCATGGCCGGGCTTTCGGGGCTCGGCGATCTGATCCTGACCTGCGGAAGCGCCGCGTCGCGCAATATGTCGCTCGGCATCGCACTCGGGCAAGGCCGCACTCTGGGCGACGTGCTGAAAAGCCGGAGTTCGGTGACGGAGGGGGTGTTCACCGCCGGTGCGGTGGTCGAGATCGCCGCCGCCAAGGGGATCGACATGCCGATCTGCCATTCGGTGCATGGGGTGATCGCCGGGCTGCAGACCGTGGACGAAGCGATCGAAGGGCTGCTGTCACGGCCGTTGCGGTCGGAAGGATAAGCTCGCAAGGAACGATAAGAAGAGGAGACGAGAGCCGATGCTCTACGCAGTGATCTGCACCGACAAGCCGGGGAGCCTGCCGCTGCGGCAGGAAAAGCGCCCCGACCATCTGGCCCATCTGCAAGGCCTGGGAGACAAGCTGGCGCTGGCGGGCCCTTTCACCGAGGACGACGGTGTCACCATGAACGGCAGCCTGGTGGTGATCGAGGCAGAGTCGGCAGAAGAAGCGCGAGCGCTGGCCGAAAAAGATCCGTTCTTCGTGCACGGCGTGTTCGAGAAGATCGAGATCCGTCCCTGGAAGTGGACGCTCAACAATCCGAACGGCTGACCCGATGGCATATTGGCTTTTCAAATCGGAGCCGGGCACCTGGTCTTGGGACGACCAGAAGGCGGCTGGCGCAAAGGGCACGGAATGGGATGGAGTCCGGAACTATCAGGCGCGCAATTTCATGCGCGACATGAAGGTCGGCGATCTCGGATTCTTCTATCACTCGGTGAAGGAGAAGCAGGTGGTCGGCATCGTGAAAGTGAGCGCGGAGGCGCATCCGGATTCGACCGACGACACGGGAAAATGGGAGTGCGTCGACCTCGTCGAGGTCTGCGATCTCGCCAACCCGGTGCATCTCGACGAGATCAAGAACGAGCCGAAACTCCAAGAAATGGTGCTCGTGAACAATTCTAGGCTTTCAGTCCAGCCCGTTTCGGCTCAAGAATGGGAGATCGTCTGCCGGATGGGCGGCCTGAAGAAGCTGCCGAAGTCGTGAGCCCGCGGTAGGGGCACAAGGAGACGAGGGAGGATACTATGTCGGTGAACATCCTCGCGGTTGTGAGCGCCGCGGTCGCCGGCTTTCTGATCGGATGGGGCTGGTACGCCCTATTCGGCAAGGTCTGGCAGCGCGGCGTCGGCGATCTCGAGCTGCAGCACAGGCCGGCTCCCTATGTCTTCGCGGCTGTCGCCAATCTGCTGATGGCGGTGATCTTCTCGGGCGTTCTGTTCCATACCGGAATGTGGACGATACGTGGCGGCATCATCAGCGCGGCCCTGCTATGGGCCGGCTTCGTGCTCACGACGGTGACCGTCAATCAGAGTTTCCAGGGCCGGCCGGCCTCCGTCATAGCGATCGATGCCGGCCACTGGCTCGTGGTGATGGTGGCGATCGGCGGGATCCTCGGCGGGTTCGGCCCAGCCTAAGATGCGGAGAAGCATCCGCGGGAGAGCGAGTAGCGGGAAGCGGAAGAACAAAAAATCCGTGCCGCGTAGCGTAAGGTGGCTTTAGGGAGGCGCCAAAATGACGACGGCGAACAAGATCTACACCGTGCCTGACGAGGTGAAGCAACGCAGCTTCATCGACAAGCACGCCTACCAGTCGATGTACCAGGAAAGCGTCGAGAACCCGGAGGGGTTCTGGGGCGAGCACGGTAAGCGGCTGCACTGGATCAAGCCCTACTCCAAGGTGAAGAACACCAGCTTCGAGTACCCCGACGTCTCGATCAAATGGTACGAGGACGGGGTGCTGAACGTCTCCCAGAATTGCGTCGACCGGCATCTGGAGACCCGCGGCGACCAAACGGCGATCATCTGGGAGCCGGACGATCCGGAGACGCCCGCGAAGCACATCACCTACAAGCAGCTCCACGAGGAGGTCTGCCGGTTCGCCAACGTGCTGCTCGCCAACGGCGTGAAGAAGGGCGACACGGTCACAATCTACCTCCCCATGATCCCTGAGGTGGCCTACGCCATGCTGGCCTGCGCGCGGATCGGCGCGGTCCACTCGATCGTCTTCGCCGGTTTCTCGGCCGAAAGCCTGGCCGGACGCATCGAGGATTGCGGCTCCAAGGTGGTGATCACCGCCGACGAGGGTCTGCGCGGCGGCAAGCGGGTGTCCCTGAAGAAGAATGTCGACACGGCGCTCAAGCACGCGCCGGTGGTGGAGAAAGTGATCATCGTCCGCCACACGGGCGGTCTCGATCCGGAGATGGCGAGCAATCCGGGGATCGACGTGGATTACTCCCGCGCCCGCGAAGAGGTGGCGCCAACCTGCGCGCCTGAGGAGATGAACGCGGAGGATCCGCTGTTCATCCTCTACACGTCAGGATCGACAGGTAAGCCCAAGGGCGTGCTGCACACGACGGGCGGCTATCTCGTCTATGCGTCGATGACCCACCAATACGTCTTCGATTATCACGACGGCGACGTCTACTGGTGCACGGCCGATGTCGGCTGGGTCACGGGCCACAGCTACATCGTCTATGGGCCGCTCGCCAATGGCGCGACCACGCTGATGTTCGAAGGCGTTCCGAGCTATCCCGATGCGGCCCGCTTCTGGCAGGTCGTCGACAAGCACGACGTCAACATCTTCTACACGGCGCCGACCGCCATCCGCGCGCTCATGGGCGCGGGGGACAAGTTCCTTGACGGCACCTCCCGCAAGTCGCTCCGGCTGCTTGGGTCCGTGGGCGAGCCGATCAATCCGGAAGCTTGGGATTGGTATTACGAGAAGGTCGGCGAGGAGCGCTGCCCCATCGTCGATACGTGGTGGCAGACGGAAACCGGCGGCATCCTCATCACGCCACTCCCCGGCGCCACGGATCTGAAAGCGGGCTCCGCCACCCTGCCCTTCTTCGGCGTGCAACCTGCGCTGATGGATGCGGACGGCAACGTCCTGGATGGTCCGGCTTCCGGAAACCTCGTGATCCTCGACTCCTGGCCGGGCCAGATGCGCACGATCTTCGGCGACCACGAGCGGTTCGTGGAGACCTACTTCTCGGCCTATAAGGGCAAATACTTCACGGGCGACGGCTGCCGGCGCGACGACGACGGCTATTACTGGATCACCGGGCGCGTGGACGACGTGATCAACGTCTCCGGCCACCGGATGGGAACGGCCGAGGTGGAATCCGCGCTGGTGTCCCATCCAAAAGTCTCCGAAGCCGCGGTCGTGGGCTACCCCCACGATATCAAGGGGCAAGGCATCTATTGCTATGTGACCCTGATGGAGGGCGAAGTGAGCTCCGACGAGCTTCGGCTGGAGCTCCGCAAATGGGTGCGCGAGGAAATCGGGCCGATCGCCTCGCCGGATAAGATCCAGTTCGCGCCAGGCCTGCCCAAGACCCGGTCCGGAAAGATCATGCGGCGTATCCTGCGCAAGATCGCCGAGGACGATTTCTCGAATCTCGGCGACACCTCGACGCTTGCGGATCCGGGCGTGGTCGACGATCTGGTCGAGAACCGGCAACACAAGGCGTAAGGAGCGGCTTTCTGCGCCTCCGTGCTTGGCGCATATCTTGCCAAGTAACAGGCATGAAAACCTTCCTGTCGATCCATTACCTGCGCGGCATTGCGGCGCTCGGCGTGCTCGTGTTTCACGCCTGCGGGTTCGTCGCGGGCTATGGCAGCGGCCGAATTTCCCCGGAAGCCGTGCGAATCGGCGAGGCCGGCGTCGACATCTTCTTCGTGATCAGCGGGTTCATTCTGACCATCGCGACCCAGAAGCCGACTTCAGGGTCGGATTTCATGCTGGGACGGTTCGCGCGGGTGGGCGTGCCATATTGGTCCATCATCCTGACGCTCGCCGTAGCGACGATCGTGATGCCTTCCGCCTTCCGGAGCTTCGCCTGGGAGGGCAGCGACCTCTTCTTCTCGCTTGCCTTCGTCCCCACGATCCTGCGGGACGGATCGATCTTTCCGATGCTGGAGCCCGGCTGGACCCTGTGCCTGGAGATGCTGTTCTACGTTGTGATGGCGATCGCGCTGGTGATCCTGCCGGCGAGCCGGTCCGCCCTGATCTGCTGCGCCCTCGCCTCCCTAGTGATCGTCGGGTTCCTGCTGGACCTGCCCCAGGGCCAGAGCGTGGCGTGGTTCTTCACCCAGCCGATCCTGCTGGAGTTCTGCTTCGGCATCCTGATCGCCCATTTCTACCTGTCGGGCTTCAGGATGCCCGGGATCTGGGCGGCGGCGCTCGCGGGGGTGGCCGTTGTGAGCGTCGGCATCGTGGGCTTGCATCCGCCGGAGGCGTTCGAGCCCGCGCGGACGCTGCTCTACGGCCTGCCGGCGACGGCACTCGTCGCCGGGCTGATGTTCCTGGAAGCGGATGGACGTTGGGTGACGAGTCGCGCGCTGAGCTTCCTCGGCACGATCTCCTATTCGCTCTATCTCACCCATGTGTTGAGCCTCGCCGTGGTGGCGAAGCTCTTAGGCGGTCGGGTTCCGGGCCTGGCGGGCGATCTGGTGACGCTTGCGGTCTCGCTCGCAGCCTCGATCGTCGCGGCGTTTATCTACTTCCGGCTGATCGAGAAGCCCGCTTTGCTGCTCTCCCGGCGCCTGCGGCCCCGGCACAGCGCGGCGCCGCCGGCGCCCCCGCTTGAGGACACCGAGGCACGGCAGACTGTTTAGGCCGCAGCCATGACGCTGGTGATCTGGGAGAGATAGACCTTCCAGGCGCGGCGGACGCTATAGGTGAACTCGTCGTCCAGGGACTTCTCGAGGGTCCAGATCAGCGCGTCGGCCATGGTGTTGTAGTCGTCCGCCTTCAGTCCCTTCTGGCGCAGGCGCGTGCCGAGCAGGCGCAGGGCCGACTTGGCGCCCTGGCGCTGTTTCAGGGAAATGACGGCCAGGCTCATCGTGGACATCATCTTGATGGCGTGCGGCTTGATCGGGCCCTCGAACTGATTGCGCATCGACGGGTCGACATCGAACAGGCGAAGGAAGAACAGGATGCCGACAAGCTCGGCTGCCGGCTCCAGCCGGTTGAAGCTCGCCCGGACGAGCTCGCGCTCGGACGTGCTGAGGCTGAATTCGCTGAAATCGACTTCGGTGACCGTGGACGAAAGGGCTAACGCGGACATGAGCAGCAACTCCGTAAATTGTTCGGATCACTATCGCTGCCGCACCTTGACCAACCGTTAAGGTAAGCGCGGCCCTAACGATTTTTTCCGAGCGAACTCAGAATGCTGGGCGCTTCGTAAACTCTTGAGAACGCGACCGGCCCACCCAACATATCGGTGTGCCGGAACAGGCGTTTTCCGGCGTTTCTCGAGGAGATTCACTGCTGTGATGGGCTATTTGAGAACGGCGATGCTTCTGGCGGCGCTCACCGCGCTGTTCATGGGAGTGGGCTTCCTGATCGGCGGTCAGGGCGGAATGGTCATCGCCTTCCTGGTGGCTGCGGGCATGAACCTGTTCGCCTACTGGAATTCGGACAAGATGGTGCTGCGCATGTATGGCGCGCAGCCGGTAGATGCGGGCTCCGCGCCGGAGCTCTACGGCATGGTCCGGGAGCTTTCCCAGGCTGCCGGGCTTCCGATGCCCAAGGTCTATGTGATGCAGAACGAGCAGCCGAACGCGTTCGCCACGGGCCGCAATCCTCAGAATGCCACGGTGGCGGTCACCACCGGCATCCTGCGGACTCTGTCGCGGGAGGAGCTTGCCGGCGTGGTGGCCCATGAGCTGGCGCATATCAAAAATCACGACACGCTGGTGATGACCATCACGGCGACGATCGCCGGTGCCATCTCCATGCTGGCGAATTTCGGCCTGTTCTTCGGTGGGCGGGACAATAACGGCGCGGGGCTGATCGGAACCCTGGCCATGATCTTCCTGGCGCCGCTGGCTGCCGGTATCGTGCAGATGGCCATCAGCCGGACCCGGGAATACGAGGCGGACCGGATGGGCGCCGAGATTTCCAAGGCGCCGCTGATGCTCGCTTCGGCGCTGCAGAAGATCGCGGGTGCCGCCCACCGTATTCCGAACCGTGAGGCGGAGCGCAATCCGGCTTCCGCCTCGCTCTTTATCGTGAACCCGCTCTCCGGCGCGCGGATGGACAATCTCTTCTCCACCCACCCGAATGTCGAGAACCGCATCGCCCGTCTCAACGAGTACGCAAGGGAATGGGGGCTCACTGGAACGCGCGCGGCGGAGCCGATCGATGCGCCGGCCGGCGAGACTTATTCCGGCCCCTGGGGGAACGAGACCCGCGGCCGCGGTCCTTCCTCTCGTGGTCCTTCCTCTCGCGGTCCTTGGGGTTAGCAGGCCCAGACATACGGGAGAGGACCCTTGGAGGGGCGACCCTTTGGGGGTTGACCGCGGTGGCCCGATGGCGGAGCAGTTCGCTCCTCTCCTTTGCAGTTCAAAAAAAGCGATTCCGATGGCATCCCCAGCAGCACCCTCCAGAGCAAGCGAGGCCCGCGCAAGCGACGCCCAGGTCGGTTTGGCAGCCCGCCGGGCGGCGGCCGATGTTCTGACGGCGATCCTCGTGAAGAAACAGCCGCTGGATCTCACACTCGGTAAATCGCTTTCGACCGGGCACATGGCCAATCTGCCGCCGCGAGACCGGGCGTTGACCCGGGCCATCGTCATGGCGAGCCTGCGCCATAAGGGACAGCTCGACGCCATCCTGCTGCGGTTCCTGGAGAAAGGCTTTCCGCCGAAATCCGGCACGCTCTATGCCATCCTGCTTTCGGCGGCGGCGCAGCTCGTCTTGCTGGAGACCCCGGCCCACGCGGCGATCGATCTGGCGGTGACGCTCACCCGGTACGACGCCCAGGCGAAACGCTTCGACAAGCTGGCCAATGCCGTACTGCGCAAGGTCTCCCAGCAGGGAAAGGCGCTGGCGGACGAGATGGACGCGGCCAAGGTGAATACGCCCGATTGGCTGTGGGAGCGCTGGTCGAGATATTACGGGGAAGAGAACACCCGGGCTATCGCCGAGCTGAACATGCTCGAGCCGCCGCTGGACCTGACCGTCAAGAGCGATCCGGAGGGATGGGCGAAGCGCCTGGACGGCCACGTGCTTCCAGGCGGCGGCGTGCGGCTGATCCCCAAGGGCCGCATCGAGGCGATCGAGGGCTATGACGAAGGCGCCTGGTGGGTGCAGGACCTCGCCGCATCGCTCCCGGCGAAGCTGTTCAAGGACATCGCGGGCAAGAGGGTGCTCGATCTTTGCGCCGCGCCAGGCGGAAAGAGCGCGCAACTCGCCGCCGCCGGCGCATCGGTGCTCGCGCTCGATATCTCCGAAAACAGGCTGAAGGTGCTGAAGGAAAACCTGAAGCGCCTCGACCTCCCTTGCGATACGGCCCTCGGCGACGCGGCCACCTGGTATTCGGAGGAGCGGTTCGACGCGATCCTGCTGGATGCGCCTTGCTCGTCGACCGGCACGATCCGCCGCCATCCGGATATCGCCTATCTGAAGACGGAAGAGGATCTGCCGTCGATGGTGAACCTCCAGAGGCGGCTGCTAGACAACGCGGCGAAGCTGCTGAAGCCCGGCGGCACGCTTGTTTATTCGACCTGCTCGCTGGAGCCGGAAGAGGGCGAGGGACAGATCGCTTCCCTCCTAAGCACCCACGGCAGGCTGCACATCGATCGGATCCAGCCCGATGAGGTTTTCGGCCATTCCGCCTGGATAACTCAGACGGGCACACTCCGAACTCTTCCCCCAAGCTTCAAGATGGATGCCCCCGAACTCGGCGGCATGGATGGCTTTTTCGCCGCGCGGCTGGTGCTCGCAAGCTAGACGACAAGTCTTTATCCCGATTATATCCACAGGTTTTCCTCAGGATCTCCCCTGGTTCGTACCGGGTTCGATACCTATTTCTTATTGGAAACGGAAAGTCTTTGGAGCGCACGGAATTTAGTCTTGATAACCGTCATGGAAGCTTCGACAATCATCTCGAGTTTCGGGGAACCTCTAGGGGTAGCGGGTCCCGGAGCGAGTAGGGAAGACGTACGATGGGGGCTGAACTTCTCGCCGTGCAGGGGCGCATGGTGAGCGGCGGTCAATCCTATCGCGGACCCGGCGCGTTTCGCCGGCTCATGCTGAGTGGGGTTGCCAGGCTGCGGTATCCGGGCAGCGAAGCGGAACAACTTCTGCTTGCGCCGCAAGATTTGCGCACTGCTGACCCCAGCTTTTCGACCGAGATCTACAACGGACATTTCGGATTGGCCGGCACCCATGCGGTGATCGGGAGCCATTCGCCGTTCGCCATCATGGCGCCGTCGGAGGCGTGGGCGCGCGAGCTGCACGGCTTCGGCTGGCTGCGCAATCTGAGGGCCGCCGGCAACGCCTTGGCCCAGGAGCAGGCGCGAACCCTGTTCACCGAGTGGGTGAAGCAGAATCGCAGCTTCACGGGGCTCGCATGGCGGCCGGACGTTGTGGCCCGCCGGGTGATCTCCTGGCTCGCCAACTGCATGGTCGTGCTGGATACGGAAAATGCGGACGCCTATCACGGGTTCATGCGGGAGCTGACCAGCCATCTTCGCTACCTGTCTGCCACCCATCGGGAGGCGCCGGACGGTGCGCCGCGGCTGGTCTCGGTCATGGCGCTGGTCTATGGCGGGCTTTGCATCGCCGAGCAGCAGGCCGTGACCAAGCGATACACGCGCCCGCTTGCGAAGGAGCTGGAACGGCAGATTCTCCCCGATGGCAGCCATATCTCACGCAATCCCATCGTTCTGGTGGAGCTGCTGCTCGATCTCCTGCCGCTGCGGCAATGCTTCGTCGCGCGGGACTACACGCCGCCGGAGGAACTCACGAGCGCGATCGACAGGGCCATGACCGCGTTGCGCTTCTTCCGGTTCCGGGACGGGGATCTCGGCCGGTTCAACGGGACGGGTGCGACCCCTTCCGACGCGCTGGCCACCCTGCTGGCCTATGACGAGGCACAGGCCCACCCGCCCCGCGCCGCGACCGTCGGGAAATATGGTCGGCTCGAGCGGGGCAGCTCGGTGCTGCTGGCGGATATCGGCGCCGCGCCGCCGATCACCGTGAGCCGCCAAGCAGCAGCCGGTTGCCTGTCCTTTGAGCTGGTGGTCGACGGCCATCCCGTCATCGTCAATTGCGGCGCGCCCGGTCCGGAAAACAGCGAATTCGCCGCTACGGCCCGGGCGACGTCCGCTCACTCCACGGTGACGGTGGAAGAGGACTCCTCGGGCCTGTTCGAGCGTGCCGGACAATCCGCACCGGTGCGGGCCGACGCCACGCTGATCGGTCCGCCGGAGGTCTCGGGCGAAGTGATCGACGAAGGCGAGGCTCTGGAGCTGAAAGGCCGCCATGAAGGCTACAAGAAGACCTTCGGACTGGCCCATTCGCGCCAGATCGTGCTGGCGGCAACTGGCGCCCTTGTCAGTGGGCGGGACACCCTGAGCCCGGTCGGTCCGCGCGCGAAGGGCGTGCCCGTGGGGCCGCTGACCTTTGCGGTCCGCTTCCACCTGCACCCGGAGGTGCGCGCCTCCCTGATGCCGGGCGGGCGGAGCATCGAGCTCGTCTTGCGGAACGGCGAGGTTTGGCAGCTTTCCTCAAATGCCAAGGAGGTGGGGCTGGAATCCAGCCTCTATTTCGGCGACGAGCGGGGTCCACGGGACAGCCTGCAGGTGGTGCTCTCAGGCTCCGTCGGCGACAAGGAAACGCGGATATCGTGGTCTATCGAGCGGGTCAGCGCATCGGCAAGGCGGACCGCAGAGACAGCCGCACGCACTCCAGAGCTGGTCTAAGGGCGACGCCTGCTGTGGCGGTGAGCCGATTTGTCCGGGCGCGGGAGCGCGCCCGGCTTTGCCGCTTCCCGGATTCGTGATAACCGCCCCTTTCCGGCCTCCGGTTCTGCCTTCCAGCCTTCTGGGACTATCCACCATATGGACCAGCGAAAGATCGCCCGCGCGCTTCTCTCCGTCAGCGACAAGACGGGGCTTGTCGACCTTGCTCGCGGCCTCGCGGAGCGCGGTGTGCAACTCGTGTCCACCGGCGGCACGGCCCGGGCGCTGAAGGAGGCCGGACTGGAAGTCCAGGACGTCTCAGACCTCACGGGCTTCCCGGAAATGATGGACGGGCGGTTGAAGACCCTGCATCCGAAGGTGCATGGCGGATTGCTGGCCAAGCGGGACGATGCGGACCACGCGGCCGCCATGCAAAGTCACGACATTCCCGCCATCGATCTGCTCGCGGTCAATCTCTATCCCTTCGTGAAGACGGTGGAGGGCGGCGCCGATTACGATACGGCAGTGGAGAATATCGATATCGGCGGGCCGGCGATGATCAGGGCGGCGGCGAAAAACCACGACGGAGTCGCGGTGGTGGTCGAGCCGGGCGACTACGCGCGGCTGCTGACGGCGCTGGACGAAAACGACGGCGCGACGCCGCTCTCGCTGCGCAAGGAGCTGGCGGCCAAGGCCTATGCCCATACAGCAGCCTATGATGCGGCCATTTCGCGCTGGTTCGCCGAGCAGATCGGCGACGACACCCCGCAAACCCGCACATTCTCGGGACAGCTCTCTTCGGCGCTCCGCTATGGCGAGAACCCCCATCAGGATGCCGCGTTCTACAAGACCGGCGAGAAGCGGTTCGGGGTGGCGAGTGCAGAGCTCGTGCAGGGGAAGGCGCTCTCCTACAACAATCTCAACGACACCGATGCAGCCTACGAGCTGGTGGCGGAGTTCGACCCGGAAAAGGCGGCCGCCATCGCCATCATCAAGCACGCCAATCCTTGCGGCGTGGCTCAGGCGGCCACTCTCCATGAGGCCTACGAGAAAGCGCTCGCCTGCGACTCGGTGAGCGCGTTCGGCGGCATCGTTGCCGCCAACCGGCCGCTGGACGCCGACGCTGCAGAAGAGATCGTAAAGATCTTCACGGAGGTGATCATCGCCCCCGATGCAAGCGACGAAGCGAAGGAGATCATCTCCCAGAAGAAGAATCTACGGCTCCTGCTGGCGGGCGGGCTCCCCGATCCGGGCGAGGCCGGGCTGACCTTCCGGTCGCTGGCCGGCGGCTTCCTGGTGCAGGGCCGGGACAACCGGACCCTCGATCCGTCGAATCTGAAAGTCGTGACCAAGGCGCAGCCGAGCGAGGTGCAGCTCGCCGACATGATCTTCGCCTTCACGGTCGCCAAGCATGTGAAGTCCAACGCCATCGTCTATGCCAAGGACGGGGCAACGGTGGGGATCGGTGCAGGTCAGATGAGCCGGGTGGATTCGACCCGCGTCGCCTTCCGCAAAGGGCAAGCCGCGGCGGAAGCGCTGGGCCTGAAAGAGGGACTGACCGAGGGCGCCGTGGTCGCCTCGGATGCCTTCTTCCCCTTCGCCGACGGCATCGAGGTGCTTGCTGAAGCCGGCGCCACGGCGGTCATTCAGCCGGGCGGCTCCATGCGCGATGACGAGGTGATCAAAGCGGCGGATCGGCTCGGCCTCGCCATGGTGTTCACCGGTCTGCGGCACTTCCGCCATTAGCCCGCGGCACTCGCCGGCAGCCTGACCTTCATCAGTAGCCAGAGGCCTGCGAGCAGGAACGCCACGGAGGTGGCGATGCCAACGCGCTGGCTGTCGGCGAGATAGGTCACCGCGCCGATGGCGAGCGGGGCCGCAAAGGCGGTGACCTTTCCCGAGAAAGCGAAGAAGCCGAAGAATTCGGTGATCTGACCGGCTGGCGTCACGCGCACCATGAGCGTGCGGCTTGCGGCCTGGATGGGGCCGGATGCGATGCCGATGAGCATGGCGAAGACGAGATAGGCCTTCTCGCCAGCCGAGGCGAAAAGGGCTGCACCGGTTTCCTTGGGCGGCACCTGAAGGACGAACAGGATCTCGTCCTTGTCGATGGAGAGCACACCGACGGTACCCACGATCAGCAGAAGAAGCATGGCGGCGATGACCCGCTTCGGCCCGAAGCGGTCGTCGAGATGCCCGCCGATCCAAGCGCCGAGCGCCGCGGTGACGACCAGGATGATCCCGAACACGCCCATTTCGGCGGCCTGCCAGCCGAACACGCTGGCCGCATAGATCCCGCCAAAGGCGAATATGGCGCCCAGGCCATCGGCGTAGAGCATGCGGGCCAGAAGGAAGAGAGCGGTCTGGGGGTGGTCCTTCACGAGCTGGCGCAGGCGGGTGTAAAGGCCGGGCTGCGGCACGGGCGCGGCTTTCCGTTCGCGGCGGGGACGATCCGGCGTGAAAAAGAAGAGCGGCAGGACGAAGACAAGATACCACAAGGCGGAGAATGGGCCGATGAGACGGTCGCCTTCTCGTGACGCCGCGTCGAGGGGCAGGAGCGGATCGAGGCCAAGTAGGGTCTTGTCTGTCGCGGGATCGGAGACGAGGAGGCCTGCGACGATGACCAGGCTCACGAGGCCGCCCACATATCCGACGGCCCATCCGGTGCCGGAGAGCTTGCCCAGGCTGCGGCCCGTCACGAGGTCCGGCATCATGGCGTTGTTGAAGACCGTGGCGAGCTCGGCAGCCATCAGCGCTATGCCGAACGCCACAAGGATAAGAATAGCGCGATCGGGGTGGACGGGATCGGCAAGCCATAGAACGCAAAGACTGACGATAAGCACGGCGGAGAAGAGCGCGATCCAGGGCTTGCGCGGCTGATGATGGCTATCCGCGTAGCCACCCAGGATTGGGGCAAGGAGCGCCGCAAACAATTGGCCGAAGCCGGTGGCATAGCCCCAGAGGCTCGCCGCGAGGATCGGCTCCGCCGCGAAGCCGTTCACAAAATAGGGCGCAAAGAGGAAGGTTACGACCAGGGTGTAGAAGGGCTGGGTCGCCCAGTCGAACATGACCCAGCCGAACAGTCCTCTTGCGCGGACGGGGCCGCTACTGCTCGGAGCTGCGCCATCGAGCACGATCAGATGGTTCGGCAGTTCATCGCATTCCATGCCGCCCGGCGGGAAATGCCGGGCCAGGACGTCTCCGCAGCTTGATATCGCCTCATTGAAGGCATCGATCCGGTCGCCCTGACCGATGCGGGCGGTGAAGCCATCGATGATGGTTTTCCAGGTCTGCGGCTCGACCTTCTCGTAGACGGCTTCATCGGCGATCACCTCGGCGAAACGCTCGGCCACCGAGACGAAGAACAGGACGCCCGTTCGCCCCATGGTCGTATGGAGGTTCTGGGCAAGGAATTGCTCCAACGCCTTGGCGTGGGCGCGGGCGTGCTTGATCCTGCGCGGAACCAGGGCCATGCGGATCGGCAAGACCTGTGTAATGGGCAGGAGCGCCAGGAACGTGAAAAGCTGAATTGAATAGACGATATCGAGGCCCCAGTCGGTGAAGATCATCAACGGCAGGGGCACGGCCAGGGCGATCAGCGCGGACCAGAGCACCGTGAAGGAGCGATAGCCGTCGGACGCATCGGTGACGATGACGACGATCTCGCCCGAGGTGCGGGATTCGGCACGGGAGATGGCTTGCGCGATCTCCGCCCGTTCCTGCTGGGTGAAGTCTAGCTTCGCCACGACGGCCGCCCTTTCGCTTTCCGTCTCATGTCTACCAGCCCCCCGAGGCGCCGCCACCGCCGAAGCTGCCGCCACCGCCGGAGAAGCCTCCCCCGCCGGAGAACCCGCCGCCGCTGCTGGATCCGCCCCAGCTCGACCGGCGTCCGCCGCCTGTGCCGAGCCCCGGTCCGCCACGGAGCATGTAAATCACATAGAGGATGATGACGATCCAGACGATGATACTGATCCAGTCCACCTCGTTGTCGCCATGACTCGGCGGAACGGCGCGCTGATAGAGCTCATCCTTGTGGCCGGTGAGGGCGAGAGTGATGTCGTCGACGCCGGACTCGATGCCGCCGGGGAAGTCGCCATTCCTGAAGCGGGGCAGGATGCTGTTGTCGATGATGATCTGGGAGAGGATGTCGGTCAGCTTGCCTTCGAGTCCGTAGCCCACCTCGATGCGCACCTTGCGCTCGTTGGGCGCCACGATGAGCAACGCCCCGTTATCGAGCTTCTTGGTGCCGATGCCCCAATGGCGGCCGAGCTGATAGCCGTAGTCTTCGATGTTCTGACCCTGCAGGCTCGGCAGGGTGACGACCACGAGCTGGTCGGTGGTTTCGTCCTCGAGGGCTTTCAGCTTGGCCGTTAGAGAGGATTCCTGCGCAGGATCGAGCAGGTTCGCGTCATCCACGACACGGCCGGTCAGGGCCGGAAACTCGATCCCGGCTTGCTGGGCTGCTGCCGGAACGAGGCAAGCGAGCGTAAGAAGCGCTGCGAGCAGGCCTGCGATCTGGAGCGTTCTCGGGAACAGCTGCCGGCCACGATACGGCATGGCGACCCTCCGATTCCGCCTCCGCTAGAAGCTGACCTTGGGAGCCTCTTTGCTTTCCGGCGCGGAGGAGAAGTTCTGCATGGGCTCTGAGTCGGGATACATCAGAGCGCGCCACCAGCGGCCTGGGATGGTGCGAAGCTCGGTGTTGTAGGCGCGGACCGCCTCGACATAATCCCGGCGGGCGACGGCGATCCGGTTCTCCGTGCCTTCGAGCTGAGACTGGAGCAGGACGAAGTTCTTGTTGGCCTTCAGGTCCGGGTAGTTCTCCACCACGACCAGCAGCCGGCCGAGAGCGGAGGAAAGCTCGCCCTGGGCTTCCTGGAATTTCTGGAAGGCCTCCGGATTTGTGGTGATGTCGTCGGGGATCTGCATCTGGGTCGCCTTGGCGCGGGCCTCGACAACGTCGGTCAACACGTCGCGCTCATGGGCGGCGGAGCCCTTCACTGTCTCCACGAGATTGGGGATGAGATCGGCCCGGCGCTGATACTGGTTCTCGACCTGGCTCCAGGCGGCCTTGGCCTGTTCTTCGAGTGTCGGGATGGTGTTGATGCCGCAACCGGCGAGAAGCGTCGCGGCAAGACCGATAACCGCCGCCCGAAGACCAATGCGCCGCGGCGCCTGCGAGATAGCCAACATCCATTCCCTCCCTCGGAATTCGGTGGGGATCGTGTCTACGCGATCACCCAGCCGGCCTAGGGCGCGCCGTTCGCGGCGTCCCGGCCCTTTTCCGATGTATGGGGCGAAAACCGCCAAGGCAAGCGGTTTTGCGGAGGGCGGACAGCCTGTCAGGCCCGCGATTGCCGCTTCTCGCCAGCGCCGTCGAGGGCGGGCTGGAGATGGACCGGAACGCGGCCGCCCGCCTTCTGAAGCGCTGAATCGAGGGCCTGCAGATGCAGGGTTCGGGTCGGGAAGGCAAAATCGATCCCGTGTTCGCCGAATGCGCGGAAGATGCCGAAATTGATCGCCTGCTGCACGTCCATATAGACGTTGTAGTCCTCGCTCAGGACGTAGAACACCACCTCGAAATTCAGGGAGGAATCGCCGTAGGAGGCGAAATGAGCCCGGTCGAAGCGGGCGCGGTCGGCGTTCTCGATGACCTCCTCGATAATCCCGGGGATCGCTTCCAAAGTATCCGGCGGGGTGTCGTAGACCACGCCGACCGCGAACACGATCCGACGCTCCGCCATGCGCTTGTAGTTGTGAATCCGCGTGGTGATGAGATCGGAGTTGGCGCAGACGATCTGCTCCCCGGACAGGCTGCGGATGCGGGTGGTCTTGATGCCGATCTTCTCGACATTGCCGGCCTGGTCGCCAAACACGATGAAATCGCCCACCTCAAAGGGGCGGTCGAGCACGATGGCAAGAGACGAGAACAGGTCTCCGAGCACGTTCTGGGCGGCGAGCGCCACGGCGACACCGCCGATACCCAGACCGGCGATCAGGGCAGTGATATCGAAGCCGACATTGTCGAGGATGAGGAGCAGCGCCAGGGACCAGATGGTCACCCGCGCCAGGGCCTGCATCAGGGAGATCGCACTGCGGATCGGCGCCTTCGTCCTGGTGGAGGCGAAGCGCCAGACAAGGCCTGCGCGCGCGATGCGGTCGGCCCACAGGGCGCATTGCAGGAAGAGCGCGATCACGAAGACGGTCTCGATCAGGTCTTCCGATGCGTTCGGAAGCGCGAGCACCGTGCTGCCCGCATAGATCGACGCGATCACGATGAAGATCGTAGAAAGCCGCTCGACGAGGTCCGCGAAGATGTGCGCCCAGGCCATGTCGGCCTCCGGGCGCGGCTTCGGGAGCCGCTTCAGCAGCACGATCCGCAAGCCCATCAGGGCGCTGGCCGTCACGGCGATGATGATCGCCGCCATGATCCAGAGCGTGATGATGTTGCCGTAGATCTCATTTTCCAGGAACTGAAGCATGACTTCCCTATGCGTTCGCTCTGCAACCCCGCCCCGGATTGGCTCTCTCCTCCCACAGCAGGGCGTGTCGGTGCAAGTTGCGCGAGGTCGAACGCCGCGGATGCGATTCGGGCAGTGCGGGTCCGACGGGGCCGCAACAACTGTTGCTAGAAGGAAACAAGGAGAAAGTTTCTTGCTCGGGGAACGGTGCCGTTCAGGTCTCGTTCACATGGATATGCAATTGTTTAGAGGAACGATTGTGTCCAGATTGTAAAAGTTTTCCGTAACTTGCGTCTCGCTGCAGGGGTGGAGAAAGCGTCTGGACCGGAAAGATCCGGGAATCGTCAGATTCCTTGAAGACAGAATGGGTCTTCACATTCGAGCCATGAGTCACGAGTTTAGTTTCCCTCGCGCAAAGCGGGTCTGGAGGGATTGGGGTGTTAGGACGCATGACGGTGATTGAAGCGGCTATCCGGGCCGCCCGAAACGGCAGCTATCGCAATATCGGTTCCCTTGCCTCGGCGGGCATGCTGGCGGCCGCAATTTCGCTGGTGCCGATGCACGACAAGGCTTTCGCGGCGGACAAGAAGGCCGACCCGGTCGAAGAGGCCGCCGCGAGCAACGAGCCGATGATCCTGATCGTCGGCCTCGACGCGCAGAAGGTCGACATCTATCGGGGCACCGAGCTGATCACGAGCTCGAGCGTGTCGTCGGGCATGCGGGGCCATACGACGAAGGCCGGCGTGTTCAGCGTGCTCGAGAAGAAGCGCAAGCATTATTCCAATCTCTATAACGGCGCGCCGATGCCGTGGATGCAGCGCCTGACTTGGTCGGGCACGGCGCTTCATGCCGGTGCGCTCCCGGGCTATCCGGCGTCTCATGGCTGCATTCGTCTGCCGTATAGCTTCGCGCCCAAGCTCTTCGAAATGACGGAAGTGGGCGAGAACGTCGTGGTTTCGCGCGATCGTCCGAAACCGCAGATCATCGAGCATCCGAAGCTGTTCCAGCCGATGCCCATGCCGACCCCGCCCGTCGTCTCCAAGGCCGACCGGGACAAGCAGAAGGCCGGACTGGAGCGCAGCGACAACGAAAGCTTCGCCAATGCGGCTAGCCCCGTGATCCTCGCCAATGCCAAGATGCCGGCCGACGATGCCGCCGGTGCTGCCGACAAGGCTCCGGCGAGCGTTCACGCCATCGATCCCTATCAGGTCGCCAATGCCGATCAGGCCGCCGCGGAGGACGTCGACAGCGACCACGCAGTGGATGTCGACCGCCCGATGTCGTTCGCCGCTCAGAAGCTGAACGAAGGCGGTCTCGGCGCCGCGGTCGCAGCGGCCGAGCCGCGCAACGAGGCACCGCTTCGCATCCTCATCACCAAGGCCACCAAGCGCGACCGCATCCGCGGTGTGCAGTTCCAGCTGGCCGATCTGGGCTATCTGACGCCTCAGATGTTCGACGGCACGTTCGGCAGCCTGACCATCGATGCGATCAAGGAATTCCAGCGCGACCACGACATGCCGCCGTCTGGCGCGGTGACTGATGACGTCGTCAGCGCGATCTACAAGGCCAACGGCAAGGATACGCCGCCCAACGGCCACCTCTTCGTGCGCCGGGAATTCGACCGGGTCTACGACGTGCCGGCCGAGATCACAATGCCGGCTACCGATCTGGGGACCCATGTGTTCACCGCGATGAATTTCTCGTCCGGCGATACCAAGACCCGCTGGATGGCTGTCAGCACCAATGGCGGCGATCCCTATGCGGCTCTGGACCGGGTGGAGATTCCGGAAGACGCCCGCCAGTGGATTTCGGAGCGTCTGACGCCAGGCTCGTCCCTGATCGTCGCCGATACCGCTATCAATACGGCGGCCCTGCCGGAAGGCGCCGATTATGTCGTGCTCGCCGAAGATCCCGGCAAGCCAGCCGCCCGGCCGGTCAGCGCCAGCCCGCGGCCCCAGTATCAGTACGAACAGCGCCGGTATTACGAACCGCGCTACGAGCCACGGCGGCGCGAGCGCCGCAGGACCGGCGGGCCCTTCTGGTTCCGCTACTAGGCGGCCGGTTCGGCTCAGCGAGCCCCCGAAGCTTCAAAAGGCCTGGCGCTCCGCGTCAGGCCTTTTTCGTTGGCGCTCAATCTCGATGGGCAAAAATGGCCTCGACGGGCAGAATGGCGGGTGGCGCGGAGACGATGCTATCCGCCCGAGCCGCGCATCATCGTCAGAATGTAGTCCAGCAAGCTACGGATGGCGGCTTCCGCATCGAAGCCCGGTGCGATGATGGATCGGACCATTACGCCGTCAAGATAGGTGGAGAAGAGCTCGATCTGCCGATCGATTTCCGAATCGGTGAAGCGTTCGCCCGTGCGCGTTCGCAAGGCGTCGGCAAGAATGTGATGCTCGCCTTCGTAGAACCGCTTGATAGCTTCGTCGATCCTGTCGACCCGGGCATCCGAGCTCGCATAGTCCACGCTGATCTTCACGAATTTGCGGATTAGATCGATCTGCTCGATGTGGGTCTCGAGCCAATTCGTCACCACGGCTTCGGGGTCGCCCTCGGGAGCGCGGCGAGACTCGAAGGCCTCCATGGCGCGCTGCACGGCGGTTTCGACCGTGTCGCGGAAGAGATCTTCCTTGTCGTCGAAATAGTAGTAGATCATCGCCGTGTTCAGGCCGGCGGCCTGGCCGATTTCCTTGATGGTCACGGCCGAGAAGCTTTTCTGGGCAAAGAGATCCAGAGCGATATCGCGGATACGGGCGGCGTTCTTCGAGGCTCGCGCTCCGCTGCGGCCCGCGGATTTGTCTTTGCCCGGCGGCGGCGCAGGTTTGCCCGGCTGTCGTTTCGGCTGAGATTCCGAGCCTTGAGGCTTCGAGACTTGAGGCTTCGAGACTTGAGGCTTCGAGACTTGAGGCTTCGAGACTTGAGCCTTGGTGGCTGTCGCCTGTCCACTTGCCGGCGGCTGCCCGTCACGCTTCTTCGCCGACGCGCGTCCGGCTTCCGTCGCCGCCGGCTGACCGGCGCCTGTGATCGTTCTCACGTTCTTGCCGTGCATTCCGTTTCCGCCCACTGGCCTCCACCCTAGCGAAGCGACGGCGAATTTCCACCGAATGTGACTGCGAAATTCACACCGCCCGCTCAATGGGCAGTTGCTGCCGAAATTCCGGGCAAAGCGGAGGTGGAGGCGACATTAATTAATGAATTAATTGATCTCGCTCCTGGCACGCCGGTTGCTACGCCCTTGGTCGTCAAGCCCCGGGATGGTCCCGGCAAACGAAGGGATGCCATGAGCCAGACAACCACTCCCCCGCTTACCAAGGATGCGCTCGAAGCTGCGGGCGTGAAGTACCTCGCGGCGAGCTTCGCCGACATGCATGGCGTGTCGAAAGCCAAGATGGTCCCGATCCATCATTACGACCGCATGATGGAAGGATCGGAGCTGTTCACCGGGGCAGCGCTGGACGGCGTACCTCAGGAGGTGAGCGACGAAGAGGTGGCCGCGGTGCCGGATCCTGCGTCCGCCAAGATCCTTCCCTGGGATCCGGAGGTGGCCTGGTTCGCGTCTGATCTGCGCTGCGAAGGGAAGCCGTTCGAAGCGGGCAGCCGAAACATTCTGAAGCGCGTGCTCGCGCAAGCCGAAGATCAGGGATACGGGCTGAATCTCGGCATGGAGGCTGAGTTCTTCGTCCTGGAGGACACGCCGGACGGCGGCTACGCACCGGTCTCCCGGCGCCATCACCTGGAGAAGCCGGCCTACGATCTGGCACGGCTGCTGGATAACAAGGCGTGGTTCGGGCCTCTGGCCGAAGCGATGAACAACCTCGGCTGGGGACTCTATTCGTTCGACCACGAGGACGGGATCGGACAGGTCGAATTCGACTTCAAATTCTTCCCCGCCCTGGAGATGGCCGACAACTATATCTTCTTCCGCATGATGGCAAACGAGATCGCGCGCCAGCACGGGGCGTTCGCCAGCTTCATGCCGAAGCCCTTTGACGACCGGGCGGGATCGGGCGCCCATTACAACATGTCGCTCTACGATCTGGAGTCCGACGCCAACCTGTTCGCGTCTGACGACGACCCCAGGGGCAACCACCTTTCCACGCTCGGCTACCAGTTCACGGCGGGGGTCCTGAAGCACCTGCCGGCGATCTGCGCCGTCGTGGCACCGTTTGTGAATAGCTACAAGCGGCTGGTGAAGCAGGGCTCGATGTCGGGCTTCACCTGGGCGCCCATCTTCTGCTGCTACGGCAACAACAACCGGACCAACACGGTGCGCATTCCCCTGGAAGGAAAACGTGTGGAGCTGCGAGCGGCAGATAGCGCATGCAACCCCTATCTCGGCGCCGCGCTGGTGTTGGCGGCGGGGCTGGAGGGGATCGAGCAGGAACTCGATCCCGGCGAGCCCCATACGGAGAACATGTATCTCAAGACGCCTGCGGACCTGGAGGCGGCGGGAATCGAGATGCTGCCCAAGACGCTCAACGACGCGCTGGATGCGTTCGCGGCCGATCCCCTTACCAAGGAGGTTTTCGGGGACGCGATGCACGCTTCGTGGCTCGGCTTCAAGCGTCAGGAGTGGCTCGCCTACATGAACCACGTCTCAGACTGGGAGCGGGCGCGGTATCTGAAATTCTTCTAGGCGGAGCTCTTTAGGGGGCCAGAGGCAGACAATTCCGAGGGAGATCAGTGTGACGAAAGCCTACTCGACAAAGGACGCGCTCGAAAAAGCCGGCGTGAAATATCTTGCCGCCAGCTTCGCTGACATGCACGGCGTGTCCAAAGCGAAAATGGTGCCGATCCATCATTACGACCGGATGATGGAAGGCTCGGAGCTGTTCACCGGGGCGGCCCTCGATGGCGTGCCCCAGGAGGTCAGCGACGAGGAAGTCGCCGCGGTGCCGGATCCGGCATCGGTGAAGATTCTGCCGTGGGATCCGGAGGTGGCCTGGTTCGCGTCCGACCTGCGCTGCGAAGGCCGGCCTTTCGAAGCGGGCAGCCGCAACATCCTGAAGCGCACCCTGGAGAAGGCCGCCGAGCGGGGACTCGGCATGAATCTCGGCATGGAGGCGGAGTTCTTCGTCTTCGAGGACACCGCCGACGGCGGGTTCGAGCCTGTCTCGAAGCGGCCCCAACTCGACAAGCCCTGCTACGACCTGGTGCGGCTGCTCGACAACAAGGCATGGCTGCGGGACATCGTAGAAGCCGTCGAAGGTTTCGACTGGGGCCTCTATTCCTTCGACCACGAGGACGGCGTCGCCCAGGTGGAGCTCGACTTCACCTATTTCCCGGTGCTGGAGATGGCGGACAATTTCGTCTTCCTGCGCATGATGGCGAACGAGATCGCGCGGAAGCACGGCTATTTCGCCAGCTTCATGCCCAAGCCCTTAAGCGAGCGGAGCGGCTGCGGCGCCCATTACAACATGTCGCTCTACGATCTTGAGTCGGGCGACAACCTGTTCGCCACGGACCACGATCCGCGGGGCAATAATCTCTCCAAGCTCGGCTACCAGTTCATCGCCGGCGTTATGAAGCATCTGCCGGCTATCTGCGCCGTCGTTGCGCCAACGGTGAACAGCTACAAGCGGCTGGTGAAGCAGGGTTCGATGTCGGGCTTCACCTGGGCGCCGATCTTCTGCTGCTACGGCGACAACAACCGGACCAACACGCTGCGCATTCCTCTCGAGGGGAAGCGGGTAGAGCTGCGCGCCGCGGACGGCTCCTGCAACCCCTATCTCGGCGGGGCGATGGTCCTGGCCGCAGGGCTGGACGGTATCGCGAACGATCTCGATCCAGGCGAGCCCCACACCGAGAACATGTACCTGAAATCGGAAGCCGAGCTGGCCGCCATGGGCGTGGAGATGCTGCCCAAGACCCTGGAGGAGGCGCTCGACGCCTTTGAGGCCGACCCGCTTTCGAAACAGGTGTTTGGCGAGGCGATGTTCTCTTCCTGGCTCGATTTCAAGCGCCAGGAATGGCTCGCCTACATGAACCACGTCTCGGACTGGGAGAAAGAGCGCTACCTGAAGTTCTTCTGATCGGTTCGCTTTGGGCGGCGCCCTCATTGCCGTCACCGAACGGCGCCGCTTGGCTGACCCTTCCGCTCTCGCGCTCCCTTGGTGAGGCGGAAGGGTCAGAGCCTCGGAAGGACTCCTCACCGCCAAACGCCTCGCGCCGCGCCGGAAGACCGCAACACCATTGCGGGGCGTCCGGCCGATGCCTACCTGTGGAGCAGAGCCGGTCCGCGCCATGCGGCAACCGCCCACCCAAACAGCATCGTTCACCGAGTATTCCGAGGAGATAGCCCATGTCGACGACACTATCGGCGGCCGCTTCCGGCAAATTCAAAATCGGCGACACCACGGTCAACCGCCTGGGCTTCGGCGCCATGCGCATCACCGGTCAAGGCGTGTGGGGCGATCCACAAGATCCGGAAGAGGCCAAGCGCGTGCTTAAGCGCCTGCCGGAACTCGACGTCAACTTCATCGATACGGCGGACAGCTACGGCCCGTTCGTGAGCGAGGATCTCATTCACGAGGCGCTCTATCCGTACAAAGACATGGTGATCGCCACCAAGGGCGGCTTCACGCGCCTCGGACCGGCGATCTGGGAACAACTCGGCCGGCCGGAATATCTGAAGCAATGCGTGCTGATGAGCATGCGCCGCCTGGGGGTCGAGCAGATCGCCCTCTGGCAGCTCCACCGCATCGACCCGAAAGTGCCGGCGGAAGAGCAATTCCAAGCGATCGCAGAAATGCAGAAAGAGGGCTGGATCCGCCATGTGGGGTTGAGCCAGGTCTCCGTCGAGGAGATCAAGCAGGCGCAGAAGCATTTCCCCGTGGTCACGGTCCAGAACAAATACAATCTCGTGGACCGGAGCAGCGAAGACGTCCTCGATTTCTGCGAGAAGCAGGGGATCGGCTTCATTCCCTGGTTCCCGCTCGCCGCGGGCGATCTCGCCAAGGACGGGTCCGTGCTGGACGGCATCGCCAAGCGGCTGGACGCAAGCCCGAGCCAGGTGGCGCTCGCCTGGACCTTGAAGCGCAGTCCCGTGATGCTGCCCATCCCGGGCACCAGCAAGGTCAAGCATCTGGAAGAGAACGTCGCGGCGGCTTCGCTGGAGCTTTCCGACGACGATTTCGCCGCGCTCGACGCCCAGGGCAAGGAAGCCGCCGCGGCCTAGGATGCCGGCAGGCCGAGGAGGCGATTGCGGGGGACGGTGCGCACCCTCCGCAAGCTCGCGGCACTGGCGCGCTCGGACCCCCAGTTCCCTGCGCCATGTTTACATCTCGACAAGCGATGCCCCGTTATCGTCATCTTTGGCGGGAATCGATAGAAATTCGGTCACGCTTTAGTCACCGGTCTTGATTAGGTGTCGTGGGCGGGGGCATTTCGAGACCGGAATCCGGTCGTGCCATGCGAGGGTCATTCACGTTATGAGCCATTCGGAGAAACCAGCTCCGTCTTACATCCGGGTCGGCAGCCGACGCGTCCGCGTTCCGCGCCGGAAAGCGGTGCGTGTGGGCATGGCGCTGACCATCATCATCGCAGGCATTCTGCCGACGCCGCCCGGCCCCGTCTTCACGGTCCCAATGGGGCTCGCCATCCTGTCGATCGATTATCCGAGACTCCGCCGCTTCCGCCGCAAGGCGCTCGTCAGGCTGGGCCGCCGGCGTCAGCGCCGAGCGCTGGGCGCAGTCGGACAGCCGGTCCTCGGCTAGAGGCCGGCCGTCGCCGTCCCGTCAGCGGACCCTGTTCCCCTTCTCATCGACCACAGCCTCGCCATCCTCTTTGGCGAAGGCGCCCTTTTGTCCCGGTAGGATATCCAGCACCGTCTCCGAGGGGCGGCAGAGCTTGGTCCCAAGATCCGTCACCACGAAGGGCCGATTCAGCAGGATCGGGTGCTCTTCGATCGCATCGAGAAGCTGATCGTCGGTCAGGCTCTCATCGCCTAGACCAAGCTCTTCGTAGGGCGTGCCCTTCTGGCGGAGGGCTTCCCGCACCGTGAGCCCCGCATCGGCGATGAGTGTCTTCAGCTCTGCCTTGTTGGGCGGGGTCTTCACATATTCGATGACGGTCGGCTCGATCCCGGCATTGCGGATCATGGCCAGCACGTTGCGGGACGTGCCGCATTTTGGATTGTGATAGATGGTGGCTTTCGTCATGCGGTCCTTTCTTTCGGCGGCTTTATTCGGTGCAGCGCGGCATGCTATGGAAGACGCCGTCGCGGAAGACAAGTCCGTGGAGCAAGGCCGCGCCGATATGGGCGAGGATGACCGCAAAGAACAACAGCGCCAGTACGGTGTGGGTCGTTCGCAGCGCCGCATAGAGGGTCGGGTCGTGGGGTGCGATAGGCGGCAACACAAAAGCGCCGAAGAGCGAGACAGGATAGGCGCCCGCCGAGAGCATCGCCCAACCGACCAGCGGCACGGCGAACATCAATCCGTAGAGCAAGAGATGAGAACCGATTGCGGCGGCCCGGATGGGCGCGGGCAAATCGGCCGGCAGAGGCGGCGGCGGATTGAGCTGGCGGTTGATCAGCCGGATGGCCGTGAGGATAAGGATCAGAATCCCGAGCGGCTTATGGATGGAGACCAGCCAGTGATAGTCGGTCAGGGAAGCGACCATGCCGATGCCGATGAACAGCATCGCCAGGATCAGGACGGCCATCAGCCAATGAAAGACGCGGGAGATGGCGGGGAAGGTTTCCGTGATCATTTGGCGTCGCTCCCGGGATTGGCGATTTCGACCGCGCTCGGCTCCTTCGTCTCGCCTTCGCGCTCACGGAACGAGACCGCGTAGGCGGCGGAGCGGGCGCTCAGGATCTGATCGTCTGAGGAGGCGATCCCGTCGGGCAGGATAAGCGGATCGAAGGTGACGTCGCGGCAGGGGCCGTGCTCCTCATCCTCGACCCGGTCTAGAGTAAGGGTGCCCAGGGTCACTTTCCGCCGGCCGTCCGGCCAAGGAATTGTCGGGTCGCTGGTCGAGTCGCCCGGCTCGCCCACGGTCGCCACCAGCCGCCACCGCAGAGGTGCGGATTCGAGCTCGCCGGCCAGCGCATCAAACAGGTAGTTCTCGCCCTCTTCCGGCGCAGCGTCCGGCTTGGGAGGATCCACGGGCATGACCGACCAACGAACCGGTGTCTCGGTGCCGTGAGCATCGACGAACTCGAACGCGTTGAGCGAATTGTAGGTCGCGTCAGCAAAGCCCTCGGCCATTTGCCGGCCCGTGATCAGCTTCAGCGCCGCAGGGGCTTCCGGATGAGCCTTCAGGAACGCCTCCATCTTCGCCGGGTCCGGCTTCCCGGTCTTGGGATCGGGCCGGGTGGCGGCGAGGAAGTCATAAAATCCTTGCGCATCCTTCACCGGGAAGACGGGGATGTCGTTCATGCCCGTGCGCCAAAGCTCTCGATCGGGGAGGGCGAAGTTGAGCGCCAGGCTGCGTACCGCGGCCGGGCTATCCGCCATGAACGGGTTGCCGCCGGCGAGGGCGAAGCGGCCGAAGACGGGCACGCTCGCATCGGGTCTGAACAGCGACGCTCTGGAGATCGCGGCACCCTCACCACTCGATTCGAAAACGCCGCTGACGCAGACGCCTTTGGCATGGTTGCGCCGGAAACCGGGATGAACGCCGTTATATTCCTCAAAGCGAGCGACGATCTTCTCCGGCGTGAGGCGCTGGGGCGACAACCAGCCGGCGGTCGCTGCGAACGCGCCGGCGAGTGCTAGTAGGACGACGCCGATAAGCGCGAGGCGCGGCAGCATGCTGGTACGAAAGAGATTGGAGAGCGCGTAGCGGCTTCCATCCTGACGAGCGGTAGGCTCGGGGTTCGACGACTCCACCATGGGACTCCCCCATTCGATTGACGGTCCCGATTAACTAGGCTTGCCGTCCGCATCTTACGACGACGCTGGCGATGACATTTCCGCGAGCGGGTGCGGCGAATTAGCTTGTCTGGTCCGCAGCGACGTAGCGGCGGGCTCCGCGCTCGTACCAACCTTTCGTGCGATTGACGATGGCAACGACGCTCAGCATGACCGGCACTTCGATCAGCACGCCGACGACGGTCGCAAGCGCCGCGCCCGACTGGATGCCGAAGAGGCTGATGGCGGCGGCCACCGCGAGCTCGAAGAAGTTCGACGCGCCGATGAGCGCCGATGGCCCAGCCACGCAATGCTGCTCGCCGGTCATCCGGTTCAGCAGATAGGCGAGGCCGGAATTGAAATAGACCTGGATCAAGATCGGCACGGCCAGGAGCGCGATAACATAAGGCTGGGCCAAGATCTGCTCGCCCTGAAATGCAAAGAGCAGGATCAAAGTGGCGAGAAGCGCGGAGAGCGCGATGGGCTGGATGCGGTTCAGCAGACTGGCGAGGGCCGCTTCGCCGCCGTGGCGCAGCACTTGGCCGCGGATGACCTGCGCCGCGATGACGGGCACCACGATATAGAGCCCGACAGAGAGGAGCAGCGTCTCCCACGGCACGGTGATGGCCGAAAGACCCAACAGGAGGCCGACGATCGGCGCGAAGGCGAAGATCATGATGGCGTCGTTGAGGGCCACCTGGGTCAGGGTGAAGTGGGGTTCGCCCTTGGTCAGGTGGGACCAGACGAAGACCATGGCTGTGCACGGGGCAGCGGCCAGGATGATAAGCCCAGCGATATAGCTGTCGATCTCGGCCGCCGGCAGAAGGTCCCGGAACAGATAGCCGATGAAGAACCAGGCCAGCGCCGCCATGGTGAACGGCTTCACCGCCCAGTTGATGAAGAGCGTGACGCCGATGCCGCGCCAATGCTCCTTCACCTCCGACAGGGCTGCGAAGTCGATCTTCAGCAGCATGGGCACGATCATCAGCCAGATGAGCACTGCGACGGGCAGGTTGACGTTGGCGATCTCCGCATCGCCCAGGGCCTGGAAGATGCCCGGGAAGAGATGGCCGAGGGCGATGCCGGCGACGATGCAGAGGCGACCCAGAGGGTCAGCCAGCGTTCGAAGAATGGCATGAGGGGTGCTCTCTCTATCTGACGACGGGACGTTCCGCCTATGCGCTTTCGCGGCGCGTCGTGCTGCCCTCGGTCTCGCCGATCTCCCGCAGGCGATTACCCAAGGCGACCGCGTCGAGGTTCTTGATGGGCAGGGCGGTGAAGATGGAGATACGATTACGCAGGTACCGGAGCGCCGTGACGAAGGCGGCTTCCTTTTCGAACGCCGCGCCGTCAAAGGCGGCCGGGTCCTCGATGCCCCAGTGGGCCGTCATGGGCTGGCCCGGCCAGACGGGACAGGCCTCGCCAGCGGCGTTGTCGCAAACGGTGAAGACGAAATCCATCACCGGCGCGCCCGGCTTGCCGAACGCCTCCCAGCTCTTCGCGTGGAGCCCATCGGTCGGATAGTTGAAGCTCTCCAACACTTTCAACGCCAGCGGGTTCACTACCGGTTTGGGTTGGCTGCCAGCGGAAAAGGCCTGGAAGCGGCCGTAGCCTTCGCGACGCAAGATGCTTTCCGCCATGATGGAGCGGGCGGAGTTCCCGGTACAGAGGAAGAGCACGTTGTAAATCCGGTCGGTCATCGTCTTTCTCCTACTGACTGGCGGCGCCCGCGCCGCAGCAGGACTGAAGTTCGGCGATCAGCGGGGCGCAGATCTCTTCCTTGCCACCGCAGCAATCCTTCATCAGGAAGGCCGCCAAAGCCCGGACGGTCCCAAGCTTCGCGCGATAGACGATGGAGCGGCTGTGCCGCTCCGCCTCGACGAGATCGGCCCGGGCGAGATTGGCGAGATGGGTCGACATGGTGTTGTGGGGCACGTCGAGAGCGCGTGCGATCTCGCCGGCAGGCAGGCCTTCCGGGGCGTGCCTGACGAGCAGGCGAAAGGCCTCGAGCCGCGTCTCCTGGGCCAAGCTCGAAAAAACGTCGATCGCGTCTGTCATTTCCATATGTCGAGACTACTCGACTTATGGAAATGAATCAAGAATGCGCATTCGACGGCGCTCACGATTGGACGTCCTGGCGGCGGCTCCCCCGAACTGCCCGCGGACGGCGTTCCGACCAGACTTCCCGATCAGACTTCCCGATCAAACTTCGGCAGGGATCGCGAACAGAACGACCAGAAGGCCGATCACCACGCCGATGGCGAAGAGCGCCGCGCGCCAGCGGTGGCCGTTCCGCCAGGCGGCGAGCGCCGCCTGCAGGGACTGCAGGGCGTAATACGCCACGAAGATCTTCGAAGCATAAGCGATGATCTGGTAGATATCGGCGATCCAGGTGATGGCGATGGCGGCGACAGCCGTGAGCAGGTTGCCGACCTCCACGCTCAAACGCTTCTTGCTGGTTTCCGAGGTCAGGCCGCCCGCCCCGTTCATATCGGCTACGGCGGCGGAGAATTGAGAGGCCAGGGCCACGACGATGATCATCGGCCCGACGGTGGCGCCCAGAGGCACGAGCATGTTGATGATCGCCGTCTCGCCGCCTTCCCTCGGGAGCGTGCCCGTGAAATAGCGAGTCACCAGTAGGATGAAGGCGAGATAGATGCCCGTCGAGATCCACTGGGCCCAGCGCATGGTCTTCACCCGGGTGGCAGGATCGTAGGCCGCGCCAAGATAGCGGGAGGTCTCGAAGCCCTGCACCAGCACGATGAGCCCGAGCAGGATCTCGACCTCCTTGAGGCCGCGCGGATGGGTCGGCGTTCCCCAGGCAAAGCTGCCATCCATGACGGCCAGCACGGTCGCGAAGGTCAGCGCCGTGAGCAGACCGCCGATCACCGAGAGCTTCAGTCCCACGGCGCCGAGCTCCAGATGCTCAAGCGCCCGCAATCCGCCGCGCAGTCCCACCAGGCCGATAGCCGCGATGACCACAGTCGCCCCCACGCGGATCCAGAGCTGGGCGGTGATGTCGTCGAGCCTGAGGCCAAAGGCCGCGAAGAGGTTGAGGTAGTAAGCGACGGAAACGAAATAAGCGAGGAGCAGGGCGATATCGGCGGTCCGCTCGATCGTCGTGACGCTCCAGGCTGCCTTACCCTTTTCCAGCTCCGGCTCGACATGGACGATGTTGTACCGGATAGCCGCACCGAAGAAGTAGGCGATGGCGCAGAGGCCGGCCATGGCGGCCCAGGCGAGATCGCCTGCGGTATGGTCGAGGATCGGTCCCGCGACGAGGAACCCCGATCCGATAATGGAGGCGAGGGGCGTGACCGTCGCGCGCCAGCGGCTGGATTTGAGAAGGCTCGGATGGAAGAAGAGGACGGCAAAGAGCAGCGACGCGCCGAGCAGAACCATGCCGGTGACCGTCATCCCGCGCTCCTCCTCCGCCAAGCCGTCCCGGGTTCAATCAAGTTCGGCCAAAGGCGTCAAGGAGCGTTAGGCTGGCTGCGACATCGGCAATAGCGGCAAGGAGACAGCATCATGTGGGATGAGAGATTCCGGCAGCCCGGATATTTCTATGGCACGGAACCGTCGGCATTTCTGCAGCGGGAAGCACAGCATCTCCGCCCCGGCCGGAAGGCACTCTCCATCGCCGATGGGGAAGGCCGCAACTCCGTGTTCATGGCCGAGAGGGGCATGGAAGTGACCGCCATGGACGGGTCCGAGGTCGCCGTCGAGAAAGCCAAGAAACTCGCCGAGGAGCGTGGCGTGGAGGTCGATTACCGCGTCGGCGACATCACGGCGTGGGACTGGCAGCACGACGTCTATGACGTGGTGGCCGGCATCTTCTTCCAATTCCTCGCTCCCGATGAGCGGAAGGACGTGTTCGACGGCTTGCGGCGGAGTTTGCGGAAAGGCGGCATCCTCCTGCTGCACGGTTACCGGCCGGACCAGATCGAATACGGCACGGGCGGGCCTCCCTATCCCGAGAATATGTACACCGAAACCCTGCTCTGGGAGGAGTTCGCCTCCCTCGAGGTGCTGCGGCTGGAGGCCTACGACGCGGAGATCCACGAGGGCAAAGGACATAACGGGATGTCGGCGCTGATCGATCTCGTCGCCCGGAAGATCTGACCGCAGCACCAGCGCTGCTCCCGCGCACGGGCCGATCATTCACTCGAAGTCATGAAACGCGGCAAACGGTTCGCCCCGTCCGATCGACGCCGGCCGCTCCCCGTCTTTCCCGTCTCTTCACGATTCCCCGGTACTCTCGGCGAGGACGGCCACGCCATGCGCTGAGAGGACCGGGTGAGCGACACGAGCCTTTGGACATCGAACCTGCGGACACGCTGGTGGGACGGCCTGAAAGAGGCCTCGGCCTGCGGCGCGGCTGCGGGCATCGCGTGGTTTACCGCGCACCTCTTGTTCGGCCATCCCACGCCCGTGTTCGCGGCGGTGAGCGCCATCGTCTGCCTGTCGCCGGGCCTGCCGAACCATGTGCGCCAGGCGGCCGGTCTGACGACCGGCGTCGCGGTTGGCATCGTGGTGGGCCAGATCGCGCTGCTGGCGCCGGATACGTTGCCGGTGTTTCGCATGATGGCAGCAACCTTCCTGGCCATCCTGCTGGCTTCGGCTTTCGGCGCGCCCCCCGTGGTCCCCATCCAAGCCGGCGTCTCGGCCGTGCTGGTCCTGTCGATCGGCGCGGAGACCGCAGGCGTGGTGCGCCTCATGGACGTGGTGGTGGGAGCATTGTCCGGCCTCTTCTTCAGCCAAGTGGTGATGACCCCCGACCCGATCCGGAGCATCAACCAGATCGCGGAGCGCCTGCTCCGGGATTTATCGGGCGGCTTGCGGAGCTGCGCCAAGGCGCTCTCCGACGAGGATCCGGAGGAAGCCAACGCGGCGCTCCACTCGCTTTCTCTGGCTCATGCGGATCTCGTCGGGCTCGGCACGGGCATCAAGGCCGCGCGCTCGGATGCGCGCTGGTCGCTGCGCGGACGTCTGGCAGCGGCGGAGGTCCAGGAGTTGGCAGCACGCTACGAGCGACACGCGATCCGGCTCTATGCGTCATCGCTGCTCTTCGCCGAGGCCATGGCCAACGCGATCCGAAAAGGGGCGAAAGAGCCGCCAGAGTCCCTCAGTCAGCGTATCCTGCTGATCGCAGATCGTTGCGACACGCTTGCGGCGCGCGGGTCCTTCGGGCCTCAGAGCGCATTGCGGGATCTGCCGCCGCTCACCGACATCGTGCCGAAGGACCGGCTGTGGTCGCCGGTGATCCACCGTCTCGAACTGATGGAGGAGGCGCTCTCCGCCTTCGGCCGGCCGTCGCCGGTCGGGGAAGACGAATAGCGCTTCCTGCTGTCCACCACGTTCCTTAGTGGGCGATCATGACGTGGCGGACGACGGTGTAGTCCTCCAACCCGTAGAGGGACATGTCCTTGCCATAGCCCGACTGCTTCATGCCGCCATGGGGCATCTCGTTGGCGAGCATGAAATGGGTGTTGATCCAGGTGCAGCCGTATTGGAGACGCGCGGCGGTCTCCATGGCCTTGCCGATATCCGTCGTCCAGACCGATGAGGCGAGACCGTAGTCGGAGTCGTTCGCCCAGGTGACGGCTTCGTCGACCTCCTTGAAGCGGGTGACCGAGACGACCGGACCGAACACCTCGCGGCGCACGATCTCGTCGGACTGGAGCGCGCCCGCCACGACGGTGGGCTGATAGAAGAAGCCGCCGCCATCGCCCGGCTTGCCGCCCGCGGTGATCTCGATATGGCTCTGTTCCGACGCACGCTCCACGAAGCTCGCGACGCGCTCGCGCTGGCGCGCGGAGATCAGCGGGCCGATCTCGTTGGTGGTGTCGTCCTCAGCGCCGTAGACGATCTTGCCGGCGGCGTCGGACAGTTCGGCCACCAGCTTCTCGTAGATCTTATCTCCCGCATAGACACGGCAGGCGGCGGTGCAGTCCTGGCCGGCATTGTAGTAGCCGAAGATGCGCAGGCCCTCGACGACGGCCTCTAGATCGGCGTCGTCATAGACGATGACCGGCGCCTTGCCGCCGAGCTCCAGATGGGTGCGCTTGACCGACTTGGCGGCGGCCTGGAGCACCTTCTTTCCGGTGGCGATGTCGCCCGTGAGCGAGATCATATTGATCTTGGGATGATTGATCAGGGCGTTGCCGACGGTCTCGCCGCGGCCGAGCACGATATTCACGACGCCTTCGGGGAGAACCTCGGCGAGGATCTTCGCCATGCGAAGCGCGGTTAGAGGCGTCTGCTCCGACGGCTTGAAGACCATGGTGTTGCCGCCTGCGATGGCCGGCGCCATCTTCCAGGCCATCATCATGAGGGGGTAGTTCCACGGCGCGATGGAGCCGACGATGCCGATGGGATCGCGGCGGATCATGGAGGTATGACCCTCAAGATATTCGCCGGCGGTGGAGCCCGGCATGCAGCGGACGGCGCCTGCGAAGAAGCGGAAGCAATCGACGATGGCCGGGATCTCCTCGCCGGTCACCTCGTTGATGGGCTTGCCGCAGTTCAGGGCCTCGAGCTTGGCGAAGGCTTCGGCCTGGGACTCAAGGGCGTCGGCGATCTTGAGGAGGTAGCCGGAGCGCTCCTGCGGCGTCGTGCGCGACCAGGTTTTGAATGCCTTCTCCGCCGAGGCGACCGCCTTTTCGACCTGGGCTTCGGACGCTTCCGGAATGTGGAGGATCACCTTGCCCGTCTTCGGGTCGATGATGTCCTCCGCCGTTTCGGAGCCAGCCTCGAAGCTGCCGCCGATGAGCATCTCCGTATCGACGGTCGACGTGTCTACTTTGGTATCCATCTTGGGCCTCCTTAAGGGGGTTATTTCTCGCGTGCAGCGAGATTGTCGCCGCCCTTGGTCAGGTAGTAGGCGGCGAGAATCGGGAGGAATGTGACGAGGACGACCACCATGGCCACGACGTTCGTGACGGGGCGCTGGCGCGGACGGACCAGCTCTTCCAGCATCCAGATCGGCAGGGTGGCCTGCTGGCCCGCGGTGAAGGTGGTGACGATGACCTCGTCGAAGGAGAGGGCGAAAGCAAGCATGCCGCCGGCGAGAAGCGCGGTGGCGATGTTCGGCATGAGCACGTAGCGCAGGGTTTGGAAGCCGTTTGCTCCGAGGTCCATGGAGGCCTCGATCAGATTCCCGGAGGTGCGGCGGAAACGGGCGACGGCGTTGTTGTAGACGACCACGATGCAGAACGTGGCGTGACCCAGCACGATGGTCCAGAACGAGAAGGGAATGTCCGCCAGGTTGAAGGCCGAACGGAGCGCGATACCGGTGATGATGCCCGGCAGAGCGATGGGCAGGATCACCAGAAGCGAAATGGACTCACGGCCGAAGAACTTGCTGCGCGAGACGGCGGCGGCGCAAAGGGTGCCAAGCACGAGCGCGCCCGCGGTGGAAACGGCGGCGACGCGCACGGAGAGCCAGAGCGCCTGCCAGACATCGGCGCGGTTCCATGTGACCTCCAGCCAGCGAAGCGTGAAGCCCGGGGGGGGCCACTGATAGGACTTCTCCTCCGTGGTGAAGGCGTAGACGAAGATCAGCAGGATCGGCAGGTGCATGAAGAGCAGGCCTGCCGCAGCGGCGATCTTGAGGGTCAGGGGCGACCGCGTGTTGGGGTCAGAGCGCATCGAAAGCCCCCATGCGTTTCGCCATCCAGAGATAGAAGCCCATGATGACCATCGGCACGATGGTGAAGGCGGCGGCGAGTGGGATATTCCCCGCCGTGCCCTGCTGGGCGTAGACGACCTGGCCGATGAAATAGCGCGAAGAGCCGATGACGCCGGGCACGATGTAATCGCCCAAGGTCAGGGAGAAGGTGAAGATCGAGCCAGCAATGGCGCCGGGAAGCGCCAGGGGGAAGATGACGTTCCAAAAGGTCTCGCTCGGCTTCGCGCCGAGGTCGGAGGAGGCTTCCAGCAGATTGTCCGGCACGCGCTCCAGGGAGGCTTGGAGCGGCAGGATCATGTAGGGCAGCCAGATATAGACGAAGACCAGGAAGGTGCCGGTGTAGCTGATCGAGAGGGAATGCCCGCCGATCACGGGAAGCGAGAGATACGCATCCATCAGCCAGTAGAGATGCAGCTTGTGGAAGATCCAGTTGAGGATGCCTTCCTGGGCTAGGATCAGCTTCCAGGCGTAGATCTTCACCAGATAGCTCGACCAGAGCGGGAGCATGACCCCGAGATAGAACAGGGCCTTCCATTTCCCCCGGGCGTAGCGGGCGGCGTAGTAGGCAATGGGAAATGCGATGATGGCCGAGGCGATGGTGACGCTCGCGGCCATCAGCACCGTGCGGACGATGATGTCGATATTGGCCGGTGTGGTGAACAGCTCCCGGTAGGTGTCGAGGGTGAAGCTGTAATCGATCCGGCCCGTGAAATGATCGATGGAGAAGAAGCTCTGGGCCAGCAGGGCGAGGAGCGAGCCGAGATAGACGATGCCGAGCCACAGCAGCGGCGGCGTCAGCAGCAGGAAAAGCAGAAGCGTCGGGTGGCGCCAAAACGCATCCGATGCAGCGCCCGACGGACCGGAACGTGGCGGGAGGATTGCTGCGTTCGCGGTGCTCACGCTTCATCCTCCATCAGATGCAGATCCGACTTGTTCCAGGAGATGCGCACCTCGTCGCCCTCCGCCGGCAATTTGGCGCCGGCAGGAATGAGGGCGTTGATCTCGCGCCCTCCGACATCGAAGACGCAGCGGTACTGGGAGCCGAGATAGCTGCTGGAGACCAGGGTCGCCTCGTGGCCGCCGGACTTCACCAGACGCACAGCCTCGGGGCGAAGGCTCGACCAGCAGCGTTCGCCGGCGACACGCTCGGTGAACTCAGGCGGCAGCACGTTCGACGAGCCGACAAAATCGGCGACGAAGCGCGAGCGGGGCTTGCGATAAATGTCTTCAGGAGTGCCGACCTGCCGGATACGGCCGCTGTCGAAGACGGCTATGCGGTCGGCCATGGACAGCGCCTCACCCTGATCGTGGGTGACGAAGACGAAGGTGATGCCTAGGCGCTTCTGGAGATCCTTGAGCTCTTCCTGCATCTGCTCGCGCAGCTTCAGGTCGAGGGCGCCCAGGGGCTCGTCAAGCAAGAGGACCTTGGGTTTGTTGACCAAGGCCCGGGCGAGAGCGACCCGCTGGCGCTGGCCGCCGGAAAGCTTCGCGGGGCTGCGGTCGCCGTAACCGGGAAGCTTCACCAGCTCCAGCATCTCTTCGGCGGTGGCGCGGCGCTCGTTCTTCGACACACCCTTCATCTTCAGCCCGTAGGCGACGTTGTCGATGACCGAGAGATGGGGGAAGAGGGCGTAGTCCTGGAACACCGTATTGACGTTCCGGCGATAGGGCGGGATGCCCTCGGCGCGCTCTCCGAAGATCTCGATATGGCCGGTGGTCGGGCGCTCGAAGCCTGCGATCAGGCGGAGAGACGTCGTCTTGCCCGACCCCGACGGGCCGAGGAGAGCGAAGAACTCGCCTTCACGAATCTCCAGGTCGAGCCCATCGACGGCGCGGATCTCTCCGTAGTGGCGAGAGACGTTTATGAAGCTGACGGCGGATGTCACAGCGGCAGTGCTCGCCTTCGCGGATTGCACGGAACGTTTGGCAGAAGTCTCGGCGCGGCGGGCGGGCCGGATGCCTTCAGGCTCGTTCGCCTGGACGTCCGGCCCGCCGACCCGAGCGTCGGGATCAGCGTCCGCCGATCACACCGATGTAGTCCGAGACCCAGCGGTAGTAGGGAACGCACTCGTCCTGGCTGTCGCAATCGGCGACAGGGGTACGCCAGAAGCTGATCTTCTCGAAATCGTCGAAGCCGTTTGTGGCGCAGCCCTCCTCGCCGAGGAGCTCATTGCCCTTACAGGCGGCCGGAACGGTCGGCACGGAGCCGAACCACGCGGCGAGATCGCCCTGCACCTTCTTGTCGAGGGAATGCTCGAGCCACTTATAGGCGCAGTTCGGATGGGCGGCATTTACATGCATCATGGTGGTATCGGCCCAGCCGGTGGCGCCTTCCTCCGGGATCGTGGAGGCGACGGGCTGATCCTCGCTCTTCAGCAGGTTGACCTGGAACGGCCAAGAGCTGGAGGCAACCACGCCTTCGTTCTTGACGTCATCGATCTGGATCATGGCGTCGTGCCAGTAACGGCCGACGAGCTTGCGCTGCTCACGCAGGAGATCGAGGGCGGCCTTGTATTGCTCCTCGTTCAGCTCGTAGGGATCCTCGATGCCGAGCTCGGGCTTGTGCTTCATCAGATAAAGCGCGGCGTCGGCGACGTAGATGGGACCGTCGTAAGCCTGGACGCGGCCCTTGTTGGACTTGCCGTCGGGAAGCTCCTGCTCCTCGAACACCACGTTCCAGCTCTTGGGCGCTTCCTTGAAGACGTCGGTATTGTAGAGCAGCACGTTCGGGCCCCACTGATAGGGCACGCCGTAATGCGTGCCGTCGACCGTATGCCAGGGGGCATCCTTCAGACGGTCGTCGACGGTCTTCCAGCTCGGGATGAGGTCGACATTGATGGGCTGGACGCGTTCGCCGGCCACAAGGCGGAGCGAGGCGTCGCCGGAGGCGGTCACGAGATCGAAGCCGCCTTCGTTCATCAGGGCGACCATCTCGTCGGAGGTGTTGGCGGTCTTCACATTGACCTTGCAGCCGGTCTCCTCCTCGAATTTGGTGACCCAGTCATAGCCTTTGTCGGTCTCGCCGCGCTCGATGTAACCCGGCCAGGCGACGATGGAGACTTCACCCTCGCCTTCGCCGATTTCCTTGACCATATCGGCCGCCGCGAACGCGACGGTGGTCTGACCCATGAAGGCCGTGATGGCCACGAGGGCCGTGCAGCTCTTGAAAAAACGGTTCATACGCAACGTCTCCCAGCTTGCGGCACCCGTATTGCGGGTACGCTCGTTATCCTGGGTCCAAAGGGTACGCCCCCAAGCCGCGTTCGCAAATTCAATTAAAAGAACGGCGGTATCGGATTTTCCGATACCCAATCTCTTCGTTTAGAAGGGGGACGGTCGAGGAGGGAAGGTTGAAAGCCAGCGCAGCCGCGCTACCGCAGCATTCGCTGGGCTTGGGCGACTCCGATGAAATCGCGGGCAGCCCGTGGCAAGGGGGAGCCTTTCCGCCAGACGATGCCGACCTGGACGACCGGCAAACGGCCGGAGACGTCCCGGCTTTCGATGCGGTCGCCTTCCAGGGACCAGGGCCGGTAGACGAGGTCCGGGAGGAGCGCCACGCCGGCGCCTGTCGCGACAAGGCTGCGGACGGCCTCCACGGAGCGGGTGCGGAAAGCGACCCGGGGCTTGGTGCCCAGGGCGCTTAGGAGCTTGGCGGTCGCCTCCTCGATCTCCTCCATGTTGAGCATGATCAGGGGTTCGGCGGTGATGTCGGTGAGTTGGACGCTCTCGGCCGTGCTCAGGGGGTGGCCGAGAGGAAGCCAGAGCCGGTAGGGCGAGACTTCCAGAATCTCAGCCTGGAGGGCGAGCCGGTCGCGCAAGGACGATATCACGGTGATGGCGACGTCGAGCTCGCCGCCGATCAGAAGATGCTCGAGATACTCGCCGCTATCCTCGATGGCCGTGACTTCGACAGCCGGAAAGGCGCGCTGGAATCGGGCGAGGATATCGGAAAGCACATAGCCCGCGACAAGGGACGTGACGCCGAGATGGAGAGAGCCGCCTTCCGTGTTCTCGTCCTGGCTGAAGGCATGGCGGGCATCGGAGACCTGGGCGAGGATACCGGTCGAATGGCGCAGGAACTGGTGGCCCTTATGGGTGATGTTCAGCCCGCGCGAATGGCGTTCGAACAGGGTCACGCCGAGATCGCGCTCCAGCTCCTTGACCGCTTCCGTTATGGCGCTTTGGGAAATGGACAGGGATTGCGCCGCCTTGGAGATGCTGCCCTTGTCGGCGACGGCAACGAAATATTGCAGCTGGCGAAGGGTGAAGGCCACGGCGGTCCCGCAAGAACGGATGGGCAGACGGATCGGATTTCGGTCCATCCTACTGCAATTCCGCCCTCGCGTTCGATCATCGTTGTCAATCGCGCGGCGGATCTGGAGGCGCGCTCATGCCGGGAGTTTGAGCATTCTGCGCGAGATTGCCGCTTGAGCTTCCACGGATTCGTGGTTTCCTATTGGGGGATGCATCCATTTCCGGCGTCGGTCGTTAGACCTTTCGAGGACGACACCATGGGTCAGTCAGAACCGCTCAAGACACTTCTCGCCAAAGCCTCGCCTGCGCGCTCCGGCGATTTCCTGGCCGAGATCGCCGCGGAGAGCCAGGAAGAACGGGTGAAGGCGCAGCGGCGCCTCGCCGATACGACCCTTCAGGACATTCTCGACGAACCGCTGATCGATCCCGACGAGGACGAAGTCTCCGCGCTGATCTACGCGCAGCACGACGGGGACGCGTTCGCCGCGATCTCCAACTGGTCGGTCGGCGAGTTCCGCGAGTGGCTGCTGTCGGAAAATGCGACCACCGACGCCATCTCGGATCTGAAATGGGCCCTGACGCCGGAGATGGTCGCCGCCGTCTCCAAGATCATGCGCAACCAGGATCTCATCGCGGTGGCCAGGAAGCGTCCCGTGGTCAGCAAGTTCCGCACGACAGTGGGCCTGCCCGGACATCTTTCCGTGCGCATCCAGCCGAACCATCCGACCGACGATCCGAAGGGCGTGGCCGCTTCCATCGTGGACGGGCTGCAGTTCGGCTGCGGGGATGCGGTGATCGGCATCAACCCCGCGACGGACAGCCCGGCCGCCATGCGGCGCCTGCTGGAGCTGATCGAGGAGCTGCGCCTACGTCTGGAGTGCCCGGTGCAGTCCTGCGTGCTGGCCCATGTGACCACGGCGATCGATTGCATGAAGCGCGGCGCGCCGGTCGATCTCGTCTTTCAATCCATCGCGGGCTCCCAGAAGGCCAACTCGTCCTTCGGCATCAATCTCGCCATGCTGAAGGAAGCGCGGGAAGCGGCGCTGTCGCTCGACCGCGGGACGGTCGGCAATAACGTGATGTATTTCGAGACCGGCCAGGGCGCGGCTCTGTCGGCGGACGCCCATCACGGCATCGATCAGCAGACCATGGAAGCGCGGGCCTACGCGGTGGCGCGGGAATACGAGCCGCTGCTGGTGAACACGGTGGTGGGCTTCATCGGGCCGGAATATCTCTATGACGGCAAGGAGATCATCCGGGCCGGGCTGGAGGATCATTTCTGCGGCAAGCTGCTCGGCGTCCCCATGGGTGTGGACGTCTGCTACACCAACCATGCCGAGGCCGATCAGGACGACATGGACAATCTGCTGACGCTGCTGGGCGTTGCGGGGGTCAACTTCATCATGGGTGTGCCGGGCTCGGACGACATCATGCTGAATTACCAGTCCACCTCCTATCACGACGCTGCCTATATCCGCGAAGTGCTGAACCTGAAGGCGGCGCCGGAATTCGAAGACTGGATGCGCCGGGTCGGGCTCTTCGACGAGACCGGGCATCTGCTTCCCCAGAGCCACGAGGACTCCGCGCGGCTCCTCGGCAAGGCCGATCTGGAGGCCGCCTAGGTGGCCGACAAACCCGTCCCGACCGACAAAAAACGCGTCGCGCCCTCGGGCCATCCGCTTGCACCCCTAAAGCGCTACACGGACGCGCGGATCGGGCTGGGACGTTTCGGGGCCGGCTTGCCGACATCGGCTCATCTCGACTTTGCCGAGGCTCACGCGCGGGCCCGGGATGCGGTGCATGCGGAGTTCGATGAGGCAGCCCTGGAGACGGCGCTGGCCGACACGGGGCTTCCGGTGGTTCGCGTGAAGAGCCAGGCGGAAGACCGGGCGACCTACCTGCGGCGTCCCGATCTAGGCCGGAAGCTGAGCGGCGACTCGGCGAAGTTCCTGACCGAGATGAAGGAGGGCGACGGGTACGATATCGTCATCATCATCTCGGAAGGGCTCTCGGCCCATGCGGTGAACACCTATGGGGCGGAGACGGCCAAGGCGCTGATCGGCGATTTGCCGAAGGATGCGAATATCGCGCCGATCGTGCTGGCATCACAAGGCAGGGTGGCCTTGTCGGATCCGATCGGCCAGGCCCTCGGCGCGAAGCTTGCGGTGATCCTGATCGGGGAGCGGCCGGGTCTTTCGGCGGCGGACAGCCTCGGCGCCTATCTGACCTACGACCCGAAGCCGGGGCGGAACGACGCCGACCGGAACTGCATCTCCAATATCCGCAAAGGCGGCATCAGCCCGGAGGAGGCGGCGAAGAAGATCGCCTGGCTCACGGCGCGCGCCTTCGAGCTCGGTCTTTCCGGCACCAAGCTGAAAGACGATGCGGAGGATCAGCTGGAGGGCGGTTCGCAGGAAGCTTTGCCTGAGGAGTAACGGGGAAGGAGCGGCCACTCGCTCCGCCGTCATGCCCGGCCTTGTGCCGGGCATCCATAACCCCAGTGCCAGAACTTCACCCGACGTGTTCATGGATCACCGGGACAAGCCCGGTGATGACGACCGTTGTGAAGCAGATTCGGAAAGACCAAGCACGCGCTTGAGTCACCGCTGCTCGGGCAGCGCTTTCGCCGTCTTGGCGGCGCGGACGAGCCGGGTGAACTCCGACCGGTAGCCGTACTCGTCCCTGCCTTTTGCGCCGTTCGCGATCTTGAGCACGTCATCGTAGCCGAAGGTGCCGGTGTATTTGCCGCCGCGCAGGAGCTGACCGAAGCCGGCGACGGCCGTGGCGAAGCGGGCGCTTTCGGGGGCTGCCTCGAAACTCTCCACTTCTGCTCCACGGTCGATGGGGGTTTCCATCAGCTTGCTCCTATCGGCATCGGGTCGCTTGTAGCGAAGCTTCAGGAAGCCGTATTCGCCGGCTTCGTCATCGGTAGGCTTTGTGCTTTCGGCATCGCCATAGCGAAGCGGCTCGTTCAGGCGCGGTCCGCCGGCCGGCACGATCTCATAGAGTGCGGTGACCGCCTGGCCGGAGCCGACCTCACCCGCATCGACCTGATCGTTATTGAAATCCTCGCGCGCGAGGGCGCGAGTCTCGTAGCCGATCAGCCGGTACTCGGCGACGGTCTGCGGATTGAACTCGACCTGGATCTTCACATCCTTCGCGATGGGGAAGAGGGTCGAACTCGCCTCGTCCACCAGAACCTTACGGGCCTCGTTCATGGTGTCGATGTAGGCCGCGGCGCCGTTGCCGTTCTGGGCGAGCGCCTGCATCAACGCGTCGTTGTAGTTGCCGCGGCCGAAACCGAGCACGGAGAGAAAGATGCCCTTGTCGCGCTCGCGCTCGATGAAGCCTTTGAGTTCGTCCTGGTTCGTGATGCCGACATTGAAGTCGCCATCGGTCGCCAGGATCACGCGGTTCACGCCATCCTTCTCGAAATTGCGCTGGGCGAGGCTGTAGGCCTGACGGATGCCTTCGCCGCCTGCGGTCGCGCCGCCGGATGCGAGCTGGTCGAGGGCAGCGAGGATCTTCGATTTGTCCTTCGCGCTCGTCGGCTCCAGCACCGTACCGGCGCTGCCCGCGTAGGTCACGATGGCGACCTTGTCCTCGGGCCTCAGTTCATCGACCAGCATGGACAGAGACTGCTTCAGGAGCGGGAGCCTGTCCTGTCCCTGCATGGAGCCAGAGGTATCCACCAGAAAGACGAGGTTCGCGCGCGGCCGGGCGGTACCGGCGATCTCATAGCCCTGGATACCGATGCGGATCAGCTTGCGACCTTCCGCCCACGGGCTCGGGAAGATCGCGACATCCGTGGCGAAAGGCTCCTCGGCGGATTTCGGCGGGGCGTAGCCGTAGTCGAAATAGTTGATCAGTTCTTCGGTGCGCACGGCGTCCCGCTGAGGAAGCACGTTGCGGTCGAGGGAGGAACGGACGAAGGAGTAGGACGCCGTATCGACATCGATGGAGAAGGTCGAGACCGGATCGTCCGCGGTGATCTGGAAGCCGCTCTCCGGCTCGCCGTCGAACTTGTCCCTGCCGAAAGGCTCCGCCGAGTTGATAATCTGATCCGGCAGGAGCGCACGTGTTCGCGGGGCGTAGCTCTGAGCATAGCCTTCCGCGCTGGGTGCTGCCTGAGGCACGGCAAATCCTCTTGCCTCGCCGGGCAGTCCGCGGTCGTAAACACCATTGGCGATGGGAGGAGGCGTCGGCTGGGGCTCAGATGCCGCGAGATCGGTTTCGGCAGATGCCTTCGGTTCGGGTGCAGCCGGCGGCGCTTTCCCTTCAAGCTCGGGCTTTGCCGTGCCGGCATCTTCGTCAGGGGAGACCGTCTCCCGCTGGGCGAGAGGATCGCGCAAGCTTGGATCGTGCCAATAGAGCCAAGAGCCGGCCCCGGCCACGAGCAGCATCGCGCAAGCGGCGATCAGAGGTTGACGGTGGAGAGCGCTTCGCTTCGGTGGCGTGGAGTAAGTGGTCGAGTGCATCTTCAAGCCCTTTCGCGATGGCGGGGTTGTGGGTGCCATCCGATGCTTGAGACGCGGCGCCTCATCCGATCCTTGGACGCGATCGGAATTTTCTTCGTCGAAGCGCTTCAGCGCCTCCTCGATCGCCGTCGCCTTCCTTTGCGGCTGCGGGGTCTCGGGAAAGCGGATCATGTCTTCGTCTTTCTCAGGAGCCATCTTCGTCGCTCCGTTCTTCCTTCAGCTTGCGGCGGGCCTGATGCATGCGCCACGAGACCGTGGATTCGGCCACGCCCAGCACTTCCGCGGCCTCGGCATGGCTCATTTCCTCGCCGGCGACGAGGATGACGGTTTCCCGCAACGTGTCGTCGAGAGCGGCGAGGTCGGAGGCGATCCAGCTCCTCCGATAGAGGTCGCGCCCGTCCGGTCCGGGCGTGAGAGCTGCGAGATTCGCAGCGCCCTGCATCAACCGGTTCTGGCTTTGCCTGCGGCGGAGGTGGTCGCGACAGGCGTTGAGGGCGACGCCGGTCAGCCAGGTGGTGAATTTCGCATCGCCACGGAAGCCGACAAGCTTGGTGACCAGCGCGCAGCAGATGTCCTGGGCGATATCCTCGGCATCTTCCGGCGAGCCTATGCTGCGCCAGGCGATGCGGTGAATGCGGCCGTAGTGGCGCTCCAGTAGCTGCGCGAAGGCGGCGCGATCGCCATCCTTCGCGGCAGCGACGAGAGCGCTATCGCTTCGTTCGCATCCCATTGCTTCGGTTTCGACCAACAGCCCGCTTCCAGCGAAGTTTTCAAACAGGTCGGCCTAGGGCCGATGCCTATTACCGTGAGACGCGGGTGCGAAGGCAATCCTTGGGTGAGGCGCGAAAATTTTTCAGCAGGCCCCAGAACCTATTCGGGCGCGGAACCGACGGGCATTGCAACCCTGTGCACGAATAAGTTGCTCTACACGCCCTGTATCGCTTTATAGTTGTATCTTCTCGACGTTCTAGTCCCAGACGAGCCGGGGGTGAGAATCATGGCTTCGACAAGCGAACTGCGAAATTGGTGGCGCCGATACGAATGCAAGCGGGACGACATGACCCGCATCGATTTCTGCGAGGACAGCATCCTGGTGGCGCCGGAATCGGTGGACGCTTTCCACGCTCTGGCGACGGTGCTGAAGCGCCACCGATACAGTCTCCGGCCCGGCGACACGGATTCCTACAACTGCCGCACGATCACCGGCGGCAACGGCAGGAGTCTCCATTCCTACGGGATCGCGCTCGATATCAACTGGAACACGAACCCTTACCGGGATCATCCGGGCCGGCGGGACGTCCGCTATTCCGATAAGCCCACCCAGGCCGAGCGGGCGGCCGAGGTGCGCGCCGGGACGGCGGACACGGATATGACGCCGGCAATGATCGCCGACATCCTCTCCATCAAGACGGTGGGAGGCCGCCGCGTATTTCAGTGGGGCGGCGATTGGAGCACGCTGAAGGACAGCATGCATTTCCAGATCGATCTGCCGCCGGGTCAACTGGCCGAGGGGATCGATCCCGAAAGCGTTGGGCCGGAGATCGCCGACGAGGTTGCCGAGGTTTTCGCCGAAGCCGTGACCAATGGCGCGGGCCGCTACCGGGTGATCTCCCGATCAGGCTTGCGGCTCAGGTCGGGGCCGGGCACCGAATTCGACATCATCAAGCTGCTTCCGCTCGATACGCTCGTCTATGAGATGGGCCGGGATGGGTTGTGGTCGCAGATCTCCCTGGAGGATGACGGCATCGCCGACGGCCACGTCCATGGCTCCTATCTGGAGCGGCCGGGAGCAATAAGAGCGACACTCTCTTCGACTTGGCCGATCTGGCCGATCTCGTTGCGGATGAAAGAGACAGGGGCGCCGGAATCGAGCCCCGGGACATCTACCCCGCCTTTCATCCGAGCGCGCGCGGCAATATCGACCGGTATTGGCCCGATGTGCGCGATGGATTGAAGGAGTTCGAACTCCTGGATCCGGAAATGATCGCCATGGCGCTGGGGACGATCAACGCGGAGAGCGCAGGCTTCAAGCCGATCAGCGAATTCCGGAGCCGTTACAACACCCGGTCGACACCCTTCGATCTCTACGACGCCGGCACGTCGAGAGGCCGAATGCTGGGCAATACCCGCCGAGGCGATGGACCACGCTACAAGGGTCGCGGCTTTATCCAGCTCACTGGGCGATACAACTACGCCACGATCGGAGCCGAGCTCGCCGTCGATCTTGAGGGCGACCCCGAACTGGCGAATGACGGCGCCGTCGCCGGAAAAATTCTCGCCTGCTTCCTGAAGAAGAAGGAGGACTCCGTGCGCGCGGCGATCGGACGACGTGACTTGCACACCGCCCGCAAGCTGGTGAACGGCGGCACGCACGGATTCGACCGCTTCAAATCGGCCTTCGACACGATCATGAACCGGGTGAGTGAGCCCGCCTAGTTGGTGGCCGGGGCGGTCTGCTTGACCGCTTCCAGAGTAAGCTTGGCGGCCTCCGCCGACGAGGCCGGGTTCTGCCCGGTCACCAGGCGACCATCGACAACTGCGAATGGCTGGAAGTCGCCGGCCTTCTCGTAGTTCGCGCCGAGCTCCTTCAGCCGGTCCTCCAGCAGGAAGGGCACCTTGTCCTTCAGGTCGACGGCGACCTCCTCGCTATTGGTGAAGGCCGTGACGCGGCGGCCTTTCACCAGCGGATCGCCGTTCTCGTCCTTGGCGTTCACGAGACCCGCCGGCCCGTGGCATACGGCGGCGACGACCTTTCCGTCCGCCCAGGCCTTTGTCAGCAGGTCGGCCAGGGTCTGGCTCTCGGGCAGATCCCACATGGTGCCGTGACCGCCGGGCAGAAAGACCGCATCGTATTTGGAGACATCGACCTCGGAGATGGGCTTGGTGTTCTTCAGGGCCGCGGAGGCCTCCTCATCCCGCTTGAACCGGGTCACGCTTTCCGGCGTGCCGCCTTCGGGCTCCAGGGAGCGCGGATCGATTGGCGCCTCGCCGCCTTCGATGGAGGCCAAGGTCACGTCGGCTCCCTCATCGACGAAGGCGTAGTAGGGCGTGGTGAGCTCCTCGAACCAGAGCCCCGTCGGTTCTCCGCCCTGGCCCATGGTTGCGGCGGAGGTGACGATAACGAGGACGTGGAGAGGATTGGTCATGAGAGCTCCTTGGTCGGAATAGCGGCGCGCTGGCACGTGCCATCTAGAAAGCCGAGACGCGATGCACAAGACCGGGCGCCCGGCGGCGTTCTATCGGATCAATCCGCCAGCAGGTCGAATTGGGGCTGGTGTTCGCCATCGGATTCGGCCACTTCGAGAGGGAAGCCCGAGACGGTCACGCCCAGAAGCCGGATCCCCTTCTCGCCGACGGTGGCGCGGCGCACCAGCATGCGACTGATCTCGTAGAGCGCGTCCCGGCTGGCGACGATCTGCGGCTGACTGTGGCTGCGGGTGATCTGCTCGAAATCGGCATACTTCACCTTCACCGTCACGGTCCGGCCAAAGGCAGTGTTCTTCTCGCACCACTCCCAGACCTTCTCCGCCAAAGCACCGAGCGCCTCGTCCACGGCGGCGAGATGCATGAGGTCTTCCGCATATGTCCGCTCCGTACCGGAGGATTTGCGGATCCTGTTGGGGGTGACCCGGCGGTCATCCTCACCGCGGGCAATGGTGTAGTACCAGCGGCCCGCCTTACCGAAATGGCGGTTGAGATCGTCCAACGCCATGGCGACCAGATCAGCGCCTGTGAAGATGCCCAAGCCGTTCATCTTCCGTGTTGTCGCCGGGCCGACGCCGTGAAACTTGTCCACCGGTAGCGAGGCGATGAACGCCATGCCCTGACCGGGCCGGATCACAAACTGGCCGTTGGGCTTGCGCTGGCCTGAAGCGAGCTTGGCGAGGAACTTGTTGTAGGAGATGCCGGCCGATGCGGTGAGGCCGGTCTCGTCTGAGATGCGCTTGCGGATCTCCCGCGCCGTCTCCGTCGCCGTCGGGATCGCCCGGCGGTTTTCAGTAACGTCCAGATACGCCTCGTCGAGAGACGCCGGCTCGATAAGCGGCGTGTATTCGGCGAAGATCTCGCGGATTTCTTTCGAGATGGCGCGATAGGTGTCGAAGCGTGGCTTGATGAAGATCAGGTCCGGGCATTTGCGCAAGGCTGTGGTTGACGGCATGGCCGAGCGGACACCGAAGACCCGGGCTTCGTAGCTGGCCGCCGCAACCACACCGCGGGCGGCGCCATGACCGACCGCCACGGGCTTGCCTCTCAGCTCGGGATTATCGCGCTGCTCCACGGACGCAAAGAACGCATCCATATCGATATGGAGGATCTTGCGGATGGCGGCTTCGGACGCGTTTTCAGACACGTATTCGGACATGGCCAACCGGCTCTAGCATCTCTCCAAGGGTCCCTGCGTGCCCGCCGCGATCCCCGCGCGACGCTGGAACCGGGCAGCGGAATCATGATATTTCGTTCCGCATTCGTTCGCAATCGCGGCACAAGGGATTTCACCATGGCGAGACGCGCCGGCAGCGCCGATCTGCCGCTCCACGGCGGGCGAGTCCCCGCCTGGCTCGGCCAGCGTATGACCAAGCTCGGCACCGTGATCGCGCAGGCTATCTTGCACGAATACGGGCGGGACGAGTTCCTGCGCCGGATGGCCCATCCCTTCTGGTTCCAGTCTTTCGGCTCGGTCATGGGGATGGACTGGCACTCGTCCGGCATCACCACCTCGGTGATCGGCGCGTTGAAGCGCGGGCTCAACCCCATCGCTGGCGAGCTCGGCATCCATGTTTGCGGCGGGCGGGGCAAGCATTCCCGGGCCACGCCCGGCGAACTCCTCGATATCGGCGATCGTGTCGGGCTGGACGGCGGCGCGCTCGGCAAGACGAGCAAGCTGGTCGCCAAGGTGGATAGCGCGGGCGTCAGGATGGGTTCGACCTCTATCTACACGGTTTCATCGTCACCGATGACGGCCAGTGGGTCGTGGTGCAGCAGGGCATGAACGGCGATAAGCGCCAGGCTCGCCGGTACCACTGGCTCTCGGAAGATTTGAAAAGCTTCGTTGACGCGCCCCATTCGGCCATCGACGGCAAAAACCAGGGCGAGATCGTCAATCTCACCGATCGTAGAGCGGACGCTTCGCGGACCGGCCAGCTTTCGCTGCTCAGCGATCTCGGGCCGGACAGAATCGTCGGCGAGGTGGCGGCGCTCCGGCGTTTGACGGAGACAGCGGCTCAGCCGGCGCAAGGAATGCTGCCCCATCTCGTGATGCCGGAACATCACGATGTGCGCGCCGGCGATGTCGTGTTGCGCCGGCTGCACGGGGCGCTGGCCGCGGCGGCCGATGCGGGACCGAAGGATTTCGCCGATCTCCTGATGGTGCCGGGGGTCGGCGCGCGCACGGTCTTCTCTCTGGCCCAGGTCGCCGAGGTGGTGCACGGCGCGCCCTGTCGCTTCTCCGATCCGGCGCGATTTTCGTTCGCCCATGGCGGCAAGGACCGGCATCCCTATCCTGTGCCGACGCGGGTCTACGACAAGACCCTGGCCGTCCTCAGGGATGCGCTGCACAAGGCCAAGCTCGGCAACGACGAGCGGCTTTCGGCCATCAAGCGCCTCGATGCCCAGGCGCGCGACTTGGAGCGGCGCGCGGGCGGTCCCTCCTTCGAGACCTTCATGGAGAGCGAGCGGACAGCGTCTCACAGCTATGGCGGGCGTAGCGTGTTCGGCTGGGAGAAATCTCCAGAGGGCGCGAGAGCGTCCCGCCCGCTTGGCGCCAATGGTTCTGCGAGAAAACAGGGGCACGGTCGCTAGGCCGTGCCCCCTTAGCTGCCTAGCGCAGCATAAATTTCATGAGGAAGTCGAACACGCCACCGAATGGAGGCCGGATCAGGTCGACGAGATTGAAGCGCGCCTGCCTGAACACGCTCTTCGCGTGGCTCATCGTCCGGAAGCCCTCGATGCCGTGATACGACCCCATGCCGCTCGGACCGATGCCTCCGAAGGGTAGGTCGTCCTGGGCGTAGTGCAGGATGGTGTCGTTGATCAACACGCCGCCGGAAGTTGTCCGGTCCAGGACGAGACGTTGCTCCTCCGGATCGTTTCCGAAGAAGTAGAGCGCCAGGGGACGCGGCCGGGCATTTACATAAGCGACGGCGTCTTCAATCCGGTCGTAGACGACGACGGGCAGGATCGGGCCGAAGATCTCCTCCTGCATGACCGCCATATCTTCGGTGACGCCGAGCAGCATGACCGGCGGGAAGGTGCGCGGGTGGCTGCGACCGGAGTCCGCGCCGCCCATCTCCACGACGTTCGCACCCTTGCTCCTGGCATCCTCCACCAGCCGGGACAGACGCTGGAAATGCCGGTCGTTGACGATGGCGGTGAAGTCCGGATTTTCCGGAACGTCGGGATACAGTGTCTCGATCTGCTGCCGGAAGGAGGCGGCGAACGCCCCGACCTTCGCCTTCGGAAGCAGCAGATAGTCGGGTGAGGTGCAGATTTGGCCGCCATTGGCGCATTTGCCGTAAGCGACCCGCCGTGCCGCCGTCTCGAGCGGAAAGTCGTCCGCGACGATCACCGGCGACTTGCCACCGAGCTCCAGTGTGGTGGGGACCAGGTTCTCGCTCGCGGCCCGCATGATGGCCTTGCCGACCGGGATGCTGCCGGTGAAGAAGACGTGGTCGAAGGCGAGGCTCGCGAACGCCTGGCCGACCTCCGCATCCCCGTTCACCACTGCAACCTGCTCTTCATCAAAGATCTCGTCGATCATGGCGGTGACCAGCTCGGCCGTCGCAGGCGTAAGCTCCGAGGGCTTCAGCATCACCCTGTTGCCGGCGGCCAGCGCGGTAGCCAGCGGCGTCAGAGACAGGGAGAGCGGAAGGTTCCAGGGCGCGACGACACCGATGACGCCCAACGGCTGATAGAGGACTTCCGCGGAGCCGGGCTTGAAAACCGCCGCGACGCGACGTCGTTCGGGACGCATGAAGCGCCGCAGATTTGCATGCAGATAATTGATGGCGCCAACGCCGCTGCCGAGGTCGAGCATCTGAGATTCCTGACGGGCCCTATGGCCGAAATCCGCATCCAGGCTCGCGACGAAAGCATCCTGACGGGACAGGATGGCCTCCTTCAGTTTGGTGAGGTCTCGGCGGCGTTGTTGAAGCGGTGGCGGTCCTTCCCGGAGGAAGGCTGCGCGCTGCTTCGCGAGGGTCGCCCGCATGGCGACCGCGGCGTCTGTCTCCGGGGTGTCTGTCCCGGTTTCTTGGGTCGTGTTCATCGAAGGCATCCTTTAAGGGCGTGACGCCCCTCCCAACCGCTGCGGGAGGGTTCGTCAGGTGGAACTAGGCAACGAAGGCCGGGGAGAAGGCGGCGGCGGTCGATAACCAGACCGCCAGCAGGCTGATCAGGCTTCCCGCCAGGCTCGTGACGAGCATGAAGGGGAAGCGGTCGGCATCGACACCGCTGACGGAACCGTCCGACGGCAAAGCCGCATGCGTGGTGAAAGCGTTCATTTGAGTCTCTCCTCTCGAGTTTGATTAACTTGACAGTGTCTATTTATAATCATGGCTTGACACTGTCAAGTCGCAATGTCAGGTGTTGCGGATGAGACCCGCCACAGATCTTCGCCAGAAAGTGCTCGATGCGAGCGTGGAGCTGATTGCCGAGGGAGGGCTGGACCGGCTCAGCTTGCGGGAGGTCGCCCGCAAGGCCGGGGTCAGCCATCAGGCGCCCTATCACTATTTTTCCGATCGTGAGGCCATTCTGGCCGCCGTGGCCGGGCACGGCTTTGAGAAGCTTGGCGACTCTCTGGAGCGCGCCGCCTCCCGCCACGCAGCGGAGCCGGGCGGCGCCGTCGAGGCGATGGGCCAGGCCTATGTGGATTTCGCCCTACGCTATCCTGGCTATTTCCAAGCCATGTTTCGGGCCGACGCGGTCCCGCTCGACAACCATCCGGAGGCGCGAAAGCGCGAGGACGAAGCGTTCTCCGAGCTTGTTGACAGGATTGGCGAGGCGTTTGCCGACCAACCCGAAGCCGTCAAACGGCAGGTCGCGGTTGGGTGCTGGGCTATGGCACACGGCCTCGCGACCCTCATGCTGGAGGGTAGCTTGGCGCGGAAGCTGAACATTCCAAAGGGTCGGCAGAAGAAAATTGCCGGCGATACGATCGCCACCATCGTTCGCCTTCTCGGGCCGAGCGGCGGGTGACCGGGCCACAGTTTCGGGAGCCGTCGTCTACGCACTGCCGGATCGAGTCGGTGAGTCTGCGTCTCACAGCTATGGCGGCCGCAGTGTCTTCGGATGGGAAGACCCTCCTGCCGCGGCGCCGGCCCGACAAAGGAAGGCTGGCGCCTGAAGCCTACAATCTGTACCGTTCGGTCTGCTTTCCTTGAAGCGTGCCGCTCCGCACCTATCTCGCCTGGAGCGACCGATTTCGACGCATACCCGGAATCCCTCCCCGGCCCGGGTCTTTCCAGATTTTCTGCTTGAGGAGTTCTTCATGTCCGTGGACGAGTCCATTGCCCCGCTGTTTCGCGAGCTCAAGATGGGCGACCTTACCCTGCCCAACCGGATCGTCATGGCGCCCCTGACCCGGGCGCGGTCAACCAATCCCGGCCACAGCCAGACGCCGCTTCACGCCCTCTACTACGCGCAGCGCGCGGGCGCCGGGCTGATCGTCTCCGAAGCCACCCAGATCAGCCAGGAGGGACAGGGCTATGCCTGGACCCCCGGCATCTTCACCGACGAGCAGGTGGAAAGCTGGAAGCTGGTGACCGAAGCCGTTCACAACGCCGGCGGGCGAATCTTCTGCCAGCTCTGGCATGTCGGCGCGATCTCCCACCCCGTGTTCCAGCCCGACGGCGGGCAGCCGGTCTCCTCGAGCGAATGGACGCCGGAAGGACAGGCCTTCGTCGGAGACTATATCGAGGGCGGGCCGATGGCGCCCCATCAGGAGGCGCGGGCCTTGAAGCTGGAAGAGATTCCGCGCCTGATCGAGGATTACCGCCATGCGGCACGCTGCGCGAAACGCGCGGGGTTCGACGGCGTGGAGCTCCATGCGGCCAACGGGTATCTCATCGACCAGTTCCTGCGCACGTCCGTCAACAAGCGCGACGACGCTTATGGCGGGTCGCTGGAGAACCGGCTGCGCCTTCTGGTCGAGATCACCGATGCCTTGCGCGAGGAGCTCCCTTCGGAGCGGATCGGGGTGCGGCTATCGCCCATGGGCGGTCCGGGCAAGAGCTTCGACGACGATCCTGAGCGTACGTATGTCGCGGCCGCGGAAGCGATTTCCGGGAAGGGTCTCGCCTATCTGCACGTTGTGAGGCCGAACGGGCATACGAGCAAGGGTGCGGACCGGGATCTCGGCGATGCCCTGGCGAAGGACATGCGCAAGGCTTTCGACGGGGTCTTCATCGTCAATGGCGAGTTCGAGCCGGAGGAAGGCGCGCGCTGGGTGGCGGATGGCGATGCGGATGCGATCGCCTTCGGCCGCCTCTATCTGGCAAATCCCGATCTGCCGGAGCGGATCGCCGCCGGCGGGCCGTATAACGAGGCCAACGGCAAGACCTTCTACGGCGGCGCCGCGGAAGGCTATGTAGACTATCCGAGCCTGAAGAAGACCGAGACGGCGCTTTCGGCCTAACACCAGAAGACACGGCTAGCGTTCCAGCAATTGCTGTTCTAGAGCCGGCCCGGCGTAGCCTTCGCCGGGCCGGCTCTTTTGATTCATCCAAGATCATTCTTCGATTCATCCAGGACCTTCGTGGAGCAAACTACCGGCGGCGGCGTTATCCGTTTCTCACAATAACAAGGTAAGCCCCGGACCTATGAAACTCTCCATCCATTCCAGCCTAGACTATCAATTCGACGAGCCCACCGATGTGCTGTTGCAGCTCGAGGCGGCGGCCATCCCCGAGCAGCGAATCGAAGCGGCGCATATCGATATCTCGGAGACCGAATATTTCGCCCGCGTGCCCGCGCTGGACGATATCGGCGAGCGTATCTGGCTGCGGCTCCAGGGCCAGCTGAAGGTCGACTACAAATCCACGGTGAAGATCGACCGCATCCTGGCCCATTGCGACGATCTCGATGTCGTGCCGCCCCATCAGCTGCCCGGCGAGACCGTGCAATACACCCTGCCGTCGCGCTATTGCCCGTCGGACCGATTCAAGACCTTCGTCATGACCGAGTTCGGCGACATCGAAGGCGGCCGGAAAGTCACAGCGATGCGGGATTGGATCCACGATCATCTCAGCTACGTGCCCGGCGTCAGCACCTCGGAGACGACCGCCCTCGATACCTTCGTCCGGCGGCAGGGTATCTGCCGCGACTATGCCCATGTGATGATCACCTTCGTGCGCGCGGCCGGTATTCCGGCGAGGATCGCAAGCGTCTACGCGCTGGGCGTCGAGCCCCAGGACTTCCATGCGGTGGCGGAGGTGTTCATCGGCGGCGAATGGCATCTGGTGGACCCCACGGGCATGGCCGAGGAAGGCGGCATGGCGAAGATCGGTGTGGGCCGGGACGCAGCGGACGTCCCCTTCCTCACGGCATTCGGCACGGCCAAGATGAACGCCCAGCACGTTTCGGTCGAGAAGGCGTAAATAACCGCGCGGTTCAGAAACTTTCGCGAGGGGCCGCGGGTTGAGTGGGAATGCTTCGTACAGAGTCTTCCCTGCCAGAGCGCTTTCGCCGGTTCATCCGGCAACCCGACTTCCCTTGCGTGGGCGCGAAGTCCGCTCTTTCGCGGAATCAAATGTCGGTTTTCGTCGGTCGCGATCTACGGGACGCGAGCGACGACGCCGATATCCTCCACACTCTCCGACAGCTCGTCAGGACATACCGGGATAATCGTCTGCTCTTCCAGAGTCTGGCGATCCTCTTCGAAGGGCCGCGGCACCTCAGCGAGCAAGACTTCGAGACCTGCCTCTGGACCAGGCTCCAGTCGCTAAGCGACGGCGACGCGGCCCTCGGCTACGAAACCGACGAGAGCGTGAGTGCCGACCCGGAAGATCCGCATTTCTCGCTGAGCTTCGCGGGCGAGGCCTTCTTCGTGGTCGGTCTTCACCCCAACGCCAGCCGGCCCGCGCGGCAATTCGAAACGCCGGCGATGGTGTTCAACCTGCACGACCAGTTCGAGGAGCTGCGTCGCCAGGGGCGCTATGAGAAGCTGCGCGACTCCATCGTCGCGCGCGACGTCGCGCTGGCCGGCTCGCAGAACCCCATGCTGGCCACTCATGGCGAAATATCGGAAGCTCGGCAGTATAGCGGCCGGGCGGTGGAGCCGGGCTGGGAATGCCCGTTCGCCGGCCGCAAGGACGTCCAGCCCGAGAGTGTCTGAAGATCATGGTTGAGATTATTGCGCCGCGCACCGGCACCGCCTTTCGGCTCGCCAAGGGGCAGCGGCTGACGGTGATCGATCCCGAAGGGGAACAGGTCTCCGACATGGTGGCCTTCGCTCAGTCCGATCCGCGCGAGGCGATCTCGTCGGGCCGGTCGCTCGACTATGCCTCGAAGCTGTTCCTCACCACGGGCGACCCGATCTACTCCAATTGTTCGAACGTTATGCTGCGGATCGTCGAGGACGACGTCGGCCGGCACGACTTCCTGCTCACGCCCTGCTCCAAGGACACGTTCCGCATCATCTATGGCGACGAGGATCCCCATCGCGGCTGTTTCGGCAATCTCGCCGAGGCGCTGGCGCCGTTCGGGATTCAGGCGGACCAGATCCCGGTCGCCTTCAACATCTTCATGAACGTGCAGATCGACGGCGAGACCGGCGCATTCACCGTCGAAGCGCCGAAAAGCCGTGCCGGCGACAAGATCGTGGTGGAAGCCCAGATGGACCTCATCGTCGGGCTGACGGCCTGTTCCGCGCTCCAATCGAACAACTACGCGTTCAAGCCGATCCACTATTCCATCGACGGCGAGGCGAGCTCCGGCTGAGCGCCCGCGTCGGCCAGCATCTCCCTGACCATGGGCACCACCTCGGTGGCGTAGAGCTCGATGCAGCGCATGAGCTTCTCGTGGGGCAGCGTGCCGGCGGAATATTTCAGGTCGAAGCGTGAGATGCCGAGAGCCTCGATGGTGCGCGCGATTTTCTTCGCGACCGTCTCGGGCGAGCCCACATTAAGCGCCCCAGAATCGGCTTCTGCGTCGAAACGATCCCGCTCCAGAGGCGGCCAGCCGCGATCCCGGCCGATACGGTCGAGCATCACCTTGTAGTGAGGCCAAAGCTCCTCGCGGGCCTGCTCGTCGGTCTCGGCGACATAGCCTGGGGAGTGAACGCCGATGGGGAGCTGCGGCCTGCCCATCTCCTCCAGGGTTCGGCGATAGAGATCGGCATAGGGGCGGAAGCGCACCGGATCGCCACCGATGATAGCCAGCATCATGGGCAGGCCATAGCGGGCCGCGCGAACCACGGATTCCGGACTCCCACCGACGCCGATGGAGGTCTTGAGCGGCGGGTTTTCGATCTCGGGGAAGACGCGCTGATCCGTGAGGCCGGCGCGGGTGTTGCCCTCCCATGTCACGGGGCCGCCTTCGATGAGTTTCGCGAAGAGATCCAGCTTTTCGGTGAAGAGCTTCTCGTATTGGGAGAGCTCGTAGCCGAAGAGCGGGAAGGATTCGGTGAAGGAGCCGCGGCCCAGAATCACCTCGCGCGGCCGTTCGAGACCGCGTCCAGCGTTGCGAAGCGCTGATAGACGCGGACCGGATCGTCGGAGGATAGCACCGTCACCGCCGAGCCGAGCTTGATATGCTCGGTCCGCGCCGCGATGGCCGCAAGCGCCACCTCGGGCGAAGAGATGGCGAAGTCGTCGCGATGGTGCTCGCCGAGACCGATGAAGTCGAGGCCAAGCGAATCGGCGTAAACGCCCTCCTCCACGACATCGCGGATGACCTGCGCCTGATGCTTGTCGCTGCCGTCGGCGCCCCGGGTCACGTCGCCGAAGGTGTCGAGGCCGAATTCGATGGTCTGTGTCTGGTCTGTCTTGCTCATGGTGCGCCGAAATTGGGAAGACCGGCACGAGCCCGCAAGAAGGCACAAGGAGGTAACCGCGACGCTGGCCGCACAGAACTTTACAGGCCGGTTCTGGGACAAGCCGCCAGACTTTGCATTCTCACCAGCGGGACCTCATCTTCAAACCAACCCACCGAACGTTTCGTCCCATCCACGCAAAGGAGACATCCCCATGAAGGCCATCACTATTGAGAAGCCCGGCGGTCTCGATCGTCTCAAACTCGTGGACATGGATGCTCCAGGCGATCCGGCGAAAGGCGAGATCCGGGTGAAGCTTCACGCGAGCTCGCTGAACTATCACGACTATGCGGTGGCGGCGGGCGGCATCCCGACGGCGGACGGCCGCATCCCCATGTCGGACGGCGCAGGTGTGGTCGAGGCAGTCGGCGAAGGGGGGGACGAATTCGCCGTCGGCGATCATGTGGTCTCCTGCTTCTTTCCGCCCTGGCTCGACGGCGGACCGACCATCGCCGATTTCTCCTCCACGCCGGGCGACGGGATCGACGGTTATGCCCGCGAGGCGGTCGTGACGCCGGCGAGCTGGTTCACGAAGGCGCCGGATGGCTGGAGCCACGAAGAGGGTGCGACCATCACCACGGCAGGGCTCACAGCCTGGCGCGCGCTCGTGGTGGATGGTGGGTTGAAGGCCGGCGATACGGTGCTGGCACTGGGCACCGGCGGGGTCTCCATCTATGCGCTGCAGATCGCCAAGGCCATGGGCGCGCGTGTCGCCATCACCTCCTCATCGGACGAGAAGCTGGAAAAGGCGAAGGCGCTCGGGGCCGACTTCACGGTCAACTATCAACGGGACGAGAAATGGGGATCGGCGGTGGCCGAATGGTCCGGCGGCGGCGTCGACCACGTCATCGAGGTGGGCGGCCCCGTTACGCTCAAACAGTCGATCCGGGCCTGCCGGGTGGGCGGTCATATCGCGCTGATCGGCATTCTGACCGGTCGCAGCGGCGAGGTGCCGACCATGCTGCTGATGGCGAAGCAGATCCAGCTCCTCGGTCTGATCGTCGGCAGCCGCAAGCATCAGCTCGACTTCGTGGATGCGCTGAACGCCACCGGCATCAAGCCGGTCATCGACAAGACCTTCCCCCTGGCTGAGATCGCCGACGCCTTCGCCTATGAAGAGGCGGGCAAGCATTTCGGGAAGATCTGTTTGGAGATGTAAAACTAACTACAATTCGGGCACCTTGGGCTCGTTAGATCTTAGCCTCAAGTTCGGCCAGCAGCCTCTTCTTATTCAGTCGTTCGAAAGCTGGGTCGGTGACCTGGAGGTATTCCAATCCAGAAAAGTTATCACCTCGCTTTCGATTGAGAGGTGGTTCCAAGCTCTCGATCAAAAGTGCTTCCATCGTGTCTAGAACGACAGATGGATTCCAAGAGGCGTCGGAACTCACCAGTCGCCCCGACTCGTCCACGGCTCGCAGTCCGAACCAGGAGAATCGATCCCATCTACCTTCCAAACGATCCGATGTGTGAGCGCGTAGCCGCGCTCCCAACGCATCTGAGGCACGCCCGACATATATCACGCGCACACCGTCATGTAGGAGATACACCCCCACTTGGCTCGAGAAGTCTACATCAGAGGCGCCTGCTTGCTGTTTGCCTAAGAGCTTAGGATTACTCGCCTTCCAATCGACTCTCTCTCTTCCAGAACATTCCGAAAGATTGGAGTGCTCCGGCTTCTGTATCCTCCTTTTCAAGCTCGGAGGGTTGATTCGAAGGTGCTGTCTTTCTTTGCACGGTATCGCGAAGAGCATATTCGCCTCTGCCCACTCGTAGATACGGCGAGTTTCGATCCCGTAACGAAGTGCTTAAGTACGATGCCACCGTCGCGGAGGGGGTTGCTCCGACCGATTTGCGTAGGCCGTTGGAAACTATGCGTTCTGCAATCTCTGAGTAATGCAGAGCACCATCTGCATCTCTCAAAACGTGTTGTATCGCTTCTTCCCACGACGTTTCCTTCCGCGGCATTTTCCCTCCGAACAGATTAGTCCGCCCTGCTAGATTTTTGTTAGATTAGTTGTCGAAACGGGACTTGCAACCTTGTTGTTGCTCTCGGCTGTAGCTGTTGTGAATGCGAGGCGAGCGGGCTTGCGTCACCCCCCCCCCCCGTTGCCTTCGTCCCGTGATCGGGCAAGTGTCGGGTTATGGCCTTCACCGACATCGCGACCCGCACCTATAACCACGGCTTCCGGCTCGACCCCATCGTCCGCAGCCTGCTGGATACGGATTTCTACAAGCTGCTGATGCTGCAGCTGATCCGGGACGTTCATCCGGACGTCTCGGCGACCTTCTCGCTGATCAACCGGTCGTCGTCGGTAAAGCTCGCCGAGATCATCGACGAGGACGAGCTGCGCGCCCAGCTCGATCACGCGCGGACCCTGCGCTTCTCCAACAAGGAGCTGATCTGGCTCGCCGGCAATTCGTTCTACGGCAAGACGCAGATCTTCCGGCCTGAGTTCATCGCCTGGCTCGCGGATTTCCAGCTTCCCGAATACGAGCTCTCCAAAGCGGACGGCCAGTACGAGCTGCATTTCCACGGGCCTTGGACCCACACGACCATGTGGGAGGTGCCGGCGCTCGCCATCATCAGCGAGCTGCGGTCGCGGGCCGCGATGGAAGCGCACGGCCGTTTCGCCCTCGACGTCCTCTATGCCCGGGCCAAGGCGAAGCTGTGGGAGAAGGTGATCGCGCTCAGCAAACTTCCCGACCTCAAGCTGTCGGACTTCGGAACGCGGCGGCGGCACAGCTTTCTCTGGCAGCGCTGGTGCGTTGAGGCGCTAAAGGAGGGGCTCGGCGACCGGTTCATCGGAACCTCCAACACGCTTCTGGCGATGGACGCCGATCTCGAAGCGATCGGCACCAACGCCCACGAGCTGCCCATGGTGGAGGCGGCGCTGGCGAAGAGTGATGCCGAACTCGCCAAGGCACCCTATCGGGTGCTGGAGCATTGGCAGTCCCAATACAGCGGCAATCTGCTGATCGTCCTTCCCGACGCTTTCGGTACCGCCGCCTTCCTGCGCAATGCGCCGGACTGGGTGGCCGACTGGACCGGCTTCCGGCCGGACAGCGCGCCGCCTATCGAAGCGGGCGAGGAGATCATCGATTGGTGGAAGCAGAAGGGGCGCGATCCAAAAGAGAAGCTGCTGATCTTTTCCGACGGAATGGATGTCGACACCATCGAAGAGGTCTATCGCCATTTCCACGGCAGGGTGCGGATGAGCTTCGGCTGGGGGACGAATCTCACCAACGATTTTCGCGGATGCGACCCCGACGGGGGCCATGCGCTTGATCCCATCTCGCTGGTCTGCAAGGTGACGGAGGCGAACGGCCGGCCCGCCGTGAAGCTCTCCGACAATCCGGAAAAGGCCACCGGCGACCGGGGAGAGATCGAGCGTTACCTGCAGGTATTCGGCGCCGCGGGGCGGACCGCGGCGCCGGTGGACGTCTAGGCGGCATCCGCCACGATCTTGGCGGCGAAATCACGATAGCTGTGAAGCGGGCGGCCCAGTATCTGGGTCAGCCGTTCGGCATCTCCCGCCTCCGGGATCATCCCGTCGCTCACGTAGCGCTCGGCCATCAGGCGCATTTCGTAAACCATCCATTTCGGCATGAAGCTGGCCATGTTCACCTCGAATGCGGTGGGATCATCGCCGCCATAGACGATGTTGCGGCCGAGCAGCTCCGACCAGATCGCGGCAACATCCGCGCCGGTCAGCGTGTCGGGGCCCACGAGATTGATCGTTTCGATCGGCAGCTTTTCCGCCGCCTGGTCGCGGCGGATCAGTTCGATCGCGGCGACCTCGGCGATATCGCGCGCGTCGACCATGGCGAGGCCCTTGCCGCCGATCGGCATGGGGTAGACGCCGTGGCCCAGGACCACATCCTTGATCATGACCTCATTGTCGATGAAGTAGGTCGGACGCAGGATGGTGGCGCTGAAATCCATGGCCGTCAGCATGCGCTCGGCGCCCGATTTGACCGCAAAATGCGGGACGTTGACGAAGCGGTCGGCGTGAATCACCGAGAGGTAGACGACCCGCTCCACGCCGGCTTCGCGGGCAAGGTTCAGGGTCAGGATCGCCTGGGTGAATTCGTCGCCGGTGACGGCATTCAGAAGGAATAGCGTGCTGACGCCTTCGAAGGCCGCACGCATGGAGTCGATGTCGAGCATATCGCCTTGAACGACTTCGACGCCGGCCGGGAAGTTGGCCTTTGCGGGATCGCGGGTCAGGGCGCGGACCTTGGCGCCGCGCTGGACCAGTTGATCGACGACTTTGCGGCCGACGCGGCCGGTAGAGGCAGTTACGAGGATGGTCATTGGGATCACTCCGTGGGGTTAGAAGACACCCCAGAAATTAGTGATCCACTGGCGAGCGAATAGCCGCTATATCTGGACAGACTGTCTCAACGGTGGAACAGATGGATCTCCTCGCACTCGCCGATTTCAACCTGGTCGCCCGCCATGGCGGGTTCGGAAAGGCAGCGCGCGCCGCCCACCGCCCCAAGGCCACCCTCTCGCGCCGGGTCGCGGAGTTGGAGGCAAGCCTCGACATCCGCCTGTTCGAGCGTGGCGGGCGGACGCTGAAGCTGACCGAGGAAGGGCGCGCGCTATTCGAGCGCACGCACACGCTGCTCAATGAACTCGACGAGGCGACATCGGCGATCGCATCCGGCGGACAGACTCCGCGCGGACGCTTACGGATCAGCGCGCCGCTTCTGTTCTCGCAAACCGCAATGGGCCGGCTCGCGGCCTCGTTCGCGCTGAAATATCCCGACGTGCGGATCGAGGTCACCACGGAGGACCGTCCCGTCGACATGATCGAGGAAGGCTACGACCTGGTGATCCGGGTCAATCCGTCTCCGGATGAAAGCCTGGTCGGCCGCACGTTCCTGCGGGACCGGCTGGTGGTGGTCGGGCACCCCGATTTCGCCCGGCCCGCGGAAGGCAAAGCGGTCCCGGCGATCGTCAGGTCGGCGAACGACGGTTCGTCATGGCGTGTCAAAGGATCGGATGGGGATGAGGATATCGCGATCGAGCCGGTGATGACGCTGTCGTCGCTCATCATGGTCCGCGATGGGGTCCGCGCCGGCGTCGGCGCCGCGCGTCTTCCAATCTCGCTCGTAAGCCACGATCTGGCCGAGGGAACGTTGGCCCATTGGGGCGACGCGGTCGCCCCGGAGATCGCGCTGTGGACGCTCTATCCCTCGCGGCGTCTGCTCAGTGCCCGGGTGGCTGCCTTTCTCGATCACCTGAAACAGGCTTTCCCGAAAGGCACCACGGACGAGCTCGCAGCCTATATCGGCCGGTGAGAAATCCGCGCTACGCGGCGCTTGCCGCCACGAAGGGACCGCGGGTGACGTATTCGTCGAGGCCCGGCGTGCGATAGCCGTCGTTGCGCCAGGTGATGGGGAAGTGGCTTTCCTCCACCTCGTTGGAGCCGAAGCGCATATACCGGCCATACATGGGCCCATTGCCGACGCTGAAATTTTCCGGCGCGAACTTCACATCCGACGAGACCATATGGATGGCGAGGCTGCGCCGGGGCACATCCATGGTGTTGACGCGGCTGCCGTGCCAGAGCCAGCCGTCGTGGAAGGCGCCGCCGCCCGGCGGCACCTCGATCGGCACCATATCGATCTCATAGCCTTGAGACTCTGCCCATTCGCGCGCTTCCTTCAGATCGTCCTCGGGACCGTGGAACTGCATGATGGGCTGGGCCTCGCCCCATTTGTGGGACCCTCGCAGATACATCAGCGTGCCACCCGCCGCCGTGGTCTTGTCCAGCGCGATCCAGCAGCTCGCCATGCCGGGCTTGTCGAACCAGGTGGCATACATGCTGTCCTGATGGAAGCCGATGGGCCGGCCGCCCGGCGGCTTCCAGAGCAGATTGTCGACCATGAGGCGGGCGCCGTCCCAGCCGGCGAGCTTGGCACAGGCCTCGCCGATGCCGGCATCCATGACGCTGCGGGCCACTGTCAGGTCGGCGCGCCAGCCGTTGCAGATCTGCTTGGTGTAGGGCTTGTCGCCTTGGGGCAGGTTCACCTCGTCCGGGCGTACGCCGGTTTCGAACTCGCCCTTCTCGAAGAGCGGCTCGTAGCGGGACAGGATCGCGGCCGCGGCGTCCTCGCCGATGATGTTGTCGACGATCAGAAACCCGTCGCGGCGGTATTGTTCGATCTGGTCTTCGGTGAGCGTCAGCATAGTTTGGAGCCCTCCTGGTGTCGCATCTGCGGGGATGGTTGAGCCGATCCCCGCATCTGCAGATTTGCATCTTGCGTACGTTTATTTAGTGAGATGCAATTTTCGGGCGATGTCAACACCTGCTTCGAGAGGGGCTCAGCTGTCGTAGATAATCGTGCACAGGAGCGCGATCTCATCGGTGTGAAGCCGTTCAGGCCCATGCTCGACATGGGCGGCGAAGGTGAAGGCATCGCCCGCCTCAAGACAGTAGATCTCTTCGCCGTAGCGGTAGTCCATGGAGCCGCTGAGCATGTAGATGATCTCGGTCCCCGGATGCCGGAAGCGCGGATAGACATCGCTGTCCTTATCCATGGTGATGAAGAAGCTCTCGTAGGGGCGGTCTGGGCCGCGACTATGAGAGAGCAGCTTGTAGACATGGCCATGGACGCTGCCCGACCGCGTGACCTTGGTCTGCTGGTCGGGCTTCAGGAGCCGAGCACCGCCGCGTGGCTGCTCTACTTCGGCAAATAGATCAGCAAGAGTGATGCCGACCGCCTGGCAGAGCCGCTCCAGGCTTTCGAAGCTCGCCGCGATGTTGCCCGTCTCGATGCGGCTCAGGGTGGCGGCCGACAGGTTCGCGCCGGCGGCCAGCTGGCTCAATGTCAGATTGTGGTTCTTGCGGTAGCGCCGAAGCACGTCTCCGATCCGCTGGGCGATAGGAGCGTCTGCGCTCACCGCTTCCGGCGCGCCCGGCTCCAGCAACGGCCGTTTCACGGCGCCCTTCGGTTCCGCCGAAGCACGCGCTTTGGGTTTGGTCTTGTCCATTCCGCCAGAGACTACCCGGAGACCGGGCATAGGCAAGCGAATGGGCACGGCCGGCGAAGAAACACGCCGCCAAGCGTCCGAAAGATCCGTCGATTTTGGAAAATGGAGCGGGCGATGAGATTCGAACTCACGACCCCAACCTTGGCAAGGTTGTGCTCTACCCCTGAGCTACGCCCGCTTAAGCGTCCAGCGCGCGGCCGGTGACGGCATCGCTGGCTGGAAGGCGGGTTTTAGTGGATCGGTTGCGGCTTGTCCATAGGGGTCAGCCAGACAAGGCGAAACTCTCATCCCCTCCGGCGCGCACGGCCCGCCTTGCCGGAAGACCCATTCTGCGCCGTCCATCGCCGTGTTCGAGCGTGGTCTGCCGAACGCTCCGAATTGGGCTTCGCCAAACTCTTTGAATCAGGCTTCGCCAAACTCTTGCCGTGCCCGGTTGCAAAACGGGCCTCGCGGACCATTTTGGCGGCCCGGCACTTCAAGACAAATGGCAGGCAAGACGATCATGAGTATGGACGGCCCTATCCTCACGGAAGGCACGCCGGCCCCTGGAGCGGGGGGCTTCATCAAGAACACCACGACCGCGGAATTCGTGACGGATGTGGTGGAAGCATCGCGCGACGTGCCGGTGCTGGTGGATTTCTGGGCGCCTTGGTGCGGCCCCTGCAAGCAGCTCGCCCCGGTGCTGGAAAAGGCCGTGCGGGCGGCCAAAGGCCAGGTGCGGCTGGTGAAGCTGAATATCGACGAGCACCCGGAGATTCCCGGGCAAATGGGCGTGCAATCCATCCCGGCCGTATTCGCCTTCAAGAACGGACAGCCGGTCGACGGTTTCATGGGCGCCATGCCGGAATCCAAGATCGAGGCCTTTATCGCGAGGCTGATCGGGGCCGACGATCAGGGCATGGCGGATCTCGAGGCCGCCGAGGAGGCGCTCGCCGCCGGCGAGGTGAACATCGCCGCCCAGATGTTCGGCCAGGCGATGCAGGAGAACCCTGAGAACATGCAGGCCGTGGCGGGCCTGGCGAAATGCTACGTGAAGGCCGGCGATCTAGTCCGCGCTGAGCAGACCCTGCAGCTGGTGCCGCCGGAGAAGGCGAACGAATCGGCCGTGGCGAGCGCCAAGGCCGAGCTCGAACTGGCGCAGAAATCCGAAGACACCGGCGATATCGACGCGCTCCGCGAGACCCTGGAGGCCAAGCCGGAGGATCATCAGACGCGCTTCGACCTGAGCCTCGCCCTGAACGGCAAAGGCGATCATATGGGCGCGGTGGATGAGCTGCTGACGATCTTCCAGCGCGATCGCGAGTGGAACGACGATGCCGCGCGCAAGCAGCTACTGCAATTCTTCGAGGCGTGGGGGCCGAAAGATCCGGCAACCGCGAAGGGCCGGCAGAAGCTCTCCTCGATGCTATTCGTCTAGGCTTGGGAAAAAGGAAGCACCTTCGTGACGGATGGGCTGACCGATCACTACCGCTCTCCGGCGGATATTCCGGAGATCTTGCCGCTGTTTCCTCTGCGCGGCGCGATCCTGCTGCCGCGGGCGGCGCTGACCCTGAACGTCTTCGAGCCGCGCTATCTCGAACTGGTCGATTACGCCCTGCGGAACGACCGTGTGATCGGCATCGTTCAACCGGACGCGAATGCGGGCGAGGGCGAGTCTCCGGAAGGCAAGGGGTTCACCCTGCGCAGCACCGGGTGCGCCGGCCGGCTGACCGCTTTCAGCGAGCTCGGTGACGACCGTGTGCTGATCACCCTGACCGGCATCGCGCGGTTCGGGGTGGAAGAGATCAGCTCTGATTTCAGCTTTCGCATGTGCCGACCGGATTTCGCGGCCTACGCCCAGGACTTCCAGGCCGGCTACGGCGAGGACGAGGTCGACCGGCCGGAGCTGATCTCCACCTTGCGCCACTATCTGGAAGTCAATCAACTGAACGCGGATTGGGACCGGATCAACGGCGCCAGCACCGAGCGGCTGGTGAACACCCTGTCGATTCTCAGCCCCTATGGCGCGGAGGAGAAGCAGGCCCTGCTCGAGGCGCCCGACCTGAAGGCCCGGGCCGAGGCGCTGGTGGCGCTGGCGGAGATGGAGCTGGCCACGAGGGACGACGACAGCGGCACGTCTCTTCAATAGACCCCGCCGCAGCAGATGAGGACGAGGCGCCTAGCCCCGATCGAACCGATGCCCCAAGACAAAGAGAGCGCGCACGCCGCGCTGGATCCCAAGCTGCTCGAGGTCCTGGTCTGCCCCCTCACCAAGACGTCGCTCGATTACGACGCCGAAGCCCAGGAACTGATCAGCCGGGCCGCCCGGCTCGCCTACCCGATCCGCGACGGCATACCGATCATGCTGCCGGAAGAGGCCCGAAAGATCGAAGAGGATTAGGCGGGCGCAGCGCCAAAGTGCTGACGGCCGCACGGTTCGAGGCTCGGCGTTGCACCCCGAGCACCGCTACATGACGGGCGAAGGTGTGGCCAGACTCTCCTGAGCGGCCAGAACCGCTGTGGCGAACGCTAAAGCGGCTTGCCCTGCAGGAGCTTCGGCGGGCGACCCGTGCCACCCGCGGCCTCCTGCACCAGGAGGCGCTTCACCCCGGGCAGGCGTTCGACGACGCTTAAGCCGAAATCGCGGAAAGCGCGGGCGATCGTGCTGTCGTTCGAGAACAGCCGGTTCATCATATCCATGGCCAGCGCCGAGAGTGCGCTGTCGAAGCGGCGCCAGCGGGCATAGGCCTCGAGTTGGGCCGCGTCGCCCGCATCGAGGCCGAGACGCGCCCCGTCGACCAGCACCTCGGTGAGAGCGGCCACATCGCGAAGGCCGATATTGAGGCCCTGCCCTGCCAGCGGATGGACGCCGTGGGCCGCGTCGCCGACAAGCACCATTCGGGGTGCGGTGAAGCTGCGGGCGAGATGCAGGCTCAACGGAAAGTCCTGGCGAGGGCCGGCGAGCGTCAGAGATCCGAGCTGGTTGCCGAATCGCTTCTCAAGCTCCGCCAGGAAGCCGGCCTCGTCGAGGGCCATGACGCGGGCCGCCTCCTCCTTGTCCTCGCTCCACACGATCGAGGTCCTGTTACCCGTCAGGGGCAGCATCGCGAAGGGGCCGGCGGGCAGGAAATGCTGGATGGCCTTGCCGCCATGGGGCCGCTCATGGGCAACCGTGGTGACAATGCCGCGCTGATCGTAATCCCAGGCGACTGTCTTGATGCCCGCCTGCTCGCGGAGCTTCGAACGGCGGCCGTCGGCGGCCACGAGAAGGGAGGCGTCGATCGTCTCGCCGCTCTCCAGCGTGCAGGCGATGGCGAACGGGGTGCAGCTGAAGCCGTCAACGGCGTCCGGCGCGAGGACGGAAATCGCCGGTTCAGCGGCCACCGCCTCAGCCAGAGCGCGGAGCAGCGGGCCGTTCTCGACCACATAAGCGCTCGATCCGGCATTTCGCCCAACGCCCGCCTCCATGGCGTTGTCGAACCCGATCAAGCTGGGGCGAGGACCTTTCGCATCGAGGGGCGAATCGGTGATCTCGATCTGCTCGATGGGCTGGGCGACGCTTTCGATCTTCTGCCAGACGCCGAGGGTGTCGAGAAGATTTCGGCTGGCGGCGGTCAGGGCGGAGGCGCGGGCATCGCCGACCTCGGCGTCCTGGGGCCGGCGATCGACGAGGGTCACCCTGAACCCGGCGGGCGCGAGGCGGGCGAGCGCCAGGGCAAGGCTGAGGCCGACGAACCCGCCGCCCGCGATCAGGACATCGCTGCGTTTGTGGTTTGCGGCATTGGGACCGTTGCTGGACGTCACGCTGTTCTGCTTCACTCTATACCGGACTTCAGAGACTCTTTCGCTGCCGGAGATCCGGGCTTCCGGCGTGGGATCATCTTAGCAAGACAAGGTCATACTGCATGAGCCGTGCCCTCGATACGCTTCTTTCCGTCCTCGATCTGGAAACCCTGGAGGTCAATCTCTTTCGGGGCCGCAGCCCCCAGGTTGGCTGGCAGCGGGTGTTCGGCGGTCAGGTGATCGGTCAGGCGCTGGTCGCCGCCTGTCGGACGGTGGAGGGCCGCACGGCGCATTCTCTGCACGGCTATTTCCTGCGGCCGGGCGACCCCAAAGTGCCGATCATCTATGAGGTCGACCGCCTGCGGGACGGCAGGAGCTTCACCACGCGGCAGGTGATCGCGATCCAGCACGGGAAGCCGATCTTCTCCATGGCGTGCTCGTTCCACCGCAAGGAGGAGGGGCTGTCGCACCAGGCTCGGATGCCGGAGGTGCCAGCGCCCGACGACTGCCCCACCGAAAGCGAGCTCAAGCATTCCCTGATGGAGAAGCTGCCGCCGGAGATGCGCGCCTATTGGAAGGGCGAGCGGCCCATCGAGCTACGGCCCGTCGACCTGATCCGCTATCTGGAGCCGGGCGGCCACGCGGCGGCCCAGAGCGTCTGGATGCGGGCCAGCGGCGATCTCCGCCGCCTGGAGACCAGCGACCAGCTGCCCCTGCACCAGTGCCTGCTGGCCTATGCCTCGGATTTCACGCTGCTGGACACGGCGCTGATCGCCCATGGGCGGTTCGTCTTCGACCCGCAGCTGATGCTTGCGAGCCTCGACCACGCCATCTGGTTCCACCGGGAATTCCGGGCCGACGAATGGCTTCTCTATGTCCAGGACAGCCCCAGCTCATACGGCGCTCGCGGGTTCTGCCGCGGGTCGATTTTCACCCAGGATGGTGTGCTCGTCGCCTCGACAACCCAAGAGGGCCTCATCCGTGAGCGCAGTGACCAATAGTTTTGCACAAGACGTGTGCAAAATGGATCATTTGCCTGTTTTGTGAGCAGACACCCTGGGGTAGACTCCTAGTGGGCCGCGTAACGCGTCTTAAAAATGTATTAAACCCAACGAGTTGTCGAATTGGTGTCGAGTTGGCACGCGGTTTGACTGTGTTTCCGGGTTCACGCGGCCGAACGACCGAGCCGGCAACGGCAATTTTTGTATTTGAGAGGCCGCAAGATGGAGGGGTTATCGAAATGAAGTTGGTGACGGCAATCATCAAGCCGTTCAAGCTCGACGAAGTGCGGCAAGCGCTGACCGAGCTTGGCCTGCAGGGCATGACCGTGACGGAAGTCAAAGGTTATGGCCGGCAGAAAGGCCATACGGAAATCTACCGGGGCGCTGAATACGCCGTGAACTTTCTGCCCAAGATCAAGATCGAGGTCGCGGTTCCTGCCGCTTCCGTCGACAAGGCCGTCGACGCCATCGTGGCGGCGGCGAAGACCGGGCAGATCGGTGACGGCAAGATTTTCGTCACGCCGGTCGACCAGACGGTACGCATCCGGACTGGCGAAACTGACGAAGCAGCACTCTAAGCAAGGGGAAGGGTAGTGATGACAACCCTTAAGAAATATCTCTGGGGGGCCGGAGCAGTGGTTGCTGCGTTGGCGCTCCTTCATATCGAACCGGCCTTGGCGCAGGAGGAGACGCCAACGCTGGACACGGGCGATACCGCTTGGATGCTGACATCCACGGCAATCGTTCTCATGATGACCATTCCGGGCCTGGCGCTGTTCTACGGCGGCATGGTTCGCAAGAAGAGCATCCTCGCTGCGATCATGCAGTGCTTCGCCACGTGCTGTATCGGCACGGTGGTGTGGTTCGTGATCGGCTATTCGCTGGCGTTCAGCGATGGCGGCGCCCTGAACGACTATGTGGGCGGCCTCAGCAACGTGTTCCTCAAGGACATGGCGTTCGACTCCCTGTCGGGCACTATTCCTGAGACCGTGTTCATGACCTTCCAGATGACCTTCGCGATCATCACCCCGGCCCTGATCACCGGCGCCTGGGCAGACCGCATGAAGTTCTCTTCGATGGTCCTGTTCATGATCCTCTGGCAGATCATCGTCTATGCGCCGATCACCCATTGGGTGTGGGGCGGCGGCTTCCTCTCCGAGGAGGGCGTGCTCGACTTCGCCGGCGGTACGGTGGTGCACATCAATGCCGGTATTGCCGGCCTGGTGGGCGCGATCTTCCTTGGCAAGCGTTTGGGCTACGGCGAAGAGAACATGGCTCCGTACAACCTCGTCTATGCGGTTGTCGGTGCTTCTCTGCTGTGGGTCGGCTGGTTCGGCTTCAACGCCGGTTCCGCCGTCGCCGCCAACGAGACTGCCGGCATGGCCATGGCCGTCACCCAGATCTGCACCGCGGTCGCGGCGCTGTCCTGGATGTTCGCCGAGTGGATCGTGCACGGTAAGCCCAGCGTCCTGGGCATCATCTCCGGTGCGGTCGCCGGCCTCGTGGCCATCACCCCGGCTTCCGGTTTCGTGGACCCGATGGGTGCGCTGTGGATCGGTATCGCTGCCGGCATCATCTGCTTCTTCTTCGCCACCACGGTGAAGCGGGCTCTCGGCTACGACGACTCCCTGGATGCCTTCGGCGTCCATGGTATCGGCGGTATCGTCGGCGCTCTGCTTACCGGTGTGTTCGCAGTCGAAGCGATCGGCGGCACGCCCGGCGCGCTGGAAGGCAATGTCGGTCAGATCTGGATCCAGTTCGTCGGCATCCTGGCCACCATCGTGTGGTCGGCGCTGGCGACCTTCGTGATCCTGATCGTCTGCAACATCCTGTTCGGTGTGCGCGTCTCCGAGGCCGTTGAGGTCGAGGGTCTCGACATCAATCTGCACGGCGAGACCGTTCAGTAGGCAGGCTTCCCGGCCCTTCGGGGCCGGGACGCAAACAACAAGATTGGTAGAGCCCAGGTCTCCTCCTCCCTTGACTGTGAGCTCTAACCTCGGGCCCCGGCGAAAGCCGGGGCCTTTTTTATTTCAGGGTCCCGTCAAAGATCGTCTCGCGGTCCGCCGCCACTTTCGCGATGTCCGAACCGGGGAGCCCTTCGGCCCGCCTTGTCGGGGAACAGGAACAAGGCATCGGGACCTACCACGTTTTCACTTTACATCGCAAAGTTCTTTGTTCTAACGTCCGGTGCGCTCAGAGAACAACTGATAAGGGGGGCGAAGCTGCAATGCCGTCCAATAACTTTGCATTACAAAGCAATTGGTCTTCCATCTTCACGCCCGCACGATCGCGCTGGTCGGCACTCTCCGTTGCCACTCAACGTCGGATCCGGTTCGTAGCGCTCCATGCAGTCTTTGCCTTGTTCGGCGCGGCCCTCGCTTTCTCGGCGGGCTCTGCTGCGCTCGCCTCGTTTGGTATTGGCCTTTCGTTTCCTGGCGCCGGGTTTCTGATCTCCGAGTTCGGTGACTGGACCACATTGGCGGGGTCGCTATGGCAAACGGCTATGGCGCTCTTTATTTTCGCGGCGTGCTTGGGGCTTTGGCTTGCGACGGGAAACGTGATCGCCCCGCCTTCGGCTTGGCTGGGGACGGCGATTTGGTCGGCGACCGTCTCAGGAGGCGGAGAGGCCACGGCTCTGTCGCCCGTACACGCGCTCCTACCGCTTAGCGCGGTGGCTACGACGGGTTACCTCGCGTGGAGGCAAAGTTACGCCTCGGCCCCGTCAAAGGTACCTGTTCAATCGTTGTTTTCCGTACCGGCGGCGGAGCCGACGTCAATCGCTCGCGAACTTACAGAGCCAACCGCGCAATTGATGCGCCTGATCCTGGATCGAGCCCTGCAGGAAAGAGAGAGCTTCGATGGGTTCGACCGGCGCGATCAGTTCCAGACCGGCGCCATTCGCTATCAGCTCAACTTCATGTCCTACGCGCTGTCGTTGGCGCAAGCGGAGTTCCTCCCAGCATTCGATGGATATCTCCAGGATGCCCAAAGCCGACTCGCCGACAAAGTCCAAGCCTACCGTGTCTGGTCGTATTGGCGTGCGGAGAACGCCTGGGGAAATCTATGCCTCGGGCGTGATCCGATCTTGCGCGACAACATCATGCTATCTGGCTTCGTAGCCGCTCAGCTCGCGCTGGGCCGGAATGCTACAGGCGGGCATGACCGCACGACCGGTCCTCTCAGTTTTGCTTACCCTTCAGGTCAGATGTTCGACTACAGCCTGCCGGACCTGCTGGATACCCTGGCTGACGGCTATCGCCGGTCCCCCTACGGCCTCCAGGCTTGTGAGCCGAATTGGATCTATCCTCTGTGCAATATGATAGCGGCGGTCGGATTGAAGGCTGGCGATACTGTCTACGGCACGCGCCGTTGGTCGGGCGTGGAGGATCGTTTCCATCATAATTTGCTCAGAGATTTCATACGCCCTGACGGCACGCTGATCGCGTTCCGGTCCGCTTTGACGGGATTCGCTCCCCCTGCGGTCGGAGGCGCGGTGATGCAGACTTTGCCCTGCCTGTTCCTCAATTCATTGTCCCCCTCACTTGCCCGGCGGCTGTGGTGCCGCGCGCGAGAGGATGTCCGCGAGCGCGGACTTCGGCGGGCCTTCTGGCCCATCGATACCGGGAACTACGGCCTCACGCGTTCAGGTGGCTGGGCTGCGTCTGCGGCTGCGGCGTTCGAGCTCGGAGACACCGAAATGGGCGAGATGCTCCTCGAACGACTGGATACTGTTCACCCTGCAGTGGCCGATGCCGGCGCCATCCATCGGCACGACGTTTCCGTTTGGACTCATGCCATGGAGCTCATGGCACGCGTCGGCGGCCACCACGCCCTCGCTAGGCTCGCTTGTGTTCCCACTAAACCAGGGCTGGGACCACGGCTAGCTCACGCACCCTTTGAGACAGTCAATGTCGTTCGTGCGCGCCAAATTGAGGAGGGGATCTCCGTCGTGCTGCTTCCTCATGGTTCGGGAGGTCATGCGAATTTGCGCCTCGCGGGTTTCCGGCCGGGAGAGACTTGCGTTCTCTCGGGCGCCGAAACCGGCCGCCAATCCTTGAAGGCCGACAAGGCCGGCGAACTTCCTGTGCCACTGACCGTGCAAGGTCGGACGTCATTCACGATCACGCCCGCTGGAGTGTAGCGTATGGCTTGCTGTGCCTTTCTCATCGTCCTTTTCACGCCGTTTGTCATGGCGGCGCGCTGCCTACGGCGGCGGACCAACTCAATCCCTTCCAGTGGCGTTGCGTGGCGCCCTGCTCCTACCGTGACGCCGGGACCTGATCGCGCGCTTGAGCCAATCGGTCCGACATGGCGCCGAGGGGGAGCGACGCGCCTGCGGAGCTTTAGCTTCGCAGTTGAAGGGCTGGCCTTTGTGGTCCGCACTCAACCCAATATGCGCTTTCATCTCGTGGCGGCGACCGGTGCCGTACTTGCGAGTACCGCCGTAGGCTTGGATGCAGGGGAATGGCTTTGGGTGATCGCTGCCATTGCGAGCGTTCTAGCCGCCGAATGTCTGAATACAGCAATCGAGTATCTCTGCGATGTCGTCTGCCCGGAACGCAGCATGGCCGTCAAACGCGCCAAGGACGTCGCGGCTGGTGTTGTCCTCATCTTTGCGATGACAGCCGTGGTTGTCGGGGCGATCATTTTCATTCCGAAATTCATAGACCCCCTAAGCCCGAAAGGCTTTCCGACAAGCTCGGTCCTTTGCAGGTCCGGCGACGCACCCACCAATGCAAACGGCTTGCCGGGCGTTCGATGAGGCCGTAACACCGCCTTTATGGCCTCACCGACTTCGATTCCGACCCTGACTTCCCTCGACCGGCTGGTGGCATCGCCGTTTCAGAAGCTCTCCGGGCTGCTGGACGGGATTTCGCCGGGCGCGGAACCGATCAATTTTTCGCTGGGGGAGCCGCAAGGGCCGCTGCCGGATTTCGTGGAGCCGGTGCTGAACGAGACGATAGCGGATTTCACCCGCTATCCTCCCATTGGGGGGACGGAGGATTTGCGGGCCGCTATCGCCCGCTGGCTCGGACAACGCTACCCAAATCTTGCGGGGCAGATCGACCCGAGCGCTCATGTGCTGGCCCTAAACGGTTCGCGGGAAGGGCTGTTTTCCGCGATCTTTCCCGCGCGGGCGCGGAAGCCGAAGGCCTGCAATCCTGCGGTGCTGATCCCGAACCCGTTCTATCAGGCCTATGCTGCGGCAGCCGCGGCCAGCGGCGCGGAACCGGTTTTCCTCGATTCGGAAGCCGAGACGGGCTTTCTGCCGGATCTGGATGCGCTGGACGAGGGTCTTCTGAGCCAGACCATCGCCTTCTATCTCTGCTCGCCGTCCAATCCGCAAGGCGCCGTCGCGGACCGTGCCTATCTCGAGAAGGCGGTGGCGCTGGCGCGGAGGCACGATTTCCTGTTGTTTGCCGACGAGTGCTACTCGGAGATCTACACGGAGACACCACCGGCGGGTGCGCTGGAGGTAGCATTCGCCGCAGACGGCAGCTTTTCCAACGTTTTGAGCTTCAATTCCCTGTCCAAGCGCTCGGGCCTGCCGGGGCTCCGCTCGGGCTTCGTCGCAGGTGATTCGGACTTCCTCGCCAGTTTCGGCCGGTTCCGCAATGTGGCCTGTCCCCAAACGCCTCTGCCGCTTCAGGCGGTGGCGACCGCTGCCTGGTCAGACGAGGCCCATGTGGCCGCCGGACGGCGGATTTACGCGGAAAATTTCGCTATCGCCGACGAAATCCTCGGCGGGCATTTCGGCTATGAGCGGCCTAAGGGAGGATTCTTCCTGTGGCTCGATATGGCGGCCGCGGGCGGCGGAGAGGCCGCCGCGAAAACCCTTTGGAAAGTATGTGGTGTCAAAGTGCTGCCGGGTGGGTATCTCGCCCGCGAGGACTTAAACGGACGAAATCCGGGCCAGGACCATGTGCGGGCAGCGCTTGTGCATGGTGCTGACGTCACGCGCGAGGGGCTGGCACGGATCGTCACCACATTGGGTTAGTTTATGGCAGTACGGGGTCGTAAGGCGGAACGCCGGCTTTTGCCCGGCGCGGTCCAGTCGGGTTTGCGCCAACTCTTGATGAGCGGATACGGGCTCGGGATCCTGGTCCTGGCCTGCGGGGCCTGGGCCAGCCTGGCCACCTGGTCGGTCACCGATCCAAGCCTCAACAACGCGACGCGCACCACGCCGAACAACGTGCTCGGCCATTGGGGCGCGGGGCTGGCGGACATCACCTTCCAGTCGGTCGGTCTCGCATCGATCCTGCTGTTCCTGCCGCTCGCCGCCTGGGGCTGGCATCTGATCTTCGGGACCGTGCCGAATCGCCGCCGCTCGCGGCTTCTGGCCTGGCCTGTCTCCGTCGTGCTGCTTGCCGGCGCATTCTCCGCCCTGCCACAACCAAAGAGCTGGCCTCTGCCGAGCGGGCTCGGCGGCATCATCGGCGAGGTGCTGGTCGCCGCAGCGGGCATCATCGGACCGTTTCTGCCGGGCGCCGCGATCTCCTTCGTGGCCGGGCTCGGCTTCCTGATCTTCGGCACGTGGCTGCTGCTGTTCGCCTGCGGCACCAAGCTCTCCAACCTGATCGCCCTCTGGGGGCCGACCGCCAGCCGGACCGGCGAATGGGCCAATGCTTCGCTGGGTGCGGCGCTGCACGCTACCATGCACACCTCGGCGAAGGTGAAGCGCGCCCTTACGCCCAAAGAACCCGAATGGGATGAGGACGAGGAGGAGGATGAAGAGCCGGAATGGGAAGAGGCGCCGCGCGGCACGCGGAACGCCCTTCAGAGAGACGCTTCTCTTCACTATGACGAAGTCGATGAGGACGACGAGAAGCCCGTAGACATCCTCGCGGCCAAAGCCCGCCGTGCGCCGCCCCTGCCCAAGGCGCCGGGCGATCCCGACGGCCGGATCGAGCCCACCTTCGACCTCATGGGCGCCGGTGCCTACACGGAGCCGGCCTACGAAGAAGACGAGGACGAAGATGAAGAGCCGCCTTATGTCGAGGAGCGCGGCTACGACGACGAGGACATGGACGATGACGGCAGCGACGACGTTACCGGCGTCCAGATCACCCATCGCAAGGAGGAGGAGCCGAAACGGCGGATCGCCAAGCGGTTCCCTTCCATGGACACGCCCTATACGCCGCCGGCCCTGAAGCTTCTGCAGCAGCGGCCCCGTTCGGCCGCCTCCAACGACCTGTCCGACGAGGAGCTGCAGGAGAACGCCGCCATGCTGGAAGGCGTGCTGGCGGATTTCGGCGTGAAGGGCGAGATCGTGAATGTGCGGCCCGGCCCGGTGGTCACCCTTTACGAACTGGAGCCCGCGCCCGGCACGAAGTCGTCGCGGGTCATCGGCCTGGCGGAGGATATCGCCCGCTCAATGAGCGCGATCGCGGCCCGCGTCGCGGTCGTCCCCGGACGGAACGCCATCGGCATCGAGCTTCCCAACGAGACCCGGGAGACGGTCTTCCTGCGCGAGCTCATGGAGAGCAAGGATTTCCAGGAAACCGACGCCAAGCTCGCGCTCGGCCTCGGCAAGAATATCGGCGGCGAATCGGTGGTCGTGGACCTCGCCCGCATGCCGCATCTTCTGATCGCGGGCACGACCGGCTCGGGCAAGTCCGTCGGCGTCAACACGATGATCCTGTCCCTGCTCTACCGGCTGTCGCCGGACCAGTGCAAATTCATCATGATCGATCCGAAGATGCTCGAGCTCTCCGTCTATGACGGGATTCCGCATCTTCTGGCGCCGGTCGTGACCGATCCGAAGAAGGCGGTGGTCGCCCTGAAATGGACGGTGAAGGAGATGGAGGAGCGCTACAAGCGCATGTCCAAGCTCGGCGTCCGTGACATCAAAGGCTACAACAAGCGGGTGCTGCAGGCGGAAGCCAAGGGCGAGGTACTGACCCGCACGGTGCAGACCGGCTTCGACCGCGAGACCGGCCAGGCCATCTACGAGCAAGAGGAGATGGACTACGATCCGATGCCCTATATCGTCGTGATCGTCGACGAGATGGCCGACCTGATGATGGTCGCGGGTAAGGATATCGAGGCGGCCGTGCAGCGCCTGGCGCAGATGGCGCGTGCGGCGGGCATTCACCTCATCACCGCGACCCAGCGGCCGAGCGTCGACGTCATCACGGGCACCATCAAGGCGAACTTCCCGACCCGGATCAGCTTCCAGGTCACCTCGAAGATCGACAGCCGCACCATCCTCGGCGAGCAGGGCGCGGAGCAGCTGCTCGGCCAGGGCGACATGCTCTACATGGCGGGCGGCGGCCGCGTGATGCGTGTGCACGGACCCTTCGTCACCGACGACGAGGTCGAAAAGGTCGTTCGCTATCTCAAGAAGCAGGGCGTGCCGGCCTATCTCGATGCGGTAACCGACGACAGCGATGCCGATGAGGACGAGGACGGTGACGGCGCCGGAAGCAGCGGCGGCAGCGGGCCCGGCAACTCGAATTCCGGCGACGAGCTCTACGACAAGGCCGTCGACGTGGTGCTGCGGGACAAGAAGGCCTCGACCTCCTATGTCCAGCGGCGACTGGGCATCGGCTATAACAAGGCCGCAACCCTGATCGAACGCATGGAGGAGGAAGGCGTCATCAGCGAGGCCAACAGCTCCGGCAAGCGCGAGATTCTGGTGGGAGACGAGGCCGAAGCGCCCTATTGATCGGCGTGGGGCGGCTTGAAAGGTTTTTTGCCGCGCCCCTCGCCTCGAAGTTGACCCTTTTTGGCGGAATCATTTATCGATTGACCGTGTGAGTTCCCGGCACGGGCCTGAGGGGATCCTTAATGAACCGCCGATACCGCTGGCTGTCCGCCAGCCTCGCCGCGACCCTATGCCTTGCGCTTCCCGGCGCTTCCGCGCTGGCGCAGGATCAGGGCACCACCGTGGTGCCGAAATCCGCGCCGAAAAAGCCGCGCGCCACGGCGACGGGGACAGTTCCCGCCGAGGGCGAGGCCTCCGGCGAAGGCGGCGCAAACGCGCTGCGCCCCGCGCAGGACATTCCGCCCATCGAACCCGACAAAGCTCCGCCGCCACCGCCCGTCGAAGCTGAAGCGCCTGCGGGCGAGATCGACAATGCCGAAGCCGATGCCGGCGCCGGCTGGGAAGCTGCCGTCGAGGAATCGGGTCCCCGTCCCCTGATCGGCGCGGAGCGCGAGCAGGCGATCGCGCGCGTCAACCAGTACTTCAACGAGATGGACAGCCTGCAGGGTACGTTCCGGCAGATCGATTCCGACAACAAGGTCGCCACGGGCCGCTTCTACGTGAAGCGGCCAGGCAAGCTGCGCTTCGATTATGCGCCGCCGAGCCCGCTGAAGATCGTCTCCGACGGCGCGTTCCTCGCCATCGAGGATTCCGATCTCAAGACGATCGAGAAATATCCGCTCAAGTCTACGCCGTTCCGGCTTCTGCTGGCGGACGACGTGAATCTAGGGCGCGACGCAAACGTGCTCGGCGTCTCGCGTGGCAAGGACGAGGTCGCAATTCAGCTGCAGGACCGGAAGGGCGGCACAGGCGGCGCGATCAAGCTGGTTTTCGAAACCGCTCCGGAGTTTCAGCTCTCGGAGTGGGTGATCACCGACGCCCAAGGTCTGACCACCCAGGTTACGCTCGACGATCTCGCGCCGGGCCGGAAGGTGGCGGCGGACTTCTTCAAGTCCAAGCAGCAGCCCTTCAACCCATATCGCTAGGGATATTGGGAGCGCCAGGCGGAAGCTTGAAGAAAACAGGCTGAATTTTCTGTTGAGGAATCAGACTGTTATTGAATTTCTTCGATCACTTTAACGCCACGTTAAAGTTTTTCTAAGGTACGCGTTGAAAAACGGCGCAACGCCCATTATTTCTGCCGAAGAAGCGACCACGTCGTCAAATCGGTAGTGCCCCCCCGTCTAGCCGAAGATGTGGTCGCTCGCACCGGCGTCCCTCCCGGTGCGTGCGCTGAGTAAGCGCTTCTAGCGCCCGGCCATGCGCAGCGGCCGGGCGCTTTCCTTTTGGGGACCCTTCAAAGCCGAATTTCCAATCAGCGCTGGATGTGGATGTGTTCGTCGTGGCGTGCCGCCCGGCGGCCCTGGGTGACGCCGTGCTGGATTTGACTGCCCTCCGGCGCTCGAAACTCAAGTGCATTCACAAGCCGTTGCAGCTTCGGGCTCGAGAGATATCGCACCTGCTTTTGCTGGGCGCCAGGGTGTCGCAAATGGTTTGCAGACTCAGGAGCCCCAACCTGTTAAGGTTTGGGGCAGCGGTTGCCGTTCCCCCGTCTCTGCGATTTGCCCAACACGGCGCCGCAACCAGGTAAGAGCAATGGCTTCCACGTTCCCCCCCGACGGAAGCATTTACGATGCTTCTTATTCGGAGGCTTTCGACTCCGACAAGCTCGACCTCGTTCAGCAGGCCTTCGACGCTGCATGGCTGGAGCTGAGCGCAGCGGGCTTCACTGCCGACGAAGCGACCGATGGCGATCTTCGTTCTCTGCTGGGCGAAAAGATCATGGCCTTGGCCGCGGCTGGCGAATTCGATAGCAATCAGCTGGTTTCGCGCGCGCTGAAGAGCTTTCGCGCGTTTTAGTCCACCGGCTTTCCCCAACATCATCCACAGAATTATAGGCTTCGGGTTGGCAGCACCCGCTGCGCCGGTCTAGAGACGTCGGGCCTTTCCCGCCGGAGCGTCTTCATCATGCAGTTTCGCCTCGCCACCTGGAACATCAATTCTGTGCGGCTGCGGCTCGACCTGATCGAGCGGCTTAACCGCGCCTATGCTCCGGATATTCTGTGCCTGCAGGAAATCAAATGCGTGGAGGAGCAGTTCCCGCGCGCGGCCATCGAGGCACTGGGCTTTCCTCACATCGCGGTGTGTGGGCAGAAGGGCTATAACGGCGTGGCCATTCTCTCGAAGATCCCGTTCAGCCCCGGCGACATGCGCGATGTCTGCGGCCGGGGTCATGCGCGCCACCTGTCGGTGAAGCTGGACGGACCGGCGGGACCTTCGCCGGTCGAGGTGCATAACCTCTATGTGCCGGCGGGCGGCGATATCCCGGATCCGGCGGTGAACGAGAAGTTCAAACACAAGCTGGACTATCTCGAGGCGATGGAGAGCTGGTTCTCAGGGCTGGGCAACCGCGACCGGAACCGCATGATCCTGGTGGGCGATCTGAACGTCGCGCCACTTGAGACCGATGTCTGGTCGCACAAGCAGCTTCTGAAGGTGGTCAGCCATACGCCGCCCGAGGTGGATCGGCTGAACCGGGTGCTGGCCGCCCACGAGTGGGTGGACGTGATGCGCCGTCACGTTCCGCCGGAAGAGAAGCTGTTCACCTGGTGGAGCTATCGCAACCGGGACTGGCGGAAATCCAATCGCGGGCGCCGGCTTGACCACGTGTGGACAACACCTGCGCTGGGCGATGCCGCCCATGGGATGACCGTGGCGAGCGAGGCGCGCGATTGGGAGAAGCCGTCGGACCATGTGCCGGTGATCACGGATTTCGCGATCGACTGAGCGCGCCCCGGCAGATCGGCGATCTCATTGGCTACCGGCGCTCAGCATATTCCTTTGCTAAGGCCTCTCGTTCTGAGCGGATGGCGGCGGTCTGCTGCTTGACCTTCTCCACCACCGGCTTTGACGCCGTTTCCGGAGATCCCGAATCGAAGGGCGGGGCCGGCGCGTATTCGAGCTGAAGCTGGATGGCTTCGGCTGTTTCACGGCCGGCGATCTCTTCCGCCAACGCCAGGCCGAAATCGATCCCCGCCGTGACGCCGCCGCCGGTCGCCAGATTGCCATCGATCACGTAGCGCGCATTCACGGGCTCCGCGCCGTAATCGCTCAGGAGATCGAGAGCGTTCCAATGGGTGGTGGCCCGTTTCCCCTCGAGCAATCCCGCGGCGCCGAGAACGAGCGCCCCAGTGCAGACCGAAGTGACGTAGCGCGCGCCGTCCGCCTGGCCGCGCAAAAAGGCGAGAGTCTGTTCGTCGGTCAGGAGCGCATTCACGCCGCGACCGCCGGGCACGCAGACGATATCGAGCTGCGGACTGTCGGACATCGAAACGGTCGGCTGGAGGACGAGGCCGGTGGCTGTGCGGACCGGGGAGGGATCCTTCGCGACGAGATAGAGCTCAGCACCGGGCAAGGAGGCAAACACCTCGTAAGGCCCGGTGAGGTCGAGCTGCTGTACATCCGGGAAGAGGAGGAAGCCGATCGCCAGCGCCATCTAAGGCACCAGCTTATAGCCGCCGGTCTCCGTCACCAGGATCTCGCTCTGGGCCGGGTCCTTCTCGATTTTGCGGCGCAGGCGATAGATATGGGTCTCCAGGGTATGGGTGGTGACACCTGCGTTGTAGCCCCAGACCTCATGCAGCAGGACATCTCGTGTGACGACCCGCTCACCGGCACGATAGAGATATTTCAGGATCGAGGTTTCTTTCTCGGTCAGCCTAATCTTGTCGCCGCCCTCGTCGACGAGAAGCTTGGCGGCAGGCTTGAAGCTATAGGGGCCGATGGTGAAGACGGCATCCTCGCTCTGCTCGTGCTGGCGGAGCTGGGCGCGGATGCGGGCCAGAAGCACAGCGAGCTTGAAGGGCTTCGTCACGTAATCGTTGGCGCCGGCATCGAGGCCGAGGATCGTGTCGGCATCCGAGGTCTGCCCCGTCAGCATGACGATGGGACCCTTGAAGCCACCGCGGCGCAGCAGCTTGCAGGTCTCGCGGCCATCGAGATCGGGAAGATTGACATCGAGAAGCACCAGGTCGACATGCTCCTCCTTGGCGCGCTTGAGACCTTCGGTGGCGGTCTCGGCGAGAAGGCTTTCGAACTCGTCGTGGAGGGCGAATTGCTCGCTCAACGAGTCGCGCATGCCTTCGTCATCGTCGATGATCAGAATTCTGCGCGCATTGCTCATGTGATTCTGCGGTTTTCGTTGACGTATCCTGTGAGTTGTAAGCGGAGCGGACCGCGGGAACAAGCGCGGCGGACCGCCTTACTGGGGATACTAGGGGTCAGATAATCAAATGGTTCAAAAGCGAATCCTGGTGACGCGCGCGCCTGGGGAGCAATCGAAGGGGCTGGTTCATCTGTCGAACGGTGTACGACCTTGCGCGCTCGGTGGATCAGGTCTGGGCGTATTGAAGCGGGAGGGCGACGGCCTCACCCCACTCGGCGTGTTCCCGCTTCGCCAGCTGCTCTATCGCGACGACCGGGTGATGCGGCCCCGTACCCTCATTCCCGTTCATGCAATCCGGGCAAGCGACGGCTGGAGCGACGACTCCGACGACCGGAACTACAATCGCATGATCGCTCTTCCCAGCCCCCGCAGCGCCGAGACGTTGAAACGCGAGGACCATCTCTACGATCTGGTTCTGGTCATGGGTTACAACGACTGTCCCCGGGTGCGCGGCAGGGGCAGCGCGGTCTTCATCCATCTCGCGCGGCCGGAATACACACCTACCGAGGGTTGTATCGCTCTTTCGAAACGTGACTTTCTGGCGCTGCTCCGCGAAGTCGGGCCGGGGACCCGGATCGAAGTCCGCGGCTAGTCTCAGTCATCAAGGGTACTCGCGGGCGCCGAAGATGGCGGTGCCGACGCGTACGTACGTGGCGCCGAACTGCACGGCCTTCTCGTAATCGCCGCTCATCCCCATGCTGAGCTCGGGCAGGTCGAGGGTCTTGGCGAGCTTGTCGAGAAGGGCGAAGTGCAATGCCGGCTCCTCATCCAGGGGCGGGATGCACATCAGGCCGGCGATCTCCAGGCCCAGCTCGTCGCGGCACATCTTCACGAAGTCGGCCACCTCGGCCGGCGGAATGCCCGCCTTCTGCGGCTCCTCCCCGGTGTTCACCTGGACGAGAAGCTTCGGGGTCCGCCCCTGCTCCTCCATCTCCTTGGCAATGTGCCTCGCGATCTTCTCCCGGTCGACGCTCTGGATGCAGTCGGCGATGGCGACGGCGTCCTTCACCTTATTAGATTGCAGCGGCCCGATGATGTGGAGCTCGATGTCTGGGTGGCACTCTTTGAGTTCGGGGAACTTGCCTTGCGCTTCCTGGACGCGGTTCTCGCCGAAGATGCGCTGGCCAGCGGCGATCGCTTCCTCGACCGCTTCGGCCGGATGGGTCTTTGAGACCGCGATAAGCTTCACGCTTTCCGGTTCGCGGCCACACGTCTTCGCAGCGGTGGCGATGTCGCCCCGGACTTCAGCCAGGCGGCTGGCGATGGTGCTCTGTGTCGATGAGGCGGAAGACATGTCTCGTTCTACTCGGCGTCATGCCCGGTCTCGAACCGGGCTCCAGGGCGTCTGGCATGGAGCAAGCAGCTCTGGATTGCCGGGTCAAGCCCGGCAATGACGACAGAGAAGGTTGATAGGTGGAGGCAGGGCTACTGGATCCCGGCTTCCGCCGGGATGACGGCTGAAGATTGGCCAGACACCTACTCCGCTTATCGCGGAGCGATGCCGCAGCTTGACCGCCCGGCTCATTTAGGGTCGATTGCCCGGCAAATCTCAATGCTGATCGACGGACAGAAATAGCATGGCAGCGGAGCGTTACGACGCGGCGGCGCGGGAGCGCTATTGGCAGGAAAAGTGGGACGAATCTGCGGTTTTTGCTGCCGATGAGGCGGACCCGCGGCCGAAATATTACGTCCTGGAGATGTTCCCCTATCCGTCGGGGCGCATCCATATCGGCCATACGCGCAACTACACGATGGGCGACGTGGTGGCTCGGTTCATGCGCGCCCGTGGCCACAACGTGCTCCATCCCATGGGCTGGGACGCGTTCGGAATGCCGGCGGAGAACGCGGCCATCGAACGCGGCATCCATCCAGGCGAATGGACCTACGACAATATCGCGACCATGCGCGATCAGCTCAAGCTGATGGGGTTCTCCATCGACTGGTCCCGCGAGCTCGCCACCTGCGACGTCGAATACTACGCCCAGCAGCAGAGCCTGTTTGTCGATCTGCTCGAAGCCGGGCTGGTGGAGCGGAAGACGCGCAAGGTGAACTGGGATCCGGTGGATCAGACGGTGCTCGCCAACGAGCAGGTGATCGACGGCAAGGGCTGGCGCTCCGGCGCACCGGTCGAGCAGCGCGAGCTGGCCCAGTGGTTCTTCAAGATTACCGAATTCGCCGACGAGCTGCTTGAAGGGCTGGAGTCCCTGGAGCGCTGGCCGGAGAAGGTGCGGCTCATGCAGTCGAACTGGATCGGCCGGTCCGAGGGCATGCTGGTGCTGTTCGAAACGATCGCCGAAACGGCGCCCGAAAACGTACCCACGATCCAGGTCTTCACCACCCGGCCCGATACGCTGTTCGGGGCAAGCTTCCTCGCCATCGCCGCGGACCATCCGCTCGCGAGCGCGGTCGGCCAGGCCGACAAGACGGCGGCCGACTTCATCGCCGAATGCCAGCGCCACGGCACGAGCGCGGCGGAGCTGGAGACCTTGGAGAAGCAGGGTTACGACACGGGCGTGCGCGTGGCGCATCCGGTGATCGAGGGTGCCACCCTGCCCGTCTACATCGCCAACTTCATTCTCTCGGAATACGGCACCGGCGCGATCTTCGGCTGTCCGGCCCACGACCAGCGCGACCTAGAATTCGCCCGGAAATATGACTTGCCGGTCACGCCCGTTGTGCTGCCGCCGAATGAGGACGAGGGGAGTTTCGCCATCGGCGACGAGGCCTATACGGGCGACGGCACCATGATCAATTCCGACTTCCTGAACGGGATGGATGTGCCGGCCGCCAAAGCCGCGATGAGCGATCGGCTGGAGCAGCAGACGGTGCGCAACATCCAACAGGGCGAACGCAAGATCCAGTTCCGCCTACGCGACTGGGGCATTTCGCGGCAGCGCTATTGGGGCTGCCCGATACCGATGATCCATTGCGAGACGTGCGGGATTGTTCCGGTGCCGAAGGACACTCTGCCGGTGGAGCTGCCCAACGACGTCTCGTTCGACAAGCCCGGCAACCCGCTCGATCATCATCCGAGCTGGAAGATCGTGACCTGCCCCTCCTGCGGCGGCGATGCACGGCGCGAGACGGACACCATGGATACGTTCGTGGATTCGTCGTGGTACTTCGCCCGCTTCACCGCGCCGCGGGCGGAAACGCCGACCGTGCCCGAGGTGGCCGACGAATGGCTGCCGGTCGACCAGTATATCGGGGGCATCGAGCACGCGATCCTGCATCTGCTCTACGCCCGCTTCTTCACCCGGGCCATGCACCGCACCGGACATGTGGGGCTCGACGAGCCGTTCGCCGGGCTGTTCACCCAAGGCATGGTGACCCACGAAACCTACCGGACGAAGGACGGCCAGTGGGTCGAGCCCGGCTTGGTGCGCATCGAGGACAGCGAGGGCGACCGCAAGGCGGTCCACGCCGAGACCGGCGAGGAAATCGCCATCGGCGCCCTGGAGAAGATGTCGAAATCCAAGAAGAACACGGTTGGTCCGGAGGAGATCGTCGGCCAGTACGGTGCCGATACCGCCCGCTGGTTCATGCTGTCCGACACGCCGCCGGAGCGGGACATCCAGTGGACGGAATCCGGCGTCGAGGGCAGCTATCGCTTCCTGCAGCGCGTATGGCGGATGACCGGCGAGGTGGCGGCCCTGGGCGATGCGCCGTCCGACGTACCGAAAGACATCAGCGAGACGGCGGCGGAGCTGCGGCGCACGACCCATAAGACGATTGCGGCGGTGACAGCCTCGATCGAGAATCTCCGCTTCAATTCCGCGGTGGCTCAGATCTACGAGCTGTCGAACGCCCTCTCCGCCGCCTTGAACAAGGCCGGCAAGTCGCTTGATGCCGGGATGCATTTCGCGCTCGGCGAGGCAACGAGGACACTCGCGCGACTGGCTGCCCCAATGGTGCCGCATCTTGCGGAAGAATGCTGGGCCATGCTCGGCCATCACGGGCTTTTGACCGAAGAATCCTGGCCGTCGCCCGATCCGGCGCTGGTCGTCGACGACCAGGTGACCATCGCGGTGCAGGTCAACGGCAAGAGGCGAGACGAATTGACGATTGCACGAGACGCCTCAAAAGAAGATATTGAGGCAGCAGCGCTTAAACTGGAAAATGTTGCGCGCGCCATCGGGGGCAGGGAAATCAAGAAGATCGTTGTCGTGCCGCAGAGGATCGTCAATGTCGTGGCGTAACCGCCATACATCCCGCGAAATCCGCGGCCGGTCCATTCGCGCTTTGGGCCGGACGGCGCTGACGCTTGCCTTGCTGGCCGGGGCCGGGCTCGCCTTGAGCGCCTGCGGCGGAGTTCGCCCGCTCTACGGCACCTCCGCCAGCGGCGAATCCACCAAAGCGATGATGGCGGCGGTGGAGATCTCGCCGATTCCGGGCCGCGTCGGGCAGCATGTGCGCAACGAGCTCATCTTCGATACGACGGGCGGCGGATACAAGGCGCCGAGCCGGTACAAGCTCAACATCGTGCTCCGTCAGAATGTGACCAAGGAGATGGTGCTCCGGAGCGGCGATGCGACGGGTGAGGTGGTGACCTTGCAGGCCTCCTACGAGCTCATCAACATCGCCGACAATCAGGTCATGCATCGCGGCAGCGCCATCGGGCGGGCCGCCTACGACCGTTACGACAAGACGTTCTCCACGTCCGGGCCCAGTACAATGCCGAGGACCGGGCCGCCAACACGGTGGCGGAGAGTATCCGCACCCAGATCGCGGCTTATCTCGCCACCTCGACCTGATCCCGAAGTCCGGGGCGCATTTCATGGTCGCCGTCAAATCTTCCGGCGTTTCCCGGTTTCTCAAATCGCCCGATCCTTCCTGCAGGGCAGTGCTCGTCTATGGACCGGACACCGGGCTGGTTTCGGAGCGGGCCGCAACGCTGCAGAAGCATTTCGCACATGGGGCCGTCGAGGCGGAGGTTATCCGTCTGGACGATCGCGACTTCGCCGAGATGGACGGACGTCTTTCGGTCGAGCTCGGGACAATGCCCATGTTCTCCGACCGGAAGGTCGTGCGCGTGGCAGCCGGCGCGCGGCTCAATCCGGACGAGTTGAAGGCCGCTCTCGCCGAACCCCCGGAAGCGGCGCTCATCATCGAAGCCGGCAACCTTCGTCCCGACTCCGCGATTCGCAAGCTGTTCGAGAAGTTGCCGCACGCCGCCGCGCTTCCCTGTTATGCGGAAGAGAGAAATCTCGGCGCCCTGATCGATGAGGAATTGTCGGCCGCCAAGCTCAATATCGATCGGGAGACCCGCAGCTACCTGATGGACCGGCTCGGCGCCGATCAGGCTCTGTCGCGCTCGGAGATCGACAAGCTCATTCTCTACGCTCGCGGTAAGGACCGGATCGGACCCGACGATATCGACGCGGTGGTCGGCGACAGCGCCGAAGTGGCCGTGGAGAATTTCGTCTATCTCGTGAGCGCGGGCGATTCCCGCGGTGCCATCCGCCAGCTTTCCAGGCTGGCCGGGGCAGGGACGCCGCCCCAGGTGGCGCTGGCCGCGCTTGGACGGCATTTCACAAAGCTGCACATGGTCGCCGCTGCGGAATCGTCCAGCGGCTCCGCCGAGTCGGCGCTCCGGAAAATTCGGCCCCCCATACATTTCAAGCGCCGGGACGCTTTCGTGCGAGATAGCCGCCGCTGGGGGGCGCAGCGGCTCCAGGCGGCGCTGCCGCGGATCCAGGAAGCGGTGATGAAGGCACGCCTTTCGCCACCGCTGGAACAGGCCCACGCGGAGAGGCTGGTCCTCGCGCTACGTGCGCGATAGTGACTTTATTGTTTTAAATCAACGACTTAGCTATCGGAGAAGGCGCGATCGTACGTCTTCCAGCTGCTCGAGGGTGGCGTAGCGGATGCGAAGCTCGCCCTTCTCGCCCTTGCCGGGCCTAAGCTCCACCTTGAGGCCGAGAACTTCCTTCAGCTCTTCTTCGGCGGCCCGGGTGTCGGGGTCTTTCGCCTTTGCGGCTTTGCCTGAGCCGCCTTTAGACTGGCCGGCATTCTGGACCATCGCTTCGGTCTGGCGGACCGACAGCCCTTCCTTCACGACCCGGGCGGCAAGCAGCTCCGCATCGGGGCGGCCGATGAGCGCGCGGGCGTGGCCGGCGGAGAGGTCGCCGTTGGCGACATAGCGGCGGACGGCTTCCGGCAGCTTCAGCAGGCGCAGGGTATTGGCGAGGTGGCTGCGGCTCTTGCCGATGACCCGCGAGAGATCCTCCTGGGTATAGCCGTGGCCGTCCATGAGGGAGCGGTAGCCCTCCGCCTCCTCGATGGCGTTGAGGTCCTCGCGCTGGACGTTCTCGATGATGGCAAGCTCGACCGATTCCTGATCGGTCAGCGACCGAATGACGACCGGCACCTCATGCAAGTTCGCCTTCTGTGCCGCGCGCCAGCGCCGCTCGCCCGCCACGATCTCGTAGCTGTCGCTGCCTTCCTTCGGACGCACGATGAGCGGCTGCACGAGGCCGCGCTCGCGGATCGAATCCGTGAGCTCGGCGAGATGCTCGTCGTCGAAATGACGGCGGGGGTTAAACTTGCTCGCCTTCAGAGAAGAGAGCGGCAGCATGCGCTGATCTTCGATCTTGGTGAAATCGGCCTCGACGCCGTCGCCCAGCAGGGAGGTCAGGCCCCGGCCCAGCCGCTTCTTCTGAGTGCTCGCTGTCATGATCTTCTTGCCGCCGAACCGGCGTCTCCTCCGCTTGCCCCGAGAACCTTCTTCCGGGGCGATCCTCTACGCCGCAACTGACTTCACTTGCCGCCGTCTCATGCCGCCCGCATCCGCCGCTCACGCTCGATCACCTCGGAGGCGAGCTTGATATAGGCTGGCTGCCGGCGCAGCGGTAATCATAGAGCAGCACCGGCTTACCGTGAGAGGGCGATTCCGCGACCCGAACATTGCGCGGAATGACCGTCGAATAGACCTTGTCGCCGAGCACCCGGCGGACGTCGTCGACCACTTGGTCGGAGAGTGCGGTGCGCTGGTCGTACATGGTGAGCACCACGCCATGGATGTGGAGCTTCGGGTTCAGGCGCCCGCGGATCTCCTCCACCGTGCTCAGGAGCTGGGCCAGACCTTCGAGAGCGAAGAACTCGCACTGGAGCGGCACGAGCACAGCGTCTGCCGCGGCAAGCGCATTCACCGTGAGAAGGTTCAAGCTCGGCGGCAGTCGATCAGCACATAGGTGGTGCGCTCCTCCGGATCCTCGGCGGCGGTCATGGCCGCGATTGCGTCGCGCAGACGATAATGCCGTCCGCTCGCCATGCCCGTCTCGCGTTCGAATGCCATCAGATCGATCGTGGCCGGGGAGATTGTCAGTCCGGGAACGGTCGTCTGGAAGCGCGCATCCTTCAGGGTGCCGGTCCCGCTCATGACTTCGAAAGTGGATACGGTGCGGTCCTCGGCGCCGACGCCCGTGGACGCATTGCCCTGAGGGTCGAGGTCGATGATGAGAACGCGTTCGCCGACCGCGGCGAGGGCAGTGCCAAGATTGATGGCCGTCGTCGTCTTGCCGACGCCGCCCTTCTGATTGGCGAGGGCCAGAACGCGGGTGCGCGGTGCGGATCCGTTTCCGCCGCCGCCGAATTTGGGAAAGCCGATCATCGGCGGGCCGCCTTCCGGTTAATGGCTCGAAGACCGGACACGTCCACGATGCTCGACTCCTTGGATGTGAGGCTCGGATGGGTTTCGCTTTCGAAACGCCACTCGGCCTTTGCGTCTTCAATTTCCTTGCCGGCATCCCGGCCTTTCAGGAACAGCCCTCGTGTATCGTCTCCGAAGAGCGGCTCAGCGAGCCCGAGCAATTTGGGCAGGGGCGCGAGCGCGCGGGCGGAGATGACCTGGGGTGCTTCAGATAGGCTGCTTCTGCGGAAATTTTCAATCCGCACGGGATGGATCTCCACAGGGGCCTCGGTCGCATCGGCGACTTCTTGAAGAAAGCGGCATTTCCGCTGATTGCTCTCGATCAGATGCATTTGGAAGTCCGGCTCGTCTGATTTCAGGATCGCCACCACGAGTCCGGGGAAGCCCGCCCCAGAGCCCAAATCCAGCCAGAGTCGGGCTTGCGGCGCAAGCGAAGTTAACTGGGCAGAGTCGGCGAAATGCCGCGTCCAGACGTCGGGAAGCGTCGATTTTGCGACGAGATTCGTCCAGCTCTGCCACTCGTGGAGGAGCTCCAGATAGCGCTCCAGCCTGTGGATAGTTTCACGTGAAACATCAAAGGCTTTCGCGAAGGCATCGGGACCGTCCACAGCGGCTGTGGATTCCGAAGCCGCAGAGATGTCTTCGCTCACGCGGATTTCGCTTCGGCGGGCGCGCTTTTCGCTGCCTTCGCCTGGCGCTTTACATGGGCCAGGATCAGCATCAGCGCGGCGGGCGTCATTCCGTCGAGCCGCGCCGCCTGTCCGAGGCTTTCCGGCCGGCGTTTCTGCAGCTTCTCGCGCAGTTCGTTGGAGAGACCGCTGATGGTCTCGTACATGAAGTCCGGCGGGATCGCGATAGCCTCATCCTTGCGGAAGGCGGCGATGTCGTCTTCCTGGCGAGCGAGATAGACGGCATACCGGGCGTCAGTGGCCAGCTGCTCGGCAATCGTCTGATCGAGGCTATTCAGCTCCGGCCAAAGCGCGGTGAGGTCGCGGAACGAGATGTCCGGATAAGACAGAAGATCAAAGGCGCTCCGCTTCTTGCCATCCTGATTGAGCTTCAGTCCCGCCTTCGTCGCCGCGCTTGGGCTGATGACGAGGGACTTCAGAAGAGCTTCGCCGTCGGTCAGCGCCATGCGCTTCTGCTCAAACGCGGCGGCGCGTTCTTCTCCGACGCAGCCGATGCGGATGCCCATCGGTGTGAGGCGCTGATCGGCGTTGTCGGCGCGAAGGGCCAGGCGGTATTCGGCGCGGGAGGTGAACATACGATAGGGCTCGCTGACACCCCGGGTCACCAGGTCGTCGATCATCACCCCGAGATAGCCGTCGGCGCGGGTGACGATGAAGGGCTCGGTCTGTCCGCGCGCCGTCAGCGCCGCGTTGATGCCGGCGACGAGGCCTTGCGCGCCCGCCTCCTCGTATCCGGTCGTGCCGTTGATCTGCCCGGCCAGGAAGAGACCCGGCGCGGCCTTCACTTCGAGACTGGCGCGCAGCTCCCGCGGATCGACATAGTCGTACTCAATGGCGTAGCCGGGCCGTTTCACGTGAACATTCTCGAGCCCCGGGATCGTCCTCAGGAAGGCGTGCTGCACCTCCTCCGGAAGCGACGTCGAGATGCCATTCGGATAGATCGTGTCGTCGTCGAGACCTTCGGGCTCGAGGAAGATCTGGTGCGCGGCCCGGTCTTTGAAGCGGACGATCTTGTCCTCAATGGACGGACAGTAGCGCGGTCCGACGCTCTCGATATCACCGGAATAGACGGCGGAGCGATCTAGGTTCGCGGCGATGACCTTGTGGGTCTCTTCGGTGGTGTAGGTGATGTGGCAAACGGTCTGGGGCGTCTGGATGGACTGGGTCAGGAATGAGAATGGAACGGGCGGCTCGTCTCCTGCCTGAACATCGAGCCTCGACCAATCGATCGTATCCCTGTCGAGACGGGGCGGAGTGCCGGTCTTCAGGCGGCCCATCTGAAGACCGAGCCCGTAGAGCCGCTCGGACAGACCGAGGGCAGGGGCCTCGCCCATACGGCCGGCGGGGATCTTCTGTTCGCCGATATGGATCAGCCCGCGCAGGAAGGTGCCCGTGGTCAGGACCACGGCCTTCGCTCGGAAGGTCCGACCGTCTTCGGTGATGACGCCGGCGATGCGGCCATCCTGGACGATCACGTCATCGACGGCGCCCTCGATCACTTCGAGATTCTGCGTCTCCGCGATCGCAGCCTGCATGGCCTCGCGATAGAGCCTGCGGTCGGCCTGGGCACGGGGGCCCTGCACGGCGGCGCCCTTACTCCGATTGAGGAGCCGGAACTGGATGCCCGCCTTGTCGGCGACGCGGCCCATGAGGCCGTCAAGCGCATCGATCTCACGGACCAAATGCCCCTTGCCCAAACCGCCGATGGCAGGATTGCAGGACATCTCTCCGATGGTCGAGTGCTTATGGGTCAGCAGCGCGGTATGCGCGCCCATGCGCGCGGCAGCGGCCGCGGCTTCACAGCCGGCATGGCCGCCGCCGATAACGACGACGTCGAAGCTGCTCTTCTCGTCCATTCGCTGGTCGTCCCGGATCATGGGTCGAACGCCATCTCGTCTGTCTCAAGGGATCTAGCGCAGGAGATAGCGCGTTGCGGCACCCGATACAATCAGCCGCCGTTTGCAGCCGGGGTTTGCGGCAATTTTCGCAGGCGCCATTCGCCTGACCGTTGCTAAGCTGGAGGCTTCGGTCGGAAGGGGAACGCTGAATGGTGAAACATACGCTGCCGCCGGGGACACCCGTGCTTCAACCCTATCTCGTGGTGAGCGATCCGGATCGCCTCATCAACTTCATTCGCACGGTCTTCGGGGGGACGGAGGCCATGCGCATCCATCGCCCGGACGGGACGGTGATGCATGCCGAAGTCCGCATCGGGAATTCGGGGGTGATGGTCGGCGGCGCAACGGAGCAGGACCCGGCGCGTCACACCATGTTGCATGTCTACGTGGCCGATCTGGAGGGCACGTTCGCGACCGCCTATGCCCACGGGGCGGAGCAGATCGCACCGCCGATGGAAGCCGGGGACGGGGACCGTCGCGGCGGTTTCAAAGATCCGTTCGGAAACGAATGGTGGGTCGCGGCGCGCATCGAAACCCTGAAGGCGGTTGAGATCGAGAAGCGGCTTCGGGAAAAGGCGCCGGCGTCCAGCTGAGGCGATGTTTCACGTGAATCATTCGGGACCGGTCTGCACGGATTGTTTCACGTGAATCATTTTCCGATGCAGAACTCACCGAAGATGGCGCCGAGGATCTCTTCAACATCGATATAGCCCGTGAGCCGGCCAATATGACGCCCCGCAACGCGAAGCTCTTCCGCAGCGAGTTCCGCGGCAGAGTCCTCCTCGATGAATCTCCCCAGGGCGGACGCCGCGGCCTCGATCTCGGTACGGTGGCGGGCGCGGGTGATGGCCGGCGGCTCGCCGGCCGCTTCGAGACCCTCACCGGCGCGGTCCTTCAACACGTCCAGTAGCCTCTCCAAGCCGGTACCGGACTTGGCAGAGATAGCAATCGCATCCGAACCACCCGGGCCGTCTGCCTGATCGATCTTGTTCAGGACGGGAAGGGGGGAGAGGGCTTCCAAATCGCTCGGCGGGTCGGGCTGCGGGTCGGTGGCGTCGATGAGCCAGATCACCAGATCGGCCTCGGCAGCGCGGGACCGGGCCCGCCGCATACCTTCAGATTCGATCTCTCCACCCCCTTCTCGAAGGCCGGCCGTGTCGGTGAGGATCACAGGCAAACCGTCGAGATCCAGATGGACCTCCACCAGATCCCGCGTCGTGCCCGCCTCGGCCGATACGATGGCGACGTCCCTCGCGGCAATGGCATTCAGAAGGCTCGACTTCCCAGCGTTGGGCGGTCCGGCAATGACGATACGGAAGCCGTCACGAAGGCGCTCCCCCGAACGCTTCTGAAGCTCGCCTGTCAGCTCCTCGAGAAGGGCGGCTGCCTCGCCCTTTGCCTGGGCCATCGCATCGCCCGCCACATCGTCCTCGTCAGAAAAATCGATGCTCGCCTCGGCGAGGGCCTGAGCGCGGAGGAGACGCATTCGCCAATCAGACGCGTGCGTCCGCAGGGACCCTTCCGCTTGGGTCAGCGCTTGCTTCGCCTGGGCGGCCGTTTCCGCGTTGATGAGATCGGCCAATCCCTCCACAGCGCTGAGATCGAGCTTGCCATTCTCGAAGGCACGGGACGCGAACTCACCAGGCTCCGCCAGCCGCACACCGGGCCACGTTAACGAAGCATTAACCACGTTCGCCGTTACCGCCCTCCCGCCATGGATTTGGAGCTCTGCCATATCTTCGCCGGTGAAACTCGCAGGCGCAGGAAACCAGAGGACCAAACCGCGGTCTAGCAAGGAACCGGTGGCGGGGTCTGTCAGTCTCCTCAAGGCGGCGTATCGCGGCTCGGGAAGGCCGCCCGAGAGCGCGGTCACCACGTCGCCGGTGGCAGGTCCGGAGATCCGCAGCAAGGCGATCGCCGAACGGCCCTGGCCGCTGGCGAGGGCGATGATGGTGTCGGTGGTCTTCATTCGAAGCGGCAATTCATTTTCGTCGCGAGAGCCCAACTGAAGCGCGGCAGAGGTTACCCTGTCCTCAATCCATTCACGACAGGAGCATCATGACAGACGCTACACCCCATAACCGCCTTGGCGCGGAAACCAGCCCGTATCTGCTGCAGCATCAGGACAATCCTGTCCACTGGTGGCCGTGGGGCGACGACGCGCTGACTCACGCCAAGGAGACGGGCAAACCCATCCTCCTGTCGGTCGGCTACGCGGCCTGCCATTGGTGCCACGTCATGGCCCATGAGAGCTTCGAGGACGACCAGGTCGCCGCGGTCATGAACCAGCTCTTCGTCAACATCAAGGTCGACCGCGAGGAGCGGCCGGACGTCGATACGGTCTACATGACAGCGCTGCATCAGCTCGGCGAGCAGGGGGGCTGGCCACTCACGATGTTCCTCACACCCGACGGCGAGCCATTCTGGGGCGGAACGTACTTTCCGAAGGAGCCGCGTTTCGGCCGGCCCGGCTTCACCCATGTGCTGAAGGAAATCGCCCGCATCTATTCGGAGGAGCCCGATAAGATCCGGCAGAATGCCGACGCCCTCAAACAGCGTCTGCAGCCGACCGCGCCCCAGAAGGCGGGCGCGCCGAACGAACCGCTGCTGGAGGACCTATCCAGCCGGTTCGCGCAGGCGGTGGATCCGGAGAATGGCGGGTTGCAGGGCGCGCCGAAATTTCCGCAGGTCTCGTTCTTCTCATTCCTCTGGCGGACGGGTCTCCGCTACGGCAACGACCAGTCCCTCGCCGCCGTCCGGCTTACCCTCGACCATATTGCGCAAGGCGGGATCTACGATCATCTCGGCGGCGGCTTCGCTCGCTACACGGTCGACGACAAATGGCTCGTGCCGCATTTCGAAAAGATGCTGTACGACAACGCGCTCCTGCTCGACCTCATGACGGAAGCCTGGCGCGAAACGAAGTCGCCGCTCTATGCCGCGCGGATCGCCGAGACGATCGGCTGGCTGCAGCGCGAGATGACCGTCGACGGGGGCGGTTTCGCCGCCTCGCTTGATGCGGACAGCGAAGGCGAGGAGGGCAGGTTCTACGTCTGGACCAAGGACGAAATCGAAGAGGCGCTGGAGCTGGAAGAGGCGGTGCTGTTTTGCGGCGTGTACGATGTCCGCGTCGGCGGAAACTGGGAGGGCAAATCGATCCTCAATCGCCTCGACGCCATCGAGCCCATGGAAGGAGACGTGGAAGCGAAGCTCGCCGAGATACGCGCAAAGCTCTTCGCCAAACGCTCCGAGCGGGTACGGCCCGGCTTCGACGATAAGGTGCTCGCCGATTGGAACGGACTGATGATCGCGAGCCTAGCGCGGGCTGGAGAGGCGTTCGGGAAGGATGCTTGGATCGATGCGGCCAAGCGAGCCTTTCATTTCGTGTGCGAGAAGATGGAGATCGACGGGCGTCTGCTGCACGCCTATCGGGACGGCAAGGCGAAGGCCCCGGCAGCGGCGACCGACTACGCCAATATGATCGGCGCCGCTCTGGCGCTGGCGTCAGTGACGGGCGAGACCGAGTATCTCGACCGGGCGAGAGGGTGGGTCGATGTGCTTGACCGCCACTACTGGGCCGACGAGATGGCCGGTTACTATTTCGCCGCAGACGATACGACCGATCTGATCGTGCGCCCGCTCAACGCCCATGACGACGCGACGCCGAACGCCAACCCGACAATGATCGGAAACCTCATGGCGCTCTATCTGTGGACCGGCGAGGAGCGTTACCGGGAGCGGGCGGAAGCGATCCTGAATTTCTTCTCCGGCGCCGCCGCCCAGAACGCCGTCGCCCATGCCGGTCTTCTGACGGCCACGATCGATGCGATGGCGCCGGCGCATGTTGTCCTTGTGGAGCCGGAGCCCGGGAGCGCAAGTGGCTTTCGCGATGCGCTGCGGGCGGTCTCTCTGCCAGGTGCGGTGGTGCAAACCGTCGGCGAGGATGCCGCGCTGCCGGAGAGCTCGCCAGCCCACGGAAAGACGGCGGTCGATGGAAAGCCGACCGCCTATGTCTGCGTCGGTCCGCTCTGCTCGCCGCTGGTCACGGAGCCTGCGAAGCTTGTCGAGGCCATCAAGACGGCTCGCGAAGTGCGGCCGGTCTAGGTTCAGCCGGCCAGCGCCAGGGGAGCTGCTTCGGTCTTTCGAGAGGGCGTGCGTCTCGTATCGGTCAGGAGCCATGGGCTCCAGGGGCGGGGGTTCAACAGGCCCTCGCTGTGCCAGACGGGAACGATGCGGGCGTCCGACGTCATGCGGCCGATGAAGCCCGGCTTGTGGAGGTGGTGGTTGGTCTCGTCCATGACGACCTCGTAACCGCTGGGCGCCAAGAGCCGCATTCCAGAAAGGGAATCGCGCACGGACGCCGTGTCGGTCGTGCCGGCTTTCTCGACCGCCTTGGTCCAGAGATGGAAGCCGATCCAGGTCGCTTCCATGGGATCGTCGGTGACGACGTTCGGCGCACCGCAGAAGCGGCGCCAGTCATTCACGAAGCGCCGGTTCTCGGCCGAGTCGATCTCGTGCAGGTAATTCCATGCCGCGAGGTGACCGGAGAGCTCAGGTCCCGCGAGAGCCGGCAGCTCCGCTTCGCCGATCGACAGAGTCATGGCGGGGATCGACGCGGCCGTCACGCCCTGCTCGGCAAGCTCCCTGAAGAGATAGATGTTCGCATCGCCGCTCACCGTCGTCACGATCGCCGCATCGCCCGCCGCACCGAAGGACTTGATCCAGGCGACGGTGTCTTCCCAGTTCCGATGATTGAACGGCGTGTAGTGCTCGGCGATGGCGCTCTGCTTGATGCCCTTCGAATGGAGATAGGCGGTGAGGATCGCGTTGGTCGTGCGCGGATAGATGGTTTCGGTACCGAGCAGGAAGAAGCGCTGCTTGCCTTGGGACAAGAGGTAGTCGACGGCCGGGATCGCCTGCTGCTGCGGCGTGGCGCCGGTGTAGAAGATGTTGGACGATTCCTCCTCGCCCTCATACTGGCTCGGATAGAAGAGGAGGCTGTCGAGGGACTCGACCACCGGCAGAACTTCTTTCCGCGAAGCCGACGTCCAGCAGCCGAAGATGGCCGCCACGCCATGTTCCTCGATGAGCGTCTTGGCCTGCTCGGCATATCGCTTGGGCTCGGAGCGCGGGTCCATGATCACCGCCTCGAGAGGCCGGCCGAGCACGCCGCCCTCGGCGTTGCATTTCTCGATCATCATGACGAGCAGTTCCTGGAGCGGCCGCTCGCTGGCCGTCATGGTCCCGGAGAGGGAATGCAGAATGCCGATCTTGATGGCCCCGCTCTCCAGGTCGGCGAAATAGCGGCCCACGGTCGAGACCAGACCTTGAGACTGTCCAATAAGATCCTTGGCCGTTCCAATGACCTTCTGGCTGGCATTGTCGACATGGCCGACGGCGGCGCCGATCCCGGGAAGCGCATTTGCGATCTGGCGGGCCACGCCGCTCGCGTGACTGGCAACCTCGTCAAGCTCGGCGGTCTGCTCTTCGAGGACCTCCCGGAGGAGCGCGTTCGCATCGTTGATACGGCCGACACTTCCCGTGACCTGACCCAGCGCCGCGGCGGTCTCCTCCACCGCGCCCTGGATGTCACGAACTTGCGCGGAGATGTCGTTGGTCGCCTGGGCGGTCTGGGTGGCGAGGCGCTTCACGTCGTTGGCCACCACGGCGAAGCCCTTGCCCGCTTCGCCCGAGCGCACCGCCTCGATGGAGGCGTTCAGGGCCAGGAGCGAGGTCTGCCGCGCAATGGTCTGGATGAGACCTACGACCTCCCCGATGCGGGTTGCAGCCTGGGCAAGACTGCGTACCGTCTCGTCCGCCTTCGCGATATCGCCTACCGCGCGCTGGCTCACCTCTCGGGACTCGGCGACGTCTCCAGCCGAAAGCCGCATGCGGTGGAGGATCTCCCGGGCCGCGACGCCCAGAGCATGAACGTCCGCGCCCGCCGTGGCGGCAGAACGGGTTGCGGCCTCCACTTGCTCGTGCATATGGCGGTTCTGGGTGGAGAGCTCGGCAGCGGTGTGGCCGATGTGATCGATTCCCTGGTTGAACGCCAAGGTGACCTGATCGACGGTGGAGCGAAACTGATGCGTGAAGAAGCTGCGGCCCGCATAATGGAGGCGTGCTTCCGCTTCCCGCCTCCGCTGATCGACCACGCGGGCGTCCGCTTCGTGAGCGGCCGCTCTGAGATTGGCGATGGCCTTCGAGAGGTCGTCGAGGGGTCCGGGCGGCTGGTTGGGAATTTCTGCATAGCGATCGCCGGCGGCCGCTCTTTCGGTCGCCATCGCCACGATCCTAAGGCGACGGCTGATCGCCCAGCCGGCCAACAGCGCGCCAGAGGCCGAGCCGACAAATCCCAAGACGATACCGCCCGATTGGGTGCCCAGCACGGCGACGAGCGCCGCTCCCAAGATCGGCAGCGGGATCCACCAGCCCGGCCGCTCGCTTCGCAGGTCGTAACGCATATTTTCTCCCATAGCGTCACGCACAGGCTAGTGCACCAGACCTTGCGGAGTTCTTACGTCCGTACCCTTTCGACTGACTATATATTGATCAATCGTGCCTATCTCTTGATCACTTCCGTATTCGCTGTGATCTTCACCATAGTACTCAAGATTAAACTGCGACATTCTGTTCCTCAACGGGCGAAACACCACACGAATACCAGGATTTCACCCTGACTTTCCATGGGTCGGCGTGTCGAAAGAGACGTTTTGGCAAGAAAAAAGGCGGGTCGGCCCAAAGCCGTCCGCCTTCTGCGCTCGGTTGTTCCAGGCCCTTCCCCGCATAGCGGGAGGGCAGGAAATATTCCGGATTAGGTGTTCATGGAATCGAAGAACTCGTCGTTGCTCTTCGTCTGCTTCAGCTTGTCGAGCAGGAACTCGATGGCGTCCTGCGTTCCCATGGGGTTCAGGATGCGGCGAAGCACATACATCTTCTTGAGCTGCTGCGGCGGCACGAGGAGCTCTTCCTTGCGGGTGCCGGAGCGGGCGATATCGATGGCGGGGAAGACGCGCTTGTCGGCCACCTTGCGGTCGAGGACGATTTCGGAGTTACCCGTGCCCTTGAACTCTTCGAAGATGACTTCGTCCATGCGGCTGCCGGTATCGATCAGCGCCGTCGCGATGATGGTCAGCGATCCGCCCTCTTCGATATTGCGCGCCGCGCCGAAGAAGCGCTTCGGGCGCTGCAGGGCGTTGGCATCGACGCCGCCGGTCAGCACCTTGCCGGAAGACGGAACGACGGTGTTGTAGGCGCGGCCGAGGCGGGTGATCGAATCCAGCAGGATCACCACGTCCCGCTTGTGCTCGACCAGGCGTTTCGCCTTCTCGATGACCATCTCGGCGACCTGGACATGGCGGGATGCCGGCTCGTCGAAGGTGGAGGAGACCACCTCGCCGTTCACCGACCGCTGCATGTCGGTCACTTCTTCCGGCCGCTCGTCGATGAGCAGTACGATCAGGTAGCATTCCGGATGATTGGCGGTGATCGAATGGGCGATGTTCTGGAGGATCACCGTCTTACCGGTACGCGGCTGAGCCACGATGAGGCCGCGCTGGCCCTTCCCCAGGGGCGCCACGATATCGGTGACGCGCCCCGTCATGTCTTTCCGGGTGGGATCGTCCACTTCCATCTGCAGCCACTCATCCGGATAGAGCGGGGTCAGGTTGTCGAAGTGGATCTTGTGGCGCTGCTTGTCGGGCTCCTCGAAATTGATCGTGTTGACCTTGAGCAGCGCGAAATAACGCTCGCCTTCCTTGGGGCTCCGGATCTGCCCTTCTACCGTGTCGCCGGTTCGTAGGCCGAACCGGCGGATCTGGGAGGGCGAGACATAGATGTCGTCGGGGCCCGCAAGATAGTTCACGTCCGGGGAGCGCAAGAAACCGAAGCCGTCCTGCAGGACCTCGACCACGCCGGTGCCGGTGATGTCCACGTCGCGGGCTGCGAGCTGCTTGAGGATCGCGAACATCAGCTCCTGCTTACGCATCGAGCTCGCGTTTTCGACCTCAACCTCCTCAGCGAAGCTCAGAAGCTCGGTGGGGGTCTTTGCTTTCAAATCTTGCAGCTTCATTTCCTGCATGCGCTGCTAACTCCAAGGGAAGCGGTAAGTGGTTCTGGGAGGTGACACCTTGTGGAAGGAGGAATCCGAGTTCGATCCCAAGTGTCGCGGTAGGAAAGGAATTGACCTTAAGCGGGAAAAGCAGGTCTGGCGCCTGCACCGCTCCGGAAAACCCGATTTTTCTTGAAATTTCCGGGTTGGATAACGTGGCCCCGGATCGGATGCGAGTCGCGTTATAGCAGAGTTTATCCCATTCGGGAACAGGTTTGCGGCGTGCAGGGCCTCAAAAGACCCGGATGGGCTGCAATTTTCGCCCTAGAACGGCTTCACGATCACCAAGATGACGATCAGCACCATGAGGACGGTCGGGACCTCGTTGGCGATCCGGTAGAATTTCGGCGAGCGCGTGTTCTCGTCATTGGCGAACTGCCGTGTCCACTTGCCCAGGATGCCCGTGTAGGCGGACATCAGGATCACCAGGGTCAGCTTCGCGTGAAACCAGTAATCCCGGGACCAGTCGATCACGTAGTAGACGAGGATGAGGCCGAGGATCCACGAGGCGATCATCGCCGGATTGATGATGTAGCGGTAGAGCCGCTTCTCCATGACCTTGAAGGTCTCGGATTGGGGCGAGCCGGCGCCGGCCTCCGCGTGATAGACGAAGAGCCGGGGCAGATAGAGGAGCCCCGCCATCCAGGCGATGATGGCGATGACGTGGAAGGCCTTGATGTAGGCGATCAGCATCGGGATCCCAGTCGCTGTTGCCGTCGGTCGTACGAAGCGGAAGACCGTGATTCCCCCGCCGTGCGAGCCATAGGCTTACTTGCTTCGGACGAGGCTCACAAGCCGGCTGACATGTTCCGGCGGCGTCTGGGGCAAAATGCCGTGGCCGAGGTTGAACACGAAGGGCCGGTCCCCCAGTGCTTCGAGGATCTGACCAACGCGGCGATCGAGATGCTCGCCTCCGGCCATCAGCAGCACCGGATCGAGATTGCCCTGGACGGGCATGAGGTTCTGCAGGTTGTCGGCGATGAAGCGGAGGGGAAGGCTGGTGTCGCAGCCGATCGCATCGATCCCCGTTCGCCGGGCGTAGGGAATCGCCGACGGGCCGGCGCCTTTCGGAAATCCGATGATCGGAACATCCGGGACTTCCGCCTTCACCTTGGCGACGAGAGCCTTGGTGGCGCCAATCGACCAACGGGCGAACTCGTCCTCGGCCAGGCTGCCCGACCAGCTATCGAAAATCTGCAGGACCTGGGCGCCGGCCTTGACCTGCTCGATGAGATAACCCGCCGAGACGTCCACGAGAAGATCGATGAGGCCGGCGAAGGCCTCCGGATCGGAATAGGCGAGCGCCCTGGCTTCCGCCTGATCCTTGCTGCCGCCGCCGGCGATCATGTAGGTGGCGACGGTCCAGGGCGCCCCACAGAAGCCGATGAGGGCGGTGTCGGGATCGAGTTCCGCGCGCACCCGCCGAAGCGCTTCGTAGACGGGCGCGAAGGTGTCGCCGGCAGCTTTCCGCTCAAGCTTGGCGATGGCCTTGCCGTCGGTGATGGGATCGAGCTTCGGCCCTTCCCCCTTCACGAACTCCACCTGCTGGCCCAAGGCGAACGGCACGATGAGGATGTCGGAGAAGATGATGGCTGCGTCGAGGTCGAACCGGCGCAAAGGCTGGAGCGTTACCTCCGCAGCCAGCTCCGGCGTTCCGCAGAGCTCCAGGAAGGAACCGACCTTCGTCCGGATCTCACGATACTCCGGCAGATAGCGTCCCGCCTGGCGCATGAGCCAGAGGGGTGGAGTCTCGGTGAGCTCTCCCTTGAGGGCCCGGAGCAGCCGGTTGTTCGTGGATTGGGTGTCGAGCATGGCTTTCCTTAAACTAAGAGAGAGAAAGATTCTCTTAGATTGCTTCTTCTTCTTTTAGGCTGGGGGTTGCGCACATTCCGCTTCGTCCCCGGAGTATTAACGCCAGGCTGCACAAGCGGCCGGGTCGAACCGTGACGGCTGCAAGACGCTTGTGGACAGGCGGGGCGGTGTTCGCACGAAAATTGCCGCTTTGCCAAGCCTCCGGGGGCTTGAGGATGGTGTTGAAGAGTCCCGGTGCGGGATGTGGACCTGTCCTGTGGGGATATGGGGAGCGAAAATCGCTTTTTCAGACTCGGGAAAACCGACACAAATTTTCCACGTATGCGAATCTGTGAACAAATCTGCGGGCAAGTGATGAGCGAGTTTGGACGCTTTCGGACGACCGGCTCATTGTTCCGGAGTCGTTAGACAGTTATCCAAAGATATGAACACGGATATCCCGACCCGCTTCCATCTCCACATGGTGTCCGACGCGACCGGCGAGACCCTGGTCGCCATCTCGAAGGCGGCCCGGGTGCAGTACTCCCAGTTTCGGGCGGTGGAGCATGTGCACTCCCTCGTCCGGACGCGTCGCGAGCTCGACAGGGTGTTGCGGGATATCGAGGCGATGCCCGGTATCGTGCTCTATACCCTGGTCAACCGGGAGCATATCGATGCGCTCGAAGAAACCTGCCGCCGAGTAAACGTGCCCTGCGTGCCGGCGCTGCTTCCCATTCTCCAGGTTCTGGAATCCTATCTCGGCACGCCGTCGACACCGTCGGTGGGGGCGCAGCACGCCCTCGATGCGGATTACTTCCGCCGCATCGAGGCGCTGAACTTCTCCATGATGCATGACGACGGCAATCTGCCGCCGCGGCTCGACGATGCGGATATCGTGCTGGTGGGGATCAGCCGGACGTCGAAGACGCCGACCTCAATCTATCTCGCCAATCGCGGGTTCAAGACGGCGAACGTGCCGCTGGTGCGCGGGATACCCCTGCCGCCCCAGCTGGAGAGCGTGAAACGTGCCCTGGTGGTCGGTTTGATCGCCTCGGCCGACCGGATCGCCCAAGTCCGTCACAATCGGGTGCTAGAGCATTTTAAATCCCATGTAGAAGATTATGTGGACCGCGATGCGATCGCCGCAGAGATCGCCGAGACCAAGCAGATCTGCGCGCGCCATCGCTGGCCCATCATCGATGTGACGCGGCGGTCGATCGAAGAGACCGCGGCGGCCATCCTGAGACTTTATGACGACCGCGAAGATCCGGTGCTCGAAGCATGACCTCCTTCCTACAGAATAATCGCCCGCCTCTCATTCTCGCCTCCTCCAGCCAGACCCGCGCCAAGCTGATCGAGGCGGCGGGGCTGAATGTCGTTCTCCAGGCGCCGGGGTTGGACGAAGCGGCGATGCGCGAGGCTATCAGCGGCGAGGAATTGCTGCGTCCGGGCGACGTGGCCGAGGTCCTGGCGCGGGCGAAGGCGGAAGCGATCAGCGATCTGGCCAAGGAAGCCTACGTGATCGGCGGCGATCAGGTGCTGGCGCTGGGCGATCAGATCATCGGCAAGTCGGACGATATGGAAGACGCCCGCCGGCTTCTGCTCGATCTTTCGGGCAAAACCCATGAGCTGCATACTTCGGTGGCGCTGGCCAAGGACGGCGAAGCCGTCTGGGCCTATACGGATGTGGCGCGGCTGACGATGCGGACCCTCAGCCCGGAATTCATCGGGCGGTATCTGGCGGCGGCCGGCGAGCAGGTGCTGGGATCGGTGGGGGCTTACCAGCTCGAGTTCCTCGGCGTTCAGCTGTTCGAAAAGGTCGAAGGGAATTACTTCTCGATCCTCGGCCTGCCGCTGCTGCCTCTCCTGGCGGAGCTTCGCGCGCGCAACGTGATCGAGGGATGACCGGTCCGGTATGATCAAAGCTTGCGTTATCGGATGGCCAATCGAGCATTCCCGCTCACCGATGATCCACGGATATTGGCTGCAGGACTACCGCATCGACGGCGACTACGAGAAGATCGCCGTACCGCCCGAGGAGCTGGAGCGGTTCCTGTCCACGCTGAGGGCGCAGGGCTTTGCGGGATGCAACGTCACGCTGCCCCACAAGGAAGAGGCGCTTCGGCTTTCGGCAAACGCCCATCCTGCGGCGCGGGCCATCGGTGCGGCGAATACGTTGTGGTTCACCTCCGACGGGCGATTGCAGGCGGACAACACGGACGCCTACGGATTCATGACCCATCTCAAGGCTTCGGCACCGGCGCTTAAGCTGAAGGGCGCGACGGCCGTCATCCTTGGAGCGGGCGGTGCGGCCCGCGCCATTATATATGGGCTGCAGCAGGCGGGCGTGGCGCACATCGTGATCGCCAACCGCACGAAAGCTCGCGCCGGAGCTTGGCGGAAAGCTTCGGCGAGATGCTCGAGACGGTTGCGTGGGACGAGGCAGCGAGCGCTATCGCGGCGTGCGATCTTCTGGTCAACACGACGAGCCTTGGCATGATTGGACAGCCGCCGCTCGAACTCGCGCTCGACGCCTTGCCGAGCCATGCGGTCGTAGCGGACATTGTCTATACGCCGCTTGAGACCCCGCTCCTGGCGGAGGCCCGCCGGAGGGGCAATGTGGGGGTCGATGGGCTCGGCATGCTGCTGCATCAGGCCGTGCCGGGGTTCGAACGCTGGTTCGGCGTGCGGCCCGAGGTGACGCCGGAACTCCGGGCGATGGTGGTCGCCGATCTGCAATCCGGGCAAAATTGATGCTGGTGATCGGACTGACAGGTTCTATCGGTATGGGAAAGACCACGACGGCGGCCTGTTTCGCCGAGCGGGGCATTCCCGTCTGCAATGCCGACCGGATCGTGCACGATCTCTATGAGGGAGAAGCGGTCGCCGAAATTGAGGCCGCCTTTCCCGGCGTGGCGCCGGGGGGCACGGTCAATCGCGGGCTCCTGGCCAAGCAGGTTTCCGGAAACCCGGGAAAACTGCGGGAGCTGGAGGCGATCATCCATCCGCTGGTCGTGAAGCGCGAACTCGAGTTTCTGCGCGAGGAGGAGGCGCGGGGTGCCGAGATGGTGCTGCTCGAAATTCCCCTTCTTTACGAGGCCGGCGCGGAGGTTCGTGTCGATGCGGTGGTTGTGGTCAGCGCGCCGTCGGAGGCCCAGCGGGAACGGGTGCTTGCACGGCCGGGCATGAGCGAGGAAAAGTTTGAGGCGCTGCTCGCCAGGCAGATGCCCGATTCGGAAAAGCGCTCACGGGCCGACTTCGTTGTGGACACGGGCGGTAGCCTGGAAGACGTGGCGCGTCAGGTCGATAAGGTGATCGACGATTTGCGCGGCCGCGAGGGCGCGGTTTGGGAGAAGCTGCGGGGGCGGCTGGAGAGCTAGATTTTCAGCGGGACGATTTATGCGCGAGATCATTCTCGATACGGAAACGACGGGTCTTAAGCCGGCGGACGGGCACAGGATCGTCGAGGTCGGCTGCATCGAGCTTCTGAACTGCATCCCGACGGGGCGCGAGTGGCATCGCTTCATCAACCCCGAGCGGGACATGCCGGACGAGGCCTATCGGGTGCATGGGCTTTCGGCGGATTTCCTGTCCGACAAGCCGCTGTTTCTCGACGTGGCGGACGAGCTACTCGAATTCGTCGAAGGCGCCCGGCTGATCATGCACAACGCGCCGTTCGACTTCGCCTTTCTCAACGCTGAGTTCGAGCGCTGCGAGCGGATGCTGCTGGCGTGGGAGAATGTCGTGGATTCGCTCGCCCTGGCGCGGCGGCGGCATCCCGGATCGCCGGCAAGCCTCGATGCGCTATGCAAGCGCTACGGGGTCGATCTCTCCGCCCGCGAGAAGCATCACGGTGCTCTCGTCGACTGCAAGCTGCTCGCCTCGGTCTATGTGGAGCTGGTCGGCGGACATCAGGCCAGGCTTGAGCTTGCCGTGAGCAGCGGTGAGGAGAGTCCGATCGGCGGCATCGCACCGGTTGCGACCGCAAGACCTGCGCCGCTGCCGTCGCGGCTCAGCGCAGGCGAAGCGCAGGCCCATGCCGCCTTTATCGAGACGCTCGGCGAAAACGCCCTCTGGAACCGGCTCTAGTCCGGTCTTCCGAAGCGAGACGCTCGCGACCGGCCGCAGATTTGCAGTCAGGGGCTCAGTTCTTGGGGCCGGAGCCCGCTTCCTTCTGGGCGTTCTCGAGATTCCGGCGGTAGAGGGTGCGGAAATCGATCGGATCGAGCAGCAGGGGCGGGAAGCCGCCATCGCGGCTGACATCGGCCATGACACGCCTGGCGAATGGAAACAGGAGCGCGGGGCAGTCGATGAACAGGATCGGCTGCAGCATTTCCTGGCTCGCGCCTTTGACGCGGAACATGCCGCCATAGAGCAGCTCGATATTGTAGACGACGTCGTCGTCGGTCTTGGCGTGGGCCTCGAGGCTCAGCACCACCTCGTAGAGATCCTCGCCGACGCCTGAGGCCTGCACGTTGACGGAAACTTCGAGCCGGGGCTGGGTCTTGCCCGGCTGCAAGGTCTTGGGCGCGTTCGGGCTCTCGAAGGACATGTCCTTGATGTATTGCGCCAGAACGTTGAGCGTGACCTGCTGGCTGCCTTGGCCTGCTTCTTTGGCGCCTTCGCCAGCTTGCGTCTCGTCTGCCATCGGTGATAGTGCCTCAAATCGCTTTCTTCGGGTCGCAGCCGAGGGTCGCATTCCCGCCCGGCGGCGCGTTGCGCTGTCGCTAGCACGGTCGCGAGACGGCCGCAAATGACATCCCGCGCAGGTCCGGAGCGGTTTGACACCGCCTCGCCACGGGTGCGACGAAGTCCCGATTGAGGTTGGCGCGCGGGAAGCGATGCCGTAAGTTGCAAAAAATGCCTGTCAGCCGGTCTTATCGATACGGAATTCTAAGGTTCCGCTGGCAAAAGCTTACGTGAGTTCCAATATCAGTTGATATGCCTCTCGCGAAGTGAGCGGGCTCCTTTCCCACAAGCGGGTAACGGCAAACGATGAGTGAAGTCTTCGACATCTATACCCTGCTCTTCCTCGTGCTGGCGGTGGTGATCTTTTGGCGCCTCCGCAGCGTTCTGGGAAGACGCACCGGGAACGAGCGCCCGCCATACGATCCCTATTCTCCGAGCGAGAATTCCGTCGGACCGCAGAAACCGGGCGATACCGTCGTGGATCTGCCGCGCAGCCGCAATCAGGCTCCTGCGCAAGAGGCCGAGTCCCAGCCCTCGGCCGCCGATATCGAGGCACGCTTGGAAGACCATGCACCGAAAGACAGCGAACTCGCCAAGGCTCTGACCGAGGTGATGCGGGCCGACCCGACCTTCGATCCGGACCAGTTCCTGGAGGGGGCCAAAGTCGCCTATGAGATGGTGATCGGCGCCTTCGCCGAAGGGGACGAGGCCACGCTGCAGCAGCTGGTCGACGACGAGGTGTTCGAAAGCTTCCGCCGCAGCATGTCCGAACGCCAGGAGCGCGGCGAGCGGGTCGAGACCTCGCTAATCGCTATCAACAAGGCCGATATCATCGAGGCCGAGGTGAAGCAGGGGGTCGAGCAGATCACCGTACGCTTCACCAGCGAGCTCATCACCCTGGTGCGGGATTCCGACGGCGACATCATCGAAGGCGATCCGGAGACCGTTCGCGACGTGAACGACATCTGGACCTTCGCCCGCGAGATCTCTTCGCGCGATCCGAACTGGAAGCTCGTCGCGACCCAGACCGCCAATTAAGGCCTTGCCGCCCGGAGAGTTCGATTCGCCGAGGGCAAGACCATGGGCAAAAAACCAAAAGGCGGCCCGGACCTTCCCGACACCGAAGACGACGACGCTTCGCTCTGGGACAAGATCGCCGGGACCGTCGTTCCGCTGAAGAAGCGGGACGTTCGCGCAGCCCCTCTGCCGAAGCCGCCCACCAAGATCCGTGCATCCAAGACGCTCAAAGACCCGGAAGATTCGCCGGCCGCCCCGAAGCCGTCGCTCATGAAGCCTCCGGCAAAGCCCGGCCCGCCGGCACCTGCCTCGATCGCGCTGGACCGCGGCACCGCGCGCAAGTTGGAGAAGGGCAGGCTTCCCGTCGAGGCGAAGCTCGATCTTCACGGCATGCGGCAGCGCCATGCCCATTCGGCCTTGCGCCGGTTCCTGATGGAGTCCCAGGCCAAGGGGTTTCGTCATGTTCTGGTGATCACCGGCAAGGGCACGGCGAAATCGACATCCGAGAATTTCTATATGGAAGAGCCGCGGGGCGTCTTGCGCCAGCAGGTGCCGGGCTGGTTGACCCAGCCGGATCTCGCATCCGTCGTGGTCAGCTTCTCGGAAGCGCCCCAGCGCCTGGGCGGCGCCGGCGCGCTCTATGTGCGGCTTCGGCGGGTGCGGTAAGGAGACACTCGTGCCGAGTACAGGCTCCAGCTCCTTGGTGGAGTGTCATGCCCGCCCTTGTGGCGGGCATCCATGCCCTCTGTGTTAGCGATCTCGACTCGGTGTTCATGGATCACCGGGACAAGCCCGGTGATGACTCAGAGGCTGGACGAGAGCACAGACCCTACAAAATAAACTTCGAGAGGTCGGCGTTCTTGGCGAGATCGCCGATATGCTGCTTCACGTAAGCCGCGTCGATCACCAGGGTCTGGTTGCTCTGGTCTGAGGCCGTGAAGGAGACCTCGTCCAGGATGCGCTCCATGACCGTGGAGAGGCGGCGGGCGCCGATATTCTCCACATTGGTGTTCACCTCCACCGCGATATCGGCGATGGCGTCGATGGCATCGTCGGTGAACTGAAGCTCCAGGCCTTCGGTCGCCATGAGCGCCACGTACTGTTTCACCAGCGACGCTTTGGTCTCGGTGAGGATCTTACGGAAATCCTCGCGGTCGACGCCCGCAGCTCCACCCGGATGGGCAGGCGGCCTTGCAACTCGGGCAGAAGGTCCGAAGGCTTCGCGACATGGAAGGCGCCTGAAGCAATGAACAGGATATGGTCTGTCTTCACGGGCCCGTATTTCGTGCCGACGGTGGTGCCTTCGATCAGGGGTAGCAGATCGCGCTGCACGCCTTCGCGGCTGACATCGGCGCCGGCGCGCTCGGTGCGGGCGCAGATCTTGTCGATCTCGTCGAGGAAGACGATGCCGTCATTCTCCACGAGCTTGATGGCTTCCTGGAGGATCTGTTCGGTGTCGATGAGCTTGTCGGATTCCTCGCCCATGAGGAGATCGAAACTATTCTCGACCGTGACCCGGCGGGACTTGGTGCGACCGCCCATGGCCTTGCCCAGCATGTCGTTGAGATTGATCATGCCGACCTGGCTTCCGGGCATGCCGGGGATCTCGAAGGAGGGCATGCCGGAGCTGTTGTCGGCGACCTCGATGTCGATCTCCTTCTTGTCGAGCTCGCCGGAGCGCAGCTTCTGACGGAAGGATTCCTTGGTGGATGCGCTGGCGCCATGGCCGACCAGAGCGTCGATCACCCGCTCTTCGGCATTGAGCTGGGCGCGGGCTTCGACCTCCTTGCGCTTCACGTCCTTCACCACGGAGATGCCGGCTTCCAGCAGATCGCGGATGATCTGGTCCACGTCGCGACCGACATAGCCGACCTCGGTGAACTTGGTCGCTTCCACCTTGATGAAGGGGGCGTTGGCGAGCTTGGCGAGGCGGCGGGAAATCTCCGTCTTGCCGACGCCGGTCGGGCCGATCATCAGGATGTTCTTGGGAAGCACTTCCTCGCGCATCTCGCCTTCGAGCTGCTGGCGGCGCCAGCGATTGCGCAGGGCGATGGCCACGGCGCGCTTGGCGTCCTTCTGGCCGATGATGTGCCGGTCCAGCTCGGATACGATCTCGCGGGGTGAAAAGTCGCTCATATCGGCCTTACTCTACTGCGCCGTGCCTAGGCGGAGCCGGCATGGCGGGGTCTGAAATGTCCTCAGGTAACCGCGTCCAGCTGTTCGACGACAACGGAGTCGTTGGTGTAGACGCAGATGCGCGAAGCGATCTCCATGGCCTTGCGGGCAATCTCCTCGGCGCTTCGATCGGTATCGAGAAGAGCCAACGCCGCGGCATAGGCATAGTTGCCGCCGGAGCCGATACCCATGACGGCATTGTCGGGTTCGAGCACGTCGCCGGTGCCGGTCAGCACGAGGGATTCTTCCTTGTCGGCGACGATCATCATCGCCTCCAGGCGGCGCAGATAGCGGTCGGTCCGCCAATCCTTGGCGAGCTCGACGCAGGCGCGCTTCAGCTGATCCGGAAAGCGCTCCAGCTTGTTCTCGAGGCGTTCGAACAGGGTGAACGCATCCGCGGTCGCCCCGGCGAAGCCAGCGATTACCTGGCCGTTGCCGAGGGGGCGCACCTTGCGGGCGTTCCCCTTGATCACGGTCTGCCCGAGGGAGACCTGTCCGTCGCCGGCGATCACCACCTTGCCGTCCTTCCGAACGGTGAGAATGGTGGTTCCGTGCCAGATTTGGGGGGAGGAGTCAGTGGGACTCGTCATGATGTCTCGCGATATGGGATGGCAATTTTTCGGTTCAAGGCCTAGACCATGCGGCAAAGGGGTACCAGCGAATGCGGCTGGATACCAATTTGCTAAGACGTTTGGGTTATCATTCCGACTATGCAGAAACCGGCAGACGATATTGGGGGCGATACGCCCCGCCGTGCAGAGATCGACCGCTCCACCAAGGAGACGGAGATTTCCGTGCGCGTCGATCTCGACGGCACCGGCGCCTACGATGTGGCGACCGGGGTGGGTTTCTTCGACCACATGATCGAGCAGCTCGCTCGCCATTCCCTGATCGATATCACCCTCAAGGCGAAGGGCGACCTGCATATCGATCAGCATCACACGGTGGAAGATTCCGGTATCGCGCTGGGCCAGGCAGTGGCCAAGGCCCTGGGCGACAAGACGGGCATCACCCGCTACGGGTCCTGCTATCTGCCCATGGACGAGACGTTGACCCGTGTGGCGCTCGACGTCTCCGGGCGTCCCTATCTCATCTGGGATGTGGAGTTCACCCGCGCGAAGATCGGCGAGATGGACACGGAGCTGTTCCGGGAGTGGTTCCAGGCCTTCGCCCAGAACGCCGGGATCACGCTGCATGTGACGAATCTCTACGGCGAGAACAACCATCACATCGCCGAGACCTGCTATAAGGCGTTGGCGCGGGCGCTTCGCGATGCCGTCTCGATCGACGAGCGGCAGGCCGGCCGCGTGCCCTCGACCAAGGGCCGGCTTTAGAGATTTCGCATCGACCGAAAGGGAGCCGCGCGCGTGGCGCTCTATTCCGTATACGAGCCCGACGAACCTGCCGCCGATCTGGTGGAGCGGGCCGACAGCCTCGTCTTCGTGAAGGACGGGTTCAGCTGGCCGGCGCTCTTCGTGGCGCCGCTCTGGCTGATCTACCATCGCATGTGGCTCGTGCTGGTGCTCTATCTAGGCGGCTTCGTTGTCCTGGATCTGTTGCTGTCCATGAGCAATGTCGGAACCGCGATCAGTGATTGGGCGGGTTTCGGCTATATGATTTTCTTCGCTTTGGAGGCGAACGGTCTGCGCCGCTATTCGTTGGAGCGGAAGGGCTATCAGCTCGTTCGCATGGTGATCGGCGGCAATCGGGAACGCGCGGAAGCGGCGTTCTTCTCGGATTGGCTACCCGATCAGCGGCGCGCGGGCGTAGTGTCGATACGGGCAAGCCAACCACGGCCGGGAAAGCTAGCGCTGCGAGAGCGGCCGCGGCGAAGATGAGCGGGAAAGGCCAGCCCGTGTCCGGCGGCGCTGCCGACGACGGCATCATCGGCTCCTTCCCCAACGCCTGACGTTCGAAGAGTTCATCACGTGCATCTAGCGATCATCGATTACGGTTCCGGCAATCTCCACTCGGCCGCCAAGGCGTTCGAGCGGGTCGCCAAGGAAAGCGGCTCCGATCTCGCCATCAAGGTGACGTCGGATCCGGACGACGTGCGTTCAGCCGAGCGTGTGGTGCTGCCGGGTGTCGGGGCCTTCGCCGATTGCCGTGCCGGACTCATGGCCGTGGATGGCATGGTGGAAGCGCTGGATGAGGCGGTGCACACGGACGGAAAGCCGTTCCTGGGTATTTGCGTTGGCATGCAGCTGCTCGCCACGCGCGGGCTTGAGCATGGCGATACGCCGGGCCTCGACTGGCTTTCCGGCGAGGTGCGGGCCATCGATACGGGCAAGCCGGAACTGAAGATCCCTCATATGGGCTGGAATACGCTGCAGTCCCAGAAGCCCCATGCGCTGCTCGAAGGGATCGAGACCGGTCCGGAGGGGCTGCACGCCTATTTCGTGCATTCCTATCATTTCGTGCCGAGCGACGCGGATGCGCTGGTGGCGACGACCGATTACGGTGTGCCGCTCACGGCGCTGGTCGCGAAGGACAACATCGCCGGCAGCCAATTCCACCCGGAGAAGAGCCAGAAGCTCGGCCTCTCCCTGATCAAGAATTTCCTGAAATGGCGGCCATGATCCTATTTCCCGCGATCGATCTCAAAGACGGCGAATGCGTGCGGTTGGTCCAGGGCGAGATGGACAAGGCCACGGTGTTCAATGCCGACCCCATCGCCCAGGCCGAGCAATTCGCCCTGCAGGGTTTCCGCTATCTGCACATCGTCGATCTGAACGGCGCTTTCGAAGGCAAGCCGGTGAACGGCGAGGCGGTGGAAGGGATCCTGAACGCCATCCATATTCCGACCCAGCTCGGCGGCGGCATCCGCGATCTCGCCACCATCGAGATGTGGCTCCAGCGGGGCGTGTCCCGGGTCATTCTCGGGACCGCGGCGGTGCGCGATCCGGATCTGGTGAAAGAGGCGTGCAAGAAATTCCCCGGCCAAATTGCGGTGGGGATCGATGCGCGCGACGGCAAGGTCGCTATCGAAGGTTGGGCGGAGGCGAGCGAGCTTTCCGCGGCCGAGCTCGCAGGCCGGTTCGAGGACGCGGGCGTGACGGCGATCATCTACACGGATATTGCCCGGGACGGCGTGCTGAAGGGTCTGAATCTGGAAGCCTGCAAGGAATTGGCCGAGCAGACCTCCATTCCGATCATCGCCAGCGGCGGGCTCGCCTCGGTGGACGATGTGGAGCGGTTGCTTCAGCCGGAATTCGAGATGCTCGAGGGGGCCATCGCGGGCCGCGCGCTGTATGACGGCCGGCTCGACGTGGACCGCGCGCTGGAGCTGATTGCCGCCGCGGACGCGAAGCGCGCCTAGGCCGCCTTTCCAGGGATAACGGTGATCACGCCGTTGGGCGAAAGGGTCACGAGCCTGGCTTGATTGACCCTCTCCAGCCCCGCGCCGTGAAGCGCCTCCAAAATATCGGCGTGGGAAACGCCGTGGCGATGGCATTCCGGCTGGCTCAACTTGCCGCCCTTCGCCAACACGATCGGGTTACCCTCAAGGATGCTGGCAGCGGCCTTGTTGCGGGAGACGATCTGCGCCAGCAGCCAATGCAACCCCATGAGAACCGTGACGGCCGCCATGGTGCCGCCCAAGGGCGCGTTGCCTGTCAGGGCGCGGCTCAAGGCGGAGCCGGCGGTAACGGAGACGATGACGTCGAGGGCCGACCATTGGCCGAAGGTCCGGCGGCCGGCGAGACGAATGAGAAGCAGCCCATAGAAGAAGATGACGGCCGCCCGGGCGCATTCCTGCGGCCAGGTCGTATCCCCCGTCACACCGAAGATGGTGTCGATCAATTCCATCGATTCGCCCTCTCGAGGAATCATAGGGCGGTCCGTTCAGCCCTGTCGATCCAGCCCTGTCCGGCAGTGGCCGGGCTGGGGATAACAGGGATCTGGGGGTCATGGTCTTCTACGCCGCGCCACGGTCGCGGTGTAGAAATCTGGGAAGGCCTGATCTCCAGGGCAGCGGGTTAGCCGGCATGAGCCTGAAATGGTTCCTCATCCTGTTCTTCCTGATCGTGCTCATCGCGGGAGCGCCGCTATGGGTCACCATGGGCGCGGGTCTTGTCGCCGATTACTACGGCTGCAGCCTCAATGAAGGCTCCATCCAGCCCTGCATGATCGGCGGCGAGGATTACGGGCACGGCCTCTACACTCTGATGATGATGGGCTGGTTCGGCATCGCGACGGTCCCGATCGGCTTCACTGCCTTGTGCATCCTCTGCGCGGTCTTCGCGTTGACCTGGATCCTTAAGTTTCTGCGCGATCGCCGCTAGATCGGCGCGCCCATTCGTCGTAATGCTCCCGGAATGCTGAAAGTGCGTGTCATACCCTGCCTGGACGTGAAGGACGGGCGCGTCGTGAAGGGCGTCAATTTCGTCGATCTTCAGGATGCGGGCGATCCGGTGGAGGCGGCAACGGCCTACGATGCGGCCGGTGCGGACGAGCTCTGCTTTCTCGATATCACCGCCAGTCACGAGGATCGCGACGTCATCTTCGACGTGGTCGAGCGGACGGCGGAGCGCTGCTTCATGCCGCTCACGGTCGGGGGCGGGGTGCGCACGGTCGACGATATCCGCAAGCTGCTGGAAGCCGGCGCCGACAAGGTCTCGATTAACACGGCGGCGGTGAGGAACCGCCATTTCGTGAAGGAAGCGGCCGAGAAGTTCGGCGCCCAGTGCATCGTGGTCGCCATCGATGCGAAGCGTGTTTCGGCCGATGGCGAGGCGCCGCGATGGGAAATCTTCACCCATGGTGGCCGCGAACCCACGGGCATCGACGCGATCGAATACGCGTGCGAGGTGGTGGCTCTCGGCGCCGGCGAGATCCTTCTCACCTCCATGGACCGGGACGGTACGCGCGCGGGCTTCGATCTGGAGCTGACGCGGGCTATCGCAGATGCGGTTTCGGTGCCGGTGATCGCCTCGGGCGGCGTCGGCAATCTGGATCATCTGGTCGCGGGCGTGCGGGACGGGCACGCCAGCGCGGTCCTTGCCGCGTCGATCTTCCATTTCGGCGAGTATTCGATAAGCGAAGCCAAGCAGCATATGGCCGAGGCCGGCCTTGCCATGCGGCTCGACGTTTGACGCCGCACCCCATTTCCCATCGCCCCATTCCGGTGTATGAGCGCCCCATGAGCAGCAGCATTCTCGAAGATCTCGCCGCAACGATCCGGTCGCGGCGCAGCGCCGATCCGGCCGTGTCCTACACGCGCCGGCTGATCGATGGCGCGCCGCTGAAGCCGGCGAAGAAGCTCGGCGAGGAGGCCGTGGAGACGGTGATCGCCGCGATGTCCGAAAGCGACAAGGCGCTCACGGGCGAGGCGGCCGATCTGCTCTATCATCTGCTCGTGGTGCTGGAGTGCCGGAATATCGACGTGGCCGACGTGCTGAAGGAACTGGAAGCGCGGGTCGGCACTTCCGGCATCGAAGAGAAGCAGCGGCGGTCAACCCGCTAATCCGGCTCCCGCTATATGAATCCGCGTCCCACAGTCGATTTTTCGCCGTTCGCTGAGTATTCCCGCGAGGAGTGGGCAGGGCTCAGGGCCGACACTCCGATGCCTCTGAGCGATGCCGAGCTGGAAGGCTTGAGCGGCCTGATCGAGCGGGTTTCCGCCGACGAGGTGGTCGAGATCTACCTGCCCCTCAGCCGGCTGCTCAATCTCTATGTCGAGGGAGCCCAGACCCTGCATCGGGCGAGTGTCGAGTTCTTGCGCAAGCCTCAGAACAAGATGCCCTTCGTCATCGGCCTGGCGGGGAGCGTGGCGGTGGGTAAGAGCACCACGGCGCGCGTGCTGCAAGCGCTTCTGTCCCGTTGGCCCAGCCATCCCAAGGTGGATCTGGTGCCGACGGACGGGTTTCTCTATCCGAACCGGGTGCTGGAGGAGAAGGGTCTCCTCAACCGTAAAGGCTTCCCGGAAAGCTACGATCTCTCCTCGCTGCTGACCTTTCTCGCCGACGTGAAATCCGGCCGGTCGAAGGTGCGGGCGCCCGTCTATTCCCACCTGATCTACGATCTCCTGCCGTATCAGGCGATCGAGATCGAGCGGCCCGACATCGTGATCGTCGAGGGGCTGAACGTGCTCCAGCCGGCGAAGAAGCTGCCGTCGGACGGCGAGGCGATTCCCTTCGTCTCGGATTTCTTCGATTTCTCGGTCTTCATCGATGCGGAAGAGGAGCTCATCGAGAGCTGGTACATGGAGCGCTTCATGAGGCTCCGGCAGACCGCCTTCCGGGATCCGGCCTCATACTTCCATCGCTACGCGGATATTTCCGACGAGGAAGCGCGTCAGACCGGCCTGTCGATCTGGCGGGAGATCAATCTCGTCAATCTGCGGGAGAATGTTCTGCCGACCCGGCAGCGCGCCGATCTGATCCTCACCAAGGGCGCCGATCACGCGGTCGAGACGGTGGCGCTCCGCAAGCTATAGAAGCGCCACCTCTCCGTTTGCCTTATTTGTAGTACAGGCCGTCCGGGCCGAGGCCGACATTCAGGCGCAGCATGGTGCGGCTGGCGAAGGCGTCGGTATCGTCGATGGTGGTCGACTGGCCGGTGTTCGAGTTGGAGTACTGCATCTCCGGCACCCAGGAGATGTACTCGTAGGTGCTTTCCAGGGAGAGGCTGGTCCGCGGGGTGAACTGCTTGCGGGTCTCCAGGGTCAGACCGCCGATGAAGGCAGTATCGTCGGTGGAGAGCCCGAGGCTGTTGCCCGGGACGCGGCCGTTGTAATCGCTGTCCACGGCATAGAGGCCGGCATAGGCCTTAAAGCCGGATTCCAGCCCCAGCCCCGATTTGAAGTTCTCGAAGAACGGCAGGTGATACTCGCCGCCAATGGCGACGTAGGCACCGTAATAGTCGGTATCCAGCGATTCCTTGTAGGAGCCGGCATCCAGTCCGCTCAGGGTGCTGAAATTGATGCGCGTGTCCTGATTGATCTGGCGGATATCGCCACCGAGCGCGACGTAGCTCGTATTGACGAAGGCATTGCCCGGCGCGCCCTGCATGTAATAGCGGCCTTCGAGCTGGGTGCCCCAGTGATCGACATCCCGCTTGGCCCGCTCGCGAAGATCGACGCCGACCGGGGCGCTCGCATTCACGCCCGTCAGGTTACTGGCTTCGCAGCTCTGAACGCCGTTGGCCTCGCAGCGGACGCCCTTATCCTGATCGATGCCGCTCCAGAAGCCGCCCAGGGCAAGGGCGGTGGTGGAGCCCCACGGAATGACGAGCTGGCCGGTCAACGAGCCGCCAAATTCGTCCTCAAAACCGTTGCTGTTCGCGTATTCGCGGTTGCCACTAGGACCAGAGCGATAGCCGAAACGGATGTCCGGCAGGTCGAGCCTGCTCAGGCCGCCGCCGATTGACAGCTCGGCCTCGCCCACCTTCGTGGTGGCGACGCCCGGCATGCTGTAGTCCTGGGCCGCGGCGGGATACGCCAGCCCGGCCAGCGCGGCAACGCCCGCCAGCCCAGCCATGATCTTCCCGAATCGCAGCATGAATCGTCCCTCCTCGCCCATCTAGCCTGTCAGAATAACTGCGCGATCGGGTAAACGTAACTGGCACAACGCAAATTTCGGCTGAGAGTGATAATTCCGCCACAAGATCCGAGGGCGTTATCAGGCGCGGTTCACCAAGGTTCTGAGGGATATCTCGGGGCGGGCGCCGAGATGGGAAATGATCTCCGCCGCGGCGAGGCTGCCGAGTCGGCCGCAGCTCTCCAAGGTTTCGCCCCGGGAGAGGCCGTAGAGAAAGCCCGCAGCGTAGAGATCGCCCGCACCGGTCACGTCGACGACCTTCTCGACATGCTCCGGCGGAATGGTCACGGGGTTGCCGTCGGCAAAGACCATGGAGCCGTCTTCGGAGCGCGTGAGGACGGCGAGCTCGCAATCGGCGGCCATGCTCTTTGCGGCATCGTCGAAGTCATTCACCTCATAAAGCGCGGTCGCCTCCTTCTCGTTGGCGAAGACGATGTCGGCGCCCTCTTTCACGAGCTTCAGGAAATCGTCGCGATGGCGGTCAACGCAGAAGGCGTCGGACAGGCTCAGGGCGACCTTGCCGCCGGCCTCGCGGGTCATGCGGGCCGCCTCGTGGAAGGCCTTCTTGGCCTCGGGCTGATCGAACAGATAGCCTTCGAGGAAGACGATCTTCGCCTTTCCGATCATGTCCTTGCTGAGATCGGCGGCGGTGAATCCGGTGCCGGCGCCGATGAAGGTGCTCATGGTGCGCTCGCCGTCGGGGGTGACCATGACGAGGCAGCGGCCTGTGCCGATATCGCCGGAGGGCGTTTCGAAGGCCACGCCGAGGGAGGTGATGTCGTGGCGGAACACCTCGCCGAACTGGTCGTGGCCGACCTTGCCGATGAAGCCGACCTTGGCACCGAACGAGGCAAGGCCCGCGATGGAGTTGGCTACGGACCCGCCGGACCGTTCGGTCGCGGGGCCCATGTCGCTGTAGAGGTTCTCGATGGCGTCTTCCTCGATCAGCTGCATGAAACCCTTCTGAAGGTCATGCTTGGAGAGGAAGGAGTCCTCGACACGGGCGATCACATCGACCACGGCGTTGCCGATACCGACGACATCATACTCACGGTTCTCCATTCAGAGCTTTCCCTTCCTAAATTGTCGGGTGGATGGTTCGGCTAATTGGGTGGTGCCGATAGCGGCCAGCACTATAGTCGCCCCCGCCAAGAAAACGGAACCGCTTATGATAAACGCTGCACTCGAAGCTTTTCGCGACCTGCTCACCCCGCCCTTTCGCACCGTCGCGCTGAAGGTGCTCGGGCTGACGATCCTGCTGCTCGTGCTGATGATCGTCGGATTGGAGTGGGTGTTCGGCTATTTCGTTGAATGGCCAAGCTGGATCGAGGACTCCATCCAGGTGCTGGGCGGGCTCGCCCTTGTGGTCGGGTCGATGTTCCTGATCCCGGCGGTCTCGTCTCTCATCGTCGGGCTTTATCTCGACGATATCGCCGCGGAGGTGGAGAAGCAGCACTACCCGGAACAGCCCCCCGGCGACGAACTCCCCGTGGGGATTTCCATCTGGCTGGCGATAAAGTTCTTCTTCGTCGTGATCGGCGTGAACATTCTCGTACTGCTGCTCTTGATCGTACCAGGGGTGAACCTGATCGCCTTCTTCGTCGGCAACGGCTATCTGCTCGGGCGAGAGTTCTTCGAGATGGTGGCCATGCGATACATGCCCATCGCCGAGGCTAGAGCCTTCCGGAAGCAGAACAGCTTCTACGTATTCCTGTGCGGGTTGCTGATCGCGGGTATTGCCTCGGTGCCGCTCCTGAACCTGCTGACGCCGCTCTTTGCCACGGCCTTCATGGTGCATGTGTTCAAGCAGATGGCGATGCGCAAGCGGATCGGATTGCCGGCGGCATAGGCATTCTGCAGCCAGCGGGACAAACGCCATGGAAAGGGGCCGCGCGGAATGGCACGGCCCCCGATCCGGTACCGCTACTGGGCGCTGGCGGCCTTTTTTCCCGTCTGGGCGTCAAGCTTCGGGATCTCGTAGGTCTGTCCGATCGGGATCGTGACCATCTCCTTCGCGTCGAGGTCGAAATCGTTCAGATCGACCTGGCGGAGCGCCTGGAAATCCTCGGTCTTGAAGAAGTAGCGCTTGCCCGTCATGTCGGCGATCGTGGACCACTCGGTGATCTCGTTGACGCCTTCGCCTTCGCGGACGAAGCCGGCCGGGATGTCGAAGTTGTTGACGATGTGCTCGGCCATACGGACGCCGCTATCGGTGTCGGGCTGGACTTCCGCCGAGATGGCGTAGCCCAGGACACGGATAAAGCGCGAGGGCGGGGTCGGGTCGCCCGGCACGCCGAGCATGCCGCTGCCCTGGCCGAAGGATGCGATGGACTCGCCATCGATCTTCAGAGGCGGTGCGTTGAACGGCGAGAGCTTCACGTAGTTGCGCAGGTTCGTCAGATGCCAGTCGAAGCCGGGCGAGTTGGTCATCACGCCGAGCGGATTGTCGTAGACCTTTAGCTCACCGTCGACCGGCTCGATCACGATGGAATTCCCCTCCGTGTCGTGGAGCGTGTAGTGCAGCGGCAGGGACTTGATACCGCCCACATCGAAGGGAAGGGGGAAGTCGGCAAGCTGAACATCGGCGAGGGCTGCCTTGACCTCGGCGGTGGTGGCGAAGTTGGTGAGCGCCCAGCTCAGAAACTGCCACGGACCCATGGCCTTCTCGGCATGGGCCTTATCGGGGGGAGTATAGCCGGCATAGCCCGGGAAATAGAGGATGCCGCCGGTGAGGCCCTTCTCGTTCATGCCATCGACGATGAAGGGCGTGTCGACCACGTTCATGCCGGTGGCGGCGTATTTCGCCTTCCACGTCCAGCCGCCCTTGCCGGTCTCGGTCGCCGCCTCGTAGGCGTAGCCCCGGGGGACCACGACAACCTCGGAGTTGAGCGGGACAGCGAACTCCATGGTGCGCCCGTAGATCGGGTCGCCATCCTTGGTTTTGATCAGGAAGCTTGTGCAGGCATTTGCGGCGGGCGCAAAGGCAAGGGAAACAGCGGCCGTGAGGCACGCGAGGCTGCGAAAGGTGGATCGCATTTCAGTCGCTCCGGACATGGGAATAATAAAACCGGACGCCACCTAACCACATGATAGTAAATATCTTTGCTGCTTCGAGCGCTCTAATTATCTCGATTGAACTTTTTTCCCTCTCGGCGGTGCTCCGAAACCCGGCAAAAAGGAAAAGGCCGCGCCTCGCGGCACGGCCCTTCTTCGGTCCACAACGAGGCTGCGTTTACTGCAGGCTCGCGGAGTCCTTGTCCTTCGGCGGCTGGACCGTCGGGATCTTGTTGACCTGATCGATGGAGATCTCCACCAGGTTTTTGGCGTCGAGATCGAAGTCATCCATATTGATCTGGCGCAGGGTCTGATCCTCGTAGGTCTTGAAGTAGTAGATCCTGTTCTTCGTGTCGGCGATCACGCTCCACTGGGTGATATCGTCGGGCGCGGCGGTGTCGGGGCGGGAATAGCCTTCCATCAGATCGAAGTTGTTCAGGATGTGCTCGGCCGTATTGACCGCTTTCTCGGCGTCAGGCTGGACCGCGGCGGAGATCGAGTAGGCGAGCACGCGGATGAAGCGCGACGGGGGAGTGGAATCGCCCGGAATGCCCAGCATGCCGCTGCCCACGCCCAACGATGAGATGGTCTGACCGTTGATCTTCAGGGGTTCGGCCGGATAGGGCGTAAGCTTCACGTAGTTGCGCAGATTGGTCAGGTGCCAATCGAAAGTCGGCGAGTTGGTGAGAACGCCCAGCGGATTATCGTAAACCTTGAGCTCGCCATTCACCGGCTCGACGACGATGGAGTTCCCGCTCGCATCGTGCAGCGTGAAGTGAAGCGGGATCGATTTCAGGCCGCCCAGATCGAAAGGCGGTGCGAAATTGGCGAGCTGAATATCGGCGAGAGCCTTCTTCACCTCATCGACGGTTGCGTAGTTCGTGAGCGCCCAGGTCAGGACTTGCCAGGGCCCAATGGCTTTCTGCAGGTCTGCCTCTTTCGGATCCACGTAGCCGGCGTAACCGGGGAAGTAGAGCATTCCGCCGGCGAGACCCTTCTCGTTGATGCCATCGACGAGATCGGGGGTGCCGAGCCAGTTCATGCCGGTGGCGGCATATTTGCCGGTCCAACTCCAGCCCTTCTTGCCGGGCGCGGTGCTCGCTTCGTAGGTCATGCCGCGGGGAATGACGGCGAGGTTCGACTTCAGTGGGATGCCGAACTCCATGGTGCGGCCGTAGATCGGGTCACCGTCCTTGGTCTTGATGAGGAAGCTCGTGCAGGCATTGGCCGTAGGGGCGAAAGCCAGGCAGGCCGCCGCAGTTACGCACAGAAGATTGCGCAGGGAAGGGAACATCGAAGCGTCTCCGAAAGGTCAAAACATCCAGCTGCGCGCAGGCTAGGGGCGGAATCTGAAAATCCTTTTCGGAAGATCGATTCAAGTTTCCTTATTTTGCGATTGGCGCGGGGGTTTTCGGCTTGAAAAGGCAGATATCGGCGATCGCGCAGCGCCAGCATTCGGGCTTGCGGGCCTTGCAGATATAGCGGCCATGCAAGATCAGCCAGTGATGGGCGTGGAGCTTGTATCGGTCGGGCACGACCTTCTCCAGGCATAGCTCCACATCAAGGGGTGTCTTGCCGGGCGCGAGACCGGTCCGGTTGGAAACGCGGAAGATATGAGTGTCCACGGCGAGGGTGGGCTGTCCGAAGGCGACGTTGAGGACCACATTGGCCGTCTTCCGGCCGACGCCGGGGAGCGCTTCGAGCGCTTCCCGATCCTGAGGCACCACGCCGCCATAGTTTTCGGCGAGGGTTCTGGACAGGGCGACGATGTTCTTGGCCTTGCTCCTGAAGAGTCCGATGGTCTTGATCTTGTCGATCACCTGCTCAACGTCGAGGCCGGCGAGTTTTTCCGGCGTGTCGGCCATGGCGAACAGGCCTGGCGTCGCCTTGTTGACCGAGGCGTCGGTCGCCTGGGCCGAAAGCACCACGGCGATGAGCAAGGTGAAGGGATCTGAATATTCGAGCTCGCTTCGCGGGTCCGGATCGATCTCCTGAAACCGGCGGAACATCTCCTCGATTTGGAGCTTGCTTAGTTTGGACCGATAGACTTTCGCCCGGCGGGATTTCGCCTTTTTCGGCGCTTTTCTAGCCTCCCGCGGCGATTTCGCCTCGTCCTGCTGATTTGATTTGGGTTGAACCGCCACGCTCGGTCTTCTACCTAATTTCGGCAAGGAGGCATCTTATGGTGCCTAGCTAAGAGCTATGACAGACCCGTCCCAGACGTCTCAAGAGGAATTCCCGCCAAAAGGGGAATTCGAGGCTCAAGAGGAGTCTCGGTTCCGGGCGTTGCTGACGCCCAACCGGTCGCTCGGCCCGATGGGGTTTCTTGTTCTGATGTGTTTCGTGTCCGGGATCAGCTTTTCCGCGGGGCTGATGTTCTGGATCATGGGCGCCTGGCCGATCATGGGCTTCTTCGGCCTGGACGTAGCGCTGATCTACTTCGCCTTCCGGGCCAGTTATAAGGCCGGGCGCTGCATGAGACCGTGGATCTCACCGACGATGCCCTGACGGTGACGCGGGTGCAGCCTTCGGGCCGGTCGCAGGCCTGGACTTTCAATCCGTATTGGGTGCGGGTCGCGGTGGAGCCGCGGGTGGGGCTCTGCAGCGAGATGTCGCTGGCAAGCCATGGCGAGAAGCTCGTCTTCGGCGCCTTCCTCACGGACGAGGAACGGGACGAATTCGCCCGAGCCCTCCGCTCGGCGATCGCCGAGGGGACCCGCGCCTAGGAGCTCTCCACCCATTCCTCCACCCTGAATTCTCTGCGCAAGTTTCGGGTCGCTTCGCCGGCCTCCCGCTCCTAGGCTTCACGCTCATCAGGAGATGGCCGTGCTGACCCAACCCCAATCGATCCCAATGGTAAAGACGACCCCGCATTCGCTCACCGGCAGCCTGTCGGATTACGAGCGGGTGTCGGCCGCTGTCCGTTTCGTCACGGAAAACGCGGAGGAGCAGCCGTCTCTGGAGCAGGTCGCACGCCATGTCGGGCTGAGCCCGTCGCATTTTCAGCGGCTCTTCAAGCGCTGGGCGGGTGTCAGCCCGAAGACCTTCCTGCAGGCCCTGACTCTGGATCGCGCGCGGGAGATGCTGCGGGATCGAACGAGCGTCTTGGAGACGGCGCATTCCGTCGGGCTCTCCGGCGGCAGCCGTCTGCACGACCTCTTCGTGACCCAGGAGGCGATGACGCCGGGGGCTTATAGCCGCGCCGGCGCCGGGCTCACCATCGCTTACGGATTTCACGCCTCGCCCTTTGGCGAAGCGCTTCTGATGCAGACGCGCCACGGGCTGGTGGGCCTGGCCTTCTGCGACAACGCGGCCGTCCGTGCCGAGACCTTCGAGGATATGCGGCGGCGCTGGCCACGTGCCGACTATGTGAACGATCAATCCGCGACCGCACGCACCGCGGTGGGACTGTTCGGGGAAACCTCGCCGGATCGAGAGCCGCTCCAGATCGTCCTGATCGGGACGGATTTCGAGCTGCGGGTCTGGCGGCAGCTCATGCAGGTGCCGACGGGGGAGGTGACGAGCTACGGGCGGATCGCCGAGGCGATCGGACGCCCCGGCGCGGCGCGGGCGGTGGGTCGGGCGGTCGGCCGCAATCCGCTGTCCTTCGTGGTGCCCTGCCACCGGGCGCTTGGCCATGGGGGGTCGCTCACCGGCTATCATTGGGGGCTGGTGCGCAAGAGAGTCTTGTTGGGATGGGAAGCGGCGCGGCTGGCGCGCTAGCTATTCCTCGTCCTTGAGGTCGTAACGCTTGGCGATGCTGCCGTCCTCGTTGAGGCGATAGATACGCGGAACGGCGGTGGCGAGGCTCAGCTCCTCGATCTGCTCGGGGCTCATTCCCTCCAGCTCCATGATGAGCGACCGCAACGAGTTGCCATGGGCGGCGACCAGCACAGATTTTCCGGAGACCACCTCTGGCAGGATGCTCGTCTCCACGAAGGGTATCACCCGCTCCGCCGTGGTCTTGAGGCTTTCGCCCCCGGGCGGCGTCGCCTCGAAGCTGCGGCGCCAGGTGCGGACCTGGTCCTCGCCCCAGCGCTCGGCGGCTTCGGCCTTGTTAAGACCGCAGAGGTCACCGTAGTGGCGCTCGTTCAGAGCAGCATCCTCGATGACGGGAATATCCTGCTGGCCGAGCTCGTCGAGGATCAGCCGGCAGGTGTTCTTCGCGCGCTGTAGAGCGCTCGTGAAGGCGAGATCGAAACGGAACCCGTGGATCTTCAGCGCCTTCCCCGCCCGCTGGGCCTCCTTTATGCCTAGCGACGTGAGGGCGACATCGTGCCAACCGGTGAAAAGGTTCGCTTCGTTCCATTCGCTCTGTCCGTGGCGGACCAGCACCAGCGTCCTTTTCAGCCTTTCCGTCATCGCATCACAATCCGAGAACGTCGGCCATCGAATAGAGGCCCGGCGGTTTGCCGAAGCCCCATAACGCGGCTTTCACGGCGCCGCGGGAGAAGATGCCGCGGTCGGTGGCGATATGGCCGAGCTCTATGCGCTCGCCCGGACCGACGAAGACGATCTTGTGCTCACCGACCACGTCGCCGCCCCGCATGCAGGAAAAGCCGATATCGCCTTCGCCGCGCTCGCCGGTCTGGCCTTCGCGAGCGAACACGCCCTTTTCCTTGAGAGAGACGCCTCGCGCCTTCGCGGCCGCTTCGCCGAGCATCAGGGCCGTGCCCGACGGAGCATCTTTCTTGTGCCGGTGGTGCAGCTCCACGATCTCGATATCGAAGCTTTCGTCCAAAGCCTTCGCCACCTTCTCCGTGAGGTTCGCGAGCAGGTTCACACCCATGCTCATATTGCCCGCCCGGATGATGGTCGCGTGACGGCTCGCCGCCTTCAGGGCATCGACGTCCTCGTCCGAGAGGCCCGTCGTTCCGATCACGTGCACGATGCGAGCCTGAGCCGACAGTGCCGCAAACTCTACGGTCGCCTTGGGGCTGGTGAAATCGAGGACGGCCTGGACCTCGGCGAAGAGCGGAACCGGGTTGTCCGTGATGGTGACCCCGAGGGGCTCAAGGCCGGCCACCTCGCCGATATCCTTGCCGATGAACTCCGAACCCGGCTGCTCGACGCCGCCGGCGACGGTGCATCCGGGCGTCTCGGCGACAGCCCGGGTCAGGGCTTGGCCCATGCGTCCGCCAGCGCCGAGCACCGCGATCTTCATATCTTGGTCTGACATTGTCGAAAGCGCGTTGCTTTGAGGAGAGATTCACTCGGCGCGCAGGGCGCCACCGCCGTTCTAAGACTTGACTTGCCCGGTCACAAGCCCGGAGCGGGAATTGTTTCCCGTCCAGAAGGCGAATTCATGATCGGGCCGTGGGCGGGGGATGCGAGGTTCGCTTATTTCAAGCGACCAGGGAGGATTTTGGTTCCCGCGCGCCGTGCTCCGGGACCTCGTCCTCCGGCGCGCCGTAGTAGAAGCCCTGAACCTGATTGCAACCCCATTGGCGCAGGGTCTCGGCCTGGGCTGCGTTCTCGACGCCTTCCGCCGTAATGGTCACGTGGAGCGACTTACCCAGCCCCACGATGCTGCTGACGATGCGCCCGCTTCGGCATTCTGGCCCAGGGACTCGACGAAGGATTTGTCGATCTTGATCTTCTTGAGGGGGAAGCGGGTGAGATAGCTGAGGCTCGAATAGCCGGTGCCGAAATCGTCCATGGCGATGGAGACGCCGAGCTGGTCGAGGGCCTCCAGCATGGCGACAACGGAATCTGTGTTCTGAAGGAGCAGCTTCTCGGTGATCTCCAGCTCGAGGCGGGACGGGTCGAGACCGGTTTCCTCAAGCACACGCTTCACCATGGCGACGACGTTCTGGACCTTGAACTGCGCCGGCGAGAGATTGACCGCGAGCTTTGCGTCGTCGTCCCAGGTGGTGGCGTAGTGGCACGCGGTCCGCAGGATCCATTCGCCGATAGGCGCGATGAGCCCGGTCTCCTCGGCAAGTGGAAGGAAGACGGATGGGGGAACGTCGCCGTCGGTCGGGTGCCGCCAGCGGGCGAGCGCCTCGTATCCGGTCAGTTCGCCGGACTGGAGATCGAACTGGGGCTGATACTCGACGCGCAGCTCGCCTTTTCGAACGGCGACCCGGAGATCGTTCTCGAGGCGACGGCGCTTCTGAAGGGCCGCATCCATGGAGGGTTCGAAGAAGCGGAAGGTGTTCCGGCCGTCCTGTTTCGCCCGGTAAAGGGCGAGGTCGGCGTTCTTGAGCAGCTCGTCGCCGGTGGTGCCGTCGTCGGGCCCGATCGCGATGCCGATGCTGCCGGAGCTGACGATTTCGTGGCCATCGAGATCGTAGGTCTCGCTCAGGGCGGTGGTGATCCGCCGCGCCATGGGGAGGATGTCCTCCGGCGTCTCGAGCTGTTCGGCAACGATGGCGAACTCGTCGCCGCCGAGGCGCCCCACGAGATCGACCTCACGGACATTGGTGCGCAGCGCGCGGAAACCTCTTGCAGCAGCAGATCGCCGGTGGGGTGACCGAGGGTGTCGTTGATATCCTTGAACCGGTCCAGGTCGAGACAGAGGACCGCCATATAGGTCCCATGGCGGGCGCACCGGCTGACGGCGCGATCAAGGGTTTGCCGCAGCTGGAGCCTGTTCGGCAGTCCGGTGAGGGAATCGTGCAGGGCAAGGAAGCGGATCTGGTCCTCAGCCTTCCAGCGCTCGCGAATGCGCCGGGAGGCGATAGCGGCCGGAACGGAGAAGCCCATGACGATCAGCAGGCTGGTGGCGAAGCTCACGACGGTGAGGGCGGTGTCGGTCATATCCGCCGCGGCGCGCTGATCGATCCGGAACGCGTAGACCCGATCCAGGCTGCCGTCCTGGGAGCGCACCGGAACGAAGGCGAGGGGTTCGGCCGGGCCGCTGTCGAAACCGTCCGAGAATTGCAGATGTCCGGTTTCGATCGCCTGATCGAGCCCGGCTTGCGCGGCCGGGTCCTTCAAGGCCTCGGCGAAGGACTTGCCGTCGAAGTTCCCGCCTGTGGCCAGCAACTTGCGGTTGGGCGACAGAATGGCGAAGCCGTCGAGGCGGCTCACGTAATCGTCGGGGTTGCTGGCGCCGTTATTGCCGATCCAGTCGAGCATGAGGTTTTCAAGACCACCGCCGCGAGGGTCGGTCTTATGAAGATCGTAGACGTCGGCGCTGGCGACCGAATTGGCGTGCTGAGCCAAGGCATCGGGGGCCAAGACGCGGGTCTGAAGCCCCAGAACCTCGTTGTCGAGCTTGCCGCTTTTCGAAAGGCTTGTGTCGACCACCTTCGTCCAGCTGATGGTCGCGTCGCGCGCATCCGTCTGGAGGACGTGCTGAAGAGTCGTCCGTCCGGTCAAAACGCCCGCCACGACCGTCAGCAGGCCGAGGATGACAAGGCCGATCATTATCAGCCGGTCACGTCCAGCAAAGTCAGGCATTTACGAAGCGCTCCCATAGCCGCAAGCCAATGAGCGCTTATAGAGGCGTTGTGTTAAGACCAGACCAATTGAGGCAGTTAGCGGCTGGTTAAAAAATTACCTCCAAGCGAAGGCAATCTTTCGCAAGGTAGCGTCGCCGAAATGCTCGGTGCCTTCCGCCACAGGCTCCCCGCCGCGGTTCAGGTAGAAGCTGCAAGCCGCGTCGTTGTCCGCGAGAGCCCAAACGACAAGCCCTTTCACGCCCGCATTTGCCAGGCATTTCCGCGCGCCGGAGAACAGCTGCTCGCCGAAGCCGAGACCCTGGTAAATGGGATGGATGTAAAGCTCGTAGATCTCGCCCTGGAAGGCCGAGCGGCGAAGCCGGCTGCGTCCATAAGTTGCATAGCCCAAGGCCTCGCCACCGAAGTCGAGGACCAGCATTGCGTTCTTGCGGACCACGGCGGTGTCCCACCATCCGGGGCCGCGCAAAGCGATCATGCGTTCGAGCTGCTTATGGGGAATGATGCCCTGATAGGCGCCGCGCCATGCGTCTGCATAGACTTCCGCGAGCTTGGGCGAATCGTCAGGACGCCCTCTTCGGATCTGCGCGACCTTCGTCTCCATAAGTGAAGATTAGCCACTGCTTCGACGATTCGCAAAGACAATGCGTGCTTGACTTGCGCGCAGGAGGCGCTCTCACGCAAAAGGGCCGGACATCGGCTGCCCGGCCCTCCGCATCATCGAAAATATCGATGAATTCGTTCCTCAGTCGCGGGACATCACCAGGATATTGAAGTCCTCATCCAGCTTGATGTCGTACGGGCCGATATCGCATTCCGCGTCATCGATCTCGTAGATGCCGGACTTCTCGGCATCGTAGTCGCCGCCCTTGCAGCCGATCTTGGCGAGGGTCTCTTCGATCTTCTTCACCGCCTCGTCGGACGGCGGAATGTCCTCGTCGGCAAGGGCGGCATGGGAGAAGGAGAGCGTGCCGGCGATAGCCAGGATCGCGGAGAAGGTCGTGATCTTGAACATTGGAAGTCCTCTTATGGGTTGGTTCGGCAATCGGGGCCGCAGGTAAATCGCGGCATCAATTTGCCAACCCATAAGAGCGAAGATCCCGAACGGCTGGGAGATGGTCCCGGTCAACTGGTGAAAACCAAGCAACGATTTTCGGGATAATCCGGCAACCGATTTACCATATCGGCTCCGGGTGAGGCGTAATTACGCAGGGACCGTCCCGGCTTCCTTGGCGCGCTCGGCCCGTTTGCGGACGTTCGGATCGAGATGCTGCTTCCGCAAGCGAATCGATTTCGGCGTGACCTCGACCAGTTCGTCGTCGGCGATCCAGGCCAGCGCCCGCTCCAGGGTCATCCGGATGGGCGGGGTCAGCTTCACGGCCTCGTCCTTGGAAGTGGTGCGGATGTTGGTGAGCTTCTTGCCCTTCAGCACGTTCACCTCGAGATCGTTATCCCGTGTGTGCTCGCCGACGATCATGCCCTGATAGACCTTCCAGCCCGGCTCGATCATCATCGGTCCGCGATCTTCCAGGTTCCACAGGGCGTAGGCGACGGCCTCGCCGTTCTCGGTGGAGATCAGCACGCCGGTGCGGCGGCCCGGGATGTCGCCGCGGAAGGGCTGATAGCCGTGGAACAGACGGTTCATGATCGCGGTGCCGCGGGTATCGGTGAGAAGCTCGCCCTGGTAGCCGATGAGGCCGCGGGTGGGGGCGTGGAAGACGAGGCGGAGGCGTCCGCCGCCGGAGGGCTTCATCTCCGACATCTCGGCCTTGCGCTCGGATAGCTTCTGGACGACGGCGCCGGAATGCTCCTCGTCGACGTCGATGATGACCTCTTCGATCGGTTCGAGCACCTGACCGGAATCGTCCTTCCGCAGCACCACGCGCGGGCGCGATACGCCGAGCTCGTAACCCTCGCGGCGCATGTTCTCGATGAGAATTGCGAGCTGCAGCTCGCCACGGCCGGAGACGATGAAGCTGTCCTTCTCGGTGGTGTCGGAGATGCGGAGCGCGACGTTGCCCTCGGCCTCCTTCATGAGACGATCGCGGATCACGCGGCTGGTGACCTTATCGCCCTCAGTGCCGGCGAGCGGGCTGTCATTGACCATGAAGGTCATGGAGACGGTCGGCGGATCGATGGGCTGGGCCTGGATCGGCTCGGTGACCTGCGGATCGCAGAAGGTGTCGGCGACGGTGCCTTTGGTGAGACCCGCGATGGCGACGATATCGCCGGCGACCCCCTCCTCAACGGGCTGCCGCTCGATACCGCGGAAGGCCAGGATCTTCGAGACGCGGCCCTGATCGACGACACGACCGTCCGCATTGAGGACGTGAACGTTCTGGTTCGGCTTCAGGGTACCGGCGGATATGCGGCCGGTGATGATCCGGCCGAGATAGGGGTCGGCTTCGAGCAGGGTGCCGATCATGCGGAAGGGGCCGTCCTCCACTTGCGGCGGAGACACGTGGCGCAGCACCAGGTCGAAGAGCGGGCCCATGCCCTGATCCTTCGGTCCTTCCTCGCTCTCGGCCATCCAGCCTTCCTTGGCGGAGCCGTAGATGATGGGAAAGTCGAGCTGCTCGTCGGATGCGTCGAGGGCGGCGAACAGGTCGAAGACCTCGTTGACCACCTCGTCGACGCGGGCGTCGGGCTTGTCCACCTTATTGATGGCGACGATGGGCTTGAGGCCGACCTGCAAGGCCTTGCCGACCACGAACTTGGTCTGGGGCATGGGGCCTTCGGCGGCATCGACCAGGACGATGGCGCCATCCACCATGTTGAGGATGCGCTCGACCTCGCCGCCGAAATCGGCGTGGCCCGGCGTATCGACGATATTGACCCGCGTGTCGTTCCAAACCACCGAGGTGGCCTTGGCGAGGATCGTGATGCCGCGCTCCTTCTCCAGATCGTTGGAGTCCATCACGCGTTCGGCGACGCGCTGGTTCTCGCGGAACGAGCCGGATTGCTGGAGGAGCTTGTCGACCAGGGTCGTCTTGCCGTGGTCGACATGGGCGATGATGGCGATGTTGCGTAGCTGCATGAGGCCCTAAACCAAAAAGCGGGCCCGCTTGCCGGACCCGCGCCTGTCTTTGCCAGCCATATATAGAGGGTGGCGCGAGCATGCAATGCGGCGTCTCAACCTCCCGGGTTGCTATCGCAGGTTGATTTCCCACCGTCACGCCGAGGGGAGCGAAGCCAGTGTCTCCTGCGCAGCGTCGCGCCCGGCTTGAAACCAAAGGCTGCGCCGAGGTGTTCAGGCGATATGAGCGAACAGGACAAGCACGACGACCGCGTCTGGGAGATCGTCGGCAAGGCCTTCATCTGCATGATGGTGACCCGCTTCGACCACGGGCTCCGGGGCCGGCCGCTGGAGGCGCGGCCGGACAAGGATGCGGGGCTTATCTGGTTCCTCACCGATGTCCGCGGCCATAAGGACGATGAGATCGCGGCGCATCACGAGATCTGCCTGACCTTCGTGTCGGAGGAGGACAAGGCCTATCTGTCGATCACCGGCCGGGCCGAAACCCTTCGTGACACTAGGAAGGCCGAAGAGCTCTGGAACAAGGAGCAGACCGCCTGGTGGCCCGGCGGCCCAAGCGATCCCAATGTCAGGGTGATCCGCTTCGAGCCGGAGCGGGCTGAGCTTTGGGACGGGCCGAAGAGCTCCGCCGTGGCGGCCTACGAATTCAAAAAGGCGCGCGCGACAGGCGAGCCTCCCAAGCTCGGCGAAAACCTGAAATCCACAGTCGAAATGGACTGAGGGATGAGCTGGCGGGCCCATTGATTCATTTCGCGAAATGAGCCTTACGCTCGCCCTTTTTGTTTTCCACTAAACGCGCTCGATTCGATGCTGTGACCGTAGAATTGCCTCGCCAAGTCGGGCATGCTGGCGGCTTACGACAGCGGGTGGCGAATACGGTTGGCCAGCCGGAATTTCATGGACGACTTTGTATTGCGCGTCGCGGAGCGACCGGCTCCACGGCGCAATTTTTTGAGCGTGTTTCTATGTGCGGCATAACTGGAATTATCGACCTTAAGGGGCGGCGGCAGATCGATCGCGATCAAGTCGCCCGAATGGCAGCGATGCTTACCCATCGCGGCCCCGACGATAGCGGCTTCCATTTCGCGCCCGGCGTGGGGCTGGGCCATCGCCGGCTAAGCATCGTGGGGCTGGAGGACGGTCGCCAGCCGCTGTTCAGCGAAGACGGCGAGATCGCCGTGATCTGCAATGGCGAGCTGTTCGATTTCCGGGAGCGGCGAGCCGAACTCGAGGCCAAGGGCCACGTCTTCCGCACCCATACGGATAGCGAGATCATCGTCCATCTCTACGAGGAGTATGGCGAGGATTTCTTCCAGTTCCTCAAGGGGCAGTTCGCCTTCGCCCTGGTCGATTTCCGGAAGCGCGTGGTGCTGATGGCGCGTGACCGGGTGGGCATTTGCCCGCTGTTCTGGACCCGCCAGGGCGACACCGTCTATTTCGGTTCCGAGATCAAGGCGCTGCTCGCCTCCGGCGAGGTTCCTGCGGAAGCCGATGTGCGCGGCCTGGACCACATGTTCACCTTCTTCGCGCTGACGTCCCCGCGCACGGCGTTCGCCGGCGTCCAATCGGTGCCGCCCGGCAAGTATCTGCGGATCGCCCTCGACGGAAGCGGCCGGGCCGCGGAGCCGCAGATCCGGCGCTATTGGGATTTTGATTTCCCCGATTGGGGCGACGAGTACGACCCGGGCGAGACCGCCGCCGTGGATGGGTTCGAAGCGGCTTTCGAGCGTGCGGTCGATCTTCGGCTGCGGGCGGACGTTCCGGTGGTCGGCTATCTCAGCGGCGGGGTGGATTCAGCCTACGTGATGGCCATGGCGGCGAAGGTGCTTGGGCGCCCGCTGCCGAGCTTTACAGTGCAGGTGCCGGGGACGGAGCTCGACGAAAGCGACAAGGCGGCCGAGGCCGTCGCGGCGATCGGCGGCAAGCAGACCATCGTCGAGACCGGAGCCAACGTGCTTTCGGAGAACTATGCCGGGCTTGTGACCGGGGCCGAGGCGCCGGTGCTCGATACATCCTGCGCGGCCCTGGTGGCCCTGTCGCACGGTGTGCGCGAGCAGGGCTACAAGACGGTGGTCGCGGGGGAAGGGTCCGACGAAGGGCTCGCCGGCTATGTCTGGTTCAAGATCCGCGAGGCGGGCCGGAGACTCGATATCGGCGACGGCTTTCGCCCCAGCGTGCTGCTGGGCCGGATTGCCCGCAAGATCCAGTCCCCAGACCACAGCTTTTCCGAGTTTGCTCATATCGATTCCATGATCGGCGGCCCACATGCTCAGTCGCTGCTCTACAATCTCGTTTCGACTGCGCGGGACCGCTATTACAGCGGCGACATGTGGGACCGGCTCGATGGGCATGTGGCCTATGAGGATATCGATCTCGACCTGGAGCGGATGAAGCGCTGGCATCCTCTGAACCGCTCACTCTATTTCGGCTACAAGGTGCATCTGCCGGGGCTGCTGCTCAGCCAGAAGGGCGACCGGGTGGCCATGGCGAACAGCGTGGAGGTCCGCTACCCGTTCCTCGACGAGGACGTCATCGCCTATATCTCGAAGCTGCATCCGAAATGGAAGCTGCACGGGCTCCGGGGCGACAAATACGTGCTGCGCAAGGCGGCGGAGCGCATTCTACCCCAGCAGATCGCCCATCGGCCGAAGAACATGTTCCGGGCGCCGCTGGCGGAGACTTTCCTGGCCGATCCGCCGGTTTTCGTGCGGGACCTCTTGAGCCCGGAGAGTCTGCGGCGCACCGGCTATTTCAATGCGGCCCGGGTGCTGCGGGACCAGGAGCTTCTGGCCAAGGGGGACGAAAAGCTCGCCACCTTCGCCAGCCTCGGGCTCGGCGGCGTGGTCGCCACCCAGCTCTGGCATCACCTCTATCTCGGCGGCGGGCTCTGCGAACTTCCGGAAGTCGATATGAACCCGGTCGCCTGCAAGCACAGCGAGGGCCGATTGGCCGAAGCCGTCGCGGCGGCGGAGTAGTTCACCAAGTTTGCCGTAGCTGCCGAGGTTGCTGAGGCGGTCCAACCATCAGCATCATGCCCGCCCTTGTGACGGGCATCCATGACCCCTGTGCTCAATCCATCATTCCGTGTTCGTGGATCACCGGGACAAGCCCGGTGATGACACAGAAGTTGGGGCGGGCGCGCCTTGAACTGGCGCAGGTCTATTTATCCCGCAGCTTGCCCAGCGTGCGCAGCCGCAGCGCGTTGAGGCGGATGAAGCCCTTGGCGTCGATCTGGTCGTAGGCGCCGGCATCGTCCTCGAATGTCACGAGGTCGTCGGCGTAGAGCGACTTGTCGCTCCGCCGGCCGGTGACGATGACATTGCCCTTATAGAGCTTCAGCCGGACTTCGCCCTCGACATGCTCCTGGCTCTTGTCGATCAGGGCCTGCAGCATCTCGCGCTCTGGCGAGAACCAGAAGCCGTTATAGATCAGCTCCGCGTAGCGCGGCATGAGCTGGTCCTTCAGATGGGCAGCTTCGCGATCCAATGTCAGGCTCTCGATGGCGCGGTGGGCCGGCAGCAGGATGGTGCCGCCCGGGGTCTCGTAGATGCCGCGGGACTTCATGCCGACGAAACGGTTCTCCACGAGATCGACGCGGCCGATGCCGTTGTCGCGGCCGAGCGCATTGAGCTTGGTCAGGATCTCAGCCGGACTCATGCGCTTGCCGTCGATGGAGACGGCGTCGCCTTTCTCGAACCCAATCGTGATCTCGGTCGCCTTGTCGGGGGCGTCCTCCGGCGACACCGTGCGCTGGAAGACATATTCCGGCGGCGCCTCGAACGGATCCTCGAGCACCTTTCCTTCCGACGACGAATGGAGAAGGTTTGCATCGACCGAGAAGGGCGCCTCGCCCCGCTTGTCCTTGGAGACCGGAATCTGGTGCTTCTCGGCGAACTCGATCAGGTCCGAGCGGGAGACGAAATCCCATTCCCGCCAGGGTGCGATCACCTTGATGTCGGGGTTGAGGGCGTAATAGGCGAGCTCGAAGCGCACCTGGTCGTTGCCCTTGCCGGTCGCGCCATGAGCCACGGCATCGGCGCCGGTCTCCCGGGCGATCTCGATCTGGCGCTTTGCGATCAGAGGCCGGGCGATGGAGGTGCCGAGCAGGTAGACGCCTTCATAGACCGCGTTCGCCCGGAACATGGGGAAGACGTAGTCGCGGACGAATTCCTCGCGAAGATCGTCGACGAAGATCTCCTTGATGCCGAACATCTCCGCCTTCTTGCGTGCCGGCTCCAGCTCCTCGCCCTGGCCGAGATCGGCGGTGAAGGTCACCACCTCGCAGCCGTAGGTCTCCTGCAGCCATTTGAGGATGATGGAGGTGTCGAGGCCGCCGGAATAGGCGAGCACCACCTTCTTGATGTCTTGATCGGCCATGGACACGCTTTCTGAAATTCGTCGCGGAATGAGATGCGGGACTTATAGGAAACTGGGCGGGCGGGGCAAGCGATCCGCGTTCTCTGCGTCATGCCCGGCTTTGAGCCGGGCATCCAGAGCGGCGGATTCGGAGACGATGCCCCTGGATTGCCGGGTCAAGCCCGGCAATGACGGCCGGGGACTATGGCAAGCCGCGTCACGCCCCCCGGCCGCAGATGAGCCAGTAGACAAAGCCGCCGGTGAAACCGGCCGTGGCGAAGATGGCGGTCGCCTGGGGAGGCGGGAGAGTCGACAGTTCGCCGGGCGTGCCCACGAGAAGCGGTACGGCCAGAAGCGAGATGCCGCCCGCGATCACATAGTACATCCAGCTGCGGAATTTCAGCACCTCACCGATCACCACGGCGATCAGGGCCGGTAATACGGTGAGGGTGGGGGCGATGGCTGCGGTGAACATCACCAGGCCGAAGACCTCGCCGCCTTGCTGCATCATCGAATCGTGGGGCGCGGCCTGGCGAAGCTCGTCGCCGACCCAGAGCGCGCCGAGCAGCAACAGAACGGCGAGCGCAATCCCCGAGGCGAAGAGGAACGAAACGACCACCCAAAGAATGCGGAAGACGGTGCGGGTAATCATGGTCGGCTCGGTCTCGATTCGGCTCTAGACTGTCGCTGCAACGATATGGGCGCGTCGCTTCGCCGGCTTGGCAGGCGGGGCGTCTCCGGCAACTCTGACCGGGCATGACATAGGTGGATTGACGATGCCAAGCCTCGATTTCTGGTACGAATTTGCAAGCACATATTCCTATCCGGCCGTGATGCGGATTGCGCCGCTGGCCGAAGACGTGGGCGTCACGGTGAACTGGCGGCCGTTTCTGCTCGGTCCGATCTTCGCGAACCACGGCTGGGCGGATTCGCCCTTCAATCTCTACCCCACGAAGGGTCGCTATATGTGGCGGGATCTGGAGCGGATCTGCGAAGCGGAAGATCTGCCGCTGACCTTGCCCCCGGTGGCGTTTCCGCAAAACGGTCTGAAAGCGGCCCGGATCGCGCGGGCGGGCAAGGAGGACGGCTGGACGCCGGACTTCACGCGGGCAGTCTTCACGGCGAACTTCGTGGAGAAGAAATGCATCAGCATGGATCACGTGCTGGCGGAGATCCTGGAAAAGCTCGGCCTTGATGCGGAGGCGGTGATGGCGGAGTCCTGCACCGATCTGAACAAGGCGCATCTCCGTGCGGACACCGACGAAGCCTGCCGCCTCGGAATCTTCGGCGCGCCGTCCTTCACCATCGGCGAGGAGCTGTTCTGGGGGAACGATCGGCTGGAAGAGGCGCTTCGCTGGGCGGTGAAGCGGGGTTAGGCGGGCACCATCCCAGGTGTCATTGCCCGGCTCGACCGGGCAATCCAGTAATCCCTGCCGTGCCCGCTCATCAGCGCCGTGGATACTGGATCCCTGCTTTCGCAGGGATGACAGCCTGAATCTGGCGTCGTTGTGCTGAAACAGCTGCTACGCGTTTGAAGCGGCGGCCACCGCGCGCTGGCTGGCGCGGAGCTTGACGGATGCGCTCTTGAGCTGCCCGCAGGCGGCCATGATGTCCCGGCCGCGGGGCGTGCGGACCGGTGAGGCATAGCCCGCGCGGTTCACGACCTCGGCGAACTTCTCGATCTGGTCCCAGTCGGAGCATTCGTAAGGCGAGCCGGGCCAGGGATTGAACGGGATCAGGTTGATCTTGGCCGGGATCTTCTTCAGGAGCCGCACCAGCTCCTTGGCGTCGGCGACGCTGTCGTTCACCCCGTCCAGCATCACGTATTCGAAGGTGATGCGCTTGGCGTTGGAGAGGCCGGGATAGTTGCGGCAGGCCTCAAGAAGATCGGCGATGGGCCACTTCTTATTGATGGGCACAAGCTCGTTCCGCAGGTCGTCGCGCACGGCGTGGAGCGAGATGGCGAGCATGGTGCCGGCTTCTTCACCCCAGCGCGGAATCTCCGGCACCACGCCGGAAGTCGAAAGAGTGATGCGCCGTTTGGATAGGGAAATGCCTTCGCCGTCGGAGACGATGGCCATGGCGTCGCGCACATTGTCGAAATTGTAGAGCGGCTCGCCCATCCCCATGAGCACGACATTGGTGATCTTGCGGGGGCCGTCCGGGATGCCGGTCTTGTCCTCCGGACCTTCGGCCCCGGGCCAGTCTCCCAGCCGGTCGCGGGCCAGCATGATCTGGGCGACGATCTCGCCGGCTTCCAGATTGCGCACCAGGCGCTGGGTGCCCGTGTGGCAGAAGGAGCAGGTGAGGGTGCAGCCCACTTGGCTGGAGATGCACAGCGTGCCGCGGTCGTCCTCGGGAATGTAGACGGTCTCGACCTCGCGGCCATCGGCCAGGCGAAGCAGCCATTTTCGGGTGCCGTCCTGGGAGACCTGCTCGGACACGATCTCGGGCCGGCCCAGGGCGAACCTGCCGGCGAGCTCCTCGCGCAGTCCCTTGGCGACATTGCTCATTGCGCCGAAATCGTCGACGCCGCGCACATACATCCAGTTCCAGAGCTGGGCGGCGCGCATGCGCCGCTGCTTCTCCGGAACGCCGATGGCGCCGAGCCGTTCCGCGAGGGCCTCGCGGCTCAAGCCGATGAGAGACGGCGGCGCGGATTCATGAGGCGCGGATTCTTGGGGCGCGGAATCTTGGGCAGGCTTCGGAGCCTCGGATATGGCAGATGCAGGAAGCATGGCCACAGACATAGGACGATCGGGGCCGAATGTGGAGGGGAATGCGCAGATTCGCCCGAAGCGGATAGACTGCCGGATCGGGCGCGCAACTGTGAAAATGTGGGAAGAGTGCCCTAGAAGGAGCACTCCCGCTCGATTTCGCTCATGGCCGCCGTGACGCCGCTCAGGGAATATTTGTCGGTCGTTTTGGTGCCGCGAGACGAGGTGCCGCTGACCGTGAGGCTGGAACCGGCCTTCATGGCCTCGACGACCTGATCCTCTCCAGCGCGGGTCTCCACGTAGGCGCCTTCATCCTTCGTGTAAAAGCTGAAGGCCTTGCCATCGATGTTGACCGAGACCTTCGCGCCGGGGCTGAACGGGTAGCCCATCTTGATGCTGATCTCGTTCTTGATTCGGTCGGAGGGATACCGGCTGATGTAGAAATAGATCGGACCCCGCCGCACATCGCTCGGCTCGGATGAGAGCGGTTGCGACACGACGAAGCATGTCTTCGGACTCGCCGCGGATTGATAGGCAGACCAATGATTGAAATTCTTCAGAAGCTTGGCGTTCTGGGCGTATGCAGGTGCGCAGCTGAAAGCCAATAGAAGGCAAGCAGCACGGACAGCTCGGTGCATCATTGATTCCCCGACTCGGATGCTGACTGAAAGACATGCGGTTTCGGTTGGGAATAAGACCATATAGATTCGCCATGGGTTTGGCCAGATTTCTGACGGCGATGCGGTCAGTTGCCCCGGGGGTTGATGCGGTCCGGCTCGAGCCGCTCCGGAACGCCAGCGCGTGATGCGGGCGGGTTGCGGTTGAGACGGTGTGGGACTTTCGGGACGAGCCTTTACACCTGACAAGTCGGCCTGGCTGCTGCGGTTGGCGGCAGCTCATGCGCGACCATTGGTGTGGAGAGAGTTCGGAGACCGGTCCGGCGGCCGGTCAAGTTTGGAGAAGAATGGAATCATGCGGGCGGCACAGTTCAAGGAGTTCGGCGGCATCGGCGCTCTTCACGTGGAGGAGGTGGATGAACCGGTGGCCCAGGAAGGCGAAGTCGTCATCCGGGTGAACGCGGTGGGGCTGAACTTCTTCGATACGCTGATCCTGAAGGACAAGTATCAGATCACACCGCCCCTGCCGTATTCGCCCGGTGCCGAGATCGCCGGGACGATCGACAGTGTAGGCGCCGGCGTTTCGGAGTTCGAAATCGGTCAGCGGGTCGTGGCCTTCATCGGCGGCAACGGCTGCCGGGAGAAGGTCGCGACAAAGGCACGCAATGTCGTGCCGATCCCGACGGGCGTGAGCGACGAGTTCGCCGCCGGGCTGCTGGTGACCTACGGCACGGCGCTGCACGGCTTCAAGAACCGGGCGCGGCTGCAGCCGGGCGAGACGGTGGCCATCCTCGGGGCCGCGGGCGGGGCCGGCGTCGCCGCCATTCACGTCGCCAAGCTTATGGGCGCGCGGGTGATCGCGGTGGCCTCGTCGGGCGACAAGCTCGCCTATTGCCGAGAGCATGGCGCCGATATGGGACTGAACTACAAGGAGAAGGGCCTGAAGCCCGGCCTTCGCGAACTCACCGACCGGCGCGGCGTCGATGTGCTCTATGACTGCGTTGGCGGCGACAGCGCGGAGCCGGCCCTGCGGGCCATGGCGTGGGAGGGGCGATATCTCGTGATCGGATTTGCGGCCGGTGAGATCCCCAAACTGCCCCTGAACCTGGTCCTTCTGAAGGGCTGCTCAATTATCGGCGTGTTCTGGACGGCGTTTATCGAGCGGTCGCCCGATGCCCATCGGGAAAACATGCTTCAAACCCTGCAATGGGCCGATGAGGGGAAAATCGCGCCGCATATCCAGGCGACGTTCCCGCTCGTCGAGACCGGCAAGGCGCTGACAATGATCGAGCAGCGCAAGGTGCAGGGGAAGCTGATCGTCCGGCCCCAGGATTAGAGCCCGGGATCGAAAGGCCGGCGCGGCCGGCTTCTCGACCGCGCCATACCGCTAGCTGTCGGGGAATTCGCGCTCCAGGGCGCGGGCCGCCGCAGCGCGGTGGGCCGGGGTGATGTGAGACGAGACCAGGCTCATAACGCCCGCCAGCAGTGCCGCGTCATCGGCAAAACCGAGGCCCAGAACGATATCGGGCATCAGATCCATCGGCAGGATGAAGTACGCAATCACCGCCAGCAGCATGCCGCGGACGCGCAACGGCGTCTCGCTGTCGAGGGCGCAGTAATAGCCGGCGACGAGATCCTCCACGAAGGGGACCTGACCCGCGAAGCGCTTCAGCTTGCTCCAAAAGTCACGGCGGACCTTGCGCTCGCGTTCGGCGACGCGCTCGGCAGATACGCCCTGGCCCATGGCCTCCTTACGCAAGGAGTCGGCATCATCAAAGGCAGCCATTCATCGTCCTCCAAACCGCTAAGGTGTTAGCGGATGCGCTAAATTTAGGGTTGCAGGTGCCCGATCACAAGATGCCACGGATTGCAGCGGGGCACGCTTGCAAAGCCTGGAGGCCCATGCGATTCAAGGCGTCATGTCCGGCGATCCCCGTCACAAGCTGCTTTTCATCTGTCTCGGCAATATCTGCCGTTCGCCCATGGCGGAGGGTGTATTCCGCCGCGTGATCGCAGAGGCCGGTGTGGCCGACCGTTTCGAGATCGATTCGGCAGGGCTGGGAGATTGGCATATCGGCCAGGCACCAGACACCCGCGCGCAAGCCGCAGCTACCGGCCGGGGAATGGATATCTCCTCCCAGGCCGCGCGGCAGGTGACGCCGGAGGACTTCCACCGGTTCGACCTGCTCCTCGCCATGGACCGCAACAATCTGGCGGAACTCAAGGCGCTCGCGCCGGAAGGGACCGAAGGCAAGGTCCGCCAGTTCCTCGATTATGCGCCCCATCTGGAGGCCATCGACGTGCCGGACCCGTTTTTCGGCGGGGATGAAGGGTTCGACCATGCGCTCGACCTGATCGAAGCGGCGAGCGAAGGTCTGCTCGAATCCCTGATCGGCGACAGTGCCCCAGCAGGAAAGAGCGCCCCGAAGGATTGATCGCGACTTGCGGCCGCCGGCCCGCTCGGCCTATCACTGGCCATCCCGGAGCACCGCCTCCTTCACATCATTGGAAGGCCCGTTACCGACTTCGGCACCGTCCGGAGATCCGCCTTCCGCGTGAGGAGGGTTCTCCATGAGCAACACCGACATGAGCACTGTCGATCCAGACAGCATCGGTTTCGGACGCATCGCGGCGACGTTGCCCGTGCAGGATATGGCGCGGGCGCTGCGCTTCTATTGCGGCACGCTGGGCTTCACCAAGATCTTCGAGAACGGCGATCCGGTCGGCTTCGTCATCCTGAAGCGGGACGGGGCGGAGCTCCATCTCACTTTGCAGAAGACGCACAAGCCGGCGAATTTTCCGGTGGCGCATCTGATGGTCCAGGACGCGAACCGTCTCGCAACACTCTGTGAAGCCAACGGGCTTCGGATCGTGAAGGGTGTGCGGGACAAGGAGTACGGCCTGCGCGCCTTCGTGTTCGAGGATACGGAAGGCAACCGCATCGATGTCGGTCAGCCGCTCTAGGCGATCACCCGAAGGAGTGGTGCAGAGGCTGATGCTCCAGAGGGTATTCGGCTTCCACCACGTAAGGCCCGCCGCCGATAGACGCGCGCGACGAGAACAGCACGAAGCGGTCGACGGTGAAGGGCTCGGAGAAGAATCCGCCCTGACTCTCCAGATAGCCCGCCACGGAGATGGGCTTGGTGCCGCGGAGGCGCGCGATGGTGACATGAGGTGTGAAGTTCCTCGCCTCCGCCGGCAGTCCCGCAAGCCTGGCGGCGCGTTCGTGAGCCCGCTGGAGGTTGAGCAAGGGCTCGGACGGGCGGAGGCTCGCCCAGAGCGCGCGGGGCTTCTTGCCGCCGAAGGCCCCGAGACCGTCGAATTGGAGCTGGAACGGCTCCACATCGATATGTCCGAGATTGGCGGCGAAATCGCGGGCCGTGCCGCCATCCACGTCGCCGATGAACCGTAAGGTGAGATGATAGTTCGCCGGGTCGATCCACCGCGCGCCGGTCATGCCTGTGCGCAACAGGCTCATGCGGTAACCGATCGCTTCTGGGATTTCGATGCCGGAAAAGAGTCTCGGCATGGCAGCCTCATTTCGTCGCGTAGCGCGGCATGGCGAGGTGGGGCGCTATGACGCCCAACTCCATACTCAGGCGGGTTGCGCCGCAGATCAAGCATTCGCAGCCCGCGCGAACCTCGTTAAAGCTGCTCGCCCACAGCAAATTTCCGGCTCAGGCGGCTCATTTTTGCCGCGCTGTTAAGGAGTTCTTCCGAAGGGGAGTGCAAGTATCGTTTGTTGGCGTACCAACCTCCCACGGTATTTTCCGAAAATGCGGATCGAGGCCATGCCGGCCCCGGTGCAAATGGTGCTTTTGGATGAGCAACGCCAATCATGACACTTTGGGGGTCGCCGTGCCCGTGCACGAGAGCGACCCCGCTGAAGCGCTATTTCACGAAAGCTGGTCCGCGCGCCTGCGCCGCTGGGTCTTGGGGGTCGGCTACGCCTTGAAGCCGAAACGGATCGGGCTTTTGCCGCGGATCTGGCTGCTGACCTGTGCCCAGCTGTTTGCGCCCGAATTCGAGTGGCACCGGCTGCCGGAGCGGCCCCACTATTATACGTGGCGCGGACTGGTCGGCGTGAGCAACGATCTTTCGGTCGATGCCCTGGTTACGAACTACAAGCGCGGCCTCTTCCCGTTCTGCCATATTGGACCGATGAAATGGTGGTGTCCCGACGAGCGGGCGGTCATCGACCCAGCCGAGCCCCATGTGAGCAAGAAACTCGCGAAGCTGCTGCGACAGCAGAAATTCCACGTCACCATGGACCAGCGTTTCGCCGAGGTCATTGCAGCCTGCGCGAGGCCGCGGGAAGGCAAGGTGCCGCTTACCTGGATCACGCCGCAGATCATGCAGGCCTATTACGACGCGCATGAAGCTGGATACGCCCATTCCGTCGAGGTCTGGGACGAGAAGGGGAATCTGGTCGGCGGGCTATACGGGCTCGCGATCGGCAAGGCCTATTTCGGCGAGTCTCAGTTCTCCCGCGTCGACCATGCCTCGAAAGTCGCCACGGTGGCGTTACACCGGCACCTTGCGGCCTGGGGCTTCAAATTGCGCGACGCAAAGTGGATGACGCCGCATCTGGAGAGTCTCGGCTTTCATCCCATACCCCGCGATGAGTTTCTGCGCCTCCTGGAGCATGAAACGAACATGCCGAGCGCGCCGGGCAAGTGGCAGGTCGATCCTTCTCTGATGGCGGATGGGCTGAAGAACGGTCAGCAGAAACAGAAACGCTCCACCGAAACGATGGCATGACGACCGGGGCCGCCGATACAAATCCGCTGTCGCGAGCGGCCGCGCTGCTCGGCAAGGGCCGGGCCCTCTTCACCGTCTCCTCCATGGTGTCGGTTGCACGCATCGCTGGCGCGGCGGCGGGCTTCATCACCCAGGTGCTGCTGGCGCGCTATCTGCAGGCGAGCGCCCTGGGCGTGTTCTATTCCGTCGTCAGTCTGGTGGCGGTCGCCGGTCTCGTCGCCGCTTACGGCTACCCGGCCATCGCGCCCCGCTTCATCTCCCGCTACCGGGAGAAAGGGCGGCCCGACCTCGTGCTCGCCTTCATCACCCGGGCACGCCGGGAGGCGACGCTTTACGTGCTGATCGGCGCCGTCGGCATCGTCGCTTTCGGACTGCTTTGGCCGGGCCTCGATCATGTGACACGCATGGCACTGATCGCGGCGGCCGCAGCCCTGCCGGCTAGCGCCTCGTTGCGGGTGAACGGCTCGTTCGCCGGGTCCCTGCGCCGATTCTTGCTGGCCTATCTGCCCGACACGGCCATCCGTCCGTTCCTGCTGTTCTTCGGCGTGCTCGCCTTCATTGCGCTCGGCATTCAGTTCGACGCCGCGGATGTGACCTGGCTGGTGGCGGGTATCACCAGCGTCATCGCCTTCACCCAGTACGCTTTGGTGCAGCGGGACGTGCCAAAGATGCCGTCCGCGCCGCCGCCGAAGCGCCTGGTGCGGATCTGGCGGCGGGAGGCTCTGCCGCTGATCATCGTGGTGATGTTCATCGAGTTCTTCGCCGACGTGGACATCCTGATGCTCACGCCGTTCATCAGCCAGGCGGAGGTCGGCATTTTCGGCGTCTGCCTGAAGATCGCGGTTCTGGTGGGCTTCGCGGTGCAGGTGGCCCAATACATCGTCCAGCCCGATCTGGCCGACGCCCATGCGCGCAAGAGCTACGCGCCGATCAAGAAGGCCATGGCCAAGGCCCTCGGTTTTCCGCTGGCGGCGACGCTGGGTGCCTTTGCGCTGTTCGCAGTATGGGGCAACGAGCTCCTGTCGCTGTTCGGACCGGAATTCGCCGGGGCGAAAGTGCCGCTCCTGATCCTGATCGTGAGCCAGCTCGTGCGCGCTCTGTTCGGGCCCAATGTGGCGCTGCTCACGGTTCTCGGCGCGCAGACCCAGAACGCAACGCTCGCGATCTGCTCCATCGCGGTGCTGGGGCTGAGCAATATTCTGCTGGCTCCGGCCTATGGCGCGACGGGCGCCGCGCTCGCCGTCGTGATCGCCATGACGTTTTGGATGATCGGGACGTCGATCCTTCTCTATCGGCTCAGCGGACTAAGGACGGATGCCCTCTTCCTGCTTACGGGGGGCGCCCGGCAAGCCGAAGACGCTTGATGCGGCGACAGCCCTTCCGCTTTGAAGGGCGGCATCCTCATCGACGGTCTCGCCCGCGAAGAATGCGCCGAACATCAGCCAAAGCAGAAACGCGGTGATCGTTACGATGGCGATCAGCGCTCCGATCTTTCCGAAATGCAAAGGCATTGCCTCTCCTCCCCCAAACGTCATTTTTATGCCGGAGAGGATACACAAGTCGATCTCCAAGGCTAGCTTTGACAGAAGCCCGCTTGCCGGGGCCTTATGGCCGCGAGCCGCTTGCGGGCGGTGCAGCTAAAGGGCATGCGGGGGCCATGACAGGGTTTTGGGCACAACTTCGGGACAAGGCGCATCGTCTTTACCGCAAGGCACCGGGGATCGAGGCTATTCCGGTCCTCTTGATCGGCACCATGGCGGCGAGCGTATGGGTGTTCTTCGAAATCGCCGACGAGGTGGTGGAGGGAGAGAGCCGCGCCTTCGACGAATGGGTGATGCTCTCGCTGCGCAGCCCCGGCGACACGGCCAACCCTCTCGGCCCGGCCTGGCTGGAGGAAACGGCGCGGGACGTCACCGCATTCGGCTCGACCTTCGCGCTGATCTTCATCTCACTCGTGGTGTTCTTCTGGCTGCTGATGAGCAAGCGGCCCCACGCCGCGCTGCTGCTCTCGATCGCGCTCGTGGGCGGCACGATCCTCAACAACGCTCTCAAGTTCATCTTCGACAGGCCGCGTCCGGATCTGGTTGCCCACGGCACGGAGGTATTCACTCTGAGCTTTCCAAGCAGCCACGCCATGTTGTCCGCCACGGTCTATCTGACCCTGGGGGTGATCGTGATGCGTTACAGCTCGGCTCTGAGGCTGAAGGTCTATGCCATCAGCGTCGCCTTGCTGCTGGCTCTCATGGTCGGGATCAGCCGCATCTATCTCGGCGTCCACTGGCCAACGGACGTCATCGCTGGCTGGGCCGTCGGTGCGGCATGGGCCAGCGCGTGCTGGCTGTTCATACTTTGGCTGCAGCGGCGCGGCCAGGTGGAGAAGTCGCCGCCGACAGAGAACGGTCCCGCCTGAGCGGCTATGCCGGCCTTATTTCATTCAGGGCCTTGAACATGGCGCGGTTGCCGGCCGCGTCGGCGAGGGTGTGCTGGTTCAGATCGGTGAGGAACGAGCGTGTCGCCTCATGGAGATAGCGCTTGAGACGGCACGCATCGACGATCAGGCAGCTATTGGTATTGCGGTCGAAGCACTCGACGATATTCATGTTCGGCTCGAGCGCTTCGACGAGATCGCCGAGGCGCACCTCCTTGGGATCGCAGGCAAGACGGATGCCGCCGCCCTTGCCCTTACTGCTGGCGATATAGCCGAGCTGGGCGAGTCGATGGACGACCTTCACGAGGTGATTGCGCGAGATGCCGTAGCGCTGGGCGATCTCGCCGACGCTGCATAGCTGGTCGGGCCGGCCGGCCAAGTACATCAGGCTGCGTAACCCGTAATCGGTGAACATGGTGAGCTGCATGGTGCGGCCTTATAGCCCGTTTCGGGAGCATGTGACTCATAATATGCATTCGGAATACATATTCAAAGGAGGGACTCATGCTGAGCGCCGAAACCATCTCGATCGTCAAATCCACCGTTCCGGTTCTGGAGGAGCATGGGGAGACCCTGACGCGTCACTTCTACAAGCGGATGTTCTCCCATAATCCCGAAGTGAAGCCATTCTTCAATCAGGCGCATCAGCGCGCCGGGTTGCAGCAGCAAGCGCTGGCCGGGGCTATCTGCGCCTATGCGGCGAATATCGATAATTTGGGCGCGCTCGGTCCGGCAGTCGAGCTGATCGCTCAGAAGCACGTGGCTCTCCAGGTCAGGGCGGAGCACTACCCCATCGTCGGCGAGAATTTGCTGGCCTCGATCAAGGAGGTGCTTGGCGACGGCGCAACCGACGAGGTGATCCAGGCCTGGGCCGAGGCGTACGGTGTGCTGGTCGATGTGCTGGTGGGTCGGGAGAGCGCGATCTACGACGAGATCGCCTCCGAACCCGGCGGCTGGTCCGGCTTCAAGCAGTTCCGGATCGCACGAAAGGAGCCGGAGAGCGATGTGATCACCTCCTTCTATCTAGAGCCGGTGGACGGCAAGCGGCTCCCGGAGTTCAAGCCTGGACAGTACATCACGCTGCGGGTGCCGACGCCCGACGGCAGCACCACCATGCGGAACTACAGCCTGTCGGATCGGCCGGGTCAGGGTTGGTTTCGGATCAGCGTGAAACGGGAAGAGAGCAAGGGGCCGGACGCGCCCGAAGGGTATGTCTCGACGCTCCTGCATCGGGAGCTCGAACCAGGTGACGAAATCGAAGTCGCCGCACCCTGCGGCGAGTTCTTCCTGCAGCCCGATCTCGATCCGGACCGGCCCCTGGTCCTGCTCGCCGGTGGCGTCGGCATTACCCCCCTGTTCAGCATTCTTTCCGACGCGCTGCAGACCAGCCCGGAGCGGCCGATCCTTCTCGTGCACGGCGCCGTCAACGAAGACATGCAGGCGTTCAGAGAGGTGATTGACCAGCTCGCGGAGAAGCATCCCAATCTTCACCGGCACTATTGTTATGACGAGCCGGCCAAGGATGGGGCGACACGGGCGGCGCATATGACCACCGGTCTGGTGGATGAGGCGCTGCTCGATAAGCTGCTGCCGGGCGAGGGTGCGGAATACTATTTCTGCGGCCCGAAGCCGTTCATGGAGTCGGTGCACCGGCAGCTTACCGTGCGGGGTGTTCCTGCGGAGAACCTGCATTTCGAATTCTTCGGTCCGCGGGGAACGTTGGACTAAGGGCGCGACCCGAGACCGACGGCAGGCGTGGTGGGCGGCTCGAGCGGCCCATCTCGCTGCCGATTCAGGGATCATTCCGTCAGAGCTTGAGGTCGGCGACCTTGCCGATCAGGGCCACGAAGGCGTCTCGCTCGCAAGGATCGAGGCGGGACAGCATCTCCTCGCACTGCCCTTCCTGCTCGGCCAGCAGAGCGGCGGCCGTCTTCTCCCCTTCGGCCGTCGCGGCGAGCTTGACGATGCGACGGTTCTCTTCCGTCCGGGAGCGGCTCACGAGGCCGCGCTTGCTCAGCCGATCCAGGATGGTGGAGGCGGTGGTCGGTACAACGCCGAGATAGCAGGCCACATCGCTGGCGATGCAACCCGGGTTGCGCATGATGTAGAGCAGCGCGTGCATATCCGAAGGATTGAGCTTGGAGCTCACGCAGCTGCCCGGCCGCTCCGCGATCTTATAGGCGCGGGTGAGGGCGTCGACGGCCTTGCGCACAGCCTCGACCTGGGATTTACGAATCTTCGTCACCGCCGGACATTACGAGATACGGAGTGTGGGTGGAAGGCGGCTTATGCGCTGCCAGAAGCGGCCGCGGCCTCATCGTGCGGCCGGCGTAGCATCGCCGCGCATTCGACAGGCGCTCGTCTCAGAGCGACCCGGAAAGCAGCTCTTAAGTACGATTGCGGCTGCCGGGTTCTGCAACCCGCCTGAAGCTGTAGCTTCATGCATGCGCTTCAACTCTCCTGCCACGCAGCAAACCACAAAGGACTTCCTCTCATGATACTCCGCGTTCTGGCGATATTCCCGATGCTCCTTGCCGCCATAAGCACCGCCAGAGCCGAACCCATGCCTCAGGGGGAGGTGGTCCGAAAGCTTCCGCCGAGGACTGTGCAGATGATTGCGCAGAATCCTGACCGGTATATCGAGAACACCATCCGGCAGCTTTATCAGCTCGCCCCCGACGGAGTTCTGACGGAAGAGGTTCTCGAAAAGCGGAAACGTCTCGAAGCAGCACAAAATCGCTCACGGCGCTTTTCGCAGTCGCTTCGGTACGACTTGAACGGCGATCTCAAGATCAGCAACGAAGAGTTCGAAGAGCTTGGCGGACTGTTTTCCGGCAGCGAGCTCGGCCAACTCGAGATCTTTCGGCGCACTCTGGACACCAACAGGGATGGGGATGTCTCCAGCGATGAAATGATGGCGGACGCCCGTGACGACACGGACAGACAAGCGGAGCGCTTCCATCAGCGATATGGCTACCTGATGCTGTTCGACCTCAATGACGATGGGAAGGTCACCGCCGAAGAGATCGTGCGTGGTACGGAGGTCCTGGACGACGACCGAGAGACTTTAACCCCTTAGTTCCCGGATCCTTCACGCCCTGGCGCGAACCATTTGTAGAGTGCCGGGATCACCAGGAGCGTGAGGATAGTCGACGTGACGAGGCCGCCGACCACGACGGTGGCGAGCGGCTTCTGCACCTCGCTTCCGGCTCCGGTGGCGTAAAGCAGCGGGATCAGGCCGAGCGCGGTGGTGGCCGCAGTCATCAGCACGGGCCGGACCCGCAGGCACGCGCCCTGGATCGAGGCTTCGTCCACATCGACCCCCTCCTCCACCAGACGGTTGAGGTAGGTCACCAGAACCATCCCGTTCTCAAGCGCAATCCCGAACAAGGCGATGAAGCCGACCGAGGCGGGGACCGAAAGGTTCTGTCCGGTCATCAGAAGGCCGAGGATGCCGCCGACCAGCGCCAGCGGAATGTTCAGCATGATGAGGCCGGCGCTCTTCAGTGAGCCGAAGTTGATGAACAACAACAGCATGATGAGGCCGAGGGTGACGGGCACGACGATGGCCAGGCGCTGGTTGGCTTCCTGCTGCAGCTCGAACTGGCCACCCCAATTGATCAGATAGCCCGGCGGCAGCTCCACCTTTTCGGAGATCTGCTGCTCGCCGTCGGCGACAAAGCTGCCGATATCGCGGCCGCGCACATTGGCCTGCACGGTGATGAAGCGCTGGCTGTCCTCGCGGGTGATCTGGCGGGGGCCGACGATGGAGTCGATCTTCGTCACCTGATCGAGGGAGACCAGCGGACCTGCCGGCGTCTGGAGGATGATGCGGCGGATGGCTTCTTCCGTGTCGCGCCTATCCTCGGGATAGCGCAACAGGATATCGAAGCGCCGGACGCCCTCGAGGATCTGGCCGGCGGTCGAGCCCCCCACGGCGGTGGAGACCACCTCCTGGACGTCGTCGACATTGAGGCCGTAGCGGGCGACGGCGGCGCGATCGATGGTGATACGCAGCTGGGGCGTGCCGATCACCTGATCCATCTGGACGTCTGCGGCGCCTTCCATGCCCGCGACGACGTTGCGAACCTCTCCGGCGATGCGGCGTAGCTCCTCCGAATCGGGACCGAAGATTTTCACGGCAAGTTCCGCTTGGTGCCTGTCAAAAGCTCGTCGGTGGCGGCGGCGATGGGCTGGGTGAAGTTGAACTGGGTGCCGGGGAAGTCCTCGAAGTACTCCGCCATTTCGGCGATGAGATCGTCATAGGAGATATCCTCCGTCCACTCGCTCTCGGGCTTCAGACCGACGAAGCTCTCGGCGCTGTTGACGGGGTCGGCATGGGCGCCGACCTCGCCGCGCCCGACGCGGCTGACGACACGCTCCACCTCGGGGAACCGGTTCATGAGACGCCTTTCGAAGCGGGTGACGGTTTCCTTCGCTTCGTCGAGGGAGATCGAGGGGGCCATGGTGAGGCGCACCAGCAGATCCCCTTCCTTCAAGGCGGGCGTGAACTCCGAGCCCAGCATGGGAAAGGCGAGAACGCCGACCACGACGAGGGCGCCGGCGAGGCCAGCCGCCAGCCATCGCGCTCTTACGAGGAAGGCGACCATGGGCCGGTAGAGGGCGACGAGGGCGCGGAGGACGCCGGCCTCCTCGATGCTCCCGCCCCCGCTGCGGCGGCGCATGATGATCTCCGACAGGGCCGGTGCGATGAGAAGGGCGAAGATCAGCGATCCCAGCATGGCCAGAGACACGGTGAGGGCCAATGGCCGGAACGTCTTGCCCTCGACGCCCTGGAGCATGAAGAGCGGCAGGAAGACGATGATGATGATGAGGATCGCGAAGATCACCGGGCGCAGCACCTCGGCGCAGGCCTGGGCGATCAGCTCCCGGCGGGTGCCCTTGACTTCGGGGTCGTGGATCACGCGGTCGACGTTCTCCACGATCACGATGGCCGCATCGACCATCATGCCGATGGCAATGGCGAGGCGCCCAGTGACATGAGATTCGCAGAAACGCCGAGCACCTGCATCATGATGAAGGCGAAGCCGATGGAGAACGGGATCGACAGAGCCACGACGATGCTCGGGCGCACGCCTCCCATGAAGGCGAAGATGACGAGCGCGACGAGGCCTACGCCTTGCATCAGGGCATTGGTGACGGTGCTCACCGCCTGGCCGACCAGAGCCGACTGGTCGTAGTAGGGAACGATCTTCACACCCTCGGGCAGCGCCGTCTGGATCTTGGCGAGCTCGGTCTTCACGCGATCGATGACCGACGACGTGTTGGTGCCGATCAGCTTCAGCACGAGGCCGGCGACGACCTCGCCTTGGCCGTTGGAGGTCGCGAGGCCCTGGCGGACCTCACCGCCGATTTTCACCTCGGCGATGTCGCGGAGATAGACGGGCGTGCCGTCCACGGTCTTCACCACGATGTTGTCGAGATCGGCGATGTCCTCGGCCAACCCGATCGAGCGGACGACATATTGCTCCGCGTTCTGGACGAGGAATTGTGCGCCGACATTGGCGTTGTTGGCCTCGACGATCTCCAGCACGTCCGCGATCGTCAGGTCGTAGCGGAGAAGGGCCTGGGGCTCGATCACAACCTGGAACTGCTTGACGTAACCGCCAAGCGACAGAACCTCCGTCACTCCCTTCACGGTCTGGAGATTGAACTTCACCACCCAATCCTGGAGCTCGCGCAGCTCCTCCAGGCTGTAGGAGCCGGTCTCGTCCTTCAGATAGTAGAAAAGGATCTGGCCGAGACCCGTGGTGATGGGCCCCATCTCCGGCTCGCCGAAGCCTTGGGGGATCTCCTCGGCGGCCACCTGGAGCCGCTCGTTGACCAGTTGGCGCGCGAAATAGATATCCGTGCCGTCCTCGAAATAGACGTTCACGACGGAGAGGCCGAAGTTCGATGTCGAGCGCACTTCCGCCAGATCAGGCAGGCCGTTCATGGCCACTTCGACGGGATAGGTGACGTAGCGTTCGACGTCTTCTGGGGCGAGGCCCTCCGTCTCGGTGAAGACCTGAACGAGCGTCGGCGTGACGTCCGGGAAGGCATCGACGGGAAGGCTCCGATAGGCGAAGCCGCCGGCGACGATCATGGCGATGCCCAGGACGAGCAGGATCAGCCGCTGGGCGAGGATGGTCTCGATGAAGCGGTTCATTGTTGTTCTCCCGCCTCAGTGATGATGACCGCCGAAGCTGCCTTTCGACATCTCGGCTTTCAGGGTGAAGGCGCCTTCGGTGACAATCTTCTCGCCGGGCTTCAGGCCCTCTGCGATGACGATGTCGTTCTCGCCCTTCGGCCCCAGGGTGACATTGCGCGGCTCGAAGCCCTCGTCTGTCTCGACGAAGACGGCCGGCTTGTCTTCGATGGTCTGGACGGCGGCGCGCGGGACCTTCACGGCGTCCTGGCCGGAATCAACCGTGACCCGGGCGGTGAGAAACATGCCGGGGCGTAGGCGGCCGCCGACCGGATCGGCGATGATACGGGCGATGGCCGTGCGCGTGCCTTCCTCGATCTGAGGGGTGACGAAGGCGATCGTCTCCTGGGCGATGACGTTGCCCTGATCGTCGAGGATATCCACGGTCTGACCCTTCTCGATCCGGTCGAGATCGCCCGGAAAGACGCTGAGATCGATCCAGACGCTTGAGAGGTCGGCGACCGCGAAGGCCTGCCGGTCGGCGCCGATATATTCGCCAAGCGTGATGTGGCGTTTCACGACGTGGCCGTCGAAGGGTGCGGTGAGCGCGTAGGCGGTCAGCACCGTGTCCTTCTCGTTCTTGATATTGACGACCTGATCCTTGCTGATCCCCAGGGCGTAGAGCTTCTGTTCGGCGCCGCGGCGCGCGATACGGGCTTCGGCCAATGCAGACTTGGCGTCGAGGAAGGTGCGCTCGGAGGTGATCTTCTTGTCCCAGAGCTGCTGCTCCCTCCGGAAGCTGATCTCCTGGAGGCTCTCCCGCTCCACGTCCGCCAGATAGTCGGATTTGGCATCGGCGAGCTCGCGGCTGTCGAGGACGGCGAGCAGTTCGCCCTTCTTCACATCATCGCCCTCGGTGGCGTTCACCTCGGTCGCGATGCCGGAGACCCGCGGCACGACGTGGGCCAGGCGGTCGCCGTTGTAGTGGACCTCTGCGGGCAGGGTGAAGCTGTCGGTCACGGCGCCCGTCTCGGCCGCCGCCACCGTGATGCCGAACTCCTTGCGCTGCTCGTCGCTCAGGCGGATCGGGCCTTCGTGGCCATGTTCATGGCCTTCGTGGCCGGCTTCTTCTCCGCCGTGCGCATGGCCTTCGTCACCCGTCTCTTCGGCGCCGTGATCGTGTCCCTCGTGATCCTCCTCATTCGTGTCGGCGTGAGGATGGCCATCGTCGTGGCCGTGACCTTCGGCTTGATCGTGCCCGGCAGACTGTGAGCCTGAGTCCTCCTGGGCGCTAAGGCCGTCGCAGGCGGCAAGGCCGGACGTCAGGGCGAGAAGGGCGGTAAGCGCCAGGAAGACAGACGCGGGATGAGCGAGCCGGGCCGGTGTCGCCGGCTTGGATTTGAGATGCATCGTTGAAAGCCTTGTTCCGTCGAGAGATGCGCATGCGCAAAGGGCCGGGCTTCAACGAGAAGTCCGGCAGGCGGAACAGGCGTCAGGTGCGAAGGACGACCGTCTTCAGGAATGTCAGGTGGGGCGAAGGCGGTGCAGTCGCCGGGGGTGGCGGCGCTGCGAGGGTCTTGGCATGGGTGGGCACCGCGGTCAGGGCCGGAGTGGGTATCGCTCCACTGGCCGGTGCATTCAGCTGGGCCATGGCCTTGGTGGTGGCCGCGCCCGGCGGTGCGCTGAGGTCGAGACATGGCTCGGCATGGTCCTGACCATGCACGGCCAGCGATACGCCCTGGTGGACGGCAGGGTCGTGATGGACGACCTCTTCGCGGTGGCAGGACGCGACATGGGCAGTCTCGACCGCCAGGTGGCCATCCGCTCCGATGCAGACGACGGCGCCGGCGCTTCCCGGTGCAAGGCACAGGAAGGTCAGGAGGGCCAGCATCAAGCGGCTGCCGATTCTCAGGCCGTTTCGCGTCATGCTCTCCTTAGAACCCGGAACGGCTTGGCGGATCAAGTCCCCCAATTGGCGCAGCGTCGCACCACCGGTTCGTGGAGCGAGATCGGTCCGGCGCAAAAGCAACCGCCTCCTTTTCAGCGCGGGTGGGCGCACCCAATATCTCAGATATCGGTTCTTTTTTGAGATGAGGAAACGAAATGGCTGAGAAAAATATTACACGCGACCAGCTTGCCGAGCTCCTGAACGAGGATCTCGCGCGCGAGTATCAGGCGATCATCGCCTACGTGGTCTATTCCCAGGTCATCAAGGGTGCTGAATATATGAGCATCGCGGACCAGCTCGAGCAGCACGCTCACGAGGAGCTGGAGCACGCGCTGACGATTTCGCGGCAGATCGACTATCTCGGCCATACGCCGACGGTGAAGGCGAAGCCCGTGAAGGTCTCCGAGGATGCGCGGGAGATGCTGCGCTTCGACCTCGACAACGAGAATGAGACGGTTCGCAACTACCGGCAGCGTGTCCGTCAATGCGAGGCGCTGAACGAGTTCGCCATGGCCGAGCAGATCCGGGAGATCCTGGTCCAGGAGCAGGACCATCAGATCGATCTCGCCACGGCCTTGGGCGAGGACGTGCCGGATGTCGGCACGGCCGGCGACTAGAACCCCGATATTCCACGAAACACCTCCGGGACGCGGCATCTGCGCCCCGAAGGTGTGACGTCTCGCCGCTTGCGAGCGAAGGCGATCGGCATAAATAAGCTTATCTATAATAAGCACGCTTAGTATTCGATCGTCCAATGACGGACTTCAGCCCAGACAAGCCCGAGATCACCCTCGGATTCCTGCTGCACGACGTGGCGCGGCTCATCCGCAAGCTGTTCGAGCAGCGTGCGCGTGGGCTCGGGCTGACGCGCGCGCAATGGCAGGTGCTCGCCTATCTGCGGTTCAACGACGGCATCCGGCAGGGCGCTTGGCGGAGATGCTGGAGCTGGAGCCGATCAGCCTCTCGCGCGTGGTGGACAAGCTCGAGGCCGCAGGCTTTCTGGAGCGCCGCCCCGATCCCACCGACCGTCGCAGCAAGCAGCTTTTCCTGCTGCCGGCGGCCTATCCCAAGCTGAAAGAATTGAAAGCCATCGCGGCCACCGCCAAGCAGGACGCCCTTCAAGGGGTCCCCCCAGCCGATGCCGCCAGGATGATGGAAACGCTGCAGGCCATGCGGGAAAATCTCAGCGGCATCAGCAGCGCCGAGCAAAGGCCAGATGAGGACACCTCCGATGGGTAAGGTAGAGCGCGATGCCGATTTCAGCCCCGCGGAGCCGCTGGGCGAGGTTCAAGAGAAGAAGCCGGACAGCACGCCGGAGCCTGCTTCCTCCGAGGAGCAGGACGCTACAGCGGTGGCGGCGAAGGAGGCTGAGCACCAGGCCGACACGGGCCCGGCCCCGCGCAACAAGAGACGCGGCCGGGTGCGGTTGGTGCTGTTCGCGCTGCTGCCGTTGGCGCTGGCCATCGGCGCGTATTTCTACGTGACAGGCGGGGCGGTGATGGAGAGCGAGAACGCCTATGTCCGGACGGACATGGTGGCGGTCTCGACGGACGTCTCCGGCATCGTTCAGAGCGTCGCCGTGCACGACAATCAGCCGGTGAAGCAGGGCGACGTCCTGTTCCGGCTGGATCCGCTGCCCTTCAAACTTGCCCTGGAGAAGGCGGAAGGACAGGTCGGAATCGCCCGCGCCCAGCTCGAAGCCCTCAAGGGATCCTATGCCCAGATCGAGACCCAGATCGATCAGGCCAAGATGGATGTCGATTTCTACGAGCGGGATTTCGATCGCAAGCAATCCCTGCTGAAGCGCAACTTCGCGTCCCAGGCCGATTACGATGAGGCGCAGCACAATCTGCAGGATGCCCAGCAGAATCTGGCGTCGCTGAAAACCCAGCTGGCCCAGGCCGCGGCGAAGCTCGACAACCATCCGGATTATCCGGTGGAGAAGCTCTCAGGCTTCAAATACGCGGTGGCCCAGCGCGACGAGGCGAAGCGGCAGCTCGATCACACCACCGTGCGGGCGCATTCAATGGCGTCGTCGCCAACGTCCCGTCGCTCCAGGTCGGGCAGTATCTTGCGGCCTCCACGTCCGCATTCAGCCTGGTGGCGACGGATCACATGTGGGTGGAGGCGAAACCCAAAGAGACCCAGCTCACCTATGTCAGGCCCGGCCAGAAGGTGACGGTGAGTGTCGATACCTATCCAGGCGTGACGTGGAGCGGCAGCGTGGAGAGCATCAGCCCGGCTTCCGCGTCCAGCTTCTCGTTGCTGCCGGCCCAGAACTCTTCCGGCAACTGGGTGAAGGTCGTGCAGCGAATCCCGGTCCGGGTGCGGCTCGATACGCCGTCGGACAAGCCGCCGCTGCGGGCGGGCATGAGCGTCGAGATCGAGGTCGACACCGGCCATGCGCGCGGCCTGCCGGATTTCATGACCGGCTGGTTCGGTGCGGGCCGATCGCCGGAGAACACCCATGGCTGAGGCGGCGGCCAGCGCGGGCGGGGAGGCGTTCGAGGCCGTCCCCGGGCGCGCAGCCATCACGTTCTGCGTGATCCTCGCGGTGGTGATGCAGGCGCTGGATACGACCATTGCCAATGTCGCGCTGCCCTATATCCAGGGAACCGTCGCGGCGAGCCAAGACCAGATCAACTGGGTCCTCACCTCCTACATCGTTGCTGCCGCCATCATGACGCCGCCCTCGGGCTGGTTCGCCGGGCGCTTCGGCCGCAAGCGCGTGCTGATGGTCGCTATCGCCGGATTCACGGTCGCCTCCATGCTCTGCGGAATGGCGCAATCCCTCACGGAGATCGTTCTCTTCCGGTTGTTGCAAGGCGCGTTCGGGGCGGCGCTGGTACCCCTTGCGCAAAGCTTCCTGCTCGACCTTTACCCTCCGGAGGATCGGGGCAAGGCCATGGGCCTGTTCGGCATGTCGGTGATGGTGGGACCGGTGCTCGGGCCTGTGCTCGGCGGCTGGCTGACGGAGAATTTCAGCTGGCGGTGGGTGTTCTACATCAACCTGCCCATCGGCATCATGGCCTTCGTCGGCATCATGATCTTCGTCCGCGAAACCGTGCTAGAAGACTCCAAGCTGGACTGGACCGGCTTCGTCAGCCTGTCGATTGCCATCGGCGCCCTGCAGCTCTTCCTCGACCGCGGCGAGCAGCTCAACTGGCTCGGCTCCAGCGAGATCGTCATCGAGCTGATGGTTTGCCTGGGCGCGTTCTATGTCTTCCTCGTCCATATCTTCACGACCGACAATCCGTTCGTCGATCCGAAGCTCTTCCTCGACCGCAACTTCACGATCGGGATGGTCTTCATCTTCATCATCGGCATCACCTACCTGGCCTCCCTGGCATTGCTGACGCCCTATCTCCAGACCCTGATGGGCTATCCCGTCACCACGGCGGGGATCGTCATGGGACCACGGGGGCTGGGAACCATGGCGACCATGCTCATCGTCGGCCGCCTGATGGGGAAGGTCGATACACGCGCGCTGCTCGTCATCGGGCTGGTGATCACCGCCTGGGCCATGTGGGACATGACCGGCTGGACGCCGGAGGTCTCCCAGTGGAACATCGCCGTCACGGGTTTCATCCAGGGGGCGGGGCTTGGCTTCCTGTTCGTGCCCCTGACCACGGTCGCGTTCCAGACCCTGCCCGCCAAGATGCGAGGCGGCGCGACGGGCCTCTACAATCTGTCGCGCAATATCGGGTCGAGCGTCGGCATCTCCATCGTCTCGGCCCTGCTGGTGGAGAACACGCAGGTGAACCATGCGAACATCGCCAGCTACGTGACGCCGTTCAATCGGGCGTTTGAGAGCGGGGCGGGGCGGCTACTCGATCCAACGAGCGGGGCGAGCCGGGCGCTGCTCGACCAGGAGATCACGCGCCAAGCGACGATCATCGCCTATTCCGACGACTTCTATCTGATGATGGTGATGTCGCTCCTCGCCATCGGCCTGGTCTTCCTGCTGAAGGGCAGCGGCCAGAAATCCGGAGCGAAGGACGAGGGCGAGGATTATGCGGTGGTGGTGGAGTAAAGCAGTGGCCGCGCGTGTCTCCGCAGAAATGGGTTGCGCGATGGCGCCGTGACCCGCAAAAAGTGCGCGAAGCGGGGCGCGGGGGACAGACATGAGCGACGATTCTGGCCGGAGCTGGTGGCGTCATGCCGCCGGGACCCTCGTTCAGGAGGCGGCAGGGAGCATAACGCGCTTTCCAATTCCCGCTGCATTGTGCGGCGGAATGTTCATCATCGCGCTCCGCCACTGGCAGCTGGGAGGGTTCGTCCGCTGGTTTGCGATCTGGGTCTGCGGATCGCTTCTCTTCGTCTCTCTGCAATTGGTGCGCGAGCGCTACGGCTGGGGCTGGCCCACGGTTTTCGTCCTCGGCCCTATGATGTTCGTGGGCGTCTCTGCGCTCTTTCTTGCATCGCCTCTTCCGTACTTTCCCTTCTCCTTCCTTGCCTATGGTCTGCTGCTGCTTGCGGTCGCGGTCCCCTATCTGCGAGATCAGGACCGTTCGGCATTTTGGGTCTATGCCGCGCGGCTTACCTTACAAGGTCTGTTTTCGGCCATCGGCGCAAGCATCCTGTTTCTCGGCGGTTGCGCGATCGTCTACAGCATCGAATATCTGTTCGGGATCGATCTGAACGCCGGCCAGGTCGTCCAATTTCTCGGAAAGGTGAGCTTCTATCTGGTTTTCCCAATAGCCCTCCTCGCCGGCATTCCTTCGGACTACGAAAGGCTTCAAACCAGCTACCCTAAGGCTCTGAGGGTTATCGCGACCTACGCGATGATCCCTCTGCTCGCGATCTATACGCTGATCCTCTACGCCTACATGGCGAAGATCGCCTTCGCAGGGCAACTGCCGGAGGGCGGCGTGGCCTATCTCGTCGTGGGCTATGCTCTTGCGGGCGTGATCACCTATCTGGTGGTCTATCCGCTCGAACACGGTCTTGCCGCGCTCTTCCGAAAGCTTTTCTTTCCGGTCCTTTTGGCGCCGCTCGTCCTCCTGGCGATCGCTATCGGGGTGCGGATCAACGAATACGGTTTCACCGAAGAGCGCTATACCGTGCTCCTCTGTCTGGTCTGGCTGACGCTGTCGGCGGTTCTGGCCATGGCTCTCGGGCGAATGAGAGCGCCCGCATTGATCGTTTCTTTGCTGGCGTTTCTCTTGATCGGTGCGTCGGTGGGGCCGTGGGGCGCCGTCGCCGTGTCGGCGTGGAGTCAGGTTGGGCGGCTCGAAACGGCGCTGGAGCGAAGCGGCGTTTTGGTGGACGGACAAATAAGACAGCCGGCGAACGATGTGAGCCGTGAAGACCGGATCGCGATAAGTGAAATCACTGACTATCTCGCGAACACCAAGAAGCTTGACCAGATCCGACCGTGGTTCGGCGATCCGGAGCATCCTGGTGAGCCGAATCTCGACAACATGGGTGCGAAGACGGCGGTCGAGCGTATGGGAATCGGTTACGTGCCGAGCAACGAGCGTGGTACGAACACGCGGCGGCGCTTTTCTTTCGGCGTCGAACGGGGTGAGACCGCGACAGCGGTTGCCGGGTATGACTACCTGATCGCTCTGGCGCTCTATCCCAGCGCCAAGCGTCCAAAGTCGCTCGAACGGACGTTCCCCTTGAAGGCTGATGGAACCGAGCCTCTCGAACTGGTCGCGAGATTCGATCCCGAAACCATCTCCCTCGACATCGCCATGCCTTCAAAACCGGCAAAGGTCAGGTTCGACCTTGCGCCGATCGTCGAGCGGCATACCGAGCCCAAGCCGGTGGCGACGATCAAGCCCGACAGTCGCGCGCTGGAAGAGAGCGACGGATCGTTTCGCGTGCGTCTGGAGCTCCAGCGTATCGATGGCTCATATCCGAATGATGGCGGCGGGCCGGACATCATCTTTGTCTCCGGCAAGCTTCTAATCGCGCTGGAATAAGCCTTCGAAAAACCAAATGCCGGGACCGGCGTTCTTCCTCGGGGGCTCTACAGAGTCGTAGGAGGTTTACGATGCAGACCACCTGGAAACCCCACACCAAGCACGGCGAACTCACCAAGCAGTCGGATCTGCCCGATAGCGTGTTCGCCTTTCCCGACAAGCGTAAGGAGCCGCTGACGGACGCCGATCACGTGCGCAACGCCCTGGCGCGGTTCGATCAGGTCGAGGGCGTGTCCGACAAGGACCGCGATCTTGCCTTCGCCAATATCAAGAAGGCGGCCGAGCACTACGGTGTCGACGTAAGCGAGAAAAGCTGGCACGAGCTAGGGCGCAATCCACACTAGCCGAGCCAGCGATTCGGGGAGGGGCATCATGGTCGAGGACGAGCGGTTCGACTGGGTGAAGGCGCTCGCGCTGCGTGCATCAGCCTTCGCTATGGGTTTCACCTTCGTGTCCGCTGCCTGGCGGCGTTTCTACAACGCGCCGGCCAAGCTCGACATCGACAGCCCCCACGACGTCGCCAACAAGCTGGTGCATGCCGCGCCGGGCTCCCCCATCGAGAGCGTGATCCACTGGCTGTTGGAGCAGCCGCAGCTGACGGAAGCGGCCACCTATCTGATGACGGTCGGCGAGCTGCTGGCAGGGCTTGGGCTGATGTTCGGGCTCATCACCCGGGGCGCGGCCGTCGGTGCGGCGCTGCTCAACGTGGCCCTGATGCTGATCTTCGGCTGGCAAGGCTTCGAGTGCTTGGACGAATGGACCATGGCAGCGCTCGGCTTTGCCATATCGGTCAGCGTGATGCTCTACGGCCCGGGCGCCTGGTCCCTCGATACTCTTGTCGGGATCGATCCTTCGCACGGCTGTTCACGCGTCCCGTGGCGATCGTGCTCACGATCGTTTCGATCCTCTTCACGGTCGGCTTCTACCAGTATTATTTCGGCATCGCGATCTGCACCGGCGGACCAGCGTCAGCGAATATTCCATTGTGGCCGAGCCCGGGCCGGAGCCCGGCGTCGCCACGCTCTATGTGAATGCTGGCGGATCGTCGGGTGGAGCCTATGTCCGCTCCATCGTCTTCAAGCTTGAGAATGGCGAGACGATCGAGCAGGCCGGCGACGAGGTGGATGTCGTGAAGAGCTATTTCGAGCCTGGGCCGCCTCGGGCAAGAAGACCGACGGGGTTCTGGTGCTGAAGCTGGGTTCCAAGACCGATATCCGCATCCCGAAGGGCGCGACCTCGGCCACAATCGATCTCATCGGGAACGCGGATCAGAAGGTGACCTTCGAGACCCGGTCGCTCGGTGGAGCCGTGGAGGATTAGGCAAGGAAGCGGCACCTTCAGCCATTCCGCTTTTTGCCGGGCTCCCTAAATCTCCCCTCAGAGTTTTCGAACGGGAGATTTCGACAATGACCAACGGGAACAGGGTTTCTCAGAAGACCTCCATCGTCACGGGCGGCAGCCGCGGCCTTGGCCGCAATACGGCCATCAATCTCGCCGAGCGCGGCGCCGACGTCATCATCACCTACCATTCGAACAAGGACGAGGCCGACAAGGTCGTCACCGAGATCGAGGGAATGGGCCGGAAGGCGGCCGCGTTCCAGCTGGATACGGGTGATATCTCCGCCTTCGACGGGTTCGTCGGTCAGGTGAAAGAGACCCTTTCCGGGTGGGGCCGCGAGCGGTTCGACTATCTGGTGAACAATGCCGGTATCGGCCTGCGCGCGCCCTTCGCCGAAACCACCGAGGAGGATCTCGACAATCTCTATCGGATTCACTTCAAGGGCGTGTTCTTCCTGACCCAGAAGCTGCTGCCCCTGCTGGCGGATGGCGGGCGGATCGTGAATCTCTCCAGCGGGCTGGCGCGGTTCTCACTTCCCGGCATGTCGGCTTATGCGTCCATGAAAGGTGCCGTGGAGGTGCTGACCCGCTATCTCGCCAAGGAACTCGGCGACCGGGGCATCGCAGTGAACACCGTTGCGCCGGGGGCGATCGCGACCGATTTTGGCGGCGGCGTCGTGCGCGACAATCAGGAAATGAACGATCGCGTTGCCTCCATGACGGCCATGGGGCGCGCGGGCCTGCCGGACGATATCGGACCGATGATCGCCGATCTCCTGACGGGCGGGAATCGCTGGGTCACGGGCCAGCGGATCGAGGTTTCCGGCGGCATGCTCGTTTAGATGCCACGGGCGCCTGCGCTCACTTGTCGCGAGGCTTTGCCATGGTCTCTCAATGTTCCTATCTCCCAATTGTTGCGGTGCAGCATTGTGCGCCTAACCTATTGAGAGAGCGGCCGGACTCAGGCCGATGACCCCATGGCTGTCGTTCATACGCGATATCACCCCGCCGTCCCCGCGACGGCGCCTGTCGAGCTCCCGCGCACCCTGCGGGAGAGGCTTGCCCGGCGCGAGGTCACGCTTAACGGCAGGGACGGGCTGGCTTACGTCGTGCGGCCGATCCGGCCGACGGATGCCGCCTCGCTGATACGAGGCTACGACGCGCTGGAAAACATGTCGAAGTGGTTCCGCATGAACCATACGATGCCGCATCTGTCGGAAGCGATGGCGCTGGATTTCTGCACGCCCGATCCGGCGAAGGATATCTGCCTGGTGATCGAGGGCCGGGGCACGCTTGCCGGGGAGATCCTCGGCGGCGCGCGGATTGCCGGCCAGCCGGACGGACGCACGGCGGAATTCTCCGTCTCGCTCCGGCCCGAGGCACGGCATCTGGATCTCGCTCGGCAGGCGTTGGAGACGGTGTTCGCCGCCGGCCGCGAGATGGGCTACCGCCGGACATGGGCGTCGATCCATGCCGACAACACGCCCATGAAGACCCTCGCTCGGCGGTTGGGTTGCCGCTTGCGCCGCGATCCGGAAGATAGCGCGCTGATGCTCGCCGAGCGCGCGATCTAGACCGCCTTGAAGCCCGCCCCAGAGCATTTTTCGCCGAAATCGGTCAATTTTCGCCGTGACGTCACGCGGATGTTAACGGTTCGGCGCGTAAGATCCCCCTCGTGTTGAACCCATGCCGGTGCGGGACCGCCACCTGATCCAGGACGGTCGGCGGCCGGCTTTTTTCCGATCGACGGGGGCTATGCCATGACAGGCGGGGAAGCATTCGGCGCACCGGGCATTCCGCCCACCTGGGCGTCCAGCGACAAGGATTTCGTGACGACCTCCCTGGGCACGGCCCGTGTCTGGGCGAGCATCGGCCATGGCAATGTCAACGAGATCTACTGGCCTTCGACCGGACGGCCGGAGATCCGCGATTTCGGATTCTACCTGATCGGAGGGGGCCATTGGGTCGATCTCAAGCGGGTATGCAATTACACCCTCTCGAAGCCCGAACCCTATCTCCCTCTGTTGACGGTGACCCATACGGGCGACGATTACAGGCTCACCCTCGAGGTCCTGCCCGATCCCCATCGGGACGTGCTACTGGTGCGGTACGATCTGGAAGGCCCGTACAAGCTCGGCATCATCGCAGCGCCCCATCTCGGCGAGAGCGGCTACGATAACGATGCGTGGGTGGATGGCGGATTGCTCTATGCCTCGATCCCGGCGCGCGCGGTCTGCATCGGCGCCGATGCCCCAATGGAAGACCAGAGCGTCGGCTTCGTCGGTGCTTCCGACGGCTGGCAGGATCTCAACGCCCATAACCGCTTCACCTACGGTTTCACGAGCGCGACCGGCGGAAATATCGCCATGTCGGCCGCGCTTTCGGCGCCGAAGGGTGTGATCGCCCTCGGCATCGCGCCCCATCCGACCGGCGCCCGCACGCTTGCCATGTCGTCCTTGGCGCAAGGCTACGACACGGTGCGGGAGCGCTTCCTCGCGGGGTGGGAGGCCTGGGGCAGCAAGCTCAGCCTACCGGCGCCTGAGGCGGATCTCGCGGAGGAGGCGCTGACCACGGCCACCGTATTGCGCACCCACGAGGACCGCATGTTCCCCGGAGCGGTGGTCGCCTCCATGAGCACGCCCTGGGGCAACTCCACCAATACGCTCGGCGGCTATCATCTCGTCTGGCCGCGGGATGCGACGCTTGCCGCCTTCGCGCTGCTTGCCGCCAACCAGGTCGAGGACGCGCGGCGCATGCTGGCCCATATGATCGGCGTCCAGCAGCCGGACGGCCACTGGACCCAGAACTATTTCCCCGACGGCGTGCCCTTCTGGACCGGCATTCAGCTCGACGAGGCGGCCTTCCCCGTGATGCTGGCGGCGAAGCTGCGCGAGCTCGGGCAGCCCGATCTGCCGGGCACCACGGAGATGGTGCGCCGGGCGATCGCCTTCATCGCAAAGGCCGGCCCCCAGAGCGATCAGGACCGGTGGGAGGAGAATCCCGGCATCAGCGCCTTCACCATTCCGGTGCTGATCGCCGCCCTGGTGGCGGCCGCGCCCTGGCTCGACGAGGCGACCCGGGGCTACGCCCTCGATCTCGCCGACGACTGGAACGAGCGGATCGAGGAGTGGTGCTACGTCACCGGCACACCCATGGCCGAGAAGCTCGGTGTGGACGGCTACTATGTGCGCATCGCCCCGCCGGAGATGGATGGGGGAGTGACCGGCACGCTGATGCTGAGAAACCGCAACGGCGAGACCATCCGGGCCTGTGCGCTGGTGGCGCTCGACTTCTCCTACATCGTGCGGCTGGGTTTGCGCTCGGCCACCGATCCAAAGATCAAGGACACGATCAAGGTGGTCGACGAGGTACTGAAGGTGGATACGCCCTCAGGCCCGGTCTATCGCCGCTACAACGAGGACGGCTACGGCGAGCATGACGACGGCTCGCCTTATGACGGCAACGGCGTTGGCCGCGCCTGGCCGCTGCTGGTGGGTGAGCGTGGGCATCTCGCGCTGCAGGCCGGAGAAGACCCGCTGCTCTATCTGAAGACCATGCGGAACTGCGCCAGCCCGGGCGGGCTGCTGCCCGAGCAGGTCTGGGACGCGGCACCCATCCCCGAGCGCCATCTCTATCCCGGTAGGCCTTCCGGCAGCGCCATGCCGCTGGTCTGGAGCCACGCGGAGTTTCTGAAGCTCCTGATCGCTCGCCAGGCCGGACGGCCCGTGGAGCTGCTCGAGGCGGTGGCCAAGCGCTATGGCGGTTCGGTGCCGAAGGCGAAATACACCCGCTGGCGCAACGAGGTGCCGGTGCCGTCGCTCTGTCAGGGGCGCGCGTTGATCATCGAGGACCGCGAACCCTTCACCCTGCATCTCGGTTGGGACGGCTGGCAGGACGTCGCCGACGTGCCGGCGCAGGAGCTCCCCTTCGGCCTCTGGGGCGTGGCGATCGAGCCGGAGCGCTATGCGGGACGGAAAGAGCTGAACTTCACCCGCCGCTACACGGAAGGTTGGGAAGGGAAGAACCACACGGTGGAGATCGCCGCGACGGAGGAGCAGCGGACGCTGACTCATGTGAGCGACGGTGCTGCGGCCGCCAAGGCCTAGAAATCGCTAAAGCGGACCGGCGGGACGCCCCATGCCGGTCTGCTTTTGAGAGCTGCGCCGGGCTCTAGGCGAGCCGGAGCGAGAGCTCCACGTCTTCGGCGAAGGGCACCGACAGATAGCCGTTCTGGGGATCGCGCACGCGTTCCAGATATTCGGGGCAATAATCGGCATTGTCGGCCACGATGAGCGCGCCGGGCTTCAGACGGCTCTCAAGCCGATCCAACACCGCATCGTAAAGCGCCTTGGCGCCGTCCAGCAGAACCAGATCGATGGATTCGGGAAGGTCGGCGCTCAGGGTCCTGAGCGCATCGCCTTCGCGAATCTCCACCAGATCGATGAGACCGGCCTCGGTGAGCGAGCCCCGCGCGCGGGCAATCTTGGAGGGCTCGAACTCGGTGGTGATCAGCCTCCCGCCGCCATTGTCGCGCAGGGCGGCGGCGAGATGCAGCGTCGAGATGCCGAAGGACGTGCCGAACTCGACGATCGCCTTCGCCTTGCTGCTGCGCGCCAGCATGTAGAGCAGTGCGCCGGTCTCGCGCGACACCGGTAATGGCAGATCCTTCAGGCGGCTGTAGATGTCGAGATAGTCGGTTTTGCTGTGCATCAGCCGGTCGCGCTCCTCCGGCGAAAGCGTCGCCCAGACGAGGCTCTGGGACGGCGCCGCTGCGGCAGCTTCTTCGAACAGCCGCTCCAGCACGGGGGCAAGCGGGGCTTCGGTCAGGGTGGTCATCGGGGTAACTCCATTTATGCAAACGGCGCGGGGTTGCGCCTTGCGAAGAAAAATACGAATAATCCGTCAGGTTTCATATTCGCATTGCCGAGCCACGCCATGACCGAGCGCAAGACTCCCCGGATTTCCTCGCGAAAGCAGCCGAAACAGGCGCGCTCAACAGAGCTTGTAGCGGCGGTTCTGGATGCCGCTGTTCAGGTTCTGGCGAAGGAGGGCGCGCAGCGCTTCACCACCGCGCGGGTGGCCGAGCGGGCGGGGGTGAGCGTCGGCTCGCTCTATCAGTATTTTCCCAACAAGGCGGCGATCCTCTTCCGGCTGCAGAGCGACGAGTGGCGCGAAACGGCAGAGCTGCTCGGGGGCATTCTCGACGACGACGGCAAGCCGCCGCTGGAGCGGTTGCGCGCGCTCGTGCACGCCTTCGTCCGCTCCGAATGCGAGGAGGCGGAGGTGCGCATGGCGCTCGACGATGCCGCCCCGCTCTACCGGGACGCCCCGGAGGCGCAGGCGGCCAAGGCGGGAGCGCAGCGCAAGATCGCCGCCTTCATGGCCGACCTGCTGCCTGAAATCTCAGAGGAGGAGCGCGTCTTGGCCGGCGATCTGATCGCCACCACGCTAACCGCGGTGGGAAAGCGCTTTTCCGAGAAGCCGCGAACGAAGGGCGAGATCGAGGCTTATGCGGACGCCCTGGCCGATATGCTCTGCGCCTATCTGGAAGGCCTTCGGCAGAACGGCTAGCCGGCGCCGACGACGCTCATGACCGCGTCGAAGCTTTGGAGCAGCGGATCGGGCTCGGTGCTCGGTGTGGGGTCGGGCGCGAAGGTCGTGCGGTAATAGGCATCGCAGACGGGGAGCAGGGCGCTCTTGCTGCCCGTATCGCTGATCTCCCAGGCGACATGCTCGCAGAGCAGCGCGTAGCAGAGCGCATCGGACATCTTATGCAGGAAACTGTCGGCGGTCGCCTCCTTGGCGGCATCGTCTGCCGCCTGAAGATCCGTCAGCGCCCGACGGAGGCCTGCGCGTAAATCGCCCAGCCGCTCTTTCTCGCGGGCCATCTGATCGTCCGGCAGGTCCGATTGAATCTCGCCCAGTCTTTGGATGAAGACCGCGCCGCCCGGCGCCTTCCCGGCAATCAGACGCAGCAGCTCCAGCGCCTGGATCTGCTCCGGCCCTTCCCAGACAGGCAGCACCATGACGTCGCGATACAGGCGCGCGATGGGGTAGTCCTCGGTGTAGCCGTTGCCGCCGATCAGCCCGAGCGCCTTCTGCATACACCAGACCGCCTGCTCCGCCGTCTTGTATTTGGCGAGCGCCGTGACGATCCGCGACCAAAGCCGGGCGGCATCGTCGTCCGCGCCCCATGCCTCGTCGAAGCTCTTCGCCTCCTCGAAGGCGAGCAATGTGCCGGCGATCCATTGGGTGGCGATCTCGAGCAGCCGCTTGCGGACGAGGGCGTGATCGATCAGCCTTTTTCCGAATGTCTCCCGCGTCTGCACCCAGGCATGAGCCTCCATCAGGGCACGGCGCATCATGCCCGCGGCGGCCATGGCATTATGGGCGCGGGAGCAGCCCAAAGCCGCCATCATGACTCGCAGACCGTCCGGCGGCGCCGCGACCTCGTAGGCCAGCGCCCCATCGAGGCGGACCTCGCCGGTGGCGAGCGCCCGGGTGCCGATCTTCTCCTTTAGATGAGTGATCTCGTAGTCGTTCGGCGTCTGCCAGTCGTCGTCGATATGGCTGGGGACGAGATAGAGGCCGAGCCCCTTGGCGCCGTCCGGTGCGCCTTCTGCCCGCGCGGTGGCGAGCGCCAGGCCGGAGCCGGCATTGGAGGTGAACCATTTCTGGCCCGTCAGGCGCACGGTGCCGTCGCTTTGCGGTTCGGCCTTCGTCTGGGTCTGGGCGACATCGCTGCCGCTATGTTTCTCGGTCGCCCAGGTGCCGCCGCTCTTGGTTTCGCCGTCGGTGCGGGTCAGCTCGGGCAGATACTTCTCGCGCACGGCGTCGGGTGCATAAGCCGCCACGATCAGCGCCACGGGGTGGGTCATGGCGAAGGGGCAGCCGATGGAGATGTCGGATTGCGAGACCAGATACTGGCCGATCAGCGGCCAAAGCTGGGGGGCCGGGTCCGCTTCGGCGAACAGATCGGCGATGAAGCCCCGCGCATAGACCTCCTGATGGCAGGCTTCGTAGCGCGGGTTGAGGAAGATGGCCCCGCGCCGCTCCCCCGGATGAGCGGGATCGACGGGCACGTTCCTCCAGACCGGCGGATGGATGCGGTCGCTATAGGCGGCCTGGTCTTCCAGCTCGCCTGCGCAGAACGCCCCGAAGCTCACCAACTCCTCAGCACGAGCCTCCAGCAGCTCCGGCGCGATCCGCCGGAGGATCGATTGGGCAAGGGCGTCGGGGGAGGAGGTGGACGGTGCATTTGACACGGTCATGCCTCCATCAATTGGCGCTGGACTGCGCAGAAACGATACTAGCGCAAATTCACGCCGCAGGTAGGGTGCTGCTAACGCGGCGGGCACATGCGGCCCGGGAGCCAGACTCGACAATGGCCCACAAGACGTCGGCCTTGGCCCCACGCCCCGGTTTAGCCGAGTTTGAGGCCAATGGCAGAAGTAGGCTTAACTTTCTGTTGCAACAGAGAGAATCGCAACTTTTGGTGGCGGCTACAACAATCTTGCTCTGGAGTCAAGTGAGATGTAAAATGATTCTCAGAGACCGGGAGCCTATGACCTCGTTTGAGAAATACGATCAGCGCGCGCTGTATAAGATTGACCTCCCTGAAGGGCAGAGACGCCTGAAGGAGGCCATTCTTTACGTCGCAGAACGCTGCGCCTCTTTTCGATATTTCGGCTTGATCAAGCTGAATAAGACTCTTTGGCGTGCCGACTTCCGCTCATTTTATGAGCGCGGGCAGCCTGTCACAGGTCGGCAGTATCAGAGGCTGGAGAAGGGGCCCGCTCCGGTAGAAATGCCTCCCCTCTTGCGTGAGTTGGGTTCTGAAGGGCATCTGGAATATGTGTCCCAAAAATACGGTCTAGTGGTGGAGCGGCGGCCCGTTGCGAAGGGACGGCCGGTTCTAAATTTTTTCAGCCAGGAGGACCTCGATTACCTCGACGAATCCATAGCCCATTACGAACACATGACCGGATCTGAAAGCAGCGACGAATCTCACGGTATCGCGTGGAAGATCAGAAAAGACGGCGAGCCAATCCCCTATCAGGCCGCTTATTTCTCAGACAAGCCATTGTCAAAAGACAAGCTGTCCGAGCTGTCCGAGCAAGGCCGCGCGCAAGGCTGGAATTCGAAGTAGCTCAGTGCGAGAGATCAAAGAGTCGGAAAGCTTCGGCGCCGCGGTAACCGCTTTGGGCGGATACCGAGCCATCGATAAGGCCATGGAGGCTATTGTCGAAGGACTCTATCGCAACCCTTTTGGTTTCGATTCCCACCAGAACGATTGGTGTAGCTTTAGGTACGCCCGCACCAAGCGGATCGACAGTATTCCCCCGTTGATCGTCATATTTACCATCGAAGAAAACGGCGACGTCGTCCTTCAGCATGTCGAAGAAGACGATAATCCCTACATTGAGTGACCATTCATCTCGCTGATTCCACGATACACCAGCGCGGCTTATCGCACCTCACATCGGTCCATTCGTCCTAGATGCGATGTCCCCTCAATGCCCCCCATCCAGCACAAGGGTCTGGATCGGGAGCATGATGGCCTGGATGCGCAGGATGGCGGCGTGGACCAGGCCGATCGTGTCGACCCCGTGATAGTAGAGGGACTGGAAGACGCCGAGCTCACCGCTTTCCAGCTCCTCGTGATGGTTGCTGTAGAGGTTGACCAGGCAGGCGCTGCCGGGGGGCAGGTCGTCCAGCGTCCCCGCATAGAGCGGCTCCAGGCGCACCAGGATGGAGCCGGGCGCGCCGAGATCGGTCGTATCCAAAAGCTGCTGCTGGGCTGAGTATTGGCCCGAGGCGATGTAGTCCTGGCGGCGGGTCACCACCAGCGGCACGATGGTCAGGGGCATGGCGGCGCAGGTCGCCTCGCCGATCATGCCGGTCTCCACCACGCGGCTTTCGATCTGAGCGAAGCCGGCGGCAAGCGTTCCCCGGCCGGAGTCCGCCGGGATCAGGACGCCCGCAGGCCGGCCGAGGGCGGTGACGAAATCGCCGGGCTGAAGGTTGAACTGCTCGACGCGGCCGGTCACGCCGGCGCGCACCACGGTCTTGCTGAGCTGCACCTCCGCTTCGTTCAAGGAGGCTTCGGCGCTCGCCTTCTGGGCGGGAAGCAGGGTCGCAAGCTTCTGCTCGGCCTGGGCCTTCACCGCTTCCGCCGCATCGACCCCGCCCTGGCGGGCATCGACGGCGGTCTCCAGATCCTCCAGCTCGCGCCGGGAGACGACGTTGGCGTTCTTCTGGAACAGCTCGCGCTTGGTGCGGAGCTCGTCGGAAGCCTGCTGATAGTCGCCCTTCGCCTGGCGGAGCTGGCCTTCGGCGCTGGCGATTTCGGCCTCGGCCAGCTGCATCTGGGCGTCGATCTCCTCGACCTTCCGCTTCAGGCTCTCCACCTGGGCCTTCTGCCGCGCGTCATCGAGGCGGAAGAGCACCTGGCCGGCCTTCACCTCGCCGCTGACCGGCACCTCGACCTTGGCGACCCTGCCGCTGATCTCCGGCACGATGGGCACGGTGCGGAACACCGAGGCGGCCGCGGTGCTGGAGGGGTGGTAGTAGAAGACCAGCGTGATCAGCAGCACGGTGAGCATGAGGCAGCTCACGATGCCCCAGCGCAGCTCGTACCAGACTGAGAAGAGGGTGATCTCGTGGCCGAAGCGCTTTCCCTGCACGTAGCGGCGATAGAGATAGTCGGGCAGCACCGTGACCATCGAGCAGAGAAGAAGCTCCAGCATCTAGCTCTCCTTGCTCTCAGGTGTGGTGGTCTTGGCCGGATCGGTCTTGGCCGGATCGGTCTTCGCCGGATCGGTCTTCGCCGGATCGGTCTTCGCGGGATCGGTCTTGGCTGAAGCGGTCTTGGACTCCTTCGCCCGCGGCGTCTTCTGGGACTCCTTGGCCGGAGACGTGGCGGCAGCGTCCTCCGCCGAGTTCTCCTCCCTTGCAACTTCTTCCTTTGCGGGCTCTTCCCTTGGCGGGCCGGGCACGGCGGCGGGGGCAGGTGTGGCGGCGTCCCAGCCCGCCGCTTCGGCGCGGGCGATCTCGGGATCGGCAATCGAGGGCAGACCGGACATGCGCTCGAGGGCGGCGCCATGCGGCGGATGGGCGTGGTGATGTCTGGCAGGTCGACCATCGCCAGAACCAGGGCGATGACCCAGAACAGGTGCTGATGCGAGAACAGGGCCAGCAGACAGAGCACCGCGACGATCTCCATCTGGAGCTTTTTTGAGCGGTGAGCGATGCGCTCCGGGAGCGCGTGAACTGTGAGGAAGAGGGCGCCGGCGCCGAGCACGGCGAAGAGCAAAAACAGCGCGACGACCACCATCAGGGTGTCGGTGTCGCCCGGCGGGGTGATGAACGACGGCAAATGCGTTGGATCGACCTTGAGACCCGGCTCCATCCCTGCCCCCTGTCCGTCCTCAGTAACGCCGGCACAACCCACGCGGGCGCGCCGTCAATGCCAGTAGACGGGAGCGGCGGGTTTGTCCAGCGGCCGCCGCGGTGCGGACGTTCAGGCGCCGGATCTGAGAAACCCGAAGCGGGGCTTTTCGGGGACGCCGGCGGCGCGCAGGCAGCGGATGATGTCCCGGAACTGGGCGTCCGAAAGGCCACGCTTCGGAATGGCGTGGAAGAGATTGTTCGCCTGATAAAGAAGCAGCGAGCCCGGCCCGTCGAGCCAGCAATGAAAGATCGTCCAGGGCAGTTCGCTGGAGCCGATACCGCTTTTCATGCGGATGGCGTCATCGTCCCATTCGATCTGGTGCTCCCCGCCGAGCGCCTTGTGCTGGCGATACATCTTCCGGGCGCGGCGCGGCGTGATGACGTAGCCGATGGCGAACCCGGCCAAGGTCACGACGATGGCCACTAGGAGCGCGCCCGCGATCTGGGGCGGTGTGGTCGGGTTGCCCCAATTCGCCACATAGACGAGGCCGATATAGAGAAGGCCGATGATGACGCCGAACTTCAGGAAGGTCTGCCAGCTCGCCGAGCCCGACCACCAGGCCGCGTGGGCGGCGACCATGTCGTCTTCGGTATATTGAAAGCGCACGGCGTTCTCAGCCTGCTCGGTCTGCAGCGTATCGGTCATCGGCGAATCCTCCCTCGCCGCGAACCTTACCCCATCGCGGCTTCCATTGCCTCGATCTGCTCGGCGATATCGACGGTGCGTTCCGCCATGGTGAGGTGCAGGCGCTCCACCATCTGGCCTTCGACCACGATCACGCCTTCGTTCTCGTTCTCGGGCTCGCGGAACGCTGCGATGATCTTGCGCGACCATTCCACCTCTTCGGCGGAGGGGGTGAAGATCTCGTTGCAGGGGCCGACCTGGCTCGGATGGATCAGGGTCTTGCCGTCCATGCCTAAGCTGCTGCCGCGCTCGCATTCCTCGCGCAGGCCCTGCTCGTCGTTGAAGTCGTTATAGACGCCGTCGAGGATGTCGAGCTTGTAGGCGCGGGCGGCGACGAGGGTCATGGCGAGCCAGGGGACGACGGCGAAGCGGTCGTAATGGGCATGGGCCCGGGATTCGCGGATCAGGTCGTTGGTGCCCATGACGAGGCAGCACAGGCGGTTATCCTCGTAGACGGCCGTGGCGGCGATGGTGCGCGCGTCAGGATGGCCATGGGGGTCTCCATCATGGCCCAAAGCCGCACTTTCTGGGGCGCGTTGCAGCTCTGGAGGATCTTCGCGGCGGAGATGATGTCGCCGGAATGGATGACCTTTGGCACGAGGATGGCGTCGGGCGCGGCCTCGCAGGCGGCGTGGAGATCGTCTGTGCCCCACGGGGTCTCCAGGGCGTTCACGCGGATCACGAGCTCGCGGTCGCCATAACCGCCCTGCTTCACCGCCGCGCAGACCTGTTCGCGGGCGCGGCTCTTGGCGTCCGGGGCAACGGAGTCCTCCAGATCGAAGATCAGGGCGTCGGCGGCGATCGTCTTCGCCTTCTCGAGCGCGCGCTGGTTTGAGCCGGGCATATAGAGTGCGCTACGGCGCGGACGACCGTGCATGTTGTTCCTCCATTGCTGTCTGGATCGCGAAATTCGCGGGTTTGTTGCAGTGCAACATAGCCCGGCTGTGGAAAGGGGCAAGCACGGTGATGGCGCAGTCCACGATCCTTGGGGATACGCGCGGAGAGAACGCGGCAAAAGGACGAGCGGCGGGGAGCCGGTAGCGCTCCCCGTTTCTGCAACCACGGAGTATATTGAGCGGATTGGGAAGGTGCCGGTCAGGCAGGCTTCCCGTGAAACGGCCTTTGCCGAAAGGGGCCAGCCATGTCCAAGAAATATACTGCCCAATGCGCCTGTGGCACCGTGACGTTCGGGTTCGACAAGGACCCCGACTTCGTTGCCGTTTGTCACTGCCTCGACTGCAAGAAGGCCTCTGGCGGTGAGGCGGCGACGTTTTTCGCCGTGCCGGAGGACGATTTCATCCTGACCAGCGGCACGCCGGAGGCGGAGCATTACGTCGCCGATTCCGGCAAAAAGCTCGACCGAAACTTCTGCCCGACCTGCGGCGCCCGGCTGTTCACCAGCAATCTGGAGAGCTTCCCCGGACTCGTCTTCGTGATGCTGGGCAGCCTCGACCGGCCGGAGCTGATCGAGCCGAAGCTCGAGATGTTTACCAAGCGCCGGCTGAAATGGGCCGTTCCGCTCGATATGCCCCAGTTCGAGGGCATGCCGAACTAGGGAGGCTTCGGCTCGCTCAGGCCAGAAATCGCGCTTCCGTCCCGCAAAACTGTTGTTTCGCAGTTGCACAATGCTGCAAGCTTTGAGCGAGGGAGGAACGGCGTCTAACCGTTTCGGGGGATTATGGACAAGGTTGATATGCTGGTGATCGGCAGCGGGCCTGCCGGTCGGCGGGCGGCCGTGCAATCGGCGAAATTCGGCAAATCGGTATTGGTGGTGGACCGGGGCAGGCGCCTCGGCGGCGTCTCGGTGCATACGGGGACGATCCCTTCGAAGACGTTGCGGGAGACGGTGCTGAACCTGTCCGGCTGGCGGGAGCGCGGCTTCTACGGCCGGGCCTACCGGGTGAAGCAGGATATCACCGCGGTTGATCTGACCGAGCGGCTGCACAAGACGCTGGACCACGAGGTGGAGGTGCTGGAGCACCAGTTCATGCGGAACATGGTGGCCTTCGCCCTGGCCGAGGCGCGCTTCGTCGGGCCGAACACCGTGGAGCTGACGACCGATACGGAGGAGATCACCCATGTCGAATTCGACAAATGCGTGATCTGCGTCGGCACCAAGCCTTACCGGCCTGGCCACGTGCCGTTCGACGGGGAGCGGGTGTTCGACTCCGATGAGATCCTTGAGATCGACCGACTACCGCGCTCGCTCACGGTGATCGGCGGCGGGGTGATCGGGGTGGAATACGCCACGATCTTCTCCGCCCTCGACGTGCCGGTGACGCTGATCGAAGGGCGCGACACCATCCTCGACTTCATCGACAAGGAGGTGGTGGCCGATTTCGTCCACCAGATGCGCGACCGCGGCATGGTGGGGCTGGGCGCGGCGGTGAAGGAGATCACCAAGTCCGACCGCGGGGTGCAGGTGGCGCTGGAAGACGGGCGCAAGGTGAACACCGAATGCCTGCTGTTCGCCGCCGGGCGCTCGGGCAGCGTGGGCAGTCTCAATCTCGCTGCGCTGGGGCTGGAGGCCGACAAGCGAGGACGGCTGAAGGTCGATCCCATCACCTTCCAGACGGACGTACCGAATATCTATGCGGCGGGCGACATTATCGGCTTTCCGAGCCTCGCCTCCACCTCCATGGAGCAGGGGCGTCTGGCCGCCTGCCACGCTTTCGGCATGCCGGCCTCGCCGCCGCCGGAAGCCTTCCCTTACGGCATCTACGCGGTGCCGGAGATCTCGACGGTCGGGCAGTCGGAAGAAGAGGTGCGGGAGAGCGGCGTCGCCTATGAGTGCGGTGTCGCGCGCTTCCGGGAGACCTCCCGCGGCCACATCATGGGGGTGAACTCAGGCTTCCTGAAGCTGATCTTCGCTCTGGAGACCCGCCGGCTGCTCGGCGCCCATATCATCGGCGAGGGCGCCACGGAGCTGATCCATATTGGACAGGCGGTGATCAACCTGCAGGGCACGGTCGATTTCTTCGTGGAGAACACCTTCAACTACCCGACCCTGGCCGAAGCCTACAAGGTCGCCGGGCTGGACGCCTGGAACCGCATGGGGCAGCCGGCCGCGGCGCCGGTGGAGGCCTGAGGGGACACCCTCAATATGGCAGCGGCGTCTTCTCCCGCTGGGCTTTGGCCGCCTCGGCCCACCAGGCGAGGTCGTCGGCAAATTGGGGGAAGGATTTCTCCAGGGCCCCGCCGCCCTCGCCTTGGGGCTGGTCGTCTTCATCCAGCGCCTTTCCAATCTGGCCGACCGTGATCGTGGTCGGCACCACGGGCATGCCCATTTCATTGAGCGTCACATGCCAAGCCATGCTGGCGCGGGCACCGGCGATCCGGCCGGCCGAATAGCTCGCGATTGCGGCGGGCCGGCCGAACCATTCTTCCAGATAGTGATCGGTGAGGTTCTTCAGGCCCGGCTGCATACCCCAGTTATATTCGCCGGTGACGAAAACGAAGCCGTCGGCGGCGCGGATCTTCTGGGCCAACGTCTCCATGGCCGCGGGCGCTTCGTCTTCATCGTATTCCTTGTACATGCGGTCGAGCATGGGGAGGTTCACCTCCTTCGCGTCGATCAGCTCCACGTCGTGGCCACGCTCTGTGAACTGGCGGACGAGATAGCGGGCGAGCCGGATGCCCATGCGATCGGAACGGTAGGAGCCGTAGAAGACGAGAAGAGAGAGCATCGGGGGCCTCGAAGATCAGATGTCGCGAACCCACAGTCGCGTGGGCGTGAAATTGTTCCGCTGAGCGATCCGATGGAGCCTCATCATGGAACCTCATGGGCCAGGGCGCGATTTGCCAAGACGATAGCATGTCTGCTTCCAGCATCCGGAGACACAATGCCCATCCTTGCCCTGATCGCCTGGTTCTTCGCAGGGGCCCTGGCCGTGAACGCCATTCCCCACCTCGTCTCCGGCTGCATGGGGCGGCCGTTCCAGACACCCTTCGCCCGGCCGTTGGGCGAAGGCGTCTCGTCATCGACGGTGAATGTGCTTTGGGGCTTCGCCAATCTTATCGTCGCTTGGCTGCTGCTTGCCCGGGTGGGCGCGTTCGACTGGCGCCTGCCGCTGCATATCCTGATCTTCCTGCTGGGCGCGTTGCTCGTGGCGCTCTACCTCGCCCGGCGCTTCGGCCGTTATAACGGCGGCAATCTCTGACGCGGCAGCTCTCGGCCTCCAGCATCGGCGGTGACCGCGAGATCACTCCGAATCGACGGAACCCAGGTCTTCGATCGGACCAAGGTCGGCAGGGTTCGATCGCGGCTGTCCATTGCGATCAAAGCGAGCATCGTCTTCGGGAGCGACCTTGTCGAGGAAGGGGGCTTCGGGTCCCGGTGCGAACGCATCGGGGTCATGGGTCATCTCGGCAGGAAAATCGGCGAACCAGCCGGGCTCGAAATTGGAGAGCGCGAACTCGCTGCTGTTGGGCTCCCGCCCGTCCAGCCTGCCGGAGATATAGAGATTGCCGCGATAGCTGTTCTCGGCCGTGGTCTCGTCGACCTCCATCAAGAGCGCGTCCGGGTTCGCGGTAACGGTCGCTCCGTTCCGGCTGACCCCGATCAGCACGTTGTTAGCGAACAGGTTCCAGGTCGAGCCGTTGACGAACTGCACGGCGTGGGCCCCCATCGTGATGAAGAGATTGTGCAGGATCTTGTTGTCGCTCGAGCCGAGCCTGGGATTGTCCGTCTCCTGCCAGAAGCTGACATTGTGTCGGGTCTGAGGCCCGAAGATATTGTTGCGGATGATGCTGCGGCGGACGCTGGTGAAGTTGGGTCCAGGGCCCAGGCTGTCGTGGAAATAGTTGTTCTCCACCAGGAAGTAATCGCTGGCGCCCTGGCCGCCCTCTCCCCCGCCGGCAAAGGCGTCGCATCGCGGATCGTCGAAGGCGATGCCGACATCGGCGCAGGCCGATTGGGGATCGGCGTTGATCTGGAAATCGCTGGAGCTGTTTCCGTAGGTCTCGTTGAAACGCACGAGATTCCAATCGCTGCCGTTGCTCAGGTAGATGCCGTGGCCGTCCTCTTCGCCCGCGCCATAGGCGACGTTGCCTTCCCAGACATTCCAATCCGATTGGCCGGAGAAAAAGGGATCGCGGCGCTGATCGTGGCCGATGCAGTTGATCACGGCGATGCCGCGTGAATGATCGCTCGCGGGGTAGTCGGCTCCAACAGCGCGCACACCGTATTTGCCGCCGATCAGCTCGAAGCCGTCGATGGCGACGTAGCTTGCATTCTCCAGGTTGAAGCAGGTCGCGCGCTCGTCGGGGCAGCAGGTCATAAGCACGCCGATGGAGCCGTCCGCATTGCGCTCTCCGGTCAGAACGATGGGTCGATCGTAGGTGCCGCTTTGGCTCTGAGAGAGTTCGAAGCAGCCCGCATAGACGCCAGGCAGAAAGCGGATCTCGGTGCCGGGGCGGGCGGATTCGATCGCATCGGACGGGTTCGCCGGGGCCCCGCGTGTCGTTCCGTCGCCGCTGCCTCCGGGCTCGCATAGAGGGTCGTCGAAGGCCGCCAGGCCGGATCGGTGTAGTAGCGGTTGAACTGCTCAGGGAAGTTGAGGAAGACGCCGGACCGGATAACGGCGGGCGCGCGGTCACCTGCCAAGGCGGGTCCCGTGGCCGCAGCGATAGACGCGGCCAGCCCGGCAAGCAGCATTCGTTGAATTCGACCCTTGAGGCGCATGTCCGGCCCTGAAGGTCGCCGCCACCGAGGGCGGCAGAGAATTTGGATCAGCTATCTAGATCCAGTTGCGACCGGGTTGGAAGCAGAATCGCCAACGCACGCAAAGAGAATATTATTCCAGTTTGCAACTTTAAGATTCGTCGATAGTTTGCTCGTCGAGCCCGGCTCTGTATCCCGTGGCTGCCTTATGGTGGTTGTGAAGCATGGTCGTGGCTTTCGGTCCAGCTCTCGGAGCGGGCCGGCTCCCTGATTGCGGATCAGGGCGCGGGCGGAGCGGCAGATTCCGCCTCTCTCTCAACCGTTTCGTTATTCTCATCTCCTGGGCGCTCTTCTGGCTCCTCGCGTCTCTCGGCGCGCTGGCAGCGCAGGACGGGGGTGGGGCAAGCGGGCTGGCCCCGGGCGATCTCGCAATCTCCGGTTTCGCCGGCACGAAGCTTTCGTCCCCGAGCCTACCTGCCGGGACAAATCCCATCGACCAGACCGTGATCGACGAGTCCGCAGCCGCGCTGACGGTCTACGACCTCGGATATCTCGGCGGTCCGCTGAAGGGCCAGTTGGTTTCGCCGCTGGTGAAGTTCGCCGTCCCTGCGAAGGATATCGGCCAGGTCTATTCGCTGATCTTCGATCCCGGGAAGGATGGGCTTTCGCCCAGCCTCTACGCCGCGGCGACCTCGGCCTACGGTTTGAACATCATAGGCGCCAAGCCCGACGCGAAGGGGCTGCCCGTCCGTCTCAAGACGGGCGAAGCCGGCGCGAGGTTCATGCCGGGCCAGTTCGGTGGTCTTGACGGCGCAAGTCCCGGCGCCATCTGGAAGATCGACGGTAGGACAGGGGAAGCGACCCTGCTGGCCGATACGGCCTTCACCGGCATCGCCAATAGCGGCCCGGGGCTCGGCGGGCTCGCGATCGATCCGGCGAGCCGCAACCTCTACGCCTCGGACTTGGATACCGGCCTAATCCATCGCTTCGGCCTCGACTACAACGCGGCCAATCTCGGCCAGTTCGATCACGGCGTGGCCGGCCGGCCCGCCAGGGGGCTGAAGCCCCTGGAGGATGACGGCAAGCGCGCCGACATCACCAGTCCGGACTTCAAGGCGGAGGATCCGTCGACCTGGGGCTTCACTCCCGAAGCCCGCCGGGTGCGGGGTCTCACCGTCCACGGCGGACGGCTTTATTACTCCGTGGATCAGGGGCCAGAGATCTGGTCCGTCGGCCTCGAGCCGGACGGCGCCTTCGCCGAGGATGCCCGATCCGAGCTGGAGGTGAAGACGGAGCAGCCCGTGGTGGTGGCCAACATCGCCTTCGACGCCAAGGGCGACATGATCCTGGGCCTGCGCCGTCCCCTGAAGGCGTCTTACGACTATACCGCCTTCACCGAACCGGGCTCGGCCAAGCCACTGCTGTTCAAGCTCGAACAGCCCGACGATCCAGCGACCCCCGGCATTTGGTCGCCGGAGCCGCAGACTTATAATGTGGGCACCGGCCCGGGCAATGAGGCGGGCGCCGGCGGTGCCGGCCTGCAATACGCCTTTACCGAGGACGGCAGCCTCGACACCCAGACCTGCGATGCCAGCATCGTGTTTAGCGTCGAGGGGATCGCCGAAGATGGCAGCGGCCACGGCGCGCAAGTGAGCTCGACCTCGGCCGTCGAACCCGCCGATGCGCCGGCGACGAGCGCCCTTATCAATTTCAGCCCGAAACAGGACAAGCCCGACCTCATCGGTCATGTGGGCGACACGCAAGCCTTCCAGATCTGCAAGGGCGAGGCGGGTTATCCGCCCATCGCGGGCGGCAGTCTTGGAGGCTTTCCACCAATCGCCGGGGGTGGAGGCGGTGGCTTTCCGCCCATCGCCGGCGGCGGTGGATTCCCGCCCGTGGCGGGTGGCGGCGGCACGGGTTTACCTCCAGTCGTCGGCGGAGGCGGCACGACTGTCCCGGAAACGCCCGGCGGTGGCGGCGGCAAGACGACCGAGGCCACCAATGGGGAGCCCGCTCAGATTGGCGACCTCGCGATTACCAAGCTCAATACTTCGACCCATTGTGACGAGACCAAAGTCTGCCGCTGGGAGATCCTCGTCGAGAACACCACCGAGAAAGAGGCTCCGGGTCCGATCACCGTGCAGGACACGCTGTCGGCCGGCAACGCTGCTCTGGCCACTGCCAAGCTCGTCGAAAGCACAGCCGGCTGGACCTGCAGCTCGGCCCCGCCGAATTTCGCCTGCACCAGAGCCGAAGGTATTCCGCCCCGGACCAGTATTCAGCTTCAGGTCGGCTTCGAGACCGGCCCGATCGGTGCCGCCGAAGCGGTCAAGAACTGTACCACGATCACTCCCCTGCCGGCGGCACCGGGGCCTGCACCCGCGCCGAAACCGGCTGCGCCCGAGCAGAAAGGTGAGCTCGTGCCGTACGGCAATAGTCTGTTGAAATTCGCAAGCTTCGCCGTGCCACAGCAGACGCCTTTGCCATGGCGCTTCCTCCACCGGGTCGCCGACGGTGATCCGTCGGGCAAGAATCTCTGCGTGCGATGGGAGAAAGACGGCTTCTCAGTCAATCAGAGGACTGGAGGCGCTGTCTCGTTCCTCGATCTTAAGCAGGTTCCTCGAGGCGGCGAGCCGAGCAGGCTCACCGGCACCGCCAGCCGGATCACATCCAATGGCCCGCAAAGGGCGGAGATACAAGCGGGGACGATAACCCAGGATAGATTCTCCTTCGTCGTCCGCTGGCCAAACGACACTCCGCCCGATTTCGAAACCGTGGTGACTTATCAGGGCACGGTCGGGCCGGACGGCAGCGTGACCGGCAAGGCGATCACGGCCGGCGGCGGCACCACCTCCTTCACGAACGTAGCCCCGCTCAAATGCCTCCTTAGCGAGACCTGCGACGCCTATGGACGGGCCGCGGACGGCGCAATGCAGGAAGCCGAGCAGCTGAACTGCGCGATTGATCGGGAACCCGCCGGGCGGTGGACACGCGATCAGATGAGTCACGAGAAATGGTGCATGGCGCAACCCGTCAATGCTCCGATCATCGCCCAGGAAACCAACGCGCGCACCGCCTTGCTGGTGCAGTGCAAGGCAAAGGCGCCCGGCTGCGATGACTATGCCAAGCAGGCCATAGTAGGAGGCGAGGAGAACAAGCGCCTGAATTGCAGTTTGAACCAGGGATTCATGTCGGCGGACCTCGCCGAGCAGAAGAAGCTCTGCATGCAGACCGCGGCAAGTCCCGAAAGCCTCCTATCGGCACAAAAGACCGTGCTCGATCAGTGCAGGGCGCAGCAAGCCGCCGCCAATCCGCCGGCGGCCGCCGGCGCAGCCCCGAACAAGGAAGGGCTCGTCCCGGGGGTTGAGGCGGTTGCGCCGGCCCCGGCAGCGCCTGCGGCGACCGGGGTACCCCCAGGAGCGCCGCAGTCCTGCGCCGTCATGCCGACGACCCGGCCGACTCCCGGAGGGGACGGCGGCGCGGGTGGCGGAGTGGGCCCCGGCGGCGCGCCAGCAGGGCCGAAACCCGGCGAGCCGGTGCCGCAAGGCAACGGTCTCAGCATTTCCAAGGAAGCCGTCGTGGCGGATTGCTCCGGCGCCACTGGATGCGAGTTCAAGATCAAGGTGAAGAACGACGGCAATGCGCCAGTCGACAAGCTGACGGTGGTGGACGCGCCGACGGGCGACGGCGCGCTGGATCTTCCCGGTGACGATATGGCCGTGTTGCCGCGCGCTCCTTGGAGCTGCTCGAAAGGCTTTCCAACGCGCTGCGAACGCGGGACGCCGCTCGCACCAGGCGCGAGCGACGAATTCAATATGGGGTTGAAGATCGGCGCCAAAGCCACGGCGACGACCATGAACAACTGCGCCTCGGTGGAGCCGCAGCTTCCGCCGGTGGCTGCCCCCGCGGCACCGGTTATGGCGCCGCTCAGCAGCGACAAGGATGGCTTCAAGACCGAGCTGGTGCCGGCCGGAAATTCTTGTGCCAAGGCGCAGTCCTGCCCGTGGCGCTTCACCACCACGAACACGAGCGCCGAGACCCGCACCTTCTCCATCGTGCTCAATGCCGACTTCGTCTACACCGATCCGGTAACGTCAGTCAGGGGCGCCGGCGTCAAGGTCGACTCGGTGACGGCGAACCCGGCCATGGCTTGCGGGCCGCGCGCCGACGACAAGGCGAAGCAACTCGTCTGCAATGTCGGCGAGGTGACGCTGACGCCCGGTCAGAGTTATACGGCGGACATGAACCTGACGGTCGGGGCGCCACCGAATATCGGCGACAACGGCAGCATGCTCAACGCCGTGACTGTCTCCTATTCCACCGCCAAGCTAAGCTCGATCGGCAAGGCGACGGCGGGCGTTGCCGTCGCGCCCGGTGCTGGAGGCCAGGGCGCAATCCCCCGGCCAAGCCGCAGCCGGCCTGCGCCAGCCTGCCACTCAAGGCGACACCGATCGTCCCGGGCAAGCTTTCGATCAGCAAGAAAAAATCCGCCAAGGCGTGCGCCGGTAGTCCGCAGGTCTGCGATTTCGATATCACCGTCGTCAACGACACCGACAAGGCGATCGACGGGCCGGTGACCTTCACCGACGATCTGAGCGGCGATGGCGCCCCGGTTGCGGGCGCGGCGCTGAGCGGCGTTCCTGCGCCTTGGAGCTGTCCGAAGCAGGGGCAGGGCTTCGTCTGCACCGCCAACCTGAAGCTCGACGCCAAGGGCGGCGCAAATGCGTCCAAGACCTTCACCTTCTCCGCCACCCTCGGGGCCGGCACCGAAACGGTGAAGGAGATGAAGAACTGCGCCACTATCGAGGGGCTGCCCTCGAGCTGCGCCACAGCACCTCTCGTCCAAGGAGCGATGTTGCGCATCGACAAACAGCCGGTGGCCTGCATTCCGGCCGCCGGCAATGCTTCGGAGACCTGCACCTTCAACGTGTCCGTCACCAATGCGGGCAATGCGACCTATGCCGGCCCGGTGAGCTTCCACGACCTTGTCACGTCCCCCGGGTTCGGCTCGATCACCGCCAAAGGATCGTCCAGCGGCGGCTGGTCCTGCATCGCCGGCACCGGCACCGGCACGACCGACTGCAGCCTGGCACCGGAGCCCGTCACCATCGAGCCCGGCAAGAGCGTCACAGCCAGTGTTCAGATCGTTCCGGGCAATCCGCTGGCGCGGTCGTTCCACAACTGCGCGACTTTGACGGGGCAGGCCTCGGTCGGCTCCGATCAACCGTCGAAATGCGCCGATATCAATAGCGCGCTGCCGTTGCCGGGTGAGCCCGGAAAGCTCTCGGTGGTCAAGACCGGCGGCAGCTGCGCCGGCAACCCGCAAGTTTGCAGCTTCACCATCGCCGTCGCCAACGGCACCGATCAGCCGATCAACGGTCCAGTCGAATTCACCGACGATCTGACTGGTGACGGCGCGCTGTTCGGGGGCGCAACGGTCTCTCCTGGCGAGCCGTGGACCTGCCCCAAGGAAGGCACGGGCTTCAAATGCACGGCAACCCTGCAGCTCGATGCCGCCGGCGGCCCTAACGCCATCAAGCGCTTCTCGTTCGCCGCGAGCCTCGGTGCCGGCACCGGCTCGGTGAAGGAGATGAAGAACTGCGCGACCATGACCGGGCAGACGCCAAGCTGCGCGACGCTGACGCTGACCAATGGCCCGCAGCTGAGGCTCGAGAAGCACGGCCCGATCCGCTGCGATCTCGCCGCCGACAAGAAGTCGGAGAGCTGCCAGTTCATCGTCATCGTCAACAATGTCGGCCCAGGGACCTATGCCGGCCCGTTCACCTTCAGCGACAGCTTCACCCCCGGCGGCGGCAGCACGATGTGCCGGTCGGCGGCGGCATCACCTTTGTCTGCGGCGCTGAAGGTTGCAGCACGTCGGCGCCGGTGACCATTGAGTCCGGCAAATCCATCACCATCATTTACGCGACGAAGCCGAACCTCACCACAGCGACCACGTTCCAAAACTGCGCCGAGATCGTCGGGCCGGCGGCGGCGGCTTCCGATCATCCGCGAGACTGCATCTCCGTGGCGAGCGCCATGGCGACGTCCAATCTCTCGGTGGTCAAGGTCTCGACCAGCAACGGCGTCTGCGACCTGAAGGGGAGCTGTCCGTTCCGCATCGTCGTTACCAATGACGGGCCGGCCGTATTCCAGGGCGATCTCCGGGTGCATGACGGCGTTGCAGAGAATTCGTCCAAGGGCATCCCGCAATCGGCGCCGTCAAAGGTCGAGGCGGCGGCAAGCGCGGATTGGACCTGCACCAGTGCAGACGCGCGCAGTATCGATTGCAAGCCGGTCGAGGCCAAGCGGGTGATCCCGGTCGGCGGATCCCTCAGCCTCGATGTTCTGGTGACGCCTGGTCCGCTTTGGCAGAAGAACAACGTGCTTGAGAACTGCGCCGCGGCCTTCGGCGGCGACGGCCCGGCCGGCTTCGGTTGCGCAGAGGTCAAGCTCGACCCATTCAAGGTGAAGGTTTCCAAGGACGGCGATCAGAACTGCCGTCCGGGCACCACCTGCACCTTCACCCTCGACATCTTCAACGACGAGAAGATCGTGCACGACGATCCGGTCACGGTGGTCGACAATCTCGTGGGTCTGGAATCGGCGGAGATCGTCTCGATCAGCGCCGCCAACGATCCCTTCCCGTGCTCGCCCGCGCCCACGAGCCTGCCGTTCTCCTGCACCGGCAAGATGCGGCTCGATCCGGGAGAGCACAACAAATACACCATGGTGGTGAAGCTGCCGGAGATCGTCTCCGAGCAAGGCTGGTTCAGCAATTGCGCGGCCATCGGCGGTCCTGAGCCCACGAGCAAGGGACCGGCCGCCACGGGCGGCACCGGGGCCGCGCCGACCGAGACTTCCTGCCATGTCGTTTCGACCGAGCCGCAATGCACCGGTGGCTTGGTCAAGACCAGAAGCGGAGAATGCGCCTGCCCGGCGGGTCAAAGCTGGGACGGGGCCGCTTGCGTGGCGCCTAAGCAGGTCTGTCCTGCCGGCACGAGCGGGACCTATCCGGATTGCAAATCGATCGGGACCGGCGGAACGAACACTTCCAAGCAGCCTGAGACGCCTGCGCCCAAGCCCGGTACCGGAACGGGGGGCGCTTATCCCTCGAAGTCCGGTAAGACCTGCCCGGCCGGGTTGGAATACCGCAGCGGCAAATGCCGCTGCCCGCGCGGGCTCGACTATGTGAACGGCACCTGCCGGGCGCCCCAGAAGCAGCAGGCGCCTCAGACACCGAATGTCTGCCCGCCGGACCGCCCCGTCGGCACCCCGCCGCGCTGCTGCCCCGAAGGCTATCAGTACTCCCGCGGATCGTGCCGTCCGCTTCAGCAGGAGGTGCAGCCCTGCCCGCCGGGCACCGTCGGCCGCTACCCGATCTGCATTCCCATGAAGCAGAAGCAGGAGGAAAGGCAGCGGCCCGATTGCCCGCCGGGGTATCGTCAGCTGCGCCGGCCGAACAAGTACGGCGCCTATTGCGAAGAGATCCAGCAGGCGCCGGCCACATGCCCTGCTGACCGGCCGAATGGCACGCCGCCGAATTGCTGCCCGCCCGGCACGCGCTTCACCGAAGGCAGCTGCTATCCGACCCAGTGCTCGCCCGGCTGGACCGGCTCGCCGCCACACTGCCAGCCACCTGCACCGGCGCCACAGCCGCAGCCGACCGGACCCACGCCGCGCCAGGTGTGTCCGTCCTACATGGAGGGCACCTATCCCAACTGCCATTGCCCATCGGGGACAACGGGCGACCGGTGCGATGAGGTGATCGTCCGATGAAGGGATATCGGGTTTCTCTCGCCGTCGCCTTCCTGCTGTGCGCTGGTCTGCTCGGGATCGTCTCGGCATCGGCCGCCATGGCGCAACCGGCGTCACGTCCTTGGCTGGGGACGACCAGTACAAACGGTCTCGTCGTCGAAGTCGGCATCGGCTGCCGTCTCGTGGGCGGCGCCATCGTCTGCGGCCGGGACGGAAGCGGTGGCGGACTGCTGGAGAAGCCGCTTCGCCGGCGCAAGAAGGTCCAAGAGCAACCGGTTCAGAAGAAGACCTATCCGGCCAAGAAGCCCTCGTCGTCCAGCGGCGGATCGAAGACCCAGCATAAATCGAGCGGTTCCAGCGGTGGAGGGTCCGTCGCGCCCGCACCATCCGAGCCGGCGGAGATCGCGCCGGCGGAGATCGAGCCGGACGCGGCACCGGCCGACGCCGAACCGCAGGGGCAGCATGCCTGTCCGCCCGGCAATGTCGTGCTCGAATCACCGAACGCCGCCGGCTCCTATTGCGAGCCCGTCGGCGCCAGCAAGGCACCGGAAACGCCCGCTGCGCAAACGCCCGCCGTCGAAGCGCCCGCGGATACTCCGAAGACGCCGTCGGCGGCCGAGGTGGCCATCCCCGACGATATTCGCGGCGCAGCGTGTGCGCCCGGGGGGCTGGAAGGTGGCTGTGCATGCCCCGCCGGCGCGGAGGCCAAGAGCGATGCGTGCAGGGCAGCGCTGCCATGGTGCTGCAGCGCGCAAGGCGTGAAGGACGGCAATCCCGTGGCTGTGTTCAATGCCTGCGCCGCCGATCAGAACGCGGCCATGAGCAAGGTCGTCACCAGCGCGATCAACAAGCAGCTTTCCCTGGGGCCCGTACGCTGCAGCGGCCAGTGAGCGGCCGCGCAGGCCGCAAACGGTCCGCATTCGAAAGGACAAGTCGGATGACGTATCGGTTTGCGGTCTCGGCCACCCTCCTCGCGCTGCTGGCGGCCGGTCCGGCTTCGGCTGAGACGCTCAGCATTGCCTGCCAGGGCACCGAATACGGCAAGGATTACGCCTTTACCCTGGTCTACGAGGGGGGAAGCTCCGGCGCCATCCATGCCGACGGTCACTTCGGTACATTCGATCTGACGGCGACGCGTGCAGAGCGCAGCGGAGAGACGGCAGCGGCAAGATCTCCCACGTGGTCGGGATCCGCGGCTGGGGGCCTGCCGTCGCTGTCATGCCGGACAAGGCCGCGATGGAAGCGTGCCTAAAGGCGAAGCTACCGCCGGAACAGCTCGCCGATCCGGACATGGTCTATATGAGCGCCAGCACGTGCGCCGCGGAGGTGCCGACTGCGCCCGGGGTGCCCATCGTGACCAATCTCGAGATTGCCATCCTGGACGGACAGGACCCGTTCGTGACCTTCCAGCGCACCTATGCCGAGCCCAGCATCAATGGGGGCAAGCTCAGCCTCGATTATCTCCCGCCGCCGAATTGTGTCATGCAGTGAAACTCAAGGAATCTTGGCGATGTGGAAAGTGGCGGAGAGGGAGGGATTCGAACCCTCGGTACGCTCGCGCGTACAACGGTTTTCGAGACCGCCCCGTTCGACCGCTCCGGCACCTCTCCGTGCTTTGGCGCGTATAGCGTTATGTGTGGTCGCTGCGCGGGAGGGGCCTTGTAACGTTTGTCGGTTTCCCCCGCAAGATGGGCTTTAGCGCTTCTCTAGTAGCCGAGCCTGTCGGCGAAGCGCCGGAAGTGGCGGTCGTAGTGGTCCTTCGCTCTCGGCGCTAATGCCGCATACGGGTCACGCTCCTGAAATGCGCCCGTGGAATGGCCGGGCAGCCACCGCATGCTGGAGGGCGAGGCCTTCCGAAGCGCGCGGGCGAATTTCGGCCGGTCGTCGAGGCGGAGAAACTCAGCGATCCGTTCGAAATATTCGGGATCTGCCGTTGCGAAGAGCTCCTCGCAACGCACGCGCATGAACTTCTCACCGGCGAAGCATTCGGCAAACGAGGCCTGTCTCTCGTAGAGGCTCTCGAACTGGGTCATGGCGATGATCTGACGCTCGGCCTCATCGTCGGTCGCGTTGAGTGCAGTCGTAAAGGATACGCCACCCAAATGCGGCTCCGGACGGTTTACAGCCCACTCCTCAGAGCCGCGGAGATGGTATTTAACCGCGCTAAGGATGAAGCTCGCCGGATGGCGGGTGAAAACGAGAAACCGGGCATCATCGACGGAAAGCAGGTTGTGCTGCTCGACCACGTTCAAGCCGAAATTCCGGCAGCGGACGTTCACCGGGGTGCCGGGCTCGTCGTGACCGAGGAGAGTATCTGCTTCACCCGGCCGAACGCTCATCACGAAACGAGTCTTCCGGTCGTGCTTATGGACGGCCTTGACGTACGAGTTCCCACATTTGTGGAACAGGATGAAGAAGTTCAACACTGGCGTGACGTCTCTTGAGGGGAGCTTGAGCGGGGGATCGCGGAGCGCGCATGTTATCGGCGGACGATCCGATCGCAACTAGATTAGGCCGCCGGGCGCGAAGGTGGGGCTAAGAGCCGAAAGCATGAGCGGACGCATACGCGCTCATTCGCCGGATAGGTCACGTTATAGATCGATGCCAACAGCAATTGACATATCGAACCTGTCTTCTATATTCCGCGCCGATCCGGCCCTTGGCTCGCGGTTTCGCGCCAAGCGGCCTTTTTGCGTCGTCTGGACGATCTGCACTGAAGATCTTCAAGGGTGACGCGAGGCGCGGCCGGCCCCATATCAATCGCGAGATAAGCGAGATTTAGACATGTTCGCGGTCATTCGCACAGGCGGCAAGCAATATCGCGTTGCGCCGAACGACATTATCGAGGTCGAAACCGTCACCGGCGAGCCGGGCGACACGGTCGAGCTTGGCGAGGTTCTGATGGTCGGCGGCGACAAGCCGGAGACCGGAGCACCGCTGGTTTCGGGCGCGACCGTCGCGGCCGAGGTCGTGGAGCACAAGCGTGCCGGCAAGATCCGCGTCTTCAAGAAGAAGCGCCGCTCCAACTATCGCCGCACGGCCGGGCACCGCCAGCATCTGACGGCGCTGAAGATCACCGAGATCCTCACGGGCGGCAAGAAGCCCTCGAAGACGGCGGCCAAGAAGGCCGATACGTCGGACAAGGTGACCGAGAAGGCTGCCGAGGAGAAGGCTCCGGCGAAGACCGCCGCCAAATCCAAGGCTGCGGATACCAAGACCGAGGCCAAGGCCGTCGAGGCCAAGACGACCGAAGCGAAGAAGCCCGCCGCCAAGGCGAAGGCGCCGGCCAAGAAGGCTCCGACCTCGAAGGCCGCCGACAAGGATGCCAAGCCTGCGGCGAAGAAGGCTGCCGAGAAGAAGCCGGCCGCCAAGAAGCCTGCAGCGAAGAAGTCCGACAGCTAGGCACGAGCGCGAGAAGGAATTGAACCATGGCACATAAGAAAGCAGGCGGCTCGTCCCGCAACGGTCGCGATTCCGAAGGCCGCCGCCTCGGGCTTAAGAAGTCCGGCGGCCAGCACGTGATCCCGGGCAATATCATCATCCGCCAGCGCGGCACCAAGTGGCATCCGGGCGAGGGTGTCGGCATGGGCAAGGACTACACGATCTTCGCCAAGATCGAGGGTGTGGTCGAGTTCCAGCGCAAGGCGCAGGACCGCGTCTTCGTTTCGGTCAAGCCGAGCTAGGCCAGGCCCGCCCTTCGGCGCGGCCTGTTTCCGGTCGGCGCCGCACTGCCTTTCCATGTGGCGTCGCCCCGGCGGCCACCACGAGGAAAGCGCGATGAGACTCCGCACTCTGAGGCTGATCCTGCGCCCGCTCTCCATGGGAGACGCGGGCCGTATTGCGTTGCTGGCCGGCGACCGCGATATCGCCCGCATGACAGCCTCGATCCCGCATCCCTACAGCGAATGGCAGGCCTCGGAATGGCTGAAATCCGTGGCCGCAGGCGAAGAAGGCACGGTCTTCGCCATCGAATCCGACGGCAAGCTGATCGGCTGCACGGGCTACCGCTCCGATGACGGCGGACAGACCGCCGAGGTGGGATACTGGGTCGGCAAGCCCTTCTGGGGGCAAGGCTTCGCAACGGAAGCGGTGGCGGAACTGATCGTCCACGCCTTCGCGACGGAGCGTTTCGACTCGTTGCTGGGCGGGCATTTCGAGGACAATCCGGCGTCGGCCCGGGTTCTCGGCAAGCTCGGCTTCGCGCGGTGCGGGGAGGAGCTCCGTGAGAGCGAATCCCGGGACGGCAAGTCCCGCTGCGTGCTTTACAGGCTGGCGCGAGCGGATGTCGCGCGCGAAGCGGCACGCTAACCATTTTCCGCTAGAAAGGCCGCTGTCCAAGCGGAACAAACCGATGAAATTCCTCGATCAGGCGAAGGTCTATCTGAAGGCCGGAGACGGTGGTAACGGGTGCGTCTCGTTCCGACGGGAGAAGTTCGTCGAGTTCGGCGGGCCCGATGGCGGCAATGGCGGGCGGGGCGGGGACGTGATTGCCGAATGCGTGGCCAATCTGAACACGCTGATCGATTTCCGCTACCAGCAGCATTTCAAGGCGAAACGCGGCACGAACGGGGCAGGCAAGAACCGGACGGGCGCCGGGGGCGCGGATTCGGTTCTGAAGGTGCCGCCGGGCACGCAGATCTATGCGGAGGATCAGGAGACGCTTCTGGCAGACCTGACGGAACCGGGAGAACGGGTCGTGCTAGCCCATGGCGGCAATGGCGGGTTCGGCAATCTCCACTTCAAATCTTCGACCAACCAGGCGCCCAGGCGGGCCAATGAAGGTCAGGAAGGCGAAGAGCTTACCGTCTGGCTGCGGCTGAAGCTGATCGCCAATGCCGGGCTGGTGGGGCTGCCCAATGCCGGCAAATCCACCTTCCTCGCGGCGGTGAGCGCGGCAAAGCCGAAGATCGCCGACTATCCCTTCACGACGCTGCATCCCAATCTCGGGGTGGTGCGCACCGACGGGCACGATTTCGTGCTGGCCGATATTCCCGGTCTGATCGAGGGCGCCCATGAGGGTGCGGGAATCGGCGACCGGTTCCTGGGCCATATCGAGCGATGCGATGTGCTGCTCCATCTGGTGGATGGGACGCAAGAGGATCCTGTCGAGGCGTATGAGACGGTGCGGGACGAGCTGGAGCAGTACGAAGCGGGGCTGACGGAGAAGACAGAGCTGCTTGCGCTGACCAAGACCGATGCCATCCCGGAAGAAGAGTTGGACGAGAAGGTCGCAGCGCTCAAGACGGCGGCCGGCAAGGCGCCGATGCTGATCTCGGCGGTCACGGGTGCGGGCATGGACGAGGCGGTCCGTGCCCTAAGCCATGCGATCCGCGCTTGCGAGGCCGCAGCCAAGGAGGTCGCCTCGCCCAAGAAGGGATGGCAGCCGTGAGCTCGCGCGCCGAATGGAGCGACGCCAAGCGGATCGTCGTGAAGATCGGGTCGTCGCTGCTCGTGGATGGCGCGACGGGCCAGCTGAAAACGGATTGGCTGGATTCCCTGCTCGACGATGTGAACGCGCTGCGGAATGCGGGCAAGGAGGTGATTCTTGTCTCTTCGGGCTCGATCGCGCTCGGCCGCCATGCCTTGGGTTTGCCCAAGGGCCCGCTGAGGCTGGAGGAGAGCCAGGCTGCCGCGGCGGTCGGGCAGATCGATCTGGCGCATGCCTACGATTCCAAGCTGGCGGAGCGCGGTCTGGTGGCGGCGCAGATCCTGTTGACGCTTGCCGATACGGAGACCCGGCGCCGTTATCTGAACGCCCGCAGCACCATGAACACGCTGCTGAAGTTCGGTGCCGTGCCGGTGGTGAACGAGAACGATACGGTGGCGACGACCGAGATCCGCTATGGAGACAACGATCGGTTGGCAGCCCGGGTCGCGACCATGATGAGCGCCGACTGCCTCGTTCTCCTGTCGGATATCGACGGGTTCTACACCGCGCCGCCGGGGCAGGATTCCAATGCCCGGCGGATCGAAGAAATTCGGGAGATCACGCCGGAGATCGAGGCCATGGCGGGCGATGTGGGCTCCGAGCTCTCCAAGGGCGGGATGGTGACCAAGGTGGAGGCGGCGAAGATTGCGGTCGGCGCAGGCACCCATATGGCCATCACCAGCGGCAAGGTGCTGAACCCCTTGCAGGCTCTTTCTGACGGCGAAGGGGGAAGCTGGTTCGTCGCTCATAGCGATCCCGTCGCAGCCCGGAAGCGCTGGATCGCCGGGTCGCTCGAGCCCAAGGGCGTGCTGGTCGTCGATGCGGGCGCGGCGAATGCGCTGTGCAACGGCAAGAGCCTGCTGCCGGCGGGCGTGAAGCGGGTCGAAGGGCAGTTCGAGCGGGGCGATGCGGTCTCGATCTGCACGCTCGAGGGCGACGAGCTGGGGCGCGGTCTGGCGGCCTACGACCATGCCCAGGCGGCGAGCATGATCGGCCGCAAGAGCAGTGAAATATCAGAGATTCTCGGCTACCGTGGCCGCGCCGAGTTGGTCCACCGGGACGATATGGCGTTGAAGAGCTCGGCAGCGAACCGAAAGGGCGAATGATCATGGACGCGGCGGTGAAACGGCAGGATTCGCAAAGCCTGGACGCGCTGATGCTCGGCATCGGCGAGGCTGCGCGGTCGGCCGCCCATGCGCTGGCCACGGCGTCGGAGGAGACAAAGAACGCAGCTCTCCGGAAGATGGCCGACGCGGTGGTGGCCCGGACGGACGAGATCTTGGCGGTGAATGCCGAAGACGGTCGCGCTGCCAAGGAAAGCGGCATGGAAGACGCTTTCGTCGACCGGCTCACCCTCACCGAAGATCGGATCGCGGGGATGGCAAAGGGCCTGCGGGATATCGCGGCGCTGGCCGATCCGGTGGGCCAGGAAATGGCGTCCTGGGAGCGGCCCAACGGACTTCAGATCTCCCGTGTCCGCGTGCCGCTTGGCGTGATCGGCATCATCTATGAGAGCCGCCCCAATGTGACCAGCGATGCGGGCGGGCTGTCGCTCAAGTCCGGCAATGCGGTGATCCTGCGTGGCGGCAGTAATGCGCTTGCGACGTCCCAGGCGATCCATGGCGCTCTGGTGGAAGGGCTGACGGCAGCCGGGCTGCCGGAAGCGGCGATCCAACTCGTGCCGGTGACGGATCGTGCGGCGGTCGGCATGATGCTCGGCGGGCTGAACGGCTCGGTGGACGTGATCGTCCCCCGGGGCGGCAAGAGCCTGGTCGCGCGGGTCCAGGAGGAAGCGCGGGTGCCGGTGTTCGCCCATCTGGAAGGCATCTGCCACGTCTATGTGGAGCGGAGCGCCGATCTTCAGATGGCGAAGGATATCGTGCTCAACGCCAAGATGCGGCGCACGGGGATCTGCGGCGCGGCCGAGACGGTTCTGGTGGACCGCGCCATTGCTGAGACCCATCTGAAGCCGCTGATCGAGATCCTGATCGATGCCGGCTGCGAGGTGCGTGGCGATGAGGCCGTGCAGCAGGAAGACGATCGGGTGATCGCGGCGACGGAAGCCGATTGGCTGACCGAGTACCTGGCGCCCGTGGTCGCCATGAAGGTGGTCGCCGACCAGCGCGAGGCCATGGACCACATCGCGGCCTACGGCTCCCAGCATACGGATGCCATCGTGAGCGGCGACCAAGCGGCGGCGGACCGGTTCCTCACGCAAGTCGACTCGGCCATCGTGCTGCACAACGCCTCCACCCAGTTCGCCGATGGCGGCGAATTCGGTATGGGCGCGGAGATCGGCATCGCGACGGGCCGCTTCCATGCACGCGGTCCCGTGGGGGTGGAGCAGCTCACGACCTTCAAATACGTGGTCCGCGGCAGCGGCCAGACGCGGCCCTAGGGTCTTTCCCGTTGGTATCTGGAAGCCGGACCATCGACCTTCGCGCCAAGCCGCCCCTGGCGGCGCCGGGCATGCGGATCGGACTGCTGGGGGGGTCGTTCAACCCTGCCCATGAGGCCCACCGGCACATCACCCTCGCGGCCTTGAAGCGGCTGCAGCTCGATCAGGTCTGGTGGCTTGTCACGCCGGGCAATCCCCTGAAGACCCCAACCGGTCCCTCGATCGAGGAGCGCGTGGCATCCGCGGAAGCCGTGGCGCGCCATCCGCGCATCAAGGTCACGGATTTCGAGAAGGGGCAGGGATCGCCTTACACGGCCGATACGCTTCGCACGCTGAAGCGACTGTATCCCGAGACCAATTTCGTCTGGCTGATGGGCGCGGACAACATGGCCGACATCCACCGCTGGAAGGACTGGCATGCGATCTTCGAGACGATGCCGGTGGCGGTGTTCGACAGGCCCGGCTTCCGCATGAAGGCGCGGGCCGGAAAGGCGGCGCAGGTCTTCGCGCGGCGCTTCGTGGATCCGAGCGATGCGGCGGGGCTCGCACTCATGCGCCCGCCCGCCTGGACCCTCGTCACCCTGCCGCTGTCCTCGCTTTCCTCGACGGAAATTCGCGAGAATGGCAGCACCGATTAAGCGGTCTATTCCGCCGGCTTAAGCGCGCTTTGCTGTGTATCGCAAGGCTTGCCGAGACCTTCGCCGGAATAGCGTCCGCCGGACATGCTCACCTGATCGCAGGCGAAGCCGTGTTTCGCCATGTCTTCGGCAATGTCGTGTGAGCCGATATGGCAGGTCGCCACGATGGCTTCGCCGTCGGTGGATTTGCCCTTCTCGTCGCACGGCGTCCCGCCGCCGACCTGGGTGCATTTGATGAGGTTGCCGCCCAGGATGGTCATCAGGGCGTCGGAGGATTCCTGGAAGCCTTCCTCGCCATCGGAGGGTGCCCTGATCCCGCAAAGATGGACCTCCTTGCAGGCGCGGCCCTCGCACAAGGTGAAGCTGTCGCCGTCGATGATCTTGTCGGGGAAGCCAGAAGCGTGCCTGCCGCAGCCGGTGCGGCCGTCCCGACAAGCAGCGCGAATGCCAAAAGTCCTCGTCTCATTGCCATTTCCTCCCGTGCTGTTTTGCAACTTAAGCAACAGGCCAATGACAGTGTCAAAGCAATCGAGGACCGGCGATCGGGGGCGTCGACCGCCGGGACGGGGGCGGGGCGATCAAATCGTCATTCGAATCGACTATCGCTATTGAAAGGCGCCCATCGGCCATACTATCTTTGGGGTGTCTTCGTGGGAGTTGCTTGGAGGGGCTCGTTGCAGCGTTCAAGTCAGCTTCGCGAGTGTGCAACGACAGAAGGATGTCTATCGCAAAATGCGCTCATCTAGTGAGGGTGCCGATCACGGCGCTCCTCCCACCGAGCTTAACCGATACAGTGCGAGCTCGGGGCAGTTGCCAGATCCGGCGCGTCTGTTGAGCATTGTTGAGAAGGCTCTCGACGACGCCAAAGCCGAAAACGTCGTTACAATCGATCTCAAGGGCAAGACCTCGATCGGCGATCACATGATCGTTGCTTCAGGCCGGTCCCAACGGCATGTCGGTGCTGTCGCCGACCAGCTGGTCAAGGTGCTGAAGCAAGAAGGCTTCGGTCGGGCCAGGGTCGAAGGCATGCCGCAATGCGACTGGGTCCTGATCGATACGGGCGACATTGTGATCCATATCTTTCGTCCAGAAGTTCGCGAGTTCTACAATCTGGAAAAGATGTGGTCCGCCGACCGGCCTATCGAGCGGCTGGCGGTATAGCACCATTCCCGGCGTGCGTGCGGGCCGCGGGGCGACAGCCCCATGATGCGGCTCCAGATCGCGGCTGTCGGGAAGCTCAAGCGGGGGCCTGAGCGGGAGCTTCTGGCCACCTATCTCGACCGCGCTCAGGCGAGCGGGCGGACGATGGGATTCGGTCCCGTCACCCAAGCCGAGCTGCCCGAGGCGAAACTGCCTGACGCGGAGGCGCGGAAGGTTGCCGAAGCCGATGCGCTGATTTCCAAAATTCCGGCGGATGCCAGGATCGTCGCGCTCGATCCAAACGGCCGAGCCGTGTCCAGCGAAGCGTTCGCCGACCGGCTGCGGAGCTTGCGGGACGAGGCGGTGCCTGGGGTCTGCTTCGTCATTGGCGGCGCGGACGGGCTCGGTAACGGTCTTCTGGAGCGGGCGGAGGACACACTCTCCCTCGGTCCCATGGTTCTTCCTCACGGCCTGGCGCGCATCGTGCTCGCCGAACAGATCTACCGGGCCATGACGATCCTGGCCGGCCATCCCTATCACCGGGGCTAGGCAGGCACTCCCGGTCGCCTCACATCGGTTCTAAGTGCCTTGCTGGGTTAAAGAATGTTAACCAGAGTGCCTTGATTCTGCCCTATGGCTCCGGTGTGGTCGCCTCAATCGACGCGTCCCCCCGGAAGCGGTTTCCACCCGCCCCCTTCGGAACGCAATCTCGCGCATGGCCGGTTCATTGTCCTTCGGGTCACGTTTTCCACATCGCTTGGCGCTGATCGTGGCTTTGGCGTTGCCTCTGCTGCCCTCCGCAGCCCCGGCGCAAGACGGGGCCTCAGGCGAAACGCCCCCTTCGATCGACGAAGAGCTGACCCGCGACGAGGCGAAGCAGAAGCTCGAATCCACCCGCCAGGAGCTGGAACAGAGCCGGTCGCGCCAGGAAGGACTGGCGGAAGATGTTGTGGCGCTTGCCAAGGAGCGGGCCAAGCTCAACGAGGCCCTGATCGAGGCGGGACGCCGTGTCCAGGCCAGCGAGGCCAAGCTTTCGCAGACCGAGGCGAAGCTGAAGGAGATGAGCGATCAGGTCGAAACCGTTCAATCGTCGATCACCGACCGCAAGCGGACCATCGTCAAGATGCTGAGCGCCATGCAGCGGATCGGCCGGTCCCCGCCGCCGGCCCTGGTAACGCCGCGGGAAGATTCGCTGGCCGCGGTGCGCAGCGCCATGCTGCTGGCGAAGGTCTTCCCCGAATTGAAATATCAGGCCGACCTCCTTTCGGACGAGCTCGACCGGCTGGTCGCGCTGGAGGATGGGATCCGCCAGGAGCGGGACCGCGAGCAGCAAGACACCGAGAAGCTGGCGGCGGAGCGCAACCGGCTGGATCAGCTCCTGGAGGCGAAGAAGCAACGGCTCCAGGCGAGTCAGAGCGAGCTGGTCGCGGTGAAGGAGCAGGCCGAAGAGCAGGCCCAGCAGGTGGGCTCGCTGGGCGAGCTGGTGGAGAAGCTGGACGACCGCATCGCCAAGGCCGAGATCGCGCAGTACGAGGCCGAGGTGGCCGCGGAGCAGGCGCTCCGGAAGCGCCAGGAAGAGCAGATGCTCGGCGGGCCGGACGACAATCTGGTCGAGGTGAAGCCGGAGAGCCGCAAGGTGGCTTTCGCAAGCCCGGACCGGATGAAGCCGGCGGTGCCTTTCGACGACACCAAGGGCGAGCTGCCGTTGCCGGCGCAGGGCCAGTATCTCGCGAAATTCGGGGATGAGGACGAACTCGGCGGGACCCGGAAAGGCCTTTCCCTGGCCACGCGTCCGAAAGCCCGCGTCACGGCCCCGGCGGATGGGTGGGTCGTCTACTCAGGACCCTTCCGGTCCTACGGGCAACTCTTGATCCTCAATGCTGGCGGGGGGTATCATATTTTGCTTGCGGGCATGAACCGTATAGATGTGACCGTCGGTCAATTCGTTCTCGCCGGTGAGCCCATCGCAGAGATGGGCGTAGCCTCCGGGAGCAACGGTAAGGACGGGGCTACCTCTCGCCCGGCTCTCTATGTTGAATTCAGGAAGGACGGACGACCGATAGACCCCGACCCATGGTGGGCGGAGCTGTCCGATAAGGTGCAAGGATGATGCGGAAATCCGAATACGCAGTGTGGACCCTCTTGCTGCTGGCGGTGATTGGTGCCGGCTCAGCGATGGTCAGTGTCGCGAAGAGTGAATCCGCCTCGGCGGCCAACTCCGAGATCTACCAGCAGCTCGATCTGTTCGGCGAGGTGCTGGAACGGGTCCGGGCCGATTATGTCGAGAAGCCCGAGGACAAGGAGCTGATCGAATCCGCCATCAACGGCATGCTGACCGGTCTCGATCCGCACTCCTCCTATCTCAATCCCGAACATTTCCGCGATATGCAGGTGCAGACCCGCGGCGAGTTCGGCGGGTTGGGCATCGAGGTCACCATGGAGAACGGCGTGGTCAAGGTGGTGTCGCCGATCGACGACACGCCGGCCGAGCGGGCCGGCATCCTGGCCAACGACCTGATCACCCATCTGGACGGCAAGGAGATCCAGGGCCTGACGCTTCAGGAAGCGGTCGAGAAGATGCGCGGTCCGGTCAATTCGCCGATCGAGCTGACCGTCATCCGCGAGGGCGAGGATGCGCCGTTCAAGGTCAAGATCACCCGCGACATCATTCACATCAATCCGGTGAAATACAGCGCCGAAGACGATGTGGGCTACATCCGGATCACCACCTTCAACGAGCAGACCACGCCCAATCTTCAGAAGGCCGTGAAGGATCTCGAAGAAGAGATCGGGCCGGACAAGCTGAAGGGCTGGGTCATCGACCTGCGTAACAATCCCGGCGGTCTCCTCGACCAGGCGATCTCGGTCTCCGACTCCTTCCTGAACAAGGGCGCCATCGTGCTGACGCGCGGCCGCAACCAGGAAGAGAGCCAGCGGTCGAACGCCCGGGACGGCGACATCGTCGACGGCAAGCCGATCATCGTGTTGATCAATGGCGGGTCGGCCAGCGCATCGGAGATCGTGGCCGGCGCTCTGCAGGATCACAAGCGGGCGACCACCATCGGCACCCGCTCCTTCGGCAAGGGCTCCGTGCAGACCATCATCCCGCTCGGCGATGGTGCGCTGCGGCTGACCACGGCGCGCTACTACACGCCGTCGGGACGTTCCATCCAGGCCAAGGGCATTGAGCCCGATCTCGTGGTCGAGGAGGAATTGCCCGATGATCTGAAGAAGAAGGCCGAGGCGGCGGGAACCCGCGGCGAGGCCGATCTTCGCGGTCATCTTCGGAACGAGGGCGACGAGGAGGCGGACGACGAAGCCTCCGGCAGCTCCGCCTATGTTCCGAAGGACAAGAGCAAGGACACCCAGCTGATCTATGCGCTGGATATCCTGCGCGGCAAGAAGACCGTGGAGGCCGAGCTCAAGAAGCAGGCCGACGCGAAGCAGGCGAAGGCCAAACAGGCACAGGCCAAGAGCACGGAAGCCGAATAGGCGTGCGGGCCGGCTGGGAAGACGATCGGGCGCGGGCCGGGACCGGGATGGTCTCCGGGCCGTGTCTCACCGGGGGAATGAAGCGCGGGGAGGGACAAGCACGATGAAAGCGTTGGCCATCACGGCAACGCTCGTGGTGCTACTGTTGAGCTTGGGCATAGCCGTCATGGCGGTTCTGCCTTCGCCACAGCCAGGCGAGCAATCGGTTATCATCGACGTGGTGCCGGAGGGGCAACAAGGCGCCCCGGAAGGCAATCAAACGCCGCCCGGAAACGACGAGCGTTCCGAACTAGACCTTCCGGATCTTCCGGAGTCCGACACCCCCGGCATGACTTTGGCCGGGGGCAAGGATTCCGACTCCAAGAGGAATGCCCTGCCGCCCGCTCCGGTGGAAGGCTTAATAGAACAATCCGAGTACGGACCGCTGCCGAAGGTGGCGGAAGACGGCGAAACGCCGGCAAAAGTCTATGCTGCGGTGGGGCCGGCGGGCGAGGCGGCCAACCAGCCGAAGGTGGCCATCCTGATGGATGGGCTCGGTCAGGCCGAGGTGATTACCCAGGTGCTGCTGCACATGCCGCCCCAGGTCAGCATCGCACTCGGCCCCTATGGGCGCGGCTTGCAGGATTGGGTGACCCGCGCCCGGGACAAGGGGCACGAGGTCTTCCTCCAAATCCCGCTGGAGCCTCCGAACTATCCGAACAACGATCCCGGTCCCCACACCCTGCTGACGGATGTGGATGCCGCGGAGAACCAGGGACGCCTTCATTGGCTAATGTCACGCTTCACAGGATATGTGGGCGTGACAAATTATTTCGGGACCAAGTTTCAGTCCACCGAGGCGGTCATGAAGCCGTTGCTCACCGAGCTTAAGGATCGCGGATTGATCTATGTGAGCGACGGATCGTCTAAGGATTCGGTGGGACCGGGTATCGCCCAGGGGCTCGGGCTTCCCTATGGTTCGGCCGTGATGGAAATCGCCGGCGACCAGTCTGAAGAAGAGATCAAAAACATGCTGACCCAACTCGAAGCGACCGCGCAGGAGAAGGGTGGGGCGATTGCGGTCACGGAAGCTTCACCAGCTGCGGTGCGGCAGATCCTGTCTTGGGCCAGCAAGCTCGACAAGAAGGGGATCTCTCTGGTTCCCGTAAGCGCGGCGCTCTCCGCCAGCAGCTAGCAACGACTTTCGAACGTCTTCTCATTCCCAGCATCCGAACCTCCCTATGACCGACGAGACGAAATCCACCCTGCCTTACCGTCCCTGCGTCGGGGTCATGCTGGTCAATCCGCATGGGCTCGTGTTCGTCGGGCGCCGAACCGACCGCCAGGACACGACCGAAGGTCGTGGCGATTGGTGGCAGATGCCGCAGGGCGGCATCGATCCCGGCGAGGCGCCGGATGTCGCCGCCCGCCGGGAGCTCTATGAAGAGACCGGGGTGCAGTCCGCCGAGCTGATCGGCGAGTCGCGAGATTGGTACCATTACGATCTTCCAGCCGAGCTGGTGGGCATCGCCTGGAAGGGACGTTATTGCGGCCAGCGCCAAAAATGGTTCGTGGCCCGCTTCGACGGGGAAGAGAGCGAGATCGATCTCGACGGCCGGCCGGATCACGATGCGGAGTTCGACGCCTGGCAGTGGGTCGCGCTCGAGACGCTGCCCGAGCTGATCGTGCCGTTCAAGCGGGACGTCTATACCCGGCTGGTCGACGAATTCGCACCGCTGGTTCAGACGCTACGCAGCTAGGACCAGAGGCCCTAAGGCGCTGGCCGCTGTCACGAGGTTTCGGCGCTCGCCTGCTCGGCATTGGTGGCGGGGGGCTCGCCCCGCAAGCGCGCCATCACCCGGCGGATCACAAGCACAAAGGCAGGCAGGAGCACCAGATCGCCGATCAGCGCGGCGATGAGGGTCAGAGCCGCGAGCTTTCCGAACAGTCTCAATGACGGCAGAGACGACAGCACGGTGATGCCGAGGCCGAAGGCCAGGATCGTCGATGTCAGAACCAGCGCCGGACCGATGAGCACGGCGGCGCGCCGCACCGCGACGGTCGGATCCTGATGCTCCCTGTCTTCCAATCGCAAGCGGTTCAGATAGTGCACGGTCGCGTTCAGCGAGAGGCCGAAGGCCACGATCAGCGCGACGATGGAGGCGAATTGCAGGCCCTCGCCGGATAGGGCGAGAAGGGCTCCAGCCGAGAAGACCGGGAAGAGGATCGGCACCACGCTCACCACGACGACGAGCCAGGAGCGGAAGATCAGCCCCAGGAAGAGCGCGATGACCGCGATCTCCACTGTCAGACCCATGTTGAGGTTCTCGATCATGCTGGCGCTATTGCGAGCGGCAATGGCCGAGAGCCCGGTGACGCGGATCTGGAACTCAGGGTGCTGCTCGCGCAGCTGGTTGAGGCGGGTCTCGAGCTTGTCCACCACGGGCAGCAGGTTGCTGACGTCGATATCGGGCACGCGGCCGGTGACGACGGCGGCATGGGCCTGCTCGTTGATGAAGCGGTTGGTGAGGTAGTCCGGCAGGATGCTCACGTATTCCTGCAGCTTCTCGGGCGTGTCCTCATCTGTCCGGGCCAGCCAGCGCTGCAGCGTCGCGATGGACCAGACATTGCCGACATCGGGCTCGGACTGGACGGCATCATGCACCTCGCCGATCACCGCGAGCACGTCGGGGTCGTAGAGGGATTTGCCGGCCGGCCAATCGATCATGACGTGGAGCGGGTTGGCACCGGTGAGCTTCTGATCGAGCTGGGCGGATGCCTCGACGGCCTGCTCCTTGTCGGGCACCTGATCGGCGAGGCGATAACGGGGCGGAAGGGTGCTGTAGATGATGCCGAGGGCCAGCACGGCGATGACACCAAGGCTCAGGATGGCAAGAGGCCGTTTGACGACGAAGTCGGCGAGCCAGGCGCAGCGGTTCTTCAGCGCCTCCATGAAGGGATTGTCGCGGTCCTGGGAAACGCCGAGGTTCTCGTGATCCCGGATCAGCAGCCGCACCAGCAGCGGCACGATCATGATGCAGACGATGAAGGCGAGGATGGTGGAGAGCGCGCCGGCGATGCCGAAGGTGCGGATCAGGGCGGAGTCGGAGAAGAACAGCGCCAGGAAGGAGACCGCCGCGGTGGTGCTGGAGAGCACGCAGGCCGGGCCGACCACGAGCAGGGAATAACGCGAGGCGTCGATGGGCGAGCGGCCCCGGAGCATCCGGTCCCGGGCGGCAACGGTGAGCTGCATGGAGTCGGAGAAGCCGAGCACCATGATGAGCGGGATCATGACGTTCAGGAACAGGTTCAGCTTGAAGCCGAGCCAGCCGAACATGCCCAGGGACCAGACGATGGCGATGACCGGGGGCAGGGCGGCCACGATCATGAGGGAGAACCGCCGGAAGAAGGCGAAGGCGATGACCGCGCCGAACAGGAAGCCGAGGGCGTTGTAGAGGTTGCGGTCCCGCTTCACGGCGTTGCGGATCTCAAGCTGCATGACCGGGGCGCCGGACATGCTGACCTGAAGATCCGTATCGCCGAGATCCTGCTTGGCGGTATCCTTGATCTGCTTGATGACCGTCTCGAGGCCCTGCTCGGCGACGATGTCCCGGTCGAGGGCGAGCAGGATGAGCGCCAAGGTGCCGTCGTCGGAGAGCAGCTTGCCCTTGATGATCTCGTTGTCGCGGACCTTCTGGATCATCTGATCGTAGGCGGCGCCCTCGGGCAGATCGTCCGGGAAGACCGGCCCCGGGACCTTGCCCGGCTGGGGCGCCTCGCGGGCGGAGAACAGGGAAACCTGGCCGGCCATGCCGTCCACGAAATGCAGATCAACGGCGAGGTTGCGCAGGGCGATGATGGAATCGCGTGCGAGCAGATCCTGCCCGGTGACGACGATCAGGACATCGTATTCGCTGGAGGGAAAGCGCTCCGAAAGGCTCTCGTAGGTCGCGAATTCGGGGGTGTCGGTGCGGAAGAGCTCCGAAAGGGAGTCGTCGACCCTGAGGCGCTGCATGCCGAAGAAGGCGCCGATCGTGATCAGGACGACCACGGCGATCAGCAGCAGGCGCGGGAGCGACAAGGAAAGGAGACCGAGGCGCTCGATCCCGAAGGTCAGCGATCGCCTGGGCATGTGACTGGACTTGTTACTGGACTTGCGACTCATTCCGCCTCCGGCAGCAAACCGGGCGGCTCAAGTGCAGAGCATCAAGTGCGGTGCACCCGTCCCCCAGGTTCGTCCCTCCCCAATCGTCTTGGGCGGAGTTATAGCAAACCTTGGGTGGGTCGGGCCAACAGGATCGTGTGGCCGGGAAGAGACAGTTGCAGCGCCGGAGCGCTGCAAGGTTTTCTGGAATCAGAGGCCGAGAGTGATTTTCACCTGGCGGAGATAATCCAGGTGGATCTGCACCTTATCCCGCTTGAGCGGGTCTTCGGCGTCGGCGACGTCCTCTTCGGCGTCCTTGATCGCCTGGTCCATCTTGGCCGCGTCGAGGTCGTCGCGATTGATGGCGGTCTCGGCGAGCACGGTCAGGCCCGAAGGGTTGGCCTCGGCGAAGCCGCCCTTGACGAAATAGCGGGCCTCACGGCCGCCTGCGAAGACGATGTCGAGAAGGCCCGGCTTCAGGGTCGTGATCAGGGGGGCGTGGTTCTTGAGGATAGTCATATCCCCTTCCGTCCCCGGCACCAGAACGGACTCCACGTCTTCGGAGACGAGGAGCCGCTCGGGCGATACCAGTTCGAAATTGAACGCTTCAGCCATTAGGCAGCCTCTGCAGCCAGCTTCTGAGCCTTCTCTTTGGCTTCTTCGATGGTGCCGACCATGTAGAAGGCGGCTTCCGGCAGATCGTCGTAATCGCCGGCGCAAAGACCCTTGAAGCCCTTGATGGTGTCGGCGAGATCGACGAACACGCCGGACACGCCGGTGAACACCTCGGCCACATGGAAGGGCTGCGACAGGAAGCGCTCGATCTTACGCGCGCGCGCCACGGTCAGCTTGTCCTCTTCGGAAAGCTCGTCCATGCCCAGAATGGCAATGATGTCCTGAAGCGACTTGTAACGCTGCAGGATCTCCTGGACCTCGCGGGCCACCGCGTAATGCTCCTCGCCGACGATACCGGGCGACAGCATGCGGGAGGTGGAGTCCAGCGGATCCACGGCCGGGTAGATGCCCTTTTCCGCGATGGAACGGTTCAGGGTGGTGGTGGAGTCCAGATGGGCGAACGAGGTGGCAGGCGCCGGGTCGGTCAGATCGTCGGCCGGCACGTAAATGGCCTGCACCGAAGTGATCGAACCCTTATGAGTGGTGGTGATCCGCTCCTGCAGGGCGCCCATGTCGGTGGCCAGGGTCGGTTGGTAGCCCACGGCCGAAGGAATACGGCCGAGAAGGGCCGACACCTCGGAACCCGCCTGAGTGAACCGGAAGATGTTGTCGACGAAGAAGAGCACGTCCATGCCTTCGTTGCGGAAATGCTCCGCGACGGTCAGGCCGGACAGCGCCACGCGGGCACGGGCGCCGGGCGGCTCGTTCATCTGGCCATAGACCAGAGCGCATTTGGAGCCTTCCGCGGAGCCTTCCTTGGCCGGGTCCTTGTTCACGCCGGACTCGATCATCTCGTGATAGAGGTCGTTGCCCTCGCGGGTACGCTCGCCGACGCCGGCGAACACGGAGTAACCGCCGTGGGCCTTCGCCACGTTGTTGATCAGCTCCTGGATGAGCACGGTCTTGCCCACGCCGGCGCCGCCGAACAGGCCGATCTTACCGCCACGGGCGTAAGGGGCGAGCAGGTCGATGACCTTGATGCCGGTGATCAGGATCTCGGCTTCCGTCGACTGGTCGACATAGGCCGGAGCCGGCTGATGGATCGGGGCTGTCTGCTCGGCGCCGATGGGTCCGGCCTCGTCGATGGCCTCGCCGATCACGTTCATGATGCGGCCCAGGGTCTTCTCGCCGACAGGAACCTCGATCGGGGCGCCCGTGTCGCGAACCTCCTGTCCGCGGACGAGACCCTCGGTGGAGTCCATCGCGATGGTGCGGACAGTGTTCTCGCCAAGATGCTGCGCGACCTCCAGAACCAGGCGCTGACCTTGGTTTTCGGTCTCGAGCGCGTTCAGGATGGCCGGAAGATGATCGTCGAACTGCACGTCGACAACGGCGCCGGTGACCTGACGAATATGTCCGGCCGTGGCATCTGATTTGTCAGTCTTCGCCATGATTTCTTCCTTCGTCGTTTACAGCGCCTCGGCGCCGGAGATGATCTCGATCAGCTCGTGGTGATCTGCGCCTGACGGGTACGGTTATATTGCAGAGAAAGCTTGTCGATCATGTCGCCGGCATTGCGCGTGGCGTTGTCCATCGCGCTCATGCGGGCGCCCTGTTCGGATGCCGCGTTTTCCAGCAGCGCCTTCAGGATCTGGGTCGTCACGTTGAGAGGCAGGAGATCGGCCAGGATCTCTTCCTCGTCCGGCTCGTACTCGTAGACCGCGCCTCGGAGCTGCTCCTCCATGGAAGGAGCATCCTCGGGGATCTGGGCCGGAATGATCTGCTGCGCGGTCGGGACCTGGCTGATCACCGACTTGAACTCGGAGTAGAACAGCGTCGCCACATCGAACTCGCCGGCCTCGAACATGCCCAAGACCTTCTGTCCGATCTTCTCGGCGTGGACGAAGCCGACGGTCTTGGCATCGCGCAGCTCGATCACCTCGATGATCTTGTCCGCATGGTCGCGGCGAAGCTGGTCATAGCCCTTCTTGCCGACGCAGATGATCTTCACGTCCTTGCCGTCGGCGAGGAGGCGGCGCAGATGCTCGCGAGCCTTCTTGACGATGGCGGAATTGAAGCCGCCGCAAAGGCCGCGATCCGCGGTGCAGACGATCATCAGGTGACGCTGGTCGCTGCCGGTGCCGACCATGAGGGGCGGACCGCCTTCCTGGCCGCGCAGCGCGTTGGCCAGATTGGCCAGCACGGTCTCCATGCGCTGAGCATAGGGACGCGCGGCCTGAGCGGCCTGCTCGGCGCGGCGGAGCTTCGCCGCCGCCACCATCTGCATGGCCTTGGTGATCTTCTGCGTCGCCTTGACGCTGGAGATCCGGTTCTTGAGATCTTTTAGGGACGCCATTTCTTACCCGCCACTCCTTCTCTTACGAGAAGGCCTTCGCGAACTTGTCGACAGCACCCTTGAGCTGAGCGGTCAGCTCGTCGGAAAGCGCCTTCTTCTCGCGGATCTCGTTCAGGAGATCGGCGTGATCCTCGCGGACGAAGCGGAGGAGCTCGTCTTCGAAGCGGCCCACCTGATCGACCTTGAGATCGTCGAGATAGCCGTTCACGCCGGCATAGATGACGACCACCTGCTCCTCGACCTGAAGGGGCGAGAACTGGGGCTGCTTCAGCAGCTCGGTCAGACGCTCACCGCGCTTCAGAAGGCGCTGGGTGGTGGCGTCGAGGTCGGAACCGAACTGGGCGAAAGCCGCCATCTCACGGTATTGGGCGAGCTCGCCCTTAATCTTGCCGGCGACCTGCTTCATCGCCTTCACCTGGGCCGCGGAGCCCACACGAGACACGGAGAGGCCGACATTCACCGCCGGGCGGATGCCCTGGTAGAACAGGTCCGTCTCAAGGAAGATCTGGCCGTCGGTGATGGAGATCACGTTGGTCGGGATGTAGGCCGACACGTCGTTCGCCTGGGTCTCGATGACCGGGAGGGCGGTGAGGGAGCCGGAGCCCATATCCTCGTTCATCTTCGCCGCGCGCTCGAGCAGGCGGGAATGGAGGTAGAAGACGTCGCCCGGATAGGCCTCACGTCCCGGAGGACGGCGAAGCAGCAGGGACATCTGACGATAGGCCACGGCCTGCTTGGACAGGTCGTCATAGGCGACCAAAGCGTGCATGGCGTTATCGCGGAAGAACTCGCCCATGGCGCAACCGGCGAACGGAGCCAGGAACTGCATGGGGGCCGGGTCGGAGGCCGTCGCGGCGACGACGATGGAGTAATCCATGGCGCCGCGGTCCTCGAGGACCTTCACGAGCTGGGCGACGGTCGAACGCTTCTGACCGACCGCGATATAGATGCAGTAGAGCTTCTTGGACTCGTCGTCGCCTTCGTTGATCGCTTTCTGGTTCAGGATCGAGTCCAGGATGATGGCGGTCTTGCCGGTCTGACGGTCGCCAATGATCAGCTCGCGCTGGCCGCGGCCGATCGGGATCAGGGCGTCCACGGCCTTGAGGCCGGTCTGCATGGGCTCATGCACCGACTGGCGGGGAATGATGCCCGGGGCCTTAACGTCCACGCGGCGCTTCTCTTCCGCCTCGATCGGGCCCTTGCCGTCGATCGGGTTGCCGAGAGCGTCCACCACGCGGCCAAGCAGGGCCTTGCCGACGGGCACTTCCACGATGGCGCCGGTCCGCTTGACCGTGTCGCCCTCTTTAATATTCCGGTCGCTGCCGAAGATAACGACGCCGACATTGTCGACTTCGAGGTTCAGGGCCATGCCCATGATCCCGTCGCCGAAGTCGACCATCTCGCCGGCCTGGACGTTGTCGAGGCCATAGACGCGGGCGATACCGTCGCCGACCGACAGCACCTGGCCGATCTCGGAGACTTCCGCCTCCTGGCCGAAATTCTTGATTTGATCTTTGAGGATCGCGGAGATCTCAGCGGCCTGGATGTCCATCAGCCAACCTCTTTCATGGCGTGCTTCATACTATTGAGTTTGGTGCGAAGTGAGGAGTCGATCATGCGGCTGCCGACCTTCACGACGAGGCCGCCAAGCAGGGCGGGATCGACGCGGGTCGTAAGGCGCACATCTTTGTCGAGAGCGGCTTTGAGCGCCTGCTTCAGCGCCGTGACCTGCCCTTCCTCAAGCTTCGTTGCGGAAACGACTTCCGCGCTCGTCTCGCCGCGATGGTGGGCGGTCAGCGCACGGAAGGCTGCAATCATGTCGGGAGCGGCGAAAAGCCGGCGATTCTTCGTGATGAGCTTCAGGAAGTTGGCGGTCAGGCCTTCGATCTGGATTTTTTCCAGAACGGCCGAGATAGCCTTCATCTGCTCGTCGGCGCCAAAGACCGGGCTTTTGACCAGGCGGACCAGGTCCTCGCTGGCATCGAGCGCTTCGCCGAAGCGGTTCAGATCGGCTTCGGTCTTCTCCAGCGCCTTCTCTTCCTGCGCCAGTTCAAACAGGGCAAGGGCATACCGGCCCGCTACGCCTGTCACTGTCGGGTCTTCGCCTGCCACGTTACACGCTCATTCTTAGCCAGGGGACTGATTTGCTTTTCAGTCCGGTCAATTGTCGCCACGTAAAATCTGGGATTGCCACTTCCGCGTCAACGCGCCCAGCGGACACGCTGAGCGCCCCCGGAAATGCCGGCTTGCCTCTAACATGGCGGGGAGGGGGGCGCAACTTTTGAAGTACCCGAAACGGGGCAGATTGCTTAATAGCGGATTGCTCTCGTATGTCTTTGAGTGCTAACCGGCCTCAAAACGCGCTTTCGGCTCCAAAACGGCGCTGGTGCCGATGGGGACACCATCCCCCGGTTGCGCGACATCGCAGGCTCGGCTCGGCATATGTTGGACGTATGACAAAGGACGAGAAGGACGCGGGCGGAAAAAGCCCAGGCAAGCACAAGCCGGATCAGGAGGACGACGCCTCCGTCTTGCAGCCCTTGCAGACGGACGACACGGTTCCGGCCATGGAGGAGGAGGAAACCCTCCGCATCAGCCTCTGGCTACTCTCGTTCCTCGCCCTCATCGTCGGCGTCGTCACGGGCTTCGGCGCCATTCTCTTCAGGGGCCTGATCGGCGTCATCCATAACGCCTTCTTCTTCGGCACCTTCTCCATCGACTTCGAGCACAACAGCTTCATCCCCGAGAGCCCCTGGGGGGCGGGGATCATCCTGGTGCCGGTGATTGGCGGTCTCATCGTGACCTGGCTGGTCAGCACCTTCGCGCCCGAGGCGAAAGGTCACGGCGTGCCGGAGGTCATGGACTCGATCTATTACAAGTCCGGCATCATCCGCCCTGTGGTTGCGGTGGTGAAGTCGCTGGCCTCCGCCATCTCCATCGGGTCGGGGGCCTCGGTCGGCCGCGAAGGGCCGATCATCCAGATCGGCGCGGCGCTGGGCTCGACCCTCGGCCAGGTGATCACCGTGCCGCCGGGCCAGCGCATCATTCTGGTGGCGGCGGGCGCGGGCGCCGGTATCGCCTCCACCTTCAACACGCCGATCGGCGGGGTGATGTTCGCCATCGAGCTGATGATGCCCGAGGTGAGCGTGCGCACCTTCCTGCCGGTGGCGCTCGCGACGGGCACGGCGACCTTCATCGGACGCTATTTCTTCGGCCAGGATCCGGCCTTCCTGGTGCCGATCCTCTCTCCCGTCGAGGTCGACGCGGCCACGGGCGCACTTCTCCTTCTCTATGCATTGCTCGGCGTGGTGATCGGCGTGGCGGCGGCGGTCTTCGTGCGGGGCCTCGCCTGGACCGAGACGGTGTTCGAGAAGATCGAGGGCCGCTACATCCGCAACATCATCGGCATGACCCTGGTGGGGCTGATGATCTACGGGCTGCATGTCGCCTACGGCCATTACTTCGTGGCGGGGGTCGGCTATCCCACCATCCAGGCGATCCTGGAAGGGAGCATGACCGGCGTCTGGCTGCTGTTGCTGCTGGCGGTCTGCAAGCTGGTCGCCACCTCTCTCAGCCTCGGCGCCGGCGCCTCGGGCGGCGTGTTCTCGCCCTCACTCTTCATGGGAGCCACGGTCGGCGGCGCCTTCGGCGTGGCCATGTCCATCTTGTTTCCGGCGCTGGGGGTGAGCGTGCCCTCCTTCGCCATGGTCGGCATGGGCGCCATGGTGGGCGGCGGCACGGGTGCTGCCATGACCGCCGTCACCATGATCTTCGAGATGACGCGGGATTACGACATTGTCCTGCCCATGATCCTGGCGGTGGCGCTCGCCATCGGCACGCGCCGCATCCTCTCCCGGGAGAACATCTACACCCTGAAGCTGGTGGCCCGCGGACACGTGATCCCCAAGGCGCTCCACGCCAACATGTTCCTGGTGCGCCGGGCGAACGAGATCATGGAGACCGACGTGGTGCTGGCCCCGGCGGACATGACGCTGGACGATTTCCTCGCCCAGCCGCCCCATGATGGAGGCATCCGCCACGTGGCCGTGCGGGACGAGAACCACATCGTCGGCGTGCTCTATATCGACATGTCCTTCCGTCAGGCGCCGGAGAAGGCGACTTCGACCATCACCTTGCGGGACATCGCCCACCGCAACTTCACCATCGTGCGGGAGGACGACATCGTCTTCGACGTGATCCAGCGCATGTGGAAGAAGGAGGCGATGATGGCGCTGGTGATGCGTGGCCGCGGCATCGCGCGGGCCGACAACATCCTTGGCGTGATCACCAAGGAGCATGTGGCGGACAGCGTGGCGTCCAGCGTGAAGGTATATCCAGGGTAGGGGGGTGCAACCCTTCTCTGCCGCTTATGCGGCGGTGGATCGCGTGGCTTTCTCGAACTGGTTGTAGTGCTTGTAATTCTCGTCCGTGAGGATGGAAGGTAAGTTTGAGGGCGAAACGAAGCCGACACGGGTCTCCTCGTCCAGCGTGCTTAGATCTTCTGCGGCCAACCCGAAAAGCTGGAATCCAGTACGAAATCTACAAGCGACTCCGTATACTCCGTCGGTTTCATTGAAATCTTCGCGATACTCGTAGACTTCGAATCTCCTGGAGCCTTGGGACAAAATGTTAGTGGGTCCCAAAATGTTTAGGAGTTCGGGAGGTATCGCCCCAAGGGCGACGAGTTCCTTTGGTCGAAGGAAGCTCAGAACTCCACCCTCCGGACCCAGAATTCGGCCAGCCGCGTGAAAGTAATGGCAGAGTACCGCTTTGTGCGCGAATAGATTCAAGTACTGAAACATCTCTCCAGTAATCGCAAACATACCGCAATCATCTGGTATATCCAGACCCAAACGTCTGTATCGAGACAAATTTTTTATTTTTTCGACAGGACCAATACTCAGCATTTTGGCGTAGAAATCTGGGCGCAATGACCGCAACTTCCGCATGAGTTTCTTGTTGTCGTCTAGCTCCTGGGCGGTCGGCTCGCCGAACCCGATCCTGGCCATAATTCCCGCTAGTAGGTCGGCAACACCGGTTCCCCGATTGCAGTTGTCGCAAGCAGGGACAACGAATTGTTCCGGACGATGAAATTGGTCAAAGAAGTTTGTTGGAGGAAAATGCTCACGCGTTTTTGTCGCGCGAATACCACCACACAACGAGCATTGTGGATGGGCGCGGATCATCTTCTGAGTTGCCGTAGCCTTTTGCTTGGCTTGTCCCAAGAATCGCTCCTGATCTCTCGAAGGTCACGTACACCAAATAGCCGAGTCGGCTTGAGGCAACAACTCGTCACAAAAAGCTATAAGGATCGATATCCACCACAAGCCTCAGATCGGCGCGGGGTTTGGGGGCGTTCTGGAGCCAGAGGCGGATGTAGTTCTGCAGGTCGGCCTCGCGCGCGGCCTTGACCAGTAGTCGGTAGCGGTAGCGCCCGCGGATGATGGCCAGCGGCGCTTCGGCCGGGCCGAGCACCTCGATCTTGTTGGCGGGCGGGGCGGCCCGGGCAACGTCCCGGGCGAAGGTCTCGGCGCGATCGCGAAGGCTCGATGAGATCAGGATGGAGGCGAGGCGGCCGAAGGGCGGCATCTCCGCATCCCGCCGCGCTTCGATCTCCCGGGCCAGGAACGCATCCCGATCACCCTGGACGAGGGCCTGGATCACCGGGTGGTCGGGCATATAGGTCTGGATCAGCCCCTTGCCTTTCACAGCCTCCCGGCCCGCGCGGCCCGTGACCTGACTGAGGAGCTGGAAGGTGCGCTCGGCGGCGCGTGGATCGGCCTGGGTCAGGCCCAGATCCCCATCGACGACGCCCACCAGCGCCAGCCCCGGGAAGTGATGACCCTTGGCGACGAGCTGGGTGCCGATGATGATGTCGGCCTCTCCCGCCTCGATTTCCCGCAAGGTGCGGCGGAGCTCCTCGATCCCGGTGAGCTGATCGGATGAGAGGATGATGCGGCGCGCGTCGGGAAAGCGCTCGGCGATCTCCTCGTCGATGCGCTCCACGCCGGGGCCGCAAGGCGTCAGCGAGTCCTCGGCGCCGCATTGGGGGCATTCCTCCGGCACGGGGATGAAGGTGCCGCAATGGTGGCATTCCAGACGTCGGCGGAAGCGATGCTCCACCAGCCAGGCGGAGCAGTTCGGGCATTCGAAACGATAGCCGCAGCTCCGGCAAAGGGTGAGCGGCGCGTAACCCCGACGGTTGAGGAAGAGCAGCGCCTGCTGGCCATCTTCCAGCGTCTCCTCGACGGCCTTGACCAGGGGCGGGGCCAGCCAGCGCCCCCGCTCCGGCGGACTCTTGCGCATATCGACGGTTTCGATATCTGGCAGGGTGGCCTGGGCGTAGCGGCTCTCCAGCTTGATGTGGCGATAGCGCCCGGCTTGGACGTTCACGATGCTCTCGATGGAGGGCGTCGCCGAGGAAAGGACGACGGGGCATTGGCCGAGATTGCCCCGCAGCACCGCCATGTCGCGGGCCTGATAGGTGACCCGATCCTCCTGCTTGTAACCCTGGTCGTGCTCCTCATCGACGACGATGAGACGAAGATCCGGAAAGGGGAGGAAGAGGGCGGAGCGGGCGCCGACCACGAACTTCGCCTGGCCGTTGGCCACGGCACGCCAGACCCGGCCGCGCATGTTGGAGGTCATGCCGGAGTGCCACTCGGCGGGCTTGGCGCCGAAGCGCCGTTCGCAGCGGGCGATGAATTGGCCGGTGAGCGCAATCTCCGGCATGAGCACCAGCGCCTGTCCGCCGGCCTTCAGAGTTTGCGCGATGGCCTCGAAATAGACCTCCGTCTTGCCGGAGCCGGTGACGCCATCGAGGAGCGTGACGATGAACCCGTCGTCTGTGTTGGCGCACAGCTCCTTCGCAGCGCCCGATTGAAGGTCGGAGAGCTGAACGTTCTCGCCCGTAAGGTCGAAGGGCGCTTCCCATGGATCGGGTAGCACCTCCTGAAGAAGCGTGCCGGTGCTCACCAGCCCGTCGATGACGCCGCCGGACACGCCGGCCATCTCCGCCAGCTCCGACTTCCTGAAGATCATGCCGCTGGCGGCCGCCTCCAGGACGCGGGCGCGGGCGGGCGTCATGCGCTCCGGCTCCGGTCCTCCTGCCCGCACCCCGAAGCGGATGGCCGGCGCTTCGAAGGCTTTGGAGGCGCTCATCATCATGCGGAGCACCATCCCCGGCGGGGTGAGGGTGTAGTTGGCGACCCAGTCGCAGAATCTGAGCGAGATCTCGGGGAGGGGCGGGACGTCATCGAAATGGCTTTCGACGGCGCGGAGCTTGGCCGGGTCCACCGCTCTGCCGCTGCTCTCGTGCCAGACCACGCCGAGGCGCAGGGCCGGTCCGAGGGGCACGACAACGAAGTCGCCCGGATGCAGCTCCGTTCCCTCCGGCACGAGATAGTCGTAGGGCGCAGGCAGGGCGAGGGGCAGCAGAACCGGGACTGTCTTGACGCTGGTCAGGGCTTCGCGACTCATCTCTATGATTAAGCGGGCTTAAGGACTCCTAGCGCATCATGACGGGCAATTCGTCCCTTGCGATATGCGTTAGCGAGATAGGGCCCCTTCGATGGCAGAGAAAACGAAGCGCGCCAATGTGGCGGGTGCTCCGGACGTTCAGGAGGCAGCCGACCGGTGGCTTACGTACCTGGCGGTGGAGCGGCAGCTCTCGCCGAAGACCGGCGAGGCCTATGGGCGCGACCTGGACCAGTTCCTGAGCTTCCTGGCAGGCGAGCTGAACCGTCTACCCGATCTGCACGCCCTGATGGGGTTGAAGCCCCGGGATTTCCGAAGCTTCCTGGCGGCGCGGCGCTCAGAAGATGTGGGGAGCCGGAGCCTCTCGCGGACCCTCTCCGCCTTGCGCATGTTCTTCCAGTTTCTGGAGCGGCGGGGCTACGGCAAGAACGATGCGGTGCGGGCCGTGCAGCTTCCTAAGCTGCCGCACTCCGTGCCGAAGCCGCTGACGGCGCCTAAGGCGACGGCGTTGGTGGATTCAGCCGAGATCGCTGGACCCGACGCGCCGGATTGGGTGACGGCGCGGGATACGGCCGTGCTGACGCTTCTCTACGGTTCGGGCTTGCGTATCTCCGAGGCGCTGGGGCTGACCCGCGAGGATGCGCCGGTCGGCGGGCGGGACATGCTGCGGGTCACCGGCAAGGGCAACAAGGCTCGGGTGGTTCCCGTGCTTTCGGTGACGCGGCAGGCGGTGGAGCGCTATCTCAGGCTCTGTCCGTACCAGATGTCGGCGAGCGACCCGCTCTTTCTCGGCCAACGGGGCAAGCAGCTTTCCCCCCGCATCATCCAGCTGATGATCGCGCGCTTACGCGGGGTTCTGGGCCTGCCGGAGACGGCGACACCCCATGCGCTCCGCCATTCCTTCGCAACCCATCTGCTGGGTGCGGGCGCCGATCTGCGCGCGATTCAGGAGCTGCTGGGTCATTCCAGCCTCTCGACGACCCAGATCTATACTGAGGTCGACCGGGAGCATCTGCTGCGCACCTACGAAGCCGCGCACCCCCGGGCTTGAGCGGTGGTTCTTTTTGGGGCGTGTGCAGCCGGTGCAGACTACTCCCTCTCCCCTGTGGGGAGAGGGCTGGGGTGAGGGGGACGGATCCTACCGGAACCCTTTCTCCCCCTCACCCGAGCGCAAGAGCGCTCGACCTCTCCCCCAGGGGGAGAGGTGAAACGGAAGGGCGCTAAGCGCCGCCGCACATATGCTGGGAGTCGGGGAGCGACCAGGCGCCGCCGGTGCGGATATTGGTCGCCGAGTAGTACTTGCCGCGATCGTCGCCGGGCGGGCAGTCCTCGGGCAGCGCCACCAGACAGATCAGCACCTCGTCGCCGATCTGAGATGCGGCCAGCTCCGGAATATAGTCGTAGGAGACCTGGTAGCCGCCATTGGCGTAGGTCACCGCAGAGCCGTTGCTATCGAGTGGATCTTCGGGCTCGACCAGCTCCTCACCGAAGCGGGTGGTGATGGAGGCGATCTTCGACTTTGTGCATTGGCCGACCTTGCCCGGCATGCCCTTGGTCAGCTTGGCCCCGCTCTCCTCGAACAGGGTGAGCTGGTAGCGGCCGACCCAAGGGGGCAGTGGCACGGTCGCGCCGAAATCCTTGAGCATGACGAGCTGGTCGGCCTGGGCGTTCAGGATGCAGAGCTTGTCCGACCCGCATTGGGCTCGGTTGGCCAGGCTCTGGCGCATCATCGGCTTGGCATCGGTCTGGGCTGTGGAATCCAGCTGGCCGTAGGCGATGGCGACGGCCTGATCCAATTGCGCCAGCTTATCGTCGGCGCAGATGGCCTTTTCGTCGGCCGCCTTGGCTTTTGCACAGTCGAAGCTGGGCTGGGCGGCGTTCGCCGGTGCAGCAGTCATCAGTAAGGCGATGACGAACATCCATGCGGATCCAAGCTTCCAAAGCATCGCGAATTCCCCCCTGCCGCCGGTCCACGCCGGTCGTTCTACATATGAATAGCACGGCCGTCGGCGCCATGGCGGCTTCTTTGATGGCCTCGGTCAGGGTCGGGTGGGCGTGGCAGGTGCGGGCCAAATCCTCGGCCGAGCCACCGAACTCCATAAGAACGGCGGCTTCGGCGATCATGTTGCCCGCGTCCGGGCCCAAGATGTGGACGCCGAGGACCCGGTCGGTCTCCTTGTCGGCGAGAACCTTCACGAAGCGTCGGTGGTGCGGTTCACCTTGGCGCGGCCATTGGCCGTGAAGGGGAATTTGCCGACCGTATATTCGACGCCTTCCTCCTTCAGCTGCTCTTCCGTCTTGCCGACGCTTGCCACCTCCGGCTCGGTGTAGACCACGCTCGGGATGACGTCATAATTCACATGGCCCGCCTGGCCGGCGATGATCTCGGCGACGGCGACGCCTTCGTCCTCGGCCTTGTGGGCGAGCATGGGACCCTTGATGACATCACCGATGGCATAGGCGCCGGGCAGATCGGTGCGGTAATGGCCGTCGACCTTGATGCGACCGCGCTTGTCGGTGGCGATGCCGACATCCTCGGCGCCCAAGCTTCGGTATTGGGGATGCGGCCGATGGAGACGAGGACCACGTCGCAGTCGATGGTCTCCTGCTTTCCGCCCTCGGCCGGCTCGACGGTGATCTTGGCCCCCTTGGCGGTCTTCTCGATGGAGACGACCTTGGTGGAGAGCTTGAACTCCATGCCCTGCCTTTTCAGGATCTTCATGAACTGCTTGCCGACCTCGCCGTCGAGGCCGGGTGTGATGCGGTCGAGCATCTCCACGACGGTGACCTCCGAGCCGAGCCGCCGCCAGACGGAGCCGAGCTCCAAGCCGATATAGCCGCCGCCGATCACCACCAGCTTCTTCGGCACTTTGGGCAGCGCAAGCGCGCCGGTGGAGGAGACGATCACCTCCTCGTCGATCTCGACGCCGGGGATCTTGGCGACCTCGGATCCGGTGGCGATGACGATGTTCTTGGTCTCCAGGGTTTCGGTCTTTCCCTCGCCGGAGGTTACCTCGACCTTGCCTTCGCCGAGGATCTTCGCGGTGCCCTGGAAGGAGTCGATCTTGTTCTTCTTAAGCAGGAACTCAACGCCCTGGACGTTGCCGGCGACGCCCTCGTCCTTGAACTTGAGCATGGTCTTGAGGTCGAGCGTGGGGCTAACCTTCACGCCCATCTCGGCGAACCCGTTGGCGGCTTCGGCATAGGCCTCGCTGGCATGGAGCAGGGCCTTGGACGGGATGCAGCCGACATTGAGGCAGGTGCCGCCATGGGTGGCGCGCTTCTCCACCACGGCGGTCTTCAGCCCGAGCTGGGCGGCGCGGATGGCGCAGACATAGCCGCCGGGGCCGGTGCCGATCACGATGACGTCGTAGGCCATTATTCCGTCCTTGATCCGATCTTCCTCAGCTGCAGGGCAGGAAGGCTTGGAATGCCCAGACATGGCCGAACGGGTCTCTGACCCGCCCGTAGCGCACGCACCATTCCCGCAGATCCTGCACATCAAAAACGACTTCGGCGCCGCTGACGACCGCCCGTTCCACGGCCGCATTCACGTCGTCAACGTTGGGCAGCGTAATGGTCAGGGCGACGCTGGTGGGCCAGTCCTCGGGCGAGAACACCGCGCCGTTGCATTCCGGAACTTCGTCGTGAATCGCGACCTCGCCGCCGTATATCTCCATCCGGGCGTAGCGTACCCGGGTGTTGTCCTCGTCCAGGAGCTTCACGAGGCATTCGGCGCCGAAGGCGATTTCATAGAAGGCGATCGCGTCCAGCCCGCCCAATACGCAAATCTGCGGATAGAGCGGCGGCAGTTTCGGCTGTTCACGCAAGAGTCACTCCAATCTTACAGGTCGAGCAGGAGGCGGACCGGGTTCTCGATTGCTTCCTTGACCTTGACCAGGAAGGTGACGGCCCCTTGCCCGTCTACCACGCGATGGTCGTAAGAGAGTGCCAAATACATCATGGGCCGGGCAACGATCTCGCCGTTCCGCATGACGGGCCGCTCCTCGATGCGGTGCATGCCCAAGATGCCCGATTGGGGGGCATTCAGAATCGGCGTTGAGAGCATGGAGCCGTAAACGCCGCCATTGGAGATGGTGAAGGTGCCGCCCTGCATCTCCTCCATGGAAAGCTTGCCTTCGCGTGCCCGCTTGCCGAACGCGCCGATGGTCTTCTCGATCTCGGCCAGGCTCATGCGGTCGGCGTCCCGGATGACGGGCACGACGAGGCCCTTCTCGGTGCCGACGGCGACGCCGACATGGTAATAATCCTTGTAGACGATGTCGGTGCCGTCGATCTCGGCGTTGACCTCGGGCACTTCCTTCAGGGCGTGGCAGCAGGCCTTCACGAAGAAGCCCATGAAGCCGAGCTTCACGCCGTATTTCTTCTGAAACGCGTCCTTGTACTCGGAGCGCAGGGCCATGACCTCGCCCATGTCCACGTCGTTGAACGTGGTGAGCATGGCGGCGGTGTCCTGGGCGCTCTTGAGGCGCTTGGCGATGGTCTGCCGCAGACGCGTCATGGGCACGCGCTCTTCGCGCTCGGCGTCTTCCAATGCCGATGGCTGCCGCGGCGGGGGCGCGTCCTTGGTGTGCTCGCGGGAGAGGATCTCGGTGACCGCGTCGCCGCCCGCGCCGTTTCCGGACGATTGGCCGCCGGCCTTCGCACGCATCACGTCCTCCTTGAGGACCTGTCCGCGCCTTCCCGTGCCCTTCACCTCATTTGGCTGCAGGCCCGCCTCCTCCAATGCCTTCCGGGCGGCAGGGGACGGCGGCATGTCGGTGCCCTCGTGCTGGGAAATGCCGCTGGCGGCTTCTTCGCGCGGGCTCGGCTCCCTCTTGAGAGGCGCTTCGTTCTCGTTGGCGGCCTTGTCGTGCTCCTTCGGCTCCGGGGCGGGTTCGGATTTGCCGTTACTCTTTGGCTCGCTTGTGGCCGCGCTCTCGGGCTCGCCCTTGATTTCGCCCTCGGTTTCGCCCTTGGCTTCGGCCGGGGCGGTCCCTTCCCCCTCGCCGATCGAACCCAGCACGGCGCCGACCTCGACGGTGTCGCCGGGATTGGCAGAGATCTCGGAGAGCACGCCGGCCGACGGCGCCGGGACCTCTACGGTGACCTTGTCGGTCTCGAGCTCCACCAGGGGCTCGTCGGCGTTCACCGTATCGCCAGCCGATTTGAACCATTGTCCGACCGTCGCCTCGACGACGCTTTCGCCCAATGCCGGTACGCGGATTTCTGTGGCCATGGCCTCGTTCCGTTGTTGTTTTCGTTCCGCTTCGTGTCTTGCCGCTCAGCCCAGCGCTTCGTCCAAGAATGTTTCGAGCTCGTGCATATGCTTGCTCATCAGCCCCGTGGCGGTTGCCGCCGACGCCGCCCGCCCGGCATAGCGGGGACGGGTGTGCTTCGCCTCGACATGCTGCAGCACCCATTCGAGATTGGGCTCGATGAAGCTCCAGGCGCCCATGTTGCGGGGCTCTTCCTGGCACCAAACCATCTCAGCTTGGCGGAAGCGTGAAAGCTCCTGAAGCAGCGCGCGGGCGGGGAAGGGGTAGAGCTGCTCGATGCGGAGCAGATAGACGTCGCGGATGTCCCGCTTCGCCCGCTCCTCGTAGAGATTGTAATAGACCTTGCCGGAGCAGAGCACGACGCGCCGGATCTGGTCGTCCGGCACGAGTGTCATCTCCTCGTCCTTGCCGCTCTCGGCATCGTCCCAGAGCACGCGGTGGAAGGTCGAATCCGGGCCGAATTCCTCGATGCGCGAGACGGCGCGCTTGTGGCGCAGCAGCGATTTCGGCGTCATCAGGACGAGTGGTTTGCGGAACTGGCGATGGAGCTGGCGGCGCAGCACGTGGAAATAGTTCGCCGGCGTGGTGCAGTTGCAGATCTGCCAGTTGTCCTCGGCGCAGCTCTGGAGATAGCGTTCGAGGCGCGCCGAGGAATGCTCCGGTCCCTGGCCCTCGTAGCCATGGGGCAGAAGCAAGACCAGGCCGGACATGCGAAGCCATTTCCGCTCGCCCGACGAGATGAATTGATCGATGACGACCTGGGCGCCGTTGGCGAAGTCGCCGAACTGGGCTTCCCACAGCACAAGGGCATTCGGTTCGGCCAGGCTGTAGCCGTACTCGAAACCCAGCACCGCTTCTTCCGACAGCATCGAGTTGATGACCTCGAAGGTGCCCTGCTTCTTGGAGAGGTGTCTCAGCGGCGTGTATTTCTTCTCGTTCTCCTGGTCCATCAGCACCGAATGGCGCTGGGAGAACGTGCCGCGCTCCACGTCCTGGCCGGAGAGGCGGACGCGATAGCCTTCCAGGAGGAGGGTGCCGAAAGCCAGTGCCTCCGCCATGGCCCAATCGATCTTCTCGCCGTCCTCAACCATCTTGCGGCGGCCCTCGAGGATACGGGCGATGGTCTTATGAGGGTGGAAGGTCTTGGGATAGGAGGACAGCTTTTCGCCCACCTCGCGCAGCACGTCGAGATCGACGCCGGAGGTGCCGCGGCGGGCGCCTTCCTCGGCCAGGCTGATGCCGGACCATTTGCCGTCCAGCCAGTCGGCGCGGTTGGGGCGATAGTTGTCGGCGGACTCGAACTCTTCTTCGAGGCTGACGCGGAAGGCTTCCTTCATCTCCTCGACCTGCTGGGGCGTCAGGAGACCTTCGTCGACCAGCTGCTTGCCGTAGACCTCCATCACGCGGGGATGCTTGCGGATGCGCTGATACATCAGGGGCTGGGTGAAGGCCGGCTCGTCGCCCTCGTTATGGCCGTGGCGCCGATAGCAGAACATGTCGATCACGACGGGCTTGCCGAAGAGCTGGCGGAACTCGATGGCGAGCTTGGTGACGTAGACGACAGCTTCGGGATCGTCGCCGTTCACATGGAAGATCGGCGCATCGATCATCTTCGCCACGTCCGAGGGGTAGGGCGAAGAGCGCGCGAAGCGGGGCGCGGTGGTGAAGCCGATCTGGTTGTTGACGATGAAATGGATCGAGCCGCCGGTGCGGTGGCCGCGCAGGCCCGAGAGGCCGAAGCATTCCGCTACCACGCCCTGACCGGCGAACGCCGCATCGCCATGGAGGAGAAGCGGCAGCACCTTGCGGCGCTCCTTGTCTCCGAGCTGGTCCTGCTTGGCGCGCACCTTGCCGAGCACCACGGGATCGACGATCTCCAGGTGGGACGGGTTGGCGGTCAAAGAGAGGTGGACCTGATTGCCGTCGAAGGTGCGGTCCGACGATGTGCCCAAATGATATTTGACGTCGCCGGAGCCTTCGACCTCGTCGGGATGGGCCGAACCGCCCTTGAACTCGTTGAAGATGGCCCGGAACGGCTTGCTCATCACGTTGGACAGGACGTTGAGCCGCCCGCGATGGGGCATGCCGATGACGATCTGTTCCAGGCCGAGCTGGCCGCCGCGCTTGATGATCTGCTCCAGCGCCGGGACCATGCTCTCGCCGCCGTCGAGGCCGAAGCGCTTGGTGCCGGTGTATTTCACGTCCAGGAAGCGTTCGAAGCTCTCGGCCTGGATCAGCTTGTTCAGGATCGCCTGCTTGCCCTTCTCGGTGAACCTAAACTGCTCGTGCTCAACCTCCATGCGCTCCTGAATCCACCGGCGCTGCTCGGGGTCGGAGATGTGCATGTATTCCGCGCCGATATGCTGGCAGTAAACCTTCTTCAGGATGCCGAGGATCTGTCGGAGGGTGCCGGTCTTGAGGCCGAGGAGGCCGCCGAGATAGATCGGGCGGTCGTAATCGGCTTCCGTGAAGCCGTAGGTGGCGGGCTTCAGCTCCGGATGCTCTTGGCGCGTGGTGAGCTTGATGGGATCCAGATCGGCGACCAGATGGCCCCGCTGGCGGTAGGAGCGGATCAGCTGGGCGGCGCGCAGCGTGTCGTTCGCCGCTTCGGTCGGGGTCTCGCCGGCGGGAAGAGCCGGGCCCGGCGCAGCAGCCGGGAGTTGCGCCGAGGGCTCCTCGAAGACGCCGCCCCGGCGCCCCCAGGAAGGGCCTTCGGCTTCGCGGAGGACCGCGTCGCCGTCGTCTCCCAGATCTTCGAAGAATTGCCGCCACTCGGCATCCACCGCGCCTGGATCGCGCTTATAGCGGGCGTAGAGCTGCTCCATATAGGCGGCATTCGCGCCATGGAGGAACGACGTGCGGGCGAAAACGTCGTTCAATGGATGCCTGGTCATCAACCTTACCTTGCCGGACGAATCCCTCCGGCTTCAGCGGTGATTGTGCACTGCACAGTCATGTTAGCTCATGCACCATTTAATACCTTAAGTAGCGTGCGTCCAAGGGCTGCGGGCGATTCAGACACGGTAATTCCCGCCGCTTCCATGGCGGCGACCTTGTCCTTTGCCGCGCCCTTGCCGCCGGAGATCACGGCGCCGGCGTGACCCATGCGACGGCCGGGCGGTGCGGAGGCGCCGGCGATGAAGCCGACGGTGGGCTTCTTCACCTTGGCTTCGGCCAGATAGGCGGCCGCTTCCTCCTCGGCGCTGCCGCCGATTTCGCCAATCATGATAATGGCTTCGGTCTGCTCGTCCTCGAGGAACAGCTCCAGGCAATCGATGAAATTGGTGCCATTCACGGGGTCGCCGCCGATGCCGATGCAGGTGGACTGGCCGAGTCCGGCCGCGGTGGTCTGGGCGACCGCCTCATAGGTGAGGGTGCCGGACCGCGACACTATGCCCACCTTGCCCGGGCGATGGATGTGGCCAGGCATGATGCCGATCTTACACTGGTCTGGCGTGATAACGCTGGGCAGTTGGGTCCGATCAGCCGGGATTTGGTGCCGCACAAGGCGCGTTTCACCTTCACCATGTCGAGCACCGGAATGCCCTCGGTGATGCAGACGATGAGCGGCACTTCGGCGTCGATCGCCTCCAGGATCGCATCGGCCGCGAAAGGCGGCGGGACGTAGATCACGGATGCGTTGGCGCCGGTCTCGGTCACGGCCTCCTGGACGGTGTCGAAGACGGGCAGGCCAATATGGGTCGTGCCGCCCTTGCCGGGGGTCACGCCGCCGACCATCCGGGTTCCGTATTCGATGGCCTGCTCGGTGTGGAAGGTGCCCTGGGCGCCGGTGAGGCCCTGGCAGATGACGCGGGTGGATTTGTCGACGAGTACGCTCATGCAGCAGCTTTTTTTATGTTGGGATCCCGCTCGAGGATCGCGTTGATGTTGTCGTCCAAGGGAAGACGGAGGGGATTGAGCAAGCTCATCTTGAGCCCGCAATCGGCCGCCATGGCCTTGAGCGAGTTGGGTGTGAAGTAGTTCACGTGGTCGGGATGCCGGAAGCCGCACCACTTGCCGCCGCGCAGATGGCGGTTGAGGCTGGCGAAGTTCGGCACCCGGATGAAGATGGCGCCCTGGGGTTTCAGTACCCGGACGGCCTCTTGAAGAAGCTCCTTGGGCTGTTTCTCATGCTCCAGGAAGGAGCGCAGGAGGATCGCCTCGAAATGCTCGTCCGGGAATTGCTTCACGCCTTCGACGGCGGGCGCGTGGACGGCATATCCGCCAAGGGCGCGCATGCGCTTATCCGCTTCGGCGGCGAGGCCTTCGGAGATCTCGATGCCGAACGGCACGAAAGTCTCGGGCAGACGCCGGCCTTCGCCGCAGCCCACGTCGAGGACGCGGCCGCCGGGATAGCGGTCGGCGACGTATTCCAGCAGGTTCTTGCGCATCAGAGACAGACGCCAGCGAGTGGCGCGGTCGAGCCACATGACCGCCGGGCTCTGCTTCGAGCGGCGGGTCTTCTCGGCGGCACGGGTCTTCTCCCAGGCGAAGTCCTTGGAGAGCGCTTCGTAGTCCGGCGGGTTCTTGAGGTAGACGAAGCCGCAATCGGCGCATTCCACGACGGCCCAGGGCGGCGAGGAATAGGCCTCTAACGGCTTGCTCGCCTGCTTGCCGCAATTGGGGCAGGCCCGCAGGGCCGCTGTGGCGGCTCCCGGCGTGTCGGTCCCATCGGGCGTGCTGGCGAGCGCAGCGTTCATTTACCCTCCACGGCGGCGACGATCTTCTTGGCGGCATCCTCCAAATCGTCGGCGGCGATGATGTCGAGACCGGAGCCTGCGAGCAGCTCCTTGCCCTTTTCGACATTGGTGCCTTCGAGACGGACCACCAGGGGCACGCCGATATTGGTCTCCTTGGCCGCGGCGATGATGCCTTCGGCGATGACGTCGCAGCGCATGATGCCGCCGAAGATGTTGACCAGGATGCCCTTCACGTTCTCGTCGGACAGGATGATCTTGAAGGCTTCGGTCACCTTCTCCTTGGTGGCGCCGCCGCCCACGTCGAGGAAGTTGGCGGGCTCGCGACCATAGAGCTTGATGATGTCCATGGTCGACATGGCGAGGCCGGCGCCGTTGACCATGCAGCCGATATCGCCGTCCAGCTTCACGTAGGACAGATCGTATTTGGAAGCCTCGACCTCGGCCGGATCCTCCTCGTGGATGTCGCGCAGCTCGGCGATGTCCTTGTGGCGGAAGAGCGCGTTGTCGTCGAAGCTCATCTTGGCGTCGAGGCAGCGGAGCTGATCGTCCTCGGTGACCACCAACGGGTTGATCTCGATCAGGCTGCAATCCTTCGCCAGGAATAACTTATACAGCGCGGCAATCAGCTTGCCGCACTGCTTGGCGAGATCGCCTTCGAGCTTGAGGGCCGCGGCGACCTTCCGGCCGTGGAAGGGCTGCAGGCCGCTCGCCGGATCGACGCTGAAGGTGAGGATCTTCTCGGGCGTCTCGGCCGCGACGGTCTCGATGTCCATGCCGCCTTCGGTGGAGGCGACGAAGGCCACGCGGCCGTCGGCCCGGTCCACCAGCATCGAGAGGTAGAGCTCGCGGGCGATAGGCGAGCCTTCCTCGACATAGACCTTGCGGACGAGACGGCCTTCGGGGCCGGTCTGGGGCGTGACAAGGGTCATGCCGAGCATGCGGTCAGCCTCGGACCGAATCTCGTCAACGGTCTTGACCAGCTTCACGCCGCCGCCCTTGCCGCGGCCGCCGGCGTGGATCTGGGCCTTCACCACATAGGTGCCGGTGTCCAGATGCTTCACCGCCTCGGCGGCTTCGTCGGGTGTCGTGGCGACATGGCCGTTCGCGGTGGGGGCGCCGAATTCCTTCAACAGCGCCTTGGCCTCATATTCGTGCAGATTCATCGGGGCGGGCTACTCGCTGGCAGTTGGTTGCTACAATTGGCCCGGTTTCTGGCATCGGCCGTCCGGAACCGCAAGGCTACGCTCTTGCGATGACAGGACGTAGCCTTTCGAGGCCGGGCTCGTCTTTCGAAAACTTTACGGGACTTCTATGCTTTTCCGAGGTTCGGGGCGATCTTTTGACACGCCTCGACCAGGCCTTTCACCGAGTCCACGGATTTCTTGAACTGATCCTTCTCGGCGCTCGTCAGCTCAAGCTCGACGACGCGGTCGATGCCTTTCGCGCTGATGACCGCCGGAACGCCGGCATACAGACCCTTCACGCCGTATTCGCCGTTCAGATAGGCGGCGCAGGGCAACATGCGCTTCTGGTCCTTGAGGTAGGATTCGGCCATGGCGAGGGCCGAGACAGCGGGAGCATAGAAGGCCGAGCCTGTCTTGAGCAGGCCGACGATCTCCGCGCCGCCGTCGCGGGTGCGCTGGACGATCTCGTCGAGACGCTTCTGGGTGATCCAGCGCATCTTGACCAGGTCGGGCAGCGGGATGCCGCCGATGGTGGAATAGCGGGTGAGCGGCACCATGGTGTCGCCGTGGCCGCCCAGGACGAGGGCCGTGACGTCCTTCACGGAGACGTCGAACTCCTCGGACAGGAAATAGCGGAAACGGGCCGCATCCAGCACGCCGGCCATGCCCACAACCTTCTCGTGGGGCAGGCCTGAGGCCGTCTGGAGGGCCCAAACCATAGCGTCGAGCGGGTTGGTGACGCAGATGACGAAGGCGTCGGGCGCGTATTTGCGCAAGCCGGCGCCCACCTGCTCCATGACCTTCAGGTTGATCTCCAGGAGATCGTCGCGGCTCATGCCAGGCTTGCGGGGCACGCCTGCGGTGACGATGACCACGTCGGCACCCTCGATGGCGGCATATTCGTTGGCCCCGACGAGCTTCGAGCCATAGCCCTCGACGGGCGAGGATTCGGCGATATCGAGCGCTTTGCCCTGGGGCACGCCCTCGACAACGTCGAACAGGACGACCTCACCGAGCTCCTTGATGGCTGAAAGATGCGCCAGCGTTCCGCCGATTTGCCCAGAACCAATAAGCGCGATCCGACTGCGTGACATGCGACCCCCCAAGACACGTGACTGCAGGCCAGTTTAATCGAGTGCGTTGCGATAGCAACTCTTGGGGTTTCGGCGTCGGTGCGGCGTGGCGACCGGGTCTCTTCAGGCGTCTTCGGAGGTCGGCTGCTCGGCCGTCTCGACCTCCAGCCCGGTGTGGCGGCTCTTCAGATAGTCGACGGAACGCATCTCCATGAGGCGGGAGGCCGTGCGGGCGAAACTGTCGGGGTTGTGGCCCTGATAAAGGCTGTCGGGGCTGGCCTCCGCGGAGGCGATGAGGCCCACGCCGTGATCGTAGAGCGCATCCACGAGGGTTGTGAGGCGGCGGGCGACGTTCTGCTGCTCGGGGCCCAACACGGGGATGCCGTCGACAATGACTGTGTGATAGCTGCGGGCGATACGCTGGTAGTCCAGAGGGCCGAGCGGTTGCTCGCAGAGATCGCCGAACGGGAAGCGGGCCACGCCAAGCGCGGCTTGCGGCACCCGGATCTCGCGGCCCTTCACTGTCAAGGTCTCTTCTTCGCCCTCCTGCCGGCCGGTGAGCTTCTGCCAGCTCTTATCGAGGGAGGCCCGGGCGGCCTCGTCGGCGGGGGTCAGATAGAGATCGCTCCCCGCGAGCCGCTCCAGCCGGTAGTCCTTCTCCGATTCCAGCGGCTGGACCTCCATGCGCTTCCGGATCACCTCGATGAACGGCAGGAAGAGTTGTCGGTTCAGGCCGCCCTTGTAGAGATCCTTCGGCGCGGTGTTCGACGTGGCGACGATGGTGACGTTCTTATCGAACAGGGTGCGGAAGAGGCGGCCGACTACCATGGCGTCGGCGATATCAGTGATCTCGAGCTCATCGAGGCAGAGCAGGGTGAGGTTCTTGGCGAGCTCGCTGGCGGCGGCGCGAACGGCCTGCTGCTCGGAGCGCTGGCGAGCCTTCTCGATCTCGTCATGGGCCTCGCTCATGAATTCCTGAAAATGGACGCGGCGCTTCTTCTCGCCGTGCACGCTCTCGAAGAACAGGTTCATGAGCATGGTCTTGCCGCGGCCGACCGGGCCCCAGATGTAAAGCCCGGGGATGGGGTCAGGCTTCTTGGCGAAAGGGTTGAGGCGGTCGATGAGGCTCGGTTCGGGGCGTTTCGCGAGCCGGTCCTGGAGCGCCTGGAGCGCGTTCGCAGCATCGGCCTGGGCGGGGTCGAAATCGATCTCGCCGGCGTCCACCAGGGCTTCATACTTCTGTTTTGGGCCGCCGCGCATCGGTCTTCCGGATTCTTCGCCGGCGGACGCTGGAGGTCGGCCGGCAGGTTGCCTTTTCGAGCTATAACGCTTGGCGGTTAAGCCTTGGTGGTCAAGAGCGCGGGGAAATGGGCCGCAGGCGAGGCGTCAATCCAGATCGCTTTCGACCATCGTCTTCAAGCGGGAAAGCGCGTCGTCCCAGTGGGCGGAGACGAGATCGAGATAGGCTTTCAAATCGTCGATCGCCTTCGGCTCCAGGGCGTAGCGGCTCTCGCGGCCGACGCGCGCGCTATGCACCATCCCGGCGTCCTCGAGCACTTTGAGGTGCTTGGTCACCGCCTGACGGGTGAGATCGGTGCCCTCGGTCAGGGCGGAAATAGACCTGGGCACGCCTCCCGTCAGTTTGGCGAGCAGGTCGAGGCGGGTCTCGTCGCCGAGGGCGGCGAAAAGGGATGCGCTATGGGCGCGGAGATTGTGGTCGCTAAGCGCTCTCGACATAAGCCTTGACGTTCTCGACCTGCTGCGCCCAACCGCCTTCGTTCATTCTGAAGGCTTCGTCGCGGCGCTCCGGCGGGAGCTCGTCGAAGCCGGACTCGACGACCTTCAGCCGCGTGCCGCCATCCGTCGGCTCCAGGGTGAACTCGATCAGGGTCGGCGTCTCCGCGCTGTAATCCCTGTCGGGATCGATCGCGTAAGGGTGCCAGGTCATGGCGAAGTATCGCTCCGGCTCCATGGCTGTCACGACGGATTCCCATCTCAGATGCTCGTAACCCGGATAGGTGATGTTCCCGGTCGAAACTTCGCCGGGGACGAAGGGGCCATCGAGGCGGACCTTGAACCAAGCGCCGAACTTCTCGTGGTCGGTCAAAGCCTCCCAGACGCGGGACACCGGGGCCTCGATCTCGATGGACTTTTCGATACGATCGCTCATGCGCAACCTCCTGGTTGCGTATCTTGTAGCGCGGCATTGTTGAAAGCGCAACCTTATTGTTGCGGTTCGTCGACCTCTTCGACCAGGGGCGCATCCTTTGGCTTGATGCGGATGACGTAGAGCTTGGCTGCGTCGGTCGCATGCTCGTTCATGCCGCGATGGACGGCGTTGGGATCGAGATGGAAGACGTCGCCGGTCTTCAGCTCAGTCCTTTCGACGGAGTGGTCCTGCTTCTCCACCTCGACGACGAAGGGGCCATCGAGCACGTAGACGATTTCCTGGGCGTCCGGGTGGATGTGCCAGGGGAGCGTGGTCTTGGCGGCGATCGTGTAGAGCTGGGCCTTCACCTCTTCCTTCGGATCGCTGGCCAGATCCTCGGCCAGCAGATCCTCTTCCGTGGTGCTCTGCTCGTAGGCGGAAGCGCTGGCGCCGGATTGTGCATCCCGACCAGCGGCAGGTCCGGCGAGGCAAAAGGCTGCCACGAGGCCGGCGATAAGGGTGAGGGATCGCATCCGCTTTCCTTATGCGGCGGAGCTTGCGGCAGAGGAGCTGCCGTCATAGCGGACCCAGCCCTTGCCTTCGAAGCTCGGTGGGAAGAGATCGGAGTGGAGGATCTCCGCCAGAATCTGCAGGCTCTCGACGACGCGCGGGCCGGGACGGTTGAAATACTGGTTGCCGTCGGCGACGAAGACCTTGTTTTCACGGACGGCCTTCAAGTCGTTCCAGCCGGGCCGCTGCTCCAGGCTCGGCATTTCTTCCAGGGTGCGCGCGATATCGAAGCCGCAGGGGTGGACGAAGATCACTTCCGGATCGGTGTTGCGTATGTCGTCCCATTCGACCCAGGGGGACGGCTCGCCCGGCTTGGCGAGGAAGTCGATCCCGCTGGCCAGCTCGACCAGCTCGGGCATCCAGTTGCCGCCGCCCATGAGAGGATCGATCCATTCGATCATGGCGATGCGGGGCTTGCCTTCCGCCTTCGCGGTCAGGCCGGCGATCCAGGTCATGCGATCCCGGGCGTCTTCGATAAGCTGTTCGCCGGCTTCGACGTCGCCGATGGCCTTGGCGACTTTCCGGATGTCCGACCAGATGTCGGCAAGACTGTCGGGGTGGAGGGAGACGATCTCCGCTCCCTGGCCGCCAGGCCCCTTGGCGAAGGTGCAGACCGCATCCTCGACGTCGGAGAGACTGACGGCGCAGACCTCGCAATGATCCTGGGTGACGATGACGTCCGGATCCAGCGCCTCCAGGGCTTCGGCATCGACGCGATAGACGGAAAGGCCCTCCTGGACGATGGCTTTCACGCGCTGGTCGATATCGTAGCTCGTGCCGGCGACGGGGAACTTCGCTTCCGTGAGCTGTGGCAGGCTCAGCACGTCTCCCGGGTAATCGCATTCATGGGAGCGGCCGACGAGCCGGTCGCGGGCACCGAGGGCGCAGATGATCTCCGTGGCGGATGCGATCAGCGATACGATGCGATCGGGCTTGGTATTTGGTGCAATTTCAGACATCGGCGTAGGATAACGCCCGAGGATGCGGTTTGGCGAGCGCAGGCGCGATCCCCATGTAGTGGGCGCCGGTCTTTTAGACGGTATCAATCTTGCCATCGTGTCGCGGCAGTTGCCGCAGCTCGGTCAAGATTTCGGCGCGATGGGTTGCGAGAAGGGCGGCCATGACACTCAAGCATAGCCTCGCGGCCGTTCTGGCCGTGTTTGCCGGCGCGATAGCCCTCGGGGGCTGTACCCATCCGCTCGATTCCTACGAGCGGCTGACGGCGCCCGATCTCACCAAGCCCTATATCGGACGCACCAAGGCCGAAATCGTCACCTGCGCGGGCCAGCCTCATAGCCGGATTTCGAAGCCCGGGGGCGAGATCCTGATTTATCGCTATAGCGGGACCGGTCCGGTGCCGGGCGGGACGCCGAAGGATTGGAGCTGCTCCGCCACCATGGAGTTCACGGGGGACCGGCTTGAGGAGATCAGCTACGCGCCGAAAGACGTGGAAAGCCCTTACACCGAGTTCGGCAAGAAGAAGCCAAACCTGCCGCACTGCACGTTCAGTCTGCCGCGCTGCCGGGGGGCCTAGAGGGTCGCGCGCCTACTCGCCGCGTTCGACCATCAGAGCTCGGATCGAGGCGATGGACTTTGCCGGGTTCAACCCTTTGGGGCAGGATTTCGTGCAGTTCAGGATGGTGCGGCAGCGATAAAGCTTGAACGGATCTTCCAGATCGTCCAGGCGCTCGCCGGTATGCTCGTCCCGGCTGTCGTTGATCCAGCGATAGGCCTGAAGCAGCGTGGCGGGGCCGAGATATTTGTCGCCGTTCCACCAATAGGACGGGCAGGACGTGGTGCAGCAGGCGCATAGGATGCACTCGTAGAGTCCGTCGAGCTCCTCGCGCTCCTCCCGGCTCTGCTTCCATTCCTTGCCCGGGGTCGGGCTGTCGGTCTGGAGCCACGGCTCGACCGAGCGGTGCTGGGCGTAGAAATGGGTCAGGTCCGGCACCAGGTCCTTCACCACGGGCATGTGGGGCAGAGGATAGATGGCGATCAGATTATGACGCGCATCGTCCGCATGCATGGTGCAGGCAAGGGTGTTGGTGCCATCGATATTCATAGAGCATGAGCCGCAGACGCCTTCACGGCAGGAGCGGCGGAAGGTCAGCGTGGAATCGACGTTGTTCTTGATCCAGAGCAGGGCGTCGAGAACCATCGGCCCGCAATCGGCCGTGTCCACCCAATAGGTATCGACGCGCGGGTTCTCCTCCGTGTCGGGGTCGTAGCGGTAGACCTTGTATTCCCGCCAGCGGTTCTTCTCCGCGTCTTTCGGCGGCGGATTCCAGGTCTTGCCCTTCTTGATCTTGGAGTTTTTGGGAAGCGTCAGCTCGACCATGGTGCCTCTTGTTCAGTTGTCATGCCCGGCCCTGTGCCGGGCATCCATGAACACCTTCTTCTCGGTTCTATCGATTGAGCCCGTCAAATAGATCGGCCCAATCAGGGTTGCCCTGCTCGATCAGATTGATCTTCCAATCCCGGGGCCATCGCTTGAGTGATTTCTCCCGTGCAATGGCCAGACCGGGCTCCGAAAACTCCTCCATGTAAACCAGTCGATGAACGGCGTGCCGTCTGGTGAAGCCGTCCACCGCGTCCTGACGATGCTCCCACACTCTCCTTGGAAGATCGGCGGTTACTCCTATGTAGAGCGTCCCATGCCTTCTGCTTGCAAGAATATAGACATAGTAGCTCTTCATCGAACTCCGTGTTCATGGATTGCCGGGACTAGCCCGGCAATGACTCATCAGCGAGTAGCTCCCAATCAGTAGACCCGCTCTTTAGGCTCGATATAAGCGATCTCGTTGGACAGGGTGTAGCTGTGCACGGGGCGATAGCCGAGCTTCACCTCGTGGGTGTCAAAATCGCCCCAGGCCAAGGTGTGCTTCATCCAGTTCTCGTCGTCGCGCTTGGGGTAGTCCTCGCGGGCGTGAGCCCCGCGGCTTTCCTCCCGGTTCAGCGCGCCGTTCACGGTGACCGCGGCCTGGCAGATGAGATTGTCGAACTCCAGGGTCTCGACGAGATCCGTGTTCCAGACCAGGGACCGGTCGGTGACCTTCACGTCCTTGGCTTCCTCCCAGACCGCCTTGATGCCGTCGACGCCGGCTTGCAGCGTCTCCTCGGTGCGGAAGACGGCGCAGTCGTTCTGCATGGTCTTCTGCATCTTGAGGCGGAGCTGGGCGGTGGGGATGTCGCCATCGGCGTAGCGCAGCCGGTCGAGGCGCTCGATGGCGTTCTGGCCGGCATCCTTCGGCAGGTCCGGCATGGAGGCACCGTCACCGGCGATCTCCGCGCAGCGCTGGGCCGCGGCTCGGCCGAACACGACGAGATCGATGAGCGAGTTGGAGCCGAGGCGGTTGGCGCCGTGCACCGAGGTGCAGGCCGCCTCACCGACGGCCATCAGGCCGGGCATGAGGGCGTCCGGATCGTCGGCGGTGGGGCGGATGACTTCGCCATGCATGTTGGTGGGGATGCCGCCCATATTGTAGTGAACCGTCGGCAGGACGGGGATCGCCTCGCGGGTGACGTCGACACCGGAGAAGATGCGGGCGGATTCCGAGATGCCCGGCAGCCGCTCGGCCAGCATCTTGGGCTCCAGGTGGCTCAGATTGAGGAAGACGTGCTCCTTGTTGGGCCCGCCGCCGCGCCCTTCGCGGATCTCGATGGTGATGGCGCGGGAAACCACGTCCCGGGAGGCGAGATCCTTCGCAGTCGGCGCATAGCGTTCCATGAAGCGCTCGCCCTCGCCATTGGTCAGGAAGCCACCTTCGCCGCGCGCGCCTTCGGTGATCAGCACGCCCGCGCCATAGACGCCGGTCGGGTGGAACTGGACGAACTCCATATCCTGGAGCGGCAGGCCGGCGCGGAGCACCATGGCGTTGCCGTCGCCGGTGCAGATATGGGCCGACGTGCAGGAGAAGAAGGCGCGGCCGTAGCCGCCGGTCGCCAGGATCACTTGCTTGGCCTGATAGCGGTGGAGGGTGCCGTCCTGAAGATCGAGGGCCACCACGCCGCGGCAGACGCCTTCCGCATCCATGATCAGGTCGATGGCGAAATACTCGATGAAGAAATCCGCCGAATGGCGGAGCGCCTGGCCGTACATGGTGTGCAGCATGGCGTGGCCGGTGCGGTCGGCGGCGGCGCAGGTCCGCATGGCCTGACCCTTGCCGAAATCGATGCTCATGCCGCCGAAGGCCCGCTGCAGGATGGTGCCGTCATCGGTGCGAGAGAACGGCATGCCCCAGTGCTCCAGCTCGTAGACGGCCTGAGGCGCGTGGCGGCAGAGATACTCGATAGCGTCCTGGTCGCCGAGCCAGTCGGAGCCCTTCACAGTGTCGTACATGTGCCAGCGCCAGTCGTCCGGGTGCATGTTGCCGAGGGACGCGGCGATGCCGCCTTGGGCGGCGACGGTGTGGGAGCGGGTCGGAAAGACCTTGGTGATGCAGGCGGTGCGCAGGCCGGCTTCGGAGCAGCCGACCACCGCCCGCAGGCCCGCGCCGCCGGCACCGATCACCACCACATCGTATTTATGGTCGATGAGGGGATAGGCGCGGCCGTTGACGGACGGTGCATTGGGGCTCTGGTCGTTCATTCGGTTAGCTCCCCAGGCTGATCTTGATGATGGCGAGCGCCGAGGCCAGACCAACGCCGATGGCGAAGAAGCCGGACAGGAACAGCATGGTCATGCGCAACGCGTCGCCATGAATGTAGTCCTCGACGATCTCCTTAAGCCCAATCCGCAGGTGGATAGTTGCGGACAGGACGAGGCCCAGCATCAGCACGGCGACGATGGGATTGGCGAGATAGGTCCGCACTTCCTCGTAGGGGCTGCCGATGTGGAGCAGGATCGAGAGGATCAGAAACAGGACGAGCGGAATGTTGGCCACCGCCGTGAGGCGCTGACGCCAGAAGGTCTCCGGGCCCTTATGGGCCGCGCCCAGGCCGCGGGCTTGCGCGAGCGGGGTTGGCATTTTCTAAAACGATCCTTTCAGCCAGACGCCGCAGATCCAGAGTGCGAGATTGAGCACGGTGGACCCGACGATGGTCGCCCAGGCGAGAAATTCGATGCTGGTCTTGTCCAGCATATGGAGCGTATCCCAGATCAAATGGCGTACGCCGCCCAGCATGTGGTGGATCAGCGCCCAGGTGAACAGGAACAGCAGGATCTGACCGGGGATGCTGCCGTAGAAGGCGCTCACGTCCGCGTAGGATTCAGGCCCCGAGCTCACCGCGACGAGCCACCAGGCGAGCAGGGCGAATCCTACCGCCAAAGCCGCACCGGACACCCGGTGGGTCATGGACATCATCATGGTGAGCATCGGCCGGTAAACCTGGAGATGCGGCGATAGCGGCCGCTCTATCTCTGTCCTGCCGTCGCTCATATGCTCAAATTTTGAATTACCCAGAGACTCAGTCTTATCGCACGCTTCGCAGTGCGGCAATCATGCTGGTCTGCGCCACGTGGTAGCGGCGGGCATGCCCCGCCGCGGGAAAACCGCCCGTCGAAGACGAAAAAGCCCCGGCGCGATAGCCGGGGCCCTTCCAAAGCGGTCGGAAGCCGACGCTGCCTTATTTCTCGATCACGCCGCAAGCGATGCGGTCGCCCGCGTCGCCGGAGGGCTGGCTCTTGTAGTCGTCGATGCCGTCGTGGACCACGATGGCCGAGCCGTCGTCGTCGAACAGGTAGCCCTCATCGTCCTCCAGCAGACCCTCGTCCTCGGCCACGCTCACCTCGTCGTTGTAGACCTCGAAGGTCAGCTTGCCGGACTCGGGCACGGAAATGTTGGGCATGTCGCCCGCGTGAGGACCATCCTCGGTCATATAGCCGTGGGTGTCGTCATCGGGGTTGAAGTGGCCGCCTGCCGACTTGAAGGGCGGCTCGCACTTGCCCGTCTCGTGAGTGTGGAAGGCATGCTCGCCCGGCGGCAGGTTGGTGATGTCGACCTTCAGCAGCACACCGTCGGTGGCGGTCTGGGTCAGCTCGACCGTGCCGACCTCCTTGCCGTCGAGGTCCTTGAGGGTGGCGCTGGCCGCGGCGGCGACCGCCGGCACGGCGAGCATGGCCGTACCGAAGGCGAGGGCGGCAGCGGTGCGCTTAAGGCAACAGGGGGTCATGAAAATCTCCTAAAATCCGTTAGAGCCGGGACCGGCGCAAACTGCTGGCCCATCCACATATGGGCTTAACGCGCGAGTCTCGCGATTGTTTGACGATCCGCCGATGGTCGCAGCTTCGTGCTTAGCGGGGCATTACCAGCCAGCAGTCGAAGTCGAGGACGACCGAATCTTCGTATTTGCCGTCCTCTTTCACGCCGGGGAAGTCGGCCGGATCGCAATCCTTCACGCCGAACAGCCGCACGCGAAGGGCACCGATGTCGTCGCGGCCATCGAGCTCCGCCTTATCGAGGATCTCGCTCCAGGCGTAGATGGTGTCGCCGGCAAAGGACGGGGCCACGTGAGCCGCCCCGTTCAGGGCCGCCCAGTGGAAGGCATTGGAGAGGCCGTTGAACTGAAGGTTCCGGGCGATGGAGATGATGTGGCCGCCATAGACGAGGCGCCGGCCGAAGCGGCCCTGGCCCTCGATATGCTGATTGAAATGCACCCGCGCGGTGTTCTGAAACAGGCGGGTGGCCATCTGGTGCTCGGCCTCCTCGATGGTCTGGCCATCGAAATGATTGATCTTCTGGCCGATCTCGAAATCGTCCCATCGCAAGGGAGAGCCGGCGAGATCGAAGTCGTAATGGTTCATGTCGAGCGACGGCAGCGCCCCGCCGATCGTGTCGGGCGTGACGTGATCGTCGAGATCGGGGATCACTGTCTCCGGCGCGGGCGCATCGAGATTGCGCTTGTTGACCATGACCCAGCGGGCGAATTGCAGCGCGGGTTCGCCGGCCTGGTTGGTGCCGGTGGTGCGCACATAGACCACGCCGTTCTTGCCGGAGGAGTTCTGCTTGATGCCGATCACCTCCGAGGTGGCGGCGAGCGTGTCCCCCGGATAGACGGGCTTCAGGAAGCGGAACTCCGCATAGCCGAGATTGGCGATGGCGTTGCGGGAGACATCCGGCACGGTCTTGCCGATGACGATATGGAAGACGAGATCGTCCGGGATGGGCGCGACCGGATAGCCGATATCCTGGGCGAACTTATCGGAGGACTGGACGGCGAAGCGGGGGCCGTAAAGCGCGGTGAAGGTGCTGACGTCGCCTGTCGTCACGGTGCGGGGCGTGGCGTGGACGATGGTCTGACCGAGCTCGAAATCTTCGAAAAAATTGCCTGCGGCGGGATTTTTCATGTCGCGGATGATCGATTTGGCTGTGGGCGGGAGAAAGCAGCGGGCGCGGAGCCGTCGCCGCTCGAATTCGGCGCGACCATATCGGCGCGGCTCGGCGCTGTCATCCCCGCGTTTGGGGCGGCCAGCTCAGGCAACCAAACAAAAAAAGCGGCGCCCGCATCTCGCTGGGCGCCGCCTTTTCTTATAGCGATCTAACTGATCTGCGCTCGATTAAGCGCGGTCCAGCTCGGCCGGAAGATACGTAGTCACTTCCATACCGGCTTCAGACTCAGTGATCTCAGGTTTCAGCCACTGTTTCATAGCGTCCTCCTTTCGCGTTCTAAATTAGATGTGGGGACGCGAGATTACGCTCGCCTGACTCTCAAATGAAAATGAGATGAAATTCGGCTTTTTGCCGAAAAATTCGGGTTCTGAGGGAGAAATCGGCCCGAAAAAACGTAAAAATCGCCAAAATAGGGGTTAGAGAGGTGCTAAGTGGCGTTCCCATCCCGGAAGAAAAACGCGCAACAAAAAAGGCGGCGCCAGCAATCGCGAGGCACCGCCTTTTTCTGAATTTCGCTTTTAGTCGCGTTTAGCGATTAAGCGCGGTCCAGCTCAGCCGGAAGATAAGAAGTCACTTCCATACCAGCTTCGGACTCGGTGATCTCGGGTTTCAGCCACGTCTTCATGGGTAGTCTCCTCTTGCCAAATTCTTGATTGTAAATATAGCGGCGCTACATGGACACCGCATGACTCGCACATTAACGGAAAATGAAAGCGCGTCGAGGGGGCTTTGGATCAATCAGGCTAGGAAATCTGCCAAAAAAAGACCTCGGCTCCGTGCGATGAAGCGCTCTCGCGGGCGCGGCCGCTACTTGTCCTTGCGGGGATCGTCATCCGGATTGGTGTATTTGATGTTCCAGGGACCGGTCGCAGTCAGGAGCACGACAGTCTCATCCTCGTTCCAAAGATAGTGGGGGTGCTCGGCGGGCAAGGTGAAGCTGGCGCCGACATCGAGTTCATCGCCCTTGTCGCGGTCGAGCTTTTCCCCATGACCGTTCCAGACCGTGCCCTTGAGGACCGTGACGACCTCGGTAAAGGGGTGGGTGTGGGCAGGGATCTCGTAGTTCGGCGGGAATTTAAGATAGGCCATGAAGACGCCGGGCTTGCTTGGGTCTCCGATCAGGAGCGCGCTCTTGGCACCTTTCGGCAGCAGCGCCTCGTCCTGCCAGTCGATGCTGCCAAGCTCGAAGTTTTGCGCCTTGTCTGTAGCCATGCGCTCGATCGGTTGATCGGGCTCGGCGAAGGCCGCACCCGTGAATGCCAAAATCAACGCGCCTGCTAATAGAAGTCTCATCGTCTTCCCCTCTTTTGGCCCGACTGCCGCGCGGCGTGATCGCTCCACGACCGGGCAAAAAGAAAGGCGGCGCCGCGTGTGCGGGCCGCCCTCCTAATTCCGCTTCTCTCAAGGTCTGAGATTAAGCGCGGTCCAGCTCAGCCGGAAGATAGGACGTCACTTCCATACCAGCTTCGGACTCGGTGATCTCGGGTTTCAGCCAGGTCTTCATGGTCAGTCTCCTTTTGCGTTTCTGTGAGCCTGACGGACACAACATCCGTCCTGCCTACAGGGTTCAATTTAGGGTGCGACAATGAGTACCGCATGAAGTGGACATGAAAAGATTCTGACAGGCCGATTAAGCGCCGTTCACCACGGCCGGCCCGTCAGGTCCGTGTCCGGTCTTTCAGCCGACCCTTTCCTCGGGCCGCCGCGGAGATCACTGAAAGAGCTGCATGGCGTTGGCCAGGGTCTGCAACACGCCCCAGGTCAGGGGAATGCCAACGAAGGCCCAGGCCAGGACCAGCTTTACGGTGTTCTGGCCGGAGATGTCGGTGTGTTCGGTCATCAGTTTCCTCCGGGTCAGGCTTTCGCCGGTTCTGGCTGCTCGTGATACTTCTCATGCACCGGGCGCATCATGAGATTGCAGAGGAAGCCCAGGAAGAGCAGCCCCGCCATGATGTACATGGTGACGTTATAGGCGTCCGCCTTCGGCACTCCGCTCTCGATCTGATATTCGCGGATATAGTTCACCAGAACCGGGCCAAACACTCCCGCTGCCGACCAGGCGGTGAGAAGGCGGCCGTGGATGGCGCCGACATAGCGAATGCCGAAGATATCCTTCAGATAGGCCGGGATGGTGGCGAAGCCGCCGCCGTACATGGAGATGATCACGGCGTAGCAGGCGACGAAGAGGGCCATGCTGCCGATGGCGCCGGTCCAGGGCACGGCTGCGTAGAGCGCCATGCCGAGAAGGAAGAAGATCATGTAGGTCGTCCGCCGGCCGATATAGTCCGACGTCGAGGCCCAGAAGAACCGGCCCAGCATGTTGAACAGGCTGAGCAGCCCGACAAAGCCGGCGGCCGCGGCCGCCGTGACGCCCGGAAACATCTCCTGGCTCATGGCCGAGGCTTGGCCCAGCACGCCGATGCCCGCCGTGACATTCAGGCAGAGCACACCCCACAGCAGATAGAATTGCGGGGTCCTCAGCGCGGTGTCGACATGGACGTTCGCGTCTGTGACCATCTTCTTCGGCTGGGATGGCGCGGTATAGCCTTCCGGCTTCCAGCCTTCGGCGGGCACGCGCACGATGGTGCCGCCCACGAACATGAAGATGAGATAGATGATGCCCAGCGTCAGGAAGGTTTGGGCAACACCGACGCTGTCCGGCGTGGAGAAGTAATTCATCAGCCAGACGGACAGGGGCGAAGCGATCATGGCGCCGCCGCCGAAGCCCATGATGGCCATGCCGGTCGCCATGCCCGGGCGGTCCGGGAACCAGGTCATCAGGGTCTTCACCGGCGAGATATAGCCGATGCCCAAACCGCAACCGCCGAGCACGCCGTAGCCGAGATAGATCAGCCAGAGCTGGTGGAGATAAACGCCCACCGACGAGACAAGAAAGCCGCCGCCGAACAGGATGCCGGCGATGAACATGGCCTTGCGGGGGCCCTGGCGGTCGAGCCAGCTGCCGGTGAAGGCGGCGGCGAGGCCGAGAAAGACGATGGCGATGGAGAAGATCCAGCCCAGCTCGGTGAGCTTCCAGTCGTCAGGAGCGGATTCGGTGATGCCGATCAGCTTGGTCATCGGCAGGTTGAATACGCTGAAGGCATAGACCTGGCCGATGCACAGATGCACGCAGAGTGCGGCCGGGGGCACCAGCCATCGGCTGAAGCCCGGCTTCGCGACGATGTTTTCGCGGCTGAACCAGTTCGAGGCGCTTTCCGCCATTTCGCTTCCCCCCAAAGGAATTCAGTTTTCCATTGTTGTGCGACAGTTTGACCGGCCGAGGCAAGGGTGAGCAAGAAGAAGCTGCGTGCAGATGTGATCCCAATGGCTGGACAAAAGCGTATCAGGCTGAAAATGTTCGCGCGGATTTGGAGCAACTAGGAGGGCGAAAGACAGTGCCGCTACCCAAGGATCTGGTTGAAGGTCATCGCCGCTTTCGGCGGGATA
>NZ_MASI01000003.1:0-32500 GCF_001708935.1 Methyloligella halotolerans
CAACGCGGGCACTCTAACCGGCGGCGACGGCGGCGGTGCCGAAGGGGGCCACGGCGGCTTTGTCGAATTCAGCGGCGATGATGGACGGGCCGAAGGCGGTGGCGGTGGTGGTGGCGGAACCACCAAGCTGGCGGCGACGGCGCCTTATTTGGCGGTGGTGGCGGCGGCGGCAACAATGAAGTCACCAACAACGTCTCGGGCGGCAACGGCGGCTTTGGCGGCGGCGGTGGAGGCGCAGGGAGTGCCAGCAGTCTGCGCGAGTCCAATGGCGGAGATGGAGGCTATCTAGGCGGCGGTGGCGGTGCCGGTCAGGGCTTCCCCGGGACAAGGGCCGGGAACGGCGGAGACTTCGGCGGGGGCGGCGGAAGTGCCCTCGGTGTCGATGGCGGCAATGGCGGATACGGTGCCGGCGGCGGTGAAGGCGCTCTCGGCGATGGCGGCAGCGGCGGCTTCGGAGGCGGCGGCGCCGCAGGTTTCGGCGGTGCCGGAACGGGTGGTTTCGGCGGTGGCGATGCCGGGACCTCCGGCGGCGGTGGTGGCGCGGCTTACGGCGGTGCGATCTTCGTGCGCCAAGGCGGTACGCTGATCATCAAGGGCGCAGGCCAGATGGGCGGCGGCGACACGACGGCCGGGTCGGGGCATGGAAACGGCAAGGACGGAAAGCAGGCGGGCGCGGGGATCTTCCTCCAGAATGCCGCGGTGAACTTTCAGCCTGATTCCGGCGACGTTCAGACCATCAACGACGCGATCGCCGACGATACGGGCAACGGTTCGAATTCCGGTTCGCTGATCAAATCCGGCGCCGGGACGACGATCCTGAACGGCATCAACACTTATACGGGCCAGACGACCATTTACGGTGGGAACCTCATCGTGAACGGCTCCATTGCCGATTCGGCCGTCATCATGAATGGCGGCACGATCGGCGGCAGCGGCCTGATCGGAGATCTTTCGATCGATCGGGGATCTATCGCCCCCGGCAATTCGATCGGTACGCTGAGATTCTCCGGCAACGTGACGCTGAATAGCGGCGCCACCTATCAGGTTGAGGTCGATGCGGCCGGCAAATCCGATCTGATTGCCGTCGGCCAGACGGCGACGATCAACGGCGCCAAGGTGAGCGTGCTCGCTGAGGGGGGCGCCTATGCGCCCTCGACCCGCTACACGATTTTGACGGCCGATGCGCTGACCGGCCGGTTCTCCGATGTCACGAGCAATTTCTCGTTTCTCGATCCGTCGCTGCTCTACGATGCGCGGAACGTCTATCTGGTGTTGAAGCGCAACGAGACCCTTTTCGCCGATGTCGCGCGGACTCCCAATCAACGGGCTGTGGCGGGCGCGTTGGATGTCCTTCCAACGAATAACGAGCTCTTCCTCGATATCCTGAACCAGACGGAAGCCGGGGCGCGCCAGGCGTTCGATGCTCTGTCCGGCGAGATCCATGCCTCGGTCGGCAGGGCGCTGCTGGACGAAGGACGGCATGTCCGCGACGCGGTCATGGGCCGGATGATCCAGGCCTCTTACGACGGCACGGGCCTCGGGTCCGGCGGTCCGCAAAATACATCCGGCATGATGATGCTGGGCTACGGCTCCAAGGATCTGGGTTCGGATACGTCGCCGCTTCCCGTCGCCGAAGGCCCGACCTTCTGGACCCAAGGGTTCGGGTCCTGGGCGAACTTCGACGGCAACGGAAACGCGGCCAGCCTGGATCGCGATATGGGCGGCTTCATCTCCGGCGTGGACGCCGAGGTGATGCCTGGCTGGCGGGCCGGTCTCGCGGCCGGTTACACCTATACCGGACTCGACGAGAATGCGCGGCTGAGCAGCGCGAACGTCGATGCCTATCACCTCGTGCTCTACGGCTCCGGCAAGGTGGAGCGGTTCAACGTGCGCGGCGGCGGGGCATGGTCCTGGCAGGACATAGAGACGTCCCGCTACGTGGTGTTCCCCGGATTCTCGGAGTTCGAGGACGCCTCCTATGACGGCGACCGGGGCCAGCTCTTCGGCGAGATCGCCTATCCGTTCCTCTACCGGGATATCGGCTTCGAGAGCTCCACCGGCCTCGCTTACGTGCACCAGGAGACCGACGGGTTCACGGAGTCTGGTGCGCTCGCAGCATTGCGGTCCGCCGGCTACAACGAAGATGTGACGTATTCCACGACCGGTGTCCGGGCCGCCACGACGATGACTATGGGTGGGACGGTCGTGACGCCCAGCCTCTCGATTGCGTGGCTGCACGCGTTCGACAGCGTGGATACGGATTTGGCGCTGGCCTTCGCGTCGGCAGGGCCGGATTTCTCCATACAGGGAACGCCGATCGCGCGTGACAGCGCGCTGGTGACTGTCGGCCTCGACTTTGCGATCTCGCCGAATGCGACGCTCAGCTTTGCCTATGACGGACAGTTCGCCTCCGAGGCCGACGAGCACGGCATCAAGGGCCGGGCGAGCTGGAAGTTCTAGCGGACGCCGTGTGCCGGCCGGCGCGGGTCCAAATTCGCCTTGGCAAAGCCCGATTGAGCAGGGCACTTTGCGCCCATGATCTGGCGCATTCTCTTTGCGATCCTCGTGGCCGTGGGTATCGGCGCGGCCATCTTTGCGATGAGCCACGACGGACGGGATATGCTCGACCGGCTGGCGATCAATGCCAAGCGGGCCGAGAACGTGGCGCGCTGGGGCGCCGATCGTCCGCTGCCGGGCACTCCCGACTTGGCGAAGCTCGACGAGCGGCTTAAGGCCGAAGGGGTGAAGGTCGGCGATCCCGTCTTCATCCGCCTGTTCAAGCTGGAATCGGAGCTGGAGCTCTGGATGGCGCGGGAGGACGGAGAGTATGTCCGCGTTGCCACCTATCCCATCTGCTACTGGTCCGGGCGGCTGGGGCCGAAGCAGCAGGAGGGCGACCTCCAGGCGCCGGAGGGCTACTACACGGTGAGCGAGAGCCAGCTGAACCCTAACAGCCGCTGGCATCGCTCATTCAATCTCGGCTTTCCGAACACATTCGACAAATCCCATGGGCGGACCGGGTCGTACCTCATGGTGCATGGGGCTGCGCCTCGGTGGGCTGCTACGCCATGACCAACGATGTGGTGGACGAAATCTGGAAGCTGGTGACGGCCGCTTTGGATAACGGTCAGGAACGGTTCGCCGTCATGGCGCTCCCGTTCCGGATGACGGAGCGCAACATGTCGCTCCGTCAGGGCTATGCCTGGAAGGACTTCTGGGCCGAGCTCAAGGCCGGCAACGACCTGTTCGAGAAGAGCCACGTGCCGCCGAAGGCGAGTGTCTGCGATGGGCGGTATGCATTCGCGCCAGGCGAGAAGGGTGCGCCCGCGCCGGAGGTCGAGGAAGGCTGTCCGGGACCGCTGGCTAAGGCGGTTAGCAAGTAGCCGCAGTGTTTCCTTCGGTCCAAGGCGGCATTTATGCTCTGTTGGGTGTGTATTGATCCTCAGCCCAGGGGGTGTCGATGATAGAAGTCAAAGTGGCAGGTCGGCGGGTACCTGTATGGTATCTTGTGCTGACCGCTGTCCCGTTTGTGGTCTTGTTCTTTGGTGACCGATTATTTGGTCTCGGTGTTTGGGGCGCGATTGGGGTCTTTTTCTTGCTGTGGTTTGCCGTTCTATGGATCGGTCAGCGTTGGGAAGACCGGGAGCTAGATCGGAAACTAGCTAGGCGGCAAGACTGATCCCGTTCGAATGCAGGCATACGTTTCGCAGTCGACCTCAAAACGGCCAGAAGAACGCGATGGCAGGCGCGCCGACCAGGAGCACGATGATGCTCAAGGGCAGGCCCAGGCGCCAATAATCCCCGAACCGATAGCCGCCCGGTCCCATAACCAGCGTGTTGCACTGGTGGCCGATGGGGGTGAGGAAGTCGCATGCCGCGCCGATGGCCACGCCCATCAGGAACGGGTCGGGATTTTCGCCAAGCTGCTTGGCGAAGCTCGCAGCGATGGGCGCCATCACAAGAACGGTGGCGGCATTGTTCAGGAAGGGCGTGACCGCCATGGCGACGGCCATGATGAGCAGGAGACTGCCCATAGCGGGAAGATACGTGCCGGCTTCCGATAGCCACATGCCGATGAGTTCGGTGCCGCCGGTGGTGCGCAGGGCGTCGGAAACCGGGATCAGCGCGCCCAGCATGATCAGGATCGGCCAGTCGATCGCATCGTAAGCTTCCTTGAGGGTGAGGGAGCGGAACAGGAGAAGCAGCACGGCGGCGCCGAAGAAGGCCACGGTAACCGGGACGTAGCCGAGGGCCACCAGCACCATGGCCGCAGCCAAGATGCCGACGGGGAGGTAGCTCGGCGTCCGGTCGATGCGGATCGCGCGTTCGGCGAGGGGCAGGCAGTGGAGCGCCCCCAGAGTCTCGGGCATTTGGGTGAGGTCGCCCCGCAGCACGATCACGTCGCCGGCCTGGAGCCTGACCTGGCGGAGACGATTGGCGATGCGGCGGCCGCGGCGGCTCACCGCGAGCAGGGTGACGCCATGGCGGTCGAACAGCTTGATCTGATGGACCGTGACGCCCACCAGCTCCGACTCCTTGGTGATCACCGCTTCCATGAGGCCGATATCGTCTCGGGGCGTGTCGACGGCGGCGTCGTCTGATTGGACGAGCTTGAGCTTTTCGAGCACGACGATGCGCTCGAGCGCTTCAGGCTCGCCCTGAAGGATGAGGACGTCGCCGGGCTTTATGACCACGTTGCCTGCGGGCTGATAGCGACGGCGGCGGTCCCGGAAATGCGCGATGACCTCGACCTCGTTCTCGGACAGATCCTCGAAGGCGCGGATGGTGATGTCCACGCAGGGCGAGTCCTCGGGCACGCTGACCTCGGTGGTGTAGGCCTCCAGGTTGAAGGCCGCATCCATGGTGGGCGCGCCCTTGCGCCCTTGGGGCAGCATGCGCCAGCCAAAGATGAGGAAGACGACGCCGACCACCGAGAGGATGATGCCCACGGGGGCGAAGTCGAACATGGTGTAGGGCTTGCCGAGAATGTCCTCGCGGAGCCCGGAGACGATGATGTTGGGCGAGGTGCCGATCAGGGTCACCGTGCCGCCGAGCAGCGAGCCGAACGCCATGGGCATGAGTAGAGAGGAGGGCGAGGTGCCGGTCCGGCGCGCGAGCTGGAAGGCGACGGGCATCAGCATGGTGAGCGCGCCGATATTCTTTACGAAGCCGGACATGGCGGTTACCGAACCGACCAGAGCGAAGATCTGCCGGTTGGTGGTGGTGAGCAGGCCGCCGACGCTGCGGGCGATGCGCTCGATCACGCCGGATTTGCTGATCGCGGCGCTGACCACAAGTGCGGTGCCCACGATGATGACGATGTCGTTGCTGAAGCCCGTGAAGGCGCGGTCCGGAGGCACGATGCCCACGGCGATGGACGCCAGGAGCGAGAAGAGCGCGACGAAGTCGTAGCGCCAGCGCCCCCAGGCGAAAAGGGCCATCATGCCGATCACGATGGCGAAGGCTAGAAAGCGCTGATCGATAAAGCCGAGATCGAGCGTCATGGTGGCGAGGATCCGCTGCCGGGGGGCGTCATCGGATGATGAAGCAGGTCGACGCTATCCTCTTCATGGTGCGGAAAAGAGACCGGATGCGTCCGCACCCGGCCTAAGCGGATGCTATCGCGGAGAATAGGCTCCGTGGCAATGCTTGTACTTCTTGCCCGATCCACACGGGCAGGCAGCGTTGCGCGGGACCTTGCCCCAGGTTGTGGGGTCGTTCGGATTGATGTCCGTGCTGCGCGAGCGTGCCGAGCGCGTCTTGGCCACGCCCTCGGTGACACCACTCGCCTCCGCCTCGGCCAGGGCGAACTCGTCCTCGCCGGTGCGCGGGTCGAAATGGTGAGCGAACATTTCCGGCTCTTCAAGCTGAGGCGGCTCCTGCTCGGCGCGCTGGACATGCATGAGCTGACGGGTCACCGCCTCGCGCAGATGGCCGAGCATGGATTCGAAGAGGGTGAAGCTCTCGCCCTTGTATTCGTTGAGCGGATCCCGCTGGCCGTAGCCGCGCAGTCCGATGACCTGGCGCAGATGGTCCAGTGTCACCAGATGCTCGCGCCAGAGATTGTCCAGGGTCTGCAGGAGCACCGCCTTCTCGATCTGGCGCATGGTGTCGGGACCGAAGTCGCTGGCCTTCTTCGCGGCCTTCTCGTCGGCCGCGGTCAACAGGCGCTCGGTGATCTCCTGCTCTGCGATGCCTTCCTCCTTCGCCCAGTCGGCGATGGGAAGATTGAGGTCGAAGATCTCCTTCACGTCCTCGTCGAGCCCCTCGATATCCCACTGCTCGGCGTAGGACTTCTCGGGGATGTGCTTGGAGACGAGATCCTCGACCACCTGCTGGCGCATGTCGGCGATGGTCTCGTTGAGGTCGGTCTCCGTCATAAGCTCGCGACGCTGCTCGAAGATGACCTTCCGCTGGTCATTCATCACGTCGTCGTATTTGAGAAGGTTCTTGCGGATGTCGAAGTTGCGGCCCTCAACCTTGGCCTGGGCTTTTTCCAGGGCCTTGTTGATCCAGGGATGGACGATCGCTTCGCCCTCCTGGAGACCGAGCGCCTTCAGCATCCCGTCCATGCGGTCGGAGCCGAAGATGCGCATCAGGTCGTCTTCGAGAGACAGGTAGAAATGGGAGCGGCCCGGATCGCCCTGACGGCCGGAACGGCCGCGAAGCTGATTGTCGATGCGGCGGCTCTCGTGACGCTCGGTGCCGATGACGTAGAGACCGCCGGCGGCAAGCGCCTTCTCCTTCCCGGTCGCAATCTGGGACATGATCTCGTCCTTCTTGCGCTGGATGGCGAGATCGTCGGGCTCTTTGCCCTTTTCCTGCTGCTCTTCGATCCAGGTTTCGAGCAGCATCTCCCAGTTGCCGCCGAGCTGGATGTCGGTGCCGCGGCCGGCCATGTTGGTGGCGATGGTCACGGCGCCCGGCACGCCGGCCTGGGCGATGATCTGGGCTTCCTGCTCGTGATAGCGGGCGTTCAGGACGTTATGGGGCACCTTCTCCTTCTTGAGAATGTCGGCCAGAAGCTCCGACTTCTCGATGGAGGTGGTGCCGACCAGGCAGGGCTGGCCCTGCTTCTGGGCGTCCTTGATTCGCTCGACAATGGCTTTGTATTTCTCGCCGGCCGAGCGGTAGACCTCGTCGTCTTCGTCGCGCCGCTGCATGGGACGGTTGGTGGGCACCTCCACGACGTCGAGGCCGTAGATGTCCATGAACTCGTCCTGCTCGGTCAGCGCCGTGCCGGTCATGCCCGAAAGCTTGTTGTAAAGGCGGAAATAGTTCTGGAAGGTGATCGAGGCGAGAGTCTGGTTCTCCGGCTGGATCTTCACGCCTTCCTTGGCTTCAAGGGCCTGGTGCAGACCTTCGGAATAGCGGCGGCCGGACATCATGCGTCCGGTGAATTCGTCGATGATGACGACCTCGCCGTTCTTGACGATGTAGTCCTTGTCCCGCTGGAACAGTTTGTGGGCGCGCAGAGCCTGGTTCACGTGATGAACCACGCTGACATTCTCAGTGTCGTAGAGGGATTCGCCCTTCAACAGATCCGCGTCGGTCAGCAGCTGCTCGAGATGCTCGTTGCCTGCCTCGGTGAGGGTGACGGTGCGCTGCTTCTCGTCGACCTCGTAATCCTCATCGACGAGCTCCGGCAGAAACTTGTCGATGGTGATGTAGAGCTCGGAGCGATCCTCAAGAGGGCCGGAGATGATCAGCGGGGTGCGCGCCTCGTCGATCAGGATCGAGTCGACCTCGTCGACGATGGCGTAGAAGTGATCGCGCTGGACCATGTCCTCGATCGCGTACTTCATGTTGTCGCGCAGATAGTCGAAGCCGAATTCGTTGTTGGTGCCGTAGGTCACGTCGGCGGCATAGGCGGCGTGGCGCTCTTCGTCGCCGAGATCGTGGAGAATGCAGCCGACGGTGAGGCCAAGGAATTCATAGACCTGGCCCATCCAGGCGGCATCGCGCTTGGCCAGGTAGTCGTTGACCGTGACGACGTGCACGCCCTTGCCGGCGAGAGCGTTCAGATAGACCGGAAGGGTCGCCACGAGTGTCTTGCCTTCACCGGTCTTCATCTCGGCGATGCGACCTTCGTGGAGGACCATGCCGCCCATGAGCTGCACATCGAAGTGGCGCTGGCCAAGGGTGCGCTTGGCGGCCTCGCGAACCGTAGCGAAGGCTTCCGGCATCAGGCTTTCGAGGCTTTCGCCGTCGGCGACCCGCTTGCGGAACTCGATGGTGCGCTGGCGAAGATCGGCGTCCGACAGCTTCTCGACCTCGGGCTCGAGGGCGTTCGTCGCCTCGATCAGGCCGTAGTACTTCTTCAGCTTGCGGTCGTTGGAAGTGCCGAAGACTTTAGCGGCGAGATTGCCGATCGAGAGCATGGGTCAAGCCTTTAAGAGCATCCGCATTGCAGGGGATGGCGAGCAACAGAACAATTTGCTCCGGGGCCGGAGATTTCCAGGCTCGGCGGGGCATTCGAAAACCGGCTGTTTCGGCGCTCTTCTTCCGCCCGGAAAAGGACGTTGCCCTGCAAAAGGCGACCGAAAGCCGCCGGAAACAGTCGGGTGAGACATAAGTGGACCCCGGAACCTTGTCAACGCGAAGACCGACGGCGCCGGTGCCCACCCGATGCTGCGGAAGAGAATGTCGTCGAGCCAGCACATAAGGACGCTTGAGGTGCCAGTTCACCTTAAGACTTCTGCCAAATCGCGTCTTGGCAGCGCACCCTTGCAAGGTTTATGTAGGCGCCCGGGGGAAGCGAGCGAAACGCCTGCTCTCGCGAAGACGAACTCGTCTCTCCGGGGCGATCCGAGGCGGGCCGAAAAAAGGATACAAATCCCGTGAAACGCCCAAGCATCATGCTGCTCGCAGCAGCTTTCATCACATTCTACGCCTTTCCGGCAGCCGCCGCCGACGACAATGTCGTCGCCCGGGTCAACGGCCATGACATCACCGAGCAGGATCTCGATTTCGCCGCTGCCGAGGTTGGCGGTCAGCTTTCGAGCTTTCCGGAGAACGAGCGCCGCCGGATGCTGGTGCAGTTCGTCATCGAGAACGAGCTGATGGCGACGGCCGCCGAAGCGGCCAAGCTCGACGAGGCCGACGATTTCGACGAGCGGCTGGATTATCATCGCCGCCGTGCGCTGCGCGACGCCTATTACGACGAGAAGGTCGAGGGCGCGATTTCGGAGGAGGTCGCCAAGACCATCTACGAAGAGCAGTCCAAGAAGATGAAGGAAGAGAAGGAAATCCGCGCTCGCCATATCCTCGTGCCGACCAAGGAAGAGGCCGAGGAGGTGAAGAAGCAGCTTGAGGACGGCGCCGATTTTGCCGAGCTCGCCCGGGAGAAGTCGCGGGATCCGAGCGCCGAGGACGGCGATCTGGGCTTTTTCGGCAAGGGCCAGATGGTCAAGCCGTTCGAGACCGCGGTGTTCCAGCTGAAGAAAGGCGAGATTTCGGATCCGGTGGAGACCCAGTTCGGCTGGCATATCATCGAGGTCACCGACGAGCGTGCCCGCCAGGTGCCCAAATTCGATGACGTGAAGGAAGCGATCATGGGCAAGCTGCTGCAAAGCAAGGTGCAGAGCTCGCTTCGGGAGCTTCAGTCCGAGGCCAAGATCGAGATCGTCGACGAGGACGTGAAGAAGGCCATGCAGGACGCAGCGATGCGCGGCGAGGTGCCGCCCGGCGCCATGGGCGGTGAAGACGCCGGCGCCGAAGACATCGAAGCCGAGCACTAGGCCGATGACGATGAGCAGGGCGGGAGCGCGTTAGAGCGTGACAAAGATTTCGCCGTTTGCGCCTGCCGTCCTGCCTGCGCTTCCGCCTATCGAGGGCGTGAAGCTTGCGAGTTGCGAAGCCGGGATCCGCTACAAGGGCCGGACCGATCTGTTGCTCGCGACCTTCGACCCCGGCACGACAGTGGCCGGGGTCCTCACCCAGTCGAAAACGTCATCGGCCCCAGTCGAATGGTGCCGCACTCATCTCGGCCACGGGATGGCGCGTGCGCTGGTGGTGAATTCCGGAACGTCCAACGCCTTCACCGGCAAGCTCGGAGAGGCGGCGGTCAAGGCGACCGCGCAAGGGACCGCGGACGCCCTGGGCTGTTTGCCGGCCGATGTCTATCTCGCATCCACCGGTGTGATCGGCGAGCCCCTGAAGGCAGAGCGCATCACCGACCGGCTGGCGGAGCTGACGGCGGCTTGCGTGCCGGAGGGGTTCGAGGGCGCCGCGCGCGCCATCATGACCACCGACACGTTCCCGAAGCTCGCGACCCGGACTGCGGAGATTGACGGGGTCGAGGTGACCCTCAACGGCATCGCCAAGGGCGCGGGCATGATCGCGCCCGATATGGCAACCATGCTGGCCTTCCTGTTCACCGATGCGGCGATCGAGCCGAAGGTGCTGCAAAGCCTGCTGAAGCCGGCGGCGGAGCGGAGCTTCAATTCGGTGACCGTAGACGGCGATACCTCGACCAGCGATACGCTTCTGCTCTTCGCGACAGGAACCGCGACCAAACGTGGCGCACCGCGCATCGGGCTTGCCGACGACGAGCGGCTGGCGGGCTTCCGGGAAGCCCTGGAGGATCTCTGCCTCGACCTGGCTCTGCAGGTCGTGAAGGACGGCGAAGGGCTGACCAAGTTCGCCGAGATCCGCGTGGCGGGCGCTGAAAGCGATGAAGCCGCCAAGGTAATCGCGAAATCGATCGCGAATTCCCCCTTGGTGAAGACGGCCCTGGCCGGCGAAGACCCCAATTGGGGGCGGATCGTGATGGCGGTCGGGAAGGCCGGAGAGCGTGCCGAAAGGGACCGGCTTTCTATCCGCTTCGGCGACATCCTTGTGGCCGAGAACGGCCAGGTGGCGGACAGCTACCGGGAAGAGGACGGCGCGGACTATATGAAGCAGGCCGAACTCGTGATCTCGGTCGATGTCGGCGTGGGAGAGGGCGTTTCGCGGGTTTGGACCTGCGATCTCACCAAGGAGTATGTCGCCATCAACGCCGATTATCGCTCTTGACGCGAAACATACCTTGTTAAGCAAATTCTGCGAGCATGAATAACGATTTGAGGGAAGATTCGACGCATAAGATTCTGCTTGTGTCGGCGTGTGTTCTCCTCAAGCCAGACGGAACGGTCCTGATCGCGAAGCGACCCGAGGGGCGTCCGTTGGCAGGTCTCTGGGAATTTCCCGGCGGCAAGGTGGACGAGGGGGAGGCCCCCGAGACAGCGTTGCTCCGAGAGCTCTCAGAGGAGTTGGGTGTTCGGGTCGTCGAAGACGATATCGAGCCCCTGACTTTCGTGAGCCATGCTTACGAGGCGTTCCACCTGCTGATGCCGGTCTATCTCTGCCGGCGATGGGACGGCGAAGCGCAGGCTCTCGAGGGGCAGGAGCTGGCATGGGTGAGGCCGGAAGAGCTTTCCGGCTTTGACATGCCGCCGGCCGACGAACCGCTTAAGACCACGCTGCGCGGTCTGCTGGACCGCCTATAAAAGGCATACGAGCTTGCAGGACTTCAAACGGAGAGTTGTCGATACGGGGCGCCGCTTCGTCGTGTCCGAAGACGGCACTTCAGCGGTGGAGTATGCCTTCTTCATGCTGATCTCCATCGCCATCATTGCCGCTCTATCCTTCTTCACCGATGCCCTCATCGGTGCCTATCAGGCAGCGGTCAACGCCTTGATGAGCGTGATGGCGTAAGACGCCAACTCCATCTCTACCGCTCAACCCTCACTGTCAGGGCTCCCGTCATCGGGAGTTGGGAAACCGGCCTTCTCGCCCGCGCCACGCTCTTCCGTGTTCAGCGCGTCCGACAGGCGTTGCTTGGCGCTACCCGGCCGCAGAGGCTTCTGCTGGGTCGGGGCGGGCGCCCATCCACTCAGATAGACGATCTCGAACGTCGCCTTGATGCGCCCATCGGGAAGCGAGAAGCGTTCGCGATAGATCTCTTCGGCGCGGCGCAGGGTGCGCCTGAGAAGTGGTGTCCGGCGGCGCTCGTTCAGCACGTTCGCCGCGCCCATGCCGCGGATCTCGTTCATCAGATCCGAAAGGCTTTCGTAGCTGACCGTCAGCGTCTCGGTATCCGTGACCGGAAGTGCGAAGCCCGCCCTCTGGAGCAGGGCGCCGGCTTCCCTTATGTCGGGGAAGGGCGCGACCCGCGGGCTGGCACCGCCTTGCGCCTCGGCCTCGGCGTAGATGAACGCCTCACGCAACTCCTCGAGCGTCCGGGTGCCGAGCAGGCTTGCCATGAACAGCCCGTCCGGCTTCAGGGCGCGGCGGATCTGTATGAGAGCGCCGGGAAGATCGTTGACATGCTGCAGGCTCAGCCCCGAGACGACGAGATCGAGGCTTCCATCGGCGAAGGGCAGCCGCTCCTCGTCGCACACGAGCGCGGGCCGCGGACAGGCGCGGGCCAGCTCCTCACTCAGTTCACCGTGGAAGACCTGGCCGATTTTCGGATTCTCGGCCAGTGCACGGCCGTGCAGCCCCTGGTGGGCTCCGAGATCCAAAGCCAGGGGAAAGTCGCGAAGGATCGCCTGGAGGCGGCCGGCGATCTCCTCGGCGCTGTGGGCGAACAGAAAATCGTGGCGATGATGCAGGCCGGCGTACCGGTCGCGCCGGCGGCGCAAGAGCGCGCGGTCGAATGGTCGGGCCGGGTCGTTCATTGGTGCGTTCCCATGTCGGATGCGGCTGACCGAAAGGCTTGGTCGGCGAATGCCCCGGATATAGCATCCTCGCCGACCATGAGCGATCTATCGGCAAACGACGGACATGTGAGGCGGCGACGGGCCGCCTGGCTGAAGGGCGGCCTCGCCACGCCGTTCCGTGGCGCACTCGGTGCGATGGCCGATTTTCTCCTGCCGCCCGTCTGCATCGGCTGCCGTAAGCCTATCGACCGCCATGGCCAGCTTTGCGGTAATTGCTGGGCCAAGGTCGATTTCATCACGGCTCCCCTTTGCGACCGCCTCGGAATCCCGCTGCCCTTCGAAACGGGGGAGGTCATGCTGTCCGCCGGGGCGATCGCCGACCCTCCGGCCTATGACAGGGCGAGGGCCGCTGCCTGTTACACCACGACCATGCGGGACCTAATCCAAAGCTTCAAATATCGCGACCGGCAAGAGGGGCTGCCGCTTTTCGGGCGCTGGCTGGCCCAGGCGGGCGGCGAGCTTCTCAGGGATGCCGATCTTCTCATTCCGGTCCCGCTCCACCGCTCCAAGCTGTGGTCGCGGCGGTTCAACCAATCGGCGTTGCTGGCGGCCGAAGTGGCTCGTTTGTCGGGAGTGCCGGCAGACGCAAGATTGCTGCGGCGGTTGAAAAAAACCATGAGTCAGGTCGGGTTGAGCGCCGATCAGCGTCGCCGGAACGTTTCCGGCGCGTTTGGCGTTGACGCTGAACGAATGGAAAAACTGAAACAGGCGCGAGTGGTCCTCGTTGACGACGTCATTACCACGGGCGCGACCATCGAAGCGTGTGCACGAGTCTTGCGACGGGCCGGTGCTGCCAGGGTCGATGCCCTGGTGCTGGCGCGGGCCGTCGAACCCACAGCGTTGGTCCCTTAACTTCCTGTTGGAGAGTTTGGCGTGACATTAAGCTCGAACGAGGGAGGCCTGTCGGGCCAACCAAACCGCAAACCGATGAGGGATCAGGGTATGGCGCGTATTACCCTCTATACGACGCAGCTATGCGGCTATTGCCGCGCCGCCAAGCAGCTCCTGATGAGCAAGGGGCTGGATTTCGACGAGATCTCCGTGGATTGGGATCCGGAACTGCGCGAGCAAATGACCAACCGTGCCGGCGGACAGCGGACGGTGCCCCAGATCTTCATCAATGAGCGCCATGTCGGCGGCTATCAGGATCTTGCTACCCTCGACCGCGAGGGAAAGCTTGAACAGTGGCTGTCGGCCGAACCTGAGATGACGTCCGTTTTTGCCGAGGATTCGGCGAAGGCATGACCGGCGATACCCCGGAGCGTTTCCGGGCGGCCCTGGTGCAGCTCCGCAGCGGGCGAAGCATTCTTCCAAATCTCGAAGCGGCGGAGGCATTGATCCGCCGGGCGGCGAGCGAAGGCGCGGATTATATTCAGACGCCTGAGAACACCGCGCTCATGGAGCTGGATAAGCCGCTCGCTTTTGCCCAGGCAGAAGAAGAGCAGGAAAGCCGGCCGCTGCAGCGTATGCGCGAGCTGGCCTGCGAACTTGGCATCTGGCTGCATGTGGGCTCCATCGCCATGAAAGTGGCGGCGGACAAGCTGGCGAACCGGTCCTTCCTGATCGCACCTTCCGGCGAGATCGCCGCACGCTACGACAAGCTTCACATGTTCGACGTGGACCTTCCGAACGGCGAGGTCTATCGGGAATCGGAGACCTATCGCCCCGGCTCCAAGGCGGTTCTGGCTTCGCTGCCCTGGGGCGATCTGGGGCTTACCATCTGCTACGACCTCCGGTTTCCCGCGCTGTACCGCGCGCTGGCCGAAGCCGGAGCTTCCTTCCTAGCCATTCCATCGGCCTTTACCCGTGAGACCGGCCGGGCCCATTGGCGCACGCTGGTGCGGGCCCGCGCCATCGAGACGGGATGCTTCGTGTTCGCGGCCACTCAGGGCGGTTATCATGAGATGGGACGATGGACCCATGGCCACAGCATGATCGTATCGCCTTGGGGCGATGTGCTGGCGGAAGCGGGGGAGGCGCCGCAAATCGTGATCGCCGATATCGATCCCGTCGAAGTGGTGCGCGCCCGCCAGGCCGTGCCTTCCCTGTCGGGGAGCCGGGATTTCGAGTTGGAGATCCACCGGCCGGAACCGGTGCGGGCGGCGTCTTGAAACGTGTCGGCTAGCTCCGCTTGGCGGCGCTGGCGAAATAGTTCACATCCGTATCCTTGCTCAGGCGCCACTCGTCGGTAATGGGATTGTAGACCAGTCCCGTCTCGCCGGTCGGCGTGAGGCCAGCGGCGCGGAAAGCGCCCATCAGCTCGCCCGGGGTCACGAAGCGATCCCATTGATGGGTGCCGGCGGGCACCCAGCGCAGGATGTATTCCGCAGCAACGATGGCGAGCGCATAGGACTTCATTGTGCGATTGATGGTGGAGAAAATCACCGCGCCACCAGGCTTCGTCAGTCCCGCCACCGTCGAGACAAAGGCTCCCACATCGGTCACGTGTTCGACGACCTCCAGGGCGAGAACCGCATCGAAGCTCTCGCCGCGCTCCAGCAGCGCCTCGGCCGTGGCGGCCTCATAGGTCACGTCGAGGCCTGCACCCCCGGCGTGAGCGCGCGCCACGGAAACGGTCTCCCGGGCGGGATCGATGCCGATGACGGTGGCGCCGAGCCGGGTGAGAGGCTCGCAAACCAGACCGCCGCCGCAGCCGATATCGAGGATGCGCAGCCCTTCCAGGCTGCGGGCCTGGTTCGGATCGCGCTCGAAGGCCTGGCAGAGACGGTCGCGCAGGTAGGCGAGACGAACCGGATTGATCCGGTGGAGCGGCTTGAACGGGCCTTCCGGGTCCCACCATTCGGCGGCGAGCTCGGCAAAGCGGCGGACTTCCTCCGGGTCGACATTGGACCGGCTTGCGGTCCCGTCGGCGGCGCGCTCTGTGTCATGGGAGATCATGGGTCATTGGCCTTCGCACCGGAGGGTCTGTCAAGCGGCGCGCCTCGTCGCTCCGAAGACCCTTAACCTGGGCGTACAGCTTCGGTTGCGGGGAATTCCGTCAGTCAGTATGAAGACGACCAGAATAGTGACGTCACTTGGGGCCGGTCCAAGAGGGCCGGCCCTTTCATTGCTTGGGGCAGGCGCGTGACATCCGCCGCTCGGGAGGGGCCATGGCCCTGCTAGTGCTCAAATTCGGCGGCACGTCGGTCGCCGATATCGACAAGATCCGGAATGCCGCCCGCCATGTGAAGCGGGAGATCGACGCCGGCAATCGTTGCGCGGTGGTGGTGTCGGCCATGGCCGGCCAGACGAACCAGCTCATCGCCTGGGTCGAGGATGCGGCGCGTGGGCGTGCGGCCAATGTAGACGGCCATCGCGAGAACGGCGAATCGCAGGGATACGATGCGTGTGAATACGATGCGGTGGTCTCCTCCGGCGAGCAGGTGACGGCGGGGCTCCTGGCTCTGGTGCTGCAATCGCTCGGGGTCAAGGCGCGTTCCTGGCAGGGCTGGCAGATCCCGCTCAATACGGATCCCGTGCATTCCAAGGCGAGGATCACCGGCATCCAGGGCGATGCGCTGCGAGGACAGGTGCTCGATGGCGAGGTGGCCGTGGTCGCGGGCTTCCAGGGCATCGCGCCGGATGGGCGGATCGCCACGTTGGGCCGGGGCGGTTCGGACACGTCGGCGGTGGCGCTCGCCGCCGCGCTTTCGGCCGATCGCTGCGATATCTACACGGATGTCGACGGGGTCTACACGACGGACCCCCGCATCGTGCCCCAGGCGCAGCGGATGAACCGGATTTCCTACGAAGAAATGTTAGAAATGGCCTCGCAAGGGGCAAAGGTCCTGCAGACGCGCTCCGTTGAGCTGGCGATGCAGCGCAGCGTGCCCGTGCTGGTCCGGTCGAGCTTCGACGACGCCGATCAGGACGCGAGCGCGGACCTTGCGGAGCTTGGCACGCTGGTGTGCGAGGAGGATGAGATCGTGGAGCAGAAAGTCGTCAGCGGTATCGCGTATGCGCCGGACGAGGCGAAAGTCACGCTGATCAAGGTGGCCGACAAGCCGGGCGTTGCGGCCGGCGTCTTCGGACCGCTCGCCGAGGCGAACATCAATGTCGACATGATCGTCCAGAACGTTTCCGAGGACGGCCGCTATACGGATTTGACCTTCACGGTCCAGAGCGCGGATTTGGACCGCGCGCTCGACGTGCTACGCTCGAAAAAAGACGAGATCGGCTACGGCGACCTGGACGGGTCGACCAATGTGGCAAAGGTCTCGGCGATCGGCGTCGGCATGCGAAGCCATGCCGGCGTGGCGGCCCAGATGTTTCACGCTCTCTCCGAAAAGGGCATCAACATTCAGGCGATCTCCACCTCGGAGATCAAGATCAGCATTTTGATCGATGCCGCCTATGCCGAGCTGGCGGTACGGACCTTGCACACACTTTTCGGTCTGGACAGCCGGTAGTTCCGCGCCGGGCGGCTTGTCGATCTTGCTAGGATGATGTCGCGGGCGCAGGTGCTCCCGCGAGGAATGTTGTTATGGCCCTTTCAGTGAGCGCACCAAGACAGTTGCTGCGGCGCCTCCGCGAGGTGATGGCGGAGCCCGAAAGCACGCAAGCGCGGCTGGACAAGGTCGTGGTGCTTATCGCGTCCAACATGGTCGCGGAGGTGTGCTCGCTCTACTTGCGCCGCAGGGACGATTCGCTGGAGCTCGTGGCCACGGAGGGTCTGGCGGAGCGCGCCGTTCACAGCACCCATCTGAAACGTGGCGAAGGTTTGGTCGGCCTGATCGCGCAAGAGGCCGAGGCCATGCAGTTTCCGGATGCGCAGAATCATCCGGCCTACTCGTATCGCCCGGAAACCGGCGAAGAAATCTACCACTCCTTCGTCGGTGTGCCGATCCTACGCGGCGGTCACGCTATCGGCGTCTTGACGGTGCAGAACCGCACCCATCGGCAATATACCGATGAGGAGGTCGAGGCGCTTCAGACCACGGCAATGGTCCTGGCTGAAATGCTGGCCTCGGGCGGCATGCTGGCAAACGACGATGTTGGTCCAGGCGAGCGCGACGATGCGCTGAGGATGCAGGTCCTGCCGCTATCCGAGGGTGTGGCTCTCGGCCATGTGGTGCTGCACGAGCCGCCGGTGATGGTCACGAAGCTGATCGCCGAAGATGCGGATCTGGAGCAGCGGCGCCTCGATCAGGCGATCGACGATCTCACGGGAATGATCGACGCCATGCTGGAGCGGGGCGACATGGCGCGGGCCGGGGAGCATCGCGAGGTGCTCGAGGCCTTCCGCATGTTCGCCGATGATCGGGGCTGGCGGCGCCGGCTGGAGGAAGCGCTCCATACGGGCCTGACCGCGGAGGCCGCCGTTCAGCGCGTGCGCAACGATACGCGAGCGCGGATGCTGCGCCAGACCGATGCCCATTCGCGGGACAGGCTGCACGATATCGACGATCTGTCTAACCGGCTTCTTCGTCTGCTCTCGGGCGGCACGGGAACGGCGGCCTCGGGGAACCTGCCCCATGACAGCATCCTGATCGCCCGCAATATGGGCCCCGCGGAGCTCCTCGATTACGACCGGGAGAAGCTGCGCGGCCTCGTTCTGGTGGAGGGCGGCTCGGGGAGCCATGTGGCGATCGTTGCCCGCGCATTGGGCATCGCGGCTGTCAGCCAGGCAAAGGGCATCCTCGAATCGGTCGAGGCGGGCGATGCGGCGATCGTCGACGCGGATGGCGGCGAGCTGCATGTGCGGCCGACCCAGGAGGTCGTGCAGGCCTATTCCGACAAGGTGCGGTTCAGGGCCCGGAGGCAGGCGCAATACGCCGCGTTGCGGTCCGTTCCGGCGGTGACGCTGGATGAGGAGAAGATCTCCCTCAACATCAATGCCGGGCTGCTGTTCGATCTGCCTCATCTGGAGGAGTCGGGGGCCGACGGCATCGGCCTGTTCCGGACCGAGCTGCAGTTCATGATCTCGTCGACCTTCCCGCGGCTCGACCAGCAGACGCGCATGTATAAGGCGATCTTCGATGCGGCTGGCGGCAAGCCCGTGGTGTTCCGTACCCTCGATGTGGGCGGGGACAAGGTGCTTCCCTATTTCCAGGCTGTGAAGGAAGAGAACCCGGCGCTGGGCTGGCGCGCCATACGCATGGCGCTCGACCGGCCGGCGCTGTTCCGTACCCAGATCAGGGCGCTCATGCGCGGCGCGGCGGGCCGGGAATTGCGCATCCTGCTGCCGATGATCGCCGATGTCAGCGAGCTGACCGAAGCGAAGTCCTTCATCACCAAGGAGCTTCAGATCCTCAAGCGCCATGGCAAGCAGGAGCCGTCCCGATTGCTGATCGGCGCCATGGTGGAGGTGCCCTCGCTGCTTTGGCAACTGGATGAGCTGATGCCGCTGGTGGATTTCGTCTCCGTGGGCAGCAACGATCTGATGCAGTTCATGTTCGCTGCCGACCGGTCGAACGAAAAGGTCGCGGGACGGTTCGACAATCTGAACCGGGCCGGGCTGCGGGCTCTTCGCTCGGTCGTTCTGGCGGGCAAGCGCCACGAGGTTCCGATCACGTTATGCGGCGAGATGGCGGGCAAGCCGCTGGAAGCGATGGCGCTCATCGGGCTCGGATTCCGGTCCATTTCGATGGCGCCGGCCTCGGTCGGTCCTGTAAAAGCAATGATTCTCTCGCTCGATGTCGGAGAGACCTCACAAAAACTCCTAACCCTATTGGACGAAGATTCCGGTGAACTAAGGGACCAATTGCAGGCTTTTGCAGTTGAAAAGGGTGTGCAGGTTTAGTGCCACGAGGCCGTAACCTGTGCTTAGTTTGAGAGGAGAGAGGCAAAGCTAGGGGCCGCAGCAGTTGCAAAACCCCAGGCGATAGGTTTGTGTTAATGGAAATTCGCAGGATTTGGGATCGGTTCCCGACGGTGGCACCGGGCGAAATGCGCCCGATGCAGCCGGGACGCGAACGGTCCCGTTTGGCCACGCCTGCATGTTTACGGGATATGCGAAATGCCCGCCGGCTTTGATGCGGAGGTGGCAGAGCTTTTTCGGGATCTCCGTCTCGCCAGCAATCTCGACGAGGCGGAGCTCGCCGATCGGCTCTCCACACAGGTTGAGGTCGTCCAGGCGCTGGAACAAGGTACGCTTTACGCCTTGCCGCCCTGGCCGGAAACCTCGCGCGTGGTCTCGGGTTACGGCGAGCTCCTGAATCTCGACGTGCAGCCCCTGCTGCGTCGCGTCTACGCTCAGGTCGAGGCGGGCGTGATCCCTGAGGAGATGCCTCCGGAGAATCCGCCTCCGCTCGATTTTTCGACCCGTGAGCCCTACGCCCCGGAGCCGGCTTCGTTCGACGACCCGATGCCGCCAAGCCAGCCGAGTAATGGGCTCTATCCCGACTCGCAATATCCGGAGCCGTCGTATCCGGAGCCTTCTTATTCCGACGCGCCGTCGCCTTACGAGTCGCCATACGACATGCCCGGCCAGGGCGGCAGAGGACGGCCGGAAAGTCCGCAAGCTCAGCCCAGTTACGGACCGGGCAGTGCGCCCGCCCGTCCGGCTCCGCCTCAAGGTGCGCCGAGGCCGCAAGGTGCACCCGCTCAGCGTCCGCCGCAGGGCAGACCGCAGCAACCCGGGGGGGCGCGTCCGGCAGGTCCCGGCGGTCCGCCTCAAGGGCAGCCGCCGCAGCAAGGCGGGCGGCCAGGGACGATGCCGCCACAATATCGGCCGCCGCCTCCTCAAGGAGCGCCCCAAGGACGGCCCCAGCCGGGTGGTCAATTCAGACCACCGCCTGGGGGACAGCCGATGCCGCCTCCTCAGAGCCCTGCCGCCCCGCCGCCGCCTCAGCCGGATGCAGAGTGGCCGGAGGCCGAATACGCGCCGCCTGAGGCCGGCATGGCAGGTCCGGAGGAGAAGAAGAGCAGCCGACTGAAGAAGGCGATCGCGATGATCGTCATTGTGCTCGCGGCCATCTTCGTTCTATGGCTTCTGTTCAGTCAGGTGGGCTCGTTGTTCGGCACGGGCACCGCGCCGCAGCAGGAGACCGGTCAGAGCACCGGGGCTGCGGGCGATGCGAGCGAGCCGGATGCGCCGATGGATCCGGAAGATCCACAGAGCCGCAAAGGCGATCGCCTGCCTGTGCCAGACATGCCGCAATAGGCCCCAGGCCTCCATTCCGAGCCTTCTATATTGACTGCGATTAACTCCGATAAGCTCGATAAGCTCGTCTCCCGCTGGGAGGATGTGCAGAACACCCTGGCGACGGGTCCCGATCAGGAGACCTTCGTGCGCCTGTCGCGGGAGTTCGCCGAGATCGATCCGATCGTCGCGACGATCAAGGAGCTGCGGGCGGCTGAGAGCGAGTATGAGGGGCTGAAGCAGCTTTTGGACGATCCATCCTCCGACAAGGAGATGATCGAGCTCGCGGAAGCCGAGAAGTGGGAGCTGGAAGAGAAGCTCGAAGAGATAGAGCACAAGCTCAAGCTCCAGCTCCTGCCCAAAGACGCCGCCGACGAAAAGGACGCCATCCTCGAGGTGCGCGCCGGCACCGGCGGTGACGAGGCGGCACTGTTCGCCGGCGATCTGTTCCGCATGTATCAGCGCTATGCCGACAAGAAGGGATGGAAGATCGCCATCCTGTCGGCCAGCGAATCGGCGACCGGCGGCTATAAGGAAATCATCGCGAGCATCTCGGGGAAGGGCGTGTTCGCCCATCTGAAATTCGAATCCGGGGTGCATCGGGTGCAGCGGGTTCCGGAGACGGAAACCCAAGGCCGCATCCACACGTCGGCGGCGACCGTAGCGGTGCTGCCCGAGGCGGAAGAAGTCGATGTCGCGATCGAGGACAAGGATCTCCGCATCGACGTGTTCCGGGCGAGTGGGCCGGGAGGTCAGTCGGTGAACACCACCGATAGCGCCGTGCGCATCACACATATCCCGACCGGTATCGTCGTGATCCAGCAGGACGAGAAGTCCCAGCACAAGAACAAGGCGAAGGCCATGAAGGTGCTGCGCTCCCGGCTCTACGACGCGGAGCGGATGCGCCAGGAATCGGCTCGGGCGGCGGATCGCAAGAGCCAGATCGGCTCGGGCGACCGGTCCCAGCGGATTCGGACCTATAATTTCCCGCAAGGCCGGGTGACGGACCACCGGATCAATCTCACGCTCCACAAGCTGGACCTCATCCTGGCCGGCGAAGGGCTGGACGAAATCGTCGACGCGCTGACCACCGAGCATCAGGCCGATCTCCTGGCGGAGATGCAGGATCAGGTGGCGGCAGGCACCGAGCCGGATACGGTCGATGGCTAAGCTGCCGCCGTTCCGGGGGGCATCCTTCAGAGAGGCGGTTTCGACCGCGGCATCGCAGCTCGCCGAGAGCGGCAGCGACACGGCGATGCTGGACGCGCGGTTGCTGCTGTTTGCCAGCGCAGGGATCGGCCCCGAAGATTATCTCCGTGATCCTCAGGCTGTTCTGACGGACATTGCAGCGGCGCGCTTCGCCACGTTCCTGGAGAGGCGCGCGGCGGGGTCGCCGATCTCGCGGATCCTCGGCAGCCGGGAGTTTTACGGTCGTTCCTTCCGATTGAGCGAAGGCACGCTGGATCCGCGTCCCGACACCGAGACGCTCATCGATGCGGTGCTCAACAGTCCGCTGGCGGGAAACGCTCCCCGAATTCTCGATCTTGGCGTCGGAAGCGGCGCGATCCTGCTGACGCTGCTGGCGGAGATCGAGGGCGCGACGGGGCTCGGGATCGACCGCAGCGAAGATGCGCTGAAGACCGCGCGGACCAATGCTGTGGCGCTTGGGCTGGAGCATCGCGCCGGGTTCTGTTGCGCCGATTGGTTGGCTCCGCTCGGCAGTCCCGCTTTCGATATCGTGGTGGCGAACCCGCCCTATATCGCGAGCGCGGAGATTACGGCATTGGCCGTGGAGGTCCGCGACCACGATCCCTTGCTGGCGCTCGACGGCGGGCCGGACGGGCTCGATGCCTATCGGCGAATCATCGATTCTCTGCCCAAGATCCTCAAGCCGGGCGGCGCGGTTTTCTTCGAGATCGGTGAGACCCAGGCGGAGGATGTCGCAGGGCTGATGGGGGCTGCGGGACTGACGCTGGAGGAGGAGGCCTGGCTGTTTCGCGACCTTGCGGGAAGGGCCCGTGGTGTGACCGGAAAATGGCAGGTGCGGCGGTCGGGCGCAGCGCCGGGACGGAGCAAAAAAGAGCTTGGAACTGCAGCGTCTTCGGGCTAGGTTTCTACCAATGGATGAACACTCTCGGCTGCAGCGCGAAGCGCTCGCTGATTGTAGTGGCAACGAGCGGAACTCTTCTGAACTCCTAAAACCTTAATCCGGGGCCGCCAGTCTCTGGCGGGACGTTCAGAGGATGCTCGACCGCCCTTCTTAGCACGGGGTTTCGGCCTCAGAGTTGGGTTGCCGTAGGGACGGCTCCATGGTCTCGGTTTGCTGTCCCGATCGGACGGTAGCCAAGTCGGTCGCCGTCGCCTTGCTGGATTGCCACTGTTCGTTCGGCCTTCCGCCGCGGTTTGAACGACGGCATGAGCGCTGCTCTGTCCGTCTCGAAGGGGTCCATCGCGTAAAGGGCTCGATCTGGATAAAGCTTCAGACTGGGACGAACCGGTCGCAGAGTTTTGGGAAGGAGCGGTGGCGATACGCCGCCAAGCAATCTTTAAAGGGAGCTGATGAGGCAAGGACAACAGAATAGGCGAGGTCGCGGCCGCGGTCGCAAATCCCAAAATCCTCTCGCACGGAATTACGAGTCCAACGGCCCGGATGTAAAGATTCGCGGGACCGCTGCCCATATCGCGGAAAAGTACATGTCGCTCGCGCGCGATGCGCTGTCTTCCGGCGATTCGGTGGGTGCGGAGAGCTATCTCCAGCACGCGGAGCACTATAACCGCATCATCATGGCTGCGCAGACCGCGCAAGGTCAGGGCAATCAGCCCGGCGACGGCGCGAACGGCAGCAATTATCGCGGCCGGTCGGACGACGACGACGACGAAGATGAGGGTTCGGAGAACTCCCGCGGGTCGGACAACGACCGGGACTCCGATAGCGAGCCGCGCGCCGCTTCTCCGCGAGGCGACAAGCCGCGCCGGAATTCCAAGCGGAACGACGGCGGCGGGCGCTCCAATGGCGCCGAGAAGACCGCTTCCGATGACGGCAACTCCGGTGGGGGAGACAGCTCCCGCCACGACCAGGCTGCCGCCGACGCCAAGCCCGAAGCGGAAGGCGCTTCCGAGGAAGCCGTAAACTAGCAGGCGGTCCTCGCAACCTCACCCACGACGGGGTTCGGTCACGCTATCCTTTGACGCTGCCGCACGAGTCCCTCGTTGCGGCAGCTTGCACCGCTTCCAGACGGTGGCGGCCCGGGCTCTCGGAAGAGCTTTTTGTGCCGGCATGAGACAGGATTTTAGGAGCTTCCTTACCGGTTGCTCCTCTTTTGTCCCGACAATCCCACCCTATATCCTGCGTTAATAAAACGCAGTTATCAGCGTATCAGGCTCGATCCAGAAGCCGCGGCGGGGCCTTCCCGACCTTGCGCCTCTTCGAGCCGGAAACGCCTATAGGGACTCATCATGGATATTGAAAAGTTTTCCGATCGCCTGAAGGGCTTTCTCCAGTCCGCGCAGACCGTTGCGGTGCGCGAAGGGCATCAGCAGATTACGCCGGAGCATTTCCTCAAGGTGCTGCTCGACGACCCCGAAGGTCTCGCAAGCGGGCTCATCACCCGCGCCGGCGGCAATGCGAAAGAGGCGCTGGAGCGCACCGAAGCGGCGCTCGGCAAGCTGCCGAAGGTTTCCGGACAGGCCGCCCAGACCTACATGGCGAGCGCCACGGCGAAGGTTCTGGACGAGGCCGAGCAGCTCGCCACCAAGGCGGGCGACAGCTTCGTGACGGTGGAGCGGCTGCTTCAGGCGCTATCCCAGGCGAAGGACACCGAAGCGGAGAAGATTCTCTCCGGCTGCGGGATTACGCCGGCGACCCTGCGCGCCGCGATCGACGATCTGCGCAAAGGGCGCACCGCGGATTCCGCCGGGGCCGAGCAGGCCTATGACGCGCTGAAGCGCTATACCCAGGATTTCACCGAGGCCGCCTCGAAGGGCAAGCTGGACCCGGTCATCGGGCGCGACGAAGAGATCCGCCGGACGATCCAGGTGCTTTCGCGCCGGACCAAGAACAATCCGGTGCTGATCGGCGAGCCGGGCGTCGGCAAGACAGCCATCGTCGAGGGGCTCGCCCGGCGCATCGTCGAAGGCGACGTGCCCGAAAGCCTGAAGGACAAGAAGGTGATGGCCCTCGATATGGGCTCGCTCATCGCCGGCGCGAAATATCGCGGCGAATTCGAAGAGCGTCTCAAGTCCGTGCTGTCGGAGATCCAGGCGGCCGAGGGCGGCATCATCCTGTTCATCGACGAGATGCACACGCTGGTCGGTGCGGGCGCGGCGGACGGGGCGATGGACGCCTCCAACCTGCTGAAGCCGGCACTCGCTCGGGGCGAGCTCCATTGCGTCGGCGCCACGACATTGGACGAGTATCGCAAGCATGTGGAGAAGGACGCAGCCCTCGCCCGCCGCTTCCAGCCGGTCTTCGTGGCCGAGCCGACGGTGGAGGACACGATCTCCATCCTGCGCGGCCTGAAGGAGAAGTACGAGCTGCATCACGGGGTGCGCATCGCCGACAGCGCGCTGGTGACCGCAGCCACGCTCTCCAACCGCTACATCACCGACCGCTTCCTGCCCGACAAGGCCATCGACCTGGTTGACGAGGCGGCGTCGCGCCTGCGCATGCAGGTGGATTCCAAGCCGGAAGCGCTCGACGAGTTGGACCGGCGCATCATCCAGCTGAAGATCGAGCGCGAGGCCCTGAAAAAGGAGACCGACGACGCTTCCAAGGACCGGCTTGAGAAGCTGGAGAAGGAGCTCGGCAATCTGGAGGAGGAGGCTTCCACCGTCGGCCAGAAATGGCTGGAGGAGAAGGAGAAGCTGCAGGGCGCCCAGAAGCTGAAAGAGCAGCTGGACGCGGCCCGCATCGAGCTGGAGCAGGCTCAGCGCGGCGGCGATCTCGCCAAGGCCGGCGAGTTGGCCTATGGGCGCATCCCCGAGCTCGAGGCCAAGTTGAAAGAGATGGAAGAGACGGAAAGCCAGGGCGGCGTGATGGCCCAGGAGGTCGTAACCCCCGATATGGTCGCCCAGGTCGTCTCCCGCTGGACCGGCGTGCCCGTCGACCGGATGCTCGAAGGCGAGCGCGAGAAGCTGCTCCAGATGGAGACCGGGCTCGCCAAGCGCGTGGTCGGCCAGGAGGAGGCGGTCACCGCCGTCGCCACGGCCGTCCGCCGGGCGCGCGCCGGCCTGCAGGATCCCAACCGGCCGATCGGCTCGTTCATCTTCCTCGGCCCCACGGGCGTCGGCAAGACGGAGCTCTCCCGCGCGCTGGCCGAATTCCTGTTCGACGACGAGAGCGCGATCCTGCGCATCGACATGAGCGAATATATGGAGAAGCACGCGGTGGCCCGCCTGATCGGCGCGCCGCCCGGCTATGTCGGCTATGAAGAGGGCGGGGCGCTGACCGAGGCCGTCCGCCGCCGGCCCTACCAGGTCATCCTGTTCGACGAGATCGAGAAGGCCCATCCGGACGTCTTCAACGTGCTGCTCCAGTTGCTGGATGACGGCCGCCTGACGGACGGGCAGGGGCGCACGGTCGATTTCCGCAACACGCTGATCATCATGACGTCGAATCTCGCGCCGAGTATCTGGTGAACCAGCCGGAGGGCGAGGACTCGGACCAGGTGCGCGACCAGGTGATGGATGTGGTGCGGGCCCATTTCCGGCCCGAGTTCCTGAACCGGGTGGACGAGATCATCCTGTTCCACCGGCTGAAGCGGAACCAGATGCGCGCCATTGTCGACATCCAAATGGTCCGGCTGCAGAAGCTTCTGGCCGACCGCAACATCACCCTGGAGCTTTCCGACGACGCCAAGGAGTGGCTCGGCAACAAGGGCTACGACCCGGCCTACGGTGCCCGCCCCCTGAAGCGCGTGATCCAGAAATACGTGCAGGACCCGATGGCCGAGCTGCTGCTGGAAGGCAAGGTGCATGACGGCGACACCGTCGACGTCACCACGCGCGACGGCGGGCTGGTGTTCAACGGCGAGGCCGTGCGCGCGGCGGCTTAGGGGCTAGCTAGGACCGCTATTTTGGTTGGCGGTTAAGGGGCTGTAACTGGTTCCCTGTTTAAGTTTCTTCTCCGGCTTCCTTCTCCCTGGCAAGAGGTCCAAGTGTTATGACCTAAATTTGTCTAGAACATTTCGTGAACATGGATTGTAAGTTGGGAAGTCAACGCCTACGATGGGTGGAGGGTTGGCGGTTTGAGCATGCGCGGCGATTCAGTCGTTGTGGGGGTAGCGGCGAGTGACACCAGGTCGAAGCGCGTTCAATAGCGAAAGCGAGTTGGTAGCTGCAGCGCTTGCGCTCGGCGCCGCATCCGCCGGTGGCCCGCTGACAGGTGCAGAGCGAGCGCTGCTAACAGCTGCTGAAACTCGCATTCCGTCAAAGGCGCGCATTCGCAGACTAAAGGATCTAATCTGCAGCGGTGAGGACCCTCTCGGGGAAGCATTCTCAATGCTTCGGTCTCCCGATGATCGCCGTAAAAACGGTGCGACCTATACGCCAGCGTCGATTGTCAAAAACATGGTGGAGTGGGCTGCCAGTAATTGTGCTCCTAATCGCATCATCGATCCTGGCGTCGGCTCAGCAAGATTTTTGCTCCGTGCGGGAGCCGTCTTCCCGACTGCTCAATTGGTTGGCATTGATATCGATCCCGTAGCCACGCTAATGGCACGCGCTAACTTGTCAGTCGCCGGATTGGGATTCCGATCTCGCGTGATTCTTATGGATTACCGGCTATTCACCGAGCAGATTGATGGGACTACTCTTTATATCGGTAACCCGCCTTATGTGCGGCATCATCAGATAATGCCGGAGTGGAAGGAGTGGCTGAGGGCGGAAGCGCTCAATTTGGACTTGACGGCAAGCAAGCTTGCCGGGCTTCACGTCTATTTCTTTTTGGCTACGGCTCGAGCTGCTAAACCAAACGATGTTGGAGTGTTTGTTACCGCCTCAGAATGGTTGGACGTGAACTATGGAGCCCTCGTGCGCTCGCTCATGCTCGGTAAGCTGGGAGGGAAGAGCGTGACCGTAGTTGAACCCACCGCACAGCCATTCCCCGATGCAGCAACAACGGCTGCGATCACGACATTTGAGATAGGAACGAAGCCAAGATCTCTTTGTTTCAAACGCGTTGATGACCTATCTAAGTTGGGCGAACTGGAAAAAGGACGAAAAGTCCATCGGGATCGCTTGTTTGTCGAACAACGTTGGTCACACCTCACGCGTGCTGGCGAGAAACCTCCGGAAGGTTTTGTAGAGCTTGGTGAGCTGTGTCGAGTTCACCGAGGTACCGTCACAGGTGCAAACGGAGTCTGGATCGCGGGTCCTCATAGTGCCGATTTGCCGGAATCGGTCCTATACCCTACGATCACCCGAGCACGTGAAGTGCTCGATGCAGAAGGGCTTCTTTCAGATGTCGCAGGCTTGCGTCGCGTCATTGATCTTCCAGCCGATCTTGACGAACTCAATACTGAAGATCGCTCCTTAGTTGCCCGATTCCTGAGGACAGCGCAGGCAATGGGAGCGAACAAAGGTTACGTTGCTAGGCATCGGAAGGCGTGGTGGTCTGTCGGATTGCGCGCGCCAGCGCCGATTTTCGCTATCTGGCTGCTCCTCCAATTTCCCAGGACGACCTAAAAGTGTTGGCCGACGCTCCTTCATTATCGAGGGCCAGACTAGAAAAATCCCCAGACTTGGTGCAGCGGACTGTTGCGGTAGTGCGACAAGTGATCGATCGCCGTCGATTCGCGTGGGTCGTTGAGGGGCGCGAACCCACGGAAGCGGAACGTGACGCTGCGGTAATGGCATCTGCCGCGCTCATGGCCGCGAGCCGGACGCAAACACGTCGCCGCACCTCCGGTAAAACGAAACAGGAGGCCACGGTAAAGGCTGCGCTAGAGGAGCTCGGCTTTGCCGAGGTCGCGTCCCGAGAAATTCAAAATGTCTCGTATGCTCCGGAACCAGGAGAATTTTGCGGTGAAAGTGTCCTTGGTAATCGGAAGGCTGACATCGTCGTGCGCCTATGGGATCATCGCATTATGCCGATCGAGTGTAAGGTATCAAACTCGTCGACTAATTCGGTGAAGCGCTTGAATAATGATGCCGCAGTTAAAGCAGTAACTTGGCGAACGGATTTCGGTCGACGGCAAGTGGTGCCGAGCGCAGTTCTGAGCGGAGTTTACAAACTGCATAACCTCATTGATGCGCAAGAGCGTGGTTTGTCGATATTCTGGGCTCACAACCTCCTCCCGTTGCGTGATTGGATCGTCAGCACTAGGGGACTGGCGTAGCCCGTTGAAAGATCGATCATGGATGACGAACTATCGAGGCTCCCTGCTGATCCATGCTGGATTGAATACTTCGCTGTCGAGAGAGAAGATTAGCTGCATGCGATTGTGGAGGAATCTCGGTGTCGCAGGGGTTGAGTGCACGAAGCGTATAAAGTCTCCTTGGCAGAGTGCGGCTCGGCCGGCCGGACACTCGCAAATCTTCGGCGGTGCCATCTCGGTTGTGCAAAGGTGCTTTAGGTCTGTTCAGACTTCACTTCTAGAGACGCACTGCCTGCTGACGCGCCAATCTTATCCCCACTCCCAAAGCCTCCCCTAAACTCACTCCACCTTTTCTCATGAGAGATGCGTGACCTAGGACCGTCCTGATCGCGTGAGGGAAGGGGCGGCGCCTGAGGTCAGACGCGCGCGAAAGCGGTGAGAGTCGAACGCGCGCGGGTGTAACGAACCTGCCTCAGGGGTCCAAACCCATCCGCCAGGAACAGTGTCCCGGCCTTCGTTCGCAGGCGTTCGAGTTCATACGGCGCCAAGTTCGATCTTTGAGCGGTAAGCGGTGGGTCGGGCTTCAATATCGCCGCATAAGCGGAGCGCCATGAGGTTGCTATACTAAAAATCGGACAGCGGCCTCTCGGGGTTCCGCAATCCCTCACGCTCGCGGCTTTCGGGCCGGCGAAGTTCGGCGCGTGGGTGCTTTACTATCTAGCACCGCAGCGTGCTCCCTCTCCCCTCGGGGAGAGGGTTGGGGTGAGGGGGATCAGGTTATCCGGTTCTCCTTCCCCCTCACCCGGATGCTGCGCATCCGACCTCTCCCCGGCGGGGAGAGGTCGGTAGCGTCCGCACCCCCTCAGCGATGACTGTCGACTGTGATGAGCCGCAATGGCGTGGATGCCCGAGACAAGCCCGGCAATGACGCGGCGTTTTGGTCGTCGGCTGAGAAGAAGCCGTCGTCTCCTCCCCGCTGTCATTGCCCGGCTCGACCGGGCAATCCAGTCACCGCCGCCGGTTAGAGTCTCGCTGCAGGGATACTGGATCCCTGCTTTCGCAGGGATGACGGCCGCAGGTGTAGCCGCCGCACTGACTTCGCACTGGCTTGGTCGGCTTCGGCAGGGGCCGGAATGTTCGTCTGGGAAGCTTATTCGCTGGAGGTGGCGACGGGATTGACGTCGGCGACGCGGGTGGTGATCGGGTCGATCTGCATCAGGTTGTCGATGCGGGCGCGCTCTTTCTGGAATTCTGCGAGCTGGCGGCCGGTGAGCTGGAGGCCGCGGGGGACCTGGATGGTCATGGGGTCCACGAAGTCGTTGTTTACGAGCACTTCGAAGTGACAGTGCGGGCCGGTTGAGCGGCCTGTCGAGCCTACCAGGCCGATGACCTGGCCCTGCTTCACATGTACGCCGGTATGCATGCCGTCGGCGAATTGGGACATGTGGCCGTAGGCAGTGTCGAAGCCGTTGGAATGCTTGATGCGGACATAGTTGCCGTAGGCGCCGTTGCGTCCGACGGACTGGACGATGCCGTCGCCGGCGGCGACGATCGGGGTGCCGCGGGGGGCGGCCCAGTCGACGCCGGTGTGGCGGCGCACCCCGCCGAGCAGCGGATGGTTACGATAGCCGAAGCCCGAGCTGTAGCGGCCGCCGCGGACCGGATTGCGCATCAAGAACTTCTTGGCGCTGTTTCCGGACGGGTCGTAGTAGTCGACCACCCCGTCGGGGGTGCGGAAGCGATAGAAGGTGCGGGTCTGGTTGCGCACGGTCATGGAGGTGTAGAGCAGCTCGCCGCCGGATTGCTCATCCTCGCCGGCGCCCTCGGGCAGATCGAAGAAGGCCTCGAAACTGTCGCCGGGGCGTACCTTCTGTTTGAAATCGATATCGTAGGAGTGGATGCGGAGGAGGTTGCGGATGGCGCCGGACGGGATCTTCTGCTCGCGGGCGGCTTCGTAGAACGCCTTATAGAGGGTGACCTTGGTCGGGTCGGATTCCTCTTCCTGCTCCTTCTTCATGGCTTCGATGGCCGCCACGTCCACCGCCTGGTCGGAGGCGAGATAGTCGCCGTCGCGGCTGCGGGCCACGGTGGCGAGATGCTTGTCGTCGGCGCTGAACACGCTGACGCGGACGGCATCCATGGTGCCGGTGTCGCTCGGGGTCGGAACCAGGGTGAAGCGGATCTCCTGCTTGGGCTGCAGGGTGTCGGGCGAGAAGACGGGCTTCATGGCGGCGATGATCGCGCTGGCCTGGGCCATGTCGGTGCCGGCCTTCTTGATAATGGCGAGCAGGCTGTCGCCGCTCTTCACCTCAATGGCCTTCACCTCGGTGCCGGGGAGGAGCTTCGGCTTGCCGTCATCCTCGTCTTCCACGAGCTTGTTGATGATGGTCAGATTGTGCTCGGCCGGCTGATCGAGACCGTCATCGGGGCTGTAGGAGGCGTTCTGGATGGGGAGGTCGTCGCCCGAGCCCGCGGTCTCCGGCTTATCGATGGAGCGTTCGGCATAGGCGAAGTTCTCAGCCGCTTCCGCGACGAGGCTCAGAACTTCGTCCGGGCCGAGCTCGAGACCGTCGCTGGCCAGGGCGTCCATAGGAAGGTTCACGACCTTCGATGTGAAGCGCTTCTGATTCTCGGCGTCGCCATCGCCGCCGATGGGGGTGTTGTCGGAGTAAAGCTTGAAGGGATTGAAGGGAGGGATGTCTTCGGGGTGGGCGGGCTGCTGGGTGGAAAGTCCTACGACCAGCCGTACATAAGGCTTGATGGTGATGAACTCGCGGGCGCTTTGCGCTGTACCACGGTGTCGTGGATGAGCTGGCGGCTGGCGAACCCGGCCGAGGTGGTCTCGATGCGGTCGCCCTTGAGGGCCGTGGGGCTCTGATCCGAATCGTGGGCGATGCTGGCGGTTTCCATGGGGCGCAGCGCAGCGAGGCTGGCGCGCTTGATGGAATCCATCATTCCGGAGCCATCCTCCATGCTCATGGAGGCGTAAACCGCAATACCTATAAGGCAGAGGCCGACGGTGCCGGCCAGGCAGGTGCTGGCCATCCATTTCAGGCGGCCGGTGATGCCGTGATTCTCGTGATCGTTGAGATAGACCTCAGGCAGGCTGCGCGGGGTCTGCTTATGCTGGGCAAGATAGATCTGAGGAAGGCCGCGGGGCTCCGACTTGATGAGCGCACCGGCCTTGCGGGTGATAAGCGCAAAGGGATCTTGCGATTCAGACAATCCGTTCCCCCCTCGATCCAACGCTTCGTTCCGCGGTTCGCATCCGAAGACCTCCCGCCTTCGAAGAGCGCGCGAGCCCATGGTCCCTCGGGTTCGCGGCGGACAGCACCGGAAGGTTGCTGGCCCGTTATCACAAAAAGCGAGGTCTGCTATCGGGGATAGAGAAGGGAGCA
>NZ_MASI01000003.1:37500-388255 GCF_001708935.1 Methyloligella halotolerans
AGCCTTGAAATACCACCCTTACGATCATGGATATCTAACCGCGGTCCGTAATCCGGATCCGAGACAGTGTATGGTGGGTAGTTTGACTGGGGCGGTCGCCTCCCAAAGAGTAACGGAGGCGCGCGAAGGTTGGCTCAAGCTGGTCGGAAATCAGCTGTCGAGTGCAAAGGCATAAGCCAGCCTGACTGCAAGACTGACGGGTCGAGCAGAGACGAAAGTCGGCCTTAGTGATCCGGTGGTCCCGCGTGGAAGGGCCATCGCTCAACGGATAAAAGGTACTCCGGGGATAACAGGCTGATGATGCCCAAGAGTCCATATCGACGGCATCGTTTGGCACCTCGATGTCGGCTCATCACATCCTGGGGCTGGAGCAGGTCCCAAGGGTTCGGCTGTTCGCCGATTAAAGTGGTACGTGAGCTGGGTTTAGAACGTCGTGAGACAGTTCGGTCCCTATCTGCCGTGGGTGTTGGAGATTTGAGAGGAGCTGTCCCTAGTACGAGAGGACCGGGATGGACGCACCTCTGGTGGACCTGTTGTCGCGCCAGCGGCACAGCAGGGTAGCTACGTGCGGACGGGATAACCGCTGAAGGCATCTAAGCGGGAAGCCCACCTCGAAACTAGATCTCCCTTGAGAGCCGTGGAAGACCACCACGTTGATAGGCTGGGTGTGGAAGTGCAGCAATGCATGAAGCTAACCAGTACTAATAGCTCGATCGGCTTGATTGCTTTCATTGTCAGTGCCCGTCTTTGGGGATGCGCTTAGCGCATCTTCTGGACGTGGCAGTCAGCGCTTCGCGTTTTTCAAAGACGCGAAGCGCGTAAGAGATCAGAGCCGGGCTCCCGCAAGGGAGCACCGGTCCCAGTAAAGCCAGTTCTTCGTTGGCTGGTGATTATTGCGGAGTGCCCCCACCCGTTCCCATCCCGAACACGGCCGTGAAACACTCCAGCGCCGATGGTACTAAGCCCTGAGGCTTGGGAGAGTAGGTCGTCGCCAGGCTTACAAAGAACTGGATTTGCTGCTCGCAAGAGCATTCATCGATCATCCCCTCTATCTTCACGATCTTTAGACAAGAACCGCCGTTGGCCTTCGCGCCGCCGGCGGTTTTTTTGTGCCCAATCGTCCCCAGTTTCGTTCACGGAAAAGCAATCTGATGGCGCGACCTTTGCCCCTGAAAACGGGGTCGAGGGAAACTGCCATGACGAGGAAATTGCCGCCCATTGTGGTCTCGCGGCGCGAGCGGACGATTGAAGGCCGCTGGCAAGGTGCAAGAAGCTGGTTCGGCGGTGTGCCGTGCCTAGGCGATCAGCCCTGGCCGACCTGTCCTCGGACCGGGAAGCCTCTCCCCTTCGCTGCCCAGCTCGATCTTGCGGAGCTCGCCCTGGCGAAGCGGATCTGGCCGTTGCCGCCCGGTGGATCCCTGGCCTTCTTTCTCGGAGCGGGCGCGGTCGTCCACGTTCCGGCCGATGCGCACCGCCGTCCCACGCGGACTCCGGAGGGCGTGACGCCTGCCTACGATCCTGCCGGCGGGCTCTTTCCCGAGCGTCCGTCGCACTGGGCGAAGCAAACCTTTCCCTACTGGCCCGTCGAGTTTACCGCATTAGAGACCGGCGACGTGCCTGGCGAGCTTCCGGACGATGCGGTCTACGCTCATATGGAGGCCGCGGTCAGCCGTCGTTTCGTGCGGCGGAACTACTTCTTTTCGGCGCGGAGCGCTTTCGAGGCGATCGGGGTGTCCGGGACACCGATGTGGTGGCATGGGGCGCAGCGCTATATCGAGAAGCTCAAGATCGCGCGGTTCCATTCGGTGGGGATCGCGAAGGCCCGGGTGGCTGGGCTTGAGGCTGCGCGGGCCGAAGCCATGCGGCTGGAGCCGAAGAAGATTTTCGGCCTGTTCGAACGCCGGGGGGAGCCGAGCGGGGCGTTTGCCGAGGCCCTGATTACCCTCGATCAGCACGAGGAGCAGTATGACGGCCTGCAGCGTCAGCTGACTGGGCTCGATCAGTTCATTGCAGCTGTGGAGTCGTTTGCGGGCGACAAGGATCCGTGGGCTCTGATGGCACCTGACGAAACGAAACAGTTCGCGACAATGTTCGAGCACGCGAAGCAGGCCTTCCCGGAACTCCTCCGTAACAGAATTCCTTACCGGATCGACGATCTCGCCACCGAAAGCCTTCTCGCCATGACGACTGGAGACGAGATGGCCTTCTCGGCCATGCCGCCCGCGATTCTTGATTTGATCAATCGGGACTACAGGCTCCCGACCCAAGGCTGGCATCAGGTGCTTGGGCTCGGCCTGAACATCCAGGGCAATGCGGCGGCCGAGAACGACAGCAAGCATATGCTTCTGCAGCTCGTCTATGACGACATGATGGGATGGCGGTTCGGCGATCTCGGCGCCTTCCAGTTCTGGATCTCGCCGCGCGATCTGGAGGCGGGGAATTGGGACGGCGCGACGCTGTCCTTCGAATCCTGCTGAACGCGGCAGGGGGCGGCAATTTCGCCGTGGCGGGTTGCGCCTGCGGTGCTGCCCGGCCATAGTCCGCCCGTCCTCGCGTCTTCAAAACTTTCCATCCAAATCAAAGGGAGAAGGACAGCATGGCTGAACGTATTGTGATGCGTGTCGGCGAAAGCCTGGTTGCGGGCCCGCCCATGACGGCGGCGGAGCCGGAAGTGGCGATCGGTGAAATGGACGGCCCCATGGGCACGGCCTTCGCCAGCCTGCTCGGCGATCAGGTCAAAGGGCATTCCCGTGTTCTGGCGTTGATGAACACGGATGTGATGGTCCGCCCGCCGACGATCTGCGTCAGCAAGGTGACGGTGAAGGACAGCCGCTATACGTCGATCCTCATGGGCACGGTGCAGTACGCCATTGCCCGCGGCGTGCTGGATAGCGTCGCCAACGGCGATATTCCGAAGGAGAAGGCCAACGATCTCGGCATCATCTGCTCGGTCTGGCTGAACCCGGGCATCGTCGATGTGAAGGATCTGGATCACCAGGCCCTGTTCGACGTGCACCGGAAGGCCACCGCCCAGGCCATCCACAAGGCCATGAAGAACGAGCCGTCCATCGATTGGCTCCTCGAAAATCAGGACAAGGTGGTCCACAAATATTTCGAGAAGGGCCTGAAGGGCGAGTAGCAGTCGCTACATCATCACGGAATACGAAGCCGCCGCGGGGGTCACCTCGCGGCGGTTTTTTTATGCCGTGGAGGCTACCAGCCGAAGGTCGATTTTTGGATGAAGGTGGTGTTGGGAGCGGCTTCGACCGGCTCTGCGAAGCTCGGTGCCATCTCTGAAGGGAGGGCCGACATGCTGGCCGCTACGGGTGTGACCGGCGGTTTGGGCGTTTCAGCCTCGGCGGTCTGGGTGACCGGCGCAGGGATCGGACTTTGCTTCGCTTCAGCGCCCGCCAGGGTGGTCGTCTGCGGTGCGGCCTCTTCGGCCTCAGCGACGGCCGTGGCCGGCGTCTCGAGCGGCGGAAGCTGGCGCCCGCCGCCCGGCCGCTTCTCGTAGAAGGCGTTGCCGCCGGCGACCGTTACGTAATGGACGTTCTTATAGGGGATGCGGATGCGGGCGGCATGGAAATACATCGCCTCGCCCACTTCCTTGGAGCGCTTGCCGGCGAGAACCTCTCCGGCGACCTTGTCGGCGGCGACCTTTTGGCCAGGATCCATCTCGCGCCGCAGCACGCCGTGAGCGAACTGGCGGCGCTGACCGACGACGCCGCAAATGGTGTTGGGATACTGATCGGACTTCACGCGGTTCATGACCACGGTGCCGACGGCGAGGAGGCCTTCTTCGCTGTTGCGCTGGGATTCGAAATACATGGCGCGGGTCAGGCAGTCACGCTCCTGGCCGGTCACTTCGATCCCGTCAACGCTGCCGAAATTGCCGGTGCAGCCCCCAAGCGAAAGCCCGGCTGTCCCCAGCACGCCGATCACGCACAGTCTGATTGCTTTGCGCCCCATTCCCCCTCGCGGCGTAAGCTGTCCCTCAGTTAACGAATTGCCCTCCGAATGTGTCAGCCTAGAGGCAGGATCGCGGCACAACGCGAAGGGGGCCGTTCGTCAGGCGGGCAGTCTATACTCATCCCATGACAAAGCGTAGCGCCGGAATCCTGATGCACCGCGGACGGGGAAAAGACCTCGAGGTCTTGCTGGTGCATCCGGGCGGGCCGTTCTGGGCCAAAAAAGATGCCGGGGCGTGGTCGATTCCGAAGGGCGAATTCGACGATGAAGACCCGCTCGTCTGCGCGATTCGCGAGTTCGAGGAGGAGCTGGGACGGCGGCCGGACGGGGAGTTCGCCGATCTTGGGGAGATCCGCCAGGCCGGCGGCAAGGTTGTCAGAGCCTTCGCCGTGGAGGGCGATTTCGATGCGGCGGGGTTCGTCTCCGATACATTCGAGATGGAATGGCCGCCGAGAAGCGGAAAGAGGCAATCTTTTCCGGAAATCGACCGGGCGGAATGGTTCGGCCTGGAAGAGGCGCGGATGCGAATCAACGCCTCCCAGGCCGACTTCCTGGATCGGCTCGCCCGCGCCTCGAAATAACGCATGCCAAATTTTCGCTTGTGAGACTGCGCCGTTGCTTGAAATCTATCGCGATGGACAAGCTAGACGTGTCTCCGGCCAAGAATATCGTCCGCATCGGGTTCTTCATCCTGGTGGTCTTCTTGGCTTCCACGGTCGGCTATATGGAGGCCGGCTGGGACTTCGAAGACGCGATCTACATGGTCGCCATCACCGTGTTCACCGTGGGCTACGGGGAGGTTCGCCCCATCGATACGGCCTACTTGCACGGGCTGACGATGGTCACCATGATCCTCGGTTGTACCGGGATGATCTTCTTCACCGGTGCGCTCGCCCAGTTCTTCACGGTGGCGCAGCTGCAGAAAGTTCTGGGGGTGAGGCGCGTGCAGACGGAAATCGAGAAGCTCAAGGACCACACCATCATCTGCGGCTTCGGCCGCATCGGGGTGGCCGTGGCGGTGGCCCTCTTCGACGGGGGCGTTCCCTTCCTGATCCTGGAGGAGAACGAGCGGCGGGTGGCGGACGCGCGGGAGGCCGGCTATCTCTGTCTGCAAGGCGACGCCACCAACGAGGTCGTGCTTGCGGCCGCGGGCATCACCCGCGCGCGAACCCTGGCGACGGTGCTGCCGAACGACGCGGCGAACGTGTTCATCACCTTGAGCGCGCGCAATCTCAACCCCTCCATCGAAATCGTCGCGCGGGGCGATGCGGTCTCAACGGAACGGAAGCTCCGTCATGCCGGGGCGAACAAGGTGGTGCTGCCCACCCATATCGGGGCTGAGCGCATCGCGGAGATCATTCTCTATCCCGAGACCGCGCGTTTCATCCGCGACTCCGAGAAGATGAAGGAGCTGGACCGCTCGTTGCGCAATCTCGGACTGGCGATGGAGGTGGTGGTTGCGCCCGAGAACGGGGCGCTGACGGGACTCACCATCGAGGAGGCGGAGCGGAGAGTGAACGGGCGCTTTTTCGTGGTGCAGCTCAACCGCGCACAGGGCGAGCCGATCACCCAGCCCGACAAGAGCCTGAAGATCGAGGCCGGCGACGGAGTCGTGATCGTCGGTCGGGGCGGGGATGCGATCGGGGCGGCATTTTCGACGCCCATCGAGAACATCCAGGCCGGCCGGATGCGGATCCAGCGGAGCGTCTAATCGCCACCCGCGGTGGCCCCTTAGAAGCCGATGTGCTTTACAAGGCCGTGCCGGGGACGATTGACGATTCGAACATGATCCGTACGGACCATTAAAGGGCACTCGATCTCTTCCATGTTTTCTGCGCATTTCCCGACCGGCGCCTTTCCGCGCCGGCTGCTTTCCTTCGCCTGGCCGGCCACTCTCATCGCCAGCTTCGCGCTCTCCGCGTCTGGGGCAATGGCTCCGGCGGCGGCCAACCCGTTCAGCAGCTTCTCCGATAGCGGGCCAATGACGGCCAAGGATCGCGAGCGGCTGCGCGAGGAGCGGGAGGCCATGGCCACGCGTTTTGCCCCCGCCTACGAGATGAAGGTGCCGTTCGTCAGCGAGGCGGCAATCCAATCCCTGCAGCAGGCGATCACGCGCTACCGCGCCATCGTGGCATCAGGCGGCTGGCCCAAGATCAGCCAGGAGAAGACCCTGCGGCCCGGCGATACGGACCGGAATGTGCTGACGCTGCGCAAGCATCTTGCGATCGAAGGCGACATACCCCGCGACAGCCGCAGCCCGAAATTCGATCAGAAGCTGGTCGAAGGCCTCGCCCGATTCCAGATCCGCAACGGGCTGAAGGTCACCGGCTTCGTGGACCGCCGCACGGCACGGGTGCTCAACGTCCCGGCGGAGGAGCGGCTGCGGCAGCTCGAAACCAATCTGGAGCGGGTGCAGGAGCTGATGAAGCTCAACAAGGCCAAGCGCTACGTGCTGGTGAACGTGCCGGGCTACACGCTGAATGCCGTCGAGGACGGAGGGCTCGCGCTCTCGAGCCGCGTGATCGTCGGCCGCCCGGACCGCGCCACGCCGCTGATCGACACGCGGATCGTGGAGGTGAATTTCTATCCCACCTGGCGGGTGCCGGATTCGGTGGCGCGCAAGGATCTGATTCCGACGATCCGGAAGGACCCGGCCTATTTCAACCGGGAGAACTTCAACGTGATGCCGGGCTGGGGCCGTGAGCCGCTCGATCCCGCCCAGGTGAACTGGTCGGCGGCGGATGTGACCAAGTACAAGTTCCGGCAGGATCCGGGGCCGAACAACGCGCTCGGCATCGTGCGGCTCAACATGCCGAATAAGCACGCGGTCTATATGCACGACACGCCGCTGAAGGATTTGTTCGGCCAGTCCACGCGGGCGTTTTCGTCCGGCTGCGTGCGCGTCCAGCGGGTGATCGATCTGGTGGCCTGGCTGGTCTCGGCGCAGAAAGGCTGGGATGCGGCGCGGGTGCATGAGGCCGCCCAGGCGGGCGAGAGCATCGACGTCCGCCTGCGGCCGGCGGTGCCGGTGCATTTCGTCTATCTCACCGCCTGGGCGCAGGGGAACGGCGCGGTACAATTCCGCCCCGATATCTACGGCCGGGATTCGGGCTTCGCCGAAGGCGAGGTCGACGACAATGCGGCGATCGCCGCCCAGCGCTCCGCCATCACGCCTTAAAGTTCCGGCGCTAAGGCACGTCCGACAAGGAACTTCGCTTCCCGCACACGGTTGCTAGGCAAACGGCGTCCGTCTCCGGCGCTTCCCCCCGCAGCCGTGGACGGCGGGCTTTTCCCGCCGTCAAAGGAGCAAGCTCGTGCCTCTTTTCCAGCATCCCCTGAAGACCGCCGCCCTGACGGCCTTGAGCGCCGCCTGGATTCTCGCGCCGGCCGTGCCCCCGGCCTCGGCTCAAGAGAAGATGACCGATGTCGAGGTGACCGGGCATATCGTGAAGCCGAAAGCCCTTCAGCCCACCGACAAGGATGTCGCCGGTCTGAAGCTGCCGGAGGGCTTCAAGCTGGAGACCTTTGCCACGGGGCTGATCAATCCGCGGGTGCTCGCGGTCTCCGAGGACGGGACCCTCTACGCCACGCGACGCTCGGTCGGCGACGTGATCATGATCCAGGACCGGGACGGCGACGGGAAGGCCGAGACCGTGAAGACGGTCGCCAGCCGGCCCAACATGCACGGCATCGCCTTCGACGGGGACACGGTCTACCTCGTCACCATCAAGGAGATCTACAAGGCTGAGGTAAAGGAGGACGGGACGTTCGGCGAGCTTACGCGGATCGTGGACGATCTTCCCGATGCGGGCCAGCATGCGGACCGCACCATCGCCGTCGGCCCGAACGACAAGCTCTATGTGAGCGTCGGCTCGACCTGCAATGCCTGCGACGAACGGAATCCGGAAAACGCAACGATGCTGCAAGTGGAGCCGGACGGCAGCTCTCGCACCATCTACGCCTCGGGTCTCCGGAATACGATCGGCTTCGCCTTCCAGCCGCGCAGCGGCGATCTTTATGGCTGGGATCACGGCATCGACTGGCTGGGCGACGACGAACAGCCGGAAGAGCTGAACCTGATCCAGAAGGGCAGGAAATACGGCTGGCCCTACATCTATGGAGATGGAGGCAAGAACCCCGCCGACGAGCCGCCCGGCGATCTCACCCATGAGGATTGGGCGAAGGCGAGCGAAGCGCCGGTGCTCACCAACACCGCCCACGCCGCGCCCATGGAGCTGGAGTTCTACGAGGGCAATCAATTCCCCGACGACTATCAGGGGGACGCCTTCGTCGCCATGCACGGTTCCTGGAACCGGAAGCCACCCTCCGGCTACGAGGTGCTTCGCGTGCATTTCGAGGACGGGAAGCCCACCAAGCTCGAGCCCTTCGTGACCGGCTTTCTCAAGGAGACATCAGACGGCTACGGCTATCTTGGCCGGCCCTTCGGCCTTGCGACCTCCAAGGACGGTGCGCTGTTCATTTCCGACGATGCGAACGGGGCGATCTACAAGGTGACGTTCCCGGAGGACGAGTCCGAGTTGGTGCAAGCCGGTAAACAGGTCGGCGAGGTGGTGGAGGACGTGCTGGACGTTGTGACGCCCGATACCGACGAAGAGACGGAGGAGACGATGGCGAATGACGATGAGAGCGGAGTGGTGACCGAGCGGACGAGCCCGAAAAACGGCGCCGATCTGGGGCTGACCACCCCGGCTTTCGGCGCAGAGGACGCGATTCCCCACAAGTTCTCCGCCTACGGTCAGAATATCTCGCCGGCCTTGCGTTGGACCAAGGGGCCAGAAGGGACGAAGTCCTATGCACTTCTTATCGAGGACCCGGATGCGCCCATGGAGAAGCCATTCGTTCATTGGGTGCTGTTCGACATTCCCCCCGGCGTGACGAGCTTGGAGGAAGGCCTGCCGGGCTCCGCGGCGCTGGAGCAGCCCGACGGCGCGCGCCAGGGCAATAACGGCATGGGATCGACGGGCTATTTCGGACCGAAGCCGCCGGACGAGAAGCCCCACCGCTACTATTTCCAGCTCTTCGCCCTCGACAAGATGCTGGATCTCGGGCCGGACGCCGATCGCGAGGCTCTGCTGGAGGCGATGAAGGGCCACATCCTAGCGCAGGACGTGCTGATGGGGACCTTCGAAAAGCCGGATAACGCCGGGGATTAGAGCATGAGACTGGCGGCGAGGCGTCCGGCGATCCGCTGGCCGCCGCCAAGCAGCTGCCGCCTTGCTTCTGCGACCTGGGCCGAAGCGGCGGTGACTCCCTGGTGAAGCAGGCAATGAAGCTTGCCGCCCTCGGCAAACGTCACCGGCGACATCTCGAAGACCAGAGCGAAGGCGCCCCGGACGGCGAGGCCCATGAACACGCCGGCAAAGATCACATCGCTGAGGAAATGACTGCCGCTGGCGATGCGCAGGAGGCCGGCGAGGGTTCCGATTGCGAGGCCCGCGATGAATATCTCGCGCCGCCGGCGGCGGATCAGGAATGCGAAGGCGAAGAAGACCGCGTAGATGGATGACGCCTCGCCCGACACGAAGGAGCAATTGCGGGCGCATTGATCGGAATGCTTCAAGGCCGGCGTGAATTTCTGCGGGCCTCCGAACTGCTCGACGTAGAAGGGCCGGGCGCGGCCCCAATTGTCCTTGAAGATCACGTTGGCGATCAGGCCGGGACCGATGAAAAGGGTCAGCACCACCGCGAGCCAGTGCGGGAAGCCGAAACCGAAGAGCTTCCGCCCGGTCGCGACGCTGAGCCCCAGGCCGAACAGGGCCACGAGGACGGCGAACAGGAACAGCAGGCGGAAGCTCTGGCGCATCACATTGCCGAGCAGGGATGGGTCTGCAAGGAAGTGGCGCTTACCGAAATAGAAAAGATCGGCGACCGCGAGGTCGAGATCCGGAAAGCCGACGAAAACGACTGCGGCGGCCAGACCGGCGAGACAGGTCAGCGTGAAGAAACTCGGGCTTTCGATACGCAACTTGCCAATCTCCCAGCCTTTGGCGTCTGCTTTCAGCCTCCCTTAAAGCCGGTGATTGAAGTCAGGATGACAGTGCGGCTGGTCTTGGGGCCTGCGGCAATTTTCTCCACACCCACGGGCTCGACGGTGGAAAAATGCCGCGTGATCCGGTTGCGCGGCTCGCGGAGCGTCACGAGAAGGACCGGCGCCTCGGTGCCTTTGGTGAAGGGGCGAGTGAGCTGGTAATGGTCCCGCGGTTGCCCGTCGTTCGGCCAGGCCAGGATCGGAACGCCGCTATCGCGCAGGTAATAGAGCAGCTCCGCCGTTATGGCGCGATCGTCGGTGACGATGGCGCCGTAATCCCCGTCTTTCAGAGCACCCCGCACGACCTCCGCAGTTTGTCGCCACCCCATGGTCCGGGCGAAGGGATCTCCGCCGCCGGGAAGCGTCAGGCGGTCGGCGAAGGCCGGCGCCACGGCGAGGACGATGAGGGAGACGACGTTTACCGCCACGGTCGCCGCAAAGATCGTGTCCCGCTGCAGCCGGAGCATCATGGCGGTGACGAGAATGGTGGCCGCGGGATAGGTCGCCGCCGCCCAGTTGGCGTGGGCGCGCGACAGGAAGGCGATGACCGTCACGAGGATCAGCACGGGCAGCGAGAAGGCGAGGAGATAGCGGTCTTCTGGAGAGCCGCCGCGTCTTACCGTCCTGACCGCGATCACAATCAGCATCGGGAAGACAAACGGTCCGAAAACGCCGAGTTGGGCGATCAGGAATTCCAGCATGTTTCCCGGGTGGAAGAGCGAGCCCCCAAGTTTCGCATTGTCGGCTGTGTGGGCGAAGGTGACGAGGCCGTTATCGAGGTTCCAGATCAGGTTCGGGACCAGGATCAGAACCGGGAGCGCCAGCAACGCGAGGCCCTTCATATCCCGCAGGAGCCAGCGTCCGGCCGGACTCACCGCGAGCCAGATGCCGGCGCAGAGGTAGAAATAGAGCATGGCGTATTTCGCCAGTGCGCCCAGGCCGATGGCGAGACCCAAGAGAAGCGCCCAGCGCCATCGCCGTTCCGCCTGCAGCTTCACGCCGAAATAGAGCGCCGCCGACCAGCAGAAGAGCAGCGGGACGTCGGTGGAGACGATGTTGGCGGAGAAGGAGATGCCCGGCAGGGTGGCGAAGATGACGGCGGACCAGAAACCGGTTCGCGAGTCATAGAGGGCTCGTCCGGCCAGAAAAAGAAAGATGGCGGAGCCGGCGTGGAAGAACGGGACCGAGATGCGGACGCAGGCTTCGCCGTCGCCGCAGACGGAGGTGGTGGCCCAGATGATCCAGGCGATGAGCGGCGGCTTGGAGAAGTAGCCGAAGCTCGGATCCTGGGCCCAGCTCCAATACTGCGCCTCGTCGAAATAGAGGTCGGTTTGGGAGAACCCCAGGGCGATCAGCCGTACGAGGGTGATGAGCGAGAGGACCAGGAGAAGGGGTGTCGTCCACCTGTCGCCCTGCTCCTGTGGGTTCGTCGCGCCAAGTCGATCCACGGGCTGTAACATCTTCCATCCAATTGCTAAGGAACCGTCACCGGCGCATGTTAGCCGATCCGCTTCTGACGGTGCTGCATCATTAGGGAGACAGATGCGTATAAGCGTTGTGCTGCCGGCCCATAACGAGGCCGGCAATATCGGGCGACTCGTAGAAGAGACCTATGCGGTCCTTCCGCGCTCCCTGCTGCATGAGGTGATCGTCGTAGACGATTGCAGCGAGGACGGGACACGGGACGAGGTGCTGGCGCTGCGGCCCAGCTACAGGTCGCTCCGCTATCTGCGTCATGGATCGCGGGCCGGGCAGAGCGCCGCGCTCCGCACGGGGATTCTGGCCGCCGCGTCGCCTGTGATCGCCATGATGGATGGCGATGCGCAAAACGATCCGGCGGACATTCCCAACCTGGTGGCCAAGCTCGGCGAGCCAGGCTCGGACGGGCCGGCGCTGGTCGGCGGTCTGCGGGCGGATCGCAAGGACACCGGCTCCAAGCGCCTGGCGTCGCGGGCGGCGAACTGGATCCGCGATGCCGTCCTGAAGGACGACTGTCCGGATACGGGGTGTGGAATAAAGGTCTATTGGCGGCAGGCGTTTATGCGGCTGCCGTTCTTCACGACCATGCACCGTTATCTGCCTGTCTTGTTTCTCACCTACGGCTACCGCGTGGAGTATGTTCCCGTGAACGATCGTCCCCGGGTGGCTGGGAAATCGAAATATAGTAATCTCGGCCGGGCGCTTATAGGAGTTTACGACCTGCTCGGCGTGACATGGCTTCGCCGCCGCACGGCGGTGCCGCCGGTCGCTGAAGACAGCGGGGCGGAACGCCTGGTCTCGGAGCGTGAGACCGCCTGAGGCGGAAGGATCTTCATGGACGGAGGAGCGAAGTGAGCGCAGCAGTTGCTTCTGGGACGTTGCTCGGAAACGCCACGCGGGCGGAGGTGATTTGGCTCGTCGTGGGCTTCGCCGCCCAGATGATGTTCGCCATGCGGTTTCTCATCCAGTGGGTCTATACCGAGCGGGCGCGGGAAAGCGTCGTGCCGGAAGCCTTCTGGTATTTCAGCCTGGTCGGCGGGCTGATGCTGCTCACCTATGCGGTCTATCGGGGCGATCCGGTCTTCATCCTCGGTCAGGCCATGGGCCTCGTGGTCTATTCCCGCAATCTCTATTTCATCTGGACGCGCAAGGCGGAACTCCGCTCGGCCTCGCCGGAAAAATAGGCCGCCATGGGGGACCGGACGATGCAGGGGCGTAATGGCGAAAGCCAGCTCAGCGGAGTCCGGCAGGCCATCGGGGCGATGCCCCTTCGGGACAAGGCGATCATCGCCGGTTCGCTGATCGCCTTCGGGATGTTCTTCCTCGATCCGCTGGTGCTTCGCTGGGCGCGTGAGCTCGACCCCAATGTGCGACACATCTTCTGGACCATCACCGATGTCGGGAAATCCGGCTGGGTGCTGATCGTGAGCGGCACGGCGGTGCTCGCCTTCGTTGCGCTGGGCTATCGGGCGACCCATCGGCGCCTGCGGATCGGGCGCCTCTATGCCGGCCAGATCGCCGCCTTCATCTTCCTCTCCATCGCGACGACCGGTTTGTTCGCGGCGTTCTGCAAGCTGGCGATCGGGCGGGCGCGGCCGAGGCTCTACGATCAGGTCGGCTCGTTCCATTTCTCACCCTTCGCGTTCGACGCCAACGTCGCCTCCTTTCCTTCCGGCCATGCCACGACGACGTTCGCGCTCGCGACGGCCCTCGCCGTGCTGTGGCCGCGCTACGCGGTGCCGCTGTTCACGGCGGCGGCCTGGATCGCGGCCAGCCGCTTCCTCATGGGCGCCCATTACGTCTCCGACGTGGTGGCCGGTGCCCTGGCTGGCACGGTGGGTACGCTTCTGATCCGCCGGATGCTGTGCACCCGGCGGTCCATCTTTCAGGACGCCGGAGACGGGCCCTGTCTTCGAGGAAAGCGGATCGCGAGCCGGTTCCAGGCACGGCCGTCTCTGCTGCCGGTGACCATGCCGGGATTGTCCGGATGGCTGGACCGGGTGGCGCCGGAGCGCACGCCTCTCTCCAGCGAACGCGAGGATGGGGCAATCGGTCCCAATCCCCCACCGGCCGAGTCCTCCGGGCCGGATGACCGGGGACGGGGGCTTTCTCGCCGGGAGACTTCTTTTCCGCCATTTGCCGCCAATCTCGGGCCGGAAAATCCATCCGAGAGCGCTTCCAGATAATCGCATCGGTTACGGTCGCTCCGGTCGCAACCAGACGCGACCTCCCGCCGCGCGCGACATCAGGGCACAAGACGTCTGCTTCGGCATGAGTCTAAACAGGCGCTCGAGGGTGCCCCAGAGGCCGGGCGCGCTCCTGTCTGGACGGATGAAAGCGGCGGGAGACAACGATCGGAATGATCAAATTGACCAAGTTCCGAGTCATAGAAATCAGCGCGGCGGTCGTGCTTACATTAGCGGCTTTGGTGATTCTCGGCTGGCAGGCCTGGGCCAATCACAAGACGAAGCCGCTTTCTCTTGCGAACAGCAAGAGCGAAGCCAGCATAGCCGAATCCCAGCATTAGATACCGGGTAAGCGCGTTCTTTCGCCGAGGCCGATGGCTGCCGGCTAATGCCAATTGTTTGCATTGAAAAAGATAGCTCTTGCCCCGGACGGACGCAGCTTCTTAGGTGCGCCCTGAATTCACAGCGACACCTGCTATTCGATTTTCCATGCTCTCGGCGACCAAACTCGCGCTCGGCAGTATTGCCGTCAGCCTCCTCGTTCTCGGCCTGAAATATTGGGCCTATGTGCTGACAGGCAGCGTCGGTCTCTACTCCGACGCCTTGGAGAGCATCGTCAACGTCGCAACGGCGATCACCTCCTATATGGCGGTGAGGCTGAGCGCCAAGCCGCCGGACGCCAACCATCCCTACGGGCACGACAAGGCCGAGTATCTCTCGGCCGTTCTGGTTGGCGTACTGATCGTACTCGCGGCGCTCTCCATCCTTCATGAAGCCTATTACGACCTGCAGAATCCCAAGCTGCTGTCGGCGCCCCTCCAGGGGCTGTCGGTGAACGGCCTGGCGACCCTCTTCAACGCGGCATGGTGCTTCATGCTGATCCGGTTCGGCCGGTCGATGCGCTCAACGGCCCTGGAATCGGACGGCAAGCACCTGATGACCGACGTGGTGACCTCGGTCGGAGTGCTGCTCGGCGTCGCCGCGGCCATGGCGACCGGCTGGGCCATCCTCGATCCCGCGGTCGCCGTTCTGGTGGCGCTGAACATTCTTTGGATGGGTTGGGACGTGATGCGGAAATCCATCGGAGGGCTGATGGACGAAGCTGTGCCCGAGGAGGATATGGACCGCATCCGGGAAACCATCTCCAGCAATGCGGAGGGGGCGATCGAAGCCCATGACGTGCGCACACGCAGGGCGGGGCGCATGACCTTCATCGACTTCCATCTCGTGGTGCCCGGGGAGATGAGCGTCGAGGAGTCTCACGACATTTGCGATCGCATCGAAGACGCTCTGAAAAGGGCGGTGAAGGGCGCAAAAGTGACCATCCATGTGGAGCCGGAGGCAAAGGCCAAGCACCCCGGCGGGGTGCCCGTCGTCTGAATCGTCAATGAACCGTCACAGGGGTTGATCGGCGGGCGAGAAGGGACTACATGTCTTGGCCAACGGGCCGGTTCTTGCGGATTTCTTCCGCCCGGCGAAGCGCCCTTCCGCTTCCTCGAGCCTCAAGGCTCTGGCCGTTTTCTCCGAGAGAGATCGAATATCTTGGCGCGGGGTGGAGCAGCCCGGTAGCTCGTCAGGCTCATAACCTGAAGGTCGCAGGTTCAAATCCTGCCCCCGCAACCAATTTCTTCCAAAAGACTAGCCGCTCAAAATCTTGCCGAGAGGGCCGGAAGGCCCGAAAGCCGCCAAAGCACCATTCTGGCCCGAAATGGCTTGTGCACTTCTCCGCCTTTTACCGAGAGTTGTGTGGAGATGAGTGAGTTGGCGGACACAATGACTCAGGCTGCCCCGATCGCAATCGAAGCGCCGCTGGTCGATCCGGACTGGCTGCTCGCGGATCCTCACACCAGATTTGCCGAGCTGCGGAGAGATCACGCGGTCATCCGGATTAGCGATCAAAGCTACTGGGCTCTTCGTGCAAACGACGTGCTCTCCCTCCTGAAGGACGATCAGACGGTCCAGCTCGAAGGCCGCGATTACGTCGGGTTCCATCAGATCCCGGACGGCGCCATGGCCCGGTTCCTGCGCGACATGGCGCTGTTCTCCAACGGCAAGAATCACCGGGCAAAGCGCGGTCCGTTTGCGCGCACGTTTTCGCATCACGCTATTCTCGGGATGCAGGACCGTATCCGCTCTGTCGCGCGCTCGATCGTTGCCGACCTGCCGCGGGGCGAGAGCTTCGACTTTGTCGAGCGCATGTGCGGCCGGGTGCCGTCGGAGATGATCGCTGCGATCCTGGGACTGCCGGTTTCCGGAGCCGCCTACTTTGCCCCTCGCATCTACGCCATCGCCGACGGGATCGCGTCGATCTATCCGATCGACAAGCACGACCGGATCGAGACGGGGGCAAGTGAGGTCTTCGCCTATGTCGAAGAGGAGATGTCGTCGCGATTGACCGCGCCGAAGGACGACCTGCTTTCGCGACTGGTCGCCGATTGGAATGAGACGCGCACTATCGAGTTCAGCAATCTGGTGCACCAGGTTATCGCGTTCATGCTCGGGGGCAGCGACACGACCCGTGCCGCGTTCGCAATTGCGGTCTCGCTACTGCGCCAGCGCCCGGATGACTGGGCCGCCCTGCGGGCCGACCCGTCGATGATTCCCGGAGCGATCGCCGAAAGCCTCCGCTTCGAACCTTCGGTCGGCCACCTCCCGCGCTTCACCGTGGCGGAAATGCAGATCGGCGAGGCAAGGGTCCCTGCCGGCGTTCCCCTGCAGCTCAGCACCATGTCCGCGATGCGCGATCCGGACCTTTACGACAGGCCGGACGAATTCCTGATACGCCGGACCGATCACCCCCGTCTCCACCTCATATTCGGTCTGGGGCCGCACCGATGTATCGGCGATCTGCTGGCGCGGCTGGAGATGGAAGAGAGCCTCAGGGCTCTCCTGGAGGCGGCGCCCGATCTCGAGATCGATGTCGCCCCTCAGATGATCGGGTTCGGCGGCATCCGGAAGATCACAGAGATGAGGGTCCACATTCCCTCGTCAATGTGAGGCGAAACGATCGCTCGGCACGGACACGGTCATCCTGCCGTCTCCAAGTCCCACGCCGCAAACCGTGACAGCCCCACTCGAACTCTGAGGCCGGCCGCGCATCGATTGCGTGTACTGAATAATTCTTCTAGCGTTTATTCAAGCCGCAGACCGGGTTCTCGGTTGCAATCGTTGAAAACCACACCAGAATGGGGAAGGCGGTTCACTGTTTCTGCGGCGCAACGTCGGGCCCCTGATCGCGTAATCGCGCGGGGCCTCTATTTGCCGGGAGGTTGTGTATGGAAGTTATCTCCTTCACGCGTGCGAGCACGATCGGACCACTTATCGACTTCGTTGAGCAAGGCGGCGGGATCGCCGAGCGGGTCTTCAAGGCCGCCGAGCTTCCATTGCAGCTTTGCGAGCGCCCACACGCGCTCATCCCATTACGCGACCAATTCAAGCTTGTGGAATACGCCGCGCGGGAGCTCGGTGACGACGCGCTGTCGGCCCGGCTTTCGACCTCGATCGGGGCGGCGGGCCTCGGGCCCTACGGCAAGCAGTTCCTGTCCGCGCCGACGCTCGGAGAGGCCATCGCTCAGGGCAACCGGATCTTCGCCTCGGTGCTGCAGAGCGGCACGGAGATGCGCCTTGTCATCGAGAAGGATCTGGCGCGGTGGTCCTACCGGGTGAAGGACCGCGCAGAGGTCGGGCGGCAGAAGAACGAGGTTTTGGCCCTCGGCTACATGCTGGATCTCCTGCGCCATTTCATGGGCTCGAAATGGGTGCCGCTCCGGGTCGAGCTGAGCGGCGGCAAGCCCGACGGCAAGGCTTTCATCGAGACCCTGTTCCGCTGCGATATCGATACGGGAGAGCTGACCTCAACGATCTTCCCGGCCGAGTTGCTGGAGCTGCAGAATCCGACGAGCCACGGCTCGAAGGAGGTGCAGGCCGACGAGCGGCTGACCCAGCTGGACGCGTTCCGGGACTGCGTCGAGGAGCTTGTGCGGCTGAGCCTGCTTGACGGCCGACCCCAGCGGGCCTGGACCGCGCGCCGTTTCGATATGTCGGTGCGGACTTTTCAGCGCCGGCTGCGGGATTCCGGAACGAGCTTTGCCGAAGTGGCGCGCCACGTGATCGACCAGGAGGCCACGGACCTTCTCAAGAATTCCGGGCTATCGGTCTCCGAAGTGGCTTTCGAGCTCGGATATTCGGATCCGGCCCATTTCACGCGGGCCTTCCAGGCCTGGCACCGGGTCTCGCCGCGGGATTGGCGGGAGCGGCACGGAGTCAAACGGCTCAAGACGTCACCGGTCTGAGCCGAGCATGCCGGAACGCGGTAAAGCCGATCCGTGGCGCGCCGCTCCGAGGCTCAGAGCACCGAGAACTGGCGGATGAGCATGGCTGGATCGGAGCGCCAGACCGCTTCGGCCTGACGCGCCATGTCGTCCGGAAAGATCTCTGGATCCTCGCGCTCTATGCCGGCGATCAGCGCCTCGGCGACGCTGCCGGGCGAGGCCTTGCGGACTTCCAGCTCGCTGGACATGTCCGTATCGACGGGGCCTGGGAAGGCTGAGAGCACCCTGATGTTGTCGGCTGCCAGAGACGTCCGCATGGCTTGGGTCGCAGCCCAGGCAGCGGCCTTGGATGTCGCGTAGATACCGAGATCGGGCGCGCTGGCGAGGGACGATACCGACAACATGTTCAGGATCACGCCCCCGCCATTGCGGGCGATCACCGGGGCAAAGAGACGGGTGACCTCGATCAAGCCAAAGCAGTTCGTCGCCATCTCGCCGCGGATGGCCTCGGGTGGCGCGGCGAGCAGCGCGCCGCCGGAAAGGCTCCCGGCATTGTTGATCAGGAGGGTCACGTCGTTGGCGAGGGCGGCGACGTCTTCGATGCTCTCCCCGTCGGAGAGGTCTAGGCGTAGCGCCGAGAACTGAGCCGGCGGCGGCAGCTCTCCCGGGGGGAAGCTCTCCGGGTTTCGCGCCGTTCCGTAGATGTGGCGCGCGCCTCCTTCGGCCAGAGCTTGAACCAAGGCGAGGCCGATGCCGCGATTGGCGCCGGTGACGAGTGCGATAGCGCCTTCGATCTGCATGGGAAGCCTCCAGCTACCAGGTCAGGGTCACGTCTTGGGGGGCGTCTTTTTGGGGGGCGTCTTTCCGGAGATAGGGATCGAGGCGCCATTCCTCGGCAGGCATGGTCTGCTCGATGTCGCCGATATCGCGCTCCAAAGCTTCCACGAGGCTCAGAGCTTCGTCGGAGGCAAGCACGTGACGGGTGTCCCATTCGGTCGCGCGGGCGGCCTCGATGGCGGACTCGAATGCCGCCTGGGCCCATGTGACCGTCCAGCGCTGACCATCCCGTCGTGCCGTTTTGCGCGCAACGCCCAAGAGGATTGCGGCCGCGACGGCCTCCCCGAGACGGGAGTTCGAAAGATCGCGGGCTTGGCGCCCGGGATACGACTTGGCGAGGCTCCGCCGAACCCCTTCAACTGGTCGCGCAGGGCCGTCAGGCGGTCGGCGATATCGTTCGCATCCAAGGCCCCAGCGAGATGGCTGCGCAGGCCGGCATCATCCAGCATGAGCCGAGAGCCGAGATGATGCATCAGAGTCTCGGTCGGACCTTCGAAAATGCGGCCCACACGTGCATCCCGCATGATCTGGGTGAGGATGTTGGTTTCCACGAAGCCCCGGCCGCCCAGCATCTGGATGGCCCAGTCCGCCGTCTGCCAGAGGAACTCCGAGCCGGACGCCTTGGCGACGACGAGGAGCTCTTCCGGCGGCGTCTCGCCGGCATCGAGGAGGTCGCAGATATGCGCAACCAAGGCTTCGAGGGTCGCCGTACGGGCGAGGGTCTCGCTGATGCGCTGCCGCGAGATCGGATTGTCGATGAGACGTCCGGAGCAGATTCCGGCGCGGCGCCCGGCATAGCGCGTCATGAGCTGCAGGCAGCGCTTCATGCCGCCGACGAATAGGGCGCCGAGGGCTAGCCGAGTGGTCATCATGGCGGCGTGGCCGACGGCCATGCCCGCGCCGAGCTCGCCGAGATAATGACTTTCGGGAATTTCCAGATCGTCGAAGCGGATCATGTTCTGGACCATGCCGCGCATGCCCATGGTCAGGATTTCAGGTCCCATGACGAAGCCGGGCGCATCCGCGGACACGATCGCGGCGCAGGTGCCGCAAGGTTTGCCTGCCTCGTCGGTCAGTCGCGCGACGACATTCACGATCCCGGCCCAGCCGACGTTGCCGATCCACATCTTGGTGCCGTTCAGGCGGAGGACTCCATCCCCACATTTCTGGGCTGTAGCCTCGATCCCAGCCGGATTGGATCCCGCTGCGGGCTCGGTGAGCGCGAAGCCACCGATGACGCGGCCCGCGGCGAGCTGGGGCAGCAGTTCGCTGCGGAGCGGCTCGGCGGCGGAGAGCATCACCGGGCGCACGCCTAAGAAGTTATGGACGATGACGAAGGCGGCGAGATTGACGTCGAGAGCGGCGAGCTGCTCCAGCACCTTCGCGGTCGAACGGTGGGACAAGCCAAGTCCGCCTTCGGCTCGCGGGACCTGGAGGCCAAGCAGTCCAACATTGCCGAAGTCCAGCACGATGTTGGGCGGAATCGAACGCCGCGTGTCGATCAGCAGGGAGTTCACGCGCCGGCTGCCGTAATCGCGGATCCACTGTAGGAGCGCAGTGCAGCGGGACTGTTCGATGGGTTCGACATAATTCATTTGCGACACCTCACGCGGTTGCACGCTGCGGCTCGGCGGCAGCGAACGCGCCGACGAATTCAAAGCCGCTCACGGCCAGATCGCCCAGCCGTGTCTGGGAAAGCTCCTCGGCGCCGCGGCACCATTGGGCGCCGGGCCAGCCCGTGGCGCACATGGCGATGGCATGGTCGGGAGAGTTCCGCCGCCAGATATTCACCTTGCGAAGATGGCCGAACTCATCGTTCCGCCATTCGATCTCGCGCTTTGTGCAGAGCTCGCCGAAAGGTTCGGCGAGGCCGAGGCCGCTGACCTTCGAGTAGGCCTCCTTCAGAACCCAACGGTTGATGAAGGCGGTGTAGGGATCGCTCGCTCGTTCGATCTCGCGCTGCTCGTCGGCGGTCATGCTCCTCAGCAGAGCCGATGCGAGCGGCCGGTTCAGCCGATGGGTTTCGATATCGATCCCGCACGGGCCAAAGGTGGAGAGCACGATGCGCAGATGCCCCGGGAATGGCTGAGATTGAAATTGAGGGGACCGTCCAGCAGCACCGGCTTGCCGCGAGACAGCCTCGCGAAACGCAGGCGCCTCGGGTCGCGGGCGCCGAGCAGGTTGGCGATGGTGAGCCGCTTCAAGGCATGGGCGACGATATACTGGTCGCGCACATCCGGAATGCGGATGCTGGTGCAGCGGGTACGCTCTTCGTCGCTGAGGACGGATTGGAGACCGTCGAGGTCCTGGCCTTGGGTCGCTGCAATCCAGACTTCCAGCATGGCTCAGGTCTCCGGTTAGCTTGCCGCACGTATGGGTTCGCGCACCGGCGCCAAGCCGTGATCCTCGACGGCCTGCATGACGGCGTTGGGCGTGCGCATGGGCGAGAAGTGACCCTTACCCTGCATCTGCAGGCGGAAGCCCGCAGGCGCGACGGACCGCCATTCGAGGAGGCATTCCAGGGGTGCAAAGGGATCGTCGATGGCACCGATCACGTGGATCGGAATGTCGAGAGCCGGACCGGGCTCGTGGCGGTAGTCGTAGATCAGCTGGAGGTCCGCGCGCAGCATTGGGATGGCCCGCTTCATGAGGGGCTTGCTGTCCAGTACGGCGCGCGGCGTACCTTCCAGTGATTCCAGATAGCGCCTGAGATCCCCATCGGAGAGGGCGGGCAGGGTGTGAGTCGAGGTGGGCGAGCCGGGTGCGGCGCGCGACGACACGACAAGCAACTCTGGAAGCGTCTGGCCCCGGCTCTTGAGAGCGCGGGCTGTTTCGTAAGCCAGCAGCGCGCCGAGGCTATGGCCGTAAAAGATGGCCGGCAGATCGCCATAGGGACCCCAGGCCTCGGCGAGCTGTTGCGCGGCCGATCGGATCGACGGGACGAAAGGTGCGTCGCGGCGGCGGCCGCGGCCCGGCAGCTCTGCGGCGAGGAGAGCGTAGTCCTCGGGAAGCAGCTTGGTCCACGGAAAGAACGTCTGTGCGCTGCCGCCTGCATAGTGGAAGCAGACGAGGCGGCAGGTTCCGCCGGGGTTGACCCCCAGCGGAACGAAGCCCGCCCCGTCATATGCCTCGCTGTTCCCGTCCCGCTGCATCATCAGGCCGCCACGGGTTCGCTGCCGAGAAGCTCCAGATCACCCGACAGGAATAGCTGGCGCATGAGGCCGCGCTGGACCTTGCCGCTGGTCGTCTTGCGCAAGGCGTTGGGCGGCAGGAAGACGATCTCGCTCAAGGGCACGCCGTGCTCCTCCGAGACGCAGCGGCGAATCAGGTTCTTCATGTCCTTGAATTCCTGAGGCGTGCTGCGGCGGAAGGAGCGGTCGACCTCCACGGCCGCTACGATCCGCTGGCGCTGCTCGGCGTCGTGATAACCGAATACCGCCGCGCTCTGGTGGCTGAGGGCCGGGGTGCTCTCGGCGATCGTGTACTCGATGTCCTCGGGATGGAGGTTGCGCCCATCCCAGATGATGACGTCCTTCAGTCGCCCGCAGATATAGAGCTGAAGGTCATCGGCGTGGATGAAGCCCATATCGCCGGTGCGCAAATAGGTCTTGCCGGGCTCGCCGTCGATCATGGCGCCGAAGGTGGCCTCGGTGGCTTCCGGGTTCTTCCAATAGCCGGCCGCCACGGAATCGCAGTGCAGCCAGATCTCGCCGAGCGCGTCGTGGCCGCGCCTTGCGTGAGTGTCGGGATCGACGATGGCGATCTCGAAGGGGAAGGCCGGCTCGCCGCACCCCACCAGCTCCAACGCATTGCGGGGATGAGAGGGCGACCTGATCTGTCGATTCGTTTTCAGCTCGTTGGAGTCGACCGTCGCGCGTGATGGCAGGCGGCGGATCGGACCGGCCGTGACCACCAGAGTCGCTTCGGCCAAACCGTAGCAAGGCTGGAAGGTCTCGATGTCGAAGCCGTGCTTTGCATGGAGCTTCGCGAAGCGATCGAGGGTGGTGGCCCGGACCACGTCGGCGCCGTTGGGGGCGAGCTTCCAGCAGGAAAGATCGACGCCTTCCAGCTTGTCGGCGGAATAGCGCTCCACAGCGATGTCGTAGATGAAGTTCGGCCCGCCGGCGAAGGCCGCGCGATAGCGCGAGATGGCTTGCAGCCAGATGGAGGGCTGACGGACCACGGTGTTCGGCCCCATGAGCACGGAGTGATTGCCGAGCACGATGGGCAGGAGCTGCCCCATGATCAGGCCCATGTCGTGATGGTGGGGCTGCCAGAACACCATGTCGGTCTCCTCGGTGAGCTGCCAGGTGTCCCGCATCAAGCGCAGGTTCACGGTCAGATTGCCCTGGGTGACCATGACGCCTTTGGGATCGGAGGTGGACCCGGAGGTGTATTGCAGGAAGGCGAGGCGGCCGCCGTCGGAGTGCCACTCGCAATCCTCCGTTTCGGGGAGGCCGTCGGACCGGCCGATATCTTCGGCGCAGATCCATTCGAGATCCTCCGCCGCCGTCCCGTCGAAGGCGCCGTCGGCGTTCTCGATGACCTTCTGGGGCGCGATCGCGCAGATGGCGCCGCTATCCCGGATGATCTTGACGCAGCGGTCGATGCGCCGACGCGAGGGAAGGTTGATGGGAACGGCCGCCATGCCGGCCATGAAGCAGCCGAGGAAGGAGACGATAAAGTCCAGGCCTTGCGGGAAGAAGAGCATGATCCGTTCGCCGGGCTCGTAGCGCTCCTTCAGGGCGTCGGCCACGGCCCGGGCCCGCTGCCAGGTTTCCAGATAGGTGAGTGTGTCGGTCTCCTCGCCTTGCTCGTTGAGAAAGGTGTAGAGGCGCTTGTCCGGGTGGAGCCAGGCGCGCAGTGCGAGAGAGCCATGCACCGGCAATTCGCCGAGAATGCTCAGGGTTTCGGGACGGGTCAGCTGAGATTTCTGGAACATGACGATCCTCGCTTTCTTCAAGATCTCGTCCGGCCGCGAGGGCTAGGACGCTTCAGCCATGCTGAGCTTCTGGAGTTCGCCGGAGAGGCTGGCGATGGTCGGGAATTCGAAGACGATGATCTCGGTGAGACCCAGGTTCAGGTCCTTGTCGAGGACGCCGACGAGCTTGCTGGCGGCGACGGACTCCAGGCCGTATGTGCCGAGATTGGTCTCGACGTCGATATCGTCCGGCGGAATGCCGAGCTCGTCGGAAATGAAGTGGATGATCCGGTTCTGGATCTCGAGTTCTGACATCTCAGCCATCTTGTCTCTCCATATGTTCGATGGTTGGGGTGGCTTGCCGGAATGTGCTCTGCGGTGCGCAGGGGAGGATCCCGGGAAAGAAAATCTCGCCCGCCACGAGGCGGATGAGACGGCGGCGGGAGCGCGTCTGGCGCTCGGCTTCAGCCTCGGCCGCGAGGTGTTGGAGGCGCTCGCTGTAGGGCGCCGGGAGGCGGCTCGCGATCGCGGCGATACGTTCGGGCGATACGGTGTCGCTGCCATAGCAGCGCTGCAGGGCACGGGCGGCAGCGGCGAAGACGGGATGGCTGACGAAGCTATGCGAGGTCGTTGCGAATTCGGGGAAGCTCCAGTCCGGCAGCGGTTCGAATTGCCCGCTTCCGTTCAGAAGTTTCCGACGCGTCTGCTCATCCAGCCCGCGATGGCGCGCCAGCTCCGCGCGAAGGGATAGTGGAGCGGCCGGCTCCGGCGTGGCTTCGTTAGATACTTGCGCTTTGGGCGGATGGGCAGATTCGCCGACGGGTGCTGTCAGCGCGGGCGCCGGCTGCGATGATGGTTCGGCGGCAGGTGCGGGAAGAGGTGAGGCGGTCGCGCTGCCTTCGACGTGGCGCCGGACCACGCTCACCATGGGCATTAGGATCGGCGGCGCGCCGAGTTCCACGAAATCCGTCACGCCCGCCTTCAGCATTGTTTCGATGGACTGAGCCCACCGCACGGGGCTGGCGATCTGCTCGACGAGCCGGTCGCGAATCTCCGAGCGGGTGTGCGGCGTGCCGGTGACATTGGAGAGCACATCCACGCGCGGTGCGGCGAAGGTGATGTCTGAGAGGAATTTGGCGTAGCGCTCGGCGGCGGGCCGCATCTCGCTCGTGTGAAAGGCGCCGCTCACCCGGAGCGGAACGGCCCGAATGCCGCGTCTCCGGCAGGCTTCGAGGAGGCGCTGTAGAGCGCCCTTCCGGCCGCCAACGACCACCTGTTCGGGGGTGTTGATATTGGCGATCTCGACGCCCGCGAGACCGTCCTCGGCGAGAAGCTGTTCGATGACCTCGATGGAATATCCGATGACGGCTACCAGCCCCCCGCCGGGGATTTCTCCCATCAGACGGCCACGCTCCTGCACCATGCGTAGCCCGTCGGCGAAGCTGAAGGCTCCCGCAGCATAGAGCGCGACGTACTCGCCGAGACTATGGCCCGCCATCATGCGCGGCGGTTCGCCGGCTTCTTCAGCACGAGAGCGGAGCGCCGCCACCACATAGACGGCAGGCTGGGTGATCTCGGTGCGGTCGAGCTTACCGCCGGGATTGTTCAGGCAGATGTCTCGAATGCTATAGCCCAGCACCTTATCGGCTTCCGCCGCCATTTCGGGGAAGCGGTCGAAAAGATCCGCGCCCATGCCGGTACGCTGGCTGCCCTGGCCGGGGAAGAGGAACGCTCTCATGAGGCGAGCGCCTCCTCGCGCGGTTGTTGTCCGGAGGGCGCCGCAGCTGCGGGCTTCACGGTGAGGTTCTCGATCCAGAGGATCGGTGGGGCCGTTCCGTCTCCGGCGAGAAAATCGAAGCTGCCGCCCTGTGTTCGGCGAATTTCGATCTGCGCCAGGGACGCCTTCCGCCGAGGTTCGAATCCGACGGCGTCGGCGCGGTAGAGTGCAGAGAGGGCAGGTGCATCGGGTTCGGCGATCCAACCCTCAGCGCCGAAGAGGGGGCCGAAGATCGCCGCCCAGAAGGGCGCGCTCCGCTCCGCTTCGGCAATCGGGCCCAGGGTTACGCGCGAGCCCGCAGTTCCTCCGCCGAAGTGCGGCGCCGAAAGATTCGCAGCGATCTCGGCCTGGAGCAGGACCTTGGCGGTACCAAGCTGGTGCAGGCATTGCGCCATGGTCAGGCCGCCGCTGGCAATGCCGACGGCCTTCAGGTGCCGGAGATCGATGTCTTGGGGGGCGCCGAAAACGAGATTCCGCAGTGTGATAGTGGCGCCGTTCGATTGTTTCGCCAGGTGATCCAGCAGGTAGGCGAGCGCGACCGCGGAGCTTGGAAAGCGTCGCACAAGCGCTTCAGGCGTGACGGGGTCGGCGCTCGCGGGCCGAGGTTTCTCGGCTGGTGTCGCCAGCGGCGTGATCGGAGCGGCCGCCTTCTCCGGAGCCGTCTCGGGTTCTGCGGTCTTGGGGGATTCGAACCAGTGGCGGGTGAGGGCGAAGGGATAAGAGGGAAGCGGGATCTTCCTCGGGCGCGGTCCGCCATGGAGATCCATCCAATCGAGCTTTGCCGTTCGAACGGCGACCCAGTATCGCGCCCAAGCTGCGAGCTCTTCCACCGTCGCGGGGGCGTCGGGTGATGAGGGCGCTTCGGGGGCGTTTTCGATGGGGCGGCGGACGCTGCCGGAGAACAGGCCGTCGGCCGTCGCTTCCGGCTCGGCCAGAAACTGCTCCAACTGCTGCTTCAGCTCCTGCTTGCTGCGCGCGACGATCGCCAGGCGCTCGGCCATGGCGTCGCGGCCCTCGGTCAGAGAGAAGCCGATCTGGACGAGGCTGGCATCGCGGACGGCTCGATCTGGGATCGCGACGCCGGAGAGCAGGCGCTCGCCACTGTCCCTATGGGACGGCGCAATGCACGTCAGTTCGCCGATGCAGGCGGAGAGTTCGCCGAGGGTCACGCAATCGCGGACATCATCCAGTGCGAGATCGATTCCGCGTTTGCGGCCGATCCGCTTCAGGACGGCGGCGAGGTCACTGACTTCGAGGCGTAGAGCGCGAAGCGGCATAGGGCCGGCCGTCTCTGGAAGTCGGCCGAGACCGAGCTCCGCCGACAGCTCGGGGATCGGGAGAGCCTGCGGTGCATCGTCCCTGCCGCCGACCGAGAGATAGGCTAGAAGCTGCTCGGTGCGGGCGATGAGGGCCGGGCGGGTACGAGCGGACAGGGGTATTAGGCAAGGGCGATCTTCGTCCTCCCCGGGCGCTGGATTAGCATAGCTCTCCAGCACCGCATGAGCGTTGGCGCCACCGAATCCAAAGGAACTGATCCCGGCGGCGAGGCGCGCTTCGGGGTCGAGCGACACTGGCTCGTCGGGCACGAAGAAGGGCGTGCCGGCAAGATCGATCTTCGGGTTGAGATACTGGAAATGGAGGTTTGCCGGGATCTGGCGATGGTTCAGGGCGAGCAGCGCTTTGATCACGCCGCTACGCCCGCGGCCCCTTCGAGATGGCCGATCTGGGTCTTGAGGGCGCCGAGGGCAGTTCGCTTGCCGTCGGTATCGTCCCGGCTCCCGAGGGCACGTTTCAGGCCCTGCACCTCAATGGGATCGCCGAGGGGCGTGCCCGTGCCATGGGTCTCCAGAAGAACGGCGTCGGCGAGGTCGAGACCCGCCTTGTCCCAGGCCGTCCGGACCAGCTCGCTTTGGGCGCCGACGTTGGGAGCTGTAAAGCTGTGGGCCTTGCCGCCGTGATTGACCGCGCTGCCGCGGATCACGCCGTAGATGAAGTCGCCCGCGGCTTCGGCGTCTTGGAGTGGACGCAGCACGACGACACCGACGCCTTCGCCGCGGACATAGCCGTTGGCGCCTGCGTCGAAGGTTCGGCACTGGCCCGACGGGCTCAGCATGCCCGCCTGTCCGAAGGCCACGAAGAGCTCCGGTCCGAGCAGCAGGTTCACGCCGCCGGCGAGGGCGATCTCGCTCTCGCCCAGCTGCAGGCTCTGGATGGCGCGGTGGATGGCGATGAGGGAACCGGAGCAGGCGGTGTCGACGGTTTCGCTGGGGCCGCGCAAGTCCAGGGCGAAGGACACCCGGTTGGCGATGGATGTCGGTGTGATCCCGGTGCCGCGATAGACGTCGTAAGGCGCACCGGCAAGGCGCATCTCCGTGGGATAGTCGGCAAAGCCGATGCCCGCGAAGACCGAGACCGCACGGCCCGCGAGGCTCTTGGGCGCGAGGCCTGCATCTTCCAGCGCCGCGAAGCTCGCCTGCAGGAAGAGGCGCTGCTGCGGGTCCATGGATTGGGCTTCGCGGGGAAGAATGTCGAAGAAGGCGGCGTCGAAGCGGTCGACGTAAGGGGCGAAGGCCCCGGAATTGGCGCGGCTGCGGGCAGCGCCCTCCTCGGCCTCACCATAGAAGTCGCGCCAGTTCCAGCGGTCGGCCGGCACTTTCGTGACGGGATCGTGGCGCCGGCACAGATTCGACCAGAACGCGCGGATGTCGGGCGCGCCCGGGAAGCGGCCGCTCAGGCCGACGACCGCTACCGGGAACGCGTTCCGCGCTGCTTCTGTCTTGTCTTCGGATTCCATGCCGGCCACCGGTTCCCTCGCTACTCGGCCGCGGTGACGAGGCGATGCTCGTTGGCCTGTTGGGTCGAGATGACGTCGTCGCCGACGGGGAAGTCGCCCGGCTTGTCGCCGCTCTTGATGCGGCGCTCGCCGCGCTTCTGCTCCTTGCGAAGCTCGCGGATATAGGTGTCGCCGTGGAGGTAGTAGTTGTTGCGCAAGGTGTGCATGAACTCGCGCTCCACCTGCTTTCGCTCGGCTTCGATATCCGCCTCCATGGCGTCCTCGTCGGGGAGCGAATACTCGCCGGCGAAATAGGATGCGATCAGCTTCGCCTGGGTCTCCATGACGTCGAGGAAGCCCCAGCGGATGGCCTGGAACATGCCGACGAAGGCGAGGTTCGGCGTGTCCGGCTTGAACAGCCGCTTGAAGAGCGGAATCTTGTTCTCCCTGACCTCGAAGAAGTCCTTCTCAAAGAAGGGCAGGGTCGTGTGATAGCCGGTCGAATAGATGATCGCGTCGACCTCGATGGTGCTGTCGTCGGCCAGGGTGACGGTGTTGCCTTCGATGGACTTCACCTCGGGCACCAGCTTGATCTTGCCGTCGCCGATACGGTTGGCGAGTGACTCGGTCACCGTCGGCAAGCAAGTCATCATGAGGTGGTCGGGCTTCGGCATGCCGATGCCGCGATGATTGCCGAGCAGGTGATAGACGCCCGTGAAGTAGAGCGCGTAGAGCTTGCCCGGCAGCATCTTCTTGAACCACCAGCTCAGGGTGGGGCCGAGGAACTTGTCGACCCGCATGCCGAACATGTAGTGGGGCAGCAGATACACGCCCCGGCGCAGGCTGATATAGGTCTGCTTGGTGTCGAAGCTGACATCGACCGCGATCTGAGCGCCGGAATTGCCGATGCCGACGATCATCACGTTCTTGTCGCGATATTCGTGGCGATAGCGATAGTGCTGGGAGTGGATCGCCGGGCCGTCGAAGTCGATCTTGTCGGCGTAGTCCGGAAAGTTCGGCGTGTTGTGATGGCCGTTGGCGACGATCACCGCGTCGTAATAGCGGGTCTCGCCTGAGCCGAGGACGACCCGCCATTTGCCGTCGTCCAGACGCTTCGCCTCGGACACCTCGTTCCCGAGATGGAAGCTGCCGCGCATGTCGAGATGGTCGACATAGCTCTCCAGATAGGCCTGGACCTGATGCCATTGAGGAAAGTCGGGATAGTTCTCCGGCATTGGGAAGTCGGAATACTGGTACCAGCCGCTCGGCGTGTTCATGTTCAGCCCGTGCCAGACGGACGTGTTCTCCAGCTTCTCGTCGAAGGCCCAAATGCCGCCGATCTTCTCGCGCTTGTCGAAGCAGTCGAAGGGGATGCCCTTCTTCTTCAGCGCGCCGGCCATGGAGATGCCGCCGACGCCGGCACCGATGATGCAGATGCTCGGCAGGCCCTTCGACCCTTTCAGAGGAGCGATGCCGCTCCCGGCTCCAACTTTCGTCTCGGTCGCTTCCATCTTGGTGGTCCTCCGCTGTTCAGGGCCGATTTGGCCCAGTAGGAACTCGGCTGTTCTGTCGTCGCCGAGGGTTCGGTTGTAGGCGGCGCAATCGGTGACGATCCCCGTCACGCCGGCTTCGAGGCGGCGGCGCAGATTGGCGACCATGAGGTCGATCTCCTCGCGCGTGACGGTGAGGGCGGGGACGATGCGCATGGCGGTGTTGTGGATGGGGCAGACGACGACGGCGACACCGCCTTCCGGTCGCGGAGCATGGCGCCCCAGAGCAGGTAGCCGAAGCTGCGCTCGATGAATTCGGAGTAGCCGGAGAGGTCGAACTCGATGGCCAGCAGCAGGCCCTCGCCACGGACCTCCTTCAGAAGCGGATAGCTGTCGGCGAGCTCCCTAAGCCTGTCCTTGAGATAGGCGCCCGACTCGCGGGCTTCGTCGACTTTGCCGCTGCCATAGAGATCGCGGAGAGCGTTCAGGGCGAGATGGGCGGTCAGCGGGAAGGCGGAGCGCTCGCGCAGAGATTCGGCGCGGCGCGGATTTCGTGCCTTTGCCTTCTCGAAGAGATCTTCGCTGGTGAGAACGCCGCCGGCCGGAAAGAAGGAATCGCAGATCGCGGTGCCGATGACGACGATATCGGGGTTGGGGATCGTCTTCTCGCTGTGGAGGAAGGCGCCGGTCCAGAGGTTGGTCTGAGTCTCGTCGACGGCGAGGAGATAGCCGGCGTCTTCGCGGCTCTCGTTGACGATCTCGATCAGCCGTTCGGGCAACGGCCGGATAGCGTTGCCTTCCACCTGATAGGTCTCCATCCAGACGAGGCCGATCTCGCCGGAGCGGAGCGCATCGCGAAGAGCGTCTTCCGCATCGTCCGCGTGCGGATCGATGAAGACGGTGTGGGGATAGAGCGGCTGGAACGGCCGGCGCCAGAGATCGAAGAGCGTGTCCTGGGCGGTGGCGGCGGAGACCATGGAGAAACCCGCGCCGCCGGAGAAGCAGAGCATCTTCTTCCGCGGCGCGGCAGCCATGAGGCCCAGGGTCACGGCGGCTTCGATGGCCGCCGTCTGGCTCGATGCCGGCAGGAGGGTGTCGAAGCCGGTCTTTTCCTTCAGCAACGCTTCCAGCTCGGCCCAGTAATCCTTTTCGGGATCGTGGGACTTCAGGACGTTGTCGATGACGTCCGGCGAATTCAGTCCGCGCGGCGACGTGCCCACATTCAGCAGGCAGTCGACGATCTCCCGGGTTTCCCCGTTGCGCAGGGTGAGCTTGGACCGCATGCCGTGGGCGTCGTGGAACGCGCCGTCATAACCATGCATGCGGGCCACCCGGGCGTAGCCGGCATTGCCGTAGGCGAGATGGGCATCGAATACCGATTGGCGGTCGGTGCCGATGGCCTCGAGCTTTGCTGCGACCTCTTGGTCGCCGGCAAGGGCGGCTGACAGATGCTCGAAGGCGAGGGTTACGGGCAGGCCGTTGGCCGCCATGGGCTGACGGACGTATCCCTCGTTCGGCGTCATGAGCCACGGATTGGACAGGGTAGTTTTCAGGCTGCAGGCCGCCACCGGCGCCTTGAAGCCTGCGATGGTCTCGCCGAAGACAACGAGGTCCGGTTGGGTCTTCAGCTCGGCAATTCGATAGTCGCCGGGGGTCGCATCCTTGTTCTCGGTCTCGACGAGGACGGAGAGGATGCCGGCGTCTTTCACCTCCGAGATGAGCGCATCCATCTCCGCCGCGGGCACGCCGCTATCGGCGGTGAGAACCACGACGATCGGCTCGGGCTCGGACTTCAGGCGGCGGCGGAGGGCATCCGGCGTGGGGATCGAGCTGACGCGCGGCAGGAGAGCTGCGTCGGTGCTCTCGGAAAGCGGGTTGAAATAGTCGGCCCAGCGCTTGCCGCTCTCGAGAACGAGAACCGCGCCGCTGCTTTGCGGGCGTTTGTTGCGGGCGTGGTGCCGGGCCAGGCGCAGAGCTGCATCGAGGGCTTCCTCGATGGACGGCACGAAATAACTGCGGAACGTCGCGGGATCGTCCTTGCCGGTGCGGCAAAGCCGGTCGAGGAGATATGACGCCTTCGCGGTCGCCTCGGGAAGAAGCACGCAGTGGCCTTGGCGACCTTCGCGGATATAGGCCTCGCAGATATCGAGGGTCTGCTGGCGGATAGGCGCGTATGCGATGCCCGCTTCGGTGCCGGTGTTTGCGCCGGCCTCGTCCGGGCGGGATCCGCGTTCCTGCTTTGCGAGGAAGCCGAGCAGCGCGTCGTTGAAGATCTCGTAATGGGTGAAGGGCAGGAGATGGCCGGCGTCGTCGACCTGGATCAGTTCCGCGTTCGGAACGTTCTCGGCGATGATCTCGGAGAAGGAGGCGGGGGTGTATCCATCGCGGCCGCCGGAGAGCACGAGACACGGCACGGAGATATCCTTCAGCCGGTCGCGCAGGTCGAAGCCTTCGATGACGTGAGAGTAGGCCGCCAGCGATCCCATGGGCCAGCCGCGGTTGACCTCCATGAAGCTGGAGCTGGACTGGAGTTCGCTCATGAGCTTCTGGAAGTCCGTGGCGCCTTCGGAAATCGGCGTGGTGACCGTGAGCGCCAGCGATGCGCAGCGCTCGGGATGGGCGAGGCAGAACGCCTGGGCGAGCACGCCGCCGAAGGAGCAACCGACCACCGGGAGCGGATCGTCGATGCCGAGAGCATCGAGGAGGTCGTTCACGTCCTGGACGATGCTGTCGAGGGAGAGGCCGTCATAAAGTTCGACACCGCCGCAGCCCGGCATGTGGAACATGATGAGCCGGTGATGGGCGCCGAGCGGTGCAAGCTGGGGGCGCCACATGGCGGCGTAATGCATTAGGAGGCCGCCGAGCATCAGAACCGGCGGGCCCTCGCCGTACACCGCGCATTCCAGATCGTGCCGGCCTTTGCGCTTGATGGAGATCGTCTGAGCCTGTTCCGCGGTGGTCAGCATCATCTTGAGCTCTGCCGAACTCGGCTGCTTGACCGGCGTGTTCTCGTTCCGCCCGCCGGCTTCCCCGAGATCGCGGACCCCTTCGGCCCAAAGCTGCTCGATGCCGATCAGCCCGTTGTCTTCGGCTTTCGCGGGAACCTTGGGAACAGCGGGTTGGTCCGGTTGCGGCGCCGGAACCGGCTCGGCGGTTTGTGCCCGTGTGGCGGGTGCGGGTTGCTCTGCGGCCGTGGGCTCGGGTGAAGGTTCGGGCTGGGTGGCCGGTGCAGGCTCGGACGCAGCCTCCCGATGTGTCGCGGACTCTTCCACAGGGGGCGGCGATGGTTCGGGTACCTCGTTCTGCAGGTGATCGTAGCGGCCTTTGAGCTCGTCGGCGTGATTCTCCGCGAGATAGCGGCTGAAACCCTGCACGTCGGGAAATTCGAAGAAGACCGTGGGCGGCACGGTGATCTCGAAGCGCTCGGTGAAGCGCGTTCCAAGCTCGGTTGCGGCGATGGAATCGAGTCCGTACTCCAGAAGCGGCGTGGTGCTGGAGAACTCCGCCTCGGGAAGCTTGAGGACGGCAAGCACCAGCTCCTTGAGTTCTGCGGCGATGTGCTCGACGGGATCGAACTCAGCGTGCGACGCGGATGCCGGCTGCTCGACCGTCGCCTCGCCTCCGCGGCGCTCCTGCAGGAGGCGGAGGGCTTCGGCTGCCGAGAGGCGGCGCTGGTCTGGCGATTGCTGGATCTGACTCATATTCGGCTTCCTCGGTGACGATCAGGCCCGCAGCCGGGTGGGCTCGGCGAGCCGGTTGTCCTGGGTGGCGTGGCGTTCGCTGGCGAGCTTGGCGGTGACGAAGTTGACCGAGCGCAGGAACTTCCAGAGGTCGACCTCGTGGCGGTGGCGGTCGGTCTGCATGAAGCGGCCCTGACCTAGGTCGAGGCGCTCGTGGGCCTGGGCGATCTGGCGGACGACGCGGAAGGCTTCGCTTCCCTGCTGCCGGCCGATCACGTAGCTCGCCACGAAGCGGGCCATGGTGTTCACGAGATTTCCGATTCCGGAGGGTGAGTTGAGATAGCCGACGAAAAGGAGGTTATCGAACTCGGCCGGGACCATGCGCAGGAAGGTCTCGGGCAGCTTGCTGTCCCAGTCGTAGATCTTCCGGTCGAGGAAGGAGATATCCACGCGATAGCCTGTGGCCCAGACGATCAGATCGACCCGCTCCTTCGTGCCGTCGGCGAAGGTGACCGTATCGCGTTCGATCTCCTCGATATCCGGCTTCGGATCGATATCGCCGTGGCCGATATGGAAGAGGATCTGGGAGTTCATGATGGGATGGCACGCCTCGATCGGATGATCGGGGGCCGGCAATCCGAAATCCTCGCCGCGGAAGCCGGCCATCTTGAACGTGGTCTCCACGTGCTCCCAATAGGAGGCCGCATCCTTGAACTTCGAGCTCTCGTCCATCAGCCATTCCTGCGTCGGACGGCCGTCGATGAACTTGGGCATGTAGTGGTAGCCGCGCCGCGTCGAATGGAAGACGGCGTCGGCGGTCTTTGTCGCGTCCACGGCGATGTCGCAGCCGGAGTTGCCGCCGCCCACCACGAGCACGCGCTTGCCTGCGAAGGTCGTGGCGGATTTGTATTCGACGGCGTGGATGCTCTCGCAGGTCACGGCCTCGGCGATCTTCGGGGTTATCGGTCTGCCGAGCAGGCCGTTGCAGAGCACGACCACGTCGTAGTCGGCGGTGGAGCCGTCATCGAAGACCAGATGCCAGCCGCCCCGGTCAGGCGTCATCTCGCGAACCCGGGTGTCGAAGCGAGTGTGCTCCTGCAGGTCGTTGGCTTCGGCAAGTTCGGTGAGATAGCGGAAGAACAAGCTGTGCCGCGGATAGGCCGGATAATCCTGCGGCATGGGGTGGTCGGTGAACTGAGTGTTCTTCTTGGAGCTGATCAGATGGGCGGACTCGTACATCTTCGATGCCGGACCGGCGGGCTGCCAGTTGCCGCCGAGCTTGCTGGTCGCTTCGATGATCTCGAAGTCGATACCTGCCTGCTTTAGCTGCCGGGCGACGCCGATTCCGCTCGCGCCACCGCCGATGATTCCAACGCTCTTCCGTGTCATGGCTCTGGGTCTCCGTCCGAGTGCCTCTACCGACTGGAGCAATGTCCGCTTCGCGCTATGCCGCCTTCTCCGATTCCATGAGGCTCTCCAGCATCGCCTGGGCCGCGGCGGGATCGAGCTCGCCCTGGTCGACCTTTTCGAGGATTGCCTCCGGCGTAATGGGTGCTTTCGGCCGTGCGGGCTCCGGGGCCCGCGACACGCCGTTCTCTCGCCGTTCAGTCTTTTCCCGGTCCTGGCGGATCGGCGCGGGCTTCTGCACGACCTGCTCGCGCTCGCGGGCTTCTGCCTCTGGCGCCTTCAGATCCCCGATCCAGAAGCTGCGCTTGTCGAAGGCGTAGCCGGGGAGCGGCACCTTCCTAAGGGTGTGGCCCGGGCCAGCGCTCCGCTCGAGCCGGCCCTCGACCCAGGCTTGCGCCAGGGCTTCGGCGGGGGCCGTCCCCCGGTCGAGCGGCTCGTCTGGAATGGCCGGCGTCTCGATGGTCGCCATGAAGATCGCAGGGTCTTCGGCGCTCAAAGGGGCAGACTCGCCTTCCGGCTCGTCGAGGCGATCGAGAAGCCAGGCGAGCCGGTCGCGAAGCTCGGGAAAGCTTGACGCAACGATGGCGCCGCGATGGGAAAGCCAGCGGCGGCCATGGAAGAGGGTCGCTGCGACCTCCTCCGGGGTGTAGCCATCTGCGCCGAGCGCATGGGGGTCCGTTTGCGGAGTCGCACCGTGTTCTGTTTCGAGATGGGCGGCGAAGCGCTCAAGATTGCGGACCAGCGCGTCGCGATTGCGGCCGGAGAACACGAAGACCGACGGCTCTCCGGTCCGTACTGCCGCGACGATCTCGGAAGGCATTTCTTCCAAGACAAGGTGCGCATTGCTGCCGCCGGCGCGAAGGAGCTGATGGCGGCGACGCGCGCAGCGTTGCCGTTGGGTGTCCAGTCGCCGAGGGCCGTCTGCACGTCGAATGGCGTCTTGCCAAAATCGATATTCGCGTTCAGCACATCGGAATGGATCGAGGGCGCGATCTTGCCGTGCTTCATCTGCAGCAAGACCTTGGTCACCGCGGCGATGCCGGCGGCGGATTCCAGATGGCCGATGTTGGATTTGACAGAGCCGATGGGGCAGCGAGCGCCGTCCGGCAGCTTGTCCTTCAGGGCGCGGGTCAGGCCGCGGATTTCGATGGGATCACCGAGGCTGGTGCCGGTGCCGTGGGCCTCGATATAGCTCACGCGTGGACCGGCGTCGCCGGCGCGTTCGAAAGCGCGCGCGATGACATCGGCCTGGGCCTCGCCGTTGGGCACGGTGTAGCCGGAGCTTCGGCCGCCATGTCCGATATCGCTGCCCTTGATCACGGCGTAGACGTGGTCGTTGTCGCGAAGCGCGTCTTGCAGGGGCTTGAGGAGGACTGCGCCGACGCCTTCGCCCGGTACGTAGCCGTCACCACCTTCGCCGAAGCTGCGGCATTTGCCGTCGCTCGCCGCAAAGCCGAGCTCACAGAGTGTCCGGTACTTGTAGGGGTGGAGCGACAGGTTCACGCCGCCCGCGATCGCCGCATCGCAGCTTTTCGACCGGATGAGATCGCAGGCGAGATGGATCGCGGTCAGCGAGGATGAGCACATGCTGTCGACGGCGAGGGAGGGGCCGTCGAGATCGAGGCAGTAGGATACGCGGTTGGCTATGGAAGCATAGGAGGAGTTGGTGAGCGGGACGGCCGGGCTGTCTCCGTGGGCCGCGCCGTACATTTGATATTCGCCGTACATGACCCCGGCGAGCACGCCCACGCGGCGCCGGTCGCGGCCCCGCTTGCCGGAGAGCGTCTCCGGCGTATAGCCGGCATCCTCCACCGCGTGCCAGGCCGTCTGCAGGAAGAGCCGCTCCTGCGGATCCATCCGTTCCGCATCGCGCGGAGAGATGCCGAAGAAGAGCGGATCGAACTTGTCGAAGTCATCCAGAAAAGAACCCCAGCGGGCGTAGATCGCGTCGTCGTCCTGCGTGCCCTTGGGCCATGCGGCATCAGGCCAGCGCGGCGGAAGCCCGGTGACCAGATCGTGGCCTTCGGCCAAATGCTCCCAGAACTGCTCCAGAGTTTCCGCGCCGGGATATTGGCCGGCCAACCCGATGATCGCGATGTCCTCGTCGCGAATCTGATGTGGCCGGGAAGCGGGCTCCGCGTCGAAGCCGGCCGGTGTCGGGGGCACCTCCGCCGCTTCCTCGACTTCGGTCGGCACGTCTTCGGGGAGAAGCGCGCGTGCTTGCTCCGGATGCTCCCGAAGGATGAGTTGGGCAAGGCCACGCAGATCCCGTGCTTCGAACGCGGCCGTCTTGGACAATTCCGGGAATTGCGATTCCATCAATCCGGCCATCTCGGTGACCATTATGGAATCGAGGCCGAACACTTCCATGGGCGCATCCGCGTCCACCTTCGCAGCTGACGTGCCCGTGACTTCGGCGATGGCGTCCTTCAGAAGCTGGAGGACCTGTATCTCGACATCGCTGTCGGGGACGCTCTGCGACTTCGGCTCGAGCTGTGGTTTCGAGCGAGGCTGCTGGGCGACATGCGGCTCCGCCCTTCCAAAGAAGCTGCTCAACTTGGCCGCCTCGCCCTTCACTGGAATGACGATGGGCAGGTTGCGGCCGAGGGCAGCCATGAACAGGGTGCGGCCTTCCTCGGGTGAGATGGCTTCCAGGCCTGCGGCGGCGAGACGGCTTGCGAGATGGAGCGATCCCTGCATGCCGCTTTCGGTCTGCCAGAGGGGCCAGACGATGGAGACGGTCCGGCCGTTGCGCTCGCCGCGCGCGGCCATGGCCTGCCGGCGCTCGGCGAAACCGTCGAGCCAGCGATTGGCGAAAGCGTAGTGGGATTGGCCGACATTGCCGCCGATGCCTGCGAGGCCGGAGCAGAGTACGAACCAGCGAAGGTCCATGTCCGCCGTCAGGGCGTCGAGCCAGTGAGCGCCCGCAATCTTGGCTTTCGCAGAGCTTATGAGATCGTCCACGCTTTGACGGAGGAAGAAGCCATCCTGGAGAAGGCCGGCGCAATGGAGCACGCCGGTAGGGTTGCCGAGGGACGCTCGGATCTTCGTGAGAGCGGCGGTGAGGCTGTCGCGATCGGAACAGTCGGCGGAGAAATACTCGGCCTGGCATCCGCTCCCGGCCAGCTCGGCGAGGACGGCCTCGACGGCCGGCGTGCATTCGCTCCTGCCGAGGATCGCCAGCTTGGCCACGCCGCGCTCGGCGAGCTCGGCGCAGAGCGCGCTGCCGACCGCACCGGCACCGCCGGTGACGATGAAGAGATCGTCGGGCCCGAACCTGACCGGCAATTCTGCAGAGGTGATCGTCTCGGCCGAGCTAACTTCCAAGGAGACGGGCTCACCGCTGCGCCAGCGCCGCTCGGTGATGCCGGGCTCGCTTGCGGCCATGATCGCTTGCATCGCCTCGCCGCGGGCCCCGCCTCCGAAGGAAACCAGATCGACTTGGGCGGAGAGGGTCGGAATCTCGAGATTGACGGAGCGCAGGAGGCCGGCAAGGGCGCTCGCGGCCGGCATCGCCGCATCGCCGCCATGGACGATCATCTGGATGTGAAAGCGCGGAGTGCCGGTCTGTCCGCAGAGTGCGCGGATGGTCTCGATGGTCTCGAGGACTCCGCCCGGCTCCGATCCGCCCAAGCCGTCTTGGACCAAGCCATCGTTGAGCAGGGCGTTGCCACCGGACGCCGCGTCGGCGGCGATATTGAAGACCAGTTTGGAGACGGGTGATGCCTCGGCCTGCAGAGTCCGCCACAGAAGCGAAGCGTGGGTATCGTCATTCGCAGCCATACGGAGACGGTCGTTTCCGTGCACCTCGAAGGTCTTGCCGGGAGTCACCAAGCGGAGGTTGGCGGCGAACGCCGGATGGGTCTCCTTGAGCTCCGAGAAGAGCGTGTCATCCGTGTCGAAGAGGACAATGAAGCCTTCAGGATCGCGGGGAGGCGACAGGGGGCTTGGCACCCAGCTCGGCTGCAGGAGATGCAAGGCTTCGTTCGTGCCCTGCCCCTGCCGAAGATTCGGCGCGCTGCGGAAGGTGAGACCGCCGAACTCGGCGAGAACCGTCCCGTCCGGAGAGAAGAGAGTGACGTCGTAACGCTTCTCGCCCTTGCGCTTGGCGGGCCGGCCGATCCCATAAGAGAAGAGTTTGTCGCCGAGGTCGCCGTAGAGGCGGAAGCTTTCGAGGCTGGCCGGGACGAGAGGAACGTCGAGCTCGGTCTCTGCGAGCAGCGCGCTCGCGGCATGGAGCGCGCCGTCGAGCAGGGCAGGATCGAGGGTGGGCTCGCCTTCGCCGTCAGGATCGTAAGATCGGCGGGCGATCTCGGCGAGGAACCGGCCTTCGCCGCGCCAGACCTTCGTCAGTGCACGATAGCGTGCGCCGTAGACCATGCCGGCGCTTCGAACCGTGCATAACAGATCTCGGGATCGAAGGGCTCGGTGCAGGCATCCCGCGCCTCGGCGAGAGACGGCGCGGCGCTCGCCGAGGGGGCGGCATCGATGCGCGCATCGCACCGAAAGCAGGTCTCGCCCGGGGCGCCGATATCCTCGAGCTCCACTGCCGCGCCGTCGTCCTGGTGGCTACAGAGAATGCGCAGGCCGAGATCGGCGGCGGTCTTTCCGGCCTTCACCGGGCGCAGCCATCGAAGACCTTGAAGGGTGACCGAGGAGGTCTCCAGAACCTTTCCGGCGGCATCCAGGCAATGGGCAATGTAGGCGGTTCCGGGGACAACCGGGCAGTCGCCGATGCGATGCTCGGACACCAGGCTGCTCTCGTGGGGGATGGAGATGAAATGCTCTTCGAGGGTCGGGACCTCGTGAGGGTGGATCGCGATCTCTGCCTCGGTCGGCAGGGCCGGTGCGCTGCTCAGCGGCTTCAGCCAGTGGCGCTCGCGGGCGAAGGGGTAATGAGGCGGTTCGACCGGGATCGGCTCCCCGCGCCAGAGGTCTCGCCACGCGATCGTCTCGCCGTCCATATATGACTTTGCGAGCGCATCGAGCCCGGGGTCCGAAGAAGGGGCGCTTTCCGTCGTCCCGGACATGGCGTTCCGAAGGCGGGCTTCAAGTTCGGCCTTGGTGCTTCCGACGAGACAGATGCGGTGCTCGAAATGCCGGAGGCCGCATTGCAGCGTGTAGCCGAGGCGCGGGAGGTCCGGCTCGGGGAGGCGCGCCAAATGGGCAAGCGCGGTTTCCATCAGCGTCCGCAGCCGCTCGGGATTGCGCGCCGAGAGCGGGAAGACCATGGGACCTTCGGCGGCGGTCAGAGTCTGTTGGGGGGCTTCCTCGACGATCACGTGGCCGTTCGTGCCGCCGGCGCCGAAGGAGCTGATGCCGGCCGCACGCAGGCCCCCGCCGGCCGGCTCCGGCCAAGGCTGCATCTCCTCAGGCACGAAGAAGCGCGTACGGTCGAGCTCGAGGGCCGGGTTGCGCGGGGTGGCGTGGAGGGAGGGGGCGATCTGCCCATGCTGGAGCTGCAGGATCGTCTTGATCAGGCTGGCCATGCCCGCGGCAGATTCCAGATGGCCGATATTCGATTTCACCGAGGCGATGGGGCAGGCGGGCGCATCGTCCTTCCCGCCCAGCACTTCGGTGAGGCCAGCGACCTCGATGGGATCGCCGAGCTTGGTGCCGGTGCCATGGGCCTCGATGAATCCGATGCGCTCGGACGGCAAGCCCGCCTTGCGGAGAGCGTCGCCCACGAGCTTGGCCTGGGCGCGCGTCTTCGGGACCGTGTAGCCGTTTGAGCGGCCGTTGTGGTTCACCGCCGTGGCCTTGATCACGGCGAGGATGCGGTCGCCATCGGCCTGGGCATCGGCGAGGCGTTTCAGGACGACCACCCCGACCCCTTCGCCGGGAGCGAACCCGTCGGCATCCGCGCCGAAGCTATGACAGCGTCCGGTCGGTGACAGCATCTGCTGCTGGCAGAGCTGCACATACTTCGCCGGATGGACGTAGAGATTGGCGGCGCCGGCGAGGGCAGCACGGCACTCGCCGCCAAGAAGGCTCTCGGCCGCGAGGTGAAGCGCCACCAGGGAGGAGGAGCAGGCCGTATCGACGGTCAGGCTGGGGCCTGCGAGGTCGAGACAATAGGAAATGCGGTTCGCCGCCGACCACGGCATGGATGCCGGGATCTCCGGATCGCCCTCACGCCAGCGATCGGGGCCGAGCAGGGAATAAGAGTTGGTGGTCAGGCCGACGAAGACGCCGATATCCGAGCCCTCGGGCGTCTTCAGTCCTTCAGCGCGGTTGCCCAGGAGCGCGGCACTCTCCATGGCGTGCCAGGCGCATTCCAGGAGGAGCCGCTCTTGCGGATCGGTGAGGGCCGCTTCGCGGGCGGCGACGCCGAAGAACTGGGCGTCGAAGCAATCGATTCCGGAGAGAAAGCCCCCCCATTTTGAATAGCTGCGGCCTGGGATCCTCTGACCTTCGCTCGCCCGGAAGAAGCCTTCGAGCGGCCAACGGTCTTCGGGGATCTCCCGGACCGAATCCACGCCGGAGGCGAGGTTGGTCCAGAAGCTCTCCAGATCGGGCGCATCGGGGAAGCGGCCTTGCATGCCGATGACGGCAATGTCGCCCGTCGCAGAAGGCTGAGATTCGAAATGCTGCAGCGCACCTAAAGTCGCGTCGAGCGGGGTCAGTTCCGGCCATCCAGTGTCCGCGGTCGCGGGCTGATCGGAGGGCTCTGGAGCGGCTTTTGGGGTGACCTGAGGTGCGTCTGGAACGGTGGTTTTGGGGGGCTGTGCGCCCAGGGCGGCATCGATGGTGGCGGCGTCGTACCGGGTTTCGAGGTAGACGGCGACGTCCGAAATGTTGCCGCAGTCATAGAGGAAGGTAGGGGGAAGATTCGGGAAAAAGCTGCCTAAGCGGCGGGTAAATGCGACCACAGAGAGTGATTGCAGACCGATTTCATCGAAGTGCGTAGTTTCGTCGAAGTGTTCTGAGGTTAAACCGGTGACGTCGCTGAACAGCGATAGCAGGAAGCCAACTAGAATTTCTGTTTCGCTAGACTTCATCGATCAGATCTTTCAACTCGATCAACAGGCTTGCGAGTAGTTGTCTCTACCGTCGTTAAGTCTTTCGATGCGCTAGTTCTCTTATGTAATTTTGCTATATTTTTTTATCCAAAAACCATCACCCCTCTATTTAGCGTCTGCCTTCCAAGAAATTATTAGATTTTTATTATTTTCGTTTTCTGTTCGGGTTGGAGAATTATTAGAATTTTACGATTGATGTCTTTGCATTCCGAATTCTCTGCCCGAAAAGATCATGAAGCTATTGACGAAATTCATGATCTTTACGGAGCATATTCAAAGTCGATGAGACCGTTCTTGCCATTTCGTGCCATTGAACGGCTCCGACCTGCCTATGAGGGCTCGCGTCGCACCAGTGCGTTCAGGTTGTATTGTCCCTTTCGTCACAATTCGGCAGCACTGGACCAATTCCCGATTTCTGATCAGACGCAGGCCCTTGGAGGCTGGGGCAGATTCTGGGGTAGAAGAATTGTGGCATGAAACTTGGCGTAATGTGACGTCCCGATCGAGCGCTTTCGCAGGTGCGAAATAATTGCCATTTTTTCTGCGGCAAGCTGCCGCACCTTCCGTATACGGCCTGTTTTGGCACGGATCCGCATTGCGCTGGCGGGGCCGTCTCGGAAAGCGCTGGGAGCCTCACGACAAAGTTGGCAGAGCTGCCTGGAGTGGCTGAGGGCGAGGCGTGAAGGGATGGAGGACGCCGTCGCGCACACGGTTTCTTCAAGCTTCTTTGCGTTTCTCGGAGAAAGATCCGAACGCCATTCGCCAAGGAACCCCTATGTGCACCTCCCTCAATTATCAGGACGCGACGGGCCGGAGTTATTTCGGTCGCACGCTGGAGATGACCGTCGATCTGCCCTACCAGACCGTCTACTTCCCGGCCGGCTGGTCGTTCACATCGGAAATGGAGGGGCATCCCGCTCTGACCTATGAGGGGAAGCACGGCTTTCTCGCCGTGACCATGCCGGACCGCGTGCCGAGCACGGCCTCGCCGATCGGGCTTCCCGACCTCAAAGCGGTTGAGGGGCTGAACGATCAGGGCCTGACCTTCAGCCTACTGTCCTATCCGAGCGCCGGCGGCCCGCAGCAGGCGGTCGAGGTTACGCGCGCGGTTCTGTCGGCGTCTGATCTGGGGAGTTGGGCGCTGGCGCAGTTCGCGACAGTGGCAGAGGTGAAATCCGCGCTGGCGGAGCAGCCGGTGATGCTGCAGGCGCTTGCGATCCTCGGTGGGATAGAGTCGCCCTTCCATTACGTGGTGCACGATGCGACGGGGGCTTCCATCGTGATCGAGTTCAACCGGGGCCAGATGTCGGTGCACGACAATCCGGTGGGTGTGATGACCAACGGGCCGGAGTTCACCTGGCATCTGACCAATCTCGATAACTACACATTCCTCAGCAATGTCGATCAATCGGCCGCCACCTTCGGCGGTTATCAGGCGGCGCAACCGGATTCCGGAATCGCCACGGCGGGGCTCCCCGCCTCCAACACTTCCGTCGGGCGCTTCGTGCGCGCGGTCTATTACGCCCAGTTCGCCGAGAAGGTGTCAGACCCCGATCAGGCCGTGCAGACGCTCGCCCATGTGATGAACAATTTCGACCGGCCGCGAGGGATCACCATCGACTATCCCCAGAAGGGCGGCGGACAGCTTGAGGTCGCGGGGCTCGATGGGGGCAGCGGCGAGGCCTACGCCACGGAGTTCACCTGCTGGACGAACCTGTCGGATCTCGACCGCAAGCTGTTCTTCCTGCGCGACTATCACGGGATGAACTACACGAAGTTCGATCTCACAAAGCTCGCCGGGCTGAAGCAGCCGAAGGTGGTGCCGCTTGCGAAGCTTGCCGGCATTGCCGAGGCGACCGATCTGCTCCTTGCGGCCTGAGGGGGCCGGTCCGACCCGCCGCTGCGGCAGATTGGGCTTTGGCCTTGCGAAGCCGCGCGAGATCGGAAACTCTTTTGCGGTGGCGGGAGAGCCCGCCATCTCAGGTGCTAGAGCGGGAACGGAAATCCGATCCGAAAGCCAGCGACTCATAGGGGCACGCCCCACGCATGAGCGGTGACCGTCGCGAAATCGAAGCGCGTATCGCCGCTCTCGACTATTGGGGCGCTCCGGTGGAGCTGGAGCCGCTGGGCGGCGGCATCACCAATCACAATTTCCTGGTCACCTGCGACGGGCGCCGCTTTGTGGCGCGGGTGGGCGACGACATTCCCGAGCATCTCGTGCTGCGCTCCAACGAGCTTGCGGCGAGCCGTGCGGCCGCCGTGGCCGGGCTTTCGCCAGCTGTGCTCCATGCCGAACCGGGCATCCTTATTCTCGACTATATCGATGCGCCGCCACTGTCGCCGGAGAAGGTCCGCGATCCGGACATGGTCGGGCGCATCCTGCCGCTGATCCGGAAGTGCCACCATGAGGTGCCGAAGCATCTGCGCGGACCCGTCGTGATGTTCTGGGTCTTCCATGTGATGCGGGACTATACGAGCCGCCTCCTCGAAGAGGGCAGCCGGCATATGGGTCGTATCCCCGAGCTGCAGCGGGAGGCGGCGTTGCTCGAAGAGGCGGTGGGTCCGGTCGAGATCGTGTTCGGCCATAACGATCTGCTGGCGGCGAACCTGCTCGATGCGGGCGACCGGCTCTGGCTGATCGACTGGGATTATGCCGGGTTCAACTCGCCGCTGTTCGATCTCGGCGGGCTCGCCTCCAACAACGAATTCTCGGAGGCGGCGGAGCGGGCGATGCTGGAAAGCTATTTCGAGCGGCCGCTGACCGAAGCGCTATGGCGCAGCTATGCGGCAATGAAATGCGCATCGCTCCTGCGTGAGGCGGAATGGTCGATGATCTCCGAGATCCATTCCGACGTCGATTTCGATTACGCCGCCTATACGGCGGAGAACCTTGCCCGTTACGAGCGGGCCTTCGCCGATTTCAAATCTCTCTGACGGCCCCAGATAGAATGAGGATCCCATGAGCGCGTTTCCGACCGAGGCCAAGGTCGTCATCATCGGGGGTGGCATCGTCGGCTGCTCCACCGCCTATCACCTGGCCAAGGCCGGATGCGATGAGGTCGTGCTGCTGGAGCGGCACAAGCTCACCTCGGGCAGCACCTTCCATGCGGCGGGCTTGGTTGGGCAGCTTCGGGCGGACGCGAACATCACCGAGCTCCTGACTTATTCGGTAGAGCTTTACGCCAGCCTGAAGGAAGAGACTGGGCTCGACACGGGCTGGAAGGCGAATGGCGGCTTACGGCTTGCCTGCTGCGAGGAGCGGCTGAAGCAACTGGAGCAGCAGACGAAGACCGGCCAGTCCTTCGGCCTGCCCATGGAGATGCTGACGCCGTCGGAGGCGAAGGAGCTCTGGCCGCTGATGGATATCTCCGACGTGGTCGGCGCCGCCTTCCTGCCGACGGACGGTCAGGCGAACCCGTCCGATCTCACCCAGTCGCTGGCGAAGGGTGCGAAGCTGAACGGCGCCCGCATCCTCGAGGATGTCGCGGTCACGGGCATAGAGATGGAGGACGGCAAGGTGACCGCCGTCGTCACGGATCAGGGCCGGATCGAATGCGAGGTCGTCGTGAACTGCGCCGGGCAATGGGCGCGTGAGGTCGGCGCCATGGCCGGGGTGAACGTGCCGCTCTTTTCGGTTCAGCATCAGTACCTGATCACGGAGGCGATCGACGGCGTGACGCCGGGGCTGCCGACCATGCGCGATCCCGACCGGCTCACCTATTACAAGGAAGAGGTCGGCGGGCTGGTGATGGGCGGCTACGAGCCGGACCCGATTCCTTTCGCGGAGGAGGGGATCCCGAAGGGCTTCCATTTCACCTTGCTCGATTCCGACTGGGATCATTTCGAGCAGCTCATGGAGCTGGCCCTGCCGCGGGTGCCGGCGCTGGAGACGGCGGGCATCAAGGAGCTGGTGAACGGGCCGGAGAGCTTTACGCCGGACGGCAACTTCATCTTGGGTCAGGCGCCGGAATGCGAGAGCTTTTTCGTTGGCGCGGGCTTCAACGCGTTCGGCATCGCGGCCGGCGGCGGGGCCGGCATGGCCTTGGCACACTGGGTGATGAACGGCGAACCCCACGCCGATCTCGCGCCGGTCGATATCCGCCGCTTCGGCGACGCGTACCGCGATATCGGCAAGGTGAAGAGCGAGACGCTGGACGCCTACGCGAAGCACTACGCGTTGGCGAGGTGAGGAGGGTTAGTCCTTCTGAACCGCTGCGTGACGCTTCCTGAGAACCGGCGTCTGTCCCAGTCCTCGTCCTAATGCCATTCGCCATGCAGATCGTAGCGGTCGTCGAGGTCGGAGCCGTCGTCGTCATACCTGAACGTGGCCGAAGCGCGGTTGTGCGGCCAAGCCGGCGGCGGCCAGGAGCAAGGCGAAGAGTATTGTGCGAGTGTGGGCTGACATGGGAAGCCTCGCTCGATTGCGGCTTAGTCGATGAGCAAGTGGGCTTGAGGATCTGACTTTGCAACAACCTCGCGTTGAGGATTCTAAGGTATCCCCGATACCAATGCTAGGCGCCTCCTGATTGGGCGGCATCCCGGTTGGCAGGGAGCGAGCTACCGATGTCCAAGTTCGTGAAGGCGATGGTGTGGGTCGCGGTCGTATTCCTCGGCCTCCTCGCCCTCTACAAGATCGTCTATCCGACCGTCACCTACCGCTACCGCATGACCGTTGAGGTCGAAGTCGACGGGAAGGTCCACTCCGGATCGAGTGTGATCGAGGTCAAGGTAATCAAGCATCCCCGGATAATTCCATCCCTGGCAGGGTCTCGGGATGAGATCACCGGTCAGGCCGTCTATGTCGATTTGGGTGATGGCCGCAACGTCTTCGCATTGCTGGGATCAGCGCCTTACGCCACAGACTACCACGACTATCCGGCCTATATCGTGCTCGCCCATTTCGATCTTTCTTACACGCGGCAGGACCTTCGAAAGTTTCCGTATCTCACAGGCGAATGGACGATCGACCCTCTCGATCCTCCAGCTATCGGAGCGCCTGCATTCATGACCTTCGGTGACCTTGATAATCCGGGGACAGCGACTCTTGTCGATCCAAAGGATTTTTCGAGAGCCTTTGGGCCGACGGTCGGCCCCCCAATCGTGAAGATTGAGATGACTGACAAGCCTGTCACGACAGATCTTTTTAAGACTCTTCCTTGGCTCAAAGAACTCGTGTTGCCGGCGTGGGCAAGAGATGCCTCCGATCCGAATGGTTATCTTGAGGCAGGCAAACATCTCGGGACGCTCAAACTCTCTCAAGGGATCAAATGATGGATGCCTGCACCAAGGCGTCAGATCGCTCACGTGCGGCGGTTCCCACTTACCCCATCCGCTCCATGAGGTGATCGCCGACGCGCATGGCGTTGGCGATGGCGGTCAGGGACGGGTTCACCGCGCCGATGGAGCAGAAGAAGCTGGTGTCGACCACGTAGAGATTGTCGAGCTCATGCGCCTTGTTGTTGGTGTCGAGCACGGACGATTTCGGGTCGGTGCCGAAGCGGCAGGTGCCCGCCTGGTGGGCGCAGCCGGCGATGGGGATGTCGGTCTTCATATAATAGTGGTGCGGGATCAGGTGATCCGGGTGCATGCCGATGGAGCCTAGCATGGATTTTAGCTTGTCGTAGAGCTTCTGGCGCGGGACCTGATTGTTGGGCGTGTAGCTCAGGGTCATCTTGCCCTGCTTATCAACGGTCACGCGGTTGTCGGGGTCGGGCAGGTCCTCGGTGGTGAGCCAGAAATCCACCGCATGCATGGCGATGTCCTGGAGCCCCTGCATGGGGAGCGGCGCGGTGAGGATCGGCGATTGCGCGCGATACATCGGGCCTTGGGACTTGCCCATCATCTGGATGTTGCCGACGGGATAGTCGAAGCCTTCCATGCCGAAATAGAAGTCGTTCAGGGCGAGGGTCTTCTGGAAGAAGGTCGGGTTCGGCTCCAGGGAGAAGGCCAGGACCGCCTGGCTGTTGTGATACATGTAGTTGCGGCCGACCTGGTCGGAGCCGTTGGCGAGACCGTTCGGATGTTTGTCGTTCGCCGACATGAGAAGCAGCTTTGCGCTGTTGGCCGCCCCGCAGGACACCACGACGATATCGCTCTTGAAGGTCTGGGGCTCGCCGTCGACCTCCGCATGGACCGTGGTCACGGTCTTGCCTGAGGCGTCGGTCTCCAGCTTCGAGACATGGGCGTTCCGCTGCAGGGTGACGTTGTCGAACTCCACGGCCGGGCGCACGGCGCAGACTTCGGCGTCGGACTTCGCATGCACCAGGCAGGGATAACCGTCGCAGGTCCTGCAGCGGATGCAGTTGCTGTAGGCCATGTTGGCCTCGTTGAGCTGAATCGCGCACGGCGCCGGGAACGGCTTGTAACCGGCATCTTTCATGTCCTGGAAGATCTGCTCGATCCGCGGCTCGGACGAGACCGGCGGATACGGGTAGGGACCGCTGGCCGGAGGCTCGGTGGGGTCGGTGCCGCGCTCGCCATGGACGAAATACATCGCCTCGGCCTTGCCGTAGTAAGGCTCGAGCTCCTCATATTGGATCGGCCAGGCGGGGGAGATGCCGTCGTAGTGTTGCACCTCCTGGAAGTCCCGCTCGCGGAGACGGTAGAGTGCTGCCCCGTACATCTTGGTGGCGCCGCCGACGAAGTAGTGCACCTGGGGTTGGAAGGGCTTTCCCTCCCGGTCGTACCAGGTGTCGGGCGTGATGTAGCGATTGTCCTCGAACACCACGGCCGGGTCCCAGTTGCCGGCCTCCCGGGGGAGCCAGTCGCCCCGCTCCAGGATCAGGATGCTCTTGCCTGAAGGCGCGAGGTGACGGGCGAGGGTGCCGCCGCCGGCGCCCGATCCGATGATGATGACGTCGTAGTGTTTGCTCATGGAGGGTTCCTCGGCTGGCTGACCGGCTTGCTATCGAACCTTGATTCAGGCGGACGCGTTGAGGCTAGAGTCCGACGCTGCTCTGCATGATGCCGCCATCGGCGAAGATGGTCGTGGCGGTGAGATAGGTCGCGCCGTCGCCGGCGAGGAAGGCGACGACGTTGGCGATCTCTTCCGGCTTGGCCATGCGGCCGAGCGGGATGGCGTCGTCGAGCTTTTTGAGCAGAGCCGGGTCGTCCATGGTCGAGGTGTTGATGGGCGTCTCGACCGCGCCGGGGCCGACGCCGACCACCTGTACGCCGTGGGGGCCAAGCTCGACGCCCGCCGTGCGGGTCAGCATGCGCATGCCGCCCTTGGCGACGCAGTAGGGCGTGTTGCCGGGCATGGGCCAGTCCTCATGCACCGAGGTGATGTTGATGACGCGGCCGCCACCGCCCTGCTTGATCATCTGCTTGGCGGCGAGCTGGGTGCCGAAGAAGGCGCTCTTCATGTCGATCTCCATCACCTTCTCGTACTGGTCCTCGGTGGTGTCGAGGATCGAGGTGCGGGTCTCCACGCCGGCATTGTTGACCATGATGTCGAGGCGGCCGTACTTCTCCACCGCCGTGTCGACGAGCTTCTGAAGATCGGCGACCTTGCTCACATCGGCCTCGACGCCGGTGGCCTTTTCACCGTGCTGCAGGATCTCCTGCTCCAGCGCTTCGGTGGCTTCCGGGTGGACCACATAGTCGATCACGACGCTGGCGCCCTGGCGGGCAAGCGCGCAGACGATGGCCTTGCCGATACCGCTATTGCCGCCGGTGACGATGGCGACCTTATTCTCCAATGACATCCCAATATCTCCTGTCGTCTCTAATCTCTCGATGATGCGTCGCCGGCTGCCTCATGCGGTGGCGAAGCGGTACTCCGTGCGACTTGTGAAATTCTCGCCTGGCCGCAGAACCGTGGAGGGGAAGTCCGGCCGGTTCGGCGAATCCGGAAAAGCTTGCGTCTCGAAACAGACGGCCGATCGTGGGCCGTATGCTGCGCCGCTTGGGGCCTTCAGAGATCCGTCGAGATGATTGCCCGAATAGAGCTGCAGTCCGGGCTGGGTGGTGTGGACCTCGAGGATACGGCCGGTTGTCGGCTCGTGGCAGCGGGCCGCGAATTGCGGCGAGGAGCGTGAAGCTTGGCGAGAACGAAATTGTGGTCGTAGCCGTGCGCGTATTTCAGCTGCGGATCGTCGTTTTCGATGCGCGCACCGATGGCGTACGGCTCGCGAAAATCGAACGGCGTGCCGGTGACGTCCTTCAATTCGCCGGTCGGAATCTCTTGTGCATTGGTCGGTGTGAAGCGCTCGGCGGCGATCGTCACCTTGTGATCGAGAACGTCGCCGCTGCCGGGACCGGCCAGATTGAAATAGGTGTGGTTGATGAGATTGAGCACCGTGGGCCGGTCGGCCTCGGCGCGGAAGTCGATGGCCAGGGTACCGCCGCCGATGACGGTGTAGGTGACTTCTGTCTTCAGCGTGCCGGGGAAGCCCTGATCCCCGTCGGGGCTGACATGACGGAGGGTCAGGCGAGGCTCCGGTGCGTCGCGCCACTCGACCACCTGCCAGACATATTTGTTGAAGCCGACTTGGCCGCCATGGAGGCAGTCGCCATTGTCGTTGTCGGAAAGGCGATACTTATTGCCGTCGAGCCTGAAGGCCGCGCCGCCGATGCGGTTGGCGTAGCGGCCGACGATCGCGCAGAGATAGGCGTCTTGAGCGATGTAGTCTTCCAGCGATCGGAGGTTCAGCACGACGTTGCCGGCCACGCCGTCGCGGTCGGGCACGTCCAGGCGCACGATGGTGCCGCCATAGGTGATGACATGGGCAACGAGGCCGGGTGGCTTTCCCAGCGAAAACAGTTCGACCGGCGTTCCGTCCGGCATGGTCCCGTAGCTTCGCGCAAGCATCGGTGCCTCTCGTTGCGCTTTCGCTTCTCGGCCTTCGGGCGAGGCCCTAGCCAATCTTCATCTCAAACCCACCCAAGCACAGTAATCTTTAGATTGAGTCACCACCGCCGTTACAGCTTGCACGTTCAAGATTACATGACGACGGCGCCGTGTACGGCGAGCTTCGCCTGCCAGATCAAGTCGTCACAGCAGATGAAGAGGGTGCCGTTGTCCGGTCCGCCGAAGGTGAAGTTGGCAACGCCGGGCGCCGCGATCTCGCCGATCAGATCGCCGTTGGGCGTGAACACCTGCACGCCGCTCTCCGACGATGTGTAGACGCGGCCGGTCTCGTCGAGCTTGATGCCGTCGGGCACACCGGGACTCACCACGGCGAAGAGACGCTCGTTCCGGAGATAGCGTCCGTCCTTTACGTCATAGGCCATCACGTGATGGGGCAGGCCTGGAAAGTAGGTGCCGGGCTGCTGGTTGGCGCCGGTATCGGTGATGTAGAGAACGCTCTCGTCGACTGAAAAGGCCAGCCCGTTGGGCTTGTTGAAGCTGTCGGTCACGACGGCCGTCTCGCCGGTCTTCGGATCGTGGCGATAGACATAGGCGCCGACGTCCGGCTTGCCCTTGAAGCCCTGAATCTCGCCGTAGTTCGGGTCGGTGAACCAGACCGTCCCATCGCTCTTCACCACCACATCGTTTGGCGAATTGAAGTGGAGACCGCGCCATTGATCGACCACCGTATCGATCTTGCCCGTCGCCATATTCATTCGGCTGATGCGAGCGGGTGTGTCGTGAAAACCCTGCTCGCAGATGACCAGGTTGCCATCCCGGTCCAGGGTCATGCCGTTCGCCATGTTGGACGGAAACTGGATGGTGGTGAGCTTGCCGGCGCGGAACGGAAACTCCTCGCCTTCCAGCTTCAGCCGCTTGATGGCGATGTTTTGAGGGGTTTTCTTGGGTCCCTCTTCCGGCACCGTGGTGAAGTAGAGGGCATGCTCTTTGCGGATATAGACCGGACCCTCGTGGGCGTTGGTTTCGGTCAGCACCTCTCGACTGAAATCTTCGCCGACGATCCGTCGAAACTCGTCGCGGAATTCCTCACTGAGGGCGATCGCGGCTCCGGTCGCGGAATGTGAAGATTCAGTCACGGCTCCTCCCTTCGAACTGAGCTTTGCGGGAAGCGGCGGAAGATGGACGGCCTCGCCTCATCTCGCGTTTCTCGTGCCATTACCGCAACAGCCGTTCGAAGATTGTAAACATTGTTTCGCTAGACACTCGAAGGAGAGAAAAGAATCACGCTACAGCTTGTAGCAATGACAACCGAGCGCGAGAGTGCTCTCTCGAACTGCTTAGGCTTGATCGTGCGATTGCTTGCCCATCGACTGCTTCCGGTAGCGGCTGCCTTAGGTTTGGCGCTGCTGTGCGGCGGCTGCGGGATGCTGACGAGCGCGGATCTCAATCCCAAGGGTCCCATATCGCTCGCCGAGCGACAGCTTCTGTTCGACGCTTTCTTCATCATGATGATCGTGATCGTGCCGGTCTTCGTCATGGCCGCGCTGTTCACGTGGCGCTATCGCGGCACCAATCGCAAGGCGCGCTACGATCCCGGCTTCGTCTATTATTGGCCCGTGGAGATCCTGGTCTGGGGCGCACCGGCGGCGATCATCGTCTGGCTCGGATTCCATCTCTGGGACGGCACCCACAAGCTCGACCCCTACGATCCGATCGACAAGAGCGTCGAGCCACTGGAAGTCCAGGTGGTGGCCCAAGACTGGAAATGGCTGTTCATCTATCCTGAGCAGAGTATCGCGGTGGTGAACGAGCTCGTCTTCCCGACCGGCAAGCCGCTCTCCCTCAAGATCACCTCCGATACGGTGATGAACTCCTTCGTGATTCCGGCGCTGGGCGGGCAGATCTATGCCATGGCGGGAATGCAGACGAAGCTGCATCTGCTGGCCGACGAGAACGGCGAGTATTGGGGGCGGAACGTCCAGTACTCGGGCTACGGGTTCGCGGATCAGCAATTCCACGCGATCTCGGTATCGGACGAGGATTTCGAGAATTGGGTCCAGAAGGCGAAGGACGCCGGGAAGATGTTGGATAAGGAGGGCTACGAGGCGCTCGCCAAGCCCAGCTCGAAACTGCCGGTGACCTATTACTCGAGTGTCACGCCCGGGCTCTTCGACTCGATCATCTATAAATACACCAAGGGCAACGCCCACGGCTACGCCATGCAGTGCACGACGCCGGAGCTCGCCCAGGCGTCGCAGGCCTCCGGCGGCGAGACCGGCAGCAGGGCCGAATAGGAGAGGGGGACGCGGTGGATTTCTTCGGCAGGCTCACCCTCGACTCGCTGCCGTTCTACAGTGCGATCGCTGCATCGGGGGCCGGTGTCACCGTGCTCGGCGGGCTGTCGGTGGTGGCGCTGATCACCTATCTCGGTGCGTGGAAAGCCCTGTTCGGCGAGTGGCTCAGCAGCCTCGATCACAAGAAGATCGGCATCATGTATGTCGTCGTCGCGCTGGTGATGCTGATGCGCGGTTTCATCGACGCCGCCATGATGCGCTCCCAGCAGGCAGTCGCCTTCAACAGCGACGGCTATCTGCCGCCGGGCCATTTCGACCAGATCTTCTCGTCCCACGGCACGATCATGATCTTCTTCATGGCGATGCCTTTCCTGTCTGGCATCATCAATTTCGTGATGCCGCAGCAGATCGGCTCGCGGGACGTCGCCTTCCCGTTCATGAACGCGGTGAGCCTGTGGCTGACGGCGGCGGGCGCGGGGCTGGTGCTGATCAGCCTGGTGATCGGCAAGTTCTCGACCGCCGGCTGGACGGGCTATCCGCCCTATTCGGGGCCGGAGTTCACCCCCGGCGTCGGCGTCGATTATTGGCTTTGGGCGGTGCTCATCTCGGGCATCGGCTCGACCATGAGCGGCATCAATTTCCTGGTCACGATTCTGAAGCGCCGCGCGCCGGGCATGACCATGTTCCGGCTGCCGCTCTTCACCTGGACGGTGTTCGTTGCCGCGATCCTGATGATCTTCGCGTTCCCGGCGCTCACCGTCGCCTGCGTGATGCTGGCGCTGGACCGCACGCTGGACTTCCACTTCTTCACCAATGCCGGCGGCGGCAACATGATGAACTACATCAACCTGTTCTGGTTGTGGGGGCATCCCGAGGTCTACATCCTCATCCTGCCGGCGTTCGGCGTTTTCTCGGAGGTCGTCGCCGTGTTCAGCCAGAAGCGGCTGTTCGGCTATATCTCCCTGGTGCTGGCGACCATGGCGATCGGCATCCTCTCCTTCACGGTCTGGCTGCATCACTTCTTCACCATGGGGTCGAGCGAGACGGTCAATTCCTTCTTCGGGATCATGACAACGATCATCGCGGTACCCACCGGCGTGAAGGTGTTCGACTGGCTGCTGACCATGTTCCGCGGACGGCTGATCTTCAAACCGCCGATGCTGTTCACCATCGGGTTCCTGGTCACGTTCGTGATCGGCGGGCTGTCGGGCGTGCTGCTGGCTATGCCGCCGGTCGACTACCTGATGCACAACACGACGTTCCTGATCGCCCACTTCCACAACATGATCATTCCGGGCGTGCTGTTCGGCTATCTGGCCGGCTACATGTTCTGGTTCCCGAAAGCGTTCGGATTCAAGCTCAACGAGTGGTGGGGCACCGCGTCGTTCTGGTGCTGGATCATCGGCTTCTACCTCGCCTTCATGCCGCTCTATGTGCTGGGGCTCATGGGCATGCCGCGGCGCATGGAGCATTACGACATCGCCGCATGGCAGCCGCATCTGATCGTCGCGGCCATCGGCGCCTTCATCATCTTCCTCGGAATCGTCTGCCTGGGCGTCCAGCTCTGGGTGAGCGTGCGTGACCGCCGATCCGCCCTGGATGTGTCGGGCGATCCGTGGAATGGGCGGAGCCTGGAATGGCTGACCGCTTCGCCGCCCGCGCCCTATAACTTCGCGGTGCTGCCGAAGGTCGAAGCCATCGACGCCTTCTGGGACATGAAGGCACGGGGCGTGGCCTATGTGCAGCCGAAGGAATACGAACCCATCACCATGCCGAAGAATACGCTGATCCCGCTGCTGGTCGGCGGGACGGCCTTCGTCTTCGGTTTCGCTATGGTGTGGTGGATCTGGTGGCTGGCGGTCGCGACCCTGGCGTTCATCGGGGGACTGGTGATATTCCGCTCATTCGACGACGATCCGGATTTCACGATGCCTGCGAGCACCGTTCAGGCGATCGAGGACCGGCGCTACGAACAACTCGCCAAGCATCCCGCGAACGAGATGGCCGACGAACCTGGCTATGCGGGCGATCCCAGCCCCGACCCGTTGCCGGAGGGAGCGCGATGAGCATGGCCAGCGCGACAGACGCGACCCTGGTCCATCCGGGCGGATCGCCGGAGACGGAAGAGAAGGCGTTCGGCTTCTGGATCTATCTGATGAGCGACGCGATCATTTTCGCGCTGCTCTTCATGACCTATCTGGTGATGTTCGGAAACACGGCCGGCGGGCCGGAGGCAAAGGACGTCTTCAGCCTGGAGCGGGCGGCGGCGGAGACATTCCTGCTGCTGATGAGCTCCACGACATTCGGCATGGCGAGCATCGCCGCGGCGCGGGCCGACCGCGAGCGGGTCGTTATGTGGCTCGTCGTTACCGTGGCGCTCGGCCTCGGCTTCATCTTCCTGGAGTTCTCGGAGTTTCGCGGCATGATCGCGGAAGGGGCGGGGCCCAGCCGTAGCGGCTTCCTGTCTGCCTTCTTCACGCTTGTCGGAACGCACGGGCTCCATGTGAGCATCGGACTGATCTGGATCGTCACGATGCTGGCGCAGATCGGGATGAAGGGACTCTCCGTGCCGGTGCTCTCGCGGCTCTACCGGCTCGGTCTGTTCTGGCACTTCCTCGACATCATCTGGGTCGCCATCTTCTCCATCGTCTACCTGCCGGGGCTGCTCTAATGGATGCTTCAGGTCTTCCTACCGAACGCAGCGCCGCGCCCTATCTCTTCGGGCTGGCACTGGCGCTGATCCTGACCGCCGTGCCGTTCGGCGTCGTCTATTTCGATTTCCTGCAGAACAGCACAACGCTGATCGTGATCGCGTTCTTCGCCGTGGCGCAGATCCTGGTTCACCTGCGCTTCTTCCTGCATATCGGCTTCGATTCTACGCCGACGGAGAACCTGGTCGTCATGGCATTCGCCATCGTGCTCATGTGCATCATGGTCGGTGGCAGCCTCTGGATCATGTTCGATCTCGACTGGCGCATGATGGTCCAGGGCTGAAGGTCGACGCCGGTTTTACGCGATACTGAATTGTTAGGAGGGGAGCGATGGATGCTCTGATCAACGATGTGCTGCCGACCCTGGCGCGCATCTTCATCGTATGGATTTTCCCGTTCAGCTTCCTGGACAAGATCATCAACTGGGACGCGGCGGTGAAGCAGGCGAATTCAGGCTGGTTGCCGGGCGGGCCGGTGCTGCTGGTGCTGGCGATGTTCGTCGAGCTGCTCACACCCCCGATGATCGTGCTGCATTTCTACGACGGCATCGCCGCCTTCGTGCTGGCCGGCTACTGCGTGGTCACGGCGATCATCTATCACAATTTCTGGGCCTATCCCCGCTTCTGGGCGGCCGACACGGAAGGCCATCCCCATGTCTGGGACTTCTTCAAGAACTTCGCCATCGTCGGCGGGTTGATCTACGTGATGTTTCAGAGCGGCTTCATCGGAGAGGCGGAAGGCGATCTCAACGAGCTGACCCAGCTTTTGGGACACGCCATCGGCCTCGTTTAGGAGCCGCGGACGCGTAGGAGGCGTTATGAGTGAGAGCCCGCCAGAGTTCCAATACTGGCATGTCTGGACCGATGATGACGGCGTCAGCCACCAGACTCGCTGCGCCCTGACAGATTTCGCCAAGAAGAGCATGGGCGGCAAGGCCGCGCCCCAGTGGAACGACGACATCCTGACGGGCGAATGTCACCTCATGGTTTGCGAGCTACCCGTTGGCTGGGTCGGCGACTGGCACGAGAACCCGAAGCCGCAGTGGATTGTCGTGCTGCAGGGGCGGTGGTTCGTCGAGACCATGGACGGCAAGCGAGTCGAGATGGGGCCGGGCGAGTTCTCCTTTGGCGCCGACCAGAACACGACGCCGGGCCCGGACGGCCATGCAGGACATCGCTCGGGCACGGTGGGCGACGAGGCCTGCCGGCTGATGCTTGTGCAGCTGGGAGACAAGTGGAAAGCGGCCCGACCGGGCGCGTTCGATTAGGCGTCCCGGTTCATGGCGGTCACCAAACTCATCAGGGTCAGCATCACCGTTTCGGATCTCGCGCAGGCTGCCGCTTTCTATCGGGGCGCGCTCGGGCTCGAGGTCGGCGACCAGCTCGCCTATGGCGATCCCGGCTGGAACAGGCTGCTCGGACTCGCGGAAGGCACGACCGCCCAGGCGGTCGATGTGAGCGTAGGCGAGCAGACGCTGAAGCTCATTGCCTTCGATCCGCCGGGACGATCGTATCCGCCGGCACGCGCCTCCAACGATCCGTGGTTCGAACATGTGGCACTCGTCACCGGCGATATGGAGTCGACCTGGGCGAGGCTGGAAAAGTTCTCGCCTGAGACGGTCACCGAGGGGCCGCCCGTCGTCCTGCCGCCCAATACGGGTAGCGTCACGGCCTTCAAGTTTCGCGACCCCGAAGGTCATCCGTTGGAGCTGATCTCGTTTCCCGACGGTATCGGCGATCCGCGCTGGCAGATGGGCGGGGCGGGCATCCGCGGCTACGATCACACCGCCATCGCCGTGGCCGATCTCGACAAGAGCCTCGCCTTCTATGAAGGGTCGCTCGGTCTCGAGAAAGCCGGCCAATCCCTGAACCGTGGACCGGAGCAGGATCATCTCGACGGGCTGAAGGGCTGCGAGGTGGATGTGGTGGCGCTGGCCCCGCCCGGGGAGCACACACCCCATTTGGAGCTACTGCATTACCGGCAGCCGCCGGCGGTTCATGGGAAACATATGGTGCAGGCGACAGACGTCGCCTCGGCGCGACAGGTCTATGGGGTGGACGATCTCGAAAGCCTGGTCGCGACGCTCAACGGTGCGAAAGCCGATTTCGTCTCGCCGGGGATCGTCTCGCTCAAATCGGGCGGCCGCGCCGCCGCGATCCGCGATCCCGATGGCCACATGGTCGTACTGAAAAGCTAGGCGCGCCTGGCCCCTCTATGTTTCCTCGCCGAAATATTTCAGACGCAACGCTTCGATCTCGTCATCCTCACGGGCTTCCAGAATCTTAAGGGTGAGGGGACGCCTCAGCGCGCTGCCGCGCGGGAGGCCGAAGGCATATTTGTCGGGTTCGAAGATGCGCCCGACGACCTCAAGCGGCTTGTCGGTGTGGGTGAGGACATAATATTCCAGCACGCCCGTATCGGCGATGACGGCATTGACGCCACCGTTCAGAAGGGCATCCGACGCATCACCGATGGTCTTGTAGCGCCGGTAGCGCAGGCCCGCCTCCTGGGCGAAGTCCTCCCCGACGCTGTCGCTCAGGACCGCGACGGTCCGGCCGGGCAGATCGTCGAGACTTCGGATCTGATTGGTCAGGGATAGGGTGGTCATCACGCTGGTGATCGACGAGGTCACGTAGGCGATGAGCGCCACGCCGGCGAGAAGCCAGATGCCTTGGAAGATGCGTCCGACCCAGCCGAAGAAATTCCGACCGGGGACCAGCTTGCCCGAGGTCGCCACGGTCATGACGTTGTAGAAACTCTCGGCGAACCCGTCCCGCCAGCGGCTCGGAAAGTCGGGATCGTAGCGGCGATAGAAGAGGGTCGTGACGATAGTGGCGGCGAGGATCATCAGACCGATCAAGGCATAGACCCGCAGGAAGCCGCTCTCGTTCAGCCCGGCCAGGACATCCCGGAAGCTCGCGCCTTGCTCGCTGCTGGTGAGGATGCGCAGGCCGCCGTCGAACCAGGGCTGGGTGAACTCGATCCGCCGGGCGCGGCCTTCGGTGACGGACAAATTCGTCACCGCGATATCGATATCGCCTTCGGCTGCCGCATCCACGAGTCCGCGGAAGCTGTCGTATCTCTTGTAGTCCCATCGAAGATCGAGCTCCCCGGCGATTCGTTGCCAAAGCTCGATGGAGAGGCCGGTGAGATGGCCCTTCTCGTTCATGACGAAGGGAGGGCTCTCCGTGATGCCGACAACCAGCTTGCGCTCCAAGAGGGATGGAGGCGGAGCATCCTGTGCGAGGGAAGGTGCAGAGGCGGCGAGAAGCGCGAGCAAGGAGAGGATGTGTGCGCAAAGACGCAGGGAAGGCGAGAGGGAATTCGAGAGGATCATGGAAACTGGAAGGTCAGGCACTTGAGACAGCTTGCCGGCAAATCCCGGAGGGTCTTGCGGCAAAGAGATTGTGTTGAAGCGTAGGAATCAGGCGGGGCGGAAGGCAGAAGCGTTGCGAGAGCAGGCCCCCGGTGGAAGGCCGCCCAAACGGGGACGACCTTCCGGGGTGCTGTGACGGGTGGCCGGGCCGGCGCTAGTTCGCGACGCCCTCTTCGCCCTTCTGGCCGCGATAGTAGTAGTTCGCGTTCTTGCCAAGGGCGATCTTGCGGAAGAGCTTCCGCAGCTCCTCGGACTTGCGCAAGGGCGAGGCGACGGCCGAGGCGGTCGCGACGAAGGCCATCTTGGCCGCGTCCCAGGCCGGGTGCACTCCTGGCGCCGCTTGCGGGAAGCCGCGATCGCGCAGCATGGCATTGGCGATATAGAGCTGGTTCCGCCGCTTTGTCGCCTGCGTCTTCCAGGTGATGGCTACGGAGATGGAGTAGCTGTCCTTGGTCTTCACGTAGTGCGGCCAGAGATAGGGCACGAAGACGCCTTCGCCCGGCTTCAGGTCGTTATGCATGGCCCGGTCGTCGAAGCCGTCCTTGAAGGCGACGTTCCGGTGCTTCGTGATGCAATGCTCGATCTGGTCTTCGTTGGCCAAGGATCGATCCTTGTTGTCGAAGATGCTGAACAGCTTGTCGCCGTGGATCTGGACGAAGAAATTGTCCTCGCTGTCGATGTGGAACGGCGTGGTCGAATGGGGAGAGGAGACGAAGAGGAATCCCTCCACATTGGAGAAGCCTGCCTCCTTCAAGGTCGCGTGGCCCTGGGCGTGGGCGACGGAGAGAAGGGCATCCTCCAGAAGCTGCTTATAGGCCGGATGGGCCTCGATCTTCTTCAGCACCATCCAGGCGCCGGCAGTCTCCACGCGCTTGACGATCTCTTCCGGCGGCAGATCGACCAGCGGCGTCGCGTCCGGATCCTGGCTCACATTGGCCTGGCCGGAATTGTATTCGATGTGGTCGCCAGGCAGGGCGCGGACCAGTTCCAGGATCGCGTCCAGGGTGAGGCGCGGATCGTTCTCCAGATTGTGGGTGATCCGGAAAGGCTTGTTGGGGAAAAGCGTCTCGAACGCTGAGCGCTCGGCCATGAGCATATCGGTCATGATCTTTTCTTTCTTCTGCGAAGTGTGCCGAAGCCGCGATCGAAGAACTTCAGATAGGCGGTCTTGGCGTGCCGCCGCAAGACGGAGCGCCCTTTGATGGCGGCGATAGACAGGAGGGGCAGCATTCCCTTTTTCGTCGGAATGAGCATGTCGCCGATGCGCCGCCGTTCGCGCCAGACGTGGTCGATCATCGGGTGGCCCGGTGCTGCAGTGGAATCGACGTAGTCGATCTCGCCTTGCTCCGACAGATAGCGGGTCAGGAAGACGGTCAACTGGACACCAGGGGAATAGCGCGAGAAAGCCTCGTTATAGGCCGTCTTGAAGTAGAGCGCGCTGCGGCCCGACCGGATCACGATGCCCGATGCGATGGGATCGCCGTTCGATCTCAGCTCGACGATCTCGATCGCGCGCCGTGCGGCGAGATTGCGGGCGGCTTCGGTGACGAAGGCGCGATCCGCCTGGTCCTGGGCGAGGCTCGAGCCCCTTGCGCCCTTCCAGCCGTTGGCTTCCAGGGTGAGGAAGCGGCCGAGGGCGGCGAGGATCTCCGGTTCGGTGCGGGCGATGGTCCAGGCGGAGGGGCCGAGATCTTCCAGCCGGTTGGTCTGGCGGCGGAGTTCCTTCAGCTTCTTGCTGCCGAGCCCGGCGCGTAGATAGGCTTCGGCATCTTCCGGCACTTTCAGGGCGGCCCGTTCGTGAACGTTGATGAACTGGGCCTTGAGGCCGCGTTCCGACAGCACGGTTTGGATCGCCTTGGCGGCCGGTCCGTCGATTGCGACCATGGGCATGCCGATCGCGGCGATGCCTTGGCCGGCGGCGCCGTCGAGCAGGCTCGCGGCCGTCTGCTCGATATCGCCGCTATCCAGCAATGGGGTGCCCAGGGTGACGTAGGGGAACAGCCCAATGGCCGCGGGGATCGGCATCCGCAAGGCGTTCGAAGCCGTGCGGAAGGGGATCAGCCCGGTCAGAGCGCCATCGGCGCCATGGCTCTGCAGCACCTTGCAGGCTCCCGGGGAGGCCATGTGACGGATGACGGGGATCAGAAAGCTCGGATCGAAGAAGCCGTTGGGGTCGACGGCATTGTCGGCGAGGGTCTGCCAGCGATGAGCGGGCACCTGGTCGAGCGAAATCAGCCCGCTCGTGAAACGTCGGGCATGCCCCCGTGGGGCGGAAATCCTGGGATTACCGGCCTGCATTACGCTTGACATTAAAGCCCGCTCCAAGCTCCGAGCATTGGACGCTTCGGTTGTATACCGCAGCCTTGTGCTTAGGCGCGAAAGCTCCCGTTTGCGTTAACGCCCGCCATTCGCGGCGATGCTGGTTAACGGCCGGGGGAGGACCGGCGTCGGCTGTCTACTGTACGGCCGAGACTAACAGCCTAATCGAGACAGCAATGAGGAAAATCGCGAAGGCGAGCTCAAGCTTGCGCCGGGAAATGCCATGGGCGAGCCGGACGCCGAGCGGCGCGAAGGCCACGCTCACGGGAATGATCACGATCGCCGCGATGACACTGACATAGCCCAGGGAGTAGGCGGGCAGGCCCGGCGTGCCCCAGCCGGCCCAAATGTAGCCGAGCAGGCCGGGGATTGCGATGAGGGGCCCAAAGCCGCTGGAGGTCGCCACGGCGCGCTGCATGGACCAGCCGCATAAGACGAACAGGGTGACGAAGAACATGCCGCCGCCGATGCTCATGAGGGTGGAGATCATGCCGATGGCGAAGGCGATGAGGCGGACGATCCAGTTGTCGGGCAAGGCATCGGCCACCCGCCAGTCGTCGCGGCCAAGCAGCATCTTCGCGCCGACGGCCATGCTGAAGACGATCCAGATCCATGTGAGCACCTCGCCCGAGACGAGGGCGACAAGCCCGATGCCGGCTGCAACGCCCCCGACCACATAGGGCGCCAGCCGTTTCAGGACGTCCTCGTCGACGGCATTGCGCTTCCGATGGGAGAGGAAGGAGCGGACGGCTGTGGGCACGATGACGGCGAATGAGGTACCGAGCACCATGGGCATGCGCACCTCTTCGGGCGTGCCCAGTACGACGAAAAGCTCGAAGAGCACTGGCACCAGAATGCCGCCGCCGCCGATCCCAAGCAGCCCGGCGAGAAAGCCGGTGAGCGCGCCGCCGGCGAGCAGAGCGACGAAGAGGGTGATCATCTCGCCGCTGGCAAGATCCGCGGTCATTGCATCGTCCAGATCGATTGCGGATCGGCGAGCAGGACGCCCGCGGCCGCAAAGGGGAATAGTCAGAGTCTTCGGTTGGCCCAGGTCGCCGAAGGACGGTGGCTCCGAAGGAAGCAGGCTCCGAAAGATGAGGTCCGAAAACAGAATAGGCCCGGCCGTGAGGCCGAGCCTAATCCGTTTTCAATCTTCGGCGTTGGAGCGCGGCGCTATTGCTTGCGCAGGCTCATATTGCCGGTGCCACGCGGGCTGGTGAAGCTGACGCTCTGGCTCGAGCCGCTCACGGTCACATTCAGCCGGCCCGAGACATCGAACTGGGAATTGTGAAAGTCGCCGACGAAGCGGTTGTCGTTCACCTGCAGCAGGGAACCCGTCTGACGGAACTTGTTGGAGCTGGTGGCGCAGAGCGCGTTGACGCCAACGACCTTCGGGCTTTCACGGCGGTAGGTCACCTTGCAGCGGATGGATTCAGACTTGCCATTCTTCGGCTGCGCGGTGCCGCTGCCGCTCCAGGTGCCTTCGATGTCGGAGGCGGCCATGGCCGGCACGGTCGAGACTGCAAGGGCAAGCGGAGCCACAAACAGGAGCAGTTTCCGCATATTCATCGTTTCTCCTCGTGAGTTCTAACGGTTTTGGGGTTCGCGGGTGTTAGCCCACCCTTCCTCGGTATCTGGGGATAGCGCTTTACGGCCTATGCGATAACGGGACGTGACCAGAATAAGTGCCGGGAGGATAATAAGGTCCGCCAGCAATGCAAAAACTAGGGTCGACAGGCATATCAGGCCGAATTGTCGTGTCGGTGGCACCGCGCTGAGCTGGGTGATCGACAGACCTGCGACAAGCACCGCGGTCGTCAGGATCAGCACAGTACCAATCAATCTTAACGTGCGATCCACCGCCGCAGCAACGGATTCGGTGCGCTCCATCTCAAGCTCGAACCGGTTGAGCACGTGGATCGCGTGATCAACAGCCAAGCCGAAGGCAACGGTAAGCCCGACAATCGTGGCGTAATCAAGCCCGCCCTGCAGAAAAGCCAGCCACGTTGCGGTTGCGAACAAGGCGAAAAGGTTCGGGATCGTGGCAAGACCGGCATAGAGCAGAGACCAGAACGCGAGGCCGATGACGGCGATCACAATCGCGATTGCGCCGAGCATGGAGTAGCTGAGCTGTGAGATGATTGCGGTGGAGCGGGTCGCGCCGACGCTGGCGATGCCGGTCAGGCTGAGCTTGAAATCCGGATTTTCCGCGTGCAGCTCCGCAATCTTAGGCGCGAGGTCCTCCCGAATCTGCAGAATCTGCTTCGCCTCGAGATCGCCGATATAGCCGGAGACCAGGGCGGCATTCAGCTTGCGATTCACGTACCGGCTGGCGACGTCGGGCGGCATCATCTCCATGAGGCGCGCGCTCGCTTCATCCGGCGTCAGGCCGCTGGATTCCGCCCATTGCTGGAGATCCTCCAGGGAGTTCACCTTGCCGACCTTGGGATGGTCGTCGAGAATCCGGTGGGCTTCCGCGATCACGTTGCGCACGTCGGGCGACTCGGTGGTCTTCTTCTCGGGCCATTCCACCACGATGCGCAGCGGGAACAGGCCGCCGAGCCTACCCTCGATCTGCTTGGAGACCTGGGCGGCCGTGCCCTGGTCGGGAAGCATGTCGCTGAGCCGATAACGCGGTTCGAGCTGGAAATAGGCGATCGCGAAGGCGATGGTCAGCAGCGTGCCGCCCACGGCGATAACGGTGGGCCAGCGGAGCACCAGCCGGCTGACGGCGGCGGAGGCGTTATCGAGGAGCTTCACGCCCCAGTTGGCCTTCTCCTCCACCAGGTATTTCGCCTCGCCCTCTTTCAGGAACAGGGCGGCAAGGACCGGCATCACTGCGATCACCAGAAGCAGCGATACGAGGATGCAGAGACCGGCCATGATGCCGAATTTCTGGATCAGGGCCGAGTTGCTCATGGCCAGCGAGAATAGGGCGATGGAGGTGGTGAGCGAGGTCAGCGCGCAGGCCGGCCCGATCTCCACGATGGTTCGCTGGATGGCCACGGCCTTGCTCATGCCTTCGTCGAGATTCCGGCATAAGCCGAAGAGGAAATGCATGGCGTTGTTGATGGTGACCACCAGCACCAGAGGCATCACGGCGTTGAGCAGCGGGTTCATCATGGTGCCGGTCCAGCCGAACAGGCCCAGGCACCAGACGATCGCCAGCACGGCGGGGCTGAGGGCAATCACGACAAGGCGTACGCGGCGGAAATAGAAGCCGAGGGCGACAACGCCGACAAGCAAGCCGACGCCGTTGAAGGTGCTGATATCGCGCTTCGTGCCGCCGACGACCTCGGCCTTCATGGCGGGCATGCCGGCGAGGCCGATGGTGAGATCTTTGGCGGCTTGTGATTTCTGGGCGACCTCGCGGACTTCATCGACGACTGCGGGAAGACCGCGCTCGTTCACCTGGTCATTCTTCAACGACACGATGAACAGCGCGAGCCGGCTTCCGTTCTCGTCTGGCGAGATCAGGCGGCCTTGCGCGAGAGGATGGCTCTCGATCTCCTGCTGCAGCTTGGCGAGGGCTTCACCGTCGGGGATTTCGTCTGGGATCAGCGCGGCCGGCGTGCCTTCGTCGGGCAGGGGTTCGCGCAGGGCGAAGATCGAGGTGATGGATTCCACACCGTCCGCAAAGAGCAGATCGTAGTTGAGCTCGCGAAGCTGCTTCAGGTGCTTCGCGCTCAAGATATCGTTGCCCTCGACCGCCATGTAGATGTCGAGATCGCTCGCCGGGAAGCGCTCGCTCATATGCTCGAAGACCTGATAGTCCGGGCTGTCGGAGCGCAGGAATTGATTGAGGGAGTCGTCGGTCTTCAGCTTGCTCAAGCCGATGCCCATGACCACCGTCATGAGGAGCAGCACAATGAGCGAGATGATGGGATAGCGCGCCGGGATTTCGCCCAGGATGAGGATCGGCTTGCTCGTCCGATAGATCCAGGTCGGTGGTCGCTGTTCACCGGTCATACAGGCTACGTCCCTCTCGCCGTTCTCGGCGCGCCCCCGCATGGCACGCATTACTTGCCCCTGAGCCTAGCTTTGCTCAGCAGCGGACCGTGTCCGCCCGCATAGATAGCAGCGCATTGGGAACCGGTACAGGCGGGTTTCGTCTTTTGGCGGCTTTGAAGCCAGAAGAATCGGCCATTTTTCAGGCCAATAGACATCCTTAGCTGAGCGTGTCGCACAATCGTGAACACTTCAGCGCGGCTCATCGGGTGTTATATTTTTCTCTACAACCGCTGCGAGGCTGGTAGCCTTCCATGGAGAGGCGATCATCTTGGGGGGCGTGATGGCGTGTTTCCATTCCTGCAAAGCGAAGCTTTGCGCGGCTTCGACGGCCGTCGTTCTTTTTCTTTTCGGGGCTGCCTGCCTGCCCGGTGTAGCCAAAGCCGATTGCCAAAACCCGGAGGTCTGGCGGACCTATTTCAATGAGCGGTTCGGCATGGAGGTGATGCTTCCTGTCGATTGCTTCGAGATCCAGCCGCCCTCGGCGAATGGCGATGGCCAAACCTTTGTCGCGCCGAACGGTGTCGCGTCGGTCACGGTGTTCGGGTCGCACAACACGACGGGCGCGGACGCGAAGGCCATACAGCAATCCATGATGTCGACTCCGGCTTATGGCGAGGTGACGTATTCACCCAGCGGTCCAACCTGGTTCGTTCTGTCAGGCTATCGGGACAACGCTATCTTCTACGACAAATATCTCCTGTCCCATGGCGGCAAGATCCTCAACGGGATGCTGATGACGTACTCGCAGGGTTCTAAGGAGGTCTTTCAGCCGATCCTCGAACGCATGGAAGAGACGTTCAAATCGGGCTCCGGCACGGATACGCCGTAAGACCATCAGCCGCCCACGCCGAAGAGCGGCAGGGAGAGTCCGATGACGAGCCAGGCCAACGCGACCATGGCAAGCCAGAGCAGGATCTGTTCGCCGAGCTTATCGGGCTGGCTCATGTCGAAGCCCATGGCCTTCGTCTTCCAGACGAGGAACGCTCCGCTCAGAGCGAGGAAGGCCAGGTTCAGGAACAGGGTGTAGTCGACGCCGAAGAACTGGCGGTCGGTCACGCTGGTGGCATTGGCGGAATCCGGCAGGGCGCCGATGGCGGCGAAGCCGTAATGCATGATCACGGCGGTCGCGATCAGCACGGTCAGGAAGATGCCGACGATATAGAGCGCCATCTTCCACCCGTAATATTTGGCCTGGATGCGTACGACCGGAAACACCACCAGGTCGGAGAAGATGAACGCCATGATGCCGGCGAAGCTGACGCCGTTGGAATAGAGAACGGCGGCGAGCGGGATGTTGCCCATGGACCCGATGAAGGTGAAGAACGCCGCGATGGGGCCGACCACCGCCTGAACCAGGACTTCCCAGAAGGCGGGGTTCTGGCTGCCCGAGCCGACGAACAGCGCTTCGAAGAAGCTCCTCGGCACGAAGGCGGCGATGATGCCGGCGACGGTGAAGCCGATCATCACGTCCTTCCAGACCATCCGCCATTCCATGACATAGCGCATGGCGACCATGCGCCAGCCTTCCCGGCTTTGGATCAGCTGGCGCCAGTCGGGGACGTCCGTGTCGCTGTCGGCCCCTTCCTCTTCACGGGCGTGGTCGCGGGCGCGCTCCACCAGCTTCTTGGGGTATGTCAGGCGCACCAGAAGCCAGGTGAGCAGGATCAGTAAGATGCCGCCGAGATATTCGCCGACCACGAACTGCCAGCTGAGGAAGACGGCGATGACGATGCCGAGCTCGATGACGAGATTGGTCGAGGCGAGCAGGAAGGCGAGGGAGGGGATAAGCCCTGCGCCCTTGGTGAAAAGCGAGCGGGTGGTGGCAAGGGCGGCGAAGGAGCAAGAGCTCGACAGGAAGCCGAAGAACGTGCCCAGTCCAACGCTGGCCGCGCCAGCCTCGCCCATGGATTTCTTCATGCGCTCTCGGGTCACGAAGACCTGGATCATGGCGGAGATCAGATAGCCGAAGCCGAACGCCCAGAGCGCCATCCAGAACAGGCCAACTGTCGTGTAGGCGGCCGTGTGCCAGGTTTCCAGAAATCCTTGTTGCATGCGGTAAGGCGCCCCCTAGCGTCCTTTATCGTTGGTGTTGCCTCGACGGGCCAACGCGGGCGCCGGGAAAATGATCCCTGCCGGTCAGTGGTGGTGATCGCCGTCGCCGTGAGAATGACCGCCCGGCTCTGCCGACGGATCGGGCATGCTCTGGACGCCGAGCCCGTAATGAAAGACGAGACGGCCGCCCCACCAGGCGGTAACCGTCAGAGGAGCGGCGGCGGCCAGAAGGCAAATGGCGAAGACGAGGGATGGTGCGTTCTTGCGTCTGAACAGGCGCCAGGCGCCAAGGAGGGTGAAGCAGGCGAAGGTCGCGAGCGCCCAGTTGCGGTGGATATGGGTGGCGGCGTGGGAGGCCTCGTCCTGGGTGACCTCATGATAGGCATCGAAGCCCGCGATCACGGCGGAGAGCGCCGCGAGCCATCCGAGCAGCAGCATCCAATCGCCCGCAGTCTGCAGCGAACCGCGCCAGGCGCCGGATGGAAAGACGGTCGCCACAAAGGTGGCGATGCTCCCCGTGAACAGGAGAGCCACTGCGAAGTGGACGAAGATTGGATGCAGGTTGGGTTCGATCAGGCCGGTCAGCATGACGCCCTCCTAGTACCAGATCCGTAAGCCGGCGACGAAGGAGGTGGTCTCCACATCCTCGCCAAAGGCCTCGGCGAAGTCTGCGGTCTCACCGAATTGCCGCGCATAGGAGACGCCGATATAGGGCGCGACCTCCTTGACGATCTTGTAGCGTAACCGCAGACCCAGCTCGCCGTTCCGCAAGCCGGACCCCTGGAGGTGCTCGGGGTCCGCCTGGCCTGCAAGATTAAGCTCGATCCGCGGCTGGAGGATCAGCCGCTCGGTGACGTGGATGTCGTATTCCGCCTCGAACTCGCCGATCGTGTCGCCGTGTTCTCCGATGAAGATCGCGGCGTCGAGCTCGAACCAATCGGGCGCGAGGCCCATGATGCCGATGGCGCCGTATGTCTTGGAGTCGGGCTCCAGGCTCTCGCGCACGCCGGCCTGAAAATCGAAATACTTGGAGATCGCCCGGCCATAGAGGAGCTGGACCTCAGCGTCTTCGAAAGCGTCCGCCTCCGTCAGATAGGCGCCTTCGGACTTCCCCCAGATTCGGTTCAGGCGATTGCCGACCCAGCCCTGCATGTCCCACTCGAACTGCGGCTCGTCGCAACCCGGTATTCCAGCCGGTCCGCCTCGAAGAAGAAGTGCCTTTGGTCGCCTGCATTGTGCTGCTGCTCGCGCTTGCCGGCCGCCATACCGGACGTCTCGTGATGCTGGTTCGCCGTGTCAGGGCCTCCAGAAGCGCTTTGCGCGAAGGCGGGGGCGCTGAGGAGCGTCAGCAGAAGAGCAAGTGCGATACACCACATTTAGCTCTGCCTTCCCAGTGAGGTGGAGCTCCGGCTGACGGCCGTTCAGGCGTCGATCACGATTCGGTTCAACGCGTTTAAGCGGAGAATAGCTCAAACTGGAGTACGTCCCCCAATTCAATGTCGTTGGGCTGATGCTCCGGCGTTGCGTGCTCAGCGCGCCATCTCCGCATGTCTGGAACCGAAAGTCTTCCTCCTCGTTCCGAATTTCACAGGCCAAACGCCGTCCTGGGGAGAAGCACCCATGTCTTATCTCAGATTTTTTGCGATGATCGCGACATCGACCATCGTGATGTTCGGGTTGATGTATCTGAACACCTACGCGGTCGAGCACATCTTTTTCAGCGAGACGCGGGTCTATATGGCGTTGCTCATGGGCGCCACGATGGCCGTAGTCATGCTCAGCTTTATGCTGGGCATGTACAGGAACACAGCGGTGAACGTGGCGATTTTCGGCGGCGCCCTTCTCGGCTTCGGACTTTGCCTCTTCCTGGTGCGCAGCCAGACCACCGTGGATCAGGTCTCCTACATGAAGGCGATGATCCCCCATCACTCCATCGCCATCATGACCAGCGAGCGGGCCGAGATCACCGATCCGCGGGTGCGGAAGCTGGCGCAAGGCATCATCGATGCGCAGCGGCGGGAGATCGCCGAGATGCGCTATCTGATCCGCGATCTCGAACAAGACGACGAGCGGGAGGAGTAGAGCAATGCCACTCAAGACACTCGCAAAAGCGACGACCCTGGTCGCAGCTCTGCTCGTCGCCGCGGCGTTGGGTGGCTGCGAGGAAAACACCTATCGCGGCAACGACCGCTCCGCAGCAGAGGTGCCTGACACGCCGCCAGCCGACGTGGCCGACGCGGCAACGGCGGTGAAGGAGGCGGATCCCGCTCAGGTCTACCCGCTCCCCATGGGACGCGACGAGTTCACCAAAGTCGTCTCCAGCAACGAGGCCTGCAGTTTCCGGATGACCTCTTCGGATTTTCCCGTGCTGGTGCTGACGACTGGAAGCGAGGGCGAGGACGGCGCCAAAGCCGTCATGAAGGCGAATGGAAAGCTCTTCGAGCTGACGCCGGCCGACTCGTCAGAGGATGGGATCGCGCTTAGAGCCGATGGCGTCCGCGCATCCGTCACGCCTGACGAGGGCGATGACGACAAGCTTCGGGAGGCGACATTGCGCTTCCAGGTGGAGGGCGCCGAGGAGCTCGGCTTCCGGGGCTATTTCGGCTGCGGCAAGCCCGGCTCCACAACCTAGCCAAGCTCACGCCATGAGGTGAGCGCCACCATCGACGGGGATGATGGTGCCGGTGATGCGCTTGGCGGCGTCGCTCACCAGGAAGGCGGCAAGATTGCCGACGTCATCGATATCCACCAGGTGATGCTGGGGCGCGCGAGTCGCCGCCTCGTCCATCAGCTGATCGAAGCGATCGATGCCGCTGGCGGCGCGGGTCTTGATGGGGCCGGGCGACAGGGCGTGGGCGCGAATGCCCTCGGGTCCCAGCTCGGCGGCGAGATAACGGGTGGCGCTTTCAAGGGCCGCCTTCACCGGCCCCATGAGATTGTAGTGCTCCACCACGCGCTCTGAGCCGAAGAAGGTGATCCCGAGCAGGCAGCCGCCGCCCTTCATCAGCGGTTCGGCCAAACGGGCCATGCGGACGAAGGAGTGGCAGGAGACGTCCATGGCGATGCCGAAGCCCTCGGCGGAGGAATCGGTGAGGCGGCCATGGAGGTCCTCCGCGGGTGCGAAGGCGATGGAGTGAAGCAGGAAGTCGAGTCCACCCCATTTCCGCTCGATGGTCTCGAACACGGCCTCCAGCTGCCCTTGCTCGCGGACATTGCAGGGCAACAGCATTTCGCAGCCGAGCGACTCGGTGACCTCCTGCACGAAGGGCTTCGCCTTGTCGTTGAGATAGGTGGCGGCAAGCCTTGCGCCGGCCGCCTTGAAGGCGGCGCCGCAGCCGGCCGCGATGCTGTGCCGGTTGGCGATGCCGACGATGAGTCCGCGCTTGCCGGAGAGGTCTACGATCGGGCGCTTGAGGGGAGTGCTGTCTGTCATGTGCTCCTCTTGTGCGGGCTCTGGGGGAGGATGGGTTCGCCTCGGCTTGCCGAATTATTCGGGCTACCGGCAAGGCTATGCGCGAAGCGGACGCTGCGGGCATTGTCGAATAGTCGCATCGCTCCATAACGCTGAATTGACAGCCAACTCGCTGTCCGAAGCCGCCGGTCGCCGAGGACACAGGCGGGCCTTCGTTCGTCTAGCGGAGGGCGAGGGTGAGGAAGCGGTCGATCATGGTATTGACCTGGTTCGGGATCTCGATCTGGCAGAAATGGCCGGCGCCGACGGTCTTGCCGTAGATCATGTGGGGAGCGGCCGCCTCGAAACGCGACATCTCCGAGGGCGGGCAGGATTCTCGGGTGGCCAGATAGAGGCAGGGGACCGGGAGCTCTCTCTGATGGCCGCCGGGCTCATAGGTCTGGAGGTTCTCCAGGCAGGAGATCATGACGTGCTGCGGTGTCGCCGCCATGACGTCGAGGAGCCGTTCCTTGCGCACCGGATCGTCGTATTCCAGGAAGAGAATGTCTTCTGCGTAATCGCGCAGGGTCTCGCGATAGTCCTCGCCGCGCAAAGCCTCGAGCAGCTCGCCGACCCGAGCCGTTTTGGAGTCCGGCAGTACGGCGGCGGAATCCAGCATCACGACGGCGGCGGCGAGATGGGGGTAGCGCATGCCGATCTCGAATCCGATGATCCCGCCCATGCCATGGCCGATGAGGATCGGCCGGCGGATCTGCAGGTCGGCCAGCAGCAGTGCGATGTCGTCGGCGAAGGCCTGCATGGTGTAGGGCGCGTCGGGCTTGTCGCTCTTGCCGTGGCCACGGAGATCCATGGTGACGACGGTATGGCCGGCGGGGGCATAATGGGAAAACTGCTCCGACAGGAAGCTGTGGTCGCCGCACCAGCCATGGATCAGAACGACGGGCCACTTGCTGCCCGTGGCCTTGCGGAAGTTGATATTGACCGGCGTTTGTTCGGTGTCTTCTTGCGCCATTTGATCGATCCGTCGCGGCCTCTTCTTGTCGGGCCGGCGCGCCAAATTGTCTGCGCCGGGGTTTCGGCTTCGCCGGCGGACGCCTATCTGCGAGACAGCGCAGAATCGAAGCTTCGGGAGCTATCAAACATGGAAACGATCGAGATTGGCAATTCCGGGCTGACGGCCTCGCGCATCGGGCTGGGGACTTGGGCGATCGGCGGCTGGATGTGGGGCGGCACGGAAGAGGCCGACGCCATCGATACCATCCAGCAGGCGGTTGAGCGCGGCGTCACGCTTATCGACACCGCGCCGGTCTATGGCTTCGGGCGATCCGAGGAGATCGTCGGCAAGGCGATTTCCCAAGGCGGGCTACGGGATAAGGTGGTGATCGCGACCAAGGTCGGGCTCAACTGGGGCTCCGACGAGAAGCCGTTCCGGGATTCCAGCCCGGCGCGACTCCGGCAGGAGATCGAGGATTCCCTGCGGCGGCTCGACACCGATGTCATCGATCTCTACCAGGTACATTGGCCGGATCCGAAGACGCCCTTTGCCGAAACGGCGGAGGTGCTCGAAGGCTTGAAAAAGGAGGGGAAGATCCGGGCCATCGGCGTCAGCAACTATTCGCCGGCGGAGGTGGACGATTTCCGCAAGGGCGGAAGCCTCGATGCGGTGCAGCCACCCTATAATCTGTTCGAGCGCGAGATCGACAACGACGTCATTCCCTACGCTGAGCTCAACGGGCTCACGGCGCTCTGCTACGGCGCGCTGTGCCGCGGACTTCTATCGGGCAAGGTCACGGCCGACCGGGAGTTCGAGGGCGACGATCTGCGCAACAACGATCCCAAATTCCAGGCGGAGACGCTGCCAAACTACATTGCGGCGGTGGACGACCTCCACGCCCTCGCGCAGGAGCGCTTCGGAAAATCCGTGCTGGCTCTCGCGATACGCTGGGTGCTCGACCAGGGGCCGACGATCGCGCTGTGGGGTGCGCGCCATCCGAGGCAGCTCGACGCCATGGCCGATGTCGAGGGCTGGCATGTGGACGATGCGGCGAAGGCGGAGATCGACGCGATCCTGAAGCGCCACATTCCGGAGCCGATCTCCCCGGCCTTCATGGCGCCTCCGTTGAAAGCGGCGTGAGGCATCCATGAGCGGCGACGAAAGCAAGGTCGGCGAAAAAGGCCAGCACAGCCAGGGAAGTCCCAAGGCCACGGATTTCTATCTCGAAGATCTTTCGGTCGGTCAGACGTTTCGCACCGGAGAGCACCGGATGGAGGCCGACGAGATAAAACGCTTCGCCCAGCAGTTCGACCCCCAGGTCTTCCACACGGACGAGACGGGCGCGGCGGAAAGCTTCTTTGGCGAGCTGGTGGCAAGCGGCTGGCATACGGGCTCGGTCACCATGCGTCTGCTGGTGGAGAGCCGATGGCTTGCCGACGGCTTCATCGGCAGCCGGATCGACGTGACGTGGCCGCAGGCTGTCAAGCCCGGCGATCGACTTCATGCGGAAGGCGTCATCGTCGATATCGAGAACTCGAAGTCGCGGCCCGAGCGGGGCCGGGTGACGGTCGATGTGCGCACGCTCAATCAGCGGGACGAGGTCGTGCAGCGCATGACAACTACGCTACTGGTGCATCGACGACCGGCGCGGTGACGGCTCCGTTGCTTTGCTCGGGCATAGGCGCCTGGCTCAAATAGGTGTGGATCGAGCGGACGACGGCGGCACCTTCCCCGATGGCGCCGCCGATGCGCTTCACGGAGCCCGCCCGGACGTCGCCGATGGCGAAGACGCCTGGCAGGCTGGATTCCAGCGGCAGGCTCTCCGCGCCGCCGTCATTCGCGTTTCCGGTCTGGACAAACCCCGCCTGATCCACCGTCACGCCGCATCCGTCGAGCCATTCGGTCTCCGGATCGGCGCCGATAAACAGGAACACATCGCGGATATCGCCGGTGGTCTCTTCGCCGTTCGATTTATCCCGCCAGCGGACACGCTCCAGGCCCGAAAGGCGGCTGCCTTCCAGTCCGACGATCTCCGTCTCGTACATGAGGTCGATATTCGGCGAGGCCTCGAGGCGGTCGATGAGGTAGCGGGACATGCTGCTGGCGAGGCTGTCCCTCCGCACCATCATCCGTACCCTGTCGGCATGGCCTGAGAGAAACACCGCGGCCTGGCCGGCCGAGTTGCCGCCGCCGACGAGGATCACCTCGCGGCCCCGGACGCGTTGGGCCTCGAGAGGGGAAGCCCAATACCAGATGCCACGCCCCTCCAAATCTTCGAGACCCTCGAGATCCGGCCGGCGGTAGCGGGCGCCGCTCGCCACGACCACGGTCCTGGCGCGAATGAGGTCGCCATCGGCCGAATGGAGCTGGAATATGCCGTCGGCACAGTCGCAGTCGAGCTTGGTGACGGTCACGGGGATACGGATTTCGACGCCGAATTTCTGCGCCTGCACGAAGGCGCGTCCGACCAGGGCACGGCCGCTGATGCCCGTTGGGAAGCCGAAATAGTTCTCGATGCGGGCGCTCGCCCCCGCCTGGCCGCCATAGGACCGGCAGTCCAGCGCGATGACCGACAAGCCCTCCGAGGCCGCATAGACGGAGGTGGAGAGGCCGGCCGGTCCTGCGCCGACCACGGCCACGTCGAAGACCTTGTCCGTGACGCCCTGGCCGAGCATGCCCATGGCGCGGGCGAACTCTCCTTCCGTCGGGTTCTGAAGGATCGACCCATCGGGGCAGAGCACGAGCGGCAGCTGATCGCATGTGGCGGAGATGCGCTCCAGCACTGCGGCACCCTCCCGGTCGATGCAGGGATCGATGAGGTGATAGGGCTGGCCGTTGCGGTTCATGAAGCCCTGGAGGCGGATGACGTCGGCATGGTCCGGATGGCCGACGATGAGAGCGCTGCCGAAGCCGCTCTCCAACAGCCCCACGCGACGCAGGATCAGAGCCCTGGTGATGCGTTCGCCGAGATCGGCCTCCGCCACCAGAAGCGCCCGAAGCTGATCCGGCGGGATGAGCAGCGCTTCCACGTCGCTCTCGGCGCGGATGTCCACGAGAGAGGCGCGATCGGAGAGCTGACCGATCTCGGCCAGGAACTGACCCGGACCCTGCTCGATCACCGGCGTGACGTGACCCAACCCGTCGCGCTGGGTGACGGCGACCTGACCCGAGATCACCACGAACATGCCCGGCGCCGGTCGCCCGGCCTCGAAGAGCATGTCGCCTGCGGAGAAGCTGCGGGGCGTGCCGAAGCGGCGGATCCGGTCGATCTCTTCGTGGGTGAGGACCGGAAAGGTCTGCGCATGGCGCGGGCGGCGCTCCGGGGGCGAAGTCTCGGTCTGGGATGAGGTCTCGGTCGGGAATTCAGCGGCCATGGCGTCGGACTCCAATGCGAGCCAGTGTCGGCGGGGCGCCGGATTTGGCGCATCTTACACCGTGCCGGCTTGCGGTTGCGCGCACCAATTGGCGCACGGAATTGGGGTCGAAACGCGTCATGCGCCGGCGGTTGCCGCCTATCGCTTGCGCCTGTGCGGACACGGTACGAGCGGTACAGACGCCGCTTGAGACACGCCGCCGAAACGGCTCCACAGCTTATCCACCGGCAATTCAGCGCGGCTCCACAAGACCTCTGGACTGTTGCACAAAAGACTCATGATCGAATTTATCTAGAGTCTCAGAGGCTTAGCAATTGTCGCATCTCTGCGAATCGGTTGTCTTTTACAACTATTAGGAGGTGCGGACATGAATAAGCTAATTTTGGGGCTCGCGCTGGCGGCGGTGGCGGTCCCCATGGAGGCCTTAGCGCAAGGTGCGGAACCGGTCGTAAACGAGGATCAGATCGGTCCAGTCGGCGAAGAGACCCGGCGGGGGGCGGGGGTCAATATCTTCGAATCCCTCAATCCCGAGCCACCGACAGAAACGGCGACTCAGGCGGACGACCAGGACTACCAGTCGTTCGATCGCTTCGATCCCTATGGGCTGAAAGGGTTCCGCGCCGGACCCTTCACGGTCTACCCGTCGGTGACGGGCGGGCTGATGTACGACGACAACGTGTTCGCATTGGCAACCGATCCGCTGAGCGACTGGATCTATATCGCGAGACCGCAGTTCACCATGCGGTCGAACGGCTGGGAGCGGACCAACATGCTGGTCGAGGGCTTCCTGGAGGTCCGGGATTACGAGGAATTCAAAAGCGAGGACCAGAACAACGGTGCGATCGGCTTCGCCACCGAGACCCTGGTCAATCAGAATACCCAGTTGGTGACCCGCGGCCAGTACGTGCACGGTCACGAGTCGCGCGGCGTCAGCCGGAACGTGTTCAACCTGTTCTTCGAGCCGATCGCCTACGATCAGCTCGAGGGCGCGGCGGCGTTGAACAAGCGCTGGGGCCGGTACTGGGCTTCGGCGGGCGGATCGACGCTGCAGATCGACTATCAGGATGCCATCCTGTTCGGCATCCCGATCTCCCAGGACTACCGGAGCGGCGATATCGAGAAGGTGCCGCTGCGGGTCGGGTATGTGGTGGCGCCGCAGACCAGCGTCTTCGTGGAAGGCGCTTATACGCCCGCAATTTCGAGGTCGATTACTTCAGCTCGGAAGGCTATCGGGTCGTCGGCGGTGTCCTGCTCGAGCCCGGGGACGGGAAAAACATTACCGGCGAAGTCTTCGTCGGCTACATGAACCAGGACTATAACGGGTTCACCATGCTTCCCGTCTCGACCTGGACGGCGGGCGGCGCGTTGACCTGGGCAGCGACCGACAACATGACGGTGACCGCGAGCGGCCGGCGCGAGGCGCTGGAAGCTTCGTTCACCGGCGGCATCATTCCCAATGACGGTATTAGCGTGGTCGAATCCGTGGCTATCCTGCGGGCCGACTACCGGGTCATGGAAAATGTCGTGGTCGGCGGCGGGATCAGCTACATCCAGGACGACTACAATCTGATCCCGCGGACCGATGACGCCTGGAGCCCGCTTGCCTCGGTGAAGTATTTCATCAATCCGACTTTCACGGTCGGTTTCGACTACCGGCGGGTGGATTTCGAATCGAAAGGTATCGGGCTTCCGTCCTATAACCGGAACGTCTACCTGCTGTCGGCGAACGCGCGCTTCTGATCGCGACGGAAAAAGGGCGGAGCCGCAGCTCCGCCCTTCAGTCGTCCTCGCTCTCGAAAGACTATTGCTTTCGCTTCGCGGCCTCCGCCACTTCCGGATATCTGCGGGCGATCTCGTTGCAGAGCTTCACCAGATCCTTACGGCGCCACTTCAGCTCGCGGTAGCGCCTGGGATCCCGCAGCACGTCGACACACAGCCTGGCGAGCTTCTTCAGATCGGCATCCTGATACTGGCCGTTATAGCCGCCGATCGCCACGCTGCCGCCGCCGCCACCGGAGTCGCCACCGGCATTGTTGCCGTCCTGACCATTGGTGCCCGGGCCGCCGTTGTCACCAACATCGCCGGGGCCGCCGCCGCCAGGACCGCCATCGCCGGGACCACCATCACCGGGTCCGCCGTCACCAGGTCCACCGTCACCCGGGCCGCGGTCCCCAGGGCCGCCGTCACCGGGTCCGCCATCGCCGGGGCCGCCGTCGCCCGGATCGGTGTTGAGAACGGAGAGGTTCAGGGTATTGGAATCACCCGAGCCGTCGTCTCCGGTCTCCGTTCCGCCGAGGTTCAGCAGAGCCACATTGGTGGATGTCGTGCCGTCCCCGCCGCCGGAGTCGCCGGTCAGGGCCTTGGAGAAGTTGAGGGCAGAGACATTGGTGGTGAGCGCGTCATCGCCAGTGCTCTTGTCACCGGTCACAGAGTCCGTCGCATTCAGGAGTTGAATGTTGGTGGATCCCGCACTGTCGCCCGAGCCGCTGTCGCCGGTGTCGGTGCCGTCCGCATTGAGGGCGGACAGGTTCAGCACCGAACCGTCGTCTCCGGAGCCGGACTCGCCGGTTTTGGTGTCCTCGCCGTTGAGGAACGCGGCGTTGAGATCCGACAGGGAGTCGCCGGACCCGCTGTCTCCCGTCTCGGAGCCGCTTTCGTTCAGCACGGAGAGATTGCCGGACAGGCTGTCCTCACCGGAACCGCTATCGCCGGCCGAGGTGTCGGAGGCGTTGAGCAGGGAGGCGTTGGTGCCCGCCAGCCCGTCGCCCGATCCCGTGTCGCCGGTGCGGGTACGGGCCGCATTGAGCAGCGCCGCATTGCCCGTGGTCGCGCGATCTCCGGAGCCGGACTCGCCGGTCTTCGTGTCTTTGCCGTTCAGCGCCGCCACATTCGGACCCGCCAAGCCGTCGCCGGAGCCGTCATTGCCGGTTTCGGTGCCTTTCGCATTCAGGGCCGAGATATTGCCTGCGATGGTCCGGTCGCCGGAGCCGGATTCGCCGGTCTGGGTATCGGGACCGTTCAGCGCGGAGACGTTCGGGGCAAGGACATTATCGCCCGAACCCTCGTTTCCGGTCTCGGTGCCTTCGGCGTTGAGGGCGGAGACGTTGGGTGTGATCCCGCGTTCGCCAGATCCTTCCTCGCCGGTCTTGGTGCCGTCGTTCAGAGCCGACACGTTCGGTGCGGCGAGCCGGTCCCCGGAGCCTTGGTTACCGGTCTCAGTGTTTGAGTCGAGAGCTGAGACGTTGGGGCTGATGGCGTGATTACCCGAGCCCTCGTTCCCGGTTTTGGCGCCGTCGTCGAGAACGGCCAGGTTGCCGGAGACGCCCTTGTCGCCCGGACCGCGATTGCCGGTCTCGGTGCCGTTCTTATTCAGCAGCGCGACGTTGGGGGAGGTGACCGCATCACCGGAGCCCTTGTTGCCGGTCTCGATACCTTCGGCATTCAGGCCCGAGACGTTGCCGGAGACCAACCGCTCGCCGGCGCCACGATCACCGGTCTTGTTGCCGTCGGCATTGAGTAGGGAAACGTTGGGCGAAGCGACCGTATCGCCGGAGCCCTCGTTTCCGGTCTGGGTGTTCTCCCCATTCAGAGCCGACACGTTCGCGGCGCCGAGGAGATTGTCGCCGGAGCTGTTATCGCCCGTGGTGCTGCCCTTCTTGTTGAAGGCGGCGATGTTGGTCGAGGTTGCCTTGGAATTGGCATCGCCGCCGGTCTTGGTGCCTGCCGCGTTGGCGACGCCGACATTGGTGGAGGCGATGGCCGCCTCTTCACCGCCGCCGACCTCGCTCTTGTCGCCGAGCGCTTGGGCGTTCGTGGAGACGATGGCGCCTTCGCTGTTCAGCTTCTTGTCGTTTGGATTGATGTCGAGTGCGAGGCCGCCTTCGTCGGCCTTCACCGAGACGTCCTGACCGAGCTCGGTGCTGACATCGGCATCGGCCAGCTTGCCGGATTTGCCGCCGTTGCCGAGCTTCAGGCCGCGATCGATGCCCGGGCTGACGGATTTGTCAGGCCCGGTGTCGTTCTGGACCAGCTTGGCCGCGGGTTCGACACGAACCGGGTTGCGGACCGGCAGCGGCGGCGGCTCTGAAGGCGCACCGCTCGCTCGGCGAATGACGTTGTTCGCGGTGCTCGCGACCGCGGATGCCGGCTTGGTCTGGGCAGGTTTGGTATTTGCGATGGCGGGAGCCCGCTGGACCGGTTGGGTCGCGGCTTGCGTCACGCCGTTACGACAGTTGAACAGGCCTCCGCCACCGGAGCGGGCGTTGCGGGACCCTTCAGGCGGGACCACGATTCGCCGGTTGCGATTGTTGAAATCGACACCGCCCGAGAAGAACGATCCCTGGTTCAAGCTCGAGCCGCCTCTGCCGACAGTGCCGGCCGCTCCCAGGGCATTGTTAACCGCGCCACTCGCGCCGCCCGTCGCGGAGCCGATGCCGCCGCCGAGGCTTCCGCCACCGCCGCCGCCGTGGCACCGCTCAGCGCACCGCCGACCGAACCGCCGGTGCTGCCGATCGCGCCGCCGACCGATCCGCCGACGCTACCAACGGTCCCGCCGAATGCGCCTCCGACACTACCGACAGTGCCGCCGACCGAACCGCCGACCGCGCCGCCGACGCCGCTGGTCACCCCGCCGACCGTCCCTCCGACCCCGCTCGTTACACCGCCGACGGTGCCTCCCACCCCGCCGGTAATGCCACCTACGGTTCCGCCGAGGCCGCCTCCGCCACCCCCTCCGCCAAGGAACTGGGCGGCGGCAGGTGCCGAGAATGCCGTGGATAGGGCAAGAATTGCAGCGAGATAAGCAAGTCGTCCATTGCGCGGGTAGTCAAGGTGCATAACCCGGTCCTCCATAGATGGCCATTGGTCGGCCTAATCAGCTTATGGTGATCCAGGTTGCACAACTCTCGGTTAATTTGCGTCTATCTTCGGTTGCAGAGTCAACGAGCGTTTACCGTGCCGGATAAAGCTAGAGGTAAGAAAAATATACCGATAGGTCAGTTAGTTAGGCCGTTACCCGCGATAAATCGCCCCAGTCCTAGGGGTTGCGGCCGATCGGTTGCGGCCGGGTGTCTATGAAAGGAGGTCTGCAACCGCCCGATCGAGGAAAGATGCGAATGCGGGATCCTTGCCGGGCGATGCCGCGCAGTGGCCGAGGTCGGATGCATAGGGGCGGAACTCGGCATTCGGCATGCGCTCGGCCTCGAGAGCGTTATCCTCCGGCGGGAAGTAGAGATCGGTGGTTGAGGGGATCAGGATCGCCTTGGGGCGGATGCTTTCCAGCGCCCTGGCGATGTCCCCGCCGTAATGGCCGTTGGCGCTGATGTCGCCGTTCTGCCAGGCCCAAAGCTTGGCCATCAGATCGTTGGCGTCCCAGTTGTCGACGTGGTCGGCCTCCCAATCCTGCAGCAGCGCTTCGATCGTCTCATAGCCAAGCTGGCGATAGAGCCCATCCCGGAAGAAGGCCTGAGAATAGGCCCAGCCGGCATAGACCCTGGCGAAGGCCTTGAGCCCGGCGACAGGCTGGGCGTCGTAATCGCCGCCCTTCCAGGCGCAATCGGCCTGGAGCGCGGCCTTCACGCCTTCCAGGAACACAATGTTGTGGGGCGAGGTCTTGGCGGAGGCGCAGAAGGGCAGGATCGCTTCGACCATATCGGGATAGAGCGCGCCCCAATGGTAGGTCTGGCAGCCTGCCATGGACCAGCCGATGACAAGCGCCAGGCGGTCGATGCCGAGCTCCTCCACCACAAGGCGATGCTGGCAGACGACGTTGTCGTAGAGACTGATGCGCGGGAAGCGGTGGCCCGCCTGCTCGGGCACGGTGTTGCTCGGCGATGAGGAGAGGCCGTTGCCGAACATGTTGATGGAGACGATGAAGTGGCGCGCCGGATCGATGGCGCGTCCAGGACCGAAATACGCCTCGTTGCGCGTGTGGGTGCCCGTATAGAAGGTGGGCATGAGGACCGCATTGTCGCCCTTGGACGAGAGGGTGCCGTAAGTCTTATAGGCGAGCTTGGCGTGCTTCAGGGTCTCGCCCGACTGGAGCGTGACGTCGCCCAGGGCGAATGTTTCGAACTCCGCGGTCATTGAACTTCTCCTCGCGCGCTTCTTTGCGGCAGCTGCTAGAGCCAGAATATCAGCGCCGTGAGCGCCGTCAGCACGGCCAGGGTGCGATTGACGATCAGCAGCCATCTTTCGTCCTTCAGGAGCGATTTCAGGGCGGCCCCAAATGTCGTCCATGTCGCCGCGCATGGGGTCGTCGTGCACATGAAGACGCCGATCACCAGGAGCAGCGACCAGACATAGTCCGGACCGGGCGTCGTGTAGGCGGCGACTGCCGTGACGACGAGGACCCAGGATTTCGGATTGGCGAACTGGAACAGAGCCGCCTGCCAGAAGCTGATGGGCTCGGCGGCGCGGGCTTCCGGAACGCCTGCGGCACGCCACAGCTTCCATGCAAGCCAAAACAGATAGAGCGTCCCGCCGAACTTGATGACGAGCTGCAAGCGAGGCTCCACCGCAAAGGCCGCGCCCAGGCCTGCACCCACGACGGCCATCTGGGCCGCGCCGCCCACGGGGATGCCGAACATGTGGGGGAGAGTCCGCCTCAGGCCGAAGATCAGCCCGGAGGTGGTCAGCATCATGTTGTTGGGGCCCGGCGTGATCGCCATGACGAAAACGTAGAGGGCGATGGGCGCTGCCAGGGCGAGGTTCATCGGGAAGCCTGGATGACGGGTGAACGGCAGGGGCGTGCCGGACGTGGGAAGTGAACGTGCAGCCGGATCACTGCATGGCGCGGACCGCCGGTGCTTGTCCATATGGGATCGCGCGCTTCCGCGCGAAACGGGCCAATTCGCCGCCCTTTATTTTATTGCAAATGATTCGCAACTAGCTTAGGCGGGAAGAGACAGGAAAGTCCGGCGTGGTCGCGACATCGCGCCGGTTCCGTCGTCTGGAGAGCTGCATGAGATTTCGCAATCGGTTGGAGCGGGCAGGGCAGATCACGAGGCGCGCCTGCGTCCTGGGTCTGGCGGTCCTGCTCGTGCTGCCGCTTGCGGCGTGCGGCGATGCCGAGATGGGCGGTGCAGACGACGGCAAGCTGAAGGTGCTGACCACCTTCACCGTGATTGCCGACATGGCCCGCAACGTCGCCGGCGATAAGGCGGTGGTGGAATCCATCACCAAGCCTGGCGCCGAGATTCACAACTACCAGCCGACACCGGGTGATCTCGTGAAGGCCCAAGGCGCCGACCTCATCTTGTGGAACGGGCTCGACCTGGAGCGCTGGTTCCAGAAGTTCTTCAGGAACCTTAGCGATGTGCCGGGTGTCGTTATCTCCGACGGGGTGAAGCCGATCGGGATCGGCGAGGGACCCTATTCCGGCAAGCCGAACCCCCATGCCTGGATGTCGGTCTCCGACGGGGTGATCTATGTGCAGAACATCCGCGACGCGCTGGCGAAGGCGGACCCGAAAAACGCAGAGACCTACAAGAAGAATGCAGCCGCCTATATCGAGAAGCTCAATGCCATGGCGAAGCCCATCCGCGAAACGCTAGACGGGGTGCCGGAGAACAAGCGCTGGCTGGTGACGAGTGAAGGCGCGTTCAGCTATCTCGCCCGGGATTACGGGCTGAAGGAACTCTATCTCTGGCCGATCAACGCCGATTCCCAGGGGACGCCCCAGCAGGTGCGCGCGGTGATCGATCAGATGAAGGCCCACGACATTCCGGTGATCTTCTCCGAAAGCACGGTTTCGGCGTCGCCGGCGAAGCAAGTCGCGCGGGAGACGGGGGCGAAATATGGCGGCGTCCTCTACGTCGACTCCCTGAGCGAGGCGGGCGGCCCCGTGCCGACATATTTGGACCTATTGCGGGTTACGTCGGAACGCATCGCCGAGGGGCTGCGCCAATGAAAGGGCCGACCCGATGAAGACGGCCGCCAGCGATCTTGAGGAGGGCCACGGCGGCGCCGGTCTCGACGGCATCGCGGTCGACGATGTGACGGTGAGCTACCGGAACGGCACGACGGCTCTCCGCGACGTCAGCTTCACGATCCCGACCGGCACAATCACCGCTCTGGTCGGCGTGAACGGCAGCGGCAAGTCGACCCTGTTCAAGGCGATCATGGGATTCCTGCGCGCCGGCAAGGGCTCCATCTCGATCCTCGGGCGCAGCGTGCGGGACGCCCTGAAAGAGACGCTGGTCGCCTACGTGCCGCAAGCCGAAGAGGTGGACTGGAACTTCCCCGTTCTGGTGGAGGACGTGGTCATGATGGGCCGGTATGGCCACATGAACATGCTGCGCATTCCGAGGAAGCGGGATCACGAGGCGGTGGCGGGGGCGCTTGCACGGGTCAACATGACCGAGTTCGCCAAGCGCCAGATCGGCGAGCTTTCCGGGGGCCAGAAGAAGCGCGTTTTTCTCGCCCGCGCGCTGGCCCAAGACGCTCAGGTGATCCTGCTCGACGAGCCGTTCACGGGCGTGGACGTCAAGACCGAGGAGGCGATCATCCGGCTTCTGAAGGGGTTGCGGGACGAAGGCCGGGTGATGCTCGTCTCGACCCATAATCTCGGCAGCGTTCCGGAATTCTGCGACCGCACGGTGCTCCTGAAGCAGACGGTGCTGGATGCGGGACCGACGCCGGAGGTGTTCACGGAGGAGAATTTGCGCCGGACCTTCGGCGGTGTGCTCCGGCATTTCGTGCTGCCGGGCGAGCGGGGCGCCGATGGTCATCCGGGCGAGAGCGTGACGGTGATCTCGGACGACGAGCGTCCCTTCGTCGTCTACGGGGACGAGGGGGAGGAGCTCTCGGCGAAGCCCGTGAAGGCGCGGACGTCGAAGAAGGAGACGCCGAAGAAGCCCATGCCGAAGCCTCGGCGCAGGACGCCTCGCACATGATCGACACGCTGCTCCAGCCCTTCGGTTACGGCTACATGGTCAACGCGATGTGGGTGAGCGCGCTGGTCGGCGGAGTTTGCGCGTTCCTGTCGGCCTATCTCATGCTGAAGGGGTGGTCGTTGATCGGCGATGCCCTGTCTCACTCCATCGTTCCCGGCGTGGCCGGTGCTTTCATGCTGGGGCTGCCGTTCTCCTTCGGCGCCTTCATCGCTGGCGGTCTGGCCGCCGGGGCCATGCTGTTCCTGAATGAGCGGACGAAGCTGAAGGAAGACGCCATCATCGGGCTGATCTTCACCTCGTTCTTCGGGCTCGGCCTGTTCATGGTCTCTCTGTCACCCACCTCGGTGGATGTGCAGCAGATCGTGCTGGGCAACGTGCTGGCGATCACACCGGAGGACACCTTGCAGCTGGTTCTCATAGCGGGCGTCTCGCTTGTGCTGCTGACTCTGAAATGGCGAGACCTGATGGCGGTGTTCTTCGACGAGAACCACGCCCATTCGGCGGGGCTGAATCCGCCCGCCATGAAGTTCCTTTTCTTCACACTGCTGAGCGCCTGCACGGTGGCCGCGCTGCTGACCGTCGGGGCCTTTCTCGTGATCGCCCTGGTGGTGACGCCCGGGGCGACCGCGTATCTCCTGACGGACCGGTTTCCGCGTCTGATCGTGATCTCGATCCTTATCGGAGCGGTGACAAGCTTCCTCGGCGCTTATGCGAGCTACTTCCTCGACGGCGCGACGGGCGGCGTCATCGTGGTGCTGCAGACATTGGTCTTCCTCACGGCCTTTGTCTTCGCCCCGAAGCATGGAATGCTGGCTGCGCGCCGGAAGGTAGCCGACGCTCTGAAGGAGACATCTGAGCAGAACGAGCCTTCTGAACAGGAAAGGACCTCGGAGGTACCGGCATGAGCCTGCTCTTGGCCCATCCGGAGGCCCCGTTCCTGTTTCCCTTCATGCAGCAGGCCTTCCTGATCGCGCTCTGCGTGGCGGTGCCGACGGCGCTGCTCTCCTGCTTCCTGGTCCTGAAGGGCTGGGCGCTGCTGGGCGATGCGACAAGTCACGCCGTCTTGCCGGGGGTCGTGCTCGCCTATGTGGCAGGGATCCCGTTGGGGATTGGAGCCTTTGCCGCGGGCATGCTCTGCGCGCTTGCCACAGGCTTCCTACGCGAGAATAGCCGGGTAAAGCAGGACACGGTCATGGGCGTGGTGTTCTCCGGCATGTTCGGGCTCGGCATCGTGCTCTACACCCAGATCGATACCAACCTGCATCTGGAGCACATCCTGTTCGGCGACATGCTGGGCGTCGGCTGGGACGACATCGCCCAATCGGCGATCATCGCCCTCGTCGTGGTCGGGGCCATCGTCCTGAAGTGGCGCGACCTGCTGCTGCACGCTTTCGATCCGCAGCAGGCCAAGGCGATCGGCCTGCCGGTGCGCCTGCTTCATTACGGATTGCTCTGCATCCTGTCGCTGACGATCGTCGGTGCGCTTCAGGCCGTCGGGATCATTCTCGCGATCGCCATGCTGATCGCGCCGGGCGCTATCGCCTTTCTGATCACGAAGCGTTTCGGCGCGATGCTAATGACGTCGATGGCGGTTGCCGTAGGCTGCTCGCTCCTCGGGGTCTATCTCAGCTTCTTCATCGACAGCGCGCCCGCGCCCACTATCGTGCTGCTGATGACGTGCGTGTTCATCGGCGCTTTCGTGTCGACCCGGCGTCCGGCAGCTGCCGAGCCGGTCTAGTTGCCGCGCACGCCGGCAAGCCGTGGCGGTGCGCCGAACGCCCTCCGAAACGCATGGACGAAATGGGACTGGTCGAAGAAGCCGGCGGCATGGGCGGCGGCGGTGCCGTTGCTCCCATTCGCGGCCTCGCTGATCGCCGACCGGAGCCGGCGCCATGTGCGATACCTGCGGACCGGCACGCCGACGGTTTCGGCAAAGAGATGCTGCATGCGGGAGACGGACAGGCCGATCTCCGCCGCCAAGCTCTCGGCCGGGATCTGTTCCGTCAGGTCGTCCGACAGGCGACGTACGAGCTTTGCGACGCGCGGATCGATTTCGGAGTGGGCGCGCGCATGTGCGTAGGAAACGAGGTCGGACAGGGCATGCTGGGCCCAGCTCTGGCTGTCCGAGGACTCGAAGAGTTCGCGGAAGACATCGAGAGTCGCGGACCGTCCCACGACGACGCCATCCTCCTCTCCGGATGCATCTTGGAGGATGGGGAGGAGCGCCTCCGTGCCCGCTAGATCCGGTTCGAGATAGAGGACCGAAAGGGGTTCGCCGCCCATGTCGAACTCGTAGCGGGTGCCGGCCGGAATGATCGCGGCGCTAGCGAGACGCCAAGCGCCGCCGCCGATGCGCAGGCGGAAGGTGCCGTAGAGCCCCGTGAGGAGCACCGGGGTGGCGTGGCTGTGGGAGACGTTGTGGCCGAGCGGTCCTGCGAAGAACGCGCGGTCCGGCCCCACATGCCAAAGCGGACGCGGCTCTTCTAAGCCGGCAGCAGATTCATACAAGCGCGTCATGGGCTTCGTCGCTCAGTCTCCGAACTCGGTCGATCATCCATAGGGAGACGGAGAATGGCAGAGGAAGCGAAGCGGCGAAAGTTCGAGATCACGAGGCGTGGGGCGCTGACAGCTGCGGCCGGCGCTGCGCTGCTGCCGTTCGCCGCGGGCTTGCCGATAAGGCAGGCGCGTGGGGCGGCTCCTTATCTCGAGCCGGCCTATCCGACCCATTACCGCTTCCGGCTCGGCGATTTCGAGATCACCACGATCATGGATGCGCGGGCGACCATCGACGGGCCGTGGCCCATCGTCGGTCAGGATCAGCCGCAAGAGAAAGTGGAAGCCTTGATGCGGGAGAACCTCTTGCCCGAGACCCGCTTCCGGCCCGGGTTCACGCCAACGATCGTGAACACGGGCAAGGAGCTGATCCTGTTCGACACGGGCAATGGCGACAACGGCTTCGTGCCGCGTCCCGATGGGGGTTGGCTGTCCGCCCAGCTCGGCCCGGCCGGGTTCAAGCCGGAGGATTTCGACATCGTCGTCTTGACCCATTGCCACCCGGACCATGTCGGCGGGCTCATGGAGAAGGGCAAATGGACCTTCCCGAACGCCCGCTACGTGATCGGCGCGAAAGAGCACGATTTCTGGCGAGGCGATGCGGCGCTTTCCGCCGACAAGGAAAGCAACGACTACAAGAGCGCCGTTCTGTTTCGCAGCCATGTGGCGCCCCTCGACCCAAAGCTGACGCGTATCGAGCCGGGCGATTCGGTGGTGCCGGGAATCGAGGCGGTCGCCGCGTTCGGCCACACGCCGGGCCATCTGGCCTTCCATCTGGAAAGCAACGGCAAGCAACTGCTGCTTTGGGCCGACTGCGCCCATCACGAGGTTGCGTCCCTCGCGCGGCCCGACTGGGACGCCCTGTTCGATATGGACAAGGCGCAAGGTGCGGAAACCCGCCGCCGGATCTATGCGATGGCGGCGCGAGAGAGGCTGCCCGTGGCCGGTTATCACACGTCCTTCCCGTCGGTGGGCTTCGTGGAAGAGCACGGTTCAGGGTATCGCTGGGTGCCCGTCACTTACCAATTGGACCTGTGAAATTGCGAGTTGGACCTTTGTGGTTCTCAACCTTTGCTTGAATCAAAAAATTCTATCGCGCGATTTGATTTCATAATCGACAAACACCATATGCGCCATTAGGGTGCGCCCCCTACCACCAAGTCGGTAAACCGACGGTCCAAGTCTGGGGAGACTTTCGAGAGCATGAACGAACAATTGCCAAGCTCTCGGTTTTATGGCGGGTGTCCGCACGATTGTCCGGACACCTGCGCCATGGTCTACGAGGTGGTCGACGGACAGCTGGTCGAGGTCCGCGGCAATAAGAACCACCCGATGACCCGCGGCACGCTCTGCGTGAAGTTGAAAGATTATCACGACCACCACTACAACCCGGATCGGGTTCTCTATCCGCTGAAGCGGTCGGGGCCGAAAGGCTCCATGGAGTTTGAGCGCATCTCGTGGGACGAGGCGCTGGACACCATCAAGACCCGGTGGACGGAGATCATCGACACATACGGCTCGCAGGCCATCATGCCCTACAGCTATCTCGGCAACGAGGGGCTGGTGCAGGGGCTGACCGCGGGCGATGCGTTCTTCAACAAGCTCGGCACGACGGTCAACGAGAAGACGTTCTGCGCGTCCGGCTCATCGACCGCGTGGCTCTTGAGCGTCGGACCGACGGGCGGCGTCGATCCGGAGAGCTTCGTGCATTCGAAGTTCATCGTGATCTGGGCCTGCAACTCGATCTCGACCAATCTGCATCACTGGCCCTTCGTGCTGGAGGCCCGCAAAAACGGCGCCAAGGTGGTGGTGATCGACACGTATCGGTCCCGCACGGCCAAGGCCGCCGATTGGCATATCTGCCCGAAGCCCGGCACCGACGGTGCGCTGGCCATGGGCATCATCAATGCCATCGTCGAAGGCGGGCTGGTCGATCAGACTACGTCGACAACTATACGGTCGGCTTCGAGGATCTGAAGGCGCGCGCCGCAGACTTCACGCCCGAGTATGTCGAGAAGATTACCGGCGTTCCTGCTGCCGAGATCACTCAATTCGCACGCGAATTCGCCACCACGCAGCCTTCCGTGATCCGGCTGGGCGTGGCACTGGAGCGTCATGCGGGCGGCGGCCAGACCATCCGCGCGGTGTGCGCCATTCCGGCTCTGACCGGTTCCTGGCGCCATGTCGGCGGCGGGCTGCTGCAGATGCCGCTCTGGGAGTTTCCGGTCCATTGGGACCGCGTCTCGCGGCCGGACTGGATCAAGCCGGGCACCAGGGTGGTGAACAATCTGCGGCTCGGTCGCGCCCTGACCGGCGAGATGGAGCTCGATCCGCCGATCAAGAGCTTCTTCTGCTACAACACCAATCCCGTGAGCCAGGCGCCCGAGACCGACAAGATCGTGGCTGGCCTGCAGCGCGAAGACCTCTTTACGGTGGTGGCGGAGCATTTCATCACCGATACGGCGCGCTACGCCGACGTCATCCTGCCGGCGACCATGGCCGGAGAGCACGACGACATGATGTTCTCCTGGGGCCATTTCTATCTGACGCTCAATCAGAAGGCGATCGAGCCGCGGGGCGAAGCGGTCTCCAACTCGGAGATCTTCCGCCGGCTTGCCAAGGTGATGGGCTTCGACGATCCCCGGCTCCAGATGTCCGATCAGGAGCAGATCGAGCATTTCCTCGATTGGGACGCGGACGCCATGGGCGGGATCGACATGGATTATTTCCGCGAACATGGGTTCTTCCATCTCGCGGTGGGCACGCCGGACGACCGGCTCCCTCATGCGGAAGGCAACTTCCCGACGCCTTCGGGCAAGGTGGAGTTCAAGGTGGAAGGCGCCAAGAACTTCGTCGCGCCGCCCTTCCGGCATATGTACGAGGAAATGCAGTCCGGCGAGGACGTGGATCCGCTGCCGGGTTATGTGCCGCCGCGGGAAAGTCCGGAAACCAACGCCGATCTGGGCAAGCTTTATCCGCTGAACATCGTCTCGCCGAAGAGCCACGGCTTCCTGAACTCGTGCTACGCCAACGAGCCGCACAAGATCAAAAGCCAGGGCGAGCAGTTCGTGATGATCAGCCCGGCGGACGCGCAGGAGCGGCAGATTCGCGAAGGCGATCCCGTCCGGGTTCATAACGGGCGCGGCAGCTTCGAAGGATTCGCCAAGGTCACGGACGACGTTCCGGCTGGCCGCGTGGTGGCGACGCTGGGCTATTGGCGGTCGCTCAACCGCTCGGACGGATCGGTGAACTCGATCTCGTCGGACGCCCATTGCGGGCTCGGCAACGCGCCGACCTTCTCCGACAATCTGGTCGAGGTGACGCGGGTCAACTAGACCGGCGGCGAGCCAAAGCTTCTTACAATCAAGGATGCCTGTTGCGGCGAGACGGCGTCGCGCCTGGACCGGGTTCAGGCCGGGACGAGGCTCGCCTCCATGGCGTCGCGCAGATCGGAGAAGGCGAAGGGCTTCTGAAGCACCGGCCGGTCGCGGTAGTTCTCGTCCAGCGACGCGATTCCCAACCCCGTGGCGAACAGGAACGGCACGCCCCGGGCGGCGAGGGTGTCGGCGACGGGATAAACCAGCTCGCCGGCGACGTTGAGGTCTAGAATGGCCAAATCGGGCGAGCCTTGATCCAGCAGCTCGATGGCGTGCTTGACCCGCGCGGCGGGTCCTACCACTTCGCAGCCCAGCTCCTGGAGCATGTCCTCCAGGTGGAGTGCCGCCAAAGCTTCATCTTCCACCACTAGGATATGCTTGCCGCTCAAACGGCTTTCGTCAGCGAGTTGATCCATATCCAACGCTCTCTACGTGCTTGGCTTTTGCAGTTGGGCTTGATGCCTTCTGGTTTTCCGCCGCGCCCCCACCGGGTCAGATCGGAATGGTCCAGACTATCCCAGAGCGGGCCGACCGCGCTAGCAACAGGCTAAGCCGCCTGAAGGCAAGTCCTTTCATGTCGCAGCGCTCGCTATTGGGGCTGCACCGTCCGGAGAATCGCACCGAATTGCCGCCGAAATGTGCAAATGCGGGCCGTCCATCGACGAAATCGGGCTCAAAAACCGGTGCCGGACTGACTATGAAAGCGGCAGTCCTCCAGACGTGGCCAGAAAGACGGGAAAATTTCCCCGTCTTGCTACCAGACCCCCAATCCGTCGCGTGCGACCGAGCGCCGCAGGCCAACTAACTGATTTAACTACGATTTTTCGGACGCGTAATTTTTTCGAGCATTTTCGGACCGGTTCAACCTTCGTGGCTCAAATGTCACAAAGCCCCAAAAACCAAGTCGCCTGCTTTGATAGCAATTTACCTCGAAAGAGGAATCCGTATAACCAAGATCAGAACTCTCTCAAGGGAGGGACTGCCGAAGAGAGGCAGTTGGGCACTGGGGGACAACCAACCCATGCAAATCCAGCCTGAGAGTTTGGATGGGACTTTTAATTTAGGGAAGGTGGAGATGGATATGTTTGGGGGACTGAAAAAGACATCCAGCCGCATCACCATCGCAACCGCACTCGGTGTGACTCTTGGCGTTTACGCCATGAGCGCAACCCCGGCGAGAGCCGCGGATTTCGGGGGCGACTGCTGTGCTGATCTGGAAGAGCGGGTGGCCGAGCTTGAGGCGACGACGGTTCGCAAGGGCAACAAGAAGGTTTCCGTCACGATCTCTGGCTGGGTCGTCAAGTCGTTCAACGTTTGGGACGACGGCTTCGACTCCAACTCGGTCGTTGGCGATAAGGACTACGACCTGGGTAGCCGTTTCGCGATCACCGGCGAGGCGCAGATCTCTCCCGGCTGGTCGGCTGGTTACAACATGACCGTTCTGGCGCCGGCCGATGTCTTCGGCTTCGCTTCGAACCAGGTCAATGACGATGTCTTCGGCGACATCAGCACCCTGTACTCCTACATGTATATCAAGAGCGATAAGTGGGGTACTTTGAACTGGGGTACGCTGAGCCCGGCTTCTGACAACGCAGCGGTTCTGGCCGACGCCTCCGGCACGGTCATCGAGTCGAATGCGGTGTTCTTCGAAGGCCCTGGCTTCTTCCTGCGTACGCCGGGCGGCGGCACCAGCGCTCTGACCTGGGGTAGCTTCCTTGGCTGCTACGGCATCGGTGGCGCGGGTATCGGCGTCGACTGTAACGGTGTCGCTTACGAAGCCGTTCGCTACGACTCGCCGACGATCGCCGGCTTCCGCCTCGAGGCTTCTTGGGGTGCCGACGACAAGGGTGACGTCGCTGTCTTCTACAACGGTGACTGGGGCAACTTCAAAACGACCGCTGCTTATGCCTACACGCACACCAGCGGCAGCGGCACCGGCCTCCCGTTCCCGACGGCTGACTCCGACCTGCACCAGGTTGGCGCAACGGTCATGCACGAGCCTTCTGGCCTCGGTCTGTACGGCATGTACCAGTACGAGACGCTGGACCTTGTGGCAGCGCCTGACACCAACGTCTGGTACCTGAAGCCCTTCCTGAAGAAGACCTTCATGCCGATGGGCGCGACCACCTTCTACGGTGAGTACGGCAACTACGAAGACCAGTTCTTCAATGCCAACCTCGCCCTGGGTGCCAACGTCTTCGACAGCTCGGAAGTCGAGCGCTACGGCCTCGGTGTGGTCCAGGAGATCGACGCTGCTGCGATGCACGTCTTCGGTCGCTGGCAGCATCAGGAGCTGGATGCGGACTTCAGCGCTGCAGCCGGCGGTGGTTCCTTCTCCACCGAAGACTGGGACCTGTTCCAGGTTGGTGGCGTGATCTTCTTCTAGATCGAACCACAGACGACGAAATCGGAAGCCGCCCTTCGGGGCGGCTTCTTTTTTGTCTGGACGCGGCCGCGAGCTCGAATTCGTCTGCCTAGACCGCGTCCCTTCGGATTTGATTGGGGCCCGAGCCCGGGATCCGGATCACAGGAAAATCCGGACGTGCACGAGGCGTGCGTTTGCCCGACGCCGGTCTCCATGATCCCGACCTTTCAAGAACATTAACAGCGTGCCGCCCGGGAGCCCCGGGCTTGTGTCGCTTCCGCCCGACCGTTATCTCTGGGGTGGGTAGGAAACAAAGACGCGCCGCGGCGCGTCCGCCGACGGCACGGAACACGCACATCCATGCAAAAGGAATCGAAGGCGAACGTGTCTGGTGCGCCGGTCCTCAGCGTCAAGGACGTCTCCTATTACTATGGAGACAAGCAGGCGCTGGACGATGTCAGCTTCGAGGTGCTTCCCGGACGGGTCACCGCTCTGCTCGGACCCAATGGCGCCGGCAAGACCACACTTTTCTCGCTCATCACGCGACTGTTCGATGCGCCCATCGGCCGGATCGAAATTTGCGGCCTGTCACCGGCGGAAGTCGGCAGCCGGGCTCTGGCCCCGCTGGGTGTCGTCTTTCAGCAGCCGACCTTGGATCTCGACCTTACGGTCAAGCAGAACCTCCGCTATTTCGCTTCGCTCCGCGGTATTCCCCGCAAGGAGGCCGACGAACGCATGGGGCGGGCGCTGGACGCTCTGGACACGCGAGAGCGCATCGGCGAACGCGTGCGGGCGCTGAATGGCGGACACCGGCGCCGTGTCGAGATTGCGCGCGGCATCCTGCATAGCCCGGATCTTCTGCTTCTCGACGAGCCGACAATCGGCCTCGACAATCCGACCCGCATGGCCATCGTCGAGCATATTCACAGGCTCGCGGAGGATGACAATATCGGCGTGCTCTGGGCGACCCATCTGTTCGACGAGATCGAACCCGACGACGACCTGATCGTGCTGGACAAGGGTCGTATCGTGGCCCGGGGCCGGGCCAAGGATGTCGTGAAAGAAACTGGCGCTGAGGATCTTGGGGCGGCCTTCAAGCTGCTGACCAGCGATCCGCACGAGGGTGTTGCCGCATGAATGTCGCCCATCTGATCCGCGCCTTCAATGGCATCGTCGGACGCGAGATGCTGCGGTTCCTGCAGCAGCGGGAACGCTTCTTCGCCGCCATGGTGCGGCCCCTGATCTGGCTGATCGTGTTCGCCGCCGGCTTCCGCGCGGCACTGGGCGTGAATATCCAGCCGCCCTATGAGACCTACATCACCTATCAGGTCTATATCACGCCCGGCCTGCTGGCGATGATCCAGCTCTTCAACGGCATGCAGAGTTCGCTTTCCATGGTCTACGACCGGGAGATGGGCTCCATGCGCGTGCTGCTGACGACGCCGCTGCCGCGGTCCTATCTCCTGTTCTGCCGTCTGTTCGGCAGTGTGCTGGTGTCGCTGGTGCAGGTCTACGCATTCCTGCTGGTGGCCTATCTGTTCGGTATCGATCTGCCGTCCACGGCGGTCCAATTCTCCGAGCAGGGCGACGTGTACATGCTGCCGTCGCTGACGGCGTTGATTTCGGTGCTGCCGGCCCTGGTGCTTACGGGGATGATGTTCGGCGCCATGGGCATGCTGATCTCGTCGACCATCAAACAGCTGGAAAACTTCGCGGGCGTCATGAACTTCGTGATCTTCCCGATGTTCTTCGCCTCGTCGGCCCTCTACCCGCTGTGGAAGATGCGGGAGGGCAGCGTGGTGCTCTACTATGTCTGCCTGTGGAACCCGTTCACCTATGCGGTGGAGCTGATCCGCTTCGCTTTCTACGAGCAGGTCAACTGGGAGGCGCTGGCCGTCGTCGGCGGCTGCACGATCGTGTTCCTGGGGCTCTCCGCCTGGGCCTACGATCCGTCCCGCGGCATCCAGCAGCGAAAGGTCGGCGCAGCGGCCTAGGGGGGCGTCACCCTCCTTCGAATTGGCGGCGCCCATCGGCCGGTAGAGTCGCGGGCGTTCAGGCCGCGAAATTTTCGGGATAGCGCTTCAGCAGGTCGGAATAGATCTCTTCGATCATTGCCGGGGTCCGCTCGTTCTGGGGAACGTCGACCGGGACGGTCTCCAGCACGTGGGTTGGGCGGGGCGATAGAAGCACCAACTCGTCTGCGAGCATGACCGCCTCGCGGGGGTTATGGGTCACGAGCACCGCCGTCGTCGGCCGCGCCTCCCAGACCTCCAGCAGAAGTCTGCGCAGGCGGTCGGCCGTCGGCTCATCCAGGGAGACGAAAGGCTCGTCGAGAAGGAGCAGGTTCGGTCGCGTGGCGAAGGCCCGGGCGAGAGCCGCGCGCCGCGCCAAACCCAGGGACAGCTCGCCGGGATAGACATCCAGCTTGTCGGCGATGTTGAGCGCATCCGCCAAAATCAGAAGGTCTTCTTCGGTGAATGCCTCATCCGCGACCAGCTCGATATTCCGGCGCACCTTCCGCCAAGGCAGCAGTCGCGGCTCCTGGAACATGAAGCCGATCCGGGTCTCTTCCGGCATTTCGATGCTGCCGTCGAAATTATGGTCGAGCCCCGCCAGGATGCGCAGGAACGTGGTCTTGCCGCAGCCGGACGGGCCCATGAGCACGGTCATGCTCTCGGGCTTTATCTGAAGCCGGAAGTCGCGAATGACCGGGACCGGCACGCCGTTGGCGCCGGTATAGGTCTTCTCCGCGATATCGATCTCAAACCGGCCGGTTTCGCCAACGGGTCGTGTAACGTTCAAAGGGCTGCACCAAGAAAAATTCGATTGCGAGCATCACCGCCACGAAGGCGATCGTGTAGCCGAGAATGGCGGTGACATTGAAGAGCTGAAAGTTGAGGTGGAGCTGGAACCCGACGCCATTGGACCGGCCCAACAGCTCCACCACCAGGACGATCTTCCAGATCAGCGACAGCCCGGTGCGCGAGGCCGCGGCGATATAGGGCTGAAGCTGAGGCAGAATGACATGCTTGAGGCGCTCCATCGCCGGCATGCGGTAGGCGCGGGCCATTTCGTCCAGGCCGGGATCGAGAGAGCGGGCACCTTCGCGCAAGGTGACGATCACGTTGGGGATCTTGTTGAGCGCTACCGCCCCGATCGCGGCCGCCTCGGTCAGTCCGAACCAGACATAGGCCAGGATGATGATCACCAGGGCCGGCAGGTTCAACAGCACGATCAGCCATGAGTCGAGCCAGCGGTTCAGCACGACCGACTCGCCCATGGCGATGCCGATCACTGAGCCGATCGCCATCGCGATGACGAAGGCGGCAGCGACGCGCCACAATGTGATGCCGAGCTCGCTCAGGAGCGGTCCGTTGACGGCCTCGTCGATGGTGAACTCCACCACTTCCACCGGACCCGGCAGCAGCTTGCTATCGGCGATATAGGCGGCGAGGAACCAGACCGCCACGAAGCCCGCGAATGAGATCAGCGTGACCACTGGGCCGGACGAGGCCCAGGGGCGTGCATCGCGCCGGATCTTTGACTGAGTGATGGTCATGGGGCGAGCGTCACGAGCCTTTGCCGATCCAGAAGGTGCCCGGAGCGAGCTGCTCGCTCGGTCCGACCAGGCGTTCTCCGCCCAGCTCCCGTAGGAAGCGATAGAGCACCTTGGCGTCGGCCTCGTTCTGAGCCGTGGTCCGCTCGGGAATGCCTTCGCGGTAGCGGCGGCGAAGAGCCTCGAAGGTCGCCTGGTCCTCTGCCTTCATCATGGGCCGCAGACGCTCCCAGGCTTCGTCGGAGGTGGCGAGCAGCTCGTTCGCTTCGGCCGCGGCCTCCAGAAAGCCCTTGATGGCTTTGGGATTATCTTCGGCCCAATCCTCGCTGAAGACGAAGCCGACCATGGAGACCTCGCCCTTGGCACCGAGCTCCTCGACCACGTCTTCGAGGCCGATGAGATCCTTGAAGCCCTTCGCCTCGAGGCGCGCCGCATAGGGCCAGTAGTTCAGCACGGCGTCGAGCTCACCCTGGATGGCCTTCTCGGAGAGGAGCGGCGGCGCACCGAAGACCTGGCGGGTCTCGGTCCTGAGATCGATATTCGCCGTCCGCTTGGCATAGGCCACGATCAGCAGCCAGCTCTTGTCCAGAGGGCCACCAGCGATGCCGAGGGTCTTGCCCTTCAGATCGCCGAGAGTCTGGATCGGAGAATCCGGCGGAACCATGATGGCGCCCAGGGCCGTGGTGAAGGGGGAGAAGGTGAAGTCCGAGCCGCCGGCACGTTCGCGGGAGACCCAGAGCCAGTCCGTCGCGATGATGTCGACGGAGCCGCCCTGGAGGCCCACGGCGGTCGCCTGGTTGCTCGCAAGGGGCAGCATGTCGAGCTTCACGCCGGCCTTCTCGTCCAGCTTGTAATGCTGGATCGTGTCGAGCAGCCAGCTCACCGTGCCGAACTTCAGCACGCCGACGGAGACCTCGTCGTCTTGCGCGGATGCGGATCCGGCGAACGGAAGCACCGCTACGAGAAACAGAAAAGCGACAATGAGATTACGCAACGGTCACTCCTTCGGTGCGGTTGAGGGGGAGGCATCGGCGGGTTCGGACTTCTCGTTCACGGCTTTCAGGCGATAGCCGTGGCCGCGAACCGTCTCCAGGAGGGGTTCCTTGCCCTCCGTGTCGATCTTCCTGCGAAGCCGCGCGATATAGACATCGACGACATTGGTCAGCGGGTCTTCCGAATAGCCCCAGACCTGGTTGAGGATGCGGGTGCGGGAAAAGACGCGGCCCGGCGCACCCATGAGCAGCTCAAGGATCGCGAGCTCCTTGGCAGTGAGTTTGATGGTCTCGCCCGCGCGGGTCACCTCCAGGGCATCCCTGTCCAAAACGAGATCGGCGACCTGAAGCTTGTTGGAGCTCGGCGCGAAATTGTGGGAGCGCCGGACCAGCGCTTCCATGCGCGCCAGCAGTTCGTCGAAATCGAACGGCTTCGGCAGGTAGTCGTCGGCGCCGATCTTCAGTCCCTTGATCTTGTCTTCAAGGGTGTCCATTGCGGTGAGCATCAGGATGGGGGTGTGATCCCCCTCGGCGCGAAGGCGCTGGCAGACGTCATAGCCGTGCATGTCCGGCAGCATGAGATCGAGGACGATCACGTCGAACTCGCCGCCCTTGGCGACCTCGATGGCCTCGCCGCCGGAGGGCGCTACGGTTACGCCGTGATTTTCCGCGCGAAGACCGCGGTCGATGAAATCGGCGACGCGGGGCTCGTCTTCCACCAGCAATACGTTCACGTCTGGGCCTCCGCCTTGCCAGCCTTCGCTTTGGCGGCGGCGACCGTCCCGGCTGCGCCGTGCATTGGCGCCGTGCCTGTCTGTTCGGCCGGCAGGGTGACGACAACGGTGGTGCCTTTGCCCAGGCGACTCTGCATCCTGATCTCTCCCTTGTGGGCTTCGACGATGGCCTTCGCCAGCGGCAGGCCGAGGCCCATCCCTTCTTCGTTATGATCCATCGCGTTGCCGCCTCTGCGGAAGCGCTCGAAGATGCTGTCGAGTTCCTCGGCAGGGATCCCGATACCATCATCGGCGAATTTCGCCGTGAGCATATCGCGGTTGCGCGTGAGGCTCACCTTCACGGTACCTTTGGTCTTGGAGTAGCGGATCGCGTTGTCCAGCACGACTCCGAAAAGCTGGCGGAGCCGCGAGGGATCGCCGTCGATCCGGGTCTCCTTCGCCCTGGTTTCGAAGGTCACCTCGACGCCTTTCGACTTCGCGATCACCGAGATGTCGTCGCAGACCCCGGCAAGGAGCTCGGCGAGGTCGATGTCCTGGACGTTCATCTTGGCGGCGCCGGCGCTGGCGCGCGATGAAGAGCAGGTCGTTCACCAGCACGGAGAGGTGCTTGGCCTGCTGCACGATTCGTCCGATGGAATGCTTGTACTCGGCGATCCGCTTGTTCTTGCCGCGGAGCGTGATCTCGCCTTCGCCGCGGATGATGGTCAGAGGCGTACGCAGCTCGTGACTGATATCGGCGAAGAAGCCCCGGCGGGTCTCGTCGATGTGACGCAAGGATTCGTTCGCGCGGCGCAGCTCCTCGGTTCTCTCGGCGACCGTCGATTCAAGATTGGCGTGGGCTGCTTCGAGCGCCTTCTGATGGGCCTGCAGGTCCGCCGCCATCTGATTGAAGCTCTGGCCGAGATCGGCGAACTCGTCGCGTCCCGTGATGGCGATGCGGTGGGAGAGGTCGCCCTCGGCCAGAGAGCGTGTGCCGCGCAGCAGCTCGGCGAGAGGCGCGCGCAGGCGATGAAGCAGAAGGATCACCAAGCCGAGGGTCGCGAGGATGGCGATGGCGGCGTGGATCTGGCTGATGCGCTCCAGGCGGGCGAGGAGCTTCGCGGCATCGGCGTCGATGCGGGCGACCTCGGCGGTTTCGTCCGCGACCGCGGCCTCGACCAACTCGTTGAGCTTGCTGTCGATGCCGCCCTTCAGAAGCTCGATCAGGCGCTGCCATGCGATGTCGGGCCGGCCGCGGCTGCGGAGCTGCTCGACCTCCGCGAGCTGATCGAGAGTGTGCTGGAACTCCCGCTTGATGGCGTTGAGACGGACCAGCTCCTCATTCTCGGCCGCGGATTCGTCGGGGCCAACGACCTCCATCTCCTTACGGCTCAAGCCTTCCAGGGTGGAGAGATCGGATTCGATCACCTTTTCCAGATAGGCGGCGCCGAAGGGACGCTCCGAGGTGCCGGTCAACAACGTGTCGGTCCAGGCCTTGAAGAGCTGACGGCTGTGGCGGGACAGCTGGAGCTGCGCTTCCAGCTCCTGATGGGCGATGCGGGAGCGCGTGAGATAGTCGTGCGACTTGGCAACTCCCCAATAGGCGAGGCCCGCCGCCGAAAGCGATAGCATCAGCAACACTCCGGCCGTCAGCAGCAGCTTGGTCTGATAACGCATTCCAAATCTCGCGCTCTGAGACCCGGCATGGGCGGCGGCTTCGATCCTCCGCCCCAGCGTCGCTGCCAGGCAGTCACTCCTGCATTTCTCAGGCTAGACAATCCTCTCACCTTCTATACCTCATTTTCCCGGCCCTCTGCCGAGGGTTGGGGGCGAAGGTAATTAGATTTTCATGTAGACTTCATCTGCCATTCATCTCGATTGAGAGAAGGCCGTCTGAGAACCAACACTTGTGGCTTTGCGGCCACCTCTGCCGACTCTTCCCGTCGTCTGTGCCAGATGTTCCTGTTTTCGTTTTGCGGGCCACGGCGAGCCTCGCTAGGCTTGCGGCAAATCGTCGGTAAGGCGGTGCAGGGTTCCTGTGTGTGTTCGAACTGGTTGGGGGGAGCCGCTTGAAACCGCTTCGGATGGCGTCGCGTCAGAAGAGGGAAGGCGGAGTATTGGTCGCCATTGCCACGGCTGCCGCGGTCGGCTTTGGGTCGCCCGCTGCGCGCGCCGAATTCGAAATCCCGCAAGTCAACGCCGAGGCCGGCTCCATCGAGGCGGAGTATCGCGGCGCGACCCATGACGGCATCCTTCTCGCCGAACCAGACGAGGAGGCGAATCTCGAGCAGAGCCATGAGCTGGAATTCCAGCTCGCGCCGACGGATTCGTGGATGTTCCGCATCACGCCCGGGCTGACCCAGCCCCAGGGCGGAGACCTCACCTACAACTATCTGAATGCAGAGACCCAGTTCGTGCTGCTGCGGCGCCCGCCCGAAGGGCTCGGCATCGCGTTCATGCTCGGCTACACGCATCCCTTCAACGAAGCCCAAGGCGAACCGGACGAATACGAATATGGTCCGATCATCGAATATGCGACGGGGTCCTGGCTGCTCACGCTCAATCCACTGCTCACAGGCGAGCGGGGTCCTGACGCGGTGCCGGGGGCCGGCTTCGAATACGCCGCCCAGCTGCAATATCAATTCGCCCGGCACTGGGCGATCGCCGCTCAGGCTTTCGGCGAGATCGAGAGCCTGTCGAATTCCGGCCCGTTCGAAAATCAGGTCCACAGGGCAGGACCGACGCTCTATCTGCTGCTCGGCGAGGAGGAATTCGACGAATTCACCGAACAGAAGGAAGGCTCACAGCTCGAATCATCCTGGAAGATCGGACTTGGTGCGCTGTTTGCTCTGACGCCGGCGACCACGGACCTTTCTTTGAAAGCGATGGTGGCTCTTGAGTACTGAACGCACCATAGCGGTCATGAAGTTCGGTCTCGTGGCCACGGCGGGGTTTGCTCTGACCTTCCTGCCGCTCGATCGAGCGCGGGCCGAGTTCGAGGTCCAGGAATCGACCATCGATGCAGGCGAGATCCAGCTGCAATATCGCGGCGCCGGTCATACGGGTCTGTCGAAATCAGACGATGACGAGGACGAGAAGCCGCTGCGGCAGAGCCAGGAATTCGAGCTGCAGATGAGCCCGACGAGCCATTGGCTGCTCGCCTTCACCCAGGGCTATACGGTCCCCGACGGCGAGACCTTCGACATCAATGCCATCGAGTTCGAGACCCAGGTCGAGATCATCACCCTGGAGGGCGACGGGTTCGGCTTTGCCATGCAGGGAGGCATGGAGCAGGGGGTCGGCAATGCGCCGGAAGGATCGGGCGATTTCCATTTCGGCCCGATCTTCGAATACGGCCAGGGGGACTTCCTGCTCACCAACGATATCCTGTTCTTCGACGAGTTCGGGCCCGATAGCGAGCCGGGCGTCTGGGGCGTCGAATACAGCCTGCAGGCTGCCTACAACGTCACCGACCGGCTGATGCTGGCCGTGGAAGCCTTCGGTGAGGCGGAAGACCTCTCTTCGACGTCGTTCCAAGAGCAGGAACACTACATCGGTCCGGCCTTCTACTTCACCTGGGGCGAGGATGACGACGAGGCGCTGATCGAAGCGTCGGAGCGCGGCGTCCCCGGCAAATACGACGAATTCACGGTCAGCTTCGGCGTACTGTTCGGACTGACGGACGCGAGCTCGGACGTGGCCGCCAAGGTCTTCGTCGGCTACGAGTTCAACTAGCCGAACGCTCCCGCGCGGCGGGATGTCTCGAGGCTCGCTGCCGGACCGCTACTTGCGGTCTCGGATGCTGAAATTATACGGCACCACCAGGGTGAACTGCTGATTGCCCCAGTCCTCCGGGATCGCGGGGAAGGGCGCGGAGCGTTCGATGGAATCGAGCGCGGCCTGGTCCAGCACCTTGGAGCCGGAACTCTTCTTGATCTCGTGCAGGATCAACTCCCCCTTCTTGTTCACGGTGAAGCGGACGAGCACCGTGCCGGAGAAGCGCGAGCGCGGATTGACTTTGTTCTTCTCCAGATGGGTGCGGAGCGAGCCGATATAGGCGGTCCGGCTCGTGGTGGTGCCGCCTTTGCGCTCCTGGCCGGAGCTCTGCATCTTCTGGACGGTGGTCTGTTCGACGATGGTCGCGATCTGGGGCGGAGGCTGCTTCTTCACCTCCTGAACCTCGGGGTCGACCTCCTCCACCTCTTCCGGGGGCTTCTCGACCGGCTTCACCTCCGGCTGGATGTCGAGCTCCTGCTCGGGTCCTTGCTCGGACTCGATCACCTCGGTGTCCTCTAGGGGTTCCACCTGCTTCGGCGGCACCACGGCCTCCTCGGCGAGCTCAGCCGTCTCAATGGGTTCGGTCTCCGGGACGGGCGGGCTGGGCTGGGCCATCTGGGGCGGGGGCGCCTCGACGGGCTCGAGAGAAATCTCGTCCTGGCCGAGCGCGGAGAGCCCCTCGATGGCGACGCCCTGCTCGACCACGAGCAGATCCTCACCCGAACCTTCCTGGAGCGCCTTGCCGCCCGGCTGATACAGGAAGAACGCGGCAAGCCCAGCGTGAAGGCTCAGCGAGATCAGCCATGTCAAAAAACGGATCATTGAGATAGGCCGCTATCTTTCGGCCGCCCGACCGTTCACTCGTCGCCACCCGGCTTGGGCTGCGACAGCAGGGAGACCCGGCCGTAGCCGCTGCGCCCCACCATCCCGAGAATGTCCATCACGTTGCCGTAGACGCTCGACTTGTCGGCTCGCACATAGACGACCGTGTCGCCTTCCTCGGCGCGGATCGCCTGTAGCCGCGGGATCAGCCCGTCCTGGCTCACCTGCTCGTCGCGGATATAGAGCTCGCCGTCGGCGGTGAGCGAAACGATCATCGGCTTCTGGGGATTGCTAACCCGCGTCGCGCTGGTCTGCGGAAGCTCGACAGGCACGCCCGCCATCATCAGCGGCGCGGCGACCATGAAGATGATGAGCAGCACGAGCATCACGTCGACCATGGGCGTGATGTTGATCTCGGCCATGGGCTGATAGCCGCCGCCCTCCTGGCCTCCGCCGCCATTGCCGACGAACATCGCCATTATTCTGCGGCCTTTCTAACCGACGGCCGGGCATGGGGAATGCGCCGGGCGATCTCGGTGACGGCCGCGTTGGCCCGGTTGGAGGCCCGGCCCAGCGCGACGGCAATCATGTTGTAGGCCACCACCGCCGGAATGGCCGCGGCAAGGCCGAGAGCCGTGGCGATCAAGGCCTCGGCGATACCCGGCGCCACGACGGCGAGGCTGGTGTCCTTGGCCTGGGCGATGGCCGTGAAGCTGTTGACGATGCCCCAGACCGTGCCGAAGAGGCCGATGAAGGGGGCGGCGGAGCCGGTGGTCGCCAGGAAGGGCAGGCCACTTTCCAGCTTCTGAAGATCGGTGCGGAGAGCGCCTCGCATGGCATGCTCCAGCCGGCCGCGAAACTCGCTGAGAGACTCGTTGCCGAAGGTGGGGACCTCCACCTCGGCTTCGGCGGCGTTCAGCACGTGGCCGACCAGGCCGCGCTGGGTATGGGGCGGCGGAAGCTCGTCATCGGTTTGATGAGCGACACGGGTCAGACGCTTGATCTGCCGGTTCAACGCGGCGACCCGGATGAGTTTCTCGAAGATGATCGCCCAGCACGCCACTGAGGCGAGGACGAGAAGGATCATGACCCCCTTCACCACGGGGTCGGCGGCCATGACCAGACCGTAAACGGTGTAGTCCGCCGAGGATGTCGCGATGTGCTCCACGTCAGTCGCCCTTATTTGGTGAGTTCCGCATCTGCGCGGGAGGAAACGGAAAGTCCGGAGAAGCAATCGTCGACGGCACCGCTCCCGGTGCTGCACTCCATCACGTCATTGATCAGAAAGCTGCCGATCTCGTCACAGTGCCTGCCTGCAATATCGAACAGCTTGACCAACGTCTTCTCCGGGCGAATGGGTCCGAGATCGACGGCGAAGCGATGGCCGATGATCCCGTCGGTACGAAATTCAATCAGATCCAGCTTGAAGCTTTGATAATGGCGCTCGCTCTGGTTGCGCAGAACCATGTAGGCCCGGCAGTTGTCGCCGTTGGGCTCCAGCTTGTTCAACTCCAGCGTCAGGCCGTCTGCGGACGCCGGCGCGGCGGCGCCCGAGATTCCGCCGTGGACTTGGCGGGAGCGTCTGCGTGGCCTTCCGGAGCGGCCGTTCCAGCCTCATCGCCGGTGACCTGGGCGTGGCTCACGCCGACGCCCGCGATGACCAGGATGCCGGCAACGGCCATCACGGCAGCGCTGGAGCGCAGCAGGGGCTTCGCCAACGGCGAATACCGGCCCAGAGGCGCTTTCCACCACATCATCGGACGATCCACGCGATACACATCTACAGACCCGGGCCGTGCTCTCATTCTGCGCCATGGGGAGAGGGCGGCATCCGGCCACGCACTGGCGGCTCCGTCCGCCATTTCTCCCGCAGCATTTGGGACAGTTTATCCTGTCCGTAATTCGCACTCTTTCGCGCCCCTCAGCTTGCGCGGGGCAGACCGATTGGCGCGATAGACCGCGGCAATGGGTAGCGGGAGTTCATAAACGAATCAACTGCCTTGGGCCCGCAGGGCTGCCATGGATCGTTAACGGCGAAGCGCCTGGTAAGAGAAGCCGAACGAGCGCCAAACTATTGAAAAGCAAGCGCCACCCGGAGCGGCTGGTAAGTAGATTGCCAGGTTTTCCCGACGGTCATGGGATAGCGTTAATAGAGACTTCATGTTCTATTCATTTTGAAACTGCGACATTATCGCAGAGCACCGAGCGTCGGTTTTGGGGGGCGATTCGGGGCGCAGGAAGCAGGGACGTCTCGCCATAGAGCGAAAAGGGAAATCCGCCTTGGGGAAGGCCAGGAGTTCCCTGAAAAGACAATCGTAAGCTGCTTGACGACAGCGCCGACGCGAAATCCTCCAGACAACCGAATGTCATCGGTCCAAGAATCAATGATGCCGAGTCGGTTCGATTCGGTATCCGTCATGGACTGCAGGGGGTTAAGAATGATCGTCAGGGGGTTTGGATATAGCGTCCTCCTCGCCGGAGCGCTTCTTCTGCCGGCGTACGCGCAGGCGCAGGACGCCGATATCGAACAGCAAGAGGTCGAGTCGACATCGCCGGAAGGCACGTCAGCACCGACCGACGCGGCCGCTCCCGAAGGGGAATCCGCCGCCGCTCCCGATGGCGAAGGCGAGGTCGAAGTTCCGGCGGTCGAGGTCATCCAGGAGCAGCCTCAGCCCGCACCGGCGCCGCCGCCCCGTCAGCAGGCGACCCGCACGCCGCGACCCGCTCCGGCGCCCGCGCCGGCCCCGGTGGTGCCCGTGGCGCAGCCCGTCGAAGGATTCGAGGCCGATCAGTCCATCTCGACGCTACCGCCGAGCGGCGGCGTTCCCATGTCGCCCGTCAAGGGATCTGAGATTCCGGCGCAGCTCGTTCCCAGCGCCTTCTCCTATGTGAATGGCGAGGCGTTCGGCCGTCAGGACTATGTGGATCCGCCGGCTCAGGTGCTCGAGCAGCAGGTGCCGAGCGTGATCCAGTCGGATCTGCAGGGCAACGAGTTCCAGACCAACATTCAGTATCGCGGCTTCGAGTCCTCGCCGGTGCAGGGCGTGGCCCAGGGCCTCGCAGTCTATCAGAACGGCGTCCGGATCAACGAGGCGTTCGGCGACATCGTCAACTACGACTTCCTGCCGGAGATCGCGATCCAGGATATGACGATCGTCAGCGGCAACCCGATCTACGGCCTGAACGCCCTCGGCGGCGCGCTGACCATCCAGATGAAGGACGGCTTCAGCTACCAGGCGCGGAGATCGTTACCCTCGGCGGTTCGTTCGGCCGCGTGCAGGGCAACGCCCAGGTCGGTATGCAGAGCGGCAACTGGGCGGCCTATTTCGCAGCCGAGCGGATCAAGGATCAGGGCTACCGGGACTTCTCGGAATCCGATCTTCGCCGGATGTATGCCGATCTCGGCTTCCGCAACAGCAAGGGCGAGGTGCACGTCAACGTGACGGCGGCGGACACCTCCTTCGGCGTGACGGCTTCTGCGCCGGTTCAGCTGCTGGCGCTGGATCGGGAACGGACCTTCACCTCGCCGCAGACGACCGACAACAAGATGATCATGCCGTCGGTCAATGCGAGCTATAACGTGAACGACAACATCACGTTGTCCGGTGTCGCCTACTACCGCCGCTTTGAGCAGAGCCACGACGACGGCAACATCTCCGAGGCCGAGCCGTGCGACGACAATCCGGCAATCCTCTGCCTGGAAGGCGAAGAGGCGACGGATATCAGCGGCAATCTGATCCCGACGCCCGATGGCGAGCTGGGCTCGATCGACTCCACCGGTCAGACAGCCGACAGCTGGGGCACGGCGGTCCAGATGGCCAACGACGCCGATCTGTACGGCCACGGCAACCACTTCATCATCGGTGCCAGCTACGACCATGGCCAGGTGACCTTTAACGCCCAGAGCGAGCTGGCCCAGTTCCAGCCGCGCTTCGTTGTCACGCCGACGGGCACGACCTTCGGCGGACCGGACGAGGTGGCGCCCAAGCTGATCGACACCGAAAACACCTATGTCGGTCTCTATATCTCCGACACGTACGAGGTGAACGATCGTCTGGCTGTGACCCTGGGCGGCCGGTACAACTACGCCAGCATCCAGCTGACCGATCTGACCGGCGAGGATCCGGCTCTGAACGGGACGAACACCTATGAGAGGTTCAACCCGGCGGCAGGCCTGACCTATCAGCTGACCTCGACGATCAGCGCTTATGGCGGCTATTCGGAAGCGAACCGTGCGCCCGTGCCGGCGGAGCTCGCCTGCGCCGATCCGGAGCGTCCCTGCCTCATCGAGAGCTTCCTGGTGGCCGACCCGCCGCTGGAGCAGGTCGTCTCGAACACGTGGGAACTCGGTCTGCGCGGCGAAGATACTGCTGCTGACGGGTCGTCCCGCTGGACCTGGAATGCGGGTCTCTTCCGGACCTATACGGATGACGACATCATCACGGTGGTGACGAACTCCACCCGTGGCTACTTCCAGAACGGTGCGGATATTCTGCGCCAGGGCATCGAAGCCGGCCTGACCTACCAGACCCAGAAATGGCAGGCTTACGCCAACTACGCCTATATCGATGCCACCTATCAGAACGACCTGATCCTCAATGCGCCCGACAACCCGTCCGCACGGGAAAGCATCTGCGATGCGTCGGACTTCGAAGAGGAAGAAGAGGAAGGCGAGGACGAAGGCGAGTTGGCCTGTATCGCGGTGCGTCCGGGCGACCAGCTGCCGGGCATCCCGCCCCATCGCTTCAAGGCCGGCATGGATTACTGGGTGACCGACAAGTGGAAGATCGGTGGCGATCTCATCGGTGTGAGCAGCCAGTACTTCTTCGGCGACGAGGCCAACCAGCAGCCTCAGCTGGACGGTTATTGGCGGGTCGATCTGCACACCAGCTATCAGATCACGCCGCGCATCCAGCTCTTCGCGCTCGCCAACAACGTCTTCGACAAGGAGTACGGCGTGTTCGGCACCTTCTTCAATCTTGCTGGTGCGAACGAGGGTGCGGAAGCCGACCCGGATCTCGGCGAGGACTTCTTCACCAACCCGCGCACCATTACTCCGGCCCCGCCTGCGGTTATCTACGGCGGCGCCAAGATCGCGCTCTGGTAAGAGCGGTTTGAAACCCGGGCGGGCCGTTTGGCCGGCCCGGGCACCTTCACTGAAAGACCCTGAGCTACTCTGGGCTCCCGGCGAAAACCGGGAGCCCTTCTTTCATGAACGCGCCATTAAGTGGCTTGACGGGTGCGTGTCACATTGGCCATGCAACAGGCGCTATGCAGATCAAGGTTCTAGGATCGGGAGCAGGCGGTGGCCTGCCGCAATGGAACTGCGCGGGGCGGAATTCGGCCGGCGTGCGAGAGGGCGTTCCAGGGTTGCGCGCGCGGACCCAGTCGTCGCTCGCGGTGAGCGCGAACGGCAAGGATTGGGTGCTGCTGAACGCCACGCCGGACCTTCGCCAGCAGATCAACGAGACGCCGGAGCTTCATCCCGATCCGAACGGCCCGGTGCGCAACAGTCCGATCAAGGCCGTCGTGCTCACCAATGGTGATGTCGACCATGTCGCCGGGCTGCTGAACCTCCGCGAGGGGCAGCCCTTCACCATCTACGGCAGTGAGCGGGTGCTCGGCGTGCTGGCGGAGAACTCCATCTTCAACGTGCTCAATCCGGAGATCGTCGATCGGGTGCCCATGACGCTGGGCGAGCCATTCCAAGTGAAAGGGCCGGACGGTCCGGTCGGAATCGAGATCGAAGGTTTCGCCGTGCCGGGCAAGGTGGCGCTATATCTTGAAGACGAGTCCGCCGGCGAGGATTTCGGCACCCAGGAAGGCGACACGGTCGGTCTGAAGGTGACGGACACGATCGCCGGCACGCATTTCTTCTATGTCCCGGGATGCGCTCAAGTCGACGATCGGCTGAAGGAAAGGCTGACGGGCGCGCCCCTGGTCTTTTTCGACGGAACGCTCTTCACCAATGACGAGATGCTGCGTCAGGGGATGCTTCAGAAGACCGGCGAACGCATGGGCCACATGAACATGTCGGGGCCGAAAGGCACGCTGGCGGCTTTCGAGGATCTCGGCGTGGAGCGGAAGGTCTTCATCCACATCAACAACTCGAACCCCGTTCTGCGCGAGGATTCCGAGGAACGTGCGGTCGTCACCAAGGCAGGCTGGGACGTCGCCTTTGATGGAATGAAGCTTGAGCTTTAGCCACGGCGGGGCGCAGCCCTATCCGGCCTTGCTGCCGGCTCCCAAATTTTCATCCAGGAACACCACGTTATTGACGCGGTCGGCATCGGGTTCGGCCGGAGCCGGGGCGTCGGGCTGCCGGTCCGGCCGCTTGGCCGGCTTATCCGCAGCCGCTGCGGCTTCGACGGCCGCATTCCAGCGGGTCTCGATTCGCGCGATGAACGTCTTCGGCTTATCGGCGAAGAGGCGGGCGCCGAGCGCCTTCGCTTCAGCGCGCAGGGCCTTCTGATCCTTGCGGCAGCGCTTGGCGAGCCTCTCGGTCTCGTCTGCGCCGCCGAAGCTCATAGCCGGAGCGGTGGCGAGCTGTTGGAGATTGGCGAGGTCGTGATCGTCGCCGAGCTTCTTCGCTAGGCTATGGACGTGCTCTGCGCGGGCCGCCAGCGTATCCGGCCAGCAGGGAGCCAATAGCTGGAGCTGGCGCCAGTGACGCTGTACCTGTTTGCGCCACTCATGCAGCGCTTCGTCGGACTTGGTCTTGAAGGCTTCGCGATAGGCGTCTCGGCAGGCGCGGTATTGCTGTTTCGCTCCCTTGCGGATCGGTTCGAAATCGTCCGGAAACACCGCGAGCTTGGCCAGGAGGGGGCGAAGCTTGTCCAGGTCCTCACTGGCTTTCTCAACGGGATCGGATCCGCGGGCCTCGACATTGGCGCGCCGGTTTTCGAGCCACTCCCGGATCTGACCGAAGACCTTGCCCTGGGAGAGCTTGGGCGATTTGAGTGCGAGCTTGTCCAGGGTCTCGATCAAGGCCTGGGCATCCCGGGCGGGTGCCAGCTCTCTGCCGATGCCCCGCAACCGGGATTGGAGATAATCCACCTGCGGCTCGGGGAGCCCCGTCTCGACCAGTCGCAAAAGCGACCGAAGACGCTTCAGGCATTTGCGGGCGTTATGGATTCCGGTGTGGATGTCGTCTTCTGCGAGCCAAGCCCTGGCGCCGTCCAGCTCGCTCAGGGCGACTTGCCGGACACTATGGGTCACCGGCAAGGCCGGATCGAGACTGTACCCCATACCTGCGGACTCCTACACGGCCGCTACACTCCTGACCGGGCAAGACCGGCCGGGACCGCTCTGAACATTGCCCGAATATAAAGGGTCAAGAGTTTGCCCGCCAGCCTTGAGTCGCGGCGATCCATTGTCGCGCCCGGGCTTCCGGGGCGGCATCCGTCAGGATGTCCGTGATGACGGCCGCGCTATCCGCGCCTGCCTCGAGAACGCCTGCCGCCCGCTCCACGGTGATCCCGCCGATGGCCACCAGGGGACATTGCAGGGCGGAACGCCATTCCCTGATGCGGTCCAGCCCCTGAGGCGCCCAGGGCATCTTCTTCAGCTTCGTCTCATAGACCGGGCCGAGGGCCACATAGTCGGGCTCGGCGGCCTTGGCATTGCCGAGCTCCTCCGGGGAATGGCTGCTGATGCCGAGCTTCAGCCCGGCGCGCTTGATGGCGCCGAGATCGGCCGCCGCGAGGTCCTCCTGACCGAGATGGATGAAATCGGCTCCGAGGTCGATCGCTTCCCGCCAATAGTCGTTCACCACCAGAAGGCAATCGTGCTCCGCGCAGAGCTGCATGGTCTGGGCGATCTCGGCCCGTATCGTCTCAGCAGGGGCATCCTTGATCCGAAGTTGCAGAAACTTCACGCCAAGCGGCACGAGCCGGGCGGCCAAGGCAAAATCCGGGACGATGGGATAGAACGGATCGAGCTTCATAAGCAGAGGTGCGCCCCGGTCAGGAGACGCGGCCGGAGCCGGCAAAGGGCGTGCCCGCCATCGGGGTGGAGGGGCTCGCCATGTCCTGGGGCTCCATCAGCCCCGCTGCGAAGGCCTGATGACCCGCCTCGATGGCCTTGCCGAACGCTGCCGCCATGGCGACCGGATCGCCGGCCTTGGCGACGGCGGTGTTGAGCAGCACGCCGTCATAGCCGAGCTCCATGGCCTCGGCGGCGTGGGACGGCGCGCCGATGCCGGCATCGACGATCAGCGGGATATCGGGGAAGTAGGCACGCAATGCCTTCAGGCCCGGCCGGTTGGAGAGGCCACACGCGGAGCCGATGGGCGAGCCCCAGGGCATCAGCACTTCGCAGCCTGCCGCGACCAGCCGTTCCGCGGCGCTGAGATCTTCGGTGCAATAGGGCAGAATCTTGAAGCCCTCTTCCGAGAGCGCCTTGGCCGCTTCCACCAGACCAAAAAGATCCGGCTGAAGGGTGTCGTCGTTGCCGATCACCTCCAGCTTGATCCAATCGGTCCCGAACAGCTCGCGGGCCATCTGGGCGGTGGCGATCGCTTCCTTCGGGGAATGGCAGCCCGCGGTATTCGGCAGGAGCTTGAGGTCCAGCTCTTCGACGAGTTGCCAGAACCCCTGACCGGTGCGCTGGCGGGCGGATTCCCGACGGAGAGAGACAGTGAGAATCTCCGCACCCGACGCCTTCGCCGCGCGGGCTAAGATGTCGGGCGAGGGATAGCCCGCGGTGCCCAGCAGCAGCCGAGAGGCAAAGCTCTCGCCGTACAATGTCAGCATTGGATCGGCCATGGGTGCGTTCATTCAGTCGCCGTGTCTTATCCGCGGTCTCTTATCCGCCTTGGCGCGGCGCGACGATCTCGATCTCGTCACCATCCGTCAGGCGAGTGTCGGCGCGGGCGGCCGTGGGCACAAAGTCGCCATTGCGCGCCGTGGCGATCTTGGCGTCGGCAAGCTCGAGCTCCGCGCAGAGTGCAGCGAGATCGCCCGCTTCGGTCGCGTGCGGTTCACCATTCACGAGAATCTGCAAAGATTTCCTCCTCGCGCGTACCGTCTTCGAGATAGTTGGCGACAAGCTCGCCCAGGGCCGGCGCCAGAAGGAAGCCGTGCCGGAAGAGGCCGTTCACATAGATATAGCGAGGGGAGAGGATAATCCTAGGGCGGTTGTCGGGGAAGGCGGGACGGACTCCGGCCCCCTGATCCACAATCTCCGCCTCGCCGAAAGCGGGGTCGAGGGCATAGGCGGCGCCCAAGAGGTCGAGGGTCGAGCGAACGCTGATCAGCCCACCCTCATCGCTCTCGATGGCCGTGGCGCCGAGCATATATTCCTGGTTTCCGCGCGGGACGACGTAAAGGGATTGGCGCGGATGGAGCAGGCGGATAGGCCGCGACAATTCGATCTCCCCGCTGCGCACGATGATGCGCTCGCCGCGCACGCCGCGAAGCCCCGGCAAATCGTCCCGTGCGCCCATACCGCGGCAGTCGATGACGAGATCGGCGTTTCGGTCGTAGTCCTCGGTGCCGAAAACGAACTTTGCGCCTGCCACTTCGGCAGCTTCCTGCGCCCAGGCCATGGCGGCTTCGGGCGGGAAGTGGGCTTCGTCTTCGAAGAAGAGCGCCGTCTCGAAGCGGTCGGCGAGGCCGGGCTCCAGCTCTTCGATCCTCTCCCTGCCGATCCGCTCGTGGCGGCTCGTCATGCGCGAGAAGCGCTCCAGGAGCGGCCGGTCGCGGGGGAGGGTCAGCACGAGGCTGCCGTTCACGATGGTGCCGGGATAGCTCTCCTGCCATAGCGCGATGCTGCGTAAGCCCAGATCTCGGACGAAGCGTTCCGCGCTTTCTTCCTCGCAGCGGGGGGCGAGCATCGCGGCGGCCCAGCGGCTTGCGGTGTCAGTGAACGGCGTCTCGGACCGCTCGTAGACGGTCACGTCATAGCCTTTTCGCGCGAGCATCAGCGCTTGCCAGAGGCCTGTGATGCCAGCGCCGCGGATGGCCAGGGTTGAAGGCTTCTCGGTCATCGGTGAGCCATAACGCGCTCAGTTGCCCAAGGCCACGCCTTCCCGCCTGGGGTCGGCGCCGCCTTCGAGCCCATCCCTGGTGACCGCGATGACGTGGAGACCGCTGGTCAGGGGCGACCGCTTCACCTTATAGCCGAGGTCTCCGAGCTTGGCGGCGAGACCGTCGAGGGTCGGATCGCTCTCCAAGAGGATCGTGTTGCCGACCGCGCCGAAATTGGCGAGATCCACGGCGGCTTGGGGGTCAAGACTCCAGTCGATCATGGCGAAGAGAGCCTTGGCGTTGAAGAGGATGATGCCCGGGCCGCCGGGGGACCCCAGCACATAGCGCAAGGTGCGTTCGCCTTCCGGATTGTCGAAGGCGATGGTCGGGTCCATGGAGCTGCGCGGGCGCTTGCCCGGCTGGACGCGATTGGCGATCGGGCGGCCTTGCTTGTCTTTCGGTTCGAAGGAGAAGTCGGTGAGCTGATTGTTGAGCAGGAAGCCGCCCGTCATGGTGCGCGCGCCAAAGGCTTGCTCGACGCTGGTGGTCATGGAAAGCGCGTTGCCGTCTGCATCAACGATCGAAATATGGCTGGTGCCCTTGCGTTCCTTGGTGGCGTCCTTGCCGAACCGGTCTGGGTCGATGCCGGACGGCGTGCCGGGCAGCGCCTCGGGAAGCATCGTGCCGGGGGTGATCAGCTTGGCGCGTTCCGCCAGATAGGCCGGGTTCAGCAGGCCCTTGGCCGGCACGTCCACGAAATCGCTATCGGCGAGATATTCGTTGCGGTCCGCAAAGGCGAGGCGTTCCGCATCGGCGATGATCTGGGTGGGCGGCAGAGTAAGCGGCGCCTGGCCCAAGTCGAACGGTTCGGCGAGCTTGAGGATCTGGCCGACGGTGATGCCGCCGGACGAAGGAAGGCCGGCGCCGCAGACCTCCCGCTTCCGATAATCGACGCAGGCCGGTTGGCGTTCCTTCGCTTCGTAATCTGTGAGGTCGTCCTCGCTCAATTTTCCGGGCGCGCGGGAATCGTTTGCGACGGTCTCGACGATGGCATCGGCGAGCGGTCCGGAATAGAAGGCCTCCGGTCCGTCCTTTGCGAGACTCCGGAGCGTCTTGGAGAAGGCCGGGTTCTTCAGGATGGCGCCGGCTTGAAGCGGCTTGCCGTCCGGAAAGAAATACGCGCGCGCCCCCGGTGCGAAGTCCTGCGGTTTCATGTCGGAGAGCAACGCGGCCAGGCGGTCAGGCACCGGGAAGCCGTTTTCGGCCAGATCGATCGCCGGCTGGAACAGGTCCTTCCAAGGGAGCTTTCCGTAGCGTTGATGGGCCTTCCACAGCATGGCGACGACGCCTGGGGTGCCGATGGATTTGCCGCTTGCCACCGCCTGATCGAATTTCAGCGGCTTTCCCTTCTTGTCGAGGAACAGGTCCTCGCCGACAGCTGCGGGTGCGGTCTCGCGACCGTCGAATCCGGTGAGGGTCGCGGCCTGCTTGTCCCAGTAGAGCGCGAAGGCGCCACCGCCGATACCCGAGGATTGGGGCTCGACGAGATTGAGCACGAGCTGCACGGCGATGCCGGCATCGATGGCGCTGCCTCCGTTCTCCAGGATCGTCAGGCCGGCTTCCGCGGCCAGCGGATGGGCGGCGACCACCATCTCATGCTTCGCCTTCGCCAGCGGTTTGTGGGCGATGGTGCTTCCGGCTTCCGGCTGGCGCGTGTCGCTTTGCGCTGCGTCCTGAGTGAGGCCGGCGGTGGGAGAGAGGATGAGTAGAGCGAGAAGTGAGGTGGCAATCGGCGTGAGTTTCATGGCCCGAAGATAAGCGTTTTGCGCCTGCGTACCAGCAGCTCCGAGGCGGTTAGTGAAAATCGCGGGATTTCGGGATGATGCGTTCGCTTCTCGGATGCTTCGGCCGCCAGCGCGGATGGGGCCGGCTGTAACGATCGTGCTTTTCTTCCGTCTTCGCCTTGGCGCGTGCGCGTGCATCCTCGCCGGCATGCTTTACATGATCACCATGGGCAACCGGAATGTCGAATGCGGCTTCTTCCCTTCGCTTGTCCAGCCTCGCACCGCGCCAGGAGCCGGGATCTGGTCGGCGGACCTCGTCGGCGTTGGCGAGGAGATCGTTCGCTTCCAGCCCGCCTTCGGAGAGCAAACCGAGCAGATCGCTGCGGTCTTCCAGGCGCTGGGAAACAAGATGGACGATGTCCTCATGACGCTGGATACGGCCCTGGATAACGATCAGGCGCGATCCCATGACCTCGCGACGAAATTTCTCGAAGGTCTTGGGCCAGACCACGGCGTTGGCGACGCCGGTCTCGTCTTCGATGGTCATGAAGACGACGCCCTGGGCGGAGCCCGGCCTCTGACGGACGAGCACCACGCCGGCGGTTTGGATGCGCGCGCCGTCGCGGGCGTCTTTGAGGGCGCCGCAAGGCACGATGCGCCGCTTGGCAAAATAGTCCCGCAGAAACTGCATGGGGTGGGCTTTCAGGGAAAGACGTAACGACCGGTAGTCGTTCACCACGTGCTCAGGCAGGGGCATTTCCGGCAGGGCGGCTTGGGGCTCCTCGCCCATCTCCCTGGCGTCGGCATGCTGGAAAAGCGGAAGGGCTTCCGTCTCCGGGAGCCGCGCACAGCCCAGAGGGCCTGGCGCCGGTCTAGCCTCAAGGAGCGCATGGCATCGGCGCTGGCCAGCCGCTCCAGGGTGGCGCGGGAGAGACCGCTCCGCTGCCAGAGATCGTGGAGGTCGGAGTAGGGGTGGGGGCGCGCGTTTCACCTCTCCCCGCCGGGGAGAGGTCGGATGCGCAGCCTCCGGGTGAGGGGGAGCAAGACTCGAGAGGTTGGGCCCCCCTCACCGATTCTTCTTTCCCCCTCACCCCAACCCTCTCCCCCGAGGGGAGAGGGAGTTCGGCCTCAATTGGCTCAGGCGGTGGAAGTCCCAGAGAAGCGGGCGGGGCGAAGAGGTGAGGCTCGGTTTCGGGCGGGCGGTTGTCGCGTTTCGCCACCAGCGCGCGCGCGGCGTCTTCTTTGAAGCCGTCGATCTGGCGCAGGCCCAGGCGGAGGGCGAAGCCGCCTTCAGATGCCGGTTCTAAAGTGCAGTCCCAAAGGCTGTGATTGATGTCAGCCTCGCGCGCTTCCACACCATGCTCGCGCGCGCAGCGAACGATCTGGGCCGGCGCATAGAAACCCATGGGCTGAGAATTCAGAAGCGCCGCGGCGAAAGCTGCCGGGTAATGGCATTTCAGCCAGGACGAGACATAGACCAGATGGGCAAAGCTGGCGGCGTGGCTTTCGGGGAAGCCGTATTCGCCGAAGCCCTTGATCTGGTTGAAGCAGCGTTCGGCAAAGTCGCGCGGATAGCCTCGCGCGCTCATGCGGGAGACCATCTTGTGCTCCAGCTTGCCGATGGTGCCGCGGCGGCGGAAGGTGGCCATGGCGCGGCGCAGCTCGTTCGCCTCTTCGGAGGAGAATTTCGCCGCCACCATGGCGAGCCGCATGGCCTGCTCCTGGAAGAGAGGCACGCCCATGGTCTTGCCCAGCACCTGACGCAGCTCGTCCACGTCACCATGCTCGGGGGATGGAGAGGGAAACTCGACCGTCTCGTCGCCGGAGCGGCGGCGCAAATAGGGGTGCACCATGTCGCCCTGGATAGGGCCGGGGCGGACGATGGCGACCTCGATGACGAGATCGTAGAAGCAGCGGGGCTTCAGCCGGGGCAACATGTTCATCTGGGCCCGGCTCTCCACCTGGAAGACGCCGAGAGAATCGGCACGGCAGAGCATGTCGTAGGTGCGCTCGTCGTCGCGGGGCACGGTGGCGAGGGTCAGGTCGCGCCCGTAATGGGTCTTCAACAGGCTGAGGCATTTGCGGATGCAGGTGAGCATGCCGAGCGCCAGCACATCGACCTTCATGAGGCCCAGGGCATCGAGATCGTCCTTGTCCCATTCGATGAAGGTGCGGTCTGGCATGGCGCCGTTGCCGATGGGCACGGTCTCGCAAAGGGGGCCGCGGGTGAGGACGAAACCGCCGACATGCTGGGAGAGGTGGCGGGGGAAGCCGATGAGCTCCTGGGTGAGCTCGAGGGTGCGGGCGAGCAGCGGGTCTTGCGGGTCGAGTCCGGCCTGACGGACATACTCGTCCGGGAGCCCGCGATTGGAGAGGCCCCAGACCGTGCCGGAGAGTGCAGCGACGGTATCTTCGGAAAGGCCCATGGCCTTGCCCACCTCGCGGATCGCCGAGCGGCCGCGATAGGAGATCACCGTGGCGGCGAGGCCGGCGCGCTCTCTGCCATAGCGGCCGTAGATGTATTGGATCACCTCCTCGCGGCGTTCATGTTCGAAATCGACGTCGATATCGGGGGGCTCGTTGCGCTCCGGGGAGATGAAGCGCTCGAACAGCAGATCGATCTCCGCCGGGTTCACATTGGTGATGGCGAGGCAGTAGCAGACGACGGAGTTGGCGGCGCTGCCCCGACCCTGGCAGAGGATGCCGCGGCTGCGCGCGAAGTGGACGATGTCGTGGACGGTGAGGAAGTAGGGCGCGTAGCGGAGCTGGTCGATGAGGGTCAGCTCCTTCTCGATCAACACGCGGATACGGTCCGGCAACCCATCGGGAAAACGCCAGTGGGCGCCCGTCCAGGTGAGCTCCTCCAGATGAGATTGGGGTGTCTTGCCTTTCGGCACCGGCTCGTCCGGGTATTCGTATTTCAGCTCGTCGAGGGAGAAGCGGCAGGCATCGGCGATCTCGATAGAGCGGCGAAGCGCGTCCCGGTGGCCTTTGAAGAGGCGGGCCATTTCCTGCGGCGCTTTCAGGTGGCGCTCGGCATTGGCGCGCAGATGAAACCCGGCTTCGTGGATCGTGCATTTCTCGCGAATGCAGGTGAGCACGTCCTGCAGCGGGCGGCGGTGGGCGGCGTGATAGAGCGCGCCGGTGCTGGCCACGATGGGTATGCCGGCTTCTTGCCCGAGCTGGGCGAGAGCTTCGATGCGTGCGCGGTCGTCGCCGGCATAGATGTGGCGCGCGGCGAGGTAGAGGGGGGCGGGGAGCGCTGCCTTGAGACGAGCGAGGGCTGCGGGGAAGTCGGCTTCCGATGAGGTGTCGTCGCCCGGCTCGACCGGCAGAGCGTCTTCACCTCTCCCCGACGGGGAGAGGTCGGCGCTGCAAGTGCCGGGTGAGGGGGATGAAGAATCGATGGGTAGGTCCCCCCTCACCTGCCTCTCTTTCCCCCTCACCCCAGCCCTCTCCCCCGAGGGGAGAGGGAGCTCCGTGTTGCCGGGAAAGGCTAGAATCTCAGCGCTCTGGGGAGTGGGGGGCTCGGCGGGGGCACGCTCTTCTTCAAATGCAAAATCGTCCGGTGGGAGGGCAATGAAGATCAGCCTTCGGCGAGTTCTGCGACGTCGTCCAGGTAAAGAATGCAATCGCCCTTCTCGGCGCGGCGCTGGCCGATTGTGAGGAGGCGACAGAGGCGGCCATAGGCGGCGCGGTCGGTTGGGTAGGCGAGCAGGCTCGGCGCGTCTTGTAAGTCGAGGCGTGCGCCGACGATGAAGCGCATGCCGATATCCCTGGCGGCGAGATGGCCGCGGGCGACGCCGGCCAGGGTGTTGCGGTCGGCGATTGCGATGGCTTCGAGACCCAGGGCTTTTGCCGTTGCCACCAGCTCTTCGGGATGGGAGCCGCCCTCCAGGAAGGAGAAGTTGCTGGTGACATCCAGCGCGGCATAGGGGGGCAAAGACATAGCTTACCCCACCGCCGTCATTCCGGCGCAAGCCGGAATCCAACCGCTTGTATCCAGTCCGTTGTTGCTGGATCCCGCTTTCGCCGGGATGACTGCGAATGGTGAGGTGCGCTCACTGGAAGACCCCCTGGAGATACCAGGCGGGGTCGCCGTCCTCGCTCTCCTGATAGAGGCCTTCGCGATAAACCCAGTAGCGGCGGCCCTCCTCGTCCTCGACCCGGTAGTAGTCGCGAGTGAGATTGCTTTTTGTTGGGTGTGAACGTGGTTCACCTCTCCCCTGTGGGGAGAGGTCGAGCGCTTCAGCGCTCGGGTGAGGGGGATCAGGATACGGATATGTTGTCACCCCCTCACCACGCCCTCTCCCCGTGGGGGAGAGGGCCGTGCCTTCCACCATTCCGGGGCGATGCGCTCCGGGCCTTCGGCCTTCACGATGCGGCGGGTGACCCGACGCCAGGTGAAGCGGGCTGGCGGACCTCGGGAATTTCCGCCAGCACCTGGAGCGGTTCGGGCCGGGGCAGAAAGAGGGCCGGGCGCGGCGGTTTGGCGGCGAGCACGCGCAGGATATCCGCAGCTTTGGGGATCGGCTTATCTGATCCAGGCTTATCTGATCCAGGCTTATGCGATTCAGGTTTGCCGAGGACGCGTGCCCGCTGGGCCTGTTCCGGCAGATGGCTCTGGCGGGGCTCCAGCCGGCGCACGGCGCGGGGACCCAGCCGGTTCGCAAGCCGGTCGGCGAGGGGCGCGAGATTGGCGCGGCTGGCGGCCTTGGTCAGCGCCGTCTGATGGGGCGTCAGGGATTCCAGGGCAAAGGCGGCGAGCCGGAGCGTGTCGATGCCGAAGCCGAGATCGAGACCTTCCAGCTTTTTCTCCAGCAGGTCGCAGAGATGATGCGCCTCCCGGCAGGGCGCGCTGAAGCCGGCGCGAACGATGGATGTTCCGCCGTCGGCCCGGGTGAGGCGGAAGGCGACGCGCCGCATGCCGAGATGGGCGTCGGCCAGCTTCCCGCAGAGATCCCCCGCCAGAACGGCGAGCGCGGCCACTATCCCGTCATGGGTGATGAGAGGCTCGGCGAAGGAGAGGTACGCCGTCTGCGGGGGATCTTTCAGCAGGGGGATGGCGCGTTCGTCGTGACGGCCCAGCGCCTGGTCCAGACGGCGCAGCACGGCGTCTGCGATCTCGCGGGAGGCGAAGCGGCGCTTCAGGCTCGTTCGAGGCAGGTCATAAAGCTGGCCGATGCGCTTCAGCCCCAGGCGCCGCAGGAGGCGGGTGGCGTCCTCGCTGAGGCGGAGGCCTTCGACGGGAAGAGGCGCAAGCGCTTTCTCCTGTTTGCCCGGCGGCACCATGGAGAGCGTCTCGGGGCCGAACCGCGCAACAGCCCAGGCGGCGCCGAGGGTGTCGGCCATGGCGAGACGGGCGGTCAGACCAAGCCGGGCAAAGCCGTGCTCCATGGCCTGAAGCAGCGCTTTTTCGCCTCCGAAGAGATGGGCCACGCCGGTGGCATCGACCCAGAGACCGTCGGCGCCGGCGGTGTTGCGCCAGGGGCTGAAGCGCTCTGCCCAGCGGGCTAGGGCCAAAAGCGCCTCGGCGTCTCTTTCGAGTGTGGCGGGTATTGTGAGCAGCTGCGGATAAATCGCACGGGCATCGGCCAGAGCCTGGCCCTCGCTTAAACCGGCACGCTCGGCCGGCGCGTTGAGCGCGGTGATGAGCAGCTTCTGCCCTTCGCTTCCGATGAGCGCGAAGGGGTGACGGTCAATTGTGTCGATCTGCGCCTTACGCTCCGCTTGAGGAGCGGCGCTTCTGGTCAGCTCCCGTTTCAGCCGTTCGATCGGCCAGTGGGGCAGCCAGACGGAAATCATACGCATGACGGTTCCATTCCAAGATCCAGCTCTGTCCGGGCGGTTCTCCGTTCGCCCGCTCCAGGGTGAGGCGCCAGCGGGGCGGGCCGGGGCTTTGCTTGTCGAACGGTTCGGGACCGCTCAGGACAGGGGCGATGCGCCAGCGGGTGAGGCTGCCGGGCAGGCTCGCTTGCCGGTGGTCCGACAGGAGCAGGCAAGGGAGGCCGCCCTGCTTGGCGGCGAGACCCAGACGCCTTGCCATGACCGGCTTGTCGATCTCCGCCTGACCGAGCAGGCCGGCCAGCGCGCCGCTCTTCAGCCCTTCCTCCAAGGTCCAGGCCGCGTCCTTCGGTGTGCGCACCCGGACGATGAGAAGCCGCGCCGGATCGAGGCCGAAGCCGAGCAGGCCGGGGGCGTAGGGTGCGCCCCACTCTTTCAGCTGGTTCTCGGTGAGGCACCAGAGGAGCGGGGCATCCTCTTCGATCCCCCGCACCTGGCAGCGCAAGGCACCCAGCGCGAAGCCCAAGGCTGCCGGCATGTCCCCATAGGCGGCGGGCTTCAGCTCATGCAATCCCGGCTCGCCCAGGCGATGAAGCGGCGGAAAGGCCGTCTCGTCTCGCGGGGCGTTATCGGCAAAAGAAGAGGAGAAGCAGGCGGACGGTGCGGCTCCCGCACCCGTCGCGGGGGGGTGGTGATGGAAGGATACGGGCACCTGCTCGAGCTTGCGAATGAGGGACCGCAGCCGCTCAATCAGGTGTTTCTCCCGCCCGCCTGCTTCGGCAACGCCAGCCGACGTGACGCTCGACCTCTCTGCGCCGTCTGGGTTGTGGGCCATGGGACAACTCCGAACGAATGTTCCTATTTTGTTCTACATTCGAGTCGGGGCGGGAGTCAATCGGGGTCTCGGGAGGGCGGCATAAGAAAACCGCAATTTTGAACGGCCAAGCCCTTCACCGAACGGATTCTGCTCAGAAGGGGGACGGCTTTAACCGGCTGGAAACCAAAATCGTGGCAAGAAGGTGTGCGTTTAAAGACGGGGTTTTGTTATGCGTATCGTCTTCTGTCGTGCGGCGCTTACCGGCGCCGCGCTGCTCGCTCTGTGCGCGAGCTCCACACCGGCATTCTCCTATGCCGGCATCCTCAGCATCTTCGAGCCGCAGCAGCGGCCGACCCAGGCCAGCTCCGGCGCGCGGCTCGTTTCGTTCACGCCGCAGGTCGAGCCCGGCACCATCCTGGTCTCCTTCACCGACCGGAAGCTCTACTACGTGCTTCCCAATGCGCGGGCGATCTCCTATCCGATCGGCGCGCCCATGGCCGAAGCCCGCTGGCAAGGGGTCCTGAAGGTGACGGCCAAGAAGGTCAATCCGGGCTGGACGCCGACGGCGGATATGCGGCGGGAAAATCCCTCGCTGCCGTCCTATGTCCCGGGCGGTCATCCACGGAATCCGCTGGGGCCGCGGGCTATGTATCTCGGCAGCAGCCTCTACCGGATCCACGGAACCGACGCCCCTTGGACGGTCGGCCAGGAGGTCTCCCATGGCTGCATCCGCATGTATAACCGCGACGTGATCGATCTCTATCAGCGGGTTCCGATCGGCACGAAGGTCGTGGTGACCTGGCAACGTTTCGCGCAAGGCTAAGGGCAGCCCCAAAGTTTCCGGCCCCCCAGCCGTAGACCTTGTAAAGGTCGGAAAGGCCGTCCGGTTCGCACCCGGGCGGCCTTTTTTCTGGGCCGGCCCCCATCGGCATTGCGGCGATGAACCACGCCGTCGCCGCCGAAACAATGGGCGCGGGCCATGCGTTTAACCTCCCAAGAACGCCGAGACACGTTGTTTTCCAAGGAGGTTTCATATGAACGAGCTCAATGGAAAGAAGATCGCCATCCTGGCAACCGACGGCTACGAGGAGTCGGAACTGATGGTGCCAAAAGAGACGCTTGCCGAAGCTGGCGCCGAGATCGAGATCATCTCCCTTGAGAAAGGCGAGATCAAAGGCTGGAAGGGCAAGGACTGGTCCGGCAACACGGTCTCCGTCGACAAGACGGTCGACGAAGCCAAGGTCGAAGATTATGCCGCGCTGGTCATTCCCGGCGGCCAGATCAACCCAGACCTGCTCCGCGCCAACGAGACGGCCGTAAATTTCGTGCGCGATTTCTTCGACACGAAGAAGACGCTGGCTGCGATCTGCCATGCACCCTGGGTGCTGATCGAAGCCGGTCTCGCGGAGGGCCGGGAGATGACGTCCTATCACTCCATCGCAACCGACGTGAAGAACGCCGGCGCTAAGTGGGTGGACAAGAAGGTGGCCGTGCATCAGGCCCTGATCACGAGCCGCAATCCCGACGACCTTCCCGCCTTCTGCGACAAGATCATCGAGGAAGTCCTGGAGGGCCGGCACGAGAAGCGCCAGGCGGCCTAGAACGAATACGCGCTAGAGAAAAGCCGGGGAGTCCGCTCTCCGGCTTTTCGCTTTTCACACGCGATGGCCGTTCCATCGCGCGATTGCTAAATAGATAGCATTCCCCCTTCGCGGGATGCGCCGTTTGCGGAAACCGATTGCTTTTTCGGGGCGGGCGATTGAAACGCCGCCCCCTCGATTTCTACATGAGTTTCAAGATCGAGCTCGTGCCGCCGCAAAGCGGGACGGGCCGAACATTACTTTGGAGATTTAAGATGGCTCTACAGCTTGGCGATACTGCCCCCGATTTCGAAGCCCAGACCACGGAAGGCCCGATCCGGTTTCACGAGTGGCTCGGCGATTCCTGGGGCGTTCTGTTCTCGCACCCGAAGAATTTCACGCCGGTCTGCACGACGGAGCTCGGCGCGACGGCGAAGCTGAAACCGGAATTCGAGCGTCGCAACGTGAAGGTGATCGGTCTCAGCGTCGATCCGCTGGATGCCCACGAGGCGTGGTCGAAGGATATTGAGGAGACTCAAGGCGCCGCGGTGAATTTCCCGCTGATCGCCGATCCGGACCGGAAGGTCGCGGGCCTCTACGGCATGATCCATCCGAAGGCTTCCGACACGCTCACGGTGCGTTCGGTCTTCGTGATCGGGCCGGACAAGAAGATCAAGCTCTCCTTGACCTATCCTGCCAGCACGGGCCGGAATTTCGATGAGATCCTGCGGGTGATCGACTCTCTGCAGCTCACTTCGGAGCATCAGGTTGCGACACCTGCGAACTGGAAGAGCGGCGACGAGGTGATCATCGTCCCGTCGGTTTCCAACGAGGATGCCAAGAAGAAATATCCGGAGGGCTGGCGGGAGGAAAAACCCTATCTGCGCTACGTCTCATCGCCCCGCCGTTAAAGCTCGATAAGTTTTTCGGCGCACAAGTCCTTATCCGAGCATGCGCTTCGCGCCTCCCGCGGCCTGAAAATTCGTTTGGCATGGCGCCTCCCAACACGTAAAAAAGCGTGTGTACGGACTAACGCGATATTCAGTCCGTATCGGGGGCGGCCATTGCTGGCCGTGGACATGAGAAAAGCTGCGCCGTATGACGCGCGGCATTCTCTAGGGGTGAAATTCAAGGGGTGACATGGCGGGTCCTAAGAACCCCGAGCCATCGGGGGACGTGGCGGATTCTCGGCAGGCGGCAAGTCAGATCGCCGAACAGCTGGTGCCGATGATCGAGTCGTCGCGAAAATGCGGCATGGATTTTCTCGCCTACCTTCTGGGCATGGCCCTGAAGGAAGCGAGGCAGCTCGCGGCCCGCCAAGACCGCTAAGCTTCCCAATATGGCAGACCGGCTCGCCTCTTCGGCGGGCTTTCTTTTTATACGGATGCGGGTCCGATCTCCGGCGCCGCTCTCGGACGTCTCATCTCATGTTGACGGCGGGCGGGGGCTCTGAAATGGCTACCCCTATGGGAATGCCCGAAACGCCAGCTCTCACCACCGATTGCGTCATCCTCGATGCGGCCGGCCGGGTCCTGCTGATCCGCCGCAAGAACCCGCCGTATAAGGGTGAGTACGCGCTGCCGGGTGGCTTCGTCGATATCGGCGAAACCGTCGAAGACGGGTGCCGCCGGGAAGTGAAGGAGGAGGTCGGACTCGATGTCGGTCCGCTCCGGCTGATCGGCGTGTTCTCCGATCCGAGCCGGGATCCGCGGGGCCACACGGTGAGTGCCGCGTTCCTCGCCGAGCTCACCGATGATGCCGTGCCGGTGGCGGGCGACGATGCCGCTTCGGCGGAGTGGATCGAGGATTGGCAAAGCGTTGATCTTGCGTTCGATCACGCGCAGATTATGAAGCAGGCAATGCGGCTTGCGGCGCAGTCGGAGAGATCCTAGTGCGCTGTTCCAGAATAATTTATTGAACGCCCGATCGAGGCGTCCCCAAAGGTTGCAAGGAATGACTGAGAGGCCAGGGCCCTGCCAGTTCGCGGCGGAAAGACCAGGTGTGAGCCATCCCGGCGGAAGGATCGGCGTGCTGCTCGTAAATCTCGGCACGCCCGACGATACGACCTATTGGCCGATGCGGCGCTACCTGAAGGAGTTTCTCTCCGACCGCCGCGTGATCGAGACCCCTCGGGTGATCTGGTGGCCTGTGCTGAACGGCATCATCCTGACCGTCCGCCCGTCCAAGAGCGGACAGGCCTACGCTTCGATCTGGGACAACGAGCGGGGGGAATCGCCGCTGCGGACGATCACCCGCAACCAGGCCGAGAAGCTCGCCATCCGGTATGCGAGCATGCCGGAGATCGTCGTCGACTGGGCGATGCGTTACGGCACGCCCTCCATCGCCGCGCGGATCGATGCGCTGGCGAGCGCCGGCTGCGACCGTCTCCTGGTGTTTCCGCTCTATCCGCAATATGCGGCGCCGACCACGGCCACGGTCAACGACAAGGCTTTTGAAGCGCTGCAGCAGATGCGCTTCCAACCGGCCGTTCGCACGGTTCCCGCCTATCCGACCGATCCCGTCTATATCGAGGCGCTGGCCAATTCGGTGCGCAATCATCTCGCCAGGCTGGATTACGACCCGGAGGTGATCCTGGCCTCGTTCCACGGGCTACCGAAGAAATATATCGAGAAGGGTGACCCCTATCAGGGGCAGTGCAAGGAGACGGCAGACGCCTTGCGCGCGGCGCTCGGTTTCGACGAGCACGAATTCCGCCTTACCTTCCAGTCCCGCTTCGGGCCGGAAGAGTGGCTGACGCCTTACACCGACGAGACGGTGGAAGAGCTGGCCAAGGAAGGCGTGAAGAGCCTGGCGATCATGACGCCGGGCTTCGTCGCCGATTGCGTGGAGACGCTTGAGGAGATCAACGGCGAGGCCCGCGAGATCTTCGAGGAGCATGGCGGCGAGAAGTTCAGCTTCATCCCTTGCCTCAACGACAGCGACGACGGCATGCGGGTGCTGGAAGCGGTGATCGACCGCGAGCTTCAAGGCTGGGTCCGCTAGCGGCGCCGACCGCCGGATTTCTATCGAGCCTGCACGACTTTTGGCTTAAGGTTCGCCTCCGAACGGGCCGGCATATGGTGTCGCGCGGCCGCTGGAGGACCTTCGATGTTCGGCTTCAATCTCTTCGTTCTCGTTCTGCTCGTCCTTTTCATCGTCGTCATTCTGGCGGGGGTGAAGGTGGTTCCGCAGGGGTACAACTACACCGTCGAGCGGTTCGGCCGCTACACGCGGACCCTGCAGCCGGGCCTGACCATCATCATCCCCTTCATCGACAGGGTCGGCCGCAAGATCAACATGATGGAGCAGGTCGCCGAGGTGCCGAGCCAGGAGGTGATCACCCGCGACAACGCCATGGTGCGGGTCGACGGGGTCTGCTTCTTCCAGGTGCTGGATGCCGCCCAGGCGAGCTACGAGGTCACCGACCTCGAGCTGGCGGTGATGAACCTCACCATGACCAATATCCGTACGGTGATGGGCGGGATGGATCTCGACGAGCTCCTGTCCCAGCGCGACGAGATCAACCATCGGCTGCTGCGGGTGGTCGACGACGCGACCCATAGCTGGGGGGTGAAGATCACCCGTATAGAGATCAAGGACATCGAGCCGCCACGGGATCTGGTGGATGCCATGGCGCGGCAGATGAAGGCCGAGCGCGACAAGCGCGCCGCGATTCTGGTCGCCGAAGGCGAGCGGCAATCCGAGATCCTGGAGGCGGAAGGCCAGAAGCAGGCGCAGATTCTGGCTGCAGAAGGCCGGCGCGAAGCGGCCTACCGGGATGCCGAGGCGCGCGAGCGCGAGGCGGAGGCCGAAGCGAAGGCGACGACCATGGTCTCCGAGGCGATCGCGGCGGGCAACGTGCAGGCAATCAACTACTTCGTGGCCAACAAATATGTGGAGGCCCTGAAAGAGCTGGCGACGGCGAAGAACCAGAAGGTTCTCATGCTTCCGGTCGAGGCTGCATCGGTGATTGGCTCCATTGCCGGAGTGAGCGAGATCGCGCGCGAGGCCTTCGGCGGAAACGGCGGCAGCGGAACGCCTCCGGCGGACGGTGGCGTGCCCACGAGCGGAGCGCGGAAGCGCTAGCCGTCGGACCGGAGCCTGGGCAGAGGGAGGACCCCATGGAGGATGATTTCTTGTTCGGGCCCTGGGGCTGGATGATCCTGGCTGCGGCGCTGTTCGTGCTGGAGATCACGGCGCCCGGAATCTTCTTCATGTGGTTCGGGCTGGCCGCCGCCATCACCGGCCTCATCACCTTCGGCTATGACATCTCCTGGCAGTGGCAGCTCATCGCTTTCGGCGTGCTCTCGCTCATCGCCGTGGGGCTGGCAGCACGCTATCTCCGCAACCATCCGCTGGCGAGCGAGCGCCCGCTCCTGAACCTGCGGGCAACCCGCCACGTGGGGAAGACCTACATCCTCGTCGATCCCATCGAGGACGGGCGGGGCAGCGTGCGGATCGGCGACAGCGTCTGGCGGGTGTCGGGGCCCGAGCTGCCGGCCGGCGAGAAGGTGACGGTCACGGGGGCGGATGGAACACTCCTTTACGTTACCAAAGCCGGAGAGAGCGGGCAGGCCTAAGAACTGTTACGGTGGCGCCGTAATTTCGCCTCTTGCAACCTGAGGATGGGTTTCAGGATTTAATAAGCGTGAGGTAGCGACCGAACGCCTCGCATTTGGGAGGACGAATGGCCGACATCGTAATCATCAATCCACGCTTCGACGTCTCCTTCTGGGGGATGGAACATTGCATGGGGCTGCTGGGCAAGAAGGCCAATCTGCCCGTTGCCTGCCTCGGGCTGCTCGCTGCCCTCGTTCCCGATCACCATGATGTCGAGGTCGTCGACGAGAATGTCGAGGACATCGATTTCGACAGGCTCGGCCGGGCGGATCTCGTCTGCCTGACTGGCATGAGCATCCAGGGACGCCGCATCGGCGAGATCCTGGAGGAGGTGCGCAAGCGTGGCGTGATGACGGTTGTTGGCGGTCCCATGGCCACGGTGGAGCCGGAGCAGCTCGACGGGCTGTGCGACGTGATCTTCGTCGGCGAGGCGGACACCACCTGGCCCCAGTTTATCGAGGACTGGGAGAACGGCACCTACAAGACGCGCTACGAGCAGACCGAGAAGACGGATGTCGCGACCCTGCCGCTGCCGCGGGTCGAGCTTCTCAAGGCCGAGCGCTACATGTTCGGGAGCATGCAGATCTCCCGCGGCTGTCCGTTCACCTGCGAGTTCTGCGACATCATCGTGACCTTCGGGCGCAAGCCGCGGCTGAAGACGTCCGACCAGGTGCTCGCCGAGCTGGAATCCTTCGAGAAGGCCGGGCTGAAGATCGTTTTCATCGTCGACGACAATCTGATCGGCAACAAGAAGGCCATCAAGCCGATCCTGCGGGACATCATCGCGTGGCAGCAGAAGCGGGCCTATCCGCTGACCCTGTTCACCGAGGCGTCACTCGACCTCGCCGAGGACGAGGAGTTGATGGAGCTAATGGGGCTTGCCAACTTCCAGAGCGTCTTCATCGGCATCGAGACGCCGAACGAAGAGTCCCTCAAGGAAACCAAGAAGCTCCAGAACGTCCGGCCCAATGCGGGCTCGCTGCTGGACCGGGTGCACCGCATCCAGGACCACGGGCTCGATGTCTGGTGCGGCATGATCGTGGGCTTCGACCACGACAAGCAGGACATCTTCCAGATCATGCCGAAGTTCCTTTCGGATGCCCGCATCTCCGCGGCGCTGATCGGCATGCTGCACGCCATCCCCACGACGCCGCTCTACAAGCGCCTGAAGGAGGCGGACCGCCTGAACGACGACGACGGCTCGGAGCGTTACGGCACCAACGTCATCCCGCTGGGTATGAGCCGGGAGGAGCTGCGCGACGGCTTCGTCGAGGTGATGAGCAAGTCCTACGGGGAGGAGGCTTATTTCGAGCGGCTGGATTCGTTGTTCGTCGACGAGCGCTTCCAGTTCGTCATTCACAATCTGCCCTATTGGTGGAAGCACCCTTTCGCCTTCGCCAAGCGCGCCACGCTGAACTATATCCGCTTCGCGGTGGTCGCTTCGCGGCTGTTGCGCATGGTGGAGGACGACGAGATGCGGGCCCGCTACCGCAAGCAGCTCATGCGGATCATGAAGAGCCGCAGCCTGGAGCCGCATATCCTGTTCGTCTACGTGATCAAGATGGCGCAGCATTATCACTTCAAGGCGCTGGCGAACGAGCTGGCCCAGGCCTATGGCGGCAAGGATGTGATGCCGAATGCCGGCCGGTCCTTCAGCCGTCTGCGCCGCCCGGCGCCGCCGATCGCAGCGATGGCGTCTTAGGGGATCAGCGCATCCGTCCTGTCATTGCCGGGCTTGACCCGGCAATCCAATACGCCCTGGGCTGCTCGATTTGCGCTGCCGGCGGTTGCTGGATCCTCGGGTCGCGTTTCGCTTGCCCGAGGACAACGCTTGGCGCCCTAAACCACGCCGGCGCGGAGCAGGTCGTGGATGTGGATAATGCCCACGGGCTTGCCGCTCTCCACCACGAACAGCGCGGTGAAGGGGCGATCGCTCATATTCATGATGGCGAGGGCCTCGGAGCTCATGGTGTCGGGCGCGACCGTCTTCGGATCGGCGGTCATGATGTCGCCGGCGCAGGACTCCAACAGTCCATTACCCATATGGCGGCGCAAATCGCCGTCGGTGATAATGCCGATGAGCCGGTTCGACTGATCCACCACACCAAGACAGCCGAAAGCCTTCTCGGTCATGACGACCAGGGCCTCAGCCATGGGGGTCTCGGCGGCGGTGATGGGCAGCCGGTCTTCCTTGTGCATCAGGTCTGAGACGAATTTCAGCTTGGCACCGAGCTTGCCGCCCGGATGGAAGATCTTGAAGTCGCCCGCCGTGAAGCCCTTGCTCTCCAGAAGCGCGATGGCGAGGCTGTCGCCCAGCGCCAGCTGCATGGTCGTCGAGGTGGTGGGCGCCAGGCCCAGCGGGCAGGCTTCCTTGGCCTGGGGCAGGGCGAGGACGATCTCGGCGGCCTCGGCGAGGGTGCTTTCCGCGTTCGAGGTCACTGCGATGAGCGGCACGGCGAAGCGGCTGGAATAGGAAACGATGTTGCCCAGCTCGATGGTCTCGCCCGACCATGAGAAGGCGAGGATCATGTCCTGGCCGGTGATCATCCCCATGTCGCCGTGGCTTGCCTCGGTCGGATGGACAAAATAAGCGGGCGTTCCGGTGGACGAGAGGGTGGCGGCAACCTTCAGACCGATATGGCCGCTCTTGCCGATGCCGGTGACGATGACGCGGCCCTGGCAGGCACGGATGGCTTTGACGGCTTCGGCAAAACTATCGGCGAGATCGGTGCGCAGCGCCGCTTCAAGGGCGCGCAGTCCCTGAACCTCCAGTTCCAGAGTGCGGGCGGCCGCGCCGATGGCGTCGGTCTGGATATCCTGGTGGGGGAGGTCGCGCACCTGCTCCCCGTCGCCCCGATCGCTGAGGCCTTCAGGCACGCCTTTATGGCCGAGGCTCGCCGACATACTGGCTCTCTCCTGCTGCTTTCCCGATTGGTCTAGCACGATTTTGGCGGGCTTAAGGCTGCCGGAATCGCTCCATTGCGAAACATGCCTAAACGCCTCGTTAACTCTATGGCCGCTACGGTCGAAGGACAACGTCCGGAGAGACGGGTTTCAACCGTTTTCCGGCAGCAATTCCCGAGGGTTTGTCCTTGCCGCGTCCTCCTCATATCAGCGCTGCGGACGCTCTCGCGGTCGCATTGCTCATAAGCGTGAGCTTCGCTGCGCCCTGCCTGGCGCAGAGCGACGACGCACCCATGCTCCGCGGCCCCATCACGCCTGAAGTCCAGGAAGAGGAAGCGGACGACGCCGAAGGCTATTTCGGCGGCCGGGCAACCATCACAGATCCCTATGCGGCCGGCACCCCCGATACCGGCAGCAGCGACGAGACCGCGCCGGACGACGTCACTGGCGATATGGGGCTGGTCGGCCCGGGGGAGGACGGGCAGACCCTCGATTCCGGGCTTGGCGATACGGGCTATGCCGAAGGCGACGCCCTGGGCGGGCTCGGCGACGGGCCGGAGCCGGCCGAGCTTGCTACCGGCGTGGATGCCAGCCGGCTGGGGGACGGACCGACCATGTCGGAGGCCGACCGTATCGTGAAGGAGGCTGCGCAGCTTTCGAGCGGGCGGATGGACGGCGCGCCCCTGCCGCCCGGCGTGCCCGTCTCGCCCGGCGCTGCCAATCCGGACGAAGACCCTTACGCGCCGCTCGGCACCCGGATCGGCAGCTTCATCCTCTATTCGGAGCTGGTGGCGGACATCACGGCGACGGACAATGTGCTCGCCACGCGAAACAACCCTCAATCGGACTGGGCGCCGGAGCTGCAGCCGGATTTCCGCCTCGACTCCAATTGGAGCCGACATGCGCTTTCGGCCGATCTCAACGGGGACTGGAGCTGGTACCAGAACTACGAGAGCCAGAACACGCGCAACTATCAGGCGCTGATCGACGGGCGTCTCGACGTGACCCGCAAGACCAATCTCACGCTGGAGCTGGAGAAGAGCCAGGTCGCAGAAGGCCGTGGCCAGGAGAACCTGCCCGATGCGGGCGTGTTCAGCTCCGATCTCGACGAGCAGCATCTCACTGCCGGCGCCAATCACCGGTTCAACCGGCTGGGCCTGGCGCTGCAGGGCACGGTCACCGATTACGACTATTCGAATATCGTCCTGATCGGCGAGAACCCGGACGATCCGACGAACACGCTCGATCGCGACTACGTGGAGAAGGATATCGGGCTGAGAGGCTCCTACGAATTCAACCCGAACATGACGGGCTTCGTCGATACGCAACTGGTGAAGCGGGATTACAAGGCGCAATTCTCCGCCGGCGGGAACGAGCTCGGCTCGGAGGGCTATCGCCTTCAGGCGGGTCTCGCCTTCGGTCTGTTCGGCAATATCACCGGCGAGGTGGGCATGGGCTATGGCGTCCAGGATCCGATCGACGAGGATTTCGAGCTGGTCGACGGCTTCCTGCTCAATGCCGACGTGCTCTGGCAGATCACGCCGCTGACATCGTTGAGCCTGCAGGCCCGGACGAATCTCGACGAGACCACGGCGATCGATGCGGCGGGCGCATTCGGCCGGTTCTACGGGGCCACCCTGAGCCACGAGCTGCGGGAGAACGTGATCCTCGGCGGCTTCATCACCTACGATACCGCCGACTATATCGGCACCGACCTCAGCGACGAGTCATGGCGGGAAGGGGTGACGGCCGAATACATCTTCAACCGGAACATGGCGCTGGTGGCGAGCTACGAGCATACGGATTACACGAGCTCGGATCCGGCGGGGGACTATACGTCCAACGACGTCACCGTCGGCATGCGCCTGCGGAAGTGAAGTTTGAGCGAGTCATTACTGGGCTTGTCCCGGCAATCCACGAACACCGATCCGTCGAAAGAACACCTTCAGGGTTATGGATGCCCGGCACAAGGCCGGGCATGACACCGAGCTAGGCTCGACCTACGGCAGGAGCCGGCGAATCTCCGCCTCGAACTGCTCGGCCAGATCCTCGCGGTCCAGCCCGTAGGCGACATTGGCAGCCAGGAATCCGATCTTGGAGCCGCAATCGTAGGCGGTGCCGTCGCATTTGATGGCGTGGAAGGGCTGATCCTGGAGCAGCTTCAGCATGGCGTCGGTGATCTGGATCTCGCCGCCTGCGCCGGTTTCCTGATTGGACAGGATCTCAAAGATCTCCGGCTGCAGGATGTAGCGGCCGAGAATGCTCAGATTGGACGGCGCGTCTTCGGGGGCCGGTTTCTCGACCATGCCGTCCACGGGAAAGATCTTACCGTCGCCTTCGCCGACGCTTAGGATGCCGTAGCTGGAGACGGCTTCTTTCGGCACTTCCTCGACGGCGAGGATGTTGCCGCCGTGCTCGTCGTAGACATCCATCATCTGGGCGAGGCAGCCCTTGCCGTCGGATTTGACCAGAACATCGGGAAGGATCAGCGCGAACGGTTCGTTGCCGACGAGCTCGCGGGCGCACCAGACGGCGTGACCGAGGCCAAGCGGGTCCTGCTGGCGGGTGAAGCTGGTCTGGCCGGCCAGGGGCAGCTCGTCGTTGAGATGGGCGAGCGCTTCGTTCTTGCCGCGCTCCGCCAAGGTGCGGTCGAGCTCGAAATTCCGGTCGAAATGGTCCTCGATGACGCCCTTACCGCGGCCGGTCACGAAGATCAGGTGCTCGATGCCCGCGGCGATCGCCTCATCGACGACGTGCTGGATGAGCGGGCGGTCCACCACCGTCAGCATCTCCTTCGGCATGGCTTGGTGGCTGGCAGGAAGCGGGTGCCGAGACCGGCGACGGGAAACACAGCCTTGCGAACCGGGGCGCTCATTCAGTCCTCATACGTGTTAGGAGGGCAGCAGGGGAGAAATTCTGCGCGGCTACCGTCCTTCAACCACTTTCGGATATCAAGAGGCGAATTCTTCAATCGGAGATTTTCGGATGAGCGTGCTCGTGACCGGCGGTGCCGGCTATATTGGCAGTCACATGGTGCTGGCGCTGAACGATGCCGGGGAGGATGTCGTGGTGCTCGACAATCTCTCCACCGGCTTCTCCTGGGCGGTGGCCGAGCCGGCTAAGCTCGTGGTCGGCGATATCGGCGACCAGGCCCTGGTGCGCGATCTTATCGAGCGAGAGAAGGTCGATGCGATCATCCATTTCGCCGGTTCCATCGTGGTGCCGGACTCCGTGGCCGATCCGCTCGGCTACTATCTCAACAACACCTGCAAATCCCGGGCGCTGATCGATTGCGCGGTGAACGCAGGCGTGAAGCATTTCATCTTCTCGTCCACCGCCGCCGTCTACGGTATGCCGGAGGAGAACCCGGTCTCCGAAGAGGCGTCCCTCAACCCGATCTCGCCTTACGGCAGCTCCAAGCTGATGACCGAGATGATGCTGCGGGACACGGCGCTCGCCTTCGACCTGAACTACGTCGCCTTGCGCTATTTCAACGTCGCGGGGGCCGACGGTCAGGGCCGGAGCGGGCAATCAACGCCGCGCGCGACCCATCTGATCAAGGTTGCGGTGCAGGCGGCGCTGGGCCAGCGGCCAAAGCTGGAGGTATTCGGCACCGACTATCCCACGCCGGACGGCACGTGCATCCGCGACTACATCCATGTCTCCGATCTGGTGGCGGCCCATCTGGCGGCCCTTCGCTATCTGCGCGAAGGCGGCCGGTCGGAGGTCATCAATTGCGGCTACGGTAACGGCTATTCCGTGTTCCAGGTGATCGAGGCGGTCAAGCGGGTCTCCGGCGTCGACTTCCCCGTCGATCAGGGGCCGCGGCGTCCCGGCGATCCGGCGGCGCTGGTGGCCGGAGTGGAGCGCATCGGCAAGGTGCTCGGCTGGACGCCGGAACGGGACGATCTCGATCAGATCGTCGCCGACGCGCTCCGCTGGGAGCGCCATCTCGAGGATATGGCCGCCCAGTCCTGACGGCCGCAGATGCGCCGTTTCGTCTTTCCATGGGGAAGGGAGGGCGGCACACTGGCCGGCATGGGATTTTGGAAGCGAATCGCCTTGATCGGTTTTGTGGCCGGCGGGCTGCTCGGGCCAAGTGTCGCCGCCTCGGCAGCCGACGATGCGGCCGCCTATAAGCGCGCGGTAGAGCAGCAGTTCGAGGCGTGGCTTCAGGCGCGCTGGCCAGAGGCCCAGGCCGAAGGCGTCAGCCGCGAGACCTTCGAACGGGAGGTGAAGGGGCTGACCCTCGACTGGTCGCTGCCCCATCTGGTGCTTCCCGATCCCGCCTATCTCGGCGGGCCACGGCTGCCGCAAAGCCTGAAGCCAAAGGCGCCGGCCCGGCAGCCGGAGTTCGATTCCCCTGAGCGCTACTTCAAGATCAGCAATCTCAATGCCCTGGCGGCCCAGGGGAAGACCCAATACCACCAGTACAAGACGGTGCTCACCGAGGTGCAGAAGCGCTATCAGGTGCCGGGCAGCATCATCGTCGCGATCTGGGGGCGGGAGACCAATTTCGGCACGGTGCGGCTGCCGAACGATGCGTTGCAGTCGATCGCGACCCAGGCCTTTCTCGGACGGCGCCCGGAGGTCTTCACCGAGGAATTCATCAAGGCACTGAAGGTCCTGCAGGACGGGCATATTTCGCGAAGCGAGATGCGGTCCTCCTGGGCCGGCGCCATGGGCCATACTCAGTTCCTGCCGAGCGACTTCCTGAAATATGCGGTCGATATCGACCAGGACGGCAAACGGGACATCTGGGAATCTGTGCCCGATGCGCTCGCCTCGGCCGGAAACTCCTTGCACAGCCAGGGCTGGATCGGCGATCAGGAATGGGGCTACGAGATCGATCTGCCGGCCGGGTTCGACTGCACTCTGCAGGGACCCGACAAGACACGCTCCTTCGGCGACTGGGTCGATATGGGGATCACCCGGGTGAAGGGGCGGCCGTTCCCGAAAGAGAAGCTCGAGAACCAGGGCTTCCTCGTCCTGCCCGCCGGCATGGAGGGGCCGGCCTTCCTCGTGACCGAGAACTTCTCGGTGCTGAAGAAATACAACAACTCCGATGTCTATGCGCTCTTCGTGGGCAAGGTTGCCGATATGATCGAGTATGGCGCACCGGCCGGGTTCGTGGGCGCCTGGAAGCCGGTGGACCGGTTCACCCGGGATAGAATGCTGGCGTTCCAGGAAGTGCTGGTGAAGCGCTACGGATACGACGTGGGCAATGTCGACGGGCTGGTGGGCTTCAAGACGCGTCAGGCCATCGGCCTCTACGAGAAGAAGGCGGGAGCGCCGCTGACCTGCTATCCGAGCAAGAAAATCGTCGACGCGGTGCTCGGTCAGCAGTGACGGTCGGGGGTGACGTTCGAAGGTGACCTTCGGGCCGTCAGCTTGCCTATGTTTTGCCGGGAGCGCTTGGTACAATCGCGACCATGCGAATCATTCCTCGTTCGACGGCTACATCCCCGGAATCAGGCAGTTTCTTTCGCGGGCTCCTGCTCGCGTCGATGCTCGCCTCCCTCTTCGCCGTCAGCCTCCTCGGCTCCACGGTTCAGGCATCTGCCGCCCAGAGCTTTCAGGCTTGGGTCGAGAGCTTCTGGCCGACGGCACAGGCCGCAGGCATCCGCCGGGATGTCTATGTCAGTGCCTTCCAGGGGGTCTCGCCCGACGCGGAAGTGATCGAATCCGCCACCTATCAGCCGGAATACAAGCGTCCGGTCGGCGAATACGTGGACCGGCTGGTCTCCGATAAGCGGCTCCAGACCGGACACGAGATGCTGATCCAGCATAAGCCGCTGCTGGATGCGATCGAGAACAAGTACGGCGTGGACCGCCATATCGTGGTGGCGATCTGGGGCGTGGAGACGAGCTACGGCGACAATCTCGGCGAGCATTACGTCATCGCGGCGCTTGCGACGCTGGCCTATCGCGGAGTGAAGGCGAAGTTTGCCCGGCAGCAGCTCATCCAGGCCTTGAAGATCCTCCAGCGGGGAGACGTCTCCCGGCAGTACATGTCTGGCTCCTGGGCCGGCGCCATGGGCCACACCCAGTTCATTCCGACGACCTACCAAGCCTATGCGGTCGATTTCGACGGGGATGGGCGGCGCAATATCTGGCAGAGCCTGCCGGACGCGCTGGGCTCCACGGCGGCTTATCTCAAGGTTTCCGGTTGGCGGCCCGGGCACACATGGGGCTACGAGGTCACCGTACCAAGCAACATGAACACCAGTGCCTACGGGGCCAAGAACCTGAAGACGCTCTCCACGTGGGAGCGGATGGGCGTGCGCCGTATCAATGGCGCGCCGTTCCCGCGGCCGAACGATCAGGCGGCCCTCTTCGCGCCGGAAGGCAAGAACGGGCCGATCTTCCTGACCCTGCACAATTTCCGGGTCATCCTGCGGTACAACCAGGCGCCGTCCTACGCTCTGGCGGTGGGGCATCTGGCCGACCGGCTGATGGGGTATGGCCCGTTCGCCCACAGCTGGCCCACGGACGAGAACCATCTGTCGCTGGAGCAGCGGAAGGAGCTGCAGACACGGCTGCTCCATGTCGGGCTGCTGGACGGCGAGGTGGACGGGGTGATCGGGCCGGCGACGCTGTCGGCGGTGAAGGCTTATCAGCGCCAGAAGGGGCTGAATGTCGACGGATTCCCGAGCATGACGCTCCTGAAGATGTTGCGGGCCGACACCTAGGGTCAGGCGACACGCTTACCCTCTTGCAAACTGGTCCCAATCTGCTTCACAACTCCTGTAGCGGGGTACGGCATGCAATATGAATTGTGGCTTGGCGTTGCGGTGTTTCACGGCTCGCCATGTTCCAATTCGGAACGATTAGGGGGGCCCAACGGGGGTCCGATCGATCATGTTTCGTATCGCGTCCAATTTCCGAACGGTTTTCACGCTGCGCCCGGTCCCGGGGGCGGCGTTATTTATCGCCATTTCGCTGATCTCCGGCTTTGCCGCGCTTTCGTCCGGCATGGCCCAGAACAGCAACGGCTTTCAGCGCAGCTATGTCGATCCCTTTCCCAAGGGTGATCGCTACCGGATACTGGTCGTGGGCGACTCCCTCGCCGACGGGCTTTGGTCGGGGCTCTACCGCAGCTTCGAGGACGAGACGAACCTGGAGGTGGTCCGGAAGTCCAAGGTCTCGACGGGCCTTGTCCGGACCGATCGCTATAACTGGAACGAGGCGCTGCCCGAGCTCCTAGAGGGCGAGCGCAAGTACCAGATCGCCGTGGTGATGTTCGGCGCCAATGATGCCCAGAACATTCGTCAGGACGGGGAATGGTATCAGCCGGGCTCGGAAGGCTGGCGGAAGGTCTATTCGGAGCGGGTCGAGCAATTCCTGCGCACTCTGCGGGAGAAGAATATCGCCACCTATTGGGTCGGGCTGCCGGTGATGCGGACTGCCCAGGACAATAAGGACGCGGAGGTGATGAACGACATCTTCCGCGAGAAGGCGTTCATCTACGGCACGAAGTTCATCGAGACCTGGGCGGGCTTCACCGACGAGGCCGGCCGCTACAGCGCCTACGGTCCCGACATGACGGGACAGCAGCGCCGCTTGCGGGCCAATGACGGCGTGCATTTCACCATGCGCGGCTATCTCAAGCTTGCTCATTTCGTGGAGAAGGAAATCCGGCGCGACCTGAAGCTCGCCAAGGCGGAGCGTAATATTCCGCTGGCCGGGAGCGAGCAGGAGCAGGCGCGGGTGATGGGTCGCAAGATCTCCAAGGGAAGTGGCGACTCACCGGAAAACTATGGCGGACACGCCATCTCGGGTGAGGCGATCCGGCCTGGCGCCTCCGGGGAGGTAGAGAATCCCATGAGCGGCGATCAGGCGGTGGACGATCCCGAAGGTCCGCGCATGGAAGAGAGCATGGTCGGCGGGGTCGCGCTGCTGCGGCCGGCGATGTCGGATTCGGTACTGGAATCCGAGGCGCTCGGCGGCCAGGGCGGCGGCGGTTCCGCGGGCCAGACCGTGGCCGCGCAGCTGGATAACGGTCTAACGGCGCTGAGCTCCATCTCGGCGGTGAGCGACCTGTCGATGGTCTCCTCGAAGCCGCGGCTGCCGCTGGCCGAACGGCCCTATTACCGCGTGCTCGTCAAGGGCGAGCAGCTGAAGCCCAAGGAGGGCCGGGCCGACGATTTCCGCTGGCCCATGCAATAGCGACCATCGGGAGCCGACGCCTCGGGAGGGGATCGCTGAATGGCCGGCCAGACCCAGCATGAGAGTGACCGACCGAGAGCGGGCCGCATCCGCGGCATCGTCGCGGCGGTGCTGGGTTTCGCACTCCTGACCGCGGTCACCTTCCTGGCCGTCCAGCAAATCTTCGGACCCGCCACCGAGGTCGCGGCCCCGGACGGGGAGAACGGCTACTTCGACAATGGAAACGGTGGCGAACGGGTCGACGTCACCGGCCTGCAAGTAGCGCGCGACGCCAAGGACCATCGGCTCCTGCCGCCGGTTACCGGCGACGGCTCCTTCTACGATGCCCTTCTAGGACTGGAGACGGGCAAGGGCCACGAGACGGTCACGGTGCTTCACCTGGGCGACAGCCATATCGCGGCCGACCGGATCACCAAGGACATTCGCAGCCGCCTTCAGGCACGCTTCGGCGATGCGGGGCGCGGCCTGATGATGCCGGGCTTCCCCTTTCCCTACTACCGTGCCGAGGGGGTCACATTCGACAAGACGGGCGATTGGCAGGCGGCCAATTCCCTCACCGACGATGGCGCCTACGGCATCACGGGGGTGAGCCTGAGCGCCTCTTCTCCCGACGCCACGCTCAGCCTGAGCGCCGACAAGCCGTACCAATCCGCAGAAGTGAGCTTCCTGGTCGGTCCGGGGCAGGGGAAGGCGGTGATCGGAGAGGGGGATCAGCGGCAAACGGTCGATACCCAAGCGGCGGACCGTGGCGTGCTGCGCGTATCGGTGGGCGGCGGCAAGAGCCTTTCCATCGCGCCAACGGGCGAGGGGAAGATCACCGTGCTGGGCATCGCCACGGGTCAGGACACGCCCGGCATCCGCTACGTCAATCTGGGTATTCCCGGCGCATCGGTGCTGACGACGCGGCGATGGAGCGACCGCCTGGTGGCGCAGGATCTCGAGGCACTTTCGCCCCAACTCGTGGTGGTTGGCTATGGCACGAACGAGGGGTTCCAGGACGGGCTCGATATGGAGGCGTACCGGGCTGAATATGAAGGGCTTATCGCGAAGATCAGATCGAGCCTGCCCAATGCCACCCTGCTGATCCTTGGGCCGACCGATGGGGCGAAGCTCCCAACTTACGCGAAGTTCGACGATGCGCTTTCTCTACGCTGCGCGCCGCTCACCTCCGGTGAGATTAGCCGTTACGACGAGTTCCTCAGCGGCAAGTCGGACGCGCTGGCGCGTTGGTATCCGCCGCCGAAGCTCGCCGAGGTGCGCAAGGTGCTGAAGGAGACCGCGGAGAAGCAGGGCGCGCTTTATCTCGATCTGGAAGAGGTGATGGGCGGGCCCTGCAGCATCCATCGCTGGGCCCAGTCCGAGCCGGCATTGGCGCTGCCGGATCACGTGCATCTCTCCGATCTCGGATCGGAGAAGATCGCCCAGGCAATCGTCGACGATCTGATGGACGGCTACCAGACCTATCGCAACACGCCGCCGCCGACCGGCCGTGTCGGCGAGACGGACGCGGCGGCGCCAGCAGAGCCGAAGCTATAGGTCAGCCGCCATGCTGTTTCCCACGCTCCAGTTCGGCGCCTTCTTCCTGGTGGTTTTCGCCATCGCCTGGGAGCTGCGGGCCCGGCCGGAGGGGCGGAAGACGTTCCTGGTGGCGGCGAGCTACGTGTTCTACGGCGCATGGGACTGGCGCTTCGCCGGTCTTCTCGCCGCCAGCTCGCTGATCAACTACGCGGCGGGACGGCTGGTCTCGGTCGCAAGCGGGGACCGCGACAAGAAGATCCTGGTGGCCATCGCCGTGGCGATCAATCTCGGGATCCTGGGCTTCTTCAAGTATTACGGCTTCTTCCTGGAGCAACTGGGCGAGCTTCTGGCCCGCGGTGGTATGGCCCGGGACATGCCGTTCCTGGAGGTGATCCTGCCGATCGGCATCTCCTTCTTCACCTTCCAGGGCATCTCCTATGTGGTCGATGTCTACCGCAAAGAGATTCCGGCCGAGACGAACCCGCTCGACGTTTTCCTCTACATCTCCTTCTTTCCGCAGCTGGTGGCCGGCCCCATCGTGCGGGCGGCGGATTTCCTGCCGCAGCTGAAGGCGGAGCCTGAGCTCGACCGGGAGATGGTCGCCAAGGGCATCGTGCTGATCCTGCTCGGCCTGTTCAAGAAGATGGTGATCGCCAACTACCTGGCGACGCTGCTGGTGGACGATGTGTTCTTTGCGCCCGACGCCTATAGCGGGCCCGATCTTCTGCTCGCCGTCTATGGCTACGCGATCCAGATCTATTGCGACTTTTCGGGTTACAGCGATATCGCCATCGGGGTCGCCGCGCTGCTCGGTTATCACTTCAAACCGAACTTCCTGCAGCCCTATCGCTCTGCCTCGCTGCGCGAGTTCTGGCGACGTTGGCACATCTCGCTTTCCACCTGGCTGCGCGACTATCTCTACAAGCCCCTTGGGGGCAGCCGGCATGGCACCGTCACGACCTACCGGAACGTCATGATCACCATGGTGCTTGGCGGGCTCTGGCACGGCGCGAACTGGACGTTCCTGATCTGGGGCGCGATCCATGGCGTGGCCCTGGTGATCGAGCGCATGATCCTTGCTGTCCTACCGGCCTCTGGATCGGGGGTCGTCGCCGGGGACAGCTTCGGCGGGGCCGTAAGCGCCGGCTGGGGCAGCGCGCCTTCCCGGGAGGCGCTCGTCCGAGCGTTCGGCGTGCTCGTCACCTTCAACGTCGTGTGTCTCGCCTGGATCTTCTTCAGGGCGGAGTCCCTCGACTATGCGCTGCTCTATCTTCAGGGGCTGGTGGACTGGTCGGGTCCAGTGGAGATGGCGACGCCCTTCCTAGTGGCGCTGGTAGCCGTGTCTCTCGCCGCCCATTTCCTACCCGAGGACCTGCTTCCCGGCGCGATCGCATGGCTGGAGGACCGCAGCGCCCTCACGCTCGGGGCGGTGCTCGGGTTCGGCATTCTCCTCATTTGGGCGATTGCGCCGGAGGGCGTCGCGCCGTTTATATATTTCCAGTTCTGATGGAGGTTAGTCCCGTGTCCTCTTTCGCGCTCGCATTCCGCCGAAAATCCTTCCTGGACCGTGTTCTTGCCGCGGAGGGGCCAGACCGCACTCAAAGCGCTGATGCTGTGCCGCGGCCAATTCCGCCCGTCGGCCAGCGCATCGGCGAGGTCGCCGACCGCAGCCCCGCGAGGCGGGCGGCCCTGCTGGCGCTTCTGATCGCGGCGGCACTCCTCGCCGTATTCAATTCCGAGGGTCTTGTCTCGACCGCCCGAGATCTCGCAGAAAGCCGGTTGGGCCGGTCGCTCCTGCCGGTGGCGGAGCGCTGGGATGATGCCATGGAGCGAGTTGGAGCGAAACGGCTGATGGCTTCGGTGCGCGGTCTGGTGCTCGATGCGCAATATGCCAGCTGGTCCGACGTGGCGGCGGTGTTCGGCGCAGGCGATGACCCGATCACGGCCAAGCGCCGGACCGATGATGGCCCCTACACGAGCTCTATGCCAGGCGAACGGCGTTAGACGAGCGGCAAGTGCTGCTGTCACCCCCGCGAAAGCAGGCGTCCAACAACGCACTTTTCGTGGACCGCGAGAGCGGGATTGCTGGATCACCGGGGCAAGCCCGGTGATGACGTTCAGAGATTGCTACCGCGGCAGGTCCGTGGTGCCCATGAGGAACTTGTCGACCGCGTGGGCGGCCTGGCGGCCTTCGCGGATCGCCCAGACGACCAGAGACTGGCCGCGGCGCATATCGCCGGCGGCGAAGATCTTGTCGGTGGAGGTCTGATAGTCGTTCGTGTTGGCCTTCACGTTGCCGCGGCCATCCAGCTCAAGACCAAGCGCTTCCAGCATGCCCTGCTTGACCGGGTGCACGAAACCCATGGCGAGCAGCACGAGATCGGCCTTCAGCTGAAACTCGCTGCCTTCGATGGGCTTCATCTCCTCATCGAGACGCTGGCATTCCAGGGTGGTCACCTTGCCGTCCTCGCCGATGAAGCGTTTGGTGGAGACGCTGAAGTCGCGGTCCGCGCCTTCCGCCTGGCTGGAGGAGGTGCGGAACTTGAGCGGCCAGTGAGGCCAGGTCAGCATCTTGTCTTCCTGCATCGGCGGCATGGGCATGATCTCCAGCTGGGTCACGGAGACCGCGCCTTGGCGGAACGAGGTGCCGATACAGTCGGAGCCGGTGTCGCCACCGCCGATCACGACGACATGCTTGCCGTCGGCCAGAATGGGCTCAACATCGCCCAGATCCTCGCTGGACACGCGGCGGTTCTGCTGGGTGAGGAAGTCCATGGCGAAATGCACGCCATCAAGCTCGCGGCCTTCGATGGGGAGATCGCGGGGCGACTCGGACCCGCCGGCGAGCACGATTGCGTCGTAATCGCTCAGCAGTTTCTTCGCCTCAACGTCTTTGCCGATATGGGTGTTCAGGTGGAACACCACGCCTTCCGCCTCCATCTGCTGGTGGCGGCGCTCGATGATGTGCTTCTCCATCTTGAAGTCGGGAATGCCGTAGCGCAGCAGGCCGCCGGGCTGAGCATTCTTCTCGTAGAGATGGACCTCGTGACCGACGCGGCGAAGCTGTTGAGCACAGGCCATGCCGGACGGGCCGGAGCCGATCACGGCGACCTTCTTGCCGGTCTCGTGCTCGGGCGGCTGCGGCTCGACCCAGCCTTCTTCGAATGACTTGTCGGCAATGGCGCATTCGATCGATTTGATGGCCACCGCGTCGTCATGGATGTTCAGGGTGCAGGCGGCCTCGCATGGGGCGGGGCAGACGCGGCCCGTCACTTCCGGGAAATTGTTGGTCGAGTGAAGGTTGCGCGCCGCCTCCTGCCAGTCCGTGTGATAGACGAGGTCGTTCCAATCGGGGATCTGGTTGTTCACCGGGCAGCCCTGATGGCAATAGGGGATGCCGCAATCCATGCAGCGCGCGGCCTGGTCCTTCACCTCGCCCTCGGGCAGAGGCTTCACGAACTCGCGATAATGGCGCACGCGATCGGCGGCCGGCTCCAAGCTCCGGTCCTCACGCTCGATCTCGAGGAAGCCTGTGACTTTTCCCATCTTATTCCCAACCGTTGCGACGACCGAAAGCCGCCGTTCTCAAACCTATTCTGTCATCGCGCGCGCCGGAGCGCACCCCCGCCGGCCTGCCGGCACGTGGGGCGGTTCCAGCCTATGTCGCGCTATTTGGCGTCCGGCATGCCGACTTCGAGCTCGGCCAAGCCAGTGTCCTCGGCGGCCTGCGCCTCGGCCATCTCTTCCAGGGCCCGGCGGTATTCCACCGGCATCACCTTGATGAATTTCGGCAGATACTCTCCCCAGTTCTCCAGGATCTGACGGGCGCGCTTGGAGCCTGTGTAGTGGAGATGGTTCTGGATGAGCTGGCGAAGGCGCTTCTCGTCGTCCTTCGTCATGTCCGTCAGGTCGACGAGGCCGTGGCTCTCCATGTCGTTGATCTGATGCTGATCCTGGGCGTTGAATTGCTCCTCCGCCGGGATCGGCTCGAGATCGACCATGGCCATGTTGCAGCGCTGCTCGAAATCGCCTGCCTCGTCCAGGACGTAGGCCACGCCGCCGGACATGCCCGCCGCGAAGTTGCGGCCCGTGCCGCCGAGCACGACGACGACGCCGCCGGTCATGTATTCGCAGCCGTGATCGCCGGTGCCTTCGACCACCGCCAGGGCGCCGGAATTGCGGACGCCGAAGCGTTCGCCGGCGACGCCGTGGAAGTAGCACTCGCCGGTGATGGCGCCATAGAGCACCGTGTTGCCGACGATGATGGACTCTTCGGGCACGATCTTCGCCTCTTCCGGCGGCCGGACGATGATGCGTCCGCCGGAGAGACCCTTGCCGACATAGTCGTTGCCTTCGCCGATCAGGTCGAGGGTCACGCCGTGGGCAAGCCATGCGCCGAAGCTCTGGCCGGCAGAGCCGCGCAAGGTGATCCAGATGGTGTCCTCGGAGAGGCCCTTATGGCCGTAGCGGGTCGCGACCTCGCCTGAAAGCATCGCGCCGGCGGTGCGGTCGATGTTCTTGATGGGCAGGTCGAGCTTGACCGGCTTGCGGTTCTCGAGCGCGTCCTTGGACAGCTCGATGAACTTGCGGTCCAGCACCTCTTCCAACTCGTGGTCCTGACGCTCGGTGTTCGAAAGGGACACCTCGGGGCCGACCTGGGGTTTGTGGAAGATGCGGCTGAAGTCGAGGCCGCGGGCCTTCCAATGGTCGATGGCCTCGCTCTTGTCGAGGATCTCGGAGCGTCCGATCAGCTCCTCGAGCTTGGTGAAGCCGAGGGCCGCCATGTATTCGCGCACTTCCTCGGCCATGAAGAAGAAGTAGTTGATGACGTGCTCGGGCGCGCCGGAGAACAGCTTGCGCAGGACCGGGTCCTGCGTGGCGATGCCGACCGGGCAGGTGTTCAGATGGCATTTGCGCATCATGATGCAGCCCACGGCGATGAGCGGGGCAGTCGCGAAGCCGAACTCGTCGGCGCCGAGCAGGGCGCCCACCAGAACGTCGCGCCCGGTCCGCAGACCGCCGTCCACCTGGACCGCGATACGGCTGCGCAGACCGTTGAGCACGAGGGTCTGCTGGGTCTCGGCGAGGCCGATCTCCCACGGGCTGCCGGCATGCTTGATCGACGTGAGCGGGGACGCACCCGTGCCACCCTCGAAGCCGGCGATGGTCACGTGGTCGGCCTTGGCCTTGGCGACGCCCGCAGCAACCGTGCCGACGCCGATCTCGGACACCAGCTTCACCGAGATATCGGCTTTCGGGTTGGTGTTCTTGAGATCGTAGATGAGCTGCTTCAGATCCTCGATCGAATAGATGTCGTGGTGGGGCGGCGGCGAGATGAGGCCGACGCCCGGGGTCGAGTGGCGCACCTTGGCAATGGTCGCATCCACCTTGTGGCCGGGCAGCTGGCCGCCTTCGCCGGGCTTCGCGCCTGTGCCACCTTGATCTGGATCATGTCCGCGTTGACCAGATACTCCGTGGTCACGCCAAAGCGGCCCGAAGCGACCTGCTTGATGGCGGAGCGCATGGAGTCGCCGTTCTCCATGGGCGTGAAGCGATCGGTCTCCTCGCCGCCTTCGCCCGTGTTGGACTTGCCGCCGATGCGGTTCATGGCGATGGCGAGGGTTGTATGGGCCTCACGGCTGATGGAGCCGTAGGACATGGCGCCCGTTGCGAAGCGCTTGACGATCTCCTCCGCCGGCTCGACGTCCTCGAGCGGCACCGGCTTGCGGCCGAGCTCCTCTGCGGAGCGGATGCGGAACAGTCCGCGCAGGGTAAGAAGGTGCTCGTTCTGCTTGTTCACCTGCTCGGCGAAGCTGCGATATTTCTCCGGCAGGTTGCCGCGCACGGCGTGTTGCAGGTCGGCCACGACTTCGGGCCGCCACATATGCTGCTCGCCGCGGATACGGAAGGCGTATTCGCCGCCGACCTCCAGGGCGTTCTTGAGCACCGGCGCATCGGAGAAGGCGAGGCGATGACGCTCGACGGTCTCGCGGGCGATCTCCTTCAGGCCGACGCCTTCCACCTGGGTGTGGGTGCCGGTGAAGTATTTCTTGATGAAGTCCGTGCGCAGGCCGACCGCGTCGAAGATCTGGGCGCCGCAATAGGACTGATAGGTGGAAATGCCCATCTTGGACATCACCTTGAGGATGCCCTTGTTGATGCCCTTCACGTAGCGCTTGATGGCTTCCTCGGCCGTCAGCTCCTCTTCGAGATCGTCGAGGATATCGACGATGGTGTCGAAGGCCAGATAGGGGTTGATCGCCTCCGCGCCGTAGCCGGCCAGCGTGCAGAACTGGTTCACCTCATAGGCTTCGCCGGTCTCAACGACGAGGCCCACGGAGGTGCGCAAGCCGTTGCGGATTAGGTGATGATGCACGGCGCTCGTGGCCAGCAGCGAAGGAATCGGGATCCGGCTGGCGCTCGCCGCCCGGTCGGAGAGAATGATGATGTTCTCGCCCGCCTTCACGGCTTGCTCGGCCTTCTGGCATAGCGCGTCGATCGCTTCTTCCATCCCTTCGGCGCCCTTCTCGGCCGGATAGGTGATGTCGAGCGTGGCGGTGTGGAAATGGTTGTCCGGAACCTCGCCGATGCAGCGAATGCGCTCCAGGTTCTCGTTGGTGAGGATCGGCTGGCCCACCTCGAGACGCTTGTTCTTCGACGTGCCTTCCAGATCGAGCAGGTTCGGCCGCGGGCCGATGAAGCTCACCAGGGACATGACGAGCTCCTCGCGGATCGGATCGATCGGCGGGTTCGTCACCTGGGCGAAGTTCTGCTTGAAATAGGTGTGCAGCAGCTTGGGCCGGTCGGACAGGGCCGAAAGCGGCGTGTCGGTGCCCATGGAGCCGATCGCTTCCTGGCCGCCTTGGACCATGGGCGCGATGAGGAACTTGATGGCTTCCTGGGTGAAGCCGAAGGTCTGCTGGCGGTCGAGCAAGCTGACATTGGTCTTCGGCCGGTGGTTTCCGCCATTCGGACCCGGAAGGTCGGAAACGTGGATCTGGGTGCGGTCGAGCCATTCCTGATAAGGATGGCTGGAGGTCATCTCCTCCTTGATCTCCTTGTCGGAGACGATGCGGCCCTTCTCCAGATCGATGAGCAGCATCTTGCCGGGCTGGAGACGCCACTTCTGGACGATGTTCTCTTCCGGAACGGGCAGGACGCCGGTCTCCGACGCCATGACCACGAGGCCGTCGTCGGTGACCAGATAGCGGGCGGGGCGCAGGCCATTGCGGTCGAGGGTGGCGCCGATCTGGCGGCCATCGGTGAAGGCGACCGCGGCGGGACCGTCCCACGGCTCCATCATGCAGGCATGGTATTCGTAGAAGGCGCGGGTTTTCTGATCCATGAGCGGGTTGCCGGCCCAGGCTTCCGGGATCAGCATCATGGCCGCATGGGTCAGGCTGTAGCCGCCCTGGACCAGGAACTCCAACGCGTTGTCGAAACAGGCGGTATCGGACTGGCCGTCATAGGAAATCGGCCAAAGCTTCTGGATGTCCTCGCCGAACAGGGGAGAGGAAACGGAAGCCTGGCGCGCCGCCATCCAGTTGACGTTGCCGCGGAGCGTGTTGATCTCGCCGTTATGGGCGACCATCCGGTAGGGATGAGACAGCTTCCAGGACGGGAAGGTGTTGGTCGAGAAGCGCTGATGCACCAGCGCGAGCGCCGAGGCCATCTTCGGATGATGCAGGTCGGCGTAGTAGGCGCCGAGCTGATAAGCCAGGAACATGCCCTTGTAGACGACCGTCCGGGACGACATGGAGACGGTGTAGAAGCCGATGTCGTGACCGCCGGTCTCGCCGTTGATGGTGTTGGCGATGATCTTGCGGACCAGATAGATCTTCCGCTCGAAGGCGTCATCGTCCAAGGGCTCGGCGCCCTTCCCGATGAAGACCTGGCGGTGGAACGGCTCCGTCTCGATGACGATGGGCGGCAGGCAGTCGTTGTCGGTCGGCACGTCGCGCCAGCCGAGCAGGGTCAGGCCTTCCGACTCGACGGCCCGCTCGACCACGGATTCACAATAGATGCGCTGGGCCTTGTTGGCCGGCATGAAGAGCTGGCCGACGGCGTATTCGCCCTGGGCCGGCAGCTCGAAATCGCAGACCTCGACGAAGAACTCATGGGGAATCTGGAGCAGCATGCCGGCGCCGTCGCCGAAGCGCGGATCGGCGCCCGCCGCACCGCGATGGGTCAGGTTCACGAGGAGCTGCAGACCGGATTCGATCGTCTTGTGGGTGGGCTTGCCTTTCAGGTCGGCGATGAAGCCCACGCCGCAGGCGTCATGCTCGAGAGCGGGATTATAGAGTCCCTGCGCACGGGGCATGCCGAGAGGCGCACCGATAGATGCCAACGCGCTTCCGGAGTGAAGCGCACTTAGAGACTTGGACGCGCCGATAGAACGCATACGCGAATTCTCGAATTTCATAGCCACATCGAAGTTTGGCCCGCGCCTCGGCTCCGCGTCATCTCGCGGATTTCGAAAATGCCTGCGGGGCATTGAAGTTACGTGTGTCGCTCAGCCAATAAGTCAACGCCGAGGCTGCGCATCGCGCAACAGACCCGGCCCATGCCTCAGGCGATCCCCCTTGTCGACCCGGCCTCCGGACGGAAGCACGCTGAAAGATTTCAGTTTGCGATCGCGGCTGCCGGACCCGGCCGGTGCAGACTGTCCGGCGCGGTTCCACAAAGGTCAGCAAGCCTGTCCTATTCCGCCTCAAAATGACAGAATTCCCCTCGGCAGACAAGCCGATTTCGGGCCGGAGACCAGAGAAGGGGCTTCTTGGCCGCGTCAATACCTCCAAAGGTTGAGGAGGGTTTCGCGCGGATCGCACAAAATCGTGCGTGGGCAGAGCAATAAATAATAATCTCAAATTGAGACTAGCGCAGATTGTGTATTTTATTCAGATGTTTGCTGTGGTCTCTTGCGAGTAAATCTCGCCGAGAAAACTGGCTTGCATTAACACTCGCGTAAAGTGTCTCCCCCTACAGTGTTCGAACTGCCAGGGACAAAAGTCCAGCGTGTCTTCCGGCGGTTCCTACAGCAGGTTTTCTCCCATAGCACCTGCAACAAGGAAGGGCGCCTCCAAGCGGTGGCGCCCTTTTTGTTGCTTAAGACGCCCGCCAGGACGTCGGGACAGCAACAGTGGCGACTAGGCCGCCTTGCTGTCGATCACCTTGGGTGTTTCGTTCTTGGTGGTGATCTCGATGGTGCGCGGCTTCATGGCTTCGGGAATCTCGCGTTTCAGATCGATATGAAGCAGGCCGTTCTCGAGCTTGGCGCCCGTCACCTCGACATGGTCGGCAAGCTGGAAGCGCCGCTCGAAGCTGCGGGCCGCGATGCCGCGATGCAGGAAGGTGGTGTCGTTCGTATCCTCCTGCTTCTCGCCACGCACGCTCAGGGCGTGCTCTTTCACCTCGATATTGAGATCCTGCTCGCTGAAGCCGGCGACCGCCATGGAGATGCGGTACTGGTTCTCGGCGACCCGCTCGATATTGTAGGGCGGGTAGCTCGGGGCGTCGTTCTCGAACGAGCCCAGATGGTCGAGCAGCGTGCCGAGACGGTCGAAGCCGATGGTCGAGCGATAAAGGGGGGTCAAATCGAATTGTCTCATGTCACATCCTCCTAAAGAAGCGATATGCTGATGTCCGCTCGATCAGGCGAATCTCCATGAGCCGCTCTGATGGGAGCCGGACGGGTTGGAAGCGCAACCCTTCAGAGGCGTTGCGCGATAAGGATATGGGAAGGCATCTTCGGCCGGTCAAGATTTCTAATCGGCTGAAATCGCTGGCGAATTGAATTTTTTTGGAGGCCAGAGCCCAAGCTGCGGCGTGCTGATCCGGACCCGATGATGGAGCTTGTTTCTATCCCACAGAATCCCGCCCCTCTGGGCGCAACCGTCGATGCGCTGGAGATTCCACGCCGTTTCCGAAAGCCGATCCGTGTGCGTTACGCCCATTGGCCGTCAGGCCTCAAGGAGCGGCACGGCACGGTCTGCATCTTTCCGGGGCGGAGCGAATATATCGAGAAATATTTCGAGGTCGTCGGCGATCTGCGCCGCCGCGGCTTCTACGTCGTGGCGATCGACTGGCGGGGGCAGGGGGGCTCGACGCGTCTCGCGCGCAATCCTCTCAAGGGGCATGTGCGGAGCTTCGACGACTATCAGACGGATGTCTCGCGCCTGATGAGCGAGGTGGTCCTGCCGGACTGCCCGCCGCCCTACTACGTTCTCGCCCATTCCATGGGCGGCGCGATCGCACTGAAGGCGGCCACCATGCGGGGCAGCTGGTTCGAACGCATGGTGCTCTCGGCGCCCATGATCCGTGTCCGGGGCCTGCCCGTATCGGATGCCTTTACGGCCAATGCCACCGCACTGGTTTCGGCGGTCGGTCTTGGCCGACTGGCCGTGCCGGGCGGCATGAGGGTCTATCGCCAAACCCAGATCTTCGACGGCAACATCCTGACGAGCGACGCGGAGCGCTTCGCGCGCAATCTTTCGGTTCTCAGGCTGCGCCGGAGCTCGCCGTGGGGGCGCCGACCTTCGGCTGGGTGCGCGCCGCGATGAGCGCAATGGATGAGATCAACGACCAGGCGTTTGCGCGCCGGCTGCGGGTGCCCGTGGTCATGCTTGCCGCCGGGAACGATCGCATCGTCTCCAACGACGCGATCGAGACATTCGCCGACCGGTTCAGGCTTGGCTCGCAGATCGTGCTCAGGGGCTCCGAGCACGAGATCCTCCAGGAACGCGATCCGATCCGCGAAGAATTCTGGGCGGCATTCGATGCTTTCGTGCCCGGCGCCAAGCTGAAGCGGAGCGCGTAAGCCCGGCTAGGGATTGAGGTATCTCAGCGCTTTTTCGTGCAGCGCCGGATCGCCCGCGGCGATGATCCGCCCGCCTTGGGCGGGGTCGCCGCCTTCCCATGTGGTGACCACGCCGCCGGCAGCTTCCACGATCGGGATCAGCGGCAGGATGTCGTAGATGTTCAAGCTTGCCTCGACCACGAGATCGACCTCGCCCATGGCGAGCAGGCAGTAGTTGTAGCAGTCCCCGCCATAGCGCTTCAGGCGCACATTGGCTCCCAGCTCGTCGAAGCGCGCCAGCTCCCACTCTTCGAACATGTAGGGCCCTGTGGCGCCGAGAAGGGCGTCGGCGAGGTCTGCGCAGGCGCGTGTACGCATGAGCTTTTCGGTTTCGCCGCGGCGATAGATGGCCTTGCCGTCCGCGGCCCAGAAGCGCTCGCCGAGAAAGGGCTGCTCCATCATGCCGACATAAGGAGCGCCATCCTTCGCCAGCCCGATGAGGACCCCCCAAAGCGGCTGGCCCATGATGAAGGCGCGGGTGCCGTCGATGGGATCGAGCACCCAGCAATATTCGGCGTCTTCGTTCTCGCTGCCGAATTCTTCGCCGATGATGCCGTGATCAGGGAAGCGCTCGTTGATGAGCGCGCGCATGACGCGCTCGGCTTCCTTGTCCGCCTCGGTGACGGGATCGAAGTCGCTGCCGCCCTTATGCGCAATTCCGACGCCTGCACGGAAACGCGGCAATATGACCGAGCTTGCCCGGTTCGCAAGGGCGTGGGCTTGCGCTAAAAGGGCGTCGAAATCGGGTTTGGTCGAGGTGATGACGAGGTCTCCTTGATGCGGTTTTCCCCAAGAAATCAACGGGGTCGTTGACCTGGACGTTTGCCGGGATGGCGGAAATCCAACAAATCCGGTCGCAACGTATGGCGCATTTGCATCACTGTTCTGCAAAAGCCACCTGCGACGTCTGCAACCTTGCACTTTGTGCGTCGCAATGACATATTGTTGCAACGCGGCATAACGCTTGTTGTGTCGCTGCCCTCCTTGGGCGTTTCCTCCCTAGACTTGGGCCGTTCGGATCTATTTCGAACGGCCCTTTTTTATGTCTGCAGTCTTGAGGGAGCGAACGGCACGGCTTTGCCGCTACTCGGCGGCCGCCTTGGGAACCTCGCGAGGGGCCCGGAACGGCGCCTCGCACTCGGCCTGGAATTCCATGACGGCTTCCACGACCTGCTTGAGGTCGGACCGCAAACGGTCGAAGCCCGGCCGCTTTCTGAAACTCAGCTCATCCATATAGAGCGCGCGGTTGATTTCGATCTGCAGCACGTGGCGCCCCTCATCCGGGGAGCCGTAATGTTCGGTGATGTAGCCGCCGGCATAGGGCTTGTTGAGGCTGACTGCATAGCCCAGAGCGCGTAGCTCCTGGGCGGCGAGCTGCATGAGCGCGGGATGGCAGGAGGTACCGTAGCGATCGCCCAGGACGAAGTCTGGCCTGCCGCCGTCGTTGTCGGCCATGGGCGTCGAAGGCATGGAGTGGCAATCGATGAGGACCGCGGTGCCGAAGCGCGTCTTGGCTTCCAGCAGCAGGCTGTTCAGGGTCTCGTGGTAAGGCGTGTAGATGCGGTTGATGCGCTCCATGGCCGCGGCGATCGACAACGGCTCGCGATAGATCTCTTCCGATTCCGACACGATGCGCGCGATGGTGCCCAGCCCGCCGACCACCCGGACCGATTGGGTGTTGGCGTATTCGGGCAGGCGATCTCCGAAGAGCACGGGATCGAGCTCGTAAGGCTCCCGGTTCACGTCGAGATAGGCACGGGGGAAATGGGCGATGAGCATCGGCGCGCCGAGCTCCGCGACGAAATCGAACAGCTCGTCGACATAGCAGTCCTCGGAGCGGCGCAGGGTCACGGGATCCAGCTTCGAGGCGGCGAGAAAGCTCTTCGGGTAGCGGCGGCCGCTGTGAGGCGAATTGAATATGAAGGGGAGCTCGATATTGGCGGGCTGGATCACCTCGAACGCAGGTGACAGCTCCGACCTGATCGTCTCAGCCTCATCGGGGCACATTCTAATTCCTCAACTGTCATCCGTCCGCGCCGTCTCGATGGAAACGCGAACGGCAGGAGTGAGGCAAACTCTGCCAACCGGGACAAGTTCTGTCTAGGCGTCTTATAGCTTGTGCGACACCGAAATTGCGGCGATGATTTAAGCGATCGGGGGCGGCCGTGCGCAAGGCGTCCGGCTGCCGGCTTAGGGAGATTGCCTCGCCTTCGCGAATTCTTTCCGCCGGTGCCATGCGGGCCACGGCAAGGGCTCATTTACCGGTTTCGTGTAGAGCCTTCGAATCTGCGGCCGGGGCGGTGATTCAGTGAAGCGCTGAGCAGTCGCGTCTTGCTTGAGTAGCCGTATTTTTCTTCGGCGATGTGTTTAGGGGGAAGTCGATGGTAGCGAACGATCCGAGGGCGCGCAGTCTTCAGCGCATTCTTCTGGCCGAAGATGACGAGGACATGCGCCGCTTTCTGGTGAACGCGCTGAACAAAGCCGGGTTCGACGTGGTCGCGTTCGGCAACGGGCTCGAGGCGTATGAGCGTATGAAGGAGGAGCCCTTCACGCTGCTCCTCACCGACATCGTGATGCCAGAGATGGATGGCATCGAGCTGGCCCGCCGGGCGAATGAGCTCGATCCGGACATCAAGATCATGTTCATCACGGGTTTCGCCGCCGTGGCGCTCAACCCCGACAATCAGGCACCGAAAGACGCGAAGATCCTTTCCAAGCCCTTCCATCTGCGCGATCTGGTGGATGAGGTCGAGCGGATCCTCGAGACGGTCTGAGGCATCCGGCCGGCGCGTTGCCTACCGGCTGCGAGCCTTGAGGGCGCGCTCGATCCCTTTCGCGCAATCGTTTGCGAAATTCTGAACCGCTTGTTCGGCCTGTTCCGGCGACGTGCCCGGAGTGGGCTCGAAATCGCCGGTGTAGTTGAAGATGGAATTGCCATCGCCGTCGTCGACGATCCTCACGGTGCCGACATAGCCGACGTCGTAGGCGGATTTGAAATTCTTGTTGTCGGTGATGAGGTAGGAGAGGGTCCTCTTCCTCTCGTCGAAGCTCAGCATCCGTTCCCAAAGGGTCGAGCCGTCGGTGTTGGTGAGGACGCGAACGCGCCCGCCATCTTCGAGAACGCTGCCGAGGCAGCCGCTGCTCAGGATCGGGAGCAGGTTGAATCCCCCTGCCAGGCTCCAGACCTCATCGGCGGAAAATGGAATCGGGACGTTCACTTCGACATGCATAAGGCCTCTCCCCGTCGTCTGTTCGACTGAGACAAGCGTTCAATCGCACGGCACGGGTGTCAAGGCGAAGGCCGTGCGGCAAAGGCGTCAGGACGGGTCTGCCTGCCGATTTTGGGGTCGAATTCGCGAGGGGCGAAAAGAGCCGGTTGCCTTCGGCACCGTTCAACCGATATAGAAGCCGTCCCGAACCTGTATCGGACGGGCGGTTAGCTCAGCGGTAGAGCACTACGTTGACATCGTAGGGGTCACTGGTTCGATCCCAGTACCGCCCACCATTTCCTCACATAAAAAGTCCTCCGGCGTTTCGAGAGGCCTCGTTCGCGAACATAGATCGCGCGCAGCGGCTCCGCTTGTCGGCCGGCAGCCGCCGGCCAAAGCATAGGGCGTTGCGGCCGCGTGCGCGGACACAAGCGGGAAGGGGTCGCGTGTCGCTATTGCATCCGGCGAACGTAATGCCCGGGAATTGTGTTGAGGCACTGAGGTTTTAGGTGAAACTGGCCGGCCGTACGGCTTTTGGGCGATTCGTGGTGGCGGGGGCACCCCTCCGAACCCAGCGATGGAAGGGCAGATCGATTGGCAAGCCGCAGCGAGGGAATCGAGTCACGCGAAGAGGAGCCGGATGACGGCTCGGCGCGGGAGTTCCTGGTCGGACTCGGCCGTGCGTTCGCGGGCGCCTGATCTTCTCCGTCCCCATGCTCATGACCATGGAGATGTGGTGGCTCGGCTTCACCGTCGAGCCGTTCCGCCTCGCCTTGCTGCTCTTCGTTCTGGTGCCGATGCTCACCGGGCTTTCGCGGCTGGGCGGTTTCCGCAACAACCTGCATATTCTCGACGACGTCGCCGACAGCCTCGTGGCCATCGCGGTGGCCACGATCTCCGCGGTGATCGTGCTCGCGCTGTTCAACCTCATCACATTGGAGATGCCGGTGCGCGAGGTGATGGGCAAGATCGCGGTGCAGATGTTTCCGGCGGCCATCGGCGCCATCCTGGCGCAGAATCAGCTCGGCGGCGGGGTACGCGACAAGATGGAGGAGGTGGAATCGTCCTATTGGGGCGAGCTCTTGATCCTCGCCGTCGGCGCTCTCTTTCTATCGCTGAATATCGCGCCGACGGAGGAGGTGGAACTGATCGCCTACCAGATGTCTGTCTGGCATGTGGTCATCATCGTGGTGCTTTCGATCGCTCTGCTCCACGCCATCGTCTACATGGTCGAATTCACCGGCACCGAAGTCCGGGTCGAGTCGTTCCTCAGCGTCTTCGTGCGGTTCACGGTGGTGGGTTACGCCGTGGTCGCCCTGGTCAATCTCTATCTTCTATGGACCTTCGGCCGGACCGACGGGCTTTCGCTCCATGAGATCATGAGCCTCGTCGCCGTCATCAGCTTTCCAGGCGCGATCGGCGCCGCATTTGCACGGTTGATCCTCTAATGGCTCGCAAGCAATCCGCAACCAAGCAGCCCGCTACGCAGCAGCCCACCGGAACGTCCTATCTGGAATGGGCGGTCGCGGCGGTCGGGACTGTGCTGGTCGCCGCCGCCATCGCCTATCTCGTCTGGTACGGCATCGCCCGTCCGGACGGTCCGCCCGAGCTTGCGATCCGGCAGCTGTCGGAGATCCAAAAGATCAGGGACGGCTATTTGGTGGAGGTCGAGGTCGAGAATTACGGGCATTCGACGGCGGCTGCCGTGGAGATCTCCGGGACCCTGGAGCAGGGCGGCACGGATGTGGAGGACAGCAGCGCGACGATCGACTACGTGCCGCAACAATCGACGCGCCAAGCCTTCTTCCAGTTCAGCGAGAACCCGGCCGACTACACGCTGAAGCTCCGCGTGAAAGGCATGGCCAAGCCCTAGGGCCGACCATGCGCAATCTCCGGGTCTACGCGCGCCACGTCGCCTTGAAAGAAGAGTAGACGAAGGTCGCCGACCAGGTCAGGGCCATGAAGCCCGCAAGGCCCTCGAAGACGCTGATCAGCCGGAGGTCGCCCTGGGGCGTCGCATCGGCGAAGCCGAGGGTCGTGTAGGCGGAACTCGAGAAATAGAGCAGGTCGATCGCATCGGCGTCCGCCTTGGCGAAATGTCCCCAGCCGCCCTGGTCGATCAGCAGGGCGAGCAGCAGCGCGTAGCCGACGATATGGAGAAGATGGGCGCTTACCAAGAGCATGAGCATCAGAAGCGAGCGCCGGTGATTGTCGGCATCGTCGCTCGGGGTGATGGCCGCCAAGCCCCACAGGGTCCAGTAATGCGCCGACAGGACCACCACTAAAGCTCCGATGGCGACGATGACCGTTACCCACATAATGCCTCTCGCTGACTTCCGTGTTTCTCCATGACCAAAGGGGACGGAACACCGTTGCGGCGGTGCCCCGGACCCTGAACGAGGTCCCGGCCTGGTTGTTCCAAGGCCGAAAAGACGACCGCCTGAGCCGAAAAGCCGCCGATTGGCCAGCCTGACCCGTTGACAGGGCGGGCCGGGCTTTTTATGTTCCGCCGCTCAAGCGCCGGGCGAAGAGCCTTCGGCGCTTTTCCTATTGTTCAAAACCGCGGACTGCTTCGGGTCATGAAGATCAAGAATTCCATCCGATCCTTGCGTAAGCGCCACCGGGCCAATCGTGTGGTGCGCCGCCGCGGCCGCCTGTACGTGATCAACAAGATCAACCGGCGGTTCAAAGCGCGCCAGGGCTAGAGCGCGTCCACAGCTTTTCCCGACCAGACAATTCGCTGCTCGGCTAAGGCTTTGAGCGCGATGCTTCGCATGTGCGTTGGAGTGTCGTCAGATTTTGCTTTGACGGACTCCGGCGCGCAAGCCTACGCTATCGCTCATGGGCATTTGTAGGTGGGGGGCGCCGCTCTCCTGGGTGGCTCTCCAGGGCACTATTGCCGGTTTCGTATCGCTGGGGTGCATCGCCGCCGCCGGTCCAGCCAACGCGGTCTCCGCGCCGGCTCTTCGATCTCCCGACATTCAAGCTTCAACGTCTTCGCCGCGCCGGATCAATGTGACGCCGGGGCCGCTCGCCGTGCTCGGTCCGGGGGAACCCGGCTGGGGGGTGGAGGAAGCGCCGGTCGCCGAACGCAGCGCCGACGATCCCCTCATGCCGACACCCGACCGCGCACCCTTTCCGGTTCCCGGAGCGGAAGCAGGACAACCGCCTGGACCAGGGCGGGGCGGCTTGCCCGGTGCCGGACCGTCCGCCTCGGGCGGGCCTGGCGGTATCGATACCGACGCCGTCTTCGCGAACCCGCAGGCGCGCGCGCAGATGCTGGATCAGCTTTACGATGCGCTGAGCAACAGTCCGGACGCCCAGGCCGCATCGCGGGTACAGGACGCCATCAAGACGATCTGGCAGCGCACGGGCAGCCCGACAGTCGATCTCCTGCTGCAGCGGGCCATGACGATCGGACAGGAGGGCGATTACGAGCTTTCGCTGGAGATCCTCAACGCCGCCATCTCGCTCTCGCCCGATACGGCGGAGACCTGGCATCAGCGGGCCATGGTCCATTTCCTGCGGGAAGAGAACTCCAAGGCGTTGTCCGATCTGCGGCGTACGCTCGCTCTGGACCCTAAGCATTACGAGGCCATCGTCGGCCTGGGCCGTGTGCTGGAGCATCTCGGCCAGAAGGAGTCGGCGCTCGCCGTGTATCGGCGGGCTCTCCAGGTCAATCCTTATCTCGAAGCGGCACGACTTGCGGTTGAGGACCTCTCCCGCGAGATCGAGGGGCAGGATATCTGATCCCGGCTGCCGGGCACGCCTCCCTGCCACGCCAAGTCCGGCTAACATCCCGTCACACTTGCAAATTCACCGCCTAAAATCCGGGCGCAATTGCTTGCTTTGTAGACAAGTTATGCCTAACGGCGCTGCAATTCCTGGTTCCTATTGACATGTTGAGGAATGTCAGGAAATAATATTTCCTCCTGGGAAAGCTAAAAATAAATCGCCTGGGAGCGCACCAAGGGAGGAAATACCATGAGCCGCACCACATCGGAGCGGATCGATACCCTATTCAGGATCGACAAGATATGTGCCATTGGCTTCGTCGTCGTTCTGTGGGCATCGGTCATCTACGTGTTCGTGTCCGTCTCGCCATTCGTTGACGACATGAACGTCAAGATCGCAATCGGCGCCGCCGGCGCCGCTGTGCTGATCTTCAATACCGCCTCGATCTTCGCGATGCTTCGGCACTACGCCGATGACAAGGAAGACATCTACGGCATCGACATCCGCCACAAAGACGCTCTCGTCGCTCTCAAGAAGAGCGGCCGTCTCGACCGTCAGCTCGCGGAGTAATCACAATGGCAAAAGCATATCTTCCGCCGAAGCAGACAGGCATCGGCCAATTCGTCGACTCCATCTTTCTGATCGTCCTGGTCTACGGGTGCTTGATGCTCCCGCTGCTGTTCAATTTCGGCGGTGGCGAAAGCGCGGCCGAGGCGCCGGCTGAAAAGACCGAGATCACCTGGCAATCGCTTCAGCAGAACGAAGTGATGCAAGCGCAATGGGAAAAGCTGGGCTACAGCCCGGAGGAGGCCGCGGAGCTCATCAACGCACGCTTCGATTACTCCATCGAGCCGATCTCGCTGGGCGTCACAGCCCTCGTGATCCTCGGCTATTTCCTGTTCGTCCTGAAATACTCCGAGAAGGAGTACCGGGACGTCATCGCCGAGCGCTTCGGCCGGACACAGAAATAGGGGGGATGAAATGAGTATTTGGACAATCGCCAGCTACGCGGCCTGGGCCATCTCCGCCCTGCTGCTCGGCTGGATGCTATTCGATCTCATCCGGGTCGGCGCGGTCTACGGCGAAGACTTCCTGATGAGTGCCCGCGAGGGCGAGGACGAACTTCTGCAGGAAGCGGAAGAAGAGGAAGGGGGCCGTAAATGAGCACGGCAGCTACAGCTGAATCCGGGAAGGATCGCCTCTTTCTCCTCAAGGTACTCGGCCCCATCCATGTGTGGGCGCTGGGTGTCGGTATCGTTCTGGTCGGCGAGTATATGGGCTGGAACTTCTCTGTCGCGAAGGGCGGGGCGCTCGGCTCGCTGATCGCCTGCTGGGTCATCGGACTGCTTTACACCTGCGTCGCGATGATCGACTCCGAAGTCACCTCGACGGTGGCGGCGGCCGGCGGTCAGTACACCCAAGCCAAGCACATCATCGGGCCGCTGATGGCCTTCAATGTGGGTCTGTATCTGGTGATGGCCTACACCATGCTGGAGGCGGCGGATGCGCTGATCGTGGGCGACCTGCTCACACAGCTCGCCGAGGAAAGCGGGGTGACGGACTTCAACGCTCAAGCGTTCGTGGTTCTGACAATCGCCATCCTGGCCTTCATGAACTATCGCGGCGTGTTGATGACCCTCTCGGTCAACTTCCTGATCACCGCGGTGGCGTTCATCGCGATCATTGTGATGTTCTTCGGCATTTCGCCGTGGAACGAAGGGGTGACGATCTTCCATGGGGATCTGCTGACAGGGCTTCCCTACGGCTGGATCGGCGTGGTCGCCGCTCTGCAGTTTGGCATGTGGTACTACCTCGGTATCGAGGGCACCTGCCAGGCTGCGGAGGAAGTGCGCAGCGCGGGACGTTCGATCCCGCTCGGCACGATGTGCGGCATGATCACCCTTCTGATCGCGGCCTCGCTCACCTGGTTCATGGCCTCCGGCCTGCTGCCTTGGGAGTATCTCGGCCAGGCGATGGTGCCGCTCTACGACACCGCCCGCATGACCGGCAGCCCGATGCTTCAGACGCTGCTCTTCGTGGGCACGCTGTTTGCAGCGGTCGCTTCGGCCAATGGCTGCATCAACGACGCGTCGCGCGCCTGGTTCTCCATGGGCCGTGACCGCTACATGCCGACTTGGTTCGGTGCGGTGCATCCGCGCTACCGCACGCCGTTCCGGTCCATCGTGTTCCTGATCCCGATCGCGGTGTCCTTCGCGTTCACCGGACTTCTGGACCAGGTGATCACCTTCTCGATCCTGTCGGGTCTGCTGGGCTACACGTTCATGTCCATCAACGTGATCAAGTTCCGGCGGAAATGGCCCCTCGGGGTTATCGACCGCGGCTACGTCCATCCGTTCCATCCGCTACCGGCGCTGATGTTGCTGACGCTTTGCACGGCAACCTACTTCGCCACGTATCTCGGATACGGACCGCAGCTTCTGTCGATCATGGTGTTCTACATCATCGCGTCCATCTGGTTCGCACTGCACCGCTACAAGTACGTGGCGCGTGGCGACCAGTTCACGATGACGTGGCCACGTCCGGCGGGGTACTAACGGCGAACCCCGCTGGATTTCCGGCGGCGGCCGCTTTTCCTCCAAGCCCTTCCAGGGGGAAAAGCGGTTCGCCTGCCGGGTTTCCGGCGAACGACACCATGGGTGGTCCCAGATGGCTTATTTGATTGCAGCTTTGATGGTGGCGGTCCTCGCCTGGATCCATGTCCGCGAGAAGCGGGCGACGGGGCAGCGGCGAAGCGCGACCTTGAACGATTGCGCCGAGGTTCTCGCGGGGGAGGTCCGGGGCCGGTATCAGCAGGACGGATTTCCGGTCCTCACCGGTCAATATGCGGGCAAGGATGCGGTGCTGCGTGCAACCGTCGACACGCTGATCCCCCGGAAGCTTCCATCGCTCTGGCTTGAGGTCTCCATCCTCACGCCGATCCCATACACCGCGCGGCTGAGCTATCTGCTGCGGCCGGTGAACACGGAATTCTTTTCGCCCTCTTCCCGGCTCGCAAGGCGGCTGGACATCCCGGCGGACTGGCCGCAAGAGGCGGCCATGCTCCGGACCGACGAGGAGGGCACTGTGCCCTCCCTGAAGGCGCTCGCGGGGCCGCTGCGGCAGCTCTGCGCCGACCGCCGGGTCAAGGAGGTGGTGGTGACACCGCGGGGCGTCCGCATCATCTATCTGGCCGACGAGGGTGAGCGAGGAACGTATCTCCTGCTGCGCCAGGCCCGGTTCGATCCCGAACCGATCGACGGGGCGTTGGCGAGATCGCTGCTTGAAAGTGCGCTCGGACTTGCGGAAACCCTGTGTGCGGCCCAGCAGCAGGCCCCTTCGAAGCCAGACCTCCGAGTGATCCGTACGAACGGACGGAAAGGACGTTATGAGCAAGAAAGCATCGCCCTCGAAGCCTGAGAAGGTTTCGATGCCTCTGCATCCCTATCTCGTGATGGCGGTGGCTATCGTGCTGCCGGGCGTCGGACAGCTTCTGAACAACCAGCAGCAGCGCGCCCTCGTCTTCCTGTTCTTCATGATCCTGCTGGGCATGGTCACCATGCATACGGCGTCGCCGGACGCGTCGTTCATCGGCCGCTATGCGGGCGGCTTGGCGATCTATTCGCTGTCGGTGCTGGATGCCTATCGCTGGGCACGGCTTCGCTGGGAGATCGCGCGGAAAGAGCAGCGCGATCGCGCACCGGACGCGTCGGCTCAGACGGCGGCGTAGTTTCTAGCGTCTCGAAAGGCGCTAACCGGTCGTCGTCGCCGGCCGGTTAAGCCTGCTCGTGGGAACCGTCGCCGACCCGGGCGATGCGCAGCATATTGGTGCCGCCCGATTTGCCGAAGGGCAGGCCGGCAGAGATGATGATCTGGTCGTCGTCCTGGGCGAACTCTTCCTCGAGCGCGATACGACACGCCTTGGCGACCATGTCGTCGACGCTTTCCGGGTCACCCGTAAGCACGCAATGCAGACCCCATACGATCGCCAGCTTGCGACCCGTGGCCGGGACCGGCGTCAGGGCGACGATGGGCTGGGGCGGCCGCTCGCGCGCGGCCCGGATGCTCGACTGGCCCGAAGAGGTGTAGCAGACGATGGCCGCCAGATTCAGGGTGTTGGCGACGGTGCGTGCGGCCGCGGAGACGGCGTCGATGCCAGTGGCCTCGCGATAGATGTTCTGGGCGTGAATGATCGCCTCGTAGAGGGGATCGCGCTCCACCTCGACGGCGACCCGGTCCATGGTGGCGACAGCTTCGGTCGGAAACTTGCCGACGGCGGATTCAGCCGAGAGCATCACCGCATCGGCGCCTTCGAACACCGCGGTGGCGACGTCGGAGACCTCGGCGCGGGTCGGGACCGGCGAGGAGATCATGGATTCCAGCATCTGAGTGGCGACCACCACAGGCTTGCCGGCGTTGCGTGCGGCGCGGGTGATCTGCTTTTGCAGGCCCGGCACCTTTTCAACGGGCATTTCGACGCCCAGATCGCCGCGGGCGACCATGATGCCGTCTGCGAGCTTCATGATGTCGGCGAGCTCGTGAACGGCGGATGGCTTTTCGATCTTCGCCATCACGGCCGCGCGGCCGGCAACCAACTTCTGAGCTTCGGCCACGTCTTCGGCGCGCTGGACGAAGGACAAAGCAATCCAGTCGACGCCGGTTGAGCAGGCCGCCTCCAGGTCTGCGTAATCCTTCTCCGTCATGGCGCTGACGGGCAGAACCGTGTCGGGAAGGCTGACGCCTTTGCGGCTGCCCAGGGAGCCGCCGACGATGACCTCGGCGTCGATGCGGACGTCGCTGGCATCGACCACGCTCAGGCGCAGCTTGCCGTCGTCGAGAAGCAGGGTGTGGCCGGGTTCGATGGCCTCGAAGATCTCGGGATGGGGCAGGTGGATGCGCCCCGATCCGTCGGTCACCTCGCGGCGCACGAAGCTGACCACGTCGCCCTCGGTCAGGCGCATGGCGCCGGATTCGAACTTGCCCACGCGCAGCTTCGGCCCCTGCAGATCGGCGAGGATGCCGATCGGGCGCTGATAGTCCTGCTCGATCTCCCGGATCATGGCCTGGGTCTCAGCCATGCTCTCATGGCTGGTGTGGCTCATGTTGATGCGGAAAACATCCGCACCCGCCTCGAAGAGGGCAGCCAACGTCGCTCTGTTGTTTGATGCGGGTCCGAGTGTGGCGACGATCTTGACCCTACGATTCCGCCTCATTGTCCGTCGTCTTCAGCGCCGGGGTCGGTGAGGCGGATCGTCCAATCGCGCTCCTCACCGGTATCTACTTCGAAGAAGCCGGTTTGCTTGTAACCGCGCTTCACGCAATTTTTCGTATCGCGAATGGTGAAGGCCTTGTCGTCGGTGCACATGGAGACGCTGCCGGCCCATTCGCCGCCGCGGTCGTAATCGACGGCGTGGAGATAATAGTACCGGGCGATGAGGACGCCTTTGAGAAGGGTCTCGCAGGTATGGGCGGCGACGTTCCACCAGCCTTCCGTGGCCCAGCCTTCCTTGTCCTTGTAGCCGATGGCCACACCGACGCGGCTCGTCGTGGTGTTGCAGAGCTTGAGGTCGGCATGCGCGGCCGTGCCTGCGGCAAGGAGCGGCACGGCGAGTATGAAACTGAAGAGAAGGCGAATCAGTTGTCTCCTCACGCGCCCGGCGCCATTGGCCGGGGTCCGCATCGTTTTGGAAGCGACAGTCAAGTCTGAGCCTTTGGTCACGAATGGATTGATGGTACCGAACGGGTGCGTTTCTATCATCGGCGCGCCGGATTATAAGAGTAATTCACGCCTGCAAAAAACCCGCCGCGCGACGGCTGGGAGAATGGGTCGCAACGCACCCGCCCCCCAATTCCTACTCATCGTCTTGTATAGGGGCTGAGGCTTTAACGGAAGGGCTTCGCGCCGGAAGTCCGTAAAGAGCACTAAGAGGCATTCAGTGGAGCAACGGGTCCCCAAACCGCACCCAACCGAATCGCAGGACGAATCCTACCAGTTCATCGATGGCGATCTGTCCCGCGGTCTGATCATCCTGTGCGATCACGCGGAGAATACGATCCCCGAGCGATTCGCTCAGCTCGGCCTCGAAGACGAGATCCTGCGCCGGCATATCGCCTACGATCCCGGCGCCAAGGGCGTGGCGACGCGGCTCGCAGAGCTTCTGGGCGCGCCGGCGCTGCTGACGCGCTTTTCCCGGCTGCTGATCGACCCCAATCGCGGGCCGCGGGATCCCACCCAGATCATGCAGATCTCCGACAGCGTGATCGTGCCCGGCAATATCGGCCTGACACCGGAGCAGCGCGCGGAGCGGCAAGACACATTCTACAGGCCGTATCACGAGGCGATCGATGCGCTGATCGATCAGGGCACCGAGGCCGGCCGGGTTCCGGCACTGCTCGCCATTCACAGCTTCACCCCAGCCTGGAAGGGCGTGCCGCGTCCGTGGCATGCGACGGTGCTATGGGACAAGGACGGCCGGCTGCCGCAGCCGCTGCTCGCGGGACTGACGGCGGAGGAGGACATCGTCTCCGGTGAGAACGTGCCCTATAGCGGCGAGCTGGAAGGGGACACCCTGAACCGCCACGGCACGCGGCGGGGGGTTGCCCACGCGCTCATCGAGTTGCGTCAGGATCTGCTCGGCACCGATCAGCAGCAAGAGGAATGGGCAGAGCGCCTGGCGCGGATCGTTCGCTCCGTGATGGAGAATCCGGCCGTTGCCGAATCGCTCGGTCAGCGCATCTACACGGGCGGCGCAAAGGATCGGATCGAAGGACAGCCTGCGCCCGGGAAGACGGGTGGCAGCGGCGGCGTGGAGACCGAAGAGGCAAGAGCATCGGGGAGCGATGGCCAGACCGGGATCGGCGAGGCGCTCCGCACCGAGCTAGAGGCGGCGACCTTCCGGCGGCTGCGGGACCATCTCCGCGAGCGCACGGACGTCCAGAACATCGACATGATGGACCTTGCCGGCTTTTGCCGGAACTGTCTGTCGCGCTGGTATATGGAGGCGGCGGCAGCCGAGGGCGTCGGCCTTTCAAAGGACGAGGCGCGGGAGATCGTCTACGGCATAGCCTATGAGGAGTGGAAGACGAAATATCAGAAGTAAGCGTCTGATATAGATACTCTTTTCTCGTTCTGCGCGAGGACCTTTGGATAGCTTGGATTACCCCGTCAGGATGCTTGCGGGCCCGAAGCGCCAGCGCCTAAGCTCACCGCTCGATTCGCTTTCATCACCCTATTCAGTTCAGTGAGGTCCAGACGTGTCGCTTCATTCCTCAGCCAAAGACCAGCTCCACACGATCGTCGCCCGCATCGAGCGCCTGGAAGAGGAGAAGGCGGCGCTGGCCGCCGATCTGAAGGAGGTCTATGCCGAGGCCAAGGCCAACGGCTTCGACACCAAGGCGCTGAAATCCGTGATCCGGATCCGCAAGCAGGACGAGGAGAAGCGGAAGGAAGAGGAAGCGGTGCTGACGACCTATCTCCACGCGCTGGGGATGGCTGACGACGGCGCCGAGGACGAGGTGGCTGCCGCGTAACAGCGGCCTATCCGGCTTAGCGCGAGGCTAGCCTGGTCTCGCTGTTGCCGGGCAGTGCGGCGTAGAGGCTTCGCACGGCGGCACCGTCGAAATGGTCGCTTAGAGCGAGGCTCATCACCCGGCCTGTCTCACGCAATTGAAGCGGGGTCGGGATCGTCATCTCCTCGAAGACGAAATCCAGGTCGCTCTGGCGCGGATGGACCAGCGGCGCGATGTCTGGATCGTAGCCGACGGGACGATCGCTCATCAGCATTGCCACATTGTATTGGGCGTAGATCAGCGTCTCGTCGGGGTGCTCTTCGTCCTGCAGGTTCGCGCTCATCACCTCGGTCTTCCGATAGGTGCTGCTGTCGTTGGAGCTCGCGATGGGCTTCGGAGCAGGGGCGGGCCGCGGGGTGGGCGTGGGGACAAGGTTCGATGAGAACGACGGTGTACCGCCGAGGCTCGCCATGGCAAAGGGGCTGGCGGGCTTCCGGTTCGGCAGAGGTGCGGACGCCATGGCCGAGGCGGGCTGTTCAGGCTTCGCGGTCTCGTCGGCCTGGCCGAGGCTCATGGGCCGGTAATTCACGTTGGTCGCGGCAAGCAGCGGGTTGTTCGGCTGAGTGTTGCCGGCGCTCGCCAGCTGGTTCGAGAGCTCGCGGAAGGGAGCGGGCGTCGGAAGCGGCGGCGGCTCGACGGAGGCGACAGCAACGGTGGCCGGGGCGCTGGGGCGTCCGCGCAGGATATCGGCAGCGGTCTGATACTTCCCGCTGGAGGCGGCGCTGCGGTAATCGGCCTGGGTGATGCGGCGGCCGTCGCTCGGGATGTAATCGGTCTTGCCGTCCGGGAAGAGGGCTGCGAGTTCCATATGGGGAATGCGCGGCCACATGCGGACCCGGCCCGTATCGACATGCACGAAGGGAACGCCGGAGTTCGGATAATACCCCACACCGCCGAATTCCTGGATCAGCGCCAGATTGCGCAGCTTCTTCACCGGCACGCCGGGAATATGGATATCGGCGGCCTTGCCGAGAATGTGCTGGCTGTACTTGGCTTGTCCGCCGCCGGCGGCGCGCAGCTTGCTGTTCGTCTTCTGGGAGCGATAGCCGGAAATCAGGTGGATCGGTTCGGTGGCACCGAGTTGGGTGTAGATGCGCCAGATCAGGTCGATCAGCTCCGGATCCATCTTGGTCTGATCCTTGACGCGCCAATCGCCCATGAAGGCGTTGAGCTTGTTCATGGCGGCGGGCACGAAGCGATCGTTCACCTTGTAGGTGACGGTCAGGTATTCCTTGGTATGGATATTATAGAAGCGGAGGGTTCGCGCCGTTGAATTGGCGTTGGCGGCGGGGGCATAGAGGTCCGGCGTCACCAGGAGAACGGCAAGTAGCCCCATGAAAATGGCGCGCACAGCATTTCTGGTCGGAAGAAATCCGCGTCTTTGCATTCCACCCCTACGCAGCTACTAGACCAAGGCCGAACATCGCTTTGGCTGCGGCCTCCCTCATCCCCGTTTCGTCCGCCCAGCTGGGCTTGCGAGACAGCGAGTCTTCTTCGACCGCGGTTAATGGGAAGTATTGAGCGGAAATTTTGCGCAAAAGAGGGCGAAAAAGTTAACGCCGCCAGCACGTTACTGCTGACGGCGTTAACCATGGTCGAGTTGTGGGGTTCTTGACTGCGCCTTAGAGGTGCAGAGCGCTCTCCATCCGGCGGTCGTGACCGTAGATGTCGCCATACCGCTTGATGCTGCCATCTGGCCCGGCCCAGGCCGTGAAGTAGGTGATGTAGACCGGGATGTGGCGCTTGAGGGCGACACCGGAATCGTGACCTGTGCGGATCATCGAATCGACCCGGCCCTTGGTCCAGTTCTGGTCGTGGCCCAGGAGCACAGCGGCGAGCTGATCCGGGTTCTGGATGCGCATGCAGCCATGGCTTTCAGCACGAACCGTGTTGTTGAACAGGTAGCGCTGCGGCGTGTCGTGCATGTAGACGTCGTGCTTGTTCGGGAAGAGGAACTTCACGACACCCAGCACATTGTCCGGGCCCGGGGGCTGCCGGAAGGCGATCGTGCGCACATCCACCTGATCCCACGGAATGGACTGAGGATTGACCTCGCGGCCCTTATAGCTGACGCGCAGGTTATGACGCTCGATCACAGAGGTGTCCCAACCCGTCGGCGCGCTGAACCAGCCACCGCTGGCCCGGCGGATATAGGGGCGGATCTCTCCGGTCTTGATCGAGTTCGGCACGTGCCAGGACGGCTGGAAAACGATGGTCTCCATCTCGTCCGAGAAGACCGGCGTCGCCGTGCCCGGCTTGCCCACGACCGCCTTGGCGGAATGGATGACCTTGCGATCCTCGACGACGCGGAGCTTGAACTCCGGAATGTTCACGCGGACGTAGTAGTCGCCGAGATAGTTCGGCAGCCAGCGCCAGCGTTCCATGTTCACGAGGATCAGCTTGATCTGATCTTGATTGCCCATCTGGGCCGGACCGCCATTGAGCACGCGGCGGGTGCCGGGGCCGACGAGACCGTCGGTTGCAATGCCGTGGGCCTGCTGGAAGGCCACGACCGCATCCTGGACGTCCTTGTCGAACAGCTCGGGATCGCCGCCAGGGCCTCCATCGCCGTATTCCTCGGGCGCGGCGCTGACCTCAAGACGCTTGCGGAGCAGGCGAACCTGAGGGTGCTTGACGCCAAGACGAAGGGTCGGGCCGGCCGGAATGACGACCTTGGGCTCTTCTTCCTTCTCGTCCCCACCGCGCAGCTTCGCCAGACGCGGCGCAGGGCCTCGAACTGGGGCTGATCGGGCTGGAAGCTCCGGAGATAGCCGGCCGGGTCGGACCGGAAAGAAATGGATTCGATCACTTCCAGCGGCTCAGGCAGCCGCAGGTCGGGATCGAGATAGCCGCTGACCTGGCGGGGCACGATACGGCCGCCGCGGGCGTCATGGGCATAGCGGGCCACGGCGAAGCTGATCTGGATTTCCGCGTCGGCCAGGCGCTTGGAGGCTGCCGCGGGGTCCTGCTTGAAGCTCGCCGGATCGAAATCGGAAAGATCGGGCACCGCGTAATCGGCGGAGCGCAGACCGTAGCTATCGGCCTTCTGCAGCTCGGCGATCACCTTCTTGGCGCGATCGGTCAGCCCCTTCTCGCTCACCCAGAGGGGCTTGTTCTCGGGCAGCGAGTAGAATTCCACAAGAGCGCCATGCTCCTGCTTGCGCGTCTCGGTCGCGCTGGTAAAACTCTCGGAAAGCTGCTCCTGGATGCTGATGCGGATCGCTTCGTCGCGACCGATCAGCGCCGACGGACCATCGGGTTCCGCGGCAAATGCCGGAAGGCTCGACGCCGCCGCAATTGGCGCGAGCAATGAAAGTCCGACAGCAATCGAATAAATAGGCCTCATAATCCCTGCTCCCTAGCCGGACAACGCGGTACGATTCGGCAAGGTCTGGAACGTAGCTTGGCCCCCCGCGGAAAACCAGAGGCCGGGCCGATTCCGGCCCGGTTTCAGGTCCTTTTTTCGACGACTGTTGCTTTCCTGCAAAGTCGTGATCGCAAATTAGCCAATTCGCGCTTCGAGGCCGATCTCCCGCATCTTGCGGTACAGTGTCGAGCGTCCGATGCCCAGTTTCTTGGCAATTTCCGTCATGCGTCCGCGATAACGGCCGAACGCCAGGCGGATCATATCGGCTTCGATGGCCTCAAGGGGCCGGATATCGCCGGAATCGGAGAGCGCCGGGATGCCAACCGCGTCCCGTCCATTGCCGGCCGGAATATGGATGGTGGCCGGGGTGCGTCCGGAATCGCCGAGGACGACGGGGCCTTCGATCTGCGGGGGCTTCTTCGGCGCCGGCGCGGGCGGCACGGTCACAGAATATCCCTCAACATGAGCGGCGATCTGGGGGAACTCGTTCACGCCTACCGTGTCGCCGTCGGCCAGGACCACGGCGCGGAACATGGCGTTCTCGAGCTGGCGGATATTGCCCGGCCAGCTATAGCGCGAGAGCATCGAGATCGCCTCGGGCTCGAGGCCGTCGATCTGCTTGCTCTCCTCGCTGGCGAAACGTGCCGCGAAATGGCGTGCGAGCTCGGGGACGTCTTCCAGGCGTTCGCGCAGGGGCGGCACCCAGATGGGGAAGACGTTGAGGCGGTAATACAGATCTTCCCGGAAACGGCCCTCCTGGACCAGCTTGATGAGGTCCTGGTTGGTGGCGGAGATCAGGCGGATATCGACCTTCACCGGCTGCTTGCCGCCGACGGGATCGATCTCGCCTTCCTGAAGGGCGCGGAGCAGCTTCACCTGGGCTTCCAGGGGCAGTTCGCCGATCTCGTCGAGGAAGAGGGTGCCGCCATCGGCTTCCTGGAACTTGCCGATGCGCTTCTCGGTGGCGCCGGTGAAGGCGCCCTTCTCGTGGCCGAAGAGGATGCTCTCGACCAGATTTTCCGGGATCGCGCCGCAGTTCACGGTCACGAAAGGCTTGCCGGCGCGATCGCTTTCGCCCTGGATGGCCCGGGCGACCAGCTCCTTGCCGACGCCGCTTTCGCCTTCGATCAGGACGGGAATCTGAGAGTTTGCCGCGCGCTTGCCGAGCTCGACCACGCGGGCCATGGTCTCGCTGCCGGCGATCAGGTCGTCGAAAGAGAGCTCGCCGCCATGACTTGCCTTCATGCGGGTCAATTCGCCCTGAAGGGCCTCGATGCGAAGCGCGTTCTTAATGGAAACCTCCAGCCGTTCGGGGCTCACTGGCTTCACGACGAAATCGGCGGCGCCGGCCCGCATGGCGGAAATGGCGGCGTCGATGGATCCGTGAGCGGTCTGCACGATGGCAGGCGGCTTCTTCGGCAACGTCTTGATGGCGGCAAGGACGGCCATACCGTCGGTGCCGGGCATCACGAGGTCGAGGAGAAGGAGTTGAATGTCCTGACCCTCGGCCTGGAGTATTTCCAGAGCCTGGTCACCGCTTTCAGCGGAGACGACGCTATAACCGAACCGCTTGATCGTCTCCTCGAGGATACGACGCTGCGCAGGGTCGTCATCGACGACCAGAACCCGTTTAGCCATGACGCAAGACTCGCTACGATTACGCACAATACAAAACACGCGGAGCGGCCGCCGGGCGGGTCAATTACTTCGACCCTTAGGCGCTGTTCCTGACGGCAAAATCTGCGCCGGAAGGGTAAATATCCTCTTTATGGGGGTTCGATTTTGGGGAAGCGATGCTTCGATGCCACTTGATGGGGGTGGAAAGCGCCTTCAAATCCACCATTTTCTAAGGTGAGTTCGCTCAGCGGCGGGATGGACAAAACCCGTCTTTAGGCCGTAAGTGGCGCCAAATCCGATTCCCGTATCCTCTGTTTTTCGCGAGATCCCCACCATGCAAGCTGCCAAATTTTCCAGTCCCGGAACCCCATGTTTTTCGGCCGCCGGCGGCGCGACCGCGGCGGAGGTCACGAGCACGTTGGGCGATCTGCCGGAATGGAAGCTGGAGGATCTCTATCCCTCGCCGGAGGCCCCAGAGCTGGAAGCCGATCTCGGACGGGCGGAGAAGCTCGCCGACGCCATGCAGGAGAGCTATGCCGGCAAGCTTTCGGCGATCGCGACACAGAGCGGCGGCGATCTCGCCACGGCGGTGCAGGAGTTCGAGACGCTGAGCGACCTGTTGGGCCGGGTGATCTCCTATGCCAGCCTGCGCTACGCGGCCGACACGTCGGACCCGGCGCGGCAGAAATTCTTCGGCGATATCCAGGAGCGGGTCACCACGATCAGCTCGAAGCTGATCTTCTTCCCGCTGGAGCTGAACCGGGTCGATGACGGGATGATGGAGCGCGCCATGGAGGCGCCGGAACTCGCCCATTACAGGCCCTGGATCGACGACCTGCGCCAGGAGAAACCCTATCAGCTCGAGGACAAGCTGGAGCAGTTGTTCCACGAGAAGGCCGTGTCCGGGCGGGGCGCCTGGAACCGGCTGTTCAACGAGACGCTGGCCCAGATGCGCTTCGAGGTGGATGGGGAAGCGTTGAGCCTCGAGCCGGCCATCAACCTCTTGCTGGATTCCGACGAGGAGAAGCGGAGAAAATCGGCCCAGGCCCTGGGCAAGGAGTTCAAGGAGAACCTCCACCTCTTCACCATCATCACCAACACGCTGGCCAAGGACAAGGAAATCTCCGACCGCTGGCGCGGCTTCGAGGATGTGGCGGACTCCCGCCATCTGGCGAACCGGGTGGAGCGCGAGGTCGTCGATGCGCTGGTGCAGGCGGTGCGGGACAAGTATCCCTCGATCTCCCACCGCTACTACAAGATGAAGGCCAGGTGGCTGGGCAAGGACAAGCTCATGTACTGGGACCGCAACGCCCCGGTGGTGAAGGAACCCGCCCAGACAATCGGCTGGGATCAGGCCCGCAATACGGTGCTTTCGGCCTACGGCAATTTCTCTCCGCGCATGGCGGACATCGCCCAGGACTTCTTCGACAAGGGCTGGATCGACGCCCCGGCGCGCCAGGGCAAGCAGCCGGGCGCCTTCTCGCACCCTACGGTGCCGAGCGCGCATCCCTACGTGCTGCTGAACTATCTCGGCAAGCCGCGCGACGTGATGACCCTGGCCCACGAGCTGGGCCATGGCGTGCATCAGGTGCTGGCGAACGGGCAGGGGCCGCTGATGGCGCCGACGCCGCTAACCCTGGCCGAGACCGCTAGCGTGTTCGGCGAGATGCTCACCTTCCGGCAGCTTCTGGACAATGCGCCTTCGGCCGCGGAGCGCCGGGCCATGCTGGCACTGAAGGTGGAGGACATGATCAACACGGTCGTCCGCCAGATCGCGTTCTACTGGTTCGAGCGGAAGATCCACACGGAACGGCGTCAGGGCGAGCTGACCTCGGAGCAGCTCTGCGAGATGTGGATGGACGTGCAGCGGGAGAGCCTGGGCCCGGCCATCGAGCTCGACGAAGGCTACGAAACCTTCTGGTGCTACATCCCCCACTTCATCCACTCGCCGTTCTACGTCTACGCCTATGCGTTCGGCGACTGCCTTGTGAACTCGCTCTACGCGGTCTACGAGAAGTCTGACGAAGGGTTTGCCGAGCGTTATCTGGATATGCTGGCGGCCGGCGGGTCGAAGCATCACAAGGAGCTTCTGGCGCCGTTCGGCCTCGATGCGACGGAGCCGGGCTTCTGGTCCATGGGCCTCAACGTGATCGAAGGGCTGATCGACGAGCTCGAAGCCATGGATGCGGAGGCCGGCGCCGTTTGATCCGTCCGGCTGAGACGCGCCTTCGGCAGGCCTCTTGCGAGGAGGCGGGATGATCACCCTGATGCCGATGCTGATGTGGGTCGCGGCGCTGGTCGGCGTATCGGCCACGCTCTACGTCGCATCGCAGCCCATGACGCTGGTGAATATCGGGCGGGCTTCGCTGCGCTGGATATTCATATTTCCGCTTGGCGCCCTCGGCCTCTGGGACTTCGTCACCTACGGATTTCTGCCGCAGACGATCGCGGACCAGTTCGGCTGGGCCCAGAGTCCGTTCCAGATGGAGCTCGCCTTCGCCAATCTGGGGCTCGGCGCGGCGAGCCTCTACGCCGCCTTCGCCAAGCGCCCGGCGCAAGTGGCGGTGGCGCTGCTGGTGGCCTGCTTCCTGGCCGGATCGGGCCTGAGCCTGGTGAACAACATCCTGGACGGCGACGACCTCGCGCCCGGTGTTGCAGGCGCCGTCTTCCTGCAGAATTTCCTGACGCCGGTGGTCACGCTGCTGCTGCTCTTCCTCGCACCGCAGAGACAAGAGCGTGCGGCTTCGGCCAAAGCCTCAGCGGATAGCGCCGTGCCGCGGGGCCTGCAGCCGCAGCCTGCGGCCCGTGCTGCCCTGCCGGCCTTGCCGAAGCCCGAAGGCGGGCGCGCCGCGCCGCAAGGTCCGGCCTATGGCGGCGGCCAGACCGCGTATGGAAAGCAGGCGCCATCCTACGGCAAAACTCCGCCGGCTTATGGCGGCGGCGAGATATCCTGGCCGGACGGCGGATACGGGTCGCCGGATCCGTTCGGGCAAAAGGTGGCTTCGGGGCTTCAGGAGCGGACACCTTGGGACGCGGCGTTCGGGCCTGAGTCTGCGGCCCCAGTTTTCCCGATGTCTCGCCGACCCGTGGGGGCGGGACAAATCCAGCCCCGTCGAATGCAGGCTCATCTAACCAAGGTCGGGCGCCTTCGCCACGCACGTCTCCGCCGCCGCAGCGGAGACAGCCTCAACCGCCACAGCTTGCGCCGCAGAAGCCGCGCTATGACGGTCCGACACCGCGATACGACGATCTGGACCAGAGCCTGGAAGACGAGCTGGAGCGGGCGCGCCGTCAGCTCATGGAAGATCTGCAAAAGGGCCGCAAGCCCGATCCCTATTAGACCCGATCCCTATCAGACATGCCCAGGCCGTCGGCTTGCATCGACGCTGCTAGCCGTGATGGGCGAAGACCTCAGTGCTGCCATCCTTCTTGATGAGGAGCACGTCGTAGCTTTCGGGATCGGGGCCCTCCATGCCGGGGGAGCCGATAGGCATGCCAGGCACGGTGAGGCCCACGGCCTCGGGCTTCTCTTCCAGGAGACGCTTCACGTCCGAGGCGGGCACGTGGCCTTCGATCACATAGCCGCCGATCTTGCCGGTATGACAGGAGGCGAGCTTGGACGGCACGCCAGACTGATGCTTGATCTTGGCGAGCGTGTCCGTATCGACGGGGTGGGGCGAGACGGCGAAGCCTTCCGCCTTCATGTGATCGGCCCATTTGGCGCAGCAGTCGCAGCTGGGCGACTTCCAAAGCTCGACGGTTTGTTCGGCAGCTGCGGCGGGCAGGGCAAGCGCGACGCCGAGCAGGACTGTCAGAAGCAGGGTGCGGACCATTGGTGCCTCCTGTGGGTCAAGGAGGCTCAACCTTAAGGCTGCGGCGCGGCAAGCGCCAGATCGGCGGCAACGCCGCGATGGTCGGAGCCGACATCGGGCGAGAACTGGGTATCGATCACCGCGAGCTGGCTGGAGATGAAGATGTTGTCGATGGGGAGCAGGGGCACGATCTGGGTCCCCTCCCGCCGCATGGGCCAGGTCGGGCGATAGGTGTTCAACCGGCCGAGGCCGGTGATCTCCGTGAAGCGCTGCAGGGACTGGGTCCACGGTGTCTGATTGAAGTCGCCGGCCACGACCAGCGGGCCGTGGCGGGACTGCACGAAGCGGGTCAGGCTGTCCATGTCGTTCTGCTGCAGGTCTGGATAGAAGGGCCGGGCAGGATGGACGGCGAGGATCTCGACGGGCACGCCGTTGACCGTGACCTGTGCCCAGCGGGCAAGAGTCTCGTTCCAGACCTCGAAGCCCGCCCGGGTTATCTGGCCCTTGGACTCGATCGGATATTTGGACAGGAGGACGACGCTCTGCTTGCCGACTTGATAGGGGTAGCGGTCGAGGAGCGCGTTGAAGGGCGGCTTGTTCAGGGCCCACATTTCCTGAAGCACGACCACGTCCGGGTCGAGCTGCTCGATCCACTCGACGGCTTTCGCCGGCTCGAGATTGCGCTGGCGGACGTTGAGAGTCGCCACTTTCAGGAGGGGCGCACGGCTCGCCTCCGCGGTTTGGGCAGTGGTCGTCAGGGCCGGATAGAGCATCGCCCCGTTGAACAGCAGCAGCACCAGGGCCGACGGCGCCGCGCCCTTCGGACCGCTATAGGCCGCCAGCAGGAACAGGAAGAAGCAGCCGAGCACGAGCACGGGAAGGCCGTTGCTCACGATGTCGAGGGACGGGAACACCCGGGCCAGCAGGATGGCGCCCGTCAGGGCGAGGCCGACGACCAGGCCTGCGAGGGTGAGGAGCTTCAGAACTTTCGACATGAACGATTCGATGCTGCTTCTTCGGAACTTCGATGGCGGTGTGCGATTGGCTCGATGGTTTCGGCGGGCCGATAGGCGGCGATTGCGGCTCGCGCACCCTATATGAAGAGGCCGTCATGGGAAGCCAAGGCGCGCGCGGCGGAAAACCGCGTATTGCGAAGGATGTAGGTCGGGAGGCCGGAAGAGGCTAAATGAGCGAAAGAGACGCCGACCGGGAGAGAAACAGGTTCAGCGCACGGGCACTCCGCTATGCGAAGGTCGGCGCCAATGTGAGCGGCGTGGCGGCGAATGTCGCCATGCGCCGCGCGTTCGGACGCGATCCGGAGCGGGACAAGGACGCGGCGGCGCTGGCCCAGGCGCTGGGCGGCCTGAAAGGCCCGATGATGAAGGTGGCGCAACTTCTCGCCACCATCCCCGAAGCGCTGCCGGCGGAATATGCCGCCGAGCTCGGCCAGCTTCAGTCTCAGGCGCCCGCCATGGGCTGGCCGTTCGTGAAGCGGCGCATGGCCTCGGAGCTCGGGCCCGATTGGGAATCGAAGTTCGCAAGCTTCGAACGGAACGCCGCCAACTCCGCTTCGCTGGGCCAGGTGCATCGCGCCACGTCCCACGACGGGCGCGCCATCGCGGTGAAGCTGCAATACCCGGACATGCAGTCCGCAGTGGAGGCGGATCTCAACCAGCTCGGTGTTTTGTTCTCCCTGCATCGGCGCATGCGTCCGGCCATCGACACAAGCGAGATCCGCGAGGAGCTGGCCGCCCGTTTAAGGGAGGAATTGGATTACACCCTGGAAGCGCGGCACATGCAGCTCTACGGGCGGATCTTTGCCGACGAGCCGATGATCCGCGTGCCCGACGTGCTACCCGAGCTCTCCACAAAGCGCCTGCTCACCATGACCTGGCTGGAGGGCAATCCGCTGCTCGGCTACACCGGTCACTCCGCCGAGGAGCGCAACCGGATCGCCACCGCCATGTTCAAGGCGTGGTGGTTCCCATTCAGCCATTACGGCATCATCCACGGCGATCCGCATCTCGGGAACTACACGGTCTTCGAGGATGAGGCCGGCCGCGCCACGGGCATCAACCTGCTCGACTATGGCTGCATGCGAACCTTCCAGCCCAAGTTCATCCAGGGCGTCATCGACCTCTATCACGGGCTGCTGCGGGACGACCGGGACCTGATCGTCCATGCCTATGAGACCTGGGGCTTCACCGGGCTGAAGGAGGACGTGATCGACGTGCTGAACATCTGGGCCAAGTTCATCTACGGGCCGATGCTGGAGGACCGGGTGCGCACCATCGCCGAGGGCACCACGCCCGGCATGTATGGGCGGCGCGAGGCGTTCAAGGTGCATCAGGCGCTGCAGGAGAAAGGGCCGGTGCGGGTGCCGCGGGAGTTCGTCTTCATGGACCGCGCGGCGATCGGGCTCGGCGGTGTGTTCCTGCATCTCGATGCGGCGCTGAACTATCACCAGCTGTTCAACGAGGCGATCGCGGGCACGGATATCGACGCTGTCGAAACGCGCCAGCGCGTGGCCTTCGGTGCGACGGGCGTGCCGCTTCCGTAACTGCGGGCACAAAAAACCGATGCCGCCTCCGGGGACCGGGCCCGAAGGCGGCATCGGCTTACGCGCTACTCGAATCGAATCTGCCTTTTCGGCTTAGTAGCGCTCGATGGTCGTTTCCTCGTGATGGTGGATGACGCCATTGTCGCTATCCACGATGTCGACGTCAGGGGCGGGCTGCACGCCCGGCGTGACGATCACTTCGGTGTCGCGGTTCTTCGGCAGAAGCGCATCTTTCTCATGCACTGTGACGGATCCGCCGGTGACGGGGTCCACGGTGGTCGTGGTCTCGTCGGCCAAGGCGGGGGTCACCAGGGCCATACCGCCCAAAATCCCGGCACTCAGCAGCGCAGTCCGAATGGTCGTCTTCATGGCAGTTCTCCTGTCCAAATCTATTGTTGTCGCCAATAGTGGGGAACAGAACTGCCAGGGAACGCGAGCCGTTCCCGCCTCATTCGGGGTCATTTTGAGGCTATTTTGGGGGGCGGCATCTGAGGTGTGCGAGCGGTAGCTGTCGCTTCGCTCTACCAACTTGATGTCGAGTTTCGCTGCCTGATTGTTGCGGCCTTAGGTAGCAAACGCACCAAAGAAGGTGAGTGGAAGCGCCGTCCCTGGCGTCTACTTTTTTCTTTCTTTCTCTTTCCACTCGGTTTCCCTTGCGCAATTCCCAGGAATGTGCTAGGGTTAATAGAATCGAAACAGGTCCAGCCCTTCTCAGAGCCAGACCTGTTTCTGAAACTGTATGTGGGGTGCCCCAGCTATGGTGCTGGGGGTGTATTATGGAGGGGTGGCTGAGAGGCTTAAAGCACCGGACTGATACTCCGATGCACGGTGCTGGAACACCGTGCCGTGGGTTCGAATCCCACCCCCTCCGCCAACACGCTTGGAGCGATTGACATGGATAATGTAAGAGAATTCCTTGATTTCGTCAAGGGACAAACCGCGTTCCATCAGAGGCAAGCGGAATATCACGCCGCAAATCCCAAGCGATCTGAACGGCATCAGGAGACGGCTGCAAAGTTCGCCGCGCTTGCCGATTATCTGGATCTAGTTTCCAAAACTTCAAGGCCGGACGCGCCCCGGAACCGGCTCGCTCTTAGCTGGGACGAGATTGAAGGTTTGCCCGAAGAACTGCTCAGCGAGCTTAACATCACCGAATCAGACAAGACGGAATTCAACATTGCCTCAATCGTCGAAGAGGCCGGTGGCGTGATCTCCTTGGATCGGCTTTTGGTGGAATATTATCGGCTCACTGGGGAGGTAATGAAGCGGTCGCAGATGAATAACCGGCTCTATCGGATGGGCCTAAAAGGACTGATCTATTCCGTGCCAAGCCGGAAGGGTGTCTACTCAAACTATCCTATGACTGAGGAAGAGGCCGCTAACCTGCTTTAGTCGGTTTGACTAAACAGGGACGCACCACACGCGCACACCACTCCGCTTCTCAGGGCTCTTAACCTGACCACGCTTCCATTGAAGCCGCATGGACTGGACGATGCGATAGGTGATCGACGTGCGCAGCACGGTGTCGCCTTCGTCCAGCCCCTTTGCTCGCATGACTCTCAGAGCCAATTCCCGCGTGTCTAGCGGCCCTTCATCGGCTAGGGCTGCTTTGCATATCCGGACGATCTCACCCCGCTTAAACAGCCTCAGGGTGTCCATATAGACCGGGTATTGCGACCGGCCTTCTGGAGCCTCGAACATGCGCAGCGTGGCGTTGACGTGCGCCAGATCCACCTTGGCCGCTTCGATCTTCTTTTCGTACAGAGCGATGGCCTGTTCGATCTGGTCGCGCTTCCGCTCAAGCGTGCGGATGATGTTGGGATCGCCTGCCCTGTAACGGCGTGGATGCCCGGATCAAGTCCGGGCATGACGACGGAGTGTGTGGCAAGGCTGTGCCCGCCGATCCTTTGCACTGCCACCCGCACGGTTCGGATTGCCGCGCGATAAAGCTTTGTGCTATCTCCGTGGGTGCAAGAAAATGCGACCACTAAGAACGGTATAATCGTTCGGGGGAGAGAGACCATGAAGATCAATCCGGCAGATTGCCATCCTGATATGGATTACGAGCAGCACACGAGCACCTATGCGCTGTTCCTGAAATTTGCGGTCTGGGGCACGATTGCCACGGCTGCGCTCGTGCTCGCACTCGCCATCTTCGTCGCGTAATCCCCCTTTCCGCCTCCTGAGGCGGTCATAGCACGCTCGCATTTCAGGCGAACGTCGCGCGGCCGCATCAGCGCTGCAACCCAAGCGACGGATATCCGATATGATCACCATCGGAGTGCCTGCAGAAGGCAAGGACGAACCGCGCATCGGCGTGACGCCGGAAAGCGTGAAGCGCCTGACTAAGAACGGCGCGGAGGTGCTGATCAGCTCCGGCGCCGGGCTGCGGTCCCATTTCTCTGACGAGCAGTACAAGGAAGCCGGGGCGAAGATCGCCAAGTCGGACGCCGAGGCGGTGAAGGCCGCCGATATCGTCCTGACCGTGCGCCGGCCCGACATCTCTCTCGCCAAATCGATGAAGAAGGGCGCGCTGCTGATCGGCATGCTGGAGCCCTTCGGCGATCCGAAAGGCCTCGATGCCCTGGCCAAGACGGGCGTGAACCTGTTCGCCATGGAGCTGATGCCGCGCATCACCCGGGCCCAGGTGATGGACGTCCTCTCCTCCCAATCGAACCTCGCCGGCTACAAGGCGGTGGTGGACGCCGCGGCCACGTTCGGGCGCGCGCTTCCGATGATGATGACGGCGGCCGGCACGGTGCCCGCCGCCAAGGTCTTTATCATGGGTGCCGGCGTCGCCGGCCTCCAGGCCATCGCCACGGCACGCCGTCTCGGCGCCATCGTGACTGCGACCGACGTGCGGCCCGCGGCGAAGGAGCAGGTCGAATCCCTCGGCGCGAAATTCGTCGCCGTCGAGGACGACGAGTTCAAGGAAGCGGAGACCGCCGGCGGCTACGCCAAGGAGATGTCCGCCGCCTACAAGAAGAAGCAGGCGGATCTGATCTCCGATCACGTCAAGAACCAGGACATCATCGTCACCACGGCGCTGATCCCGGGGCGGCCCGCGCCGGTGCTGCTGACGAAAGCCCAGGTGGAGAGCATGAAGCCGGGCTCTGTCATCGTCGACATGGCGGTGGAGCGGGGCGGCAACGTGGAGGTGGCCAAGCCCGGCGAGATCGCCGAGCACAAGGGCGTCACCATCATGGGCAAGTTCAACCTGCCCGGCGAGGTTCCGGTCAACGCCTCCAGCCTGTACGCCAAGAACCTAGTCTCCTTCATCGAGGTGATGCTCGACAAGGAGAAGGGCGATCTGGCGCTGGACTGGGAGGACGAGGTCATCAAGGGCACGGCCATCGCCAAGGATGGCGGGATCGTGAACGAAATGATCGCCGGCAATCTCAAGTCGGGCGGTGGGGCGAGCGCTCCTGCGAAGAAACCGGCAGCCAAGACGTCGACGGCGAAGAAGCCTGCGGCGAAAACATCCGCCGCGAAGACGTCTACCGCAAAAAGCACGACGCCGAAGAAGCCGGCGGCAAGCCGGACGCCGTCCCGCAATTCCAAGCCGCAGACGAGCCGGGCGCAGCCGACGCGTCCGACCAAGGGGGGAACCTCATGAGCAAGCTGCTTTCAATGCGCCAGCTCTGGCTGACGCTTGCCGTTCTGTGCTTCGGCTTGGCGGCGGAGAATTTCATCACGGGCACGGCGTTCGCCCAGGAGGCGGCGGGCGGCGGACATTCCGCCCATGACTTCGTGTTCCGCTTCTCGATCTTCGTGCTGGCGGTGTTCGTCGGCTACTACGTGGTCTGGTCGGTGACCCCGGCTCTGCATACGCCGCTCATGGCTGTGACCAACGCGATCTCCTCGGTGATCGTGGTGGGCGCGCTGCTCGCGGTCTCGGTGGAGATCGGCGGGGCGCTGAGCGAGACCAACGGATGGATCGCCAAGCTGCTCGGCCTCGCTGCGCTGGTCCTGGCGAGCGTCAATATCTTCGGCGGCTTCCTGGTCACCCAGCGCATGCTTTCCATGTACAAGCGGAAGGAGCGCTAGAGATGACCAACGAGTTCGTCCCGCTGCTCTACCTGCTGGCGTCCGTCTTCTTCATCCTCGCGCTTCGCGGGCTGTCCTCGCCGGAAACGTCGCGCCGCGGCAACTTCGTCGGCATGATCGGCATGGCCATCGCCATCGTCACGACTTTGGCCGTCGCCGCGCCGGACGATCCGGTCACCTGGGCGATGATCGCCGGCGGCATCGCGGTGGGCGGCCTGATCGGCGCGGTCATCGCGCGCCGCATCGCCATGACGGCGATGCCGGAGCTGGTCGCAGCGTTCCACTCTCTGGTCGGCCTTGCCGCGGTGCTGGTGGCCGGGTCCGCGTTCTACGCGCCGGAAGCCTTCGGCATCGGCGAGCCCGGCAACATCGCCATTCAGAGTCTGGTCGAGATGTCGCTGGGCGTGGCCATCGGCGCCATCACCTTCACGGGCTCCATCATCGCCTTCGCCAAGCTGTCGGGCCGCATGTCCGGCGCACCGATCACCCTGCCGGGGCGGCATATCATCAATCTTGCGTTGGCGATCGGCCTCGTGGTGCTGGTGGTGCTGTTCTGCCAGCAGCAGACGGCGGTGCTGTTCTGGGCCATCGCGGCGCTCTCGCTGCTGCTCGGTATCCTGATCATCATCCCTATCGGCGGCGCGGACATGCCGGTCGTGGTGTCGATGCTCAACTCCTATTCGGGCTGGGCGGCGGCCGGTATCGGTTTCACCCTGGGCAACACGGCGCTGATCGTCACCGGCGCCTGGTGGGCTCCTCGGGCGCGATCCTGTCCTACATCATGTGCAAGGGCATGAACCGGTCCTTCATCAGCGTGATCCTGGGCGGCTTCGGCGGCGAGACGGCCGGCCCTGCGGGCGGCGACGGCGAGCAGAAGCCGGTCAAGCTCGGCTCCGCGGAGGATGCCGCCTTCCTGATGAAGAATGCGGGCAAGGTCATCATCGTGCCGGGCTACGGCATGGCGGTGGCGCAGGCGCAGCATGCCCTGCGGGAGATGGCCGACACCCTGAAGGAAGAGGGCGTCGAGGTGAAATACGCCATCCATCCGGTGGCGGGCCGCATGCCGGGACATATGAACGTGCTGCTGGCCGAAGCCAGGTGCCGTATGACGAGGTGTTCGAGCTGGAAGACATCAACAGCGAGTTCGCCCAGGCCGATGTGGTTTATGTGATCGGCGCCAACGACGTGACCAATCCGGCGGCTGAGGACGATCCGTCCTCGCCGATCTACGGCATGCCGGTGCTGCAGGTCTGGAAGGCGGGCACCGTGCTCTTCAACAAGCGGTCTCTGGCGTCCGGCTATGCCGGCATCGACAATCCGCTCTTCTATCGCGACAACACCATGATGGTGCTGGGCGATGCCAAGAAGATGACGGAAGAGATCGTGAAGTCGCTTTAGATCCATGGTCATGCCCGGCTTTGTGCCGGGCATCCATAACCCCTGGGCCAGACACCTTGCGAAGGTGTTCATGGATCACCGTGCTCGGGCACGCAAAGCGGGACCCGTTTGCCCCGTGGTGACTCATCGTTTGGTGCGCGAGAAACGCGCGCCTCGAAGGAGGCGGCTTCGGACTTTCAACCCTAAGCTCGAGGCAATTGGCGGTTAGGCATGTGTAAAGGTGCGCCGAATTCGCGCTTTCGGATAATCTAAGGGCAGAGTATGTCTCGCCCCATGTGGATCACTATTCTGCTTCTCTTCGTGGTGGCCTACGCGATCATCTGCGTCGGCGCCTACCGCGTGCACCGCTATTTCGTCTACAAGCCCGACCCGACCTACACGGCGCCCCAGGATACGGCGCTGGAGAATGTCGAAGAGGTCAAGCTCAAGACTCCGGACGGCGTGACCTTGATCGCCTGGTGGGTGCCGGCGCGGGAGGACATGCCGACGCTGCTCTACTTCACAGGCAATGGCGGGTCCGTCGCCGGGCGGGCCAAGAAGATCGATGAGATCGCGCGGGCCGGTTACGGCGTCTTCATGCTGAACTATCGCGGCTTCGGCGGCTCGGAGGGCAGGCCGACGGAAGCGGACAACATCGCCGATGCCGAACGGGCCTACGATCTCCTCATGGAGCGCGGACTGAAACCGAAGGACGTCGTCATCTACGGCGAATCCCTCGGGACGTCTGTTGCGACCCAGCTTTCCCTGAAGCGGCCGGCCAAGGCCCTGGTGTTGGAAGCGCCGTTCACCTCGGCGGTCTCGGTCGGGCGGCTGACATGGTGGTTCCTGCCGCTCCGGCTGGTGATGGTCGACAAGTATAAGACCATCAGCGTGATCGACCGGATCTCCATGCCGCTGCTCATCGTGCACGGCAAGCAGGACAGCGTGATTCCGTTGCGGATGGCCGAAGAGCTGTTCGCCAAGGCGCCCGATCCCAAGCAGATGGTGGTGTTCCCGCAGGCCGATCACAACGACCTCTACGAGCACGGCGCCTTCGTCACCGTCGACGAATACCTGCAGGGGCTGGACAAGGTCCAGGGCAGCAGCCGGGCGCCCAACGCCAAAAAGCCCGCAAGCGCCGAGGCCGCGGGCTAGGGCGACGGCTCCGGGGCGGTAGCCCCGGCCGTCTCAATCATCTCAGAAAAAGCAGATGCGCTTAGCGGCGACCGCGTGTGCGGCCGCGACCAGCCACCAGGCCTTCGCGCTGGGCGCGCTTGCGAGCCAGCTTACGAGCGCGGCGGATGGCTTCCGCCTTCTCGCGGGCGCGCTTCTCGGAGGGCTTCTCGTAGTAGTTCCGCAGCTTCATCTCGCGGAACACGCCCTCGCGCTGCATCTTCTTTTTCAGGGCACGAAGCGCCTGATCAACATTGTTATCGCGTACAACGACTTGCACTTGAGTGCTATCTCCGAATAGTCGTGATCTTGAAGGATCGAAGCGGGTCAAAGCCCACACCGCAACATCGGCGGTTAGGGCCGACCTCGAATCTGGGGCAGTACCTAGCAAAAGGACCGCCGCTTGTCCAGCGAGCATAAGACGGTTGGGAACCGTGTTCGGTTCCAAAGGGGGGCGGTTTGAAGGTTCTGCTGTTTACGTTCGGTAGCCGCGGCGACGTGCAGCCCTATGTGGCGCTGGGAGCGGCGCTGGTACGCATGGGCCACGAGGTGTCCCTGTGCACGGGGCAGGGCTTCGATTCCCTCATCAGCGAATACGGGATCGCGCCGACGACCGTCTCGATCGACTACCGGGAGATCATCAACCGGCCGATCGCCCACGAGGCGTTTCGCTCCATCTCGGGGCGGTTCAAGGCGATGCGTGAATTCAAGGGGATGATCCGCACCCAGTTCGACGAGATGTGGACGGTGGCCCAGGAGGTGGAGCCCGACGTCATCGTCTATCATCCGAAGGGGTTCGCCGCGCAGCATATCGCCGAGGCGCTCGGCGTGGTGGCGATCCCATCCACCTTGCAACCGGCCTTCGTGCCGACGGGGGCCTTTCCGAACCCCTTCACGCCGCTGCCGGATCTGGGGTGGATCGGCAACCGGCTGAGTCATGACCTGATCGACCGGGTAACCCGGTGGGCGCAGAAATCCCTGATCGGCAAGTGGCGGGAGAGCAAGCTCGGGCTCACGAGCCGCGGGCCGACCAACTTCTTCGAAGGGTACGATCCTCAAGGGCGGCTGCGCCAGCGGCTGCACGGTTATAGCCGGTACCTCGCGCCGGCGCCTGACGACTGGACGGAGCGCGAGCGGATTACCGGCTACTGGTTCCTCGATCAAACATCCCACTTTCAGCCGCCGCCGGCTCTGGAGCACTTCCTCGCGACAGGCGCGCCGCCCGTCTATGTCGGTTTCGGCAGCATGCCCGCGGAAGACGTGAAGCGGCAGACCAAGACGGTCATCAAGGGCCTGAAGCTCGCGGGCCTCGGGGGGTGCTGGCGACGGGGTGGGGCGGCCTCGATCCGGAACCGACCGACGGCATCTATACCTTGGAGGAGGTGCCCCACGATTGGCTGTTCCAGCGCTGCGCCGTGGTGGTGCATCACGGCGGCGCCGGCACGACCCATGAGGGGTTGCGCTGGGGGCGCCCGACCGTGATCTGTCCGATGGGGGTGGATCAGCCTTATTGGGGCCGTCGGGTAAATGCGTTGGGCGCCGGTCCGAAGATGCTGCCGCTAAGGTCGCTGACGCCGAGCGCTCTGGCGCGGGCGCTGCAGAAGGCGCGCAGCTGGGAGACCCTGTCGCGGGCAGCCGAGATCGGGTCGGCCATCGGCCAGGAAAAGGGTGCCACCGACGCCGCCGAGATGATCGACGCGCTGACGTTTTAGGGCTAACGCCTAGCCCGACTTCGGCGAGATCTTCGTGTAGTGGCCCATCTTGCGGCCGGGGCGAGTGTCGGCCTTGCCGTAGAGGTGGAGCGCGACGCGTTCGTCGGCGGCGAGCTCTGCCCAGCGGTCCACATCGTGGCCGATGAGATTGATCATTACCGCGTTGCTGTGGCGTCCGGTGGGCCCTAGGGGCCATCCCGCGATGGCGCGGATGTGGTTCTCGAACTGGCTCGCCTGGCAGCCGTCGATAGTCCAGTGCCCGGAGTTGTGCACCCGCGGCGCGATCTCGTTCACGACCAGGGCGTTGCGCTCGCCTTCGCAGTGGAACATCTCCACGCAGAGCACGCCGACATGCTCCAGGGCGGTTGCGATCTTGCCGGCGATCTCCCTGGCGTTGTAGGTGCAGTCGCCGTCGATGGAAGCAGGCACACGGCTGCTCGACAGAATGCCGTCCTGGTGATGGTTCTCAGCTACGTCATAGAAGCCAAGCGTTCCGTCAAGGGCGCGCGCAACGACCACTGAGACCTCGCGATCGAATTTCACGAAGCCTTCGAGGATCGCCGGCTGGTTGCCGATTTCTTCCATGGCCGCCTCGGCATCGCCGGGCTTGCGGACGACGACTTGGCCCTTGCCGTCATAGCCGAAGCGGCGCGTCTTCAGGAGGGCAGGGGTGCCAAGGGTCTCCAGGGCCGCGCGGAGATCCTCCGCCGTGTCGACCTGGGCAAAAGGCGCGACGGAAATGCCGAGCTCCTGGACGAACTGCTTCTCGAGCAGGCGGTCCTGGGTGATCGCGAAGGCGCGGGCGGGCGGAGCCACCCGGGCGCCTTTCGCCGCGGCATCGAGAGCGCCTGCCGAGACGTTCTCGAACTCGCAGGTGACGACATCGACGCCTTGGCCGAACTCGGCGATCTTGGCTTCGTCGTCATAGGCGCCGATCATGGCCTCTTCGGCGAACTGCGCCGCGGGCGAATCCGGCCCGTCGGCATAGATGCGCACCTTCAAACCGAGGCGGGAGGCGGCCACGGCAAGCATGCGGCCGAGCTGTCCGCCGCCGAGAATGCCGATGGTGCCGCCGGGAGGAAGCATCTCGCTCATAAGCGTATCAATCCTAATCTTCAGGGGCGTGGGCGACCGAATCGGTCTGGGCCTTGCGCCACTCATCCACGCGATCGGCGAGCGCGGGATCGCAGAGGGCGAGGATCTGGGCCGCCAGAAGGGCCGCATTGGTCGCGCCTGCATCGCCGATGGCCAGGCTGCCCACAGGGACGCCGCCGGGCATCTGAGCGATGGACAGCAGGCTGTCGAGCCCTTTCAGGGCGCGGCTCTCGATGGGAACCCCGAGCACGGGGAGCGGCGTCATGGAGGCGGTCATGCCGGGCAAATGCGCGGCCCCGCCGGCACCGGCGATGATCACCTTGAGGCCGCGCGACTTCGCTTCCTTCGCGTAGCTGTAGAGACGCTCGGGCGTGCGATGGGCCGAGACCACCCGCGTCTCGTAAGGAACGCCGAGCTTGTCCAGCACTTCGGCCGACTTCTGCAGGGTCGGCCAGTCGGAGCGGCTCCCCATGATGATACCGACGGTCGGATTGTTTTCGCCTGCCGATTTTGGCTTGGGCTCGCTCATCGATCGCTTTCCGGCGCTTCCCGCGCCTTGCTCAGGAAAAGCGCGCGATTATAGGGGCGCGCAATGGCTTGGCAAGGTCGCGCGGGCGGAATCCGGCGGTTGCTCAGGCGATGATGTCGGGGAGGAGAATGTCCTCGATGCGGGCGATCTCATCCTTCAGGACAAGCTTCTTCTTCTTCATCCGCCGCAGCTCGAGCTGGTTGGCGAATCCGGATTCCTCTAGCGCATTGATGGCGCCGTCGAGGTCGCGATGCTCCTGCTTCAAGCGCTCCAACGCCTGGCGGAGCTCTTCAAGCTCCTCGCTTTCCATAGGAGTGTCCTTCCGCCCCTTCTGATGCCGCCGGGCCTGCCAGCGGGATGCTCCCCTGCCTCAAAGGACGGGCGGAGTATCGCGCGGCAAAGGTGGCGTGCGCAAGGCGATGGAGGCGGATTTGCGCAAGGGGGATGGCGCCTTTGTGGCCTTGAAACAATTTGTGAGCGGAGGCGTCGCAAGACCGTTAGACAAGGCCCCGGCGTTGGGTCAAACTCGATAATCCACCTAACAAAGTGGAGGTCTCACTATGGCGCTTGACGCACATCTCACTGAACTCTCCGAGAAGCACCGGGCTTTGGAGCGGCAGATCGAGCAGGAGGAGGCCAGGCCAATGGCCGATCCGCTCAAGATCACCGACTGGAAGCGGAAGAAGCTGCGGCTCAAAGACGAGATGGAACGCCTCAAGCATCAGACGCCCCATTAGACCGAGGGGCCGTTTCTGAGCGCTAGACCGTCGCGGCTGACGGGACGTACGAAGCTCGAACAGACTGATTCAAGAAATGACGGCCTGGCGGCTTCAAGACTTGCCGGCCCGGGGACGGATTCGCCTCTCGCGTGGCGCGCGCTGCTGTGAAGCTAGATCTCCGGGTCGCCGGTGCCGCTCAGCCAGGCGCGGGCCTCGGCCATCTGATCGGGCTTGAACTGACGCACCTCGCATTTGGTGAAGGGGGCGACAAGTTCCGACCAGAGATCGAAGATTGTCGCCTCGCACACCACGGCGCAGCGATCGAAGTCGCGTAGATGGCTCAGGGTGAAGCGGATGTCGTGCCAGAAGGCGCGTGCATCCATGCCCTCGAAGCTCTCGAAGATCTCCATGATGCGGACCTCGCCGTGACGGGCGATAAAGGCTTCGAGCTGTTTTGCCACGCGGTCGAACTCTTCGGCCGTGACCTTGCCCGCAATGCGGACCTCCACGGTCTTGGCGTTGTCGAACTCTTTGTAGCTCAGCATTCCGCGGTCTCGAATCCGTCATCTCGGGTGTGTGCCCCGCATGGTACCGGGGCCCGGTGCTACTGCCTAGCGCGAGATCCGGGTTTCCAGGTTGGATGGGCCGCCATCACGAGCCGAGACCGGTTCAATCACATTTGCGTGCGCACACGCCATCCAACGATCAAACGGGGAACGTTTCGATGACATCTTCGTTAATCCGGCAAGCGAAACCCGGAGACCCTTAGAGGGACGGAGTTCTCCCATGCGAATGAACAAGGTCGTTGCTTCTATCTGGATGGCGAGCGCCGCGATATTCGGGCTCGGCATCTTTCTCATGGCCCAGTCGGCCATTGGTCCGCGCGACATTGCCAATGCGCGAAACACCGAAGCCGCCACCACGCTCGAATATCGGGCCGCCATCCGGGAGACCACTGCCCAAAAGCCCCAGGCCAAGGGTCCCGTAGCGGCGCAGAATCCCGCGCCGGAAATCCAATCCGTCAGCCTTTCCGATCAGCAGGGCGCGATGCCGCTTCCTTCCAAGAAGGAAGACGCCGACAATTGGGTGAATGTGGCCGGCAAGGATGCGGTGATGCGTTCGCTGCCCGCAAATGCCGCGCCCATGATTGTCGCTTTCCCGGTTGGCCGAAAGCTGTTCGTCCGCGGCGAGAAGGACGGCTGGACGAAGGTCGAGGAGCCGAAAACGTCTACCGTCGGCTGGATCCAGGCCGATCAGCTTGCGAAGCCTGGCGAGATGCGCATGGCTCGCCTCGATCGCGAAGGGCGTGGCGTGTCGCCTGCTCTGGATGAGAGCGAGTCGGCATTCTCCGACGAGTGGGCCATGAAGGTCGAAGACACCCAGGCGCGGCCCGAGCGCCGCCGTAGCGGGCCGCTGGGCGGACTGCTTCGTCGCGCCTTCGGCCGCTAGGATCCGCCGATCTGATTCGAGCTAGGCTTTGCTGGACTGCCGCCGCGGCTTCGGACGCGGCGGCATGATTCCCGCCGCCTCTCCGCCGTCCCCGAGTGTTTCGCTGAAGGCGGCGATATCCTTCGCCAGGAAGTAGTTCAGGATCGTGCGGATAACCGCGATCGCGGCGAGCTTGCCGATATCGTCCCAGGTGGGGGCGATGGCCGTGCGCACGATGTCGGCGGCCAAGGCGAATTCCAAAGCGAGCAGGATCCAGGTCGCGAATTTCAGCCAGATAATCCGGCCCTGATAGGCGGTCGGCTCACGCCGCGCGATGGCGCTGACGAGCAGCACGATCGCCTCCGCGGCGCCATAGGTGACGACGGCCACGCGCCCGCCTCGATCGCCACGGCGACGAGTTCGGCGATCTCCTTGAAATTCTCCTCGACCATCGGGCCGACCGGACCTCTCGATTCGCGAAATACAATCTTCGGCGATCAGGAGGAGGCCGGCCAAGCCGATTCCTCGATTCGTCTACAGCTCTCCGGTCAGGAATTGGGCGCGGCCATGAGCGAAGGACCAGTCGTCGTCGCCATTCTCAACCAGGCTGACCATAACGTCAGTATCGTCGATCCCGCACTGGGCTTTCAGCTTCTCTACGACGAGACGGTAGAACGCCTCCTTCTGATCCCGCGGTCGGGGGCGGGTCGTCACGTGAAGGAAGACGACCTTGTCTGTCCGGGAGAAGCCGAGCCCGGTGTCCTCGAAGCGCATATGGGTCTTCGGGTGCTCGCTCAGGATTTGATAGCGGTCGCCTTCGGGCACCTTGAAGGCCTCGAGGACGGCTTCATGGGTCGCATCCAGAAGGGTGTCGATCTCCGCGTTCGAGCGGCCTTCGATCACGTCAATTTTGATAAACGGCATGCAAATTTCCTTTTTCTGGGCCTTGCTTCGCAACCTAGCCAGGCGCGCCCCAACGTGACTTTTTAGCGTTCCGGAGGAACCAGCGTGCGGGGCTAAGGGTTTGTATTTGTGAAGATATCATCTCCTAAGGGCCGTGGGGACCGTCTGGTCGCCGCTGGCCCCTTTATTTTTTCCCAATTCAAATCCCGGAAGGAGGAGATCATGAGAAAGATCGCGATAGCAATGACGGCTGCGCTGGGGCTTGGTTTTGCCGCAGCGCCGGCTATGGCTGCGCCCGGTGCCGCCACGGCGACCGGCATCCAATCCACCGCCCCGGCTGGCGTCACGAACGTGGGCTGGCGCAACTGCGGACTGTTCGATCGCCGTTGCCGCGGTGGTGGTGGTGCCGATTTCCGGCTGAGAGCGCCCGGCGTGGGTGTCTATGTCGGGGGCGACCGGGATCGCTATCGTCACCGGTATCACCGTCATCACCGCTACGATCACGACCGCCGGTGGAACCGTCGCTGGCGCCGTTAGGACTAAATCGGATCAGGCTTAGGAGCCTGCCGAAGTCCACAAGAGAGGCTCGCCGAATTTCGGCGGGCCTTTCTTTTTGTCTGGATGTGCGTAGGGCCGTCTGTGCGACCGCAGATAAATGACCGCTCATGACCGCGAGTGGAACAGGTGGTTCGACGCGTCAAATATCGATCCGCTGCGGTTCACCTATGAAGATCTCTCCGCGGCACCGATTGTGAGCCTGGGACTATTGCTGGCGCGCCTCGGGTTAGATGGCCGCGCGGCGGACCAAGTCGAACCCAAAGTCGCGAAGCTGGCGGACAGCATCAACCAGAGCTGGGTGGAACGCTTCGTTTCCGCGGAGAAGGATGGGGCGGTTTAGCCTGGGGTAACGCAGAAGCGCCCCGCGTCACGCCGTGACCGCGTCCGCTTCGTCGCGCAGCTTGAATTTCTGGATCTTGCCGGTGGACGTGCGCGGCAGTTCCGTGAAGACCACGTAGCGCGGGCATTTGAAGTGGGCGAGCTTCTCGCGGCAATAGGCGATGATCTCTTCCGCCGTCACTTCCGCGCCAGGCTTGGTCTCGATGAAGGCGCACGGGGTCTCGCCCCATTTCTCATCCTGCTTGGCGACGACGGCCGCGGCGGCCACGCTTGGATGCTTGTAGAGCACGTCCTCGACCTCAATGGAGGAGATGTTCTCTCCGCCGGAAATGATGACGTCCTTCGAGCGGTCCTTGAGCTGGATATAGCCGTCGGGATGGAGCACGCCGAGATCGCCGGAATGGAACCAGCCGCCGGCGAAGGCTGCATCGGTCGCCTCGCGATTCTTCAGATAGCCCTTCATCACGATATTGCCGCGGAACATCACCTCACCGAGGGTTTCCCCGTCGGCAGGTACCGTCTCCATGGTGTCCGGGTCCTTCACGGTGAGATCTTCCAGAGCCGGATAGCGTACGCCCTGGCGGATGCGCAGCTTGAGGCGCTCCTCGTCGTCGAGCTCGTTCCACTCCGTCTTCCACTCGTTGAGGGTGGCGGGGCCGTAGGTCTCGGTTAGCCCGTAGAGGTGGGTGAGCTCGAAGCCTGCCTCGCCCATGGCGGCAAGCACGGCGGCCGGGGGCGGGGCTGCGGCGTGGTTGACGGAGACGGTGTGATCGAAGTCACGCTTCTCGTCATCGGAGGCATTCAAGAGCACCGACATGACGATCGGCGCGCCGCTGAGGTTGGTCACCTTATGGTCTGCGATGGCGTCGTACATGGGCTTGGCCCGGACCGCCCGGAGGCAGACATGGGTGCCGGCGACCAGCGCGATGGTCCAGGGGAAGCACCAGCCGTTGCAATGAAACATCGGCAGGGTCCAGAGGTAGACCGGATGAGTCTGCATGCCCGTGGCGATGGTGTTGGCGTAGCACATCAGGGTGGCGCCGCGATGGGTGTAGACGACGCCCTTCGGATTGCCCGTGGTGCCGCTGGTGTAATTGAGGGAGATGGCGTTCCACTCGTCACTCGGTGGTGACCAGGGGAAGTCGGGATCGCCTTCCTGAAGGAATGCTTCGTAGTCCTCTTCGCCGATCTTCTCGCCTTCGATGCCGCTTTCCACGTCCTCGTAGGTGAGGATGATCGGCTTCACGCTCGCCTGGGAGAGCGCTTCCTTCATCACGGGCGTGAACTCGCTATCGACGATGAGGAGCTTCGTTTCGGCGTGGTCCAGCTGGAAGGCGATGATCGCGGCGTCGAGCCGGGTGTTGATGCAGTGGAGCACCGCGCCGGTCATGGGGACCGCGTAGTGGGCCTCCAGCATGGACGGCGTGTTGGAGAGCATGACGGAGACGGTATCGCCGAAGCCGATGCCGCGGGCGGTCAGCGCGGAGGCGAGCTGGCGGGCTCGGGCGTAAAAGGTCCGATACGGAATCCGCTGCGTGCCATGCACGATGGCGGTGTGGTCCGGATAGATCAGGGCCGCGCGCTCAAGAAAGACCGACGGCGTAAGCGGCTGATAATTGGCCGGATTTGGCCCCAGATGAAAGTCGTAAGGACTCGTACTCATGCTTTGCCCCCCTACGAGGCGCTAACAGAGCAAGGGACGTGGCCGGCTTCAATCGGAATATGCGCCGGCCGCCCCGATTCTTGCCCGGCGCTGTTTCGATGTCACGGAGGAGGGGCCTGGCGGCCCCGCCAACACCTCAGCTCTTGTCGTCGTCCTCGTCGTTGTCGCCGGCCTCATCCGTCTCGGGGGTCTCGGCGCTTTCGGTCGTCTTGAAGATATCGTCGGCCGAAACCTGATCCGACACCTCGGTGACGGGCGGCTCCTGGGGCGATGCGTCGTCCTCGGCCTGCTGGAGCGGATCCTTCGCGAGGTCGTCCTTCAGGTTCTGCAGCTTCGAGAACACGGAATCGGGATCGGGCGCGTTCGTATCGTCGGTGGTGTAACCGTCGTCGACGAAGGCCTCCGCCTCCTCCTCGAGCACCCGCTCCGCATCGTCGGCGGAATAGGCCGGCGTGCCGGCCGTCTCCTCGCTCGGGGCGAGGGTGCCGCCGAGCGGCGGTGCGGTTTCGCCGGCGGCCTTGCGCTCGCGCTCGACGCGGGCGGCTGCCTTCTTCACTTCGGCATCGAGATCGATCTGGGAGCAGAGTCCGAGGGTCACCGGATCCTGCGCCTGGAGATTGGCGGAGTTCCAATGGGTGCGGTCGCGGATAGCCTGGATGGTCGGCTTGGTGGTGCCCACCAGCCGCATGATCTGTGCATCCTTCAACTCAGGGTGGTTCTTGGTGAGCCACAGGATGGCGTTGGGCCGATCCTGACGGCGGGAGACCGGCGTGTAGCGCGGCCCGCGCTTGGTCTTCACCTCGGGCACCTCCACCTTCGGCTCGGCGAGATGCAGCTTGTAGGACGAGTCGTCCTCGGCCTTCTTGATCTCGTCGCGGGTGAGCTGCCCGGCGGAGACCGGGTCCATGCCCTTGATCCCCTGCGCCACGTCGCCATCGGCGATGCCCTTCACCTCCAAGACGTGCAGGTGACAGAACTCGGCGATCTGCTCGAAGGTGAGCGCGGTGTTGTCGACCAGCCAGACGGCGGTCGCCTTGGGCATCAGCGGAATTCGGGTCATGAGCAGAGCAACCTTATGGCGAAAGAAACCTATTGGAATCCGAGCGGCCTCTCGCCCCCTTCCGGCGCGAGAGCCTTTTGACAACGATGAAGGGGATGAGCCCTATATAGGGCTTGCGGGTTTTCGACGCAAACGCTTCCCGTCGGTTGCATGGGGCTTTTCCCTTGCACTTGAAGGACGTGTTGCAATCCGCGGCCTGAGCGGCGGTCGTCGCCCGGACTAGCCTAGCCGTGCTCCACGCTCAGGACGATCTTGCCGATGTGATGGGGATCGTCGATCCGCTTGTGGGCTTCGGCCACATCCTTCAGATCGAAGGTCGAGTCCATCACGGGTGCGAGCTTGCCCTCCTCGACGAGGGGCCAGACCGCGGTCTCGATGGCCCGGGCCATGGCGGCCTTTGCGGCATCCGATTGGGCGCGCAAGGTGGAGCCGGTGAGGGTCAGGCGGCGCATCATCAGCCGGACGAGATCCACCTCGACTTTCGAACCTTGCAGGAAGGCGATCTGCACGATGCGGCCTTCGGTGGCCGCGGCGTGGATATCCTTCTCGATGTAGTCGCCGCCGACCATATCGAGGATCACGTCTGCGCCGTGGCGGTCGGTGATCTCCTTCACGATGCCGACGAAGTCCTCCTTCTTGTAGTTGATGGCCTTGGTTGCGCCGAGTTCCTCGCAGGCGTGGCATTTCTCATCGGTGCCGGCAGTCACGATGACCTTGGCGCCTTTGAGGGTGGCCATCTGGATCGCCGTGGTGCCGATGCCGCTGGAGCCGCCATGGACCAGCAGCCAGTCGCCTTCCTTCAGCTGTCCGCGCTCGAACACGTTGTGCCAGACCGTGAACACCGTCTCGGGCAGGGCCGCCGCTTCCGTAAAGGAGAGATTCTCCGGCTTCTTCAAGGTGGTGGCTTCAGGCGCCACGGCGTATTGAGCGTAGCCGCCGCCATTCACCAGGGCGCAGACCTCATCGCCTTCGGCGAAGCGGTTCGCGCCTTCGCCGCATTTCACGATCCTGCCGGCGACTTCCAGGCCGAGGAGGTCGGACGCGTCCTTCGGCGCAGGGTAGAGGCCCATGCGCTGGAGCACGTCGGGGCGGTTCACGCCTGCCGCATGGACCTCGATCAGAACCTCTCCCTTACCCGGCTCGGGCACGGGGCGCTCGGCGACTTTCAGGACGTCCGGGCCGCCTTTGTCCTCGGCTTCGATCACGGTCATGGTCGATGGCAGCATAAAGGGTCTCCGATTAGAATGGGCTCGGTCGGTATTGGCGGCGAGTGTAACGATCTGATGGCCAGATGATAGGAGGTGCAGATGGATTGGAGCGACCTGGAGCCGAAAAAGCCCGAGGTGCACAGCCTGGGCGCCGATCTTTCCAAGCTCTCCGTGGACGAGTTGAAAGACCTCGCCCAGTCCCTTCGCGACGAGATCGCGCGGGTGGAAGCGGTGTTGGAGGCGAAAAAGGCCTCGAAAGATGCCGCGGAATCCGCATTCAAGAGTTAGGGGCGCGGGGTCTTCGGGCGTTAAGGATTCGTTTAGGTAAATCGCTGGTTAGCATTAACGAATCCTTAGGACATTACGCTTAATGTTCCCCTTATCCAGTCCTCTGGATCGGAGTGGCCCCAACCACTCTGTTTGACGCCTCCCTGTTAACTTCCTGAGCCGCCCACCGGGCGGCTCTTTTTTTGCCCATCTTCGGCGTTAACCTATTGTCGCATGAGGTGGTCGACAGGCCCGCGAGTTGGCATAGTGTGCCGGCCGGCCAGCGACGTCAGGGGGAGTGCCGATGGCGGAACGTTCGAGCAGCGGCGAAGGCGACGTAACCGTCTCCTTCGGCGCTAAATTCGCACAATCCGAGCAGTTCAAAGCAGTTTTCCGCGAAGGGATGGCGCTTGTCGAGGAGGCGGCCGCCTATCTCGACGGGGAAGGACGCCTGGAAGCACGGGGCCTGAAGCCGCCGCTTTCGCTGGCTTACGCGACAGAGAGCATGCGCCTTACCACGCGGCTGATGCAGCTCGCCTCCTGGCTGCTGATTCGCCGGGCCGTCACCGAAGGCGAGCTTTCCGCCGAGCAGGCGCTGGAAGAGCAGCGCAAGATCAAGCTGCCCGTGAAGAGCGGCGACCACCCCACGCGAGATTTCGAAGCGCTGCCGGAGCGGCTGCGGTTCCTGGTGGGAGAAAGCCTGAAGCTGCAGGATCGCGTGCTCCGGCTAAATCAAATGCTCAATCTGGATGCGGAGCGGCCGGCCCTTGAGTCGGAGCATCCCCTGCATCGGCAGATGTCGCAGCTCCGCGCCGCGTTCGACACCGGCGAATAGTGAGCTTCAGCGAAGATCTCGATCGCCTGCTTTCCGATCCCGTCCCTGCTGCGCCGGTTCTCGAACAGGGTACGGAAAATCTGTTTCCACTCTAATTCAACAAGATAGTTGAGAACAGTTCAGTACCCGCTGGGCGGCTCCCCCCTCTAGGTTACGCGCTTGTTAACAGGTGCGCCTAGCGCACCAGCACAGCATTTGCCGGGGGGCGAAATTGATAATTCTTAATAGGGTGGCCGCCGTGAAGGGCGGCGCGTGCGCGCGTGGGCAGGCAGCAATTCTGATGCTGCTGGGCATAGCGCTTTCAACTGGAACGGTTGTGCAGGCGCAGGCGCAAGAACCGGACGCTTCGCAAGGCATCCAGGAAGAGCAGCCCGTTCAAGGCGCGGAAATCTCCTCGCCGTCGGACGGAGAGCCCATTGGCCCTGAAGGTGCGCCAGAGGGCGTTCAGGAACAAGAAGCCTCTCAGGGCATCGAGCTCAATCCGATCGTTGTGGAGGGAGACGAGCCGTCGCCAGCTGCGCCGCCTGTGCGGTCTGCGCGCGGTACGGCGCCGATTCAAACGGCCGTCCCGGCGCCTTTGCCGGAACCGGAGCCGGAAGGGGTCGAGCGCTCCACCTTTGGAGGGGAGCCGACCGCCTATAGCCCCGTCGAGGGATATGTCGCGACACGTTCCGCCACGGGCACCAAGACCGACACACCTATCATGGAGACGCCCCAGTCGATCTCGGTGATCGGCGTCGAGCAGATGCAGGATCAGGGCGTGCAGACGTTGCAGGAGGCGGTGCGCTACACGCCGGGCGTTTTCGCCGACGGGTTCGGCCTCGATACGCGTAACGACTACGCGATCATCCGCGGTATCCCGGCGGCCTATTTCATCGATGGGCTGCAGACCCAGGTCGTCAGCGGCTCCAACTCGAACACCATCCAGATCGAGCCCTATGCGCTTGAGCGAATCGAGGTGCTGCGCGGTCCGTCCTCCATGCTGTACGGGGCAACCAGCGCCGGCGGCATCATCAACGGGGTCTCAAAGCGGCCGACCCTGGAGCCGTTTGCCGAGGCTGGAATCGATTACGGGTCCTTCGACTTCAAGCAGGTGCGCGGCGATGTGAGCGGACCGATCTCGGAAGGCAGCGACTGGTACTACCGAATCACCGCTCTCGGGCGTCGGGCCGACACCCAGGTCGACTATGTCGATAATGACCGCTTCATGATCCAGCCGGCGCTCTCGTATCGTCCGGATGCCGATACCGACGTCACCTTCATCGCCAATTTCCGCAAAGACGATGGCGGCTCGGTGCAGCAATTCATGCCGCAAGCTGGCACGCTCTATCCGAATATCAACGGCCGGATCGTGCCACGTGACACGTTCACGGGCGAGCCTGGGGACTACTACAACACGGAGCAGCAGTCGGGGACGCTGCTGATCGACAAGACCTTCAACAACAAGCTGAAGTTTCATTCGGGCACCCGGTATACCCACACGGAGAATGAATACGACTCGACGTTGCCGGCCCCTCTGACGCCGGCTCGGTTCTCCATCCTGAATTCGCCGTTCGCGAATTTGCTCGGCACGGATCTGGTCATTCCAGACTACGCCCCGTTTCTGGATGCCAGTCAGGAAGAAGTTGCCCGCGTCCGGTTCGTCTCGAATACCGAGACGGAGGTATTCAATCAGGACGCCTATCTAACCGGAGAGATCAATACCGGCCGCATCAACCACGAGATCACGGGCGGTGTCGATTTCATGAGCTTCAAGGAGGAAAGCAGCCGGGCGGATTCGCTCGACAATCTCCTGACCAGCACATCGGTCAATCCGGGGGTGGTGCCGGCGGCGGAAGCGGCTGCCTTCGCTCAGGCATACCCGATCGCCTTGGCGCAGATCCCGTCCTTCGTGCCGCCGGCAACGGCCCAAGCTTTGGCAACGCAGTTTGCAAACGACTATGTCGCGGGGTTGGGGATCAATCGCCAGTCGGTGCTGCAACTCGCGGGCTATCCCGGCTTCCAGAAGAATTTCAATCTCTATAATCCGAGCTACGGCCCTTCGGATTATCAAGTCGACCTCGGCACGTTTTCGCCGGTCGATCCGAACAACCTGACCCTGCGGGAAAATCCCACCGAGCGGCAGTATCAGACGGGTGTCTATCTTCAGGACCAGATCCGTCTGGGGAACTGGATCGGCATTCTCGGTATCCGCCAGGACTGGGTGAATATCGGCTTCGAGGGCTCGCCCGACACTCATGAGCAGGCGACGTCGGGCCGGGCCGCGTTGATGTACGAGTTCGATGCCGGTTGGGCGCCCTACATCACCTGGTCGCAATCCTTCACGCCCCAGCCCGGACAGATCGTGTCCGACGAGCTGTTCGTCCGGACCAATGCCCGGGCGGCGACGCCGCGGGAAGGCGAGCAGATCGAGGTTGGCCTCAAGATCCAGCCGGACGGTTCGCGGTTCGGCCTCTATATGTCGGCGTACCAGCTGACCGAGGAGAATCTGGTCGTCTCGCCGGACACGCTGTTCGAGACGCTGATCGGCGCGGAGGTCGAGGCGAAGGGCTTCGAGATCGAGGCAATCGGCAATATCACGGACGAGTTGAAGGTGATCGGTGCCTATAGCTACACGGACGCCAAATACACCGACTATCCCGATCCGCTCGGCATCAAGATCGGCACTCAGCGTGAAGGTGCGCCGCCTCATCTCGCTTCGCTCTGGGGGATCTACACGTTCAGCCGCGGGTGGCTGGAAGGGGTCTCGATCGGTGGCGGCGTGCGCTATATCGGCGAGATCGAGGATGTCGCCGTCGACATCACGACCGGCCAGCGGCTCGAGGTCACGACGCCTTCGGTGACCCTGTTCGATGCTTCGTTGGCCTATGAGACCGACAATTGGCGCTGGGCCGTGACCGCGCAGAACCTTGAGGACACGTATTATGTCCTTTCCTGCACGGCGTTCCGCGGCGATTGCGCCATCGGCCAGGCCCGAACCGTGATCGGCAGCGCGACCTACAAATTCTAGTCGGATCGTGAGTGGCTCGAGCCGCATTGCAGGCTTATCCCAGCGCTCGTTTCAACGCCCATCCATCCTCTTTCTCGGGGGTGGGTGGGCGCCAACGCTTCGGAGGCGCTAAACGGTGGATTGGGGAATGGACGAGGGAGAGACGATTTGGACGTGACGGCCGAAGCGTTCCTGCTGCTCGCCGCTGGGATCTTTTCCTTGCGATGGGCATGGCTGCAGAAGCGGGGCGAGGGAAGAGGATTCGTCGTCGGCGGGTGGCTCGCGATCGTCTCGAGTTTCTACGTTTTCGCCCATGTGTTCGGTGGCGAGCGCGGGATCACCTTTGCGCTGCTCGCCTTCTCGATTGCCGGCCTTCTGGCAGTGACCGCCACACTCCAACTGCGCAACAAGCGTTCGGAGCCGAGGGACCGGGCGATGGAGCCCGAGCAGCGGCGCACCAACTGGATGCGGGCTATCGGAAAGAGCTTGCTGGCGGTGGTGCTGGCCGGCGCCGCCGCGATCGGTGTCGGGGTTGCCTTCGCCGTGGCCATGCCCATGCCGGCCACAGATAAGATGATCATCGGCGGTCTAATGGTGCCGATTTTGTGGGGCGGGGGAATGGCCTGGACGCTCGCAGATTCGAAACTCCTGCGCGCCACCGCGATCCTTCTAATCATCTGCGCGGTCGGCTACGGCATCGCGTTTCTGCCGAATTTTGTCTCATGAGCAAAACGCCGAAGCAAACAGGGCCGCGCGGGAAGAAGAACTGGCTCTCGCCGGATTTCGTGCGGGCCATGCTCGCCGGTCATTCGGCGCTCGGGCTGGCCTTCGCAGCGCTGATCTACATCGTCTGCCTCTCGGGTACGCTTGCCGTGTTCGTGATGGAGTTCCAGCGTTGGGAACAGCCTGATGCGCCGTTGGTTCTCGAGGTCCCAAGCGAAGGCGCGCTCCAGAAGGCGGCCGCGTCGGCGTTCGCCACGGCCAAGGAAAAGGCGGAACATCCCGATCTCTTCATCGCCTGGGACGGGTCCCGGACGCCCCATTTCACCATCAGGGTCCACGATCACGAGTCCGACTTCGAGCGGGAGTGGCTGGCCGATGGCAGCGGCACTCTCGTCGAGGAGATCAACGCGCCGTGGTCGGAGTTCCTCGCCCGTCTGCATATCAATCTGCATATCCCGCAATCCTACGGGTTGTTTATCGTCGGGCTGACGGGGGTGGCTCTGCTCTCCTCGCTGATCTCGGGTGTGCTGTCCCATCCGCGGATTTTCCGGGATGCTTTCGCCTTTCGCTTCGGCGGGTCGCTCCGCCTGCAGGATGCGGATCTTCATAACCGGCTGGGCGTCTGGGGCCTGCCGTTTCATGTCGCGGTCTCTCTTACAGGTGCGCTTTTAGGACTCGCGGTGCTGATCATCGGCGTCTTGGCCATGGCGGCCTATGAGGGGGATTCGGAGAAGGCGTTCGCCGAGATCCTCGGGCCTCGGGCCGGAGAGAACATGGAGGCTGCCCCGCTACCCGATCTCGCCGCCTTGATGGCGCGCGTGCGGGAGGATCATCCGGATGCGGTCTTCGCCAGCGCTGATATCGAGCATGCCGGAACGGCCGGTCAGATGACCCACCTCTCCATGGGGACACCGGGCCATCTCGCCGCGGCCAATCGGTATTACTTCGATGGCTCGGGGAAGCTGATCGGCGATGGCGGGCTGGAGACGGGCTCCATCGGTCAGCAGATCCTGGGCGCTCTGCAGGCGGTCCATTTCGGCTGGTTCGCCGGCATGCCGGTGAAGATCGTCTATGGGATCCTTGGCCTGGCTCTCACCATCGTCACTCATACAGGCGTCACCATCTGGCTGCACCGGAAGCGGGAGAAAGGCGATCCTGCCCCGTTCTGGGAGCGGGTCTGGTCGGCCGTGGCCTGGAGTCAGCCGTTGGCGCTGGCGGTCTCCGCATTGGTGGCGTTATCAGGCGCGCCGGGCTTCATTCTGGCGAGCTATCTCGCCGCCACAGCCGGTTCGCTCGGCATCGGCATCCTGTCGGAAGGCGGGAAGACAGGCGGCCGGCTCCTGCGGCTCATGGGTGGGGCGGTGCTCCTCGCCGTGGTCGTTCTGTACATTGCGAAATTCGGCGTCCAAATCCACGGCGATCCCATGGCTTGGATTGTGAATTCATTCCTTCTCGGAAGCGGGCTAGCTTTGTGTTTGAGCGGAGTAAGTCCCCTGGCGCGCCGAGGTGTTTTGGCTGGATCTCAAAGACCGTGACCGCCACGCAGCAGTCCGGCTTCGAGATCGTCTCGACGCAGCTCATCGAGAAGGCGCCGGGACTGGAGCTGCCCACGCCGGACTAAGATCGAGAAGCCACTCCGAAGAGAAGCCATTCCCAAAAAGAAAATGCCCGGCGCAAGGGCCGGGCAAGATCATTTCGAGACGCTTGGCGTCTCTGGCTACTAAAGCGTGCGCTATCGGCCGCAGGCCGACGCGAATCCTATTTGATGAAGCCTTCGAACTTCTGCTTGAAGCGCGAGACACGGCCGCCGCGGTCCATCAGGTGATGGCTGCCGCCGGTCCAGGCCGGATGGGTCTTCGGATCGATGTCGAGCTTCATGGTCTCGCCTTCGGCGCCGAAGGTCGAATAGGTGGTGAACTCGGTGCCGTCGGTCATCACGACATTGATGGCGTGATACTCGGGATGAATGTCTTTCTTCATGGCCGGATGCCTTAACGTTCGGGCGCGGGTCGCGCAGTAATCTCTTAAGTTTGCGTCGCTATACCGGAAGTGGCGGGCGCACACAAGGCTCCGGCGTCGTTTCGGGGGGTGCGCGGCATTGCGTCTCCTCTGAGGCCTTGCCTCGAAGCACAAGCGTGACGCATTCTCCGCCCAATTTCAGGTCAGCGCGTTAGGTGATCGTGACAGCTCAGGATCAGGAAGCCGGGCAGACGGCATCGGATATCGCCGCAATTGCGGGCGATGAGGAGACGGTAAAGAAGTCGCGGTCCTTGCGGCCGCTCCTTGCGCTGAAGCGCTACGTTCTCCGCTACAAGGGAATCCTGCTCGCCGCCGGTGTCGCGCTCTTGCTGTCGGCGGCGGCGACGCTGGTGCTCCCAATCGCCGTGCGGCGGATGATCGATATCGGCTTCTCGGGCGCCGATCCGGTGCTGATCGACGAGTATTTCATCACGCTGGTGGGCGTTGGACTGGTGCTGGCCATCTCCAGTGCGGCACGGTTCTACTACGTGAATTGGCTCGGCGAGCGGGTGGTGACGGATATCCGCGCCGACGTTTTCAGCCATCTGCTCAGTCTCAGCCCGCAATTCTACGAGCTCACCCATTCGGGCGAGGTGCTCTCCCGGCTCACGGGCGACACCACCCAGGTGAAGTCGGCCATGAGCACGAGCGTCAGCCTGGCGCTGCGCAATATCGTTATGCTGCTGGGCGCGCTGGTGATGATGTTCGTGACCAGCCCGAAGCTCTCCCTCCTGGTGCTGGTCGCTATTCCGATCATCGTGCTGCCGCTGGTGGCGTTTGGCCGGTCGGTGCGGAAGCTGTCCCGCGAGGCCCAAGATCGGCTGGGGCAGGCGTCTGCTTACGCGAACGAGAGTCTCGGACAGGTGCGCGTGCTGCAGGCCTTCGTCCATGAAGATGCGGCGCGGGAGCGTTTCGACCGTGACGTCCAGAGCGCGTTCGATGCATCGCTTGCGCGGAACCGGTCCCGGGCGGTGCTGACGGCGGTCGCCATCTTCCTCGTCTTCGCAAGCGTGGTGGCGATCCTCTGGTATGGCGCCCAAGACGTGATGACCGGACAGATGTCCGGCGGACAGCTCGGCCAGTTCGTGCTTTACGCCGTGCTCGCGGCGGCTTCTCTGGGACAGCTCAGCGAGGTGTGGGGCGAGGTCGCGCAAGCCTCCGGCGCCGCGGAGCGGCTGGGCGAGCTTTTGGAAGTGGAGCCGGTCATAGTTTCGCCGGCCGATCCAATTCCGCTGCCGACCCCGCCCAAGGGTGAGATCGGCTTCGACGATGTGAGCTTCGCCTATCCCTTGCGGCGTGATGCGCCGGCGCTGCACGATATCTCGTTCGCCATCAAGCCGGGCGAGAGGGTCGCCATCGTGGGCCCATCAGGCGCCGGCAAGACGACGATCTTCTCCCTGCTGCTGCGGTTCTACGACGTGGACAGCGGCGCCGTGCGCGTCGACGGCGTGGACGTGGCCCGGGCCGATCTTGCGGATCTCCGCTCCCGCTTCGCCCTGGTGCCCCAGGAGCCGGCCCTGTTCAGCGATTCGGTCGCGGAAAACATCGCCTACGGTCTTGAGAACGTGCCGCAAGGCGAGATCGAGGCGGCGGCCAAGGCGGCCTTCGCTCACGACTTCATCGTGGCGCTGCCGGAGGGGTACGACACCAAGCTCGGCGAGAACGGCCTGCGGCTGTCGGCCGGTCAGCGCCAGCGGATCGCCATCGCCCGGGCGTTGCTCCGCAAGGCGCCGATCCTGCTGCTGGACGAGGCGACGAGCGCGCTGGACTCCGAGAGTGAGATCCTGGTGCAGCGCGCCTTCGACAAGGTGATGGAAGGGCGCACGACCCTGGTCATCGCGCACCGGCTTTCCACGGTGGTGCAGGCGGACCGCATCCTCGTGATCGAGGACGGACGTCTGGTGGAGCAGGGGACGCATCAATCCCTGATCTCGGCGGGCGGCACCTATGCCAGGCTGGCGGAGCTGCAGTTCGCCACGGATGCCGCGGAGTAATTAACCGCTTCGGTGTCATACCGGCGAAAGCCGGTCTCCAATCCTATCCCCACAGCGCTGCTGGATTCCGGCTTTCGCCGGAATGACTCTCCGGGATGAAGCCGGGTCCACACGCCACGCACGGCCGCCGTCCCTGCGAAAGCAGGGATCCAGTAGCCCCTGTAGCAGCATTTTAGCCACGACGATGGTTACTGGATTGCCCGGTCAAGCCAGGCAATGACAGACAGAGTTACTTCTCGGTCAGCTTCAGCTCGATGCGGCGGTTCTTGCGGTAGGCTTCCGTGGTGTTGGCTGTGTCGAGGGGGGCGTATTCGCCGAAGCCCGCGGCGACCAGCCGGTTCGGCGGGACGCCGTCGCGGATCAGATATTTCACCACGGCGATGGCGCGCTCGGAGGACAGTTCCCAGTTGGAGGCGAAGTCCGCCGTGGCGATCGGATTGATATCCGTATGGCCGTCGACCCGCAGGACCCACGGAATGTCGTCGGGGATCTCGGTCTCGAGCTGCTTCAGGGCGCCGGCCAGCTTGTCCAGCTCCGGCTCGGCGTTGGGCTTCAGCTCGGCGGAGCCGGAATCGAACAGCACCTCGGACTGGAAGACGAAGCGGTCGCCGACCACGCGGATATCCTCGCGGTTGCCCAGGATCTCGCGCAGACGTCCGAAGAAGTCGGAGCGGTAGCGGGCGAGCTCCTGCACCTTCCGGGCAAGGGCGAGGTTCAGTCGCTTGCCGAGGTCTGCGATCTTGACCTGGCTCTTCCGGTCCTTCTCCTCGGCGGCGTCAAGCGCATCCTGCAGCGCGGCGAGCTGGCGGCGGAGCGCGGCGAGCTGCTGATTGAGCACCTCCACCTTGGCTAGCGCATCGTTGGTGATGCCTTTCTGCTCGGCAAGCTCCCGGCTGAGGCTCGATGCGCGGGTCTCCGCGGTGTCGGTCTGGGTGCCTTGCTGCTCGAGCAGGGCGGAGAGGCGGGCGTTCTCGGCCTGCTGGTCGGAAAGGGTGGCCTGCAGGGAGGCGAGGCTGTCTTCCAGGGACTGCTTCTTGGAGCGCTCGAGGGCGAGCAGCTCGGTGAGCTGGGCGAGCTGGGTGTTAAGCTGGCTCAGCAGGGTGTCCTTGCCGCTCGACTGGGTGGTGACGAAGTAGTTCGTCAGCATGAAGAGCGAAAGCAGGAAGATGACCACCAGCAGCAAGGTGGACAGCATGTCCACGAAGCCGGGCCAGTAATCGCTGCCCATGGCGCGATGGCGGGCGCGCACCGAAGCCATCTCTATTTCTTCTCCGCAGGCGGCTTAGGCGCCTTGGGTTGGTTGCTGATTTCCCGCAGGGTCTCGGCAAGCTCGTATTGCTGCTGGGCCTGCTCGTCGGCCCATTCGCGCACGATCTTCTGCTCCGCGCGCATCTGCTTGATCATCTTGTCGACGGCCTGGGTGAGATCCTTCACGGCTTCCGTCGAATCGCTGTCCTTGCTGCGGATATCCACCTTCTCGCTGAGATCGGAGAGAGAGCGTTGCATATCGAGCAGGGCGAAGCGCAGCTGAGGCGGCACGCCCGTCGCGCTTTCGGATTCCGCGGTCTGGATCTCGGTGATGCCGGAGAGCCAATCCTCGAGCTCGTTGTAGAAGCGGCTTTGGGCATGGCCGGCCTGGAGATCGAGAAAGCCCAGGATCAGCGAGCCGGCGAGGCCGAAGAGCGACGACGAGAAAGCCGTGCCCATGCCGCTCAGGGGGGCGACGAGGCCCTCCTTCAGCTGGTCGAACAGCATGGTGTTCTCGCCCGCGCCGGAATCGAGGCTCCCCACGGTCGTGCCGATGGAGCTGATGGTCTGGAGCAGGCCCCAGAAGGTGCCGAGCAGACCGAGGAAAACGAGCAGGCCGACCAGATAGCGTGTGGTCTCCCGGGCCTCGTCCAGGCGGGAGGCCACGGAATCGAGCAGAGAGCGCATGGCGCCCGTTGCGAGGGAGAGCTGGCCGGTGCGGTCCCGCAGCATGGTGGCCATGGGGGCCAGGAGCCGGGGCTGGGTTTCCTGACCGGCGATGCCGGGATCGGCGATGCGGAAAGAGTTCACCCAGCGGATCTCGGGATAGAGCCGCAGCACCTGGCGGAAGGCATAGACGATGCCGATCAAGAGCACGCCGACGATGAGCCCGTTGAGGCCGGGATTGGCCATGAAGCTTCTGCGGACCTGGCTGGTCTGGCCGTCGATGATGATGATGATGAGCGCGGCGAGGATGAGAAACAGGGTCATCCGCCACAGGAAGACTTGCGGCCGCGTGAGCGTCGCGTGGTAGGTGGTTTCTGCCGGTTCCTTGGCCATGTCTTCCCTTCGGTCCCTTGCTGCCGTCAGCCCCTCGTCTCAACGCTTTACACTGAACACGGTCCTACGAGGTCTACCCGTCGCCCTCGTCACCTGGCGTCGTCTGCACACATCCTCGCGCCTCAACTTGGGATTTTCGCGACGGACCGTCGCGAGCCCTATGCGGGAGGCGGGATACTCAATGCAACGCCACAAACCGGGGCAGACATTAACGGAAAGCGCGGAGACGCAAAACCGCCGGATTGAAAGGGCCAACGCCTTCTTGAGGATATCGTTCGGCGGCAAAAGGCATAGGCGCTGCCGTCGCGGCGCGATCGGCGCGTGATCGCGGGGGCGGGCCTTACGAGATTTCCGGGGCGCTCACGGCGGGCACGCCCTTCAGAATGCGCTTCAGATCGTTGTGGATGGCCTCGTTGCCGGCCAGGAAGCTGCGGGTCTCAAGGGTGACTTGCTTGCCTGCGGGGTCGGTGATGAAGCCGCCAGCCTCGCGGAGGATCACGATGCCTGCAGCCACATCCCAGATCTGGATGTTGTTTTCCCAATAGCCGTCGAAGCGCCCTGCGGCCGTCCAAGCCAGATCCAGCGCGGCCGAACCTGTGCGCCGGATGCCGGCAACGGTGCCCATGACGGCGTCCAGCTCGGCGATGAACTGCTTCTGGCCCGGCCTTCCGAGATGGGGAATGCCGGTCGCGATCATGGCCTCGGGCAGGCGCGAACGTGCAGCGACGCGGATGCGCCTGTCATTCAGAAACGCGCCCTTGCCCTTCTCGGCGGTGTAGGTCTCGTTGAGGATGGGCATATAGATCAGCCCGGCGACGAATTCGCCTTCGCGCACGAGGCCGATGGAGATCGAAAACAGCGGATTGCCGTGAAGGAAGTTGGTGGTGCCGTCGAGGGGATCGACGATCCAGCAATGGCTCTTGTCGGCGCCTTCGACCACGCCGCGCTCTTCCATGATGAAGCCGTAGCCGGGGCGGGCGCGGGAAAGTTCGCTGTAGATGATCTCCTCGGCCTTGTGGTCGGCGGCGGTGACGAAATTGCCCGGACCCTTCACGGAGATCTGGAGATGCTCGACCTCGCCGAAGTCGCGCGACAGGCTGCGGGCCGCCTTGCGGGCGGCGGCGAGCATCACATTCATCAAGGCTGAGGCGGGCATAGGCGCTTTCGCGGTCTCGAAGGATTCGGGTGTGAGGGGCGCGAACGGCGTTAGTCGGCGCGCTTCACGTAGGTCAGTTCGTTGGTGTCGACGACGATCTTTTCGCCGACCGCGATGAAGGGCGGCACCATTACGCGGACGCCGTTCTCCATCACCGCGGGCTTATAGGAGGAGGCCGCGGTCTGGCCTTTCACCACGGCGTCTGCCTCGGAGACCTCCAAGGTGACATGGTCGGGCAGGGAGACGCCGAGGGGCTTGCCCTCGTAGCTCTCGACCATCACCTGCATGCCGTCCTGGAGGAAGGCGGCGCGGTCGCCGACGAAGTCGCGAGAAATCTCGAGCTGCTCGTAGCTCTCCAGATCCATGAAGACCAGCATCTCGCCCTCGGAATAGAGGAACTGATAATCGTTCTGCTCCAGGCGGACGCGCTCGACGGTTTCCGATGCGCGGAAGCGTTCGTTCAGCTTGGTGCCTTCGGTGACATGCTTCAGCTCGACCTGGGCGTAGGCGGGGCCCTTGCCCGGCTTCACGTGGTTGGTCTTCACGGCGACCCAGAGTCCGCCCTTATGCTCCAGCACGTTGCCGGGCCGAATTTCGTTGCCATTGATCTTCATGCTGAGGCCTTCAGGTAAGAGGGATTGGCCGCCTTTTAGCCGCGCTGAGGGCGGCCCTGTCAAGCCGGGTGCGCCAGCAATGCGATTTGCGGGGTTCGCGGGGTGGTGTCAGCCCTCGCCGCGACCGACGGCGTCGAACCATTCCTCTTGGGTGATTGTGCCTCCGGCCGCCTCGACCTTGCGGCGGTCGCGATCGTCGATGACGTCCTGGACGCCGTCGACGCGCTTCCACTCCGCCACGGGAGTTTCGCAATTCGCGCGCGGCACGTAGCGGGAGTCGCGAACCCTCTTGTAGTGGTGCACGTAGCGTGGACAATTCGGCCAGATCTCGGTGACGTTGACGCGGATCACCAGCTCCGCTTCCTCGTAGCATTCCAGCAAGTCGGGATCGTCGGCGACCTCGGCCTCGCCCTGCACGCGGAGGCGGTTGGGCGTTTCGAAATCGATGAACAGCATGCCGACGTGGTGGGTCTCGGCGATGTTCCCGACGGAGAGGAACATGCCGTTGCCGTTGTAGCTGGGAAAGACCAGCGTGCTCGGCCCCGTGACGCGGACGAAACCCGGAGCGCCGCCCTTGTAGGAGCAGGTCGGGCGACCCCTGTCGTCGGTGGTCGCGAGGAAGAACATGTCTTGGGCTTCGACAAAACCCCGGGTCAGGTCGTCGAATTCGGTCTTGAGAGCGATGTCCTCAATCCGGTCCGCCAGAGGCCGGCTTTCGAACATGTCCTGGAATTGCCGGTGACGGTCGCCGAAAAGTCTGCTCATGGCACGGCCCTTTCCTCCGATGTCCGCCTGTCGCGGCGGACTAATTGTCCTTGGGTGCCTCGTCTGCCGCTTCCGCCTTCTTGCGGACCGGCGGCACCAGCTCTCCGTCGTCCATATCCCCTTGGGCGATGGGCGGCTGGGGCGATTCGAGGGGCTCTCCCTTGAAGTTGCCGTCAATCCAGTCAAAGGCGGCCTGCTGGGCTTCCGCCTTTTGCTCCTTGGAGAGCTTGGAGAGAAGCAATTCCAGATCGAAATCGCTGACCCCCGCTTCGCGGGCCAGGATATGCCATTTGGCGGCTTTCACGAGGTCCTTATCCAGGATCACGCCGTTGGCGTAGAGCTTGGCCAGGCGGTTCTGGGCGATAGGATTTCCCTGCTCGGCGGAGAGCTCGATCAGCTTGGTACCGCGCTCCTGGTCCTTCTCCACGCCTTCTCCGCGGAACAGCATGATGCCGTATTCCACCTGGGCGTCGGCGTAGCCCGACTTGGCAGCCTTGCCGATCCATTCGGCGGCCTTCTTCTTGTCGATGGGGACGCCGCGGCCAAACTGGTAGAGGGCGCCGAGATCGTACTGGGCGGGGAGGCTTCCGCGCATGGCGGCCTTGGTCATCCAGGCTACCGCCTTGGCTTCGTCCTGGCGGCGGCCGTTGCCGGAGAGATAGAGCAGGGCGAGATTGTATTCCGCTTCCCGGTGGCCGGAGCGGGCCGCCTTCTCGAACAGATCGCCGGCGAGCCGATAGTTCTTCTTTGCGCCCTGGCCTTCGGCGACCAAGTTGCCGAGGGCGAACTGGGCATTCGGATCGCCCAGATCGGCGGCCTTGGCGTAGGCTTCGGCGGCCTTCTCGTAGTCCTGGGGGACGCCGGCGCCGCGGGCGTAGATTTGCCCGATCAGCGTATAGGCCTCCTTGGAGTCGTCCTCCTCGGCTTCCTTCTTCGCGAGCTTGAGCGCCGTCAGGTAGCGGCCCTTGGAGTAGGCGGCATAAGCCTCGCTCTCCTTGGCGCTTACCGGTCCTGTGATGCCCAAAACGAGAAGAAGTGCAGCCGCGTACAGAAAATAACGTTTCACTTAAGCGCTCTCCAGGGCTGCAGCGATCTCCGAAAGGGCCGCCGCGCCGACGTCAGCCTCGAAACACTTTTTCGTGATGCCCAAAAAATCCGCTCCGGATTTCAACGCCCGACGGGCGTCCTCGCCGCTTTCAACGTTCCATGCCACGCAGGGGATCTCGAAGGTCTCGGACCACCATTCGATCAGGTCCGGGACCGGATCTTCGGGCTGCGTCATACTTTGCATCTGGGTCGCAAATGCGACATAGTCAGTACCCAGTTCGGCTAACACCATGGCATCATGACGGCTGCAACAGTGGGTCCCAATAATGGCATTTTTGCCAAGAACTTGCCGCGCTTGTTCATAAGCCTGCCGGTCGGGTCCCATGTGGATGCCGTCGGCCTCGGTGGCGATGGCGCGCTCGGGGGAAATCTCGACGAGAAATGCGACGTCGTGCTGATGACAAATTCGGCGGGTGTTGTTCGCCCAGTCCGTATCGAAAGGAATATCGTCGCCGCCTGTCAGAAGCGCGGACGCCACGGGGTAGCGCTCGAGCGCGTTCGTGAGCAGCATTTCGGCAGCGGCAGAGGCCGCCGGGGGAATTTGAAGATAGATCCGGCGATGCATGACCGAGGTGAAGTGGCCTTTGGCTCGATGCGGCTTGCGCTGTGGCACCCGATAAGAGGGATTGAGGGTGTCAAACCACGCGCTTCCGGCAGCTGTCAAATGGCCGAGAGCTTGAACGTGTCATAGTTGGCATCAGGATGATGCCGTATCGACTATGATCGCATTGAAGACGGAGGGCGCAACTCAGGTTTTTTCGACCACTGGTTCAGGGAGCGGAGGCGGAACCACGGCCGTCCGAACGGGCGGCGCCAAAGCGGGGAGTTCTTGTGGTGGCAATTTTCGGATCGAATATTAACGAGGCAACGAAACGGCTCGACGAGGCCGTCGACGCTCTCGAAACTCTTCTTGGACCACATCTCAGCGATATCGAGGCGGGCGATTCCGTCAACGAGCTGAAGGAGCATATAAAGGCTCTGGCAGAGGAGCGGGACCAGCTCGCGAGCGAGCTGGAAGAGGCTCGCACCAGGGTCCGGCGTCTTGAATCGGCCAATGACGAGGTCTCGGGCCGCATCGAATCTCTCATGACTTCACTGAAACAGGATTTGACGGCCTCTCCGAGTTAGGCATGCTCGGTGGAGCGTCTAAAGTTAAGGGTCATGGGACAAGTCAGCGTCACATTGAACGGCCGCACCTACCGGCTGGAATGCAACAATGGCGAGGAGGCTCATCTGATCGAGCTCTCCGAGCATCTGGCGTCGCACGTCGAAAGCCTGAAGAGGAAGCTCGGCCAGATCGGCGACGATCGGCTGATCCTCATGGCCGCGCTGATGGTGACGGACGAGTTCTGGGAAATGCGGCGGGTCGCCAACGAGTTCAAGGCAGAGCTCAGCGAGGTCCTCAGCGGGGCGGACCCCGAGGATGTCACCGCGCGCGAGGCGGATCGGGAGGTTGCGGCCGCGATCGGCGCGGCGGCCGAACGGCTGGAGTCCCTGAAAGATCGGCTCGGCGCCCGCAAGAACGGCCGGTAAGCGCTGCTTGAGGACGATTTCCGATCGCCGCGTTTCCGGCCTAGTAGGGCGCCGGGCGAGCCACTATATTCCGCAGTGGCAGGCTGCGCGGTTCGTTAGGAGCCATTTTCCTCGGGCCCTATAAGATTCCTATGGGAGCTGACCCTGCCGGAGACCGTGGTCTCTGGCACTCGGCGCCCACCTACATATGTAGGGACGCCGGGAATCGGTGCTCCGACGGCTGTCGCGGCCTTGCTCTTTCCATCCTTGCTGTATCGTTGCGCGCGCGGATCGTCCGGCGCGATTTGATTCACCCAAGCATTTCCCCGTAAAGCAGTAGCCTTGCGTTCTTCCGGGGGAGGGCGCGCCTGGCTCCCCGCGACTCCAAGGCTCATTCATGCGGCTTCTTTTTCTAGGCGATCTCGTTGGCAGGACCGGCCGCATGGCGGCGATTGAGATGCTGCCGCGCTTGCGCGAGCGCTACCGGCTCGACTTCGTGATCGTGAACGGGGAGAACGCGGCCGGCGGCTTCGGCATAACCGAGCAAATCCTGGAAGAACTCCTCGATGCGGGGGCTGACGTGGTGACCACGGGCAACCATGTCTGGGATCAGCGGGAAGCGCTGGTCTTCATCGAGCGCTACGATCAGCTGCTGCGGCCGCTGAATTTTCCGCCTGGGACGCCCGGCAAGGGATGCGGGTTGTTCAAGGCGAGGAACGGCCAGGAGGTGCTGGTCATCAACGCCATGGGCCGGGTGTTCATGAACGACCTGGATTGTCCGTTCCGGGCGGTGGACAGCGAGCTCGAAGCCTGCGGTCTGGCGCGTGGCGCCGATGCGATCTTCCTCGACTTCCATGCCGAGGCGACGTCGGAGAAGGAGGCCATGGGCCATTTCATCGACGGGCGGGCGAGCTGCATGGTCGGGACCCACACCCATGTGCCGACCGCGGACCACCAGATCCTGGACGGCGGCACCGCCTATATCAGCGATGCCGGGATGTGCGGCGACTACAATTCCGTGCTGGGCATGGAGAAGGAAGAGCCGATCTCCCGCTTCCTCAGCCGGATCCCGTCGAGCCGGTTCGGCCCGGCACGGGGTGAGGCTACGGTCTGCGGCGTGGCGTTGGAGACCGACGACGCGACGGGGCTGGCCCGCCGTTTCGCACCGGTGCGGCTCGGCGGCAGACTTGCCCGCGCCGAGCCGGAATTCTGGTTGTCTGAATAGACGTCTTTATCCCATCGGACTTTGTCCGGATGGGATCGGCTACGCGGTCTTCTTCAGCGCGGCCTCGTTTTCCTTCAGAACGGATTTGCTCGCCGCGACGACGCTCTTCAGGAGCGTGATGGCGTCGTCGAGCTGGTTCATGGCCGTCTCCGTGTCGGCGGTCTCGTCGAAGAGAGCGACGCGGGCGCGGGCGACGTGGTCGGCCGCATCGTTGCACAGCCCGGACAGGGCGAGGATCGGCCGCTTGGGCTTCGCCTGAGACTTGATTGCACTGGTTTCGGCTTGGCGAGACATGGCCGCTCCTTGTCGTCACGCGGATGAATCCTATCGGCGCCTGGCGGCGCCTTGAGGAGCGGATTCTCGAAGCGTTAGGGTTAAGGCTGAATTAACGGCGGCCGCTTCGGCGCTGCGAGTCTGGATTTTGTTCGAGCGCGCGCCTATAAAGCCGACGATTCCCCATAGTCAAAAGCGACAAGGTGAGCGCGAGTGGCAGGCCATTCGAAGTTCAAGAACATTCAGTATCGCAAGGGCGCGCAGGACAAGAAGCGCTCGAAGCTGTTCTCCAAGCTGTCCCGCGAGATCACGGCGGCGGCCAAGATGGGGCTGCCCGATCCGGAGGCCAATGCGCGGCTGCGCAGTGCCGTGCAGGCGGCGCGGGCCCAGAACATGCCCAAGGACAATATCGAGCGCGCCATCAAGAAGAGCCAGGAGGCGGGCGGCGAGTCCTACGAGGAAGTCCGCTACGAGGGCTTCGGCGTCGCAGGCGTCGGCGTGATCGTCGAGGCGCTGACCGACAACCGGAACCGCACGGCGGCGGATGTGCGTTCGACCTTCACCAAGCATGGCGGAAATCTTGGGGAGACTGGCTCCGTCGCCTTCATGTTCGACCGGATGGGGGCCATCGAGTATCCGCCAGAGGCGGCGACCAGCGAAGAGATGCTGGAGGCTGCGATCATGGCCGGCGCCGACGATGTGGAGTCCAACGAGGACGGCCACACGGTCTATTGCGCGGGCGACGCCCTGCACGACGTGGCGAAGGCCTTGGAGGAAACCCTGGGCGAGCCGCGCAGCGCGGCGCTGGTCTGGCGTCCCCAGAATACCATCGAGCTGGACGACGGCGCCGGCGAGACGCTTCTGAAGATGCTGGATGCGCTGGAGGATTCCGACGACGTCCAGCAGGTCTACGCCAATTTCGAGGTCTCCGACGATCTCTGGGAGCGGATGAGCGCGTAAAGCCGCTCTTGAGGCCCTGTAGCTCGGGCATGCGTTGGGAGGGGTTTTGGCTCGCAATTCGCGTTACTCTCATGCGCGATTCGCGAGGGAGACCTGAATGGCGGCGATCCGCATCATCGGTATCGATCCGGGCCTGAGATGCACCGGCTGGGGCTTGATCGAGAGCGACGGGCCGCGGCTGACCTATGTCGCGTCGGGCTCCGTGGTCTCCGATGCGGGAGAGGCGCTTTCGGTGCGCCTGCGCCAGATCTTCGACAGCTTGAGCGAGGTCCTGAACCGGCTGTCTCCCGACGAGGCGGCCGTGGAAGAGACATTCGTGAACCGGGACGCCCGCGCGACCCTGAAGCTCGGCCAGGCGCGGGGCATCGCGATGCTCGTGCCGTCGCTCCTCGGCCTCGAAGTGGCGGAATATGCGCCGAATGCGGTGAAGAAGAGCGTGGTCGGCACGGGACACGCGGGCAAGGAGCAGATCCACGCCATGGTCGGTCATCTCCTGCCGCGGTCGAACCCCGATACGGAGCACGCCGCCGACGCGCTCGCCATCGCTATCACCCATGCCCATTGCCGGACGTCCGTCACCGCGCGGGTGCAGCGCGGCGAGCTTGCGAGGGCGGCGCGATGATCGGGAAGCTGACGGGCAAGCTCGATGCGGTGGGGCCGGACACGCTGATCCTGGACGTCGGCGGGGTGGGCTACGAGGTGACCTGCTCGTCACGGACCCTGTCACAATTGCCCGGCGTCGGGGAGGCTGTGAGCCTCGCCATCGATACCCATGTCCGGGAAGACGCCATCCGGCTCTATGGCTTCGGTACGGAGCATGAGCGGGCCTGGTTCCGGGCGCTGCAATCGGTGCAGGGCGTGGGCGCGCGGGTCGCGATCGCGGTGCTTGGCACGCTGTCGCCGTCGGATCTTTCCAACGCGGTGGCGCTGCAGGATAAGGCCTCCGTGGCGCGGTCGCCGGGCGTGGGGCCGAAAGTCGCCCAGCGCATCGTCTCGGAGCTGAAGGACAAGATGCCGGCCCTGTCGCCTGCGTTCGGGCCCGGCGGTGGCAGCGGTGGCGAGCAGCCGATCGAAATCCCCGAAGGCATGGCGGCGCAAGAAGCCGTCTCGGCGCTGACCAATCTCGGCTATGCCCACGGCCAGGCGGCTGCGGCAGTTGCGTCGGCGGCCAAAGCGATTGACGGTACGCCCAAGACCGAAGAGCTGATCCGGCTCGGATTGAAGGAGCTTGCGCGATGAGCGACCGGATGCTGGCAGGCGCCAAGCGGCCGGAAGACGAGGTGGAGCCGTCGCTCCGCCCGCAATCGCTTGGCGAGTTTATCGGCCAATCGAAGGCCTGCGCAAATCTCAAGGTGTTTATCGAGGCGGCCCAAACCCGCGGCGAGGCGCTGGACCACGTGCTGTTCGCCGGCCCGCCGGGTCTGGGCAAGACCACGCTGGCCCAGATCGTGGCGAAGGAGCTTGGGGTCAATTTCCGGGCGACCTCCGGGCCGGTCATCGCTAAGGCGGGCGATCTGGCGGCACTGCTCACCAATCTGGAAGAGGGCGACGTCCTCTTCATCGACGAGATCCATCGCCTCAGCCCGGCGGTCGAGGAGGTGCTCTATCCCGCGATGGAGGACTTCCAGCTCGACCTGATCATCGGGGAGGGGCCGGCGGCCCGGTCGGTGCGCATCGATCTGGCGAAGTTCACCCTCGTTGCGGCCACGACCCGGACGGGCCTGCTCACGACACCCTTGCGGGACCGGTTCGGCATTCCGGTCCGGCTGGAATTCTACACCGCCCAGGAGCTGGAGGAGATCGTGCGCCGTGGCGCCCGGCTGCTCGGTTTGCCTCTCACTCAAGAAGGAGCGGAAGAGATCGCCAAGCGCGCCCGGGGTACGCCGCGCGTCGCGGGCCGGCTGCTCCGCCGGGTGCGGGACTTCGCCAATGTGGCGGGCGCGGAGCAGGTGGACGCCGATCTGGCGGACAAGGCCCTGCTGCAGCTCGAAGTCGATTCCCGCGGGCTGGATGCGCTGGACCACCGCTATCTCAGCTGCATGGCGCTGAACTACCAAGGCGGCCCGGTGGGGATCGAGACGCTGTCGGCTGCGCTATCGGAGCCGCGCGATGCGCTGGAGGAGATCGTCGAGCCGTATCTCCTGCAGCAGGGCTTCATCAGCCGCACGCCGCGGGGAAGGCTTCTCACCGCTCAGGCCTTCGCCCATCTGGGGCTGGCCGTGCCGGAGCGGGCTGCCGGCCAGTTTGCGTTGTTCGATCAGGGTGGCGATCAGTGAGTTCGAATTGGCCGGATCTCGCCGGGCGGATCGAGGGCGACCGCCACGTGCTGCCCGTCCGCATTTATTTCGAGGACACGGATTTCGCGGGCATCGTCTACCACGCGAACTATCTGAAATTCATCGAGCGCGGCCGGTCTGACTTTATCCGGCTGCTCGGCATCCACCATCAGGACCTGAAGAACCCCGAGGACGGCGAAGCGCCGTCTTTGTGGTGCGGCGGATCGAGATGGACTATCTGCGCCCGGCTAAGCTGGACGATGTTTTGGAGGTGGAAACAGTCTGTTCGGAGATTGGCGGGGCGAGCCTGACCCTCACCCAGGAGGTGAAGCGCGGCGATACGGTGCTGGTGCGGGCCAAGGTGGTGGTGGTGCTGATCTCGGCGGCCGGTAAGCCCCAGCGGATCGGCAAGATGATTCGCGAGGCGCTGGCGGACTACACAAGAAGCTGAGGAGAAGGAGAGGAATGGAGCTCTTGTTCAACTCTCTTCTCGATCAGATGGGCATCGCGCCCGGTTCGGTCAGACTTCTGAGGCATCAGGATAGCCGGTCAGACAAGGGCCGAACGCCTTACGAACTCTGGAGAGACGATCGACCTGCATTCGAAGAGTATCAATCGACTCAGAGTCCTTCGAACCGGACCAAGTTGAGTGCCGAGTTCTGGATTTCTTTCGTTGTGAACCACGCTGGGGAGACCTTACTCGCTGGCCTCTATCAATCGCGCTGCCTTGGTCTGAATGAGTCGGTAATGCATTGGCCGCATGCGTCTGGGTTCAGTCCGGTTGGCACTTGCGATGTATATGAGCTGAGGCTGGATGATCGACTAAACGACCTCGCTGGCAGGTTGCTCATAGAGTGGGGACATGGCGAGAGGTCATGGATCCAGCGTGCAGACAATCAGAATAAGATTGTCTCGGAAATCCGTGCTGCATTCGCGGAACCGGAATTTCCCGGTTATTCGAACTTCGTCACCTCGCTATCGAAAATTGAGAATCTTCCTGCGGGTTGGATCGCCGCCCTGAAAGCATCTCGGGGCGTCTATCTGCTGACATGTCCGGCGACAAAGGAGCAGTACGTTGGAGCTGCGGTAGGCGACGGAGGTTTCCATAGCCGGTGGCTCGACTATGTCGGTGATGGACATGGCGGTAATGTCGCTCTGAAGAGCCGCGATCCCAGCGATTATCAGGTCTCGATTCTTGAAGTCGCTGGCTCAATGGCGGCCGTTGAGGACATCCTTGCAATGGAAGTTCTCTGGAAGCTTAAGCTTCAAAGCCGCGAGATGGGGCTCAATCGGAACTGAAGTCAGAGCGACGGCTTCATATACCCCTGGCAACGCTGCTTAAGTTGCGTCACATTCGGGGCTCATGCTTGCGCATGGAGCCAGTTCGGCTCTAGTCCTCGAGTCTTCCTGTCAGTTTGCTGTTGCTTACCCGCGTCAACGCGTCGCGGACCCAAAAGGCCGGCTCGTGTGTCAGCAGAGCAGGTACGGGGCACGCTTTTTCATGAGGCCAAGATGAATCCGCCGGAAGCGACTGTCGACCTGTCGATCTTCTCTCTGTTCGCCAATGCTCACATCATCGTCCAGCTAGTGATGATCGGGCTGCTGCTCGCATCGGTCTGGAGCTGGGCGATCATCATCGAGAAGATCTTTCTCTACGCGCGATTCCGGAAGGAAACGGACCGATTCGAGCAGGTGTTCTGGTCCGGCCAGTCTCTGGAGGAGCTTTACCAGGCGCTCTCCCAGCGGCGGAACGTCTCGATGGCGGCGATGTTCGTGGCGGCGATGCGGGAGTGGAAGCGCAGCCTCGAACAGACGTCCAAGCCGACTCACGGCGTGCAGCTCCGCATCGAGAAGGTGATGGATGTCACCATCAACCGCGAAGTCGACCGGCTCGAGCGGCGGCTGAACTTCCTGGCGACGGTAGGCTCGACCGCCCCCTTCATCGGGCTTTTCGGCACGGTCTGGGGCATCATGACCAGCTTTCAGGCCATCGCGAACAGCAAGAACACCAATCTTGCCGTTGTGGCGCCGGGCATCGCGGAGGCGCTGTTCGCCACTGCGCTCGGCCTGCTGGCGGCCATTCCAGCGGTTATCTTCTTCAACAAGTTCAACAACGACGTGGCGCGGCTGACGGCGCGGATGGAAGCTTCGCCGACGAGTTCGCCGCCATCCTGTCACGGCAGATCGACCGAGGCTGAGCCATGGGCGCCAGCTTGCAGACAGGCGGCAACGGGGGCGGGCGCAGCCGGCGCCGGCGCACCGCGCGGCCCATGGCGGAGATCAACGTCACGCCCATGGTCGATGTGATGCTGGTGCTACTCATCATCTTCATGGTGGCGGCGCCGATGCTGACAGTCGGCGTGCCAATCGACCTGCCGAAGACCGGCGCCAACCAGATGGAAAGCGCCACAGAACCGCCGCTGGAGATCAGCATTTCCGGCGACGGCAAGATCTTCCTGCAGGAGACGGAGCTTCAGCTCGACGAAATTGTGCCAAAACTCAAGGCTATCAGTGAGAACAACACGGAAGCTCGCATCTATGTGCGGGGCGATAACGCCACCAATTACGGGCTGATCTCGAAAGTCCTCGGCGCCATCAACGGTGCGGGGTTCACGCGGGTGGGCCTGGTGCAGGCGCCGCTTGAAAACTAGGAACCGCGGGTCGGACAGTTTTAGGATAGACGGGGCATTTTAGACCTTGGGCAGGAGCGCCTTCATCTCAGCCGCTCTGCACGTCGCAATCGTGCTGTGGCTCGTGGTCGTGATCGATGGCTCGCCGCTAGACGGCGATCCGATCCGCGAGATCCCCGTGGAAATTCTCACGCCTTCGGAGCTGACGCAGATCAAGGCGGGCAGCCAGGACGCGAAAAGCGAAGCGCCCCTTGCGCCGAAGCCGAAGGAAGAAAAACCGGTCGCGGTGAACGAGAAGAAGGCCGAGCAGGAAGCGACGCCTCCGCCGCCTCCGCCCGAGGAAGCGCCGCCGGTCGAGGAGACTCCGCCCGAGGAGCAGGTCCAAGAGGACGTGCCGCCGCTTCCCCCGGATCCGCCCGAGCCGGACCCGGAACCTGAGCCAGAGACGGCCGAAGCGCCGCCACCACCCGACGAATCGCCCGATCCTGCCGAGGTCGCCGAGAACCGGCCGACGCCGAGCGCGCCGTTGCGCAAGCCGCCGCCACCGCCCCAGCCCAAGCAGCAGGCCGAGACGCCGAGCCGGAGCAACCGGCCTGCGCCGGAGACCCAGAGCGATTCCAGCACGGACAGGCTGGCTGCGCTTCTGAACAAGATGCCAGACGGCGGCGAGGAGCCTACGCTGGACGAGCCGCCCCAGGAGCAGGCGGAAGAGGAGGTCCACGGCCAGACCGACGGGACGGAGTTGACCATGTCGGTGAACGAGATCGATGCCTTGCGGTCTCGGATCGCCCAGTGCTGGAACCTGCCGCCGGGCGGGCTCGGTGCGGAGCGCATCATCGTGAAGCTCCGCATGCAGCTTAACGAGGACGGCACGCTGGTTGGGTATCCGACGGTGGAGAACAGCGGGAACTCGCCCTTCTTTCGGGCGGCGGCGGACAGCGCGGTGCGGGCCGTCTATCAGTGCCAGCCATATCCGCTGCCGATTGAAAAATACTCGCTTTGGCGGGACATGATCCTCAATTTCGATCCGAGCGATATGTATCGGGCGGGTTAGACCGGCAACAGACGATTCGATTCTTCAAAGAAGCGCGCAAATGACCATGCTGAAGCAGCTTGCAGACGGTTCCATTCCGAGCGACCCGAAGCGTTTCGACGGTGGCAGGGGCGGGAGATCCCGGCTTCTGGCGCGGCTCGGCGCCGCCGGAGCCTTTGCGCTGCTCTGTGCTCTCACGGTCGCCCTGGCGCAGCGGCCCATGCCCAGCTCGAGCTCAACATCACCCAGGGCAACATCAAGGCCGTGCCCATCGCTATCACCCCGTTCCAGGCGGACGGGTCGGTGGATCCGCGGGCGGCCCAGGAGATCACCGAGGTTATCACCAACGACCTGGCATCCTCGGGGCTGTTCAAGCCGATCGATCAGGGCGCCTTCATCCAGACCAATCTGACCATGAATCAGCCGCCGCGGTTCCAGGATTGGCAGGTCATCAATGCGCAAGCCCTGGTGGTCGGGCGCATCGCGGCGGTCGATGGCCGGCTGATGGCGGAATTCCGCCTGTGGGACGTCTATTCAGGCCGTCAGTTGGCGGGCGAGCAGTTCTTCACCCGGCCGAAGGATTCGCGGCGAATCGGGCACATCATCGCCGATACGATCTATGAGCGAATCACCGGCGAGAAAGGCTATTTCGACACGCGAATCGTGTTCGTCGATGAGTCGGGCCCCAAGGACCAGCGGGTGAAGCGGCTCGCGATCATGGATCAGGACGGCCATAACGTGCGGCTGCTGAGCTCCGGATCGGAGCTGGTGGTGACCCCGCGCTTCAGCCCCTCGACCCAGGAGATCACCTACATGTCCTATGAGGGGGGCGAGCCGAAGGTCTTCCTGCTCAATATCGAGACCGGTCAGAAGGAGATCGTCGGCAGTTTTCCCGGCATGAGCTTTGCGCCGCGCTTCGCGCCCGACGGGCAGCGCATCGTCATGAGCCGGCAGGAGGAGGGCGCCGCTAACATCTTCGAGATGGATCTGCGCAGCCGCCAGATGCGCAGGCTGACGAACACGCCCGCCATCGACACGTCGCCGTCCTACTCGCCGGATGGGCGGCAGATCGTCTTCACGACGGATCGGGACGGCAGCCAGCAGCTCTACGTCATGAATGCCGATGGCTCGGGCCAGCACCGTATCAGCTCAGGAAATGGCAGTTATTCAACGCCTGTGTGGTCTCCACGAGGTGATCTGATCGCCTTCACCAAGCAGTCGGGCGGACGGTTTCTGATCGGCGTGATGAAGCCGGACGGGACGGGGGAGCGCATCCTCACCGAGGGCTTCCACAACGAAGGGCCGACCTGGGCGCCGAACGGACGGGTGATCATGTTCTTCCGCGACTCGCCGGGGCCGCAAGGCGGACCCAAGCTCTACTCGGTCGACCTCACCGGCTACAACGAGCGTCAGGTGCAGACGCCTTCTTTCGCCTCCGATCCCGCATGGTCGCCACTGATCAACTGAGCGCTTCAACTGACCGCTTCTTGCGGTCTGATCCGGCGTGGCTTTTCGGCATCGTTCCCATACCTAGACGTGTGCTTACCACCTATTAACCATCTTGGCCGATAGTCGGTAATTGGCTAGTATGGGGGTCATGCGGGGGCCTGAAGTGCAGCGTGGCATTTTCGCACCAATACCCGACAAAGTGTTGGGTACGTCTAGTCCGTTCTTGATCTGACAGTGGCACGCCGGTATTCCAAAACTTGGCTACTGCCGATTAACCAAAGGAGAGAAGACCATGCAGGGTATGAAGGGCGTTATCGTCGCCGCCACGCTCGTGGCCGCCGCCGTTGCGCTGGGCGGCTGCTTCCATCATCATGAGAAGACTGTCGTGACCGAGCCGCTGAAGCTTGGTTCCGCCGTGGTGCTGGAGCAGGTTGCTCGCGTCTAACGCGAATAACCCAAAGAATTTTCTGTCGAGCAGAACGTCACGTTCTGCATGATAGATCTGGATGCCGGGGCGCTGTGGCTTATTTGTTACAGCGCCCCGCAGCCGGGTCTTTTTTTATGCCTGGATTCCTGTCTTCGTTTTGCCATGCCAGGCGGCTTAGTTGCCCCTGCAATTTATGACTAGTTAAGCATTTCAGCATAACGCTTTGCTAAGTCTGTTTAGCGGGAGTTTCTGTCGATGCGCTTCAACGAAGTCGCGAGACGGACGGGGCACATTGCCTGCGTCCTCACCATTGCTGTCATTCTGGCCGCCTGCGCCCGTCAGAGCCCCAAGGAATATGGGAGCGCCAACGGATTGGGCAGTGCAGGCGCGGCCACGCCTGGCTCGAGCCAGGACTTCTCCCAGAATGTGGGCGACACGGTTCACTTTCTGACCGATGCCACGGATCTGACGCCTCAGGCGCAGAATATCCTGCGCAATCAGGCGCGGTGGCTGAACCAGTATCCGCAATACTCCATCACCCTCGAAGGCCATGCCGACGAGCGTGGTACGCGTGAATACAACATCGCCCTTGGTTCTCGCCGTGCGACGACGGTGCGCAACTTCCTGGCGCAGCAGGGGGTGAACCCGGCCCGGATGCGCACGATCTCCTACGGCAAGGAGCGGCCGGTCGCGGTTTGCGACAACATCTCGTGCTGGTCCCAGAACCGCCGGGTGAAGACGAATCTGAACACGCGGGCAATGGCCCAGCGCTAGGCTCGAATCTGCCTGAAGCGCGTATTTCGGCGCGGGGGAGCTTGATTCTCCCGCGTTCCGGTGGCTTTTCTATTCCGATCGGAAGCGGGGCGTCCTTGCCTAGGCTGGCGCCCGTCCGCTTCGATGCCATCGAACCCAGAGGCCTTGTCTAGATCCCGGACGTTCCGGCACTGATCGCTGCCGGAGCCCGGACGGGCCAAGGAACCGGTCTTTCCATGACCGACACTCATTCGCCATTGCCGGAATCGGTTTGGGAGAGGTGTTTCGCGCCGCTCACCGGATATCCGCGTCTTGCGGTGGCGGTGTCGGGCGGGCCGGACAGCATGGCGTTGCTGCATCTTCTGCGCTGCTGGACGGAGTCGCGCGGAGATAGCGCCGAGATCACGGTGCTGACGGTCGATCACGGTCTGCGGCCCGAATCGGCGAGCGAAGCCGCCGTGGTGGCCGACATCGCCGGGGAGATGGGATTTACCCACAGGACGTTCCGTTGGGAGCCCGACACCACCGAGGCGTCCGGCATTCAGGCGCGGGCGCGTCGGGCGCGCTACGACCTCATGGCGCGCTACTGCCATGAGGCGGGCATTCCCGCGCTACTCACGGCCCATCATCTGGACGACCAGGCGGAGACCCTCCTCATGCGGCTCGCCCGGGGCAGCGGGCTGGATGGGCTTGCCGCTATCCCCTCCCGGGGCGACTGGGCAGGCATCGCCATTCATCGTCCACTGCTCGACGTGCCGAAGGCGCGGCTGATCGCGACGGTCGCGGCGGCCGGTCTTCCTTACGCAAAGGATCCCAGCAACACGGACTCCCGTTTCGAACGGGCGCGGCTTCGGAAGGAGCAGGCCGCGTTGCAGGCTCTTGGGCTCACGCCGGAAGCGCTGGCGCTTGCCGCGAAGCGGCTATCCCGGGCCCGGGCGGCACTCGACGAGGCGGCCGCGGAGTTCATGGCAAGCGCGGTGCGCCTCAGCTGCGCCGGCAGCGCCGAGGTGGACGGGGTGCGGTTGCGGGATGCCCCCGACGAGATCGCGCTGCGGACGCTGCAGCGGCTCGTGGCCATGACGGGCGGCCGCCAGGAACCGGTCCGGCTCGCCAAGTTCGAGACACTGCTGGACGACCTTCGGGCGGATCACGCTGCGGCAAGGACGCTTGGCGGCTGCCGGATCGTCGCGGGAAGCGGAAAGCTTCAGATCGCACGGGAGCTCCGGCGGGACGGTATTGCCGAACTTATCCTACAGCCCGGCGAACGCGCGCTGTGGGACAATCGATTCGTCGTCTCCCTCGCGGATACCGCCGAATCCCCGGTCACGGTGCGGGCCCTGGGTGAGGCGGGCGCGCGGGATCTTGCCGACCGTACGCCCTGGCTGAACGATATTCCCCGGTTTGCAAGGTTTTCATTGCCATCATGCTGGCGCAATCAGGCGTTGGTCTCGATCTCCTGTGAGGGGCTGGAGCCGGACGCCGTGCGCGCCGACGATACGTTCAATGCGCGCTTCGTCCATCTTTGGGACGAAGTTGGCAGTTAAGAGTTGTTCTAGAATGCCGGACGCGGCTCGGCTGCGGCAGGCTGGCTTCCAGCTGTCGTTTGCGCGTTGAGAAAGAATGCACCGTTCCGGGTTAGATTATCCGTGTTCTTCGAGCCGGTGCGGCGCCTTGTCCGCTTTAGAGACGGGGAGTTTCTGCCGGTTGGCAAATGGTTCGGCTGTGCCTATCTTTAACCCTCGGCGGAGGCTCTTCGGCGATTTGCTTGCATTGGAAGTAGACTTGCAAGTCAACTAGATCGGCGGCGACAGCGCGTCCTCATCTAAACAATCAGGGCAATCGATGAATTCGAATTTCCGTAACTTCGCGATCTGGGTCTTTATCGGTCTCTTGCTGATTGCCCTTTTCAATCTGTTCCAGAGCCCCGGTAATCATGTCCGCGGGTCCGAGATCAGCTTCTCGCAGCTCCTGAGCGATGTCGATAACGGCAGCGTGCAGGACGTCACCATCGCGGGAAACCAGATCACCGGCCACTATTCGGACGGGCGCAATTTCCAGACCTATGCGCCGAACGATCCCGGGCTGGTGGACCGGCTCTACAGCAAGGACGTGAAGATCACCGCCAAGCCTTCGGAGGACGACGTTCCTTCGCTGATGGGCGTGCTGGTCTCCTGGTTCCCGATGCTGCTCCTGATCGCGGTGTGGATCTTCTTCATGCGCCAGATGCAGTCCGGCGGCGGCCGGGCCATGGGCTTCGGCAAGTCGAAGGCCAAGCTGCTCACCGAGCGTCAGGGCCGCGTGACCTTCGAGGACGTCGCCGGCGTCAACGAGGCGAAGGAGGATCTTCAGGAGATCGTCGAGTTCCTGAAGGATCCGCAGAAATTCCAGCGGCTGGGCGGACGCATTCCGCGCGGTGCGCTGCTTGTCGGGCCTCCCGGCACGGGTAAGACGCTGATCGCGCGGGCTGTCGCCGGCGAGGCTAACGTGCCGTTCTTCACCATCTCAGGCTCCGACTTCGTGGAGATGTTCGTCGGCGTCGGTGCATCGCGTGTGCGCGACATGTTCGAGCAGGCGAAGAAGAACGCGCCCTGCATCATCTTCATCGACGAGATCGACGCTGTCGGCCGTCATCGCGGCGCCGGTCTCGGCGGCGGCAATGACGAGCGCGAGCAGACCCTGAACCAGCTGCTGGTCGAAATGGACGGCTTCGAGGCGAATGAGGGCGTGATCCTGATCGCCGCCACCAACCGTCCCGATGTGCTGGATCCGGCGCTGCTGCGTCCCGGCCGGTTCGACCGTCAGGTCGTGGTGCCGCGTCCGGACATCATCGGCCGCGAGCGCATCCTCAACGTCCATGTCCGCAAGGTCCCGCTGGCGCCGAATGTCGATCTCAAGACCATCGCGCGCGGCACGCCGGGCTTCTCCGGCGCCGATCTGGCCAATCTCGTGAACGAGGCGGCCCTGCTGGCGGCACGACGCTCTAAGCGTCTGGTCACCCAGGCCGAGCTGGAAGACGCCAAGGATAAGGTCCTGATGGGTGCCGAGCGCCGGTCCATGGTGATGTCGGACGAGGAGAAGATGCTGACTGCGTATCACGAGGGCGGCCACGCCCTGGTGGCTCTGCATCAGCAGTATTCCGATCCGGTCCACAAGGCGACGATCATCCCGCGCGGACGTGCGCTGGGCATGGTCATGCGCCTGCCGGAGCGGGACGTGCTGTCTCATACCCGCGGCAAGCTGATGGCCGATCTGACGGTGGCCATGGGCGGACGCGTGGCCGAGGAGGTGATCTTCGGCTACGAGAAGGTCACGTCGGGCGCGTCCTCCGACATCAAGATGGCGACGAACCTGGCGCGGGCCATGGTCACCCAGTTCGGCATGTCCGATAAGCTGGGGCCGCTTGCCTATGGCGAGAACGAGGAAGAGGTGTTCCTGGGCCATTCGGTGGCGCGGCAGCAGAATCTTTCCGACGACACCCAGGCCATGGTCGACGAAGAGATCCATCGCTTCGTGGACGAGGCGTACGACCGTGCCCGGAAGATCATCGATGAGCATCTGGACGATCTGCACACCGTCGCCAAGGGGCTGATCGAGTACGAGACCCTCACGGGCGAGGAGATCAAGGATCTGCTGGACGGCAAGCCGCCGAAGCGCGAATCGGCAGACGATACGCCGAGCAAGCCCAGCGCATCATCGGCGGTGCCGGCGGCCGGGCGCGGCAAGAAGAAGAAATCGGATCCCGAGCCCGGCACGGGCGGTATGGAGCCGCAGCCGCAGACCTAAGGGCCGATCATCATCGGACTGGAAGGCCATCGCCCTTGACGGACGGTGGCCTTCGTCGTTTCAGGGGCCAGGATCGAATCCGGGAGTTCGGACCCACCATGTCACGTCTCTATCTGAGGCCGCTTGGCTTCGTTTACGGTCCGGCGGCCAAGACCGCCCAGGCGGAAGGCTTCGCTCTGCCCATCGCCGGCGGGCCGGTCGCCTTCACACTCGCCGAGGTGATCGAAGGGGAGCCCGGTTCTTCCAAGCGCCGCATGGTGGCGGCGAACGATCTTTCCCAGACCAAGGACCGCGAGCTCTACGAAGCGATCGGGCGTGTCACGGCGCCGCGGGAGGGGATCGCGGGGATCCCGGCATCGCGGTTGTGCTCGGGGCGGCCGGTGCTCATGGGCATCGTCAACGTGACGCCCGACAGCTTCTCCGACGGGGGATTGTTCGACCAGAAGGAGCCGGCGGTGAACCATGCTGCCGAGCTGATCCAGGCCGGCGCGGAAATCATCGATATCGGCGGCGAATCCACCCGTCCAGGCTCGGAGACCGTGCCGGGCGAGGACGAGCTCTCCCGGGTCGTTCCGGTCTTGGAGGACCTGAGGGGCGTGCAAGCCGTCATCTCGGTGGATACGCGCAAGGCGGCGGTGGCCCGGGCGGCGGCCGAGCAGGGGGCGACGATCTTCAACGACGTCTCGGCTCTCACCTACGATCCGGAAAGTCTACAGACCGCAGTCGATACAGGCATGGACCTGGTGCTGATGCATGCCCAGGGCGAGCCTAAGACCATGCAGAAGAATCCGACCTACGCGGACGTGGTTCTGGAGTCTACGACTACCTGGCAGAGCGTATCGCCGCGGTCTCGGCGGCCGGCATCCCAAAGGAGCGGATCATTGCCGATCCGGGAGTCGGCTTCGGCAAGAACTTCGATCACAATCTGGAGCTTCTGGCGCATCTTTCGATTTTTCACGGGCTCGGCGTGCCGGTTCTGGTCGGCGCGTCGCGGAAGCGCTTCATCGAAGGCGTGATCGGCGAAAAGAACCCGCGCAACCGGGAGCCCGGCTCCCAGGCCATCGCCATCGCCTCCGCCTCCCAGGGCGTTCAGCTCCTGCGGGTGCACGATGTGGCGGCGACCAGGCAAGCGCTTGAAGTTTGGTATGGAAGCGTGACGGGAAGCCCCGCCAACACCGCCACCCAGGGTTAACTGATCCTTTTTGAACAGTCGGCGGTGCAGTGGCCGCTGTAAAGTTCGCTTACATGAATTGAAGGGATAGTGCCGATCTTGAAAGGCATAATCCCGCCAGTTTCGGTAGAACTTGCCTCAAGGCCGATAAGTCTCGACTGCCGCGCGCCAGATCTTTGGGGGTTCAACATGTCTCGTCGCTATTTCGGAACCGATGGTATCCGCGGAAGTGCCAATGCTCACCCGATGACGGCCGAGATCGCGATGCGGGTCGGCATGGCGGCGGGCAAGCTGTTCACCAACGGCCAGCACCGCCACCGGGTGGTGATCGGCAAGGACACCCGGCTCTCCTGCTACATGATCGAATCGGCGCTTGTGTCCGGCTTCACCTCGGTCGGCATGGACGTGTTCCAGCTCGGCCCGATGCCGACCCCGGCCGTGGCCATGCTGACGCGGTCGCTGCGGGCCGATCTGGGCGTAATGATCTCGGCCTCTCACAATCCGTATATCGATAACGGCATCAAGCTGTTCGGACCCGATGGCTACAAGCTCTCAGACGACAGGGAGCTCGAGATCGAGGCGCTGATGGACAGCAATGTGAGCGAGCTTCTTGCGCCGCCGGATCGGATCGGCCGGGCCAAGCGCATCGACAGCGCGTCTGAGCGTTATATCGAGTTTGCCAAGCGTACCCTGCCGCGCAATCTCCGCTTCGACGGTCTCCGCGTGGTGATCGATTGTGCGAACGGCGCGGGCTACAAGGTGGCGCCTGCCGCCCTTTGGGAACTCGGCGCAGAGGTGGTGCAGATCGGCGTTGAGCCGAACGGCCTGAACATCAACAAGGAATGCGGGTCCACCGCGCCGGAAGCTTGGCCAACAAGGTGCGCGAAGTGCGCGCCGATATCGGCATCGCGCTGGATGGCGATGCGGACCGGGTCGTGGTGACCGACGAGACCGGCAAGGTGATCGACGGCGATCAGCTTATGGCGGTGATCGCCGAATCCTGGCTGAAGCGCGGCCGTCTCGCCGGTGGCGGCATCGTGGCCACGGTGATGTCGAATCTCGGCCTGCAGAAATATCTGGAGGGTCTCGGGCTGACGGTGGAGCGCACCCCGGTCGGCGATCGCTATGTCGTCGAGCATATGCGCCAGCACGGCTACAATGTCGGCGGCGAGCAGTCGGGCCACGTGATCCTTTCGGATTTCTCGACCACCGGGGACGGACTGGTGACGGCGCTGCAGCTGATGGCCGTCGTGGCCCAGAGCGGCAAGCCGGTCAGCGAGGTGTGCAATCGATTCGAGCGCATGCCTCAGATCCTGGAGAATGTGGAGTACAAATCCGGGATTTCGCCGCTGGACAATGTCAACGTCGAGCGTGCCATCAAGGACGCCAATGCGCGGCTTGGCGATAGCGGCCGGCTCTTGGTGCGGGCCTCTGGCACGGAGCCGGTGATCCGCGTGATGGGCGAGGGTGCCGATGCCAGCCTGGTGCAGACGGTCGTAAACGAGCTGGTCGAGGTTCTCCGGACGGCCGCTTGAGCTGCATTGCCAAGCGCGGCGAGACGTTAACAAATCCTTTCCGAAGTATTAATGGACGGTTACTTCAGGCTGCTCGGCTGCGGCCGAGCTTTGGCGGATTCCTGCGCAATCGTTCTATTGCGGAACCTGCATTAGAACTCGATTAACCATTCCTGTTCATAGTCCCGTTTTGAGACAGCCCGTGATGCTCCCGCTCGGTGCGGGCCTGGCTGCTAAAAAAGGGGACAGAAATGGGAAAGACACGAGTTGCATTGAGCGCTTTCGCCCTGGTGCTTTGCCAGGTGGCCGGCGCACACGCGGCAGATCTGGGACTGCCGCCTCCGCCGCCGATGATCGACGCTGCGCCGCCGCCGATCGCGAGCGATTGCTGCACGGATCAGGGCTGGTACTTCAAGGGCTTCCTTGGCTCGACCAGCTACGACGTTTCGAGCATCGACAATGCCGCCTTCGATACCGCGGATTTCACCTTCCACAATCTCGGCTTTGAGGCATCGGGCTTCGGCGGTCTGGGCTTCGGCTCCAAGCTGAGCCCGCATTTCCGCTGGGATGCCACGGCTGAATACCGCAACCGCGCGACCTTCCACGGTCTCGACTCCTACGAGGGTCCGGGCTTCTCGGGCACCAACGACTACGAGGCGACCCTGAAGTCGTGGGCCATGCTGGGCAACATCTATTGGGACATCGTGTGCTGGAACGGCCTGACGCCTTATGTGGGCGCCGGTATCGGCTTCTCGCGCAACTACATCGGCAACTTCACCGATATCAACGTTCCGAACCTGGGCGTCGCCTATGCGAACACGAACGCCACGACGGAATTCGCCTGGGCGATCCATGCCGGTTTCGCCTTCGAGGTGAACGACCGTGTGACCCTGGACCTGGCCTATCGCTACATCAATCTCGGCGACGCCATGAGCGACACCGTGATCGCCTATGACGGCAGCGGCACGGCCGACGGTCTGGAGTTCGAGGATATCGACTCCCACGACGTCATGCTGGGCGTGCGCTGGAAGTTCGATCATTGCTGCGGCCAGGCTGCCCCGATGCCGGTCGCCTTCAAGTAGCCCGGCTACATACATCCCGTTCCGAGCAGGGAACGAACAGAAGGCTGCCCGCCGGTCCCGGCGGGCAGCCTCTTTTTTTGCCGCTTCTGCCAGGGTTGCGGCGGCATTGCTTGACCTCGGCGTGAAGCTGCCTTTATGGCCATAGATACTGTGCCTTTTCAGTTCGGCGAATCACCGCCTGAGCGAGGTTTCTTCATGTCCCCCAAACCCTCCAAACGCCCTGAAAATCCAAGGTTTTCTTGCGGTCCGTGCTCGAAGCATCCCGGCTGGTCGGTTGAGTATCTGCAAGGGGCGGCTCTCGGCCGCAATCACCGTTCCCAGGTGGCCCACGCGAAGTTTCAGCTGGCGTTGGAGAAGAGCCGCGAGATCCTGCGGCTGCCGGACGACTATCTGATCGGGCTCGTGCCGGCGTCGGATACGGGCGCCATGGAGATGGCCATGTGGACCATGCTCGGCGCCCGCGGCGTCGACGTGCTCGCCTGGGAGGCGTTCAGCGCCGACTGGGTCACGGATATCGTCGAGCAGCTGAAGCTGACGGATGTGCGTGCCATGGTGGCGCCGTATGGCGAGCTGCCCGATCTGAACCAGGTCGATTTCAAGCGCGACGTGGTGTTTGCCTGGAACGGGACGACGTCCGGCGTGCGCGTCCCCAACGCGGATTGGATCGCCGCTGACCGGGCGGGCCTGACGATCTGCGACGCCACGTCTGCCATCTTCGCCCAGGAACTGGACTGGTCGAAGCTCGATGTCATCACCTATTCCTGGCAGAAGGTGCTTGGAGGCGAGGCGGCGCACGGCATGCTGATCCTCAGCCCCAGAGCGGTGCAGCGGCTGAAGAGCTATACCCCGCCTTGGCCGGTGCCGAAGATCTTCCGGCTCACCCATGACGGCGTGTTCCTGAAGGAGATCTTCGAGGGCTCGCCGATCAATACGCCGTCGATGCTGTGTCTGGAGGACTATCTCGATGCGCTCTCCTGGGTGGAGAGCATCGGCGGGCTGGATGCGATGATGGCGCGCGCGAATGCGAATGCCGCCGTGGTCGATGCCTGGGTCGAGCGCACGGACTGGGTGGAGCATCTCGCCGTCGATCCGGCCACGCGCTCCAATACCAGCGTTTGCCTGAAGGCGGTCGATCCGGACGTTCTGTCTCTGCCGGCGGAGGCCCGGGCGGCCTTCCCGCGGGCGATCGCGAGTCTCCTCGATGCGGAGGACGTGGCGAAGGATATCGCTTCGTACAGAACCGCGCCGCCGGGCCTGCGCCTCTGGGCGGGAGGCACGGTGGAGAGCAGCGATCTGGAGCTGCTGATGCCGTGGCTGGATTGGGGATTCGCCCAAGCCAAGCAGGCGATCGCGCGGGCGGCCTGATTGCTCTCGAAGACATCTCGATCTGCGAGCTGTCTCCGCACGGAGCGTTCAGCGAGCGGATCGATCCCCTGAGGGGACGGCGAACGCGGCGCTTCACCACTCGCATCGAGGAACGCCTCACGCTATAAGACGACACGGCCCCCGAGAACCGCGGGGCCGTTTTTGATGTCAGGACAGGAGCAGCGGCCCCATGGCCAATGTTGCGGTCGTCGGCGCCCAGTGGGGCGACGAAGGCAAAGGAAAAATCGTCGATTGGCTGTCGGAGCGCGCCGATGTCGTGGTGCGCTTCCAGGGCGGCCACAATGCCGGCCACACGCTCGTGATCGCCGGCACCACCTATAGCTTTCGCTGTTGCCCTCGGGCGTGGTGCGGTCCACCAAGCTGTCGGTGATCGGCAACGGCGTGGTCGTCGATCCGTGGGCGCTGGCCGACGAGATCGCACGGCTGCAGGGCCAGGGCGTTACCATCGACCGAACCAACTTGCGGCTGGCGGAGAACGCCACGCTGATCCTGCCGCTTCATCGCGAGCTGGATGCGCTGCGCGAGGCGGCGGCGGGCGACGGCAAGATCGGCACGACTAAGCGGGGCATCGGCCCGGCTTACGAGGACAAGGTCGGCCGGCGCGCGATCCGGGTGATGGATCTCGCCGATCTGGCCAGTCTCAAGCCCAAGCTCGCGCGCATCCTGACCCATCACAACGCCCTTCGCCGCGGGCTGGGCGAAGAAGAGATCGACGGCGACGAGCTTTACGACCAGCTCGCCGAGATCGCGCCGAAGGTGCTTCCCTATGCCGACACGGTCTGGGCGCTGCTCGACGAGAAGCGGCGGACCGGAAAGCGCATCCTGTTCGAAGGCGCGCAAGGCACGCTGCTGGATATCGACCACGGCACTTATCCGTTCGTGACCTCGTCCAATACGATCGCCGCCCAGGCCGCCACAGGATCCGGGGTCGGCCCGGGTGCGATCCAATACGTGCTCGGCATCGCCAAAGCCTACACGACGCGGGTCGGCGAGGGGCCGTTCCCGACGGAGCTGTTCGACGAGACGGGACAGCGGCTCGGCGAGCGCGGCCACGAATTCGGCACGGTGACGGGTCGCGCGCGGCGTTGCGGCTGGTTCGACGCCTGCCTGGTACGCCAGGCCGCCAAGGTCGGCGGCATCACCGGTATCGCGCTGACCAAGCTCGACGTGCTCGACGGGCTGTCCGAATTGAAAGTCTGTATCGGCTACGAGCTGGACGGGGAACGCCTCGACCATCTTCCGGCCGCCCAAGGGGCACAGGCGCGGATCAAGCCCATCTACGAGACCATGGACGGCTGGTCGGAATCGACCGCGGGCGCGCGGTCCTGGGCTGATCTTCCGGCCCAATCCATCAAATACGTCAAGCGCTTAGAGGAGCTGATCGAGGTGCCCGTGGCGCTCGTCTCGACCAGTCCGGACCGGGACGACACGATCCTGGTGCACGATCCCTTCGAGGATTAGGGGCGCAATGGCCGACAAATATCCCTGGAAAGTTGCTTGGATCACCGGCGCGTCGGGGGCGATCTGCGGCGATGTCGCCCGGCGCCTGGCCGATGGCGGCGTGAAGGTCGCCGCAACGGCGCGGCCGTCCGAGGCGCTCGACCGGATTGGCTCCGAGCATGAAAATATCACGGCGTATCCGGCCGATGTGCTGGATGCCGACGCCCTCAAGGACTGCGCGGCCAAGATCGCCGGCGAACTCGGCGCAATCGATCTCCTGATCGCGGGCGCGGGTATGTACGAGCCTTTCGACATCGACGATGTGGACGTCGCCGGTTTCGCGAAGACGATGGATCTCAATGTCTCCGGCGTCATGAACACGGTGGCATCGGCGCTGCCGGCCATGCTGGCGCGGCGGAGCGGTCACATCGCGCTGATGGGGTCGCTTTTTGGCTATACGGGCTGGCCGGGCAATGGCGGCTACGGAGCCTCCAAGGCGGCGATCATCAACCTCGCCGAGAGCCTTGCCCTGGAGCTGCGCAAGACGGGGGTGGACATCACCCTGGTCAGCCCGGGCTTCGTGGACACGCAGCTCAATGCCTCCTACGAGGGCAAAAAGCATTTCGTGATGAGCCCGGAGCGCTGCGCCAAGCGCATCTTGAAGAGGCTCCCCGGGCGGCCCTATGAGATCGCCTTCCCGGTGCAGGTGGCGCTGTTCCTGAAACTGGTGCGGGCCATGCCGAACGGCGTGGGACGGGCGATGATCCGCGCGTTCATCAAGGCGATGGGGTGAGCATGAAGCCGACGATCGAAATGCTGGCGGGCTATAATGTCTGGGCGAACGGCCGGGTGTATGACGCCGTCGAAGCGCTTCCGGATGAGGACTATCGCGCCGATCTCGGCGCGTTCTTCGGATCCATCCATGGCACCCTGAACCATCTCCTGACGGCCGATTATATCTGGATGCGTCGCTTCACGGGCGAGGGTCCGAATCCGGACCGGCTGGACGCCATTCAGCATGAGGCGTTTGGCGATCTTCGCGCTGCGCGGAATGCGGCGGACCAGCGGATCGCCGACTATGTGGCGGGGCTCGGCGAGAACGATATCGCGGGCGATCTGGTCTATCGGACCATGTCCAACCCGGCGGAGGTGCGTCAGCCGCTCGGCGGGCTGCTCGTCAATTTCTTCAATCACCACACCCACCACCGCGGTCAGGTGCACGCGATGCTCACGCGGCTGACGGGCGATGCGCCGTCGCTCGACATGATCCTTTTCCAGCGCGAGGCGGGGATCAGCGAGTTCCGTCCGCTTTAGGGGGAGTCATCGGCTCTCAGGGTACCGACTGATAACGGGCTACAGCAGCTCGCGGAAATAGCGGTCGAGAAGGCGCTCTTCGGGATCGGCCATCTGGCGCGCCTCGTTGAACTTCGTCAGACGCTCCTCGCCAAATGCGTTCTGAACCTGGTCGCGGGTCAGGAACGGCGTCTGGTTGAATAGCGGCGTACCACCATTCTCGCTGCAGAACGCATTGTAGGCCTTCAGGAAGGTCTCCCACTCCTTGCCGCCGGTAGAGGCGGGATCGATGCTCAGGCCTGCGCTGTTCCAGGTGTAGGAGAACAGGTTGTTGCGATCCTGGGCGACGGAGTAGCCGACGCTCGGCAGATTGGTCCGATACCCCGTACGATCCTCGTATTGGATCAGGAAGTCGCAATAGCGCTCCAGGATGTCGAAGAAGCCCTCTTCCGGGAACGACCACATGCTGAAGATGTATCTGTTCAGGCCGGGGTCGCGGGGATAGCTGATGATCTGCTCGTGAGGCCAGGTCTTGTCACCGCCGATGAGACGGGAGAGACCGAGGCGCAGCAGACTGAAATGGATGCGGTCCAGACCGTGGCGGATCGCCTTGTTGGGCGCCCATTCCTCGATCTTACGGGTGATCAGCGGGTCGTATTTGCGCCAGAACCGGTTGCGGTATTGCCAGCGGTGGCGCTGCTTCGGCGTCTCGGAGGGATTGTCCTTCTTGAGCTCGACGACCACGCGCTTCTCGTAGGGGAAGATGTAATACATCACCGCGCAGCCGTCGGCCTTGTATTGGGGGAAGCGCTCGCGGAACTCCTTCAGGCTGAGATTGCGGTGGCGAAGCCACAGCGCTTCGGTCGGGCGGGTGCGGATGGTGATCTCGAAGACGATGCCCAGCAGCCCGTAGGAGGAGCGCATGAGATACATCTCCTCCGGGTTGTCCGTCTCGTTGATCTCGCGGATCTCGCCGGCCGGCGTCACGTAGCGCATGGCGGTGACGTAGGATGAGATCTGGCCGAACTCGTCGGGGAAGGAGGAATCCTTGGTGGCTGCCGTCGCCATGGCGCCCAGGGTCACGTTGCCGATCTCGGTCATGACGTGGAATTGGAGACCGTGCTTGCGGAGCTCGCGGGCCAAAGGCAGGAAGGTGATGCCGGCCTCGACGGTCACCGTACCATCGCCGATCTCGAGGACTCGGTTCATCCCCAGCATGTCGACCATGGTGCCTTCGTCGCCGTTCATGCGGGCGGTGGAATGCATCGAGCCTTTCGGCCGCACGGGCGAGGGGAAACGATCCTTGTTGGTCAGGATCTCAACCAGATCCTGCGCGCTCTCCGGCTTCACCAGCACCTTGGGGCTATAGTCCCAGGTTCCGTCCCAGCTCTTGATCTTGACGTTGTGGCGAATTTCCATGCCATCCCCCAAACAAAGCGGTTGGGACATTAACTGAAACGGCGCGGGCTGCCACCCCGTAGAACAGGCAATCCCTGCAGGTGGCCGGGGCTTTTTGCCGCTTCGCGCGGCGGCGGCCCGGTTGGGGCTGTTTCGGTCCAGCGCTCATGTTAAAGGACGGTTGTGGTGTCCAGGAGTTCGGGCGAGGGGTTTGCAGTGTCCGAGACTACGCAGCAGAAGCGATATTGCATCATCGGCGCCGGGGCTTGCGGTCTGCCCGTGGTGAAGGCCCTTGCCGAGCGCGGCATCGCCTTCGACTGCTTCGAGCGGCTCGGCGATGTGGGCGGTATCTGGAACCAGGAAAGCCCGCACCGGGTCTACCACTCCACCCATCTCAACTCGTCGATGAAGCTGACGCGGTACCGGGATTTCAAGGCCGCAGAAGATCTGCCGTACTATCTGAGCGCGGCCCAGGCCGAGGACTATCTGCGCGCCTACGCGAAGCATTTCGGTCTCTACGACAAGATCACCTTCAACGCCGAGGTGGTGCGTGCGGAGCGCGTCCGGGACGGCTGGAACGTCACCGTGAAGGGCCAGGCCCCGCGAAAGCACTATGATGGGCTGATCGTTGCGAACGGGCACCATTGGTCTCCGCGCCTGCCCGAATACGACGGCGACTTTTCCGGCGAGACGATCCACTCCCACGATGTGAAGTCGAAGGAGCAGCTCCGGGGCAAGCGGGTGCTTGTGGTGGGCGCGGGCAACTCCGCGGTCGATATCCTCTCGGATGCCGCGGCGGAGAACGGACGCGCCGTCCACAGCATGCGCCGCAGCTACTACTTCTTCCCGAAGATGGTGCTCGGCAAGCCGACGGATCAGTTCGTCGATCTGACGAGCCGCTGGCCCTTGCCGCGCAGCGCGATGCGCTGGCTCTACCGGATGGGGATGGGTGTGCTTGTCGGCCGCCACCATCGCTATGGTCTGCCGGAGCCGGATCACGATCTGTTCGAGGCCCATCCGACCGCCTGCACCACCTATCTCGACCATATCGTGCATGGACGCATCGCGGCGAAGCCGGGCATCGCGCGCCTCGACGGCAAGACGGTGCATTTCACGGACGATACGAGCGAAGAGATCGACATGCTGATCTTCGCGACCGGCTACGATCTCACCTTCCCCTTCATGGACGAATCCCACGTGCTCGACGAGGCGGGACGTTCAAAGCTGTTCCTGCATTGCTTCGACCGGACGGCGGACGACTTCTTCGTGGTCGGGCTATTCGAACCGGCGGAGGGGGGCGTCTGGCAGCTCGCCGACTACCAGGCGAAGCTGATCGGGAGCTATCTGGTCTCGATGGTTCGAGCGCCGGAGAAAGCCAGGTGGTTCGCCAAGCTGAAGAGGGAGGCGCATCCCGATATCGGCCACGGTATCCCCTACAAGGGCACCATGTGGCACAAATTCGAGATCCAGCATTACCGCTTCCGGACATACATGAAGCGGCTTCTGAAGCGCTTCGGCCCGGTGGCCGACGAGGCGCTGGACGGGCGCAAGCTCGATACGGAGATGGTTCAGCAGGAGCTCAATAAAGCGGCCTAGGCCCTCTTCCACGCCTTCTTGGATGCCTTGCGGATTTGGCTCGCGACGAGGCCGGGTGCGATGGCATTGAGGAGGAAGAGCGCCTTGTAGAGGGCCGGCTTTACGATCACAGGCTTGCCGGCCTCCACCCCCTCGACGATGGCCTCGGCAGCCTCCGCTAGGCTCAGGGTCGGCAACAGGCGTTCGTCGGTCTCGGGCAGGTTCTCGCGGCTGCCGGGATTGTGCTCCCAGTAGGCGCTTTCTACGGTGCCGAGGACGATCAGACTTACGCCGATGCCTTGAGGCTTCAACTCCGTGCGCAGCGCTTCCGCGAAACCCTTCACGGCGTGGCGGGCGGCGATGTAGGTGCTGGCGTTGGGCCAGGCGAAATAGGCGCCGGGAGAGGCGACGAAAGCCAGGCGCCCGGAGCCGCGATCCACCATGGCCGGGAGCAGGGCGCGGGTAAGATAGACGCTCGCGAAATAAGGCACGGCTATCATCTTCACGGCCTCTTCGGTGCTCGTCTCCAGAAAGGGCCGCCAGCGGCCCGCGCCCGCATTGTTGATGACGAGGTCGGGAACGCCGGCCTCTTCGAGAAGCGCATCGGCCGCCCGCTGGACGGCGCGGTCGTCGGCGAGGTCAACGGGGTAGACATCGGCGCGGCCACCCGTTTTGCGGATCTCTTCCGCGACGGTTTCGAGGCGCTGGCGGTCGCGGGCGAGCAGGAGGCAGCGATGACCTTTGGCGGCGAGCTGTCTGGCGGTTTCAGCGCCGATGCCGCTGGATGCGCCGGTGATGAGGGCCAGTTTTTCGCTCATCTCAAGCCTCTTGTGCGGTCTCGGCGCGATTTCCGAACTGTGTGGCGTGACGGCTACAGTCGCAGAGGAATTCTCTCTCGGCCTGTCTACGATACTGCGGAGGGAGCGGCAGCGATATATTCTGAGACTTCTTCTTAACGCTAACAGAGGGGACCGGTTGGATGGGCTCGTTTACTCGCGTCTTTGGGATGGCGCTTTTGGTGGCCGTTATCGGCATGACCTTTCACGCGTCGGCGCAGGCGCGCTGCGTCGGTATTTCTGGAACGGCTGACGGCTTCGATCAACAGACTGCGATTTCGCGCGCTCAAGACTCGGTCGCGCAATCCGTGGCGGGGATCAAGTCCCAGTATCGTGTGCGCTCGGTCAGCCTGAGCCCGCGCAAAATGCAGCCGCAGCCTTATTGGCGGGATGAGGTCACGCCGGACCTCTACGTGAAGCCCGATATCGTGACGAGCCAGACCCATACGGTTTGCTGGCACGGCGTGGTTTCGCCCTATGTCTGCACGTCGGGCGCACGGGCCTGCTTCTAGTTCTCGATGGAGAGCTAGGCGAAACGCTTCGCTTCTTGGATGAAAGGCCCTCGGATCCGTCCGGGGGCTTTTTCTTTTGGGGCTGGGTGCGGCGAGGCCGGGAAGGCGCTTAGCCGGCCGCCATGACCATGGGCCCGTCGGTCTGGGTGCGCTTCATGATGAAGACCACCGGCAGGATCGCGAAGGTCACGATGCCGATGAACCAGAACAGGTCGACAAAGGCGAGGAGCTGGGCCTGCTTGGCGATCTCGATCACGAGGGGCGCCATGGAGGAAGGCACGTCGGGATCGAGGCCTGCCTGGTTCAGATAGGTTCGCAGCTCGGGGTTGAACGGGCTCACGTGAACCGTCAGCTGGCTCCAATGCACCTGGCCCTGGCGCGCCAGCAGCCAGCTGACCACGGCGATGCCGATGGACGAGCCGATGCCGCGGGTGAGGGCGAAGAAGCCCGAGGCCTCATCCAGCTTGTCGCGCGGGATATCGCTGAAGGCGACGGTGGTGAGCGGCACGAAGAACATGCCCATGCCGATACCGGCGATCACGCCCGGCCAGGCGATGGCCCAGGCGTCCGCCTGAAGGGTCAGGCCGGCCAGCATCATGGTGCCGATGGCGGAGACGATGATGCCGCTGGCGACGAGGATGCGGGCGTCCATGAAGTTCAGCAGGATGCGGCCGGTGATGGCCAGGGCGATGGCGCTGGCCACGGCTCGGGGCATGAACAGCATGCCGGCGCTCATGGGCGGGTAGCCCATCAGCCGCTGGGTCAGGAGCGGCAGGATGGCGATGGAGCCGAAGAGGGTGACGCCATATGCCATGATGGCGATCAGCCCGGCCGTGAAGTTCCGGTTCTTCACCAGGGACAGGTCGACGATGTTCTTCGAGTAGTTCCAGCCGCGCATGAAGAAGGCGATCCCGGAAAAGACCGTGACCGCGGTCAGCACGACAATGAGCTTTGAATCGAACCAGCCCTTGGACTGCCCCTGATCGAGGACGAATTGCAGGGAGCCTACGCAGGCCACCAATAACAAGAGCCCAGTCCAGTCGGTGTTGAGGTCCTGGGTGCGCGACTTGGGAAGCTGGCCCATGGCGAGGAGCAGGGCGAACATGCCGAGCGGCACGTTGATGTAGAAGACTGCGCGCCAGACGAAGGTCTCGGTTAGCCAGCCGCCGAAGGTCGGCCCCAGGATGGGCGCCACCATGATGCCGAGGCCAAAGATGGCGAGGGCCTGGCCGTGCTTTTCCTTGGGGAAGGCGTCGAGCAGGATGGCCTGGCTCAGGGGCACCAGCGGCGCGCCGAACACGCCCTGGAGCAGCCGGAACACGACCATGCTTTCCAGGTTCCAAGCCGTACCACACAGGGCTGAGGCGACGACGAAGCCAAGGATGGAGCCGGTGAGCAGACGGCGCCTGCCGAAGCGCTTGGAGAGATAGCCGGTCAGGGGCATGACCACGGCGGAGGCGACCAGGTAGGAGGTCAGCACCCAGGTGATCTGATCCTGGGTGGCACCGAAGGCGCCCAGCATATGAGGGGTCGCCACGCTGACGATGGTGATGTCGAGGACTTCGAGCACCGCGGCCAGCACCACGGCGACCACCAGCGCGAGAGAGGGCTTGGGATGAACCTCCGGCTGGGGGACGAGCGGTACTGGAACTTCGGCGGTGGCTTCCGTCATTGAGCGGCCTGCGCGTCCCCATTCTCGGCGGCAGCAGCGGCGGCACCGTCGCCCTCACCCTTGTCACCCTCGGTCGTGTCGACGGTAACGGTGGCAGTGGCGCCGACGCGCAAGGGCATGCCCTTGTGCTGATCCGGCTTGGGAATGCGCACGCGGACCGGGAAACGCTGGGTCACCTTCACCCAGTTGCCCGACGCGTTCTCCGGCGGCAGCACGGAGAAGGTCGCGCCGGTGCCGGGGCTGATGCTTTCCACGACGCCGTTGAACCTCACACCCGGATACATATCGAGGTGGATATCGGCGTCCTGGCCCGCATGAAGGCGGGCGATGTCGGTTTCCTTGAAGTTGGCGTCGACCCACCAGTGATCGCCCTCGATGATGGCGAAGAGCGGACGGCCCTGGCCGACGGTGGTGCCGGGGCGGACGTTGACCGTGGAGACCGTGCCGCCGCCCGGCGCCAGCACGTGGGTCTTCATGCGGTCGTAGATCGCCTTCTGGAGCTGGGCGGCCGCGGCCCGGAGCTTCACCGTCGGCGTTGAGATGGTGAGATCGGCATCCTGGGCCTTGGCGAACGCCTTCGCGGCATCGTCATACGCCTTCAGGGCGTCGCGCCAGCTCTTCTCCGCCTGGGTCAGCTGGTCGGAGGTGGTCGCGCCCTGCTTGAGGTCGTCCTTGGCCTTCTGGTAGCTGGCGAGGGACTCGTCGAGGGCGCGGCGCTGCTTGTCGAGGGCGTCGGCCGCGTTCTTCAGCTCGTCGGCGGCGGTGCCGGAGGCCGCGGCGGCTGCATCGAACTGCGCCTTCGCCCCGCGCACGGCGGCATCGTAGAGAGTGGGGTCGAGATCGAAGAGCGGATCGCCCTCTTTCACCTTCTCGTCGGTATCGACGTAGACCGATTTGACGACGCCGTTCACCTCGGGGGCGACCCGAACGATGTCGGAGCCGATATAGGCGTTCTCGGTGCTGGGATAGTAGGTGCGGTACTGCCAGTAGCCGAACATGCCGGCCACCATGAGGACGAGCAGGACGCCAAGCGCTATCCAGCGGGTCCTCACGGACAGCAGGCGTTTCGGCTCTTCGGATTCGCTGGAAGCGGTCTCGGTCACTTCTCGTCCTAACCTCAAATGAACAGGTAAAGTATTGCGCTCATCTGCGCATGACATGCCGATCATCCCAAGGATCGGCAGAATTATGGCGTGGCTTAAACTGACTGATGCTGCGCTGCAAGGGCTGGATGGTTAACGGCGAAGTCTTACCTCTTCGTGAGCGGGGCGGCCGGAGCGCAAATAACGCGTCCGCAATCCTTCCGCTCCGGTTGAATGTCACCTCGGCGAGGCCTACTCTCTTTGTGTTCCGAGGGGTGTCCCAGGCAAGGGACTGAGACGCCGCGATCGCATCCTCCGGACGGTCCATCTCTAGACGTTCGATGGACCGGAGCGATGCGCCTAGCGGTGACCCTTTGAACCTGATCCGGGTCACGCCGGCGAAGGGACGGGAACCGTTTCAAGCCGCTTTCCCGGCAGACTCCTCTCACACACAGGAGCTTGCCGATGAACAAGCCATTTTCACCGACCGATATCGAGACCTCGCAAGGCGCAGGTCCCGACGTTTCTCCGAAAGTCACCACCGGTCCGCTGACCGGCAGCCGCAAGGTCTATTCCGCGCCTGAAAGCGATGCGGACCTTCGGGTGCCTTTGCGGGAGATCAACCTCGCCGATCCCGACATGCCGGCCTTCCGGCTCTACGACACGTCCGGGCCCTATACGGACGAGAGCGCCACGATCGACGTGGAGCAGGGGCTGCCGCCCTTGCGCCGCCCCTGGATCGAGAGCCGCGGCGCGGTCGAGGCCTATGACGGCCGGAGCATGAAGCCGGTCGATAACGGCAACGTCTCGGGCAAGCATCTCGCCCGCAACTTCCCGAACCTCCGGCAACCGATCCGCGGCGCGGGCGACGCGCCGGTGACCCAGCTCGAATTCGCCCGGGCAGGGATCGTCACGAAAGAGATGATCTATATCGCCCACCGGGAGAATGCCGGGCGAACGCAGGCCGCCGAGGAAGCAAGCGCGCGGCTCGCCGACGGCGAGAGCTTCGGCGCTTCCATCCCCGAGTTTATCACGCCGGAATTCGTGCGCGACGAGGTGGCGAGGGGCCGGGCGATCATCCCGGCCAACATCAATCACCCCGAGTCCGAGCCGATGATCATCGGCCGCAACTTCCTCACCAAGATCAACGCCAATATCGGCAACTCCGCCGTGACGTCTTCGGTCGAGGAAGAGGTGGAGAAGATGGTCTGGGCGATCCGCTGGGGCGCCGACACGGTGATGGACCTCTCCACGGGGCGGAACATCCACAACACGCGGGAATGGATCCTACGCAACTCGCCGGTGCCCATCGGCACGGTGCCGATCTACCAGGCGCTGGAGAAGGTGGACGGCGACCCCGTGAAGCTTGACTGGGAGGTCTACAAGGACACGCTGATCGAGCAGTGCGAGCAGGGGGTGGACTACTTCACCATCCATGCGGGCGTGCGGCTGGGCTACATCCACCTGACGGCGGACCGGGTCACCGGGATCGTCTCCCGCGGCGGCTCCATCATGGCGAAGTGGTGCCTCGCCCGGCATCAGGAGAGCTTCCTCTACGAGCGGTTCGGCGACATCTGCGATATCATGCGGAAATACGATGTCTCGTTCTCGCTCGGCGACGGGTTGCGGCCGGGCTCCATCGCGGACGCCAACGACCGGGCGCAGTTCGCCGAGCTGGAGACCCTGGGCGAGCTCACTAAGGTCGCCTGGGACAAGGGCTGCCAGGTGATGATCGAGGGGCCGGGTCACGTCCCCATGCACAAGATCAAGGTCAATGTGGAGAAGCAGCTCGAGGAATGCGGCGAGGCGCCGTTCTATACGCTTGGGCCGCTGACCACGGATATCGCGCCGGCCTACGACCACATCACGTCCGCCATCGGGGCGGGGATGATCGGCTGGTTCGGCACGGCGATGCTCTGCTACGTGACGCCGAAGGAGCATCTGGGCCTGCCCAACCGGGAAGACGTGAAGACCGGCGTGATGGCCTACAAGATCGCCGCCCACGCCGCCGATCTCGCCAAGGGCCATCCGCTGGCCCAGGCTCGCGACGACGCCATCTCAAAGGCGCGGTTCGACTTCCGCTGGGAGGACCAGTTCAACCTCTCGCTCGACCCGGAAACGGCGCGGCAGTTCCACGACGAGACGCTGCCGAAGGAGGCCCACAAGGTCGCCCATTTCTGCTCCATGTGCGGGCCGAAATTCTGCTCCATGGAGATCACCCAGCAGGTGCGCGATTACGCGGCGAAGCTGAAGGGCGATCAGGCGGCGGAAAGCCCCGAGACGGTCGAGCAGGCGCGGCGCGAGGGTATGGACGAGATGAGCGAGAAATTCCGCGAGATGGGCGAGAAGGTCTACGTGCCGGTGGAGGAGTGACCCCGGACAGGTGAGGTGACCATGGTGGAGCAGCGAGACGGTATCGATCCAACAACGGAGCCGAGCGGCACCGGCTGCAAGGAGTGCATGGCGGAAGGGGCCTGGTGGTTTCATCTGAGGCGCTGCGCCCAGTGCGGCCATATCGGCTGCTGCGACAGTTCGCCGAACCAGCACGCCACGAAGCATCATCACGAGACCGGCCACCCGGTGATCACGAGCTTCGAGCCCGGCGAGCGGTGGTTCTACGACTACCGCACGGAGAAGGTCTTCCGAGGCCCGGCGCTGGCGGACCCGCAATCCCATCCCGAAGACCAGCCCGTCCCCGGCCCGGCCGGCCGTGTGCCTCCGGATTGGGAGAGTTTGCTGAAGGGGTAGGGGGGTGTGTGTGGGGGGCTATGTGAGGGAATTATCTTCTACTTTCCCAAAGAGTCTATTACCTCCTGAATATTTTGGGGACTCAGTGCCCATCTGTACGCCGGGTGGATTTCCCAGTCATAACCAAAATCTACGAATTCATTAGCAAGGAATCTACTCTGGTCAAAATACTGTCGATCAATTCTACCATCTGGCGATTCGCGCCTGGCAGTTATAAAGTCTATTTTATACATAAATTGTATCAGCGATTGGGCTGAAACTCGCCGTCCTCCCGAGAATATCAATGTCGTATGTCCAATTACTTCCTTTAGTTTTGTTGTCAGCTGATCTGTCGTAAATAGAAAACTTTCTGCCGTTCGCCGCTGCTTCTTCGTTGCACGCATATTTAAAAGTAAAGCTTCTATATTTGGGAGTTCGCTTCTGAATTCGTTGACAATATCTTGAAGTCTATCGTTGGAATAACCAACAAAAGCCTGTTCTAAATTAGACGATGATATAATTTTGTTTCCGGATTTGTAGGCGTTCCGCGCGGCGGCATGCATCAACTTCACAAGGTCCCGGGGACGCTTACGAATGAGCGAAAGAAGGACATTATGGATGGATCGTCTGCTCCAGTGGCCTTCTCCCTCAAACCTAGGAACGATAACCCTTGATAGTATTTCTTGAGATATATCCTTCTGCGTCATAGCAAGGATGTCTTTCTGAGACGTATTTTCGCCAAAATATGTGACGATTCTCTTCGCCATTACGGCAAGTATCTCGTGATTCGTCCAGTCTAGCCATATTACGTGTCGTTCGATTTTGTCAGTGGACTCGTCTGAAGTTCTAACCAGAAAATATACATCTGTCCTAAGACCGATTCTGAACGACATCCTGCTCTGAGAACCAGCTAGATCTCTGATGGCATTGAGTAGTGCGGAAATACTTTGGATGTTATCTTTCGAGGCTGCCCATCCTCTATCGATATCATCAACATATACGTGTACGTTTCCGTTCTGAATAAATCGCTCGACAATATTCGTCTTGGCCGTGCTAAGCTGCTCTTTAGCAATTTTTCCTAAATGGCTCTGGATGACGTCCACGATAACACGAGCGCCCTTTTTTAGTACGCCAGAGTCTTCTGTAGTCAGGTGGGAGTCGAGGTGGTCCTTCAATATTGTATCGGCTACAGCTTCAACGAGCCCTAATTTCCACTCCTCAATAAGTTCGTTGAATTCTTTGGATTGTACTCCCGATATTCGGGGAACCAGATCGTTAGGTTGTATCCAGACCGCTAACCTTCCCTGTTCCTGGTCAGCAAGATAAGCGTGACGCAGTAATGCACTTTTTCCGACGCCCTTGTGACCTACCAGAATGCGGATGGGCAACGGTGCGATGACACTTTCGTACGCCTTATTGTAGAAGAAGTAGGCTTTGAATCTTTCGGGAGTTTCATTTTCGGCGTCTTCTGCTCCGAACAACTGTTCGATCGTGACGTCATCAAAATTTGGCATGAGACATTCCACTGGCGGTCATTGCGCGTGCCTCCTTAGATTGAAGGCCGAAGGATCATTCAACTCGTCGGTGCGGTGGTCAAGACCGTCTGAGTGTTCTCATCAACGTTTCCGTCTGGTGCTCGATTTGTCTGCGGCCTGCGCATCTTAAATGACTGTCCGCAGTGAACTGTGCAGCGTTGGTTTCTCCGACGGATGCCACTCGCTTCGTCGAAGCCTCCGCTCTGCCCCCCTCACTCCGGCAGGCGCCAAACCCACCACGCCAGCGGCAGCACCGAGGCCTCCAGCCCTGCGTAGACGATCAGCAGTGGGTCGGGCATTCCTTCGATTGCGAAGCTGAGGAGGCGGCCAGCGAGGAGGCCGCCGGCGAAGACCATGACAGTGAGGATGGCCGCGTTCTTGTGCTTGTCCGTGATGGCGCAGGCGAGCCAAAAGGCGACGAGCGCCAGGTAGAGCCCCATGACCGCCCTGAGGATATGGGCGGTGCTGACGCTCAAGCTCTCTGCCCCGGCTGCGGTGCCGCCTGCAGGCCCGGCGGTGCCTTGCCCAAGGAAGGTCCTGGCGAACCAGTCCGGATTCACGCCGTAGAGAAGCGCGATCACGCAGACGCAGGCGGCGATGAAGATCAGGAAGGCCCGCTTCAGGTCGTAGGATTTGTACACGGCTCCCCCGCTTCTTTCCTGTTGACTTGTTTCCTGTTGACTTGCCCCAGTATCGGGCCAAACGATTTCAGCTGCTAACGGCAACGGCTGCTCTTTCCACATGTCCCGGCCTTCGGGGGACAGATCGCCGCCCGGCGAGGAGGCGTGAGAGGAGCGGAGCGATGTGGATCATCGCGCTTGTCAGCGTCGTCGGAATCGTAGCGCTCGACCTTGTCGGGGGCATACCCGCCGCGAGCGTCGGCGGTCCCATGACGCTATTCTTCCTGTTTCTTCTCGCCATGCTGGCGGTGGGCGCCCACGAGGCCTGGACGAACGAGCGAGGGACCATCGGCTGGATCCTGAGCCTGCTTTGCGCGCTGATCGGCGGCTTCCTCGGGCTGACCTTCGGCACGGTGATCCTGGAGGCGATCCTTCCCCGGCTGCACCTGAATGGGCCTCTGGCCACCGCCCATCACCCGGCGCGGTCGATCGCCTATGCCGGCGTGATGCTCCTCACGATCATGGGGTCGTGGCTCGCGTTGCAGATCGCGAAGCGTCTTCGCTGAGGCAGGTGCCTGGGGCAGGGCCGGGAGAGAGCCAGGGGAGAGCCGGGCTCGTGCGCCAAGAACGAAAACGCCCCGAAACCGGGCAGGGGTGGCTGCCGGGTCTCGGGGTCGTCTTCAGTCCGTTCGGCGAAGCGGGCAACGGCGTGGAGGCAGGCCGCGTGGCAGGCTGGTGGGCGAGGGGCCCGGCCGCTCCCACGGAACCGGACGCCCGTCGCCCGGACTCGCTCACCTCAGTCGGGTCAGCGGATCCAGACACTCGCTTTTCGAGTCTTGCCGTTCGAGTCTTGCCGTTCGCGTCTTGTCGTTCGCCTCTTGCTTTCGCTATGCCTCCAGCGTCTCGCCCGACGCCGGTTGCGCTTGGTCCTATGGCCGGCTTAGCACCAGGATTTGTCGCATTCCCGGAAGCGGGTGCCGTACTCCTCTTTCATGGAAGCGCCGTTTTCCCACTCGGCCTTGCTGATCGAGTTGCTGTTGTTCTCGTCCAGGGCGTTGAAGGTCGGCGCGAAGGTCGCGTCGCCGATCACGTCGGACAGCTTGTTGAACTCGGCGCGGCTGATGGAGCCGCTGCCGTCGGCGTCGAGCTCGGTGAAGCTTTCGCCCCACTCGGCGGCCATGGCGGAGCTCGAAAGCATGAGAATTGCGGCGACGGCGACCCATGTCTTGGTCATTTTCGTTCCTCCCGAACACGTTGTTCCATTGTCTTGGACGCGCCGGTGTCTTTGCAGCCGACGCGTTTGCTGCCGGCGTGCGGCAACCTGACAATTGGGCGCTTTTCGGGGAAATTTTGCCAATGGCAGACCTGCCCGATCCCGCGCGACAATATGTCCCAAAAACCTTTGGGAGATGCGCCAAGCCGGTGTCGGGAGGGGGCGGGCTCTCCCCTTGATCATGGGAGGCGGCCGCCAAGCGGTGGTCTCGCTTAGGGGATCGGCTCCATTCCGGCAAGCGCCGGAGAAGCGCCGTGCAAGCGGAGGAGCCGGGCGGAGGCGCGAACCATGTCACGCCTCCGCGTTTTGTCGAGCCCGGTCGCTTATTTCAGCGTGATGGCGAGGCCGCTGAGATCGGCATTGGCCATGAGGCCGACCTGGCGGCCTTCCAGCTTCAGCACGGCGCCCTTCGGATTCGTCAGCACGATGGCGCGAACGCCCGCGCCGACCGCCAGGCCGGCACCGGCCGCGGCGTAGACACCGGCCACGTCGGACGGGCTCTGGATGTTCTCCACGGTGCCGTTGAGAACGGTTCTGGAGCCGCCGAAGATCAGGCCGTAATCGAGACCGCCGACGCCGAGGCGATAGGTCTTGCCCTTGAAGGTGAGCGTTCCCCGGCCGCCGGAGCCGCCGATGATCCAGCCGCCCTTCAGGATGGTGAGCTGGACGGTGCCGGTGTCGGCTTTTGCCGACGGCAGACCGACGCCGAGCGCCGTGGCGAGCACGAAGGTGGCGACGAAGATATTCCGGAAAATGCTGGCGATGCGCATGGCGCGTTCCCCCCTCTGTTGGACTTTCGCGCTGTTCAACGCATCAGCCCCATGGATGTTGCCGCTCGGGACCCGCGAATCATTCGCAAGGCCTCAACGAAGAAGGGTATGGCACGGAAGGGGCGAAAAGCGGGCGGGGATACTGTGCCGCAAGTCTTCCTTCGTCATTGCCGGGCATGCCCCGGCAATCCAGGGCTGCTGGATCTGGGCTTCCGCCGGGATGACGGTGGGCTAGGCGCTGTGCTCTTCCAGCAGTTCGAAGAGTGCGGGGTAATCGTCGAGCACGCTCTCGTCGCCGGTGAAAACGCTGTACTCGACCCGGTCCACCAGAAACTCGACTTCAAGCCGAATGCCGATCAGCGGGATCAGGACCAAAATGCCATCGTCGCGCTGGTGCTCCAGGGTGTACCAGAAGCGTTTGTCCTTCAGGTAGTTGAGGAAGTGCAGGAGGTCTCCGATGTCGTTGAGCGCAAGGGACATGCGACGGTCTTTCAGCGCACGATCAGATTTCCGAAGACGGGTGGATCGTAGTCGATCAGGCGTTTCTCGCTCGCGTCCAAGACCTCGTTCGGGATGGCGATAGCGAACTGGAAGCCGCTCCCGTCATGCAGCGCAGCGGCGGGATACCTCTCGCGCCGGTCGCCACCGAGATTCAGCCCCGGGCCATGATCCTCTACAGTGCCATCGGGGTATTGCGTCGAGCGGGTCGTTCCCCAGTCGATGGAGACGAGCCAATTGCTTCTAGGGCCGGTGGCGCTCAGGGCTTCGGCGAATTCGCGGGCGTATTCCAGCGCCGCTTCGGAGAGGCTGACCTCCCCCGGCAGGCGGTAATACTCCAGCTGTTCGTCATTATCGTTGGCAGCGCCCATGACTCACTATCGGTTGTTGGTCTGGAATCGGCAAGTCGAGAAGAGTTGAGTGCTACGCGCTCTGCTCTTCCAGCATGGCAAAGAGCGTCTTTTGATCGTCGAGGACGCTCTCGTCACCTGAGAAGATGCTGTAGTCGACATGGTCGTCATAGAAGTCGACCTCCACCCGATGTCCGATCAGATGGATCGACACGGTGAAAGTCTCATGGCTCGAATGCTCCAACTGGAAATAGAGCTTGCGGTCTTTCAGATAGTTCAGGAAGGGGATGAGATCCTGGATGCCGTTTAGGGTCATTGGGGTCCTCTACTTGCGATATTTGCCCCGGCTCAAAAGTTTCATGCAACGTCTTGCCATCGGGTCTCCAGCCTTTGCCAACGCCCCAACTTCACCGATTGTCTTATCGTAGAATTGGCCAGGCAACACTTCATGGATGAAGGCCTTGCATCGCATGGCAACGAAGCTTTCGACGGTCGTTCCCATATCTTCATCATCGAAGCCGCCCGCAATGCGATCCTCACCGCCAGCAAAGTCGTCTGTAACTCTTTCAGCGTTTGAAGGCGTTGCCTCCTCGGTTGTTCGCTCTGCGGCCGCCCCACCTCCATCGCCATCGGTCCATTGACCGCCGTCCGCGTTGCCGGCGAGGACGCGCGGCTGGTTGGGGTTGTATTTGCAGGCACGGACGAAGCGCCGGAAGCTGGCCTCAACCGCTTGAGCTTTGATCTGCCAACTGAGCCGGTAGAGCCGGAATGTGAGCGCGACGCTGTCCATGGGTCAGAGGATACGCTCTGACGGCGCGCCGGGGATAAGCGGCTAATGAACGGCGCGGTGTGACGTCTGCGCGCTTCCGACCAGGGGGCAGCCCAGGGCGCGTTCGAAGGCGCGGACCAGATCTTCATGGGTCTGGGCGGTGACGTAGCGGCCGCCGGTCTGCTTCGCCAGGCATTGCACGTCGAGGACGCTCTGCGGGCCCATCCACTGCACGGCCTTCATTTGATAGGCGATGACGTGGACGGTGACGGCGCCTGTGGCCCGCAGCCTCTTGCCGAGCTCACAGGGCGCGCCGCCGCAGGTCTCCTCTCCGTCGGTCAGGAGCACGACGACGCCCGGCTTGGAGCGGTAGTTCAGGGTTTCCGCCGCCTTCTCCACCGCTGTCGAGAGCGGCGTCTTGCCGGCCGCATCGAGACCGTTCACTGCGGCCATGATGGGCTTCGCCGCGTGAGCGATCGGCGGCAGCTTCAGGTCGACGTTGCATTGGAGATGGGGGCCGGGCCCGTAGGTGATGAGGCCGACCTTCCGGAACTGGGTGACGTTGGGGAGCACCTCGGCGAGTGCTGCGCGCACCTCCTGGATGCGCGTCATCGGGGAGAAGATATCCTGAGTGGTTGCGCCCGCCATGGAGCCGGAGGCGTCGAAGACGATCATCGCGTCCTGAGTGCAGATCTCCATGCCGTCGTCCTGCGCGGGCGCGGAGCCAGGCTGAAGCGCGAGGCCCCCGAATAGGACAAAACTTGCGAGCAGGGTGGCGCCCAGAATGCGGAAAAGCGACTGCATCGGAGCATTTTATCCCTTTCCCGCGCGGTTTGGCAGAGACGATTCGATCAACTCGCGGTGAGGCAGCCTAGCGGCACTCGGCGCTGAACGGAGGGGGCGCGGGGTCCGATATGGATGTCGGACGGTTCATCTCGGGATAATCGCTCGGCAGCCGATCGATCATCAGGCGCACGTCGTCATAGCGGGCCGGATGGGTCGGAGCGCCCAGCACCACGATGACGATGGTCTGGCCGTTGGGGGCGCGCCAGCCGACGATGAGATTGTAGAGGCCCTTTGAGAAATAGGAGCCGGTCTTGGCGCCGACGATGCCGGGCTCGCCGACGATCTCGATGATGTCCTTCATCTGCTTGGCGCGCGGGTTCGGTCCGCCGATCTGGACGGTGCGCTGGGTGCATTGCCAGTAGGGCAGGAGCCGCGGATCGCGGAACGCGTTCGCACCGAGCAGGGCGAGGTCCCGGGCGGTGGAAACGTTGTAGCGGGACATACCGTGGGGATCGGCGACTTCGGTCTGGTTTGCGCCAAGGGTCCTGGCCTTGTCGCGCATGGCCTGGAGAAAGCGCTCCGTGCCGTTGCCGCCGCGGCCCTCCATGGCCAGGATCACGCTGCCGCCGTAACGGGCGATGGCGTTGGAGGCATCGTTTCCGGAGACCAGGAGCATGCCGTAGAGGAGATCCTGAACGCTCCAGACGTCGCCGGGCTTGAGCTCGGCGGTGGAGCCGGGGGCAAGGTCGCTCTGCTGGATGGAAATCCGATCCGAAAGATCGCCGTTCAGGGCGTCCATCAGCACCTCGGCTGTGAGGAGCTTGGTGATGGACAGCATGCGATAGCGCTCGTTCGGTTTCTTCTCGTAATAGACCTGTCCGGTGTCGGCGTTCATGGCGTAGACGGCCTTGGCTGGACGCCGGGCGGCGGGCTTGCGGCGGTGGCGACGCCGGGGACGGCGAAGGCGAGGAGGCTTGCGACCAGGCATAGGCTGGCGAAGGCTCTCAAACGCGGCAATGTCATCGAAGAGGGAAGCACGGGCGCTCTAAGCGATGGTGTTGAGGAACTCGGTCCTGACGGGACTATACGGCAATCGCATGACTCTCGGGTTACTTGTGGACGGCCATGTTCACCGTCAGTTCCGCACGAAGGTGCCGAGCCCGGTGCGGTCGTAGAAGTCCAAGACCACGCTGGCTGCCTTGCCGTCCTTCCCGAACGTGAAGATCGCGCCTGCCAGGCCGTTGGCATTCTCGCCGATAGTATCGAAGGTGAAGGTATCGCCGTCGAAATGGGTGAGCGCGAAGACCGTGGGAGCGTCCGCCGGGCCCAAGGTCATGGAAAGCTTCTCGCCGGCCTCCGAAACGGTCAGAGGGCCGTAATAGCCGTTGGCGTAGCGCCCGGCATAGCGGGTCAGCTTCTGCGCCGGCGCCGGAATCTCGGGCCGCTTCGCATAGTCGACCTTCGGCGATTCGGCGGCGCGCATCTGATCGAAGATGCGGCCCATGAAGCCGGTCCAGTCGACGGTGACGCGGCCATTCTCGGCGACATCCAGGAAAGCGGCTCCAATCGCTTCGGCCACGCCGATGGGCATGCCGTTCGTAAGGACGACGATGCCGAGATCCTCGCCGGGCATGAAGGTGATGTTCGTTGCGGTACCGAGTTCGAAGGCGCCGGAATGACCGATCCGCGCCCGGCCCTGATCATCGTAGGAGACGTTCCAGCCATAGCCGTAGAAGCCCGCCCTGGCCGCGGGCGACGATGGTGGGCCAGGGATGACCTGCGGCACGTGGGTGGCGGCGAGGGCGTCCGCATCGACGATCTGCTTACCGTCGAGCTTGCCCTGACCGAGCTGGAGCCTGGTGAAGCGCAGCATGTCATTGAGGGAGGCGGAAGCGCCGCCGGCGGGCGCCTCGGCGTCCGGATCGCGATCGTAGACGGCTTCCCAGCGGTTTCCGGCGAAGCGATGGTGGATATGGGCGCGGTCCTCGTGGCTCAGGAAGTCCGCGTGCCGATAGCTGGCGGTCGTCATGCCCGCGGGCTCAAACAGCATTTTCTCGGCGAGGTCTTCCCAGATCATCTTGGTCGCCGCAGCGGCCGCGACGGCTCCCGCCGTATAGCCGAAATTGCTGTAGTGATAGGTGGCGCGGAAGGGATCCAGCGGCTGCTGGTCGAGATGGGAAAGGATATAGGCGCGGTCGAAGCGAGATCCTCCAGAAGGTCGCCGGCGCCGGTCTGCAGGCCGCTCCGGTGGGAGAGCAGATCGGCGATCGTGGCGTTCGCTGTGACGTAAGGATCGTTCAGGGCGAAGGCCGGGTTGTGACGTTTCGCGGTGTCCTGCCAGCTCACGATGCCGTCGCCGACCAGCTTGGCGACGATGGTCGAGGCGATGGGCTTCGACACGGAGGCGAGCTGAAAGACCGTGTCGGCGTCGATCTTGCCGTCCTTACCCACCTCGCGAACACCATAGCCCTCGGCGAAGATCACCTTGTCCTTATAGACCACGCCGACGGCGATGCCCGGAACGCCGGTGCGCTCCATGGTCTCCGTCACGAAACCCGGAAGAGCCTCTTTGGCGCGGTCGATGTCGGCTTGCGTGAACAGGGGCGGCATGGGAACCACGGGCGTTTCGAGAAGCTCTCCATCGCCCTTCTGGCTCGGTTTCGCGGCCGCGTTCTGAACATCTGCGCGAGACTCGGCCGCGGCAGAATCCGGTGCCCAGGCGGCGGGCAGGGCCAGGCCCAGGAGACCCAGGATCACAACGGCGAAGCCGATGCGAGACAGCGCCGGACTGCGAGACGAGGAGAGGGTGCGGGCTGCGAAGCTGGACATGTGATTCCTCCGGGCGCGCGCCTGAATGCGATCGCGTTTCGACGGCGCTTGACGTTTCGACGGCGCTTGGCTTGCCCCGCAGCTTCCCATGGTTCAGGTAAAGGCCCGGTGCACGGGTGAGTGCGCCATAGAACGCTACGTTCGGCAAGGAGGGAGGAGGATATGACCGAACTGATCAGGCTTCTGGTCTGCAAATACAGCTGGGTGCATCTGTCGCTCGGCCTGCTGGGGAACACAGCCTTCTTCATCGGCAGCATCATGTTCCTGCCCAGTTTCGAAAGCTGGAAGACCTTCGCCGTCTGGCTTTTCATCGGCGGCGCGTTCTTCATGCTGATCGGCGCGATCGGCCAGTTTCTGGTGTATACGCTCGACGATGTGCCCGCGGCGCCGAAACTTGGGCAAGATCGGGGCGGATAAGCCTCTGAAAAACCCCATTCTTTGCCGGAACCAGCTTCAACGCGGGCAGGTTTATTGGCCGTCGAGGACGGGAAGTGTCCACGGTCCGATTGGCCGTTAGCGCTCTTCCCGGAATCCCACGTTCAGGGAGGAGATTGACGTGCTTAAGCCTATACTTGCTGCGATCGGCCTGACTGTCGCGGGCGCCATGGCGACCACCGCTGCAACGGCCGATTCAACGACCATCCGCGTGACGCCCGCCGTGCAGAGCGGGCCTGTGAGCGCCGAGGTGACGCCGGTCAAGCACTGGCGCCACGATGACGATTGGCGCTACAGCCGCCACCACCGTCACCACGACCGGTGGGATCACGACCGGCGTCGCCATGCCTATTACGATCATCATTATCGCCGGCCGCCTCCCGGCTGGCGGAGCTATCGTTATCAGCCCTATGGCTGGCGCGACCGCGGCTGTCTCGCCATCGGTCCCGTCTGGTATTGCCCGTAGATCGAACGTTTCGCGTTGGGAGAAAGGGCTGCCGGAGTTCGCTCCCGCAGCCTTTCTCTCAGCATTTCAGCTGCCGACGCGTCCCGCCATGGGAAGCGCCTAAACGCCCTCTTCATCAGTTCGCCAGTTTGGCAGGGCGATCCATCCCGGCTTAAGCGAATGGGAGAGCGGCTCTCGCCATAATTGCGCGATAGGTGTTCCGCGTGCCGAGCATCGCCGAATGCCGAGGACCCAACCCTCGAGAGGATTTCACGTGTTGAAATATGTACTCGCCGCCATGACCGTGGCGCTTCTCGCCTTCACAGGCGCGCAAGCCGCGCCCCAGGCGACCTCCCTCACCGTAACCCCGGCCGTCGCCCACGGCGATTCCGCCGGCATGCTGGTCGAGGTGGGGAACAAGAAGTGGAAGCACCGCAACTACAAGCGGTACAAGCATTACAAGCACGACCGGTACTATCGCGATCGCCATTATCGCTACGACCGGGATCGCTACTACCGCCATAACTATTATCGGCGCCCGCCCCCGGGCTGGAACCGCTACAGCTATCGCCCCTATGGGTGGAGCCGCCGCGGCTGCCTTGCGTTCGGGCCGGTTTGGTACTGCCCATAACAGGTCTGAATTTCAGATCTGACGCGATCAAGGGTCGCCGGTCTTTCCGGCGGCCCTTTTTTACGGGCCTCCGGCAGGATCGGGTTATCCTTCCTCCGAGCTTGAGATGAGCCTCGGGGGGACGCGATGCAGACATACGTTTTATGGGCGCTGCTCGGCATGCTCGGCTATTCCTTCATGACCCTGTTCGTGAAGCTGGCCGAGCGGAGCGGCAGCGCGTCGACCTACATGGTCTTGGCGGTCTCGACGACGATCGTGTCGGTCGCCGCCATCATGGTAGTCGCCGGACGGGGCGAGCTGAAGAGCCTCGTTTTCGAGCTGGAACGACCGCCGCTGCTCTGGGCCATCGCAGGCGGGCTCGCGCTGACGGTCGCCGTCTTTTCGCTCTTCCATGCGCTCTCCCTCGGACCGTCCAATATCGTCATCCCGATCTACGGGATGTTCATCGTCGGAGGGGCGCTGCTGGGCGTGCTCGTGCTGGGCGAACCCATGCCTTGGTACCGTGGGCTTGGGTTGCTGGCTGCGGTGATCGGGGTGGTGCTGATCGCCATCTGAAGGCGCGCCGGCTCAGGAGCCGGAAATTCTCTTTATCCGTCAAGGTCTAGACACAGGCGAGGCGTAGGGTCCAGGCTCTGCAACTCACGCGGCGGACAAAATCGATAAGACGGAAGAGGCCCCAATGCCCGATCTCACCAAGGTCAAACGCGCGCTCGCCTACTTGCGGGAGGAGATCCCGGCTGAGGACATCTCCAAGAACGCCTCGGTGGAGCATCCGCACAATACCGCGCGGGTTGTCCCGGAGCGTCTGCCGCCGCAGGCCGTGAAGGCCCTGTCGCAGCTGGAGCCCTGGAAGGCGGTGAGCGCGACGCTGGCCCAGTGGGCCGGAATGGCGCTGGCGATCGTGCTCTGCACCCTCTACTGGAACTGGGCGCTCTATCTGGTCGCGGTGATGTTCATCGGCGCGCGGCAGCATGCCCTGCTGATCCTGGGCCACGACGCCTCCCATTACCGCACCTTGAAGTCGCGCTGGCAGAACGATCTCTTCGCCAACCTCTTCATGATGTGGCCGACCTTCGCCTCGGTGGAGGCGTTCCGGAAATTCCACGCGACCCATCACCAGTACACAAACCTGCCCGACGATGGGAATCGGCATATCTGGTACACCCATGATGCGGCGGGCGAGCTGGCGCCTGACTGGCAGTTCCCGAAGACGCGGTTCGGCCTCTTCCTGGTGCTGCTGCGCCGGGGGCTTTTCCTCACAGGTCTGTTCTGGATCGTGCGTGGCTTGATCGGCTCGACGCTCGTTCCGTCGCCGGGCTGGATGCGCGCGGCGCGCCTCGCCTTCTATGGCGGGGTCGCAATCGCGCTCACCGTGTTCGGCGGCTGGACCGCATTTCTGCTCTACTGGATCGTGCCGTTCTGCACCTGGCATATCGTCGTCCAGTATGTGCGGCTGATCTGCGAGCATAGCGGGGTGGAAGCGGACGAAGAGGAATACGCGATCACGCGGAGCACCATTCCGACGCTGATCGAACGGATCTTCATCCTGCCCTGCAATGTCGGCTACCACATCGAGCATCACTGGTATCCCAGCGTGCCGTTCTACAATCTGCCGGCATTGCACGCGGCGCTGATGGAGCGGGACGGCTTCCGTGACAATGCTGTGGTCACCAAATCGGTCTTCGCGTCCTTGAGCGAATGCGTGGACCGGGCCGCACAGGGGGCCGGCCGGCCGGTGACCCAGGGCGGGCGTTAGCCTATCGCACAGGCTTTAGGTGGAAGACGGTGCGGCCGTCGGCCACCTCCTTGCTGACTTCGAAAGTGTCCTTCACCTGGATCCTGACTATGCCCGTGCCACGGCCCTTCAGCGGATAGGCCTTTCCGTCATCGGCCATGATCTGAAAATTCACGCTGCAATCCGGTTTGCCCTCGATTGGGATCGGGATCACCTCGCCTTTGATCTCGCCGCCGAAGCGGATCCTCGGCGCTCTTGGTGGGGAAGCATTCTTCCGCGATGCGGTAATGCTCGTCGATGGCGATGTCGGCATTCACGGTGTCGATATAGACGGTCTTGCCGTCCAATCGATCTAGGAGGTTGGCGGTATCCGCATTCTCAGGCTCCGCCATTGTGGTGAAGATCTCCTCGATCTTCGGCGCCTCATCTGCGAGGGCCGGCGGGACGCTCAGGCCGACGGCGAGGAGAAGCAGAGCAGGGGCGGTGGCTATGGGTATGCGAAGCATGGAACGGGCCTTGCGGTTTTCAACGAGACGCGACTCATTCAATGAGAAGCGGGCGAAGAAGGCAATCTCTGGAGGGATGTGGCGATGAGTGTGGCGCTGGATGCGAGACAGGAGCAGCTTCCCGATTTGCTGGCGCCGGGGCTGGATATCGTCTTCGCAGGCGCGCAAGCCGGCGGGTGCTCGGCGAAGGCCGGGGCCTATTTCGCCGGACGGGGCAACCAGTTTTGGCCGACGCTCTATGAGATCGGCCTGACGCCGCGGCTGTTTCAGCCGGAGGATTATCGAGAAGCGCTCGATCTCGGCTTCGGGTTCACGGATCTCGTGAAAGTCGCCGGCGAGAAAGAGCGGAACGTGAAGCCCACGGCCGACGATCTCGCCGCGTTCGAGGCGAAGATGGAGAAGGCCGCCCCGCGCGCTATCGCTTTCACGTCGAAGGGCGCCGGGGCCTTTTGGCTGAAGCTGCCGGCCGCCAAGATCGATTACGGCCTCCAGGCCGAGACAGGACCCGGCGGCGCGGCGCTCTTCATCCTGCCATCACCCTCGGGCGCGGCCCGCAAGAGCTGGGACCTTGCGCCCTGGCGGGAGCTGGCGGCGTGGGTGAAGGGCTAGGCGCCCAGCGCCCGCTCCGGGTGGAAGCGCCGGAGCGCCAGGTATCCCAGCATCAAGAACGCGAGCAGCAATGCGCCTTGGGCCGCCATGAAGGGCGGCTCATTGCCGTTCGGGGCCAGCATGTTCAGCGGTCCGATCTTCTGGAAGCTCTGCACTACGCCGACGAAGCAGTTCAGGTAGAGGGCGAACAGGGCCGATGCGACATAGATCCAGCGCCAATGCCCTCGAAGATGGAAGAGGTAGTAGCTCGCCAGCGCGATCGCCACGACGGTCGTCGTGATGATCCCGACGATGATCGCGGGTGTGAGGGTGGTCACGGGGAAGAGGAAGCCGGTGATGCTGGTCAGGAGAGTCGACCAGAGGAACAGACCGGTCCACCGGCTCGGCTGTTCCGACGTGATCATCGCGAACAGGGTCAGTAGGCCGGCGGCAATTCCGATGAGGCTGATGACGACGTGAATGAGCGTAAACGTCTGAAGCGAAACACCGAGGACCATCCCAATTCTCCTTGATGGATGCGGCCGCACCGGCCGGCGGCCGGAACCCCGCGCTTTGCGTCAGCGTTTCGCCGCCTTATCCTTGCGTGTGATTGTTCGGGAGGAGGCATCGAAACCCATGACGAAAATCACCTATCACGTGGTCGAGCACGACGGCGGCTGGGCCTACAAGCTCGGCGATGTCTATTCGGAGACGTTCCCGTCCCACGATGCGGCGCTGGGCGCGGCGAAACGTGCGGCGGCGGAGCAGCAGCTCGGCGGCTCCACCACGGCGATCCAGTGGGAAGATGCGAAAGGCAAGTGGCACGAGGAGCTGTCGCGCGGCGACGACCGGCCTCAGACGGAGGTCGAGGACGACAGTTAGCGAAGTCGAAGGCCCAGCCGCTGACGTGGAAGGCCATGGGCGCGCTCCGGTGCGATGTTTCGGCTCGGATATTAAGCGGGAAGGCGCGACCGGAATACGACAATCTTGGGCATGGATGACGCGACGCGTAGCGGATTGTTTACGGGCATTTTGCGATTCCCTCGCCTCGGTGCGGAAGCCATGGCATTGTGATCCCATGAGATGCACAAGGTTCAATTTCGGTGTCGCGACCGCGCTCGCGCTGGCCATCGGCTTCGCGGTTTCGAGCGCGCAGGCCGAGCCCAACTACGCCGCGGGTCAGCTCACGCCCTGTGTGAGTGCCGAGAAGGCGAAGGATTTCGTCAACGGCCCCGATTCCGGGCTTTCGGATTGGGGGGCGGAGGTGGCCAGCGGTTTCAACCGCGACAAGGCCATGGACGATTTCAAGGATCTGCAGAAGAGCCATGAGAAGCTGCTGGGCGATATGACGCCCACGGCGGTGGCCACCTGCGATCTCAGCATGGGCACCGATTTGTTCTATTCGATCCGCCTGCCGGCCGACAGCCGGGACGATGCGGACAAGCTCTGCGCCAAGCTGCAGGATGGCGGCGTCCCCTGCATCGTGCGGAAGAATTAGCTCGCGTCTCTGTCGGTGAGGCCATAGTGCCGCTTGCCCGACTCCCCCGCCCATGCTTCGTTACGGCCAACTTTGCCAGGGGGACGAAGTGGTGCAGCAAGAGACCGGCTCCAAAAAATCCGACAAGCAGCTCAAGGCCATCCGCCGCCTGATCGAGACGATCGGCGATGCGCTGGAGATCGATGCGTCCGTCGAGCTGTGGGACGGCTCGACCGTGCCGCTCGGGCGATCGGTCACGAGCCCCCTGCGGTTGACCATCGCGGGGCCGGGGGTGATCGCATCGCTGCTGCGCCGGCCGACTTTGGATCGTCTGATCCGACTCTACGCCAAGGGGCGCATCGGGATCGAAGGCGGCACGCTGGTGGATTTCGGCGAGCAACTCCAGGACCAGAGCACGCGGGCGCGGCTGAAGCATCTCGGCAAGCTTGGCGTGGCACGCATGCTGTTGCCGTTCCTTTTTGCGCCCGGCGACAAGCCTGAGGCGACGCGCGGCTACGAGGGCGATGATTCAGGCCACGGGCGACAAAAGGAAGAGAACAAGGATTTCATCCAGTTCCACTACGACGTCTCGAACGATTTCTACCGGCTCTTTCTCGATCCGCGGATGCAGTACTCCTGCGCGTATTTCACGAGCTGGGAGGGCGGAGTCGATCAGGCGCAGGCCGACAAAATGGAGATGATCTGCCGGAAGCTGCGGCTGAAGCCCGGCGACAGGTTTCTCGATATCGGCTGCGGATGGGGCGGGCTTGTCACCTATGCGGTGGAGAAGTTCGGGGTCACCGCCCACGGCATCACGGTTTCCGAACGCCAGCTCGACCATGCCAAGCAGCTCATCGCGGAGAAGGGGCTCGGCGACAAGGTGACGGTGGAGCTGAAGGACTATGCGGATCTGACGGGCGAGTACGACAAGATCGCCTCGATCGGCATGTACGAGCATATCGGCCTGGCCAATATCCCCGGGTATTTCAACAAGATGCGGAGCCTTCTGTCGGATGACGGGCTGTTCCTGAACCACGCCATCTCGCGGCGCGCGAAGAAGCGGGGCGGACGGTTCGGCAAGCGGCCGGAGCACAAGGCGATCACCCGCTACATCTTCCCCGGCGGCGAGTTGGACGATATCGGCCATTCGGTCCAGGCCATGGAGCAGACCGGGTTCGAGGTGCAGGATGTGGAGGCCTGGCGGCGCCACTATGCCCGCACGACGAAGATCTGGTGCGAGCGGCTCACGGCTCGCCGGGACGAGGCGATCGAGATGGTGGGGCCGGAGCTGACGCGCATCTGGCTGGCCTATCTCGCCGGCGTCTCGCTGTCTTTCTCGCGTGGCTCCTTGCGTATCTATCAGACCCTGGCCAGCAAGCGGGCGCGGGCGGTGCCGGAACTTCCGCCGACCCGCGCGGATCTTTATCGATAGCGGCAAGCGGGACTTGCCCAGGCATCCGAGGAGCCTGCCATGCTCACCATCTTCGAGACGGCCGAGAAGGGGCTCGCGACCCAGGAGGGTTCGCCGGCGCTCACCGACAAGGTCGTCTGGCTCGACCTCAACGATCCGACGGCCGAGGAGACGCGTTGGGTCGAAGAGACGTTGAATGTCGATGTGCCGACCCGGGCGGAGCAGGCGGAGATCGAAGTGTCGAGCCGGCTCTACAAGCAGAACGGCACGGACGTGATGACCGCGACGATCATGTATCAGGTGTTCCAGCCGCAGCCTGCTGTGACCACGGTGACCTTCATGCTCGCCGAGGACAGGCTGATAACCCTGCGATACGCCAATCCGCGCGCCTTCGAAATGTGCGTGGACCGGGCGCGCTACGAGAACGCGCCGCCGAGCAGCGGGATCGTCGTGCTCCTTCTGCTGCTGGAAGCGATCATCGACCGGACGGCGGATGCCATCGAGCGGATCCAGGGCGATGTGGACGCCCTGTCCCATACCATCTTCGAGATAAGGGGGCGGGCAGTCACCAAGCAGCGCCGGCTGGACGAGGTGCTGCGGTCCGTCGGCCAGCAGGGCGATCTCGCCTGGCGGGCCGGGGACAGCGTGCATTCTCTGGGTCGCTTGATGACTTTCTTTGCCTATACGGCCAATGAGCGGAAGGTGGACAAGCTCTTGAAGACGCGGATCCGGACCGCGTCGCGCGATGTCAGCTCCCTGTCGGATCACGTGAACTTCCTGACCGACAAGATCGTCTTCCTACTGGATGCCGTGCTCGGGATGATCACCATCGAGCAGAACAACATCACCAAGATCTTTTCGGTTGCTGCGGTGATTTTTCTTCCGCCCACCACGATTGCGTCAATTTATGGGATGAATTTCGAACATATGCCGGAGCTCGATTGGTTTTTCGGTTACCCCTTCGCCCTGTGTCTCATGGTGCTTTGCGCCCTGGGCTCCTATATCTACTGGAAGCGGAAGGGGTGGCTTTAGCACTGACGCGAGCGCCTTTGATTTCTGTATTTTAAGAGAATGCGTTCCGTTCTCGGCGCGAGAGCGAGCGCAAGCATGAAGGAGTTTTCAGCATGACGATTCGTCGCCTCACACTCATGGCTTCCGCCGCCGCTCTTACGGCCGCGTGGGCATTGCCGGCCGCGGCTGCGCCGGGCGCGGGCGTTTCGCTCCCCGCCGAGCGCGCCCACACGGCCAATGTCCAGCAGGTCGGGTGGTTCAGGAACCGCCGCGACGACACCTATTACGTCGACGGTTCGGGCGAGCATGTTCGTGCGCCGGGCGCCGATGTGGATACCAATGCCAGCGGCAGCCGGGTTCGCGCGCCGTTCGTGGATGTGGACACCCAGGGCAACGACGTTCGCGTGCGTGCGCCGTTCGTGAACATCATCCGTCCGAAGAACTGGGCCGACTAGTCCGGAGCGGACAGTTCCACTGTTTTCAGAAAGGGGCTCTCTGATGAGGGCCCCTTTTTCATTGTTGCGCGAGACGAGGTGCTTCGATTAATCCCGGTCCCGATTTCCGGCAGGACGTGATAGCCAGAGAGTCGAGGGTAAATTTGCCAAACGAGGGTAGTCTAGACGATGCACGGTGAGGAGCTGCTCAAGCTGGCGGTCTTCCTGGCGGCGGCCGCGTTTGCTGCGCCGCTCGGCCGGTGGCTGCAGATCAGCTCGGTGCTCGGCTACTTGATCGCGGGCGTGCTGATCGGCCCGTTCGGGCTCGGCCTCATCTATTCGCTCTACGACGTCGAGAACATTCTGAGCTTCGCCGAGCTCGGTGTGGTGATGCTGCTGTTCCTGATCGGGTTGGAGCTTCGCCCCATCCGGCTCTGGTCCATGCGCTCGGCCATCTTCGGGCTTGGCGGCATGCAGCTTCTGGCGACCGCCATCCTGCTCGGCGTGGGCGCGGTCCTGTTCCAGCTCGACATCAACCAGGCGATATTCATCGGCCTTGCGCTCTCGCTGTCGTCCACCGCCTTCGCCATTCAGATCCTGAACGAGAAGGGGGAGATGACGTCCCGCCACGGGCGCCTCGGCTTCACGGTGCTGCTTTTTCAGGACCTCGCCGCGATCCCGCTGATCGCTCTCGTCCCGGTCTTCGCCGTCGGCATGGGCGAAGGCTCCAAGATGGATTTGCAGGCCGCGGCCCTTGCCATCGGCACCATCGTCGGCGTGGTGGTGGTGGGCCGGTTCGTGCTCGCCCGGGTATTCAGGCTGGTCGCGATCACGGATGTGCCGGAGGCCATGACCGCCACGGCGTTGCTGACCGTCGTCGGCGTGGCACTCGTCATGGAGGAGGCCGGTCTCTCGGCCGCCCTGGGGGCGTTCATCGCCGGCGCTCTGCTCGCCGACTCCGAATACCGCCATCAAATCGAGGCGGATATCGCCCCGTTCGAGGGGCTGCTGATGGGGCTCTTCTTCCTGGCCATCGGCATGACGGTCAATTTCAGCATCCTGCTCGATCAGCCGATTCTGATCCTGGGGCTGGCCGGCGGACTGATCGCGATCAAGGCCGCGGTGCTCTATCTCCTCGGCCGCTGGTGGGGACTTTCGAACGGACCGGCCGTGCGGCTCGGCCTGGTGTTGAGCCAGGGCGGCGAGTTCGGCTTCGTTCTGTTTCAGGCCGGGGTCGCGGAGAGGGTCATCGATACACCGCTTGGCAATCTCCTGACGCTCGCCGTTACGCTGTCCATGGCGGCAACGCCGCTTCTCCTGCGCCTCGACGACATGATCCGCGGATATTTCAAGGAAGAGGCCCCTGACTACGAAACACCGCCAGAGGCGGACGGCCATGTCATCGTGGCCGGGTTCGGACGTTTCGGTCAGATCGTCGCCCGCGTGCTGCGCGCCAGGCATATCCCGTTCACGGCCCTCGATATCAGCGTGACCCAGGTGGATTTCGTGCGCCGCTTCGGCAGCAACATCTATTACGGCGATGCGGCGCGGCTCGACATCCTGCGGGCGGCTCAGGCGGACAAGGCGCGGGCTTTCGTGCTCGCCATCGACGACGTGGAGGCCTCGGTCCGGGTGGCGGAGACGGTGCGCCAGAACTTCCCGGATCTGCCGATCTATGCGCGTGCCCGAAACCGGACCCATGTACATCAACTCATGGAGCTCGGCATCACCGATATCCAGCGCGAGACGTTCCTATCGGCGCTCGAGCTTACCCGCGGCGTGCTGGGCGGTCTCGGCCTGAGCCCGCGCGAGGTGAAACGTCTGACCGACACGTTCAAGGCCCATGACGAACGTCGGCTGTATGACGACCGGCAATACTGGAGCGACGTGGAGAAGATGCGCGCCAACGTCATGTCCTCGGCGAAGGAGCTGGAGGAGCTTTTCGCCCAGGACATCCAGGATCTCGCCGACCAGGGCGAGTTCACTGATGATCAGAGAGATGGGAAAGAACCAGCCGGGCGATCTCGGATGGATGCGTGAACGGGCTCATATGGCCGGCGCGGGGGATGACCGAAAGCTCGGTGTTCGGTAGGGCCTCGTTCAGCATCTCCACGACGCGCCGGGCCGGTGCCCGTGTCTTGCCCCCGGCGATCAGCAGGGTGGGCGCCTGCACCTTCGCGTAGTCCTGCAAGGTGGTCTCCGCCTCTATGGCGACGGTGAATTCCAGCGCCACCTTCGGAATGGTCGCCGCGATCGCACGCTTGAAGCGATCGGGCGCAAGAAACCAGCGCAAGCGGCCGAGCCAGTAGCTCATGAAGGCCGCGGCGGCGCGGCGGTCGTCGCCATCGGCCACGGCGGACAGGACGCGCACGCCGAGGCGGTCGATCTCCTTCCATTCCGGACACCGCTCCTGACGCAGCAGATGAAACGAGACGGGCTCGATCAGGCAGAGGCTCTTGACGCGCTCGCCAAGGCGCATGGCCGCCTCAAGGGCCAGGGCGCCGCCATAGGAATGGCCGACGATGTGGATGGGCCCCTCGGCCTTCTCGGCGAGCTCGGTCAACACGCGAACATCGCCGTCGATGGAGAAGGGGCGATGGACGGGCCACGCGTCCGAGCGGCCATAGCCGATGAAGTCCGGCGCCAGAAAGTGCCAGTCTTCATGCAGCCGATGGATCAGCGGCAGCCATTCCTTGTGGGATGCGCTGGAGCAATGGCCGATGAGCACGGTCGGCCCGGCGCCTTCCTCCAGATAGGCGATCTTCAGATCGTCGAGCTGAAAGCTTTCCAAGTGCGGCGCGACCGCGTCTTTGGACTCCGACTCCGCCACGGGCGCGGCCGGCTAGTCGACCGAGGCCGGTTCGTACTGCTCGGCGGCCGCCTTCTGAACAGCCTTCTGCACCTTCTCGAAGGCACGCACCTCGATCTGACGGATACGCTCGCGGCTGACGCCGAACTCGCCGGACAGCTCCTCCAGGGTGAGGGGGTCCTCCGACAGACGACGCGCCTCGAAGACCCGACGCTCGCGGTCGTTGAGTCCTTCCAGAGCCTGGACAAGCAGCTCGTGACGATTGCTCTTCTCCTCGGACTCGGCGAGCAGGGTCTCCTGGTCGGTGTTCTCGTCGACCAGCCAATCCATCCATTCGCCGCCGCCTTCCGCATCGTTGCGGATGGGCGCGTTGAGGGAGGAGTCGCCGCCGAGGCGCCGGTTCATGGAGACGACGTCGTCCTCGGTGACGCCGAGGCTGGTGGCGATCTTCTTCACCTGATCGGGACGAAGATCGCCTTCGTCGAGGGCACGGAGCTGTCCCTTCATCTTGCGCAGATTGAAGAACAGCTTCTTCTGCGCGGCGGTCGTGCCCATCTTCACCAGGCTCCAGGAGCGCAGGATGTATTCCTGAATCGCTGCCCGAATCCACCACATGGCATAGGTTGCGAGACGGAACCCCTTGTCGGGATCGAAGCGCTTCACCGCCTGCATCAGCCCGACATTCCCTTCGGAGATCACCTCGCCCGTGGGCAGGCCGTAGCCGCGATAGCCCATGGCGATACGGGCCACCAGACGCAGGTGAGAGGTCACCAGCATGTGGGCGGCGTCGCGGTCGCCATGCTCCTGCCAGCTCTTGGCCAGCATGTATTCCTGCTGGGGCTCCAGCATGGGGAACTGGCGGATCTCTTCCAGGTATCGGGTCAGGCCGCCGTGAGCCGAGACGCTCGGAAGCGCGCGCGTGGTGACGCTGCGTCGGGGGGCCGGGGTCTTCTCCGCGGCACCGTCATCATCCTCGTCGTCGTCGTCGGAGGCATCGTCGTTGTCGTCGTCGAATTCTTCGTCGAATTCCTCTTCGAGCTCGGACGAGGTCTCCTCCTCCTCGGCCTCCTGATCCTCAGCCTCGGCGCTGGCCTTCGTCTTGGTCTCCTCGGACTCGGCAGCGGCGGCCTTTGTCGTCCGTTTCTTTGCAGCGGCCGTGTTCGAGGAGGTTTTCTTCGCCGAAGTCCTGGCGGTCGACTTCCGGGCGGTGGTCTTCTTCGCCGTCGTGGATGTGCCGGCCGGCTCCTTCGCTGTCGAAGACTTGGGAGCGGACGATTTCGCGGTCGTGGAACTGGCCGATTTGGAAGCGCCGGATTTGGACGGCGCGGATTTGGCGGCGGTCTTTGTCACAGGCGCCTTCTTTGCGGCCGCCGGCTTCTTGGAGGTGCCAGCCGACTTGGTGCCGGTCTGCTTCTTCGCAGCCGTCTTGTCAGCCGATTTGACGCGCGTGCCTTCGGCCGCCGACTCCGTCTTCTTGGAACCTGCGCGCATGGTCTTCGTTTGAGAACTGGCCTTCGTTTGGGAAGTCGGCTTGGCGCCGGACGCAGCCTTGCTTGCGCTGGCCGCCGTCTTCTTCTCTGGGTTGTCTGCAGCCATGAGAGCACACTCCTTGCGGCCTACCCTGCCGCAATCCCGCCACGCACGCCCCCCGGCGGCACTAGCTATAAGAGGTTTCGGTCTAGTGTTAAAGACTAGGACCTCTTCACGGTTCCTTGAAAGCCGTAATCAATTTGTCCAGGTCGGCGGGGAGCTCACTGTCGAAGGCGAGATATTCGTCTGTGGTGGGATGAATGAAAGCGAGGTGGGCGGCATGAAGGGCCTGGCGATGGAGTCCCTCCGCGACGTCCGCGAGATGATTAGGTAGGGTGCGGATCTTGGATTTAAAGCCCTTTCCGTAGAGAGGGTCGCCGATCAGCGGCGCGCCGAGATGGGCCATGTGGAGGCGGACCTGATGGGTGCGCCCCGTCGCCAGGGTGCATTCGACCAGGCTCGCGAAGGGCGCCTTCTCGTCGTCTTCCAGGACAAAGCGCTCCAGCACGCGGTAATGGGTCACAGCTTCGCGGGCGTCTGGGCGGTCGGGCTTCACCACCGCCATCTTGGTGCGATGGGTCGGGTGGCGGCCGATGGGCGCCTCCACGGTTCCTGCGGGCTTGGGCGGCGCGCCCCAGACGACTGCAAGGTAGCGGCGCTCCATGTCGCCGGTCTTGCCGTGGTCGGCGAACTGAGCGGCGAGGGATTGATGAGCGATGTCGGTCTTGGCGACGACCAATAGCCCGCTGGTCTCCTTGTCGAGACGATGGACGATGCCGGGCCGGGCCACGCCGCCGATGCCGGAGAGCTCAGATCCGCAATGGGCCAGCAGCGCATTCACCAGGGTGCCGTCCTGGTTGCCCGCACCGGGATGGACCACGAGGCCGGCGGGTTTGTCGATGACGAGGAGCTGGTCGTCCTCGTAGACGATATCGAGCTCGATCTCTTGCGCTCTCAGCCCCGACGGCTCCGGTGGGGGCAGGGTGAGCGCGAAGCGTTCGCCTTGTTTGACCCGGTATTTCGGGTCTCTTATCGTCTCGCCGCCGCGGCTGAGCTGATCCTGCCGGATCAGGTGTCCTTGGCGGATAAGGTCTTGGACCCGGGTCCGGCTGAGATCTGCGAGACGGGATGCGAGAAACCGGTCGAGCCGGTCGTTCTCGTCTGCGGCTTCGGCCTCGGCCTCCAGAATTTTTGGCGGTTCGGTCATATCAGGCGATCGGCTTGTCTCGAAAAGGGCGCGGGCCGGCAGAAGGAAATAAGACGGATGACGAATCGCGGCGACACGCCTCCCGATCTAGATAACACGCCCATCGAGGGTTCGCCCTTCACGCCGCGCCAGGTGCGCATGCTGAAGATTGCCGTGACCGTCATGGGCGTCCTGCTCGTGGCGGGCTTTCTGCTGATCATCGCCACGATTGCCTTCCAAGCAACCCAGATGGGCGTCGAGGATGCACCGGCCCAGGTGGCCGAGCGGCCATCCAAGGAGACTCCGTCGCCGATGCCGCGAGAGGCCTTCGACGTCGCGATACCCGAGGGTGCCGATGTCGCCGGGATGGATGTCGATGGAGACCGGCTGGCCCTTCATCTCAGGACCGCGAAGGGGAGTGAGGTTCTGATCGTCGACCTCAAGACCGGCCGGATCGTCTCGCGCATCGCTCTCCGGCCCGAGTAGATCCGCTTCGGAAGCCCTCGCCGGCGCCCCCGGCTCCTGGAAAACGGCCCAAAAGTTCACTTTTTGGAAGCCTCGCCGTGCTACGCAGCCGTGATAGAGGGGTGCATCGGCGCGCCTGAACGGCATCGCGCCGTCGCCATGACGCGCCCATTCGCCGGCGATCACGATTGGCTTGGACGCATACTGGACGGTTCACGATGAGCGAGCGCATCGAAGATTACGGCCTGATCGGAAACATGATCTCCGCCGCCCTGGTGAGCCGCGAGGGGTCCATCGATTGGCTTTGCATGCCGCGCTTCGATTCTCCGGCGGTGTTCGCGAGCCTGCTCGGCACCGACGAGAACGGTTTCTGGAAGATCTCGCCGAAGGGCAAGACGAGCAAGATCACCCGCCGCTATGTGCCCGACACTGCGGTGCTCGAGACACGCTTCGAGACCGCGACGGGATGCGCGACCGTGACCGACTTCATGCCGCTATCGGACGATCCGGAGAAGGTCGATTTGGTTCGCATGGTCGAGGGCGTCTCCGGCGAGGTCGATATGACCATGGAGCTGGCGCTCCGCTTCGGCTACGGCGAGTCGGTGCCGTGGGTGCACCACCGCGACTTCGGTCTTCACGCCGTGGCCGGGCCCGATACGGTCGAACTTCATACGACGCTGCCCCTCGAGGGGCGGAACATGCGTACCTACGGGCATTTCAAGGTGAAGAAGGGCGAGAGCGTTCCGATGACGCTGTCCTACCACCGGACGTATCAAAAGCCCCAATTCGTGCCGGACCGGCATGAATGCATGCTCCAGACCGTCAACTTCTGGAAGAACTGGGTGAAGCGCGGACATTTCGATCCGATCCCGGAGGCGTGGCGGGATGCGGTGATCCGCTCGATGATCACTCTCAAGCTCTGCACATTCACGCCCACGGGTGGCCTGGTCGCGGCGCCCACCACGTCGCTGCCGGAAACTTTGGGCGGGGCGCGGAACTGGGACTATCGGTTTTGCTGGCTCAGGGATTCGTCTCTCACCCTCTACGCGCTGCTCAATGGCGGCTACCGTGAAGAGGCCGAGGCGTGGCGCACGTGGCTCATGCGCGCCGTGGCTGGCGATCCGAGCCAGCTCCAGATCATGTACGGCATAGCGGGCGAGCGTTCGCTGCCGGAATACGAGCTCGACTGGCTCTCCGGATACGAGAAGAGCGCGCCGGTCCGGGTGGGCAACGCCGCCGCGAAGCAGACCCAGCTCGACGTGTTCGGCGAACTTCTGGACATGCTCCACGCGGCGCGCTGTGCGGAACTGCAGACGGAGGCGGAAGCCTGGGAGGTCGAGACCGTCCTCCTGGAGCATCTTGAGAAGAACTGGCAGTCCCTGGGGCGCGGCATCTGGGAGGTTCGCGGCGATCCGCATGCCTTCACCCATTCGCGCATGATGTGCTGGGCGGCGTTCGACCGGGCCATCGAGAGCGCGGAACGGTTCAACCTGAAGGGACCGATCGATCGTTGGCGTAAGGTCCGGGATAAGATCCACGCGGAGATCTGCGAGAAGGGGTTCGACAAGGAGCTGAACAGCTTCGTGCAGTATTACGGCGGCAAGACCCTGGATGCGGCGCTGCTTCTAATGCCGCAGCTCGGCTTCCTGCCGCCGGACGATCCGAGGGTGATCGGCACGATCGAAGCCATCGAGAAGACGCTTCTGAAGGACGGTTTCCTGCTGCGCTATTCGACCGACCATGTCGATGACGGCGTCGGGGGTCGCGAGGGCGCGTTCCTTGCCTGCAGCTACTGGCTGGCCGATGCCTACACGCTGGCCGGCCGCAGGAAGGACGCCGAGGCGATGTTCGAGCGGTTGCTGGGCATCCGGAACGAACTCGGGCTGCTGGCGGAGGAGTACGACACGGTGGCCAAGCGGCTCGTGGGCAACTTCCCGCAAGCCTTCTCCCATCTCGGGCTGATCAACTCCGCCTACAATCTCTGCGAACGCGGCGGCCCCGCGCAGCAGCGGGCGGGCAAGGACGGCCCGCCGAAGGATGGGCGCGAATAGCGCTTGATCGAGAGTGGCCTAAGCCACTATAGGTGTCGCTTCCTGCATCGCAGGCCTTCGACGCCCCGTTCGTCTAGAGGCCTAGGACGCCGGCCTCTCACGCCGGAAACAGGGGTTCGATTCCCCTACGGGGCGCCATGTCTTTTCTAAGTCATTGATTGCATTGCGCAAAAGTGGTCTTGGGACAGTGGGGGTCGGATGGTGGGACATCAAAAGCGTCCCCGACACCATAAACGGTCGCCCTTGCCATGGCTCGGGTGACTGCCGGATGGGCGTGAAACCACTCCCGTTCGATCCTGTACTTCGCCAACTGATCGTGACAGTGCCGCTCATCGTGGCGTGTGCCCGGGACGGCTAGGAAGCTATCCACTTTCCCAGGGATCGCGGTGCGCAGGTTCGATATGCGATTGAACGGGTCCGCCGAATAGCCGATCTTGATCGTGTCGCCGATGCGCAGGAAATAGACGTAGCCGGCGCGCAGTCGGGTATGCCTTGGTGCCTTCGGCGCGGGTCGCTTCTCAACCCGAACCGGCTTTTCCTGCCCCTTCGAAAACAAGCGGATTCCGTTTCGCGCGGCGGCATAGGCTCGGTCGAAGTCCGGATGCTTTGGCCCACCAGGAAGCCGGATCTGCGGCGATCCGGGGCGCCTATAGTACCACCGCTCAGCCCCTTTTGCGTCGCGGTCGCAGCGTAGATATTTTGGTCTCATCGTCACCTCTTGGGACAGAAAACTGGCGGGCCACCCCTTCGGCCAGGCGCTTTCGCTGGGCGGCTTTCGTGTAGCGGCGGGCCTCGTTCGAATTGTCGGCCCAGCCGAACCATGCGTTGAGCTGCTTCTCGCTGGCGCCGAGTTCGGCCAAGCGGCTCGATGCCGCCTTGCGGAGACCGTGGGCCGTGCAATGGGGCAACCCGGCCTTGTCGCACCAGTCGCGGAACCGGTTGCCGAAGCCAGCCGCGCTGAACGGCTTGCCGTATTCGGTCACGAGGAACGTCATCTGCCCCTTTGGCGCATGGGCCAGCTCCTCGGCGAGCGGCGGCAGGATCGGGATCGTGACGACCTCTTCATTCTTCACGGCCTTGAAGGTCAGCCATCCGTCATGGATCATCTGCCGGCCGAGCCGAACGACATCGGAGCGCCGGACGCCGGCATAGAGCAGCAGCGCGAGGGCGAGGCGCTGCTTCGTGCCGGGCGGCCAATGAGCCTCGTATTGCCGGACCTCGCCTTCGGTCCATGTGTGGAAGCCGTCGCTCTTTACGGCGAGCTTCGGAACATTGGCCGCCGGATTGTGGGTCGCCTTCTCTTCGGCGACGCCCAGCGGAACATCGCGCGCAGCGCCTTCAGCCGCGCGTTGGCGACCTCCGGGCTGTCGGCGCGCTCGTCGCGAAGCTGCCGCACGTGGCGCTCCTGCATCATTCGGAAGCGCTTGTGCCCGTGCTGCTCAGAGATCTTCGCGAGGATCCTCCGGCGGGCGGCTTGCGTGCTCGGCTTAAGGGCATGCAGGAAGTGCGGCGAGGCGGTGTAGCGGTTGACCAGCCATGCCAGGCTTTCGGGCTGCACCTTCAGCGGCTCCGGCTTCGGCGCATGGGTCGCCTCCAGCGCGCGGGCATATTCGATGTGGAAGGCCTCGGAGCCGGGGGCTTCGCGCAGCCGGATCGATCGGCCATTGCGGCGGACATAGACCCGCCCATCCCGCTCCAAACGCAGATACTTGAGCTTGAGAAGCACGGCCGCCTCGTCAGGCCGCGACATTGTCCTCGTCCCACTCATTGCGGCCGGCGTCATCTTTTAGGGCGTCGAAGGCGGCGTCAAGATCGCGGATATCCCAGATGGTGCAGCCATCGAGCTTGAACGGTTTCGGCATGCGGCCGTCGCTGACCAGCTCATCGAACTTGGTCGGGCTGACGCCGATATACTGCGCCGCCTCCGGGCGGCGGAGTCCCCGGCGGGGGCCGGGCGCGGGTTGAGGAAGGCGAACCGGCTCAGCCATCGCGCGCCTCGTCCTGGCGCTCGGCTTCCATATCGGCCGCGACAGCGGCGGTGAGCGCCTGGCGCTTCCGGCCTGCGACGCGGGCGGCTTCGCCCGCCTTCGACTTTGCCTGCTTCTCCTGGAGGTCATGGAACGCGACGTCGGCCTTTTTCTCGGCGATGCGTGCGGTCGGGCCATAGTGATAGGTGGGCTGCGCCCAGCGCCAGCCGGGTTTGCGCCCCTTGCCGACCGCCACGGGCACGGTCATGGACAGCTCGCAGACGAAGCGCCGGCTGCGGGGGCAGCTCTCGTCCCGGCATTCATAGATGTGGAAGCGGGTGGCGGGCATCAGCGCGGCTCCGGGTACGCATCGTGCAACACGCCATCGAGAAGGCGGCCGGCGTATTTCTTGCCAACCCACCTAACGACAGTACCGCCATCAAGGTAACGGTGGTCTTTGATCTTCAGCCGGGGGCCGGGGCCGATTGTTGCGACCGGCATCCACTCCCCCCATTGCTTGAAGAGGAAGGGGATTCCGGCGGCGGCGCATTGATCGCGCACGCTGCGGAACCAGTCCGGGTGCGCGGGGCGGGCGTTTGGCCCGCTCTCGCCGCCGGCGACGATCCAGTCGATGCGAAACTCTTCAAAGCCGCAATAGCAAGACCCTGCGGATGGGGTGTCCCGGCATCCATCGTCGTGAAGCCACGGTGTGAATTTCACCGGACCGAGCGCGGGCTCGTAGCTCACGAAGCGGACCGCCGCGTCATGCTTCAGCAGGTGCGGGACGTTGCGGTCAGCCGCCTCCTGATGTTCGCACGTCGTGCCGAGCCAGACCCTGCTTTTGATCTCATCCCAGAACGCGGGCAGCATCTTCTCGATATTCATTGGCCGCTTGGTGAGCAGCAGGAAGACAAGCCGATCGCATTCACGGATCAAGCCCCAGAAGTCGTCGCGCCAGAGCGTCGGGATCTGATTGTCGAAGATGTCGGCGAGGCTGGCGCAGAACACGCGGCGCGGGCGGCCGTGTTCTTCCTCGAAGGTATCGGCCTGCCGGTCCCATTTGCGAGGCTCATTCCAGGTCTTGGTGCGTCTGCGGTTGCCCTGCCATAGGTCCTCTTGGCCGGTGCGCTTTGCCCAGTCCGCCGCGTAGCAATAGTCGCAAGCCTCTGAGATCCTGGTGCAGCCAACCCATGGGTTGAAGGTGCTGTCGCACCACTCGATATCAGATGCCTCAGCCATCAAGCGGCCTCTCTGTTCGGTGCGATGATCTCGGCCAGGCGCTCGATGAGCTTGCGCATGGCTTCCATGTTCTCGATGGGGCCGAGCTCGGCCTGCTCGCCGGCGGCATAGGCGACCAGCTGGGGGCCGCGCTTGCCTGCGACGGGGCCGCAATAGAGCAGGCAGCCATCGCCCAGGCCGAGGGAGATGCTTTCTTCGGGCGCGCCGCCGCCTTCCCAGGTGATGCGGCCGCGGGTGAAGATGGTGGGCTCGGTCATATCACCCGCTTCGGGTCGATAGGGGCCGTCTGCTTTACGGTGTCAGGGACCTCGCGCAGTTCCGCCTCGAATTCGCTCTGATCTGACTCTTTCGGCGTCAGGATCAGCGGGATGAGGGCTATGACTTCGGCCCCACCCTGTGTCGCGCCGTGCCAGATCCGACATTCAATGCCGTCAACGAGCGCGAACTGCTCTTGGCTTTCGAGGGTGATCTTCACAGTCCGCACCTCCTGCGGCCCGGGGCGATTTCGCCGGTCTTGCGGGGGGTCAGCTTGGCCAGGGGTTTGCGCAGCTCGCGGTTGCTATGCAAGCCGATGACGATGGCTTCGCGCTCCTCCCCTTCCTTGCCGATCGCCTTCACGAAGAGGGCGGGGACGTGGATCTCCGCCGCGGTGGCCGTGAGCGGGCCGGGGCGCGGGTTGGGAAGGGCCAGCCAGACGGGGTCGCCATAGGCGTAGGCCGCACCTTTGACTGGCGACCCCGTCACCCTCTTTGGCTCCGAGAACTGCTTCGCTGCGGGGAGAGCGCTCATGAGAGGCTGACCCCGCAGGAATAGGAGTTGGCGGAGGCCTGCTTGTAGTCGTCGCTGCGCTTGCAGGTATCGCAGATGCGGTGGCCCGGATGGGACGATTGGAAGAGTTTGCCGCAGCCGCCGAGGCATTTGCGCATCGCCGGGGCGCGGGGCTCGGAGCGCATATGGGCCGACCAGTCCGTCCGCTCGCCCGTGGCGTTGATGATGACCCGGCGGCGGGTGCCCTTCCGCTCCAGCACAATGAGCCCGCGCTCCTGGAGCGAGCGGAAGGTATAGATCAGCCACGCATTCTGCATGTGCAGATCGTGCTGCAGGGTGAAGTTGTTGGGGCAGGGGCGGAAGCTCCGCGCCGCGCGGGTCAGCGCCGCCAGCAGCGCCATCTCCCGCGTATTCAGCGGCACGGGGCGCGCAACTGCAGCTTGCGCCTTCGCCGCCGTGCGGGCCCGGTCTTCCGGGGTGGGGCGGAAATGAATGGTCAAGGCCAGGATCCCCTTCGGCAAAGGGGCCGCGCGGCCAAGATGGAGACAATGCCGCGCGGCCGAGTCTAGGGAGGAAACGCCCCTCCGCTCGGAACACGGAGGGCAGCAATCGCGACGCGATACGGTTGACTGCTGGGACCACTATTGCCAAATAGGCAAACATGCGTCAACATATATTTGCCAAATCGGCAAATATTGACGACTCAGGGCGCAAAGATGCGCGTGCGGCAGGCGCACGACGGCAGGTTTCAGGAGTTGGGAATGGGCGGAAGAGAGCTTAGCAGACGGGGCCGGGTTAAGCTTATTCCAGGACATACGGCCTTGAGGCTCGGCGACGAGATTACCGTGTCAGATCTCCGAGGCGAGCGACACCTGCGCGTGACCCTGTTTATCGACGGCGCGGAGGAGGCAGAGGAGCCGCTGCCCGCCAAACAGCGAAATACCGTGGGCGTTTAGCAATAGAGACATGCTGGAGGCCCATGCGAGTATTTTCTGGGTGTCGGTCTCACTTGCAGCTCGATCGAGCGGCGCCATTTTCTTCACGGTTCCGCGATGAAGGATATCGCCGCATTTGGCGTGGAGGCTGAGCAGATCGGCCTTTGCAAAGGGTGGCTCTCCCGGCGTGATGTGCAGGCGATTAGGCCCCATCCGGGCGATTGTCACAGGCACCGGATAGAAGTCGGAATGTAGCCTCTCCAGATCATCCATGATCCTCTTCGGAGACCAGGCTTTCCGGAGCTTGTCCACCGGCGCGGTCCCGATGTCGCCATGCACGATCAGGCAGCCGAGCGCGATGCACTCGCATAGGAATCTGAGCTGCAGGTACAGAAATTCGCGGCGGAGGGCTGGAGGCAGGTTGAGCTCGTCGTTAAGCCCTGCCTCAATGGCTTCGAGGCGGGTCTTGATTTCCTCCAGTAGGCCCTGATACGCGCGCATAGCTGCGCGCTGCTTCCCTGTAACCGGGCGAGCCATCCCTAAGCCGGACGGGCCGCGCCGGTGCATTGATAGGTGAGGTCCACATTGAAGACCTGGCAGCCATACATGTTGCCGTCCTGGCAGGTCTTCTTCTGCCCGCCGAAGGCGGAGGCGTCGGGATAACCCCAGGCCTGGCAGCGCTGGCGGGCGAGATCCAGCCCTTCGCCGGGCTCCACCTTGGGCACGAGCAGGGCGGGATAGCTGTAGCTGAGAACCACGGTGCCGTCGGCGCGGCTGCCGCCCGTGGCGGCGAGCTCGGGATGGGTGGCGCAGCCCGCCAAGCCAAAGGTGATCGCGATAAGAACGTACCAGGTTCGCATGCCTGCCCCTCCGATTGTCTCCCCGGCAGGCACTATACCCATGGTAGAAACCGGAGGCGAGTCTTTAGGGCGCGCTAAGCCGCTCGCCGCTGCCGGCTGACCCACTTCACGAGCGCGGCGCTTTCCACGCGCTGATCCCGCATGGTGCTGGCGTTGTGGGAGACAAGGTTGAAGAGCCCGGGGGCGCTGCCGGGCTCGAGCTTCTTCAGATACTTGCTGCCGTCGGCCAGGGTGACGACGCATTCGCTGCCGATGGCGTCTGACGGGCCGACGGCCGCGCCGAAGAACACGATGTCGTTTTCCTCGTAGCGGGGAAGCATGGAGTCGCCCGTCACGACGGCCGCGACGACCTTCCCGATCCCGGCCGGGGCCTGAACCTCTGTCAGGCCGTGACCCAACGGATAATCGTCGAAGGGGATCACCTGCGCGCCCGCGCCGACGAAGCCGGCCACGGCCACGTTCTGATTCTCCGCTAGGAGATCCGCAGCCGAGACGTTGAGTGCTGCGGCTATGGCATAGAGGTGGCGCACGTCCATATTCCGCTCGCCCGTGATCAGTCGCGAAAGATAGGACGTGGAGAGGTCCACGCGCTCTGACAGGTCTTCGAGCGTGAGATCCTGTTCGGTCATAAGTGCCTGAATTCTCTCTTTCATCCCGTCACTTTTGCCATTTCGGCAAAGTTATCCAGAGCCTATCTGGCAAAAGCGTCTTGACCGAGATTGCCAAATAGGCAAATCATCGTGTCATGCGACTCGCCCAGTACCTCAAATCCACCGGTGAACGTCCGGCCGATTTCGCAAAGCGGATCGGCCGGTCGCCTTCGACCATCACCCGGCTGTTGCCGGGGGAGGATGGGACCGCTCCGAAGAGATTGCCCGGTTGGCAACTCCTCCGGGAAATCGCGAAGGCGACCCAAGGCGCAGTGACGGCAAACGACTTCCTGGATGAGCCGGCGTCGGAGGATGCCGCATGAGCCGGTCCGGCCTCGTGTTCGCCATGGAGGATTTCTCCTTCGCTGAGTTCGCGGGGGAGGGGCCGCGCTCCTGAACGGGGTGGGAGTTGCAGCGCGGCCCCTGAGTATTTGCCGCTGCCGGGTACGGGTGACGGACCCCGGCGGCGACGCGTGAAGCGTAAGCGTGGAGTAGGCGTATGAGCAGCGAAAAGCCGTGCTCGAAGCTTCAAGCATTTTTCGTGCTTGAAGGGCAGCGAATGCTCCGGGAGGCGATCGAAGCCCGCCCGGGGGACAAGCTGGAGGCCCAGGTCGCCAGCGCCGCCATCGCATTCGCCCTGCCGTTCGACTTCTGCTGGCGGGTCCATCTGGGCCGCTGCGGCCAGCGGGCTTTCCTTCGGCTCTACGACGCCTACCGCGCCTGGAAGATCGAACAAGACAGGCAGGCAAGAGCTGAAGATGTCGCGGAGCGATTGGATCAACTGGAGCGCACGCTTCAAGGCTTGGCAGACAGACTGCCGGCTGTGGCTTGCGCGCAAGCTGATCCTGACGGCCAACGCGATCGGCCTTTGCGCCTGGTGGGCGCTGCCGCCGGCTAACCGCGGGCCACGCCCTGCGGTCCGGCTGCCCTCCAAGCCGGCATCCAAAACGCGGGGGCGCCCATGAGCGCCCCATTCTCACAACATGGCGCCGCGCTGACGGTGCTGGATTTCGCACCCGTCACGCGGGCGGACGCGCTGACCGACGCGGCCGCCGCCTTCATCAGCGTCGGTATGGCGGTGCTGGTCTGCGGCCTGCTCTTCGCGGTGATCACCTATTTCACCGGGGGGCGCGGATGAGCGAAGCGCCTGCCGACACCAAGATGCTGCTGCCGATCGACCGGCTGCTCGCCTATCTGGCCCCGCTGGTGCGCAAGGCCATCGTGGAGACGCCACTGGACACCGCCACCCGCGAGGGGATGGCGGGCATGGCGGCGAACGTTCTCTACGGCCACCACACACCCGCGGAGGCGCATCTCTGTCGCGCCGTCGAGCTGCTTTGCACCCACCGCCCGAACGACGAGCACGCCTTCCGCTGTGTGGAGGCGGCCTACGAGCTCGTGCGGTGGGAGCGGCATGGCGAGGCCCGCCACGCCGACGAGATGGACGCCAAGCCCTGGCAAGCGAAGGAGGCGCATCGGTGATGCTGGCATCAAGAGATCCCGCGAAGCGGGTGGGGCAGGGGGAGCCGGTGCTGCGGCTCGGAGGAGAGCACTGGCCGGAAGATCCGGCGGCGCGGAGCGACGACATGGACCGGCTGGCGATGCCGGTGCCGGTTTCGGCTTACCAGGGTCCGGGCGACTGCTGCGAAGGCGCGCCCCTGGCCTGCCAGGTGAAACCGGACGACGAGAGCGTCGAGATCCCCGACGAGCTTGTGGAGGATACCGAGAAGCTGGTCGACCGGCTGGTGGCTGTGTTCGGCGAGGCGGAGTCGCGGGAGGGCGAAGGTGCGGTCTCGACCGTGGCGCACCCGCCGCACTACACCGCGCATCCTTCCGGTGTCGAGTGCATCACCGTGGCCGAGCACTTCAATTTCAATCTCGGCAACGTCCTCAAATATGTCTGGCGGGCCGGGCTGAAGGGCGACCATCTCGAAGACCTGGAGAAGGCGCGCCAGTATCTCGATTTCGAGATCGCCAAGCGGCGGCGGGAGGCGATCGCGCAATGATCGCCAAGCTCGCCGCCGACCCCAAGGCCATCAACTGCTTGCTGCTCTGCCTCTACGCACTGAACTGCGCGCGCTGGGCCTTCGCGAAAGAGTGGGGCGATGCGCTCTATTGGGCCGGCGCCTTCGTCATCACCATCGGCGTGACCTGGAGGCACTTCTGATGGTCCAGCTTCGCGCGCCAGATCACCGCCCTCCGGGTCCGCCGCCGCCTTCGACCAACAATGAGCGTGGCGCCGTCATCGATCTCGCTTCGCGGCGCGCGGCTGCCTGCCGGCCCTCTCTCGCGCCAGCCGCCGGCGGTTTGCGCTCCTTCTATCTCGGCTGGGCGGTGGCGGCGGGGCTCAGCCTCGCCGGGCACGCCCTGCTGCTCATCCTGCTGTTTGGAGGTGACTGACCATGACGCTGCATTCGTCTGCCAAGGACCAGCTGCACACCATCGTGGCGCGTATCGAGCGGCTGGAGGAAGAGAAGGCGGCGCTCGCCGCCGACCTGAAGGAGGTCTACGCCGAAGCGAAGGCCAACGGATTCGACACCAAGGCTCTCAAGAAGGTGATCGCCATCCGCAAGCAGGACGAGGAGAAGCGGCGGGAAGAGCAGGCCGTCCTCGAAACCTATCTCCACGCGCTGGGCATGCTGGCCGATACGCCCTTGGGCGAAGCGGCCGTGGCCCGCGAGACGGCGGCGGAGGCGGCGTGATGGCGAAGCGGAAAAAGAAGATCGCCTACAAGCGGGTCGATCGCGGCGGCTTCCACTGCGAGACCGAGAACATTCTCGCCTCGGTGAAGGCGAAGCACCTGCTGATGCTGGCGCCCTTCGTCTGTTGGGAAGAGACCCGCTACTATCTCAACGGCATCTTCATTCAGCGCGCGCCCCAAGGCGGCATCTATCTGGCGGCGACGGACGGGCACCGGCTCGGCATCATCTACGATCCTGACGGCGAAACCAATGCGGAGGTGATCTTCCGCCTTCCGCCCGAGACGCTGCGGCGAATCAGAGAGAACAAGCCGCTCGGGGCGGTGCTCACGCAAAGCGGCTGCTCGCTCGTCGCGAACGCAGGCGACGTGCCGGAGGGTCCATACCCAGGCGGGCCGATCGAAGGGACTTTCCCCGCGTTCTGGCGTGTGATTCCCCATGTGAGGCGGACCTCGAAGCCGGCGGCGTTCAACGCGCGGTACGTCGGCGACTTCCGCAAGGTCGGCGTGGCGGCGGGATTGCCGAACGACGGGGCCTGCGGGCACGCCAATCTTTGGCAGTTCTACCCAGCCGAAAGCAAGCTGCCGGAGAGCTGCGCGTTTATCGTTCGAAACTGGCATCTGCCCGAATTTCTCGGCGTGCTGATGCCCGCCCGGGGAGAGAAAGGATTCCCGGCAAGGCCCGATTGGCTGTTCGAAGACGGGGAGGGCGCAGCCTGATGCTCACCTTCCACCCTTCCGCAGACGATGCGCCGGTGGAGCTCGGCGCGCTGGTGGCGCACCGGCTGGCCGATCTGTTCCCCATGATGAGCGCAGACGAGCATGCCGCCTTGGTCGCGGACATGCGCGAGAACGGTTTTCGCGAGGGCTGCGAGATCATCCTCTACGAGGGGCAGATCCTCGACGGGCGCAACCGCTACAGCTGCGCGCGGGAGGCGGGGGTGACCCCGCTTGTCACCAACTTCTTCGCCAGCCGTGACGGCGACCCGCTGCGCTATGTCATCTCACGCAACCTGAACCGCCGGCACCTGAACGAAACGCAGCGGGCCTGGGTGGCTTCGCAGGTCGCGAGCTATACGCACGGCGGCGACCGGAGAAGCGCCTCCGATCAAGCGGCAAATTTGCCGCTTGAAACCGAGGCGCCGAAAAATTCGGCAAATTTGCCGAATAAGGCTGAGGGGGTCGAGCAGAGAGACGAGCCCGCGCCGAAGGTCTCCCAGGCGGATGCCGCGAAGCTGTTCAACGTTTCCGAGCGGAGCGTGCGGGACGCCGCGAAGGTCGGCAAGAGCGGCATCGACGAGCTGAACGAAGCCGTGCGGGCCGGGCATCTTTCCATCTCCGCCGCCGCCAAGGCCGCGATGCTGCCGCCCGAAACGCAGCGGCGGATTGCCCAAGTGGCTGCGAGCGGCAAGGCGAACGTGGTGCGGAAGGTGCTGAAGCAGGAAGGCCGGGCGAAGCGCGAGGCCGAGCTCGGCGCGAAGCAATGCGCCCTGCCGGAGAAGAAATACGGGGTGATCCTGGCCGACCCGGAATGGCGCTTCAAGACATGGTCGGAAGCGGGGATGGACCGGGCGGCGGACAACCACTACCCGACTTCGGAGCTGACCGATATCGCCGCGCGGGAGGTGGTCGCGATCTCGGCCGAGGATTGCGTGCTCTATCTCTGGGTGACGCGGCCGATGCTGGAGATGGGACTGGTTGTGATGCGCGCCTGGGGCTTCGCCTACGTCTCCTGCCACGGCTGGGACAAGGAGGTCGGCGGCACGGGCTACTGGAACATCGACGATCTGGAACTGCTGCTGATCGGCACGAAGGGCGATGTGCCATGCCCGGCGCCGGGGACGCAAGAGCGCGCGTTGCTCCACGCCAAGCGGGGGCAGCATTCGGCGAAGCCCGAAGCCGTGGCCGAGATGATCGAAGCGCTGTTCCCCACCCTGCCGAAGATCGAGCTGAACCGGCGCGGGCCGGCGCGCCCGGGGTGGGACGCCTGGGGGAACGAGGCGGAGACCGGCGCCCTGACGGAAGAGCAACGCGCCCTTGTCGATGCGAACGGCATGGTTCGGGTCTCGGACAATATGGTCGTCGCTGCCGAATTCCTCACCGAGGAGGAATGGGCGCGGGCGCTCGGAAAGGCGGCCGCCGGGGAGGTGGCGGCGTGATTGTCGATGCTCTCAGGCTCTACGATCAAGAGTGCTTGTCCAATCCTAAGACGGGCGAGCGCGGAGACTGCACGCGAGCCTGTGTGCGTACCCTCGCGCAGTGCGATCTTGAAGACCTTCCCCACCCAGTCGCCCGCGACGGCGGATGGAATGACGACTTCTACGAAGCCCTCGAAGCGGCCGGGCTCGTGCTCAACTTTTGCCGGTGCCGGGACGGTATCGATTATTCGCCGCTGCCCCGCGTCGTCGCGGCTGGTGGTCCAACGGTGCGGACCGACCCTGAGAAAGGGAACGTCACGCATATGGTGATCTGGGATCGGGTGGCCGAACGCTGCTTGCATGACCCGCACCCCTCCCGCGCCGGGCTGCTTTCTGTCGAGTCTTTCTACTGGCTTGAACGGCTGGAGGTGGCCGCGTGAACGATCTCCAGGCGCTCGCTCTGGCCATCGTCTTCTGGGGCGGCCTGTTCGCCACGGGCCACCTCTTTTGCCTTCATATCGACGATGGGTGGCCGTGGTGGCCTGCGCTGCTCGCCATCGTCGTTTGGCTGGCCGCGACCTATGGGATGGCCTCGCTATGACCCGGGCCCTTCTGATCACCGATGGGGAAGAGGCGCTGCCCGTGCTGCTGCCGGGGGAGACGCTGCGGGACATCCGCGAAGAGGCGAGCTATCGCCGCGTGCCGCCGGAGCTGCTGATCGCGCAGATCCTGGCCGACGCCGCGCGGGAAGACCGGTTTCCGGACCGGGGGTGCGGGCGATGAAGAGGCGGCTGATGCATCGGAAAGCAGGCCAGGCGGAAGCGGCGACGGTGAAAGAGCAGATCGCCGCCCTGGCCGACGCGATCGGCCTGGTGGAGACGGAGAGCTATATCCGCGGGCTGGAGGCGGCGCGGCGGCTTGTGACCAACTATCCCGATTTCGAGGAGGCCGCGCCCCACGCCAACCGCGCGACCGTGATCAATGTCTGCGATGCGCTGAACGGGCACCTGCGGACCATGGCGGCCCACGCCCGCGACGAGCTTGAGGCGGAGAAGAAGCGGGGAGGTGGGGTGTGAGCGTCTGTGAAGCGCCGATCAAGTCTGAGGCCGAAGAGGTGCTGGACGAGGCGGACCTGACGCCGCGCGAGCGGGAGCTGGCGGAGCTGCTGCTGGTGCGTTGGGGCACTTGGACGCGTGGCCGGGATCTGGCGGCCGCCTTCTATGTGGGCGTCGCTGTGACCATGGACGCTCCGGTCAACGCCATGGGCGTCAGAATGCATGCGCTGCGGACGAAGCTCGCCGGCAGCGGGCTGGAGATCCGCAGCGACGGGCCAGGGCGGAGCAGCCGCGGCTACCGCATGGCCTGGGAGGGTGGCGAGTGAACGGCGATCACGAACGCGAAGACCCCCGCAATGAGCCGGTCGAGGTCCCCTGCGAGGTGGCGGCGGAGCGCGGGCCGTCCATCGGCATCCGCGTGGCGGGGCGCAAGGACGGTCGCCTCGTCTTCCTGTCGCGCGAGCACGTCCTGGATCGGGGCAAGGGGTTCGTGACCATCCCGCGCTGGCTGGCCGAGGACCGGGGGCTGACGGAGGCGGCGGCCCATTCGAGCAAGGATCAGGGGAGGCTTTTGTGATGGCGGGGCTCACCGCATCAGCGATGACCTTCGAACGGCCACGAACTTGGGCACACATTATAGGGTGGCCCATGGTCAGCCGATTGCGGGCAGAGCAAAGCGCTGACCCTTGGCGCGCGTCGTCTCGTCGCCGAGCGAAGGAGTGCAGTCGTGTCTTCGAAAAAGCCGAATTCGATCGACGTCCATGTCGGCCGTGCCGTCCGCCTCCGTCGAATGGAGATTGGGCTGAGCCAAGAAGGGCTCGCCCGGGCCATGGGTCTTTCCTTTCAACAAATTCAGAAATACGAGAAGGGGACAACCCGGATCAGCTCAAGCCGGCTCTTGCAGTGTGCGTCGATCCTCGGTCTCAAAGTCGGAGACCTATTCGAAGATGTGCCCGAGTCCAAAGGCCGAACAGGTGCCCAACTCCCACCATCGGCGTTCGAAATCCGTCTTGTCGAGTTTGTGGCAAGCGAAGAAGGACAGACGCTCAATGGCGCTTTCACGCGCATAAAGGACCCCGCAGTTCGCCGGGGACTTATCGACCTATGCCGCGCGGCCTCGAGGCCAGCGCCGGACACCTCGTCCTAGCCCTTCAGAACCCCATCGCAGACGCCGCCAAGCGCGCGCCCCGGGTGAGCGACCCGTGGGGGGTGGCGCTGAGCTGCGCCGTGCACCGCCAGAACATCGATCGCCTGAAGGCGGGACGGGAGGCGGCATGATGACCGATAAGCCGATGCTGTTTTCCGGCGCCATGGTGCGCGCCTTGCTGGAGGGTCGGAAGACGCAGACGCGGCGGCTTTTGAAGCCGCAGCCCCTGTTTCTTACTGGACGCAAGACCAGGGTTTATGCCGACGTGGATTGGCGGAAGTCGTGGCACGACGGATGCGATGATGACCTCCCCTACGCCCCCGGCGATCTGATCTGGGTGCGGGAAACCTTCTGGTCGAAGCACGACACCGATAGCGACGGCTACTCGACGATCGACTGCGGCCCATGCCTCGACTGCGGTCCAGAGGGGAGCGAGATCGATTACGTCGCGACCCCGGAATGCTTCGGCCCGCCACGCGATCAACGGACCGGCATCTTCGAGCCGCACGAGGGCGATGCTGAACCCGGCAGTTGGTGGTTCGGCCCGCCTCCTGATTGGAATGGGGAGGTTGCCGACCACGAGGCCAGGGGCGTGTGGCAGTTCCTCCCTTGGGGCGAATACTTCACGAAACATCCCTCAATCCATATGCCGCGCTGGGCGTCCCGCCTCACCCTGAAGGTGACGGAGGTTCGGGTGCAGCGGCTGCAGCGCATCAGCGAGGCTGACGCGATTGCGGAGGGTTGCCCCGGCGTGCTGGGGCCGAACCCCGACTTTCCGGATGAGTGGGACCCGTCGCCTCAAGAGCAGTACCGCGACCTCTGGGACTCCCTCAACGCCAAGCGCGCGCCTTGGGAGAGCAACCCTTGGGTGGTCGCCATCACCTTCACCGTGCACCGCCAGAACATCGATCGCCTGAAGGCGGGACGGGAGGCGGCTTGACGGACACAAGCCTCCTCTTCGGCTGCTGGAATGTCGACGTGACGACCGGCGAGCCTGCGGCGCCTGCCGTGCCGGTGGTGCGGCCCCAGCCGGGCCGCGGCGGCCGGGAACGCCTGGAGCGGGCGCTCTGGCGCACGCGCTCGACCAAGGCGCCTTACGGCGCGCTTCGTGAACGATATCGGGGTGAGCATGGCTGAGGCGGCGCGGGATCTCTATCGGCCGGCCTCTCCGGCGATGCGGGCTAGGCCGGCGGCGGCGCCGGCCGACGAAGGCGGCATCAACAAGGCGCAAGCCTATTACGCCGTCTGTACCCATCCGGGGCTGAGCGCGGCGGCGAAGGCTGTGGGGGCCGTGCTGATCGACCATCACAACCGGGCCACCGGGCAATGCGATCCCGGCATCGAGCGCATCATGAGCCGGACGGGGCTTTCGCGCCGCTCCGTCTTCCGCGCTTTGGCCGAGCTGGAGCGCTTCGGCCTGATCGTGCGGGCGCGGCACGGCGGCGTCTCGCACCGGAATGCCTATGGGGTGCAGTGGGGCGCGCTGACGGGCGATGCCGGGTGCCGGGATCAAGGGTGCCAGGATCGGCACCTTGAGGGTGCCAGATGTGGCACTCAGACGGTGCCAGGATTGGCACCCAAACCTCTTAAGGAACCTAGGAAGGAAACCTGGGGAGGCACGGTGTCACCTGTTGCACCGTCGCGAAGCCATTCGCCGCCGCCGGGGCGGGACGAGGCGCCCAGCCAGCAACCACCACGACAGCGGCACATGATGCTGCCGATCCCCGGCGGGAAGCGGGAGGCCGCGGAGCCGGTGGAGAGGCTACAGGCGGGCAGAGAGGAGCGGGCCATGAGGCCTCCCAGATATCGCCCCAAGCCGGGAGGCGGGTATCGCCCTTCGAGCGCCGAGGTGGCGAGGGAGGCGGCCTGCGAGCGCTGGGATGCGGCGCTGCGGGCGCATCTGAAGCCTGGCGATTATGCGCAAGCCGTGGGGCGGATCGAGCCGGTGATGGAGCGGATCGCCACCCGGGCGGAGATGCGGGAGCGGGGCGCGGGGCTGGGCGTGATGCTTGCGGCGCTGAGCCTGGAGGCTGGAAGCCGGGGCAGGGAGACGGCGCGGGACAGCAGGCGCCGCCGGAGAAGGGCGGGACGCAAGCGCCTGTTGGGCCGACACCGGCTGAGGCGGGGCGGGGATGCTGAGATGCGAGGCGATGTGGAGACCGGGACGAAAGGACGATGCGGGATGGCACGAGCGGGACGAAAGCGGAAGGACGGGGCGCGGCGGCACCCCAATGGGACGGTGCCCCGGCGGGGCGAAGATCGGGGCGTGGCGAGCTACGGCCGGGCCAAGGAGCTGATCGGCGTGGTGACGTCGCCGCACCTGGCAACGCCCCTGGGGCGCAAGTGGTATCTCGGCGAGGTGACCACGGACGAGCGGGACGCCGGGCTGCGCTGGGCCGAGGTGACCGAGGAGTATCGGCGCCTCGTGCTGGATGCGCCGAAGGGGAGCGCCAAGACGGCGATGCTGGAAGTCCCCGTGGCGGGCGGCGGCGGGGCGTCCAGGTCCCATGCCAACGAGAACGAGCGGGCTGTGCGCCGGGCGTGAAGCGCTATCGCACCCACCAGGATGCGGTGTTCGAGGCGGGCGGGCACAAGGCGGTGAAGGCGCTGGACCGGCTTTGCGTGGCCGAGGAGCCGCTGACCTTTGCCGAGTGGCTGGCGGCGCTGGAAGGCTTGCGCGCCCTGGTCGAGCTCATGCGCCGTGGACGGCGGCGCGGGGCCGCTTGACCGGCGCTATGGAATCACCATAGCACTGCATTAATGCAGGTTTGACACTTGCGCCTCCGGGCGGCGGGTATCGGACCAAGCGAATCGAAGCAAGGCCCTCCCGGCAACGGCGAGGGCCTTTCGCATTTCGGGGGTGGCCGATGGGCAAGCTGTCGGGTCCGCCCCCGCTTCTCGGCGGCGCGCCGAAGCCGGTGGCCGCCCCTCCCGAACGCCATAGCGCGAGAGAGCGCGGCTACACCTCGAAGTGGGACCGGGCAAGCAAGCGCTTCCTTCGGGCCAATCCTCTCTGCCGCGGCTGCCAGGCGGTCGGGCGGGTGGAGCCTGCGACCCTCACCGATCACGTCATCCCGCACACACGCGGCACCGATGCCTTCTGGGATCAGCGGTGGTGGCAGGCGAGCTGCAAGTGGCACCACGATGTGGTCAAGCAGCTGCTCGAACGCGAGTTCGATGCGGGGCGCATCGGGGCCGACGACCTGTGGCTCGACAGCGATCGGGCCGTCCATCTGACCCGCCGGGAGCGCGGGGAGGGGGGTAGGTGAAAGTTCAGCACCCCTCGGCCTCCGGACCGGTGGTGCTGTCACGCAGAGGTTTTTTTTGACATGTTGGAAAATAGGGACCTGCTCGGCGACCCGATCCCTGAGAACCATGGGAAGCGAGGGCGCCCCGCTCATATTCCGACTGAGGAAAACCGCAACAAAATCAGACTGTTGCTTGCGCTGGACTGGAAGGATCGCCAGATCGCCCAGGCCCTTCGCATCACCGCGACCACGATGCGGAAGCATTATTTTGTCGAGCTTCGCCAACGCGACGAGGCGCTGCCGGCGCTCAAGGCCTCCCGCCTGTTCGGGCTCTGGAAAGCAGCGATCGGCGGGAATGTGGGTGCGATGAAGGAGCTCGGCAAGATCATCGACGCTCACGACCTGAAGGCGCTTGCCGCCGATGTCCGCGAGCCCGCCAAGCCGAAGCGCAAGCTGGGCAAGAAGGAGCAACAGATCGAGGACGCCGGTTCGGTGACCGGCAAGTTCGCGCCGCCGCCCGCTCCGATGCGCATGCAGTAGGATGGAGTGGTCGACCGCGTGCCCGGACTGGGAGGAGCGAATCGTCGGCGGCCGATCGCTAGTCCCGATCGAACCGCTGTTCCCACGCGAAGCCGAAGCCGCGTTGGATGTCTTCAAGTCGCTGAAGATCGTCGATGCGCCCTTTGTGCGCGATCCGGAGACGGGAGACGCCAGGCCGCCCACCTTCGGCGAAGCCTGCGACGCTTCGTGTTCGATTTCGTGGCCGCGATCTTCGGCGCTTACGATAGCGACAACGCGCGGCGGCTGATCCGCGATTTCCTCCTGCTGATCAGCAAGAAGAATTCGAAGTCGACCCTCGCCGCCGGGATCATGATCACGGCGCTGATCCGCAATTGGCGACATCTTGCCGAGCTGCTGATCCTGGCGCCGACGCTGGAGGTCGCGAACAACTGCTTTAGCCCGGCAGCCGGCATGGTCCGCTACGACGAGGATCTGACCAAGCTTCTCCACGTTCAGGATCACAAGCGGACGATTGCGCACCGGACTACCGGAGCACTCCTGAAGGTCGTGGCGGCCGACAGCGATACGGTGTCGGGAAAGAAGGCAGCCTTCGTTCTGGTCGACGAGCTCTGGCTTTTCGGCAAGCGCAACGGCGCCGCGGCGATGCTGGCGGAAGCGACCGGCGGTCTCGTGTCTCGGCCCGAAGGCTTCGTGATCTACCTCACGACGCACAGCGATGAGCCGCCGGCGGGCGTCTGGAAGTCGAAGCTGGAATATTTCAGGGACGTGCGGGACGGACGGATCACGGATCCGAAAAGCCTCGGTGTCCTCTACGAATTCCCGGAAGCGATGATCGAGGCCGAGGACTATCTCGACCCGGCGAATTTCCGCATCACCAATCCGAACCTGGGCCGCTCGGTCAGCCAGGAATGGCTGGAAGACGAGCTGCGGAAGACGCTCACGGGTGACGGTGAAGAGGACAAGCAGACCTTCCTCGCGAAGCACCTCAACGTTCCGATCGGGACGCGCCTTCGCCGCGACCGTTGGCGTGGCGCGGATTATTGGGCTGATGCCGCAGACGCCACGCTGACCCTCGAGGAAATCCTCGATCGCTCCGAGGTGGTGACGGTCGGCGTCGACGGGGGTGGGCTCGACGATCTCTATGGGCTCGGTGTGATTGGCCGCTGCGGCGAGACCCACGACTGGCTGTCGTGGAACAAGGCCTGGGTGCAGAGCGACGTGCTGGATCTGCGCAAGGATATCGCCGAACAGCTCAAGGACTTCAAAAAGAGCGGAGACCTGGTGCTCTGCGAAGAACCCACCCAGGACGTGGAAGAGATCTCCGCCATCATCGCGAAGATCCACGAAGCAGGCCTGCTGCCCGAGAAGTTCGGCGTGGGGCTCGACCCGTGCGCCATCTCCGCCCTGATCGAAGCTCTTGCGGCGCTCGGCATCGAGACCGAGGCCAATGGCGGTCCGGTCTGCGCGGTCTATCAGGGCTATCGCCTCTCCGGCGCCGTTTGGGGCATGGAACGCAAGCTTAAAGACGGCACCTTCCGGCATGCGGCGCAGCCCATGATGGACTGGGTGGTCGGCAACGCGAAGACAGAGCAGAAGGGCAACGCCGTCCTCGTGACGAAGCAGGTTGCTGGCAAGGCGAAGATCGATCCGCTGATCGCGCTCTTCAACGCCTACATGCTCATGAGCCGCGGGCCGGTAAGCGCGGGAGGCGGCATGAACGATTACTTCAAAAGCCTTGCAGGTGCCGCATGAACCCGCTCAAGCGGTTCGCCACAAAAGCGGCGCAGACAGTGCTCCGGCAGCTGACCGTCCGCGAGCCTGATGGCTGGTACAGCAGTGCGATGAAAGGCGCAGCCGGCGAGGTCGTAACCGATCAGAGCGTGCTCGCCCTGTCCGCAGTTTGGGGTTGTGTCAACCTGATCTGTGGCACCACCGCCTCGCTGCCGGTGATGGTCTACCAGACCAAGGGAGACCGGCGGGAGGTGGCGCTACAGCATCCGCTCTACAAGCTGCTTCACGAGAGCCCGAATTACGACCAGACGGCGGTCGATTTCTGGGAGTTTATCAGCGCGTCCCTGGAACTTTGGGGCAATGCCTACGCCCGCGTGGTACGCCAGGGCAGTAAGGTGGTTGCCTTGGTGCCAGTGGCGCCCGCACTCATGTCGGTTCGCCGTCTCGCCAACGGGTCGATCGAATACAGCTGGACGAAGGACGGCCAGCGGTATGTCGAGATCGAAGCCGAAATGCTTCATATCCGCGGCTTCGGTGGCGATCCGCTTGGCGGCATGTCGACACTTCAATTCGGGCGAAACGTGTTCAGTCTGGCCCAGGCGGTAGATCGGGCGGCCGGCACGACCTTCCGCAACGGCCTGCGTCCCTCGGGCGTCCTGACCTTCGAAAAGTACCTGACCCCGGAACAGCGAGAGGCTGCCGAAACCCACCTCACCGAGAAATTCCTCGGCGCCATGAACGCCGGGCGGCCGCTGATCCTGGAGGGAGGAACCACCTGGAGCCAGCTCACGATCAGCCCGGAAGATGCCCAGATGCTGGAATCGCGTGGCTTCTCTGTCGAGGAAATCTGCCGGTTCTTCGGCGTGCCCCCTTTCATGATCGGGCACACTGAGAAGTCGACGAGCTGGGGCACGGGACTGGAGCAGCAGACGCTCGGCTTCCAGAAGTTCACGCTGCGCCGCCGCCTCAAGCGTATCGAGCAGGCGCTCGAAAAGCAGCTTCTCACCGCTCGCGACCGGGCCGATGGGATCTCCATCGAGTTCAATATCGAAGGGTTGCTGCGAGCGGACAGCGCAGGGCGCGCGAAGTTCTATCAGCAGATGACCGCGATCGGCGCGATGACGATCAACGAGGTGCGTGCACTTGAGAATCTGCCTCCCGTAGAGGGTGGCGACGTTCCTCGCATGCAAATGCAGAACGTGCCGATTGACGCCGATCCGTCGGACGAGACGCGGGCGCTTCCGCCGCCTGGGAGAGAGGGATAGTCGCCATGTTGAAGACCAAGGATTTCGCCCTGCAGGTCAAGGAAGTATCGGAGAAGGGCACCTTCACGGGATACGGCTCAATCTTCAACAACGTCGATTCCTATGGCGAGAAGGTGCTGCCGGGCGCGTTCACCGAGAGCCTGGCGAGGCACAAGAGCGAAGGCACGATGCCGCTCATGCTGTGGCAGCACAATGCCAGCGAGCCGATCGGCGTATGGATGAACGTTTCCGAGGACGAGAACGGCCTGAAAGCGGAAGGCCGGTTCGTCATGGAGACGGTTCGCGGCAACGAGATCTACGCGCTGCTCAAGGCCGGCGCCGTGCGCGGTCTGTCTATCGGCTATCGTGAGTTGGAAGCCGAGCCGGACGGAAGCGTTCTCCTGCTCAAGAAGCTGGACCTTCTGGAGATCAGCGTCGTCTCATTCCCGGCCAACCGCCGGGCGCGCATCGACTCCGTCAAGTCCGAACGCATGGACGAATTCGCCAAGCGGCTACGCGATGGCGATCCCATGCCGATCAAGGAATTCGAGGACATCCTGCGGGAGGCAGGGGTCCCGAAAAGCATGGCCGTGCAGATCGCCTCTGTCGGTTATGCCAAGGCCATTCGGAGCGAGTCCGAGGGCGAGAAGGCGAACCACCAGGCCGAAGAGTTTCTGAGCATCCTTCAGAAAGCCGGCTGAACTTTCTCAAGTCCAAAGGATATCGACATGAAAATGCACACCCGCTTTGTCGCGGGCGGCGGCATCGGCTCGCTTGAGCACCTGCTGTTCGCCCCGCGCATTGCCTTCGACAAGTCCGATGACAATGGCATCGACGTGAAGGCCCTCGCCGAAGAGGTGAAGGGTTCCTTCGCGAAAGCCGTCGAAGAGGTGAAGGGACTCGCCGAGGAAGCCCTCGGCAAGTCCAAGGCCGGGGAGGAGCTGACGACCTCTCTCAAGGAGAAGTCGGACGAAGCGCTCGTGAAGATGAACGAGCTCGGCGAGCAGGTCTCCCAGATGGAGCAGAAGCTCGCTCGAGTCGGCGATAAGAGCGCCGACAAGCCCAAGACCTTCGGCGAGCAGTTCGTCGAGAACGAGAACGTCAAGGGCTGGCTCGGCGGATCTCCCACCCAAGGCAAGGCCGATCTGCGAATCAAGGCAACGCTGACCTCCGCCACGACGGACTCGGCGGGTTCGGTTGGTGATGCCATCGCACCCACGCGGCTGCCGGGCATTCAACCCTTGCCGCAGCGCCGTATGACTGTTCGGGACCTCATCAGCCCCGGTCAGATGGACGGCAACACCCTGGAGTATGTCCAGGAAACCGGCTTCACCAACAACGCGGCTCCGGTCGCCGAAGGGGCGGCAAAGCCCTCGTCCGATATCAAGCTCGATCTGATCTCGACGTCGGCCAAGGTCATCGCCCACTGGATGAAGGCCAGCCGCCAGGTCGTGGACGATATCCCTCAGCTCCGATCGATGATCGATCAGCGGCTGCTCTACGGGCTCGCCTATGTGGAGGAGCAGCAGCTGCTGAGCGGCGACGGCACAGGTCAGAACCTGCACGGCATTATCCCGCAGGCGACCGCTTACAGTGCCGAGTTCACCCCTGACGACGCCACGGCGATCGACACGATCCGCCTGGCCATGCTGCAGGCGGTGCTGGCCGAGTATCCGGCCACGGGTGTGGTGATGCATCCGACCGACTGGGCGCGCGTCGAGCTCACCAAGGACGCCGGCGGCAACTACATCATCGGCGATCCCCAGGGCGGCATCTCTCCGACCTTGTGGCGCTTGCCGGTGGTCGAGACCCAGGCGATCACGTCCGACAAGTTCCTGGTCGGCGCGTTCCGCCTCGGCGCCCAGGTGTTCGATCGTTGGGATAGCCGGATCGAGACTGGCTACGTCAATGACGACTTCACCAAGAACCTCGTGACGATCCTCTGTGAAGAGCGTCTGGCGCTGGCGGTCTATCGGCCGGAAGCCTTCATCTACGGCGATCTCGGCTACGAGAGCTAGGCCGCTGCGGGCCTCATCAACCACATGGGGAGGGTGGCGAACGGCCTCCCTCCCACATTTCCACCATCTCACGAGGATCTGCGGCGATGGCCAAGACGGCAAAGCAGCGCAAGCGCAGCATGGCGGGTTTCGTTGGCGCTAACGGCGGCACGCCATTGGCACCGGAGAACAGTGCAGCGCCCGAGGTCACCGGGACCGCCCAGGTGGGCGAAGAGCTGACGGCCTCCGCCGGGACATGGACGGGACGGCCGGCCCCTTCGCTCTCCTATCAGTGGAATCGCGACGGCGAGCCGATCAGCGGCGCCACGGCGAACACCTATGAGCCCATCGAAGACGATGTCGGCTCACCTCTCACCGTCACGGTGACCGCCGCGAATTGGAGCGGCACCGCGGCTGAAACGAGCGATCCGACCGCGAACGTCGCGGCGGCAGCATAGGAGCAGCGATCATGAAATTCCGCGTGGAACGAGAGCACATCGGAGATCGCTCCTACAAGGTCGGCGACATCCGAGAGGCGAACGAGAGCACGGTCGCGCATCTCGTGAAGGGTGGCGTGCTTTCGAAGACCGGCGGGAAGGCGGAGCCGTCCGCGCCGAAGAACAAAGCCTTGAAGTCGGCGCCGAAGAACAAGGCGGACACCGATCTCAAGGCCGGCGAAGGCGCCGGCAACGAGGCGACTGGCGAAGGCGGCGACCAGTAGGTCATGCTCGCGCCTGTCCGCATCACGGCGCCGGATGCGGCGCCCGTCACGCTTGCCGAGGCGAAGGCGCATTGCCGTGTCGATCACAATGACGACGACACGCTGATCGGTGCGCTGATCGCCTCGGCGACCCAGTATTTCGACGGCTACACGGGCATCGTCGGGCGGGCTCTGGTCACGCAGAGCTGGGAGCAGCGCTTTGCGGGCTTCGGCTGCCTGCGACTTCTGGTCGGTCCCGTGACGTCGGTTACGAGCGTGACCTATTTCGACGGTAACAACGAAGAGCAAACGCTGGCCGATACGGTCTATCAGCTTTTCACCGATGCGCGTGGGCCCTACCTCGACCTCCAGCCCGATCAGTCCTGGCCTTCGATCTATGCGCGGCGGGATGCTGTCTCGGTGAAGTATGTCGCCGGCGATGAAGTGGCGGAGGTTCCCGCGCCGCTCAAGTCCGCCATCCTCCTGATGGTCGGGCACCTCTACGAGCACCGCGAGGCGGTGACGGATGTGTCTCTTGGTGCGGCGCCTCTCGCAGTGGATGCGCTGATCGCACCTTATCGTCGAGTGGGCCTGTGAGGGAGACCGGCGCGGCGCACTCGACCGCCGGATCACGATCGAGCGGGCCGGCGAAGGCGTGGCGAACGGCTTCAACGAGACCGAGAAGCCGTGGAGCACGCTGGTCACCCGTTGGGCGGGACGGGAGGATGTGCGCGACACCGAGAAAGCGGCGGCCGATCAAGTCGGCGCAACCGTGATGAGCCGCTTCACGGTGCGGTCCGATAGTGGAACGCGCGGTGTCACCGCCAAGGATCGTATCCGCCATGACGGCTGGGTCTGGAATATCACCGGCATCAAAGAGACCCGTCACGGGCGCGGCCGCTATCTGGAGATCACCGCCGTGCGCGAGGCTGATTGATGGCTCGTCAGACCGTTCGGGTCGAAGGTCTGCGGGAACTGGATCGTGCGTTGGGCGAATTGCCGAAGCGAACCGGAAAGGCGGTGCTTCGACGCGTGCTCAAGAAGGCGAGCGAACCTCTGGCGGCGGAGATGGAGGCGGGAGCTCCGGTGGCCGCCGGCGAGCTTAAAGAGAGCGTTGCCGCTAGCACGAAACTGAGTGCTCGACAGAAGCGCATTCAGAAGCGCGCCACGGCGCGGGAGGACAAGGCGACGGCCGAATTCTATGTGGGCGCAGGCGCACTGCCGCAAGCCCATCTGCAGGAGTTCGGCACCAAGGACCAACCGCCGCAGCCCTTCGCCCGCCCGGCCTGGGATCGCAATAAGATGGGAATCCTGCGGTCGATCAAGACCCTGCTCGCCAGCGAGATAAAGAAAGCGGCCGAGCGGATCAGGAAAAAGGGCTGAGCCGATGGAAGAGGCGCTGACGGCTCTGCTCGCTGATGTGGCCGGAGGCGAGCGGTATTGGGTGCGCGCGCCGCAAGGGACGGCGGCGCCCTATGTGGTGCTCAACGGCATCACCGGTAATCGGGACTACAACTCACAAGGGCCGTCCGGTTACGTCGAAAGCCGGGTTCAGATCGACTGCTACGGCGAGACCTACGGGTCCGCAAAGACCACGGCGCGCGCGGTGCGGTCGGCGCTGTCCGGCGTTCGCAGCGGCGCGCTGCTGGGCGTCTTCATCGATAGCGAACGCGACTTCCCGGCCGCCGATGCCGAAGAGGTCAATCGCATGTTCCGCGTCTCGATCGACATCATAGTTCATCATCAGGAGACATAGAGATGGCAGAGTCGGAAGCCTTGATTGGCTATGGAAACCTCTACGAGGTGTCGGAAGACGACGGTGACACCTGGTTTACAGTCGGCGAGACGGTGGATATCACGCCGCCCGAGATGAGCGTTGGCGAGGAAGAGGTCACGCATACCCAGTCGCCGGACTCCACGCGGGAATTTATCCCCACCCTCATCGATCCAGGCTCCATGAGCTTCGGCATCAATTGGATTCCCGGTAATCCGACTGAGGTCAAGATCGTCGGCTGGAAGGTTCAGCGGAAGAAGCTGATGCACCGCGTCACATATCCCAATGGGGTGGTGTGGACGTGGAAGGGGCACTTTGCCAGTTTCGCGCCTACCGCGCCGAACGAAGGCAAACTCGCCGCCGATGTCAGCGTTCGCTGCTCGTCCATGCGCGTTCTGACTCCGGCCGCCGCTCCGGCCAATTTGATCCTGCCCGCCATTTCCGGCGTTGCGCAGGTCGACAACAAGCTCACTGCCATCGAAGGGATTTGGACCGGGGCGCCGACCTTCGCCTATCAGTGGAAGGCCGACGATTCCGACATCTCCGGAGCGACGGAGAAGACATACACCCCCGTGGTGGGCGATGTGGACGCCGTACTGACCGTGGAGATTACCGCCACCAATGCCGTCGGCAGCCAGGCGTCCGAGAGCGCCGCGACGCCTGCCGTGATTGCGGCCGCGTAACCGGGAGGCTTTCATGGCAAATCCGCATCGTGGTGGTGTCCCACTCAAGGCAGGCGACACCACCTACACGCTTTCGTTCTCCCACAATGCCCTCTGCGAGCTGGAGGATGCGTTGGATCAATCGATCGCCGCGATCATCGACTCGTTCGGCAGTGGGGATCTGGATATGCGGCGACTTCGCACTCTCGTGTGGGCGGGTCTGCGAGACCATCACAAGGAGATGGGCCTCGAGGATGCCGGCGACGTCGCATCCGCGGCCGGCCTTGAAGCCACAGCCGCTGCCATCGGCGAAGCCTTCCAGCTTGCCATGCCGGAACAGAAGGCCGGCGCAAAGGAAAACCCTCCGAAGGCGGCGAAGGCTTAGATCCGCTTTCGCTGCAACGGTCATGGGTGCGGGCCGGTCAGGATCCGGAGCTTTTCTGGAAGCTCACGCCCCGAGAGACCCAGAACATTCTCGACGGGTACGTCGAACGCCTGGCCGACCAGTATAACGAACGGGCGTGGCTGGCCTGGCACACGGCCTGGCTGACTGCTTACGCGCCTCAGAAGTCCACACAGTTCGTGAAGCTCAAGTCCCTCTTGCACGACGCTGAACCGCGCTCGCGGCCAATGCAGTCGATGGAAGAGCAGATTTCGGTCGCCCAAATGTGGGCGGTAGCGTTGAGCGGGAGAGGCTAATGACGGGAAGCGTAATCGGCGCGCTGCGCGTCAATCTCGCACTCAACAGCGCCCAGTTCGAAGACGGGCTAAGGAGCGCGCGCAAGAGCCTCCAGCGCGTCGGCAAATCCCTGCAGGACACGGGCCGGAATCTGAGTCTCTCCCTTACGCTTCCGATCGTGGCGGCGAGCGCAGGGCTGATCAAACTCGCCTCGGATGCCACGGAGAGCGAAAACCTGTTCGCGGTGGCCATGGGCGATATGGCCGACCGGGCGCGCGACTTTTCGGAACAGCTCGGCAAAGCCGTGGGGCTCAACCCATACGAGACCCGGAAGACGATCGCGACGTTCTTCCAAATGACCACGGCTATGGGTATCAGCCGCGCGGCCGCTTTCGATATGTCAAAGGGCCTGGCGCAGCTCACGGGCGACTTGGCTTCGTTCTTCAATCTCTCCCCCGACGATGCCTTCCAGAAGCTGCAGTCCGGCATCTCCGGTGAGATCGAGCCGCTGCGGCGGCTTGGTGTCAGCGTCAGCGAAACCAACGTCAAGATGACGCTGATGCGGATGGGGCTCATCCAGGGCAATGAAAAGCTGACAGAGCAGCAGAAGATCCTCGGCCGCTACATCACGATCCTCGATCAAACGTCGAATGCGCAGGGCGATTTGGCGCGGACGCTGGATAGTCCGGCGAACATGATGCGTGTACTCGGCTCGAAGTTCGAGGAAGCGGCCACCAAACTCGGCAATACACTTTTGCCCATCTTCCAGCGGTTCATGGCGGAAGTCGGCGGCCCTGCATTGGGCGCGCTGCAACTCCTCGTCGATAGGTTCAGCGCGCTTGATCCCTCGATCCAGAATGTCGTGATCGCCATGGCCGCACTCGCAGCGGCAACGGGGCCGCTGCTGTTCGTATTCGGCGGGTTCTTCCGGGTTGTCTCCTCAGTTATTGGCCCCCTCACGGCCCTGACGAAGCTGATCGCCGCCGGTAAGGTTCTGGATGCTCTTACGATCTTCCGGTCCAAATGGGCGCTGATTGCTGCTGCCGTTCTGGGTGCCGCCGCCGGCGTGGCCTATTTCAGCGGTGTGTGGGACGACTTCAAAAAGAAGATCGAAGGGCTGAACATTTTCGCGGGCCTCGGTGACGACGCGGGCGCCTTCGCCAAGATCCTGAACGATGAGGCTGTGAAGGCATTCAAGGATCTGTCGAGCGGAGCCGGTGGGGCGGCAGAGGCCGCGGCCGCGCTCAAGCGTCAAATGGACGAGGGCCGCCAGGTGTTCGAGCAAACTCGCACGCCGGTCGAGCAATTGCGTATGGAGTTCGAGCGGCTTCAGGGTCTTTTGAATGCCGGGGCGATCGATTGGGACACCTACACGCGGGCAATAGGGCAAGCGCAGGATCAGTTCGACGAACTCAGCCGGCGCAGCTCCGAGGCATTCCAACAGATCGAAGAGGCGACCCAGGCGGTCACCGACGGTATGGACCGCGCGTTCAGCGACTTTGTCGAGAACGGAAAGGTGAATTTCAAGGAGCTCGCCGGCTCGATCCTGCAGGACCTGGCGCGTATCACCTTCGCGCAGACCGTCACTGGTCCGCTCGGGGGTGCGCTGTCGAGCGGGCTGGGCGGCCTCTTCGGATTTGCTAAAGGCGGTTCGTTCAAGGTCGGCGGCTCCGGGGGGACGGACAGCCAACTTGTCGCGTTTCGCGCTTCGCCGAACGAACGGGTGTCGGTGACGACGCCACAGCAGGAGGCCGCACGCGGCGTCGGCGGGGTGACCATCCATTCCTCGATCGATGCGCGGGGCTCCGATATGACCGAATCCCGCTTCCGGCAGATCCTCGACGAGCGCGATCGCGACCTGGGCAGGAAGGTCGTGACGATCATGAAGGAGTCTCGTTCCCGGAGGATCGGCTAGATGGCGATCAGCTTCCCGCGGGTGATCCCGGACGCGCTGAAGCTCGTCGGGCTCGACTTCAATATCGAGCCGATGGATGCGCAGACGCCGCTGCGGTCGGGCAAGGTCATCTCCAAGGATCTGGGGCCTGCACTCTGGCGGGCCAGCTTCACGACGCCGCCGCGCACGGAAGACCAGTGGCGGGAGCTGCAGGCCTGGTACATGACGCTTCGGAGCCTGGAGTCGTTCTACGCCTATCACAATCTCCGCCAGTATCCGAAGGCGTACCCGGACGGGTTCGACGGGCTGGAGGTTGGCGGCAATCCGTTCGACGGGTTCGCAAGCCTGGAGGGTGCCACAGGCGGCGTTGTTCTCAGCCTGGGCTCGCTCCCGGAAACCTTCGCTTTTGCCGTTGGCGACTTCCTGTCGTTCTCCTACGGCACGTCTCAGGCGCTACACATGATCGTGGCCGGTGGTGTGGCCGATGCGTCCGGCGAGGTGGACGTGGAGGTGCGGCCGCATATCCAGCCGGGCTGGACGGCCGACACGCCCGTGCGGCTCCACCGCGCCTATGCCGAGATGAAGATCGTTCCGGGCAGCTTTTCCGGCCCGACCGACGTCAAGTCGCTGACCTCGGTCAGCTTCGAAGCCATCCAGACACTCGACTGATCCATGCTCGACCTTTCGACGGCGCAGCGCGCGGCCCTGGCCAGCGGACAGGTGAAGCGCGCGCTCTTCCTATGGTGCGACGCGCTCGACCCGGACACTGGCGGACCTGCGCCGGCGGGCTTCTGGACGGGCAAGGGTTCGGTGGAGATCGGCGGGCGGACCTATTACGGCTCGGGCGCGCTCATCAAGCCGGAGGCGATCTCGGCCGTCAGCGACATGAGCATCCAGGGGATGAAGGTCACCCTCTCGGGGCTCGACCCGGAGACCAACGCCCTGGTGCGCGGCTCGACGGTGGGGCAGCGGCCGATCGAGCTGCATACGGGCATCTTCGATCCGCGCACTCATGAGCTGATCGGCGATCTCATCCCCCGTTTCGTCGGCATCGTGGACGATGCGGAGATCGTGACGCCGGAAGCGGGCGGCACGGGCGGCAATGCCCTGACCTGCGAAAGCCATGCGCGCGCCCTGACCATCAGCCGGACGGACACAAGGAGCAGCGCGAGCCAGCACCAGCGCGACCCGAACGACGACTTCTACAAGTACACCTCCGCGCAGCGCGGCAAGCCGATCTATTTCGGGCGGAAGAAGTGATGCGAAACCCGCGCCTCGTCATCCATGGGGAATATGAGCGGGCCAAGCTGGAGCCCTTCAACTGGGGACGGCACGACTGCCTGCTCTGGTGCGCCGATTGCGCGAAAGCGTTCACCGGCAAAGATCCCGCCGCGAGGTTGCGCGGCCGCTACAGCACGGCGCTCGGCGCGAAGCGCGTCATGACGACGGAGGGCTGGAGCGACATGGCGGACGTGGCGCGCTCCATGTTTCCGGAGATCCCGGTCGCATCCGCGCGCTCCGGCGATTGGGCGCAGATCATCAATGAAGACGGAACCGATACGCTCGGGGTGGTGATGGCCGGCATGATCGTGGCGCGCACGGAGAAGAACGGGCTGGGGCAGGTGCCGCTGACCCATGCGGCCAAGGCGTTCCGGGTCGGTTAGCATGCGCAGCATTGCCGTTCTCGCGATCGCCGTGCTTCTGGCCAGCACGGCGCCGGCCCATGCCGCCTTCCTGGTCGCGCCGATTATTGCGGCCGTCGGCGCCGTCGGCAGTGCAATCACCGCCGGTGGTATCGTCGGAAGCCTTGCCGGGAGCGCGCTGGCGTACGGCGCCAGCTATATCGCTGGGCAACTGCTGAAGCCCAAGGAGAAGCCACTACCGAAGATTACGGCTCCAACTGCGACAGGTCCACGCGCACAGACACGCCCGGCGGCGTCGAGCTTGACATCCGCGCCGATGCGGACGTGCCTCAAAGCCTGATCGTGGGGCGGGCGGTGACCGCCGGCTCCCGGGTCTACGCCGAGACCTACGGAAAGCGCGGCCCGACCGACAACTCCGACCTGGTCGAGATTATCGCGATTGCCGACCACCCGTGCGAAGGGCTGGTCAAAGTGTTCGTCGAAGAGGCGGCCGCGACCCTGGAGGGCACGGGCGCGACCCAGACGGTCGCGGGATATGACGACAAGCTGTCGATCCGCTTCCTTGCCGGCAACCAGACCCAGGCCGATTCCTACACGGTCGACAAGCTGTTCGGCCATTCGCGCCGGCCCTGGACCGACGACATGGTTGGGCGCGGCATCGCTTATGCCCGCGCGCACTACGTCTACGACGCGGAGAAGATCTACGGGCCGCTCCCTTGGCGCTTCGTGGTGGACGGCGCGAAGCTCTACGATCCGCGCAAGGATTCCACCGTGGCCGGCGGCTCCGGCTCCCATCGCTGGAACGACCTTTCGACCCATGAATGGTCGGCCAACCTGGCGGTGATCGCCTACAACATCCTTCGGGGCATCCGGGTGGCGGATGCGGACGGCATCCCGCGCCACTTCTACGGCATCGAAGGAACGCCGGCATCGGCCCTGCCGCTCGACAACTGGTTCGCCGCCATGAACGAGGCGGATCTGGAGATCGACGGCGAGCCGCAGTTTCACGGCGGTGCGGAGATCGGCGTCAATGTCGAGCCGCACGAGACGCTGCAATCCCTGCTGCGGGCCTGCGGCGGCCGCCTGGTCGAGAATGGCGGCGTCTGGAAGATCTATATGGGGCCGCCCGGCCTGCCCGTGGCGTCCATCACCGATGGGGATCTGCGCGCGGACCAGGAGGATGTCTTCCGGCCCATCCTACCGCTGGAGCAGCGCGTCAACTATCTGACCGCGCAGTTTACCGACAGCCGCACCTGGCTGCCGCGGGTTGCGCCGCCGCGGCGGGACGAAGCGGCCGAGGCGCGGGACGGGCGGCGTATCTCCGCCGATCTCGACGTGCCGTGGGTGCAGAGCGTGTCTCACGTTCAGCGGCTGCAGAAGCAGCTGCTGGCGCGGAGCCGCCAGGAGCGCCGCCACACGATCCCGCTCGGGCCGGAGCATTGGGGGCTGGAGCCCGGCGACGTGATCGCCTGGACGAGCGCGGCGAACGGTTACGACAACAAGCATTTCGAGATCGAGGCGGTCGAGGACGATCATGACTTCAACATCACCGTTTCGGTGATCGAGGTCGATCCGGACGATTACGAGTGGGACGCGGAGACCGATTTCGTCGAGGTCCCGGTCATCGTGCCGACCACCGATTTCCCGGCCGCCCAGGAGGTGCCGGACTTCGCCGTCGAGGGCGCGGTGATCGCGACCGGACCCGGCGGCCGCCGCGCGGCGATCTACGCGACCTGGACGGACCCGGAGAATGCCGACCTCGAAAGCGTGATCATGGAGGTGCGGCCGTTCGACGAGCCGGATAATATCTGGGAGGTGCGCTCGGACGATCCGCCGTCCCAGGGGCGCATGATCACGGCGGGGATCGAGGCGCTGACCACCTATCAGGTGCGCGCCTATTTTTACAGCCGGAATGGCTATGCGGTGGAGAAGACGGGGTGGATCTCCGTTCTTACGCCAGAGGCCGGGATCGATATTGTTGATCTGAGCGACACGCTCCAGGCGCGCAACAAGCAGCTCGATATCGCCTCCGGCGCCTCGCTGGCGCGTGGCCTGCTGGCGGCCGAAGGGCGCCTTGATCAGCTTAGCATCACGCTTTTGGAGATGCTCGGCACCTTGGACGCCCAAGACCAAGCCTATCAGCAGGTGACCGGAGCCGTCATCGACTCCAACCTGATCGAGGTAAAGGCCGAAGCGATCTCTCGGGCGAAGGCGCTGCAATTGCTGGTCGCGGAGGTCGATGACGACGTGAACGCGCTGGCTCAGGCGTTCACGGCGGTGTTTGCCCAGAGCGAGCATGGCGACGCGGCCGCGCTGTTCCGCTTGATCGCCCAGGCGACGCCATCCGAGGTGCTGGCGCGCATCGCCCTGGAGGTGAAGTCGGAATCCTCGGAGTTCGGCGCGAACTCGGCGGGGCTCTATCTCGACGTCTACGAAGAGATCGGCACGGTCGCGCAGATCATCGCCGAGCGCTTCCTGGTCTCCCAGCCCGATGCGGAAGGCGGCGACCCGAAACCCGCCTTTGGCGTCTCGAATGTGAACGGCACGCCGACCATCACCCTGCTGGCCGAACTCGTCGCCGACAACTTGATCAAGGCCCGGATGATCGAGGCCTACGCGATCACCTCGGACAAGATCAACGCCCAGGCGGTGACGGCAGACAAAGTCGCCGCCGGCGCGATCACCGCCGGGAAACTCGCGGCTCGCGCAGTGAGTGCCGACAAGATCGCGGCGCGGACGATCACGGTCGACGAGATCAAGGTCGGCACGCTTCCGGATCCGGGCTCCTCCTCCGGAAGCTTCGAAGCCAGAAGCTCGACTTACGAAACCGTTGCATCAGTCACAGTCGACATCGACAGCAGCGTTCGGGGGCTACTGCTGACCGCACAGACGGTTGGGACTGTGTACTGGAACAATCCGGGCAGCGATCCGGTAGGGCGCGGCCGCGCCCGCGCCAGGCTGGTTGTCGGCGGTACGGGCGAGGTCTTCGAGCTGCTGACGGACGGTCAGAGCGACGGATCGTTCGTCACCCTGCCTCTTCTCAGAATGCTGACAGGTGGGCAAATCCCGACAGCTGGCAGTCGCACGGTGACCCTTCAGGTCTCATGCCCTCCGTCGGGCGGCGCCCCGAACGGAACGTGGCGCTACCAAGGCTCGGGCTATCTCGGCGTGCTGGTCAACAGGGCTTAGGGGACGCGTAGCGCATGAGCATTCCAACCCGTTTCGACGATGGCACGATCTCGATCGAAACCGACAGCGCGACGGTGGTCGGCATCGGCACGGCCTTTTCGACCGTCGCCCGCAAGAATTCGATGCTGGTCGTGCCGCGCGCCGGCGGCGGATGGGTGCTGGTCGGCTTCGTGGCGTCTGACCCGGAGTCCGCCGACGAAGAGGATCACCCGCAGGATCTGGAAATCGAGCTTGCGGCGCCCTGGACCGGCGACCCGCTGGAGGATGAAAACTATCAGCTTATTGCTTGGCGCGCCGGCGCAGACCTTGCGGAGCAGTTTCTCCTGCTTTGGGGGCGCATCTCGGGTAAGGGGCTCTTCTTCGTCACGGACGGCATTCCGACTGCCGATATCGGTCGCGACAACGACGTCGCCTTCGTGCCCTATACCCAGCAGCTCTACGCCAAGGTTGCCGGTATCTGGCAGCTCATCAACCGCCCGATTGCGCCCAACCAGACCGTGGAGACGGCGGCCGGGCTCGATGACTACGCCGACGAAGATACGGGCTTCACCGTCTTCGTTGAGGACGAGCAGGCCTCCTACATGCTTGCGACGTCCGGAGAGTGGATCGGGCCGATCTACATCAGGGGCCAAGCAGCGGCGCTAGCCGAAATCCTCGCAGCGGCAATTCCGAACGAGGGCACCGATGCGGAAACCTTGGCGCTCGGCCTGGCCGATGGGGACGCCTTGTTCCACACATTCGAGATCGCAGACGACCGGACGCTCGGCTTTCCCACGAACGTGCCGAATGCGGGCGTGAGCTTTTATGTCGAGATCAAGCAGGATGCGAACGGCGGCCACGCGCTGGCATATGCCGAGGGGTATGAGGGGACGGATGGGCGCCTACCGCTAATCGCGGACGAGCCCGCCGCCGAGACCCTGCTGGCGATCTTTGTGCGGTCGATCGACCCGCCGCGCGCCTTCGTGTTCAGAACCGGGAGAAACTTCGGGGCAGGCTCATGATTCCCGGCCTGCCTGGACTGGCCGCATTCGGCGATCTTGTCCAGCCGCTGGCGCGCGCTGCGCTGCAGGCCGAGGCGGATGCGGATGGCCGCCGCATTGCCCGCACGCCTGGCGCGGCCGGAATCGAGGTGTCAACGGGGCGCGGCGGTTTCGACTCCGGCTTCGACCTTGGCTTTCAGGTGGCCGATACGAGCCCATCGCGGCGCATCGCCCGCACGCCCGGCACGGCCGATGTCAGCATCGGGGCCCGCGCCGGGGCCCGCGCTATTCAGGCCGGGTTCGGCAGCGCGGCGATCGCGATCGACGCCGCCGGTGCGGCCAAGCGTATCCGGTACGGAAGCGGCGCGGCAGCGCTAAGCCTGGATGTCGCCGGCGAGGCGCGGCGCATCGCCCGCACACCGGGGCAGGTGGCCGATGGAAGCCTGGACGCCGGAGGCGAAGGCCGGAGGATCGGGCGCAGTCCCGCTTCTGTCGATCTGGCCGCAGATACGAGCGCTACCGGACAGCGCACGGCGCGGTCACCCGGTGCGGCGCAGGTCTCGTTGACCGCCGAAGCGCAAGCGCACCGCATTCGCACCTCGACGGCTTCAGCCACCGTTTTGCTGACCGCCGAGGGCATCGCCAAGGTCATTGCCCGTGCGGCGGGCGAAGCGGCTATTGCATTCGCCGCCACGGCCGGCGCCCGCGCATCAAGCGGACGGCGGGAACGGCAGCCATGACGCTGGGGGCGACCGGCGTCTCGCGGCGCGTCGCGCGCGTCGACGGTGCCGCCGCCATCGCCATTACCGCCACCGGCATCGCCGGCAAGGTGGTCGGCGGGTCCGGGTTCAGCTCCGGGTTCGACCCGCTCGCCTTCAAGTAACGCCATCAACACGACTGCACCGGCCGTCCCTCGAGGCGGCTTTTTTTATGGAAGGAACGATCGATGTCCAAGATGTCCGATTATCTCGAAGCGAAGGTGCTCGACCACGTGCTGGGCGTCGCCGCCTACACCATGCCGGGCCAGGTTTATCTGGGTCTCTTCACCTCCGATCCCGCCGACGACGACTCGGGCGACGAGGTGGCGGCCGGCAACGGCTATGCCCGGCAGGCGATCGACTTCAATGCCGCCTCCGGAGACGACCCGACCTTCTCGACCAATGACGGTCAGCTCCTCTTCACCGCCGCCGGCGCAGACTGGGGCACGATCAGCCATTTCGGCCTTTTCGACGCGTCGAGCGCAGGAAATCTGCTGATCCACGGCGCCTTCGACGAGCCCAAGCTCATCGAGGACGGGGACAGCTTCGACGTCGGCGACGAGACCATCACGGTCACGGCCGCCTAAGCCTTCCCAACGCCCCAGACCAGACATCACACCAGGAGCGAGCGATGACCGTTAAGAGCCGCGCCGATCTGAACTCGGACGCGAATACGCTGCTGCCCGACAATACGACCGGCGATATCAGTCCAGCCGACATCCGAGGGCGGATCGAGGATCTGGCCGACAGCAGCTTCAATCCATCCGACGATGACGCCTCGGATATCGCGCTGGCGGAAGAGGTGCTGGGGCAGGATAACGCCCAGGCGGCGATTGAGGCGCTGGCGGCTCGCTTCATCGGTGCCCTCCTGCCGTTCACAGGCGATGAGGAACCCGAGTGGGGGGTCTTCCCCGATGGCGCCGAGTATGATCGCGAGGATTACCCATCCTGGTGGGAATGGATTCAGACGAGCGGCAATTTGGCCGCCAGTCAGGGGACGAAGACAGCTGGCGAGTACGGCCCGGGCGATGGGTCGACCACCTTCACCGTTCCCGATCTTGCATCATCGAAGCGCTTTGTCCGCATGGCGGATGGCAGCACTCTTTTGTGTGGCGCGATCCAAGCGGACGGGGCGCCGGATATCACGGGACAATTGCAGGAAGGTTCGGACCGTGTCGCCATTAATGGCGGAACCGGCGCGTTCTCAAAAGCGGGGCCTTCTAGTCATGCTGGCGACATCGGCGCTAGCGGCAGTCGCCAGGAAAACACCAACTTCGCGGCGTCGGCATCGAACGCTAAATACGGCGCCGCCTCGGAGATCCGGCCAATCTCGGTCGCTTACCCGTATGTCATCGTTCACGGAGGGCTCGGCGCATGACCCGATACTATCGCTTCAACCCGGAAAGCTATGAATACACCGACGAATACGTCGAATCGGACAAGATCTTTCCGGCCGACCATGCATCGCTCACACCGGTGGAGCCTCCCGAGTCCGAGGACGGCTTTGCGAGACGGTGGAATGGTGATCAGTGGGAGGTCGTCGAAGATCATCGCGGGAAGACTGTTTACCTTGTCGCGGCACGCCGTAGCGATGCTGGGGACTTGATCGGCAGCCTTGGCCAGGCCATCGAAATCACGGTGCTAGGCTCGTTGCCAGACGATGTGACGGAGTTGAAGCCAGGGCCGTATGACCTCTGGGACGCTACCAACTGTGAGTGGGTACCTGATCGACTCGCGATGATAGAAGCTGTGAAGGGGGAAGCGCAGCGGCGCATTTCCGCAGTGATGCCGCGCTGGATGATCGACAGGGAGATATCTGGAGGAACTGCAGTTCCCAGAGAGGCAAAGGATGCAGCGGCGGTCATTCGTGAAAGATCGAATGAATTGGAAGCGATGTCGCCCATTCCTCCCGACTTCACCGCCGATATCTACTGGTGCTGATCGCGCTCACCGGTTGCCGTCAGGAGTAGTCCATGCCGTGGTGCCAACCGTGCGCTTGCCGCGCGGCGGATGATAGGGAAAGTCAGGTTCGTATTTTGCCGGGTCTATGTCCCCGTCCGAGGCTCTCGGCGCGACGATGTGGCTTCGCTCTTCCGATAGGTCACGGCTCAGGAGGAACTCCAAGTCACAGAAATCCACATCGTGAATGCGTTCGACCATGTAGGGCCGGTCGCTGACTTCTTCGGGCTTTACTGCCTTGGCTAGAAGGGTCACACGGTGAGGCGAGGTCAGTTTCCGAGTAGCGATGACCTCAAAGCTGAAGAGCCTCATATAGCCCATCAGAGCGGCCAAGGTAGGCACCGAATAGGTCTTGGCGTTGGGGACCATTTCGGTTTCGGAATTGAGAAAGATAGCGGCGCGCTCCTCATCGGGATAATAGGGCGTTTCCATAAAGAATAGCCTCCGGCCTTGAGCAGCTTACGGCATTCGGTGAATGCGCTTGCCGGGTTGATCATGTGGTAGATCACGCCGGCGCACAGGATGAGGTCGAACTGGCCCCGGCCAAAGTGCGCAACCATATCCTTGAGTTGCAGGTCGGGGTGGTAGTCAATCCCGTCGAGCCCGAGAGCGTCCCGCACCACGGCGAATTTCTCGCGCCCGAAAGAATTGGTTGAATGGACCTGCGATGCGCCGAGCGCCCGCATTCCAAAGCTGGCCAAGCCATCGGAGCACCCGACGTCGAGAACCGTCATCCCGGAAAGATCGATCTCTTTGATCAAGTCCATGAAGCCGTAAAGAGTCGCGTTTTGGGGTTCACCTGGTTTGAACCTACCGCTCGTGGCGAAGTCCCCCATGTCGATCGAGTGAAACCACCGTTCGTTCGAGAGCCGTCGCTCCAGGTCCGTGCTCATTGATCCTCGCAACTTCCCGCTTCTGACGCGGCGCAACCTTAGTTAGCAGGCGGCTCAGGGGCAACTTGGAAAACCGGAGTTTTGACCATGCGAGCATTTCTCGCCGCGCTGGTGCTTTGCCTGGCGCCGGCCGCCTGCACGCCGGCGTACGCGGCCTTCCCGTTCGCCCTGTTCGGCGGGATGGGCCATGGGGCCGGGGGCATGCCCTGGCTGCAGGCCGCCATGGCCGATATCGGCACCAACCCAACCGGCTGGAGCCGCCAATGGTGCGGCCGCTACATGCGCACGGTGATGCCCAACCCGATCGCCTCGGACCGGGCGATCGACTGGCGGCACTACGGCAAGGCGTTGCCGGGCCCGAAGGTGGGGGCCGTGGCGGTCATGCCCCATCACGTGGGCATCGTGACGGCGTTCGACGCCTCCAGCGTGACCCTGGTCTCCGGCAATCACTCGGGCCGGCCGGGCGCGCGGACGGTGGGGGTGGGGCGCTATCCGCGCTCGCGCATCGTCGCCTATCGCTGGCCCTGACGCGCTTGCCCGCATCCGGGGGCGGGGGCCCCTTCGACTGCCAAACCTAGGAAAAGGGGAAGCCGCTTATGTGGCACATCATCCAGCATCTGATGGAGGAAAGCGTGCAGCACATCATCGCCAAAACGTCGAGCGCACAGGTGGCGACGGCGGCGATCACGGCCGGCGCGACCGGCGGCGCCCTGGCCTCTGTGACGCCCGAGATCGTCCTGCCCTGGCTGCAGCTGATCGCCGTGGCCTTCGCAATCCTCTCCGGTATGCTCGGCTCCGCCGTGGCTGCCCTCAAGCTTTATGAGCTTCGCCGCCGGATGCGCGGCGAAAGCGTGGCCAAGTAGCGCCTCCGCAGCCGGCTGTGCGGCGCCGCCTGTCCTGCCCGCACGATCACCCACCAAAATCGGAGATTGAGATGAGCCAACGAGCTGTGGCCGCGCTGGCGGCTGCCGTCAGCATGGGGCTGGTCGTGTTTACCGGCACGTATCTGACTGAGCCGTGGGAGGGTAAACGCAACCTCGCCTATTACGACTATCTCGGTCGAACCTGGACCTATGGGTTCGGGGAGACGAGGGGCGTAAAGAAGGGCGATTACTGCTCGGATGCCGAGTGCAGCCGCATGCTCTACGAGCGCCTGGAGAAGGACTATCACCAGCCGCTCCAGCGCTGCGTCGACAACTTCGACACCCTGCCGATCGGCCTTCAGGCCTCCATGTTGGATGCCGCCTACAATGTCGGCGTCGGCGCCATCTGCAAATCGACAGCCGCGCGCCGTGCCCGGGCGAAGGATTATCGCGGCGCCTGCAATGCGCTGACCTGGTTCAACAAGGCAGGCGGCCGGGTGGTGCGGGGCCTGAAGCTACGCCGCGAGTACGGCGACACGTATCGCATCGGCGAGCTGGAGATCTGCCTCACCAGCGTCGAGCAGGAAAGCAAGCGATGATCGGCAATCTCATCGGCAATCTCTTCGCCTCCCTCTTCTCCGGCATCTGGACGCTGCTCATGCTGGCGCTGATCGGCGGGTTCGCCGGCGGCGTGATCTATTTCGCCGGCCGGCTCGCCGGCGGGATCAAGGGCGCGGCTGTAGGCGCCTGCGTCGGCACCGTGCTGACGGTGGGCGTCTATTACTCCGGCGTCGTCGACCAGTTCTCATCGGCCCGCGACAAGGCTGAGATCGCCCGGCTGGAAGCCGCCAACCGGAAGCTCACCCACGATCTGGCGGCCCTGAACGACGTGCGCGATTTCGAGCAGCGCCAGGCGGCGAAGCGCGAAGCCCAGCTCGAGGAAGCGAAGGAATCGGCGGCGCATCTGCAAGAGGTGATCGACCGCCACGAGGGGCGGGACGAGGAGGCCTGCCCCATCGCCGTCTTCGAGGACGAGCTCGAAGCCATCCGGAACCTCAAATAGGAGACGAAGCCATGAAGGCTTTCAGGTTCGCGCTGGCGCTGGCCGGCGCGCTGGCCCTCGCTGTGTCTTTGGCGGGCTGCCAGAAGCAGGGCGCCCCGGACGTCTCGGTGCAGCTGCCCAAGGCGCCGGACTATTACGCCGCCTGTTTCGAGAAGCTGACCGACATCCCGCGCGACCGGCTCACCCGGCCCATGGCGGTGCGGCTGATCGGGCAGATCCGGCAATCGGAGCTGCGCAAGACCCGCTGCGGCAAGGATCTGCTCGACTGGTACGCCCGCGTCCGCCTGGCCTATGGGCGGTCCTGATGCTGACGGCGATCCCCATGGTGGTGCTGCTGGGCTGCAGCGCGCTGGCGGCCCAAAGCCCGGGCCCTTGCGCGTTCGCCGATCTTGAGCCCTGTCTCCGCCGCGCGGAGCAGCTGCAGCGCTTTTTCAAGCTGCCGGAGCCCATGACCTGCCAGATCCAGGTGGCAAGCGGAGGGCTGCCGGCATGATGAGCGTCTACGTGATCGCCGGCTGCCTCGCCTGGGGCGGGCCGAACGAATGCATCCGGCCGGATCTGCGGGCCTGCGAGACGCGGGCCGAAGAGGTGCGCCGGGAGCGGAAGCTGCCGGCGGCGCCGGTATGCGAGCTGAAGTGGCTGGGAGTGCGGTTCTGATGCGCGCCGAAACCGAGCTTCCGGAACTCGTTCAAGTGGCAATCGAAGGTGCCGCCTATAGCGGCGGTGGTCCCCGCGTTGATGCGCCCGCTACGGCGTCGCCTCGTCAGGCCGCGAGTGTGCGGAATCAGATGCGCCGCATCCTAGAAGATCTTCCGGCCGATGTGACGGTCGGAGAACTACTCGAAGCCTTGGAAGACTGGAAAGGAGAATGAGATGCCTGAAGTTGGTGAGAAGGTGATGCGCGCCAAGCTTGTCGTGAAATCCGTCGAACGGGTCGAGAGCGGCGAGAACATCAAAATGAGTGCCGTCTCGCGTGATGGTTCATATCCCGAAGATGGCTCGGATGAGGACAACACGTTTGCCAAGTTCTCGCCGTCCGCAACGTTCGAGCTCTTCTGCGCGAACGAGGCGCTGTTCGGAAAACTGAACCCCGGTGATCGGTACTATGTCGATTTCACGCGCGCACCGGATCGCCCGGGACGCTGATCGCGAGATAGCGCGGTTTCCCTAATCCCGCGCTTGCTGAAGCGCCTTCCTGCATGGGCGCTTCTCTCCACCGCAGCGGTGCTAGTCCCGCCGCTGCGACCCGGCCCGGTCTCTCTCTTCGGAGGGGGGCCGGGCTTTTTTGCGCTTTAAAGCTTCGAGAGCGGCTTGACGGCGCGACGAAGCCGAGGGACGTTGACCATGGTTACCTGTCCTGCGGCGCGCCGGCCGCAGGACATCCTGCGCCCAGCCTCTTCTCAGAGCGCTGGGCATTTTTTCGCACTGGTGTTTGAAAAGTGAAAGAGCCCCGGAAGGGCGTCACCAGGGCTCTTTCTAAGAGTCAGCACGCTTGAGTAAGGAAGAGCGCGCTGGGCATAAAGAAACATCGACCCGTAAAGTTAGGGTTACCGGCTTTCTGGCCAAGAGAAGGAGGCCTGGGAACTCGAAGCCCCATCGCGCGTTGTCTCGATCGGCATCGATCCACGGCGATCCTGCTAGCGATCGGTTCTCCTACCGTGTTCCCTGACCTAACCCGGCTTCCGACGGAGGCCGGGGTTTTTTTGGTCGGCATTATTTCGGCATCCGAACCGGAATTCTCACGCGCCGTCCTGAAACGATATCGGCCGGATCGATGACGTCGTTCGTCACCATGGCGATCATCACTTCGCTTTCGCGGTCGTTGAGACGCTTCTGCAGTTTCTCCCGTGCCATGTCCTGCGCTTCCTGCAGTGTGTCGCCTTCGCCATCGCAGCAGCCTATGGCGCAAGGGCTTACGCGGTAGCGGCCGCCCGGAGTGTAAATCACCTCGCATGCCCAATAGAACGTGATCATGAAATGCACCTTGAGATCGCGCGAACAAACAGTAGCTCCTCGGCCACAGGAAATGCCAATTAAACACTATTTCCGCCAGGGCCGCTAAGCCGAGTACTCCGCAAAGCCAACCATTGACGTCGTTCCTGTTTCGTTCTCATTCTCGTGCCCATGAGTCAGGAGCAAGAGTTCACGTTCAAGATCGAAGTCCTTGAGGATGCGGGGTGGTCGGTTGAGCATGTCATGGCGGGCGCCGATCAGCTTCTTGTGGCCTATGCGGCTTTCCATGAAACGGTGAAGCAGCGGCCTGGGCGGCGCGTGGTTCTCTGTCAGCGGGCGCGGATCATCGCGAAGAGCTGGGAGGACTGAGCCGCGCTGTTACGCAGGCGCGTTTTGGGACACTCCTAATCAAGAAGCCCCGCGAGACAAAGGGTGCGCGTTCTATCCCAAATGCGCCTATCTTGTTGATGTCCCTCACTCGGGGCACTTCCCTACGGGGCGCCATTTTCCTCTACCCACCAGATCGTCCGACAATTCGGTGATATCCCGAACGGGGTAGAGCGGCTGCGTAGGCGCGCCGGACTGCGACGGCAGGCGGCCATCCCCTTCAAATCCAATGATTTCTTCAGTCGCGACCTCGCCGAGGTCTGTGGCGAAATGGCCGACCGTGTGGCTTGCCCTTCGAATCTGCGTCTGAGACGATCCTTCCCGGAAGGGCACCCTCAGACTCGAAGGATTTGTTTGAATGACGGTGCAACACACGGCGGAGATCATCGATGGGAATGCGATCGCCGCAAAGATCCGCGGCGGGTTGAAGGCGCGGGTCGACAAGCTCGTGGCAGCGGCCGGCTGGCGCCCGACACTCGCGGTGATCCGCGTCGGCGAGGATCCCGCCTCGATCGTCTATGTAGGCCGCAAGGTGCGCGCCTGCGAGGAGGCGGGGATCGATTCCCGGCAATACGTCTTTCCCGCTGACGTCAGCCAGGAGGAGGTGATTGCCACGGTGCGGGAGCTTTCCGCCGCGCCGGATGTGCATGGCATTCTGGTGCAGCTTCCTCTGCCGAAGCACATCGCGTTGGCACCGGTGCTCGGGGCCATCAGCGTGGAGAAGGATGTCGACGGCTTCCATCTCTACAATGTCGGCGGGCTGGTGATCGGCGACACGGTGTTTCCGCCCTGCACACCCCATGGGGTGATGCTGCTGCTCGATGCGGCCGGCGTCGAGATCTCCGGCAAGAACGCGGTGGTGGTCGGCGCCAGCAACATTGTCGGCAAGCCCATGGCGCTGATGCTCATGCAGCGTGAGGCGACGGTCTCGATCTGCCACATCAAGACCCGCGATCTCGCTCAATACACGATCCTCGCCGACATCCTCATCCTGGCGGCCGGCTCGCCGAAGCTCGTGGTCGGGCCCATGGTGAAGCGCGGAGCGGTGGTGGTCGATGTGGGCATCAATCGCATGCCCGACGGCAAGCTGGTGGGCGATTGCGATTTCGAGACGGTGAAGGAGCGGGCCTCGCTGCTGACACCTGTGCCAGGCGGCGTCGGCCCCATGACCGTCACCATGCTGCTCGCCAACACGGTGAAATCGGCCGAGCGCCATTTCCAGCGCGAGAAGGGCCAGGCGGAGAGGATCGGGGAGCCCGAGCCGGTTTAGGGGCATGCCTTCGGGAGATGGCGATCACCGCCGTCTCCTGCCGGCGCGGTAGCCCGCCAGTCGACCCTTCAACAGTCGGGAAGGTTCACGGCGAGCCCGCCCCGGCTCGTCTCCTTCAAGGTCGTGCTCATGGCCTCCCCGGTCTGGCGCATGGCGGCAATGCAATTGTCCAGGGGCATGAAATGGGTGCCGTTGCCGCGCAGCGCCATGGAGGCGGCGGTGACGGCCTTCACCGCGCCGAGGCCGTTCCGCTCGATGCAGGGGATCTGAACCAGCCCGCCGACGGGATCGCAGGTCATGCCGAGGTGATGCTCCAGGGCAATCTCGGCCGCGTTCTCGACCTGAGCCGGCGTACCACCCAGCACCTCGCAGAGCCCGGCCGCGGCCATGGCGGCGGCGGAGCCGACTTCGCCCTGACAGCCGGCTTCGGCGCCGGAGATCGATGCGTTGTGCTTGATGATGCCGCCGATGGCGGCGGCGGTGAGGAGGAAGTCCTCAACCTTCGCCGGGTCCGCTCCAATGCAGTGGTCGATATAGTAGCGGATGACCGAGGGCACCACGCCGGCTGCCCCATTGGTGGGGGCGGTGACGATGCGGCCGCCCGCGGCGTTCTCCTCGTTCACGGCCATGGCGTAGAGATAGAGGCGGTCGATGGCGGTGTAGGGCTGGCGGCTGTTGGACTCCTTCTCTTCCTGCATCTGCCTGAGCATCTCAGGCGCCCGGCGGGGGACGTTGAGTCCCCCGGGCAGAACGCCGCCTGATGTCAGCCCGCGGTCGATGCAGTCGGACATGGCTTTCCAGATCCTCGCGGCGCCCTCGTTTAGCTCCGGCTCGGAACGCCGGGCGATCTCGTTACGGCGCTTCATCTCGCTGATGGAGAGACCGCTGTCCCGCGCCATGTCGAGCATGGCTCGGGCTGATGCGAATGGATAGATGCAAGGGGTTTCGTCGGGGTCGGGGGGTGTGGGGTTCGCAAGCTCGTCGGCGGTGACCACGAACCCGCCGCCAATGGAATAGTAGATCTCTTCGGCGACGTTTCCCCCGTTGCCGTCGAAGGCGGTGAAGAGCATCCCGTTCGGATGGCCGGGCAGGGGATCTCCGTAATCGAAGATCAAGTCGCTGCGGGGATCGAAGGCGATCTCCGGCAGGCCGGCGGGGTGAAGACGTTTCTCAAGACCGAGCCGCTCCATCGCCTTTTCGGCCTCGCCGATGTCGAGAGTCTCGGGCTCGTAGCCGAGAAGTCCCAGCATCACGGCGCGGTCGGTGCCGTGACCGCTGCCAGTGAAGGCCAAGGATCCGTAGAGCCGGACCTGCACATGGGCAATGGGGGCAGCGGGGGCAACGGGGTCCGGAACCGGACGATTGCGGAGGGTGTCGAGGAAGCGCGACGCGGCGATCATCGGCCCCATGGTGTGGGAGGAGGAGGGGCCGATGCCGATCTTGAAGATGTCGAAGATGCTTAGAAACATACGCCTCGCATCTGGGTCAGGATCCGGCGATGGTGGTTCACGGTGCCGGATATTGCCATGCGACCTATGGCTCCGTCAGGAGAAAGACATATCCTTCCCGGGCGTGTCCGGCATACGGATCTTGCCATAAATTCCCCGGGACAGATTGAACGCCCCGAAAGCAGCCAGGCCCAGGGCGGTGAGGCCCAGAAGGATCCAGCCATAGGGTTGTTCCTGCAGGCTGCGCAGGGCGCCGCCCAATCCTTCCGCATTCGACGGGTCGGACTGATAGCCGGCGACGATCAGGAAGATGCCGATCATCACGAAGACGATGCCGCGCGCGGCGTAGCCGACGGTACCGAGGGTGCCCAGCCACTCGCTGGGCTCGCCCCGAAGGCCTTCGCTGAAATCCTCCGTGAAGGCTTTCCACGCAAACCGCAGTCCGACGCCGGCAATGATAAGTCCGCCGGCCGCGACCAGCCATGCGCCGAAGGGCTGGCTCAGCAGCCATGCCGTCCAGCCCTTGGCGCCGGAATCGCCGCTGCCACTGCTCGCGAAGCCCAGGGCGAGCTTACCGGCCCACCAGGCGAGGCCGAAATACACGATGCCGCTCACCACGCAGATCGCGCGCTTGGTGACGGCCTTCGAACCCGAGATGTCGCCGCAATCGGCGTCGGTCGTCGCCTGGAGAATGCGCCAGATGGCGAAGAATAAGAGGCCGAGGGCGATGAGTCCCAGCAGGATCCATCCCATGGGCTGGGACAGGAAGGACTGCATCGCGCCCTTGCTGCCGGTGACGTCGCCGCCGCTGCCGATGGCGGCGAGCGCCGCCAAGCCGCCCACCATCATGTAGACGAGGCCGCGGGCGCTGTAGCCCACCCGCGCCATGGTCTCGAGAAGGTTGCTTGGTTTCGCGTCGGTGACGTCCATGAAGTTGTTGCCTCCCTCGGGTCGCTCATCAATGGCGACCTTCAGCGGAGACAACCGCCGCGTCGGCACGGGGGTTCCCCCTCGAAACGGGGAGAAAGCTAGCCGTGGCCGCCCAAGATCAGCGCGATGGCCGCGCCGGCGAACAGCACGGCGAAGGAGATCAGGGTCATCACCCAGACGGGCGGGCTGGGCTCATACAAGGCTGAGCCGGTCTCAGCCGCCATCTTCATTTTCTGCTGCATCCGGGCGTCGTCAGCTATGGCGTCGTTCTCCGTGCCCTCCATCTTCATCGCGCCACCGCGGCGGACGGTCATCATGCCGTGCTTCAGATGGTGGGCGACCAGCCAGTAATTCATGGGGTAGGCGGCCAGGGCGCCGACCATGAGGGCGAGGGACATGCGGAACCAGAAGAGCGGTTCGGCCGGATTGCGGGCGGCCTCGTCGCCGGCGAAGGCAAGGGCGGAGACGGGGAACATGCCGCCCATCAGGCAATTCATGGAGAGCAGCTCCGAGGTGAAGGTGCCTTTCATGGCCTTCCAGTATGAGCCGAACATTCCTCCCATGAAGAGCGCCTGAAAGATGGTCCAGCCGAAGGCGAAGCCGAGACGTATTCGAGAACCATGTCGGCCGCCATGGGCAGCGCCACGAGGGCGCCGATCACCGCGCCGACCAGGATGCCGATACCGTCTCCGGCGGCGCAATGCATGGTGGAGCCCAGGGCCTGACGCCAGCGTGCGGCGACGTATTGTTCGTGGGTGCCGGGCAGGGGCTCGCGGCAGCCGAGCACGTAGAGGAATGCGCCGAACGGGCCGGAATAGGCGGTGAAAAGCACGAAAGCCCATTTCATCACCGGATTTTCCGGCGTGGTCCTGATGTCGATGGCGACGAAGATCACGCTGAGCGCCGTCAGGATGAACCAGAGCAGCATAACGCCGTCGATGAGCATGGGGCCGCCTTCCGCCGCGCCTTAAGGCCGAAGTCTAGAAGACTAGCGCAATTCTGTTGCCGCAACCTTGCCGGGTGTCGGAGAGGGCGAATCCACGCTCAATCCTTCAGCTCGATCCAGACGGGGGCGTGGTCCGAGGATTTGTCCCAGCCTCTTACGTCGCGATCGACGCCGCAGGCTTTGAGGCGCTTGGCGAGTTTTGGGCTCAGGAGGAAGTGGTCGATGCGCAGACCCGCATCGCGCTGGAACGCGTTCCGCCAGTACTTCCAGAAGGTGTAAATGCGCTCCTTGGGATGGAGCTTGCGGATGGCGTCGGTCCAGCCCTGGTCGCGCAAGGCCGCGAAGGCGCCGCGCACCTCGGGGCGGAAGAGCGCATCGTCTTCCCAGCGCTCCGGCGCGTAGACGTCCAGCTCGGTCGGCATGACGTTGTAGTCGCCGGCGAGGACCACGGGCGCGCCGCTCTCCAGCAGATCCTTCGCATGGGCCGTCAGGCGCTCGAACCATTTCAGCTTGTAGTCGAATTTCGGGCCCGGGGCCGGATTGCCGTTGGGCAGGTAGAGGCAGGCGACGAGGATGCCGTCGATGGCGGCCTCGATGTAGCGGCTTTGGTGGTCTCGTGGGTCGCCAGGGAGAGCGCGGGCGGTCTCGACCGGCTCGGCGTTGCGGCTGAGGATCGCCACGCCGTTCCAGCGGGGCTGGCCGTGCCAGATGACGTGATAACCCGCGTTCTCAATCGCCTCTTCCGGGAACTTGTCGTCTGGCGCCTTCAGCTCCTGGAGGCAGACGATGTCGGGCTTCGATTCCTTCAGCCAGCGCAGCAGGATGGGGAGGCGGCCGTTGATGCCGTTGACGTTAAACGTTGCGATCTTCATTCGGCTTTTGGCGATGGCTTGTCGTCTTTTTCGTCCTTCGCGGTATCGCCTTCAGGCCAGGGCAGGATGGGTACCACGCTGATGGCATTGGCGGGCGAGCCGTCGATGATCTTCGAGCTTACGGCGAGATAGACGATCGAGTTATGGGCGACGTCGGGGATGCGGTAGATGCGCGTCTTCTTGAAGAAGATGCTGGTCTTCGAGGTGAAGGCCTGCTCGCGCTCGGGCAACTTGGCGATGTCGGTGTCGATAGGACCGAGCTGGCGGCATGCGACGGAGAAGTTGGACGGGTCTTCGTTGAGGCCGAAAGGCTGGCCCCAACCGCCCTTCCGGGCCTGGGAAATAAAGCAGGCGACGCCCGGAACTTCCGGATCCTCGAAGATCGAGACGCAGACCTTATCGTCAGGCGAGAGGAACCGCCACGTCGTGTCGACGCATTCCAGGTCGTCGGCATGGGCGCCGGTGGCCGCCAGACAGGTGAAGATCAGGGCCGTCACGAAACGCTTCATCGGTGTTTCCTTGCTTGGGAGACGTCTTCAGGCGCTCCGGAGGTAAGCGCTGAAGCGAGGACCGGCAATAGAGCCGGATGACTGCAGATACGAAAAAGGCCGGCGGGTTCGTCAGAACCGCGCCGGCCTCGATCGGTCCGATTTTCGCCGCAGCGTTCTAGCGCGCTTCGGCGGAGCGGATCAGCGGGGTGATCCGGCGGACGGTGACCCGGCGGTTGCGCCGCTCGGGACCTTCAGTCGGAACCTCCAGATACTCCTCGCCATAGCCTTGCGTCACCAGGTTCTCCGGCGGGATGCCGTAGTAGTCGGAGAGCACGATGGCCACCGACTCGGCACGCCGATCGGAGAGGGCGAGGTTGTAGAGCTCAGGCCCCGTGGCGTCCGTGTGTCCTTCGATCATGAACACCTCTTCCGGGTTCTCCTCCAGGATGTCGTTGAGGATGTCGGCGAGATATTCAATCTCCGGCACTTGGCTCTCCTCAATGACGGACGAGTCCGTATCGAAGGTCACGGTGCTGATATCCACCCGCGGCATGCGCTCGCGGATGCGCGGATATTCCCGCACCTCCTCAAGCGTATAGGTGCGCGGGAGGCGCTCCACAGGCGGGGCCATGAGCGCGCCATAGATCTGGTCGCGCGACGCATCGCCGTAGTCGACCACGTACTGGTCGCGCGGGCCGGCATACTGCACAGGGCCAAGCACGACCGGCGGGGGAGGACCGCGACGGACATCGTCGATCAGGATGATCTCCCGGCCACCGGGATAGCGGCGAGTCCGGGTCAGGATATAGCCGTCGGGACCGCGCACGGTGATGATCTCCGTGCCGTCAGGGCGGCGATAGACCTCCCGCGTCCGGCCGCCGGACAGGCGCTCGCTATAGCCATCGCCATAGACATTGAAGCGTTCCTGGTCGTTGCCGTAGACGTAGACGCGGCCGTCATCTTCGACGAAGCGGCGCTGGCCGTTGTCGAACAGGACCGGTGCCGTGGCGCCGATCACCGCGCCGATCGCCAGACCGGTGAGCATGCTCTTGGTCGAGAGTTCCTCCCGATCCTGGCCGCGGCGGTAGCGGTCGTGACGCTGCCAGTCCTTCCGGTAATGGCTGTAGCGATCACGGTCACCATCCCGGTAGCGGCGGTCGGCATCGCGACGATCGCGATCTCTGTCCCGATCACGAGAGCCCTGACGGTTCCGGTCACCATCGCGATTGCGGTCGCGTGAGCCATCTCTGGATCCGTCTCTCGACCCCTGTCGTGTGCGGTCGCCGTCGCGGCTTCCGTCACGGCTGCGCTGCTGCTGGGTCGTAGACGGCTTCTTCTGAAGCTGCTGCTGCTTCTGCTGTGTCTTCTTCTGATCGTCGTTCTTCTTCTTGTTCTGACCGTCCTTCGAAGCGGGCTTCTGGCCGGACTTGTCCTGCTTCTTGTCTCCTTGCTTCTTATCCTCCGGCTTCACGGGCGCGGTTCCGGCTTGCTGCTGTCGGCCTCGGGGTCCACGGGCTTCGGTTCGGGCTTGGGCTCATCCTTCGCGGGCTCGGGGATCGGTTCCGGCTTGGGTTCCGGTGCCGTCTCCTCGGCGTCGGGCGCCAGAGAGGGCGCAACGTCCCGCACGGAGCGGTCGGGCTTCGAAGCGGGCTTGTCCGCTTTCGCTTTCGGCTTCTCGGGCTTCGGCGCAGGTTTCGGCTTGGCCTCGGCCTTCGGCTTAGGAGCGGGCTTTGGCTCGGGTTTGGCCTCCGCCTTCGGCTTAGGCGCCGGTTTCGGCTTGGCTTCGGCCTTGGGCTTCGGCGCCGGCTGGGGTTTCGGCTTCGGTTTCGCTTCCGCCTTCGGCTTCGGAGCTGGCTTCGGCTTGGCTTCCGCCTTGGGCTTGGGAGCCGGTTTTGGCTTTGCTTCAGCCTTCGGCTTGGGCGCAGGCTTGGGCTTATCGGCTTTCTTCTTGGGCTGGCCCTGTTGATTCAGCTTCTTCTTCGCATCGGCAGGATCGCCGTCGAGCTGGGCCAGGCGAACCAGACCGCCTTGGCCCGCCGCGATAGAGCTTTGGGCAAGCTGGGTAGAGCTTTGTGCAGCGTTCGCGGCAGGAACGAGCAAGAGGCTCGTGAAAGCCACGAGAGAGAATCTCATGAACGACATAGGGAGTTTCCTCACTCGGGGGCGGAACCTCGGCAATGCCCCCATTGCGACCCGACGGTCTTTGCCACCGGACTTTGACTAAAATTCGAGTAGGGCGGGGAAGGTTCCTGACTTTGCAGGAAGTTGCGAAAGCGGCCGCTAGCCTTGCTCGCTGCCGACCGCTTCAGGCGCTTCCTTCGAGCGGCGGCCGTCTTCCTGCCGCTTTTCGCCCGAGGTCGCCGCATCCACGGTCTTGCCGCGCCGGGCCGCCATGCGCTCGGAGAGGGAGCCCGGCTCGCTCTTGGAAGCGCTTTTGGAAGCGGTCTGGGTATCGCCGTTGGGCACGGCTTTCGGCTGGCTGGTGAGCTTTTCTTTCAGGCGGCTGCCAAATCCGGCTTTGGCCGGTTTGGGGGCGCGCTCCGGATCGGCCTTGAGCTCCGGCGCAGGACGATCCGGTTGCCGTGCTGGTTCGGATGGTTCGGCTTCGTGACTTGGGAGGGGCGAAGTCGTCACCTCCTCGAAGGACTGGGACGCGGCCACGTAGTCGTCGATGTTCTCCGGGGGCGCTTCGGGGATGAGCTCCGGAAGAGGAGCCTCCTCGCCTTGTGCCGCGCGCAGGATCTGCATGGACAGATTCCGCATCTCCTCGCGCAGGAGGTAGTTTTCCGCGTCGTAATGGCGGGCCATGGCCAGCTCTTCCTCGAGCACCGAGATGCGGGCGAGCATCTGACGGTTCTCCTTGGCGAGAGCGGTGTCGGATTTTCCGAAGATCTGGCGGGCGGTGCTGTCGCCGCCCTCCAGTGCCGCGCGGAGATTTTGAAGATCCTCGGCCTGGCGCTTCACGGTTTCCTGTGCGAAGCGCAGCGCTTCGCGGTCGCGACCGTAGCGGAAGCGAAGCTCGGCCTGGGTCTTCTCGATATCGGTCATGATCTCGCGGGCCGTATCGAGCTCCTCCTCCATCTGGGGGAGGCCTCGGCTCAACGTATTGACCAGGGCTTGCTTCGCGCTCTCCGTCTCGTCCAACTTCGCCTTCAACTCGGAAAGCTCGCCTTCAAGCTCGTCGATGCGCACGCGCCGCTTGCTGGTTTCGACAAGCTCGCGGACCGCCTTCGCCTTGGCCTTCTCCAGCTCGTTCTCAAGCTGGCGCAGCTCGGTTGCGAACTCTGCGCGTAGCCGGTCCTTGTCGGCTTGAATTTCGGCCGCCGTCAGAGGGAGGCTGTCTTCGAGCTGGCGGCGGGTGATGCGAGCGGCCCGATTCCAGAGCGCAGGCACAAAGAGCACCGCGATGAGGCCGGCGAGGAAGAACCCCAACGCCCCATATAGAATCGCTTGGATCATCGGGCCATGCACTCCCACATGGGGATTTTACCTCGGATGCTGCATCTCATTCGGCCGAGGCCGTTCCGCGCCGGCAGATCCCAGGGCGCGGCTGCTTCATTACCGCCAATCTAGAACGGATTCCAAGTGGGTTGGCGGGTATATTTCAGATAGCCGATATTCGCCCCCAGCCTGAGGCCGACGCCGGAGCGGATCGGCGCGAGGACGATGCTGTCCTTGGTCAGGAAGGTGATGCCCACGCCGCCGATGAGATAGGCGGAGCCGTCGACACCGGCGAATTTCTGATAGATCTGGTTGGGATCGCGGAGGTCGTAGACCAACACCATGGTCTTGGAGCCTTCGCCGCCGAAATCGTAGCCGACGGACGGCCCCTGCCAGAACACCTGATGGGTGCCCGCATCCTTGGTGTAGAGGGTGCCCTCGCCATAGCGCAGACCCGCCACGAAGGCGCCGCCCGCTTCCTCGCCGAGGATATAGCCGTTGGGACGGCCACGGCGCTGGAAGGCGTATTCGATCACCTTGGCGAGGTCGTGGGAGACGGTGCCGAAGAAGCGGTGGCCGGCCTCGGTGATCTCATCGACCGAAAATCCGTTGTTCTGCTGGGCTTCCGGCGGAACGTAATTCTCTTGCGGACCGGCGGGCGGGACCGGCTCGTAGGGCCGTCCGGGGCCGTCGTCATAGCTTCGGCCGTAGGTATCGCTGTTGTAGTTGCCTGCCGGGGGCGACTGATAGCTGTTACCGCCGCCCTGATAGGTATTCCCGGGCTGATAGGTGTTGCCCTGGTAGGAGTCGCCGCCGCCTTGGTAGGTGTTGCCGCCCTGGGAGCCACCGCCCTGATAGGTGCCGTAGTCGTTGTCGTATCCCTGTTCCTGCTCGGGCGAAGGCTCGCCATAGGCGCGGGGCGTCGCGCCCTGGCTCGGGTCGATATTGGTGGGGCCGCCTGCCTGGGCGAGCCGCAAAGGCGATTGGGGCGCTGGTGCCGTCTCTGCGCGCAACGGTGCCGCAAGCGGCAGAAGCATCAGGGCCGCGAGGGCAGGGATGGCAAGCCTTTTCAGCTGCATAGGTCTCATATCGTGAGCGCAGCCGACGCGTTCGGAAAACGCGACCCGGCTGCGCTGTGGCAATTCGCGCTATGATCGGTCCGAAGTAGTACCAAACTGTGGCTGTGGTTAATGCCCGGTTACCGGCATCGACGCTTGCGGTCTTTCAGACCGGTTTCCGTCCCCAGGCGATGAAGGCCGGGTTCTTCAGTCCGGTGTTCCACTTTCCGTAGCGCAGCGGATTGCCGTCGATGGTCACCACGCTGCCGCCGGCGGCGCGCAGGATGGCATCGGCGGCAGCCGTGTCCCACTCCATCGTCGGGCCAAAGCGCGGGTAGAGGTCCGCCTTGCCTTGCGCGAGCTGGATGAATTTCAGGGACGAGCCTGCGCTGTGTCGCTCGGCGATGGGAAGATCCTTCAGAAAATCCTCCGTCTCGTCGTCGAAATGGGAGGCGCTCACCATGGCGGTGATGCCCTCAGGGGGCACATCGCGCACCGTGATCGGCTGGGCGTTCAGGGTCTGCTCGGCGGCATCCCGATCGGGGTCGAGTCTCGCGGCGACGGCGCGATGTTCGGCGATGGTGAAGGCGACCTCCTTGCGGGCCGGCGCAAAGACCATACCGAAGACGGGCACGCCCTCCTCGATCAGAGCCACGTTGACGGTGAAGTCGGTGCGGCGCTTGATGAATTCCTTCGTGCCATCGAGAGGATCGACCAGAAAGAACTGGGATCCGCGTTCCCGATCGAGCTCGGAGGCGGATTCTTCGGAGACGACGGGAATTTCGGGGTCGATCTCACGGAGAACCGCGAGGAGGATGGCGTCTGCGTCACGGTCCGCCATGGTCACCGGCGTATTGTCGCCTTTCCGCTCGAATCCCGCATCGCTTCTGTAGTGCCGCATGATGGCCGCACCGGCCTGGCAGTTGGCCACGAGCAGCATTTCGCAGGCGCGCTCGAAGTCGAAGCTTTTCATGGGACCCCTATAGCGTGTTGTGGCTGGTGGCGCCGGGAAGGCAAGATAGGCTGGGCGAGGTGATTCGGCGTTTCCGCAGCGGCGCGGACGGCCCGGTTCCCTTTACCAGACTCTGCCCCGAGGGGCGACAAATCCGTGTCCTGCGACACCGAAGAGGAGGCCATTAGGACACCATGAGCGAACAGCCAATTGCCGATATCGATTTGACGGCGCTGATTTCCAGCCGGATCTGCCACGATGTCATCAGCCCCGTCGGCGCGATCGCCAACGGGCTCGAGGTGCTGAGCGACGAGACCGATCCGGAGATGCGCGAGCATGCCATGGAGCTCATCACCAAGAGCGCCGCGACGGCCTCCGCGAAGCTGCAATTCGCGCGGATCGCCTTCGGTGCCGCCGGGTCGGCGGGCGCGGAGATCGATCTGCGCGATGCCGAGAAGGTCTCCCGCGACTTCGTTCAGGGGAAGCACGAACTGACCTGGACAGGCCCCCTCGCCACTTTGGCGAAGAACAAGGTGAAGCTGCTTCTGAATCTCGTCTCGCTCGGCGTGGTCGCCCTGCCGCGAGGCGGCACTCTCGACGTCCATATAGACGATCAAGCGACGCGGTTCGAGATCCGCGGTCAGGGCAAGGCTGCCGGGCTGAAGGACGAGATGAAGGCACTGCTCGCACCCGATGGGCCGACCGAAGGATTGGATGCCCACTCCATCCTGCCCTATTTTGCACGGCGGCTGGCGGACTCCATCGGGATGACCATTTCGGTCGACAATCGCCCTGACGAGGTGCTGATCACGGCCTCCTAGCCGTCCGCAATGGCGGGAATCTGCGCTATTTCCGTTTCTTGCTCAACGAAACGTAAACCTCAGTAGGTCAGTATCGCCGCTTCGAGCCGGTACCCGGACAAGCGGTATGCCCGGCGTGCTGGGGTGGATGGATGGATGAGCTCTTAGGAGAATTCCTGGCGGAGACGGACGAGAATCTCGACCGGCTCGACACCGAGCTATTGCGCTTCGAGCGCGAGCCGAACAACCAGGACAGCCTCAACAAGATCTTCCGCCTGGTCCACACCATCAAAGGTACGTGCGGCTTTTTCGGACTCGAGCGACTTTCCAAGATTGCCCATGCGACGGAGAGCCGGCTGGCTCATTACCGGGACGGCGATCCGGTGACGGTCGAAGGCGTCACCGTTGTGCTCGCCTGTCTCGACCGCATAAAGGAGATCCTCAAGGGGCTGGAGGAAGGGCATGAGCCGCGGGGCGATGACAGCGAGCTGATCGACCGTCTCGAGGCCCTAGGAGATGATGCCGGGGAAGCGGCGGCTGAACCGGAGGCCACGCAGTCTCCCGCGTCTCCCGATTCCGTAATGGACGGCGACTGGCTGCCGCCGATACCGGTTGCGCCGGAAGGGCTGCATCAACGGCCCATACCTCGAGAGTTCTTCAACGCTGCGCCGGAATCCGATCTCCAAGCGCCCGAACCGGGAGAGCATCGCGTGTCCGACGGGTCCGCTTCTCCCGACGCCCTGGCCGCAGAGCTTGCGCCGGGCGAGGGACCGGAGTTCGAGGAGGGATCCGAGGCCTCGGAAACGGCGTCTCAAGCAGCTATTCCTGCGAAGGAGATGGCGCCGGGCGCGGTCACGGACCGGAACCTGACCCAGATGGTTCGGGTCAGGGTCGATACGCTGGAGCATCTGATGACGACGGTGAGCGAGCTCGTTCTCACCCGTAATCAGCTTATGGATGTCGCCCGCCGTGTCGAGGAGGACGGGTTCAAGGCCCCGCTCCATCGCCTATCCAATGTCACGAACGAGCTGCAGCGCGGCATCATGAAGGCCCGCATGCTGCCGATCTCGAAGAGCTGGCAGAAGCTGCCCCGTCTCGTCCGGGAGCTCTCGCTCGGTCTCGACAAGCCGATCAAGCTGGTGAGCGAGGGCGGCGATGTGGAGCTGGACCGGCAAGTCCTGGAGTTCGTCCGCGATCCGCTGACCCATCTCATCCGCAACGCGGCCGACCACGGGATCGAGACGCGCGCCGAAAGGCAGGCGGCCGGCAAGCCCGAGCAAGGCAACATCCGGCTCAGGGCGTTTGCCGAGGGCGGGCATATCGTGATCGAGATCTCCGATGACGGGCGCGGACTGAATGCCCAGGCAATCCGCGACAAATGTCTTGAAAAGGGACTGGCGACGGCGGCGGAGCTGGCCCAGCTCGACGACCGCGAGCTTCAGCAGTTCATCTTCCAGCCCGGTTTCTCCACCGCCCGCGAGATCACCGATGTCTCGGGGCGGGGCGTGGGGCTCGATGTGGTGCGGAGCGATGTGGAGGTGATCGGTGGAACGATCGAGCTGAAATCGAGTGGCCCCCAAGGCAGCCTCTTCGTGATGCGGATACCGCTGACCCTGGCCATCACCGCCGCGCTGATTGTGGAGGGCGGGGGAATCCGGTTCGCCCTGCCTCAGCATAACGTGGTGGAGGTCGTGCGCGCTCAGGCGAGCTCGGACTACCGGATCGAGATGGTCGACGACGCGCCGCAGCTTCGCCTTCGCGGCAAGCTGGTTCCCGTCTTCGATCTGGCCGAGCTGATGGGTGAACGGGGTGCCGAGGCGCGGGCGCGGAGCGGTTCCAGAACGAGATGACCACGGTTGCGGTGTTGGAGCTGGGAACGCGCCTGTTCGGATTGCTGGTGGACGATGTTCTGCGCACCGAAGAGATCGTGGTGAAGCCCAAGGCGAGCGTCCTGCGCCAGCTTTCCGTGTTCTCCGGAAACACGATCCTGGGAGACGGAAGCGTCATCATGATCATCGATCCCCCCGCCTTGGCCCATCTCGCCGGGGTGGATGACATCCGCCGCGACAGCGGGGCCGTGCTCGCCGAAACGCAGACGCGGCCGGAGGAAAAGGAGACGGTGCCGCTGCTACTCTTCAGGGCCGGTTCGCGGTCCCGCAAGGCGGTGCCTCTTGCGCTGGTCGCGCGGCTTGAGGAGATCCCGGCCTCGGAGTTCGAGGCTTGCGAGGAAGGCTATGTCCTGCGCTACCGCGACTCCCTGATGCCCGTCCTCTTCATGGACGGTGTCGAGAAGCGGCCCGGCGACGATCTGCAGCCGGTGCTCGTTTTCTCGGAAGACGGGCGGAGCGTCGGGCTCGCCATCGATGAGATCGTGGACGTGGTGGAGGAAAAGTTCTCCATGGAGATCCATTCCAGGACGCCGGGCGTTCTGGGGGCCTGTCTGGTCGGCGGCGAAGTCGTCGAGGTCGTCGATATCTCCCACTATGTCGGCGAAGGGCTCGGCCAGCGCATCCTGATGAAGGAGTCCGATGTGGCTCGCGCCCAGAAGGTGCTGCTGGTGGACGACAGCCAGTTCTTCCGCAATATGCTCGCGCCGCTGCTTTCGGCCAACGGCTACGACGTGACCTTGGCCGGGTCGGGCCACGAGGCGCTGGAGCTTAAGGAGGAAGGCTGGCGGTTCGACGTGATCGTCAGCGATCTTGAGATGCCGGAACTAGATGGCATCGGGTTTGCCGAGCGGATCAAGTCCGATCCCCATTGGGCGGAGATACCGTTGGTCGCCCTTTCGTCCCACACCTCGCCGCGCCTGATTGCTAGGACACGGGCGGCGGGCTTCACCCACTATGTCGGCAAGTTCGACCGCCAGAAGCTGATGGATGCGCTCGAAGCCTGCTGCTCGCGCTGGGAGGCCGCGGCATGAACCAGCAGGCGAGCGACGGAATCCGGAGACAGGCCGCCGAAGGCTACGTGACGGCGATGGTCGGCGACCAGCTTTTCGGTCTGGCGCTAACCCAGGTGCGGGACGTCTTCATTCCCAAAGGGATCTGCCGGGTACCCTTGGCGCCGCCGTCGGTGGCCGGTCTTCTCAGCCTGCGCGGCCGGGTCGTCACGGCGATCGATCTCCGGCGCCGGCTGGGGCTGCCTTTGCGCGGTGAGGGCGAGCCTTCCGTCGCCCTCGGTATCGAGCGCGGGGCGGAGATTTACGGTTTGATCGCAGACAGGATCGGCAACGTGCTGCGTCCGTCCGCGGAGAGCTTCGAGCCCACGCCGATCAATCTCACGTCGAGGTGGTCGGAGGTTTGCGCGGGACTGTACCGCCTCGATCAGGGGGTGATGGCGGTGCTGGACGTGGAGAGCCTGTTGGATGCGGAGAAATTGAGAGAGGCAGCTTGAGGCGCGCTCCCTGGGGGCCGCCGATATATTTAGAGGGGCTGATGAAACATTGCTTGGTTGTGGACGACAGTCCGGTCATCCGGAAGGTCGCCTGCAGGATCCTTGAAGATATGAAGTTCCAGGCTTCGGAGGCGGAGAACGGTCAGGAGGCGCTGGATCAGTGCCGGGTCTCCATGCCCGATGCCGTGCTCCTGGACTGGAACATGCCTGTGATGGACGGGATCGCCTTCCTCGTGGCGCTGCGCCGCGAGCCCGGAGGCGACCGGCCGAAGGTTATCTTCTGCACCACGGAGAACGATGTCGACCATATCACCCGGGCCATTTCGGCCGGGGCGAACGAGTACATCATGAAGCCGTTCGATCGAGACATCATCGAAGCCAAATTCCATGAGGTGGGTCTGATCTGATGGCGGAAGCATCGGCCACCAAACGTCCCCCGGCGACGGGGGAGGGGAGGGATCGCCCAATCAGGGTGATGGTGGTCGACGATTCCCAACTCATGCGATGGCTTCTGACCCGATGGATCGGCGAAGCCCCCGGGCTCGAGCTGGCCGGCATGGCATCCAGCGGGCAGGAAGCTCTGGCGACGATCGCACGGCGGCGGCCGGATATCGTGCTGCTCGATCTGGAAATGCCAGACATTGGGGGGCTCGAGGTGCTCCCGAAGCTTATCAAGGCCTGTCCGTCGGCCAAGGTGCTCGTGGTCTCGGCGCTCAGCAAGGCCGCCGCGGGAATCGCGCTGGACGCGCTGGCGATGGGGGCAAAGGATTATATTGGCAAGCCCGACGCGTCGGTTAAGAGCTGGGGCGGCCAAGACTTTCGTATCGCGCTCTTGAAGAGGATCGAGGCGCTCTGCCGGCCGGCGGAATTTCCCGCGCCGCGGAGCATGCCGGTGTCCCGTCCAGAGCGGATGGCGGTGATGCCCGGACTAGCCGCCAATCCGCCGACCAATGTGGTGCGGCATCCCTTTTCCATGGTCGTGCCGCGGGTGATCGGGGTCGGCAGCTCGACCGGTGGGCCCGAGGCTCTGCTCCGCTTCCTTCCCTCGCTCGTATCCGCTATCCGCCGGGCGCCGGTTCTGATCGCGCAGCATATGCCGGCGGAATTCACCCGGGCGCTGGCCATTCGGCTTTCGGCCGCCACGGGATTGCCCTCTAAGGAAGGGGAGGATGGCGAGGAAATCCGTGCAGGGCAGATCTATCTTGCGCCGGGCGACCGCCACATGACCCTGGTCTCATCGCCCAATCCCGTCATCGCGATCAGCGACGCGCCGCCGGTGCGCTATTACCGGCCATCGGTCGATCTGCTGTTCGAAAGCCTGGTGCAGGTCTATGGACCGGCCGTGCTGGGGGTGATCCTGACCGGGATGGGCGCCGACGGGGCCGAAGGCGCCGGTGCGATCGCAAGAACGGGCGGCAGCGTGATCGTGCAGGATCAAGCTTCCAGCGTGGTTTGGGGGATGCCCGGGGCTGCGGCCAATGCCGGCTATGCCGCCGCGATCGGCAATCCGGAACATTTGGCAGAGATCGCCGCCGGACTTTTCGAGATGGAGCGGCCGTGATGCTGACACCCATGACTCCGCAAGAGTTCAAGTTTCTCGCCCACGCGGTGAAGAGCTGCACCGGCATGACCCTGAAGGAGGATCAGGAAGAGCTTCTGCATTCGCGGCTCAAGCGGGTGTTGAAGGAATATCAGCTGGATTCGGTTTCCGCGCTGTGCGGCGCGATCGCCCGTAGCGACGGTGAGAGCCTCAAATGGCGGCTCGCCGAGTGCGTCGCCGTTCAGGAGACGTATTTTTTCCGGGACAAATCGGTGTTCGAGTGCTTCGAGGAGCGGGTGCTGCCGTCGCTGCTCGAGGCACGGCAGACCAGCCGGCGACTCCGGATCTGGTGTGCGGGCTGCTCGACCGGACAGGAGCCTTATGCCATCGCCATGGCTTTGGCCGAGAAAGGCGACCTGCTGCAGGGATGGGAGATCGAGATCCTAGCGACCGATTTCTCGGAAGAAGCGCTGCTCTTCGCTCAGAAGGGGGTCTACAGCCAGTTCCAGGTTCAGCGCGGGCTGCCAGTCACTTTGCTGTTGAAGTATTTCAAGCGGGTCGCGGATGGCTGGGAGATTGTGCCGGAGATCCGCGAACGGGTGCGGTTCCGGCATCAGAACCTGATGCATAACAGCATGCGGCACGGCGTGTTTGACGTCATATTCTGCCGCAACGTGCTGATATATTTCGACGAACCCACAAAGCGCCAGGTTCTTTCGAGGCTGTCGCAGCAGATCCAGCCAGACGGCTATCTGCTGTTGGGAGCGACCGAGTCGGTGCTCGGATTGAGCGATCGGTTCGCTCCTCTCGCCGCCCCTTGTCCGGGTGTTTTTCAGCCGATTTCTGCGGAAAATCGCGACCGGACCATGCTCCCGGCAACAGGGGCTGGAACGGGCTCCCAAGGCTCGTCCTCCCATGGCGACGGTCGCGACAGTCCCGCAATGGCGGCAGCAGGGCGCTGAGCCGGTAGGTCTAAGGCATTGGAATCAGAATCGAAAACGCCCCCGGATTTTCGGTCCGGAGGCGCTTTCGGTGCTGAGTAAGTCTGTGAGACGTCGTTACGTCAGGCGGCGACTTCGGATTCCTCTTCGGCATTCCGAAGCACGTAGCCGCGGCCCCACACCGTTTCGATGTAGTGCTTGCCGCCGGTCGCGGCCGCCAGCTTCTTGCGCAGCTTGCAGATGAAGACGTCGATGATCTTGAGCTCGGGCTCGTCCATGCCGCCATAGAGATGATTGAGGAACATCTCCTTGGTGAGGGTAGTGCCCTTACGGAGCGAGAGAAGCTCCAGCATCTGATATTCCTTGCCGGTCAGATGCACCCGCTGGCCATTCACATCGACGGTCTTGGTGTCGAGATTGACCCGCAAGCCGCCAGTCTGGATGACCGATTGGGCGTGGCCCTTGGAGCGGCGCACCACGGCATGGATGCGGGCGACCAGCTCGTCTTTGTGGAAGGGCTTTGTCATATAGTCGTCGGCGCCGAAGCCGAGACCGCGAACCTTATCCTCGATGCCGGCAAGTCCCGACAAGATGAGGATCGGCGTCTGGACTTTGGCGACCCGAAGGGTCTTGAGAACTTCGTACCCGCTCATGTCGGGCAGGTTCAGATCCAGAAGTATAATGTCGTAGTCGTAAAGTTTTCCGAGATCGACACCTTCCTCGCCGTAATCAGTCGTATAGACGTTGAAGCCATCCGACTGCAGCATGAGCTCGATGCTCTGGGCAGTGGCGCTGTCGTCCTCGATTAGAAGCACCCGCATATTGATCCCCCGGTCGCCGAAATTTCAGGTTTGCTTCTCCGGGTCGCAAACCCCTGTGAAACGCGATTGGTTAACTCGAATCAAGAAATTAGCCCCCAATAGTTAACAAAAACTAACCCGTTAGGGGGAGTTAATTCCCCGAGGGCGGGGCTGCCTTAAGTGTTAGGCCGGAACTTTAAATGCCGAGGGTATGGTTTACCGGTGTTTAAGTGCTCTCATGCATACTGGTCGATATCGGGGGACGTCCTGGGTGAGGCATGCGGTAACTATCGGGCTTCATTCGGTTTTTTCGATGCTGCGAGGGAATTGATGCTCGGGGCAGGAAAGCGGGGGACCTTTTGAAACGAAAGCGTTTTTCGTCGGCGCCAGCGGCGCCTGCCGACCCATGAGGATGTTCGCTTCTTTAGAGTGTTTCAAAATGGTGGCACGGGATTTGAAACGTGTCCGCGAGAGCGTTCAGAGTTGTTGAGGTACTGAGTCATGAAGTCACGGGACGCACTGATCCGCCTGAAGCGTTTCGAAGTCGACGAGAAGCGCCAGACGGTAGAGGACATCGAGGCCATGATCGGCGATTTTCGGCAGATGGCCGCCGATCTCGACCGGCAGATTGCGATCGAGCAAGAGCGTGCCGGTGTAACGGATGTCAATCATTACGCCTATCCCACCTTCGCCAAGGCGGCCGTGGAACGGCGCGATAATTTGATCAATTCGGCACGGGATCTGGAAGAGAAGCTGAAGCAGGCCCAGGAGCGGTATGCAGAGGCGGAAGAAGAGCTGAAGCGGGTCGCAATGCTCGAAGAGCGCGACCGGGGCCGCAGCGATTCCGAGAGCGATCGTTCCAGTCTGGAACATCCCGGACAGCATCGGGTCGCAAGCTAGCGGGCTTTCGCGCATTGAAGACGGCGATGAGCCGTGAAATCATAGGCCGCCTGTCGCACTGACGGGCGGCCTTCGCGCGTCAGGCGCCCGAGCAGCCGCAGTGTTTCAACAACCGACATAGAGGGCGGCATGCCGTCGTTCGACATCGTTTCCAAGACCGATCTCGCCGAGGTCGACAATGCCCTCGCCAATATGAGCCGCGAGATGGAGCAGCGCTACGATTTCAAAGGCGCTTCGGCCACCATCGAGCGTAAGGGCGACGAGATCGTTATTCACGCCGACGACGATCTCAAGCTGAAGCAGATGCATGAGCTGCTGCAGGGGCATCTTGCCCGCCGGCAGATCGATGCGGGCTGCATCGACTATAAGACTGCTGAAAAGGCCGCCGGCCAGTCGGTCCGCCAGACGGCGGTCATCCGCCAGGGGATCGACAAGGAGCTCGCCAAGAAACTGGTCAAGGAGATCAAGGGGCAGAAGCTCAAGGTCCAGGCCTCGATCCAGGGCGACGAGCTGCGTGTTACCGGCAAGAAGCGCGACGACCTTCAAGAGGTGATCGCGTTCCTCAAGGAGCTGCCGATCGATCAGCCCCTGCAATACGAGAATTTCCGCGACTAGCCAGGCGCAAGCGCGGCGCAGACGGCCGACGAATGTCGCCGCATAAAGCGCCGGCTTCGGAGCGCCGGGGGCGCCACCGACCCTAACGCGCCGGCGCGCATGTCGGCCCAAGCCGACGCACCGCAGAACACGTAAATTCTAGAGAGAGCGCAACTCTTGGCGAGAGCCTGAGGCGAGGGCCGCCCCGCAACGGGAGGGTTGCTAGCCGCGATACTCTTGAACGCGGGTGGCGCGCAGGCCGGGAAGGCCATGCTTGTCAATGGAACGCTGCCAGCTCAGGAATTCGTCGACCGTGAGCGTATAGCGCTCGCAGGCCTCTTCCAGGCTGAGAAGGCCGCCGCGGACGGCAGCGACCACTTCGGCCTTCCGGCGGATTACCCAGCGTTTCGTATCTTTTGGCGGAAGGTCGGCCACGGTCAGCGGGCTTCCATCCGGTCCGATCACGTAACGGACACGCGGCCTGTAATGCTCAGTCATCGTACTCACTACACCAATCGATGAGCTTTATATTGTCGTGGAGACTAGCAACCGGCTTTTAAAAATTACCTAAGCGACCCGGTAAAGGAAGAGCCAAGCGGAACCGCAAAAATTGCTGGTTTTACGAGAAAAATTTCTTCTCTCCGACCGGCTGTGCCAGGCTGGCACGAAAGTCTACCGCGACAGGGGGGAAGTGTTCCATTGCGAGACCTTCGAAGATCTGGCGGGCCGGAAGATGCGCTGATCTGTGTCTTGCTTGCGCTTGCGTGACATTCCGCCACCGCCTATCTTCCGCCGCACGTGACAATTATGACGTCCCGGTCCGCGAGGTTCGGGAGCCGAGGCGGGGAGGCCGCCGGCGCAATTCACAGTCGCTGCGAGAACGGCCAAGGCTGGCGCGGGATGCGTGTTGAAGTCTCCGATCCCCGGTCGAATTGAAGTTTACGAGACGGTCTTATGTCCAACAGTCTGCATCTTGAGGGTTCGCCGGCCGAGAACCGCGTGGTGGTCGCCATGTCGGGCGGCGTCGATTCCTCTGTGGTCGCGGCTCTGTTGAAGAGCCAGGGCTACGATGTCGTCGGCATCACCTTGCAGCTCTACGATCACGGCGAGGCTGTGGGCCGCCGCGGTACCTGCTGTGCGGGACGGGACATCCACGATGCACGCCGGGTGGCCGAGACCATCGGCATCCCCCACTACGTCCTCGATTACGAGCGCCGGTTCTCCGAGGCAGTGATCGGCGCCTTTGCCGACAGCTATCTCTCCGGCGAGACGCCCGTGCCCTGCGTGGCGTGCAATCAGAAGATCAAGTTCCGGGATCTGCTGGAGACGGCGAAGGATCTCGGCGCGGCGTGCCTCGCGACGGGACATTACGTTCGCAGCCGTCCCACCGAGGGCGGCTTCGCTCTCTACCGCGCCCACGATCAGGAACGCGACCAGAGCTATTTCCTATTCAACACCACGCCGGAGCAGCTCTCCTTCCTGCGCTTTCCCCTGGGCGACTTGCCCAAGGACGAGACGCGGCGTCTTGCCCGCGAATACGGATTGCCGGTCGCGGACAAAACCGACAGCCAGGATATCTGCTTCGTGCCGACTGGGCGCTATACGGATGTGATCGAGCGCCTGCGGCCCGGCGCGGCGGAGCCCGGCGACATCGTTCATGTGGACGGCAGCGTCTTGGGGCGGCATCGCGGCATCATCAATTATACAATCGGTCAGCGCCGCGGACTCGGCATCGCCGCCTCGGAACCGCTATACGTGGTACGGTTGGACTCCGACAGCCGGGAGGTCGTGGTCGGGCCGCGGGAATGGTTGCTGGCGCGCCGGATCACCTTGCGCGACGTCAACTGGCTCGGCGGAGAACCGCTTGAGACGCTGATCGAGGGCCGGGACATTCTTGCCCGGGTCCGATCCAGCGGCGTGGTTCAGCCGGCGTCCTGAAATGGCAGGACGGCGGGGCAGTGGTCGAGCTGGCGGACGGCGAGGAGGGCGTTTCGCCCGGTCAGGCTTGTGTGTTTTATGCTGCCGATGGCGATGAAGATCGCGTGCTCGGCGGCGGATGGATTACGTCGGCGGTGTTCGGCGAAGATGAATTCGGCGGTGCGGCGAAGAATGCGGTGCCGGAACGTGGCGAACCGCTCTTTGCCGAACGGCGTTAATTATTGGCTTGGGATGCGGTTGAGAGTGAGAGGGGCGTAACTTGCGTGCAAAACAGATCCTGATGGACACGGACTCGGTGCTCCACGCTTATCGGCGCTGGGCGCCCGTCTACGACACGACCTTCGGCAAGGTTGCCGCGGCCGGCCGCAAACATGCGGTCGAGATGATCAACCGCCGTGAGGGTCGGGTGCTCGAAGTCGGCGTCGGGACCGGGCTCTCACTGCCGGCCTATCGCAATCACCTGAAGGTGACGGGTATCGATCTGTCGCCGGAGATGCTGTCCAAGGCGCGCGATAAGGTGGAGCGTCTCGGCCTCGATTTCGTCGAGGAGCTGCACGAGATGGATGCCACCAATCTCGAGTTTCCCGATGACAGCTTCGACACGGTTGTCGCCATGTATGTGATGACGGTCGTGCCGGATCCGGAAAAGGTGATGGCAGAGCTCGAGCGTGTCTGCGCGCCGGGCGGCGAAGTCATCCTGGTCAACCATTTCAGCCAGGAGGACGGCTTCCGCGGCTGGTTCGAACGCCGCATGGCGCCGCTCGCCGACCAACTGGGCTGGCATCCCGTGTTTCCAGTCGAGACGGTCCTGGTGCGCGACGATCTCCGTATGACGGAGAGCCATTCGTTGCGTCCTTGCGGGCTGTTTACGATGCTCCGGTTCACCAAGGAGCCCGGCTACGGGCTGGGCCGCACGACGCGGGCGATGCCGATGAAGCGGCGCTCCGGTCGGCGCTCGGCTCAAGCGGCTGTGGCCCGGCTGGCCATGCAGGGCCGCAAGATGACGGACATCCGCTATTGGCGTTCGCTCCGCCGACGGCTGTCAAGCCAGGGCGCGGACTAGCACGCCCTCTGCTCTTTCGAGCGATTTCCCATAAGAAAAGGGAGCCCGCGATAGGGCTCCCTTCCTTGGCTACTACCGACTGGGCCGATTTACTCGGCTGCGTCGGAGGCAGGCGGTGCGGAACTCTGCTCCTTGGCGCCTGTCGAGGTGTCGGCTCCGCCGGATCCGGGCTTCATGGCCTCTTCCGATGCTTTGTCGTCGGACATCTCTTCGCCGGCTTCGGAGCCGGGAGCGCCGAACTTTGGATATCGGCGCCCGAAGATTTGTCGGCGTCACCGCTACCGTCGGGCTTGGTCGCGTCCTTGGGTGCGCTCATGCCATCGTCGGCCGCCATGTCGTCCGACATGTCACCCGCGGGTTTGGCCGCACCTTCGACATCGGTGGCATCCGTATCGGTCGGCTCGCCCGTCGCGGCTTCGGAGCTGGGCGGTGTCGAGGTGCGCTCCATGGCAGCCCCGGACGTATCGGCCTTGCCGGAATCCGGGCTCATCGCTTCGTCGGAAGCGTCGGATCCGCCCATGTCCTCGGCGGCATCTGATCCGGGCGGTGCGGAGCTCTGTCCTTTGGCGCCGCCCGATGTGTCTGCCTCGCCGGATTCAGGCGTCTTCGCCTTCTCTACTGCCGTCGACGAATCGCCGGACATCGCGGCGTCGTCTGCGGCCATGGCCGGCGTCAGGCTCATAAAGAGCGCAACGGCGGTCGTCGTCAAAAAACGGTTCATGGTCCTCTCCTTGAAGGTTCTGTCTTCTCCCAAACGGGGCGCTTTGTTGCGCCGTTCGTACAGGTCTTAAAACTTTGAGTTGATGGTGTTCGTTCCAGACGGGCGAGAGAAAGCAATCTCGATGAGCTTGGCGGCGGGGCGCTTTCGAGCCTTCTCAAGCGTGCCGCGAGTTGCTACATAGGCTCCCGGCCAAGGACGCTGTGCGTCGGGCCGCCAAGGCGAGACTGATGGATTGCCAGGCGCGGCACTTCGGCCTAAAAGCCCAACGTCCGGGCGTGAAAGCCTAAAAGATGGCGGAGTAGCTCAGCTGGTTAGAGCAGCGGAATCATAATCCGCGTGTCGGGGGTTCAAGTCCCTCCTCCGCTACCATTTCCCCCAATGATCCCGGAAGCTGCTGGCGCTGGCCTTGCTGCTTATGGTGTGGCCGTGCTCGGGCGAGAGGCCGTGAAGGACAGCGGGGAGAAGGCTGCCGTCGTCGCCGCTCATTTCCCAGATCATGACGCCAGCGAGTCCTGCATCTCGCGCGTAACGCGCCTTCCGGAACAGCGAGTCCGGATCGTCGTAGGTGATCCACAATCCGGTTTGGCGATTGAAGAGCCAAGGCACCTGGCTCTGGCGCTCCAGAAGCGCAGGAAGCCGTTTCGGGAGATCGAGGACTGGCGCAGCTGGCGGTAATCCATCTCGGCGGGGAGACCGCCGTCCGGGTCGCCCGGCGTTCCCGGCTGGAACAGGCCATTCCGGTCCTCGTCCACGCCGCTATAGAGGCGGCCGTAGAAAGGCAGGCCCAGGACGAGCTTGGCGGGATCGACATAGCGCAGATAGGCGCGGATCGATGCGTCGGCGTTCATCTCCCGGTCAGGGTCGCCTTCCGCCGGGAAGAGCGGCGCGTTGAAGGCGGTCTCGTCGGAGTCGGCATGGTAGTCGTAGGTCATCACCGATAGCCAGTCGACCACGCGGCTCAGGCGCTTCGGCTGGAGGTTGGCAAGATTGGGCAGGTCGGCGGAAACCGCCGCTGAGAGGAGATAGCGCCGGCCCTTGGCGGCGCCCGCCTCGTCAAGGGTGTCGCGGAAGGCCGTCATGAGTGCGGTGAAGTTCGCCTTATCCGCCGGGCGGTGGCTGTTGTCCTCAAGCCCGCCTTCGACCGGAAATTCCCAGTCGATATCGAATCCGTCGAACAGCCCGGGGTAGGGATCGATGTAGGTCTGGATGGCGGTCCGCGCCATCCTGTAGCGGCCCGCCTTTGACGCGGCGGCATCGGAGAATGAGCCGGAGCCCTGCCAGCCCCCGAGGGAGACCAGGACCTTGAGATCGGGATTGCGCTTCTTCAAGCTGGCGAGGGCGGCGAAGTTGCCGGCGAGGCCGAACGGGCGCTCGCCGTCGCCGCAGGCGCCGACATCGATGCAGGGATCGCCGAGGCTCACTGTCCCGTCGGGGCCGACCTTGCCGAAGGCGTAGATTATGTGGGTCAGGCCCTTGGTCCGCAAATCGGCCATGCGGAAGCCTGGCTCATAGGCCTTCCAGCTCGCCACATATCCGATGACGAGCGGTTTTCGTCCTGAGGGCGGCACCGCGCCGTCCATCCCGAAACTCGTGACTGCCGCCAGCAATATCGCTGTGAGCAGGCAGGTCGCGCCAAGGCTGAGGCTGTGGCGGAGCATCATTCAAGCCGACGGGTGTTGCGCGAACATCCGCAGCACGTCAGTTGACCGCCGTGTTGCCGATGGTCGCTGGAGCCGTGAGAATTTCCAGCACATCGCCCGGCCGAAGCTCGACCATGGGATCGGCGTCGAATTCCTTCAGACCGCTGGGCGAACGGCGCATCAGGCGGTAGCTCTGGCGCTTCGAGCCGCTCGACGGCAAGGGGGCGGCCATGGCCTGCTGGAGGAGGCGGCCGATCGTTGCTCCGGTGATCGTCTCCTGTTCGATCGCTTCCTGGCCTTCCCGGATCGCCTTCTCCCGCTTGAGGACGGTATCAAGCTGCAGCTGCGTGATGGATTGGCGCGTGGCGGTGAGATCGCGTTCCAGCCGCACGATGGAGGTCTTGGTTTCCTCCCAGCGGTCCTTTGCGACGACCAGATCGTTTCGGGCCGCAAAGTAGGTGATGTTGTCCATCCGGCCGAGCTGCCGAACCGCCTGCATCTTCTTCACGCGGGCTTCCAGCTCGCCGACCCAGCTCTGGGTTTCCGCCAGCCGGCCGTGAAGCAGGGTCAGCTCTTCCTGCATGGCGGTTATGGACCGGTCCAGCCCGGCGCGCTCGCTTTCCTTCTGCTCGCGCTCGAGCTGACGCAGGCGAGACACCTCGTCCACGAGTTTGTCGGCTTGCTCCGGGGTCGTGATCGCTTGAAGCGCGCTCGGGGCCTTCGGCACAGAGCCGTCGCGCTCGGCCTTGAGGACCGTGTCCCAGGCGAGCAGGGAGCCCAGGCGGTCCGTCGACTGGCGCAGCCGCTCTTCCTCGCGGGCGAGCTCGATACGGCGGGACTGGAGGTCGAGCTGTTCCGCGCCGTGACCGGCGCCAGCCAGGATGGCGGCTTGCAGCACGGTCATCCCCGGCACGTGCTTGACGGTCGCCGGGGCCGCTATATCGCCGGTCACGTACACCGGCTGCCGGTCTACGAGCTGCACGCTGGCCTTGATCGATCCGTCCCGCTTGGCGGCGAAGCCGCGCTCGATCGCTTTCGGAAGATCGACCAGTGCGATGCCGTCGGTATTGATGGCGCCGATCAGGGGCAGGACGATCAGACCGTCCTGTTGCACGACGTATTCTCCCGATAGCTCCGGCCGCTCGATCAGGGTCGGCAGGGCACTGCCGTTGGGATGCTCTATGCCGTTTCCGGAGCCGTAGGCTTCGAACACCGTGATCTTAAGCTGGTCGCCGATGGTGAGGAGAAGCGGGTTGGTCGGAAGCGGAGAGCGCTCGCTGTCATCTATCTCCCCGGCTTTCGCGGATAAGGTCCCGTCGGCTATGGGCTGAGAGTCGATTGCCTCGGGATTCTCGGCTGCAAAGACGGAAGCGGGGGGGCCGGCGATCGCAAAACCTGCAGCCAAGGTCAGCGCGAACATCTCAAACCGGTAAGCGTGGGTAATGGTCATAACGAGATCCCTCGGTGAGAAGCATTTTCGACCGCTGTCGGCGGTGCCACCGGCATGACAACGCTGCCGGTGCGGACAAGGGACCCCCAGCCGACGAGCGCTCCCCGCAAAGCGGTGAGCAGCGCGCGTCCGGCGGTCCAGTAGAGAAGCTGCCTGTAGGTGATCCGCTGGAGGAAGACCAAGGGCAGGAGCCTCCAATTCTTGCGTTCGCCATCGAGCTTGAGCCCGTAGAGCGTGGCGGCCAGGTCGGCCCCCTGGAAGACGAGCCAGTACCAAAAGACCAGCGTCAGGGTGTCGCTCTGCAGCTCTCCGAACCCGAGCAGAGATGCGAGGGCGAGAAGAAGCTGGGTGAGGACGATGACGTCCATGATCGGGGCGAGGAGCGTGAAGCCGAACTGGAAGACGTAAATGTTCGGAATGGTCAGAAGAGAGACGCCGGTCGGCCTCCGCCAAATGGCGCCGGAATGCTTGAAGGCCACCTGGAGCATGCCGAACATCCAGCGAAAGCGCTGGCGCATGAAGCCTCTCAGCGTTTCCGGAGCTTCGGTGAAGGCGAGGGCGTCGGGCGCGGACACAATGCGCCAGCCGTCCAAGGCGATCGAGACGGTGAGATCCGCATCCTCGGCGAGCGTGTCGGTGGAGTAGCCTCCGACCTTCCGCACCGCCTTGCGCCGCCAGGCGCCGATGGCCCCGGGCACAACGCCGATCGCGTTGAGCATCTCGAAGGCGTTGCGGTCGAGCCGCTGGCTGACCGTGTATTCGAGGGACTGGAGGCGGGTGATGAGGTTGACCCGGTTTCCGACCACCACCTTGCCGGCGACGGCGCCGACCTTCGCATCGGTGAAGGGCTGTAAGAGATGAGCGAGGGCATCCGGCGCCAGCACCGTGTCACCGTCGATGGCGACGACGACGTCGGCCCTGGTGCTGCGGTAACCGAGATTGAGCGCGCTTGCCTTGCCGCCGTTCGGCTTCCGGATAACGCGAACCCTGTCGTCGTTGCCGAACGCCGCGGCTAAGACACCTGCCGTGTCGTCTGTGGATCCGTCGTCGACCACGAGAATCTCGAAGGGGGGAACGCCGGTGGCGTCAAGGAGCGCGCGCACGGTCTTACAGGCGACGGCTTCCTCGTTGTGGACAGGGACGATGACGGCGAACCGCCCGCGATAGGGTGCGCGGGTCACGCTCCGCGACTCGCGGCGCCGCTGCTGCACGCCAGCGAACAGCATGACAAGGCCAAGCCGGGCGAGACCGAGAAGCGATGTCGCGATGGCCACCAGGGGAATGATCTCCGAAAGGGTCGCGAAGGTGCGGATCGACAGAAGTCTGAAGCTGGCTTCCGTCTCCCGCACGATGTCGGGATCCTTGACCCTCGGCATCACCGCGTCCCGCGGCAGGCCGAACAGCTCATGGGTGGTGACGAGGCTGTAGCCTTCCGCTCTCAGGCGGTCGATCAGCAGCGGCAGGGAGCGGAGGGTAGCCTCGCGGTTTCCGCCCGCGTCGTGCATGAGGATGACGCTGCCGTCACCGGTGCGCAGGCTCGAGATGACGTCATCGACGATCCAGTTCACTTCGGAGGGGTGGCGCAGATAGTCGTGGGTGTCGATCTCGAAGCCGCCCCAGAGGTATCCCAGCTTGTAGACCGTCTCGATCAAGGTCGGCGAGCCTTCCAGGAAGCCGTACTCCGCGCGCTCATATGGTGCGCGGAAGAGGACGCTGGTGACGCCGAGACGGGATTGAAGAAGGCGCTGGGTGCCGTTGAGCTCGGCTGCGATGCGAGTCGCGGAACTTTCGTAGAGCTCTGCGTGGTTGAAGGTGTGATTGCCGAGATCGTGGCCTTCCTGGTAGATGCGCTTGACCACGTCGAGATTCGAAATCGCGTTGTCGCCGACCAGATAGAAGGTCGCCTTCACGTTCTTCTCGGCGAGGATGTCCAGGATCTTCGGCGTGTAGATCGGATCGGGACCATCGTCGAAGGTGATGGCGAGCTGCTTTGGATCCTTGGCATGCCAGGTCGTGATGTCGGCAAGCTTCGGCACCGCGCGCATCTCCTGGCCGTCGACGAGACCGAGCGGACGGTTAAAGAAGAAGCGGCGTTCGCCCAGGCTGCCGGGCCGCACCGAGGCGAGACCGCCTTTCACGGCGTCGAGGCTTCCGAACCCTGGCTCGATGGTCTCCATCTTCCGCAGCACGCTCTCGTCGGGAAAGCCGCCCTTGGCGGCGAAGGACCAGATTCCCTGATCCTCCAGACCCAAGCGCCAGACGGCGATCCCTGCGGGAGCGACGGAAAGCGCCGCCCGCATTTGATTGAACGACGACGCGGCATCGAGGAACCAGACCTGCGCCCAGCTTCGCGGAGTGCTGCGGTAGACGAAGGTCGGCGTCAGCGAGCGCCCATCGAACTTCAGCTGGGTGCCGGATTCGCTGAGGAGATCCCATGCGCGCTGGACGGAGATCTCCGTGTCCTTGCCGAAGCGTCGAAGTCCAGACCGTAGGAGCCGATGGTGACGATCAGCTTCTCCTGCGGGACGACCCGCAAACGCTTCAGGAGCTGGCCCTCGAACCAACCCTGGCTAACCGCCGGTCCCGTCGTATCGCGCATCACGGACTCGTTTTCCGTTCGGATGAGGACGAAGTCGGCGAAGGGGACGAGTTGGGCGAGGCTTTCGGTGCTCACCTCTTCTGGCACGGAAAGGATGAGGCTGCGGCCGTCGCTGGACAGCGTTCGGCGGAGCGAGGCGATGGTTCGGATGAGGACGGGCTGCGCGCTCGGCGGTACGCTTCGGATGCCGACCACCACGCCTGCGAAGTCGTTGGCTTCGACGTTCGCCGCTACGCTGGCTGCGAGACCCTCGCGCGTCGCGGGGTCCAGCAGCAGGGACATGCGCTCCGGGAAAAGAGTCAAAGACGGGTAGAGCTTGGCTTTCGGAACAAGCGACCGGACACGTGCGAGGCTATTGAGCATTTCCGGATCGCCGGATGGAAAGTTCAGCGCCTCCGAGGTCGCATCGTCGAGGTGGATCCAATTCAAGATCAGCCCGTCGACGTCGCCGGTGTGCAGCTTGAGAGACTGAAGACTGGCTTCGTCGTCGTAGGAAAAGAACGCCAGGCGGAATGCTCCGGCGCTGGCCGGCGCGGGGTTGTGGATTTGGCCGGAGGCGATCGGGGGCTCGTTGGGGGTGCCGGTGGCGCGACTGGACTCGCCCGCCTCCGATAGCGGCGCCGTCCGTCCGGGGGGCGGGCTCATGTCCGGCGCAATCAGGACCCCGATGGTGATGACGGTAACTGCCGCGGTCGCAAACACTCCGGCCAGAGCAAGAACGACATTCAGCAATCGGGCCCGATGGCCGTGGGGGTCGAAGAAGACAGGCTTCTTACGCGGAAACATACGCTTACTCGCTACACGCGATTACACGAGAACAGAGAAGCGCCGCGAGACGCGAACATCCCCACAGCTGTTCGATCACGGCACTTCTGTTAAGACAGCGTTAAATATCGACAGAAGCGTCTACTTCGCTGTTCAATTTTGATCAGGTGAGGGACGGCAACCCGCAATGTGACCTCGGGAAGGTGGAACAAGTTCAGAGAAATCAATCACTTACAGGCCGTAACCATTTGAACAAAAAGTGATAAACTGTGTGCGCTGAGCGTCATCTGATGGGGGTATATTGTAATCGCAGGTTGCAATGGAGAGTTGTGCGTTGGCCCCAGTACCTCCAAAAGCTTCCGCGTCCTCCGGAGGCAGGAAGACGCCGGATTTCGATATACTCGAACTTGCTTGCCGCCGGGACGGGGTAGCGGCGCAGCTGACTTGCCGCCCGCGCACAGTTCTGTTTCGGCAAGGAGAGCCTGCCGATAGTCTCTTTTATCTACTTGCGGGCAAAATCAAGCTCAGTGCCGTTTCCGAGTACGGAAAGGAGTGCGTGCTGGCCATCCTGCCGCCGCAGAGCTTCTTCGGCGAGAGCTGCCTCATCGGCCGGCCCATCCGCCGCATGTCGGCGACGGCCATGACGGAAAGTGAGATCTTGCGGATCGACGCGGCGGCCGCAGAGCAGATGATGATGGATTGTCCGGCGTTCTCGGCGTTCCTCATCCGGAACCTCATCAGCAACGAGCTGCGGGCCGAAGACGCTCTGATCGATCATCTCCTGAATTCGAGCGAGCGGCGGCTGGCGAGGTTGCTGCTCATGCTCTCGAATCATGCGACGGCAGGGACGCCTGAGGTGACGCTGCCCTCGATCAGCCAGGAGACGCTCGCCGAGATGGTGGGCACCACACGGTCCAGGGTGAACCAATTCATGAACGCGTTCCGACGCCACGGGCACATCACCTATGACGGCCGCACCATCACGGTGCGCGAATCCCTGTCGCGCGTGATTCAGAATTCGCCGCAGCACGGGGGCGGCGAATAGCTTCGGACGACAGGCTATTCCGTCAGGAGCCTGCGTCCGCTTCTGCGTAGGGCGTGCCGTGATTGTCGAGGAGGGAACACAGCGCTTCGGCCGCGTTCTCGATGAGATCGGCATCGGTGCTTCGGAGCACGACATAGGTCCCGTAGCCGCTCGGCTCGAAATAGGGATAGCTGCCGATCTTCACATCCGGGTGCTCGGCTTGCAGACCCGCCAGGGCCAGGGCGACGTCGCCCTCGATGGCGTCGACGCGGATGGAGCGGGAGGCGATCCGCTTGCCCGTATCGAGGCGGCGCACCACGCTCTTCATCATGGTCCGCATGATCTGCGGCACGCCTGCCATCACGACCACATTGCCGATCATATAGCCCGGGGCTCCGGAGATCGGGTTCGGCACCAACTCCGCCCCTTCCGGCACGCGCGCCATGCGGCGCAGGCTCGGCCCGAGCTCCTCGCCGGGAAAGCATTCGCGCATGGCCTGGAGAGCGTGAGGGTGCTCTTCAATGATTGGCGTATCGAAGGCGGTCGCGATGGCGTCGGTGGTGACGTCGTCATGGGTTGGGCCGATGCCGCCGGTGGTGAGCACGTAGTCGAATTGCTGGCGCAGGCTGTTCACCGCGCCCGCGATCTCCGCGATGCCGTCGGGCACGATACGCACTTCGCTGAGGACAACCCCGATCCGGTCCAGGCTGCCGGCGATATAGGAGATGTTCTCGTCTTGGGTTCGACCGGAGAGGATCTCCTCTCCGATGACCAGGAGCGCTGCAGTGATTGTGTCGTGCTTTGTCATGACGCCCGTGTCATTGGCTTTTAGCCGGCCTACATGCGTGACGTCTGCGTAGGGAGGCGGGCAGCTTTTCCCTGCTCATCCACGCGTGGAAACGCTATAGACCTGTCGGTACAACTTTAGGAACGAACAGGCCCGGAAGTCCAGGGCTAGGTGCCGTTCGGAGCGAAGGAGAGCAGGCGGCAATGGCGATCATCCGCGACGCCACGGAGCGCGACATCGCGAGTATCCTGGTGATCCTCAACGATGCGATCGAGACCACGACGGCGAGCTGGGATCATGAGAAGAGCACGCCGGAGCGCTGCACGGCTTGGTATGAGGCGCGACGGGCGAAAGGATTTCCCGTGCTCGTGGCAGAGGAGGAAGGCAATGTGATCGGCTTCGCCTCCTTCGATATCTTTCGCCCCTTCCAGGGCTTTCTGCACACGGCGGAGCATTCGATCTACGTGGCCCGGGATGCGCGCCGCCAGGGCGCGGGCCGCGCGTTGATCGCGGAGCTCGCTGCCAGAGCTCGAGCCCTGGACATGCATGTGCTGGTTGCCGGGATCGAAGCCAACAACGCGGCCTCGATCGCCCTCCATCAACAGGCGGGCTTCGAGGCCGTCGGCCGGCTCCCTCAGGTCGGCCGAAAGTTCAACCGCTGGCTCGATCTCGTCTTCATGCAAAAGGCTTTGGGGTGAGGGGAAGGGCGCCGGTCTAGACCGGCACGGTAAAGGTTGTCGCCTTGCCGCTCAGGCAGACTTCGCCATGCTGGTTGGTGACGGTGGTCTGCAGATTGCAGATCGGCTTGTCGTCGCGGGCATCGATCACCTCGATGCGGCCGGTGATCACATCGCCGACCAGAACGGCCTTGGTGAAGCTCCAGTCGACATTGAGAAAGACCGTTCCGGGTCCCGGAAGCTTCTCGGCAACGATGGCGTTGAGGATCCCCGAGGTCACGCCACCCTGCACGATCAGCCCGCCGAAGATGGATTTCTCGGCGAGCTGCCGATCATAGTGGAGAGGATTCTTGTCGCCGGTAATCTCAGTGAAAAGTTCGATATCCCGCATGGTGACTTCGTTCTGAAGCTCCGCAAACTCGCCGACTTGGGGCACTGTCCCCCGCGCCGTCTCCAACCACGCACTCATCCCGTCCTCCTTGTCCCTGATTGCTCCCTAAAATGGCCGCAGCTCATTGTTTTTGTTTCTAAGTACCGATCGTTCGTTCCGTTAGGCGGTATAGTATGTGCAACCCGGGATTGCACCAAGATTCCGAACTTCGCCATGGAGTCGATCTTGACCGGATTGTCGGACAACAGCCGGATCCGCTGAAGGCCGAGTTCCTTTAGAATGGCAGCTGCGAGCCCGAAGTTCCTCGCGTCGTCCTCCCATCCGAGAGAGTTGTTGGCCTGCAGGGTGTCGAGGCCCTGATCCTGAAGAACGTAGGTCCGCAGCTTGTTGGTGATGCCGATCCCGCGCCCTTCCTGATCGAGATAGAGAATGACGCCGCCGCCTTCCTCCTCGATGCGCTCGACTGCGCGGTGAAGCTGGGGACCGCAGTCGCAGCGGAGGCTGCCGAGGACATCGCCGGTGAAACAGGCGGAATGGATGCGCACGAGCGGCGCGCCCCGATCGTGGGGTGAGCCGATGATCAGAGCGAGATTTTCAGAGCCGTCGGCGAGACCACGATAGGCGACGATCCTGGCGGACGGCGATGCCGCGATGGGCAGGGTGGTCTCGGTGATCCGTTCCACGGCCGGCGGCTGGTTGAACTGTGCCGTCACATCATCGGCCTCGACCGAGGGATAACCCGACTCGATGAGACGCTTCGCCTCGGCCGGGGTCGTTTGCCAGATGAGCAGAGCCGGCAGCAGCCTGCTTTGCTTGGCCAAGTCGACGGCCACGTTTCCGTCCATGGGGACCGCGGCGGTCTCGCCGAGAGATTCCACGTGTTGAGGCGCGGTGGGGTCTGCCAGGCCGCGCAACCGCTCGAGGGTCAGATCCTCCGATCGAAGACGGAAGGCGAGCATCGTCTCGGGCGGGAAGACCGTGGGATGTCCGAGGTCGCGTGCCCGGCCGGCCGCCAGAACCAACACGGGGAAAGAGGTCTTGAACTCCTCCAACTCCTCGAGATTGAGGCGGGACAGGGACTCGATGGCGAGCGCAATCAGCGGCCTTTTCCCTCCCACGAGGAGAGGCAGGCCGTCGCGCATCGCGGACATCGCATGCCGTACCGAACGCAGCCGCTGCTCGGCGGTGCGCTCAGAAAACCAGAGCTTTGAATTTTGCATTTTAGGTGCGGGAGACCTTAGCCGTGGCGCGTCAGAGCGGATGAAGAGGTCGGATAGCCGAAAATGCCGCCCTTGCCGATTTCCCTGATGGGATACCCCGTGCGCGAAGGCACGTTACGGTATGGTGCATCCATGCCGTCGCCTGCCATTCTCGATCCTCCCAATTGACTTGACAGATATTGGTTGATTAGGACTAGGATAGACCGGTCGGTACATGCTGGCCAGCGAAAAATCCTGGAACAAATTGTTACCAGAGTTGTGGGGGGAGCGCCGAGAGTTGTGCCGTGTAAAGGTGCAATTCGGCACTAATAAGAAGGCAGGGCAGCCTGTGCAAAAGCAAAGCAATGTCATCAGCGCGGACGATAGGAAGTATGCGCCTACTTTAGATTCGGTAGGAGATGGGTCGAAAGATCCTGCCGCCGGCCAAGTGAGCGCAGAAAAGAGCCTGTCGACGCTTCTGCTGCTTTGCCTTTGCGTCGTCCTCTCGATGACCACCTGGTTTTCGGCCACGGCGGTCATGCCCCAGCTCCAGGCCTACTGGAATGTCACGCCGCAACAGAGCACCTGGCTGGCGATTTCCGTCCAGCTCGGCTTCGCCATAGGCGCGGTCGGCTCAGCCGCCTTCAGCCTGTCGGATCTCGTGCCGCCTAGGATCCTCATGGCGGTGTCTTCGGCGGCGGTCGCCATGGCCAATCTCGGCATTCTCTTCGCACCCGATGCCAGTAGCGGCATCGTTCTCCGCACCCTGACCGGCGTGCTGCTGGCCGGCGTCTATCCGCCGGCGCTGAAGCTGATCTCGACGTGGTTCCGCAAGGGACGCGGCGTGGCGCTCGGCAGCGTCATCGGTGCGCTGACTCTCGGTTCTGCGATGCCCCATGCGATCAATGCGTTCGGCGGGCTCGACTGGCGGATCGTTATCGTCACCACCACCATCGCCAGCCTGCTTGCTGCTTTCCTTATGATCGTGTTCCTGCGCGACGGGCCGTATCCCTTTGCCAAGACGAGCTTCAATCCGTCTCAGATCAAGCAGGCGCTCGCCAATCGGGTCTTCGTGCTGGGCACCCTCGGCTATCTCGGCCATATGTGGGAGCTCTACGCTATGTGGACGTGGCTGCTATTCTTCGTGAAGGCGCGTCTCGTCTCCAGCGATATCGACAGCGGCTACATGGCCTCGCTGCTCACCTTCCTGATCATCGCCGCGGGCGCACCGGCCTGCATCATCGCGGGGGCTGCCGCCGACCGTATCGGACGGACGGCAATGACCTTCATCCTGATGGTCATCTCGGGCACCTGCGCAGCGACGATCGGCTTCACCTTCGACGTCCCGCTCTGGGCGTTCATGGTGATCGGGATCATCTGGGGCGCGACGGTCGTGGCGGACTCCGCGCAGTTCTCCACCATCGTCACCGAGGCGGGCGATCCGCGGCTGGTGGGCACTTCGCTGACCGTGCAGCTCGGGGCGGGCTATGCGCTTACGGTACTGGCGATCTGGCTCCTGCCCATGGCCGAGGCATGGCTCGGCAGCTGGCAGTGGGTGTTCCTCTTTCTGGTGCCGGGGCCGGTGATCGGTGCGGCTGCCATGGCGGCGCTGCGGCGGCTTCCCGAAGCGACTCGCATCGCCCACGGCCGGCGCTAGACATTCTGACCTTCAGAACATCGTGTTCGGGCGAGGCTATCAAAAACCCTCGCCCGACCGTTGCGTATATGTGACAGCGCGAGGGTTTTTTGGCCGATACGCGGGCGCCGATGCCTTCACATATTTGCCATTAAAATCAGCAATTTAGCTGGGTGCCTGCCGCTAAATTCATCGTCTTAACAGATAATTTAGAAGCCCTTGAAGATTTCCGGTTGCTTCCTCGCCTCCGAGAGTCCACGATTGATGGACCGGTCGGTATAATAAGATCATGGCCGGACCAAGGGAGAGGAAAATGTGTCTCATTGTCACGGTAAATGGGAGCCCGCGTGAGGGTGGCCGCACTGGCGCCGTCCTACGTGAGACCGCTGACGCTGTCCGCCGCCAGTTGGGAGAATCTCGTCTCGAGGAGGTTAGCCTGGCTGCGGAGTGGAAGGAGATCTTTTCCGGGCTGTGGCGGCCGCAAATTTCCGACAGAGCTGAACAGGTCGTGCGGCAGGCCGAGGAAGCCGACCTGCTGATCGTCGGTTCGCCGATTTATCGGGGGAGCTATACCGGCCTCCTGAAGCACTATTTCGATCTCGTCGGCCGTGAGGTCATGGCCGGCAAGAAAGCCATCATCATCGGCACCGGAGGCTCGCCTCTGCACGGGCTTGCGCTGGAGCATCAGTTCCGTCCGCTGATGGGCTTCTTCAACATCCAGACGGTGGCGACGGCCGTGTACGGCGTGGAGAGCGATTTCGACGATGTCGAGATTCGCGACGACCTGCTGCGTGCGCGGATCGAACGTGCCGCCGGAGAGGCGGCACGGCTGCTCGCTGTCTCCAAACCTGCGGAGCCGGTGATGGAGGCTGCGCTATGACCCAGCTCAGTCACCAGGAGTATCACGACCACGGCGGCATGAAATTCGCCCATTGGGTTCCCAATGTGAGCGGCGGCCTCGTGGTGAGCAAAATTCCGCAGCGCACCGACTGGGGCCTCGAATACAACGTCAAGCTGGCCCAGATCGCCGAGGAGGCGGGGTTCGAGTATGCCCTGACCCAGGTCCGGCTGATGGGCAGCTATGGCGCGGAGTATCAGCACGACTCCGTCATGTTCTCCGCCGCGATCCTTTCCGCGACCCGGCGCATCAAGATCATCTCCGCCATCATCCCCGGCATCTTCCACCCCATCGTGGTGGCGAAGCAGGGCGCGACCGCCGATCAGATCTTCAACGGCCGCTGGTCGATCCATATCGCGACCGGCTGGAACCGCGAGGAGTTCGACGCTCTCGGCGTTCCGTTTCTGGAACACGACGAACGATATGACCGCTCGCGGGAATTCGTCGAGATCCTGCGCGGCGCGTGGACGGAAGACGATTTCTGCTACGACGGAAAATATTGGCAGATCAAAGACTTCACACTCCGTCCGAGACCGCTCGCGCTGCCGGATCGGGCGACGCCGGACATCTTCCAAGGCGGCAACTCGACCGCTGCTCAGGAAATGGCCGCCGCTGTTTCCGATTGGTATTTCATGAACGGCAACTCGCCGGAGAACCACAAGCAGCAAATCGACAACATCGATGACATGGCCACCAAGCGAGGCCGCAAGGTCCGCTTCGCAGTGAACGCCTTCGTCATCGCGCGCGAAACAGAAGAAGAGGCCCGCAAGGAGCTCGAGCGCATCATCGACAATGCCGACGGGGAGGCCGTCAACAAGTTCCGCGTCTCCGTGAAGGAGGCCGGTCAGGCCACCGATGACAATGTCGGCATGTGGACGGACTCCAACCTGCGAGACCTTGTCCAGTACAATGACGGTTTCAAGACGAACCTCATAGGGACCCCGGAGCAGATCGCCGAGCGCATCCACGCGCTGCGTAAGATCGGCGTGGATATGATCCTCTGCGGCTTCCTCCACTTCCATGAGGACACAGAATATTTTGGCGAGCGGATTATTCCGCTGGTCCGCGAGCTTGAGCGGGGTGAACCCCTCAAGGGTAGGGAAAAGCAAGGATCGGCCCGTCCTCATCCGGGCCGGTCCTCCGCCCGCCCGCGTCTCGTTACCCAGGCCGACGCCGACTCCAATCTTGAAGGAGGCCGGCTATGAGTGACGGAAAGCAGTCCAACTGCCTCTCTTTCCCGGCCCTCAAGAGCGCCATCAGTAGTACCGAAGAGATCATCGAAGAGGCTCGGAAGGGCCGGATGTTCATTTTGGTGGATGACGAGGACCGGGAGAACGAGGGCGACCTCATCATCCCGGCTCAGTTCGCCACGGCCGATGCCATCAATTTCATGGCGCGCTACGCGCGCGGCTTGATCTGCCTGGCCCTGACGCCCCATCGCGTGGAGCAGCTCGGGCTGCCGCCCATGGCCTCGCGCAATGGCGGGCAGTTCGAGACGGCGTTCACGGTCTCCATCGAAGCCCGCACCGGGGTGACGACGGGTATCTCGGCAGCCGATCGTGCGCACACCGTGGCGATCGCGATCAACCCAGAGACGGGCCCCGCCGACATCACCATGCCCGGGCATGTCTTCCCGCTTTGCGCCCGCGATGGCGGCACCCTGATCCGCGCCGGCCATACGGAAGCGGCGGTCGACGTCTCGCGCATGGCCGGGCTGAACCCGTCCGGCGTGATCTGCGAGATCATGAACGAGGACGGCTCCATGGCCCGGCTGCCGGATCTGGTGGCCTTCGCCCAGCTGCACAATCTGAAGCTCGGCACCATCGCCGATCTCATCGCCTATCGCCGCAAGACCGAGCGTCTGGTGGAGCAGGTTGCCGAGTCGGGTCTGCACCATCCCTCCTTCGGCGAGTGGCGGCTGCTCGTCTACCGGGACCGGGTCGAGAACGGCGAGCATATCGTGCTCTGCAAAGGCGATCTCAGCGATCCCGAGCCGCTGCTGGTGCGCATGCATGCCACCGACTTCATCACCGATGCGCTTGGCGGCTCGGGTGGTGTTCTCAACAAAGCCATGCATCGCATCACGCGTGAGAGCCGAGGGCTGGTCGTTCTCATCAACGATCCCCGGCCCAATGCGATCTCCTCTCGAGTGAGCACAGTCAGTCCTCACCGGAGGCCGGATCCCCGCCAGCGGGACTATGGCATTGGCGCTCAGATTCTGACCGACCTCGGCGTGCGCGACATGATCCTTCTGTCCGATCGCACGACGACCCTGGTCGGCTTGGATGGCTACGGCCTCAACGTGATCAATCCGGATCAGGACAACCAGACGCCGCCGCAACCGCGGCAGGAGCCGGTGACGGCGGAGGCGCCAGAGGAGTCCGTTCCAACCCAGTCAGAAGAAGCCAATCAACTGGCTCAGAAGAAGGGATGACGAAGTGAGAGCACAAAATCAGAATATCGCGGGTACGCGGCCAGCCGCAGGCGCAGGCAGTCTTGCTCAGAATGGTCAGCCCCGGGTGGATCCCGATATCTTCCGTGCAGTGATGCGCCAGCTCGCCGGCGGTGTGACGGTGATCACCACAGTCGACGAGGGCAAGCCCCACGGCTTCACGGCCACGGCGTTTTGCAGCGTGTGCGCAGAACCTCCGACGGTCCTGATCGTCGTCAACCGGACGGCGCGGACCCACCCGCATATCGACGCCCGCCGCCATTTCGCGGTGAACCTCCTGGCAGACTCTCAGACGGACCTCGCCAACCGGTTCGCCGGCAAGATGGAAAATCAGTTCGACGGGATGTCCTACACAATTCCTGAAGATGGAGCGCCCGTGTTCGACGGGGTCGCCGCGCAACTTCAGTGCATCGTGAGCTCGCGGCTGGATGTCGGCACCCACACCATTTTCATCGGAGATGTCGTCGGGGGTGGCACCTCCGAAAGTGGGCCGCTCGTCTATCATTCCGCGCGCTTTGGGCGAATCGAGCAGATCGACTGATCTGCAACTTTTAGCAGGGGGATAGCAGCTAATGGCACTCACGATAAGATCCGGCTAAGCCGCGAGAAAACCTAAACAATTTCACCCGTTCCGGAAGATTTCCGAGAGCGTATGACGGAACACGCATAGTGA
>NZ_MASI01000004.1 GCF_001708935.1 Methyloligella halotolerans
GCCGGTAGCGAGAGAACTTCAAGGCCGCCGCAACATCGCTCCGGCGCTTGAGGGACCGTTTCTTGCCTTGGCCTGAACCTGCTATGCGTTTCCTTTTCGCCATCTCAGGCCACCACGGGCGCCGAGGCCCTTACCGGCCAGGTTATATGGACCGAGTGGTACATTTATCATCATTATCCGGCGAATGACAGAATAGGAGGCCCCGATGGACGATCAGACCATGGACGACCAGAAGTTTAACATGTCGATGCGGAAGTTCCTCAAGGAGGTGGGCGTCACCTCCCAGCAAGCGATCGAGGAAGTGGTCCGCGCGGAAAATCTCGGCGGCAAGGGCAAGCTGAAGGTCAAAGCGGTCCTGACTGCGGAAGGCACCGGCCTTGAGCATGTGGTCGAAGGCGAGATCGACCTCGGCTGAAGGCAGGCAGGTTTTATCCATGACAGACCGGACTTCCGAGCCTTGGCCCACGGAGCTTCGCGTGGCCAAGGACCGCCGCAACCTGCTTGTCCTGTTCGATGACGGCAGCAGCTACGATTTTGCCGCCGAGCTTTTGCGCGTCCGGAGCCCGAGCGCGGAGGTCCAGGGCCACAGCCCGGATCAGCGCGTGACGGTGCCGGGCAAGAAGAACGTCGAGATCGCTCGGCTCGAGCCCGTCGGCAACTACGCCGTGCGCGTCGTCTTCAGCGACGGCCACAACACCGGGCTGTTCTCCTGGGACTATCTGAAGGAGCTCGGCGAGAACAAGGACGCCCGTTGGGCGGAGTATCTGGACGAGCTGAGCCGTCAGGGCTTGAGCCGGTAGGGCGCTCTCGTCGGGCCGCGCCGGCTGGCGAGTTCACGCCGTCGCGAAGAAGTCCGGCCCGCGCCCCACGATCTTGGGATCCGGAGCATCGGCGACTTCCGGATCCTTTCCGTCGTACTGGATGCCGTGGAGAATGGCGCGAATGGCGTTGAGCCTTGCGCGCCGCTTGTCGTTGGAGCGGACCACCAGCCAGGGCGCGAAGCTCGTGTCGGTCCTGGCGAACATGCGGTCCCGCGCGGCCGTGTAGGCATCGAACAGCGCAAGCCCCCGCACGTCGTTGTCGGTCAGCTTCCAGCGCTTGAGCACGTCGTGGCGGCGGGCGTGAAACCGCTTGAGCTGCATCTCGCGCCCCACCGAAAGCCAGAGCTTGATGAGGATGATCCCGTCATGCACGAGCCCCGCCTCGAACTGGGGCACGGCTTCCATGAACCGGTGATACTGCTCTTCGGTGCAGTATCCCATCACGGGCTCGACCCCGGCCCGATTGTACCAGGAGCGATTGAAGATCAGCATATCGCCCGCCGTGGGGAGCTCGGCCACGTAACGCTGGAAATACCATTGCCCGCGCTCCGCATCCGTCGGCTTGGACAGCGCGACCTGTCGGGCGTGGCGCGGATTGAGATGGGCCAGAATGCGCTTTATGCAGCCATCCTTGCCCGCCGCATCCCGACCCTCGAAGACGATGACGAGGCGCTTGCCTTCCCGCTCCACCCAGCGCTGCAGTTTCAGAAGCTCGATCTGGAGGTCCAGCAACTCCTCGTCGTAGCGCTTGCGCTTCATGCGCTTGTTGTAGGGGTAGCCGCCGCTTCGGAAGGCCTTCTTATCGATCTCTTCCGGCAGCTCCGGGGCGTCGATATCGAAGCCCGGCAATTCCTCGCCTTCGCCCGCGTCCTCAAGCAGAAAAGATCCGCGCATACTTCCCTCCCAGCCCGCCAATGGCCATATGCCCTACCGAGTCTGTTAACCATGGTGTGGCGGCTTGTCGCGAAACGGTGATATTACCTAAGCAATTATCGCTCCCGACGGAAGCGCAGCGATTCGCACCGGAAGGGCGCTAAAATCGCGCTATGGCGGAGAGCCGAACCCCTATATTGCTGAGCGGCTTGGTTGAAGGTGCTAGGATTGCATCGCATGCAGAGCTTTTACGAACTTGGAGCACGCTTACGGGCAGCCCTCTGGCTGATCGTCGCCGTTGCGGCCATTCTCGCGACCCTCGTCGTCGAGACCGACCTGCCGCTGCTCTATGGTCTCGCCGGCTTCCTGGTGTTCCTCGTTTGCGCCGGTGCCGCACCGCGCAACCTGTCTCTCGAGGATGAGCCGCAGACGCTTCCCGGCAAGCGTTCGTCGGAGAATGCGGAGATCTCCCTCAACCTGGTGACGGAAGCCTACCCCGACCCGGCCGTAATGCTCGATAGCGCCGGCCACGTCCTGTTCTACAACGCCGCCGCCGGGGCCATCTTCACCTCTCTTCGCGAAGGCGGCCATGTCTCGAGCGTCATTCGCAATCCGGCGTTTTTGGACGCCCTCACGGCCGCGCCCGACCGCGGACGCTCCATCACCGTCAGCTATACGGAGCGCGTTCTCCCCGTCGGCCGCCGCATGGCGGTCACCGTGGCGCCCTTGAGCCATCAGGGCCATCGGGCCCGCTACATCCTGGTGCTGCTCCGCGACCTCACCGAATCCGAGCGTATCAACCAGATGCGGTCCGACTTCGTCGCCAATGCGAGCCACGAGCTCCGCACGCCGCTCGCCTCCCTGCGCGGCTTCATCGAGACCCTACAGCTGAGCGCCAAGGACGATGCCGGCGCCCGGGAGCGCTTCCTCAAGGTCATGGCCGAGCAAGCTGCCCGCATGACGCGCCTCATCGACCAGCTCCTCTCCCTCAGCCGGGCCGAGATGAACGTCCATGTCGCGCCGAGCAACCTCATCGATCTGAATCACGTCATCGACAATGTGCGCGACGCGACCGAGCCTCTGGCGCAGGAGCACGGCGTGAAGCTTCAGCTGAAGCGCTTCGCAGCGCCGGCCCTCGTCCGTGGCGATCTCGACGAGCTGGTCCAGGTCCTTCAGAACCTCGTGACCAACGCGCTGAAATACGGCGCCGACAAGGGTGTCGTGCGTGTCGAGGGGAACTACCGGTCGGCCCAGGGCCGCGGCAACGGACGCTATTCCATTGCCGTGATCGACGAGGGGAAGGGCATTCCCTCCGACCATCTGCCGCGCCTGACCGAGCGCTTCTACCGGGTCGACGTGGCCTATAGCCGCGAACGTGGCGGAACGGGCCTCGGCCTCGCCATCGTCAAGCACATCGTGAACCGCCATCGCGGCGAGCTCACCATCTCCTCCAAGCCCGGCGAGGGCTCGACCTTCACCGTCGTGTTCGATGCGGTCGAAAAGCCTCAGGAAAAGCCGGCCCCCTCCCAGGCGGCCGAATAGGCGTTCCGGGGAATTTCCCCGGCCGTCCACAGGGTGTCATCCGGCCCTGAACACTGTAATCGAACTGTCATATAACTGACATAGGGCTTCCCTCATGGCGCATCGGCGGGGATGCGGGCATTTCGTCCGCGTCCGCGATGCCGGAGAGGAGCGAAGTCTGAAATGTGTCCGGAGCAACCCCGGATCGGAGCCGCTGCCAATCGCGGATCCTCCACAGGCTTCAACCGTGGTGCCCTTTGAAAATCAACAGTTTGGGACTGTCACCAAGAGGAATCCGAGCTGTCATAAAAGCATTATCGCTGACGACTAGCGTGCCGGCGAGCTCGCGGCAGTCGCCGCTTTGCAGGCTCGCACCCAGAAACAAAAGCTCGCATCCAACGCAAGGGAGAGCAAAGTGAAAAGGTTTTCCATCATGGCGTCGGCCATCGCCGTCGGCGCTTGCATCACGGCCGGCCCCGCGCTCGCACGTGATCAGATCCAGATCGCCGGTTCTTCGACCGTCCTGCCCTATGCCCAGATCGTTGCCGAGGATTTCGGCAAGACCTACGGCAAGTATCCGACCCCCGTCGTCGAGTCCGGCGGCTCCTCTGCTGGCCTGAAGCAGTTCTGCAAGGGGCTCGGCGAATCCACGATCGACATCGCGAACGCTTCGCGCAAGATCAAGGACAAAGAGGTCGAGGCCTGCCACGCAGCCGGCGTGAAGAACATCATGGAAGTCCGCTTCGGCTATGACGGCATCGTCTTCGCCAGCGACGTCAAGGGCCCCGACATGGCCCTCGAGCCCAAGGACCTCTATCTCGCCCTCGCCGAGCAGGTCCCGGTCGACGGCAAGATGGTCAAGAACCCCTACAAGACCTGGGACGAGGTCAACGCCGACCTGCCGAAGTGGGAGATCGCCGCTTACATCCCCGGCGAGAAGCACGGCACCCGTGAGGTCTTCGAGGAGAAGGTCCTTGCCAAGGGTTGCGAAGAGGCCGGCGCCATCAAGATCATGGAAGAGGCCGGCAGCGACGAAGACACCATCGACGACGCCTGCATCAAGGTCCGCAAGGACGGCAAGGCCGTGGACATCGACGGCGACTACACCGAGACCCTGGCCCGCCTGCAGTCCAATCCGGAAGGCATCGGCGTGTTCGGTCTGTCCTTCTACGAGAACAACACCGACAAGCTGAAGGTCGCCACCATGAGCGGTGTCGAGCCCTCCGTCGATACCATCGCCAGCGGCGAGTATCCGGTGTCCCGTCCGCTCTTCTTCTACGTGAAGAAGGACCACATGGACGTCATTCCCGGCCTGAAGGACTACGTGGCCTACTTCGCCTCGGAGAAGATGATCGGCCCCGACGGCCCGCTCGCCGAATACGGCCTGGTTCCGCTGCCGGATGACGAGTTCGAAGAGCTGCAGACGCAGATCGAGAACGGCACGACCATGGGCATGTAGGCCCAGGATTTAAGACGATATCGAAGGGGCGGGCCGACAGGCCAAGGGCTTTACGGTCCGCCCCCTCATCGCGGGGCAACAAGATAAATTCGATAAGAGTGGGGCGCTCGTGTCCAACCTGACCATCCTTGCCATTCTCGCGGCGGCCGCAGTGCTCGCCTATCTGGTCGGGCGGTATCGCTCGGTTCAGGTCTCCAACGGCAACACCATCCCGACCCATTCGCGGCCGTCCTACCACGGCGCCTATCTCGCCATCTGGACAGTCATCCCGGCGCTCCTCCTGCTCACCGTTTGGACCGCGGCCGACAATCCGGTCTTCGAGTATTTCACGGCACAACAGCTTCCGGCGGCCTATCATGAGCAGTCCGACGCTCAGCAATCCCTGACCATGAACGTCGTGGAGTCGATCGCCGAAGGGCTCCCGCACCTGACCCCGCGCGAGGACGAAATCCTCCGCAAGGCGCGCTACGGCTTCGTCACAAACGACACCGCACGCGAGGTGCTGTCCGAGAACGGCGTCATCCTCGGCTCCGCCCCCGAGCCCTATGTCATCCAGGCCGCGATCTATCTCGCCGATCTCCGGGCCACTGCGCGGCTTGTGCTGCCGGCTGTGTGTTTTCTTCTGGCTGCGGGATGCTTCTTCTGGGCCTACCGCAACATCGCCCCGGCCTTGCGCGCCCGGACCTATGTCGAGCGGACAATGACGGCAGGGCTTTTCGCCGCCTCGACGGTTGCCGTCCTGACCACCGTCGGCATCGTCCTGTCGGTGCTGTTCGAGACCATCCATTTCTTCCAGCTCGTGCCGCCCCAGGACTACTTCTTCGGCACGGTCTGGGATCCGCGCTTCTCCGCCGCGGGAAGCGGGGGGAGCGAGGGCCAGTTCGGCCTCCTGCCGCTTCTCTGGGGCACCATGTATATCTCCCTGGTCGCGCTGCTCGTCGCGGTGCCCGTGGGCCTGTTCGCCGCCATCTACATGTCCGAATATGCAGGGCCCAAGGTGCGGACGATCGCCAAACCCTTGCTGGAGATCCTGGCCGGTATCCCGACCATCGTTTACGGCTTCTTCGCCCTCGTCACCTTCGGTCCCTTCATGCGCGACGCCGGCGCGGCGGTCGGCCTAGACATCTCGGCCTCCAGCGTCCTCACCGCCGGCATCGTCATGGGGGTGATGATCATCCCCTTCGTGTCGTCGCTCTCCGACGACATCATCAATGCCGTTCCAAATTCCCTGCGTGAAGGGTCCTACGGCCTGGGCGCCACCCAATCGGAGACCATCAAACGGGTGATCCTGCCGGCCGCCCTGCCGGGCATCGTCGGCGCCATCCTGCTGGCGGCCTCCCGCGCCATCGGCGAGACCATGATCGTGGTGCTGGCCGCCGGCATCGCCGCCAACCTGACCCTCAACCCGTTCGAGCAGGTCACCACCATCACCGTGAAGATCGTCAGCCAGCTGACCGGCGACCTCGAGTTCAACAGTCCCCAGACCCTGGTGGCCTTTGCCCTCGGTCTCACGCTCTTCGTCATCACATTGGGGCTCAACATCTACGCCCTGTACATCGTCCGCAAATACCGGGAGCAGTACGAATAATGACCGATCAGACCGTAGGCTCAGGCGGGCTCCCCGGGATCGCAAGCGCGGCCAACGAGAGCTCCAAGCGTCTCGCCAAGCGTCACGCAGCCGAGCGCCGCTTCCGCTGGTACGGCATCGCGGCGCTGCTGTTCGGGCTCGGCTTCCTGGTGATCCTATTCACTTCGATCATCGGCAAGGGCTGGACGGCGTTTCTGCAGACCTCCGCGCATCTGGAAGTCTATTTCGACCCAAAGGTCGTGAACCCCTCCGGCAATCCCGCCGACCGGGACGAGCTCTTGCGGGCGAACTACGCCAAGCTCGCCGACGAGGCGCTCTACAAGGTGATCGGCGTAGACCCGGACAACCGCAAGGAGCGTCGCTCTGCCAACAAGCTCTTGTCCCGTGGCGTCGACACCCAGCTCAAGGACATCGTCATGGCCGATCCCTCGGTCATCGGCGAGAAGCGCGACGTCTGGCTGCTGGCGGCCGATGATGTGGATGCTCTCCTGAAGGGTTCCATCAGCCGCGACACTCCAGAGGAGCGCCGCGCCCTGGACAACCAACAGCTGGGTTGGATCGATCACATGGTCGAGAAGGGCCTTCTGGAGAAGCGCTTCAACACCGGCCTCTTCGTCTACGGCGCCTCCAGCTATCCGGAAACCGCCGGCTTGGGCGTGGCGCTCATCGGCTCACTCTTCATGATGATGGTCGTCATCCTCTTGGCCGTGCCATTGGCGGTGGCCGCGGCGACCTATCTGGAAGAGTTCGCCGCCAAGAACCGGATCTCGGACCTGATCGAGGTCAACATCAACAATCTCGCGGCCGTACCGTCCATTGTGTTCGGTCTGCTCGGTCTCGCGATCTTCATCAACTTTCTGGGCTTGCCGCGCTCGGCGCCCATCGTTGGCGGTCTCGTGCTCTCGCTCATGACGCTGCCCACCATCATCATCGCCACCCGTGCCGCCCTGAAGGCGGTGCCGCCGTCCATCCGGGAAGGTGCGCTGGGTGTCGGCGCCTCGAAGCATCAGGTGATCATGCATCACGTTTTGCCCCTTGCCTTGCCAGGCATCCTCACGGGGACCATCATCGGTCTCGTGCAGGCGTTGGGGGAAACGGCGCCGCTGCTGATGATCGGCATGGTGGCTTTCGTCGCGGATTACCCGTCCACGCCGATGGATCCAGCGACGGCCTTGCCCGTGCAGATTTATATGTGGGCGACTGCGGCGGAGCGCGGCTTCATCGAACGTACGGCCGGCGCGACCATGGTGCTGCTGGCCTTCCTGATCGTGATGAACAGCTTGGCTGTGTATCTGAGGCACAAATTCGAGCGGAAGTGGTAGGGCCGCGTTATGGAGGACAGTGTGGACGTACAATCTGCAATGAAAGAGCGGGCGCCTGCTGTGCCCGAGCAAAATCCCGGCGCGATCTCTATGGAAGAGCACGCGCTCAAGATGGCGGCCAACAACGTCAGCCTTTGGTACGGCGAGAAGCAGGCGCTCCATGACGTCTCCCTCGAAATCTACGACAGCTCGGTCACTGCGCTGATCGGGCCGTCCGGCTGCGGTAAGTCGACGTTTCTGCGTTGCCTCAACCGGATGAACGACGTCATCGACATCGTGAAGATCAAGGGCGACATTCGGCTCGACGGCGAGGACATCTACGCCCCGGACGCGATCCGGTGCAGCTTCGCGCTCGCGTCGGCATGGTGTTTCAGAAGCCGAACCCGTTTCCCAAATCGATCTTCGAGAACGTCGCCTACGCTCCGCGGATTCACGGAACCGCCAGCAACAAGGCCGAGCTCGAGGATATCGTGGTGAACAGCCTTCGCCGCGCCGGCCTCTATGAAGAGGTGAAGGATCGCCTGGACGAGCCGGGCACGGGCCTCTCCGGCGGCCAGCAGCAACGTCTCTGCATCGCCCGCGCCATCTCGGTGAACCCCGAGGTTCTCCTGATGGACGAGCCGTGCTCCGCCCTCGATCCGATTGCCACGGCCAAGATCGAGACGCTGATCGACGAACTGCGCGAGACCCTCTGCATCGTCATCGTGACCCACTCCATGCAGCAGGCCGCGCGCGTATCCCAACGGACCGCCTTCTTCCATCTTGGCAAGATCATCGAGGTGGACGACACCACAGCGATGTTCACGAACCCCAAGGACGTGAAGACCCAGGATTACATCACTGGCCGCTTCGGCTAGTCGACGCGGGCCTAGAGCCAAAAGGAACGGCTAATGGAAGATCACGAGCATATCGTCAGCGCCTATGAGGAAGAGCTGTCGTCGCTGAACAACAAGATCGCCCGCATGGGTGGTCTGGCGGAGCAGGTGCTCGGCCAGTCCATCGACGCTCTGCAGGGGCGCGATCCGGAGCTTGCCGGCAACACCATCCAGCAGGATGAGGCGATCGACGCCCTGGAGAAGGAGATCGAAGAGCAGGCGATCACCATGATCGCCCGGCGCCAGCCGCTCGCCTACGACCTTCGCCAGATCATGGCGGCGCTCCGTATCTCGTCCGACCTGGAGCGCATCGGAGATCTGGGCAAGAATATCGCCAAGCGGGCGCTTGCCGTCGTCGAGGAGCAGCAGCCCAAGCAGCTCATGCTGGGTCTTCGCCATATGGGCGAGCTGGCGCTGGAGCAGCTGAAGGAGGTGCTGGACGCCTTCATCGAGCGCGACGCCGACGCCGCCCTGAAGGTCTGGTACAAGGACGAAGAAATCGACGCCATGTACAACTCGCTGTTCCGCGAGCTCCTGACCTACATGATGGAGGACCCGCGCAATATCGGGCTCTGCACCCATCTGCTGTTCGGCGCGAAGAATATCGAGCGCGTAGGCGATCATGCGACCAACATCGCGGAAACAGTCTACTTCCTGGTCCACGGCAAGCCTGTCTCCGAGGAACGTCCCAAGGGCGACAACACCAGCACCACCTTGCCGTTGCAGAGATCAACTGGCTAACGGGCAGAACGATCATGACGAATGGAACTGGAGCGAAGGTTTTGGTCGTCGAGGATGAGGAGCCGCTTGCCCTTCTCCTTCGATACAATCTGGAAGCGGCCGGCCACGCCGTAGACGTTGTCTATCGTGGCGACGAGGTCGAGCTGCAACTCGCGGAGAACGCGCCGGATCTCATCATCCTCGACTGGATGCTGCCCGGCATCTCCGGCCTGGAGCTCTGCCGCCGCATCCGGACCAATCGCGAATCCCGCCATATCCCCATCATCCTGCTCACCGCGCGCAGCGAGGAGAACGACCGCATCCGTGGCCTGACCACCGGTGCCGACGATTACGTTGTGAAGCCGTTTTCGGTGCCCGAGCTCATGGCGCGGGTTCAGGCCATCATGCGCCGGACCAATCCGGAGCGGATCGCCTCGGTGCTGAGCGCCGGAGATATCGAGCTCGACCGCGTTTCCCACCGGGTCACGCGGAGCGGCCGGCCAATTCACCTCGGCCCGACGGAATTCCGGCTTCTGGAGTTCCTCATGCAGAGCCCGGGCAGGGTGTTCAGCCGCGCCCAGCTCCTCGATGGGGTGTGGGGCCGCAACGTCTATGTCGACGAGCGCACCGTGGACGTCCATATCGGCCGCCTTCGCAAGGCCATGATGAACGACACTGAGCAGGATCCGGTCCGCACCGTCCGTGGCGCCGGCTACGCCTTCTCCGACGCTCTCGAGACGGCACCCGCCTAAAACGGCATCGTGACGCTCATGGTGAGGGCGCTCGCGTAAGCGGGCGCGTCTCGACCGTGCTGGCCCCGGCGTTGCAGCACCGAACCGCGCATCTCGGGCCTGGCGCCTTCGAGCTGCGCGTGGCGCGCCGTGCTTTCAGGGTGATCATCCAGCCCAAAAAAGAAGGCGCCCCGATAAGGTGGCGCCTTCTCATTCCCCGCTTTTTTTGACCGGGCCTGCCGAAGCGGTCCGGCCGTCCCTCTAACCGGTCGCGGACCGCTTGTCGCGCCGACGCTGCACGGGCTGATACGCCATGCGCGAGTGATGCTCGCAATAGGGGACCCCGGTCCCGCTCTTGCGTCCGCAAAAATGAAAGTTCTCTTCGCCGGGATCGCCAATCGGCCACCGGCACATATGCTCCTTGAGGCTGAGGATGGTCGCCCGCTCATGCAGCGGGATCACAAGTTCCTCCACCGGCTGCGGCGCCGCCACCGTCTCCGGCTCTTCCTCGAATTCCGGCTTCAGCGCCGTCGCGCCCCGCGTGGCGTAGACGACAGTATTCTGCTTCGGCTGCTGCGGCCGCCGTGCCGGAGTCCGCCGGATACGCGGCGCCGTGGACCGCGTGGTGGTGGCCCGCGCCGAAAGACCCAGCCGATGAACCTTGCCGATCACCGCGTTGCGGGTCACACCGCCAAGACGCGCGGCAATCTGACTGGCGCTCAGCCCATCGGCCCAGAGCTTCTTGAGAAGCTCCACCCTTTCATCATTCCATGCCATTGATTTGCCTCCTCGATTTTTCGGACTCAGAGTCCACCCGCAGCCGCGAAAACGGCTGAGGCCATACTCTGATGTACATTTGAGATGGACCGCTCAGACATCGCGAGGAACACCGCAACATCTTGTGGCCGAGCGGTTTCAACCCTACTAACTCCGGGGATCGCCAGCAACCGTCCGCCACGGATGAGAGCCGTTTTTTCCACCGGAATAGCCAGATTCTGCCACCGCTGGCTTGAGAACTCAATCGATCGTTAACCGGCTGTTAAGAAAGTTTCGTGGGTAACCTCTGAAACCGGCGGGAAAGCCTGTGTACGAACCCTGGGCAAACGGGCCTCGAGCCCAGATTGACAGCCAGCGCGGGCAGACCTAAAGCTCTTCTATGCGCCGCCGCCGGTTCGGCGGCGCTTTTGTTTTTGGCGTTTGCCAGCACCGTTTGCCAGTGAGGGAAAGCCGATGTCGGCCCTCTTTCCGACCTACGCGCGCTCGGCTCTTTCGTTCGAGCGCGGCGAAGGGGCTTGGCTCTTCGATGAGAACGGCGAACGCTACCTCGACTTCGGATCGGGCGTGGCGGTGACGGCGCTCGGCCATAGCCATCCTCATCTCGTGGAAGCGTTGAAGGCCCAGGCCGATAAGGTCTGGCATGTCTCCAACCTGCACCGGATTCCGGGGCAGGAGCGTCTCGCCGAACGCCTCTGCGAGGCGAGCTTCGCCGATCGCGTGTTTTTCGCCAATTCGGGTGCCGAGGCCAACGAAGCCGCCATCAAGCTGGCCCGGCGCTACCACTACGCCAACGGTCATCCGGAGCGCACCCGGCTCATCGCCTTCGAAGGCGCCTTCCATGGGCGCACGCTGGCGACCATCGCCGCCGGCGGCCAGGCCAAGCATCTGGAGGGCTTCGGTGAGCCGATGCCCGGCTTCGATCATCTGCCGGCGGGCGATATCGAGGCCGTGAAGGCGGCGGTGACCGAGGAGACTGCGGGCATCATCGTGGAGCCTGTGATGGGGGAGGGTGGCGTCCGCCTGATCGATCCCGGCTTCCTGCGCGACCTCCGCGCCCTTTGCGACGATAAGGGCATCCTCCTGATCTTCGACGAGGTGCAGACCGGCATGGGCCGCACCGGCCGCCTGTTCGCCCATAAATGGTCGGGCGTGTCGCCGGACATCATGTCCCTGGCCAAGGGACTGGGCGGCGGCTTTCCCCTAGGGGCATGTCTTGCCACCGAGGAGGTCGGCAGCACCATGACCCCCGGCACCCACGGCTCGACCTTCGGCGGCAATCCGCTCGCCATGGCGGTCGGCAATGCCGTGCTGGATGTGCTGCTCGAAGACGGATTCCTGGAGCGCGTGTCGGAAACGGCTCTGCGATTCAAGCAGCGGCTCGCCGCAATCAAGGACGAGCACAGCGATATTTTCGAAGAGGTGCGGGGCCAGGGTTTCCTGCTGGGCCTGAAATGCACCTCGTCCATTTCCAATGGCGATCTGGTGAAGGCGCTCGCGGCGCAACATCTTCTCACCGTTCAGGCCGGCGACAACGTCGTCCGCCTCCTGCCGCCCTTGATCATCGGCGAGGCTGAGATCGACGCGGCGTGTGAGAAGATCGAAGCGGCCTGCGAAACCGTCGCCCCGGCTGCTGCCGCGGCGTCCGCCTAGGCAGCCGAGCGCCAACGATTTCAGGCCGAAAGATGCAAAAAGCGACCACTCAAATCAGCCATTCGCTTCCCCAGCCGGGAGCCTCGGGAGAGTTGCGGCATTTCCTCGATATCGGCGATCTCGATACCGCGACCCTGAAGAAGATCCTCGCCCACGCCCACGAGATGAAGGCGGAGCGGAAGTCCGGTCCGGCACCGCTTCTGCCCGGCGCGGTGCTGGCCATGATCTTCGAGAAGCCGTCGACACGGACCCGCGTCTCCTTCGAGGTGGCCATCCATGAGCTCGGCGGCAAGGCAGTGGTGCTAAACCCCAACGAGATGCAGCTCGGCCGCGGCGAAACCATCGCCGACACGGCGAAGGTGCTCTCGCGCTACGTCGACGCCATCATGCTGCGTACCGGCCCCCATGACACGCTGCTGGAGCTCGCCGGCAATGCCGACGTGCCGGTGATCAATGGCCTCACCGGCCGCACCCATCCGTGTCAGATCATGGCCGATATCATGACCTACGAGGAGCGCAAGGGGTCGATCGAAGGCGCCACTGTCGCCTGGGTGGGCGATGCCAACAACGTTGCCGCGTCCTGGATCCATGCCGCGGCCCGCTTCGGTTTCGCCCTTAAGATCGCGGCACCCAAGGAATATCCGCCCGCCGAGGAGCTGGTCGCCTTCGCGCGCGCCGAAAATGCCGATGTCGTCGTGACCCAGGACCCCGGCGAAGCGGCCACCGACGCCGACTGCATCGTGACCGACGTCTGGGTCTCCATGGGCGATGCGGATGGCGAGCAGCGCAAGAAACTGCTTCGGCCGTACCAGGTGAACGCCGCCCTCATGGAAAAAGCGAAATCAGACGCCATATTCATGCATTGCCTCCCCGCCCACCGCGACGACGAGGTGACCGCAGAGGTCATCGACGGTCCGCAGTCCGTGGTTTGGGACGAGGCGGAGAACCGGCTTCATGCCCAGAAGGCGATCCTCGCCTGGTGCCTGGAGTCCAAGTCGAAACAATTAGGAGACTGACGATGGCCGGGCCATCTCAGGAGATGGCCGAACTGGTCATCCCCAAAGACGATCTCGCGCTCCCCTTCCAGGCGGAGCTGTCGCATGTGACTGGCCGGCTGGTGAAGCTCGGCCCCACCGTGGACGACATCCTTTCCCGTCACGACTACCCGGAACCCGTTTCGGAGCTTCTGGGGGAGGCCGTGGCGCTCGCCGCCCTTCTGGGCGCCGCGCTGAAATTCGAAGGCAAGTTCATCCTCCAGGCCTCGACCGACGGACCCGTGGATCTGCTGGTGGCGGATTACCAGACGCCGGGCCAGCTCCGGGCCTACGCCCGCTTCGACAAGGAGCAGGTCGCGGCTCTGGATGGCGCTCACGTCGATTCTGCGACCCTTCTCGGCAAGGGCCACTTCGCCATGACCATCGACCGCGGTCCCGACATGGAGCGCTATCAGGGCATCGTGCCCCTGGATGGCGAAACCCTGAGCCAGGCGGCGGACATCTATTTCCGCCAGTCGGAGCAGCTGCCGACCTTCCTGAAGCTCGTCACCGCCAAGCACTACCAGGGCGAGGACAAGAGCTGGAGCTGGCGCGCCGGCGGCCTGCTCGTTCAGAAGCTGACCTCGGAAGGCGGTCTGGCGTCGGAAGGGGAAGAGGCGGCGGAAGACGAGGACTGGAACCGGGCCAAGCTTCTGGCCGAGACAGTCGAGGATCACGAGCTGCTCGACCCGACACTGGCGGCCGAGCGTCTGCTTTATCGGTTGTTCCACGAGGAGCGGGTGCGGGCCTATCCGCCCCTGCCGTTGGACCCCTATTGCAGCTGCTCCCGCGACCGCATCGAGGGCATCCTCCGGAACTTCACCGATGAGGAGGTCGAGGAGATGACCGTCGAGAATGAGATCGAGGTCACCTGCGAGTTCTGCAACAAGCAGTACAGCTTCGATCCGGCGGAGATAAACGCCAAGCGCAAGCCGAACTAGCGGCTGACGCGGTCCTGTAGGCGGCCGAGAAAACCCATGCACGCCTCGAGCTCCGAGACACTGACGAACTCGTCGGGTGCATGGGCCTGGGCGATGTCGCCGGGACCGCACACCACCGCCGGGCAACCGGTCTTCTCGAACAGGCCGGCCTCGGTCGTGAAGGAAACGGCGCCGGTGGAATTCCGGCCCGTCAGGCTGAGAGCCAGCGCCACGGCGTCCGAGCCGGGCGGCGCTTGGAAGCCCGGAACATGTTCTTCCTGGGTCATCTCGATCCCGGTCTCTTCCGATACAGCATGCATCTTCGGCAGCAGCTCACGCTCGGCGAACGCCATCAGCTCGTCCGGGATTCGCGCCGCACCTTCCATGGGCAGGCTGCGCATGAGCCATTCGAACCGGCAGGTCTTCGGAATGATATTGGTCGCCGTGCCGCCCTCGATGGTCCCCGCTTCGGCTGTGGTGTAGGCGGGCGAGAACCGGTCGTCGTGATGGGTGCGCGCGGCTTCGGCGCCGAGCCGCTGCAGCTCGACGATCAGCTCCGCCGCATAGCGGATGGCGTTCACGCCCTTGTCAGGCTCGCTGGAATGTCCGGCCAGCCCGTTGACCGTCACGGCGTAGATGTCGATCTGCTTGTGGGCATCGACGACGCTCATCTTGGTGGGCTCGCCGATGATGGCCGCCCGCGGCATGGGAAGTTCCTTGCCGAAAAGGTCCAGCATGGGCCGTACGCCCACGCAGCCGACTTCTTCGTCATAGGAAAGCGCCAGATGGATCGGCTCGGCGAGCTCTGCCGCGACAAAGGAGGGCACCAGCGCCAGCACGCAGGCGAGAAAGCCCTTCATATCGCAAGACCCGCGCCCGTAGAGCTTGCCGTCCCGCGCGGTCAGCGTGAAGGGATCCGAGCTCCAGCTCTGCCCCGTGACGGGCACACAATCCGTGTGGGCGGAGAGCGCAACCCCGCCATGCCCTTCCGGCCCGATCGTGGCGAACAGCCCGGCCTTCGTTCCGTCTTCCGTCGGAACGCGCGTCGAGACGACGCCATGCTGACGGAGATAGTCCTCCACGAACGCGATCAGCTTCAGGTTCGACTTCGCGCTCGTCGTATCGAAGGCGACGAGCTTCTCAAGCAGCTCGGTTGCGGTGGTGATGTCGGACAAGGAAGCCTCGGCGGTCGTGAGAAATCGTCGGGACGATAGCGCGGTGCTGGCCAAGATACTCTTGGCCTTTTGGGGTAGTAGCCTCCCCCATGCGAGCGGTTATTGCCTGGCTTCCTAAATCGCCGCGACGCCCTTCTTGAGGTCGCCGATCAGATCGTCAGCATCTTCCAGCCCGATGGAAAGCCGCACCGTCCTGTCGAAGATGCCGGCCTCCGCGCGCGCTTCCGGGCTCAGCCGCTGATGCGTCGTCGTCGCTGGGTGGGTGATCAGGCTCTTCGCATCGCCCAGATTGTTCGAGATCTTGAAGATCGATAGCGCGTTGATGAAGCGGAAGGCCTCGTCCTTGCCGCCCTTCACCTCCAGCGCAACCATGGGTCCGCCCGAGGCCATCTGCTTCTTGGCCAGCGCGTGCTGCGGATGATCCGTCCGCCCCGGATAGAAGACGCGGCTGATCTTGTCCTGCTCGCCGAGGAAGTCGGCGATCTTGGCGGCGCTCTCGACCTGGCGTTCCACCCGGAGCGGCATGGTCTCCAGCCCCTTCAGCAGCACCCATGCATTGAACGGGCTCAGGGACGGCCCCGTATGCTTCAGGAAGGTGTGCAGGGTCTCGTCGATATAATCCTTTCGGCCCAGCACCACGCCGCCGAGGCACCGGCCCTGACCGTCGATATGCTTGGTCGCTGAGTAGACGACGATATCGGCCCCCAACTCCAAAGGCCGCTGCAGCATCGGCGTGGCGAACACGTTGTCCACCACCACCTGCGCGCCGACCTTGTGGGCGATCTTGCAGACGGCCTCGATATCGACAAGGCCCAGCACCGGGTTGGTCGGCGTCTCGAAGAACACCGCCTTGGTGTCGGGCCGCATCGCCTTCTCCCACTGGTCGAGGTCGGCCCCGTCCACCAGCGTGCATTCCACGCCGTAGCGCGGCAGCAGATCCGAGACGATGTAGAGACAGCTGCCGAACAGCGCCTTCGCCGCCACGATATGATCGCCCGCCCTCAGGAACGAGAGCAGGGAGGAGGACACGGCCGCCATCCCGCTCGCCATGCCGTGGGCAGCCTCGGCGCCTTCCAGCGCGGCGATGCGCTCTTCGAACATGGAGACGGTCGGGTTGGCGTAGCGACTATAGACATAGCCGTCATCCTCGCCCTTGAAGCGGGCCTCGGCGATTTCCGCACTGTCGTAGACATAGCCGGAATTGAGGAAGATCGCTTCCGACGTCTCGCCGAACTGGCTCCGCCGCGTGCCCTCATGCACCAGCGTCGTCGCCAGCTTCCAATTCTTCTCGTCTCCCGCCGCCATGGCGACACCTCCATCTCGCGCACCCGAAAGCGGGCACAAAAAAACCCGGGGCTTAGGCTGGCCGCCAAAGAACCGGGTGCTCGCGGGGGCTTTCCCGCAACGGCCCTTTTAGCGACTTGTTTTACGTGGCTGCAAGCCGCCGGCCAAATCACCACGAAGGATCCGAGTTAAAGCGCGGGTCGTAAGCGGCGTCAAGTGCGCGCTCATCGGGCGCGCTCCACAACCTTGCGGTAATAGACGACCCGTTCGGTCTCTTCGAAGCCCAGCGCCTGGTGCATGCCCTGGGAGGTCGTGTTGCCCAGCAGCACGTCCGAGGCGAGCTCTGTCACGCCTTTGACGCCAGACCAGCTCTCAACCGCTCCGACCAGCGCCCGCGCCACGCCCTTGCCGCGCCAGTCCGGCACCACGTAGATGCCTTCCAGGAAGGCGACCGGCGGCCGCCCGCAGCCGTTCACATAGTCGTAGCGCAGCGCCACCTCGGCGAACCCCACCGCCACGCCGTCCTCCGTCTTGGCGATGAAACCGGCGGAATCCTCGCTTTCCATCACCGAGAACGCCTGGGCGCGGTTCTCCTCGTCCGTATGGTCGGGCCAAAGCTGAATCCGCAAGGGCAGCCACGCGGCGAAATCTTCCGGTCGGCATCTGTCGATCTGCATGGGGGACATATAGGCTATTGTGAATCCGGGGGAGAAGCTTGGTGAGCACGTGACTCTGCCATAAACCGGTGTCACGAACCTTGCCAGCATCGATAAAACCGCGCCGGGACCCGATATTGTCAACAATGCAAGCCGCCGAGACCATAGTTCCGAAACCCGCAGACGACGGCAAGACCGCCCTGTCGCGCGCCGGCGTGCTGCCTGCCCAGGCGTTGCGTGCGCTCATCAAGCAGGGCGAGATCGCGTCTGACGGCGAGGACATCACTGAAGCCCAGATCCAGCCGGCGAGCCTCGATCTCCGCCTCGGCAGGACGGCCTATCGCATCCGCGCCAGCTTCCTGCCTGGGGCCAAGGCGACCGTGCGGGAAAAGCTCGACCAGTTCGCTTTCCATGAGATCGACCTGACCAACGGCGCGGTGCTGGAGACCGGCTGCGTCTATCTCGTGCCGCTCCAGGAAACGCTGGATCTGCGGGCGACCATCGCCGCCTTCGCCAATCCGAAAAGCTCCACCGGCCGCCTCGATGTCTTCACCCGGCTGATCGGCGACCGTCAGGTCAGCTTCGACGCGATCGAGGAGGGCTATTCCGGCCCGCTTTACGCGGAGATCTGCCCGCGCAGCTTCTCCATCAAGGTGCGCACCGGCTCGCGGTTGAACCAGATCCGCTTCCGCCGCCGGGGCAGCCAGCCGTTCCAGGCCGACGAGCGCCCGGGCCGGGTCGGCGACCGCGCGCTCAAAGAGCTGCACACCGATCTCGGCCTCGTCGAAGGCGAAGCCGCCATCCGCGAGGGGCTGAACCTCTCCATCAATCTGGCCCCGGCTTCAGGCGCCAAGCTCATCGGCTATCGCGCCCGCCGCTATGCCGGCGTGGTCGATATGGACCGCATCGGCGAGTACGCTGTAAGCCAGTTTTGGGAGACCGTGGAGCCGGACAAGGATCGGCGCCTCGTTCTCGATCCGCACGAGTTCTATATCCTGGCGTCCAAAGAGAGCGTTGCGGTGCCGCCGGGCTACGTCGCGGAGATGGCGCCCTTCGACCCGCTGATCGGCGAATACCGCGTGCACTACGCCGGGTTCTTCGATCCCGGCTTCGGCTATTCCGAAGGCGGCAGCCCCGGCGCCAAGGCCGTGCTCGAGGTTCGCAGCCTCGACATTCCCTTCATTCTGGATGACGGCCAGATCGTCGGCCGACTGGTCTACGACCGGCTGACCGAGCAGCCCGATACCCTCTACGGCCAGGGCATCGGCTCCAACTACCAGGGCCAGGGTCTGAAGCTCTCCAAGCACTTTAAGTAGGCGGGCACGGGCGTCCCCCCAACTCCTTCGTCATTCCGGCGTAAGCCGGAATCCGGCGTCAAGCTCAACAGTCGCGGTTGGATGCCGGCTTTCGCCGGTATGACGGAGAACCAGCTCTGTTCCACCTCCCGCCGTTTCCTGCCATAACCGTTGACGGGCATAAGAACGGGCAGGGGGAGCCGCATGCAATCCATTACATCCGCGCTGGAGTGGCTCCAGGTCATCGTCTGGGGCGTACCCATGCTGGTGCTGCTGCTGGGCGTCGGCCTCTACCTCACCATCGGCCTGCGCTTCCGCACTATCACCAACATCCCGCGCGCCTTCGCCATGCTGTGGAAGGGACGCACGGCCGCGGGCGAGGGCGATATCACCCCCTTCAACGCCCTGATGACCTCGCTCGCCGCAACGATCGGGACCGGCAACATTGCTGGCGTGGCCACGGCAATCTTCCTCGGCGGCCCGGGCGCGGTTTTCTGGATGTGGATGACCGCGCTGCTCGGCATGGCGACGAAATACGCCGAGGCCGTTCTGGCGGTGCGCTACCGCGAGAGGGATGTGCGCGGACAGTATGTCGGCGGCCCCATGTACTACATCCGCAACGGGCTGGGCGCAGGCTGGAGCTGGCTCGCCATCCTCTTCGCCATATTCGCAAGCGTTGCCGGCTTTGGAATTGGCAACACCGTCCAGGCCAACTCCGTCGCCGATGCCCTGGAAGCCTCCTTCGGCGTGCCCCACTGGATCACCGGCCTGGTGCTCGTGGGCCTGGTCGGCGCCGTCCTGATCGGCGGTATCCAGCGCATCGCAAAGGTCGCCGGCAGCCTGGTGCCCCTCATGGCCATCTCCTATATCGGCGCGGGCACCCTCGTTCTCATCATCAACGTGGCGTCCCTTCCGGAAGCCTTCGCCATGATCTTCACCGAGGCCTTCTCTGCGACGGCCGCCACCGGAGGCTTCGCAGGCGCCACGGTTTGGGCGGCCATCCAGTTCGGCGTTGCCCGGGGCGTCTTTTCCAACGAGGCGGGGCTCGGCTCCGCCCCGATCGCCCACGCCGCCGCCGAATGCAAAGGACCGGTCAGCCAGGGTATCGTCGCCATGCTGGGGACGTTCATCGACACCATCGTCGTGTGCTCCTTCACGGCTCTAGTCATCCTGTCTTCGGGCGCCTGGGATAGCGGAGAGACCGGGGCCGAGCTCACCGGCCGCGCCTTCGAGCTTGCGCTGCCCGGCTTCGGTAACACCATCACCGCGATGGCCCTCGCCGTCTTCGCCTTCACCACCATGCTGGGCTGGAGCTATTACTGCGAGCGGTCGCTGCAATATCTGTTCGGCGTGAAGGCGATCCTTCCCTTCCGCGTGGTTTGGTGCGCCGCTCCGCTCGTTGGCGCGACCGTGAATCTCGGCATCATCTGGCTCCTGGCGGACGTGCTCAACGCCATGATGGCGATCCCGAACCTGATCGCGCTGGCGCTTCTCAGCCCCGTGGTCTTCAAGCTCAGCCGGGAGTTCTTCCGGACACGGGGAGCGTCGGAGGACAATCCATTTTGATGGTGGGTGCTGACCCGATGTGAAGCGTCATGCCGGCCTTGCGCCGGGCATCCATAACCCCTGTGATTGTTCTTTCAATTTGCGTGGGTGTCCATGGATCACCGGGACAAGCCCGGTGATGACTCGGAGTAGTCAGCTGCAGCTCGCCCCGCCCAGCACGCAGAACTTCGCGCAATGGGGATGGCAGAGCTTCACCGCACCGGACTCGAACATCGCCCCATCGGCATCCGCCGCTTCCGCCAGCGTCGACCCCATCTCGAACGCACGGTCGTAAGGCAAGAGCGTGCAGGGCAGCACAGTCGGCTGAGTGGCGCCTTTGCGCTTCACGACCATCCGGCTGGACGCGCACATGACCTCATCGGGGCTCTTGCCCAAAATCTCCCAGCAGCCGGTGGTGATCTCTGGCACCTCCGCCGTCTCGTCCATCTCCGGAAAGATGACGAGCTGTGCCGGATCCTGCGCATCGATCGGCCAGCCGCGTCCAGCGATCAGCGTGGCGAATCCGGCCCTGGTTTGGTCTTCCGTTTCGGCCCAGCGGCTCCGCGCCGCGATGGTGACGTCGAACCCTTCGGCCGAGAGCCAGTCCATGCCGGCGGCAGCCTTGTCGAAGCTCCCGTCCCCGCGCTCCAGATCGTGTAGGCGGGCCGTGAAATGATCGAGGCTTACCCGCAAGGTCAGCTTCGCGCCGTAACGTTCGCGAAGTCCGATAAGCCCCTTCCGGATCGGCAGCCGCATCATGGGCTGCATGGCGTTGGTCAGCACCAGCGCGGAGAAGCCGCGAGCCAGCGCATCGTCGAGCATGGGCAGAAACGCCGGGTTCATGAAAGGCTCGCCGCCGGTGAATCCGATCTCGGAGGTGGGCAACGACAGCTTATCGATCTCATCGAGATAGGCCGCCACCTCTGCTGCGGTCAGGTAGACGAGCCGATCATTGGTGGGGCTCGATTCGATGTAGCAGTTCGCACATTCGATATTGCAGAGGCTGCCCGTGTTGATCCAGAGGGTCTGGAGCGCCCGCAGAGCCACGCGGGCACGTTCGGATCCGTCGGCGGTCCGGTCTGGGTCTGCAAACTTCTCTTGGCTGCGGAATTCGGTCAGAGCGCTCACGGTGAGAACCTAGCGGCGCACCGAGGCACAGCAAATCACTTCCCGGTGATTTCGGGCCATGCTACGACCGTCTCGGCGCGGGTGTAGCTCAGTGGTAGAGCAGTAGCTTCCCAAGCTACGTGTCGTGGGTTCGATTCCCATCACCCGCTCCAACCTTTCCGGTCACACGTCATCACCTCTCTTGCGCCCGCGTTTGAACCGCGGCGGGCGCGCTCGCGTTTACGTTTAGCAACCGAGGGAGGACGGAATGGAAGTTGTAGAGAATGCCGCGGGATGGATGTGGGTGATCGTGGGCGTCGGCGTGGTCTGCCTGGCGGCCTCGCTCGTCTATGGCCTCACCATGCAGCGGGGCGGGGAGACGCGCTCGGAGGCGGAGCGCCTCCGCACGGACCCAACCAAGGAAAGCTACGATTAGCCGGAAAGTCTAAACCGGCGAGTGCGGCGCACGACCGTTGTTTCGAAGACCGCTGGGCGGCATGATCCGGGCCAGACCGTGCGGCGTCTTCTCCCAGGCAAACCGCTTGGTGACGAAATGCCAGAGGCCACGATAGGTGCCCCAGGAAACAAGCAGCCAGTAGGCCGGCATCAGCGCGATCTGCGGCAGCAATAGCCGATGGCGCCGCTTGCGCGCTGCGAAGGCGGCGAGGGCCAGAGCACCGCCATAGCCCCCCAGGAAGACGAAGGCCGCGAGCCCCCAGATCGGCCAGCCGAGCAATCCTGCCGGGGCTGCAAAGAGGGTGCTTCGCACGAAATCGTAGGCTGCCAAGGCGTAGAACCAGGGATGCACCAGGGCGGAAAGCACCGTGCCGCCGACCATCAGCTGAAATCCGAGAAAGCCGCGCCAGCCCAGTTCGCGTAGCGTGCGGCGCGGATGGCGCATATGCACCAGATAGGTCTGGATGTACCCCTTCATCCAGCGCGTCCGCTGAGCAACCCAGAGCCGCAGATGGGGCGGTGCCTCCTCGTGGGTGGTCGAATCGATCACCCCGCAGGAGTAGCCGGCCCGCGCCAGCCGGATCCCGAGATCGGCGTCTTCGGTGACGTTGTAGGCGTCCCAACCCGAAAGCCACTTCAGCGCCGAGATGCGGAAATGGTTCGAGGTGCCACCCAGCGGTATCGGCAGACCGAACGCGGACAGCGCCGGCAGCAGCCCGTCGAACAGGGCCGTGTATTCCAGGGTGAACTGCTTGGTGAGCCAGGATTGACCCGCATTGTAGAGGTTGAGCTTGGCTTGCACGCAGGCGAGGTTCGGCGGGCCGACCCGAAACCCATGCAACGCCTTGCGCAGCTGATCCGGCTCCGGCAGATCCTCCGCATCGTAGATCACCACGTAGTCGCCGCGGGCGAGCGGCATGGCGAAATTGAGCGCCTTCGGCTTCGTGCGCGGCGCGAAGTCCGGCGCCACCACCAGTTCGAAATTGCCGGGCAGCCTGAGCGCCCGGACGGCGGCGAGAGTTTCGTGGTCCGTCTCCTCCAGGATCAGTTTGATATCGAGCTTGGCCGCCGGATAGTCGAGGCGCTTCAACGCATCCGTTAGCCGGCCGACGACGGCCGCCTCCCGGAGGAGAGGAACGAGCAAGGTATAGACCGGCAAGGCGGCGTCCGGAATTCGGGGTACCGCACGGATGGGCGCGCCGGCTTTCGTCGCGAAATGCCAGAGCGCCGCGATTCGCAAGCCTGCGATCGGCACGAACAGCGCCGCCGTCAGCAGGCTCAGCACCCGGATCGTGTCCGTGAACGAGACCGCGAGGGATCCGGCGATCGCGATCGCGGCGGCGGTCAGTGTTCCTATGATCCATCGGGGCAGGGGAGATTTCGCACTTCGATCCGGGTCGCGCCGGTGGAGCCCTTCCGCGGCGTGGCCTTTGAAAGCGGTCTCGAAATGCCGGCAGATCGCGGCCCGTACGGCCGGCTGAGGCGCCAGAGCGAGGAACCGTTTATCGATGCCTGCGAGTCCTCGTCTAAGGTCTGCGGGGTTTCTGTTGTCGCCTGCGAGTACGGCGCGGACCCGCGCACCGCGCTGCTTCAACAGGCCCGTCCGCAAGCAGTCGCGGGGCCGCAGGGCCGGGGCGGGCGGCACGAGCCGGTGGCGCTGCTCGGGCTCGACGAAACCGACCCCGCAGTGACGCGCCAATGCCCGGGTATAATCTTCGGCATCGAGCCGTCCCGTCGAGATGAGGGCCTGATGGGGAGCGACGCCCCAGCGGGCACCGAGGGCGACGCCGAGCGCAAGGGTGGCGCGGTCGATCGTGCCGTGGAGGAGAAATTCGTAGTCTGTGAAAGGATCGGGGTGCGCATCCGGTGCCGGCCAGACTCGCGCGTCTCCGATCTGCTTGCCCCCCAGCACCAGCCCACCCCTACGCAAAATAACGCCAGGGACAGTATTCCCGGATGCCGAGCAAGCTGCAACGCAGAACACGCGAAAAGAGCAACTAATTCAGCACTTTAAAGCTGTATCGTATTTGTAATACAACCTAAAGATGTGAAATCTTGCTGCTGACAGGGTGATGCGACGCAAGTAGAACCGGAACAAGCAGATGAAGCGGGGGATCGGAATGCGAGACGCTCAGAGAAGGGCCGGGTTTGCATCGGCTTGCATGACCGCGCTCTCGCTATCGCTCTTAGCCCTGCTGACTTGGGCTGCCGGTATCTATCCGGCGTCGGCCCAATCCCAGAATCCCCTCGTTCCCGATGTCTGGCAAGGCGATGTGGTGCCCCAGGCACCCAAGCTGGGAGATCGCGAGAAGCTCCGTTTCCTAACCGATAGCGACTATCCGCCGTTCCACTATTTCGATGAGGAAGGCGTTCTCACCGGCTTCAATGTCGACCTTGCGCGGGCGATCTGCGAGGTGCTCGAAGTGGAGTGCGAAATCGAAGAGGTCGACTGGGACGACATGCTGGACCGCCTCGAGGCGGGCGAGGCGGATGCCGCCATCGCCTCCATCCGCATCGACAAGGAGAATAGGCGCAAGGCCGATTTCACCCAGCGCTACTATGCGACGCCGGCCCGCTTCATCGGACGCAAGGACAGCGAGATCTCAGACCCGAAGCCGGAGACGCTGAAAGGCGTCAAGATCGCGGTCACGGAGGGTACCGGCCACGCGGCCTATCTGAAGCACTATTTCCCAGAGGCCGAGATATTGACCTTCAGCTCTGCCGAAGCGGCCAACGGCGCGGTCAAGGACGGCACCGCCGAGCTCGCATTCGGCGATGGCATCGGACTGACCTTTTGGCTGAATGGCGTTACCAGCGACGGCTGCTGCGAATTCCGCGGCGGGCCATACGTGGACGCGACCTTCTTCGGCGAAGGCGTCGGCATCGCAGTGCCAAAGGGCGACCGCAAGATGCTGGAACTCCTCAACTACGCTCTCTACCGGGTCCATGCCGACGGGCGGTACGATGAGCTTTTGCTCCGTTATTTCCCCATGAGTTTCTTTTAGGCCGGAAGCCTCGGCCGATCCGTCAACCGCGGTAAAAAAAGGGCGCGGATCGTAGACCCGCGCCCTCCATACTCGAATTCCGCTCCGTCGTTGGGCTAGCTCTTCTTGGCCGTGCTCCGACGTGCCGGCGCGCGCTTCGGGGCGGCCGGCTTGGCCGCCGGCGTCGTGCTGGTGCCCCGCACGACCTCGTCCCGCCGGTTATGCAGCTGGAAGGCCAACACCAAAAGCAGGATACCGAACACGATGGCGTAGGCCCCGAGCCACCACGTCAGCACGACAGCGCCGATCAGCGGGACGACCGCCAGCGCGATACCGAAGATCACCGAGGCGAGACCGCCCAGGGCGAGCCACCAGCGGCCGTGCTCCAGGTTGAGGCTGAACGCGGCGGACAGCATCAGGAACCCGCTCAGAACCGCCCAGAAGGCGATCAGGAGCATGAAGACCAGCAGCGTGATGCCGGGCCACAGAAACGCGACCACGCCCGCCGCGATGCTGACGACGCCCTCGAGGATCAGCAGCCCCCAGCGTTCGCCGTGGCTCGCCTGACGAATGCCGGCGACGATGGCGAATACGCCGTCCACCAGCATGTAGGCGGAGAACAACTGCACCAGCGTGAACAACGCGACGCCCGGCACAGCCAGGCAAATCAGGCCGAATGCGATACCGAAGACACCGCGCAGGCCAACCGCCCACCAGCTTGCCGCCAGGGCGTCACTCAACGCGTCATAGCGCTCAGTTGTCGAAGTCATCAAAATCCTCCTCGAGATGAGATCCCTGCGCTGCAGCGGTGGCCTCTTACGGCCGGCGCCGCCGAAGGGCGAGAAATGGCGCCGCACGATCCAATACCTGCGAATCACGGCAACGACGCAAAAACGCGACTGGCGTCACCGAATACAAGAATCGGCGGCAGTCAACGCAAAGTCTCGCAAAAAAGCCATGAAGTTATTGCAACCGACCATGATCCGGGCGAGCAACCGGATCGAACACATCTTGTAGAGTTCGCATCACGCTGGGGCCTGGGGGCAGAAGGCGAATGACCGATGCGCGCTGTTGCGTTTGTTCTCACAGTGCTGGCGCTCTGCGCCTACACGCTTCTTCTGACGGGGCCGGCGAAAGCCGCCCCTTCAGGGCGTTTCTCCAGCGCCGAACAGCTCATCGACTGGGCATCCAACTACCGCTCCCACCCTTCTCCTCATCGCCTCCCGGCTGCCGTCCACGCCATGCACGAGCTCGGCCTGTTCGGCGATGAGGAGAAGGGTGGCTTCTGCATCGGCTTCATTGCCGGCGTGCTCGGGACCAACAAGGCCGATGCGCCCAAGCTGATCGCGGGGATGTTTCCCATGCCGCCCAAGGAGCAGGCCGTCATCATCAAGGCGATCGCCTATTCCGGCCGCCCCGACTGGCAGGACCTGTTGATCCGCTTTCAGGATCAGATGCCGTATCGCAAGCCGCTGATCGACGCTTATGTCGACGGCAAGGAGCCGGGTCTCATGGAGATTCCCCTCGAGGAGGGATCTCCGGTCATCTACACGCTTTGGGGCTACTACAGCGCGACCGGCCAGTATCAGCCGGTGATGCGGATCATCGAGGCCCTCCGCTGGTCGAAGAGCGACGAGGAGGCGGGGTTTTCCTGGAGCAGCCTGTGGAGCGGATGGAAGACCGATCCCAAGCTCGTGGATAAGGTGACGACGGGCGCCACGGCGAAATGGACGCTCGCCTCCTACGCGGAGCGCGACCGCCAGTTGCTCAGCCTCTATCGCGCCGAATATCCGAACCAGCCGGAGGAGATCGCCATTCCCTTGCGGGAGGTGATCCTCGCCGCCGAATCCTTCGAGGCCGAAGAGGTGAGGAAAGATCAGCTATCGGCGATCGAGGAAGCCCAGCACGAGCATGCCATGAACCAGGCCGGCGGCTCCAAGCTCGCCAAGGTCGGTTCTATCGGCATAGCAACGGGCTGCGTTGCGGCGAGCGCTTTGGGGCAAGCCCAGATCGCCGTGCCGTGCGTCGTGGGCGGCGCGCTCTATAACGGCGCCGTCCAGCTTTTGCAGTAAGGGAAGCCGGCGCGGCTTACTCTTCGCCGCCCCGCCCGAGGAAATAGCCGAGAACCACGCCAACGCCGACCGCGAGCAGCATGGAGGCGGCGAGATTGTCCTTCATCAGCTCCTCGGCGTCGTCTGCCGTATGGGTGACGTAGGTCTTGGCCGAACTCGCGCCGCTTTTGGTGCTCTTGGACACCGTACGGCTCAGGTCGCCAAGATAGCTGCGCATGGAGTCGAGCTGATCGTACAAATCCTCGGGATCGAGATAACGGCTCGATTTGCGTTCATTCCAGCCCAGCATTGTGTCCTCCGACGGTGAAATGGATCAACGGAATGACTGTCTAACGAATAGCAGCCTGCTCCGTTCCCACCGCGAGGGGGTGAAAGAGCCGCAAAAACGCAACGTTGGCGCGGATCGTTGAAAATATGGTGACGAGGACCCTAAAGGACCGTGTTGCGGGCCCGGATGCCGCGCTCGATGGCGACCGTGGTGAGCTTGTCGAGGGCAAGCCCGGTGGCCAGGATTTCCAATAGGCGCGTCTCCTCGTCCGGCACGTCGAGGTCGGCGGCCGCAACCTCCAGGGCGACCGCGTAGGCCGTCTCCCGCAGGCGGTGGTCCAGCGCCTCCCGAACGAGGGCGATCACCTGCTGCAGCCCGTCCGGCTGGCCCAGAAGCTCGCCGCAGGCCGAGGTGGTCGGAACGAGCTGCTCGTCGTCGAAATCGTCGAAGATCGGCAGCGTAGACACGATCTCGCCGATACGCGCGTATTCCAGGTCGGAAATCGCCCGGTCGACTGCGGCGACGGTCACCATCACATAGATGAGCGCTTCATGATGGGTCAGCGAAGTCGGCATGGTGGGCTCCGGATCGGAAAGGCTTGAGACGAAGGGGCGAAGACGTCGCGGGAAGCTAGGCAATTCGTGGCGGCGCGGCAAGCGCTCCGATTGACGGTTTCGCGCGCGCGACCTAGTTTCGCGCCGAACCGCCGGGCGCATCGTCCGGCGACATACTTATTTGCCGGTTCTCATCCATGACTGACACTTCATCCGCGTCGCCCACGTCCAAGGCGGTACCGCTCGATCCCGCGCTGCTCGATGTTGCCAAGGACAGCAAGGCCTGGCCATTCGAGGAAGCCCGCAAGCTCATCGCGCGCCTGGAAGAGACGCCTGCCCAATCGCCCGTCATTTTCGAAACGGGCTACGGGCCGTCGGGCCTGCCCCATATCGGCACCTTCGGCGAGGTCGCCCGCACCACCATGGTGCGCCACGCCTTCCGGCTGCTGACCGAGGACAAGGTGCCGACCCGGCTGATCTGCTTCTCCGACGACATGGACGGTCTGCGGAAGGTCCCCGACAACATCCCCAACAAGGAGATGGTGGCCGAGCATCTCGGCAAGCCGCTGACCCAGATCCCGGACCCGTTCGGCGAGCATCCGAGCTTCGGCCAGCACAACAACGCCCGCCTGCGCGCCTTCCTCGATGCCTTCGGCTTCGAATACGAATTCTTCTCCGCCACCGATTGCTACCGGTCCGGCCGCTTCGACAAGACGCTCCTGAAGGTGCTGCAGCACTATGAGGCCGTGCGCGACGTCATCCTCCCGACCCTCGGGCCGGAGCGGCGCGCCACCTACAGCCCCTTCCTGCCGATCTCGCCGGAGACTGGCGAAGTCCTCCAGGTTCCGATCATCGATGTGGATACGGATGCCGGCGCCGTCCGCTTCAAGGACCCTGCCACTGACAAGCTGACCCAGCTCCCCGTCACCGGCGGTCATTGCAAGCTGCAATGGAAGGCCGATTGGGCCATGCGCTGGGTGGCGCTCGGCGTCGATTACGAGATGGCCGGTAAGGACCTGATCGATTCCGTGAAGCTCTCCAGCCGCATCGCCAAAATCCTGGGCGCCAACCCGCCGGAAGGCTTCAACTACGAACTCTTCCTGGATGAGAACGGCGAGAAAATCTCGAAGTCCCGGGGTAATGGCCTGACCATCGATGAGTGGCTGCGCTACGCGGCGCCGGAGTCCCTCGCGCTCTACATGTTCCAGAGCCCGCGCAAGGCCAAGCGGCTCTATTTCGACGTCATCCCCAAGGCGGTGGACGAATATGTCGGCCATCTCGCCGCCTATCCGAAGGAAGAGCCGGAGGCTCAGCTCCGGAACCCGGTCTGGCACATCCATAGCGGCGAGCCGCCCAAGGCCGAGCTGCCCATCTCGTTTGCGCTGCTTCTGAACTTGGCCTCGGCGTCGAACTCCGAGGATTCCGATGTGCTTTGGGGCTTCATCAAGCGCTACTGCCCGGGTGCTACGCCCGAAGAGCATCCGCTGCTCGACCAGATGGTCGGCTTCGCCGTGCGCTACTTCCATGACTTCGTGAAGCCGGCGAAGAAGTATCGCGATGCGACGCCGGAAGAGGCGGCCGCCATGCGGGAGCTGTCGGAGAAGCTGGGAGCGCTGGATCCGAGTGCCGATTCCACCGAAATCCAGAACCTGGTCTACGAGATCGGCAAGACCCACGAATTCGAGCCGCTCAGGAGTTGGTTCGGGGCCCTTTACGAGGTGCTGCTGGGTCAGACCCAGGGTCCGCGCTTCGGCTCCTTCATCGAGCTCTACGGCATCGACGAGACCCGCAAGCTGATCGCGGAGTCGCTCAGCCGGTAGCCGTCTGAAGGTGCGCGACTACTGTGTGGCCTCGCGCCAGATCTCGTGCATCTCCAGCGCCCGGCGGCCCGTCTCCTGCTGGGCGCAATCGGCGCCGATCACGTTGCTGTAGGTCCCGGACGAGTAGCGCGTCACCCAGAACCCGCATTTCTCGTCCCGGAAGGTGATCCAGGCCACCTGCGCATGGCGGAGCGCATCCGACGAGGCGGGGTCCAGCTTGTCCCGCGCTTCCGTATACCAGTCGTTCAGAAGCCGGTCCCAGATCGCCGTATGGCGCTGATAGCAGGATAGCGCCGCCGCCGTGGTGTCCTGATCCTTGCAGAGCGCATTGATCTCGCCGACGCAATCGGCCGCCTGCACGATCGCATCCGCATCTCCATGCCGGTTCAGGCAGTCGCGCACCCGCTCCCTGTCCTCCCGCGTCGGCGTGGCGTCCTGGGCCTGCGCGGCGGCCAGGCATGCGGCCAAGGCAATCATGGCCAGCAGGCCGCCGAGAAGCGTCTTCGTCATCGGATGTCCTCCCCCGTTCATTGGTCGTATATCGGCTCCGAGTCCGGATAGAGCGGATCGGACTCCTCGTAGATCGGCTCCTGCTCGAAGACCGGCACGGGTTCGCTCATAGTTGGCGCTGCCCGGCCTTGCCGCGGCCCGCCCCAAAGCCCGAGCTTGGCCTCCTTGGCCTTGTCGCGCGCCTTCGCGAACGTGTCGTCTGTGTCTGTGGCGGGCTTCGCCCAGCCTTGCTCCACCATCCAGAGCGACAGATCCGTCTCTCCGATCCGGCAGCGCGACGTGAACTCCGCCTCGTCCCCTGTTCGCGGAAGATCGCAAACCACGGCGCGGCCCCGGATCAGACGCGTGAGCGCCGCCCGCGCCCGGATCCCGCAAGGCCAGCTCGTGCCGTCCTCATCCTTGCAGGTCTCGTCCTCCTCCCGCACGGCGATTCCCTGCAGGTGGATGATGTGATTGCCTGTCTTCAGGGTGCCGGCGTCCCGCACGATGACGCGATAGAAGCGCTTCCGTCCCGGCGGCTTGAGCGTGATGGCGTGGTCCTTCTCGATGGCGGCGAAGCGCTGCACTTCTGGGGAGGCCTCCGTAAGCCGCGAGGCGCCGGCCGATTGCGCCGAAGACCTCTCCGCATCGCGGGACTGCTCGGCTTCGGGTGTCGGCGCGCGTTCTCCCCACGCGGTCGAGGGCTGTGATGCCGGGCCGGGAGACGGCTTGTCCGCGGAGGTCGAGGCCGTGCCGTCCGGGGTGGTATTGTTCAAAGTCGTGTTGTCCCAAGTCGTGTTCTTGGCGATCTTCACGTCTGAAGGCCGTCCATCCGCATCCGTCTGCGGTCCCTCGACCAAGCGGGGGAGCACGAAGAGCATCAGCACGGCAATGCCGACCGATAGAGCGGCGAGTCGGGCCAAGAGAAGCATGAAAGGCCTCGTTTCCTCACTGGCTGACCCAAAGGATCCGATGCATCCATTCTATCCGTTTCAGCGGAAAGACGAGATCGGAATGCGCCGGGTTGAACGAGGCGAGCTCCAGGGTCTTGGGCCCGCGCCGGACCAGGATCTTCGCCATGACTTCCCCGTCGGTCGTCTTAACCACCAGCCTGTCGCCTCGGCGGATAGCGGCTGCAGGCGATACGATGAGCACATCACCGGGGCGATAGAGAGGCGCCATGCTGTCGCCGGCGACCTCCAGGGCATAAGCGCTCTCGTCGTTGAGGCCGGGCGGCGTCACCTCATCCCAGCCGCTGCCCGCCGGAAACCCGCCATCGTCGAAGAACCCGCCGGCGCCGGCCTGGGTGAGACCGACCAGGGGAATGGGCCGGCCTGCGCGCGGCTCACCGGAAAGCAAGGCGATGAACTCTTCGAGATCGGCGCCCGTCGCGTGCAGCACCTTGGAGATGCTTTCCGTCGTCGGCCAGCGGGGGCGGCCCGCCGCGGTCGTCCGCTTGGACCGGTTGAATGAGGTGGCGTCGAGCCCCGCGCTCTTGGCGAGGGCCGAGGTGGAGAGATTGTAGCGCTTCGCCAGAGCGTCGATCGCGGACCAGACGTTGATGTGGGTCAGCCTGTCGTCCAGGGCCGGGGGCGCGCTTGCTTTTTTGGTCTGGTCCAGTTTCGGCATATAGGAATTATTCCCCATTCTTGGGGAGGGGCAACCGAATTCCGGCGCTTGCTCGCGGCCGGCCATCGCCGCTAAAGTCCGCCGACCGAAGGCCCCCAAAAGGCACGATGAACGACACCCTCTACAAAATTGCCGATGTGAGCGCCCTGGCCAAGGCCGAGGCAAGTGGTGTGCTGGAAGCGTCCGCCGATGATGTGCGCGACGGCTTCATTCACCTCTCCACCGCCGGCCAGGTCCAGGGCACCCTGGACAAGCATTTCGCCGGAGAAGAGAACCTGATGCTTCTCGCCTTCAACGCCGGCGGGATCGGCGAAGATCTGCGTTGGGAGAAATCCCGTGGCGGCCAGGCCTTCCCCCATCTCTATGGCGAGTTGCCCCTGTCGGCCCTCGAATGGTCGGAGCCATTGCCCATCAGCGCCGACGGCAGGCACGTCATTCCAGAAGCGGTGCTCGCGAAGATGGGCGGCCCACGGTGAGTGGATCGCTCATTCCCGGCATGCCGTTCGTCCCGACACTATACGGGATGGGCCAGCGCGCCCTGCGTTGCCTCGACCCCGAAAAGGCGCATCGGCTGACCATCAGCGCCCTCCAGATGGGGCTTTTTCCGCGGGCCTCCCAGACGGAGGATCCCCGTCTCACGCAAGAGGTTCTGGGGCTGACCTTCAAGAACCCGATCGGCATGGCCGCTGGGTTCGACAAGAATGCCGAAGTGGCCTCCCAGCTCATCGAGATGGGGTTCGGCTTCACCGAGGTGGGAACCGTCACGCCGCGGCCCCAGCCGGGCAACGACCAGCCGCGCCTCTTCCGGTCCGAAAAGGAGCGGGCGGTCATCAACCGCATGGGGTTCAACAACGAAGGCCACCTCGCCGCGCTGGAGCGGCTGCGCGGCAGTTGTCCCGGTGTGGTCGGCGTGAATATCGGCGCCAATAAGGACAGTACCGATCGCGTCGCAGACTACGTGAAGGGCATTGAGCGCCTGACCGATGTCGCCGGTTACTTCACCGTCAACATCTCCTCGCCAAACACGCCCGGCCTGCGCGATCTGCAATCGCCCGAAGCGTTGGGCGAGCTTCTGGGCGCCCTGAACGCCGCGCGCCGTCCGAGCGAAGCGACGGGCCGCGTGCCCCCGCTGCTCATCAAGCTCGCGCCCGATATCGAGCATGCGGCGTTGCCGGAAATCGTTTCCGTGGCGCGCCGGGGCGGTATCGATGGCATCGTGGTCACCAATACGACCCTCTCGCGCGACGGCCTGCGGGACGAAGCCTTCGCCGCCGAGCCGGGCGGGCTTTCGGGCCGCCCGCTCTTCGCCCGCTCAACCAAGTTCCTGGCCGAGCTCTATCTGCTCACGGAAGGCAAGCTGCCGCTGATCGGGGTGGGGGGCATCGATTCTGGCGCCAAGGCCGTGGAGAAGATCGAGGCCGGCGCCTCCCTGATCCAGCTCTACACGGGAATGGTGTTCGAAGGGCCTGCGCTGTTGGGTGAGATCAAGAGCGCCATCCTGAAGCGTCTCGACGAAGGCCCGCAAAAGCGTTTGCAGGCCCTCGTCGGCGTCAGCGCGACCGATTGGGCCGACCGCCTGCCTCTCTAGCTGGGCGATTAATGCCGCGGAGGCGGAGGCAGATTGGCATCCGCATCGCGCCGGGCCGAGCCGCTTCCGGTCATCAGCTTCAGCACCCGCGAGATCAGCCAGATCGGGAAGACCAGAACGGCGCCCAGCAGGAAGTAGCGGCCGAACTCTTCGATCGCCCGGAAGCCCATATTGTAGATGTAGTTGGCGAGCCGCTGGATGCTCTCCACGATCTCGAACGGGCTGAACCCGAAAGCGGCGAGCAGCATGCCGACGATAAGCGAGATAATGGCCAGGCGAAGCAGCACGAGCGCCGGATTGCCGCCGAAAAACCGTTCCATCGCCTGATATCCTCTCCATCGTTCGAGCCTGCGCCTTGTCATCGCGCGGTTCAAAGCCAAAGTTGGGTAAGCGGGAGCGCCAGGTCAAGCGCTACCGGTTGCACCATGGAGCGTTGTCCCCCGATGAAGGCTGCGAGTATTCGCCCGGCAGAAAGCGCCCCAGACGCGCTCCCGGAGCCTTTCGCCGCGTGGTTCAAGGGCCGCGGGTGGGAGCCCCACGCCCATCAGCTGGCGCTTTTGGAGCGCGCTCAGGCCGGAAAGGACACGCTTCTCATCGCGCCGACCGGGGGCGGCAAGACCCTGGCAGGGTTCCTGCCGAGCCTCGTAGAACTCGCCGAGCGGAATGCGGGCCGCGAGAAGGGCGCCCCCTCCCAGGGTATCCACACGCTCTATGTCTCGCCTCTGAAGGCGCTAGCCGTCGACATCGCCCGAAACCTCGCCACACCCGTGGAGGAGATGGGCCTGCCAATTACGCTTGAGACCCGCACCGGCGACACGCCCGCCTCGCGCCGCCAGCGCCAGCGCCTGAAGCCGCCCGATATCCTGCTCACCACGCCGGAGCAGATCGCGCTCATGCTGTCCCACAAGGACAGCGCCGAATTGTTCGCCAATCTGCGCATGGTGATCTTCGACGAGCTGCACGCCTTCGCTTCCACCAAGCGCGGCGACCTCCTGGCGCTCGGCCTCGCGCGGCTCCGGACCTTCGCACCCGATCTCCGCGCTATCGGCCTCTCGGCCACGGTGGCACGGCCCACCGAGCTTGCCGCCTTCCTGGTGCCGAATGCCCAGGACGCGTCCGGGCCCAAGGCCTCCAAGCTGGCCGAGATCGTCACCGCGCCATCCGGCATCGCGGCGGATATCGCCATCATGCCGTCGGAGGCCGACCTCCCCTGGGCCGGCCACTCGGCGCGCTATGCACTGCCGGAGATCTACGAAGCCATCAAGGCCCACAAGATGAGCCTGATGTTCGTGAACACGCGCTCCCAGGCCGAGATGCTGTTCCACCTCCTTTGGGACTGCAACGAGGACAATCTACCGATCGCGCTCCACCACGGCTCTCTCGATGTCGGACAGCGGCGCAGGGTCGAGGCCGCCATGGTGGCCGGCAAGCTGCGCGCGGTGGTCTGCACTTCGACCCTCGATCTCGGAATCGACTGGGGCGACGTCGACCTCGTCATCAATGTCGGGGCGCCGAAGGGTGCGAGCCGTCTCGCCCAGCGCATCGGCCGCGCCAATCATCGGCTCGACGAGCCGAGCAAGGCGCTGCTGGTGCCGGCCAATCGCTTCGAGGTAGTCGAGTGCCGCGCGGCCCTTGAGGCGGCTGCCGAAGGAGCCCAGGACACGCCGCCTTTCCGACCTGGCGCCCTCGACGTGCTCGCTCAGCACGTGCTCTGCGTGGCGTGCTCCGGGCCCTTCGACGCGGACGCGCTCCATGCCGAGATTGCGAGCGCCGCGCCATATCACGCCATCACCCGCAACGATTTCGAACGCATCGTCCACTTCGTCGCCACCGGCGGCTACGCCCTTTCCCATTACGACCGCTATGCAAAATTGCGGAAGACACCCGAAGGTCTCTGGCGTATCGCCCATCCCCGCGTCGCCCAGCAATACCGCCTGAACGCCGGCACCATCGTCGAGGCGCCCATGCTCCGGGTTCGGCTGGCCAGAGGGAAGGGCGGCGCGCTGAAGCCGAAATCGGTGTTGGCCGCCGGCAAGGTGCTGGGCGAGGTCGAGGAGTGGTTCGTCGAGCAGCTTAGCGCCGGCGACACGTTCCTCTTCGCCGGTCAGGTTCTCCGCTTCGAAGGCATCCGCGAGAACGACGCCATCGTCACGCGCACCACCAAGAACGAACCGAAGATCCCGTCCTATGACGGCGGCAAGTTCCCCCTCTCCACCTATCTGGCCGACCGGGTCCGCCGCATCTTCTCCGATCAGTCCCAGTGGGCTGGACTGCCCGAGCAGGTTTCGGACTGGCTCCGTCTCCAGGCCGACGTCTCTTCCGTTCCGAGCCCCGACGAGATCCTGGTCGAGACCTTCCCGCGCAGCCGGAAGTACTACTTCGTCTGCTACCCCTTCGAAGGACGCCTCGCCCATCAGAGCCTCGGCATGCTGCTCACACGCCGGCTGGAGCGGGCGGGGGCCAGGCCGCTGGGCTTCGTGGCCAACGAATACGCCCTGGCCATCTGGGGCTTGAGTGACATGGGCGAGATGATCCGGCGGGGCCGCCTCGATCTGGAAGCCCTGTTCGACGAGGACATGCTGGGCGACGATCTCGATGCCTGGCTCGCCGAATCCAACCTCATGAAGCGGTCGTTCCGCACCTGCGCCATCATCTCCGGGCTGATCGAGCGCCGCCATCCAGGGAAGGAGAAGACCGGCCGGCAGATGACCGTCTCCTCCGATTTGGTCTACGATGTGCTCCGGGCTCACGAACCGGACCACATCCTGCTCCAGGCGGCTTGGGCAGATGCCGCCACAGGGCTTGTCGACATCGCCAGATTGGGGCAGTTTCTCAAGCGTGTACGGGGGCGAATCACCCACCATGCATTGAGTCGAGTCTCACCCCTCTCAGTTCCTGTCATGCTCGAGATCGGGCGCGAAACGGTGCCCGGCGACGCCAAGGAGACTCTGCTCCGTGAAACCGTCGATGAACTTATCGCTGAAGCCGCTTCTGGTCGCGGTCAGCCCTGACACGGTTGTGCCGTCGGCGGCGCACGAGAGCGACGATCCGCGCCTCAAGCTGTGCGGTCAGGATTTCATTCCTCATTCCGAAGGGGCGCTCTACTGGGAAGCCCAGCGCACCTTGCTTGTCGCAGATCTCCATCTGGAGAAGGGAGCGGCCTTCGCCCGCCGCGGCAGCATGTTGCCGCCCTACGATACCCGCATGACCCTGTGGCGTCTTCGCAAGGTCATCGACTATTTTGAGCCCGCCCGTGTGGTGGCGCTTGGCGACAGCTTCCATACGTCGGAGGTGGCTGCCTTCCTCCCCGAGGAAGAGCGCGAGACCATCGCGGAGCTGCAGGACGGCAGGGAGTGGTACTGGGTGACCGGCAACCACGATCCCGAGATTCCGTCCGCGCTGGGCGGCACGGTCTGCGAGTCCCTCGCCATCGGCGGCATCACCTGCCGTCACGAGCCGACCCGCTCCGGCCAGGAGATCGCTGGCCATCTGCACCCTGTCGCCCGCATCACCGCGCGCGGCGAGGCGATCCGCCGGAAATGCTTTGCCACCGATGGCGACAAGATGGTGATGCCGGCCTTCGGCTCCTATGCGGGCGGCTTGAGCATCTTCTCCGACGCCTTCGCAGGCCTGCTGTCCCGCGACCGTCTGGCCGCCTGGCTGCTCGGCCGCGACGCGGTCTACCCGATCTTCGGCGCCGCTCTCTTCCGCGGCTGAGGGCCTCAGGGGTTATGGATGCCCGGCACGAGGCCGGGCATGTGCTCAGAGATTAATCCCGCCGGAACAGCGCCCATGCCCCGAGCCCCATCAGCAAGGCGATGGCCACGGCGAGCAGGCCGTAGATGACCGGGTGCCGGAACGCGAGGATGTAGACCCCCCGCTCGAAGCCGACCTTCTGGACGTTCAGGGTGCTCTCGTCCTTGCTCAGAAGCTTGCCGTCCTGAAACAGCAGAACCTCCGCGGTATAGACGCCGATGGGCACATTGACCGGCATGTCCACCGTCCCCCGGAACAGGCTTCGTCCGATGAAGCTCACCGCATTGTCCAGATATTGGAACAGCAGCCGCTCCTCCTTGTTGCGGATGACGGCCTGGCGGAAGAGATCGTCGCTCACCGACGAATGATCGTCCGGCCCGAGATCCAGCGCCGTGAAGCCGACCTTCAGCTCGTTGAGGGTTTCCTCCGGCGCGATCGCCCGCAACGGACGCGACGACAGCACCGCATAGAAGCCTGGAATGTCGTGGAACACCTTCGAGCTGCCGTTCAGCCAGATGCCCGCGAACCGCTCTTTTCGCCGCGCGACCACGTCCTGGGTCGGGCCGCGGATCACCATGATGACGTCGTAGGGCGGTGCCTTGGGATCCGGCGGCGCATAATCCACCGCGCCGAAGATCACGATTTCGATACCGGTGAAGTTCGACTTGATGGCGATCTCGCGGGTCGAGATATCCGAATGCACGCGTTCCGTCGGGATCTCGTCCGGCCCTTGCGGCGTCTGCGCGGGCGCAGCCGTCGCTGCCATCGCGGCCGAGACTCCCAGAGCGATCCCGAACGCCACGCGCCGGGTATGATGCATCAGCCCTACCACCGTGGCGTCTCCACCGGTGCGATGGTGTAGAGGTCGGACGGCGTGATGACGAGCCCGAGCAGCAGCCGGATGGCCACGGCGAGCACCATGATCGCCAGCAGTGCGCGGAGCTGCTCGCCCCGGAGGTTCTGTCCCGCACGGGCGCCGTATTGCCCGCCGAGCACACCGCCGATGATCAGCAGGAAGGCGAGCAGGATATCGATGGTCTGATTGAATACGGCGTGCAGCATGGTGACCGCCGCGGTGATGAAGATGATCTGGAACAGCGAGGTTCCGATCACCACCGAGGTCGGCATGCGCAGGATGTAGATCATCGCCGGCACCATGAGGAAACCGCCGCCGACGCCCAGCACCGACACGAGGATGCCCACGACCGCGCCGATCATCAGCACCGGGATGGCGCTGATGTAGAGCTTGGAGCGGTGGAACCGCATCTTGAACGGCAGGCCGTGCACCCAGCTGTGCTCGCCCGGCCGCCGCCCCTTCACCGGCTTGCCCGCCCGCTCGCGCCTCAGCGCGCGGACGCTCTCCGCGAGCATCAGCGTTCCGATCGTGCCCAGGAATGTCACATAGCCCAGCGCGATGGTCAGGTCCGCCTGGCCGTACGACTTCAGGAGATTGACCAGCAGCACGCCGATGATGGAGCCGAACAGGCCGCCGACGATCAGCACGCCGCCCATGGTCGTATCGACATTGCCGCGCCGCCATTGAACAAGCGCGCCGGAGACCGACGAGGCGACGATCTGGTTGGCGCCCGTCGCCACCGCGATCGCCGGGGGAATGCCGAGGAACATAAGGAACGGGGTGAGCAGGAAGCCGCCGCCCACGCCGAACATGCCGGACAGAAAACCGACCGCTCCGCCGAGCATCAGGATCACCAGGAGGTTCACTGATATCTCGGCAATGGGGAGATAAACCTGGAGCATCGGGCGTCGGCTTTTGATTTCTTATTGGTGACGCAAGCGTGTTCGCCGGGCGCGCCCCTGTCAATGGAGGCTGAGAGCGGATCGGCTGGCCTGCAAAATAAAAAAACGCCTCCGGCCAAATTTGGGCCGAAGGCGCTTTAAAATCCGTTGCTGCGGAGAAGCGTCGTCAGCCGGCAAGCTTCTCCAGCCGGGAAACCAGCGGGATGCTGACCTCGCCCGTCTCGGGCAAGCCGTTGCGCCGCTCGAAATCGAGGATGGCGTTCCGCGTCATGTTGCCCAGTGCGCCGTCCACCGGGCCGGCTTCGTAGCCGAGATCGTTGAGCAGGGCCTGTGCCTTGCTGATCAGCGCGGCGCTGGGCTCAGTGGCGTCGGCCATCCAAGCCGGCTCGCCCTCGACTTCGTTCGCGGCGACCTCGGCCGGCTTGGGCTTCCAACCGCCGACGGCCGCTTCCGCCTTGGCGAGCTGATCGCCGGTCAGCTTGTCGCGCAGCACGTCGCGCCGCTTCGCAGCTTCCGTGTCGCCGCTAGCCGCTGCCAGGGAGAACCACTTATAGGCCTCGACAAGGTCGAGCGAGGTGCCGAGCCCGTGCTCCTTGAGGACGCCGAGATTGAACTGGCTGTCCGACAGGCCGTACGCGGCGGCCTTGGCGTACCATTTCGCGGCATCCGTATAGTCGCCGTTGCCTTCCTTGCCGCCCTCGATGACCGCCAGGTTGTGCATGGCTTTCAGATTGCCTTTGCTGGCCGCACGGCCATACCAGGCGCGCGCCTGATTGAGATCGAACTCGACCCCTTCGCCGCGCTCATACAGCACGCCCAGCCGGTACTGCGCCGGTGCCAGGCCGGCGGTCGCTGCCAGGCGCAGCCAGCGCAGCGATTTCTCCATGTCCCGCAGGCCGGCATCGCCTTCCGAATAGCGCAGGCCGATCAGATATTGGGCCTTGGCATCGCCCGTGGCAGCCGCCCGGCGCAGGGCGTAGGTGCCGGCTGCGGTATCGGGCATGGGATATTTCAGCTTCTCTTCGTATTCCGCGTGACCGGCCTTGGAGTCCTTGGCGTCGCCGCCGGAGTTCGGGACAACCGTCAGGCTCACGCCGGGCGGAAGGTCGGGTCCGCTGCCGCGCTTCACCGAAGCCGGCGTCGGGGGCAGGGTGGGAAGCTTGAAGCCCGGGAGATCCGGCTCCGGCACGGCTTCGTGCCCGACATCGACATCGTTCTTCTGCCGCGGGATCATCGTCTCGATCGGCTTGTCCAGCCGGCCCGACTGCTCAGGCGCGGTCCCGGAGCCGTCCGGCGCGGCCTCGGGCTTGGCGTCGCCAGAACCCTCCGCAGGCGCCTGCTCCTCCGCCGCCGGAGCCGCTTCCTGGCCATCCTCGGGCTTGGAGCCGAGGCGGCTATAGAGCAGGGCGGCGCTGACGATCAGCAGAAGGATCGCGAAATACATCAGATAGGAGCGTTTCTTCTTCTTCGGCTGCTCCTCCAGATCCAGCGTGCTGCCGGGAAGCGCCTTCTCGCGCTTCTTTTTCTTCTTGTCGCCCCAGCTGCTCGACTGCTCGGCTTGGGCTGCCGCTGCCTGAGCGGCACGCCGCGCCGCGGCAACGAAGCTGTCCGAGCTTTCCGAACCTTCATTGTCGTCGCTATAGGCCATTGGACGGCGCGGCTCGTCCGCCGCAGGCTCCGTGCCCTTGCGGCCGAACGGACCGGACGGCTCGTCGTCTTGCTCCTCCGGCATAACCTGGGCGAGCTGGCTGCGCAGGCTGCGATCCGCACTCACCTCCTTGGTGTCCTCGGACCGGACCGGCATATCCTCGCCCACATCGCCGGTCGTCTGGGTGGCGATGGCCGGGGGTTCGTCGAATGAGGCGTCTTCCTCGTTGGAATAGGCATCGGCGAAAGGCGCGCGGCGGATCGGGGCGGGCGAAGGCTTGCCGGCCTGCTCCACCAGCTGCTTGAGGGATTCGTGCACCGCGCCGAGCGTGTCGGCCAGACGGTCGTCCGTCGTGGCGCTCCGCTCGTTCATGGCGGTGAGATCCTTGTGGATCGCTTCCAGCCGCTCGGCGGCGCTGGACTTCACCTCGCCCACAATCTTCTGCGCGGCCGAATCGGCGGCGCGCTCGGCGACGTCCTCCATGCTGGGCTGGGTGTCGATATGCTCCATCAGCTGCGTGAGCTGCGCCTCGATCGTGCCGATCTTGGAGACTTCCGTCTCCGTGCGGCCGAGCTGCTGGCCGATTTCGGCAAGCTGCTGCTCGATATTCTGCAGGGCGTCCGGCTGCGGGCTCTCGCCCTCGCTGCGCTGGAGCGCCCGGTCGAGCTGATTGGCGATCTCGTCCATCTTTGCGTTGAGAGACTCGATCTGGTCGTTCGGAACGATGGTGCCGAGCGAACCTTCGAGCCGCTGCGCCGCGTCGTAGAGACGGCGGGCGTAATCCGTGTCGTCGGACGATGCCGCCCGATAGGGCGCTTGAGCATGGAGAGCGGCGCCGGAATCGTCGTCCATTGCGGCTTGGAATTCCGCTTCTTCAGCAGGGGCGTCGAAGTCGCTCGAGAAATCGAAGTCATGGGACTGGTCGAAGCCGCTGGTTCCGAAGCGCGACTCGGCCGATCCGCCCACGGACGGCGCGTCCTCGTCGGGAACGAGCGCGGGAAGCTCGACTTCGGGCGTGTGGCGGTCCGAATCATCGTCGACGCCGAAGAAGGAAGGCCCCGAATAGTGATGCTCATAGCCGCCGGCCGGAGTCTCCGGTTCGGAAGCCGTCATGGTGAAGTCGCTCGACGGCGCATCGCCATAGGGCTCGCTGCCCTTGGCCAGCTTGGTGAGGAGGTCGCTGTCCGGCGATCCACCCATCTCGCCGCTTTCCGTCTCGGAAAGGCGCTTGGCCAGGCTGCTCACCTGCTCGTGCAGTCGGTCCAGGGTCTCGCTATCGTCGGAGCCGCTGGCCGATTTCGCCGCTTGGGTCGCCTGGGAAAGCTGATCGAGCCTGGAGTGAAGATCCTCGAGCGCCTGGCTGTAGCGGCGCTCGCTGTCCTCCACGCGACTGATGAGATGCTTGACCAGGGACTCCACCGAATCCTGGCTGCCGCCTTGTATCGTGTCTGTCTTGAAAGTGGGGTCCGAAGCCATGCTCGCCGTCCGATGTTGAGATGATGACCGGGGCGCCCTGCGCGCCGCCGAAAACTCAAAATCGACCCTGAGCCGATGCGGTAAATTAACGGTTAAGCATCGCGTCTTCTTGGGACATTCGGGTTCCGGGGTCCTGGAAACGACGCGATCCGGCCTGTAAATGTCGGACACTCAGGCGCGTTCGAAGGGAAGACGACATGACAGGTGTGCCCCAGGCCGGCCACCAGATCGAGATCGAGACCTCGGGGAAGGGTTTCGTCGAAATCACCGCGCTGCTGAAGCGTTGGCTCAGTGAGATCGGAGCGGAGGCGGGGCTCCTCACCGCCTTCATCCGCCATACCTCGGCGTCCCTGATCATCCAGGAGAATGCCGATCCCAATGTCAGGGTGGATTTACTCGACGCCTTAGAGATTTTCGCACCGGAGGACCGCGCTTACGCTCACTCCGAAGAGGGCCCCGACGATATGCCGAGCCATATCAAGTCCATGATCAATGCTGTGAGCCTGAATATCCCTGTGGCCGGCGGGGCAATGACATTGGGGACGTGGCAGGGCGTCTATGTGCTGGAGCACCGGACGGCGCCCCATCGACGGAAGATCGCGCTCTCCTTTATCGGCCGGGTCGCCGACGCGTGATGCCGGACTAGCGCGCGGCCGCAGCCGCGGCGGCCGCCGCCCGATGCCGCGCCTCGTCGTAGAGCGCCTCGCCTTCCGGATCGCGCAGCCCGTCGAAATAGGCCGTCGCGGCCGGCGGCGGCTCCCGGTCCCACAAGCTGACGCCGACACCGGCGCCTGCGGCGAGCAGTGCGCCCAGCACGGAGACGGCCATGGTCCCGGTGCCAAGCTCGATGGAGGCTGAGAAGCCGCGCACCAGGAGCTCGATCAGCATGATGATTCCGCCCACGCCGAGGCTCGCCAGCGCGCCGAGCTCCGTATAGCGCCGCCACCAGATCGAAAGCAGCATCAGCGGGAAGAATGTTGCGGCCAGCAGCGCGAAGGCGCTCAGCGCCGCCCGCATCAGGTCGACATCGCCGATGGCCAGATAGATCGCGGTCCCCAACGCGAAGACGCCGCTCACCGCCCACACCGCCGTATGGCGCGGCAGCCGGGGTACATCCAGCTTGAGAAGACGCGCGCCCTCCTCGTCGAACAGACGATAGATGTCCTCCGACACGCACGCGCCCAGCGTATAGAGATGAGACGCGGCGGCCGCGAAGGCCATGGCGATCCCACCCGCCGCCACGATCAGCGTGCAGACCACGGGAAGCTCGGCCGCGATGGGGAAGGCGAGGAGGATGCCGTCTCGCGACAACAGGACCTCGTTGGCCTGCAAGCCGCCGCTGGAGTTGAAGTCGCGGGCGATCATCAGGTGCTTGTCGATCAGCGCCGTCATCCAATCGGGAAGTAGCTCGGGGCGAATCTGGGAGAGGTCCTGGAACATCAGCCATTTCGCGAAGACGGCCAAAGGCGGCACGCTGATGGCGAAGATAGCCACGAATAGGACAGTCCAGGCGCCCGCCCAGCGCTGCTCCGACACGCTGAGCGCAACACCGCTACGCATCAGGAGGCTCGGCAGGCACGCCGCTCCCATCGCCACGCTCAGAAAGATCATCAGGAAGGCGACGGGCGAATAGGCGCCGAACGCCTCCATGAAGGGTTTCGGCACCGCCTCCGCGTCGTTGCCGGGCATGGCCTCGGCGAGCCCCTCGCCGCCGGCAGGCTTGAAGCCCGCATTGATCTCCGACGTCTCCAAGCCGTTCAGGGTCACCCCGTAGGTGAGCTGCGGCGCCGGTAGAACCGTCGTCAGCACCGAGACGATGATCAACGGAACGGCGAAAGCGATCGCGCCCACGATGAACTGCGCTCCGCCGGTCCAGGTGAGCGACCGCATTCCGCCGAGGATGACCACCCCGCTGGCAAGGGCGGCGGTGAACAGAGCGGCGATGGAGTAGGGCACCGGCACGAACATCGAGGCGACCAGCCCTGCGATCTTGATCTCCGCGGCGAGCAACAGAACCACGGGCAGGATCAGCGCAGCGGCGCTCGCGATGCGCAGGATCTTCGAGCCGAAGCGGAAGCCGAGAAAGCTCGGCACCGTGAACGCGCCGGCCTTTCGAAGGTAGGGCGAGAACAGCACCGTGAAGAGCAGCATGCCGAACGTGAGCCCGATGCCGATGGCGAACGCATCGACCCCCAGGAAGAAGGCCGCGCCCGTATAGGCGAAATAGCCGACGCCCCCAATGGCCGTCGCGGCCAGCATCAGTCCGTTATAGACGCCGGGTACACGGCGCCCGCAGGCGAAATAGTCTTCCGTGTCCATGGTCCGGGTGCGGACCGCGATGGCGGCGTAGAAGACGATCGGCAAAAGAATGAGCGCCTGTCCCAGCCACGCTTCGCCCCATCCGACCTGCTCCAGCAGCGCAAGCAGAATGGACAGCGAGATGAACGCGCTGGCGGTGATCCCGAAATAGGCGCCGAGATGCGGATTGGGGGTGCGTAAGCGCAGGGCGGGACGCATGGGCTTCTAGAACTCCTCGCTTTCGCCGAGCTCCTCTTCGAGCCGGTCCTGCACCCGTGCGTACCAGAAGCCGCCGCCCGCGATCAGGAGGATGAGCCCTTGGGCGAGCCCGTAGAAGCCGAGGGGAAAGCCAAAGAATCCATACGCGTTGAACTCCGTCTCGCCGAAGGTGAGGATGATCGCCGTCACCAGCAGCGCCCCCAGCAGCCCTCCCGCCAGAATGAGGCTGTGCCGCCAATAGAGCGCGCGTGCGCTTAAGGCCGATTGCGACATGGTTCGCGCTTCCCTCCCAAGCTTAGCGTCCCGAAGCCCCGATGCCCGGTCCCCCCAAGCCATGGCTTCTATAATGGGCCGCACCATGGCACAGATAGGAAGGGCGGTGGCAAGCCTTTACCGCAAGGCCCTTGCCGAAGGGTGGGCTGCGGGGCCGCCCGCTGAGATGACCGCGATTTGGAGGGGAGAAGAGCCATGGCGATCGTCAAGGAATTCAAGGAATTTGCGCTCCGCGGCAACGTGGTCGATATGGCCGTGGGCATTATCATTGGTGCGGCCTTCTCGACCATCGTGAAGTCGCTTGTGGACGATGTGATCATGCCGCCGATCGGTGTCGTCACCGGCGGCGTCGACTTCAGCGATCTGTTCATCGCGTTGGATGGGGAATCGTATCAGTCCCTGGCCGTGGCGCGGGAGGCCGGAGCGCCCACCATCAATTACGGCCTCTTCATTAATTCGGTGATCAGCTTCGCCATCGTGGCCTTCGTCCTCTTCCTGCTCATCAAAGGCATGAACCACCTGCGCCGAAAGCAGGAGGACGAGAGCAATCAGGACGTTCCTGCCCCGAAGGACATTCAGCTTCTCGAAGAAATCCGGGACGCCCTGGTCGAAGCCAACCAGCGCAAATAGCGGCAATTCGCTGCCCACCCACGGGGTAGGGGGAAGGATTTTGCGCAACCCCGCCCCGTGAAGCATTTCCCGTTGCGCCCAACGGCCATATAAGAAAATAATTCTACTTTTTTGGCGTAGCAGGAACGAGTTTGCTGCTTTTTGCGTCTTTCCCGCTTACATGAGAAAAGATTTTTTACTAGTGTGCGCCAAGAAGATGGGGCGTGGGCGCATCGCTGTGGCGTTGCCGCGCCCCTGATAGTTTCGACCGCGCAACACGCAATTTCGGTTGGTTTTCAAGGTTGGCCTGAATGCATATCACGGTCCATCTGCCCGACGGTTCGACCCATCGCCTCGAAGCCCTGGAAGGCTGGCGAGTCATGGAGGTGATCCGCGACTGGGGCCTCCCCATCAAGGGGGAGTGCGGCGGCGCTTGCGCCTGCGCGACCTGCCACGTCCGCGTGAAGGAAGAGTGGCTCGACAGGCTGATTCCGGCCAGCGACGAAGAGCTTGAGATGCTGGATGGCGCCTTCAACGTGGAGGACAGCTCCCGGCTGTGCTGCCAGATCATCATGACGCCCGAACTGGACGGGTTAGAGGTCGAGCTGGCCGAAGACAGTCTGGCCGAGCTGCCGCCCGAACGTCTGGTGGTGGGAGGTTAGTCATGCGCACATTTCCCGTCTTTCTCAGAGTTGACGGCAAACCGCCATTGGTGGCCGGCGGCGGAGATCTCGCCGGCGTCAAGGCGCGCCTCGTCCTGAAGCGTGCACCGCTGGTGGAGATTGCCGCCGATCGTCTCGACGCGGAGCTGTCCCGGCTCGAAGCCGAAGGCAAGGTCCGCCGGATCGAGCCCATGCGCGGCATCGATCAGATTCGCGGCCGTCCCCTGGTCGTCTCGGCGACCGAGGACGACGATGAGGATGCCCGCGTTTCGGCCATCGCCCGAGCCCTCGGCGTGCCGGTCAATGTGCCGGACCGCCCGGAGCTGTGCACCTTCGCGCTGGCCGCCATCGTGGACCGCGACGAGGTGACGGTCGCTATCGGCACCGAAGGGCTTGCTCCCGTACTGGCCCAGCGGCTGCGTGCTGGCTTCGAGCGTGAGCTTCATCCGCGTCTGGGCAGCCTGGCGCGTCTCGCCGGCACGTTCCGGGACCGGGTTGCCGCTCAGCTTCCCGAAGGCCCCGCGCGCCGCAATCTCTGGGACCGCATCTTTGGCGGCCCGGCGGGTCAAGCCGCCCTCGACGGCGATGAGACCGAAGCTGGACGGCTGTTCGATCAGGAGATCGACGCGGCCGTGGCGGGCGAGCAGGAGTCGAAAGGTGTCGGCCGCGTGCTGATGGTCGGCGGCGGTCCGGGCGATCCGGACCTGCTGACCCTCAAGGCCGTGCGCGCCCTGAAGGCTGCCGACATCATTCTCTATGACGGTCTGGTGGGCGAGGGCGTGCTGGAGCATGCCCGACGCGAAGCGCTGCTGATCCCCGTGGCAAAGGCCAAGGGCGCCCATTCGGTGTCCCAGGAGAACATCAACCGTCTGATGGTCGAGCACGCCAAGCAGGGCCATACGGTGGTCCGCCTCAAGGGCGGCGATCCGTTCGTGTTCGGCCGCGGCGGCGAGGAGCTCGACGCTCTGCGCGAGGCCGGCATTGCCGTCGAGGTCGTGCCGGGTATCACGGCTGCGGTGGCAGCCGCCGCGAGCGTGCAGATTCCGCTGACCCATCGCGATCACTCCCACAGCGTGACCTTCGTGTCCGGTCACGCGGCGAAGAGCGACCGCCCGGATTTCGACGGCATCGATCTCACCGCCCTCGCCGGCGGCGGGAACACGCTGGTGCTCTATATGGGCGTCTCCACCTCCGGCGAGGTGGCCGGTCAGCTCCTGGCGGCCGGCTGGTCGCCCGAGACACCGGTTCTCGCGGTGGAGAACGCCACCCGCAGCAATGAACGCCGGGTCGCATGCCGGCTGTCGATCCTGGCCCGGAGCCCGGAGCGGCTTCAGCTCGCGAGCCCCGCGGTCCTGTTCTTCGGCGAGGTCGCTGGCCTTGAAGCCGAAGGGCTTGTCGACCGCGTGCTCGATGCGCCGGCGCTGCAAGGGGCCTTCGAAGAGATCATGCCGAGGAGGGCGGTCAATGGCTGAACCCCGGTCGGCGAAGGCCGGCACAGTCCGGGCCATGACGGCGAACCGTCTGAGGGACGGCGTCGTGGTCTATCTGGCGACGGACGGGCGCTGGACGGAAGAATTGGAAGAAGCGCGTATTGCCGAGTCCGATGAGGAGGCGAAGGCGCTTGAGGAGCAGGCGAAAGAGGCGATCGAAGCCCGCGAAGTTGTCGGCGCCTACACGATCGCCGTCGAGATTGAGGATGGAGTGCCGGGGGCCATTTCGGTGCGTGAGCGCATCAGGGCAGCCCACCGCACGACACTGACGAAGGATTGGTACGATGTACCGCTATGACGAGTTCGACTACGGCTTCGTCCGGGAGCGGGTGAACGAGTTCCGCGATCAGGTGGAACGCCGCCTCGACGGCAAGCTGAACGAGGATGAGTTCAAGCCCTTGCGCCTGCGCAACGGGCTCTACCTGCAGCTGCACGCCTATATGCTCAGGATCGCCGTGCCTTACGGCGTCCTGGCTCCGCGCCAGCTGCGTCAGCTCGCCTATATCGGCCGGAAATACGATCGCGGCTACGGCCACTTCACCACGCGCCAGAACCTCCAGTTCAACTGGATCAAGCTGGTGGACGTGCCGGACATCCTGAGCGATCTGGCCGACGTCGAGATGCATTGCATCCAGACCTCGGGCAACTGCATCCGCAATACCACGGCCGACCCTTACGCCGGCGCCGCCCATGACGAGCTGGAGGATCCGCGCGTCTGGTGCGAGGTCATCCGCCAGTGGTCGACCCTGCATCCGGAATTCAGCTGGCTGCCGCGCAAGTTCAAGATCGCCATCTCCGGCGCCGCCGAGGATCGCGCGGCGACCGCGTTCCACGATATCGGCCTGCGCCTGGTGAAGGGCAAAGGCGGCGAGGTCGGCTTCAAGGTGCTGGTCGGCGGCGGCATGGGCCGCACGCCTTATGTCGGCCAGGAGATCCGCCCCTTCCTGGAGAAGGAGCACCTGCTCTCGTACCTGGACTCGATCCTGCGCATCTACAATCGCTACGGCCGCCGGGACAATATCTTCAAGGCGCGGATCAAGATCCTCGTGAACCATCTCGGCATCGACAAATTCCGCGAGGAGGTCGAGGCCGATTGGGAGAAGACCCGCAAGGATCTCGTCGATCTGCCGCGCGCCGAATACGAGCGCATCGACGCCTATTTCCAGCCGCCGGAGCTGACCCCCGGACCGGTGACCAACGAGGCCGTCGAGCAGCGCCGGGAGACCGACCCGCTGTTCGGCCAGTGGATGCGCCACAACGTGAAGCCTCACAAGGTTCCGGGTCATGGCATCGTCGTCGTCTCCCTGAAGGAGCCGGGCCGCACCCCGGGCGATGCGAGCTCGGAAGCCATGGAGCTGGTCGCCGACCTCGCCGAACAGTACAGCCAGGGAGAGATCCGGGTGAACTACACCCAGAACCTCATCCTGCCCCACGTGGCGCTGGCCGATATCCCGGCGGTCTATGAGGCGTTGAACGAGGCGGGCCTCGCCACCGGCAACAACGATCTCCTGGGCGACATGATCTGCTGCCCGGGCCTGGACTATTGCAACCTGGCCAACGCCCGCTCGATCCCGATCGCCAAGGAGATCGCCAAGCGGTTCGAGAATCCCGCGCGTCAGGAGGAGATCGGCGATATCCGGGTGAATATGTCCGGCTGCATCAATGCCTGCGGCCATCACCACTCGGGCAATATCGGCATCCTTGGCGTCGATAAGAAAGGGACCGAGCTCTACCAGATCACCCTTGGCGGCAATCCCAAGGACGATGCCGCCATCGGCACCATCATCGGCCCGGGCTTCCGCGCCGAAGCGGTGCCCGATGCCATCGACACCATCGTCTCGACCTACATCGCCAATCGCGACGAAGGCGAGACCTTCCTGGAGACCTGGCGCCGCGTGGGCGCGACCCCTTCAAGGAGGCCCTCTATGGCGCTCGTTGATCTTCGAAAAGGCGATCTGCTGAATCGGAGCAATGCCCCGCAGGTAACCCTGGCGCCCGATGCGGACGACGCGGCGCTGGAGGAGGCAGCCAAGGCTTCGGTGGTTGCGGTCGATTTTCCGACCTTCAATGATGGAAGGGGCATGACCCTGGCTCGTCTGCTGCGCGAACGCTTTGGCTTCAAGGGCGAGCTTCGCGCGGTGGGTTACCTGCTGCCCGATCAGGCGCAGTTCCTGTTCCGCTGCGGTTTCGACGCGGTCGAAGTCGAAGTCGGCGACACGCTGCAGACCTGGCGCGCCTCCGTCGAGCGCATCCGTCACAATTATCAGGGCTCGAGCCGCAACGTCTTTGCTCTGCGCCATGGGACGGCCACGCCGGATAACGACGAGTCTGATTCCGAGCCGTCTTCCGGCGGGTCTTCGGGATCGTCCGGGCCCGACGCGGCGAAGAAGCTGGATGCGAAGCTCGCATCGGCGGAAAGCCTGCAGGACCGGATCGATATCATTGCCCGGGAAGTGGATGGCCGGATCGCGTTCTCATCCAGCCTGGGGATCGAGGATCAGGCAATCCTCGACGCCATCGCGGAGACCGATGAGCCGGATGCGGAGTTCGACATTTTCACTCTGCAGACGGGCCGTCTCTTCCCCGAGACGGAAGAGACCCTGCACCGTTCCGAAGAGCGCTACCACCTGCCGATCCGCGCCGTGGCGCCCGACCCGAAGGAAGTGTTGCAGCTTGTCGCCCAAGACGGCGTGTTTGGATTCCGCCACGCCATCGAGAACCGCAAGCGCTGCTGCGAGATCCGCAAAGTGCACCCGCTGAACAAGTCGCTCGCCGGCGCCGCCGCCTGGATCACCGGCATCCGGCGCGAGCAGTCGGGCAACCGTTCCTCCATGCCGTTCGCGGAGTGGGACGAGGCTCACGCGCTGATCAAGATCAACCCTCTGGCCGATTGGACCGCCGAGGTTCTCGACGCCTACATCGCCGACCACGATGTGCCGGTGAACCCGCTTCACGACCAGGGCTTCCCCTCCATCGGCTGCCAGCCCTGCACCCGTGCGGTGCAGCCGGGCGAAGATCCCCGCGCCGGCCGCTGGTGGTGGGAGAACGAAGACAAAAAGGAATGCGGGCTGCACGTGGGCTCCATCCCCCAAGCCGAGCTTCAAGACCGGAAGGAGCCGCACCCGGCATGACCGTTCTGACGTCTCATCTCAAGCTGCTGGAAGCGGAGAGCATCCATATCTTCCGCGAGGCGGCGGCCCAGTTCCGCACGCCTGTGCTGCTCTATTCCATCGGCAAGGACTCCACCGTGCTGCTGCATCTGGCGCGCAAGGCGTTCTGGCCGGCAAAGCTGCCGTTCCCGGTGCTGCATATCGACACCAAGTGGAAGTTCCGCGAGATGATCGAATTCCGCGACCGCACGGCCAAGGAGCTCGATCTCGACCTCGTGGTACACACCAACGAGGATGGCCGGTCGCGCGACATCAACCCGTTCGACCATCCGCCGTCCGTCTATACCGACGTCATGAAGACCCAGGCGCTCCGCCAGGCCTTGGATGCCGGCGGATACGACGCCGCGTTCGGCGGTGCCCGCCGCGACGAGGAGGCGAGCCGCGCCAAGGAGCGCGTCTTCTCCTTCCGCGCTCCCGGTCATCGCTGGGAGCCGCGCCGTCAGCGGCCCGAGATGTGGAACATCCTCAACGGCCGCCTGGGCAAGGGCGAGACCGTGCGCGTGTTCCCCCTGTCCAATTGGACCGAGGCCGATGTCTGGCGCTACATCGCGCTCGAAAATCTGGACGTGGTGCCGCTCTATTTCGCCAAGGAGCGCCCGGTGGTGGAGCGCGGCGGCCAGCTCATCATGGCCGATGACGACCGCTTGCGGTTGGAGCCCGGCGAGACCATCCAGCAGCGCAGGGTCCGGTTCCGGACGCTGGGCTGCTACCCGCTGACAGCGGCCATTGAATCCGAGGCCGACGATCTCGATTCCGTCATCGACGAGACACTGAGCGCGAAATTCTCCGAGCGCGCCGGCCGTCTCATCGATCACGATCAGGCAGGCGCCATGGAGAAGAAGAAGCGCGAGGGATACTTCTAATGAACTTGGCAGCGCTTGTAGATCACGAGGTCGCCTCGGCGGCACCCGCGGAGAGTGCCGGCAGCATGCTGCGCCTGCTGACCTGCGGTTCCGTGGACGACGGCAAGTCGACGCTGATCGGTCGTCTGCTCTGGGAATCCGGCGCCGTTCCGGACGACCAGCGCGAAGCCGTGCTCGCCGCCTCCAAAGGGCGGAGCAATCTGAACGGCGAGGAGATCGATTTCTCCCTGCTGCTCGACGGGCTCCAGGCCGAGCGCGAGCAGGGCATCACCATCGACATCGCTTGGCGCTTCTTCGAAAGCGCAAGCCGCCGCTACGTCATCATCGATGCGCCGGGCCACGAGCAGTACACCCGCAACATGGCGACCGGCGCCTCCCATGCCGACGTCGCCATCCTGCTCATCGATGCGCGCCACGGCGCCAAGCGCCAGACCCGCCGTCACGCCGCCATCTGCGATCTGGTGGGCATTCGTAACGTGGTGCTCGCCGTCAACAAGATGGATTTGATCGATTTCGACGAGGCGACCTTCCGTCGGATCGAAGCCGAGTTCTATGAGATGACCAAGAGCTTCGGCTTCGAGCAGGTGCAGGCCATTCCCGTGGCGGCCCTGACCGGCGATAACGTCTCCGGCCAGTCGGCCCGGATGCCTTGGTACGACGGCCCGAGCCTGCTGGAATATCTGGAAGAGTCCGAACCCGCCATGGAGGCGTTGGACGCGCCCTTCCGCTTCCCCGTCCAGACCGTGCTTCGCAACGGCGATTTCCGCGGCTATGCCGGCACCGTCGCCTCGGGCGCCATTCGCCCCGGCGACCGGATTCTGGATGCCCGCAGTGGCCTGTCTGCCCACGTGAGACGCATCGCCACCATGGACGGCGACCGCGAGGAAGCCGCCAAGGGCGACGCAGTGGCCATCGAGCTCGATGCTGAGCTCGACATCTCCCGCGGCGCTGTGCTGTCGGAGGCCGACCACGCCCCCGTGAATGGCGACGTCGTGGAAGCGCGGATCGTCTGGGTCTCCGAGACCCCGTTCGATCCGGAAGCGGGCTATCTGCTGCTCACCAACACCGATCAGGTGCCCGTCAGCAGCATCAGCATCTCCGCCCTGATCGATTTCGAGAGTCTGCAATCGGCGCCGGCCCACGACTGCAAGGTCAACGACATCGCCGACTGCCGCATTCTGCTCGGACGGCCGGCGGCCTTCGACCTTTTCAGCGAGCTGCCTGCCACCGGCAATTTCGTGTTGGTCAGCGCCATCGACGGCGCCACCGTCGCCGGCGGCGTCATCACCTTCGCGCAATCGGGCGCCGCAACCCCGGAGAACACGTTCGTTCTCAGCCGTGATCTGCTCGCGCGTGGGCTATGCTCTGACCTTGGCGATTCGGCTGAGGATCGGGCGGAGTTCGAGCGGCGTGCCCAGGAGGCGGCAAACCTGCTACGGTCTGTCGGCGTACCGGTCATCATCGAAATCTAGTAGACTTTGTTTAGTAGACTTGGGGACGTGAGGAGTCGGGTCAGGATGCGGCCCGTTTCCAAGGGGAACTCGTTGCGCGAATATCGGATATGAGCTGGGTGGTAGACTTTCTGCCGCTCGTCGGAGCGGGCTGCGTCGTCGGCTTCCTGATCGGTCTGACGGGGGTAGGCGGCGGCGCGCTGATGACACCGCTTCTCATCTCGACCTTTGGCGTGAGCCCGCAGATCGCGGTCGGCACCGACCTGCTCTACGCCTCCATAACCAAATGCACGGCGGGCTGGCGTCACCACACCCTCGGCCACGTCGATTGGCCGATCATGCTCCGCCTAGCGGCCGGCAGCGTGCCTGCTGCGCTCATTGTGTTGGGGCTGATGGCATTCACGCCCCTGAATACCGAGGCCCTGGCGGAAGCCATCCGCGGCGCGCTGGTCTTCGTTCTTCCCGCCAGCGCCCTGGCCATCCTCGTCTATCCGCGCTTCATCAAGGGGCCTTTATCGGGCGAAGATTACGACGTCCCGGTGCGGCCTCTGCCCACCATCATCTTTGGTGTCGTGCTGGGCGCCCTCGTCACGCTCACGTCGGTGGGCGCGGGCGCCATCGGCGTGGCGGTGCTTTCGACCCTTTACCCGCTCCTGCGCGCCCGCCGCGTCGTGGGCACCGATATTGCCCATGCGGTGCCGCTGACCCTGGTCGGCGGGCTCGGCCATCTCGGCCTCGGCCATGTGGACCTGACCTTGATGGTCGCTCTGCTCGTAGGCTCCATTCCGGGCATGCTGATCGGCACGCGTCTCGTCGGCCTCGCTCCGGAGTGGCTGCTAAGGCCGGTCCTCGCCATCGCGCTCTGCTACGCCGCTTACAGCCTATTCACCCACGCACACTAGCTCTTCCGCGGGAAAGCCGTAGAAGGGACCCGTGAAGGCCTAGCAGAAGGCCTGCAGGCCCGTGATCGCCCGGCCGAGGATCAGCGCATGGATGTCGCTGGTGCCCTCATAGGTGTTCACCGTCTCCAGATTGGCCGCATGGCGCATCACGTGGAATTCCGCCGAGATGCCGTTGCCGCCATGCATATCCCGGGCGGCGCGCGCGATCTCCAGAGCCTTGGCGCAATTGTTGCGCTTGATCATGGAAATCGTCTCCGGTGCGAGCTGGCCGAGATCGAACAGCCGCCCGGCCTGCAGGCAGCCCTGCAGGCCGAAGGCGATCTCCGTGGTCATGTCAGCGAGCTTTTTCTGGATCAGCTGGGTGGCGGCGAGCGGCCGGCCGAACTGCTTGCGGTCCAGCGTGTACTGGCGGGCTGCCGCAAGGCAGGCTTCCGCCGCGCCGAGCGTGCCCCAGCCGATGCCGTAGCGCGCCCGGTTCAGGCAGCCGAACGGACCGCTGAGCCCGCTGGCCCCCTCAAGCAGGTTTTCGTCGGGCACTTCGACGCCGTCGAGCACGATCTCGCCCGTGATCGACGCCCGCAAGGAAAGCTTGTCCGAGATCTTCGGGGTCGAGAAGCCTTTCGCCCCGCGCTCCACGATGAAGCCCTTGATGGCGTCGTCATGGGCGGCCGATTTCGCCCAGACGATGGCGATATCGGCGATGGGCGAGTTGGTGATCCAGATCTTGTTGCCCGTCAGCCGGTAGCCGTCCGCGGTCTTCTCAGCGCGGGTCCGCATACCGCCGGGATCCGATCCCGCGTCGGGTTCCGTCAGACCGAAGCAGCCGATCAGCTCGCCCGTGGAAAGCTTGGGCAGATACTTCTTCCGCTGCGCCTCGTCGCCATAGGCATATATCGGGTGCATCACCAGGGACGACTGCACGCTCATGGCGGAGCGGTAGCCGGAATCCACCCGCTCGATCTCACGTGCCGCGAGCCCGTACGCCACATAGCCGAAGCCCGCGCCGCCATACGCTTCCGGAATGGTGCAGCCCAAAAGTCCGAGCTCGCCCATCTCGCTCATGATCTCCCGGTCGAAGCGTTCTTCCAGATAGGCGGATGTGACCCGCGGCAGGAGCTTGGCCTGGGCGTAGCGATGGGCAGTGTCTCGCACAAGCCGCTCGTCCTCCGTCAGCTGACTTTCCAGGTCGAACGGATCTTCCCAGTCGAAACGCGTCTTCATGGTTTCGACCCCGCCGTTGCCGCTTTTGGCCGAAGGTTGAGGGGAAGTGGACATGTCGTCTCCATCGCAAGAAGTATTGTCTGATGGCTTCGCAGGCGTGAAGAGATGCTCCGGCATCGAAGCCCGGGTTCCAAGGATATAAAACACGGTCGTCTTGCGCGGAAGGTCGAACTGTGGAAGCGCTAGCCCGCCATTGATCAGGATGAAATTGCGAGGAGGTCCATGCGCCCGCTTGAAGGAGTGAAAGTGTTGGAGCTGGCGCGGATACTTGCCGCGCCTTGGATGGGGCAGCTCCTCGCCGATCTCGGTGCAGATGTGATCAAGGTGGAAAGCCCCGCTGGCGACGACACCCGTGGGTGGGGCCCGCCCTTCGTGCCGGCGGAAGGAGGCGGCGATCTTTCAGCGGCTTATTTTCACGCCGCCAATCGCGGCAAACGCTCCGTCACCGTCGATTTCCGCGAGGCGGAGGGGCAGGCCGAGATCCGCCGTCTCGCCGCGAAAGCCGACATTCTGATCGAGAACTTCAAGGTTGGGGGGCTCGTGAAATACGGGCTGGATGCGGAGAGTTTGCGCACCCTCAATCCGAAGCTGATCTATTGCTCGGTCACCGGGTTCGGACAGACCGGCCCGGAAGCGGGCCGGGGCGGCTACGACTTTCTCATCCAGGGCATGGGGGGGATCATGAGCCTGACCGGGGAGCCGGACGGCGAACCTATGAAGTCGGGCGTGGCCTTCGCCGATATCTTCACCGGCCTCTATGCTTCGAACGCCGCCCTTGCGGCGCTCCGGCGGCGTGATCAGACGGGCGAGGGCGCCACCATCGATATGTCGCTTCTCGACTGTCAGGTCGCGGTGCTGGCCAACCAGGCCATGAATTACTTCATCGATGGCGCGCCGCCGGCGCGCCTCGGCAATGCCCATCCCAACATCGTCCCCTACCAGGCCTTCGCGGTGTCGGACGGTCACGTCATCGTTGCCGTCGGCAATGACGGCCAGTTCAAGCGGTTCTGCGCGGTGATCGGCGCTCCGGAACTCGCCGACGATCCCGACTTTGCCACCAATCGCGCCCGGGTCGACAATCGCGAGGCGCTTGTGCCGCGCATCGCCGAACGCCTGCGTGGTTTCAAGAAGCAGGACCTGCTCGATCGGCTTCAGGCCGAAGGCGTGCCCGCCGGTCCGATCAACGATCTGGAGGAGGTGTTCGCCGAGCCCCAGCTCGCCCACCGCAAGCTTCGCATCGATTTGGCGGACGACGGAGCAGCGGGCGGAACGATTCCCGGGCTGCGCTCTCCGATCGTGATCGATGGCGAACCCATGGCGGCCGAACGCCCATCGCCGAGACTCGGGGCCGACAACGACGCGTTGCGGAACGGCAAGCTCTGGGACTAGCCGGGACCGACAGCGGATTTGGAGATTTTTGGCGATAAATGGTGCCGCCGGAGTGGATTGAACACTCGACCTCGTCATTACCAATGACGCGCTCTACCACTGAGCTACGGCGCGTTTAGGCTAGGACGCTTCGCACCCGCTGCGGGGAAATCCGGCAGCAAGTGGCGAAAGCGGCGCGAAACTGCCATAGGGAACGGACACACGCAAGCGCGCTGGCGAGCATTTCGAGGATTGGGAGGCGAAACGTCCTATGTCTGGAGCCGAAGGAGCGAAGCCGGGCAAATCGGGGCAGGGCAAGGACAGCGACCGGGCCGAGCGCCTGGCTGCCGAGTTGCGCGCGAATCTCGCCCGGCGCAAAGCCCAGAAGAAAGCGCGCAGCGACTCCGATTCGCCGGAAAACGGCCCACAATCGGGTCAATGATCCTTGCTGACGCCGCAAGTCCCGCCAGCCTGGCGAGCAAGTCCTGCGGTCCGGCGACCGGAAGTGCTAAGCTTGCAGCCGCATCTCCGGAGGGATAAACGGGGAAACAGACTATGAACGCCGCATGATGCGGGGCGCCTCATCGCCTCGCCCTGACGGCGTTGAGGGAACCGAATGGACCGTATCCGAATCGTTGGGGGCAATCCTCTTATCGGCAGCATTCCGATCTCGGGCGCCAAGAACGCGGCGCTCCCGTTGATGATCGCGAGTCTGCTGACATCCGACACCCTGACACTGAACAACGTGCCCCATCTCGCCGACGTGGCTCAGCTGGCGCGCATCCTCGGCAATCATGGCGTCGATCTCACGGTCGTCGGCAAGCGCCACGGCGACAATGGCGGCCACGGCCAGACCTATCGGCTGACCGCCACCGAGATCGTCGACACGACCGCGCCCTATGAGCTGGTCTCGCGCATGCGCGCCAGCTTCTGGGTGCTCGGCCCCCTGATCGCCCGGATGCACAAGGCCAAGGTCTCGCTGCCCGGCGGCTGCGCCATCGGAACCCGCCCCGTCGATCTTCATCTTCATGCCCTCGAAGCGTTGGGCGCGAAGATCGAGCTCGATGGCGGCTACGTTCTGGCGAGCGCTCCCGGCGGCTTGAAAGGCGCTCATATCGCCTTCCCGAAGGTTTCCGTCGGCGCCACCCATAACGCCCTGATGGCGGCAACTTGGCCAAGGGCGAGACCCTGCTGGAGAATGCCGCGCGCGAGCCCGAGATCGGCGACCTCGCCGACTGTCTGGTCAAGATGGGCGCGAAGATCGAGGGCATCGGCTCGTCCACCCTTCATATCCAGGGCGTCGATTCCCTGCACGGGACCGAGCACGCCGTGCTTCCCGACCGCATCGAAACCGGCACCTATGCCATGGCCGTCGCGGCCACGGGCGGCGATGTGGTGCTGGAAGGCGCCCGGCCCGACCTGTGGCAGAGCGCGCTGGAGCTGCTGCGCGGCAGCGGCGTGGAGATCGAAGAGCGCGAGAACGCCATTCGCGTTGCCCGCAACGGCAGCGGCCTGGGGCCGTCATCCGTGGAGACGGAGCCGTTCCCCGGCTTCCCCACGGACCTCCAGGCCCAGCTTCTGGCATTGATGTCTCTCGCCCAGGGCACGTCGACCGTGCGGGAGACCATCTTCGAGAACCGCTTCATGCATGTGCAGGAGCTCGCCCGCCTCGGCGCCCATATCGATCTCAGGGGAGATACGGCTGTGGTGACCGGCGTGGACTCGTTGCGCGGTGCCCAGGTCATGGCCACCGATCTCAGGGCCTCGGTGTCCCTGGTGATCGCCGGCCTTGCCGCCGAGGGGGAAACCGTGATCAACCGGGTCTATCATCTCGATCGCGGCTTCGAGCGCATCGAGGAGAAGCTGGGCAGATGCGGCGCGCAGATCGAGCGCCTGAGCAGCTGATCCGGCGTGGCCATGCGCCCCGCTTTCATTCTCGCGCAGCTTTGTTAGAACGGCACGCGACCAATTGCGACCCGGAAGAGAATTCCGCCCATGACCCCATTGAAGCTGCTCGCGCTCGACGGTGACGATCTCGAAGTCATCTCCCTGCATCTCCAGGATGCCGTGATGCGCGTCGGCGACATGGCCTATCTGCCGTCCCAGAACAGGTTCGCAGCCGTCCTCAACCGGTTCGACTGGTTGACGGCGGTCGAGAGCCGGGCGAAGACCTGTCAGCGCCGCCGCGCCGCGCTCCGCTTCGACCGGGTGTTCAACGCCAAGCTCAAGGGCTTCCGGCCCGACCAGCACGACGAGGTGCTGTCGCTCCTGGCGATCCAGTTCACCGCCGAGGACGGACCCAGCGGCGTCATTCACCTCACCTTTTCCGGCGATAAATCCATCCGCCTCGAGGCCGAATGCATCGAGGCGGAGCTGACGGATCTGGGGCCTGTCTGGCAGACCAGGAACCAACCGCGCCATCCGGACCGCGAGCCGGAAGCGGAGATGTAATCCATGGCTGTCTGGCTCTCCACCACGGCGGAGGATTTCGACGCCCGCTTCAAGGATCTGCTCGCCACCAAGCGGGAATCGTCCGCCGACGTAAACGATGCGGTGGCGAAGATCATCGACCAGGTGCGCCGCGAGGGCGACAAAGCTCTGATCGCGCTCTCCAAACGCTTCGACCGGGTTGATCTCGGCGAGAAGGGCTTGCGCGTCACCGAAGACGAGATCGCGGCTGCGCGCGCCGAATGCGACGAGGCGACCTTGGACGCCCTCAAGCTCGCCCACGACCGCATCGCCGAGCATCACGCCCGCCAGCGCCCCGAGGACGACCGCTATACGGACGATCTCGGTGTGGAACTGGGTAGCCGCTGGACGGCGGTGGAATCCGCCGGGCTCTACGTGCCGGGCGGCACGGCGAGCTATCCGAGCTCCGTATTGATGAATGCGGTGCCCGGCAAGGTCGCTGGCGTCGAGCGCATCGTCATGGTGGTGCCGACTCCTGACGGCGCTCTGAATCCGCTGGTGCTCGCCGCGGCGGAGCTGGCCGGCGTTTCGGAGATCTACCGGGTTGGCGGCGCCCAGGCGGTCGCGGCCCTCGCCTATGGCACGGAGACCATTGCGCCCGTTGTGAAGATCGTCGGTCCCGGCAACGCTTATGTCGCCGCCGCCAAGCGTCAGGTCTTCGGCGTCGTCGGCATCGATATGGTGGCCGGCCCCTCGGAGGTCGTGGTGATTGCCGATTCCGAGAACGATCCCGCCTGGCTGGCGGCCGATCTCCTCGCCCAGGCCGAGCACGACACGGCCGCCCAATCGATTCTCATCACCGACGACGAGGCCTTCGCCAAGAATGTCGCCGATGCGGTCGATCGTCAGCTGAAGGATCTACCCCGCAAAGAGACCGCCGAAGCGAGCTGGAACGAGTTCGGCGCTATCATCCTGGTGAAGCATCTCGATGAAGCACCGGCCCTGGCGGATCGTCTGGCGCCGGAGCATCTGGAGATCGCGACCGCGGACCCGGAGGCCCTGTCGGACAGGATCCGCAATGCCGGCGCCATCTTCCTCGGCCGCTACACGCCGGAGGTGATCGGCGATTACGTCGGCGGCTCCAACCACGTGCTGCCCACGGCGCGCAGCGCGCGCTTCGCCTCCGGCCTGGGTGTGCTCGACTTCATGAAGCGGACCTCGCTTCTGAAGCTCGATTCCGACGCCCTCGCCAAGCTCGGTCCGGCCGCGGTGACCCTTGCCCAGGCCGAGGGGCTCGCGGCTCACGGTTATTCCGTCTCAATCCGCACCAATGCCGGAGGCGGACGATGACCGAATCGGAGACTCAGCCCCAGTCGCGTCTCGTCGAGGTCACCCTCGATCAGAAATCCATCGGCCATAACAACGCCGACGTGGCCCATGAGCGCGAAGTCGCCATTTTCGATCTGCTTGAAGAGAACAGCTTCGACCTGGAAGGCCATGACGGCGGGCCCTACACCCTGAACCTGGCGCTGGCCGAGAACCGTCTCGTCTTTCACATCGCGGACGAGAACCACAAGCCGGTGGAGGAGGTCAGCCTCTCGCTCACCCCCTTCCGCAAGCTGGTGAAGGATTATTTCCTGGTTTGCGAAAGCTATTTCGAAGCGATCAAGACGGCCCCTGCGGCCAGGATCGAGGCCATCGACATGGGGCGGAAGGGGCTGCACGACGAAGGGAGCCAACTCCTGAAGGAGCGGCTGGACGGCAAGATCAACCTGGATATCGCCACCGCCCGGCGTCTCTTTACCCTTTTGTGCGCCCTGCACTGGAAGGGATGAAGGCAACCGGGCGCCGCAGACCTGCTCTAGCGGCCGACGTAATCCGCCAGCTCGGAGAAATCCATCACCGGGGCGATCTGGTGAACATTGAGGTCGGTCCAGGGCTGGAAGAGCTTCATGATCGATGCGGCGTCGTCGGCCTCGAAGATCGACCAGGTCTCCTGCTGATTGAGACCGATCCAGGCGCCGATCATCTTCACGCCTTCGGGCTCGACGATCCCGCCCTGCTTGAAGCGCTTGATGCTTTCATCCCGATTCTCCGGGTCGATGGTGACATAGCAGACGAACAGCATGGTTCGGGTTCTCCTCGCTCGTTGCCGTACAACCGTCGGACCATAAACTCGATTTTTGCAACGGCCCGTTAAACGGAAGTTTGCGCGGATTGGGCCTCTGGCGAGCCTGACGAACCTGCCCTCTGGCCATCATTTTACCGCTGACCAGCGATCGCCCTTGATTTTGCGCATCTGCGCGACCATTCTCCGCCAGCCGGCGGAGACGAAAGGAGCTTTATGGCGAAGGAAGAGATGCTCGAATTTCCGGGAGTGGTGACCGAACTCCTCCCGAATGCCACCTTCAGGGTGAAACTCGAGAACGAACACGAGATCATCGCCCATACGGCGGGACGGATGCGCAAGAACCGGATTAGGGTGCTTGCAGGCGACAAAGTTCTTGTCGAGATGACCCCATATGATCTCACCAAAGGCCGTATCACTTACCGCTTTAAATAAGCTGGTGCCTGGTCGCAGCAGCAAGTCTGCTGCGAAAGGTGAAGCTGCCGCGTCGCAAGAAGCGCCGCGGGACAAGACAGGTGCGCCTGCGCCCGCGAAGCCGCCGGCCGCGAAGGCGGGCGGCCACCGGCCCAAGCTGGTGCTCGCCAGCGCGTCCCCGCGCCGTCTGCGCCTTTTGGAGCAGGCCGGAATCACGCCCGACGGGCTGCGCCCCGCCAATATCGATGAGAGCGCCAAGAAGGGCGAGGCTCCCCGCCATCTCTGCCGCCGCCTGGCGCGCGGCAAGGCCGAGGCCATCCGCAAGCTGCTGCACTCCGAGCCCGAATTCGAGAATTCCTTCATCCTCGCCGCCGACACGATCGTCGCCGTGGGCAAGCGCATCCTTGGCAAGGCGGAGAAGGAGCACGAGGCGACCCGCTGCCTGGAGCTGCTCTCCGGCCGCTCTCACCGGGTCTATAGCGCCATCTGCCTGATTACGCCTTCGGGCCGCATACGAGAGCGCATCGTGGAGACCCGCGTCCGCTTCAAGCGCCTGACGCGCCACGAGATCGAGGCCTATATCGCGACCGGCCAGTGGCGCGGCAAGGCTGGCGGCTACGCCGTCCAGGGCGTGGCAGGAAGCTTCGTGGTAAAGCTGGTCGGCTCCTATAGCAACGTGGTGGGGCTGCCCCTCTACGAGACATTGAATTTGCTGTCGGGCGAGGGCTTCCCCATCACCTATTTCTGGCTGAACCGCGTCGAGGTGGAGACCGCGTGACGGGCGGCGCGAAGCGAAAATCCGAAGCTCCTGCCGGCGCCAAGGCCAAATGCCCGATCTGCGGCAAGCCGACGGATCCCGAATACCGCCCCTTCTGCTCCAGACGCTGCGCCGATGTCGACCTCAACCGCTGGCTTTCCGGCCAATATGCGGTCCCCGGCGAACCGGCCGACCAGACTCCGACGGACGAAGATAGCGAAGCCTGATCCGCCGTGGGCGTCCGTGCCTGAGCGCCATCCCTATCGCGAGATTCCAGGGCAAGACGGGAATTGTAGGACAAGACCTGAAGACGGGTTGCGCAAACCGCGTCTCGTCGCGCTAAGCTCGTTCCCAACGCTTCAGGGAGGGCAACTCCCGAATGACGGAGGGAGGAACGGTCGATGACGGGATGGAGAGGACGTGCGCTCGCCGCGCTGCTTGCAACACTCGCGGTTCTGATGCCGGCGCTGGCGGCCGCCGAAGGACTGAAGACTCCGAAAGATGCCGTCGAGATCTTCCGGAAGGCGACGGCGGAGGGCGATGCGGCGGCGATTGCCGATCTTTATGCGCCGAAGGCCACGCTGCTGATGCCCGACGGCAAGGTCGCCACGGGTAGGGACCAGATCCGCGCCCTAAACGAACGCGTGCTTTCCGCCGGCAAGAACGAGCTCACATTTCGCGACGTGAAGGTTGATGGCGGGGATGCCCGCGCCGTGATGATCTGGAGCTGGGACCGCAAGATCACCCCGGAGGACGGGGACCCGGTCACCATTCGCGGCCGCTCCATGCTCTACTGGCTGAAGGGCGAGGACGGCTGGCAGATCGTCGTCGACATGTATCAGCAAGTGCCCCAGCGCTGAGCGCAATCGTCAGGCTTCACGCCTCTCGACAGGGCGGGCCTGATTGCCTATAAGCCCACTTCCTGCTTGGCCCTCGAGGCTTCGATCAGGCGAAATTAACCCGCGTCTGATATGAAAAAGCAGTCGCCCGGGACGCCCAGTCCCGGAGCCGGATGCCCAGGTAGCTCAGTTGGTAGAGCAGCGGACTGAAAATCCGCGTGTCGGTGGTTCGAATCCGCCCCTGGGCACCAACCAACCCCTTGAATAGAAACTGTTTTATCGCGTTGCTCATCCGGCGCCCCCCTCCGGTTTGACAATTCCGACGCCAGGTTTGACAGCGCGTGCACGCCTTTTGTTCTCGGCGCGATCGAAACGCTTCACGACGCCGGCCATCTTTCTGGTGCGATCGGCGTCCCTCGAATAGTGCCGTGCCATGGCCTCAGTGCTGTGGCCAAGGGCATCCGCGATGGTCCGATCATCGAAGCCTTCCTCGGCCAAAATCGTCCCGTAAGTATGCCTAAGACCGTGAAAGGTGAGGCCCGGCGCCACCAGGCCAGCCTTCTCCAATCTACCCCTGAAGGTGCGCCAACTAGCCCTGAAGCCACTCTCGGTCCATGGCAGACCTCGACTATTGGCAGCGATCGTCACCGCGTCGTGGGCCGGTGCCCCGTCGAGGATCTCGCGCAAGGCATTCGGAACTGGTTTGTCCTGCAACCGTCCGGTCTTCGATCGGCAGGCCCGTAGCGCCGCACCGTCATAGGCCGCTTTGCTGAGCGACAGCGCCACACCTTCATCCAGACCGGCATACATGCCGAGTGCGATCGGCACCTTTAGATGCCAAGGGGCGCTGTCGATGACGACATAGCGCTCATCATCGCTCCACGGACGATTTGCTCGCGGTGCCCCTCGTGGCCGCGCAATGTTCTTTATTCCCTCAGCGGGATTCCGGGGCAGGTAGGCTCGCTCGGCTCCCCATCCAAAGAGCAATGAGAAAACCTGCTTCACATAATTCCCAAAGCGCCGGCCGTGCGCGGTCGCTGCTTTGTCTCGGATCCTGACGATCAGCGGCTTGTCGAACTTCACGAGCGCAGTATCGGCGATCGGCTGCAGATAATCGAAAACGCGCCGATAGTCGCGCTGGGTGCGTGGAGCGAGGTCCTGGAACGCGGCGGAAGCCTGATATTGGGCGATCAACAACGCCAACGTGCCGGGTTTCGGGGGTCCGCTCGCTCTGGCCAGCGCCGAGATTCGAGCGCACTCCGCGAAGAATTCGGCTGACCCAATGGGTGCCTTCTCAAGATCGATGGCAGTGCGGCTTCGACGGTGATAGCACCGCCACTTGCCGTGCCGGTCGCGGAATATCTGAAAGCCTTTCACCCGCACTCGAGTCATCCCAATCTCGCTACAATGTCGTCGGCGTCGGAACTGTCGACGCCATCCTTCAAGCTGTCGAGCCAATCGTCCAGATCTCGGATGTCCCATCGCCGATCACCATTTTCAAAAGCGATGGGCGTCACCGGACATTCTATGCGGAACCGCTTCAGCGGCCGACCGCAGTGATGCGCCGCCTCGCTTGCCGTCAGCATCCGCTTTGGAACGACGCAGAGGTGTAAGGTCGCCCCTGCCATCTACTGCGCTCCAGAATCGGGCATGCTCGTACCGACGTCGAGCTGCAAGTTCTTTCCATCGTCGTGTGCGCTCATTCCAGTGACCTTGCCGGGGCCATCCACCGTCACGTGAACACGGACATTGCCCGCACCTTCCATTTTCACTTTGCCGGTCACGTCGATCATCTGCGGGCCGCCCTTAATGTCTCGGAGGAGCGGCGCCGTTTCAGATCCGGAGCCTGGCGGCGGCGGGTTGATTATCTGCGCAGGGAGTGCGGGCCCATTGGACGGGTCTTCATTCATCCACTCGGAGAACCGATCCCAGGCGTCCTGATAGGAGTCCCAGATTGTCGAGAGTGCGCTCGGCTCATTGTAGGGAATTGCGACCGGGGGGCCCGGGATGTTGGAAGGGATAGGCACCGCCGCTGAAGCCGGATCTGGCGCGGGCGTGAACGACGAGATGAACGAACTGATAGGGTTAGGTCCGATGCCCGAAGGGATCGCCTGATCAGCGTGCTTCAGAGCCTCGATATAGTCTCCCTTCCGCAGTGCGTTCACAGCCTTCGTATAGCGTTCAAAAGCAGTGGCAAAGCCCTCCAGCACTTTGCCGGCGTTTTCGAGAATTTCTTCGTTGAACCCTTTCGTTAGGGTGCTCCAATCCCAGCCCTCAGGCAGCTTCTTTCCGGCCAACTCCGCTATTGCGGACGCGAGTTTCTTGCCCGCCTCAGAAACCTTGGTCCACTTATCCGCGAGCTTCTCGTCCCAGCCGTCGTAGACAGCCTTGCCGACTTTGTAGAGACCCCATACCGCCGCCCCTATTGCGGTCAATCGCCATATCCCCATCCGCGCTAATCCGGCCAACGCACGCCCTGCGACGCCGGCAGCGTCGCCGATACCCTTGAGGCCCGAACCAACGATCCACATGGCGGGACCGGCTACCGCAAGGGCTCCGACGCCATCGGCCACAGCTCGCAGCATCCTGGGCTGATCTTCCAGCTGGCTCATCCATTCATCGGCACGTTCCAGAGCCTTGTCGATGGTCGGCATCCACCGCGTCGCGAAGACATCGGCGATGTTGGTCAGCAGGTTGCGCGAAACCTTGAGCTTCTTGCCCAGCCCTTCCATTGTGGTTGCGAAGGACTCGTTGAGCTGATTTTGAGCGGCCTCTTCATCGGCCACCATCTTTCGCGCCTTAAGATACTTGTCCCAGTTCTGGAAGAGCAGGGCGATGGCAGGCGCCGCCTGATCCTTGAACAGCTCGAAGAGTGCGGCCAACTGCTGATGCTCCGGCAGGTCTTCTCTCAGCCGGTCACGCAGCATGCCGAGGGCTTCGATCGGCTTTTCCTGCACCTGTTGCGCGAACTCATCCGCATCGATGCCCAGCCGCTTGAAGATCGCCAAGGCGGGCTTCGGCAGCGACTCCCCTCCGACCAGGACCTTGAAGAGGTTTTTGGAAGCCGTCGCGGCCTGCTCTACGTCGATACCGGCATCGCGCATTGTGGCGCCCATGGCAGCGATCTCGGCGTTGCTGAAACCAGCCTGGCGGCCGATGGCTCCGATTCTCGTGTGATAGTCGATCAGCTCCTTGCCGCGGACGTTCATGCTGTTCTCCAGCATGTCCATCCGGCCAATGAGCTTGTTGAGCTCGTCGTTGCTAAGGCCCGCACTCTGCTTGATGCTGGCCAGCATAGAGCCCGCATCTGCCGCGCTTTCCCCGAAGGCATCGGCCGCCTTGGCGGAGAGAGCAACGAAGCCGCGAACGTCCTCGAAGGCGACGCCGGCGCGAGATGCTGCTGACGCGAGATCCGTCAATTCCACTTGCGAGAGGGGAAGCTCACGCGCCAGCGATTTGATGGTCTGCTTTGCCCGTTCGTACACCGCCGGATCCGCGAGCTTGTCTTCCGCCTTCTTCCACTCGAGCATCCCCTCTTGCCAGTCGGCGGCCGCTTTGAGCATCAGTCCGGCCGGCAGGGTTACCGCCATCGTCATGGCACGGCCGGTGGAGGCCATCGCCGCACCAATGTTGCCGATGGATTGGGACCAGCTCCGTTCCATCGCCGCAAACTTGCGGGCCATGCCCGCCATCGGCCCGGAGACGCCATCGACGGCGGTGATGATTGCTCTGGCGTGTAAATCCGTCATGGCGCTGCCTGCTCCTTCCGCATCTGCACGGCTCGGCCGTGCCAATAGGCGATGCGCGCCGGCGTCATTCGCTCAACTTCCGAGACCGAGAACCCGCAGAGGAAGATAAGCTCGTCGGCGCGCTCTCTCAGTTTCCCTCGGCTGTAACCATCGGGATCAGGACCTCGGAAAGCGCGTTCACATCTCGCATCGGCAATGCCTCGAGCGAGATGGCATCGAGTCCGGTGAGCGTTGCCGCCCATCCGATGAGCGCCTCTCGGTCGACGGAGAGCGCCAGGCCGCCGTCTTTTGTCCGCTCGGCTTTGTGAATTTCGCCATGGCGAAGATAATCGCCGAATACCGGCTCCCGGAGCGTCAGCTCGTTGATTGGACCCTGATGCGTCTCCAGCGGACGCGATAGCTTCACCACCGGGCGGCCGCTTGTCTGTTTTCCGGCCACTGCGGCCTCACTCTTCTCCGTCATCCTCTGTCTCCTTTCGTTTTCTCGGTTTCATGATCTCGAGGTTGGCTCCCGCCATCGCTCGGAGATACTCCGGCGAGAAGGCCCGCTGGAGCGGTTCTGCAGCTGCGGCGATGGTCTTAGCCATCTCAGGCGAGGTGCCCATCATTGGCAGTGGTCGGCTGAACCTCATGTCCTCTTCCTTTCCTGCTTTGCTCAGTGCGATGCCTGGACGTCATCGGCCCGGAGCACAAACCAACTCGGTCCAGGCATCGCGCGGCGACCTGCCCAATAGGAAGGACCTGGGCTTTCTCGCCGATTCCTTTGCTAGCCCACGATGCCGTGGACACCGTTGAGCCTCACGCGCACCAGCGCGTCCGCCTCGGCGGCATCCGCGACTGCGGCACCAACAAGGGGATTTCCTTCAGCGACTGTCGTGAGGTTGCTGTCGGTGTCGTCCCAATAGAGGCGTCGCCAAGATCGATAGCCTCTTCGGCTTTCGGAAGGTCGAAGACGCCAATAGCGTCGATCTCGACAGCCTCGCCCGGGGCCGCGTCATAGTTCGCGACACCGAAGAGGCTGCCGACCAGCACGCCGTCACCTGAGGCGACCGCGGTCGGGGCCGGGACGGTGATCGTGTTTCCCGGCTGCACGAAGTTCTTCATTTCCAGAGTCCTTTCGAAGTGTGGAAGCGAACGCCTTTGACCCGCCGCCCTTCGAGTGCCGCGATGCGTGCCTCACAGTCGGCGATCGCCGCTGCGAGCTCGCTGTCGGATTTGAAGACCGTGTGTTCGTTCCCGAACCGGATCTCCCGCTCGCCTGAGTATCGAGCGTCGAGCAGTGCATCGCGGTACTTGCGGAGGGTGGCTAGGTCTAAGGCCATCTGAGTTGCCTTTACTCGGCGCTGCCGGGGTTGGCGTACCAGCTACGCCACTCGACCATGCCCGCCCCGAAATCGAGCCGGACCTTGATCTGAACACCGTCGACTTCGAAGCCCGCCTTGGTCTCGATCTGGGGCCCTTCCTCACCTTCGAGGTAGGCGTACTCCAACCCGTCGATCTCGGCGGGGGACGCAGCGACATACCAGCGAAGCCCGTCCGATAGACGCGGCTCCACCACCAGCTCCAGGCTGCCGGAGAAGGGGTTGATATCCTCCGCCTTCGCAGCCGTGATCTGGGCCAGAAGCTTTTCGGCGTCCGTTTCCAGCTCCGGCGGCACCACCAGGTATTTCGGGGTGACGCTGATCGCTTCGCCTTTCAGGCCGGTCTGCTTTCGGAGACCGGTCCGAGCCGCGGAGAGGGAGGCGACGCTCAGCGCGGTGCCAGGGTTCGCCAGGTTGCCGTGGTCGGCGTGGAAGAGCTTCTTGTTGTCGCTCATGGTGGGCCCGAGCCCGGCGTTCTCAGTCAGCAGGTCGACGAGGAAGTTGGCCTCGCTTGCAGCCGCTGTCTGTCCTAGCCGACGGGATAGATCGGTGAAGGCCCCGATGTCGTCATTGACCAGTGCTTGGCGGGAGATGCTGAAAATCCGGCCGAAGGTAAGCAGACGATAGGTTTCGCCCGCTTCAGCCAGGGAGCCCGATTTGAATTCGCCCGCTTCGTTGACCTTCTCCAGGCCGTCACCGGCAGAGAGGGCCAAGCGATGCTTCTCCCGGAAGTCCTTTGCTGTGGTCTTGCGGCCGGCGCGCTTCAGGCCCGAAGGCGCGGCCTGATACCCCTTCCGCAAAGTTCGATTCACCGCATCCCCGAGGATCAGCGGGAAATCACTGGTGGTGTGGAGAGCCCGCTCGATGAGCTTCGTCGGCGCGAGGCCCGCCACCGAAATGCCTCGAGTCGATAAGCAGTCGCGAGCGACGTCGAGAGTGCTCATATGGGCATAGCCGCGGGCCCGTTCGGAGATCTCGTGACCAGGATTGGCGCGAGCATAAAGGGCTTCGCCGATCACCAGCGCACGGGCCTCCGGATCGGTATGATCCGTCACAACCTCTGCGGCGGTGTTGCGAATCTGAGTGGTCGGCTCAGCCCGCGTCTTCATCGCCTCGAATGCGGCAGCACGTGCCTCTTCCACGGACGCTTCGGAATCGATCTGCTTATCGATCCAGCCTTGATCCAGACCCGTGATCTTGGCGATCGATCGGATCTCGACGTTGACGGCTGCCCGTTCCGCGGCAGGCGTCTCTTCTTTCTCCGGCGCGGTGACCGTGTTTTCCGGCGTGTTCACCGGAGCCTCAGGCTCTTTTGCCTGAGCGGGCTTAACCGTCATGCTTTCACCTCTGGTGGTGGCTTGACGATCGGCGGGAACCAATACGAGGGAGACCTCTCGAACAGTCCAGCGTGTCGCGATCTTCTCGCGCCGGCCGGACTTTCGATCCGTCCTCTCTTTCCAATCTTCGACGGTGTAGCCGACTGAAACACCTAGCCGTGTTCCATCAGCCAGCTCGTTTGCGATGCGATCAGCAACGGGATTGTGGGGGGACAGCTTTAAGGTCGCGTGGGCTTTCCCGCCGATCGCTCGAGCCGAGACAACCGACCCCAGCATCGCCTCAAAGCTGTCCCTTCGGTGATGGTCGAGAACGGGAGCGCCTTCGGCGCCTTCGAACCCGGCCACATCCAGAACTTCAGTGAAGGCGCCGCGGCTGTCGTATCGTTCGACCGGTGCGCCCGTAGAAAAGATGACCTCGACCGTGCGGCTCTCCGCATTCCAGCTGGACGCGCGGGGCGCTTCAGCAAGGCGCTTGAAGAGGTCGACCGTTTCCGACCGGGTGAGGAGATTTGTGTCCATTAGCGCAGCTCTCTCCGTGCCTGTGGCCTCATCTGCCATCTCGGATCGTTCTGAGTCGTCGGTACCAAACGCCAAAGTGAGTAGGGGTCCCGAGGGGCGTGGACCGCGACCAGATCGCCGGCGAGCGTCCGAATCCCGACTAAGCCGCCCTCCGCTTTCGCGAGGAGGTATGCTCGCCAGAGATCTGCACTACAGCCGAGAAGAGCGGGGATTTGGTCGTGATAAAGAGCCTTCAGCTTGCCCGCATCGATCTGGGCGTGCACCGCGGTGAACCGCTGCCGAAATTCGTCAGTGTTGAAGTAATCGAACCGGCGATCAGACATCGTCGACCTCCTTGTCGGAGGCCGTGGGCTCGCCGCCGAAGGCAAGCTTCAGGTCTTTGGCGCGATCGCGATCGGCAGCGATCTCTCGATCGAGATCTTCGATGTCGATGCCGCGCCCCGCGACAGCCTGGCGCCGCGACATGAGGCCTGCATTGATCGCAGCGATCTCTGCTTCGACATCCTTTTTCGGGTCCACCCAATCGAACCGCCGGGTGAGCCAATTGGCCGAAAGATACGGCTCCGGATTTCGCTCAAACCCTGGCGCGTCGATCTGTCCGGTGAGGATGGCGGTCGTAATGAACCGCCGCCAAATCGGGCGGCAGAACTTGTGTATGATTACGTTGCGCTGAAGCGCATCCACCTGCCGGCGCCATTCGACGAGGCCAGCGCGAATGCTGGAGTAGTTGACGTCCGAGAGGTCTCCTGTCAGCACCTCGTAGGGAAGGCCGAGGCCGGCCGCAATTTCCCGGGCGGTGATCTTGAGGAAGTCGATCACCTCTGCTCCGACTTTCGCGGGCTCGGAGAATCGGACATCTTGCCCGGACTTTAGGACCCGCATCTCGCCTGGTTCGAGACTGGTTTCCGCGAAGCTGTCGGCCACCGACTCGGCGAGGGAACCGCCAGTTCCTTCCATGTCGATGATGAACCCAGTCAGAAGTGCGGCAATCTTCTGCCGCACGAGCTGCGCATCGTGCGCCGTGTCCAAATCGGCAAGTCGGAGGAGGACAGGGGCGAACCAGCTCAATCCTCGAAGCTGACCCGCCACAATCGGATTGAAAAGGTGCAGTACCTCGCTCGCGGGGAGGCGGACTCTCTCCTGTGACCAAGCGAAACCAAGGCCAATTCGATCCCGGAAAAGGTGGTAGGCAAGTCGTCGACCGGAGCGATCGAGTTCAATGCCCTGGATGATATTGGCCCCGCCAGTAAGCTGCTGGTCCCGCGAGGAATCGATCTGATCAGGATCGATCAACCGAAGCTTAAGTTGGCCGTTCTCGAAGCCGAAGCTGCAGAAACTCTCGCCGTCGATCACCATCCCCCGGACTGCCAAGCCAAGAAGGCCATTGAAGTCGAGACCGCCATCAGCGTCCGCTTGAGGCGTCCAGTGCTCCCAAAGCAGATTGAGCTCTTCGGCCTTCGCCGGATCCGGATGCGTCGACTGAGGCTTGATGCCTCCGCCAACCATCGCCGAGGTCCAGCCGCTTACCCCTTTGGTAGCGTGTGCGTTGTTCGCGACCGTAGGTCTCGCGCGTGCTCTAATCAGCGCGCTAGATGAGTGGAGCGTCGCCAGTTGAGCCCGAAACTCGGGCATCCCGGCCCAGCGCCGGCCAGCGCCGGCCGCGTCATAGCCTCGCCGATATTCGCGCCGCGCCATCTCCGCACGATGCGGATCGATACCGGCGATTTTGGCGAGTGTTCTGACTATGGCTCGGGCGCGGCTCATTAGTCGGACTGGTTGCCCTGATGCGCCTGCGCGAAGGCCTCGTCCACTTCTTGCTCGATCTCGTCCAGATCCAGAACGGTCGTGCTCATAACGCCGAGTGCCCGGTCTGGACACAGGGTGTCCACCAGATCTTTCTGATTGACGATCAGAACTTGGTAGCGTCCGTCCTTGGAGTAGTCGCGCGGGTCCATTGCTCGGAGCAGAAGGAACGCCCGGCCTGCGTTGTAGAGGCGCAGTCGCTTAATCTGCTGACCTACTTCAACAGGCAGCCCACCATCTATTAGACGGCGAAGACAGACGAGCCGCGCGGCATCGTGCTTATCCCACCTTCTCGCTTTCCCAGTTTCCGGCTTGTGAAGCGGCTGGAAGACCTCATCGCTGATCCAGCGTTCGACGCGCGATCGCGAGATGAAGAGGTGTTGGCACAAGCTGGCTGTTCCAATTTTGTCCATAGGATCCTCCGACAACATGTCAGAGGTATTGCAGACCTCTGACGAGTTGTCAATGGTGCGAAATATGTGGTGCGGACTACATGTTGCCGCGCGATGCGCTTTAGGAGATTCTCGCTCGTATGCGCATCAAGCTTCTAAGGATTGCCCTCGCCGCCAGCTTCGCCTTACTGCTGCTAGTCTTCCTGCCGCTTCCGTTCGAACCCGAGCTGCCAGGTAGGTGGTGCGATGATGGAGCCATCTGGAGGGACTGCTATCGAAACTGGCTCGGTTCGTTGGCTGGTTGGGCGGCGTTCGCTGGCGCCTTGTTAGGTAGCGCCTTACTGATAGAGCATCTTAATCAGCTACGAAGGCAGAGCGACCTCTCCCTGGCGCAGCTTCAGCGGCATGATTTGATCCTCACCTCTGCGGAGGGACGTGGAGGAATCATCCTCAGACGAACAGCCAGCGCTATAAAGCGTCGCGCTGCAATTATGGCGCTCAGCCTCAAGCACAAACGACCAATTGAGATGCATCGCTTTGCTGAGGATCTAAAGGGAGATGAGCTATCGTGGGCGCGACAGGTTGCGCCAATTGAAGTGCTCGGTCCCTTCATCCATCTCGAGGATCACTGTGGAAGCTTTGACGCGCAGATCGCGTCTCTAGGAAATATAAACATCAGCAACAGTGTCGCCTATGTGACCAGGCTGAAGATTATTGAAGCGCAGGCCGACGCAGTGCTGAATGCAGAACACACCTCGGTGGTGAGCAAGTTTCGTCCCCACTTCAACACGCCACCGGGCGATGAGAAATCCTGATGCACTGCACCTATCCAGCTCGCGTAGAAGGACACGAAGGCGACTACGTTGCGACCTTTCGGGATATGCCCGAGGCCAACGGGGGAGGCGCGAGCCATCAAGAGGCGCTTGAGAGCGCCAAGGACGGCCTCGAAGCAGCCCTTTGGTTCCGCCTAAAAGACGGAGAGTCGATACCCGAGCCGAGCAAGGCTAAGAGAGGTGAGGTCATGATCCCCGTGGCTGGTGCTGTGGCCGTCAAGGCAGTCGCCATACGAGCCATTCAGAGAGCCGGCGTCAGCCGTTGTGAACTTGCCGAAAAGATGGGCGTCGACGAAGACGAGATCAGTCGGCTTCTTGACCCGAGACGGTCATGCCGAATGAAGCAGCTCGACGAGATGCTTTTGCGTTTGGGCTGGTCGTTTTCGATTGGGCTGGCTCCATTCACCGACCAACGTGCTTTGGCTCAGGCCGGCGATGAGGATGCTGAAGATGAGCTATTAGGTCGGATTGCAAAGCAGCGAGAGAACGAGCCAGCTACTCCTCTCGAAGACTAGCTGTGCTTCTCGGCCCATCGCCAATATCGTGAACTCGCTTCCCAACTTCGTGATCCCTCGATGCTGCGCGCAATTCGGGCAACTCACTATCAATCTACACTGAGAGCAAAAACTAAAGTCGCTCTTGGCGGTGAACGTGGCCCCGAAAGGGAAGGCACCCGAATGAGATAATGACACCGAGGTGGCGAGATATCGCCACCTCGGCAATGCAACAGTCTACGCGGCTTCGAGTCGGCGCGGCAGCAAAGGATCAGAAGCACGCCGCGAATGTGCATGTGGTTCTACTTGGCTAAGCGTCAGTCCCGAGAGTCGCAGGGCGTCCTGAAGCGCACGACGTACTGGCTCGTTCATGTGGTCCAACTGCCTGCTTCCACAATCCTCTTGGATAATGGATGGGGCGCAAATCGCGAGTTTGACCGCGATGCCGATCACGCTCGTGGCCTCAGTTGCGAGAAGAAGCGAACGCAGTCGCTCCATGCGCTTCCATGTCACCCTCATCCACCGATCTCGGGTCGGGTCTGACCAGGACCGAAAGAGTGCGTTGTGATGATCGACGCTGGCGATTTGATACCGCGCAAACAATGCCAACAGTTCCCGGTCCCGGGTCGAGACTTCAAGAGCGCCGGCCAGATCAATCTTGGTGATCGCGTTCATCGTGGTTTCCTCCGAGTTACTGAAACTTCCGGCAGCCGCAGCGGCTGTCGGTACAAGACATGCTAGTGCGCTCAGCAACGAGCGACGCGAGATGCTTCCTCTCGCTCCGCCGGCGGAAGGTGTTCGACTGTCAATTTTGCTCATTAAGGCCTCTCTGGTTTGGCTTGCTACAGCCATGCCAGGCACCGCCTGGCGCCGGGAGGGTAGCAACCTGCCAGAGAGACAGGTCGGACGTTTTCCCCTTTCGGGTCTTGTATGGCGCCCGCCTCCCGACATAGGGTGTCGGATGACGGACGGCCGCCAAGCCGTCGTCTGAGAGCCCTTTCTCAATGGGGCTCCACGGCAAGCGCCATGCGCCAACATGGCCGCTCTGCCTTCTCTGGTCCGAGTTGCTACACTCAAGGACCATCAAATCTGATTTGTGATTCTCCCGCAAGCTGAAGCCATCGCCCGGATGGGCGAAGATGGGTGTGAAGGCCATGCCTCCAACCAGAATCGAAACGCCCCAAGAGTTTTTCGATTTCGTCGTGATCCCTGACGTTCGCGACTTCCGGATGGGTCCTGATCTCCGGCGGGCCTATCACGCCTGCACCTCTCTGCTCAGCTTGCGAGATTGGGTCTACAGGAAGCATCGCGGCCGCCCATGGTCGGATGCCGGGAGATCTATGAATCCATTTACTTCGAAGGCTGCGTTGCAGGCCGCTCTGGAGCAGATCGACGATCAGTTTTCAGTAATAACAGACGTCGCCAATGCCTCGAAGCACATGGTCCTGGAGCCTGGGCGAGGTCGCACAAATCTTTACGGCGCCGCCAATACTGAAACTCGTAGCAGAGGTGCTCTTGGCACCGTGGCGATCGGGGAAGCTGCCATCGGTGAGAGTATCACTGAGGTGTGGGTGAAGATCGATGACCGGTACGTGCACGTTGATGTCAGCATCGATCGCGCCTTCGGGGTGTGGCAGCGTCTGATGGAAGAGAACTCTTGGTGAGGGAACACTGTCGAGCAGCTAGCCAGAGTCGTTAATGGGGCCATGAGAGCGAAGTCCACAGGATCAGGCTATCGGTTCATCCACTTCGACTTGACGACATTGGACGGAGACACGTTCTCCTTCGGAGCGGAGGCATGCGCCGCACCAGCTCGGCTTAGGTCGGGATCGAACATTTCACCTTGGGGATCTTCATTCGGCTTTTCACGCTCGGCTCTCAGTTGGTCCCATTGCTGCGCAGTCATGCTGTACCAGCCGCATCGGATCGCTGCCGCTTCAGCATATATCTCCGTGTCGAGAACCTCGTTGCGGAGCCCGCGCGGCAGCTTCCAGATCGAGCGAGGATACCCTCGCTGGTCTCGCTCGGTCACGCGAATTTCTGAGGTGAGCTGCGTGTAGAATTCCTGCGAAAGGCCTTTCGGATAGCCGCAGAAGCCACGCGAAAGCGGATCACTCTTTTTCAGTTGTTCGTAGAGTGCGACCTTCAGACTGCTCACGCCGACATTGTAGGCACGCCTACTAGCTCGATGCGCTTTGCCATCGGGGCGTCGCTCAGTCTGGGTGACCGTCAACGGCGGCGCTTGGTCCGACTTCGCCCCACGAACAACGATCACCTTTCGCCAGGAATGCTGCTTGGCCCAATCGTGCACGGTTCGATTATAGGCACCGCCGTCGATCGCGAGCATGTCGAGCGATCGTTGATTGCCGAAGGCGTCGGGCCAATTTGCCTTTAGCAGGCCGTCTAGTTGCCGGCGACAATCGCCCTCCCAGATCGGGAACGGAATGATGAGGTAATCCACCGTCCAGCGGCGCATCTCGGGACCGAACGCTTTGACGTGGACCTCAACGCGGTCGCCCTGGCAATCGCAGCCAGCGGTTAGCACCAACCCGCCTGGCGGGATGGTTCCGCGGTCATGCCCATCGTCTTCGGCACGCTCGCGGATCATCTCCCAGGGCGGAGCCTCGCTCGCCCGCTCATACGCGAGGCCGAGCACGTCGTTGAAGAAGACTTGCTCCGAGAGGTGGCTCCCTTCCGCTTCGAGCCACTGGTGCGCGATCGACGCCCAATCACGCGTCGGCGAATACGCTCGCCAGACGTGAAACGATGGTTCCCTCGCTGAAGGATTCTCTGCAACCCATTTTCCGCCGGCGATGATAGCGGCCTTGTGACGATGCTCGATTTCGGAGCCGCAGGCCACGCAGCTGAAGCAGGCTTCCTCTGGTTTGTCAGGATCGAGGTTGGAAAGAAAATTCTCCCAGGTCAGCGGCTGGAAATGACCGCAGTGAGGGCAGGGCACGTGCCAGCGCTCCTGCGTGCCGGATTTGAAAGCCCGCGTGATGCGGCAGGTGTCAGCATAGAGCGGCGTCGAAAGTTTCAGAATTTTCGCCCACTCGAACGCGCTCGCCCGACTGTCCGCCTGCCGCTCTGGATCGCCGGCACTGTTTGGCTCCCATTTCGAAAGGTCGTCCTCCACGATTCGCGGCGTGGTGATCTGCGACAATGATGACGGAGAATTCGCGCCGGAAATTTGCAGACTACCGCGACCCGTACGCGGCTGCTGAAAGAGAAGGGTGTCGTGGGAATCCCTACTCTTGACCTCGCCGAAAATCCGCTTCAGCGCTTTGGACTGTTGCCGCCAGCGACTCCACTTTCCCTTCGCCCACCGTTCAGCGTTATCCTTCGTCGGGTGCACCACGAACATGTCGCATGGCGCGAGGTCCATGGTGGCGCCGATAAAAACCTGGGCGAGAGTCGTTTTGCCGATCTGGGCACTTCCCATAAGGGTGACCACACGCGAGGGATGCTCCGGGGATAGGCAGTCAAGGATCCGGGCAAAATACGGGAAGGTCTCCCGGCGATAAGGACCCGGCCGCGGACTATCCGACCCGAACGTCACGTTCTCCTCGGCCCAGGCGCTAAAATCAGGTGGGGGAGGGGGCGGTAAGACATCCGCGAGAACTTCGAGGACGCTATGCCGAGGCTCTGCGAGAAAGCTCATGCCGCTTCGCTTCCTGCAGGTGCCGGCAGTTCCGCTTCCGTCGATAGCTCTTCTTTAGCGCGCGCGGCTGCTTTCCGACGGTGAGCATGATAAAGGTCACGAATCTCGATCGACAGCGCTTTGGCATCGAGATCGTGCGCTTCGGCGAGCGTCCGAGCGAGCGTGCTGGTCAGGAAGGTCTCGAATTCGTCGATCAGCTGAGATAGCTCCTGTCGCCACGCCCGCTGCGCCATTTCGGTCTCGATCCATCGGCCCGATTCTTTTTCGGCCTTGAGCTGCGCGAAGCGGGCTTCGTTGACAGCCTTAGCAGCTCGCGCCTTCCGCTCCGCTCGAACGAAGTCGCCGTCGGCGCCTGATGCTTTCGACGACGCATCGTTGGAGGAGATAGGTTGCGCCGCAAAAGCCGTCCGCTCCTGAGCAATCTGTTGGGCCGGATCCAGACGCTCTTCCAAATCTGCATCGGCCCGCTCGACCCAGATCTTGGCTCGGGTGCCCGTTCCAGCGAGGGCGGCCGGAGTGATCTTGCCTTCGGCAATCCAGTTGGAGACGCAGGAAGGGGCGCGCCCCTTCAGCCGCGCATATTCCCCTTTGGTAATGATCGTTTTCTCCACCGATCAAACTCCAAATTTCATTCGACTTCAGCCAATCAACTGAACTTCAGCCTTTCAGAATCTCACTTTTCTGGCGGGTTTCTGGGGTGCTGTGCCCCGCGTCGGCCCTGGCGTGGGAAGGACCCATGCATTGGGAGGGCGAGGGAGGGTTGAGGGAGGGTTGGGTGCCCCAGCCGAGCCCCTTCGAGGCCGCCTTTTCTTTTTATATTCAATGAGTTGTTCCTTTGCATATGGGAGGGTGGGAGGAATGGGAGGGTTATTACAGGTTTACGCGTATGCGCATGCGCATGTGCATGCGTGTTACGCGCGATACATGCGCGCGCATGCGCGTGTGGGGTAATTCGCAAAACCCTCCCGTGTTACCCGAACCCTCCCATTCCGTTAGAAATCAACGCGTTACGCCTTAGCCCATCCTCCCGATTATGGGAGGATGGGAAGATCAATCCGGCGACCAGCGGGATCATCGCCAACGATTTCGTCGATGACGGATGCCGGGCGGGGGTTGCCGTGAATGTCGACGAAGTCGTCAGCACGCCTCTTGAGCCGCACATTCAGCCACCAGATGACGTCCGATTGCTTCTTCGCGAAGCCGCGATCGCTCATGGCGGCGGAGAAGCCCTTGTTGGACCATTCCGGCCCGTCATTTACCTTGCCCCAGGCTTTGAACGTCTCGAACATCACCGAGGACTGCACCCGCTCGCCGGGAGAGGGGTCCACACAAGCCGACAGGAAGCGACCAAGTGGATCGCTTTCCTCCCGGTAAGCTCTCGTGGCCTCGGTGACCTCCTCGGGCTCCACGAGCCCCTCGTCTGCCCAATCGCGCAAGCCGTCGAGCAAGCGATTGAAGATGCCCTGGGTTTCCCGCTCCAGCTTCACGCCGAGATGCTTATCGCGCTCCGCTTCCGGGATCTGAACCAGCCACGGGATCAACCGCACGCGGCGCCAGATGCCTTCGTCCGCGCCCTGGATCACCGGCTTATAGTTGCCCGAGATCGTGAGCTTGAATTGGGGGAGGAACTCGAAGAAGGGCTGATTGAGGTGGCGCACCAGCATGGGCTCGCCGCCCGTGGCCAGCTTCACCAGCCCCTCCGCCAGCTTCGCGCCCTTCTCGGGCTCCGATGTCCGCAGAAAGCGCACACCGGTGAGCCGCGCCAGGTCTGGCGTCGGCTGCCCGCCGGCGCGGGTCCGGCTTTCGTTCAGGAACGTGGAGATGTCGATCGACTTCCCATAATCGCCCATCACGCGCGCCCAAGCGTTCAGCAAGGTCGACTTGCCGTTTTTGCCGGTGCCGTAGAAGAACGCCAGGATCTGCTCAGAGACGTCGCCGGTGAGCGAGAGCCCGCCCCACTGGTGCAGGAATCGCCTGTTCTCCTCCTTGGGCATTACACGCTCCAGGAAGCGGTCGTATGCTGGACAGGCGGCCAAGGGGTCGTATTCGACCGGCGCCAGATGAGTGATCAGGTCGGCCGGGTCGTGCGGCCGCAGCTTGATGTACTCCCCGTCCGTATCCTTGTTCAGCACCAGCGTGCCGTTCAGAACGTTGATCTTGTAAGGGTCTGCATCGAGAGCCTGGACATCCACTTCGCAGTCGGGCGCGGCGTGCTCGCGCAGCTTCGACATTCGGGAATTGCTCTCCGAATCCCGCCCCCACTTAGCGATGACATCCGACCAGAACACGGCCGGACCGCTCTTCGGCTCTTTTACGATGAAGTCATCGCCGGAGGCGCGGACGGCGTCGGCCTCATTCTGGATCGCACGCATGGTAACGTGGCTGGCCTTCAGCAGCTTGCCGTTCGCCGCGTCGCGGCTCCAGCGCTTGCCGTCCCAGTAGAGCCATCCTTCGCCCTCCGTCCATTTGAACTCGTGGCCGAAGCGGGCGACGAAGCGCTCCGCGTTGCGAGGTCGGTCAGCGGCAGATGCCCCAGCTCGCGGTCCAGCTCGCTCCACTTTCCGCCTGCTTTCCGGCGCGACCCTCCCGTTTGGGAGGATGTCGAAGACGCCTCCCGCGCCGCGCTGGACGGCGGCTGCTGTTGGCTCATGAAGGCGTCGAGCGCCGCCTGGTTGGCCACCGGTGCGGTGGCGATGATGGAGCGGATACGCTCCAGCGCTTGAGGTGAAGGTGTCACTGAGCCTCCACCTGAACATTCTCGCTAGTCGTCGCCGGAGCTCCGCTGAGCGGTACCATGAGGTTTGACAAAGCTAGCGTAAGCCATTGAAGTTCCGAACGCGGTTTGACAGGGGCGCTCGCTTTACCGGTTTGAATTTGCTTACAAAAGCTTTGACTGAAAATCCGCGTGTCGGTGGTTCAAATCCGCCCCTGGGCACCACCCCTTTTTTCAGCCGATGTTTTCTCACGCTTTTTCTGCGTTCCGTGACCCACTCGCTTCGACAATGGTGTTTGGTGCGAAAGCACCACCTGCTCGAAAAATGTGAAGTCCCTCAGGCGCGATATCATGACGGTGCAGCAGCCTGTCAGTCTCCCAGCCGAGGGTGGCGCTGAGTCGAGACGCACGAACGCGGATACCGGCAGGTGTGCGAGTCTGGGATAAGCCGGTAAAGCGCTGCGAAGGTGAGCCCGCAGATCAGCCAGGCGAGGACGACGTCCGAAAGGAAATGTCCCCCAAAAGCGATCCGGCTCACCGATAACGAGCCGGCGTAGAGAATGGTCGTTGCTGTTGCGGCCAGCCTTATTGGCTGCGGCGCAACAAGGGCCACAGCGACGAGCCAAGCTGCCGAGGAAGCCTCTCCACTGACAAACGAACAGTTTCCATCGCACCAGTCGCTGATGGCCCAGACCATCTGGTGGACGGCGTCCCCTCCAAAGACGTCGATCTCGCTTGGGCGGGGTCGGCCCCACTGCTCCTTCAAGAGGCCGTTCACAAGCAGGCCTGGGCCAAGTGCCAACCCGGATAGCAGCCAGATGGGCGTCCGCAGCTGTGACCAGGTCAACCCGGCGTTGAGGAAATCCCAGAGGACTCGGGCCAAGATGCCGAGAACGACCGCGGTCATGACCCAAATCGAACTGTTACGGAGCCACAGCAGGTTGGAATTGCCGGACAGGACGAAGCCGTCACCAGGGCTGTAGAACCAGCCGCTGACAATCAGATCGACTTCCGGAAAGGCCCAGAAGAACACGCTGGTTGCCAAAATTGCAGCTAAGAACGCGGTAATCAGAACGTCCGATTTCGCGTCAGCCAGATCGGGATTGGATAGGGTCGCGCTCATGACCCCGTCGGGATGCGCGCGCTAGCTTGCAGAAAACTTGCGGCCCCGTCAGCGGGGTGTCAGCTTCATGTGGACCCATCTGCGTAATGCGGATTTTAGTCGTCGAAAACGATCGCTTGCTGTCAGAGGCCCTGGGCCGTCGCCTCACCGAGGCCGGTCATGCGGTCGATGTTTTCGCGACCGTCGCGGATGCCGAGGCGGCGTGGAAAATGGCGGCCTACGACCTCTGCATCGTGGACGTCATGCTCGACGATGGCGATGGGCGGGAGCTCGTCAGATCTGCCCGTGCCGCCGGTCTGCGGACGCCGACATTGATGCTCACCGCGCGGGATGAGATCGGGGACCGTGTGGCTGGATTGGATGCGGGGGCTGACGACTATCTCGTCAAGCCGTTTGCGACTGAAGAGCTGCTAGCCCGGTTGAGGGCGCTGCGACGGCGCCGCGAGGACATCGCAGCGACCGAGTTCCGTATAGGAAATCTTCTCTACGATCCTCAAAGCATGAGTCTGAAAGTGGCCGACCGAGACGTAAAGCTGACGGCTCAGGAACATGCGGCTCTCGACAAGCTGATCCGTGCAGGCGACCGCATAACGCCGAAGCGGATGCTGGGGGAGCATCTCTATCCGCTGCACGAGGACTGGTCGGACAACGCGATCGAGACGCTGGTTCATAGGCTTCGCAAGAAGCTCTCGGAGGCGGGGGCCACAGTCGAGGTCAAGGCATTGCGAGGCCTGGGCTACATCCTCTGCATGACCCAATCATGAGGAGGGCCTATCGACTCGATGTGAGGCTCGCGATCATCGTGACCGTGATCTCCGCGCTCACCCTGGTCGGTGCCGGCATGATCCTGTCCATGGAGTTTACGGGCGGCCAATTCGCGATCGAGGAACGCGGGCTCTCTTCCCAGGTCAAGGATTGGGCGGGATCGCTCCGTCGCAACTCTGACGGCAGGGTCGTGTTCGACCGCCCGGCCGAGACATCATCGGACATTGACCCGCCTTACACCGGCCTCCTGTCCGGCGATCAGCCGGTCTACGGCTACACCGTCACGGATGCCTCCGGGACGGTACTGGATCGGTCCGACGTCAACGCACCAGCCGGACGCCCCGGACCAGCCGCCAAAGAACCTGTTCTTTCAACCGGACCGACGCTCGACGGCACCGGAGTGGTCCTGATCGCCGAACTTTACGTTCCGGAGTTTGGGGTATGGCTCCGGCTGGCTCGATCGCGTTCGGATGTCGCCGCTTTGACCAACACGTTCTTTGCCCAATCTCTCGAAGAGCTGGGGTGGGCGCCTTGGCGATGCTTGTTGTCATGGTGATCACCGCTGTGAGCATCGTTCGTTTCAGTCTGCTGGGACTTCGGCGCGTGGCTGCGCAGGCCGAACGCATCACCTTCGACAACTTGGACCATGAACGGCTCGACGGCTCATCGGCACCTGCGGAGGTTCAGCCGCTGATTGCTGCCGTCAACCAGTCCTTGGACAGCATAAGGGCCGGCGCCGTTGCTCAACGCGATTTCTCCATCCATGCCGCCCATGAGCTGAGGACGCCGCTTGCCGACCTCAGGCTGCGTCTGGAAGGCCTTCCACCTGATCCGGACCGGGATGCGGCCATGCGAGACGTCGATTCAATGGCCCGTCTCATCGAGCAGCTGCTGCAAGTCGCTCGGTTGGATGGCAGTACGGTCTTCACTCTTCAGTCGCTCCACCTTGGCGAGACAGTTGCTTCAATTCTGGAGGAGGCAGCGCCGCGGCTCGTATCTGCCGGATGGTCTCTGGAGGCGGACGGCCTGGACTCACCGGTGCGGATAATCGGTGACCCGACACTGATCACCCTCGTCCTGCGAAACCTCTTGGAGAATGTCCGCAGACACACGCCAGCCGGCAGCACCGCAAGGGTCTCCATCTCGAACGATGGAACGCTTCTATTCACCGATACGGGGCCGGGGTTGCCGCGCGGGTTTCCCCGTTCGAACTTCACACGATTTGTTCGGGGGAATGAGGATGCTCGTTCCGGAAGCGGACTGGGACTCTCGATCTGTGAAACCGCCATGCGGCGCATGGGTGGGACATTCACCGCCGAACCCGCAGCTGGCGGCGCAGCATTTCGACTGACTTTCAGGTTGGACCGATCCTCCTTAAATCAAGCGGAGTTCTTGGAACGCCCCAAGGCATGAGAGTCACTTTGCAGGCCGAGACCGAAAAAACGTGGTTGTTCCGCAATCTGCTATTCCGCTTCGGACCAGTGAGGATACGTAACGTAGCTGGTTAGCGCGCCGTCTTCGTGGGAGCGAATAATGACGGTGGTGCCCTTCGGCATGTAGATGATCTCGCCCGGGCCCGCGGTCAGAGTCTCGCCGTCGGACTCAACCGAAACCCTTCCCTCCAAGACCACCATAACGTCATCGACGACGATATCTGTCTTCAGGACCTGGTCGGGGCCGTACCGACCGTACCCGATGGTGATCGGACCCCCTTGCCGTTGATCCACTAGGTTCGCGGCAAAGATGTCGGCATCCTGTCCGGGCGAGCGTTCGAACATGGCATCGGCCGGTTCATATCTGAGCACTTTCATCTGTTTCCTTTCTGGGTGTCGGTGCAGTCATAGGGTCATCCATCTTGAGACCTGTCTCCCTCCGCGATGATGATGGCGAACCTGGCAGTGGCGTTAGCGCACTTGCTACTGCCAATCTCCACCTCCACAGGGAACATGTCGTCGAGAGCCTGGGTCATTGCCTTTCTCGCTCTGCAAGTTGTGCGATCTCAGTGTCGGCCAGGCCCGACATCTGTTCACCCAAGACCTTTAGAAAAACGAGCGCCCGTTCCCGGTAAACCACGTGGCGCTCCGGGCTCATGTCCCAAGACTGTTTAAGGTCGATTTCGGCGGATGCGAACTTCATCCCATCACTGGCGAAAAGTGCCAAGGCGACTTGGTCGATGATGTTTGAGGTCATTTCTAAGCTATCTCCGCTTCCTTGATTTCGGCCGCTATAAGCCGCGCCCGTCGAGCCAGGGCGCTTCGACGGTTCAGGTGGCTTTGGCCGTGCCAGGCACTCGTTTTCCGAGCCAAATGAAATAGATGTTGCGCGAGTAGATGACGAGACCGGTCGCTTGCCCAAGAATGAAAACCGGGTCCATGCGATAGATCGCATAGGCGAAGAGCAGCACCCCGCCCGCGAAGCTGAAATACCAAAAGGTCTCTGGAATAATGCTGGCCCGGGCCCGTTCCGTGGCGATCCACTGCACCAGGAAGCGCATGGAGAACAGAAGCTGCGCGACAAGGCCGGTCGCCAGCCAAACGAGCTCGACGGTGGGCGTCGCATCCCACCACTGAACCAGAGCGCCTATCATGCTTCCCCCTTCAGCCGTCGGCTTTCATCCGAGCTCACCTCCCCCCCCCCCCGAGGGCATCCATGCCGGCGGCCCAGGACACCTCCTCCACGACTGGCCGAATGAGGGTCCGCTACCGCAGCCGGCTGAAGCCGACGAGGGCGTAGAGCCCGAAGGCCGGACCCCCAGGCGTGTCGCCGGCCCCATGAAAGATGAAACTGACAGGAAGCTGACAAAGAGCCCTGACAGTTAAACGCTGCGGAAATGTTGATCAGACGACTCTCTGACGCCCGGCTGATTGAGCAGCTCCGATGAGCCTAGCTGCTATCGAGCGGGAGACCAGCTTGCGCTTTTGCAGATAATGCCTCCGACGACACAACCGCGCGTGGTCAAACCGCTGCTGACCGTTTTGATTGTCATCGAGAACGTCAGTCCGCGCTTCGGGTCGTAAGCTTGACCGGCAAGCGTCGTGTCGGACTTCGGTTGGAGGGTCATGATGAGCTTGTCGCCCACCTCTTCGCCCTTACTGGTATCGCCTATCCAGACGTTCGTCGCACAAAGCGATTCTCCGCATTCTGCGATGCGGACATGCGCGTTTCCGTCACCCCGTATCCACGTGCCCGAGACATCCGGCCCGCTTTGAGCGATCGCAGGTCCGAAAGCGAAGAGTACGAAAGTGAAGAGCCATACAGCCGTAACCAAACCAATCTGCCGTGGCGAACGCATGATTCCCTCCTCGACGGCCTATTCCGTTCTAGAAGGAGTACGCCCAACACCTGACGACGGATCAGCCGGTCTGTAGGCCGCCCGTTGGCACCATTTTCCTTCCCTCGGGCCTACCAGGAACTGCTGCTTGAGGCCGTCTCGGTCTGGAGCTTTTCGGCAAGGCGGCTGGCATCCCCGGCGGTCCAATCCTTCGGGGTGCTGACGGCCGTCCAGGCCTCGATGTAATCCGCTGGTGCAATGTCGTGCCCGTGCCCGGGCGGCACCTCGGCTGCGAACATCATGTCGATGCCGACCTGCAGCGCGGTGACGATGGGAAACCATTGCAGCAGGGGCGACACGTCCTCGCCCCTCGGCGCCGCCATCCATTGGGGCTGCCGGTAGAACATCCTCTCCTCAAAGAAGACGATCGCGTCCGTGGGATAGACGATATAGACGATCCGCACCCGTCCCCAATCCCTGTCGGCCTCCTCCGCGCTACCGCCGTGCCCGATCACGCGGAAATTCGCGCCGCCCTCGAAGACAGGGCGCCAGGCGGGCGATCCGGTCTCGCGGTCGCGCTGGATCGATCGCCAGATGCGGTTGCGGAAGGGCGGGCCCGACCACACCGCGCCGTCGAAAGCGTCCCCGAGCCAGGCATACATCGGAGGCGACCCTTCCGACCCCAGCGAGCCGAGGCTGAGGCCGAAGAGATAAAGCTTCGGCCGGCGATCTTTCGGTAGGCTCTGCCAGTACCGGTAGATGACGCGGAACACCTCCGCGGCGGAATCCTGGGAGCGCCCGGGCTCCAGGACCAGCGAGAGGGGGCTCTGCAGATAGGAGTATTGGACCGCGACGGTCGCGATGTCTCCGTGATGCATGTATTCCAGCGGCGCGATCCCGTTATTGTCCACCCACCCGGTGCCCGTCGGTGTCGCGATCACAAGGATCGAACGGTCGAAGGCGCCCATGGCGATCAGATCCGCCAGGGCAAGCTTCACCTGCTCCTCCGGCGTATCGGCGGTGCGCAGACCCGCGAAGACCCGGATTGGCTCCAGGGCCGGGCGGCCGGTAAATGCCTCGATCTCCGATTTTCGTGGACCTTCCGTGACGAAGCGCTTGCCGGCGCGCCCGAGATCCTGCCAGGCGATCTTCGAGCCGGGACCGCCGGATCGGGTCGCTTCCGTCGGCTGGATCGCGCCGGGCGGGCTCGTCACATCCGTCAGCGCCTGGCCTTTGTCGATCGCAGTGATGATGGCGCTGACCAGGGTGCCGTTCACTAGGGTCACCAGCAGCACCGCGAAGATGACGGCGCCGAGAAGCCCGGCGATTCTGCGCGGGACCCAGCGATAGACCAGGGCGGAGGCGGCCCGGAAGCCCGCAATCAAGCCGCGCAGGAGCAACATCATGAGGACCGCGACGCCGGCGGCCGTCGAGATCACCAGCAAGAGGTTGGCGGTCTCCACCGGCGGCATATCCAGCCGGGCGCGCACGTCGTCCTGCCAGGCCGCAGCCTGCGGAATGTAGACGATCGCAGCGGCCGCGCATGCGAGCGCCAGCACGATATTCGCGCCGAGCCACCAGGAGCGCGGCAACTCCGGCAATTGGAGATAGCGCCAGAGTGCGATGCCGCCATGGCCGATCCCATAGCCGATGAAGAAGGCCAGCCCGCCGAGAAGCCCCTGGAAAAGCGGCGGCCGCGGAACCAGCGAAGGCGTGAATGTCAGGATGAAAAGGAGGAAACCGAGAAAAAGCCCGGCATAGGACGGTCGCCACCAGGGGGCTGCCCGCTTCTCGTCCCTGGGGCTTCGCCGATTCTTCATGGGCGAAGTTTTGCCAAACGAAAGAGCCAAGGCAAGGGATTACCCGGGAACGCAAGCGCGTTGCACGTACAGGCGCGTTGCACGTAGAAGCCAAGCGCGGCGAGCGCTTCGTGCGGATGAGCCTCCCGGATCGGCGGGCTCGCGGTGAGGCGCAGAGCGCTACCGGCCCTCGACCTTGGTCCAGCTGTCGTCAGGATTGAAGCTGTCGATCTCGCTTGCGGCCGTTTCGGTGTCGTCGCCCAGATCCTTCTCGTAGACGACGCCCTTGTGATTGACCATGAAGGTCATCACGCCCGAATTTCCGTATTCGGCCGGGTAGGCCAGGAGCCCGAACCCGCCGATCATCCGCCCGTCCACGACGTAGTCGAATGCGCCCCCCGGGGCGTCGGCCCCTTGCCGCGTCAGGATGCGATAGTAATAACCGTGATAGGGAATCGGCGTGCCACCGAGCGCATAGCCCTCCTTGGCCGCCTCAGCGAAGAGCGTGCCAAGCGGGCTCTCCGGCGCGCCTTCAGCGCTCGGCCAATAGAGCCCGTCCTTCCGCCCCTGGGCGCTCACGATGCGTTGCGCGTAGGCGGCCGGCTGCCGACCGTCCAGATCGAGGGCGGCGTAGTCGTTTTGGGCCTGCACATAGGCGCGGCTCGCCTTGATGGCGCGAAGCTCATTCCGTCCGATGCGGCGCAGCAGGATCTCCTCTTCGCCCGCCGCCGTATCGAACTCCCATTTTCCGTCCTGTGAGACGACCGGAATCGGGAAGGGCCAATCCTCCTTGCCGAGAACGAGAATCGCCGTGCCGGCGTCCTTCTGCTCCAGCTCGTGCTTCTCTTCATAGGCGCTGACGAAGGTATCGCGCGTATTCGCGTCCGCAACCGGGTCGCCGGAGCCGATGACCGCCTCTCCCTCCGGCCCCAGAATGGTCACGAGCTTGGCCTTGTCGCCCTCCTTCGCCGCAGCGACCAGGGCCTCCACCGCATCTTTCGGCGTCTCGAAGGCTTGCTGCGCGTTTGCGGCGCTGCTGGCGAGCAGCAGCAAGGATGCCCCGAAGCACCCCGCCATCACCCGCACCAACCGGAACTCCTGAACCATCGCTCGACCTCCGACCCGTTCGATCATCTACGCCGGCGTCCGCCGCCCATATGTCCGCCACCCATGCGTCCGCCGCCTCTGAAGGACATATCCCTGGCGCTGCGTCCGCCGAGACTCGACCGGCCGCGGTCCGAGAAATCCCGGGCCATGCTGCCGTCGCGCCTGTCGAAGGCGTTGACGGAAGGCCGGTTGGCCGGCCTCTGGATATCCGGCTTCTGGATGTTCGGTTTCTTGATATCCGGCTTGTTGGCCAAGTTTGGTTTGTTGGCGAGGTTTGGTTTGCCGTCGCCGCCCGGCTTCCTGTCCTGCAGCGCCCCTTGCAGCTGACCGGCCGTGGGCCGCTTGTCGCCGAGATTGGGCGTGTTGTTGCCAAGCCGTCCGCCGTCGGCGCCGCTTCCCGCGCCGGGCCTGTTCTTCAGCTCGTTCTCCAGATCGCCGACGCTCGGACGCTTGTCGCCAGTGCCGGAGAGCCCGTCGCCGCGGCTGCCGAGATCGCCCTTCTTGTCGGCAAGATCACCCTTGGAAAAGTCGCCCTGGGAGAATTTGTTGCGGACGTCGGTGTTGTTGTAGTTCACACCGGCCCGGTGGTCGGAATCGTGGTGCCAGTTCTGCACGTCGACATTGTTCTTGTTGATGTTGACGTTGCGATTGAAGTTCTGGTTCACGTTCACGTGGATGTCGCCGCCGTGCCAGTTGAAGCCGTCGCCCCAGATGGCGTTGCCGATGGCGAAGCCCGCGCTCCACGCGAGGCCCGTAGCCAGCGCGCCGCCGAAGATGTAGCCCGGCGGCGGAGCGAAATAATAGGGCGGATAGTCCGGATAAGGCCAAGCGCCATAAACCACCGATGGCTGGTAATAGGGCACGTAGACTGTCTCGGGGTTGGTCGGCTCGATGACGATCACCTGCTGTGGCGCCGGCACGGCCGGGGCAGGAGCTTGAGAGCCCGAAGGGGCCGGCGCGGCGGCGGGAGCCTGATCGGTCTCCGCCGGCTGCGTCACCTTCACCGTCTGCTGCTCGTTCGACTCGAGCTTGCCGTTCTCCTTCGCGACCGCGCGCAGATGCTGCACGGCGTTCATGACGTCGGCCTGCTGCGCCAGCACCGCGTCGCCGAGCTTCGACGTCCAGTCGAGATCCTTGTTCATCATGTTCAGGACGTCGGGCACCTCGACGAGCGCCTTGATGCTGTTGTCCCAGGTCTGGGTGCCGAGCGCTTTGTCGAGCGCGTCGCCCTTCAGGTCCTTGTTCTGCTCCAGCCAGCGCGCCGCCTGGACCACTTCCAGCGGATAGGTCGAGGCGATCAGAACCTGAGCGAGCAGCGGATCGGGATAGAGCGCGATCGGAGCCACGAGCTGATCGAGCTGGGCCGCGTCGAGGAGCTGCGAGGATTGCTGGCCGTCCGAGGCCTGGCCGTTCTGCGACTGCTCGTTCTGCGTTCCGGCCTGAACCTGGCTCGCCGCGTCGCCCGCGGAGTTCGCCGGCGCGTCCTGCGCGAAGGAGGAGCCCGTCGCCGCCAGCACGAAGGCCATGCCCAGGAGGACGGAAAGACTGCGCTTCGGGCTCTCGATCATGCTCCCATCCTCTACGTCTCATCCCAGACGAAAGTGTCTAAGCGACACCGTTTATTGCCGGCAATCATGGCACAAAGCGGATGCCCTTAGAAAAGCGGAATCCGTTTCGTGGTAAGCGCTATCGTAAGGCTGGCAGAAAAGCCTCACCCGCCGCTCAATTGTGCACGATTATCACGCAAGGCTCGCCGCGTTCTGCTCATCTGAGGTATTCTCCCACCATATTTTCTGACCGGCTCGGGAGGCCGGTGGAGCGAGGGGGGAGTGCAATGGGCGAGATTCGGCGCTCCAAGAGTCCGTGCAGGAAAACCTGGCGGAGCAGGCTGGCTGCCACTCTGGCGCTGGCGGCGCTTTTGGGACTGGCCGTGCCGTCTGAAGACGCACAGGCCGCCGAGGGCGCGACCGGTATCTATCTGCTGGGCTCCAAGACCACGATGGCGGGCTATCTGCCGCCGCCCGGCACCTATTTCCTCGACTACAACTACTATTATTCCGGCAGCACCAACTTCACGCTCAACGCGGCAGGGTTCGAGCTGGAAGGCGGCGTCGACGCCGACGCCTATTACAACCTCCTCACGCCCATGTGGGTCGCCCCGGGCGAAGTACTGGGCGGCAATATCGCCTTTCTGATGCTGACGCCCATCGGTTGGAAGGACACCGAGGCGGGTGTCGCCGTCCCGCTCGAACAGCTCAATCTCACACTGCGCGCCGACAAGCAGGACGAGGAGACCCGCTTCGGCGATCCTGTGCCGGGCGTGAATATCGGCTGGCACGAGGGCAACTGGCACTGGACCGTCGGCGGCTTGGTGAACGTGCCGATCGGCTATTGGAAGCGCGGCAATCTCGCCAATATCGGCTTCAACCGCTGGGCCTTCGACGTCAACGGCGCCTTCACCTGGCTCAATCCGGAGATCGGCCTGGAGATCTCCAGCGCCGCAGGCTTCACCTTCAACGTCGAGAATCCAGACACCGACTATAAGACCGGCACCGAGTTCCACTATGAGTTCGCCGTGGTGCAGAACTTCTCCAAGGCCTTTGGCATCGGCCTGAACGGCTATTTCTACGATCAGGTCACGGGCGATAGTGGCCAGGGCGCGCGCCTGGGCCCCTTCGAAGGCCGTGTGGCGGCGCTGGGTCCCGTGGCCAACTTCAATTTCAATCTTGGCGAGCTTCCCGTCTCGACCAGCCTGAAATACTTCCATGAGTTCGACGTGAAGAACCGACTGGAAGGCGATGCCGGCTTCCTGACAGTGACCCTGCCGCTCTCCGTACCGAAGCCGTAGGGGCACTGAGCTAAGGCTTACGCGACCCACAGGGCGAGGGCGAGACACACTGCCAGCGCGATGAGGCATGCGATGCCGATGCCGAGCATCCACTTCCCGCCGCGCGCAAGATCGGCGGCGCGCATCTCCTCGGACTTGGTGCTGATGACGAAGCTCTGGCCTCTCTTCGGCTTGGCGCCGATCGCGCCATCTCCGGTGACGCCGAGGACGTAGATCGGAGCATCGAGCGGAAGCTGAACCTCCGAATAGCGAAACCCATGGGTTTGCTCGTTGCGGGTCAAGGCATTGATGGCAGCCACGGCGAAGCCGCCTTCGCTTCCGCCTTCATAGGGCTCGTAACGCTCTACCGCGGAGATACCCTCCACCGTCGCCTCTTCCGGCCGGACCAACACCGCGCCGCTGTCATCGACGACCTCGAAAGCCGCGCAGGCTGTGACGCTCTCCAGGGTCTCGTTGCCCCGGACGCGCTGGCGCCTACCGTTGCTGTCGGACCTGTAATAGCTGTATTCGCGCAAGACCGTAGCGACGTAGTGGGCGCAAGGACTCTGGGAGAGATGCCCAGTCACGGGCGCGGCACAGCGGAGCGTCCCCTTGACCTCAACCAGCGTCCCCGCTGGCAGGTCCGCGACCGTGCCGGCGGGCACCGTCTCCGTCGCCAGCATGAGGCCGCGTCGCGGCGCTTCGCGTGCCATAACCAGAGGAAAATACATGCGGCGACGGCGAGCACGCCGGCCAGGACCAAAAGCGCAACCATCACACCCCCCGACGCACTCAGATATTTTGCAGCGCGGATGATTGGGCCTAAGCCAAGAAGACGTCAATTGGAATATTTGAAGTTCCGGCGGCCTGGGTAATAGAAGGAATAGATAGACAGATATGTCGATGGAAAGACTGATAAATCCGGCTCCATGTCAAATTTATCGTACCTCTATACGTATCGTTCGCCATCCAATGAGGCCCGGGCACCTCTCATCGGGCGCCCACGTATTGCTGCCCCCATCAGACTAGGCTAATGGGTCGCGACGATCCCAGCCCTTCAAATCCGCTGCGCCCCTCGTAAGCTCGAACCCGCTCGCAACGCCATGGCATCACCGCCACTTCTCCTGCTGCAAGATATCGACCTGACCTACGGGGTGAAGCCCCTGCTGAATGGCGCCACGCTGTCTGTGGGCGAGGGCGAGATGCTGGCGCTTGTCGGGCGGAACGGATCGGGCAAGTCGACGCTTCTGAAGATCGCCGCGGGTCTCGTGGAGCCTGATGGCGGAAAAAGCTTTCTCCAGCCAACGGCGACCATCCGCTATCTGCCCCAGGCGCCGGATATCTCCGGCCACGCCACCACGGCCGCTTTCGTGGAGGACGGCTTGCCCCCCAGCGACGATCCCCACCGAGCGCAGATCTGGCTGGAGGAGATGGGGCTCACGGGCAGGGAGAGCACGGCGCATCTGTCGGGCGGCGAGGCGCGCCGGGCCGCGCTTGCCCGCGTTCTGGCCGCCGCGCCGGATATCCTGCTCCTGGACGAGCCCACCAACCATCTCGATCTCCTTGCTATCGAGCGCCTTGAGCAGGCCCTGAAGGCCTCGCGCTCCGCCATCGTCATGATCAGCCACGACCGGCGCTTCCTGGAGAACCTTTCGAAGTCGACCGTCTGGCTCGACCGCGGCACCACCCGTCGCCTGGAGCGCGGCTTCGCCCATTTCGAGGAATGGCGCGACCAAGTGTTGGAGGAGGAAGAGCAGGGCCGCCATAAGCTAAACCGCAAGATCGTCCAGGAGGAGCACTGGCTCCGCTATGGCGTCAGCGGCCGCCGCAAACGCAACCAGCGCCGCCTCGAGGATCTCCGCGCGCTCCGCCGCCAGCGCGATCAGCTCCGCCGCAACAAATCCGGCACCGAGATGAAGCTCGAGGTCCAGGACGCCATGGAGACCGGCAAGCGGGTCGTCGAAGCCCACCGCGTCTCCAAGTCTTATGGCGACCGGAAGATCGTCGACGATTTCAGCATCAAGATCGTGCGCGGGGACCGGGTCGGCATCGTCGGCCCCAACGGCGCCGGAAAGACGACCCTCATCAATCTGATCACCGGGGGCCAGGCGCCCGATGCGGGCACCGTGAAGCTCGGCACCAATCTGGAAGTCGCCACCCTCGACCAGAACCGCGAGAAGCTGGATGTCGACCGGAGTCTCGCCGCGACCCTGACCGGCGGGCGGGGCGACTCCGTCATCATCAACGGCCGCTCCCGCCACGTGGTCGGCTATATGAAGGACTTCCTCTTCAAGCCCGAGCAGGCCCAGACGCCCATCAAGGCGCTGTCCGGCGGCGAACTCGGCCGGGCCATGCTGGCCGTGGCGCTGTCCCACCCCTCGAACCTGCTCGTGCTCGACGAGCCGACCAACGATCTCGATCTGGAGACTCTGGATCTGCTCCAGGAGATGCTGGCCAACTATCCCGGCACCGTGATCCTCGTCTCCCACGACCGCGACTTCCTCGATCGCACGGTCACGTCTGTCGTCGCGTACGAAGGCGAGGGGCAGTGGATCGAATATGCCGGCGGCTATACGGACATGGTCGCCCAGCGCGGCTACGGCATGGAGAAGGCGGAGGCCCACGCCACGCCGGTTAGCGCGCCGCCGAAAAAGATGCTCGCGGGAGAGGCCGGCGCCGGCACGCCGAGCAAGAAGTCCAAGAACGAGCCGAAACCGGAGCGCCGCCGCCTCAGCCCAAAGGAGCAGCACGCCCTCAAGGTGCTGCCCGACCAGATGGAGGCGCTCCACAAGGAGATCGGAAAGCTGGAAGAGGCCCTCGCCGATCCGGACTTCTACATCCGCGATGTCGAGACCTTCACCGCCTCCACCAAGCGTCTCGCTGCGGCCCAAGCCGAACTGGAGCAAGCGGAAGAGGAATGGCTCCGCCTGGAGCTGCTGCGGGAAGAGATTGGGGCCTAGCCTCGCAACTTACGCCCAAAGCAAAACGGGCGCCCCGATCGGAGCGCCCGCAATAAGCCCTTAGATCTGATCCGGCCGATCCATCACTTCTGATCGTTCAGGAAATTGATGACTGCATCGGCGATGTGATCCGGCTGTTCCGGAAGCATGGCGTGACCCATGTTCGGAAAGGCCACCAGCCGCGCATTCGGGCGGTTTGAGACGAAATCGAACGCGTTCTGAGGCGGTGCGATCTTATCCTGCAGTCCCTGGACCACCAGCGCCGGCGCGGTGCCGCCATTGAACAGCGGCTTGAAATCCGTGCGCTCGGCCGCTTTCGTCTGCAGCTCCGCCGTCTTCGTGTGCCAGCCGTCGAGAAAGGCCTCCGGGCTGTTGCCAGGCGCGAACATCGAGTTCATCACCGCCTCGCGATGCTCCTCCGGCGAAAGCTTCGGATCGTACATCTTTTCGAATTCCGCCCAGGTCGCCTTGCTGGGCTGGATCTCGCCGCCGGCGGCGAGCAGCATGAGACCGATCACCCGGTCCGGCTGGAGCGACGAGACGGTCCGCGAGACGCGGTTGCCGAAGTTCTGGCCGAGCATGAAGACGTTCTCCAGACCCAGCTGGTCGGCAACCATCCAGACGTCGTTGCCGAGGTCCTGCAGCTTCACGGTCTCCATCGGGCCGGTGCTCTCGCCGATCCCGCGCGGATTGATGAGGACCACGTGATAGCCGGCCTTCGCCACGCTGTTGCCCAGCGCCTCGAAATCCTGTGCCGGCCGCCCGAGCGACGGATGCATGAGGACAGTCTGGCCTTCGCCGCGCTCAAAGATCTCGATGTGGACATCGCCCTTGTCGATCATCTTCCGCGACCAGCCCTCGAGCGATGCGCCGAAGGCGGTGCCGGCGGGGACGATCGCGAGCAGAGCGATCGCGACGGCGTACAACAGCGAAGCCGAAGTCCGCTGGCGAATTCGATGAAATGGCATGGGTCTTCCTTATTGCGATCGCGCTTATGCTTCTGCGCTCGGGAAAATCGGCGAGTTGATGCGAACAGCTAACACTGCGCGATGACGTGAAATCCACCAACCGCCGGGCGAGCGCGGGTGCCCGCAGGCAAGACGGCTGGTCCGGCCGCCGGCCGGGGTGTGCTAATGGGCCTTGGGGGCCTCGACGCAGTTCTCGAAGGTCATGGTCTCGTCCGGCCCTTCAGTGACGAAGGCCGTGTTGCCCTTGTTCCAGAACACGAAGCTCTCGTCCGCATTGGCGTAGCGCGCGCCGGAGCCGGAGATCACCTGGGGTAGGCTCATGCTGCGCCCGTCCGAGAGCGTGAGGTCGACTTTGTCTTCATAGAACATCGCGTCGATCGACTTGTCCGCATCGCATTTGAACACGACCTCGGCGATCGGCTTGGCGTCGTCCGCGGCTTCCGCGTTGGACGGCATCGCTCCCGTCAGGGCCATAGCCGCCGCCGCGGCAGCGGTCAGGGAAAGGGTGGATGTCCGGATCGCTTTACGCATACATGTCTCCTTAAGCCTCAAGTCGAGCCGCCACTGATCGATGGAATAGTGCAGAATGGCCGTGCCGAGTTAAAGATCTCATCCCAGAACCGATCAGATCGAGAGTACCGATGCACTGTATGTATCCAGCCGAAATCGAAGGCTCCGAAGGCGACTATGTCGCGACCTTTCGCGATCTGCCCGAGGCCAAGGGGTGCGGCCCCACGCGGGAGAAGGCGATAAAGAAGGCGCGAAAAGCCCTCGATGCCGCGCTCCGCCACCGCATGAAGGAGGGAGAGCCTCTGCCGCCTCCCAGCAAGGCCCAGATCCGAGAGATCCTGGTGACGCCGTTCGCCGAGATGGCCGCCAAATCGCTGATCGTCCGAACCTGTCAGGCCAGCGGCCTCAAGAGGGCGGACCTCGCCCGCCATCTCGGCCTGAAGAAGAAGGCGCTCAAGAAGCTCCTGGACCCGAACCACGAAAGCTCCATCGCGGAGATCGAAACGGCGCTCCGCGGTTTCGGCTACGAGCTGGCTGTCGGCTGCTTCTCACAACGGGAGCTGCAGCCTTAAACGCGGCAGGGTTGGTGGTGTCGGCCATCCGCTCGGCGCGGCTCACTTCGGCCCCATGCCCCAATGGCGTTGGGCATGGAAAATGCCGATTCGCTCAGAATGGCCCGGCGGTAATGTTGGCTTCAACCGGGCGAGGCCTCGAACATGGCGAGCCTGTGCAAAACAGCCCCTGCCGCAACAGGTGAGGGTACCAGCCTAAGGCCAGACTCTTGCGAGGAAATAGATGGCCGCCCCTCAAAACCTGTCCACAGGCCGGGGGGAAATCCGCAACCCATCGTTGCGGCAGTAGTGCCGCTATCCTCTTTCAACTAGCCTCGAAATTGAGGTTGCCTGCCGCTGAGTCGTTGGGGCGGGCCTGTGTTGGTTCTGCGTTGTAGATGTGGATGCGGCCCGGGCACGCTCGCCAGACGAGCGACACAAATCAGGCCTTGGGCCGCTTGTAAGCGGGGAGAGGCCATTATGGCAGATAACGCGTTTCGGCCGGAGGACAACGGGGCCTATATCGGGCCCGGCGTGACCTTCAAGGGCGAGATCTCAGGTCCAGAAAAGATTGTCGTAGAGGGCATCGTCGAGGGGGACATCACGGCGGGTTCGCTTCATATCGGGCCTAACGGCTCGGTGAAGGGCAACGTGGTGGCGACCGAGGCCGATGTGGAGGGCACTCTGTCCAGCAACGTGGAGATCAAGGATTTCCTGCTGCTGCGCTCCACGGGCCGGGTGGAAGGCCAAATCCGCTGCGGCGATTTCCAGGTTGAGCGTGGTGCCGTACTTGCCGGCGATTTCGCTGCCGGCAGTGGCGAGGGCCGGAAGGCGAAGGCCGAGGCGGGCGCCGACGCGGCGAAGCCGGCACCGAAACCTGCCGATGTGCCCGCGGCGAAATCGGACGATGCATCCGCTGGCGCCGAGGCGGAGCCGTCGGCCGAAGAGGTTCGCCTGGAGGCGGCCGAGTAGAGGAGCCCGCAGAGCGGAGCCGCTCAGGGGCTCCGCTGGACTCCCCTCCGATCCCCCCTCATGCTGCGACGCACCGTCGAGCCTTGCCGAGAGAGGCGACCGGCGGAACGCGTCGCAGCATGGAGGATCGATAATGCAGTCCCGCATCTTGGCGGCAGTCGCCGCGCTATTCTCGGCGGCCATGCTCTTTCCGGCAGCTTCGTTCGCTGGTGAGGACGTTACCTATCAGGTCGATGGCGAAGCCTTCGAGGGCTATCGAGCTCCGGCCGAGGGTGGCGTGTCGAAGGGTCTCGTCCTCGTTGTGCAGGACTGGGACGGTCTCACCGATTACGAGAAGAAGCGCGCCGATATGCTCAGCGCTCTGGGCTACGACGCCTTTGCCCTCGATCTTTACGGCAAGGGCAACAGACCGAAGGAGACCGGCGCGCGGAAAGCCGAGATGGAGGGGCTATACGAAGATCGCCAGCGTATGCGCAAGCTGCTGCTTGGCGGCCTGGCGGAAGCCGGAAGGGATCCGATCAGAAGCGGGTGGTCGTGATGGGCTATTGCTTCGGCGGCGCCGCCACCCTGGAGCTTGCCGCGTCGGGCGAGGCGAAGGGCATCGCCGGTTATGCGACCTTCCATGGCGGGCTGAACAACCTCCACGGCCAGACCTATCCGAAGGACACGCCGCCCATCCTGGTGGCCCATGGGGCTCTCGACAGCTCCGTGAGCATGGAGGACGTCGGCCGCCTCTCAGAGGCGCTGGAAGCGTCGGACGTGACTTACGAGATCGACATCTATTCCGGTGCGCCCCACGGCTTCACCGTGTTCGGCTCCGACGCGTATCAAAAACGCGCCGACGAGAAGTCATGGGACGCCTTCACCGGCTTCCTGGGAGAGCAGCTCCAAGAGTGAAGCCTCAATGACGAAAGCCTCGGTGGGGAAAGCCGTGGCGACTGACCGATAACCGCTGGTTCAGGGAGCGGGTACGGTCAATCGGTCAGCCCGGCGCTATCGCCGCCGCCCGGAAAGGCGTGCCACATTCCTGCACAGCGACAGGGATGCACCGAGCTCTTCCAGCTTCAGCCTCATCGCCATCGCTTCGAGCTCGCTTAGGAGCGACTCGGCATATTCCGTGAAATCATTCGCATCGGAATCCGTCGGAGCCCTGCCGGCACCGCTTGGATTGGCAGTCTCCTGCCAGCGATCGAACGGCTCCTGCAGCGGATCATTCTCTTCGAACTTCATGACCGGCTCCGAACGCCTTCAGTGGGGGTCGCAGACGCATCGCAACTCTCCTAAGACGTACAGTGTACGAAGGAAATGTCAAATATTCCCGGCAAGGTCGGGAAGGTTTTCCATCGAACTTCTCAGAACCTTCGGTTCGTCGGACTAGAAAGCCGATGGAATTTGTCACAATATTGATCGGTCAATTGGGTGCAGGGTGATCGGACCTCCGGTCGTCTAGAGGAAAAGAAGGAAAACCGCCGAATGGCGGGCTCGATCTCGTTTGGCCGTACAGACAGCATCGACGCAAGGCACGTGCGGATGGCGCGCGCGGGCCTGGGTCTTTCCGTGCGCGACTTGGCTCAACTTGCGCAAGTGAACAAGGCGACCATTGTTCGTCTCGAAGCCGGCATGCCCGTTCGCGACAGCACGGTGCAGGCGGTGAAGCTTGCCCTGGAGGCCGAAGGCGCCGGCTTTTTCATCAATAAGGACGGCACGATCTGCGTCAGCGTCCTCGCGTCGAAGTGAACACGGACCGGCGCCTCCCATGCTACGATGACTGGATCGCGCGATCGGGCATCGGGGCGCAGCAATGCATCTCATCGTCTATGTCAGTGAATGCGAAATCCCTGCAGCGGGTCTTCAGGGAGCCTTGGAGAGTATTGCCGAATCCTCCTGCTCGCATAACGACGCCGCCGGGATCACCGGGGTTCTCCTCTGCGAATACCATCATTTTCTTCAAGTTCTGGAGGGCGAGGAGACAGCCCTCCGAGCCCTCATGCAGCGGATCGAGCGCGATCCGCGTCATCGCGACATCGTCGTGCTCGTCGATCGGGAGATTGAGGGTCGCGCATTCCCCGATTGGTCGCTCGAACCGTTCTTCATCGATAACCCGGGGCTGTTGAATGCGAGCACGCTGCAGCACCTCCGAGACGTCTATCTCGAGCATTGCGATTTGAACGCCGGCGATCTGGTTTCATTTCTGAAGCGCATCGTCGACGAGATCGACGACTTCATGATCTTGCGGAAGTCCGACCGCACCAAGAACCTGCCCCCATAAGCCAGGCGTGACCGACGGAACTTCACCGCTTCTCCCGGTGCGATCAGCCGGGCTCACCCTTCTCCTTTTCTTCCTTGCCCTCCGCCAAATCGCTTCCTGCTTCCGGCAGTGCACAGAACCCTTGCGGCGGTATGTCGAGAGCCGCGTTGAACTTGCTGGAGAGGTTCTGGAAGGCGATCAGCCCCGTCAGCTCGACGATGGCGTCCTCGTCGAAATGCTGCCGCAGCGCAGCGAACTGGGCGTCCGTTGTCTCTCTGTCCGAGAGGGTGACGGCTTCCGCGTAATCCAGCGCCGCGCGCTCTCGATCGTCGAACAGATCGCTCTCCCGCCAGCGGGGCAGCGCCTCTACTTTCTCCATCTCCACCCCGCGCTTCATGAGCGTCGAAGAGTTCAGATCGACGCAGAAAGCGCAGTGATTGAGCTGAGAAACGCGCACCGTAACGAGCGAGCGCAAGGGGGGATCGATGGGCGAGCCCTTCCGGTCGATCATGCCGTAGAGCACTGCCACGCCCATGAACAGCCGCGGCGCGCGTCCCCAGGCGAGGGCGGGATCGAGCACGTCGCCGTATTTCCGTCGCTGGTTCCAGAAGAACGGCTTGAGATACCAGGGATAGGATTTGAGGGGTTTCGGCGCGATGCGCATGGCGAACGTTCGTCGTTGCACCCGTGGCGGGCAGGGGAGCGAACGAGCCTAGGCGTCAGGGCGCGCGGGCCGCAATGCATAGGGCGCCCCCGCCCATCACGTTGTCGCGAGGGGCGGGGCGCGAGATTGCGGGCTGCTAGTGGAAGTAGCCTTTCAGCTCGTCCGGCAGGACCTGCTTCACGTCGCCCATTTCGCCATCGGAGATATGGGCGTCGAGCAGCTTGAAGACAGCGCGCGTCGCCCCGTCCGGATCGATCGGATCGCCAGACTTCAGGTGCTCCGACACCTTCTCCAGGAACTCCGATTCGGAGCGAATCTTCTCCGGCTTACCGGCCGGCTCGTAGCGTCGTAATAGATGCCGCGCACCAGCGTCGGCAGCTGCGAAGCGAGATGCGCCGATTCCTCTGGCGGCAGCCGGTCGCGCAGGGCGAACAGCACGGCCCGCAGCGCATGATAGGAATTCTGCTTGTCCGGACCGACGGTCTCGCCGATCTCGTTGAGCCAGCTATTGGTCGTCTGCAATGTCTTGTCGAAGACTTCGAGACCCGTGGCACTCATGGTTCTCCTCCCTTCTTCGATGTCTGTCTGGTGAAGCCCGCCATGCGGTCTGCTGAGGGACGCCGGCCGGGCTCGCCCACGCCCAACGGCTGCTGCGGACCATTGTTCCTGGCTGTCCTCGGGGATGGGGTGCGTGACCTTCGCGCTCCGCGCCAAATCCGATATCCTGATTGGAGGCTGCCGGGGGAACGCGGCCTGAGGGAGGGGGAGTATGATTGGTGCGATGATACCGGACTCGCTGCGCGGTTGGAGCCGGTCCCAGCGGCACGCCGTGATCGCCAGCTATCTGGGCTGGACCCTCGATGCCTTCGACTTCTTCCTGCTGGTTTTCGTTATCGTCGACGTGGCGAAGGAATTCGGCGCCTCCGTGGAGGCCGTCACCTGGGCGGTGACCTTGACCCTCGCGCTCCGCCCCGTCGGCGCGCTGATCTTCGGCCGTCTTGCCGACCGCTATGGCCGCCGGCCGGTCCTGATGATCGACGTGCTGGCCTATTCGATCCTCGGCTTCATCACCGCGTTCTCGCCCAACCTCGTCGTCTTCATCATCATCCGCGCCCTGTTCGGCATCGCCATGGGCGGCGAATGGGGTGTCGGCGCATCCCTCACCATGGAGTCGATCCCCGCCAAGTCGCGCGGGCTCGTCTCCGGCATCCTCCAGGCAGGCTATCCGACGGGCTATCTGCTGGCGGCCATCGTGTATGGGTTGCTCTACGAGCATATCGGCTGGCGCGGCATGTTCATGGTGGGCATCGTGCCGGCCCTGCTGGTGCTCTACATTCGCCAGTTCGTCCACGAATCCCCGGGATGGCGGCGAGAGCATGCGGGCGCGAGCCGGATCGGCGAGATTCTGCGGCGCCACTGGGCGATCACCGTCTATGCGGTGCTCTTCATGATGTGCATGGCCTTCTTCAGCCATGGCACCCAGGATCTTTATCCGACATTCCTCAAGGTCGATCGCGGCTTAGACCCGCGCACCATCGGCGCCATCGCCGTGGTCTACAATCTCGGCGGGATCCTGGGCGGCATCGTATTCGGCGCGTGGTCTCAGAAGATCGGCCGGCGCAACGCTCTCATTATCGGCGCGGTGGGCGCGCTGGCCGTCCTGCCGTTCTGGACCATGGCCCACAACGTCGTGATCCTGGCGGCGGCCGCCTTCCTCATGCAGTTCACCGCCCATGGCTGCTGGGGCGTGGTGCCGGCGCATCTGAACGAAATCTCGCCGCCGGAAGCTCGCGGCACCTTCCCCGGCTTCGTCTATCAGCTCGGCAATCTGCTTGCGTCCGGCAACGCGACCATCCAAGCAGGTCTGGCGGCTAGCCTCGGCGGCTACGCGCCGGCGCTCATGATCGTCGCGGCGGGCGCCGGGATCGGCGTGGCGCTGCTCTCCTTCTTCGGCCGGGAGGCCAAGGAGATCGATATGACGATGGCATCCGAGCCCCAATCCTCAAGGGAGTAACGAGAGAATGCGCGTATTGGCCAGACTGTCGAGGACCTGTGTCGCCTTATGCCTTCTGGTGCTGTTCTACAGTCCTGCATATGCCGCGGACGACCACGAGGCAGTCGCGCTGGTGCAGGGGCTCTATGAGGCGCAAGCCAAGCTCCTGGCAGAAGAGGGAATGCCGCTGGTCAAGGTGCCCCGCGTCTCGACCCGCTATTTCGATCCGTTTGTCGCAGGTCAGCTTGACGCCAAGGATATCGGCTTCGATCCGATCTACGATGCCCAGGATTACGACGTGTCGGATGTGCGGGTCGCACTCGATCCGGAAATGCCCGAGCTGCGCGGCACCACCTTCGTTCAGGTGCATTTCAAGAATTTCGGCACCGAAAGGCAGCTCACCTACCTGCTGCGCCCCATGGAAGGGGGCGGTCCCTTGCGGGTGATCGATATCGAATCCGCCGACTGGCGTCTGTCCGACCTGCTCAAGGCAAACTGACCAGGCCGAGGGCGACGAAAAGCGGACCGGCACGCGCCGGCCCGCAATTCAAGGCGACGGATTAGTCGTCGTAGTTCTTCAGGATCTCACCCGTCTCGGGATGGACGTAAGCCTCGATGCGGGTGCCATCCTTGTCGGTCATCTCGACCTCGTAGGCGCCGTCGTCCGTCTCGATCTCGCGGACATCGTAGCCCTGATCCTTCAGGCTCGACTTCAGCTCGGCAGGCGACATCCATTTGTCGGCCGGCACGTTCAGCCTGTTGACCGGGTCGGCCATGGCCGGGGTGGCAACGGCGAAGGCACCGAGGACGGCGAGGGCGATAGCTGTCTTACGCATGGTTAGCTCCTTGTCTCGTGTTGCGGGGCTTGGGTCTCGTGTTCTCGAGACCGTGCCCGTTCGATGAGCGGAGACTGGACCATCCCTGCTGATATGATACTGACCGTCCTTGTCAGGGAATTGTCAGCTTCTTCGCGGCAGGGTATCGGCCATGAGATACGCTAGGAAAACCATGGCTGTACCGGCCGCAATCCTTCTGCTGGCGGCCGCGCTGACCGTCCCCGGAAGGGTTCGCGGCGACGATGACGACGACCATGAGTTCGCGAGACGCGCCGTGGAGCAGGGGCTCGTGGCGCCCCTTGCGGAAATCGCCGCCAAGGTAAGCGAGCAGATCGACGGCGAGATCATCGAGGTCGAGCTCGACAAGGAAGACGGCGTCTATGTCTACGAGTTCAAGATCCTGACCAAGCACGGCCGCCTCAAGGAGGTCGAGGTCGACGCCAATACCGCCGAGATCCTCGACATGGAGGACGAGGACTGATGCATATCCTCATCGTGGAGGACGATTCACGCATCGCCGCCGACATCGAAAAGGCGCTCGCCGCCTCAGGATTCTCCGCTGAGGTCTCGGCGGATGGCGAGGACGCCTGGTTTCGCGGCGACACCGGCACGTTCGACGCCATCATACTCGATCTCGGCCTTCCCAAGATGGACGGCCTGGCCGTGCTGAAGCGCTGGCGGTCGGGTGGCCGGCAGACGCCCGTTCTGATCCTCACCGCTCGCGGCGCATGGCCCGAACGCGTCGAGGGCATCGATGCCGGCGCCGACGACTATCTCACCAAGCCGTTCCGCATGGAGGAGTTGGTGGCGCGCATCCGTGCCCTCGTCCGCCGGGCGTCCGGTCATGGCGCGGCCGTGATCGAGGCGGGCGACCTCGCCCTCGATACCCTGCAGATGCGTCTTTCCAATCGCGGCGTGCCAGTATCCCTCTCGCCCCTCGAATACCGGGTGATGAGCTATCTGATGCATCAGAAGGGCAGGGTGATCCCGCCGACGGAGCTGATCGAGCATCTCTACGGCGACGACGATGCACGGGACGCGAACGCCCTCGAAGCCATCATCGCGCGCCTCCGCAAGAAGCTCGGCAGCAGCGCCATCGAGACCCGCCGCGGTTTCGGCTATTCCATTTCGGCCGGTCACCAGAGCACCCCGGAAGCGGCCCCATGAGCCGGGGCTCGCTGCGCTGGCGGTTGCTTCTTGCCGGCGCCGTCTCGAGCCTTGTCGCAGTTCTCGTCGCGGCCGCCCTTCTCACGCTCCTGTTCCAGCGCCATGTCGCGCGCTCCGCCGACAACGAGCTCACCGTCCATCTCGACCAACTCATCGCCGGCCTGGGTCGCGGCGCCGATGGGGGCATTGCGGTTATCGCGCCTCCGGGGGACAGCCGCTTCAGCGAGCCCCTGTCAGGGCTTTATTGGGAGGTGAAGGTCGCGCCGGACGGCCCCGTCTACCGCTCGCGCTCCCTGTGGGATTTCACCCTGGCACTCCCGGTGAGCGATAACGATGGCAGCGTGCATCAGGTCAGTCTGGAAGGACCGGGGGACACCGATCTCCATGGCTTGCAGCGGAGTGTCGTGCTGCCCCAGAGGCTGGGCGGCGGCACGGTGGAAGCGGTGGTGGCGCTCGATGCCACGGAGCTGCAATCGGCGACGCGCCGCTTCGCCACGATCCTCGTCCCGTCCTTGATGCTCATCGGTCTTCTGCTGGGCGCCGCCGCCTTCGCCCAGGTCACCATCGGTCTGCGGCCTTTGAAGACCATGCGAAAGCGCCTCGCGGCGATCCGCGACGGCAGGGCGGAAAGGCTCGGCGAGACCTACCCCGACGAGGTCCAGCCCCTGGCGACCGAGATCGACAGCCTGCTGGCCGCGCGGGCCGATCAGGTGGAGACCGCGCGCCGCCGCGCCGCCGATCTCGCTCACGGGCTCAAGACGTCCCTTCAGGTGCTCTCGGGCGAAGCACGAAGCCTGCGCGAGAAGGGCGAGAGCGAAGCGGCCGACAATATCGAGCTTCTGACGGGCGCCATGCAGCGTCACGTTGAGCGCCAGCTCGCCCGCGCTCGGCTCGCGCCCCAAAGTGCAGCCGCGCGCGCCGATCTGATGAAGGTCGTGCACACCGTGCGAAGCGTGGTCGAGCGGACGCCGCGGGGTGCCGAGTTGCAGTGGTCGGTCGACATCCCCGAAGGGCTCACCGCGCGCATCGACGAGCAGGACCTCGCCGAGGCTCTGGGCAATCTGCTGGAGAACGCCGCCCGTCACGCCAGAAAGGAAGTTCGCATCGCGGCCCACCCGGAGGGGGGCGCCGTTCAGCTCAACGTCGCCGACGACGGCCCCGGCATTCCTGAAGCGCAATTCGACGCCGTGCTGCGCCGGGGCGGACGCTCGACCGATCGGGCGAGGGGGCAGGGCTGGGCCTCGCCATCGTCGCCGATATCGCAGAAGCCTGGGGCGGAGAGGTGCGCCTGGCCGACAAACGCCCGGGCCTGGCCGTCTGCCTTATCCTGCCCTTGGCGGTCGGAGACTAGCCTTTGCGCTAATCGGCCAGCGGCAGGCGGATCGTCTGGCGCAACCCCTTCGGATCCTTGTTCTCGATGGTCACGTCGCCGCCCGCCCGCTGCACGATCTCCCGTGCGATGGTGAGCCCGAGCCCCGCACCGGCAATGTTCTGCCGTCGGGCGGGATCGACCCGGAAGAATGGCTCGAAGATCTGCGCTAGGAGGTCGTCGGGGATGCCTGGACCCTCGTCGTCGATGCGCACCAGCGCTTGGCCGTTATCCCGCCGGAGCGCCACCGAGGCACCACCTCCGTGGGTCGCGGCATTGATGATCAGATTCCGCAAGGCCCGCGAAAGGGCAAGCGTGCTCCCTCTCACCGTCACCTTCGGCGGATCTTCCAGCGTCACGGACCGTCCCTGCAGCTGGAGCTCGTCGACGATCTCCGCCAGCAGCTCGTCCAAGCGGATCTCCTCCGGCGCGGGCTGGTCCACCTCTTCGCGCACCAGCAGGATCGCGCTGTCGGCGATCCTGTCCAGTTCGTCCAGATCCTTCAGCCAGAGGGCGCGCTCCTCGTCGTCGAGATCGAGGAATTCCGCGCGCAGACGCATCCGGGTCATGGGCGTTCGAAGATCGTGCCCGGCCGCCGCCACAAGCCGCATGCGGCTTTCCACGGCCATTCGCAGCCGTGCCGACAGACGGTTGAGCGCCTGGGCCGTCGCCTTCACTTCGGCCGGCCCCTTCTCGGGCAAGGGCGGCAGGATCGCTTCCGGCTCGACTGCCGCCACCGCGTTCTCAAGCATCACCAGGGGGCGCGTCATCCGATAGGAGACGAAGATGGCGATGGCCACCGCGGCGGCCGTCAAATAGAGCATCCAACGTGAGAAGATTCGCCACCCCACGCCCGGCCGGGGGAGATGCGGCATGGGCATCAGCAGGTAGCCCCGGTCGCCGGCCGAGACGGAGACCACCAGCGGCTCTTCCCGGGCCTGCCGGGTCACCCGCACATCCAGGTCGGACCCCTTCTTGCGCAGCGTCTCCTGCAGCCATTTGGTCATGCCCGAGTCGTATTCTCCGGGCGCCGGCTGTTTCGAAAACCGCACGGTCTCGGAAAGTGCATCGGGGCTCGCCGCCGCAAGCTTCGCCATCGCCATGATGTCTTCGGCGACGGGTTCGACGGTGGTCTTCGGGCCGGGCGGCCCGAACACGAGCATCGAGATCGCGGTGGTCGAGCCGACCACGACGACGATGACCGCGATCAGCAGGATCGCAATGCGGACGCGCAAGGTGTTCACGAGGCGGCGTCCTTGGTCTCGACCCGGGCGGCGAGCTGATACCCGCCGTTGCGGACAGTCTTGAATAGCTGGCCGGATTTTTCCTCACCGAGCTTCCTGCGCAGGCGGCTCATCAGCACGTCGATCGAGCGATCCATGACGTCGCCTTCGCGGCCGCGGGTGAGATCGAGCAGGCTGTCCCGCGACAGCACCCGGCCGGGCCGCTCCAGGAAGACCTGCAGGAGATCGTATTCCGCGCCCGTCAGGTCGATTTCCGAACCCTCCGCATTTCTGACGCGTCTCGTGGCGGGTTCTGCGACGAAACCCTCGAAGTAATAGGTCGTCTCTTCCGCCGGCCCCGGCATCTCCGCGCGCCGCCGCAGCACGGCGCGGATACGGGCTACCAGCTCCCGCGGATTGAACGGCTTGCCCATATAATCGTCGGCGCCGATCTCAAGACCGATGATGCGGTCGACGTCTTCCTTCAGGGCGGTGAGGAGGATGATCGGCACGGCGGACCGGCGTGCCCGCAGGTCCCTGCAGATGTCCAGCCCGGACCCGTCGGGAAGCATGACATCGAGCACGATCAGATCGACCCCATGGGTCGAAAGCGATTCCTCCAGCTCCTGCCGGGAGGCTGCAAGCAGCACCCGGAAGCCCTGGCTTTCGATATACCGCGCCAGAAGCTTTCGGATTTCCGGATCGTCGTCGACCACCAGAATTTGCGGAGATGATTGCATGCAAAAGACCTGTCGCGCCGTTTTCAGAACCAGCCAGCCCGTCCTGTTCTAGCCACGCCCCGAGGCGACAGCGAGGGGATTTTTGTAAGCGATCATTGAGGAACCGGGGTCCAGCAACGTTCTGAAACAAATTTCCGTCTCCGGGACACGCTCAGACACAACCGGACCAACTGTTGCAATTGTTTGTCCCTACCTTGCGGGCATCGAAACGACCTCAAGGAGTGTCCACATGACCCGTTTCAAATCCCTCGCCCTCGGACTTGCGGCCCTGTTGGCCGTCTCCGTGGCGGGCGGTATGGTCTACGCCCACGATAAGAAGGGCGATGACCGCGGCCCCCACGCCGGTCCCGGCGCGATGGGCGAGCAGAAGCCCGGCCATCACGCCAAGGGACCCGGCTGCAAGCGCCACGGCGAACGTCACGGCATGCGTCGCGATCGCATGGGTCCGCCGCACTTCCGGCCCGATCCGAACCGGATGGCCCGCGAGCTTTCCACCATGGAAACCGCCATCGGGATCCGCGCAGAGCAGCTCGACACCTGGCGCGACTTCACCGATGCCCTCCAGGCGATGATGCCCAAGCCGCCGCACCCCGGTCATGACGGTCCGGCCAAGCTGGACGAGAACGAGCCGTTCTGGATGGCGGAGAAATTCGCCGATAGGACTCTCGAGCGCGCCGATGCCGCCCAAAAGCTCAAGGATGCCGTCGCCAAGCTGCGCGAAACCCTGACGCCCGAGCAGCTCGATCGCGCCAAGACCTATGAGCAGGGCGTGCTGGATCGGATGCGGCCCCATCGCTGGGGCGATCGCGGCGGCGAAGGTCCTGGCCAGATGAAGTGGAAGCACCAGGAGCGCCTCGGCGATAAGGACCATGGCGCCATGCAGGGCGATGACGCCCAAGGCGAGATGGAGCCTTCCAACGATCAAGATCAGATGAGCCCGTCTGAGGACGATGCGGGAATGGGCGCGCCAGACGATGACGACGCCGGCGAGACCGCGCCGGCCAACCCGGACGAGCTCTAGACCTCGTCCGTAGAAGGGAAGTAAGCCAGGCCCGATCAACCCGGGCCGGCGAAAGATGAGAGGCAACGTTAGGGGGATGGCAAAATGCCCTGCATGGCTGCCATCCCCCGGCCCTCTCCAGGACAAAGTGTTGTGGGTTTTCAGAGGAAAGTGGTCTGAGGGACTGCAAATGACCCGAGCCTATTCCGTCGCGCTGATGCTTTTCGTTCTGATGTTCGGCGCACTCTTCGCCGCGACCAGCCACGCCTGGGCCGACGATGGAGATACTGCCGCCGCGGACCGGACGGAAACCTCCGCGACGTCGCCCGAAAACGAGCCTGCGGGCCTGAGCGTGCTCGTCACCCCCGTCGCCCGGCAGAGCGTCGATCATCGGGTCACGGCGACCGGCACGGTCGCCGCGTGGCGCGAGATGCCCATCGGTGCCGAGATCAGCGGTCTTGCCGTCATTGCGGTCGATGCGGATGAGGGCGACCGGGTCAAGAAGGGGCAGCGCCTCGCCAAGCTGAACGACGCGCTTCTAAAGGCGCAGCTCGCCCAGCAGAAGGCGGCCATTGCCGAGGCGGAGGCTGCGCTCGCCAATTCCCAGTCCGACCTGGACCGCGCCAATCGCATGTCCAAGGGCATTCTCAGCGAACAGACCAAGGATGAGCGCGCCACCCTGGTTAAGACCAACGCCGCCAAGCTGGACGCCGCGAAAGCGCAGCTCGATCAACTGCAGGCGCAGCTCGACCAGACCGAAATCCTCAGCCCGACCGACGCGGTCGTGGCCGACCGCTCCATCACGCTCGGCCAGGTGGTCTCGAGCGGCAACGAGCTGTTTCGCCTGATCCGTGACGGCAGGCTCGAAGTGGCCGCAAGGATCGCGGAAGCGGATCTCGCCGCCGTTCAGCCGGGTCAGACCGTGAGCGTCATAGGTCCGTCCGGCGGCCGATATGAAGGCAAGATCCGCCTCGTCGCCGAGCGGGTCGACGAAGCAACGCGGCTCGGCACGGCCTATGTCGCCCTGCCGCCCGGCACGCCGCTGAAGATGGGCATGTTCGCCCGGGTGGAGATCGAGACCGGGTCCCAGGTTGCCATTGCGGTGCCCCAGAAAGCGCTTGTCTGGCGGGACGGCAAGGCCGGCGCATTCGTCGTCGAGGAGGACGGGCGCGTCGTGTTCACCCCCGTCACCATCACCCGCCAGGCCGGCGATGCGGTCGAGATCTCGCAAGGCCTCGAGCTCGGCCAGCGCATCGTCGTGAACGGCGCAGGCTTGCTCAGCGACGGCGACCGGGTGCGTGCCAAGCTCGCCGCGGCCGGCGAGGCGGAAGGAATTACCCCTTGAACCAGATGTCCGCCTGGGCGATCCGGAGGCCGATCCCCACGATCGTGCTCTTCCTCTGCCTCGCGCTTTTCGGCGCGCTGAGCTTCGAACGCCTGCGCATCAACAACTCTCCGGACATCGACATCCCGACAGTGACGGCGACCGTGACCCGCCAGGGCGCGGCGCCGACCGAGATGGAGACCCAGGTCACGCGTCTCGTGGAGGATGCCGTCGCCGGCTTGAGCAATGTGGATCACATACGCTCGACCGTGAACGAGGGCGCCTCGACCACGAGCGTCGAATTCCTGATGGGCACGGATATCGATCGCGCGACCCAGGACGTCCGGAACGCGATCTCCTCCATTCGGTCCAACTTACCGGCCGATATTCTCGAGCCCACCATTCAGCGGGTCGAGGCCACAGGCCAGCCGATCCTCACCTATGTGATCGACAGCCCCGACATGGCGCCGGACGAGCTCTCCTGGTTCGTCGACAACGATATCGCCAAGGCCATCCTCACGGAGAACGGCGTTTCCAAGATCACCCGCTCCGGTGGCGTCGACCAGGAAATCCGCATCCGCCTCGATCCCGACCGGCTGATGTCCCTAGGCATCACCGCCGCGGAGATCTCCGAGACCCTCGATGCGGAGAATGTCAACGAGCCTGGCGGACGGACGACCTTCGGCGATAGCGAGCAGACCATCCGCACCGTCGGCAGCGCCGACAGCGTCGAGGCGCTGGCGCAGAAGCGCATCCCTTTGGGCGATGGGCGGAGCGTGAAGCTCGCCGATATCGCCAAGGTGGAGAGCGGCTGGGCGGAGCCCCGCCAGCGCGCCAGGCTGGGTGCCGAAGAGGTCATCGCCTTCAGCGTCTATCGCTCCGTCGGATCGAGCGAGGTGGATGTCGCCGATCACGTTCGCGAACGCCTGGCCAAGTTCCAGGCCGAGCATCCGGAAGTTCATATCGAGGAAATCACCTCATCCACGGCCTGGGTGCTGGAAGGCTATCATGCCGCCATCGAGGCTCTCTGGCTCGGCGCCATCCTGGCGGTCGTTGTCGTGTGGTTCTTCCTCCGCGATCTGCGCGCCACACTGATCTCGTCCGTGGCCCTGCCGCTGTCTCTGCTGCCCACCTTCGCGGTGATGTACGCCTTCAATCAGTCCCTCAACAACATCACCCTGCTCGGTATCGCGCTGGTCGTCGGCATCCTGGTCGACGACGCCATCGTGGAGATCGAGAACATCGTCCGGCACATGCGGACGAGCGGAAAGAGCGCCTACGAGTCGGCCATCGAGGCGGCCGACGAAATCGGTCTGGCAGTCGTCGCCACCACGTTCTCGATCATCGCCGTTTTCATGCCCGTGGCCTTCATGCCCGGCATTCCGGGGCAGTTCTTCAAAGCCTTCGCTATCGCGGTCTGCTGCTCGGTGTTCTTTTCGCTTGTCGTCGCCCGGCTGCTGACGCCGCTCATGGGCGCCTATCTCATGAAGGCTGGCGGCAAGCACGACGACGAGCCCTTCTGGATACCGGCCTATATCAGGCTCTTGCGCGGTACCCTTCACCATCGCTGGATCACCATCGCGGCGGGCATCGCCTTCTTCATCGGGTCCATGTTCCTGGCGACCCTCCTGCCCACCGACTTCCTGCCCGCCGCCGATCGCGGCCGATCCGTGCTCTCCGTGGAGCTGGCGCCGGGCGCGTCCCTGGCGGAGACCGACGCCGTAACGAGGGCCGCCGTCGCCATGCTGGAGAAGCGCCCCGAGGTGAGCTCGGTCTATTCCGCCATCGGCAGCGAGCATTCCGGACGTGGTTTCGGCTCGACCGCGGCCGGCGAGGTGCGCAAGGCCACCGTCACAGCCAACCTCAAGCCCCGCGGCGACCGCGACCTGAGCCAGCAGGAATTCGAGGCGGAGATGGGCCCAAGGCTCGCCGAGATTCCCGGCGCACGTTTGCGCTTCGGTGCCGACGGCCGCTCGGGCTCCAAGATCGAGGTCCGCCTCGTCAGCGACGATCCCGACGCGCTTTCCAAAGCGGTCAGCACCGTGTCGCGCCAGATGCGCGAGATCGACGGTCTGCATAACGTCGCCTCGACCGCCGCTCTGGCGCGCCCGGAACTGCTGATCACACCGAAGCCTGAAAAGGCGGCCGCCCTCGGGGTGACCACCCGCGCGATCGCCCGCACTGCCGACGTGGCGACCTTGGGCGACAATGAGCAGAACCTGCCGAAGTTCAATCTGAAGGATCGGCAGATCAATATCCGCGTGATGCTGGAGGAGGATGCCCGCTCGGATCTCGCGCAGATCGAGACCCTGCAGGTTCCCGCCGGCAACGGATCGGTACCGTTGAGCTCCGTCGCCGATATCGCCCTCGGATCGGGCCCCAACCAGATCGACCGGGTCGATCGGAGCCGCAGCGCAACCATCGAGGCGGAGCTTGTCGGTCTCACCATCGGCCAGGGCGACGAGCTTGTGCGGGCCTTGCCGGCCATGCAGAACCTGCCCGATGGGGTGAAGCGGGTCCCGGCCGGCGATATCGAGCGCATGCAGGAGCTGTTCGACGGCTTCAAGGTCGCCATCGGCTCCGGCATCATCCTGCTCTATTTCGTGATGGTGCTTCTGTTCGGCGGCTTCATGCAGCCGGTCACCATCCTGACCGCGCTGCCGCTCGCCATCGGCGGCGCCATGGCGCTGCTACTGATCACCGGCAGCTCGCTCGCCATTTCCGTCCTGATCGGCATTTTGATGCTCATGGGCATCGCGGCGAAGAACTCCATCCTGCTGGTGGAATATGCCATCCTGGCCCAGCGCGAGATGGGCATGGGCCGCGAGGAAGCCCTGCTCGATGCGGCCAGCAAACGTGCCCGGCCCATTGTCATGACCACCGTCGCCATGGGCGCCGGCATGCTGCCCATCGCCCTTGGCATCGGCGCGGATTCCGAGATGCGCGCGCCCATGGCCATCGCGGTCATCGGCGGGCTGGTCAGCTCCACGGCGCTCAGTCTGGTCTATGTGCCGGCGGTCTATACGGTGATGGACGACCTCCAGCGCCTGCTTGGCCGGCTGTTGTCGCGGCTTCTGCCCAAGCAAGAGCAAAATGTCGCATCCAGCGAGAGCGACGAACCGGCCGTTTCCCACTAAACGGCGCGCCTTTTCGCCGGTCCTTTCCGCCCACGGAAGTTTTTTGTCCGCTGCCGGCGAACTCTAGCTTGCGGTAGCCGTTTGAATTCTTGTATCTAAAAGTCAACTTTTACGGCGGCCGCTCTGGCGGCCGTCTTTTGCGCTTAGGAACCGCGCTCAATCTGGATCGAGACTTTGTTGGAGGCGATGTATGGGGACCCGTGAGCAGTTTTGCCGAAAGCAGGGACGGCTCCTCCTAACTGCAGCCGCGTTCGCGTTGGCGCTCGGCCTGTCGCAGGCATCCAACGCCCAGACTGCCGATCAGGCCCCCGCAGAAGCGATGTCTCCGGCAGAGGCGGTGCAGACGCCTGGCGGAACCTCCGACCAGAACAAGACCGCGCAAGCGGCCCCCAATGCGAGCGGCGCTGCGCAGGATAGCTCGGACGCTGAGCCCTCCTCCGGCGCCCCGGCATCGTCTGCCGATGCTCCGTCGATCCAGATGCAGCCGATCGAAGCCCAGCGCCCGGCACCGGCCGCCGCTTCGCCCGCAGAGTCGCCTGAAAGCGCCGAAGAGACCGAGGCGCTGCTGCCCCACGACTTGTCGCCCTGGGGCATGTTCATGGGCGCGGACTGGGTGGTGAAGACCGTGATGATCGGTTTGGCGATCGCCTCGTTCATCACCTGGACGGTCCTGGTCGCCAAATCCATTGAGATTGCTGGGGCCAAGCGGCGCGCCCGTTATGCCCTGAAGGTGATTGCAAGCTCCGCAAATCTGGACGACGCCGTCGCCCAGCTCGGGCCGCGCCGTGGCGCGCCCGCCATGCTGGTCCGCGCCGCCGAGGAGGAGATGAAGGCCTCCGCCTTCCTCGTCGACAATGCCAAGGGGGAGGGCGTGAAAGAGCGTCTCGCCTCCCGCCTGTCGCGCCTCGAAGCCGCCGCTGGCCGCCGCCTCACCGCGGGCACGGGTATTCTCGCCACCATCGGGTCCACCGCGCCGTTCGTCGGTCTGTTCGGCACCGTCTGGGGCATTATGAATTCCTTTATCGGCATCTCGGAGGCCCAGACCACCAATCTGGCCGTCGTGGCCCCGGGCATCGCCGAGGCGTTGCTCGCCACCGCCATCGGCCTCGTTGCCGCCATCCCGGCGGTGGTGATCTACAACGTCTTCGCCCGGTCCATCACCGGCTATCGCCAGCTCTTGGCCGACGCTTCGGCCGGCGTCGAGCGTCTTGTCAGCCGCGAGCTCGATTTGCGCGCCGTGGCGCCGCAGAATCGCAAGCCGCGCGCCGCTGCAGAATAGGATCGAGGGTCCGCGATCATGGCAGGAAGCCTGAACAGCAGCACCGAAAACGATGAGATGCAGGAGAGCCACGAGATCAACGTGACGCCGTTCATCGACGTCATGCTCGTGCTCCTCATCATCTTCATGGTCGCGGCGCCGCTCGCCACCGTGGACGTGAAGGTCGATCTGCCGGCCTCGACGGCCAAGCCCCAGGAGCGTCCGGGCGATCCCCTCTATGTGACGGTGAAGCGCGATCTCTCCATCGCGGTGGGCGAAGCCGTCGTCCCGCGCGAGGCCCTGAAGGAAGTTCTCGACGCCCGCACCGAGGGCAATCACGACACCCGCATCTTCCTGCGCGCCGACAGAGTCGTTGACTACGGGGACCTGATGGCGGTCATGAACCTCCTGCGGGAGTCCGGATATCTGAAATTCGCTCTTGTCGGCCTGGAGACGATCTCCGGCGACGCGGCGGCCACGGCGCCGTCGGGCCGGCTGCCCAGCCCTGACGACATTCCGGTGGAGTCCATCCAAGCGCGATGACCACGAACAACGAGCCCATCACACCCGAATGCTGTTACGCGTGCCACGCCCTGTGCGGGGTGGAGATCACGACCTATAGCTGGCGCGATCGGGCCCTGTGGATCGGCGCCGCTGCCGCCGTGCTGTCGTTCTATGGCGTCGCTGCCGTGGCTGCCATGGTGCTCCAGAACCGGCCTGAGCCGATCGGGGCGCCGCCGGCGGCGGTCATGGTGGAATATGCGCCGGCCCCTGCCGCGCCGCGCCTTGAGAAGAAGGACGTCGCCCTCGGCCCCCAGATGGAGGAGCGGGCGGCAAGCCAGGCATCGGACGCCAAGGACGCGCCCGAGGAAAACCTCGAGGAACTGGTGGAGGCCGAAGGCGAGGGCAAGGAGGTCGTTCTCAACGACTCCAAGGAGTTCACCGAGAACGCCGAGCAGAAGGTCGCCTCTCTCGTCGACAGCCAGTCGAACGCTGACGAGGTGAAGGCGATCGATCCCACCATTCCCGATGTCGTCGAGGCGGAGAACCCCGATGTCGTCGTGCCGGAGGCCACGGCTTCGTCCGCAGCACCCGAAAGCGCCAAGATGGTGAAACCGTCGGCGTCGAGCGTGGCATCGGAAGCGACCCTGGCTGCCCAGCCCGAGGTGCAGGAAGAGATCGCCGAGGTCGCCATGGCGCCGAACCAGACCGAGACGACCATGGAGGTCGCCAACCTCCCGGTGAAGTGGCAAACAAAGCTGCTCGCCTATCTGGAGAAGCACAAATCCTATCCGGCGGCTGCGCGCAGCAAGCGCCAGACCGGCATCGTTAATCTGCACTTTAAGATCGATGGCGCGGGGCGCGTCATGATGGCGGAGATCAGCAAATCCTCAGGCTATCCGGCTCTCGACAACGCCGTGATGGAGCTGATCGAGAAGGCTTCGCCCGTGCCTGCGCCTCCGGGAATCTTCGCCCAGACCGGCGTCGAGCTCACCGTTCCGGTCCGCTTCCAGCTCCGCTAGTGCAGCAGCGGCGGCCCGTGGTCTGAGCGCGGCAAGGTAACCTTTGCGCACAGGCCAGACTGCTCGCCGGAGAAGCGTAGATCGAAACCGCTTCTCGCATAGGGCGAAAAGACGTTTTCGTATCCTTTCGAGCGAACCCGACGGCGGCTTCGGGCCGTGGCCGCAGGCTGTACTGTGCGGCTAAACGGCAGGCTGGTCAGCGCAGTCTTGTGCTATAGTCGGAAATCAGTACCATACGGGGAACGGATTGTACGCTCGCCGCCGGTGAGCCCGTCTATTCATTCCGACCGAAAAACAGCTTCCGACCGCTCGAACTTCAACCGCCGCGTCCCTACATTAGCGCCGCGGCTCTGAGATCAGGGCGAAAAATTGAGGGGGACAGCCAAGACCGTCTCGCCCGGTATTTCCAGGTGCGAGCCTTGGCCCGCGGAGTATCCATGGCTGAAAAATCCACTGATCGGGCGCCCGGCAAAGCCGCGTCTGCGCCGGGAACCGAGCCTGAAACGACCCAGAACGGCCGCTCGCGCGGTGGCTCGACCGTCGTTCTGCTCATCATCGTCGCGATCCTGATCGCCGGCGGTCTGGCCTATCGGTATTGGGGTTTCTGGCAGGTGCCGGAGCAGGCTGGCGGACAGCCGCCCGCGCCCGAGGTGACCGTTGCCGAGCCCATCGTGCGCGAGATCATGGAATGGCGCGAACTCACCGGCCAGTTCGAGGCGCAGGACTCGGTCGAGGTACGGGCCCGCGTGAGCGGCTATCTAGAATCCCGCGACTTCACCGATGGTGAGATCGTCAAAAAGGGCAAGTTGCTTTTCGTCATCGAGCCGCGGCCCTTCGAGCTTGCCCTGGAGCAGGCCAAGGCCACCCTGGCGCAATCCCAGGCGGAGTTGAGGCTCGCCGAGAGTCAACTGAACCGGACATCCCAGCTTCGTGAGAAGGACTTTGCCGCCCAGGCGACCCTGGATGAGCGTCAGGCCCAGGTGGACACGGCCAAAGCCGCCGTCGAGACCGCAGAGGCCGCCGTCCAGCAGGCCAAGCTCGATCTCGACTACACCCATGTCGTCGCACCCATGGCCGGCCGCGTCAGCGAACGCGAGGTCAGCGTGGGCAATCTGGTCATGGGCGGAGCCGGTGTCTCCACCACCCTGCTGACCAACATCGTGTCCCTCGATCCGATCTATTTCGTCTTCGACGTCAGCGAATCCGATGCTCTGGATTATCAGCGGCTTGTCGAGAGCGGCGAGCTGCCCTCAGCCCGCAAGGGTGAGAGGGTGCAAGTCGAGGGGCAGCTTTCCGACGAGAAGACTTGGGATCTGAAGGGTTACATCGACTTCGTCGATAACCAGTTCAACGCCTCGACCGGGACGATCCGGGTTCGGGCGGTCTTCCCCAATGAGGATATGTCGATCACGCCGGGCCAGTTCGGCCGGGTGCGCATTCCCATGTCCAAGCGCAAGCCGACCATGCTGGTGCCGGCCGCCGCCGTGACCTCCGACCAGGCCTCCAAGCAGCTCTATATCGTGGATAAGGACAACAAGGTCGTTCCGAAGACTGTCGAGCTCGGCCCCATCGTCGGCGACAACCTGCAGATCGTCCGCAGCGGTATCGAGCCCGACGAGCGCGTCATCATCAACGGCCTGATGCGAGCGCGCCCCGGCGCCGAAGTGACGCCCAAGGATGGCGAGATCGACGACAGTTCCCTGCCTGAATCGGCTCAGAAATGAATCTTTCGCACTTCTTCATCGACCGGCCGATCTTTGCCGCGGTCGTCTCCATCCTGATCACGCTGATCGGCGGCGTGGCCTTCTTCGCCCTGCCGATCGCGCAGTATCCGGAGATCGCGCCGCCCTCGATCTCGGTGAGCGCCCAGTATTCCGGCGCCTCGGCTGAAGTTGTCGCGAAGACCGTTGCGACTCCGCTCGAGCAGGAGATCAACGGCGTCGACAACATGCTCTACATGACGTCGCAATCGACCAGCGACGGCCGCATGTCGCTGACCGTGACGTTCAAGCTGGGCACCGATCTCGATACCGCGCAGGTTCTGGTCCAGAACCGCGTGGCCATCGCGGAACCCCGGCTTCCCCAGGAAGTGCGCAATATCGGCGTCAACGTCACCAAGCAGTCGCCCGACATGCTGATGGTGATCCATATCTATTCTCCCGATGGTTCGCGCGATCAGCTCTACCTGTCCAACTACGCGACCCTACATGTTCGTGACGTGCTGTCCCGTATCGACGGCGTCGGCGACGCTCGCATCTTCGGCGCGCGCGACTATTCCATGCGCGTCTGGCTCGACCCGGAAAAGCTCGCCGCCCGCAATCTGACGGCTGGCGATGTGGTGGCTTCCCTTCGGGCCCAGAATGTCCAGGTCGCCGCCGGCGTGATCAATCAGCCGCCGGTGCCCCAGCCGGGCGCGTTCCAGCTCTCGGTTGAGACCCAAGGCCGGCTGCCCGATGCGGCAGCTTCGGCAACATCATCGTCAAAGCCGATGGCGGGCGGGTCACCCGCGTGCGCGATGTCGCCCGCGTGGAGCTCGGCGCGGCCGATTACACCCTGAACGGTTATTTGGACAAGACGGTCGCGATTCCGCTCGGCATCTTCCAGCGGCCGGGCTCCAACGCGCTGGAGACCGCCGATCAGGTCATCGCGGCTATGGAGGAACTCTCCAAATCGTTCCCCACAGGACTCAAATACGACATCGTCTACAACCCGACGGTCTTTATTTCCCAGTCCGTTGAAGCCGTGCTTCACACCATGCTGGAGGCGGTGGTCCTCGTTGTCGTGGTGATCGTGCTGTTCCTCCAGAACTGGCGCGCCTCGATCGTTCCCATCGTCGCCATACCGGTCTCCCTGGTCGGCAGTTGCATGGTCCTGGCCGCTTTGGGATTCTCGATCAACAACCTCACCCTGTTCGCGATGGTGCTGGCCATCGGTATCGTGGTGGATGACGCCATCGTCGTGGTGGAGAATGTCGAGCGCCTGATACGTGAAGGGCATCCACCGCGGGAAGCGGCGCATCTCACGATGGATGAGGTGGGCGGCGCGCTCGTAGCCATCTCTCTCGTGCTTGCTGCGGTGTTCATTCCGTCAGCGTTCCTCACCGGCATCACGGGACAGTTCTTCCGCCAGTTCGCGGTGACGATCACCACGGCCACAGCCATCTCTCTGATCGTATCGTTGACCTTGAGCCCGGCGCTTTGCGCATTGCTTTTCAAGCCCCATGAAGAGGGGCATCAGCGCAAAGGCATCTTGGCCCGCGTGGTGGGCGGTTTCTTCGGCGGGTTCAACCGGGGCTTCGACTGGCTGTCCGACAAGTACGGCCGGATGACCGGGCGCCTGGTGCGTATGGGCGTCGTGATGCTTGGCGTCTACGCATTGCTCATCGGCTTGACCGTCTATCAGTTCGGCCGTGCGCCCACGGGCTTTATTCCCGCTCAGGACCAGGGCTACCTGATCAACATCATCCAGCTTCCGCCGGGCTCCTCCCTTGCCCGGACCGACGAGGTCGCCCGTGGCGTGGTCGATCTGGTCCTGGATCAGCCGGGTGTGGCGCATGCCGTTCCCATCGTCGGTCTCGACGGTGCCACCTTCACCAACGCGCCGAACGCCGCTGTGATCTTCTCCACGCTGGAACCGTTTGAAGAGCGGGCCGCGAAAGGGCTCTCGGCCGACGCCATCATCGCATCCCTGAATCAGAAATTTGCTGGGATCGAGGATGCGCTGCTGATCTCCATCTCGCCGCCACCCGTTCGCGGTGTCGGCACCACTGGCGGCTTCAAGATGGAAGTGCAGGACACACAAGGCGGCGATCCGGCTCAGCTCGCAAACGTGGCCAATCAGCTCTCCGCGGCTGCCAATCAGACGCCCGGCTTCTCGCGTGTCTTCACGACCTTCAATACCGGTACGCCGAAGGTCTACGCGGATATCGATCGTGTGAAGGCCGAGATGCTCGGCGTGCCGGTCCAGAACGTGTTCGAGGCGCTTTCGGTCTATCTCGGCTCGGTCTACGTGAACGACTTCAACTTCCTCGGGCGCACCTATCGCGTGACGGCCCAGGCCGACGGTCAGTTCCGCCAGGATCTTCACACCATTGCCAATCTGAAGACCCGCAACAACGAAGGCGAGATGGTGCCTCTGGGCTCCGTGGCCTCCTTCCGGAACATCACCGGCCTTACCGGATCGAACACTTCAACATCTTCACCGCTGCCGCCGTGCAGGGTAGCACCCTGCCGGGCTACTCCTCCGGCTATGCGATCGCGGCCATGGAAAAGCTGGCCGATGAGGTGCTCCCCGATGGCTATAGCTATGCGTGGACGGAACTCTCTTTCCAGGAGAAGGCGGCCGGCAACACGGCGATTTATGTTTTCCTAGCCGCCGTGGTGTTCGTGTTCCTTCTGCTGGCGGCCCAATACGAGAGCTGGAGTCTGCCCTTCAGCGTCATTCTCATCGTGCCGATGTGTTTGCTGGCAGCAATCACCGGCCTGCTCCTACGGGGCATGGAGGTGAATATCCTGGGACAGATTGGCTTCGTTGTGCTCATCGGCCTAGCGGCGAAGAACGCCATTCTGATCGTCGAATTCGCCAAGCAGAACGAGGAGGAGGGCGAGGACCGTTTCGCGGCGGCGACCGATGCCGCGCGGGTCCGTCTGCGCCCGATCCTGATGACCTCCTTCGCCTTCATCTTGGGCGTGCTGCCTCTGATGATCGCGACGGGCGCGGGCGCGGAGATGCGTCAGTCTCTCGGCACCGCGGTGTTCACCGGTATGCTGGGCGTGACCTTCTTCGGCCTGATCTTCACTCCGATCTTCTATGTGGTGGTGCGGAAATTCGCCAAGAAGCCGAAAGAGCCGCGCGAGACCGCGCAAACCTAAGCCTGCGGCGAACCAATCTCTCGGCAGAACGTTCTTCAGGCGGCCTGATTAATAATTGGGCCGTCTGAATCGTTGCCCATCGGATTTGCATCTGATTAATTTGCTGATCGGGGGGACGTCTTTCGCGTTCCCGAGAGGCGTAAAGTCATAAGAAACAAGCCGGTGATTCTTGTCGGATAGTACTGAGACGGTCGAAATTGCGCTGGGAACCGAGGATCCGGAATCCGAAGCCAGGGCGAAGAAATTCTTCAATGAGATGCTGGAGCCGGACGGTTCGGTCCGCCCCTCCTACGCCGACTTCGCAGAGCTCCTGAAGAGCCTTTCAGCGAAAGATCTGGACGCCAAGACCCGCGCCGCCGAAGAGCTTTTCCGCCGGTTGGGCATCACCTTCGCCGTCTATACCGAGGGCGGCAGCACCGAGCGCCTCATTCCCTTCGATATCATCCCGCGCATCATCGACCGCGCCGAATGGGACTTGGTGCAGCGCGGCTGCGTGCAGCGCGTGAAGGCCCTGAACACCTTTCTCTACGACATCTATCATGACCAGGAGATCCTGAACGCGGGCCTCATCCCGCCGGAGCTGGTGCTGCGGAATTCCGATTTCCGGCCGGAGATGATGGGCGTCGATCTGCCGAACGACGTTTATGCCCATATCGCCGGAATCGATCTCGTCCGCACCGGCGAGAAGGATTTCTTCGTCCTGGAAGACAATGTGCGCACGCCCTCCGGCGTCTCCTATCTGCTGGAGAACCGCGAGGTCATGATGCGCCTCTTCCCGGATGCCTTCGCCAATCAGAGCATCTCGCCCGTCGGCAACTATTCGGAGCGCCTACTCGAAAATCTGCGTGCCGTGGCGCCGCCGACCGCGAGCGACGATCCCGTCGTCGTGCTCCTGACCCCCGGCCGCTACAACAGCGCCTATTTCGAGCACGTCTTCCTGGCCGAGCAGATGGGCGTTGAGCTGGTCGAAGGCTCCGACCTCTTCGTCCGCGAGGGCTTCGTGTGGATGCGGACCACGGAGGGTCCGGTGAAGGTCGATGTGGTGTATCGCCGGATCGACGACCCGTTCACGGATCCGCTGGCATTCCGGTCGGACTCGGTCCTGGGGATCGCCGGTGTGCTTTCTGCTGTCCGCTCGGGCACCGTGAACCTCGCAAACGCAATGGGAACTGGCTGCGCCGACGATAAGGCCATGTACACTTACGTGCCGCGTATGATCGAGTTCTATCTCGGCGAGCACGCCATCCTGAAGAACGTCGACACGTGGATGCTGCGCAACGAACAAGACCGCAAGCACGTCTTCGCGAACATGGAGGACCTCGTCATCAAGGAGGTCCACGGCTCCGGCGGCTACGGCATGCTCATCGGCCCCGCCTCCACCAAGGAGGAGCGCGAGGAGTACAAGAAACGCGTCGAGGCGGATCCTTCCGGCTTTATCGCCCAGCCGACCCTGGAGCTATCCACCGCGCCCACCTTCGCCAACGGGATGATCGTTCCGCGCCACGTCGATCTGCGGCCCTTCGTGCTCTCGGGCAAGGATACCAGCGTGATCCCCGGCGGGTTGACGCGCGTGGCTCTGCGGGAAGGCTCACTGGTTGTCAATTCGAGCCAGGGCGGCGGCACGAAGGACACCTGGGTGTTGGAGACTGCCAAATGATGCTGAGCCGTACAGCGGAGAATTTGTTCTGGATGTCCCGCAATATCGAGCGGGCGGAGAACACGGCGCGCATGCTGGATGTCAGTTTCCGCATGGCGCTCGTGCCGTCCTCGCTGGACAGCCAGGAGCTGCATTTCGAACCGATCCTGGCGATCGCGCCCGGCACCGGCGACTTCAGGGACCGCTATGGCGAGTTCACGAAGGAGAACATCATTCGCTACGTGGTGCTCGACGCCGACAACGAAAGCAGCATTTGGTCGCTGATCCATGGCGCCCGCGAGAACGCCCGCGCCCAGCGCACCGCGATCTCCACGGAGGCCTGGGAAAGCATCAACTCAACCTGGCTCCAGGTGCAGGATCTCGATTATCAGGGACTTGTGGAATGGGGCTTCCGCGACTTCTTCGAATGGGTGAAGGAACGCTCCCATCTCTTCCGCGGGGTGGTCTTCGGCACGCTGCTCCATGACGATCCGTTCCGGTTCATCCGCCTCGGCACCTTCATCGAGCGCGCCGACAATACCGCGCGAATCCTCGACGTGAAGTATCACGTGCTTCTCCCGGAAACGGAGAAGGTCGGCGGCTATGTCGATTACTATCAATGGGCGGCGCTGCTGCGTTCCGTCGGGGCGTTCCGCGCCTATCGCCGCGTCTACCACGATACGGTCTATCCCTGGCGTGTCGCGGAGCTGCTGATTCTGCGCGAGGACATGCCGCGCTCGCTGCATCATTGCTACGAGGCGCTGATCACCACCCTTGAGGACCTTACCGGCAACAAGCAGCTCGAATGCAGGCGTATCGCCGGGCAGACCTATGCCCGCCTCAAATACGGCCGCATCGACAAGATCTTCGCCCTCGGGCTGCACGAATTCCTGAACGACTTCATCGACAACAACAACGCGTTGGGAGCCCAGCTTCAGGAGGATTTCCTCATGACGCCCGTTTCCATCTCTGCGGTGGCCTAATGCTGATCAGAGTCGAGCACACCACGAGCTACAGGTATTCCGAGCCGCTTCTGGCGAGCACCCAGTACCTGCGGATGACGCCCCTGTCGGGCCGCACCCAGGCCGTGGAGAGCTGGAAGCTCACCGTTCCCGGTGCGAGCACCCAGGAATGGGCGGATCAGTACGGCAATCTCTGCCACACGCTGACCGTGACCCAGCCGGTGACGTCCTTGGAGATCAAGGTCAGCGGCCTCGTCCGCACACGTAACACCGACGGTATCGTGGGGCTCTCCCAGTCGGAGCTTCCTGCCGGGCTCTACCTGCGCGAGACCGATTACACCACCTGCACGCCGGCCCTGAAGGAATATGCCGAAGCCTTCCGCGAGGCAGTGGAGAAGGACACCATCGACGGCCTGCACAAGATCATGCTGCAGATCGCCGAGGACGTCGCCTATTCGCCCGGCGAGACCCACGTACAGACCAAAGGCGCCGAAGCTCTGGAGAAGGGGCAGGGCGTCTGCCAGGACCACGCCCATATCTTCTGCACCGTCTGCCGCCACTTGGGGATCCCAGCCCGCTATGTGAGCGGCTATCTCGGCGCGGACATGGAGCAGGCCGGACAGGCTTCCAGCCACGCCTGGGCCGAGGCCCTGGTGGGCGGCCTGGGCTGGGTCAGCTTCGACCCGACAAATAAGTCGTGCGCAACCGAGGCTCATATCCGCAGCGCCGTCGGTTTAGACTATGCTGAGGCGAGTCCCGTTCGCGGCGTACGCAGCGGCGGGGGCATCGAAACCATGTCGGCTCGCGTCGCATTCCCCAGCCAAGGTCAAAGCCAGAGCCAGAGCCAAGGCGGGGGCTCGTCGCAGTCACAATCGCAATAGGGCAAGGCAGTGACATACTGCGTCGGCATCCTTTTGAACGAAGGCGTCGTGCTCGCGTCCGATTCCCGTACCAACGCGGGCATCGACCGCGTCTCTACCTTCAAGAAGATGCATATCTATCAGCAGGCGGGAGAGCGCTTCTTCGCGCTGACCACGGCCGGCAACCTCTCCCTCACCCAGGGCGTGCTGAGCCTCGTCGATGAGTGGCTCTATAGCGGCGATCCCGATAAGGATCTGTGGGCGACCGAATCCATGTTCGGCGCCGCGCGCATCATCGGCAAGGCCATCCGGGAGATGCACAAGGTCGATGACGGCTACATGATGGAGGCGGTCGACTACAGCGCTTCGATCATCCTGACCGGCCAGATCAAGGGCGGCCGCCTGCGCCTCTTCCTGATCTACAACGCCGGCAACTTCATCGAGGCCATGGGCGACACGGTCTATTTCCAGATCGGCGAGGTGAAATACGGCAAGCCCATCCTCGACCGCATCCTGACCCCGGAATCCTCTCTCGGCGACGCCGTGAAATGCGCGCTCATCTCTTTCGATTCGACCATGCGTTCCAACGTCTCTGTCGGTCCGCCCATCGACATCCTGCTCTATCGCCGGGACAGCATGGAGAAGGTCTTCGTGGACCGGCTGGATGAGGGCGACCCCTATCTCCAGACGATTCACGAGAAATGGGGTAGCGCGATTCTGGAGGCCTTCAATCAGATCAGCGCCCAGCCCGACTGGGATTACTGACCGGCTTCAAGCTTCCCTGAGCCAGCTTGGCTTTGTGGCCGGCGCGAAGAATCACGCCGGCCGGTCAATTGCGATCAGCGCGGGCTAGTTGCCGCCGCCGGGCATGAACGTGCCGGGGCCACCGACCGGGCCGGACCCGCCGGAGCCGAAACCCTTGTTCTGATTGAAGCCGGAGGCCGCGTTCTTCTGGGCTTCCTGGATGGCCTTGGACGCCATCTCGCGAATCTCTTCGATCTGCTTGCCGAAATTATCCATCTGGTGCTTCACGTGCTCCGTCTGGATCGAAAGGGCCTGCTGAAAGTCGTTGGCCTCGGCGAGCTTCATGGCGAGCGCGAAATTGGCCTCCGCGTTCGCCCGGGTGATCTGGGAGATCTTGTCGTTCAGGCTGCGCATGCTGTCGCCCATGGGACCGGCATTCGCTTCGAAGGTCCGCATGGCCTGCTCGCTGGTCGTTGCGAAATTCTCGAACGCGTAGCGGGCCTGCTCGATTCCCATCTTCATCAGGTCCCGCACGGAGCCAGGCATTTCCATCTTGTTGAATGTATCGTTCGCCATATCGTCCTTCCTTGCTTCGTTCTCGGTCCCGACCCCGATGCTGGGGTCCGAATCCGACGTTTCCTCCGATTTCGCTGTCGTCGATGCGGTCGGCCGCGCCTCTCCTGTGAAGTCGGCCGCGGTATAGGCGGCCGGACGCTTCGGGCTGTCCGCATCGGGCGCCCGTTCGGCAAAGGCGTCGCTCGCCCGAGCGGTCGCCTTCTCCATGGCGAGCAGCCAGGTGCTTGCCGGCCACCAGGCGGCCCAAACAAAGCTCCTAATCATCAGAGACAGCATATGCACATCCCTCGAAACCGTCGACAGGACCTTGGCTGCGCGCCAGCCCGTCCCTCGACGGGTCAATGACAACGGATCTATTGCAGTTCCTTGTCGGTCCGATGTCGTCGTTCACGGCGTCATCCAAACCGGCGCTCATCGGGTCTTCGGTGAGACCCAATTTCCACCGATCGCGAAGGCTAGAACAAAAGTCTTTCCAACCTCTCGCCCGCCGGGGTCCGTCGCGACCTCTTTGACGCTAGTGCTAACAAGACCTTAGGACATGTCCGCTAGACCGGGCCCGGCTTCAATAGGAGAACGCCCATGGTCAAGGTTGCGATCCACGAATTTGCGCCCGCGGCGGAGATCGACGACGCGCAGGCCATGGAACAGTTTCAGAAGCAGTGGCGCACCTATCAGAAGCTCGTCGATTCCGATGCGCTCTCCCATCGCGAGGTGGCGGCCCAACTGCATGCCGCGCTCCGGACCGTCGAGACATCCTTCAGCATCCTCGATATCGCCTGCGGCGATGCGGGCGAGATCAAGCACGTGTTGGCGGACACGAAGGTCAGCCACTATCACGGCATCGATCTTTCCGAGCCTGCCCTGGAGCTTGCTGCAAGGAATCTCGAGGATTGCCCTTTCCAGGTCGATCTCGATCACGGTGACTATGTCGAGATGGTCGAGCGCCGGCCCGACCCTGCCGATATCGCCTGGTGCGGCCTGTCCATCCATCATCTCAAAACCGACCGGAAGCGCGATCTCCTCACCGCGCTCCGCAAGACGACCGACCGCTTCGTAATGATCTACGAGCCGACCCTGAAAGAGGGCGAGACACGCGACGGCTATCTGGAGCGCTTCGGGACGGTCAATCGCCCGGCTTGGACATTCCTGACGGATGAGGAATGGCGGCAGATCAGCAACCATGTCACCCAGTGCGATCTGCCCGAGACGGCGGAGACTTGGCTTGCCCTGGGCCGCGAGGCGGGCTTTGCGAAGGCCACGGAAATCTTCCACGACCGCACGGATTTCTATTCCATCTACCGCTACGACGTCTGAGGGCTATCCTTCCCGAAGCACGCGGAGCGACGCTCCGACATCGTCCTACCCCTCGATCATCTTGACCAGCGTTTCGAGCCGGTCCGCCTCGTCCGCCGGCTTGTCCCACCGGATGCGGTGCACACGGGGAAACCGCATGGCGACGCCCGATTTGTGCCGCGTCGAAGGATGCACGGAATCGAACGCCACCTCGAAGACGAGCTTCGGCTCGACCTGCCGCACGGGACCGAACCGGTCGACCGTGTGATTGCGCACCCAGCGGTCCAGCTCCTGCAGCTCCGCATCGGTGAAGCCGAAATAGGATTTGCCCACCGGCACCAGCTCCTCGCCGCCATCGTCTGACGGACGCCAGGCGCCGAACGTATAATCCGAGTAATAGGACGAACGTTTGCCGCTGCCCCGCTGGGCGTACATCACAACGGCGTCCAGGGTCAGCGGGGCGCGCTTCCACTTGTACCAATGACCCTTAGGTCGCCCCGAGAGGTAAGGGCTCGCCCGCCGCTTCAGCATCAACCCTTCGATGCCGGTCTCCCGGGCGTTTTCCCAGAGCTGTTTCAACTCGGCGATGTCGTCGAACTCCAGCGTCTCGGAGAGATCGGCCCGCGCCGGCCCGTGACGCGCGTACCAGGCTTCGAGCCGCGTCCGCCGCTCTTCCAGGGACAGCGCCCGCACGTCTTCGCCGTCGTCATAGAGAATGTCGTAGAGGCGGATATGGGCCGGATAGGTCTTCAGCATGTTGGCGGTCACGGTCTTCCGGTTCAGCCGCTGCTGCAGGTCGTTGAAGGGCTGGACTTCTCCCTCGCGCATCACCAGCAGCTCGCCATCCAGCACGCAGTTCTCCGGCAATCCCTCGAACACGTCCGGGAAGGCGCCGGAGATGTCATCGCCCGTCCGCGAGAATAGCCGGTGCTCGCCGGCCATGGTCGAAAGCTGCACCCGAATCCCGTCCCATTTCCACTCGGCTTGGAACGCGTCCGCGGCGATTGCATCCAGCTCGTCGTCCTCGATGGCGTGGCTCAGCATCAGCGGACGGAAGATGGGCATCTCCTCGACATTGGGCTTCGGCGCCTCCCCAGCCAGCCAGCCGAAGAGTTGGGGATAGGGCGGGGCGAGCCCATGCCACACTTCCTCAATGTCATCGAGCTTCTGCCCCGACCATTCGGCGAGCGCCGTCTTGGCAAGCCGCGCCGACACGCCGACGCGAAGCGCGCCAGTGATCAACTTCAGAAGCGCCCAGCGCTCAACGGCATCCAGCCGGTCGAGCCAGGCGGAAACAAGATCCGCCGCCTCACCCGCATTGGCTTGGGAAAGCTCTTCGACGATGGTCTCAAGCGGTGGCGGTTCAGTTTGGGCGTCTGCCTCCGGCCCAGGCCAGAGCAGTGCGAGAGTCTCTGCCGTATCGCCCACATAGTCGCGCGAGAGCTTGAACAGCACCGGATCGATCCGGCCCTCGATCATCTCCGTCATGATCCGCCGGAAGGGCAGGCGGAGCGAAAGGCTACCGGTCAGAACCGCCAGCGCCCAGCCCCGCTCCGGATCGGGCGTGGCGGCGAAGTAATCCGCCATAAGCCGGAGCTTATCGTTTCGCGCCGGCGTATAGGCGAGGCGGTCGAGCAGCGTGGCGAAGCCTCTCACTGGTCTTCCTCCTCGAAGCCGATCAGCCGGAGCGCGCGCCCGCGTTTGCCGCGCATATGGATGTGATGAAGGAGAGCGTCTTCCTGGCCGTGGGTCACCCAGATCTCGTCCGCGCCTGTCTCGTCGATGGTCTGCACCAGCTCGTCCCAATCCGCATGATCGGAGAGCACGATGGGAAGCTCTACGCCCCGCTGCCGGGCGCGGGCCCGCACCCGCATCCACCCCGACGCGAAGGCGGTGACCGGATCGGGCAGGCGGCGTGACCAGCGATCCGTGATGGCTGAGGGCGGCGCCAGCACGATCTCGCCGCGCATGGTCTCCCGCTTCTCGCCTGTGGCGGGCCTGAGATCGCCGAGATCGATCCCGAACCGCTCGTAGGTGGCGCAAGTCTCCTGCAAGGCGCCATGAAGCCAGATCGGCCGGTCGTAGCCGGCCTCGCGCAAGAGCTTGATCACTCGCTGGGTCTTGCCGAGCCCGTAGGCGCCGACCGCATGGGTGCGCTCCGGGAACTGCTCGACCGAGCGGAGCAGCTTGCCGATCTCGTCGGCCGGATCACCGTGGCGGAAAACCGGGAGTGCGAAGGTGGCCTCGGTCACGAACAGGTCGCACGGCACGAGCTCAAACGGGGCGCAGGTCGGGTCGGCCTGGCGCTTGTAGTCGCCGGAGACCACCGCCCTGACGCCCTCCCACTCGATGACCACCTGAGCACTGCCAAGCACGTGCCCAGCCGGTGCCAGCCAGACGTTGACGTCGCCGATCTTCAGAACCTCGCCATAGGCCAGGATCTGGGGCGAGCGCGGCGCACCTTCGCCCAGCCGCGCCTTCATGATGGCGAGGGTTTCTTCCGTCGCGAGCGCCGCCCCGAGGCCGGGCCGGGCATGGTCGGCATGGGCGTGGGTCACGATTGCCTTCTCGGCCGGTCCGTGGGGATCGATATGGAATCCGCCGGGCCGGCAGTAGAGGCCCTTCCGGTCGACCGCCAGCCAGCTATCGAAGACTTTGGGTTGCATTCGGCGCTGCATGTGAGGACTTAGATAGGTGGGAACGTAGAAAGAACAACAGTAATCATCGCGAGCATAAAAACTATAAACACAACCGGAGAGTGTATTTCTGGCCGTTAATCTTGCTCGGTTGTGCGAATCCCCATAGCCACCTCAGGGTTGCTTGCCCATAGTAACGCTCGGGTATGGGGGAGCGTTCGTTGTGGGCGTGGCGTTATGAGGAAGCGGCAGCTTAAAACCTGCCGCGCAGAGCAAGATCGGCCTTGGACCCAGCCCTCAACGATCGTGAGCTGGGGGTCTTGCTTCGCTCCTCTCGTGATAGCCACCATGATCTTCGCCCCTTGGTCCGCTCGGGCCGAGTCCGAGACCACCGAACGCGAGCCGACCCAGGAAACCTTCACCGGCGTCGATATCTCAGGCAACGCGGCCAGCACCTATCTCGGCGCCGGCACCGCCTTCGGCAAGAGCCTCTGGCGTCCCGGATGGCGTGCCCGCGTGGTGGGTGGGTTAGGACGCTACGATTACGAGAGCGGTGCCACCCTTTATGACGGCCGCCACGGCTTCGTCACCGGCCTGCTCGGCTACCAAATGCAGCGCGGCCGCATGACCGTGAAGCTTTTCGCCGGTGGCGAATACCAGGAACAGCTTATCTCGCCCTACGATCCCGGCAATTCGGTGCAGGGCGACGCGTCCGGCGTCAGGCTCCAAGCCGAGACCTGGTTCGACGTCTCGCCCCGGAGCTTCGTCTCCGTCGATGCGTCCTACGGCAGCGCGTTCGACGAATACTGGGGTCTGGCGCGCTACGGATATCGCTACACGCCGAAGCTCACCTTGGGTCTGGAAGGCGGGCCTCTCGGCAATCGCGAATATGATGGCGGCCGGGGCGGCGCTTTCGTGCGGCTCGAGGTCCTGAAGACTCAGCTCACACTCTCCGGCGGCGTCACGGGCGATTACCTCGAAAGCCGGGGCAGCGGTTACGTCGCCCTCAATGTCTACCGGAATTTCTGAAAGGTCGGAGCCGGAGTGAGGCTGGTGGCGCGGCGGCCTGAATTGCGTAGGCCCTAAAAGAGAAACGCACTGCCGACCCCGCTTCGGCAGTGCGCTTCTTCGCCTAAAGGACCGTCAGAGCGAACCGATCTGGCTGATCTAGGCGGCCCCAGCCCTCTTTGGTCTCACGATTTCTGAGAGGCAGGCTCGCACATCTCGAATGCAGCCGCGCTCTCTGAAGATCAAAATGACGCAACGTTCGCCCCAACGCAAATGCCTCGATCATGGCCGAATGCATTTTGTCTCCGTGACGCTCCTGTCGTCCGGGGAGGCTGTCCCGGGCGATCGGATCGTTATGCGAGTCGCCGGAAATGAGAGCGCTGAGCGACCCCAGATGGAGCGCGCTGGAGGCGAAGAAGGATTCCACAAACTCATCAGAGAGGTAGAGCGGTGCGGTCAAACATCGCTTGCGGCGATGGCGGGCAGTGCCGACAGCTTCGCTAGCGGCAGACGAGCGATGCGCCCTCCGAATGGGGCCTGGCGGAGGCAGGGCAACTCTGTTGCGGTTCAGTGACAGGCAAGATGCGGCATCGCGGATAATTCATGCCGTCGTCATGGGGTGCCGGGGTCGCTTTCGTTCGATCCGGCGTCGGTGGAAGACACACTGCGGCCCTGCCGCCACGCTTCGAAGCGCTCATCCAGCTCTTCGCCGTGCTCGTCCCACCAGCTGATCGAAATGCAGCGCCGTTTTGAAGTTCTTCGGCGCGGTGGGCAGGAAGCGCTTCATGTCGACGCCGATCACGGGATGCGTGCCGACCAGGGGAATGGCCGAGGGGCGCGCCGGACCATAGGCGGTCAACGCCGCATGGGCCGCCAGCCTCTCGGGCTTGCTTGCAAAAGCGATGAATTCCGCCGCCTCCGCCTTGCGGTGCGACGTTTTGGGGATCGCCCAATGGTCCAGATCGTAGACCTGCCCATCCCAGAGAATGCCGATCTGGGCCGGCGCTTCCACGGCATTGCGGAAGATCCGCCCCGTATAAGCGATGCCCATGGCGGCCTTGCCCTTCCGGATCAGCCGCAAGGGGGTGGCCGGATTCGACCACCAGACGATATCCGAGCGGATCTTGTTCAGCGCATCGAAGGCGCGGGCCTGCCCGTCCGGCGTCGCCAATGTGGAATAGACGTCGGCCGGCGCGACGCCGTCGGCGATCAACGCCAGCTCGAGCGTGTAGCGCGGTCCCTTGGGCAGCGCGCGCTTGCCCGGATAGGCTTTCGTATCGAAGAAATCCGCGGCCTTGCCCGGCGGGTTCTTTTCGAAGCCTGTCTTATCGAACACGACCGTCGCCGCCCAGGCCACGCTCGCAACACCGCAAGTCGAAACAGCGTCGTCGATGAAATCCGCCTGTGCGGGAGTCGACGCCGTGGTCACCGGTGCGGAGGTGTCCGGGTCGGTCGCCGCGTCGCCTTCGCCCCGTGCGGGGGGCGGCAGCTTGGCCACGTCAAACGGGGCGAGAAGCTTCTGGTCGCAGAGTGTGCGCAGTACGCCCGAAGACACGTCGATCACATCCGCTGAACCGCTCTCGGCAATCGCTTTCTTGATCGCCTTCAGGCTGCCGTCATAGGTGTCCGGCGTGATGGGGATGCCGGTTTCCTTCGTGAAGGGTGCGAAATAGGCGAGGCGTTGGGACTCTTCGTAAGCGCCGTCCCATGTGACCACGGTCAACGGAGCTTCGGTCACCTGCACCGCCGGAGCCTGTCCCATCAGCAAGGTTGAAGCTGAGAGAGCGGCCAGGGCTCCGGCGAGCATGCGCCAACGTCCCGCCCGGTGTTGTGAGATCGGGCGGGTCAATTCGGTGTAATCGGCTGAGGCGCCGCGGGCAGGTCCGGCTGAGGCACGCCCGTATCGCGGCTGATGATGGGGGCATCGGCAGGCCCGCGCAGGGTCACCTTCCGCAAGCCCGGGGCAGGGGCGGGCGCATCGCGCGAAGTGAGCACCGTCGGAAGCATCAGCTCCCAATCAAGGCTGCTGCTCGCGATGTCGATCTTGCCCGAGCCGGAGACAGGACCCTGCGGCGTTTCCATGGAAAACCTCTGGCACCAGATCTGCGCCGCGGCGACGCGGCAGCTCGTGTTCAAACTGCCGAAGCTCGTCACGGGGGAAGAAGCCCAGCCCACCGTCTCGATCGGCACGTCTTCCGACATAAGCGACCCGACGTCGACGGGCAAGCTGCCATTATTCGCGTCGATCAGCACATTGCCGCTCACCTGCGCCAGGAAATCGCTCCAGCTTTGACCCGATGTCTTGAACTCGCCCTTCAGGTTGGCGCGGCCCTGGACGGGCAACTGCATGGAGAGGAGCTGCAGGCAGGGGGAGACGTCGACCTGCTCGAGCCGGGCGGCGACGTCCACATTCCGTGTCGGCGCGGTGAGATCGATGGTGAAGCGGGCGCTGGCCAGCCCGTCACAGAGCTCCAGATCTGCGATATCGCCGATCACCGTGCGTCCTGTGCGCCGATGGTGAAAGCCCCGCCGGAAAAGCGAAGATCGCGTGCCGAAATCGTGTTGGCGGAGAAACGAAGATCGGCGTCGGCGAGCTTCACCAGGGGCCAGTCGAAGATTGGCCGCGCCGGCTCAACCGCCGCCGGCTCGCTCGAGGCTTTCCTGCCCTCAGCAGGGCTCTCGTCCGGAGCCGCGGCAATCTCCTCGCCCGCCGTCGCCACCGCGTCCTCCGCCGGTCCGAGATAGGGATCGAGAGACAGCGTGTCGAAGGCCAGGGTTGCCTCCACCCGCGGCCGCGGCCGTGCAAGGCTAAGCGCAAGCAGCCCGCTCGCCGTGTTGCCGTCGATCGCGTAGCGGCCATCTTCGAAGATTAGCGTCCCCTCGCTGAACCGGAATGGCCCCGAGATCGAGATGTTCTCGAGCCCCGGACCGTCCAGATCGGCGAGATCCACCCAGCGCAGAAAGTCGCGCAGGTCGCTGATCGAAGCGCTCATGTTGCCTTCCATGCTGAACCCGTGGTCGAACTGGCTCACCCCGTCGAGGGTCGCGGAGAAGGGCGTAGACTCGACGGTTACGTTGATGGGCGAAGGGCTCGTGGAGGCGGCCGTGCGGATGGTTTCGGCATCGAGACCCGTCGCGTAGGTGAAACGAACCCTTTCCCCCTTCCAGACGAAAGAGCCATAGCCGTCCGTATGGGCGCTGCCATCGCCGAGATCGAGCTTCAATGTCAGCGCCTCGATCCGGGATGTCGCCGTGGGGCTTTCGAACCTCACCGTGGCGTCGGTCATTCGGAGCACTTGGAAGGGTCGCCGCCCGAGCAGCTTGATCAGCCCGGCCTCTGCACGATGCCAGCCATTCGGCTTGGGCTCGCTCGCCTGGGCATAGGTGATGTCGGGAGTCTCCAGATTGATGGTCTGGATGACCAGGTGCCCCAGGATGAGGTGGGGCAGACTGAGCGATATCCGGGCCTTGTCGCATGTCAGCTCCGAGGGGAGCGTCGAGCTTTTCGGATTACGGATCTTGATGCCGCTTGTGATGGAGAGACGCGGAAAATAGTGCAGCTCGACAGGGCCTATAAGGGTGACCTCGGCGCCGCTCCAGCTTTCAAGCTTCTTCGTGATCCGGTCGCCGAACGCCGATGTGTCGCCGATCAGCCAAGGCAGCAAGCCAATCCCGATCAGGCAGAGTCCAACCAGAACGAGGAGAAGCCGTTTCCATGGCAGCTGCCGCGGCTTCATATCGCTTCACTCCAACTTGGCTCGACCCTAAGCGGGCAAAAAACACCACATTCACAATGCTTGTAACCCGGATGGGCGCGCAATAGCGAGCCTGGCCGGGCGAATTATGAAGCGGTCTACGCGCCAGGGCTGCAAAGTCTAGGCGAGGCTCGCGGGAAGCGCGGACTTGTCCACAGGCGCGATGTCGCCGCCGATTGGGCGGGCCACGATCACCCGATGGAGGAGGAGTACTGGGAGCAGGCTGGCCACCACGATCACCAGCGCCGCCAGCCCCGCCTCTTCGTAGCGATAGAGCGAGGCGAGGGCGAACACATGGGTGGCCAGGGTCTCGAAATTGAAGGGTCGCAGGAGAAGGGTCGCCGGCAGCTCCTTCATGGACTCCACGAAGACGAGCAGGGCGGCGGCCGCGAGCGCAGGCCGCAGCAGAGGCAGCTGGATGCGCCAGAAGGTGGCTCGCGCGCTCGCGCCGAGGCTTCGGCTCGCGGCATCCATATTCTTCGAGATCTTCGAAAATCCCGTCTCCACCGCACCGAAGGCGGCGGCGAGGAAGCGGATGCTATAGGCGAGCACCAACGCCGCCGCAGTGCCGGTGAAGAACGGCATGACCGCATCGCCGGTAAGCCAGCGTCCCGTCGCCATGATCTGCCGGTCGAGAGCGCCAAGGGGCGCGAGCAGGCCGATGGCGAGCACCGTGCCCGGTACCGCATAGGCAAGCGCTGGCACCAGGGCCGCGACCCGGAGCGTGCGGGACTCCAGCGTCCGGCGACCGTAGGACAGCACCAGCGCGAAGCCCAACCCGAGCGCCGCCGCGACACAAGACAGGAAGAGGCTGTGGCCGGCGGCATCGATGAAATTTCGATCGACGGCCGTGTCGAGATAGGCGATGGCGGAGCGGAGCAGGATGAAGGCCGGCAGGCCGAACCCGAGCACCACCGGTGCGAAGCAGAAGATCGAGGCTGCCGCACCGCGCCAGCCGGTCAGTTGCGCTCGCACGGTCGGCCGGTGGCTCCCGCCCAGAGCGTGGAACCGGCGGCCGAGACGCATGCCCCGCTCCAACAGGATCAAAGCCAGCACGAAAAGCAGCATGACGGATGCGAGCTGCGCGGCGCCGCTCAAGCTGTTGCGGGAGAGCCAGGTATCGTAGACCGCGACGGTAAGGGTACGGACGCCCAGGAATTCCACGGCGCCGATATCGTTCACGGTCTCCATGAGCGCGAGCGCGACGCCCGCGGCCAGTGCCGGCCGGGCAAGCGGGAGAGCGATCCGCCAGAAGGTTGCGGCCGGGCCATGGCCGAGTGTCCGGCTGACCTCCAACATCTCCACCGACTGCTGCTGAAAGCTGACCCGTGCGGTGAGATAGACGTACGGGTAGAGCACCGCGCTCATCAGGACGATCGCGCCGGGCAGGGACCGGATATCCGGGAACCAATAGTCGCCCGCATCCTGCCAGCCGAAGCCCGCCCTTAGAGCCGTCTGGATCAGGCCGGAATAGTCGAACAGCTCTAGATAGCAGAAGGCGACGATATAGGTTGGCACCGCCAGCGGTAGCAGAAGTGCCCAGGTGAGGAAGCCGCTGCCGGGGAAGCGGAACATGGTGACGAGCCATGCGGCGCCTGCGCCGATGGTCAGGGTGAGACACGCGACCCCCATCATCAGGATCAGCGTCGTCTCCACGGCCGCTGGGAGCACATGGGCGGCGAGATGCGGCCAGACGCTTTTCCCGGTGTCCCCGGTCACGGCCACCGTCAGCACAGCAAGGATCGGCGTCACCGCGATCGCGATGACGGCCAGCACCGAAAGGCGCAAAACGGGATGGGACGGGCCCGTCAGCCCCGGCCTGCCACGCTCGCGACAGGTGCCGCGTTGCGCGAGATCGCCGACAGGGCCGTCACGGCGTCGGGGTTGAGCCGTTGATCGGCCTCCTGCAGCACATCGGCAAAGGCGTTGGCCGCTTCGATGACCGGATCGACGAGGTCCGAGCCCGTCAGGGCCAGGGCGCAGGCCTGCATGGCCGGACAGCGATGATGCTGTGAGGCCGCGATGAGGGACATGGCCATGCACTCGTCCGCGCAGAACCCGGCGCAGCCATACGGATAATATTCGATCTTGCGGGAAGCGCAGCCACGCAGCGCCCGGACCCAGCAGGCGAGTTCGGTTACTGCGCGCTTTGCGCGCTCCGGTCCCAGCGCCCGGTTATATTCGTTCCAGCCGGTCTCCCAACAGGCGATGTCGCCCGTGTCGTAGCCGGCCAGCCAGCACCGGAAGCCGACTCCGACGAGCCATTCAGCGCCTTCGCGCTGGGGGATCTGCACCTGGCCTGCCGCCTGCAGGCCCTTGCCGTCGATTGTGTTGTAGTAGCTCATCCTTGGTACCCCTAGGAACTTGGCCCGTCGTCGAAATTGACCTCGTCGATCAGCTCGCTGGCGCGCTCTCGATGTTCGGCGATCTCCTGCAGGGAAAGATCGTCCGCTTCGAAGTCGCCCCAGGACTGCACCAGCTCCGACCACCGCACGCCCTCGCGAACCGGGTATTCGTGGTTCATCTCTGCGTAGAGCGCCTGGCCTTCCTCGGATGCCAGGAATTCGAGAAGCTTGATGGCATTTTCTTTGTGCGGCGCATCCTTCACGATCACGGCGCCCGACAGGTTCACATGGGTGCCGCGGCCCTCGGAGTTGGGGAACAGGATCTCGACCGAGTCGGCCCACTCCTTCTGCTCCGGCTCCTCCTCGTTGGTCGCCATCACGCCCATGTAATAGGTGTTGCCGATGGCCACGTCGCACTCGCCGGCATAGACGCCCTTCACCTGCAGCCGGTCGTTTCCGGCGGGCTTCCGCGCCAGATTGGCTTTCACGCCTTCCAGCCACGTTTTCGTCTCCTCTTCGCCGTGACGGGCGATCATCGAGGCGACGAGGGCGACGTTGTAGACATGCTGCCCGGAGCGGATGCAGATCCTGTTCTTCCACTTCGGCTCGGCGAGCTCCTCATAGGTGATCGCATCCTGATCCACCCGGTCTTTCGAGGCATAGACCACACGCGCCCGGCGGGTCAGGCCCCACCAGCTGCCGTCCTCGGCCCGGTACTCCGAGGGAACTGCCTCTTCCAATGTCTCGGTGGTCACCGGCGCGGCGATGCCCTCCGCGACCGCTTGGTCGAGATTGCCGATATCGACCGTGAGCAGAAGATCGGCTTGGGCTGCGGGGCCGAGCTGCTTGATGCGCTCGATCAGCCCCTTGCCGGAAAACACGACATTGACGTCGATGCCGGTCTCTTCGGTGAAGCGCTCGAAGAGCGGCTCGATCAGCTCCGGCTGGCGATAGGAATAGACATTGACCTCGCCACCTTGATCTTCAGCGGCATGATCTTCGGCAGCATGAGCAGCCGGCATGGCGATGGCGAATGCGACAGCTGCTGCGGCGCCATGGACCCAGGCCCATCGGCTAGCGCGCAGGCCGCGAAGCGGCGGAGCTGCGCGCGCGATTGCGCGTTTCATGACCTTCCTCCAATAGACGGGGTTCAAGGCCCCGATATCGGATTTGCCGCCCACGAAACCGGCACACCGGGCCCGAGCGGCAAAATATGACTATAAGTTTCCGATTAAATCTGAATCGTCGCCGAGGTCAACGTCAAAGCGGCCTCCAGCACAACATTAGAGGGCTTCTAAACACCATTAGAGGGCTTCTAAACACCGCTCGCACGCCCGATTCCGGGCGCGCTTGGCGATCAGTCGCGCCGCTCCGCCACCCGGTCGGCAGGAAAGATAACGTCCGCCGACGTGCCCACTCCGGACTCGCTTGTCAGCATGAAGCGGGCCCGATTGGCCTCGGCGAGAGCCTTCGTCAACGGAAGCCCCAGCCCGGTGCCGTTCTGCTTGCGGGGGGTCGTGTCGAGCTGCTGGAAGGGTTGCATGGCGAGCTGGATCTCGTCCGCCGTCATGCCGACGCCCGTATCGCGCACGCGGATGCGTACGCCGCCCGCCGGCGTCTTGCTGGCCGAAAGGATGACCTGGCCGCCTTCGCGGGTGAACTTGATCGCGTTGGAGAGCAGGTTCAGCAGGATCTGCTTGAGCCGGCGCGGATCGGCGATCACCGAGGGAACGTCCGGATCGAGCGATACCCGCAGCAGGATCCGCTCCCGCTTCGCCATGGGCTGCAGGATGTGCAGGCACTCGTCCACCAGCTCGGCGAGATCCACCGCGGTGAAGTCGAGCTCGAACTCGCCGGCCTCGATCTTGGAAAGGTCCAGCAGGTCGTTGAGCAGGCTCAACGCGTATCGCCCGCTCTGGTGGATGTCCTCGATATACCCCTTGTAGCGTGGGTTCTCGATCGCACCGAGCTTCTCGCCGATCATCAGCTCCGTGAAGCCGAGGATCGAATTCAGCGGCGTGCGCACCTCGTGGCTGACCTTGGCTAGGAAGTTGAACTGCTGGGCTGCCGACGCCACGGCAGGCGAAAGCGCTTCGTCCTCTGGGCTTTCCGCCGGGATGGCGTCGACTTCCGCCCCGTTGACGTTCTCTTCCGTGGGGCTGGAGGGCGGAGCTTCGGGCGCAGGCGGGGCCGGCGCATCGACATCGGCAGCGTTCTGCAGCGACGACGGATCGATCAGCCGGAGCATCTGCAGGGGCGGGTCGGCCTGCAGCGGCACGAGTTCGACCGTGATCTTGAGATGACGATGCCCCGAGGTCCTGGCCTCAACCTGCAGGCGGGAGGCATGTTCGCCCTTGGGCGCCGGCAAAGGCTCGGCATTTGCCAACCCGGCCGGCAGGATGACGTTCAGCCCCCCGGCCTCGAGCAATTCCTCGATGCGGCGATAACCGAAAGCGTGCGCAAAGGGCAGGTTGCCATGCAGAAGCTCGCCCTCTCCCAGAAGGGCGATGGCCGAGGGGAGGGCGTCGATCAGAGCAACCAACGTGTCGCTTGCTAACGCCCCTGCAGGCATCTCGCTCTCCTGCCGCGGCCGAGCCGTGGGGACGGCATGGGCCGCCTGCTGGCTCAGGGCTCGTGCGATGTGCTCGAGCGCCTTGCGGTCCTCATCGAGCTCATCGCTCTGCTGGTGAAGGGATTTATGCATCGTCCGCGTGACCATCGCACCGACCGCTCAAAAAATCTTATCGCTTGGCAAAGCGACCGGCCGGGGGATGCTTACTCGTCTTCCCTACTCTCGTACCTCAAGCATTGGACACCGGGATCCAGTCTACCACTAAATTTAGTAAAGTCTTGTGGGGTTCCATCCCTGTCCAAAGGGACCTTCCAAAAGGTCATTCGCGTTGTCGTCTTGTCTGCACCGCATTGCAGCAATATATATTGCAGTGCAATATAACTGCAGGATAAGCGATACGGCCGGTTCGCCCTCGGGCCGGCTGACCCTTCAAACCCAGGAGGTACCCGATATGAGCGATTCCTATACCCCGCAGGATGCAGCAGAAGACGTCAAGCATATGGCTGAGGAAACCACGGAAAAGATGGAAGATGCCGCCTCCCGTGCCGCGTCGTCCTTCGAGAGCGGTCTCCCGGAAGGCATGCGTGCCATGGCGGAAAAGGCCGTGGCCCAGACCCGGGAATCTTACGAGATGGCCAAGGGCAACATGGAAGAGACGGTCCAGGCCTGGGAGAAATCCTTCGATGCCTATGGCCAGGGCGCCGCGGCGTTTCAGCAGAAGCTGCTTGAGATGTGCCAGTCCAACATGAACTCGAGCTTCGACTTCGCCAAGAAGCTGACCGAGGCCAAGGATTTCTCGGAAGTCGCCAAGATGCAGTCCGCCTTCATGCAGAAGCAGTTCGCGACCTTGTCCGATCAGGCCGGCCAGATTCGCGCCCTTTCGACGAAGATGGCCGAGGACGCGTCCGAGCCGATCAAGACCCAGTTCTCGCGCAGCTTCGAGAAGATGCCGGGCGCATAAGCCGTCTAACAACAGATCGCGGAACCGCCGGTGCGAAATGCCGGCCGTGGCGGCAAATGCAGGCCGTTCGTCTGAGCCGTCTGCGCAAGCCATCCGCTCGGGCCGTCATGTCGGCCGCGGGAGGCCCAGCACGAAGCGATCTATACCTGTGTTTGTTGAGGTCCGAGTCCTTCGCTCGGGCCTTTTTCTTGTTCGCCGGCGGCCTTCGAAGGAAGGCCTCTCCGGGCTCTCGGCGAGGCGCCCTAAAATTCCTGCAGGAAGCGGCGCAACGACGCTTGCCAGCAGCCGCCTCAGCGCCTAGGTTTCGCACCTTCCAAGGACATGCCGAGCTTGGGCCGCTGTAGCTCAGTTGGTTAGAGCGCTTGATTGTGGATCAAGAGGTCACTGGTTCGAATCCAGTCAGCGGTACCACTTCGGTTGGCACGTCGTGCCGAAGCCAAATTGGGAATCCACCGACCACCCAAGCAATGAAAAAGGGCCGGATCGATCCGGCCCTTTTTGCATCTTGGGGGGAGACTTGCGGTCTCCTGTGAAACCGGAAGAGCTACTTCTCTTCGGCCGGCTCCTCGTCGGCCATCGGTTCCTTGGCGCTCTCGTCGTTCATAGCGCCGGAATCTTTCGACTTCATGTCGGCATCGGCCGGCTCTTCGCCCGCCATCGGCTCGTCGGCCTTCTCGTCCGTCATGGTCTCGTCGCTCATAGCGCCGTCTTTGGCGGCTTCCTTGTTCTGCTCTTTTTCTTCCTCGGCCGCCTCTTCCTGGCGTTCCTCGGTGGCCGGCACCCAGGCCTGAGCCTCGGCATCGAACTTGTAGCCCGGGGCCTGCTCGAGAGCGCCCTTGGTGGCGTTGAGGGTGAGCTGGGATTCGCCGTCCTTCGTCTCGGTCAGCTCCAGCGCGTCGAACGGAATGGCGACATTCTTCTCGCCGACACCGAGAAAGCCACCGACGCCGATGATCACAGTCGTAACCTTGCCGCTCTCGTCGATGAGGAGATCGTTGGTGTCGCCGACCTGATTGTCGTCCGGATCGTAGACGGGCTCCTGATAGTACTCGCTGATCGGCCGGGAATTCTCCGGCAGCGTCTTGAGGAGGGTCACGGTCGTTTCCGCCTCTTTGACCGTGGTTTTCGCCTCATCGTTCTTTGCCGGGGCTTCCATCTTGGCTTCGCCCGCGGGCTTCTCTGCGGTCATGTCGTCTTGCGCATGCGCGGAGAACGCCACGCCGCTGGTCATCAGCAGGGCGATCGCGGTCGACGAAAGAAGCTTCTTCATGGTCTCCTCCTTTGGTGAAAACAGTCAGGCGTCTCAACGCCGGGCTTCTACAGGCGTTCCATGACAATGGCGTCGCGACCGGATCATCGCCGCCGGTTGCAGAAGCCCACCAAACCTCTTGCGCGACGCGGCGCTTCGCGGGATGAACCAGTCTATGCAACAGCGGATTCTCTTCGCCGTCACCGAGGATTGGTACTTCCTCTCCCATCGCCTCCCCATGGCGCGGGCGGCGCGCGACGCCGGTTTCGAGGTGCATGTCGCCACCCGGTTGAACGAGGGTGAGGACGCCATCCGCGCCGAGGGTTTCATCCCTCACCATTTGCCTCTGAAGCGCGGCTCGTTCTCGCCCATAGACCTTGTGAAGTCCGCTTTCGGTCTTCGGGCTCTCCTCCGCGAGCTCCAGCCGGCGATCCTCCACAACGTGGCGATGAAGCCGATTCTCGTGGGCGGCCTCGCGGCCCTGATGTCCGGGCAGGAGCGTGTGGTCAACGGCCTCACCGGGCGCGGCGCTGTCTTCACCGACAAGGACCGCCGCGTTCAGTTCACCAAGCCGCTGATCGCCGGCATGCTCGGCTGGCTGCTTTGCCGCGACAGAAGCTGGACCGTGGTCCAGAACCCCGATGACGCGAAGCTGGTCGAAGACCTCGGCGTGGCGAAGGACCGCATCGTGCTGATTCCGGGATCCGGCGTCGAGACCGAGACCCTCGTGCCGCTGCCCGTGCCGCCGGAGCCGGTGACCGCGGCCTATGTCGGGCGCATGCTCGCCATCAAGGGCGTCCCCACGCTGATCGAGGCCTATGCAACCCTCGGAGACCCCGAGCCCAGCTTCCGCTTGCTGCTCGCCGGAAGGTGCGATCCGGAAAACCCGGGCTCCCTCGCGCCGGAACAGCTCACCGAATTCGCGTCCGCCTTCTGCATCGATTGGCTCGGTCATGTCGACGATGTCCGCGAGGTCTGGAAGCAGGCTCACTTCGCCGTGCTTGCATCGAGCGGCGGGGAGGGGCTTCCCAAGTCGCTTCTGGAAGCGGCGGCCTGCGGTCGGCCCATGGTTGCCACCGACGTTCCCGGGAGCCGCGAGATCGCCATCGACGGTAAGACCGCGATCGTGGTCCCGCCTGACGATCCGCCCGCGCTTGCCGCCGCCCTGGACCGCATGGCGAAGGATGCGGATCTGCGTGAGCGCCTCGGCGCCAACGCCCGCAACCTCGTGGAGGAGAAATTCTCGGCTGACGCCATCGGGCAGGAGATCGTCGCGCTTTATCGCGACATCCTCGACGGCGAGAACGCGAACAAGCGGACGGCAAGTTAAAGCTTCTGTGTCGCGCCTTCGGCCGCCATCATCGCCATGATGCCCTCGCGGGTCTCGATCTTTGGATCCCACCCGATTCCCTGCAGCTTGCTGCTGTCGATCATGAAGTTGCCGGAGATGCGATCCCAATCCGCTTCGCGCCCGAAGGATTTCATGATGCGCTTCACTGCGCCCAAGGGCATGCCGACGAGATGGGGCTGGCGTCCGAGCCCTTCGCGCATGGCCGACACGAGGCCCGCGACGCTGATCGGATCCTTGTCGGCTACGAGGAACGTCTCGTTGCGCGCAGCCTCGTCCGTCAGCGCCAGCTCCACCGCCGCTATAAGGTTCTCGATCGCCAGGAGCGACCGGCGGTTCTTCAGCCCGTCGAAGGGGAGCGGCATCGGCGTCCGCGCCAGAGAGGCGAGGGAGGCGATATTGCCCTTCACCCCCGGCCCGTAGACCACCGCCGGCCGGAGGATGGTGTATTCCACACCGCTCGCCTTCAGAGCCGCTTCCGCCGCGAGCTTCGAGCGCCCATAGGGGTCGGTCGGCTGGGGATCGTCGGCCTCGGTGATCGGATGGTCCGCCGACAGTCCGACCTGGGCCCGCACCGAAGACATCAGCACCGCCCGCTGAACGTTCGCCGCCTTGGCGGCCTCGCCGAGTGCTGCGACGGAGCCGGTATTGATCCGGTCGTAGCGTGCGTCTTCCTCCGATACGGGAACATGGGCGACGCCGGCGAGATGCACCACGTGGGTCATACCGTCCAGCAGCGGCGCCCAATCCACCGGTTCGCCGAGATCCGGCAGGGCGACGGTCTCGATCGCATCAATGGATTCGAGAATTTTCGGGTCTCGGCATGCGGCCCGGACCGTCCAGCCCGAATCCCGCAAGGCAGGCACGAGTTGACGGCCGACGAAACCCGAGGCGCCGGTGACGAGAACGGTTCGCATCATGCGCGGCCTCTTTCGAGATGGCGGAGAAGATAGGCGGTTGCCGCTACCCCCGTGGCGAGGAGCGCAAGATCGCCGGCGACGCTCTCAATCTCGACCGCGGCGACGGAAAGTGCGGCGAGCAGGCATCCAAGCAGGAAGACCCGGAGCGTGATGTCGGGCGCCTTGAAGCCGAGGCTCAGGGCGCGCTGGTAGAAATGGGATCGGTGCGCCACCCAGAGCGCTTCCCCATTGCGCGCACGGCGGACGAGGGTCACGCCGGTATCGGCAAGGGTGTAGAGCGGCAGCAACAGCGCGGCCGCGATATCGGCGCGGGCGACAAAGATCAGCATCCACGCCAGCAGGAGCCCGAGGGGCAGGCTGCCCGCATCGCCGAGAAAGATGCGCGCCGGATGCTTATTGAAGATCCCAAAGCCGATGGTGGCCCCCAGCAGGACCAGCGCCATCAGACCGACATTCTGCGGCACGGGACCGAGCCAGGCCATCACGATCACCGCCGCTGTCATGGGGACGGTCTGCGCCGCGGTGATCCAGTCGATCCCGTCCAGGAAGTTCACCGCGTTGATGAACGCCATGATGCCGATGACGAGGAGGGTGCGTTCGACAGCCAGGGGCAGAAGGTCCGGCAGGATATGAAATCCGTCCGGGAGGTTGAAGACCACGGCAATCGCCGCCGCGGCCTGGCCGGCGAGCCGCCAGAGCACGGGAAGGTCCGAGGCGTCGTCCAAGGCACCCAGAACCGTCAGCCACACCGCGCCGGCCAGCACAGGCAGCGGCCAGGGCGGATCGGCCTCCAGGTGCCCGAGCATCCAGAGCGCGAGATAGACCACCAGCATCGCGCCCATCATCGCCAGGCCGGCGCCTTGCGGAACAGGCTCGCCATGGGAGGAGCGATCGTTGGGAATGGCCAGGAAATGCCGGTTCAGGGTCGGGGTCAGCAGCACGATCAGTCCGGCGGTCAGCAGTGCGCAGACTGTCACCACGACGACCGAGAGCAAGAATTCCTCTGCCATGACGAAACCGGATCGAGCGAGATGCGCCTAGTGGACCGTGCGCGAGGCGGCGGGCCAATCGGGCAGGGTGGAGAGAGTATGGCTCGCGCCGGACTGGTCGTACCCTTCAACCGTGGTGCGGAGCAACTCCTGAAGGTCGGGCTCGTCGTGACGCTGCATGGCGTCGTCGAGCTTCTCCAGCGTCGTCTCCAGCTCCTCCAGGGGCAGCACCGGCTCGTGGGTCTTGAAGATGCGCGTATGGCTCGTGCCCGTGGTGTTCTCCCCGAGCAGCAGTTCCTCGTAGAGCTTCTCGCCCGGCCGCAGGCCGCAATATTCGATGGCGATGTCGCCCTCGGGATTGGCCTCGTCGCGCACCTGCAGGCCCGATAGCCGGACCATGGTGCGGGCCAGATCGGCGATCTTCACCGGCGTCCCCATGTCGAGCACGAACACCTCGCCGCCCGCGGCCATGGCGCCCGCCTGGATCACAAGCTGCGCGGCCTCGGGGATCGACATGAAATAGCGGATGATCTCCGGATGGGTGACCGTGATCGGGCCGCCCTGTTCGATCTGGTTGCGAAACCGCCGGACGACGGAGCCGGAGGAGTCCAGCACATTGCCGAACCGCACCATGGTGAAGATGGTCGAGCCGGGGCGCTCTTCCGAAATGGCTTGCAGGATCAACTCCGAAAGCCGCTTGCTCGCCCCCATCACATTGGTCGGTCGGACGGCCTTGTCCGAGGAAATGAGCACGAAGCGCTCCACCCCCAGCTCCAGCGCCTCTTCGGCGAGCGCCAGGGTGCCGAACGTGTTGTTCTGGATTCCGGCGAAGGCGTTCATCTCCACGATCGGCACATGCTTGTAGGCCGCCGCGTGATAGATCACCTCGACGTCGTACTCGGCGATGGTGCGGTTGACCAGCCGGCGGTCGAGGATCGAGCCCAGCACCGTGACGACCCGGGTCTGGCTGATCGCTCCGCCACGCTTCTGCTGGATCGCCTCGATCTCCATGGAGATCTCGTACAGCGCGACCTCGGACAGCTCGAAGAGGATCAATGTCTTGGGCTCGTAGGTGAGCAGCTGCCGCGTCAGCTCCGAACCGATGGAGCCGCCAGCGCCCGTGATCATCACGACCTTGTCGCGGACATGGCCGGCGATCAGCTCCGTATCCGGAGCGACGGGATCGCGGCCCAGCAGGTCTTCCACGTCGATCGGACGGAGATCGCTGATTTCGACCCGGCCCGAGGCGATCGCCTCCAGATCGGGCACCGTCTTCACCTCGACGGGAAAGGGCTCCAGCGCCGCAAGCGCCTCCCGGCGCTGGCTGCGCCGCGCATGGGGCAGGGCGAGCATCACCTCGTGGACCCCTTCGCGGGTGATGATCTTCGGCAGCTTCTCCTGGCTGATGACACGGACGCCGTGAATGTACTGGCCGTGCAGGCTGGGATCCGGATCGACGAAGGCGACCGTCTTGTGCATCTCCGCTTCGTTCAGCGCCCGCAGCAGCTGCACGCCGGTCGGTCCGGCACCGTAGATAACCACCCGCGGCCGCTGGTCGAAGCTGACCCCCCGGTGATTGGGAAGCGATCGCAGCAGGGAGGAGCCGGCCCATTGCCGGCTCAGGCGGATCAGGCCGGCGGCGATCAGCCCGTAGATGATGATGACGGAACGTGGATGGGGCGTCGGCGAGAGCATCAGCACCAACAGCGCCCAGAACAGCACCGCCAGGATGACCGCGAGATAGATTCGAGTCGTACCTTCCTGCCCGATGAACCGCGTAACGAGCTTGTAGAGCCCGCGGGCGTAGAAGGTGATCACCCCGATGACCGGCGCGGAGATGAAGAGCAGCCAGAGCGTCGGCGTATCGGGGATGTAGAGCTCGCTCAGACGCAGCGAATAGGCGCCCCAAAGCGCCAGGCTGAGCATGACGACGTCGTTGACGACAAGCAGGCAGCGCTTGAACCAGCGCGGTCGCTCGACCATCCAGGACGAGAACCGCCCCAGCAGGCGGCGCGGCCGAGCACCCTGATGCGCAGCTTTCGGTTCGTCGGCCGTCATCCCTGGCCCATAATGGCTAAAATCCCAGTTTCAGGCCTTACATGCCTGCAACAGGACCATAAAGCAATCGCGGAAGGGGCAAGAGCAAATTCCAGCTCTGCGCGGCTTTGCGTCAGTCGGACGTCCTGCGAATAGACGTTGGCAACTGCCCCGCCCGGGTAGCGAAACAGGCGCGGGACGATGTACGGTTTAGGCCGAACCGCGCGCCGACGGGAGTCCAGAGGGGGAGGAGGCGATGCCGGCCCGATCTCGCTTAGATTTGCGCAAGCCGTTTGCGGCGCCCCGGCGTCGCATCGCCGCGCTGCTGGCGCCGGCAATCACGATGGCTGGGATACTGTGCGGGCCGTTCCAGGCCTCCGCGCAGCCGACGGAATCGATCCATCTCACCATGCCGGTGCTCTACGGCACCCATCTTCCGGGGCTCGGAAAGCCTGCCAGGGACTGGGCCCTCCTCACCCAACAGCTGTCGGGTAAGACCCTCCGCATCTCGATCCTGCAGCCCGGAGAGGGACCGGCGCCACAGGAGCTGCTCGACGCCGTCTCCAGCGGTAAGGTCGATGCCGCGTTCTCGAAGGCGAGCTTTTGGGCGGATCGCTTTCCGGCGGCGTCCCTGTTTGCAGGCTTTCCCTTCGGACCGGACGCCCCTGGCTACGCCGCCTGGTTTCGAGGCGGCAACGGGCTGAAGCTCTATCAGAAGATGTACGACGACGCGGGGCTTTCGGTGCATGTCCTGCCCTGTGCTTTCGCTGGAGCGGAGACCTCGGGCTGGTTCGCCAAACCGCTTCAAACGGTCGCCGATATCGACGGGCTGCGCATGCGCATCTTCGGTCAGGGCGGGCTCGTGATGCGCCGTCTGGGCGCGGTGCCGGCCCTGGTGCCGGGAAGCGAGCTCGAGCAGGCCTTCGAAAGCGGCAAGATCGATGCGGCGGAGTTCTATCCGCCCGCCGTGGATGCGGAAGCCCATCTCGGCAAGATCGCGAAATACATCTATGTGCCGGGCTGGCATCAGCCGGAAACGGTGATGGAGCTTCTCATCAATAAGGACCGCTGGAGCGCCCTGAGCGACCGGCAGCAGAGCTGGATCGAGACCGCCTGCGACGCGACCCTGCTGCGGACCATGGCCGAGAACCCGGTCCACGCCAGTGAGGCTCTGAAGGGCTTTGCCGCGGAGGGGGTGGAGATCAAGACCTGGCCGACCCCGCTGCTGGAGGCCTTCCATCGTAGCTGGGAGGAGATCGCCAACGACCAAGCCCGCCAGGATGCCTTTTTCGCCGAGGTCTTCGACGATCTGAGAGCCTTCCGGGCTCGGCAGGCGCCGGGGCTCTCCGGACCGCAAGGCGCAGCCGCCGAACCGCTGACCGCGAGCACGCCTCCGGAAGACGACGGGGAGGAGGACGCTGCGGACCGTCCCTGATGCTCTCCGAAAAATCCGGAAACCCCCAAAAGAAAGCTGGCCCGCGCCCATTGAATAGGCGAAAACCGACCCATGGCCCATCCTGCGATTTTGCAGCCCGATCCCGCCGTCATGTCGCGCCGGGACGAGATCTTGAAGCAGTTGAAGAAGCGCGTCCCCGACACGGTGTTCATCACCGACGAGGAGGGCCGTCGCACCTTCGAGACCGACGCGCTGACCGCCTATCGCTGCATGCCGCTGGCTGTCGCGCTGCCCGGCAGCACCGAGGCCGTGAGCGCCATCATGGCCTATTGCTGGGAGAACGACATCAAGGTCGTTGCCCGGGGCGCCGGCACCTCGCTCTCCGGCGGTGCGCTGCCGTCCGAAGACTCCATCGTGGTCTGCATCTCGCGCATGAATCGCATGCTGAAGATCGACGAGGATAACCGCGTCGCCCAGGTCGAATCCGGCATCACCAATCTCGCCATCTCGCAAGCGGTCGCGCCGCGCGGCTTCTTCTATGCGCCGGACCCGTCCAGCCAGCTTGCGTGCACCCTCGCCGGCAATATCGCCATGAATTCCGGCGGCGCCCACTGCCTGAAATACGGCGTGACCGTGAACAACATCCTGGGCCTCAAGCTGGTGCTGGTGAACGGCGAGGTGATCGAGCTCGGCGGCGATTATCTCGATCAGCCCGGTTACGATCTCATGGGTCTCATGGTGGGTTCCGAAGGCCAACTCGCCATCGTCACCGAGGCTACGGTCCGCATTATCAAGATGCCCGAGATCGCCCGCCCCATGCTGCTGGGCTTCCCATCGTCGGAAGCCGCCGGCGCCTGCGTCGCCGCCATCATCGGCGCGGGCATCGTGCCCGTCGCCATCGAATTCATGGACAAGCCGGCAATCCATGTCTGCGAGAACTTCGCCAATGCCGGCTACCCCCTCGATGTGGAAGCGATCCTGATCGTGGAGGTCGAAGGCTCCGAAGAAGAGGTCGCGCTTCTCCTGGAGCGCATCGCCGAGATCGCCGAAGATCACGAGCTGCAGCACAAGCGCATCAGCCAGAGCGCCGAGGAAAGCGCCGCCATCTGGAAGGGCCGCAAATCCGCTTTCGGCGCCATCGGCCAGCTCTCGGACTATTTCTGCATGGATGGCGTCATCCCGTTGTCGCGCCTCCCCGAAGCGCTGTTGCGGGTCGCGGAGCTTTGCCGGGCCTACGGCTTCGACGTCGCGAATATCTTCCATGCCGGCGACGGCAACCTCCATCCCCTGATCCTCTACAATGCCAACGAGGAGGACGAACTCGCTAGGGCCGAGGCTTGCGGGGCGGAGATTCTCAAGGTCTGCGTCGAGCTTGGCGGCTGCCTCACCGGCGAGCATGGCGTCGGCATCGAGAAGCGCGATCTGATGCCGTTCCAGTATACTGAGGCCGACCTCGTCCAGATGATGCGCGTCAAGAGCGTCTTCGACCCCGACTGGCAGCTCAATCCGGCCAAGGTCTTCCCCTTGTCGGCCCGCGAGCTTTTGTAATCCATGCAGCCACGCTTTCACGCTCCGGAGACGGTCGAGGATCTGGCCGATCTGCTTCTCGGCTATGCCCAGGAGGGGCTGCCTGTGGAAGTGCGCGGCCTGGGCTCGAAGCTCGGCTATGGCCGCCCGGTCCAGACCGCTGCCGTGGTCAGCACCGAGAAGTTCGACGAAATCACTTTGTATGAGCCCAGCGAGCTGGTGCTGTCCGCCGGCTCCGGAACGCCGCTCGCGAAGATCGAGAAGCTGCTCGACGAGAACGGCCAGCAGCTCGCTTTTGAGCCTTTCGATTTGCCGCCCGTGCTCGGCGGCAAGCCGGGGGAGGGCAGCATCGGCGGCGTCTTCGCCACAGGTCTTTCTGGCAGCCGTCGCGTGCTCTCGGGCGCCGCCCGCGATCACATCTTGGGCGTGAAAGCGGTGAACGGCCGGGGCGAGGCCTTCAAGGCCGGCGGCCGGGTCATGAAGAACGTCACCGGATACGATCTCAGCAAGCTTCTCACCGGCTCCTGCGGGACCCTGAGCGTGCTGACCGAGATCACCATGAAGGTGCTCCCCAAGCCGGAGCAATCCTCCACACTGCTCTTCTTCGACGTGCCCGAGGCGGCTGCGATCGAGCTGCTCTGCAAGGCCATGGGCAGCCCGTTCGAGGTATCCGGCGCCGCCCATCTCCAGCCAGGACTCGCGGCCGGCCTCTCCGACAAGCCCCTGCGGGAGCGCGCTGAGTCGGTGACGGCGCTGCGGGTGGAAGGCTTCGAAGGTGCGGTCCGCTACCGGGCGGCCAAGCTGAAGCAGAAATTCGCCGCCTTCTCCGATTTGACGGAGCTTTCCGGCGACCGCTCCCGCCGCTTCTGGTCGGACATCCGCCAGGTGAGACCTTTACAATCCGCCGGCCGGCCCTTATGGCGGATTTCCACCGCGCCGTCCCGCGCGGCGGATCTCGTGGCGGCCTTGCGCCATACCATCGATCTCAAGGCCCTTTACGATTGGTCGGGCGGTCAAATCTGGCTGGAGACCGGGGCGACCTCCGATGCCAATGCGGTGGAGTTGCGACGGATCCTGGCCGATTTCGGCGGCTACGCGACCCTCGTCAGGGCCGAGCCGGGCATCCGAGCCAGCGCCGACGTGTTTCAGCCGCTGGAAATGCGGCTCATGGAAATCACCCGCGCCCTGAAGGCCAGCTTCGATCCCGCGGGCATCCTCAATCCCGGACGCATGTATTCCGGAGTCTGACCGAACGGCCATGCAGACCAACTTCACCCTTCGCCAACTGCACGACCCCGACATCGTCGCCGCCGACGATATCCTGCGCCGCTGCGTCCATTGCGGTTTCTGCACCGCCACCTGTCCGACCTATGTTCTGGGAGGCGACGAACGGGACTCCCCGCGCGGCCGCATCTATCTGATGAAGGAGATGTTCGAGAGCGGCGAGGTCACCGAACCCGTCGTCACCCATCTCGACCGCTGCCTCACCTGCCTGTCCTGCATGACCACCTGTCCGAGCGGGGTGGATTACATGCATCTGGTCGACCTCGCCCGCGCCCGGATCAACGACACCGTAAAGCGTCCCTGGCACGAGCGGCTGAAGCGCTGGGCGCTTGCACGAGCCCTGCCCGATCCAAGGCGCTTCCGCTTTCTGCTCCTGGCCGGCTGGATGGCCAAACCGCTGACGCCAGTCTTGAAGACGCTGAACCTCAAGGGCGCCGTCGCCGCGCTCGATATGGTGCCGAGAAGCTTCCCGCGTCTGACCGTACCCGTCCGGCGCGATGCCGATGCCGCCCACCGGGTCCGCGTCGCCCGGGTCGCCATGCTCCGCGGATGCGTGCAGGAGAACCTCGCGCCCTCGATCAACGATGCCGCGGTGCGCCTGCTGGAGCGCCACGGCGTCGAGGTGGTCTTCATCGACGATCAGTTCTGCTGTGGCGCCCTGGAGCACCATCTCGGCCGGGACGAAGGCGCGCTTGAGAAGGCGCGCCGCAATATCGATGCCTGGTCAGAGCAGATGCGCGAGCGGCCCCTGGATGCGATCCTCGTCACAGCCTCGGGCTGCGGCACGATGCTGAAGGATTACGGCACGCTGCTCGCCGGCGACCAGGGTTATGCGGAGCGCGCCGCCGAGGTCGCCTACCTTGCCCAGGATATCTCGGAGTTCATGGTGAAGGTCGGCCTCGCCGCGCCCAGCGTCTGGACCAATCTCACCGTCGCCTATCAGTCGCCATGCTCCTTGCAGCACGGCCAGGGCATCGACGCGGAGCCCCGCGAGCTCCTCACCCAGGCCGGATTCCGCGTCGTGGACCTGCCTGAGAACCATCTCTGCTGCGGCTCTGCCGGCACCTACAGCTTGATGCAACCGGAGATTTCCGCCGAGCTTCGGGACCGGAAATGTGGCCACATCGCATCCGTCGCTCCCGATGTCGTGGCGACTGGGAACATAGGCTGCCTCTCGCAGCTTATGCAGGGAAGTTCCGCACCGATCGTCCATACTGTCGAATTGCTCGACTGGGCGACCGGAGGACCATGCCCGGGGAATATCGAGCAGTTGAAAGGAAGAGCAAAGCCGGTCAAAAGCTTACTTCAATCCGAAAGCGCCTGAACTTCGAGCGCGGCAAGATCCGAAGGGGGCTATCCGTCCTTTTGACCTGTCTATTCAAGCCCGTTATTAACCGCGTACCGTCCGAGCGTAAGAGCATACTTTGACACAGTTGGACTGAAGATTGTTTAGCGCCCTTCGATGAGAAATCGTCCACAAAAGGCGGGCTCGAGCACGGAAGAGGTCAGCCTCCAGATGTTGCTTGATGCCGTTGTCGATTACGCCATCTACATGCTCGATACCGAAGGTTATATCTCGAGCTGGAACGCGGGTGCCGAGACCATCAAGGGCTACCCCATCTCCGAAGCCCTGGGCCTTCATTTCTCGCAATTCTTCACCCCCGAGGACCAGGCCGCAGGCAAGCCCCTCATCGGGCTCGGCATTGCCGAACGCACCGGGCGCTACGAGGAAGAGGGCTGGCGCGTCCGCAAGGACGGCAGCCGGTTCTGGGCTTTCACGGTCCTGGATGCCATTCGCGACAAGGAGGGCAACCTCCTCGGCTTCGCCAAAGTCACCCGCGACATCTCCGAACGTCACGCCGCCGAGCAGGCCCTGCTCGATAGCGAGTGGCGCTTCCGCATGCTGGTGGACGCGGTCAGCGACTACGCCATCTTCATGCTGGATACCAAGGGCTGCATCACGAACTGGAACAAGGGCGCCGAGCGCATCAAGGGCTACAAGGCCCACGAAGTGCTGGGGCGTCACTTTTCCATGTTCTACACGGCGGAAGAGCAGGAGGCGGACAAGCCCCAAAAGGGGCTGGCCATGGCCCTGAGCAAGGGGCGATACGAATCCGAAGGGATCCGCGTTCGCAAGGACGGCAGTACCTTCTGGGCCAACGTCACGATCCAGCCCATCCGTGATGAGGAGAACCGCATCTTGGGCTTCGCCAAGGTGACCCGCGATATCTCCGAGCAGCGCAAGGCGCGCCAGGCCCTTGAAGACGCTCGGGAAGAGCTTCATCAATCTCAGAAGATGGAGGCCCTCGGCCATCTCACCGGCGGGGTCGCCCACGATTTCAATAATTTCCTGACCGCGATCATTGGCAATCTCGAAGTTCTGAAGTCCAACACCGGACTGGACGAGCATGGGCGCCGCCAGATCGCGGCGGCACTTCAGGCCGCAGAGGATGGCGGAGCCGTCGTGCGTCAGATGATGGTCTTCGCCCGCCGCCAGGCCATGCGCCTCGTCACTGTTGACGTGAATAAGACGGTGGAGGAGATCGCAGGTCTCGTCCGGCGCTCGGCCCATGAGAATATCGTGCTCGATCTCGACCTGCACGACGGCGTGATGGCGGTTAAGACCGACCCGATCCAGCTTCAGACCAGCGTGCTCAACCTCGCCTTGAATGCCTGCGATGCAATGCCCGACGGCGGCGTGCTCACCATCAAGACGGAGCATTGCGAGCTGGAAGGCGATAGCCGCGTTAAGCCCGGCTCCTATATCTGCATCTCTGTCACCGATACCGGAGACGGCATGCCGGAAGAGGTTCTGGCCCACGCCTTCGATCCGTTCTTCACCACCAAGGAGCTTGGCAAGGGGACAGGCCTCGGCCTGAGCATGGTCTATGGCGCGGCCCAGCAGATCGGCGGCGACGTATCGATCGCCAGCCGGGTGGGAGAGGGCACCACCGTCAAGCTGATCCTGCCGGCCGGCGTCGTCGAAGACGTCGAACCCCAGGCCAAGAAGAGCCCCCTTCCCAAGACGCCCGCCGGAACCAGGGCGCCGAAAAAAGCCAAGGAACAACACCGTCCGCCAAACGCTTCCAAAGGATCGGCCCGAGCATCCCAAGGGGAAAACCAAGGGGAAGGCGACGCTTTGAACATCCTTTACGTGGAAGACGATTTCCTGGTCGGCCTCGCCACCATCGAGATTCTGGAGAAGGACGGCATGACCGTCCAGAACGCCGCCGGCGCCGAGGAGGCGCTTCAGCTTCTCGACAAGCACTCGGAGATCGATCTCCTCCTCACCGATATCGGACTGCCCGGCATGAGCGGTCACGAGCTCGTCGCCGAGGCGCGCCGCAGCGCCCCGGCTTGCGCGTGCTCTTCCTGACCGGCTACGACCGCAGCGGTCCGGTGGTCGGAACAGAGGCCGACGAGATTACCGAATATATGGACAAGCCCTATAAGCCGGAGGTGCTGCTGGCCACAGTGCGCCGCTTGTCCGCCGTCGAGACGGACACGTAAGACGGCCTTTCTCATTTCCGCTTGGCTTGCTGGCCCGAAACCGATGGGCTAAACCCGGCGCCAGAAGCTCCGGCAGCCGGAGCCCTTGTCGTTTCAGCGGATTCTCATGAGCAAAAATTCCAAGCCGGCCCGACCGGAGGCCCGCCTGCCGAAAGGCTTGCAGGACGTTTCGCCGTCGGAGATCCGCAAAACCGCGCAGATGGTGGAGAGCATCCGCCAGGTCTTCGAGCGTTACGGCTTCGAGCCCCTCGAGACGCCGGCCATCGAATACACCGAGGCGCTGGGCAAGTTCCTGCCCGATTCCGACCGTCCCAACGAAGGCGTCTTCTCCTTCCAGGACGAGGACGAGCAATGGCTCTCCCTGCGCTACGACCTGACCGCGCCGCTCGCCCGCTTCGTCGCCGCGAACCAGCAGAACCTGCCGCGCCCCTACCGGCGCTATCAGACCGGGCCGGTCTTCCGGAACGAGAAGCCGGGGCCGGGCCGCTTCCGCCAGTTCACCCAGTTCGACGCGGACACCGTCGGCGCACCCTCGGTTGCGGCCGATGCCGAACTCTGCATGCTCGCCGCCGATACGCTGGAAGCGCTCGGAATTGCGCGGGGTGATTACCTTGTGAAGGTCAATAATCGCAAAGTTCTGGATGGTGTGCTGGATGCAGCAGAGGTTGCCGACGAGCAGCGACTCACCGTGCTCCGTGCAGTTGATAAATACGACAGGCTGGGCTGGGACGGTGTGAGGCAGCTTCTGGGCGAGGGGCGCAGAGACGAGAGCGGCGACTACACAAAAGGAGCGGGCCTCTCCGACGAACAGATAAGACTCGTCTTGGATGTAGTAGGTGGCGAAGCCGAAGCCTGGGTGAGTTATAAGAAGGACGCTAAACTCCCGACGGATGACGAACAATCTGTGCTTGGTAAGGATCTCTTTCCACACCGGCCCGAGGGCAGCGAAGCTTGGAACGACAAATTCTTTCCCGACCAGGATGCCCTTCTTAGAATTTGGCAAGATGCCGTTGGAAACTCAGAGCGTGGCCTTGAAGGAGTTGCAGAGCTCAGCGAGATGCTGCAGCTGTTCCGTTCGTCGGGCTATGGCTCTCGACGAATCCAACTGTCATCCTCCATCGTCCGCGGGCTCGAATATTACACGGGCCCCGTCTTCGAGGCCGAGCTGATCTTCGAGGCGACCGATGACAAAGGCCGTCCCGTCCGCTTCGGCTCGGTCGGCGCGGGAGGTCGCTACGACGGGCTCGTCGAGCGCTTCACCGGCCAGAAGGTGCCGGCCACCGGTTTCTCCGTTGGCGTTTCACGCTTGCGTCACGCCCTTGATCTCCTCGGGAAGTCCGAAGGCGAAGGGCTCTTGGGTCCCGTCGTCATCACGGTCTTCGACAAGGAGCGCATCGCCGACTATCAGCGCATGGCCACCGAGCTGCGCCAGGCCGGCATCCGCGCGGAGATGTATCTGGGCGGCTCCGGCATGAAGGCTCAGATGAAATACGCCGACAAGCGCGGCGCGCCCTGCGTCGTCATCCAGGGCGGGGACGAGCTGGAGAAGGGCGAGATCACCATCAAGGATCTCATCGAAGGCGCGCGGCTTTCCGAAGAGATCGAGGACAACGCCGAATGGCGCGAGGCGCGGCCGGCGCAGATTTCCGTGCCTGAGAGCGACCTCGTGAGCGCCGTGCGCGACATCCTCGCCCGCTACGGCAGCGCCTAGAGAGACCCGCGCCATGGCCGCAGAATCCGCAATCAACTTCGAGGCGTTGGAGGCCCAGGCCGGCACCCTGGTCGAAACCTTCAAGATCGCCGGCTACGAGCAGGTGGCGCCCGCCATCCTCCAGCCGGCGGATATCTTCCTCGATCAGATCGGCGAGGCCCTACGCAGCCGGACCTATGTCTTTACGGATCTGACGGGGGAGGAGCTTTGCCTGCGCCCCGATCTCACCGTGCCTGTCTCCCGGCTCTATCTGGAGCGCCACCCCAAGGCGGACCGGGAGGCGCGCTATTGCTATAACGGTCCGGCTTTCCGGTTTCAGCCCGGCGGCCGCAGCCGCGTTCGCCCGCGCGAATTCCGCCAGGCCGGCATCGAATCCTTCGGTGTTACGGACCGCGACGCCGCCGATGTCGAGATGGTGCTGCTCGCAACCGCTGCCGTTCAGCAGGCCGGCTTGCGCGACTTCTCGCTCCGCTTCGGCGATATCGGCCTGTTCTTCGCTCTGATCGAAAAGCTGGAGATTCCTGAGCGCTGGCGCCGCAAGCTCGGCCACTATTTCTGGCGGCCGTCCGCCTTTCACGCCCTTCTGCGCCGCCTGAGCCGGGGAGAACGGCCCGAGGCCGAAAGCCCCATCGCCGGCTTCGCCCGGACCCTTGATCTCGGCGACACCGCACGCGCCGAGGAGCAGGTGGAGCGCTATCTCGCCGACAACGATCTTCCGCTTCTGGGCAACCGCTCCCTGAGCGAGATCACGAATTCGCTGCTCGATTTCGCCGCCGATCTCGAAGCGCCGCCGCTCGCCAAGGAGATCGCAACGGTCATCGACTACTACCTTGCCGTCTCCGGCAGTCCGGAAGAATGCGTTGGCCGTATCGCCATGATCGCCCGCGGCGCAGGTCTCGATCTCGACGACAGCCTCGACCGGCTGATCCGCCGCTTCGACAGCTTCAGGGAGAACGGGCTCGAGCTTTCAGGTGCGACCTTCGCCAGCGATTTCGGCCGCAACCTCGAATACTATTCTGGCCTCGTCTTCCAGATCGAGGTGCCGGCCCTCGAAGACGGCAGCCAGATCGCCGGCGGAGGGCGCTATGACGGGCTGCTGAAGGCGCTGGGAGCGCCCGACGACCTTCCCGCCATCGGCTGCGCCATTCACACCGAAAGGCTGCTGGCCGCCGTGGAGGCGATGGACTGATGGCCGATACCGTTCTCACCGTCGCCGTGCCCTCCAAGGGCCGTCTGAAGGAGCAGGCCGACGACCTGTTCGAGAAGGCCGGCCTCGGCCTTCACAAGACCGGCCACGAGCGCGGCTACACGGGCGCGTTCGATGCCTTCGACGATGTCGAGGTCGCCTTCCTGTCTGCCAGCGAGATCGTGCACCACCTGCGCGCCGGCCGCGTCCATCTCGGGATCACCGGCGAGGATCTGGTCCGCGAGACGATCCCCGATGTGGACGCCTGCGTCAGCTTCGAGGTGCCCCTCGGCTTTGGCCGGGCCGACGTGGTGGTGGCGGTGCCCGATTGCTGGATCGACGTATCCGGCATGGCGGATCTTGAGGATGTCGCTGCCCAATTCGCGCGCGCCCATGGGCGACGCCTGCGGGTCGCGACGAAATACTTCAATCTGACGCGCCGCTTCTTCGCCAAGCACAACGTATCCGGCTACCGGATCGTCGGGAGCGTCGGTGCCACCGAAGGCACCCCCGCCGCCGGGACCGCCGAGCTGATCGTGGACATCACGACCACCGGCACAACCTTGCGCGCCAATCATCTGAAGGTGCTGGACGACGGTCTGATCCTGTCGTCCCAGGCCCATCTGCTGGGCGCGAAGGAGGCCGACTGGTCCGGTGCGGCCGAAGCCCGCCGCAACGAGATTGTCGCGAAGCTCAAGGCTGCGCTTTAGCGCGATCCCTCCGGTTCACACCCGGCCTCGCCACGCACGGCCTTCACCCCTGCGAAAGCAGGGAACCAGGAGCGGCTGGAGTCTCGCTTCCGGCAGCGGCGGTGATTACTGGATTGCCGGGATATGCCCGACGATGACACCATTGATTGGTGGGATCGCCTAAGCCGGTTCGCCGGCCGGGCGCGGTCCGCCGCCGGTCTCCTTCGGCCGCAGATGGTGATCGCCGTTCTCGTCCGGGGTCAGGTGATAGAACCGGTCGTGGAAGACCGAGAGCCCCGAGCGATGGCCGATCGACACGATGGCCGTATCGGGCAGCCGGTCCAGCAGCAGCCGGTAGAGCTGCTCCTCAGATTCTTCGTCGATGGAGCTGGTCGCTTCGTCCAGCAGCAGCCACTGGGGCTTCTGGAGCAGGGCGCGGGCGATGGACAGCCGCTGCTGCTCGCCGCCCGACAGGAGATCGGCCCAATAGGCCGTTTCGTCGAGCTGATTCGTTAGCTTGCCCAGCCCCACGGCACTGAGCACCTCCTCCACCTCTGCCGGCGGATAGGCCGTCTCGGCTGCGGGATAGGTAACGGCCCGGCGTAGTGTGCCGAGGGGCATATAGGCCTGCTGCGGGAGCACCAGAACGTCGCCCTCCCGCGGCAGCTCGATCCGGCCCTCGCCGAACGGCCATACGCCGCCCAGCGCCCGGAATAGGCTTGTCTTGCCGGAGCCGGACGTGCCCGTGACGAGGACCTTCTCGCCCGGCTTCACGGAGAAGTCCGAGACCCGCACTAGATCGCGGCCCGTGGGCAGGGCCACCACCACGTCTCGCGCGCGCAGGGAGTCGTGATCGGAGGCTTCGGCCTGCTTGAGGCTGACCTCGTGCTCTTCGTCGAGCGACTTGGCCCAGGCGAGCGACCGCTCGAACCCGCTCAACCGGTCCTGGATGGCCTTCCAGTTCGCGATGTTGTCGTAAGCGTCCACGAAGAAGGACAGAGAGTCCTGCACCTTACCGAACGCCTGGGAGATCTGGATCAGCCCGCCCAGCGTCATGGCGCCGGAGAAATAGAGCGGGCTCACCACCACGAAGGGGAATATCGTCGCCGCCTGACCGTAACCGGCGGTGAAGAAGGTGAGCTTCTTCATCCGAGTCATGATGTCGTACCAGTTCTGGATGACGTGGCCGAAGCGCTCCTTCAGCCCCTCGCGCTCGACCTCCTCGCCGGACAGCAGCGTGACCTCCTCGGCGTTCTCCCGCAGGCGCACCAGCGAGAAACGGAAATCGGCTTCGTAGCGCTCCTGATCGTAATTGAGGCGGATCAGCGGATAGCCGATCAAATGGGTCAGCCATGTGCCGAGGATCGCATAGAGCAGGGCGGCCCAGACCAGATAGCCGGGGATCTCCATGGACCACGAGCCGATCACCAGCGGCTGGTCGGCGGAGAGGCCCCAGAGGATTGCCACGAACGAGATCAGCGTCACCACGGAGCTCAGGAGCCCGAGACCGATGCTGATCGTCGTCACCACGAAGGAGCGCACGTCTTCGGCGATGCGCTGATCGGGGTTGTCGATCTGGTCGCCCCGGAGCCGCATGCGGTAATGGGTGCCCGCCTCCAGCCAGCGCGCCATGTACTTGTCCGTCAGCCAGGCACGCCAGCGGATCTGGAGCCATTGGCGCAGATAAAGTTCGTAGACCGCCGCGACGATGAAGAACGTGGCTAGCGCGGTGAAGACGCCGAGCTGGTAGATGAAGGTATCCCAGTCCTTCGTCTCCAAGGCGTTGTAGAAGTTCCGGTACCAGGTATTGAACTGGACGCTCAGGAAGACCTGGAAGAGCTGTAGCGCCACCACGACACTGAGCAGGATCCGTCCGGCCCACCGGTCTTCCCCTTTGAAATAGGGTAGGGCAATGCGCGCAAAATCTTTTGCTGCTTGGGAAAATCCCGCCATAGGGGCGATGCTCCGGAAGACCGCTTGAGGCAGAAGACGTTCACGCCGTCGAGGCGGGCAGGGGCCGCGTTCGGGATAGCGCGGATCGAGTTTTCAGTGAGCCGCGCGCCGAAAGCAAGCGCTAGCGGATTAAGGTTGCGTAAGGTTGCCGGCGCCCGATTGGGCGGTTGCCCACGAAAAAGGGCGGCTCCGAAGAGCCGCCCTCCATAATCGTCTCGAATGGTGAGGCGATGGGCTACATCATGTCCATGCCGCCCATGCCACCCATTCCGCCCATGCCGCCGCCCGGCATGGCCGGAGCCGACTCGTCCTTCGGGGACTCGGCCACACCGGCTTCGGTGGTGACCAGCAGACCCGCGACGGAGGCGGCATCGGTCAGAGCGGTGAGCACGACCTTGGTCGGGTCGATGATGCCGCGCTCCACGAGATTGCCGTACTCGTCCTTCTGGGCGTCGTAACCGTACGTGGCCTCGTTGTTCTCCAGCACCTTGCCGACAACGATGGAGCCCTCGACGCCGGCATTCTCGGCGATCTGACGGGCAGGCGCCTGGAGCGCCCGGCGGACGATGTTGATGCCCGCTTCCTGATCTTCGTTGTCTCCGGTGATGGTGAGCACCTTGGAAGCGCGCAGAAGCGCCGTGCCGCCGCCGGGGACGATGCCCTCTTCGACAGCCGCGCGGGTCGCGTTCAGCGCGTCGTCGACGCGATCCTTGCGCTCCTTCACCTCGACCTCGGTGGCACCGCCGACGCGGATCACCGCAACACCGCCGGCGAGCTTGGCCAGACGCTCCTGCAGCTTCTCCTTGTCGTAATCGGAAGAGGTCTCTTCGATCTGCGCCTTGATCTGCGCAACGCGGGCCTCGATCTCGCTCTTGTCGCCCACACCGTCGACGATGGTCGTGTCGTCCTTGGTGATGTTGACGCGCTTGGCGCTGCCCAGCATGTCCAGGGTGACGCCCTCGAGCTTGATGCCGAGATCCTCGGAAACCACCTGGCCGCCGGTCAGGACGGCGATGTCCTGCAGCATGGCCTTACGGCGATCGCCGAAGCCGGGGGCCTTCACCGCCGCGACCTTCAGGCCGCCGCGCAGCTTGTTGACCACGAGGGTGGCCAGGGCCTCGCCTTCGATATCCTCGGCGATGATCATCAGCGGACGGCCCGACTGAACCACCGCCTCGAGCAGAGGAAGCATCGGCTGCAGGCCGGTCAGCTTCTTCTCGCAGATGAGGATGTACGGGTTCTCGAGATCCGCCACCATCTTCTCGGCATTGGTGATGAAGTAGGGCGAGATGTAGCCGCGGTCGAACTGCATGCCTTCCACGACCTCGAGCTCGCTCTCGAGGCTCTTGGCCTCTTCGACCGTGATCACACCTTCATTGCCGACCTTGCCCATGGCTTCGGCGATCATGTCGCCGATGGACTTCTCGCCATTGGCGGAAATCGTGCCGACCTGGGCGATCTCCGAAGAGCCGGAGACTTTCTGCGAGCTCTTGCGGATATCGGCGATGACCTCGGTCACGGCCTTGTCGATGCCGCGCTTCAGATCCATCGGATTCATGCCCGCGGCCACGGCCTTCAGGCCTTCGCGGACGATCGACTGGGCGAGCACGGTCGCGGTCGTGGTGCCGTCACCGGCGGTCTCGTTGGTCTTCGAGGCGACCTCGCGCACCATCTGCGCGCCCATGTTCTCGAACTTATCCTCAAGCTCGATATCCTTCGCGACGGTGACGCCGTCCTTGGTCGAACGCGGCGCGCCGAAGGATTTCTCGAGGATCACGTTGCGGCCCTTGGGGCCAAGCGTGACCTTGACGGCATTGGCCAAGGTATCGACGCCGCGCAGCATGCGCTCTCGCGCATCTGCACCGAATTTCACGTCTTTAGCTGCCATTGGCGCTTACTCCATTCTGAAAATTTGCAAATCCGCCTCGACAGGGCCCGCCAGACCGGCGGGGAGGCGCAATAGAGGGTGTGCGGCCCGATCGGCTAGCCCAGAACGCCCATTATGTCGGACTCCTTCATGATCAGGAGCTCCTGGTCGTCGATCTTGACCTCGGTGCCCGACCACTTGCCGAACACGACCTTGTCGCCGACTTTCACGTCCAAAGCCTGAACCTTGCCGTCCTCGCCGCGCGCGCCAGGGCCCGCTGCGACGATCTCGCCGGTCTGCGGCTTCTCGGCCGCCGAATCCGGAATGATGATTCCGCCTTTGGTTTTCTGCTCTTCTTCGAGCCGCTTCACCACGACACGGTCGTGGAGAGGACGAAACTGCATGATTGCACTCCCTCAAATGGTCTCTGCTTGCGAGATAGGGTGGGCTGCTGGCACTTACCAGGGGTGAGTGCCAAGTCGTGGCCGGGATAACGTTTCGGCCGCTCCACTGTCAAGGAAGGGGGGCAAAAGCGCTCCGTCCGGCGCCGGCTTGATACCAACGTGGTGAAGCGCGGATGAAGGAGCGTCTTCTAGCGGGCGCCGGCGCGAAACCGCAGACGGCAGAAGAGGCCGGACTCGTGCCATTCCACGACCGGCGCGTCGTGGCCATGCCGCTTCGCCAACCGGTCGAGCAGGGTCATGCCGAAGCCGCGATCCGTCGGCGCGATCACGGGCGGACCGGCGATCTCTTGCCACGTCATGAGGATCTCATGGGAGTTCGGATCCTCCTGCAGACTTTCAAAGCGCAACGCGACGCTGCCCTCATCATTGGAAAGGGCCCCGTATTTCAATGCGTTGGTTGCCAGCTCATGGAGCACGAGCACCAGGGTCTGCATATCGTAATCGCCGAACATCAGGTCGCCGGCATCGATGTGAATGCGGTTCAGCACACCGAGGGGCTCGACCACGCGGCCTGCCAGGTCTTCGAGGGGCATGAAAAGCCACTGCCGCTCCTTCAGGAGGTCGTGGGCCGCGGCCAAGCTGTTCAGGCGCGACTGGAAGGTCTGCACGAAAGGCTTCGCCTCCGGGTGGCTCTCTGCGCTCACCGCCGCGATGCTGCCGACCACCGAGAACAGGTTCTTCATGCGATGGGCCAGCTCCCGGTTGAGCAGGTCGCTCGCCTCCTGCTCGAAGCGCCGGTCGGTCACATCGTGCACGACGCCCGCGGCCCTCACCGGGCGGCCGGTATCCCGCTCCGTGACGCGACCCGAAAAGCAAACCCATTGGGTGAACCGTGGATCGCGCCCGTTGAGGCGGAATTCGATGGCGATTTCCCCGTCGCTGCCTATGGCGAGTTGCAGCGAGCGCTGGAACTCCGCCAGATCCTCGGAGTGGATCGTTTGCTCGAACTCCGCGAAGCTCACGAAATCGGCGCCGTGGGGAAGGTCCATCACCCGGCAGGCGGCATCGTTGAAGGCGACGCGCTCATCGGCGAAGCACATCTCCCAGAGGCCGACTCCGCCCGCGTCCAGCGCCCCATGCATCTGGTGCGCGCTGGCGAAAGGCTCATTCCCGTCTTCGGGAAGAGCGGCAAATTCCTCCTCGGTCATCATGATGTGCTACATTCTCGCCGCGTCTGCTGCGGCGTGCTCGCAGCGCCCGTGGAGCCTTCGTCCTCGGGCCTGCGCGAATTGACTTCGACAAGTAAGAGGTCTTCACTTTAAGGACTTCCCGAAAGCCGCGTCTTTCAACTAAGACATAGTGCTCAACTTTAGGGTGCCGCGCGCCCGAGGAGATGATTGCGCCCATGGGTTTGGTCGCTCAGTTCGCTGTTGACTATAAGGTGCCCTGCGACAGGTGCCCCTTGCGTGACTGCGCGGTGTTTCAGCCGCTCAGCGATGGCGAGGTGGATCTGCTGTCGGAGTTCAAGATCGGCGAGTTCAGCGTCGAAGGCGGCGCGACCTTGTTTTCCGAAGGGGTTCAATCGGATCAGCTCTTTACGGTGCTGTCCGGCTGGAGCTTCCGTTACAAGACGCTTTCCGACGGGCGGCGCCAGATCATCAACTTCATCCTGCCGGGCGATTTCATCGGGCTCCAATCCACCCTCGACGACGAGATGGACCATTCGGTGGAGTCGCTGACAGCGGCCTCGTTCTGCACGTTTCCCCGCAAGAAGCTCACGGAATTCTTTGCCCGCAGTCCCCGCCTCGCCTTCGATGTGACATGGCTCGCGGCCCGCGAGGAGCGGGTGCTCGACGAGCATCTCCTGAGCCTTGGCCGGCGCACCGCCCGGGAGCGCGCCGCCTATTATCTGACCCATTTGTATATCCGCGCCTCGGAAGTCGGCCTCTCGGTGGAGGGGCGGGTGCGCTTTCCCTTCACCCAGCAGCATCTGGCCGATGCGCTCGGCCTCTCCTTGGTCCACACCAACAAGATTCTCCGGCGCCTCACCGCCGACGGTCTGATCGAGTGGGAGCATGGCCTGTTCCGCTCCCCCAATCTCGGCGCCCTGGCGGAGTTGGGCGGGTTCGACCTCGAGGACCGCCGCGAGCGTCCGCTGCTCTAGACCGCATGGTTGCGCCTGCCGCTTGGCCTTGTCCGCACCGGCTGCTAACAAGGAGCGGTTGCGCGCCGGCCTGCGGGACATGCATGACCCAGACATAAGGGCCCGGACGTAGAGGCCCGGACATGGAAGATCATGGAGGATCAATGGACCGCCGAGGCAGTCTCCTTCTCGATGCCGTAGTGATGTTCGCCATGTTCGTGACCGCCGCGGCCTTTGCCGCGGCGCTCATGGTGCATACCAGCATCGGGACGCTCCCCGCCGTGATCTCCGGCTTGGCCATCCTGATGCTCATGGTCACCTCCCACATTCTGATGACGCGCTTCGCCCAAGGCGCCGACGCGGAGCGAATGGATGACTTCGAAGCGGCGCTTGAGATCATCGACGGCGACCTTCAGCGCATCGACAAGATGGAGGACGACGTCGCGCGGCTGGACCTCCTCACCGACAAGATCGAGCAGTTCGACCGGACGTTGAGCAACTTCGAGGCGGCGAACCTCTCACGCCTGTCTTCGGACATGGAGACCATGCAGTCGCGGCTTGAGAGCTTGCGCGCCGAGCTCGAGACCGAAGCGCGCTCCCAGCGCGAGGAGTTGAATACGGAGCTGCGCGTGCTCGAGCGCCTCATGAAGCAGCTTTCCATCGATCTCGCCGCGAGCGACGGCAGCGAGGACGGACCCCGGATCGCCGCAGAGGCGAGCGAGGAGGGCGCGGTCGCTCAGGATTTCGAGCCGATCGATTTTCTCCAGACCGATCGCTCGGCCGAGGCGGCGGCAGTAGAGACCGCCGAGCTTGTGAACGCCGAAGACGAGGCGGATGAGGACGAGATCGAGCCCATCGACATGACCGCCGAGGCCGAGCCCCAGCGGCACGAGGCGGGCGCCTGGCAGGAAGATTGGGACGAGACCGAGAAGCTCGCCGATCGCGATGCCGACAGCTGGGATGAGGATGGCTGGGAAGACGCTTTGGAAGATGGCGCCGCGCCCGGCGAGCCGGCTCCCGAGAGCGCCACGGGCGACGCTTCGCCAACCGTGGCAGAGGCGACAGCCGAAGAGGTGAGGGCCGAGGACGCAGCTCTGGATGAGGCTCTTGCCGACGAGATCTCCACGTCCGGCACCTTAGGTGACGAGCGCCTGGCGCCCGAAGACACCAACGACACCATTGAGGACGAAGGCGAGAAACTGGCCGCGGCCACGGCGGAGACCGCCGCCGAGGAAGCCGAAGTGGCCGCCGAGGAAGCCGAAGTGGCCGCCGAGGAAGCCGAAGTGGCCGCCGAGGAAGCTGGCGAACCCGATGAGCCGGCTATGATCGAAACCCATGAGCCCATCGTGGAGCCCGGAACGCGGCTCGACGCCGAGCTTCACACGGCCCCCCCGGTTGAGGAGGCTGACGATGCTGACGCTCCTGAGGGGCCTCCCCATGACGGACCGCCGGACGAGGCCGCTCCCGAAGAGGCCGATCTCGTCGAAGCCGATCTCGAACGTGTCGAGGCGGCGGAGATCGAAGCATCGGACCGGGGCGTGGGTGCGCCGCCGGAGGAAACGCTGGAGCCCGATCAACGGGTTTCCCAGGCGTTCGAGCCCCATAAGCACGTCGAAGAACATGAGCACGTCGAGCAGCATGAGCATGTCGAGGAACATGAGGAGCTGGTGCTGACCGATCTCATTGCCGAGGAGCTGTCCAACCTTGAGGAGGAGCAGGATCGGAACGGCGAGTCGGAAGAAGACAGCGATCCGGATGACGCGGAGGATCTGGAAGAGACAGGCGATCCGGACCGCCGCAAGACCTGATCTGGCACCGCCGGCAAATTTAAGGGGGACGTCTGATCGTCCCGCGTCCGGGAATTGCGGCCTACCGCGTCATCATGACCACCGGCCGGCAAGCCGTCTGAATTAAAGCCACATTCAGCGCCCATTGCTCGATCGGAAAAAACTCCCGGAAAATTGGGATAACCCATCCTCTTGACGGGCGGGCCGCCTCCCCGCATTAGGGCTTCATGGAAACCAGCGCCCCCTCATCGAACGAATCCTCCGCCCGGCCGCCGATCAAGATGCTCGATAGCATCGCGGAGTTCGGGCATCGCTATCCCGCCTGGATCGTCGATATCTGGGGTGTCATGCATGACGGAATCAGCGCCAACGAGGCGGCGGTTGCAGCTACGGCAGGGTATCGCGCACAGGGCGGCATCGTGCTGCTGCTGTCGAACTCGCCCCGCCCAAGTCCCGAGGTTCAGACCCAGCTCGGCGCCCTGGGTGTCATCGAGAGCGCTTACGACGACACTCTCACATCCGGCGACCTGACGCGGCACGAGCTGGAGAAGCGTCCGGGGGTGAAGGTCTTTCACCTCGGTCCGGAGCGCGACAAGCCGATCTTCACGGGTCTGGATGTGCGCCTCGTCGATCACGAAGACGCCGAGCTCATCGTCTGCTCGGGCCTCTTCAACGACGATGTCGAGGGGCCGGCGGACTACAACGATCTCCTGAGCAATCTTGCCGCGCGTAAGCTTCTCATGCTCTGCGCCAACCCGGATCATATGGTCGAGCGCGGCGACGAGCTGGTCTACTGCGCCGGTGCCCTCGCCGATCTGTATGAGGATTTCGGAGGGGAGGTCAGCTATTCGGGCAAACCCTATCAGCCGATCTATCAGCTGGCCCTGAAGAAGCTCGGGGATCTCGCCGGTCGCCAGCTTGCGCCCCGTGAAATTCTCGCTGTGGGCGACGGCATCAATACGGATATGCGCGGTGCGGCGGAGGCGGAGCTGGATGCGCTCTTCATCGCCGGCGGATTGCATGCATCGGACCTGAAGACGATTGCGACCGCAGACGGCGGCGACCTTTCCGAGCCATCCGACGATGTGCTGTATGATGGAGCTCTGCTGACGAGGCTCTTCGCCGATCAGCAGCTGCCTGTCGCCGCCATGCGGAAGCTGGCCTAGTTCAGCTCTTGTCGCCGAACATGGCGTCGACGCTGGCCTGACTCAGGCGCTCGTCCTGAGCTTCGGCCTCTGCCGTGGGGATCATGGCTTCCAGCCGCTTCGACATGAGCAACTTGACGATGGCCGTCGCGCTGGTGACCCGCTGCCCGACCAGATCCTCGAATCCGCAGGCGGTCATGATCTCGATCGCAGCCGCTTCGGCAGCCGCCTGACGGTCGCCAGCGTCGGCGGAATCGAGGCTTTCCAGCAGGCCTTCGCAGGCGCTCAAAATCTGTTCTGCCGCGGTATTGGCCCGTGTCCGGATGGCCTGCAGATCGCGAAGGGCCTCCGCAAGCTGCGCCATTTCATCGGCCGGGATTTCTGCCTCGGCCCGAGAGCCGTCACGGCCACGCCATTCGGAAGCGATCTTCTGACCCATTTCGTCCCTGCACTCGACTTACTTGACTACGTGCCGACGCCTACTTGCCGAAGATCGCTTCGATCTTGGCGCGCAGCGTGGTGGCGTTGAACGGCTTAACGATGTAGCTGTTGACCCCGGCATGCCGGGCCGCCACGACGTTTTCCGCCTTGGATTCTGCCGTCACCATCAGGAACGGCGTCTTTTGAAGAGAGTTGTCGGCGCGAACCTCACGCAGGAACTCGTAGCCGGTCATCGGCTCCATGTTCCAATCCGAGATCACCAGGCCGTAATCGTTCTCCCGCATCATGTTGAGAGCGGCGCTCCCGTCGGATGCTTCGTCGACATTGGTGAAACCAAGCTGTCGAAGGAGATTGCGGATGATGCGGACCATGGTCCGGTAATCGTCCACCACCAGAACGCGCATATTCGGATCAAAGCTCATCTTGCGTCCACCATGCCCGAGGCTTGCGTTGTAGCTGGCCAGTTGCGGGTCCCCCAAGAGCACCATCGGCTTTCCCTCGCGTCATCGCTAAAGTGAATAAGACTAAGCCATTGCCGTGAACGGACCGTTAAGGGTGCGAAGCTGCCGTTTGCAGTGCGTCGGGTGCTTCTGTAGTTTGCGCGCCGACCGCCAAGGAAGGACCACGCGATGCAAGACACCCCGACTGCCCAGGCCAAATCCGAAACTCTGGGCCACGGCTACTATTTTGAGGATCTGAAGGAGGGCATGGAGGAAAGCTTCTCCAAGGTCATCTCCGAGAAGGATGTCGATGAGTTCGCCGTACTGTCGGGCGACGTCAATCCCGTCCACCTCAGCGACGAGTTCGCCGGTGGCACAATCTTCAAAAAGCGCATCGCTCACGGCTTCCTGACCGGCAGCTTGATCTCTACGGTGCTCGGCACCAAGCTGCCCGGGCCCGGCTGCATCTATCTCGGCCAGGACCTGAAGTTCATGGCGCCGGTCTATCTCGGCGATGAGGTTACGGCGACCGTGACCATCCAGGGCCTGGATCCCGACAAGCGCCGGGTCGTCTTGAACTGCGTTTGCAGCGTGGACGGAAAGGCCGTGTTGTCCGGTATTGCCGTCGTGATGGTCGACAGCCGCAACAAGAAGCGGTAGAGCCCTCACCGCACGGAACTGGGGGTATTTGTAAGATGGATGTGGTTCACGGCTGGCGCGACGTGCCGGCTACGGTGAGGGATTCGGTGGTTGCCATCGGCAACTTCGACGGCGTGCATCGCGGTCATCAGACCGTGATCCGCCGCGCCATCGATATTGCCCGCGCCGAGAGCCGCAAATCCGGCGCCATCCTGTTCGAGCCCCATCCGGTCGAATTCTTCGCGCCCGAGAAGCCTTTCTTCCGCCTCACGCCGCTGCCCGTGAAATTGGAGCTCTTGTCCGAGCTCGGCCTGGATGAGGTCATCGTCCTCGATTTCGATGCAGTGCTATCGGCCCTAAGCGCCGACGACTTCACCAAGCAGGTGATCGCTGAAGGCATCGGCGCCAGCCACGTCGTCGTCGGCTACGATTTCAATTACGGCAAGGGCCGCAGCGGCTCGACCGAGGATCTGAAGCGCCTGAGCGCCGAGCTCGGCTTCGACGTGACCGTGGTCGAGCCCGTTACCGGGGAGGGCGGCACCTATTCCTCCAGCCGCGCCAGGGATCATCTGCGCCGCGGGGAGGTCCGCGAGGCCGCCGGGACCCTCGGTTATTGGTGGCGTATCCGCGGGCCCGTGGAATCCGGCGCCGGCCGCGGCAAGGGTCTCGGCTTTCCGACCGTCAATCTCAAACTCCACCCGGGCCAGGATCTGGCCCACGGCATCTATGCCGTGCGGGTCGTCGTCGATGGCCAGCCCTACGATGCGGCGGGCTATCTGGGCAAGCGCCCCACCTTCGATTCGGGAGCGCCGATATTCGAAGCGTTCCTGTTCGATTTCGATGGCGATCTCTATGGCAAGACCGTCGAGATCCAGTTCATCGACCATATCCGCGAGGACCGGACCTACGAGACGCCGGAAGCCCTGTCGGAGCAGATGGACCTCGACTGCAAGGAAATCGAGCAGGTGTTGCGCACCGCCCCGAAGAGCCCTGTTGCCGGCGGGATCTAGCCAACACCCATCCGGACCGGCCCAGCTCATGGGGCACCGTCTCTACTGGATTGTCCTGTGCGCGGTTGCTAGAAGGCGTTGAGTTTCGAGCCCGACGACGCGAACCGAAGCATACCCATCATGGCGAAGGATGATGCGGCGCCTAAAAAGCGCGCCGCCGGCAAAGCTGCATCTGCCAAGGCGGATGACAAGGCGCCGGTAAAAAGCCGGAAGTCTAGTGCTGCGCGGGCCACCACCAAGGCAATCTCGGCGGTAAAGAGTTCCGCGGCCATGACGACTGCTGTCGAGAAGGCAGCGAAAAAGAAGGTGGCGTCCAAGCGTCCAGCCACCAAAAAGGCTGGGAAGGCATCGCCGAAGTCGCTGGCTGCGCCGCCGGCAAACCGGGCAGCGACGGGAGCGAAGACCAAGGCCAAGGATAAGACCAAGTCAGCGAAGAAGACAACGAAGTCCGAGCGCCAGGTCCCTGCGGCGTCCAAAAAGCCATCCACTGCTGCAAAGGCGTCTGCTGGGAAGAAGACCAAGAGCGGTCCAAAGCAGACTGAGCCAACGAAGACGGCGGTGAAAGCGCCGAAGACGACAGCCAAAAGCTCATCCAAGGCGGCTGGAACGTCTGGAAGCAGGGCCGCAGCCAGGGAAAATACCGCTCCCAATAGCAAAGCCAAGCGTCAAACCAAGGCTGCACGAAAGGCTCGGCCCACGCCAAGGCGGGCGGAAGCGGCGGTTTCGCAGGCGAAATCCCCATCATCCGCTGCCAAACCTCAGGCCAGGACGTCTGCGGCGAAACCGACTGAGGCCAGATCTGCGGAGGTGACGTCCGCGGTTCGGAAGCCTGCCAGTAAGAAGGCTGCGTCCAAGCTGGGGGAGACGAATGCGTCGGGAGCGGGTAAGAAGCCTCCCCGTAAGATTCAGGCGAAGTCGACTCCGGCGCGGGATCATGCCTCTCGTAAGGCTTCCCGGCCTCCGTCGGATCCCAGACCGCCAAGGCCCGATCCATCGCTTCAAAGAAATTCTTCAAAGATGACAACTCCACCAGCCGATAAATCAGAGCTTGCCTCAAATAAGACGGCGGAGCCAGCCTCCGGCTCCAAGGAAGAGTCGGGACGCAACTGGAGCGACACGCTCTTTCTGCCCAAGACCGACTTCCCCATGAAGGCCGGGCTTCCGCAGCGCGAGCCGGAGCTCATCGCCCGTTGGAACGAGATCCGGCTCTACGACCGCCTTCGCGAAGAAGCGAAGGGGCGCGGCAAGTTCGTGCTTCACGACGGTCCGCCCTACGCCAACGGCCATCTTCATATCGGACATGCCCTCAACAAGACGTTGAAGGACGTGGTCGTCCGCTCCCAGGGCATGATGGGCAAGGATGCGCCCTACGTGCCGGGCTGGGACTGCCACGGCTCCCCATCGAGTGGAAGGTTGAGGAGGGTTTCCGCGACAAGGGCAAGAACAAGGACGAGATCCCGATCAACTCCTTCCGGCGCGTCTGCCGGGAATTCGCTGAGAAATGGGTGAAGATCCAGTCCGAGGAATTCCAGCGGCTGGGCATGCTCGGCGACTGGGACAATCCCTATACGACCATGGCGTTCGAGGCCGAGGCGACCATCGCCGCCGAGCTGATGAAGTTCGCCCTCAACGGCACCCTCTATCGCGGCTCCAAACCGGTCATGTGGTCCGTCGTCGAGAAGACCGCCCTCGCCGAGGCCGAGGTCGAGTATCAGGAGGTCGTCTCCGATACGATCTTCGTGAAGTTTCCTTTGACCGGAGCCAGCTCCGGGAATCTCGATCCTCATGAGCTCCTTGGCGCCTCCATCGTCATCTGGACCACGACGCCCTGGACCATCCCAGGCAACCGGGCCATCGCCTATTCGCCGAATATCGAATACGGCCTCTACGAGGTGACGGCTGCGCCGGATGACAACTGGGCAAAAGTTGGAGACCGACTGATTGTTGCGGATTCCCTTTCGGAGAATCTGAAGACTGCAGCGCGGATCGAAGAGTGGCAGCGCCTGAACTCGGTTTCTCCTGATACTCTTAAGTACTCGCACGCAGCCCATCCGTTGAGTGGGCGAGGTTACGATTTCCGTGTTCCACTTCTTCCCGGCGACCACGTGACCGCCGAGACCGGTACCGGCTTCGTGCACACCGCACCCGGCCATGGCATGGAGGATTTCGAGCTCTGGGAAGACAAGAAGCGTCTGTTGGAAGAGCGCGGCATCGACACCGCGATCCCCTTCACCGTGGACGCTGGAGGCTTCTTCACCGACCAGGCGAAGGGCTTCACGGGCAAACGCGTGCTGAACGACAAGGGCGAGAAGGGCGATGCCAACGAGACCGTCATCGCAGCCCTGAAGGATGCCGATGCCCTGGTGGCCCGTGGCAAGCTCCGCCACGATTATCCCCATTCCTGGCGTTCCAAGAAGCCTGTGATCTTCCGCAACACGCCTCAATGGTTCATCGCCATGGACGAGCCCATCGAGGGCAGCGTGGATAGCTTGCGCGATCGCGCGCTCCGCTCCATCCGCGAGACCCGCTTCGTGCCGGCTTCGGGCGAGAACCGCCTGCGCGGCATGGTGGAGTCCAAGCCAGACTGGGTCGTCTCCCGCCAGCGCGCCTGGGGTGTGCCCATCACCGTCTTCCGTCATCCCGAACGGGGCGAGATCGCGCCGGGCCCGAAATTCGGCCATTCCGAGGAACTCGTTGCCCGTATCACGGAGGCGTTCCGCACCGAGGGCGCCGATGCCTGGTTCGCCGACGGCGCCAAGGAGCGCTTCCTCAGCGGCCTGGTGGACGATCCGGCCCAGTGGGAGAAGGTCGACGACATCCTCGATGTCTGGTTCGATTCCGGCTGCACCCACGCCTTCGTGCTGGAGCAGCGCGAAGACCTGCAATGGCCCGCCTCGCTCTATCTCGAAGGCTCCGACCAGCATCGCGGCTGGTTCCAGTCCTCGCTTCTGGAGTCCTGCGGCACCCGCGGCCGCGCGCCTTACGACGCCGTGCTCACTCACGGTTTCACCATGGACGAGCAGGGCCGCAAGATGTCCAAGTCGGCCGGCAACACCACCGCACCCCAGGACGTCATCAAGCAGTCCGGCGCGGAGATCCTGCGTCTCTGGGCCATGTCCTCCGACTATTGGGAAGATCTTCGCATCGGGCCTGAGATCCTGAAGGCCAATGTCGACGCCTACCGCAAGCTGCGCAACGCGGTCCGCTTCATGCTCGGCAATCTCGCCCATTACAGGCAGGATCTGCGCGTCTTCCCCGGCGACATGCCCGAGCTGGAGCGCTACATGCTGCACCGGCTGGCGGAGCTCGATGTCCAGGTCCGGGCGAATTACAACGCCTTCGACTTCAAGCGCGTCTTCCAGATGCTGTTCAATTTCTGCGTCAACGATCTGTCGGCGTTCTACTTCGATCTCCGCAAGGATGCGCTCTACTGCGAGCCCTATGACAGCCCGACGCGCCGGGCTGCCCTGACTGTGCTCGATCAGCTCTTCACGACCCTTACGGCCTGGCTGGCCCCCATGCTCTGCTTCACCATGGAGGAGGCCTGGCTGAACCGGTTCCCGAGCGACAAAGGCTCCGTCCACCTGCGCCACTTCCCGGACATTCCGGAAGAATGGCTCGACGAGGAGCTGGACCGGAAATGGCGCAAGGTGCGCCAGATCCGGCGCGTGGTGACCGGCGCCCTGGAGATCGAGCGCCGCGAGCGGCGCATCGGCGCCAGCCTCGATGCCGCGCCCAAGGTCTATATCGCCTATCAGGAGTTGCGTGCCGCGCTCTCCGGCCTCGATCCGGCGGAGATCTTCATCACCTCCGCGCCCGCCTCCTCATGGGCGAGGGACCGGAGGATGCCTTCCGTCTGGACGAGGTGGCGGGCGTGGCCGTCGAGGTCGAGCTGGCTGAGGGACGCAAATGCGCCCGCTCCTGGAAGATCTCCGAAGATGTCGGCAGCGATCCGGATTTCCCCGATCTCAGCCCACGTGACGCCGAGGCGTCCGCCAGTTCGAAAAGCGCAAGGCTGCGGAAGCGGCGGAATAGGGGACGAAGATGGCGATGGAGCGGGAAGAGGCCGAGCACGCAGGTCCGGCGCCGGTCATTCAGTGGGCGAATTTCAGGCTCGGTATGATCGTGGCCCTCGTCTCCCTGATCCTCGATCAGGCAAACAAGCTGTGGCTGATCTTCTCATACGACATCGCCGAGAAGGCGCCGGTGACCCTTGCCCCGTTCTTCGACCTCGTCATGGTTTGGAACCGCGGCATCAGCTATGGCCTGCTGCAGCAGGACTCCGATTTCGGCCGCTGGGCGCTCATCGTGTTCGCCCTCGGCGTCTCCATCGGGCTGGCCCTATGGCTGTTCCGCCTGGAGACGCGGCTCGCCGCCATCTCCGTCGGCCTCATCATCGGAGGCGCCATCGGCAACGCCATCGACCGCATCGCCTATGGGGCGGTGGCCGATTTCTACTCCATGCAGATCTTCGGCTTCGACTGGTACGTGTTCAATCTGGCCGATTGCTGGGTGGTTGCCGGGGTCGTCGGCCTTCTTTATGACTCTTTGTTCGCGCACCATAAAAAGGTCTCAAACCGTTCTAAACTGTAAGAAAATCTCGGTCTGAAACGAGTTTTTCCGCCGACTTTTGAGGGAATTGTGGGGCAACGCCTGCTGAGAGCCGGAATTTCTGCGAACTCGCGCTTTGCGCGCGGAGTGGCGGCTGCGTGCCTTTCAGGTTGCGTGCTCACCCTTGGCGGCTGCGGCGGCGTCGAGTTCCAGGGCAAGATCTTCGACTATGCGGGCCTTTCGGGCGAACGCAAGCAGGAGGACGTGCAGATGTCCGAGCGCGCGCCCCTCGTCATCCCGCCCAACACAAACCATCTTCCGCCGCCCGGCTCCGGGCCGGCCACGCCGGCGAGCTGGCCGACGAACCCCGAGGTTGCCGCCCGCGAGGCCGAGCAGCAGCGCCGCGAGGAAGAGAAGAAGACCGCCGAGACCCAGGACGCGCTGAACCCCTATGCCGGCAAGCCCACCTTGCTGGACAAGCTTTTCGGCCGCGACAAGGAAGAGACCGCCGAGGTTGCCGCAGTGCCGGAGCCGGATCCCTCCGCCTCCATTCCGCCGGTCAACAGCCGGTCCCAGGGCGCGCCGCAGCGTAATGCCTATAAGCCTCCCACCGAGGGCCCGACCCCGCTCACCCGGGACGAGGAGGAGGAAGAGCCGAAGGCTTCCACATATCAGTCCGTCAACGACGGCTCGTATCGAGGTCTTTAATGGCATTCCGGCAGGGCGCCGTTCTCGTCATCGCGCTGCTCTGCGGACCGCTTACATCGGCGCTGGCTGAAGAGGCCGCGACGAGCCAAAAGCCTGCCCAGGACGTTCAGCAGGACACCGTTGGACAAAGCGCTTCAGAAGACGCTTCCGGCGACCCGGCGAAGCCCAAATGCGAGATCGCCGAGGTCAATCCCGTGACCGGCCATGCCATCTGCATCAAGCCCATCGGCGCGCCGGTCGAGAAGCCGCCGGAAGTCGACGATGCCGGCGACTGCCTGCCGGGCGACGAATCCACGGCGGATTGGAGCTGGAGCTCCAAATGCCGCCCCGAAACCGTGGGTCAATGACCGATCCGTTAGGTGTACCGCTCCGGCTTCCGTGCTATCACCTTGCCCATGACGAAATCTGTTCATGGTGGGCCCGCAAAGCCCCGCTCCGCCAGCACTTTTGGCATGTCTGAGGCGTTGAGCGCCGAAGACAGCGTGTCTGCGCGCAAGGTCCACGAGTTCTTCCTCGATAACGGCCTGCAGGTGATCGTGATCCCCGATCACCGCGCCCCCGTCGCCACCCAGATGCTCTGGTACAAGGTCGGCAGCGCCGACGATCCCAAAGGCATCTCGGGCCTTGCCCATTTCGTCGAGCATCTGATGTTCAAAGGCACCGAGGCAAACCCGCCCGGCCAGTTCGCCAAGGTCGTGGCGCGCAATGGCGGCGAGTTCAACGCCTTCACCCGCAACGATGTGACCGCCTATTTCGAACGCGTCGCCCGCGACCGCCTTCCCACGGTCATGGCCCTGGAAGCCGACCGGATGAGCAATCTGCGCTTCTCCGATGATGAGGTGAAAAGCGAACGGAACGTGGTGCTCGAGGAGCGCCGCTCCCGCGTCGAGAACGCTCCGAATGCGATCCTACAGGAGCGCATGATGGCGGCACTCTTTCCCGGGCATCCTTACGGCATCCCGGTGATCGGCTGGTATGAGGAAATCGAGGGCTTCTCGCCCGAAGCCGCGGTCGCGTTCTACAAGCGCTACTACGCGCCCAACAACGCCGTGCTGGTGATCGCCGGCGACGTGACGCCCGACGAGGTGCGCAAGCTGGCGGAAGAGAATTTCGGTTCGATTCCCGCGAGCGAGACGTTGGAGCCGGTCCGCGTGCGGCCCGTCACGGCAGCTCCCTCCGAGCCCGTCGTCATCCAACTTGCTGATCCGCGCGCCGGCCGCATCACCGTGCAGCGTTATTTCCCCGTTCCGAGCTATCCTTCGGCTAAGCCTGGCGAGGCCGAGGCTCTCGATCTCATGATGCGCATCGTCACCGGCGGCGCGGCGGGCAAGCTCTACCGCCGCCTCGTGGTGGAGGAGAAGTTGGCGGCCACCGCCGGCGGCGGCTATGTCCGTCCGCTGCGCGATGCCGGCATGCTGGCTTTCGATGCCATTGCCGCGGAGGGCGTGACCGCCGAGCAGCTCGAAGAGGCTATGACGCGCTTCATCGCCGAGCTCCGCCAGGGCAGCGTCACCCAAGCCGATCTCGATCGGGCCAAATCGTCCTACCTCGCCCAGTTCGTCTATGCCGCGGATAGCCAGGACGAGCTTGCCGGCCATTACGGCGGCTTCCTCTCCGCAGGCCTGACCCTGGACCAGATCGAAGCCTGGCCGGCGCGGATCGACGAGGTCACCGTTGCCGATATCGAAAAGGTGGCGGCAACCTATCTGGATCCGGCGCGTTCCGTGACCGGCATCCTAGAACCCTCCGCCGAATCCCTCGCCGCTTAGAGACCTCGTTCAGCCGATCCCATGGATATTCAACGCATCACCAGCCCCGGCGGGATCACGGCCTTTCTGGTCGAGCATCACGACAACCCGCTGATCGCCCTCCGCTTCGCCTTTCGCGGCGGCTCCGCCCAGGATCCGCAAGGCAAGAGCGGGCTGGCCTATTTCGTCACCGGCATGATGGATGAAGGCGCGGGCGACATGGATGCCGCCGCCTTCCAGGAGAGGGAGCAGGAGTTGGCCGTCCATATGGACTTCAACGCCGCCCGCGACCTCGTCACCTGCAGCTATCAGACCCTGACGGCGCGGAAGGAGGAGGCCTTCGATCTTCTGAAGACCGTGCTCACCGAACCCCGCTTCGATGAAGACGCAACCGAGCGTGTGAAGGGGCAGATCCTCGCCGGCCTGAAGCTGGATCAGAACAACCCGGTGAACGTGGCGTCGCGCGCCTGGAGCGAGCTGGCCTTCGCGGGCCATCCCTACGGCCTGCCCATAAAGGGTAGCTTCGAGACCGTGCCGTCGATCATGCCGGATGATCTCAAAGGCTACGCCGATCGAGTTTTCGCCCGCGATAATCTCATCGTCGTGGCCGTCGGCGATATCGATCCCGAGACCCTGGCCAAGGATCTCGACCACATCTTCGGTGGTCTGCCGGAGAAATCCCAGCTCGCGCCCGTGCCCGATGCCACCCTTGCGGCAGGCCCCGTGCGCGAGGTGGTCGAGATGGACATTCCCCAATCCATCGTGCAGTTCGGTTTGCAGGGCGTCATGCGCGCCGATCCCGACTTTCTGCCGGCCTATGTGCTCAACTACATCATCGGCGGAGGCGGCTTTAACAGCCGGCTCATGGAGGAGGTCCGCGTGAAGCGAGGGCTGGCCTACTCGGTGAATTCCCATCTCTTCCCGTTCCAGCACGCGGCCGTCTTCATGGGCCGCGTGGCGACCAAGAACGAGGCGGTCGGCGAATCCCTGGACGTCATCAAGGAGCAGCTTTCGCGCATCGCGCGCGAAGGCCCCACCGAAGAGGAGCTCGAGGACGCCAAGCGCTACCTCACCGGTGCCTATGCGCTCCGCTTCGATTCCTCCAGCTCCATCGCGAACCAGCTTCTCTTCCTGGAAGTGGAGGGTCTTGGCGTCGATTACGTTCACGAGCGGAACGGACTGATCGAGGCGGTGACCCTCGACGAGGTCAAGCGGGTCGCCCATCGCATGCTCGACGCCGACCGGCTGATCACCACCATCGTCGGCAAGCCGGTCGAGGCCGTGCCCGATCCGGCGCACGCGATGGCGTAGCGCAAAGAAAAACATCAGCGGAAATCGAAAGCAGGGCAGGGCGACATGGCATTCAAGCAAGGCATCGACGGCTGTCTGGAGCAGAGCATCGGCGCGGGCGGTCTTTCGGACACCGTGCTCGACCAGTATCTGGAGAAGCTCGGCCCCCGCATGCACTCGCTCCATGAGGCTTATGAGTCCGGCTCCCTGCCGATCCTCCGCGTGGCCGAACGGCGTGACGATATCGAGCCGATGCGTGAAGCCTTTGAAAAGCTCACCGAGGGCGCAAAGACCATCGTCTTCTTCGGCACCGGTGGCTCCAGCCTCGGCGGCCAGACTATCGCCCAGCTCGGCGGTTGGGACATTCCCGGCGACAATGGCGGCCGGTCCGGACCCAATCCCCGAACGCGCTTCTACGACAATCTCGACGCCCGCACCTTGGAGCGCGCGCTCGCCAATCTCGACCTCGAGACCACCCGCTTCATCCTGATCTCCAAATCCGGCGGCACGCCGGAGACCCTGGTGCAGTCCATGGCAGCCCTTCAGGCCGTGCGCCACGCCGGGCTGGAAGACAAGGCCGATCAGCTCTTCCTCGGCCTCACTGAGCCCGCCCAGGACGGCAAGAAGAACGGCCTGCGCGATCTTTGCGATGCGTTCGGCATCCCGACCCTGCCCCACGATACGGGCATCGGCGGCCGCTTCTCGGCCCTGACGAATACAGGCCTTCTCGCCGCGCTCGCCCGGGGCATCGATCCGGTCGAAATCCGCGAGGGCGCCGGCCAAGTCATCTCCGCGCTCATGAGCGACAAGAACCCCAGGGACTTCGCCCCCGCCATCGGCGCCGCGCTTCAGATCGGCCTCGCCAAGGAGAAGGGCGTGAAGGCGACCATCATGCTGCCCTACTCGGATAGCTCGGCCACTTCGCCGCCTGGTTCGTCCAGCTCTGGGGCGAGAGCCTCGGCAAATCCGGCGAAGGCACCACGCCGGTGGCGGCCCAAGGCCCGGTCGACCAGCATAGCCAGCTTCAGCTCTACCTTGATGGGGCCGAGCAGCACCTCATCACCGTGCTTCGCCCCGGCGGCGCCGGCACGGGGCCGCGCATCGCGCCGGACCTCGCCAAGACGGCCCATGCCGACTACCTCGCCGGCAAGACCGCGGGCGACCTCGTCGCCGCCCAGCAGAAGGCCATCCCAGAGGCTCTGATCGAGGCTGGCCGCGCCGTCCGCACCATCGATATCGAGAGCTTGGACGCCAAGACCCTCGGCGCGCTGCTCATGCATTTCATGCTGGAGACGATCCTCTCCGCGCACCTGTTGGACGTCGACCCGTTCGACCAGCCGGCCGTCGAAGCGGGCAAGGTGCTCACCCGGAAATATCTGGGGGCTTGATCCTCGTCCGGGGGACCGGTGGAAAACTTCTCGGCCCCTTCGCCAAACCGCATTTGAGGCGATAATCCTGGCCCATGTCAGTGTCCGGACAGATTCGCCAGCTCCCGCCCGACCTCGTGAACCGTATCGCGGCGGGCGAGGTGGTCGAGCGGCCAGCCAGCGTCGTGAAGGAGCTCGTGGAAAACGCCATCGATGCCGGCGCCACCCGGATCGATATCTCGGCGACCGGCGGCGGCCTGGGCCTGATCCGCGTGGCCGATGACGGTCGCGGCATGGACGCGGACGATCTGCAACTTGCCGTGGAGCGCCACGCCACATCCAAGCTCGCCGACGAGACCCTCTCCCAGATCGCAACTCTCGGCTTCCGGGGCGAGGCGCTGCCCTCCATCGGCTCCGTGGCCCGCCTCACCATTCAGAGCAGGGCGGACGGCGCTGGCCACGCCCACGAGATCACCGTCGATGCAGGAGCGAAATCGCCCCTGAAGCCGGCCGCCCTCAATGGCGGGACCACCGTCGAGGTGCGCGATCTCTTCTACGCGACCCCGGCGCGCCTGAAATTCATGAAGTCGGAACGGGCCGAGACGGCCGCTATCACCGATACCGTCAAGCGCCTGGCGCTCGCCCAGCCGGAAGTGGGATTAAGCCTCACCTTCGGAAGCCGCGCATCCTTGCGCCTTTCGCCTTGTCAGCCCGGCCTGCTGGACGATGCGCTCGCCCGTGTAGGGCGCATTCTCGGCGACGATTTCGTGCGTGACGCCATGCCCGTGAAGCTGACCCGGAACGGCATCACGCTTCAGGGTTTCGCCGGCCTGCCCACGCTCCATCGCCCCAACGGCATGCAGCAACATCTGATCGTCAACGGGCGCCCGGTGAAGGACAAGCTCCTCGCCGGGGCGGTGCGCGCCGCCTATGGCGACTACATCCCGTCAGGCCGCTTCCCGCTCCTGGTCCTCTACGTGACGCTCCCGCCCCACGAGGTGGACGTGAACGTGCACCCGGCCAAGGCGGAGCTGCGCTTTCGGGATGCCCAGACCGTGCGGGGGATGATCGTCTCCGGTTTGCGCGATGCGTTGGGGGCTGCCGGTCACCGCGCAACCAACACCCTGTCCGACGTGGCGCTGGCCAGGCTGAGCGAACGGGTGAATGGGCCTATCGGGGGATGGGCACCCCCCGCCAACGCCCCATACAGCCAACCTTACCGCGCGTCCGACCGCGCCCTCTATGGCATGGCCGAGCGCGCTCAAAGCCCGTTGGGCGAGATCGACCGGCCGAGCGCCGATACCCGCCCCAGCGATGCAGCCGAACCTGCGGCGGACTCGAATGGCTCACCGGTCGACTACCCCCTCGGCGCGGCCCGTGCTCAGCTCCACGACACCTTCATCATCGCCGAGACCGAGCAATCCCTGATCATCGTCGATCAGCACGCCGCCCACGAGCGCCTGGTCTACGAGCGGCTGAAGAAGAGCTACGCCAATGGCGGCATCGCCCGCCAAATGCTGCTGATCCCGGAGATCGTCGAGCTGGACGAGGACCGCACATCGCGTCTGATCGAGGCGGCGGATAAGCTCGAGCTGCTCGGCCTCGTCATCGAGCCCTTCGGCGGCGGAGCCATCGCCGTCTGCGAGACGCCCGCCATCCTTGGCCAGGGCGATGTGAAGGGGCTGGTCTCCGATCTGGCAGACGAGCTTTGCGACGAGGAGACCGACGCCCAGCTCCTCGCCGAGCGCCTCGACCACGTGCTCGCAACCATGGCCTGCCATGGCAGCGTCCGCGCCGGGCGCAGGCTCAACGGCGAGGAGATGAATGCGCTCCTGCGGGATATGGAGAAGACGCCGTATTCCGGCCAATGCAATCACGGCCGGCCCACCTATGTGGAGCTTTCGATGGCGGAGATTGAGAAGCTGTTCTCCAGGCGCTAGCCGCGCCCGCCGTAGACCTATTTCTGCTCCAGCTCCGAGATCACCGCCGTGTTGAGGAAGGCGTCGTCCGCATGGGCCAGCGTGTCTTCCTCGCTGCCCTCCGGGGCCGGGCCGAGGCTGATATGGGCGATCTGCAGGATCTGGCCGCCCGGCGTCTTGAACAGGGTGTAGTGGATTTCCATCGGATCATCGCCCGAACGGCATGCCGTGAAGAGCCGCCGCACGAGCACGTCGCCGATCTTGTCGCTGCCCTTCTTGCCGGAGGCGAAGTCCGATTTGCAGCTCGCCCCGTCATCGGCCATCACCTGGGCGGCGGCCTTGTCGAGATCGACATCGCCCATGTTCTTGTACCCGGCCAGCGCGCCGATGATGCCGCTCTTGTAGGTCCAGACCACGTCGAAGCCCTCCATCGGGTTCTCCGACGGATCCAGGATCGTGTAGCTGGTGATTCCCGCATCGGCGAGAAGGTTGGAGGCGAACACCACCGCCTCCGACTCCGAGAACAGCTTGTAATCCCCATCGTCTGCCTCATCGGCCGGCTGAGGCTGCGCCTGGGCGTCGTCTTCCGGCTCGGCTTTCGCCTGCAAGCCCAAGAACGGGTCGTTGCCGGACCCAGACGAAGCCTCCCGGTCCAGCTCCTGGCGCACGCATATCGCGAGATCCTTGATCGCCTGGCTGGTGCCTGCGAGCTCGAAGGTGACGTTGCCCGAGGAACTCACCACCGTGAGAACCCGGCCATCCCGCAGGGCGTCCACCATGCTGCCGTCGCTCGATAGGGGGATCACGATGCCGTCGACGCTGACCGCCTTCGCCACCGCGTCGAACCGGTAGCGGGTGTCGACCTTGATCGCGATGTCCTGGCTGGAGCCTTCCCGAAGCTTCCAGGTCTCGTTGAGCAGCACCAAGCCCCAATTGTAGTCGCGGCTGATGACGAACCCCATGGTCGTCCCGCTGCGATAGCTGGTGGTCATGGTGCAGTCGCGGAAGCGGCCGGACTCGTCCTGGTAGGAATCTCCCGTCCAATTGCCGCTGCGGAATTCCGCGCTGGCCTTGCCAGGGAAGAGGGTCGAGAAGAGAAGACAAGCGGCAACAAGCACGAAGCCCGCGCAAACGCGCGAATTAAGCTCAGCGGTACACATCGGATACTCCCAGCCACGCAAAGCCCCTACAGGGGAAACTTAAACACGGCGCGCAAAAGCCCGCCATCGTGGCTGATCGTCAATTCACACTTCCTCGCAGGAGTGTGATCCTCGTGTCACCGTAATCCCGTTCGTCGAGCGTCTCGAAGCCGGGCGGAATCTCTAGGGCAAGCCCGCTTTTTTCTTCGAGCACGGCGATGGCGTCCGGTGCGCACCAGCCGCCCTCTTCAAGGCTGGCAAGAGATTTTTCGCCGAGACCCCTCCCGTAAGGCGGATCGAGAAAAATTATGTCAAATGGAGCCATCGTGCCGACCGGTCCGAGCCGGGTAGCATCGCGGCGCCAAATCTTGCTCACGCCGGTTAGCCCCAACGCCTCAACATTGCGCCGCAATGCCGCACGCGCCGGGGCCGCATCATCGATGAAGCAGCAGAATTTCGCCCCGCGCGACAATGCCTCCAGCCCCAGCGCGCCGGAGCCGGCGAACAGGTCCAGCACCCGCGCCCCTTCGAACGCCACGCCGATACCGTGCTCAAGCACGTTGAAGACAGCTTGCCGGACCTTGTCGGAGGTCGGCCGCGTGGCGTCGCCCTTGGGCGCGACGAGGCTGTGGGATTTGAACCGCCCGGAAACGATCCGCATGGCTTAGCGCTTCGCCCTGCGCCGGGCTTGCGGCGATTTTTGGGAGTGTAGCTTGCCGTGCTTGCCCGGCGTTGGCCGTTTGCCGCCCTGCTTGGTCGGTGCGCGCACGCCCAGCTCCTGGGCCAGCTTGACGCCGAGATGGCTGGTCAGCGCCTTGGGCCCGACTTCCAGCACTGCGCCGGGCGCCAGCTCGCCCAGCTGGAACGGTCCGAAAGACGTCCGGATCAGCCGGTTCACCTTCAGCCCGAGATGCTCCAGGAGGCGCTTCACCTCCCGGTTCTTGCCCTCGCGAATCCCGATGGAGAGCCAGACATTGCCGCCCTGGACCCGTTCGATACTGGCCTCCACGGGGCCATAGGCGATCCCGTCGATGGTCGCCCCGGCGCGGATCTCTTCAAGCTGCTCGTCGGCGACTTCGCCATAGGCCCGGACGCGGTAGCGGCGTAGCCAACCGGTCGAGGGGAGCTCCAAATGCCGGGCGATCGCACCATCCGTGGTCAGCAGCAGCAGACCTTCGGTGGCGATGTCCAGCCGGCCGACCGAGATCACCCGCGGCAGCTCCGGCGGCAGCGCCTCGAACACCGTCTTCCGGCCCTGCTCGTCCTTGTGGCTGGTCACCAGCCCCTTCGGCTTGTGATAGCGCCACATCCGCGGGATCTCTGCCGCGGGCAGGGCCTTGCCGTCCACAGTCACCTTGTCGGAGTCGGTGACCACGCAGGCGGGCGTCGCCAGCACCTTGCCGTTCACCGCCACGCGGCCCTCTTCGATCAGCTTTTCCGCATCCCGGCGTGAGCAGACTCCCGCCTTGGCGATCCGCTTGGCGACCCGCATGGACGTGTCGGCGGCTTCGACCTTTTGTTTTTGCGATTCTTGATCCGCTTGCGTCATGGGGCGCATATGACGTGGATGAGCAACAAATTGAAAGCCCTGAAAATGCCGGCTGCAGGGAAGGGCGGTATGTCCGGGCAGGATCGGCGCCCGCCCATGGAGATCGCCTTGGAAGAGGCCGAACGGGCCGCCGCGGCGGGCGAGGTGCCCGTGGGTGCGGTCATCGTCTCCGCGTGCGGCGAGGTGCTCAGCGTGGCCGGCAACCGGCCCAAGGCGGAGAACGACCCCACGGCCCATGCCGAGCTTCTGGCGATCCGCGAGGCCTGCGCCAGGCTGGGCTCGGAACGGCTGATCGATTGCGATCTCTACGTGACCCTGGAGCCCTGCGCCATGTGCGCCGCGGCCATTTCCTTCGCGCGGATCAGGCGGCTCTATTTCGGGGCATACGATCCCAAGGGCGGCGCCGTTGAGCACGGCCCCCGCTTCTTCGCTCAACCGACCTGCCACCATGCGCCGGAGGTCATCGGCGGGCTGAATGAGACCCGCGCCTCGGAGCTTCTGAAGGATTTCTTCGCCGAGCGGCGGTGAGCCTTGTGAAGCGTCATTGCCGGGCCTGTCCCGGCAATCCATGAACACCCACGCTTGTTGAAAGAGGGATCACCGGGGTTATGGATGCCCGGCACAAGGCTGGGCATGACAATTGTACTTGGGACGTGAGCTGAGCGCCGTCTCGAAGGTGCTGGCCCATAGACGGCGTCATTCCGGCGAAAGCCGGAATCCAGCAACAGTCTTCGAAGTGTGAAATGGGATACCGGCTTTCACCGGTATGACGGCAACCGCGAGGGAAAACCCTAGCGCTGATTCGGAGCGGGGTTGGCCTCGGGCTTCAGCCAGATCGAAGGCGACTGGGACCGGCGCAGGGCCTGATTCTCGATATTGCCGTTCTCGTAGGGCACGAAGCCGAAATAGGAATCCCAGCGCGGTCCGCGACGGATCACATAGGGATATTGCGGCGGGCGGCCCCGCTCGAAGATCTGGGCTTCGATGACAGGCGAAGAATGGGTCGGCTGGGACAGCGCCAGGGGGCCGGCCTCGGCCGATTTCGGAGCGAAGACGGTGAGGCACGAAGCTGCCAGAGCCAGGCCGAAAACGGCCGTCAGCTGCCCGATGTCCAAAAAGCTCCGCACGATGAATCCCTCCGCCAATGTCGCAAATCAAACCGCAAGCTAGGCCTGCCGTTCCCAATTGGCAATGAGCCTCGCACGAAACCGTGGAGAAAGTGCGAATCTGCAACGGTTTGTTTCTAGGGCTAGGTCGTGGCCCGTGGCAGGGGCCGTCATCCCGGCGAAAGCGGGATCCAGTAACCGCCGCAAATCTTGAAAAACGGAGACAGGGGCTAATGGATCGCCCGGTCAAGCCGGGCGATGACATCCGAGCAGAATGGCTAAACCGCCCGCCAGCCGATATCCCGTCGGCAGAACCCTTCCGGCCAGTCGATCTTGTCGACCGCCTCGTAGGCGCGGCTTTGCGCTTCGGCGATCGATTCGCCCCGCGCCGTGACACCGAGTACGCGGCCGCCAGTGGCGATCACCTTGTCGCCGTCCTGGGCCGTGCCGGCGTGGAAGATCTCGACGCCTTCAGGCGCCGCAGCCTCTTCGAGCCCCTTGATCTCGGAGCCCTTCTCGTAATCGCCGGGATAGCCTTTCGAGGCCATCACCACGCACAGGCTTGCTCCCGTATGCCAGTCCAGCGTCATGCCTGAGAGATCGCCGCGCGCGGTGGCCAGCAGCGCCGGCAGCAGGTCCGATTTCAGCGCCACCATGAGCGCCTGACATTCCGGATCGCCGAAGCGGACATTGTATTCGATGAGCTTGGGGCTTCCGTCCTTCACCATCAGCCCGGCATAGAGCACGCCCTTATAGGCCATGCCCGCATCGGCCAGCCACGAGACGGTCGGCCGGATGATCTCGTCCACCACCTTCTGGCAGATCTCGTCGGTCATGATGGGGGCAGGGGAATAGGCGCCCATGCCGCCGGTGTTCGGCCCCTCGTCGCCGTCATAGGCGCGCTTATGGTCCTGGGCGGTCGCGAGCGGCAGGATTGTCTCCCCGTCGACGAGCGCGAAGAAGCTCGCCTCTTCGCCGTCGAGAAACTCCTCGATCACCACCTTGGCGCCGGGGCCGCCATAGGTGCCGTCGAAGCAGGCCTGCAGCGCCCGCAGGGCCTCGCCCGCGTTATGAGCGATGGTGACGCCCTTGCCGGCCGCCAGCCCGTCCGCCTTGATCACCACCGGCATGTCGTGGGTCATCAGATGAGTGCGGGCATCGCTCGCATTGTCGAAAATGGCGTATTTCGCCGTCGGGATATTCGCCTCGTCGCAGATCAGCTTGGTGAAGGCCTTGGAGCCTTCCAGCTGTGCGGGCTTCGCGTCCGGACCGAACACGGCGATGCCATCGCCCTCCAGATCGTCGGCCAGCCCTTCCACCAGCGGCGCCTCGGGCCCGATCACCACCAGGCCGATCTCCTTCTCCTTGCAGAAGGCGAGGATCGCCTGATGGTCGGTCAGCATCAGGTCGACGCATTCGGCGACCTTTGCGATGCCGGCATTTCCCGGCACGCAGTAGAGCGTCTCCAACTCCGGCGACTGAGCCAGTTTCCAACAGAGCGCATGCTCGCGCCCGCCGCCGCCGATCACTAGAACATTCACGTCTCGCTTATCCCCGCTTTATGGTTTGGACTGCGTCCTGCTATTGCTTGTTCGGGCCCAAGGTACCAGCTTAAGGCACCAGCCTATGGCCCCAGCTTCCAGAATTCCCGCGCTTCATAGCGCGCTTTCGCATGCCGACCAAACCGGACCGTTATGCCGCCCGAGCCCGACCTGCATTCCAACCTGATCGAATATTCGGTCTCCGAGCTGTCCTTCTCCCTGAAGCGCACGGTGGAGGATGCCTACGGCCATGTGCGCCTGCGCGGCGAGATTTCCGGCTTCCGTGGCCAGCACGCTTCGGGCCACGCCTATTTCACCCTGAAGGATGAAAAGGCCTGCATCGATGCGGTCTGCTGGCGATCCACATTCGGCAAGCTGAAGTTCAAGCCGGAGGAGGGGCTGGAGGTGATCGCCACCGGCAAGGTCACCACCTATCCCGGCCGTTCCAAATATCAGATCGTCATCGAACAGCTGGAGCCGGCGGGGCTCGGCGCGCTTATGGCGCTGCTCGAGGAACGCAAGCGGAAGCTCGCCGAAGAGGGCCTGTTCGACGAGGCCCACAAGAAGCCGCTCCCCTTCCTGCCTCGCGTCATCGGGGTCGTCACCTCACCCACCGGGGCGGTCATCCGCGATATTCTTCATCGGCTTGAGGACCGCTTCCCGAGCCATGTGCTGCTATGGCCCTGCCGCGTCCAGGGCGACACCTGCGCCCAAGAGGTCTCGGCGGCAATCGAGGCTTTCAACGCGATGGACGGTGCGGGTCTCATGCCGCGCCCGGACCTGATCATCGTCGCCCGTGGCGGCGGCAGCCTGGAGGATCTCTGGGGCTTCAACGAAGAGGCCGTGGTGCGCGCCGCCTTCGCCAGCAACATCCCGCTGATCTCCGCGGTCGGCCACGAGACCGACTGGACCCTCATCGACCTCGTCGCCGATTACCGTGCGCCGACGCCGACAGGCGCCGCCGAACGCGCCGTACCGGTCCGCGCCGATCTGCTGCTGCAGGTCTCGGGCTTCGGCGTGCGCATGGGCGGCGTCTTGCGCAGCGCCCTTGGCGGCCATCGCAACCGCTTCCTGGCAGCCTCCCGGGGTATCCCGAAGCCGTCGGCGATTCTTGCCTTGCCTCGCCAGCATTTCGACAGCGTTTCGGGCCGCCTGGGCCGTGGCACCCATTCTCATGTTCAGCGCGCCCGCAGTCTGTTCGCCAACCAGGCCATGCGCCTGCCCAAGCTGTCCCAGCTCATCACCGCGCCGCGTCATCGCTTCGATGCGACCGCCCGCATGCTGGCGCCGGCGCTCGCCGCCAATGCCCAAAAACACCGCGGCCGGTTCGACCGGGCCGCTCAGCTCCGCCCGCACCTTCTCGCCGGCCGCGCCCTGCAGGCCCGCGAGCGCCTCACGCGGCTGGACCGTCAGGCGGCCCGCGGCCTGCGCGCCGAGATCGCCCTGAAGCGCCGCCGCCTGGAGGAGCAGTCGAAGCTGCTGGTCTCTCTCGGTCCTCAGAACGTGCTGGCGCGCGGCTTCGCCCTGGTGCGCGACGAGGCGGGGCAGGTGGTGCGAAAGGCAGCCGGCGTCCGTCCCGGCACGGCCCTCGATCTGCAATTCGCCGATGGCCATCTCGGCGCCACGGCAGGCCAGCCGGTTTTGGATCCGACGGAGCCCGGCAAGCCGGCCCCGAAGCGGCCAGCGCCGTCCAAGCAGTCGCAAACCAAGCAGCGCCCGCCCAAATCTGCATCCGAAAAGCCTTTGGCACGCGCGGAAAAGCCGCCGGCCAAACAGGGCAAGCTGCTCTAGCGGTCTCGGGATGTGGAGTCTAAGGTGGCCCCGGTCCGGCAGGAAAAAGCGAAAACGAAGAGACGGCTCGAACGTGATGAACCGGTTTGAACGGTTGGGCTTCAAAGGCGAAGCCAAGCTCAGATATCTCGATGGCGAAGTGCAGGTGCTCTCGCCCGGCGACTTCGTTCGCTGCGCGGTGACCGGCGAGCCGATCCGCCTGGACGAGCTGCGCTATTGGAGCGTCGAGCTTCAGGAGCCCTATCTCGACGCCGCGATCTCCCTCCAGCGCTACCGCGAGACCCACGGGAAGTAAGCTCCGTCCCGGCCCGGTTAAGCCGAGACGATGCACCGAGCACGGCCGTCATCCCGGCGAACGCCGGGATCCAGTAACCACTGATAGTCGAGAACCGGTGCACAGGGCGTGTACTGGATCGCCCGGTCGAACCGGGCGATGACAGGACGAGCGAGCCGGAGGTGTTTCGGCACTACCCCTTCGGCACGTCGCCGCGCTTGCGATTGATGGCGTTGGTCATCAGATCGCCCAGAGCGGCCTCGTCGCCGATCTTGATCTCGATGGGCAGCGGCCGCGATCGGAATTTCAGCTCGCCCGGCGGCGAGTCCCGGTCCTCCGGTAGCCGCACCCAATCCTTCTCCGTCGTCACCAGCATGCAGTTGCGCTCCTCCGCCTCGTCGAGCAGCGCCTGAGCTTGTTTGTCGGTGAAGCGATGATGGTCCGGGAACACCTTCTTGTCCGTCAGCCGCGCGCCCGCGTCCCGCAAGGTGCGGAAGAAGCGGTCCGGCTGCGCGATGCCGGCAAAGCCGATCACCGGCAGAACACCGAGCCAGCGCGTATCCTGCCGGAGGCCGATCTCCGCCTTGAGCACCAGCTTGCCCGCCTCTGTGAAGCGCTCGATGAGCCCGTTCGCCTTGGTGCCGTCGCCGACGACGATCAGCGCATCCGCCATGCGGATCTGCGGATCGAGCGGCGCCCGCAAGGGACCGGACGGCAGCACCATGCCGTTTCCGATGCCGGTCCTGGCGTCGACGCAGATCAGCGAGAGGTCCTTCCCGATGGAGGCATTCTGGAAACCGTCATCCATCAGGATCACGGTCGCATCCATGGTCTCGATCAGCTTCGCGCCCTTCTCCCGGTCGGCCGAGACGATGGTCGGTGCGTGTTCCGCCAGCAGAAGCGGCTCGTCGCCGACCTTCGCCGCATCCATCCCCTCGGTGACGCGGATCGGGCCGTGCTCCTTGCCGCCATAGCCCCGGGTGAGGAAGGCGGGACGCTCGCCGGCAAGCTTGAGAATCTGGGCGGCCGCGATGGCGGTCGGCGTCTTGCCGCTCCCGCCCACGGTGAAATTGCCGATGCAGATCACCGGCAGTCGGGAGAGATAGGGCGCGGTCTGGGTCGCCTTCTTTTCGGCGATGCGGCCGTAAAGCCGGCTCACCGGTTTCAGCGCCGTCGCCATGGCGCCTTGCTCCCGGTACCACCACTTCGGCGGCTTAAGTTTCATTCTTCTTCTCCGTCTCGTCGGGCAGGAAGCGGACAAGCTCCGCCACCGTGCGGTCCAGCGCGCCGCTCATCCGGTGGAGGCAGCGCGTCGCATTGGCGATCATCGCCTCCCGCTCGTTTTCATTCCGTAACAGCGTCACGACGGTCTGTGCGATCGCCTGCGGGTCGCCGACCTCGCGGCACCCTCCCGCTTCCAGAAGCTGGGAATAGGAATCCTTGAAGTTCGCCCAGCCCGGACCGGTCAGCACCGCCGCGCCGAGCTTGATCGCTTCCACCGGGTTCTGGCCGCCCTTCTTCTTCAGGGAGCCCCCGATCAGCGCAACAGGCGAAAGCGCATAGAGCATGCCCAGCTCGCCGATCGTGTCGGCGATGTAGACATCCGTCTCGGGACCGGGCAGGGCGCCTTCCGATCGAAGCGCCGTCTTCAGTCCGCGCTGGGACAGCGCCTCCGCCACGCCGGACCCCCGATGGGGATGCCGCGGCGCGATGATGGTGAGCAGGTCCGGCAGCTCCTTCTTGGCAATCTCGTGCGCCTCGCCGATCAGCTCGTCCTCTCCCGGATGGGTGCTGGAAACCAGGAACACCGGCCGTCCGCCGAGCGCCTGCTCCAAGGCAGGCCGCCCCTCCAGATCGGACGGCGGCGGCGGTGCATCGGCTTTGAGATTGCCCACGGCGATCGATTCGCCTGCGCCCAGCCGCATGAACTGCCGGCCGAGCGACGCGTTCTGCGCCAGCACCAGGTCGAAGCACGAGAATAGCGGGCGGCTGAAGCTCTTGAAGCGGCGCCACCGCTGATAGGTCTTCTTGGAGATGCGCCCATTGATGAGCACGAGCGGCACGCCCTGGGCCTTGGTCTCCAGGAGCAGGTTCGGCCAGATCTCCGATTCCACCAGCAATGCCAGGTCTGGGCGCCAGTGATCCAGGAAGCGCCGCATATACTCCGCGCTGTCGAGCGGCACGTATTGATGCACCGCCCCATCGGGCAGGCGCCGGCGCGCCAGCTTCGCGGAGGTCACCGTCACGGTGGTGAGGAGGATGTTGAGATCGGGCCAGCGCTTCTTCAGCGCGCCGATCAGCGGCAGCGCGGCATTGGTCTCGCCCACGCTCGCCGCATGCAGCCAGCAGAGCCGGCCTTCGGGCCGCGGAAGGCTCGCCTCGCCGAACCGTTCGCCCCGATGGGAGGCCTCTTCCTTGCCCTTCTCCTCACGCCAATCCAGAAGGCGCGGCACGAAGGGTTCCGCCGCCCGCGTCAGCCCGCGATAGACCTTCAGCACCGCGCTCGGCCTGGCCCGCTTCAGGCGCGAGGCGTCCGAAATCGGATCGTCGCTGCCTGCGAGTGCGTAAGCCTTTGCCATCGTATCGTTGAGCCCGTCCTCGAGAGCCGCCCGCGCGCGCTCCATCTCCTCTTCATCGGCGTCTGCCGAAACCCAGACCGGATCGCCGACCGCGATGCCAAGCCGGTTGAAGGGGAGGTTGATGGTCAGCTTGCTCCAGGAGTTGAAGGCGAAATAGCGCTTCGTCGCCATGCCGAACGGCACCATGGGACGGCCCGAAAGCCGGGCCATGGTGACGATGCCCATGCTGGCTCGGCGGGCCGGACCGGGGGGCACGTCCGCGGTGATGACGATCGTCGCGCCGCGATCCAAAGCCTTCACCGCTTCCCGCAAAGCCTTCGCGCCGCCGCGATCCTTCCGCCGGTTGCCGGCCCCGGCGCCGCGCGCGAAGTTGGTGCCGAAATGCTTCAGGGTCTCGGCGATGAATTCCGCATCCCCGTGCCGTGCCACCATGGCCACCACCTCGGGCACCCAGGGCGGACGCATCTTGGGCGCGAGCAGGAACTGCCCGTGCCAGGTGATGAAGATCTGGGGATCCTGGTCCTTCAGCCGCTGGTCGAGATCGTCCGGCGTACGCCGGATGTCGCTCGAGCCGTAGACCAGATTGATATATTTGGCGCCGAGCCAGCCGGCCAGCGAGACCAGGCGGTTCGAGCGGGCGAGACTTTTGAACATAGCCCTCGCGCGACGTTATTTGGTCGCCAGCGCGACGGCTTCCGGATCGTCGGACTCATCCGCATCCGGGGCCGGCGCCACGGACGCTTCGCCGCCGATATCGAACTGGGTCTTGTGCAGCCGCGCATAGAGGCCGCCCTTGGCGACCAGCTCCGTATGGCGTCCCGTCTCGATCACGCGCCCATGGTCGAGCACGCAGATCATGTCCGCCTTCTGCACGGTGGAGAGGCGGTGGGCGATCATCAGCACGGTCCGGCCGCGCATGAGCTTCTCGAGCGCCTTCTGGACCTTGGACTCCGCCTCGCTGTCCAGCGAACTGGTCGGCTCGTCCAGAAGCAGGATCGGCGCATTCTTGTAGATGGCGCGCGCGATGGCGATACGCTGGCGCTCGCCGCCCGACAGCAGCGTGCCCGCCTCGCCGACACGGGTGTCGTAGCCTTGCGGGAGCTGCGTGATGAAGTCGTGCGCCGCCGCCGCCTTCGCCGCCGCGATCACCTCGTCCTCGTTTTCGGGCCGCGAACCATAGGCGATGTTCGCCCGCACGGAATCGTCGAACAGCACCGGGTCCTGGGTCACCAGGGCGATGGAATCCCGCAGCGATGCGATGGAGACCTCGGAGATATTCTGCCCGTCGATCGTGATCTTGCCGCCCGACGGATCGAAGAACCTGAGCGCGAGATTGACCATGGTGCTCTTGCCCGAGCCTGACGGCCCGACCAGGGCCACCGTCTTGCCCGGGGCGATGGTGAGGTTCACCCCTTGAAGCACCGGCTTCCCGGGCTCGTAGGCAAAGCTGACATCGTCATAGGTCAGCTCGCCCTGGGTCAGCTTCAGCGCCGGCGCGTCCGGCGCCTCCTTCATCTGGGTTTCCAGATCGATGATGCCGAACACGCGGCTCGCCGCCGCCATGCCTTCCTGGAGCTGGGTCTGCAACGTGGCCGCGCTCTTCAGTGGCGGATAGATCAGCAGCGCCGCCGTCATGAAGCCCATGAAGTGGCCGAGGGTGAGGTCGCCGCGAATGCCCTTGGTGCCGGCGAAATAGATTGCCAGCGCGAAGCCGAGACCGGTGAGAAGCTCGATGGACGGGCTCGACAAAGCCCGCGCCCGCGTGCCGCGCATGGTGAACTCCAGCGCCCGGTTGATGGCGCTCGCGGCGCGGTCCTTCTCTTTTTCTTCCTGGGCATAGGCCCGCACCACGCGAATGCCCCGCAAGGTCTGGGTCACCAGGGCGGAGAGATCGCCCGTCTCCTGCAGCGACTTGCTGGTGGATTTGCGCATCTTGCGGCGCTGCCGTCCCAGCATCACCCAGCCGATCGGCATGAAGAGGAGGATCAGGATCGAGAAGCGCGCATCCATGTAGAACATGGTGGCGACCAGGATGATGATCTTCAGATAGCTCTCGCCGAGGGTCACGAGGGAACGGCTCGCCGCCTGGCGGATCAGGTTGGAGTCGTTGAGGAAGCCGGACAGCAGACGTCCCGAATGGATCGACTGGATCCAGCTGAGATCGGCGAAGGCCAGGCGGTTGAACATGCGGATGCGGAGATCGGCGATGAAGCGGTGGCCGAGATAGCCCACCGTCACCTCGGCGACGTATTCCGCCAGGCATTTGATGATGGAGACGAGGACGATGCCCGCCGTCACCCAGTAGATCATCTCCGCCTTCTTCGCGACGAACACGTCGTCGGCGACCTTCTGGATCAGGAACGGGATCGCGCCCGTCGTAGCCGCGGTCAGGATCATGGCGACCATGGCGACGATCAGGATGCCGAGCCGCGGACGCAGGTTCTCGCGCCAGATGCGCCGAACCATCTCGCCGGTCTCGTATTCGCGCTCCAACCCGTCCTTGGCGCGGACGATGCTGCGCGTATCGCTGAATAGCTGGTCTTTCAACGACTGATCCCCAATAAGCTTAGGCCGTCGCCGGCGAGCCCAATGCTGCCACCCGGCGCACGGCCTTGAGCGGGTCTTAACACCAAACGATCCCCCGACCCAACCGGTCTGATCCCGGCCGTTCGAACGCGGCAATCGCGCGTTCTACTGTTCTGGGTCGATCAGGCTTTGCAGGTCGACGATAAAATAGCGCCGCAATGCGTCGTCGAGATTGCGGTGGCTCACGTCCTTCCAGGCGTTATAGGCGGCTTCGTAGTCGGGATATATGCCGACCACGTCAAGCGATTCCGGATTCTTGAAGGCGACGCCGTCCAGATCTTGCAGCGCGCCGCCGAACACAAGATGCAGGACCTGGGATTTGCTTGCAGCGATTTCAGCCATGTAGACGGTATTACTCCCTCAAAAGCGTGATCCGGTGGTGATCCCGATCCTGCCTTACAATTCCACGTGTTGCGTGCGTTCGATGATCGCATGGTGGATGGCGGGCGGCGCGCCCACGACGCTGCCGACCCTGGGATCGGGCTGGTTGTAGCGGAATCCTTGGCCGGCATGATCGGTGACGCAACCCCCGGCTTCCTCCACGATCAGGGCCGCCGCGGCGATGTCCCACTCGCTCTTCGGCGTCAGCGATATCGTGGCCTCCGCCTTGTTGGCCGCCACCAGGGCGAGCCGGTAGGCGACCGAGTTCACCCACTGGGTCTTCACGTCGGGCCACGGGTCGCGCCAAACGGGTTTGCGGAACAGCCCGCCGCTGGCGATGAGCCGTGCGCCAGCCAGTTCCTTGCTGTCGTCGATATGAATGCGCTCGTCGTTGAGGAAGGCGCCACCGTCCTTGATGGCGTGGAAGAACTCGTCCGTGACTGGGTTATAGACGGCTCCCAGCACCGGCTCCTCGTCCCGCACCAGGGCGGCGGAGACCGTCCATTCCGGCACATTGCGGATGAAGGCGCGCGTTCCGTCGATGGGATCGATGACCCAGAGATTCGGCCGGCCGAGGCGCTCCGGCGTATCCTCGCTCTCCTCCGAAAGCCATCCGTAATCGGGCCGCGGCGTGCGCAAATCGAGGGTCAGCGCGGCATCGACAGCAAGATCGGCTTGGCTGACCTCGCTTCCGTCGGGCTTCTTCTGCACGTCGAGCTTCTGCTCGTTGAAATAGGTCAGGGCGAGCGCGCCGGCGTCGCGTACGGCCACTTTCAGGAGATCGAGATCATCGGCGAGGGAGGGGTGGGGCTCTCGCTTGCTGGCGCTAACGGCTGTCATGGGGGGACTGTATCGCCTCCTTCGGGAACGATCACACCTTCCGGTACGGAATATTAACACTGTCCATTAAGCGATTCGGAAAGCTTCCTGGGCAGCATCGCCTCACGCAGACAAATCGAAATCGACCGTCACAGGAAATCGACGGCGAGGCGTCACGAAAGTCCCGGGAATGCGAAGCGCCGCCCCCGGGATTTTTGTCCGCAGGCCTAGAAGGCCGCGGCCAGATACATATCCAGCACAATTGCGGCGAAAACCACGAAGCCGAAATCCCGGTTGGAGCGGAAGCGCGCCAGACAGTTGTCGCCGTTGTCGATATCAAGCGTGGCGACCTGCCAGAACAGATGCGCCCCCGCCGCGACCATCCCCAGCAGAAAGACGATCTCCGCCCCGCCCGCGAGGCCCGCCAGGGTGATCAGCGTCCAGGCCGCCGTGTATAAGCCCGTCAGCCATGTGCGGGTGCTGCGCCCGAATCGGAGCGAGGTGGATTTCAGCCCGATGAGGGCGTCGTCCTCCCGGTCCTGATGGCCGTAGATCGTATCGAATCCGATGATCCAGCAGATCGCTCCGCCATAAAGCAGCACCGCAGGAAGCGCCAGATAGCCCGTGACAGCGGCAAACCCCATCAGCGCCCCAGCCGAATGCCATTCCCAGCACCGCCTGGGGCCAATAGCTGAAGCGCTTCACGAAGGGGTAGAGCGCCACGATCGGCAGCGCCAGGATGCCAAGCATCACGGTGAACGCGTTGAAGGAAAGCAAAACCGCCAGCCCCACGAGGCAGAGCAGCACCAGGAAGATCATGGCGGCCCGGACGCTGACCTGACCGCTGGGGATTGGCCGGGAGCGGGTTCGCGCCACCTGGGCGTCGATCTCCCGATCCACGATGTCGTTATAGGTGCAGCCGGCTCCGCGCATGGCGAACGCCCCGATTGCGAACAGAACGAGCAGCCACGGATCGGGGAAAGCCGCGTCCCGGCTTCGTTCCGCCAGGGCCACCGACCAGAAGCATGGCATGGCGAGCAGCCAGAAGCCGATCGGCCGGTCCGCCCGCGCAAGTCGCAAATAGGGGAGCAGAAAGGCCGGGGCGTAACGGTCCGCCCAGTTCCCCTGAGGCGCATCCGCCACGCCGGCCATATCGCCAGCTTTGCTCTGTCCAACCGGACGTGTCATGTCTGAAGGCGTCCCATCTTCGTCCATATAGGCCTTGTGCGCGAAAATTACCGCCCCGGAAGCCTGCAAACTCCATACCGATCCACATGCGAACCGACTCGCCGTCCAGACCGCCAAACAAGCTTCAGAGGTTGTATGTGGATGCGCCGCTTGCCGAAGGCGCCAGGGTGGAGATTTCCGGCGCCCAGGCTCACTACATCGTCAACGTGATCCGACTCAAGGCCGGGGATAGCATTCTCCTCTTCAACGGGCGTGACGGCGAATGGCACTCCGTGATCTCGGAGGCCAGGAAGGGCACGGCCGTTCTCAGGAGCGAAGAGCAAACGCGCCAGCAGGCGGAAGGTCCGGACCTCCATTATCTTTTTTCGCCCCTGAAGCGCGCGCGCCTCGACTACATGGCCCAGAAGGCGACCGAGATGGGCGCGAGCCTGCTGCGCCCGGTCATCATGCGCCATACCGTTGCGGAGCGTCTCAAGCTCGACCGCCTCCAGGCCAATGCAGTGGAAGCCGCCGAGCAATGCGGGCTGTTGCGCGTGCCCGAGGTGGCCGAGCCGGTCAAGCTGCCGAAGCTCCTGGACGAATGGAACCCGGACCGACCCATCGTCTTCGCCGACGAGACGGCCTCCATCGCATCGCCCATCGCCGCGCTGTCGGCGCTCAAGCCCCAGCCGGTCGCGCTTCTTATCGGTCCGGAAGGCGGCTTTCACGAAGAGGAAAAAGCGGCCTTGCTTGAAAAGCCTTTCGTGGTTCCCATCTCGCTGGGACCGAGGGTTATGCGCGCCGACACCGCCGCTGTCGCTGCTTTGGCCCTGGTCAATGCCGTAATCGGCGATTGGCGATAGATGTTTAGAAACTTGCAAGGCCCGTCAGCCATACGCAATAAGATCAGCCGGTCTCTATAAGTCGCGTCCCGCCATCTTAGAGCCGGCCCCTCCAACCAACCGGAGTTCCCTATGTCCACACGCGTGGATGGGCCTGCAAGCCCCACCATCGAATCGCGGGATGAGCTGGTCGCTGATCTGGAGAAGGGCTGCAAGCCGCCCGAGACGTGGCGCATCGGCACCGAGCACGAGAAGTTCGCCTTCTATCAGAAGGATCACACCCCGGTTCCCTATGAGGGTGATCGGGGCATCGGTGCGCTCCTTGCGGGGCTGCGGGAGCGGTTTGGCTGGGATCCGATCTACGAAAACGGCAATCTGATCGCTCTGAATCGCGCCGATTGCGACAAGGGCGGCTCCGTCACCCTGGAGCCTGGCGGCCAGCTCGAGCTTTCCGGCGCAACGCTGGAGACGGTGCATCAGACCTGCGAGGAAGTGCGCCAGCACCTCGTGGAGACCGAGGAGATCGGCGACGAGCTCGGTATCGGCTTCCTGGGTCTTGGCTTCTCACCCAAATGGACGTTGCGGCAAACGCCGATGATGCCCAAGGCGCGGTACCGCATCATGGCCGATTACATGCCGAAGGTCGGCACCCTCGGCCGCGATATGATGTTTCGTACCGCGACGGTTCAGGTGAATCTCGATTTCGCCGACGAGGCCGACATGCTGGCGAAGCTCCGCGTGGGCCTCGCTCTCCAGCCCGTCGCCACGGCCCTCTTCGCAAACTCGCCTTTCACCGAAGGCCATCCCAACGGCTTCAAGTCCTACCGCGCGGAGATCTGGCGCGACACGGATCCGGAACGTACCGGCGGTCTGCCCCAAGCCTTCGACGACGATTTCGGCTTCGAGCGCTATGTGGACTACGCCCTCAATGTGCCGATGTATTTCGTCTATCGCGACGGCCGGTATATCGATGTGGCCGGCGCATCGTTTAAGGATTTTCTGGACGGCAAGCTCACAGCCCTCCCCGGCGAGCGGCCCACCATGGCCGACTGGTCCGATCATCTCACGACCGCCTTCCCCGACGTGCGGCTCAAGCATTTCCTGGAGATGCGCGGCGCCGATGCGGGCCCGGTCCGCAATATCTGCGCCCTTTCCGCTTTCTGGGTCGGCCTCATCTACGACGCCCAGTCCCTCTCCGATGCCGCAGCGCTGATCGCCGACTGGACGGCGGAAGAACGCCTGGCCTTGCGGAATTCCGTGCCGGCCCGCGCCCTCGATGCGCCGTTCCGCGGCGGTACTGTCGCGGATGTCGCTGAAGACGTGCTCAGAATTTCCGAAGCGGGGTTGGAGCGGCGCGCCCGTCTCGATGCGAAGGGCAGGGACGAGCGCCACTTCTTGAAGCCTCTCCACGATTCCCTGGAGCACGGGGTGCCGGCCGACCGTCTTCTTGCCGCCTATGAAGGCCCTTGGCAGAGCGATATCGACCGAATCTTCACTGAAGAGGCCTACCGGATCAAGCCGTTCGCCCTCGCCGTCTGATACCCATTGAATTTTGCTTCTGCCCAGAGGTCCGCTGGGGCAGGGCTGAGCCGGCTGTATCCGGTCGATTAATCAGTTTCCGATAAGAATGCTTCGGTTTGGGCGAAAAATCTGCTATAGGATCGCTTGAAAGCCCGGTCCGGTATATCCAAATAAGGACCTAGTTCTCCTCCCATCCGCTACCCTGCACGGATGGGATGGACGTCCGTCCCCCGACGGATGCAGATCGGCGGTAGAGGCCTCTACCGCCGATCTTTTTTGTGCGGTGGTCTATCCCTGAAAATTCGTTGGATGCGGCGCGCCGGCAACCGGCTGAGCCTTCGCGGCCAAGCCTTAGCCCGGTCAAGAGGCTGAGCCGGGGAATCCGCCGATAAGCGTCGGTGGTTATTTCACTGCGTTCGTGCCGCTCGAGAAGCCCTCGAGCGAAACCGGAATACCGATGCCGGATTCGTAGGTGTCGAAGATGATGAAAACGGCCTGCTTGCCGGACTTCATCTTTTTCACGACCTCGTCCTGCAGCACGACCTCTGCGATGCATCCGTTGCGGCTGCATTTCAGGAACGGGGCGTTGCCGACGTCTTCGCCGTCGATCTTCAGGCCGAGCCCGGTCGGCAGCAGAACGCCGAGAGGCACTACGACGCGCAGGAGCTGCTTGTCCTCACCCACCGCTTTGTAAAACACGACCGTGAGTCCGACATTGGGACGGTCCTCCGCGGTCACGCTCTGCACCAGGGCGCATTTCTCCTCGCTGGCGCCGGGCGGCGTCCGGCAGCTCACCTGCCACGCGCCGTGGGTCTCCTTGATCACGCTGCCGGGGCCGGTGATTCCCCCAGCCTCTTCTTCGTCCTTCCCCTGGGCCAATGCCGGCCCATGCAACGCCACGACTGTGAAGATCGCGATGAGGGCCGCGCGGCAAGGCAGGGCGAGGCCGGAGAGACGGGGCAAGGTCATGGATGAAGGATGCTCGATTTGAAACGGGTGGAAGGTCCGGCCGGCAGGGCGGCGCGAATGGGCCAAGCTAGCGGAGGAAGCCCCGCGCTGCAAAGCGTTAGATACGGCAGGAAGCCTAGCATTCCGGCTGCCTTGAAGAAGGATTGAGGCTAAAATTCGTCTGGTGGACGAAGGTCTTGTGGCGCCGTTCGATCGGCGATCCCCCTAAGCTGCGAAGCCATTGGGCTTTCGGTAAAAAATCCCCTGCATCAGGCGTGAATATGCCGCATCGTCTGGGAAGGATGAGTATTGCCAATCTATATCGTTTATGATTTTTACACGGTAAAAGAGCTGCCGGGCGATGCGCTCCGCGGGCCGTAAGCAAGAACAGAGTTTGGGGGGACCGCCTTATCGCGATCGAGCGGATTGCGAGGCCCATTCTTTGTCCAAATGCCGGCTCAATCACTTGCGCAACGACGCAGCCCTGGAGGTTAGCGCACGGTATTCGACCGGGTGAGATGGTCGAATTGGGGCAGACTGAGGAGTGTGAGAATGGGGACCTTCAATCGATATTTTGCGGGCGTTTTGGCTCTCGCGGCGCTGACGTTCAGCGGCCCGGCCTCCGCCGAATTGGGCAGGGCGGCCCCGTGGCAGCTCGGCCTGCAGGAAGCCGCTTCCCCGATTATGGAGCAGATCCACAGCTTCCATAATTTCGTCACGGCGATCATCGTCGTCATCACGCTTTTCGTGCTCGTGCTGCTCGGCTGGGTGATGTTCCGCTACAATGAAAAGCGGAACCCGGTTGCCTCGCGCACCTCTCACCACACCATGCTCGAGGTCGTCTGGACCATCGTCCCGATCCTGATCCTCGTGGCGATCGCTATTCCCTCCTTCCGTCTCCTCTTCGCCCAGTACGACTATCCGAAGGCCGACGTCACCATCAACGCGACGGGCCACCAGTGGTACTGGAGCTACGAGTATCCCGACGAGGAGATCCAGTTCGACTCCCTGATGCTTGCCGACAACCAGCTTAAGGAAGGCCAGCCGCGTCTTCTGTCCGTCGACAACGAGGTTGTCGTGCCGGTCGGCAAGAACGTCCTTGTCCAGGTGAAGTCCACCGACGTGATCCATGACTGGGCCATGCCGTCCTTCGGCATCAAGGTCGATGCGGTCCCCGGCCGTCTCCAGACCACCTGGTTCCGCGCCGAGAAGGAAGGCACGTTCTACGGCCAGTGCTCCGAGCTCTGCGGGCGCAACCACGCGTTCATGCCCATCGCGGTGCGTGTCGTCAGCGAGGAGGAATACGCCAAGTGGGTCGCCGAGACCAAAGAGGCGGCTCTGGACGACGGCAAGAGCGTCGCCGGCGCTGAACCCGCCGGTGAGCCGGATGCCGACGACGGCGACAAGCTCGCCGCGATCGAGAATTAGTCAGCGCGGCAACGCGCCTGGGATTTGAAGACCTAAGAAGCACGCTTGAGGACGAGGAACACCGTTATGGCAGATCAAGCCCACACTGCTGCTGCGGAGCACCACCACGACGATCATCCGACGGGCTGGCGCCGCTGGGCCTACTCGACCAACCACAAAGACATCGGGACGATGTACCTCATCTTCGCGATCTGCGCGGGTATCATCGGTGGTCTCCTGTCGATTGCCATGCGGGCCGAGCTCATGGAGCCCGGCATGCAGTTCTTCGGCAACCCCGAGGTCTTCAACGTCTTCACCACGGCCCATGGCCTGACCATGGTGTTCTTTATGGTCATGCCGGCCATGATCGGCGGTTTCGGCAACTGGATGGTGCCGCTGATGATCGGCGCGCCGGACATGGCCTTCCCGCGGATGAACAACATCTCGTTCTGGCTGCTGCCGGCCTCCTATGGGCTGCTGCTGATCTCGCTCTTTGTGCCCGGCACGCCCGGCACCAACGGTGCGGGAACCGGCTGGACGGTCTACGCGCCGCTTTCCACCTCCGGTAGCCCCGGGCCGGCCGTCGACTTCGCTATTCTCTCGCTCCATCTTGCGGGCGCGTCCTCGATCCTCGGTGCCATCAACTTCATCACCACGATCTTCAACATGCGCGCGCCGGGCATGACCCTGCACAAGATGCCGCTCTTCGTGTGGTCCGTGCTGGTCACCGCCTTCCTGCTGCTTCTGTCGCTGCCGGTCCTGGCGGGCGCCATCACCATGCTGCTGACCGACCGGAACTTCGGCACGGCCTTCTTCGACTCCGCCCAGGGCGGCGACCCGCTGCTCTACCAGCACCTCTTCTGGTTCTTCGGCCATCCTGAGGTGTACATCATGATCCTGCCGGGCTTCGGCATTATCAGCCACATCGTGTCGACCTTCTCGCGCAAGCCCGTCTTCGGCTATCTCGGCATGGCGTACGCGATGGTCGCCATCGGCTTCATCGGCTTCATCGTGTGGGCGCACCACATGTACGCAGCCGGTATCGACGTGAACACCCAGGCCTACTTCGTGTTCGCCACCATGGTGATCGCGGTGCCGACAGGCGTGAAGATTTTCTCGTGGATTGCCACCATGTGGGGCGGCTCAATCGCCTTGCGCGCCCCCATGCTGTGGGCCATCGGCTTCATCTTCCTGTTCACCGTCGGCGGTGTCACGGGCGTGGTGCTGTCCAATGCGGGCGTCGACCGGGCCATGCACGACACCTACTACGTGGTCGCGCACTTCCACTACGTGCTGTCCCTGGGCGCCGTGTTCTCGATCTTCGCCGGCTGGTACTACTGGTTCCCGAAGATGTTCGGCTACATGTACTCCGAGTTCGTGGCCAAGCTGCACTTCTGGGTCATGTTCATCGGGACCAACCTGACCTTCTTCCCGATGCACTTCCTCGGCCTCGCCGGTATGCCGCGCCGCTATGTGGACTACCCGGACGCCTATGCGGGCTGGAACATGGTCGCCTCCATCGGCTCGTATCTGGCTGCCCTCGGCGTCGTGATCTTCCTGTTCGGTGTCATCCAGGCCTTCGTCCGGAAGACCCGCGCTGCGGACAATCCGTGGGGTGCAGGCGCGACCACGCTGGAATGGACCCTGTCCTCTCCGCCGCCGTATCACTGCTTCGAGACTCTGCCTCGGATCAAATAGGACCAAAGGACCGGCGCCGTCCCAATCGGGCGCGCCGGTCCAGGACTTGCTGAGTAGGTGAGAATGTCGGACGTCTCCCAGACATATACGCAAGGCCTCGATGCCGCTCCCGGCGGCGAGGTCGGCGATTTCGTGGAGCTGCTGAAGCCCCGGGTCATGTTCCTGGTGGTCTTCACGGGTCTGGTCGGACTCGTTGCGGCGCCCGTGCCGCTACATCCGATTCTCGCCATCGCGGCGCTGCTCTGCATTGCCGTCGGCTCGGGCGCTGCCGGTGCTTTGAACATGTGGTTCGACGCTGATATCGACCAGCACATGGAGCGCACCGCCACCCGGCCGATCCCGCAAGGCAGGGTCACCGAGAGCGAGGCGCTCACCTTTGGCGCTATCCTGTCCATCGGTGCCGTGGGATGCCTCGGCCTCATGGTCAATTGGCTGTCCGCCGGGCTGCTCGCGCTGACCATCGGCTTCTATGTCTTCGTCTACACCATGTGGCTGAAGCGCTGGACGCCTCAGAATATCGTGATCGGCGGCGCCGCCGGCGCCATGCCGCCCATGATCGGTTGGGCCGCGGCCACCGGCAGCATCAGCCTCGATCCCATCGTGCTTTTCCTGATCATCTTCATCTGGACGCCGCCCCATTTCTGGGCCCTGGCCATCTGCCGGTCCAAGGAATACGAGCGTGCCGGCGTGCCGATGCTTCCCGTCACCCACGGCGATGACCACACCCGCAACCAGATCCTGGTTTATAGTCTTCTGCTTGCGCCCCTGGGCTGCGTTCCCGCCCTGATCGGGCTTGGCGGCATGTTGTATCTCGTCTCTTCGGCGGTTCTCGGCGTGCTCTTCGTCGGCTTTGCCATCCGTTGCTGGCGCGTCCGCGAGGGCGAGGAGGGCCACCGCGTGGCCATGCAGCTCTTTGCCTATTCAGTGCTGTATCTCTTCTTGCTGTTCTCCATTCTGCTGGTGGAGAAGGGCTTCGGTATCGGTGGCGGTGCGCTGCCGGCGCTTTGGACGATCTGATGGAAGATGGGGACGAAGAATTCAAACGCCGCCGGCACAAGCGAAACATCGCGATCGCTTTGGTGCTGGGCGGGCTCGTTGTGCTTTTCTTCATCGTCACCATCGTGCGGCTGGGCGGCAATGTCGCCAACCGCGCTATATGACGTTGGGTGAGGATCATTCGCGTGACGAAGGATAACGATCAGACCGAGAAGACGCGGGCCCCGAAGGCGGCCCGCCACGGATTAGTGGCGCTCGGGCTCGCGGCCATCGTCGCCGGCATGGTTGGCCTGTCGTTTGCCGCCGTTCCGCTCTACCGCATCTTCTGCCAGCAGACTGGCTATGCGGGCACGCCTCAGCGCGCGAGCGTGGCGCCCGATCAGGTGAGCGACCAAACCGTCAACGTCCGCTTCGACGCCAACACGATGCCTGACATGCCGTGGCGCTTCGTGCCCGAGAAGAACGAGATGACCGTGCGCATCGGCGCGTCGAACCTCGCCTTCTTCAAGGCGACGAACCTGTCCGACGAACCGATCGTCGGTACGGCGGTCTTCAACGTCGCGCCCAACAGCGCGGCCCAGTATTTCAACAAGATCCAGTGCTTCTGCTTCACTCAGCAGCGGCTCGAGCCCGGCGAGACCATCGAGATGCCGGTCACGTTCTTCATCGAACCCGGGTTCCTGGATAATGTCAGCACCAAGCACATTCAGGATATTACGCTCTCCTACACCTTCTATAGGGACAAGGGGCAGGGGGTTGCCGCCGCACCGGCGGAGAGCGGAGACAAGTCCGGTTCGTAAGAGCTGGAGCGTATTGGGAGGGAGGCGCGTGGTTCGCCTCTAGAAGGGAAACAACGGAGCGCAACATGGCCGAGACCCACGCCAAACACCACGACTACCATCTGCTCGATCCGAGCCCATGGCCGATTGTCGGCTCGATTTCCGCCTTCGTCCTCGCCGTTGGCGCGGTGCAGTTCTTGATCTCCCACAAAGCGGGTGCGTCCGAGCCGCTGTGGCTCCTGCCGGGCATCATCCTGGTGTTCTTCACCATGATCGCGTGGTGGAGCGACGTCATCAAGGAAGGCCGGCAGAACGACCACACCCCGGTCGTGCAGCTCCATTTCCGCTACGGCATGATCCTGTTCATCGCCTCGGAGGTGATGTTCTTCGTCGCCTGGTTCTGGGCCTATTTCGACGTCGCGCTCTATCCCGACGAGGCTGTGACCTACGCCCGCACCGCGGTGACCGGCGGGGTCTGGCCGCCCGTTCCGAGCGCCGATACGGATGTCGCGGGCCTCGGCTGGTTCGCCAACACCTTCAACCCCTGGAGCCTGCCGCTGGTCAACACGTTGATCCTGCTGCTCTCGGGCACCACGGTCACCTACGCCCACCACGCTCTGCTTGAGAACAATCGCAAAGGCGTCGTGCGCGGCCTCATCGCCACCGTGATCCTGGGCATGATCTTCACCGCCGGCCAGGTCTTCGAGTACCTGCACGCGGGCTTCAGCTTCAGCGATCACATCTACGGTTCGACCTTCTTCATGGCGACCGGCTTCCACGGCTTCCATGTCATCGTTGGCACCATCTTCCTGGCCATTTGCCTGCTCCGTGCCTGGCGCGGCGCCTTCACGCCTGAGCGTCACTTCGGCTTCGAAGCGGCTGCCTGGTACTGGCATTTCGTGGACGTGGTCTGGCTCTTCCTGTTCGCCTCGATCTACATCTGGGGCGGGGGATCCGACTACCCGGCCCACTAGGTCGCAGGAATGCAACTTCGAAGGGCGGCCCGAAACGGCCGCCCTTCTCGTATGAGCGGGGCTCCTGCGGTAGACTGCTCGCCCGGATCGCTCCGTAGGGAAGACCGAAGCGCGCAGGGACCGCCGAACCAATGAACACCGAACCCGGACGACCCGAAACGGCCCCGCCCCTCGGGCAGACCATCTGGCGCGGCATCGTCGGCCGCTGTCCCGACTGCGGAAAGGGGCGCCTCTTCTCGGGTTTTCTCAACCTGAAGAAGGAATGCGACGTCTGCGGCCGCGATTTCCGCTCGGCCGACGCAGGCGATGGACCGGCCATCTTCGTGATGCTCATAACCGGCTTCGTCATCGTCGGAGCGGCGCTTTATGTGGAGGTCTACTACCAGCCGTCCTATTGGGTGCACGCGCTCCTCTGGCTGCCTCTCGGTATCGTGTTGCCGCTCGCCATGTTGCGCCCTTTGAAAGGGTTGCTGCTCACCTTGCAGTACCGCCACCAGGCCGCTGAAGGGCGCCTCGCCGAATAATGCCGGACGAGACGCCAAACCTGCCTGAGAGCGGGCCCGAAAGCCGCAAGCGCTTTGTCTGGTTCACCCTGTTCATGCTGCCGATCTTCGCCCTGACCGTATGGCTGGGCGTCTGGCAGCTCCAGCGCCTGGAATGGAAGCGCGGGCTCATTGCGGCCATCGAGACCCGCAGCGAGGGTCCGCCCGTGCCATTGGAAAAGGTCATGGCGGAAGCGCGCGCCGGCCAGGATGTGGAGTACACCCGGGTGTCGGTGCATGGCCGCTTCGACCACGCACATGAGGAGTATCTCTATGGCCTCGACGAGGGGGATCCGGGCTGGCATGTCATCACCCCATTCCGGACCGACGAAGGCCCCATCGTCCTCATCGATCGCGGCTTCGTGCCCATCGAGAAGCAGGCGCCGAAGAGCCGCATCGAAGGGCAGCTCGAAGGGGAGGTGGAGGTGACGGGGCTGGTGCGTGGCCCCCAGACACCCGGACTCTTCACCCCCGATAACGATCCCGCACGCAAGCGATGGTTTTGGCGCGATCTCGACGGCATGCGCAGCGAAATGGTGCCCGAGGGCAAGGAAACGGTCGCGCCATTCTATATCGAAGCCGAATTGTCCGAGATTCCCGGCGGCTTCCCGAAGGGTGGACAAACGAATCTGACCTTGCCCAACAATCATCTGCAATATGCCTGGACCTGGTTCTGCATGGCAGCCGTGCTGGGCGGCGCTATCTAGCCTATGCCTGGTCCGTGTTCCGGAAGAAGACGCCCTGACCGCCACCCCCACCATTAGGCTTGGGTGTCCGCATTCGGTTGCGGCGAAGCCCTCCGCCGATTACTTTCAGCCCACCGTTTCAAGCCCGTTCTCGAGTTCGCCGTGAAATATGTCAGCACACGGGGCGATGCCCCTTCGCTCTCCTTTGAAGGTGCCCTTCTCGCAGGCCTAGCGCGCGACGGCGGACTGTACATGCCCGAGACCTGGCCGCGCTTTTGCGAGCAGGAAATCGCGGATCTGGCAGGGCTGGACTATATCGACGTCGCAGAGCGGGTCATGCGCCCCTTCCTGGAAGGCGATCCCTGCCTCGACGATTTGCGCGAAGTTCTGGAAGAAGCCTATGCGGGCTTCGACCATCCCGCCGTCACGCCCCTGAAGCAGATCACGCCGAAGCTGTGGATCATGGAGCTCTTTCATGGCCCCACCCTGGCGTTCAAGGACCTCGCCATGCAGGTGGTGGCCCGCTTCATGGACCGGGCCCTGATCCGGAAAGGCGGCCGCGCGACGGTGCTCGGCGCCACCTCCGGCGACACCGGTGCGGCAGCCATCGATGCCTTCCGCGGCCGCAAGGCCATCGACGTGGTCATCCTCCATCCCAAGGGCCGGGTGACGGAGATCCAGCGCCGTCAGATGACCACCGTGGACGATCCCAACGTGCACAATATCGCGCTGGAGGGGACATTCGACGACTGTCAGGCCATCGTGAAGGCGCTGTTCAACGATCTGCCATTGCGCGACCGCCTGCACCTAACCGGCGTCAACTCCATCAACTGGGCGCGCATCGTCGCCCAGACGGTCTATTACTTCACCTCGGCCGTCGCACTGGGCGCGCCCTACCGGCCGGTGTCCTACACAGTGCCGACGGGGAATTTCGGAGATATATTCGCGGGTTACGTTGCCCAACAGATGGGGCTGCCAATCCAGCGCCTCGTAATCGCCACGAACGCGAACGACAGTCTGCCCCGCGCGTTTGCCACCGGCGTCTACGAGCCGAAAACGGTGATCGCGACCTCCAGCCCCAGCATGGATATCCAGCTAGCGAGCAATTTCGAACGCCTGCTTTTCGAGCTGGTGCATCGCGATGTGGCTCGGGTGAAGACGCTGATGGCCGAGCTGCAGGACACGGGTAAGTTGACCATGAGCCCAGACGAGCTGAACAGCCTCAAGCAGGTCTTCGGCGCCTACAGCATTTCCGAGGAAGAGACCCAGGAAACCATCGCCCGTCTCTATCGCAAGACCGGCGTGCTGACGGATCCCCATACCGCGGTCGCCATCGGCTCCGCCCTCGACGAGCGCCGCGCCCTCGACCAGGGCAACACGACGACGCCCATGGTGATCCTGTCCACCGCCGATGCGGCTAAGTTCCCGGAGACCGTGGAGCGCGCCACCGGCCGCGTGCCCGAGCAGCCCCAGCGCCTGAAGGACCGGCTGGGCGAATCGGAACGCTGCACCTCGCTTCCGGCCGACTACCAGACCGTGGCCGATTTCATCGCCGACCATTCCCGTGCGGGGCAGGGCGAAGAGGTGGAGGCGTGAGCCGGGCCACCGACCGCTCCTCCGTGCCGGGCCGGCCGGCGCCTGAAGTCAGCCGGCTCTCCAATGGCCTGACCGTCGCCAGCATCACCATGCCCGGCGTCGAGACGGTATCTCTCGGCATCTGGGTCGGCGCAGGAAGCCGCAGTGAAACAGCGTCCGAGCACGGCATTGCGCATTTCCTGGAGCACATGGCCTTCAAGGGGACCGCGAGGCGCAGCGCCCGCGACATCGCCGAGGAGATCGAGGCCGTGGGCGGCGACATTAACGCCGCGACCGGTGTCGACAGCACCGCCTACTACGCCCGTGTTCTGCCGGGTGATTCCCCGCTCGCCCTCGACATCCTCAGCGACATCCTGCTGAACCCCGGCTTTGCGCCCGACGAGCTCGAACGCGAGCGCGGCGTCATCCTCCAGGAGATCGCGGCCTCCCTCGATTCGCCCGAAGACACCGTGTTCGATCTTGCCCAGGAAGCCGCTTATCCGGCCCAGCCCCTGGGCAGGCCCATCCTCGGCACCATGCAGAGCATCGGCGCGTTCGCCCGCGACGACCTGAGCCGTTATCTCGGCGCCCATTACCATGCACCGAGCATGGTGCTGGCGGCTGCTGGAGCGATCGAGCATGCCGATCTCGTTCAACTTGCCGAACAGCGCCTGTCGGAGCTGGACGCAACGCCCGCGCCCACGCCCGAAGATGCCCGCTACGGCGGCGGCATCCGACACTCGGAGCGTTATTTCGAGCAGAGTCATCTGGTGATGGGCTTCGAGGCGCCGGCCCTGCACCATCCCGAATACATCCAAATGCAGATGCTGGCGGGTGCGCTGGGCGGCGGCATGTCTTCGCGCCTGTTCCAGGAGGTCCGGGAAAAGCGCGGCCTCTGCTACGCCGTCTATTCCTTCGCCCACAGCCTCGCCGACACCGGCACGTTCTCCGTCTATGCCGCGACCGGCCCGGAATACGCCGACGAGCTCTTCGCCGTGATCCGCGACGAGATCCGCCGCGCAGCCGATGACGGCTTTCACCCCGACGAGCTCGCCCGGGTCAAGGCGCAGGCCAAGATGGGGCTTTTCGCCTCCCTCGAAAGCTCCGGTGCCCGCGCCGAGCAGCTCGCCAGGCACATCCTGCTCTATGGCAGGCCGCTGTCGACGGAAGAGCTGCTGGAGAAGGTCGAGGCCGTAACCGAAGAAGATCTTCGCCGCCAGGCCGTGCGGCTGCTGACCTCACCGCTGACCCTTGCGACCGTCGGGCCGATCGCCAACCGGGCGCGCTTCGACGGGATCGCGGAAGAGTTCGTTTTGCCGCCCAGCAAGGCGGCATAGGGAGCAAGCCCGATGGCGCTGCTGCGCACAGCCAGTTCCAGCGATATCGGTCCCCTCATCAGGACCGACCGGGTCATGCTGCGCACGCCTCAAATGGCCGACTATCCGGCCTGGGCGGAGCTGCGCGCCGGAAGCAAGGAGTTCCTGGCACCCTGGGAGCCGCTCTGGCTTTCCGATGAGCTGACCCGGTCGTCCTATCGCCGCCGGGTACGCCATTACCTTCGCGATCTGCGGGAGGACGTGGGCTATGCGCTTTTCGTCTTCACCGCCAACGGCGAGCAGCTTCTGGGCGGGGTCACCCTGTGCAACGTGCGCCGGGGCGTGACCCAGGCCTGCACCCTTGGCTACTGGATGGGCGAGCCCCATGCGCGGAAGGGTTACATGACAGCGGCGGTGCGGGCTGTTATCCCATTTGTCTTTGATTCGCTTGAACTCCACAGGCTCGAGGCCGCATGCCTGCCCCATAATTTGGCCTCGAAGCGCCTCTTAGAAAGGACCGGGTTCAGGCGCGAGGGATATGCGCGCCGTTACCTGCGAATCAACGGCGCTTGGCAGGACCATTTGCTTTACGCGCTTCTCGATTCGGACGAGCGGATCTAGGGCGCGCAAGCCGCATAAGGCTAGGGAGACCGGTACGGGAGTGACCACGTCCTTGCGAGGGAATGCGGCGTTTCCAATGCGGAGGCTTTACGGCCTTGCGCAGCGGCAGGCTGTGGCCTGCTGGCTCGGGGCGCTTCTCACTCTCGCGGCGCTGCTCGCCGCCGGACCGGCAGCCGCCCTCGATGCAATCACCGTCAATCCCGACTACACGCGGCTGGACATCACCGCCTTCGCCGAACTCTACCGGGGCCGTGGCGACCGTCTCCAGATCGAGACCGCTCCGGGGGCGGACGGCTTTGCCGGCCGCATGGCCGTCCAGGCCCGCACGCCCGGCACCGCGCCAAACTGGCTCGTCTTCGCCCTGAGCAACCCGGGCGCCGAGCGCATGGTCCGCTGGATCGTCGCGCCGCGCTACACCCTGACCGCTTCGGGCCTTCGCTGGCCCGACCTCGATGCCGACCGTGTGACCGACGTCACGCCCTCCCTCGGCTTCAAGCCCGAGCGGCTGGATCAATCCCGCGCGGACATCTTCCGCGTCAGCCTGGAGCCGGGCCAGACCATCACCTTCGCCGCAGAGCTCGCCTCTGAAGACGTGCCGCGCCTGTTCCTCTGGAACCCCGACGCGTATCAGGACAAGCAGAAGGACAAGATGCTGTTCAACGGCGTGCTTCTCGGCATCGCCGGTGTGCTGGCCATCTTCCTGACCGCGATCTTCGCCGCCAATCACCGCGCCATCTTCCCGGCGACAGCCTTGGTGGCCTGGGCGGGGCTGGCCTATCTCTGCGTGGATTTCGGTTTCTGGAACAAGCTATTCCCCGTCAGCGTCGACAGGACGGCCGTGTATCGAGCCGCGGCAGAAGCCGCGCTCGCCGGCTCTATCGTGCTGTTCCTCTACACATTCCTGCGCATCGGCCTCTGGCACAATTGGATCAAGACCGTCTTCTGGGGGTGGATCGCCGCCCAATTCGCCCTCGTCGTGCTGGCCGTCATCGATCCCGAGGTCACCGCCGGCCTGGCGCGCATGTCCTTCATTCCGATCGCGGCCATCGGCTCCGGCCTGATCGTCTATCTCGCGTTCCGGGGGCAGGATCGCGCCCTTGCCCTGATTCCCACCTGGCTGCTCTTTCTCGTCTGGCTGTTCGGCGCCGGCATGATCGTCATCGGCCAACTCCAGGGCGACCTGGCCGTCTCTGGCTTCCTCGCGGGCCTGGTTCTCATCCTCGTGCTGCTCGGCTTCTCGGTCACCCAGTTCGCCTTCCGCAGCGGACCCGTGGCCCAACTCGGCCCGCTGACTCAGTCCCAGATGAAAGCCCTGGCCGTCGATAGCGCCGGCGCCTCGACCTGGCAGTGGGACAGCAGCAATTCCGAGATTGCCGTGAGCGCGGAGGTGGAAGCGATGCTCGGCCTGCCGCCCGGCGCCCTGAACACCAATGTCGAGGACTTCATCAGCCATATCCATCCGGGAGACCGGGACCGCTTCCGGCTCACCCTGATGTCCCTGGAGGAGAACCACGGCGGCGATATCGATATCGACTTCAGGCTGCGCCGCCACGACAGTACCTATCTCTGGTACGAGCTGAAGGGCCACGCGCCGGAGAGCGACAATCCCCGGCTGCTGCGCTGCATCGGGCTGCTGCGCGATGTCACCCCGGAGAAGCGGTCCCACGAGCGGCTGATGCACGATTCCGTGCACGATAATCTGACCGGCCTGCCGAACCGGGAACTCTTCGTGGACCGGGTGCAGGGCGCCATCACCCGCCTGAAGGAAGGCCAGGGCAACCGTCCCACGGTGATCTTCATCGACATCGACCGGTTCCGGAACGTGAACCAAAGCCTCGGCCTCGTGACCGGCGACACCATGCTGCTGACCCTTGCCCGGCGGCTGCAGCGTCACCTCAACCCCCAGGACACGCTCGCCCGCCTCGGCAGCGATCAGTTCGCCATCCTTCTCATCTCCGAGATCGACCCGCGCAACGTGGCCCTGCTCGCAGACCGCGCGCGCCGGGCCCTCCGCACGCCCATGAAGATCGAGGGGAAGGAGATCGTCCTCACAGCCTCCATCGGCATCGTCGTTCATGACGGCACCCAGGACACCGCTCAGGACTTCTTGCGCGAAGCGGAGATCGCGATGCTCCAGGCAAAGCGGAACGGCGGAGATCGCATCGACATCTTCAATCCGGCGACCAGGAGCGAGGGGGAGGGGCGTCTGCCCCTCGAGACCGATCTGCGGATGGCGATCGACCGCAAGCAGATCTCGGTGTTCTACCAGCCCATCACGCGGCTCGCGAACAATCAGCTCGCTGGCTTCGAAGCCCTCATGCGGTGGGATCATCCGACCCGCGGCCGCCTCGGCGCAGAGGATTTCATCCCCATTGCGGAGGAGACCGGACTGATCGTGGAGCTGGGCTCCTATGTGCTCAGCCAGGCCTTGGAGCAGGCCGCCGAATGGCATCGCGCGCTGCCGCGGGTCCGCGATCCGCTCTTCGTCAGCGTGAATGTCTCCAGCCGCCAGCTCTTCCGCCAGGATCTGGTTCAGGAGATCCGCCACCTGCTCGCCCGCGAGACGGTTCCCCGCGGCACCCTCCGCCTGGAGATCACCGAGTCGCTTCTGATGGAGAACCCGGAGCGGGCGGTCGAGATGCTGGAATGGCTGCGGAGCTTCGGTGCCCGCATCGCGCTCGACGATTTCGGCACCGGCTATTGCTCCTTGAGCTATCTGCACCGGTTCCCCTGCGACACCATCAAGGTCGACCGGTCTCTGGTGCGCGACGGCGGCCTGACCGGAACGAGCCCCCTGATCCTGAAATCAATCGTCGCCCTGGCCCACGACCTGGAGAAGGAAGTCGTCGCCGAAGGCATCGAGACCAAGGACCACGCCGACTATCTGCGCACCCTCGATTGCGAATTCGGTCAGGGCTTCTATTACGGCGAACCCATGTCGGTGAAGCAGGTGGCCGCACTGCTCCATGCCCTGAACAGCCATAAGGGCAGGCGCGAGGAGCCCGAGGAGACCGGCACGATCGCCGCCGGCAATGGGAATGGAAACGGCAATGGAAATGGAAGCGGGGCCGGCTATGAGGCGGAGGATTACGACGCCGTCGAGCCCCTCGAAAACGATCGTCGCGCCCAGGGCCCGGCGCCGGACGCACCGCCGTCCAACACATAGCACATGGTTCTCAGACTTGGCGGGAAATAGGATCTGCCGGCGTCCGGAGCGCGTTAGGCGTGGCCCGATTCGCTGGCCAGACGTCCGGCATCCACGCCGATCCGGCTCAGGGCCAGCTCGTATTTCTGCTCCACATCGGGATCGAACAGCAGCTCGGGATCGGCCGGGCAGTTGAGCCAGCCATTCGCATGGATCTCGCTTTCAAGCTGCCCGGGCGCCCAGCCGGCATAGCCCAGCGCCAGGAGCGCCTTATCGGGCCCGGCACCCTTGGCGATATCCCGGAGGATATCGATGGTCGCGGTCAGGCAGACGCCGTCGTCGATAGGTAGCGTGCTCTCCGCCTTGAAGTAGTCCGAGCTGTGCAGCACGAAGCCGCGCCCCGTCTCCACCGGACCGCCGAGATGCACCGTAAGAGAGTCGGAGCCATAGCCTGGAATCGAGATGCGCTCATCCTCCGGCGCGATGTTGAGCTGCTCGAGAAGCTCGCCGAAGCTGATATTGGGCGCGCGCTGATTGACCATGATCCCCATGGCCCCTTCGCCGGAGTGAGCGCAGATATAGATCACCGCACGGGCGAAGCGCGGGTCGCCCATGGACGGCATCGCAACGAGCATCTGACCGTCGAGATACCCGTCCCGGTCATCGTGATCATCTGTGATGCCTTCGATCATCCGATAAAGATTATGCTCGGCACCCGAACTTGTGAAGCGGCAATGACGGAATTGATGATTGCGATCGGGTATGCTTCGTTCTTTCGAGCCTGCCGCCATCAGCAGAAAAGATGAGAGAATTCATTATGTTGTCTAGGATCCCGAACCCGGCATCCATCCTTTGCATCCTTGCGGCGCTCGTCCTCGGCGCAGGCCTGTCGACCGTTGCCGGAAGCGTGCAGGCCGCGAGCTCGCCCTGGGTGGAGGCAGCCGATTCCAAGGTTCGTCTGATCACCGGCGGGGAGCTACCGGGCGGGAAAGGCAGCTGGGCCGGCGTCGAGGTAAGGATGGCCCCGGGCTGGAAGACCTACTGGAAGAGCCCCGGCGATACCGGCGTGCCGCCCTATTTCGATTGGTCGGGTTCGGAGAATCTGAAGTCGGCCGAGATCCTCTATCCGGCCCCAAAGATTTTGCCTGACGCGGGTGGTCAGGCTTACGGCTACAAGGATGAGGTGGTGTTCCCGGTAAAGGTCACGCCGGAGCGACCGGACGAGCCGGTCAAACTCAAGCTCTCCATGGATTTCGGCCTCTGCAAGGATATCTGCATCCCGAATCATGCCGATCTCTCCTTGCGGATCCCTGTCGAGCCGAAGCCCAGCGCCGCCGACTCCCTCCTGATCGACCGCTACCTCGCCTGGGTGCCGAAGCCGGTGAAGAAGGGGGATCTGCCGGACATCGCTAACATCGAGAAGCGCTTCGACAAGCTGGAGCCCGAGCTCGTCATCGATATCCGCTATCCCGACGGCGCGGAGCGCACGGACCTGTTTCTCGACGCGGGCGAGGATTACATCCCGCCGGCCATGGCCGAAGGAGAGGGGAAGGACGGCACGAAGCGCTACGTGGTCACCTTCCGCGACAAGGATGAGGTGAACGACCTCAAGGGAGAGGTGTTGACCTTCACCATGGTCAGTGACCGGGGCGCTCGCGAGGCGAAACGCACCCTCGAATAATCAGCGGCCGAAGGCGCGCGCACGGGAACAGCCTGCCGCTTGTCATCGTTCGTCGAGGCAGTAAGGTGGGCGCGAACAATTCCCCACCATCAGCAGAGAACGAGATAGAGGCCCCAATGACCATCGCCGTAGGAGATCGCCTGCCCGACGCAACCTTCATGATGATCGGGACTCAGGGACCGGAGAAAAAATCGTCGTCCGAGATTTTCGGCGGCAAGAAAGTGGTTCTCTTCGCTGTGCCGGGCGCTTTCACCCCCACCTGCCATCTCCAGCATCTGCCGGGTTTCATCGAAAACGCCGAAGCCATGAAGGCGAAGGGCGCTGACACCGTCGCCTGCGTCTCCGTGAACGACCCCTTCGTGATGGATGCCTGGTCAGACGTGGCGGGCGCCCGCGGCAAGGTCACCTTGCTCGCCGACTCCGATGCGTCCTTCACCAAGGCCATCGGTATGGATTTCGACGCCAGCGGCGCCGGCCTCGGAACGCGCTCCAAGCGCTATGCCATGCTCGTCGAGGATGGCGTGGTGAAGGTGCTCAATGTTGAGGGCAATCCGAGCGAGCACGTGGAAAGCACGGCTGAGAAGCTACTCGAAGGCATGTAGTCCGAAAGACGATCAACGCGCGAGGTAGGGCGCCATGCCCTCCCGCGCCAGCTCGTCGGCGCGCTCGTTGTCATCGTGGCCCGCGTGGCCCTTGACCCAGTGCCAGCGGACCTCGTGGCGCTTGGCCGCTTCGTCGAGCGCCTGCCAGAGCTCGACATTCTTGACAGGCTTCTTCGCCGACGTCTTCCATCCGTTCTTTTTCCAGCCATGAATCCAGCCGGTGATCCCGCCGCGCAGATAGTTGGAATCCGTGTACAGATCGACCACGGACGGCTTCTTCAGGGCCTCCAGCGCCCGGATGGCCGCCATCAGCTCCATCCGGTTGTTCGTCGTCAACGCCTCGCCGCCGTTGATCTCTTTCCGGTGAGCGCCCGATTCCAGGATCGCCCCCCATCCGCCGGGGCCCGGATTGCCCGAGCACGCCCCATCCGTATGGATGACCACCCCGGCCGTCTTGCCTTCTTCCCCCATCAGTCCCCGTCCAATCCATAATCGGAGGCCGAGCGGACCTGCCGGTGAAAGCGCAGCTCCGCAGATACTCGTCCGGCTTCTTCGGCTGCACCAGCGCGCTCGCATCCCGGTTCAGCCAGTCATAGGTGCGCGTCAGGAGGAAGCGCAAAGCCGCTCCCCGCGCCAAGGTGGGCAGGGCCTCGCGCTCGGCCCCGTTCAGCGGCCGCACCGCCTGATAGGACTCGAGCAGCGCCCGCGACTTGGTCACGTTGAAGCTCCCGTCGGGCTCGAAGCACCACGCGTTGAGGCAGATCGCGACGTCGTAGGCCAGCCGGTCGTTGCAGGCGAAATAGAAGTCGATGAGCCCCGATACGGTCTCGCCGAGGAACAGCACGTTGTCGGGAAAGAGATCGGCGTGGATCACGCCGGCCGGCAGCCCTTCGGGCCATTTGCCGGAAATGGCGGTGAGTTCGCTTCCGATCTCCTCGCTAAGACCGGGACTGATGCTGTCTGCATCGGCCTGCACCGCCTCGAAGAGCTGTCTCCAGCCGTCCGGTCCCAGGCTGTTCTCCCGCGCCATCTCGAAGCCGGCGCCCGCCTTGTGGAGCTGACCGAGCACCGTGCCCAGCGCCGCGCATTGTGCAGTGCTGGGCCGCCGCGCCGAGACCCCTTCCAGGAAGGTGATAAGCGCCGCGGGCCGGCCTGCCAGTTCCCGCAGGCCCGACCCTTCAGATCGTGCACGGGCAGGGGGCAGGGCAGCCCCTCGTCGGCGAGATGCTCCATGAGGCCGAGGAAATAGGGCAGGTCCGCCTCCGACACCCGCTTCTCGTAGAGGGTGAGGATGAAGCGGCCCTTCTCGGTCTCGAGCAGGAAGTTGCTGTTTTCCACCCCCTCGGCGATGCCCTTGAAGGAGATGAGCCGGCCCATTCCGTAGCTTTCCAGGAAAGACTGCAGCTCCGCGTCGGAGACATCCGTGTAGACGGCCATCCCTAGGTCGCCGCGTGTTCGCGCAAGGGGCGCGGCAGTTTGAAGGAGATGCTTTCCTGAGCCGTGGTGACGGTCTCCACCTCGGCGCTAAAGCGCGCCCGGAAGGCGTCGATGATCTCGTCCACCAGGATCTCGGGCGCCGACGCTCCGGCGGTGACACCCAGACTGCCGATCCCGTCGAACATGTCCCAATCGATCTCCTGCGCGCCCTGGAGCAGCACCGCCTGCGGACAGCCCGCGCGAAGCGCGACCTCGACGAGCCGCTGGGAGTTCGAGCTGTTGGGCGAGCCGACCACGATCATCCTGTCGCATTTCGGGGCGATGGATTTCACCGCCTCCTGCCGGTTCGTCGTGGCGTAGCAGATATCGTCCTTGGTCGGCACCTTCAGCTTCGGGAAACGCGCCTTCAGTGCTTCGAGGATCTCCCGCGTGTCGTCAACGGAGAGGGTCGTCTGGGTCGTGCAGGCAAGCATCTCCGGGTCGCGGGGCGTGAATTGCTCCACGTCTTCCAGCGTCTCGATGAGGGTCACCGCATCCTCTGGGAGCTGCCCCATGGTGCCGACCACTTCCGGGTGCCCTTCATGGCCGATCAGGAGCACCTCGTTCCCGGCCAGGAACTGGCGCTGCGCCTCCATATGCACTTTGGTCACCAGCGGGCAGGTGGCGTCGAGGTGGAACATATTGCGGCGCGAAGCTCCTCAGGCACCGATTTCGGCACGCCATGGGCGGAGAACACGATTGGTGCGTCCGTATCCGGGATTTCGTCCAATTCTTCGACGAAGATGGCTCCCTTGGCCCGGAGATTCTCGACCACGTAGCGATTATGCACGATCTCATGACGCACATAGACCGCGCGCCGTATTTCGCCAAGGCGAGCTCGACGATCTGGATGGCCCGGTCCACGCCGGCACAGAAGCCGCGCGGCGCCGCCAGATAGATCGTAAGGGGCACGGGCTCGCTGTCGCGCTCAAGGCGTGTGGGGTTCAGCTCCGGTTTCAGCACCATGGGCTTTCGATGATTCGTGTTGCCGTGTCGCAGGTTAGGGGCTCTGGACCCTTGTGGCCGAGGCTGCGGACCGTTAATTTTGCGCATCTTAACAGCCTGCGGATGATTGCCGCTCGACCGGCCTCTTTCTCGATCCGCGGAATTTCAGGTGTGCAGGCCCAGCCTGTCAAGCCGAGCACGGGGTTAAGTTGACGCGTTCGAGTGGATTGAAGTGGCGTAGCCTTGCCTACACGGCCCTGATCGTGGCGATCCCGGTCGCCCTGTCGGGCTGCGCGGTCGGCAATCTTTCGAACCCGTTCAACCGAAACGATTCGGCCGACGCCCCGCCGCTCCCGCCCAGCACGCTTCCCCAGAACGTCACGGGATCCCAGGCCGCGCCGCAATCCGGTATGCCCGCGCCGCCCTTGGCCCCGGTCGCGCCAGCGGCACCAAGCCAGACTTCGGCTGCGGCGGCCGTTCCCTCGAGCAACCCGGGATTGGCCACCCTCCCTTCGGGCGAGGCCGCAAATTGTCCGGAAGTCGTTTCCTGGCCTCAGGACCGTCTGGTGACCGTCTATCAGCCGGGCCATACCGGCGAGGCGATGGCGATCCGCCACCGGGGTGAGCTGACCCAGCTGTCCCGGGAATGCCGCGTCTACGGCAATCGCATGACCGTGCGGTACGGTATCGCGGGCCGCGTTCTCCTCGGCCCCAAGGGGAGTGCCGGCACGGTCAGTCTGCCCATTAGTATCCGGGTGGCCGACGCCAGCCAGCGCATCATCCAATCCAATGCGATACGGGTTTCGGCAAGCGTCCCGTCCGGCAATCCCGTGGGATACTTCTCCACGGTGCAGGAGGTCTCCTTTCCGGTGACCATGGGGACGCGGCCGCAAGACTATAAAATCTATGTCGGCCTGAAGCAGACCTAGCACCGGCAGTCAGACCCATAGGCGCATCGCCTTTGCGGCGCGCGCGCATCCATCGCCGCCGTTCGCGATTCGCCAAAAAGAAGGGGCGCCGGCCCTTTCGGATTGGCGCCCCTTCAAACTCCAGCAGCGAAGCCGCTCGTTAATTCAGCTTCGACTTCAGCGAATCGATGCTTTCGTTGAGCAGCTTGTCGGCCGTCGCGGGCGTGAGCTTCTCGGAGATCAGATGCCGGGCGGCGCCGACCGCGGCATCCACCGCGGAGTTGCGCACATCGGCGATAGCTTGCTCTTCGGCCCGGGCGATCTTCTCTTCCGCCAGGCGCGTGCGGCGCTCGAACTGCTCCTGCATGCTGCGGCTGGTCTCGTCCGCATAGGATTTCGCCTCGCGCTTGGCCAGATCGACGATGTCGTCGGCCTCCTGCTGAGCTTCCTTCTGCTTCCGCTTGTAGTCCGCCAGAACCTCCTCGGCTTCCTCGCGCAGAAGCTTCGCCTCTTCCAGCTCCGCCGCAATCTCGGCCGCACGCTTGTCCAGCGCCTGGCCGAGCTTGTGGAAGGTCTTGAAGTAGACGACCAGCCCCATGAACAGGAAGAAGGAGACGGCGACCCAGAATTCCGGTGTGAAGAGTTCCATGGGAATCGCTCCTTAGTCCTGCCGGGCCGCTGTGACGGCCTTTTCGGTCTCGCCCTTCGCAGGGGCCACGCCGATCAGCTTCTCGACGAGATCCCCAGCAACTTCCGTGGCGATACCGTCGACTTCCTTCAGCGCGGACGTCTTCGCCTCGGAGATCCGGGCTTCGGCGTCCTTGGCCTTCTGGTCAAGCTCCTTCTCGAGCTTCTCGCGTTCCGCCGAGAGCTCTTCATTGAGCTTGTCCCGCGCCTCCTGGGCGATGGCATGGGCCTTCTGCTTGGCCTCCGCCAGAGCCTGCTCGTAGGAAGCGATAGCCTCCGCCGTCGCTCTGCGAAGCTCTTCGGCGGTTTGAAGATCCGACTGGATCTTGTTCCGCCGGGCATCCAGCACGCCACCGACCTTCGGCAGCGCCACCTTCGCCATCAGCACGTAGAGGATAGCGAAGGTGATCGCGAGCCAAATGAGCTGCGGTACCCAATCACCTGGAACTAGCTGCGGCATGGTCCTGTTCGCTTACCAGCTATTGGCTGATTAAAAGACGAAGAGGATGATCAGCGCCACGACCAGGCCGAACAGGCCGGTCGCCTCGGCGAGAGCAAAGCCGAGAAGCAGGTTCGGGAACTGGCCCGCGGCTGCAGACGGATTGCGCAGAGCGCCGGAAAGGTAGTTGCCGAAAATCGTACCGATACCGAGACCGGCACCGACGAGGGCGATCGAGGCGAGGCCTGCGCCGATAAACTTAGCTGCTTCGGGTTCCATTCATTCCTCCCATTGGGACTGTGACTAACGATGAGTGATGATGCTCCGTCTCAATGCAGATGAAGCGCGTCATTGAGATAGATACAGGTGAGGATCGCGAACACGTAAGCCTGCAGGAACGCGACCAAAACTTCCAAGGCGGTGAAGCCCACCATGAAGGCGAGCGGCGCCCATCCACCCAGAAATCCGAGCGCCACGACGAAGGCGCCGAACACCTTCAGCATGGTGTGGCCGGCCATCATGTTGGCGAACAGACGAACGGAGAGGCTCAGCGGGCGGGTCAGATAGGAGATCACCTCGATCACGACGATCAGCGGCACCAGAACCATGGGCACGCCCTTGGGCACGAAAAGCCGAAGGAAACCGACGCCGTGCTTGATGAAGCCGAGAACGGTGATTCCGAGGATGATGAACGCAGCGAGCGCGAAGGTGACGATGATGTGGCTCGTCACCGTGAAGGAGTAGGGCACCATGCCGAGCATGTTCAGCGCCAGGACGAACATGAACAGGGTGAAGATGAACGGGAAATAGGGCATCCCGGCCTGGCCGGTGTTGTCACGCAGCATGTTCGCGACGAACTCGTAGGAGAGCTCGGCGACCGACTGGCTGCGGGAGGGCACCATCTGCTGGCGCCGCATGGCCCACAGCATGAACGCGGTGATCAGCACGACGGCGATCACCATGAACAGGCCCGAATTCGTGAACGAAGCGTCGAGGCCGAAAACGTCCAAATCGACGAGACGCTTGATCTCGAACTGGTGCATGGGGTCCGGAAGACCGCCACCTTCGCCATGGGCCCCGTGGGCCGCCCCGGCCGCTTCTGCTGCGTATGCTTCGAACACCCGTCTCTACTCGTCCTCTTCGAAGCTGTCCGGCGGCAGGTCTTTTCCGGGCAATGGGCCCTTCACCTGCATCGCTTTCGCGCTTCGGATCACATTTAAAATTCCAGCGGCGGACCCCAGAACGAGGAACACCACCATCATGATTGGGCCCGTTCCGAACCATTGGTCCAGACCCCAGCCGATGAACCCGCCGACGATCACGCCTGCCACCAGTTCGGTGGCGAGCCGCATCGCGTTCCCCATGGCCCGTCCGCGTTCGGAGCGATCCTCCTCCGCTTTCGGGTCGTGACGCGCGCGGATTTCTCCGAGCTTCCCCTCAAGATCGTCCAAGCGCCGGCGGATCGCGTCGGTATCCTGGTCGGCTTTGTCGCGTCCCGGGCCCTTAGGTCCGGCCATGGCACTTGCTTTCTTCAAGGGGAACGGCCGGCAGACCGGCGGGTCCTCAGCCCGCGCGCACCTTAGTGAACCTTTCGGCCCTGTCAAGATTTGGCCAGCCGACTCTTTTGTCGCTGGTGAAAAGCCTTAAGAGCCCGAAAAACTGGGGATTCTCCGGAAGCGTCTCGCTGGCCGAAAGGCGTAAGCCGGCTAGACCGCATCCCGAAGCTGTTCGGCCGTCTCCAGATTGACGGAGACGAGCTGGCTGACCCCGCGCTCGGCCATGGTAACGCCGAAGAGGCGGTTCATCCGAGCCATGGTCAGCGGGTGGTGGGTGATGATGAGGAAGCGGGTGTCGGTGGTCTCCACCATCTCCTCCATCATGCGGCAAAACCGCTCTACGTTGGCGTCGTCCAGCGGCGCATCCACCTCGTCCAGCACGCAGATGGGGGACGGGTTGGTCAGGAACACCGCGAACACCAGGGCGAGAGCCGTCAACGCCTTCTCGCCGCCCGACAGGAGCGTCAGAACCTGGGGCTTCTTGCCCGGCGGACAGGCCAGGATCTCAAGCCCCGCCTGAAGCGGGTCGTCGGATTCCACCAGCTGAAGTTCCGCAGAGCCGCCCCCGAACAACACGCCGAAGAGCCGCTTGAAGTGGCCGTCCACCGTGTCGAAGGCCTCCAGAAGCCGCTTCCGGCCCTCCCGGTTGAGGTTCGAGATGCCCTGACGGAGGCTCGCGATCGCCTCTTCCACGTCGGCCTTCTCGGTCTCGATCTCCTCGAGCTGAGCGGCGATCTCGGTCTCTTCTTCCTCGGCCCGCAGATTGACCGCGCCGAGACGTTCCCGGTCGCCGCGCAGCTTGTGCAGCTCCGCCTCGACCTGAGAGATGTCCGGCATGGTCGCCTTCGGCTCCAGCCCCGCGATCTTCAAGCAGCCCTCCGGGGCGCAATCGAAGGCTTCGCGGATCTGATGGGCGATATCGCTCCGCTTCCCGCGGGCGGCTTCCAGCCGGGCTTCGCTGCGCGCCTTCGATTCGCGGGCGGCGGAAAGCCGCTCCTGGACCTCGCGCAAAGCCTTGTCGTGCTCGCGCCGCGCCGTGTCGGCTTCCGCGAGGGCGTCGGCCGCGGCGGAGCGCTCCTTCTCGGCCTCGGCGATGGAATCCAGCAAGGTGCGCCGGCGCGCTTCGATCTCCTGCGGGAGATTGGAGATGCCTTCCAGATCGGCCCGGATCTCTTGCTCGCGCGACTGCAACGTCTCGATCTGGGTCCGCGCCTTGGCGATCCGCTTCTGCCAGAGATCGTTCTCCGCGGCGATCGCCTCGATCCGCTCCTGGCGGATGCGAATGCTGCGCGCGTAGCTTTCAAGCTCGGCCTTGGCGTCCGAATGGGCGGAGCGTGCCGTGGAAGCCTCTTGCTGCGCGTCCTGCTGGGCCTGCTCGAGGCTCGCCAGCTTGTCGGAAATATCCGACGTCTCGCTCAGCTCGGAAAGCCGTCCTCTGGCTTCCGCGAGGGACTCCTCGGTGCGGGTCCGCGCTTCCGCCAGCCGGCCGAGCTCACGGCTCCGCTCCTGCATGGCCCGCTCGGTCTGGGCGATCCTATCGCGGGTCGAAGCGAGCTCGTTCTGGGTCTCCTTCACCTTCTGGCGAAGACTTTTCGTGTGCTCGCCGGCCTCCCGGAGCGACGCGGTGCTGCTCTCCAGCGCCTGTTGCGCGTCGGTGAGCGTGGCATCCGCCTTCTCCGCTTCCCCGCGCAGGCTTTCCAGCCGGTTGCGCTCCTGTAGCCGTGCCGCCGCGGCGGTCGCCGCACCCGCCCGGATGCGGTAGCCATCCCAGCGCCACAGATCGCCGTCCTTGGTGACGAGGCGCTGACCCGGCTTCAGCTCGGCCTGCAGCCTGTCTCCCGTCTCCGAGTCCACGACGCCGATCTGGGCCAGACGGCGCGAAAGGAGGTCGGCGCCGGTGACGAATCGGCCGAGCGGCTCGGCGCCGGACGGCAGGGCGGGGTCGGAATCCTGCGCCGAAAGCTTGCGCCAGAAGGCCGGGGCAGTCTCGTCGCTCGCGGCATCGAGATCGTCGCCGAGCGCCGTGCCCAACGCCTGCTCATAGCCCTCCGCCACAGAGACGTTGGAGATCAGAGGCTCGAATTCTTCGTCCTGAGCGGGCTTCAGGAGCTTGGTAAGGGTGGCGAGTTCGGTTTCCAGCTCCTGGCGGCGGAGCCGCGCCGCCGCGGCGTCGGACCGGCGGTCGCTCTCCTTGGAGCGCGCCACCTCTTCCGTCTCCTCGGCTTTGGAGAGTTCCTCCTCGAGCCGCTCCACGGCCTCCCGCAAATCCTTGGCGGTCGCCTCCAGGGTCTGGAGGTCGTTGTTCTCCCCCGCCTTCGCCTCTTCGGCGGCAAGGGTTTGGCCGATCTCGCTGGCCTGAGCCTCGAGCCGGGAGATACGCCCCTCCAGCTCGGCCTTCTCGCTTTCGAGACGGCGCTGCTCGGCGCGCGCCTGGGCGAATTGCTCCGTGGCCTCGCTCAGCGCGGCTTCGGCCTTGGACAGAGCGCCCGCGGCTTCCGCTGCGGCGGCTTCGAGCTTCGGCGCCTCGGTCTCGTCGGCGCTCGCCTCCTGCAGCTTGCGCTCTTCTTCGGCCAAGCCGCGCAGCATCTCCTCTGCTTCGGAGATCTGCTCCTGCTCGCGGGCAAGGTCGCTCGTCATCTGAGCCAGGCGGGTCTCAAGCTCGGCCTGACGGGATTGCGCCCGCTGCTCCTCCCGGTCGAGCGCCTCCCGCTCCACCGAAAGCCGGTGCAGGGCCGCGGCCTTGTTGGCTTCCTCGTCCCGCAGAGGCTGCAGCTTCTCCGCCGCCAGATGCTGATCGCGCAGGGCATCGGTTTCGATGCGGGTCTCTTCGCCAACGGTCGTCAGCGCCTTCTGGAGATCTTCTTCTTCCTTCTCGACGGCCGTGCACGCATTGGCCCACATCAGGTGATGATGCAGCGCCTCGCGCTCCCGGAGCTGGTCGGAAACCTCCCGGTACCGTTTCGCCTGGCGGGCTTGGCGCTTCAGCGCATTGAGCTGGGTCGTGAGCTGGCCGATCAGGTCGCCGAGCCGTTCCAGATTGGCTTCCGTGGCCTTAAGCCGGAGTTCGGCCTCGTGGCGGCGGCTATGCAGCCCGGCGATGCCGGCGGCGTCCTCCAGGACGCGCCGCCGCTCCTGGGGTTGCGCGCTAACGATCTCGCCGACCCGTCCCTGACCCACCAGGCTGGCGAGCGGGCGCCGGTCGAGGCGTCTTCGAACAGCAGCCGCACGTCGCGGGCCCGCACGTCCCGGCCGTTGACCCGGTAGGCCGACCCGGCGTCGCGCTCGATACGGCGCGTCACTTCCAGATCGTCCGCATCGTTGAACTCGGCGGGCGCCGTGCGGTTCGAATTGTCGATGAAAAGGGTGACTTCGGCGGAATTGCGCTGCGGGCGGCTCTGGGAGCCGGCGAAGATCACATCCTCCATGGCCGAGCCGCGCATGCTCTTGTAGGAGGTCTCGCCCATGGCCCAGCGGAGGGCCTCCAGCAGGTTGGACTTGCCGCACCCATTCGGACCCACCACGCCCGTCAGCCCGCGCTCGATCACGAGTTCGGTGGGCTCGACGAAGGATTTGAATCCCAGAAGGCGGAGGCGGTTGATCTTCAAGCTGCTCGACCCTTCAGCTGCTATGCAAACCAGCGCTTAGGCCATCCCTGCCGCGCAGCGTCAAGCCGCGCCGCCCGTTTGTCCCCGCGATTCGATCATCCGTTTGATCTCTTCATAGGTGACAGTACCCTGGGCCTTCTGGCCGTTGACGAAGAAGGTCGGCGTGCCTTTTACCCCCAGGCGCCGTCCCCGCTGCTTCTGCTCGTCTAACGCGTCAATGATGGATTGATTCGCAAGGCAGTTGTCAAACTGAGCGCGCGTCATACCAATGCGCTTCGCCACCCCATAGATGGCGTCGAGCCGCACCTCCTGGCTGACCCATTCCCGCTGATTGTCGAGAAACAGCCCGTAGAGCTGGAAATACTTATCCGCAGGTGCGCAGCGATTGATAATCGCGGCGTTGCCCGCCGAGCGGCCGATGGGAAACTCCCGCACCACGTAGCGGACCTTCCCCGTATCGATGTAGTTGCGTTTCAGCTTGGGAAAGACGTTCTCGTGGAACGCCCGGCAATGGGGACAGGTGAGGGAGGCGTACTCGACCACAGTCACCGGCGCGTTCGCCCGACCCAAAGACCGGTCGCCGAGAGGGCCGGGCTTCGTCACGTCGTCAGCGGCCTCGCTCACCTGGGCGCCCTCCGGGCCTGCGCCGCCGCATCCGGCGAGCGTCAAGCCCAAGGTGACATTCAGGACGAGCAGGCAGGCGATCCGCCTCAGATGATCCGGGACGCCGGCAGCCATTGCATGGTTAGTCCGCAGGCGCGGGCTCCGTCTTGTCGCCGGCCCCGGCATGGTCTTCTTCCAGGATGGCGTCGAAATCCTCAAGCTCGTGGTCGCGTCCGAGCTTCTTGCCGTCGATGAAGAAGCTGGGCGTGGAGTTCACGCCGAACTCGGAGGAGGCCCGCGCGCGCATCTTGACGATGTTCTGGTAGAGCTCCTCGTCGGCCATGCACTCGTCGAAGCTCTCCTTGGAGAAGCCTGCCTGGCGCGCAATGCCGAGCAGCTTGTCCATGGCTTCGGACTCGTCCGGGAGCGCCCAGCTCTGCTGGCTCTCGAACAGGGCCGAGGTCAGCGCCATGCGCTTCTCAGGTCCGGCGCAGCGCGCCAGCATGGATGCCCGGGCGGCCAGGATATCGAGCGGGAACTCGCGGAAGATGAACTTCGCCTTGCCCGTGTCGATGTATTTCTCTTTCACCTTCGGGAAGGTCTCGGTGTGGAAATGCGCGCAATGGGGACAGGTCATCGAGGCGTATTCGATAATGGTCACGGGCGCATCCGGATCGCCGATCACCACATCCTCCAGCGGCCCGGCTTCCATCAGCTCCGACATCGGGACGTCCGCGTCTGCCCGGCTCGCGGCCTGGGTCTGGGTCTGATCGCCCATGCCGACGAAGTAGACGCCGGCTGCGATCACGACCGCCACGACCGCAACCGCAGCCGCGATCACTAGGCCTTTGCTTCGGGTGCTGTGGGAATTGGGTGTTTCCGCCACGTCCTTACTCCGCAGTTCGAGCTGTTATTAGGCCTTTTGGTTAAGGCAAGAGCGCGGCGAAAGCCAGCCCTCAAACCTTACGATTTTGTGAGCGTTTGGCCGCCGTGCCGAGCCGCACCAGCGCATCGCGCAAGAGCTCGTATTCGATCTCGGCATCCTCCGGCAACACGGTCGGATCCGGCGGCAGCGGGTCGTGCCGCTGCGGGCGCGTAAGCTTGCCCACCGGGGCCTGCTTGATCCGCATCTCCACCACGGCGCGGTAGCCGAAGAAGCTGTTCACCCGCTCCATGATCTGCCGCGCCTTGTACTGCACTTCGATCGAGCGCGGCCCGTCTACCCGCAGCACCAGCGTTGCGCCTTCCGGGCGCTTGCGGGCCGGCTGCTCTTCGTCCTCGGCGGTTTCGCGAGGCTGGCGCGGCCAGATCAGCCGGTCGGGGGCGGTATATTTCGCCGTGCCCGCGCCCACGATGCTGGCCCATTGCTCCAGCAGCGCCATGGTGGTGAAGCCGCGGGCGCGCGCCGCCGGTTCGAGAGCGCGTGCGGCGAGGCCTCCCAATGGCTTCAGCCCTTGGGCGCGCCGCTTCGGATCGGCCGCATAGCGACCGCCCGATGAAGCGGCTGACGATCGTTCTGCTGTTTCGCCGGCCATGTTCGGATCCAGAATGGCTCGCATCGGTTTCGCCGCATCTGGGGATCGTCCGACGCGGCGCCTTGCCTTCACTGGCGGTGACACTACACCATCGAGCCCGAGATGACGAAGGCGCCGCGAGCGCCGAAGGAGTTTTCCCATTGGCCGCAATTCAGGATGTGGAGGCGGCGGCCTCCGCCGGGCCCGCCATCGCCGAAAAGCTGCTTGCCTGGTACGGCCGGGAGGGGCGGTCGCTGCCCTGGCGCATTCCGCCCGGTGCTGACGAGACGCCCGATCCCTATAAGGTCTGGCTCAGCGAGGTCATGCTCCAACAGACGACCGTGAAGGCCGTGCTGCCCCGCTATGGCCGGTTCCTGCGCCGTTGGCCGCGGGTGGAGGATCTGGCGGCCGCGCCATTGGGTGATGTCCTCGCCGAATGGGCCGGCCTCGGCTATTACGCCCGCGCCCGCAATCTGCACGCCTGTGCCGTCGCCGTCGCCGAGGAGCATGGCGGACGCTTTCCGGCCACCGAGGCGGGGCTGAAGCAACTACCTGGCATCGGCGACTATACCGCCGCCGCCATCGCCGCGATCGCATTCAACGAACCGGCCGCGCCGGTCGACGGCAACATCGAGAGGGTGATGACGCGGCTCTTCGCGCTTAAGACGCCGTTGCCGGAAGCGAAGCCCGAAATCAAAGCGCTGGCCGCGAGCCTGACGCCGAAGGATCGCCCCGGCGATTTCGCCCAATGTCTGATGGATCTCGGCGCTCAGATCTGCACGCCCAAACGTCCGGCCTGCGGGCTGTGCCCGATCCGCGCCGATTGCGCCGGCTATGCGGAGGGTCTGGCGGAGGTGTTGCCTTACAAGGCTGCGAAGGCGGAGCGCCCGACGCGCCTCGGCACCGCCTTCGTGAGCGTTCGCCAAGACGGTGCGGTACTGCTGCGCGAGCGCCCGCCGAAGGGATTGCTGGGCGGCATGCTGGAGGTGCCCTCGACGCCGTGGGAGGGGCAGCAGGCGTCGGCGCCCCTGGATTTCGCGCCGCTGGAGGCGGACTGGCGGAAGAAGGTCGGGCTCGTGGAGCACACCTTCACCCATTTTCATTTGAAGCTTGAAATTTATGCCGCCGAGGTGGCCGAGGGGGCCGCCCTGTCGGTGGCGGCGGATCCCGGCCGCTGCCGTTGGGTGGCGCGGCGCGACCTTGCGGATGCCGCCTTGCCGAGCCTCATGCGGAAAGTCCTCCGGCATGGGCTCGGCGAATAGAGCTGCGGGAATCTCTTACTCCGCCGCAACGACCGGCTTCGGCTTGGCCGTCACGCTGTCTGGCAGGCGGTAGGGGCGCGACGACTTGACGGGCGCCTCCGCCGCCTTGCGCGCGGCGGACGGCTCCGGCAGAGCCGCCACAGGCGGAATCCAGAACTTCTTCTCGATGTCCTTGGTCCGGCGGGATCGGAACAACTTCATGAGGTTGCCTCCAACTGGCGCCGCGCGACATCGCGCAGGCTATCGATCGGGGTAAGCGTCCCTTCCTTTTCGACGTGCCAGAAGGTCCAGCCATTGCAGGCCGATGACCCCTGGACCTGGGCGCCCATCTTATGAATGGAGCCCTGCGCGCCCTTCACGGCGATGCTGCCGTCGGCGCGTACGCGGGCCTCGTGGCGGGCCCGGTGGTCGTAGAGAACCGTGCCGGGCGAGATCAGCCCGAGCTCGACCAGTGAGCCGAACGGGATGCGCTGCTCCTGGCGCTTGCCCTGCATGACCTTCATGGCGTCGTCGCCCAGAGGCTCGATCTCCGCCAGACGCTTGCGGGCGATGCGCGCATAATCGGGATCGCGCTCGATGCCGATATAGTGGCGCCCCAGCTTCTTGGCGGCCGCAGCCGTGGTGCCGCTGCCGGAGAACGGGTCGAGCACGACATCGCCTTCGTTGGAGGAGGCGAGGATAACCCGGCCCATCAGGGCCTCGGGCTTCTGGGTTGGGTGGGCCTTCTTGCCGGTCTCCATCTTCAGCCGTTCGGGACCGGAGCAGATCGGCATCAGCCAATCGGAACGCATCTGGAGATCGTCGTTCAGCGCCTTCATCGCTTCGTAATTGAAGCGGTAGCGGCTCTTCTGGCTCTTCGCGGCCCAGATGAGCGTCTCGTGGGCGTTGGTGAAGCGGCGCCCCCGGAAGTTCGGCATGGGATTGGTCTTGCGCCAGATCACGTCGTTGAGGATCCAGAAGCCCATATCCTGCAGCTGGGTGCCGAGGCGGAAGATGTTGTGATAGCTGCCGATCACCCAAAGGGATCCGTCATCCTTCAGAACCCGCCGGCACTGGGCCAGCCAGTCATTGGTGAACTGGTCGTAGTTCTCGAAGCTGGAGAACTTGTCCCAGTCGTCATCGACGCCGTCGACCTTTGAATTGTTCGGACGGAGCAGATCCTTCTGGAGCTGCAGATTGTAGGGCGGGTCGGCGAAGACCAGATCGACGGAGCGATCTGGAAGCTCTGCCAGCTCTGCCACGCAATCGCCGAGAATGATGCTATCGACCGGGAGCGTCGCCCCCGCCTCTTCCTTAAGCATTGACCGCCTCCGAAGACGCTGAAACCAAACAGTCGGAGCCGCCCCGGCAAATCAGCCGGCGCGAAAGGTCAAACTTGAGGAAAGTTGGTAAAGACGCTGTTAACCGAGCTGCAGCTCGAGTTCCTCGACGAGACCGAGGGCCTTCCCGATGGGGCTGAAGGAGCGTCGGTGATGCAGGCAGACGCCGTGCTTCTGGATGGCTTCCGCGTGCTCACGGGTGCCGTAGCCCTTGTTCCGCTCCCAGCCGTATTTCCGGTAGCGCTTGGCGAGCTTCACCATCATGCGGTCGCGGGTGACCTTGGCGACGATCGAGGCTGCCGCGATGGACACCGAGAGGCCGTCGCCGCCGACCACGGGCCGGGCAGGGCAGGGGAAACGCTTCGGCTTGATGTTGCCGTCGATGAGTGCCGCGACCGCGGGTGCCTCCATCTCGCGGAAGGCGCGGCGCATGGCCCACAGGCTGGCCTGCAGGATATTGTCCCGGTCGATCCGTTTCACATGGCCGATGGCGATGCCGACGATGGCGCTCGCCATGATCTCCTCGAACCGGTCCTCGCGCTCTTTTTCGGTGAGCTTCTTCGAATCGTTCAGCCCCTCCGGGATGCGGTCCGGATTCAGGATGACCGATGCGGCCACCACGGGCCCCGCCCAGGGGCCGCGGCCCGCCTCGTCGAGGCCGGCGACCGGCCCCTTATGCTGGTCCATGAGATCGGCTTCCAGCACGTAGCTGGGTTTGTCGGGAAGAAAGGCCGATTCGAAGAGCGCATCCATGAAGGCGACTTTTGCGCCCCATCGGCTCTCATGCAATCCCCCTCCGGGCAGGGGCGGATGCGGAATGTGGAAAAGCGTCGGCCCTAACGCGTCCGGGCGCGCCCGGTCAGAACAGACGCATCTGCTGTCCCGGCAGCACGGGCGCTTCGAAGAGATCGGTCCGCAAACGGGTCTTGTCCTTGTTCAGGCCGAGCCTCTGCACGGCCATCTCGAAGCGCCGGCCGATCATCCAGGCATAAGGGCCGTCGCCCACCATGCGCTCGCCCCACTTGGCATCGTAGAGCTTGCCGCCCCTCGATTGACGCATCAGCGACAGTACCTTGGCCGCCCGATCGGGGCAGTTCGCCTCAAGCCATTCGGTGAACAGATCGGCGATCTCCAACGGCAGACGAAGCAGCACATAGCCAGCCTCCTTCGCTCCGGCGACCGAAGCCCGTTCCAGAATCCGCTCCATCTCCATATCCGTCAGGCCCGGCATGATGGGTGCCACCATGACCGATGTCGGGATCCCGGCCTCGGTCAGCGCGGCTACGGTCTCCAGCCGCTTTTCCGGCGCCGCGGCCCGCGGCTCCATGGCCCGCGACAGCTTCCGGTCAAGCGTGGTGACCGACAGCGCCACCTTGGCCAGACCGCGCTTCGCCATGGACGAAAGGATGTCGATATCCCGCAGGACCAGGGACGACTTGGTGACGATCGCAACCGGATGGTTGGCCTCGTCCAGCACCTGAAGGATATCCCGCATCAGACCGTATTGCCTGTCGATGGGCTGGTAGGGATCGGTGTTCGTGCCGATGGCGATGGTGGCCGGCTTGTATTTCGGATGCGCCAGCTCGCGTTTCAGCTGCTCGGCAGCGTTGACCTTGGCGAAAAGGCGCGTCTCGAAATCAAGCCCCGGCGACAGCCCCATGAAGGCGTGGGTCGGCCGCGCGAAGCAATAGACGCAACCATGCTCGCAGCCGCGATAGGGATTGATGGACCTGTCGAAGCCGATATCCGGGGATTCGTTCCGGGTAATGATTGCCTTCGCCCGGATCTCCTGCACCTGGGTGGAGAGCGCATCGAGATCCCCCACGGAACCCCAGCCGTCGTCCACCGGCTGGTAGGCGATCGGCTCGAACCGCCCCGACCGGTTGGTCAGCGCACCGCGGCCGCGCCGCCGCTCCGCAGGAACGCCGCCCGCTTCCAGGGGGAAGCTCTCGTGCTTTTCTGGCTTTCTAAGGTCCACGCTCATGGCTCCTATATAGGTCTTGCCATAGAACAAAGCAAGAACATTGATACATCGATCACAAGAGCCAGCGACGCGGAACCCGATTGCCGCTCGCAGACTAAACGCTATAGTCCCGCCATGATTTCCATAGTTATCCCCAGTTTTAATGCGGGAACGACATTGGTCCCGACTCTGAACGCCCTGATCCCGGGTGCTGTCGACGGGTTGGTGCGCGAGGCCATCCTGGCCGATGGCGGTTCGACCGACGGCACCCTCGACATTGCCGAGGCCGCGGGCATGGAGATCGTCCGGGCCGAACGGGGCAGGGGAACCCAGCTGCGGGCGGGCGCCGCCCGGGCCAAGGGGGACTGGCTGCTTTTCATCCACGCCGATACGGAGCTCGATCAGACCTGGCTGGACCATGCCGCCCATTTCATGGCCCGCGTGGATCGCGGGGAACGGGCGCCCGCCGCCGCCACCTTCCGCTTCGCCTTGGACGACGACGGCGTCATGCCATGGTTTTTGGAGCGTCTCGTGGCGCTGCGCTTCATGGTGTTCCGGCTGCCCTATGGGGATCAGGGGCTTCTGATCCCCCGCCGCCTTTATAACGAGCTGGGAGGCTTCGACCCCGTGCCCCTGATGGAAGACGTGGCCTTCGTCAGGAAATTAAAGCGGAACCAGCTGGTGATGCTCCGCGCGGAGGCTGTGACCAGCGCCGAACGCTATCGCAGCGAAGGCTACCTCCTGAGAGGTCTCCGCAACCTGTTCTGCATGCTGCTCTACACCTTCCGGGTACCGCCCCGGGTCCTGGCCCGGCTTTACGGTCAGGCACCGGGCGGCGCGTGAAGCCGGTCCTCATCGTCATGGCGAAGACACCCGGTCTCGGCCGGGCCAAGCGACGTCTCGCCGCCGAGATCGGTGATGCCGCGGCGGCCCGCTTCTATCGGAGCTGTCTGGAAAGGATCTTGCGGCGCCTGGGCGGCGATCCGCGCTGGCGTCTGAAGATCGCCGTGACCCCGGATGGGGCCTGCCGCGAACCTTATTGGCGGCGCATCGGCATCGGACATCGCGCTTCGATCCTGCGCCAGGGGCAGGGCGGGCTGGGAGAACGCATGCATCGCCTGTTATGCGGAGAACGCGCCCCCACGCTCCTCATCGGCAGCGACATTCCCTGTATCGAACGCCACGACATTGCTCGGGCCTTCATGAAGCTCCGGCGATACGACGCCGTGTTCGGGCCGGCGGAAGATGGCGGATTCTGGCTTGTGGGGATCAGGCAGCCGAAACGCATCCGGCCGTTCGAGAATGTACGCTGGTCCACCCGCTATGCGCTGACCGACACGTTGGAGAATTTTCGGAGGAGGGAGGTCGCTTTCGCCCCTCTGCTCGCCGATGTCGATACCAGAGCCGACTACAGGCGCTTCAGGCGGGGAGCGGAGCGGCTGGTGCCGCCCCGCGCCTGAGGTCCGCCGCTACTGGGCCGTGGCCGGATCGATCATCGTCTTCACTTCGGTGATCTTGTTGGCCGGAAAGCCGGAAAGCTCCGCATGCTTGCGGATCGCATCCTCGTCCTTGGCCAGATAGACGCAGAACGTCTTGTCGTCGGCCACGTAACTCTCCACCCATTGGATGTCCGAAGCGCCGATCTTGCACAGCGCGTCGTTGGACGTGTTCGCGGCACCCGAAAGCTCGCCTTCGTTCATCTTGCCGACGCCGGGAATATCGCGCTCGATGATGTACTTCTTCAAAGCCATTGGAGTTCCTCCTTACTGGTTACGTTCGAATTTCCGGGCCGTTTCCCGACCTTCTGGTTGGTAGGCAACTGGGGCAAAAAGATTATGCCTCGATCGTCCGGACGACGGAGGCGATGGCCGGCTTGATCGCGCCGGGATCCTTCATCGCCCAGGCCACCAGGCTGGCGCCTTCCAAGGTGCTCAGGATGAGCGTCGCAGTGTGCTTCGGTTTGAGATCGGATCTCAGCTCGCCCGCCTTCTTGCCCTCGCGGATGACCCCCTGGAGCCATTCCAGGTGCAGTTCGAAGAATCCTCTCACCCGCACCTGAAGAGATTCGGGCAAAACGTACGCCTCCGCCGACAGAGCGCCGCATAGCGGCATCATCCCGTCCTTCATGCTGGAGACGAAGAATGCGGCGTATCGGTTCAGGCGATCGATGGCCGATTTCTCGTTCGCAAGGATGGCGTCCAGCGCCGCGCGGAAATCGTCCAGATAGCTGTCGATGAGCGCAGCGCCCAGAGCTTCCTTGGTGGGAAAATGATGATGGATGGACGCTTTTCGGATGCCGACCTTCTCGGCGAGATCGGCATAGCTGAAGGCAGCATAGCCGCGCGTGCGCAGCAGCGTCTCCGTCTCCTTCAGCAGTAGCTCTCGCGTGTCGGTCGCCATTCAGGATCTCCTGCCACGGTTGGGGGGCAGTCTCCGTGTGTTGCAGTAATCTACCTACCAGATGGTAGGCTAGGCTCAACCTTCAAGGTTCGGCAAGGGAGTCTGTTGCGACGTGGCCTCATGACGGCGAGAACAGGTGCTCCGAAAATAAGGCGGAGTTCGCGTGGGACGTCCCGCGGAATGGCGCTGACTGCGGGCTTTTCCGAAGCGCAGTTCTAGAATTTCCAGCTCGCGCGCCCCTTGATCCCATGCTCTTCGGCGCCGGAGGCGATTTGCCCGTCATAGGCGATGGAGAGGGTCGCGGCCGGCGAGACGGCGAAGTCGAGCCCCGCCTCGATCAGGGCAGAGTCCCGGGCGATCGGCGTCCCCGTGACGTCGAATCCGATATCCGTGGAGGCGAAAGCCAGCGCCTGCACCGTGTCGATGGGCTCGAACGCGTGCAGCCAGGCCACCGACGCCCGCGGGCTGACGTTGACTCCGCGCACTTGCATGGAGGTAGCCGCACGGAGGCCCAGGCTCGAATAGCCGACCTCTTCCGTCTTACCCGATGAGGAGAGACCCGCGACCGCGCCGCTTTCGGTGAAACCGTCCGTCCTCTGATGCACATAGGCAAGTCCCGAGAAGGCTTCGGCGCCGATGTCGCGCTGGACCATGAGCGGATAGGCGAGCTCGCCGAAGACCTGGCCCTGATCGCCGCCGTATGACGCCTTCTCGAATTCGTAGAAGCCCGGGAAGACCACGTAGCGGCTGGTCTCGAGGTCCTGCCAGGACCACACGCCGCCGCCGCGGAGATTGAATCGGTTCACGCGGCCCGAGCCGTAGAGCGCCAGATGGTACGCATCGACTTTGCCGGAGGACAGCCGCGCATCCTCGTCGAGGCCGGACGTGCTGTAGCCCGCGGCGAGACCCGCTCGCCAGCCGGGTAGCACCTCCGCATCGACGCCTGAGAGGAAGCCGCCATACGTTGCATCGAGGGAGGCGGCATTGCCGTTGCCGTCGAAATTCCCCCACGACCCGAAACCCTGGGTCCAGAAGGTCGGCGCATGCTTTGAGGGCAGCGGCTTCATGTCGGAGCCCAGATCTTTCGACCCATAGCCCAGCGCCATCATGCCTCGATGGATGTCGGCGCTCGCCATCTGCACCGATTGCGGTCCGCCGGCACCCAGTCCGCTACCGCCGTAGCTCGCCTGCACGAGCCGGCCGATCACCACATCGCGGAGATGGCGGCTCTGATTGATCAGCGCCCCGTTCACGCTCGCATGCAGCTCCCCCGAAAGCGCGTCGAAGGCCTGCCGCGCGCCGGGAGCCGTTTGGTTGAGGATATCCAGGAAGAGCGGGTTGCTGGTGGGGAAGCGGTCTAGTGCATGGGCGACCGCGCATTGGTTCGATGAAGTCGCCACCGAGCAGAAGCTGACGAAGCCGCCGCCGCCTCCACCGCCGCCCCCGCCATGTGTCGTCCTGTTCAGTACCAGATAGACGCTGTCGGCATCGTATTCGAGGGTCGGCGTCAGAAAGGCGAAGTTGGTGCGCGCGGAGCTGAACGTGCCGACGCGTCCGCCGAGCGCCCGCAGGATCAGATAGCGCGTGTTGGGCAGGTAGGTGCCGACCTGGGCCAACACATCGACGAGACCGCCATTGAGAACGGCCGAACCGGCGGTGTTGATCAGGTCGGAGACGCCGGCCGCATTGATGTCCAGCGCATAGATCGATCCGGCATCGAAGGTGACATTGCCCGAGATGCCGATCGTGCCGATGCTGCCGACGCCCGGCGCCACACTGGCACCGCTACGGACGGTGAGCGCACCCACCGTGCCCGTGCCGGCCAGCGAACCGCCATTCAGAGTGACGTTTCCGCCCGCCGTCCCCCGCACGATCAGCTCTCCGGCATTGACCGTGATATCGCTGGCGACCGAGCCCGTCCCCATGATCTCCAAGGTGCCCGCATCCAGCGTTGCGCCGCCGGAGAAGCTGTTGGTGCCAGAAAGCCGGACCAGGCCACTTCCCGTCTTGAGGAGGGAGCCCGTGCCGGAGATGTCGCCGGAATAGGTGCCGTCGAACGCTTGGTCGAAGACAAGCGCGGCATTGTCGACGATGTCGCCGGTGAGGCTATCGGTATCGCCCCGTAGAGTACCGGCCGAGATCGTGGTTCCGCCGGTGTAGCTGCTGCTGCCGGAAAGACTGAGTGTCCCGGCGCCGCTTTTGGTGAGGGAGCCGGTGCCGGAGATGTCGCCTGAGAACGTGCCGTTGGCGGTCTGGTCGAAGACGAGCGCGGCATTGTCGACGATGTCGCCCGTGAGGCTGCCGGTGTCGCCTTGCAGCGTACCCGCCGAGATGGTCGTTCCGCCCGAGTAGCTGTTGCTCCCCGAGAGCGTCAGCGTTCCGGCATTCGTCTTCGTCAGAGACCCCGTTCCAGAGATATCGCCAGAGAACGTGCCGTTCACCGCCTGGTCGAAGACAAGCGCCGCATCGTCCGTGATGTCTCCGGTCAGGCTTGTCGTATCACCCTGCAAGGTGCCGGCCGAGATCAGCGTGCCTCCGGTATAGCTGTTCGTACCCGTGAGGATCAGCCGCCCAGCGCCAGTCTTCGTGAGGCCCGCCGTGCCTGAGACGTCGCCGGCCAGAGTGGCGTCATTGCCGGATGTGACTTGGATTGCACCGTCGGCATCGAGCGCCACGTCGCGGCTGCTCGTGAGGGTCGACGTGATTTCCAGCGTGCCACCCGAACCTCCGAAAGTCAGTCCGCCAGCCCCATCACCGAGATTGGCGTCCGCAGAGATGCTCAGCCTGCCTTGATCGATTTCCGTTCCGCCGCTGTAGGTATTTGTGCCGGAGAGGATCAGGGTGCCTGCACCGGTTTTCGCAAGTGAACCGGTCCCTGCGATGTCGTCTGAGAAGGTGCCGTTCGCAGCTTGGTCGAAGATCAGAGCCGCGTTATCGACGATGTCGCCGGTGAGGCTTGTCGTGTCGCCTTGCAGTGTCCCGGCCGAGATCGTCGTGCCGCCGGAATAGCTGTTGGTGCCGGAGAGGATGAGAGTCCCGGAGTTCGTCTTGGTTAGAGAACCCGTTCCGGAAATATCGCCTGAGAACGTCCCGTTGCTGCCTTGATCGAAGACCAGGGCCGCGTTGTCGACGATATCGCCCACGATGCTCGTCGTATCGCCTTGCAGGGTTCCGGCGGAAATTGTCGTGCCGCCCGAGTAGCTGTTCGTGCCGGATAGGATGAGGGTGCCGGAGTTCGTCTTGGTCAGAGAACCAGTTCCGGAAATGTCGCCTGAGAACGTCCCGTTGGCGCCTTGATCGAAGACCAATGCAGCGTTGTCGACGATGTCGCCGACGAGGCTCGCGGTATCGCCTTGCAGCGTCCCGGCCGAGATGGTCGTGCCGCCGGTGTAGCTGTTCGCGCCGCTGAGAATGAGCGTCCCGGCGCCCGTCTTGGTCAACGATCCGGTTCCCGAGATATCGCTCGAGAATGTGCCGTTCGCGGTTTGGTCGAAGACCAGAGCCGCGTTGTCGACGATGTCGCCGATGAGGCTGGTCGTGTCGCCTTGCAGCGTCCCGGCCGAGATGGTCGTTCCACCGGTATAGCTGTTGGTGCCTGAGAGGATGAGCGTCCCGGAGTTCGTCTTGGTTAGAGAACCAGATCCGGAAATGTCACCGGAGAAGGTCCCGTTTGAGCCTTGGTCGAACACGAGGGCAGCGTTGTCGACGATATCGCCCACGAGGCTCGTCGTATCGCCTTGCAGGGTTCCGGCGGAAATTGTCGTGCCGCCCGAATAGCTGTTCGTGCCGGATAGGATGAGGGTGCCGGCGCCGGTTTTTGTAACCGAACCAGTCCCTGAAATATCGCCGGAGAACGTGCCGTTCGCCGCCTGATCAAAAACCAAAGCGGCGTTGTCGACGATGTCGCCGGTGAGGCTCGTCGTATCGCCCTGAAGCGTGCCGGCTGAAATCGTGGTCCCGCCGGTGTAGCTATTGGTTCCGGTGAGGATCAGGGTTCCTGAGTTTGTTTTTGTCAGACTGCCGGCCCCTGAAACGTCACCGGCGAACGTGCCATTGCTCCCTTGATCAAAAACGAGCGCGGCGTTGTCGATGATGTCGCCGACCAGGCTGGTCGTATCGCCTTGCAGCGTCCCCGCCGAGATCGTCGTGCCGCCGGTGTAGCTGTTCGAGCCGGATAGGATGAGCGTCCCTGCGCCGGATTTGGTGAGGGAACCAGTGCCGGAGATATCGCCAGCGAAAGTCCCGTTCGCCACCTGGTCGAAGACCAGCACGGCATTGTCCGTGATGTCGCCGGTGAGGCTATCGGTGTCGCCCTGCAGCGTGCCCGCCGAGATCGTCGTCCCTCCCGTATATGTGTTGGTGCCAGAGAGGATGAGCGTTCCGACGCCAGATTTGGTCAGGGAACCGCTGCCCGAAATATCGCCGGAGAACGTGCCGTTCGCCGCCTGATCGAAAACCAAAGCGGCATTGTCGACGATGTCTCCAACGAGGCTGCCGGTATCGCCCTGAAGCGTGCCCGCGGAGATGGTCGTGCCGCCCGTGTAGCTGTTGCTGCCCGTCAGGATCAGCGTGCCGGTGTTTATCTTCGTTAGCGACCCGGTGCCTGAGATATCGCCGGCAAATGTGCCGTTGGTCGCCTGATCGAAGGTGAGCGCGGCATTGTTCACCACATCGCCGACGATGCTGTCGCTGTCGATCTGCAGCGTCCCCGCTGAGATCGTCGTGCCGCCCGTATAGGTGTTCTCGCCGGTGAGGATCAGCGTGCCCGCGCCGGTCTTGGTCACGGTGCCGGTCCCCGAGATCACACTGGAATAGGTGCCGTCCGCTGTCTGGTCGAAGACAAGCTCTGCGTCGTTGACGATGTCGTCCACCAGCGTGGTGGTGTCGCCCTCCAGGATGCCGCCGGCGATGGTGGTCAGCCCGGTGAGCAGCGAGCTGCCGGTGAGGTTCAGGGTGCCGGTCCCTGTCTTGGTGAAATTGCCGTCGCCCTGGATGGTGCCACTGAAGGTCCCGGACGAGCTCATATCCGCCGTCAGGGTCTGGCCGGAAGCGACATTGATCGTGCCGCTGCCGGAAAGCGTGCCGATCGTTTCCGTCTGGTTCACCGTCAGCGTCGCGTTGACGACGATGGCGGTGCCGGGGAGGGCGTTGCCGCCGGTGACCACCAGTTCGCCGCCGTTGATCGTGGTCGTGCCCGTATAGGTATTGGTTCCGGTCAGCGTGACCGTTCCGAGATTCGTCAGGCTGAGCAGAAGGCTGGCGCCCGCGCGTCGAGGTTCACCCCAATATTCTGGTCGGCCGTGCCGCCGACCGTGAGCCCGCCGGAATTGGAGAAGCTCACCGTGCCGTTCTGGAACGTGAAGGTGTTGAGACCGATGATCGTCCAGCTGTCCGGAGAGACGGTCGCGCCGCCGAGATCGACCGTTCCGGATCCCACCAAGCTGTTGTTGAAAAGCGCCGCCTCACCGGAGGAGTTCGGGACCAGGGTCGGCACCCAGTTCAGGCTGTTGTTGTAGCTTGCGCTGATCGTGCCGGACCAGACCGACTGCGCGTTCGCGGGTGTCCCGCAGAGGAGGAGGGCAAGCCCGCCCAACGCCGTCGACGCTATCGATCGATAAACAATTCCCGTGGCTGGCATCCTGACACCTCTGTTGGGCGCGCTACGCCAGCCGTTCGGCCGATTGGGACAGGTTGCACAGACTTCATTCGCGCACACGTGGAACGTGCGGCAGATATGGTTAACGAAACGTTAAGGAGCCCATTCTGAAGGGGCCTTAAATGCAGGAAATAAAAAGAATATTCGGATCGGTGAGGCCCCAGGAAGGGCGCACCCCTCATGAGGGGTGCGCTACCGAAGGGTGCAAATCAAGCTTCCGGTTTCCCTTCTTTCAACCGCGGCATGATCTCGATGAAGCTGCAGGGCCGGTGCCGGTTGTCGAACTGGAACTTCAGCACCTTCGTCCAGGCGTCCTCGCAGGCTCCGGGCGAACCAGGTACGGAAAAGATGTAGGTCCCGTTGGCGAGGCCGCCGCAGGCGCGCGATTGCAGGGTCGAGGTGCCGACCGTCTCGAAGCTCACCATGTGGAAGATCACCGAGAATCCCTCGATCTCCTTGTCGTAGAGCGGGCGCACCGCCTCGGGCGTCACGTCGCGCCCCGTGAAGCCCGTTCCGCCCGTGGTGATCACCACATCGATCTCAGGATCGTCGATCCAGGCCTGCACCTGGGAGCGGATGGACTCGACGTCGTCCGTTGCCGTCTCACGCGCCGCTACCACATGGCCCGCCTCGGTGATCATCTCGGCGAGCAGGGGACCGGATTTGTCGGTCTTCTTGGTGCGCGTGTCCGAGATAGTCAGCACGGCGATGCGGATCGGGATGAAGGGGCGGGTCTCGTCGAAACGGGGCATATTCCTGGTTCTCTCCATTCAATTGAGTCATGCCCGGCACAAGGCGGGTAATGACTCTCAACTTTGATCGCTGTCCAGCCGCTGCTTCACCATCAGCAGGTCCTGCCAGGCCTTCCGTTTCGCGGCGGAATTCCGGAGCAGAAACGCAGGGTGCAGGGTCGCCATCACGGGAATCGGCGTGTCTGTCTTGTCGTAGCTCTTCCACTTGCCGCGCAAGCGCATAATTCCCTGCGTGGTCTGCAGCATGGTCGAGGCGGCGGCGCCCCCCAGCAGCATGATCGTCTTCGGCTTCAACAGCGCAATCTGCTGCTCCAGGAAGGGCAGGCACGCGGCGATCTCCTGGGGCGTCGGCGTGCGGTTTCCCGGCGGGCGCCAGTAGACGGTATTTGTGATGTAGACCGAGTCTTCGGCGCGTCCGATGGCGGCCAGCATCTTGTCGAGCAGCTGTCCGGCGCGTCCCACGAAAGGCTTGCCCTGCAGATCTTCGTCGCGGCCGGGCGCTTCCCCGATCAACATCAGATCGGCGGTCTCGCTGCCCCGGGAGAAACACAGGCTCTTCGCGGTGCGCTTGAGGGGACAGCCGTCGAACTGCTCGACGAGGGCCCGGAGCTCGGCGAGGCTCGCTGTCTTCGCGATCTCGCCGGCCGAAGGCATGTCGGCTGTCTCCTGCCGCCGCGGCTGAACCGGCCGGGGTGTGACGGTCTTTGGCGCGGGCCGGGGTTCGCGGGTTGTCGCGAAATCCGAATACCGGTCGGGAAGGGGCGGGCGCTCACGGCCACCAGCCCGTTCGGCAACCGGTGCTTGCTGTGGCGCAGGGGCCGCCCGAGGCTTTGCGCTCACCGAAAACGCATCGAGCGGCGCTTCGCCGATCGCCTCGTCGGCGCCCATCGCGGCGTACCAGTCGAGCAGCGCTGCGACCTCGCCCTCTATCGTGCGGTCCTTCGTCATCCGGTCCATAGTTTACGCTCTAGCACAGGCCGAGGCAGCGCGACACTTGACCAAATCCCCGCGAAATACGAGGCTAACCACTATATTTGGGAGCCCTGAGAGGAACTTCCCCTACACCTCTCCGTTCCTTTTCACGACCGGCCCGCTGCGCAACGCCAAGAAGCGCTGGGCCGGTTTGTCCGTTTAGAGATGAGTTGGCTGGGAGCCTGAATTTTGAGCGAAGAAGTTGAACGCGAAGCCGAAGAGGCTGAACGCGAGACAATGGAGTTCGATGTTGTGATCGTCGGCGCCGGCCCCGCGGGTCTGGCCGCGGCGATCCGTCTGAAACAGCTGGCGGCGGAAAAGGACCAGGACCTGAACGTAGTCGTCTTGGAGAAGGGCGCCGAAGTCGGGGCGCATATCCTCTCCGGCCTCGTGATGGATCCCATCGGCCTCGACAAGCTGATTCCCGATTGGCGCGATCAGGATTGCCCGCTCACCACGAAGGTGAGCGACGACAAGTTCTATTATCTGTCGTCGGAGAGCGGCAGCTTCGGTATCCCCACCCTCCTGAACCCGCCGCTGATGAACAACCATCACTGCTATACCGGGAGTCTCGGCGCGCTCTGCAAATGGCTGGGCGAGCAGGCCGAGGCGCTTGGTGTTGAGGTGTATCCCGGCATCGCCGTGACGGGCGCCATCTATGGCGACGACGGCGAGGTGAAGGGCGTCATCACCGGAGACATGGGCATCGGCCGCGACGGTGAGAAGAAGGATAGCTACACTCCGGGCATCGCGCTCACCGGCAAGTACACGCTCCTGGCCGAGGGCGCACGCGGCTCGCTCAGCAAAGAGGTCATCAGCCGCTTCGAACTGAACCACGAAAGCGGTCCGCAGAAATACGGCATCGGCCTGAAGGAGCTTTGGGAAATTCCCGCAGAGAAGCACAAGCCGGGCCTGGTGCAGCACACCATGGGGTGGCCCCTCGACGACCACACTGGCGGCGGCACGTTCCTCTACCATTTCGGGGACAATCTGGTGTCCGTCGGCTTCGTCATGCATCTCACTACGCCAACCCCTATTTGCATCCCTTCAAGGAATTCCAGCGGGCCAAGACACATCCCGCCATCAAAAAGCATCTGGAGGGGGGCAAGCGCATCTCCTACGGCGCCCGCGCGCTGACTGAGGGCGGCCTGCAGGCGATCCCGAAATTGACCTTTCCCGGCGGCGCGCTGCTCGGCTGCGCGGCCGGCTTCATGAACGTGCCCCGCATCAAGGGCAGCCATAACGCCATGCTGTCCGGCATGGCGGCGGCGGAAGCCGTCTTCGACGCCATCGGCGAGGAGCGCAGCCACGACGAGTTGACCGCCTACGAGGAAAAGGTCCGTACCGGCGACATCGCCAAGGATCTGACGCCTGTCCGCAACGTGAAGCCGCTCTGGTCGCGCTACGGCACCAAACTCGGCATCATGCTGGGCGGGCTCGATATGTGGGCCAATACCCTCATGCCGTTCCTCAAGCACACCCTGAAGCATCTGAAGCCCGACTTCGCCACTTTGAAGCATGCGGACAAGGCGAAGCCGATCGAATACCCGAAGCCCGACAACGAGCTGACCTTCGATATTCTGTCCTCGGTCTTCCTGTCAGGCACGAATCACGCCGAGGACCAGCCCGTGCATCTGAAGCTGGGCGACCCCGCGATTCCGATCCAGGACAATCTGCCGGAATATGCCGAGCCGGCGCAGCGCTACTGTCCGGCCCAGGTCTACGAAGTGATCGAGGAAGGCGGCGAGAAGCGCTTCCAGATCAATGCCCAGAACTGCGTCCACTGTAAGACCTGCGATATCAAGGACCCGGCGCAGAATATCAATTGGGTACCGCCGGAAGGTGGTGACGGCCCGACCTACGCCAATATGTAGGCGCGACGGCAAGGCCTTCTTCGTTAAGCGCTTTTAAGTTTTCAGGCGGCGGCAAAACCCTTAAACCCGAAGCCGGGGCTAATTGCGTTCAATCACAGCCGGAGACGCCGCATGCCGAAGCCGAGCACCGAGACCAAGCGCCACGCGATGTTAGAGCTGGCCGAGCGGCCCATTCTGCGTTGGTCCCTGCTGTCCCTGCTCATCGTGTTTCTCGCGGCGCCCGCCGCCTATTCGGAGGTCGGCGCCGAGAACGGCGAGACGGCCGCGAAGGGCACGCTGCTCGGCAACTATCTCTCGGGGCGGGTCGCCCGCAACGAGCACGATATCGACACGGCCGCGGAGTATTACGCCAAGGCGCTCGATGAGGACCCGGACAACGTGGTTCTGCTTGAGCAGGCCTTTCTGCTGGAAGTCGCTAATGGCGACTGGAACCGTGCCGTCACTCTCGGCAACCGGCTGATCGACACCGATCCCACTCATCGCATCGCGCGCTTCCTGCTTGGCCTGAACGCCGCCAAGGAAGGCAATTACGATGAGGCCGAGAAGGACTTCGCCTCAGCCCGGCAAGGCCCCATCGCCGATCTCGCCTCGACGCTTTCCCGGGCATGGGTCGAGCAGGCACGCGGCAACACCGACAAGGCCCTCTCCACTCTCGACGGTCTGAGCAGCGCGAGCTGGGCGCAGTTCTATCAGCGCTATCACCGCGCCTTGATCGCCGATGTCGCGGGCCGGCCAAAGGTGGCCGAGCGCGCCTATGCGGAGGCCTTCGCGTCGAGCCCCGGCACGATCCGAGTGGCCGAGGCCTACGCCCGGCATCTTGCGAAGAACGGCAAGCGCGACAAGGCGATCACGATTCTCAAGACGAATATGGAAGCCGCCGCCAAGCACCCGATCACCGAAGGTCTGCTGGAGCGGATCGAGGCGGGCGAGACGCCGCCGCTCGTCGCCGAGAACACCAATGAGGGCTTGGCCGAGGTCTATTACGGCATCGGCGATGCGCTGGCCGGCGAAGGAGGCCTCGATCTCGGCCTCGTCTTCCTCCAGTTCGGCATCTACATGAAGCCAGATCTCGACCTAGCCTATGTCGCTCTGGCGGAAGCCTACGACAATGCCGAGAAATACGATCTTGAGCTTCGCGCCTTCGATCAGGTGAGCAAGGATTCGCCTCTGTGGCTCAACGTTCAGATCCAGAAGGCCTTCGCCCTGAACGGTCTCGAGCGCGTCGATGAGGCGCAAGCGACCCTCGAGAATCTCATCAAGGCATATCCGGACGATATCCGGCCACTGGACGCCCTCGGCAATATCCTCCGCTCCCATGAGCGCTACAAGGAAGCGCTGCCCTACTACGACAAGGCCATCGCTTTGATCGACGAGCCTCAGGAGCAGCACTGGTCGATCTTCTATTCCCGCGGCGTCTGCCATGAGCGGCTGAAGGAATGGCCCAAGGCGGAGAAGGATTTGAAGCAGGCGCTCGATCTCAAGCCCGAGGAGTCCCTGGTCCTCAATTATCTCGGCTACACCTGGGTCGATCAGAAAACCAATCTGAAGACCGCCATGGATTACATCCGTAAGGCCGTGAAACTTAAGCCCGACGACGGCTATTACGTCGATAGCCTGGGCTGGGCCTATTACCGCCTCGGCAATCTCGACGCGGCGGTGAAGCAGCTTGAGCGTGCTGTCGAGCTGGAGCCCAACGATCCGATCATCAACGATCATCTGGGTGACGTTTACTGGCGGGTGGGCCGCAAGCTCGAGGCAAAATATCAGTGGCAGCAGGCCCTGGAGCTGAAGCCCGAAGAAGCGGACGCCAAGAAGATCCGGCAGAAGCTGGCGGACGGCCTGGAAGACCAGCCGAAAACCAAGGCTGCCGAGCGGGCCAAGCCGGACGACGCTCCGACCGCGCAATAGCAGGCGGCCCGGAACGGCCGCTTCGTCCTCAAGTTTGCCGACAAGGTCTTATGAGCCTCCTCACCGAACCCGCACGGGCGAAGCTCAACCTCACCCTGCTCGTCCACGGCCGTCGGGCCGACGGCTACCACGAGTTGGAGAGCCTGGTCGCTTTCGCCGATCTCGGAGACGAGCTATCGCTGGAAGCAGGCGACGCGCCCGTGCTCGACGTAACGGGGCCGTTCGCCTCTGCGATCGATGGCGACAATCTCCTGGAGCGCGTCTCGCGTGCCGCGGCCGGCCACGTTCCGGGACTGTCGACCGGCCGGATCGGACTGGAGAAGGAGCTTCCCGTCGCGGCGGGGCTGGGCGGCGGATCCGCCGATGCGGCAGCGTTCCTCCGGCTGCTCATGCGCGTCGAACCTGAGCGGCTCACCAACAACATCGCCGAGACAATCGCCAATGCCCTGGGGTCGGACATCCTCGCCTGCCTGAGAAGCGAGACGGTGTTGATGCAAGGCCGCGGAGAACAGCTGACCCCAGTCCAAGGCCTGCCGCGCGCCGGAATCGTCATGGCGAACCCGGGCGTTCCGCTTTCGGCTGCGGAGATCTATGGAGGACTCGGCGCCTCCCGATTGCCGGACAATTTCGTCCCGGCGATCGTGCGCCTGGACTTCGACCGATCATTCGACCGTCTCGCCGGCCATCTCGAATCGAGGGGCAACGACCTGCAGGCGACCGCCGTAACCCGCGCACCGGCTATCGCAGACGTCTTGAACGCTCTGGAAGCGCTGGACGGCGCCAGCTGCGTCCGCCTTTCCGGCAGCGGACCGACCTGCTTCGCGCTGTTCGAAGATGTGGAGAGGGCGCAAGGCCAGGCGGACGCGCTCGCCGCGGCTCATCCCGAATGGTGGGTGAGGGCGACGGCGATCGGTGACTAAGCTTGAAGTGAACGGTGGCTAATAGGCCCGCGAGACGCAGAAATCGACCGTCTCGAGCATCGCCTCCTTGGCGTCCGAATCCGGGAAGATGGCGAGCGCGTCCCGTGCGATGGCGCCGTAGTCCCGCGCACGCTCGACCGTCGCTTCACCCGCGCCGCGGCGCTCGATCAGACTGATCGCATGCTCCAGATCGCCGTCCTGGATATCGCCGTCCTGCAGGGTGCGGCGCCAGAAGTCGCGCTCCGCCTCGTTGCCCCAGCGATAGCTGAGCACCGTCGGCAGGGTGATCTTGCCTTCGCGGAAATCGTCCCCGATGGACTTACCGAGATCCGCCTGCTGGCCGGAGTAATCGAGCGCATCGTCGATAAGCTGGAAAGCCAGCCCCAGATTGCGCCCATAGGCCCGCAAGGCCGCTGTCTCTGATTTCGGCCTATCGGCGATCGTGCCGCCGACCTCGCAGGCCGCCGCGAACAGGGCGGCGGTCTTGCAGTTGATAACGGCGAGATATTCGTCCTGGGTCGTCGCGGTGTTGTTGGCGGTGATGAGCTGCATCACCTCGCCCTCCGCTATGGTCGCCGCGGCATTGGAGAGGATGCGCAGGGCGTCGAGCGAGCCCACATCGACCATCATCTTGAAGGCCTGGCCCAGCAGGTAGTCGCCGACCAGCACGCTCGCCTCGTTGCCCCAGAGCATGCGCGCGGTCTTCTTCCCGCGCCGCAGCTCGCTTTCGTCGACCACGTCGTCATGGAGCAGGGTTGCCGTATGCATGAACTCGACGCTGGCCGCGAGATGCACATGGCCGGAGCCTGTGTAGTCGCACAGCTTCGCCGACGCCAGCGTCAGCATCGGGCGCAACCGCTTGCCGCCCGAATCGATTAGATGGCGGGCAAGCTCGGGGATCAGATCCACGTGGGACCGGGCGCGCTCGATGATGATCGCGTTCACGCGGCCCATGTCCTCCTCCACCAGTGTGGTGAGAGCACTCGCGCTGCCAACGGCCTTGCGCGCCTTGCCGAGTTCGACGACGACCCCCAATGCGATAACTCCTAAAGTTTTCCTGAGCCCAGAGACTTATGCGTTCGTAAGGTCCTATATTCGGACGTGCCGGTCCAAGGTTCAAGATGCGCAAAAATACCGCAGGACCGGGACAACGGGATGAGGCCCTATGAAGGAACTGATGCGAACCAACGACGCCGTGCTGATCTCCTTTGTCAGCACCCTGCTATCGGAAGCCGATATCGATTTCATGGTAGCGGATACGAATATGAGCGTCATGGAAGGCTCGTTGGGCGTTCTGCCGCGCCGGGTCCTCGTGGCGGAAGACGAGATGAACAAGGCGCGGCGCATCCTCGAAGAAGCCGGCGTGGGGGACGCGATCAAAGATGCCGGAACATCCTGAACCCGACACAGCCCCCTTCGGCGACGAGACCACGCGCGACGCCTTTCTCGGCGGCCTGATTGAGGCGGTGCAGCCGGTGTCCGGCCATCGCTCGGGCACAGACGCCGTCTTCCTCGCCGCCGCCGCGCTCGACGAGCAGGAGCGCGGTCCCTTGCGGCTGCTGGATGCCGGTGCGGGCAGCGGCGTGGCAGGTCTTTGTCTACTGGCCCGATTCCCCAATCTCTCGGTCACTGCCGTGGAACGCAACTCGGACGCTTGTGCACTGGCCCGCGCGAACGGCGCCGAGAACGGTTTTTCCGCGCGCTACGAGGTCATCGAGGCCGATCTCACCGCGCCGGGAAAGACCCTTGCCGAGGCCGGGCTGAAGCAGGGAAGCTATCAGAGGCTGATCGCCAATCCGCCGTTCTACCTGCAAGGAGCCGTACGGCCCGGCCAGGGACGGGAGGACGCCCATGTCATGGCGCCGGGCGGGCTGGAAGATTGGGCTCGCTTCCTGGCGGCCATGGCGGCGCCGGAAGCCATCCTCACCATGATCCACCGCCCCGACGCTCTCGCCGAGCTTGTCGGCGTGCTCGGACGCCGGTTCGGCGACCTGACGCTGTATCCGCTCTTTCCGAAACAGGGCGCACCCGCAAGCCGGGTCCTGATCCAGGGGCGGAAGGGACGGCGCGGACCCTTGCGGCTGCGTCAGGGACTCGTGCTCCACGAGGCGGATGGCCGCTACACCGAACAGGCCGAAGCGGTGCTTCGCCACGGCGAGGCGCTCCCGGTTGCGGGCTGAGCCAGTCCGTTTCGGGCACTGGTTATCGCTTCTGAAATAAGAGAACGAAGACCGCCGCCGATTTTTGGGGAGAGGCGTGGCGGCGGTCTTCGCGAGTCGCCGGCGTGAGGCTAGGGCCGGCGGCAGGGCGGGCTCATGGCGTGCCCGCTCGCTTCGGGGCTACCACCAATTGCGGTAGTAGCGATGTCCCCAGTAGCCATAGCCGCGATCGTAGCGATGGTTGTGATAGTCGCGGTAAGCATGCCGGCGGTCATGGTCGTGGTGACTGTAGCGTCCGTGATAGCCGCGGCGGTCGTAGTGCCGCCGGTCGTAATGATGTCCGCGGTCCCAGCGATTGCCGATCTCGATGGAGACCCCGCCCGCATTGGCGGCGGTGGAGCCCAGCGTGAGCGGTGCGACCAGGGCGAGGCCAAGAGCGGCGGCACCGAAAAGCGTTTGCTTCAACATTGCGATCCTCCGTAGGGGCGCCTCGGCGCCCGATGTCTTCCCACCCGACCGAACCGTCGGGCTCATGAGACCTGTTTTACGGAGATCGCTGTGAACCGTAGCTGAGCCCGCCATTCATCCGGCGTTCAGTTTGGAAGGTAGAGCCGGCATGTGGCTGTACAGCTGGAAGAGTCCGGCGCGGGAAACGAAGAAAGCCGCCCCGGTTTCCCGGAGCGGCTTTCGATTTGCGTTATCGGCGTAGCGGCTTAGCGCCAGCGGCGCCGATACTTGTAGCGATAGTTCGGCCGGTAATTTCGATAATACGGCCGGGGGGCGTAATAGGAGCGCGGAGCGTAGTAGGGCCGTCTCCAATAGGGGTAGTAGGCGTAAGGGTAGGCGCCGCCATACCGGTATCGATAGGGATAGTTGTAACCGTATCCGTATCCGGGACCGACATAGATGCCCACCCCGGCATTCGCACTCTTCACTGGCGTGAACGACGCCAGAGCGAGCACGGCCGCGGCGAAAGCGAAGGTCAACACCCTTCTCATCTTTTCTCCTCCATGAGGACGCGCGGCTCCTCGGCGAAAGGCTTAACCCGCCACACATCCCGTCATTTCCAGCGGGGCTGGAGAATATCAAATAAGAACGGGTGCTAGGCACGGCAAGGTTGAATGCGCTTAACCAAGCCTTACGGCCTGTCACGCCTTGCGCCGCTTTCCGGCTGGGCGCGACCTTGATTTAGCGGCTGCCGCCTATACGTTGAGCGCCATGGAAACACCCACCCCCGCCGAGCCGGCCATTCCCCCTTCCTCCGATACCGTCACCCGCCCCAGCGAAAGCGCCGCCCGCCCTTGGTACAAGCGCCTCCTTCCGGAGAAGTGGTTCCACAAGGGACCGCTCGTTCCGGTGCTGCGCTTCGAAGGCACCATCGGCGCCGTCACGCCACTGAAGCCGGGCCTCTCCCTGTCGGCCACGGCCGGCGCCATCGAGAAGGCCTTCACCATGAAGGGCGCCAAGGCCGTCGCGGTGCAGATCAACTCGCCCGGCGGGTCGCCGGTCCAATCGACCCTTATCTTCAAGCGCCTGCGTGCGCTCGCGAAGGAGAACGACCTCAAGGTCTACGTCTTCGCCGAGGACGTGGCCGCATCGGGCGGCTATCTCATCGCCCTCGCCGGCGACGAGATCTACGCCGAGGAGAGCTCCATCGTCGGCTCCATCGGGGTGATCACCGCCGGCTTCGGTTTCCACGAGCTGATCAACCGCCTCGGCATCGAGCGCCGCGTCATTACCGCCGGCGAGAACAAGACGACCCTCGACGCATTCAAGCCGGAGAAGCAGGAGGACGTCGAGCGCATCAAATCCATCCAGCGCGACGTCCATGCCTCCTTCACCGATCTCGTGAAGCAGCGCCGCGGCGCCAAGATCGAGTCCCACGGCGATGGCCTGTTCACGGGCGAGTTCTGGTCAGGCAAGCGCGCCGCCGAGCTCGGCCTCATCGATGGCGTCAGCGATTTGCGCACCGCATGCGGGAAATTTTCGGCGAGGATACGCGTTTCAAGCTCGTCCAGGCCAAAACCGGCTGGTTCCGCAAGAAGCCTCATGTGGGGGCAGGCGACGGTTTCGCCTCATTGCGGGGCTTGCCACAGGACCTGGCCGGTGATGTGATCTCCGCTCTCGAGGCGCGATCCCTATGGTCGAGATTCGGATTCTAGAATTCGGGTTCTGAAAAATGCCCCAGCTGATCTTCCTCCTGGTGACCGGTGCAGGCATGATCCTGGCCGGCAGGCTTCTGCGCGGCGCCTCGGGCCGGGTGGCGGACGATCTTCGGGAGGTCCGGGAGGCCATGAACCGCAAGGAGCAGAGCCGGGATCGCACCACGGCCACGCCGCTGGAGCGCGACCCCGCGACGGGCATCTACCGCCCCAAGCGCCCCGACGTTTCTTAAGCCTTTTCGCCGGATCGGCCCCTTATTCGGTGCGCCGACCTTGATCTTGCTGCTCCGATCCGAAATAGAGTGGCGCGAGATTTCGTATTTCGCGGCCCACAATTCGCCTGCCCCTCGGCGCACAAGGTCCAAATGACCGCAAGCCATCCTGCCAAGACGAGCGCACCCAGCCCGAAAACCTCCTTTCAGGATCTGATCCTGACCCTGGAGACTTACTGGGCCGGAAAGGGCTGCGTTATCCTCCAGCCCTATGACATGGAGATGGGGGCGGGGACCTTCCATCCGGCCACGACGCTGCGGTCTCTTGGGCCCAAGCCGTGGAAAGCAGCCTATGTGCAGCCTTGCCGCAGGCCGAAGGACGGGCGCTATGGCGAGAACCCGAACCGGCTTCAGCACTACTACCAATTTCAGGTCATCCTGAAGCCGTCGCCGGCCGATCTCCAGGACCTCTACCTGAAGAGTCTTGAGGCCATCGGCATCGATCCGCTCAACCACGACATCCGTTTCGTTGAGGACGACTGGGAGAGCCCGACCCTGGGCGCATGGGGCCTCGGTTGGGAGGTCTGGTGCGATGGCATGGAGGTTTCCCAGTTCACCTACTTCCAGCAGGTCGGCGGCTTCGACTGCGAGCCCGTCTCGGGAGAGCTAACCTACGGGCTTGAGCGCCTCGCCATGTACGTCCAGGGCGTCGACAACGTCTACGACTTGAACTTCAACGGCGGCGAGGGCGACGCCAAGGTCGCCTATGGCGACGTCTTCCTTCAGGCGGAGCAGGAATATTCCCGGCACAATTTCGAGTACGCCGACGTCGCCCGCCTCTTCGAGCATTTCAAGGATGCCGAGGCGGAATGCCAGTCGCTGCTTCAGAAGGGTGCCCACGGTGAGCATCACGAGTTGGTCCTCCCGGCCTACGACCAGTGCATCAAGGCTTCCCACATCTTCAATCTGCTGGACGCGCGCGGCGTGATCTCCGTGACCGAGCGCCAGGGCTACATCCTGAAAGTGCGCGATCTTGCCAAGGCGTGCTGCGCGGCCTGGCTGAAGACCGAAGCGGGAGGGGCGTCATGAGCGGCGAGCTTCTTCTCGAGCTGTTCTCCGAAGAGATCCCGGCACGCATGCAGGCCAAAGCCGAAGGCGACCTCGCGCGCCTCGTCGGCGATGCCCTGGCCGCGGCGGGTCTCGAATTCACCGAGATGCGAACCTTCGCGACGCCACGCCGCTTGACCCTTGTCATCGAGGGGCTGCCGCAGGCGTCGCCCGACGTTTCCGAGGAGCGCAAAGGCCCCCGCGTCGGCGCCCCCGACAAGGCGGTTGAAGGCTTCCTCAAATCGGCAGGCCTCTCATCCATCGATCAGGCGGAGATCCAGTCCGACAAGAAGGGCGAGTTCTACGTCGCCAGAATCGAAAGACAAGGCCGCGCCACGTCCGACGTCATCGCCGAGGCGATCCCGCAGATCGTTCGCGACTTCCCCTGGCCGAAATCCATGCGCTGGGGTTCCGGCAAGCTCCGCTGGGTCCGGCCGCTCCATTCGATCCTGTGCCTGTTCGACGGCAAGGTCGTGACCTTCGAGATCGACGGCATCGAAAGCGGCGACGAGACTCGCGGCCACCGCTTCATGGCGCCCGAGCCGTTCAAGGTGAAGGATTTCGCCGATTACGAGAAGCGCCTCCGCAAGGCCAAGGTCATCCTCGATTCAGGCGAACGGCGCGACATCATCCTGAACGGCGCGACGAAGCTCGCCGAGTCCCAGGGCCTGGCTCTGGTCGACGATGCCGGGCTGGTTGCCGAGAATGCAGGTCTGACCGAATGGCCGGTCCCGCTCCTGGGCCAGTTCGATGCGAGCTTCCTGGAGGTGCCGCCCGAGGTGCTGACCTCGACCATGAAGGCGCATCAGAAATGCTTCTCAGTCCGCACGCCGGGCAAGGAAGGCCTCGGCGAGCTCGCCAACCGCTTCGTCCTGGTGGCCAACCTCGAAGCCAAGGATGGCGGCAAGGCTATCACCGCCGGCAACGAGCGGGTGATTGCGGCGCGCCTGTCGGATGCGAAATTCTTCTTCGACCAAGATCGCCAGGTGCCCCTCGAAGATCGCACTCGCGAACTCCAGAAAGTCGTCTTCCACGAAAAGCTCGGCACCCAATACGACCGCATCCAGCGCATCCGCGTGCTCGCCCGCGAGATCGCGCCGATGGTGGACGCCGAAGCCGACGAGGCCGAGCGCGCCGCCATGCTCTGCAAGTCCGACCTGACCTCGGAGATGGTTGGAGAGTTCCCGGAGCTTCAGGGCGTCATGGGCCGCTACTACGCCCTCGACCAGGAGGAGCACCCCAACGTGGCCGACGCCATCGGCGCTCACTATAAGCCGGTGGGTGCAGGCGACGATGTGCCGACAGAGCCCACGGCAATCGCTGTGGCGCTCGCCGACAAGCTCGACATGCTGGTGGGCTTCTGGGCCATCGACGAGAAACCGTCCGGCTCCAAGGACCCCTTCGCGCTCCGCCGCGCAGCGCTGGGCGTCATCCGCATCGTGTTGGAGAACGGGATCAAGCTTTCTTTGATGAAAGCACTTGAGTTTCAAGCCGGTCAGACGGTCGAAACTTTCAAGGAAATCGCGCGTCGGCGTAAAGAGACGAACGCGGTCGGAGAAGCCTTATCGAACTGGGGCGGTCAGAAGGTCCGCAAGAATAATCTCGACCTCCTCGACTTCTTCGCCGACCGGCTGAAGGTTTATCTGCGCGATCAGGGCGCCCGCCACGATCTCATCGATGCGGTTTTTTCTTTGGGCGGCCAGGACGACCTCCTCATGATCGTCCGCCGGGTCGAGGCGCTGGGCAAGTTCCTGCAGACGGAGGACGGCGCCAATCTGCTGGCCGGCACCAAGCGCGCCAGCAACATCTTGCGCATCGAGGAGAAGAAGGACGGTAAGACCTTCGACGGTGTGCCGGACCCGACGCTCTTTGAAAAAGAAGAAGAAAACGTCCTCGAAGCGAAGCTGACGGAGGTTGAGCAGGCCGCGCGGGCGGCCATCGAGAACGAGGATTTCGAGGCCGCCATGACGGCGCTCGCCCAGCTTCGCGCCCCCGTCGATGCCTTTTTCGACAACGTGACCGTCAACGCAGACGACCGGAAACTGCGGGAGAACCGCCTCAAGCTCCTCAACAGGATTCGTGCGGCGACCCTCACCGTTGCCGATTTTTCCCGGATCGAAGGTTGAACTTCTGCGTTAAGCTTCCTGCCTAGGCTGCCCCGCGCCCGAATTTTGCCCATGGGAAGGCGGCGCGGACGGCCCAAAAGCACGGTTAGGAGGAAGCCCTATGAACCGACCCTTCGTGACAATCTGTGCCCTCGTTCTGACGGCAGGCCTGGCGAGCGCCTGCGGCCCGGACGAGGATGAATCCGCCAACGCCGACGAGACCACCCAAGAACAATCGACCTCGGATCAAGCCGCGAACGATGACGTGACCACCGAGACGGAAATCACCGCCGAGACCGATCAGGCCGGCGATACCGTCGTCGAGGACGACACGGTCGAGATGGCGCAATCCGACGATGCGCCCGCCGCCGATGACGCGGCTGCACCCGACGATTCCGCCGCCGCGCCCGAGCCCAACGATGCGGCCGGTGAGGACACGGAAGCCGATACCAAGGCGCCTCCGGCGAAGGCGGCGACGCCGCTGCATCCGGCGGCGATAAGGCGCCCGACGAAGTCATAAAATCCGTCGAGAAAGGCAAGCTGAAGAGCCCCTATGCCGACGACCCCAAGAAGGTCGCCGACGCCGGCCATAAGCTCTTCATGGGCTTTGGCTGCAACGGTTGCCATGGTGGCGCCGGCGGCGGTGGCATGGGCCCGCCCCTGACCAACGACGTTTGGGTCTATGGCAGCGACGACGACACCCTGTTCCGCTTCATTACCCTTGGCTCCGACGGCTACCAGAAGGAGTACAACGCCTCGCGGAAGGGCTCCGAGAACGTCGTCGGTCCGATGCCTCCCAAGGGCGGTGCTGACATCAATTCCGCCGACGATATCTGGAAGGTCATCGCCTGGATCCGCACCGTCAATCCGGCATCCGGCGGTGGGTCCGGAGGCGAAGCAGGCGGCAAGGATAGCGGTGGCGCGCCACCGCCTCCCGACTTCGACTAGCGGTTAGCGACTGAATCGCTTGCACATCGGATGGCGGGGCGGATATGCCGGAAGGCATGCCCCGCCATCTCTTTGTCTACGGCACGTTGCGTCGCGGCAGCCAGGGTCCCATGGCCGCTCAGCTCCATGCCGCGACCACCTGGATCGGCCCCGCCACCGCAAGTGGGGCTCTTTACGATTTCGGCAGCTTCCCGGGCGCAGTCTTCGATCCCCGCCATCCGGGGTTCATCGTCGGCGAGGTGTTCGTCATGCCGGAAGATGCACGCCTGTTGGCGGCGCTGGATGCCTATGAAGGCATCGCGGAAATCGAGGAAGACGGGCTCTACCGCAGGGTGGAGATCGAGCTGCGGCTACGCGACGGCGAGCATGTATCTGCGTGGAGCTACGAGCTCGTGGAGGTGCCGCCCCCGTCTCGGCGCATTCCTCATGGCGACTGGTTGAAGAAGTTCAGCGGGGTTGACTGATCCCTTCACCAATTCCATCGCGCTGATTGTTTCCCGCCGGGCAGGGGAGTAGAACCGCTCCCTCGAATATGGATACCCATGTGACCCAGCATGTGACCCAACAAGAGCCGGAGAGCACCGAACCGCCCAAATGGGTTTACGCCTTCGGCGCAGGCCGCGCCGACGGCTCCGCGGCGATGAAGAACATCCTCGGCGGCAAGGGCGCGCACCTTGCCGAGATGTCCAGGCTCGGCCTGCCCGTGCCGCCCGGCTTCAGCATCTCGTCCGATGTCTGCCGCGCCTACTACAAGGCGGGCCGCGCACTCCCCGAAGAGCTGAAGCCCATGGTGGACGAGGCTCTCGAACTGGTCGGCCAGACCACCGGCTCCCGCTTCGGCGATCCCAAGGATCCGCTTCTCGTGTCCGTCCGCTCCGGCTCGCGCGCCTCCATGCCGGGCATGATGGATACGGTTCTCAATCTCGGCCTCAACGACGAGACAGTCGAAGGCATCGCCGCCCGGTTCGGCGACCGCCGCTTCGCCTACGACAGCTACCGCCGCTTCATCCAGATGTATGGCGACGTGGTGCTCGGGATCGACAACCACCTGTTCGAGGAGCAGCTCGAGCACTTCAAGAACATGAAGGGCTACGATCTCGATACCGATCTGACCGCCGAGGAATGGCTGGAGATCATCCGCCGCTACAAGGATCTTGTGGAGAAGGAGCTCGGCGAGCCGTTCCCCCAGAACCTCCACGACCAGCTCTGGGGGGCCATCGCTGCCGTCTTCGGCTCCTGGCAGAACGCCCGCGCCATAGCCTATCGCCGCCTGCACGATATTCCGGATGCGTGGGGAACGGCCGTCAATATCCAAGCCATGGTCTTCGGCAACCGCGGCGACAAGAGCGCCACCGGCGTTGCCTTCACCCGCAATCCTTCGACCGGCGAGAAGGAGCTTTATGGCGAGTTCCTCATCAACGCCCAGGGTGAGGACGTCGTTTCCGGCATGCGAACGCCCCAATCCCTGACAGCCGAGGCAAGGCGCCAGTCCAACGACCGGCGCGATTCCCTCGAGGAGGCGATGCCGGAGACCTTCGCCGAGCTCTGCGCGGTTTGCGACAAGCTCGAAGCCCATTTCCGCGACATGCAGGACATCGAGTTCACGGTCGAGGACGGCACTCTGTGGATGCTCCAGACCCGCAACGGTAAGCGCACCATGCCGGCGGCTCTGAAGATCGCCGTGGACATGGCCTCCGAAGGCGTCATCAGCCGGGAGGAGGCGGTCGCGAGCATCAACCCGGCTCAGCTTGACCAGCTTCTCCATCCGACCATCGATCCCGATGCCCCGAAGGAAGTGATCGGTCGAGGCCTTGCCGCCTCTCCCGGTGCGGCCTCCGGCGAGCTGGTCTTTGATGCCGATGAGGCGGTCCACCTGCGCGCCCAGGGCCATACGGTGATCCTCGCCCGGGTGGAGACGTCGCCCGAGGACGTCCAGGGAATGCATGCAGCCGCCGGCATCGTCACGACCCGCGGCGGCATGACCAGCCACGCCGCCGTGGTCGCCCGCGGGATGGGCCGGCCTTGCGTCTCGGGCGCAGCCAGAATCCAGATCGATCTCGACAAGGAGACCCTCAGCGCCGGCGGCGTCACCTTGCGCAAGGGCGATATCGTCACCCTGGACGGTTCGAGCGGCGAGGTGATCAAGGGCCGCGTCTCCACGCGGCAGCCGGAGATGTCCGAGGCCTTCGCGACGCTCATGAGCTGGGCGGACGACATTCGGCGCTTGGAGATCCGCGCCAACGCCGACAGTGAGTTCGATGCCGCGCAAGCCCGGGATTTCGGGGCCGAGGGTATCGGTCTATGCCGTACCGAGCATATGTTCTTCGACGAAAACCGCATCCCCGTCATGCGCGAGATGATCCTCGCCGAGGATATCGAGGGCCGGCGTGAAGCGCTGGCCAAGCTCCTGCCCATGCAGCGCGAGGATTTCGTCGCCCTGTTCGAGTTGATGGCCGGCAAGCCGGTCACCATCCGTCTGCTCGATCCGCCATTGCACGAATTCCTCCCCCACGACGAGGCCCATATCGGCGAGATCGCCAAAGCCATGGGGATCAGCAAGGCGCGTCTGTCCCGCCGCGTCGCGGCGCTGCGCGAGTTCAATCCCATGCTCGGTCATCGCGGCGCCCGGCTTCTCGTGAGCTATCCTGAGATCGCCGAGATGCAGGCTCGCGCCATCTTCGAAGCGGCCTGCGAAGCCGGCGAGAAGCTCGGCGCGCCCGTCTTGCCGGAGATCATGGTCCCGCTCGTCACGTTGAAAGCCGAGCTGGATATCGTCCGCGCCCATGTCGATCGCGTCGCCGCCGAAGTGGGCGAGGAGCGCGGCATGAAGCTCGACTATACGGTGGGGACCATGATGGAGCTGCCCCGCGCCTGCCTCGCCGCCGGCGAGATCGGCCTCAGCGCCGATTTCTTCTCCTTCGGCACCAACGACCTCACCCAGACGACCTTCGGCCTCTCACGCGACGATGCCGGGCGCTTTCTCGGCGAGTATTCCGACAAGGGCATTATCCGCCACGACCCGTTCATGACCCTCGACGAAGGCGTGCAGGAATTGATGGCCATCGGATTGGAGCGGGGCAGGGCGGCCCATCCGGGCCTGAAGGTCGGGATCTGCGGTGAGCACGGCGGCGATCCCGCCACCATCCGCTTCTGCGAAGAGTTCGGGATGGACTACGTTTCCTGCTCCCCCTACCGCGTCCCCATCGCGAGGCTTGCCGCTGCACAGGCCAAATTGGGATCGGTGTTTACCCAGTCTTAATAACAATTTGCGAAGACGTGTTTACACCTTGTTGACCACATTTTGCCCAAACTTCTGGGCAAGGTTACGAGGAAGCAAGACGGGATCCGGGGCAGACCGGTCGAGGGTATCGCGTAGAGTTTATTCTGCCGTGCTTTTCGTCCCTCTCCGGAAAATTTGAGACGCTTCAGCCTGCAGCCTCGCCGAGCATCTTGGCGACAGTCGGGCCAGAGGAGTCGCGCCCTTGGGACGGGCGAGACCTCCGATGAAGTTGACGGGGACTAAGTTGGAGGGACCATGAGCGAGCGCTCATGCGGCGGGAAAAAGCGGGCCGTCTTACCTGTTGTGCTGGGAGCCCTGGCGGGCATTCCTCTTCTGGGGCTGGCGTATGTCGCTGCCGTCCCCGGCAATATGGTCGCTTTCCAGATCGAGTTGCTCTTGTCCGGCAAGGGATCGGTCAAGGCTCTCACCAACGCCATCACCGATGAAGCCAAGCGCCCGGAGCCCCTGGCCCCCGAAGCCATGGCGCTGTTCCGCAGCTTCGGCAAAGGTCCCCGCGCCGATCAGTATCTTGAAGTGGTCACCACCACCTACGCGCCCAAGAAGCCCATCGTGGCTGCGCTGCTGACCGGCGATGGCGGTCTCAAATCCGGCGCCCTGGTGAACACCGACGCCATCACCCGCAGCGCCAAGGCGGATCGCCTCAACCAGACCTTCAGCCAGGTCGCTCTCAAGGGACCCTTGAGCGACGGCCGCGGCACCGACATCTTCATGCGCCCGACCCTCGATGAAGAGGAGTTCGCCTTCGGCCGCAGCTATGACGGCATGGCGCTCCTGCAATGGGCCGTATTGAAGCCCCTCGAGGAGAAGGAAGAGGGCGTTTCCTACAAGGGCGAGACCGAAGCCGAATTCCGCGCCCGCGAGCGCCGCTGCCTCGCCACCGCCATCTATTTCGAAGCCCGTGGCGAGCCCGTACGCGGCCAGCTCGCCGTAGCGCAAGTCGTGATGAACCGGGTACGCAGCCCGAAATTCCCCGACACCGTCTGCGGCGTCGTCTATCAGGGCCAGTTCAAGAAGGGCTGCCAGTTCTCCTTCACTTGCGACGGCAAATCCGACAATCCGGATGATGACGACGAGTGGACCCTCGCTCAGGAACTTGCCGAGCAGGTCACGACCGATCAGGTGTGGCTGCCCGAGGTCGATTACTCGACCTTCTATCATGCCAACTACGTGCGTCCCCGCTGGGCGCGCAGCATGAACAAGATCGACAAGATCGGCGCGCATATCTTCTACAAGAAGCGCCACGAGGAGCCTTACGTCGTTACCGTGCCCCACGGCGACGTGCAGGTTGCCAGCGATGAGGAGATCAACAGCGTGTTCACGCCGTCCCTCGTCCACCAGGCCTCCGCCACGCCGACAACGTCGAGCCCGAACATCTCGCTCGTATCGTCTTCCGGTGGCGCGCCTAACGCCACTCCAGCGACAGGTCTAGGTTTCTCGGCGAGTGAGTGAGCGCGCCGACCGAAATGAAATCGACGCCGGTCTCGGCGATCCCGCGGACGGTCTCCAGGGTGACGCCGCCTGAAGCCTCCGTCTGAACCTTCGGCGCCCGCTCGCGAACCATCCGGACAGCCTCTTTCAGCGTCTCCGGATCCATATTGTCCAGCAGCACCGCGTCGATGGGTTGGGTCAGCGCCTCTTCCAGCTGATCCAGCCGGTCCACCTCAACCTCGATGCGCAATTTGCGCCCGGCTTTCTCTCCCAGATGGCGCTCGATTGCCGCCAGTGCAGGTTCGATACCGCCGGCCTCGGCAATATGGTTGTCCTTCACCAGCACCGCGTCGAACAGGCCGAAGCGGTGATTGCGTCCGCCGCCGGCCAGCACCGCGAACTTCTCCAGCGCCCGCAGACCGGGCGTCGTCTTCCGGGTATCGATGATCGTCGCGCCGGTCCCTTCCACCCGCTCCACGAACTGAGCGGTGAGGCTGGCGATTCCACTTAGCCGGCCCAGGAAATTCAGGGCGACCCGCTCGCCGGTGAGGATGGCCCGCGCCTTGCCGTGAATGTCGGCTACGCCGTCTCCGGCGGCGACCGCCTCGCCGTCCTCCACGATCGGGTTGAAGTGAAGCTCCGGATCAAAGGCCTTGAAGGCGGCCTCAGCCAGTTCGAGACCTGCGATCACGCCGTTCTCCCGCGCCACGATGCGGGCATTTCCCAGCGCGCTCTCCGGCACGATGGCATCGGTGGTGACGTCGCCCGCCTGCCCGAGATCTTCGGACAGCGCAAGCTTGACCAGCTGTGCGACCAGGGGCGGGGGGAGGGTGAGAGGAGATGTCATGGAAAGGTGCGGTGCGTCAGGCGCCTAAGCATGCAGCGCGGTGACAACGCCGGGACGCGCCTCTTCGCCGCCCACCGCGTCCCGTGCGACCGAATCCGCCTCCTCCAGGGTGAAGAAACTGCGCCTGGCCAGCGCCGGATTGGCTTCGGGGTAATCGCTGCGGAAATGCGCGCCGCGGCTCTCATGCCGGGCAAAAGCCGCCGCGGCAATCAGCTTCGCGGTGGTCAGCATATTCTTCAGGGGCCGGTCCGGATGGCTCCGCTCGAGCTCAGCGATAACGCGGAGAACCTCCCGCAGGGATTGCTCGTCCCGCACAACGCCGGCCTTTGCCGCCATGGTCTGGCGCAGCAGGCGAATGCGCCGCGTATCGTCCCGGGCCGCGGGCTCGTCATAGTCGAAGGCGGGCGCGGCATCGCCGCGGTAATTCTGCATGGTGGCCGAAACGTCCTCGGCAACCCGGGCACCGAACACGACCGCCTCGAGCAGCGAGTTCGACGCAAGCCGGTTGGCACCATGGGCGCCCGTAGAGGCAACCTCGCCGCACGCCCAAAGGCCGTCGACCGAGGTCCGCCCGTCGGCATCGGTCAGCACGCCGCCCATATGATAGTGCGCCGCAGGGGCCACCGGCACCGGCTCGACGGCCGGGTCGATCCCCGCTGCCAGACAGGAGGCGTGCACCGTGGGGAAACGCTTGGCGAGGGTCGCCCCGAATGGACGAAGATCGAGGAACGCGCCGGCCCCGCTTACCACCTGACGATGCACTGCGCGGGCCACGATATCCCGGGGCGCAAGCTCCGCATCGGGATGCACGCCGCGCATGAAGCGCTTACCGGACTTGTCGATCAGGTGAGCGCCTTCGCCGCGCAAGGCCTCCGTGGCCAGCGGCGCCGGGTCGGCACCGATGGCGAGCGCGGTCGGATGGAACTGGACGAACTCCGCATCGGCGATCACCGCACCGGCCCGCGCGGCCACCGCCACGCCTTCACCTTTCGATTGCGCCGGGTTCGTCGTCACCGCGTAGAGCTGTCCCGCGCCGCCTGTGGCGAGAACCACCGCGCGCGCAGGCAGGATACGGCGCTTCGGCCGGTTCTGATCCGCACTGTGCAGCGCGATGCCGGCCACGCGGCCGTCGCTGAGGAGGAGGTCCCCCGCGTTCCACCCATCCATAACCGTGATGGAGGGCGTGGCGCGCACCGCCTCGATCAGCGCTTGCATGATCGCCTTGCCCGCGGTGTCGCCCTTCACATGCAGGATACGCCGGCTGGTATGAGCCGCCTCCTGGCCAAGGGCGAGCTTGCCTTCGAGGTCGCGGTCGAACGGGACGCCGTATTCGAGAAGCTCCTCGACGCGCATCCGCGCTTCACGCGCCATCAGTTCCGCGATGCTGTCTTCCACGATGCCGGCGCCGGCTTCCACCGTGTCGGCCGCATGGGCTTCCGGCGAGTCGCCTTCGCCGACGGCTGCCGCGATTCCGGCCTGGGCCCAAAAGCTGGAGCCCCCTTCGCCGAACGGCGCGCCAGAGACGACGGTGACCGGCAAGGGTGCCAGCTTCAGCGCCGTGAACAAGCCGGCAAGCCCGGCCCCGACGACCACGATGCCGCCGTCGGTACCGCGGGCGCGAGTGCCCAATCTGCGCATTTCAGCATCGCTCATGAGAGGTCTCCTGCCGCAAAGCGCCTAGTTGTTGAGGTTGATCATGCGCTCGACCGCCCGGCGCGCTGGCTCCGCAACATCCTCGGGCACCGTGACCTCCTCTTTCAGGAAGATCAGGCTGTCGAGGATCTTCGGCAGGGTTATGCGCTTCATATGCGGGCAGAGATTGCACGGCCGCACGAACTCGACGCCGGGCGTCTCGACAGCGACGTTGTCGCTCATGGAGCACTCGGTCACCAGCAGCACCTTGCTCGGCTGGTTGTCCTGCACCCACTGGATCATGCCGCTCGTCGAACCGGTGAAGTCGGACTCGCCGATGACGTCCGGCGGACATTCGGGATGAGCAATGATCTTCACCCCCGGATCGGCTTCCCGATAGGCGCGCAGCTCCTCTGCCGTGAAGCGCTCGTGCACCTCGCAATGGCCCTTCCAGGTGATGATCTGGACGTCGGTCTTGCTGGCCACGTATTTCGCCAGGAACTCGTCGGGAATCAGGATCACCCGGTCCGTGCCCATGGACTCGACGACCTTCACCGCGTTGGACGAGGTGCAGCAAATATCGCACTCCGCCTTAACCTCGGCCGAGGTGTTCACATAGGTCACGATCGGTACGCCGGGATAGGCTTCCCGGAGCGCGCGGACATCGGCGCCCGTGATCGATTCCGCCAGCGAACAGCCTGCATTGCTGTCGGGAATCAGCACCGTCTTGTTGGGGTTCAGGAGCTTGGACGTCTCGGCCATGAAGTGCACGCCGCACTGCACGATCACGTCGGCATCCGCCTTCGCCGCCTCGCGGGCAAGCTGCAGGGAGTCGCCGACCACGTCGGCCACGCAATGGAAGATCTCCGGCGTCATGTAGTTATGCGCCAGAACCACCGCGTTCCGGTGCTTCTTCAGGTCGTTGATCGCCTTCACATAGGGGGCGAAGCCGGGCCATTCGATCGGCGGAATCACCCGCTTCACGCGCTCGTAGAGATGCGCGGTCTCGCGCTCCACTTCAGGCGTGTAGGCAAGCTCCGGGATCAAATGGTCAGGCAGCGGCGCACCCTCATACGGATTGAGAATCTCGTGGGAGTGCGTTTCCTGAGGTGTCCCCGCCATGGTCTGAACTCTCCGTTCGGTATGCCCTTGATTGATACGACCCATAATGGGATAGGTAATACTCATTATGAGTATATATAGGGCGTTAAATTACCGGCACAAGGTCTTCAGGCCCTGTGCCGGCGAAGGGCAGCACCTCCGCCGCCCCCCTGAATGGATATCTCACTTCGGACTATAAGAGCAGTTCGAACCGATTTCCAGAGGAACGGCGCAGGAAGGTTGGCAGGTCTAGCCGTCCGTCTTGTCTGCCTTCGTCAGCCGGATCAGCTTGCCGTCGGTCCCGTCGGTGAGCGCCCAAACGGCGCCATCGGGGCCTTGGCCGACATCGCGAATGCGGGACCCCATATCAAGCCGCTCCTCGCCGGTGATCTTGTCGCCGTCGAAGGTCAGCCGGATGATGGCGGAAGACGACATGCCTGCCAGCAGCGCATCGCCGTCCCACTCGGGAATCGCCTTGCCCGTATAGAAGGTGAAGCCCGAAGGCGAGATCACCGGGTTCCAGTATTTCACCGCGTCTTCGAACTCTGGATGGGTCGGCGGATTCGGGATTTTCGTGTCGTCGTAATTGTTGCCCCAGCTCACCACGGGCCAGCCGTAGTTCTTGCCGGCCTCCGGCTTGTTGATCTCGTCGCCGCCCTTGGGGCCGAGTTCGACGGTCCAGAGCTCGCCCGTGTCGGGCTTGATGGCGGCGCCCTGCACATTGCGGTGACCGTAGGACCAGATCTCCGGCAGTGCCTTGTCGTCGCCAACGAAAGGATTGTCGTCCGGCACGCTACCGTCCTTGTTGATGCGGATGACCTTGCCGAGGTCGGTCTTCAGATCCTGCGCCGGATCGAACTGGAAGCGCTCGCCCGTGGTGATGAACAGCTTGCCGTCCGGAGCGAACGCGAGGCGGGAGCCGAAATGGTTCGGTCCTTTGATCTTGGGCTTCTGACGGAAGATCACTTCAACGTCGGTGAGCTTGCCGTCCTTCAGCTTGCCCCGGGCCGCCGCCGTGCCGGCTTTGCCGTCTTTGCCGGGCTCCGCGTAGGTCAGATAGATGTAGTTGTTCGTCTCGAACTCGGGATCGAGCGCCACATCCAGCAGCCCGCCCTGACCGTTGGCCCAAACCTCCGGGACACCCTCGATGGGATCGGAGACCTTGCCGTCCTTGGAGACCTTCACCAGGTCGCCGTTCTTCTCGGTCACCAGCACCTCGCCGTCGGGCAGGAAGGCGAAGCCCCAGGGGCTCTTGAGCTGGGCGATGGTCTCGACCGCGATCGGACCGGCCTCGCTCTTCACCGTTTCGTTCAACGCGAGAGCCGGCTGGCTGAGGAGCAAAAGAGCGGCCAGCGCGCCCGCAAAATGGATCGGCTTCAATGACATATCGAACTCTCTAGAAAGAAATTTGTGGCCACCTGCCCAAAACGCCGCCGGTGCTCTTAAGTTCATGGACGACGGGTGTGGCCCTCGCGTGACGCAACGGAAGATATGCAATGACCGTGCAATCGTCGGATGAGATCGATCCGCTTGAGATCGAGGTGGGCGGCAGGGCCCTTCTGACGGAACCGCTGCTGAACAAGGGGCTCGCCTTCACCGTGGAGGAGCGCAGCGCATTCGGGCTGCATGGCCTGCTGCCGCCCCATATCGAGACCCTGGAGGAGCAGGTGGAGCGCCGCCTCATCGCGGTGCGGCGCTTGCGGACGAATGCGGAGCGGTACCACTTCCTCTCCGACTTGCAGGACGAGAACGAGACGCTCTTCTACGCCCTTATCACCTCCCATCTCTCCGAGATGCTGCCGATCATCTACACGCCCACGGTCGGCCAGGGCTGCCAGGAATTCAGCGATTATTGGCGTTACCCGCGCGGTCTTTTCCTCAGCCTTCCCTATAAGGACCGGATCGCCGAGATCCTGTCCCACCCGCGCTACGATCGTGTCGAGACCATCGTCGTCTCCGATGGCGAGCGGGTCCTGGGGCTCGGCGACCAAGGGGTTGGCGGCATGGGTATTCCGGTCGGAAAGCTCGCCCTCTACACCGCCTGCGGCGGACTCAACCCCGCCACGACGCTGCCAGTGTTCCTCGATGTCGGAACCGACAACCAGGCCAGGCTCGACGATCCGCTCTATATCGGCTGGCGGCACGCCCGGGTGCGTGGCCCGGAATACGACGCTTTCGTGGAGAGCTTCGTCTCGGCCTTGGAAGAGCGCTGGCCCAACGTGCTTCTGCAATGGGAGGATTTCGCCCGCGGCCAGGCGGGTACGCTGCTGAACCGCTATCGGGACCGGCTCCTCACCTTCAACGACGATATTCAGGGCACCGCGGCCGTGGCCGCCGGCACCTTGCTCGCCGCCATGCATGTCTCCGGCGTTGCGTTCAAGGACCAGCGCATCGTCATTGTTGGCGCCGGCTCTGCCGGGTGCGGCATCGCCAAGCTCATCCTGCACCAGATGGTCGAGTCCGGACTTTCCGAGGCGGAGGCCCGGCGGCGCTTCCATGCGGTCGATATCGACGGTCTGCTGGTGGAGGGGATGCCCGGCCTGTTGGATTTCCAGCAACCCTTCGCCCAGCCCCGGGAGGCGGTCGCGGATTGGAAGCGCAAAGGCGCCGGCAAGATCACCCTCGAAGACGTCGTCGCCAACGCCAAGCCCACTCTCATGATCGGCGTATCGGCCCAGCCGGGCATCTTCCACGAGGAGCTGGTGCGGACCATGGCGGCCAATGTCGACCGGCCGGTGATCATGCCCCTATCCAATCCGACCTCCCGCGCCGAGGCCATGCCCAAGGATCTCGTCGAATGGACCGACGGCCGCGTGATCACCTGCACCGGCAGCCCCTTCACGCCCGTCGAGTATGGAGGCCGGCTGCACGTCATCGACCAGACCAATAACGCCTATATCTTCCCGGGGCTCGGCCTCGGCGTTCTCGCCGTGGGGGCGCGGCGTGTCAGCGATGGCATGTTTGCCGCCGCGGCCCGTGCGCTTGCGGCCATTTCGCCGGCACGGAAGGACCCGCATGCGTCGCTTCTCCCGCCGACGGATTCTCTCAGGGATGTGGCGATCGCCATTGCCGCTGCCGTGGCCAAGCGCGCCCGCGATGAAGGTTTGTGCGATGCGTTCGAGGATGACGATCTGCCTCTGCTGCTCGCCAAGAAGCAGTGGCGCCCCGTCTATCGTCTTTACGTGAAGAAACCCGGCTATCGGCGCATCCCGCAACGGCCGGACCTTTAGCCCCGGGCGGCTTTGACGCGTAGGCCAGGCGCCGGACGCTCCAGCACCACCTCTCGGCGGAAGCGGTAGAGCCGCGCCGGCCGGCCGCCGGTTTGGGTCGAGACCCCGCCCGTCTGCTCAACCAGCCCGGCATTCTCCACGAGACGGCGGAAATTCTGCTTATGGAGCAGCGTGCCGGAGATCGCCTCCACCGTCTGCTGCAGGTCGAAGAGCGTGAACTCCGCCGGCAGCAGCTCGAAAACCACCGGGCGGTATTTCAGCTTGCCCCGCAGCCGGCTGATGGCCGTCGCCAGGATTCGCCGATGATCGAATTCCATGGGACGTCCGAGTTCTGGCAAGTCGGGCCAGTCGCTCGCGGCGATCCGGCCGTCGCGTTTCGCCTCCGTCACCAGACCGGCCTCGTAGAGCAGCTCGTAGCGCTCCAGCACCTTCTCCTCGTCCCACCCGCCGTCTCCGATGCCGAAGCCGATCTTGAGGCGTTCCTCGCGGCCAAGCGGGCGCACGGGGCGATCCGGCCGGGGCGGGCGCCTCGCCCATTCCTTCAGACGCGGCTCGATCTCATCGGTGAGGATCTTCGGCTTGCCCTTCCGCCAGTCTTCCCAGGGGAAATAGGCATACCAGGCGACCAGTGCGACCCGCGCAAATCCTCGACGGTGCCGCGGGTCAGGGCGAGGTAGCCGACCGAGAGCATGTGCGAGACCGCCTGGGCGGCCTCAGCATGGCGCCCGCGATCGCCGAACGTGTAGAGCTGCTCCACATAGCCGAGATCGAGACCGGTCTGTTCCTCCACCCAGCTCCGCAAGCCGATCTCCAGCGTGCGGTGCTCGCGCGGGCTGAACGGTCCGAAGGGCAGGGCATCGAATTCACCGGAGCCGACAGCGCCGGGGCGCACGACGAGGATCTGGGGCTGCTGCTCGCGCACCGTCACGATGGCGGCGTTCAGCCCGAGTTCGATATGGAGGTCGGGAGAGTGGGGGTCGTCGGAGTCGGGCGGAGGCGTAGAGGCAGCCATGGCTTACGCCGCGAGCTGAGCGTCGAGCCTGAAAACCCGTCCCTCGGCTGCGATCTCGCCATCGCCGATAGCTTCCACCGCCTCGATCATCCGGCCCTGGCGTTCCAGCAGGGCATCTGCCAAGGCGACCAGCCTGCGGTTCGGATAGGCTGTCGACGAGGCTTGGCGCAAAGCCTTCGCGATCTCGAATTCGCAGGCCTCCGGATTAAGCGAGCACAACACGATGAAGGCCGCGGCCGTCGATCGGCTGATCCCGGCCCAGCAATGGATGAGCAGCGGCGCCTCGCGTTCCCAGCTCTGGGCGAAGGCGATCAGCTCTTCCACGTGGTTCTGGCACGGCACGACGTAGCCGTGCTCCGGCTCGCTGACGTCGTTCATCGCGAGCTTCAGATGCCGGGCTGGCTCGATTCCAGCTGGCGTGTCGATCAACATGTCGTTGTTGATGAGGGTCACCACATGGCTCACCCCGGCATCCGCCACGGTTCCGGCCACCCGGCTCAGCGGCGAAACGTAGATGGTCTGCTTTATGACGCCGTCAGGTTGCAACTGCTCGCCCATTTCGAATCACCCTCTCGAACCGCTTCCTGCCCGTTTTTCATGGCAGAATGACGGTTTTTCCGCGCATCGCCAACGTAAAGCGGGAAAAAGTTGCTCAGATGTGAAGCTGGCCGAACCGCTTGAGAAAAAGCTTCTGAGCTTCGTCGGCCGGCAGGGGCTTCAGACGCTCGAGTTTCTTCCGCAGCGGCTCCGGAACGCCACGCGGGCTGCCGAAGAAACGGCGGGCCTCCGGCGCTTCGAAACCGGCCAGCACCGTCGCCTCGTAATAGGCCGCGATCCGGTCCCCGCGCTTCACCAGTTGTTCAATCCCTGCGGGTGGTTCCGGCGGCAGTCCGAACCGCAGATAGACCGCTGCCATGAGGCGGTGTTCGAACGCTTTGTAGTCGAAGTGCAGCGCCGCCTTGAACGGGCTGATCAGGTCGCCGATCACGTACTCGGCCGCGTCGTGAAGCAGCGCCGCGAGACGCCACTTCGGGTCCAGCGTCGGGCGGATCGCGCAGACAATCTCTTCCACCATCACGCTGTGCTGGGCGACTGAAAGCGCGTGCAGGCCCTCGGTCTGTCCGTTCCAGCGCGAAACCCGCGCAAGTCCATGAGCAATATCGGAAATTTCGATGTCGAGGGGCGAGGGGTCGAGCAAGTCGAGCCGCCGGCCGCTCAGCATCCGCTGCCAGGCGCGCGCCTTATTCGCAGAGGCGGGACTAGTCATGGCTCGCCGAGATCTTGGCCAACAGCCACGCCCCTTCTATCGGCTTCCGGAAAACTTGCAAAATCGATGTCGTGCAACTGGACGAAGAGAGCATAATATGCAGGGTAACTTTCCGCGAGGGGCCGCTCGTTCAATGCCGTCACAGGGAGCATGACACATGGCAAGAACCAAGCTGACCAGGTATTCGCTAGCGTATAATTCAACCAATAGTCGTTGGGAGCTTAAGAACGAATCCACGAAGGATGTGGTCAAGAAGTTCAAGACAAAAGCCGACGCGATCAAGGGCGGCGTGCTCGAGAAGGCCGTAAAAGAGGGATCGGTCCGGATCAAGAAGCGCGACGGCAAGATCCAGGAAGAGCGGACCTATCCGCGCAACCGGGATCCGAGGGGCTCCAAGGGTTAGTCAGTTTGGCGGGGCCCTCAGGGAGACGCCGCGGGCTGCAACGGCTACGGCGTGGGCTTCGCCAATTCTTCACATGCGGCATGGCGCGGGCACGACACCATGTGATCGTTCACCAGCCCCATGCTCTGCATCATGGCGTAAAGCGTGGTGGGGCCGCAAAAGCGGAACCCCCGCGCCTTTAGCGCCTTGGAGAGCGCACGGCTCTCCGCTGTCTCTGCCGGAACTTCGGAAAGCGAACGGAACCGGTTCTGGATGGGAGCTCCGTCGACGAAGCTCCAGATGAATTGGCTGAAGCCTTCCTTCCCATCGAGCTCCAGAAAGGCCTGGGCATTGCCGATGGCGGCTTCGATCTTCCCCCGATGACGGATAATCCCGGGATCGGCGACCAAGGCGTCCACCTTGTCCGGCCCGAAGCGAGCGACCTTTTCCGGATCGAAATTCTCGAACACCTCCCGGAAGCGCTCCCGCTTTCGCAGGATCGTGATCCAGGACAGCCCGGCCTGGAAACCTTCCAGCACCAGCTTCTCGAAAAGCGCCCGGGCATCGTGCTGGGGCACGCCCCACTCGTTGTCGTGATAGGCGATGTAGAGCGGATCGCTCCCGGCCCAGCCGCAGCGCGTTCCGTCTGCGGGGATCTCTTCGGTTCTCATGCCGTGGCGGCCTCGGTCGGCACCTCGAAGCTCGCCCAGTCGGGCTGAACCAGCCGGACGACGGTGCCGCCGCAGCACAAGCGCTCGCCTTTGGCAATCGCATCGGCCGCGCGGTCGAGCCGGATGAGCGCGAGGCCCCGGCTTCCACTCACGGAGGTCAGGTTGCCGAGCGAGCCGCCGTCTGCCTCTACTGCCGTGCCGGGCTCGGGCAGGGGCCCTTCACCGATCAGCGGCACGACGCGTTTCCGTGCCGTACCGCGATGCTGCATGCGGGAGACGACCTCCTGGCCGACGAAGCAGCCTTTGCGGAAATCGACGCCGTTCAGCTGATCGAACAGCGCTTCATGCGGGAAAGCCTGGCCGTACTCGAAGTCGTTCCCGCCGGCGGGAACGCCGAGCGCGATCCGCTCTGCGTCATACTCCGCCTCGTAGGTCTCGGGACACTCGATCGCGGCGAAAGCCTCTTCCGTGAGAAGCAGGCGCTCGCCCAGCGCGGCAAGACGCGGATCGGGAAACGCGACGATCTCCTCCGGCAGCGCGGGTGCCACGCCGAGCACCACGGCCGCCTTCAGTTCAGGCTTTGGCGTGATCTCCGCCTTGGCGCGCAGCTTGTAGAGCGTGAGCCGCTTCGTGAGGTCATCGGCCAGCTCGGCCGGGCAATCGATCAGATAGCCGCCCGCCCCGTCGCCGACGATCAAGAAGTCGAACAGGATCTTGCCTTGCGGCGTCAGCAATCCGGCATGGATGCCGAGCCCGTCGCCCGCCCGCTCCATCGAATTGGTTATGATGCCTTGGAGAAACTTCTCCGCCTCCGGTCCGGAGACGCCGATCACGGCGCGGTCGGCAAGTAGGATCTTCCGGCAATCGCTCATGGGCTAAAGCTCGTGGGACTAAAGATGGCTCAGGTCTTGAGATGGCTCCGCACCGGCATCTCTGCTAGCAAGGCTTCAGATGTATTGAAGCGCTGGAGCCGCCGCAAGGTGGCGCCGCCCCACGACGCTGAGGAGAGCGCCTTTCGTGAGCTACGACCTGCTGATCAAGAACGGAACCGTCGTCAATCATGCCGGCGAAACCCAGGCGGATATCGCGGTCGAGAACGGTCGCATCGCGGCTATCGGCAAGATCGACGACAGCGCCGCCGAAACCATCGACGCGACCGGGCTCCATATCTTGCCGGGCGCATCGATACCCAGGTCCACTTCCGCGAGCCCGGCGGCGAGCACAAGGAGGATCTGGCGAGCGGCAGCCGTTCTGCGGTCATGGGCGGTGTGACGGCCGTCTTCGAGATGCCCAACACGAAGCCCGAAACCACCACAGAAGAGGCCTTAAAGGACAAGATCGACCGGGCCTTGGGCCGCATGCATTGCGACTTCGCTTTCTATGTCGGAGCGACCCGGGAGAACGTGAACCAGCTCAGCCGTCTGGAGAAGTTGCCTGGCGCCGCAGGCATCAAGGTCTTCCTCGGCTCCTCGACGGGCGATCTCCTGGTGGATGACGAGGACGTCCTCGATCAGGTGCTGTCACAGATCACGCGGCGTGCAGCCTTCCATTCCGAACATGAAGGACGGCTGAAGTCGCGCCTCGACATTCGCCGCGAAGACGATCCCGCGAGCCACACCGAATGGCGGGATGCCGAAGCCGCGCTCAGCTCCACCACGGCACTGATCCGCGCGGCCCGGCGCGCCGGCAAGCGAATCCACGTGCTCCATGTGTCGACCGGCGCGGAGATGGAGCTGCTTGCGCTCCACAAGGACGTTGCGAGCGTCGAGGTCACGCCCCAGCATCTCCTCCTCGAAGCGGATGAGGCCTACGCGCGGCTCGGCACGAAAGCCCAGATGAACCCGCCGCTTCGCGATGCCGCCCATCAGCAGCTGATCTGGTGGGGCCTGGAGCAGGGCGTGGTCGACGTGCTCGGCTCCGATCACGCACCCCATACTCTTGAGGAGAAGGCGAAGCCGTACCCCGCATCGCCATCCGGCATGCCGGGCGTCCAGACCCTCGTCCCCGTCATGCTCGATCAGGTCAATCAAGGGAAGCTCAGCCTCGCCCGCTTCGTCGACCTCACCAGCGCAGGCGCCCAGCGTCTCTTCTCCATCGCGGGCAAGGGCCGCATCGCGGTCGGCTACGACGCCGACTTCACCATCGTCGATATGAAGCGTGAAGAGACCATCGAGGACGAGTGGGTCGCGAGCAAATGCTCCTGGACGCCCTTCGCCGGCCGCCGCGTGAAAGGCTGGCCCGTGGGCACCTTCATCCGCGGCTACAGGGCCATGTGGGAGGGTGAGCTGACCGAGCCCAAAGGCCGTCCGGTTCGCTTCGGCGAGGCTTTGCAGCCAGAGCGGGACGACTGACGCCGACCCGCTTACTTTTTGAAATAATGTAAAATTCCGCGATCCGAGATGCCGGCCCGGTGACCGGTATACTTGCCCGCCTTCATCATCTTCACCGCTTGTTTCGGCGGCACGATGCGGAACAGCTCCACCTGCTCGACAGGCGTGAGCTTGGTGAGATCGCGCTCGGCGAAATAGGGCCAGATATACATGACGCTGTCTTTGCGCTCGATCTTCACGAAGCCCGACGAGAACACGTTGAGGATGTCCGCCAGGATGTCCCGCCCCGATCCGTCGACCGACCGCTTCTTCCAATAGGCGATCGGGTCCGTGCTCGGCCCGTTCCGCACCATCGGTTTCAGCCCGTTCGATTCCAGGACCGGACGCATGGCTTCGAGATCGCCTGTCTGGGCAGCCTCGATAATCTGAGCCAGATTTTCCTGCACCCGCTGCGGCAGCGACGAGACGTCGAATTGCGGTTCCGGACCATTGTCCGCGGCTGCCCCGGTCTCGGCTTTTTCGCCTTCCGGCATCGGAAGCGGCGCGGTGCTCTGAGGCCGCACCTGTTCGTTGGCGGCGAGCAGGCGAGGGCGCGAATCCCCACCGTTTGCCGCGCTTCCCGTCACTGCAGCCGGCGCTGGGTCGTTGCCGTAGACAAGCATCGCGACGCCCGCTACCAATGCAAACACGGTCCCGATGAAGGTTTTTCCGAAGAGATTCATGCATCGCTCCTCAATGGGTGGATCGAATATCACACCCCGCACGGCAAATTCAGGGCGAGCCGAGCGGTCCTCGAACTTCCCTACAAACGAGGTCTAGACCGCCTTGGTTGCTGGCGCTCAAATTGTATTTTCCGGCATCCAGCTGGTTTTGGTCGGATTGGTCATCGGCATCCTTGTGGCTGCTCCCATGGGGCCGGTCAACGTGCTGGTCATTCAGCGCGCCGTCGCACGCGGCTTTTCCGGTGGGCTCGCAGCCGGCCTCGGCGCCGTGCTCGGCGATGGTCTGCTGGCTTTCATCGCCGCCTTCAGCCTGACCGCCGTGTCCGATTTGATGATGGCCTATTCCCAGTGGATCCAGATCATCGGCGGGCTGATCCTGCTGGCTTTCGGCATCGCGCTTTTCATGGCCCGGCCCGTTCTCGAGGTCGCGCCGGAGGATCGCTCGAGCCTGTCCAAGCATATGGGGATCATCCCCCAGACCTTCCTGCTGACGGTCAGCAATCCTGGCGCGATCCTCGGTATGCTCGCCATCTTCGGCGGCTTGGGATCGCTGATCGGGGGGCTGGAGACTTATCTCGAGGCGCTGATCGTCGTGGCCTCGGTGATGGGCGGAAGCCTGCTCTGGTGGCTCGGCCTGTCCGAGATCATCGCTCTGATCCGTCATCGGCTGACGGAAGAGCGGCTCCGAATCGTCAATCGGATTGCCGGCACGGTGCTGCTGGCGTTCGGCGTCGGACTGCTGGTGAAGGCTGCTATCGAAGCGCTTTAAGGCTCACGCGAAGGCGAGAGCGGCTTGGCCTGGGCTAGTGGGTGTTCCGCTTGACCGTGAACTCGCCATTGGTGACGCGGCGGGAAAGATTACCGGCCATCTTGGCGACGGCGTCCTCGCCATAGATCGAGATCAGATCCGCGAAGGCCGCGAACAGCGCGGCATTGGCGAGCATCTCCGGCTCGATCCCGTCGAGCAGCGCCTCTTCCCACGCATCGAGAATGTAGGACAGCGCGGCTTCCTTGTGATCGTCATCGGCAAGTCCGGCGACGCTCTCGTTGATTGATAACGTGCGATACAATTCGGCTTCTCCCTCGCGCGAAACGCGTATGTGTCATCGCTCACTAGCATGTGGCCAAGGGAGCTGCCGGTTAGAGTGACCAAACCGTTAACAAGTAAGGTTTACGCCGCGTCCCTCACTCGCGCGATTGCGCCGTGTCCCGGGTCTCTGCGGTGTCGTCGGATTCGGTTTCTTCTTCCGCTGCATCCGCATCCCGGCTGCCCGAAGGGTTCGCGAGGGCGAGCGCGATCTTCGCGCCTTCGTCTGTGAAGCGGTCGATGGCGGTGGTCGCCGACGGGTTGCAGTTGCGATAGGTGCGGCGGAAACCGCGATAGCCGTCGTTGAAGGAATTCACCAGCCGCGCCCGGCGCACCGCCGTGGTGCCCTCGCTTTTCACCAGCTCCTCCATCTGCTGACGCCACAGCTGGCCTTCGTCGGCGCCGCATAGCTCGCGCAGATAGTGGAGTGCCCCGAGGATCTCCGCGAGCCGCAGCAGCTTGTCGTCATAGGGCCGGTCGTCAGGCGGCGGGGGCGGAGGCGGAAGCTCCGCCTGCGGCTCGATGGGCGGAAGGTCGTTGCCCGGCGGCGGCGCAGGGGCCGGCTCCGGCGGCCGGGTGGGGCGGGAGCGTGGCTTGTCGTTGAACCATGGCGACCAGAAAAACTGGGCTTTGGCCGCAGGCATCCCCGCCGTCAGGCCCGTGGCGAGCCAGCAGCAGGCAGCAAGCGCGAGTATGTACGGTCTGGCCCGATTTCCCATCAGATTTGACTAGCGCTTCCCCGGAGGGAAATCCAGCCGAAGCGGGGGCTCTGGCGGACGAAGCTCGAGAACGGAAATAGACAGGTTGAGATGGGTTGCCCTGTGGAAAGGGCGCTAGCCCTTGTCGAACAGGGCGTCGATCGCGTCCTGGCCGCTCGCAGCCTGGTCGGCCTCATCTTCGGGCGAACCGCTGACCTCGCCGATGGCGATGGCATTGGCCGCATGTATCAGATCCCGCAGACGCATTGATCCCTCGAAGCAGAGCTCGGTCAGCGCATCCCGGTCGCCCTGGACCAACTGCAGCTGAACCCTCTCCACGAGGATTCCGGCCTGCGTATGAAGCCGGGCGACGGCGGCATCGAATGCGCGCCGGATATCTTGCGGCGCCCGGTGATAGGCCGCGATGGCCAGATTCTTGTCCCGGAAGCCCGAAGCGGTGAAATGCTCTTCGTATGTGATGGGCCGCCAGCCGGAGAGATCCTCGGCGAACTCCTCGGGCTCCGACGCGACCGCCTCAAGAAGCATGACCAACTCGTGGAAATGATTCAGGTAATCGCTGGCGAGCAGAGTGGCTTCATTGATGTTGGTGCCGGGGATATGGGACCGGAAGTGGTTCACCATGGCCGACCGGAAGGCCGCAACGATGTCTTCGCGGCTCACCTCTCGTTCAAGGTCGACCTCGTCAGGCTTGTCATCCGTCGGTCGACGCCCCAACATTCCTGTTTCTCGCTTTAGCCCCATCACGAGAGCAGTCTTCGCGTAACAGGGTTACCAAAGGGTTACGGTCCCGCCCAACCATGTGTTCTCGCTACACTTTATCGGCTCCGCCCGACGCGGTGCGTGCATTTTTCGCCTATAGAGAGCAACCGAACTTTCCTGCACGTTATAATATCGCCCCGACGCAGCCGGTACCGGTGGTGATTCGCGGCGACGACGGCAGCCCGCAATTCGTGCTCATGCGCTGGGGTTTCATCCCGGCCTATGTGAAAGGCGACGAGCGTCCGCCCGTGCTGATCAACGCGCGCAGCGAGACCGTGGCCGAGAAGCCGGCCTTCCGCGCGGCTTTCAAGCGGCGCCGCTGCCTGCTTCCGGCAGACGGGTTCTACGAATGGACCGGGCCGAAGGGGGCAAAGCGTCCGTTCCTGCTGGATCGGCTCGATGGCGGCCTGTTCGGCTTTGCCGGGATTTGGGAATGCTGGCAGGACCGCAAGAACGGTGGCGAGATCGACACGGTGGCGATCCTGACCTGCGGCGCGAACACTGTCGTGGGCCGTCTCCACGACCGCATGCCCGTCATCCTCCAGCCGGAGCAGTTCGAGACGTGGCTCGGCGGCGAGGAGACCGACCTTGGCGACGCGAGCGCCTGATGCGTCCGGCGGCCGAAGACGTTCTGCAGGCGACGGAGATGGATCCGAGGATCAACAACTCGAAGATCGACGAGCCTGGCATCCAGCAGCCGGTCCAGCCCGCGCTCCTTTAGGTCCGGCATTCGCCCCTTCTTGGCGTCATCCCGGCGAAAACCGGGATCCCGTAAACAGCGAAGGCGCGGCTGCAACTCGCTTCATGGCCTCCATGGTTCGAGACGCGAGCTGCCCTAGCCCTCACCATGGGGGATAGCCCAGCCCCCGCTAAACCACCTTGCCCGGATTGAGGATGCCCTTCGGATCGAGCGTGCGCTTGATCGAGCGCATGAGCTCCAACTCGACCTCGGATTTGGCGTGGGGAAGCATGTCCCGCTTCGCCTGACCGACCCCATGCTCCGCCGAGATGGAGCCGCCGAGATCCAGCACGATCTCGTGCACCGCCGCGTTCACCGCTTCCCAGTGGGACAGGAAGATCGCCTTATCCTGTCCCGGGGGCTGGCTGATATTGTAGTGGATGTTGCCGTCGCCGTAGTGGCCGAAGGGAACGGGCCGCGCGCCCGGCACCATGAGCTGGATAAGCTGATCGGCCCGGGTGATGAACTCCGGAATGTCGGCGACCGGCACCGAGACGTCGTGCTTTATGCTGCCGCCTTCGTATTTCTGAGCCTCGCTCATATCTTCACGCAGACGCCACAGGGCGCCGGCCTGATCGAGGGAATGGGCGATGGTGCCGTCGGCGATCTCGCCCGCTTCCAGCGCTTCCGCCAACAGGGCCTCGACGCCGGAAGCCAGCCCGGCATCGGCATTGGCGGAGGAGAACTCCACCAGCGCGTACCAGGCATGGGACTTCTGGAGTGGATCCTTGGTGCCCTCGAAATGGCGGGTCACGAACTCGATCCCGATGCGCGGGATGATCTCGAACGCCGTCAGCTCCGTGGCCCCGAACTGATAGGCCCGATCAAAGAACGCCGCCGCATCCTGTAGGGAGCGAAACCCGACCATGGCGGTGGCCGTCTCGGCGGGAATCGGGAACAGCCGAATGACCGCGGCGGTGATCACGCCGAGCGTGCCCTCCGCCCCCATGAAAAGATGCTTCAGGTCGTAGCCGCTATTGTCCTTGCGGAGCGGTTTCAGCCCGTCCCAGACGCGCCCGTCGGCGAGCACCACTTCCAGGCCCAGGACCAGATCGCGCGCATTCCCGTAGGCGAGCACCGCCGTGCCCCCGGCGTTGGTGGAGAGCACGCCGCCGATCTGGCAGCTGCCTTCCGAGGCGATACGCAACGGAAAAAGGCGATGCGCATTGAGGGCCACGTCCTGAGCCTGAGCCAGCACCAGCCCGGCCTCGACGGTCATGCAGTTCCCGGCAAGATCGATCTCGCGGATCCGATTGAGCCGGGAAAGATTAAGCAGGATCTCATCGCCGGCCTCGGAGGGGATCTGCCCGCCCACCAGCCCCGTATTGCCGCCCTGGGGTACGATGGCCGTTCCGGTCTGGTTGGCCAGTGCCAGGATCTGGGAGACCTCGTCGACGCTGCCGGGCATCAGGACGAGTGCCGCCTTGCCGTGATAACGGTCGCGCCATTCGTGCAGATAGGGCGCCATCGCGCCCGCATCGGAGATGGCGTGGGCTTCGCCGACGATGGCGACGAATTGCTGGAGGATGTCGGGGGAGGGCGCCTTGAGCTCTGCCATGACGTGCCGCTCAGCGCTCCGCCGCCGCCCGCTGCAGCCGGTCGTTGATCGCCTCGCCGAGACCTTCGAAGGGGATCGGCATCACCGCGATACTGCCGGCCGCTGTCTCGTCCAGCGCGCGCAAGGCGTGGAAGAAATTCGCCGCCGCCTCCTGCAGGTCGCCGCTCTCGCTAAGATTGAAGGTGGGGCCGTCGAAGGGCGGAGCATCGGGGCCGAACGTCAGGAACGCCTCGCCCGGTTTGGGATCCGTCGCTCCGAGGCGGATCGCGCTGTCGGGCGCATAGTGGCTGGCAAGCTGCCCCGGCGAAAGTGGCGCGCCTTCAATGCCGCCGAAGCTGCTCAGCTTGCGCCCCAGAACCTCCTCGATCTCTTCCCGCGGCAGCGCGCCGCTGCGCAGGATCTGCGGCCCGTCCTCGGTGACGCGGATGACCGTTGATTCCAGGCCGATGGGGCAGCGTCCGCCGTCCAGGATGATGGCCGGCACATCGCCCAGCTCGGCATGGACGTCGGCGGCCGATGTCGGGCTGATCCGTCCCGAGCGGTTCGCGCTCGGCGCCGCGATTGGAAGCTGGGCGGTCTCCAGGAGGCGCCGCGCGACCTTGTGGGCCGGCGACCGGAGCGCGACCGTATCGAGACCCGAGGATACAAGCGGGCTCAAGGGGCAGTTCTCGAGACGCGGCAGAACCAGGGTCAGCGGACCCGGCCAGAACGCATCGGCCAGTTCCTCGGCGAGGGTCGAGAACGCGGCATATTCCGTGGCCGCGCCGAAATCGTGGACATGGACGATCAGCGGGTTGAAGCGAGGCCGCGACTTGGCGGCGAAGATGCCTGCGACCGCTGCACTGTCGAGCGCATTGGCCCCCAGGCCGTATACTGTCTCCGTCGGAAAGGCGACGAGCTCGCCCGCCGCCAGCGCGAGCGCTGCCCGGCTGAAATCGTTCTCGCTTCTGGCCACGATCTTCATAACAAGGCGCCTTGGGTGATCCTCAGGCGTTCATCCCGCGTTCGCACCCTACGGTCAAGGTCGCCGCCGCCCAAGTTGCTGAAGCAGGATCGGCCACGCTACAAGGTGGTATGAGCACGGTATTGCTGTCCCACCCCGATTGTCTGAAGCACGATACGAGCCCCGGCTATCCCGAACGCTCCGACCGCCTGCGCGCGATCTCCCGTGCCTTGCAGGACGAAGCGTTCGACGGCCTGGAGCGTGTCGAGGCGCCGAAGGCGTCACTGGGGACCATCGGTCTCGTGCATCCGCCCGCTTTCATCGAGGAGGTCAGGAAGGCCATCCCGCTGGAGGGTTATTCCCATCTCGACCCGGACACCGTGGTTTCGCCCGGAAGCTGGGATGCCGCCCTGCGTGCGGCCGGCGCGGGGATCGAGGCAGTCGACCGTGTCATGACCGGCAAGGCGGACAACGCCTTCTGCGCGATCCGCCCGCCCGGCCACCATGCCGAACCCGACCGCGCCATGGGATTCTGCCTATTCAGCAATATCGCGATCGCCGCCTTCCATGCCCGCGCGGCTCACGGCGCGGACCGGGTCGCCGTGGTCGATTTCGACGTCCATCACGGCAACGGCACCCAGAAGGCGTTCTGGAGCGAGAAGGATTTGTTCTACGGCTCGTCCCACCAGATGCCGCTCTTTCCGGGAACCGGTGCCGTCGACGAGACCGGTGTCGGCAATATCTGCAATGCTCCCTTGAGGCCCGGTGACGGGAGCGTGGAGTTCAAAGCGGCGTGGGACGACCGGATCATTCCCGCGCTGGAAGCCTTCTCGCCCGATCTTCTTCTGATTTCAGCCGGCTTCGATGCCCATCGCAGCGATCCGCTGGCCCAGATCGAGTTGAACGACGAGGATTTCGGCTGGATCACCGAGCGGCTTATGGAGGTGGCCGACACCCATTGCGATGGCCGTGTCGTCTCCATGCTCGAAGGCGGCTATGCGCTTGAAGCTTTGGCCCGCTCCACCGACCTCCACGTCAAGGCGCTGATGGCCGCCGCGGACTGACTGCGCGTCTCGGCCCGTCAGCCCTTCGCCACGATTTTCTTGTATCCCCTCGATCAAAGATTCGAAGAATTTCAGAGAGGAAACAATGTCACGTCTCACCACGGCGCCCCTTCTGGCCGCGATGGCACTCTCGCTAGGATTTGTCGCCGGTATCGCGAAAGCCGAGCCCTCCGAGATCCTGTTGCCCGAAGTGCATCCCTTCCCGGAGAGCATGACCTCCACCGAGGACGGCACCCTCTATGTCAGCAGCTTCTCCAACGGCGGCGTGCTCCGGGTAAAGCCGGGCGGCAAGCCGGAAGTGTGGATCGAGCCCGGCACCTTCGACACCCGCTCCACCTTGGGCGTGCTGGCCGACGAAGAGCGGGGCGTGCTTTGGGTTTGCTCCAGCGACGTCTCCGGGATCGGCGTGAAGGGCCCCAATGACATCAAGGGAAGCTATCTCAAGGTCTTCGATCTCGAGACCGGCCGGGGCGAGGTCAGTTACAAGCTCCCCAGCGAGATATCCGTCTGCAACGATATCGCCATCGGACCCGACGGCGCCGCGTACATCACCAACGTCGCCTCTCCCGAGATCCTCAAGCTCGACGAGGATGCGGGAGAGCTGAAAGTCTGGCTGACGGATGACGCCTTGAAGGGTGGGCTCGACGGGCTCGCATTCGGCGAGGACGGCAATCTCTATGTGAACACTTACAATGCCGGCGAGCTGTTCCGCGTCGACGTCGAGGATGGCGAGGCGAAAGGCTTCGAGAAGCTCGATACGGGGCCGCTGACCAAGCCCGACGGCATGCGGCCCATCGAGGGCGGCTTCGTCACGGTTCAGGGCGGCGGCGAGCTGAGCCGCATCTCTGTGGACGGCGACGACGTCACCATCGAGGAGATCGGGAGCTTCAAGGAGCCGACCGGTGTGACGGTCGCCGGCGACACGATCTGGGTCGCCGAAGGTCAGCTCGACTATCTCTCCGAGGAGAAGAAGGATCAGCCCCGGCCCGACTTCCACCTTCGCGCCGTACCGCTGCAGTAGCGGTGCACCTTAGCCAATGGCAGTGCGGGCCTGCTCTCCCCGCTGGGGAGAGGTGAAGATCGCCGCATCCGCCTCTTGATCCGGCGCGCGCAAGACCCGATAAAGCGAGCATGTCACAGACCCAAGATCACGCCGACATCAAGGACATGAGCTTCGAGCAGGCTCTGAAGGAGCTCGAAGGCATCGTCGAGCGCCTGGAAAAGGGCGATGTCGAGCTTGAGCACTCCATCGAGATCTATGAGCGCGGTGAGGCCCTGAAGCTCCATTGCGACGGGCTGCTGCGCAAGGCAGAGGCCAAGGTGGAAAAGATCTCTCTCGACGGCAGCGGCAAGGCTGCCGGCACCGAGCCCCTCGACGTCGAGGAGTAGCGCTTGATCTAGTGCTGAGCTGCGTGTGTCCGGTCGCTTTCCAGCACGGGCACCGGCGGCAGCGCCATCAGCGCCGGCTTGGCGAAGAAGTAGCCCTGGAAAAGCGAAATCCCGGCGGCCCGAAGCACGGCCAGCTCGTTCTCGCTCTCCACCCCTTCCGCCAGCACCGTGATATCCAGCGCGCGCGCCATGGAGACGATGCCCGCCACGATCACCTGCTTTGCGGGCGACGTATGGATGTCCCGCAAGAGGGCCATGTCGATCTTCAGAAGGTCCGGCTGCATCTGCGCCAGTAGGTTCAGCCCTGCGTAGCCGGCGCCGAAATCGTCGATCGCCGTGAGGAAACCGAATTTCCGATAGGTCTTCAGGATGTTCTGCACATGGGCGGTGTCGGTGATCCGCTCATCCTCTGTGAACTCGAACATCAGGTTCTTGTGAGGAAAGCCGGCGCGCTTGGCCGCGGCCAGCGACTTCTGGATGCAGGCCGTCGGCTCGTACACCGCATTGGGCATGAAATTGATCGAAAGCTTCAAGTCGCGGCCCTGATAGAGGGCGCCCGCCGTCTCGATCGCCATCACCCGAGCCGACTGGTCGAATTTGTATCGCGTCTCGTCCGAGACCTGGTCGAGCACCGAATAGGCGGGTTCGCCTTGCGAGCCGCGCACCAGCGCCTCGTAGCCCCAGACGCACCCTTGGGAGAGGTCGACAATGGGCTGGAAGGCCATCTTGAAGTCGAAGGGCAGCGCGATATCGTCACGGCATCCGGTGCAAGCACTCATTGGACAAGCCTTTCAATTCAAAAGCATTTTCCCCAGATATTAGGGGAAGCTCCTTAAAGGGCGTTAAGATCGGATAGATTGAGGGTTTCGGGCCCGCGCCGTTCTGCTGATAGCCTTGGGAGCCGAACTGTTCGCGACCAGCCCGCGGGAGCGCCGAGTCGCCATGGTTGCCAGGGCTGGAGAAGGCCGATAAAGGACGATAATCCAGGTTTTTCTCCCGCTTTTCTTCGTAATTTGCCAAGTAGGGGCCTTATGAGCGCCGATACCGAAACCCCCTTGCTCGATCAGATCCATCTCCCGGAAGACCTCCGGCAGCTTGACGATAGTCAGCTGGAGCAGCTTGCCGATGAGCTTCGTCGCGAGACCATCAACGCGGTGTCGGTCACCGGGGGGCATCTGGGCGCCGGCCTCGGCGTGGTCGAGCTCACCATCGCGCTGCACAAGGTTTTCGAGACGCCGAAGGACAAGGTGATCTGGGATGTCGGCCACCAGACCTATCCCCACAAGATCCTGACCGGGCGCCGCGACCGCATCCGCACTCTGCGTCAGCCGGGCGGCCTATCGGGCTTCCTGAAGCGCGCCGAGAGCGAATACGACGTTTTCGGTGCGGGCCATTCCTCCACCTCGATCTCCGCCGGGCTCGGCATGGCCGTGGCGCGCGATCTCTCGGGCGACGACTACAACGTCGTCTGCGTGATCGGCGACGGCGCCATGAGCGCCGGCATGGCCTACGAGGCGATGAACAATGCGGGCGCAATGGATTCCCGCCTGATCGTCGTGCTCAACGACAACGACATGTCCATCGCGCCTCCGGTCGGCGCCATGAGCGCTTATCTCGCGCGGTTGCTCTCCGGCGGGGCTTATCGCCAGATCCGCAACTGGGCGAAATATCTCGCCCATAAGATGCCCAAGAGCTGGGAGCGCCGGGCCGCCCGCGCCGAGGAATACACCCGCGGTCTTTGGACCGGCGGCACCCTCTTCGAGGAGATGGGCTTCTACTATGTCGGGCCCATCGATGGTCATAACTTCGATCATCTCCTGCCCGTGCTGCGCAACGTGCGCGACGCCGAGGGCGGACCGATCCTGGTCCATGTCGTGACCCAGAAGGGCAAGGGATATGGACCGGCCGAAGTCTCCGCCGACAAGTTCCACGGCGTCGGCAAGTTCGACGTCATCACCGGCACCCAGGAGAAGTCCACCGGCAATCCGCCGAGCTATACCAAGGTCTTCGCCGGCGCCCTGATGAAGGCCGCGGAGAAGGACGACAAAATCGTTGCGATCACGGCCGCCATGCCGTCCGGCACGGGACTCGACAAGTTTGCGGAAGCCTATCCCGAGCGCAGCTTCGACGTGGGCATCGCCGAGCAGCATGCCGTGACCTTTGCCGCCGGCCTCGCCGCGGAAGGCTACAAGCCGTTTGCCGCCATCTACTCGACCTTCTTGCAGCGGGCTTACGATCAGGTGGTCCACGACGTGGCGGTGCAGAACCTGCCCGTGCGGTTCGCTATCGACAGGGCAGGCCTGGTGGGCGCCGACGGTCCGACCCATGCGGGCACGTTCGACACGGCTTTTCTCTGCTGCCTGCCCAATATGGTGGTGATGGCCGCGTCCGACGAAGCGGAGCTCACCCGCATGGTGGCGACCGCCGCCGCCTATGACGACGGGCCCATCGCCTTCCGCTATCCGCGGGGCGAGGGTGTTGGCGTCGAGATTCCGGAAAGTCCGGAGCCGCTGGCGATCGGCAAGGGAAGGGTGCTTCAGGAAGGCTCGAAGGTTGCTCTGCTATCCTTCGGTGGCCGCTTGAGCGAAGCCACCGCCGCGGCCGAACAACTCGCGGGCTACGGCCTCTCAGCCACCGTCGCGGATGCGCGGTTCGCCAAGCCTCTGGATATGGAGCTGCTCCGTAAGCTTGCCGGCAGCCACGAGGTGCTCGTCACCATCGAGGAGGGATCCTCGGGCGGCTTTGGCGCTGCCGTGCTCGAAGCGCTTTCGAAGGAAGGCCTGCTCGACCAGACCCTGGCGGTGCGGACCCTGACCTTGCCCGATATCTTCATCGATCAGGGCAAGCCCGCTCAGATGTATTCCGATGCGGGCCTCGATGCGGTCGGTATCGTCGAGACGGTGTTTGCGGCCCTTGGCGGAGAGGTCGCGAAGGACGCGCCGGGGCGGGCCTAGAGCGGCCAGACGGGACTAATCGAGCTTGCAGTCCGCGGTGAAGCTTTTCACCGCGTCTTCCCGGCCGGCGCCGTCGAAGGTGCGGGTGGTATCGCCGATCTTGATCGTCAGCGGGCCTTCGGTCCGCAGCACGTTCATCACAGGCTTGATGGGGAATCCGCTGACCTCGGCATAGACCTGGTCGCTCTCCTCTTCCTTCGCCGCCTCGCCCTTCAGCGGCGCGGCAATGGAGCCCGCCGCCAGCTCGATCGTGATCGGGTCGCCGGTCTTCGCGTCGCCCACGTCGTCGTAGATGTCGAGCACGGCGACTTCCAGCTCGTTGAAGCAGGACAGCAGCAGAAGCGGCAGATCGGCATCGAACGCACCGTATTGCAGGGCGCTCATGTCGCCGGTCGACTGGGACGACCAGACGGCGTTCTCCTGAGTGCGGGCCGATGCCGCCAGCGGCACGGCGGTGATCGCGAGAACGATAAGGAACCGCTTCAGAAGATGAGTCATACCCAAACGCCTTTGCATAATTCCGTGCAGAGCTTCGGTTCGCACCTGCCGGCCTGCGCAGGGCCGTAACCCAACGCAACGCGCCGCGGAGAGTTGCAGGGCGTCGGAACCGCGGGGCCTAACGCCTTATAATCATTGGCGCAGAACCCGCCTTGTCCTAGTGCAAGCGGACGTTGAGGGCAAATGTAAAGCGCCACCGGGGGAAGACTAGGCAACCCCCGGCTTGACCTTACGAGGCGCGCCTCAGCCCCTTCAACGAAGCGATGCGCAGGGCGAGATAGGGCGAGAAATAGCCGTCATAGCGCAGCCAAAGCGCCGGACTCCGCCAGTCTTCGCCCGACACCCGGCCGCGGCACTCGGCGGCGCCGCAGCCGCAGTCGAACTCGTCATACGGCGCGCTATCGCACATCGCATAGTCGAAGGTGACCTCCTCGCCCGGCGCGATATCCCGCATGGCGACGATGCCGATCTGCCCGCGGAGCCCGGCATTGGGCGCGCAGGAATGATTGAGCATATCGGCACCTTCGGTCGTGTTGAGCGAGGTGAGGAAGAGGTCCTCGTCCACCTGCACCGTCCGCCGCCGCATCGCATCGGGCAATGTGGCGAGCTCGGCGCTTCCAATCAGCCGGCCGCTCCACATGGCGATCAGCTCGTCCTTGCCGATCGGCGCCCGGGCGACGACCGTCTTGCCGCCCTTTTCGGGCGCATCGATCACCTCGCAACGCGGCGAGAGATACGCTGTCTCGCCCTGCGGCCCCGAAGAGACGACCGCAAGGGAAAAAGCACGCTTAGACATGCTGAATGGATCTCCGTCAGGAGCTCTGCGGACGCCGGCTATAGGGCGACGCTGCATCGGCGGTGAAGGGAAGGGTGTTCGACAGGACCGTCTCGGATTGCAGAGTTTCGGCCTGGAAAGCTTCGGGCTTCGGGATCTCGTTCATTTCAGATCCGAACCCCGAAAAATTGGGGAACAGCTCGCCATAATCGCAGGTGAGCTCTTCGCCGGCCTGAATATCGTCGAGGGCGAACCCCTTGTAGAAGTCACGGAAATCCGTATTCGGGGCACCCGAATGGTTCATGAAACGCCCGTTGTCGGAGTCCACGACCACGTAGCCGTCCCGCTCCAGATGGGGATACGAATAGATGCGGACGAAATCCTGCATATGCGTCGGCAGGGCCGCGATGTCCTGGGATGACATCTGAACATCGAGCTTTTCGTGCAAGCTCCAGATCAGAGTGCCTTTGGGCACGAAATCCTGTGAGAAAACGCCGATTCCCTGAATCGTGCTCGGCGCGATATAGGTTCGGATTAGCATCATGGAAGGCGCATCCAAGGCCCGATGCGAACGCAGGAAGGCCGGGCCGGCCTCTTCCTTGCGCTTCTGCTAAAGGCAGCGCCGAATTCGCGTCGGCGGAACTCGCCATTTAAGAGCAATGCCCTTGTCCCGCTACAAAAAAACACGCATCGATCAGCTTTTGGTGACGGAGGGTTTTGCGGAGACGAGATCGCGCGCCGCCGATGCCATCAAGCGGGGTTGCGTCACCGTCGACGGGCGGGCCGTGAGCAAGCCCGGGCAGCTGGTTTCCGACCATGCCGACATCGTTCTTTCGGACGATGCGCTTCCCTTCGTTTCCCGCGGCGGGCTGAAGCTGGCGGCGGCTCTCGATGCCTTCGGATTCGACCCCGCGGGCCGGACCGGGCTCGATATCGGGGCGGCGACCGGGGGTTTCACCGATGTGCTGCTGTCCCGCGGGGCGGACCATGTCTACGCGGTTGATGTCGGCCGAAGCCAGCTCCATCGAAGCCTCCGGGAAGACCCCAGAGTGACGGTGATGGAGGAGACCGACGCCCGGACCCTGGAGGCCGACCGGTTCGCCTCTCCCATAGGTGCCGTCGTCTGCGACGTGAGCTTCATCAGCGCGACTTTGGTCCTTCCTCGGCCGTTGGGCCTGGCAGCGCCCGGAGCATGGGCGGTCTGCCTTGTGAAGCCGCAATTCGAGTCCCGCCCCGACGCCATCGGCAAGGGAGGCATCGTGAAGGCCGATGTCGATCGCCGCCTTGCCGTCGCGCGCGTCCGGGATTTTCTGGAATTCGAGGCAGGGTGGAAGATCGTGGGAAAGATCGAGTCACCGATTGCCGGCGGCAGCGGCAATCAGGAGTTTCTGCTCGGCGCGGTCTCGGATCGCGCTTCGCTTGCCCGAGGATGACGTCCTCAATCGGCCAGCAACCTCTCCACGAACGCCGGCACCACAGCGCTCGCCGGCCCGTAATCGGCTTCCGCAAATAGGCTAGCCCGTTCCGACCGATCGAGATTGAGCTCCACCGTATGGGCGCCTGAGCCGGCCGCCTCCGCCACGAAGCCGGCCGCCGGATAGACCGTGCCGCTGGTGCCGATGGCGATGAAGAGATCGCAGGCAGAAAGCGCCGCATGGATGCGCTCCATCTCGCGTGGCATCTCGCCGAACCAGACCACGTCGGGCCGCATTGCACCGGTCGCCCCGCAGAACGGACAGGGCGTCTGCAGAGAGAGATCCTCGCCCCACGGGGTGCTCTTGCCGCACTCGGCGCAGAGCGCCGAGGCCAGTTCCCCATGCATTTGGATCGGCGCGCGGCACCCCGCCGCCTCGTGCAGCCCGTCGATGTTCTGGGTGACGATCAGCACCTCGCCTGGATGCTCCTGCTCCAGACGGGCCAGCGCGACATGAGCTGGATTAGGCGTCGCCGTCTTCAGCCAGGCGCGGCGCATATTGTAGAAATCGTGCACCTTCACCGGATTGCGGGCGAAGCCTTCGGGCGTCGCGACCTCTTCCAGGTCATACTCTTCCCACAGCCCGCCGGCGCCCCGGAACGTGCCGAGGCCGCTCTCCGCCGAAAGCCCTGCACCGGTGAGGATGACGATCTTCTCGTAGGTCATGGATGCGAAGGCGGTGGTTGCTGGGTCTTCGGGTCGCGCTCCGCTTGCGCGAGGATGACAGCCGAGTCTGGAGCTAACCTTTGCCGGTCTGCCCGCGGTGACGAAGATAGTGGTCCGCCAGCACCAGCGCCATCATCGCTTCGCCGATAGGAACGGCGCGGATGCCGACGCACGGATCGTGGCGGCCCTTGGTCGAGACGTCGGTCTCGTTGCCCGCCTTGTCGACGGTCTGCACGGGAGTGAGGATGGACGAGGTCGGCTTCACGGCGAAGCGTGCGACGATGGCTTGGCCGGTCGAGATGCCGCCCACGATACCGCCCGCGTGATTGGATAGAAACACCGGCTCGCCGTCGTCGCCCAGGCGCATGCGGTCGGCGTTCTCCGTGCCGGTCATGGCCGCTGTGGCGAAGCCGGCGCCGATCTCGACACCCTTCACCGCGTTGATGCTCATGAGTGCGGAGCAGATATCCTGATCGAGCTTGGCGTAGACCGGCGCGCCTAGGCCCGGCGGCACGCCTTCTGCGACCACCTCGATCACCGCACCGCAGGAATTGCCGTCCTTGCGCAAGGCATCGAGATATTCGCCCCAATGGGAGACCACTTTCGGGTCGGGCGAGAAGAACGGGTTCTCGTCGACCTCGCCCCAATCCCAGTTCTCCCGGGTGATCGGGTGGGGACCCATCTGCACCAGCGCGCCGCGGATCGTGACCCCGGGCAGCACCTTGCGCGCCACGGCGCCCGCCGCCACCCGGCAGGCCGTCTCCCGCGCTGAGGCCCGGCCCGAGCCGCGATAATCCCGCACGCCGTATTTCACGAAATAGCTGTAATCCGCGTGGCCCGGGCGAAACTTGTCTTTGATGTCGCCGTAATCCTTCGATCGCTGATCCGTGTTCTGGATCTCCAGCGCGATCGGCGTGCCCGTGGTGACCTGCTTGCCGGTCTTCTCGTCGGTGAAGACGCCGGATATGATCGCCACTTCGTCCGCTTCCTTCCGCTGGGTGGTGAAGCGCGACTGGCCTGGCTTGCGCTTATCCAGAAAGCCCTGGATGTCGGCCTCGGTCAGCGGAATTCCGGGCGGGCAGCCATCCACCACGCAGCCGATCGCCGGCCCATGGCTTTCGCCCCAGGTCGTCATGCGGAAGAGATGGCCGAACGTGTTGTGCGACATGGCGGTGTTTTAGAGTTGCGGATCGGGCGCGGCAAGTTGGGAGCGTAGCCAATGTTTCGCAACAAACCGTTGCGCCGACCTCAGCATCATCACCGGGCTTGTCCCGGTGATCCATGAACACCTCGCGAAAATCGCTGGCACTGACGTCATGCCCGGCACAAGGCCGGGCATGACGTCAGTGGGAGGTTCGCTACTCCACCACCTTCTCGATATCCGGCGCGTCCTCGCGCTTCATGCCGACGATGTGATAGCCGGAATCTATATGCAGCACCTCGCCGGTCATGCCGCGGCCGAGATCGGAGAGCAGATACAGCGCGCCGCCGCCAACCTCTTCGAGGGTGACCGTCCGCTTGAGCGGCGAGTTGTACTCGTTCCACTTCAGGATGTAGCGGAAGTCGGCGATGCCGGAAGCCGCCAGCGTCTTTATCGGCCCGGCGGAAATCGCGTTCACGCGGATGCCCTTCTCGCCCAGATCGGCCGCCAGATAGCGCACGCTCGCCTCCAGCGCAGCCTTCGCCACCCCCATCACATTGTAATGAGGCATGACCTTCTCGGCGCCGTAATAGGTCAGCGTGATCATGGATCCGCCGTCCGGCATCAGCTTCTCCGCCCGCTTCGCAAGAGCGGTGAAGGAGAAGCATGAGATCTTCATGGTCTGGGTGAAGTTGTCTTCGGTCGTGTCGACGTAGCGTCCGTCGAGCTGCGACTTGTCGGAATAGGCGATCGCATGGACGAGGAAGTCGATGGAGCCCCATTCCTTCTCGAGCGTCTCGAAGACCTTGTCGATGGAGGCCTCGTCGGTCACATCGCAGGGCAGCACCATCTTGGCGCCGATCTGCTCAGCCAGCGGTTCGACACGCTTCTTCAGCGCGTCTCCCTGATAGGTGAGCGCGATCTCTGCACCCTGATCGGCGCAGGCCTTGGTGATTCCCCAAGCGATGGAGCGGTTATTGGCGACGCCGAGAACGATGCCGCGCTTGCCCGCCATGAGATTGCCAGTTTCGGCCATGGACACATCCCCCTGTTCCGGTGCCGCTTTAAAGCAGAAAGCGGCACGGGTCGATAGAAGGTTGTGGCCTTATAGGCCGCAGAACCCTTGCGAGGCTAGGTCCAATCGCCGCCTATCGTTAGCGTCCCGGCAAGCCCGGTCAGCCGTCGAGGCTCCAATTCCCGTCCTTGCCCCGGCACGCCGTGCCCACCACCGCGCGCTCATAGGTGCCGAGCGTAATGGAATAGTTCACCTTGCGGCAAACCCGGCCCTGATCGTCCCGAAAGGCCGAGATGGTCTTGATCACGCCGGAAAGTCCATTCTTCTGGCGCTTCCAGACCAGCGTGGCCCCGTCGCCGAGCTGCATCAAGGCGATCTCCAGGGCCTTGAACGCCACATCGCGGTCGCTCTTATCCAGTTTGGATTTCAATGCCGCGATGGTGGCGGGCTCGGTGATGGCCTGCTCTTCGGTAGCCCAAGCCGGCCCCCGCAAGGACACGCCGGGCATCGGCGTCAGGTCCAATGATGCTGACTGCTCCTGGGCCAGCGAAGAGGCGGGGGCGGGTGCCAGAAGAAATAACGCCAGGCAACCCGCCCCTATGATGATAGGAGCGTTCCAATGGAACGTACGCATAACCACTCGTCCCCAAACAAACGCGAGCCAAATACACAGCCGCGCCAACTATCAACGAGAGCCATGTTGATCCAACAGGGTGAGCAAACCGTAAATGCCGGTGCCGGAAGGAGATGAAAATCGACGTGGCCGAAACAAAAATTGCAAAAGCCGCGCGAAACGGTAGAAGGGCGGCACTGCCATGGCCGAAAATTCCGATCTTTCAGAGTTGAAGAAAGGCGCCGCCGAAGCCCTGTCGGGGGCCGAGGATCCGTTCGCGCTCTTCGCCCGGTGGCTTGAGGAGGCCCACGCCCATGAGCCGCCCGAGGCCAACGCCATGGCTCTGGCCACAGCGGATGGGAGCGGCCTGCCCAATGTGCGCATGGTGCTCCTGAAGGACCTGAGCCCGGAAGGCCTGGTCTTCTACACCAACTCCGAAAGCGTGAAAGGTGACGAGCTCGCCGGCAATCCGAAGGCCGCCATCTGCTTCCATTGGAAAGCTTTGGGCCGGCAGATCCGGGCGCGCGGCCGCGTGGAGCTGACGACCCCCGAGGAGGCGGATCATTATTTCGGCACGCGGGCGCGGGAAAGCCGCATCGGCGCCTGGGCGTCCCAGCAATCCAGGCCGCTCCCCTCCCGGGAGGTGCTGGAGGAAGCCGTGAAGACCCGCGAATCCGAGTTCGGCGACGGGCCGGTGCCGCGCCCGCCACATTGGCTCGGCTATCGCATCGTCCCGCTTGAGATCGAGTTCTGGCTGAGCCGGGACTTCCGCTTGCACGACCGGATGGTGTTCCGCAGAGAATCGCCGCAACACGAATGGAAGCGGGAGCGGCTCTACCCGTAAGCCGCCCCAACGCCTATCTTATGGCGAGCCAGTTCCTCAGAAACCACCGCGAGACCGCATGACCGTGATTCCCAACGAAGAGCGCAAGACGCTGATCCTGACCGGCGCCAGCCGCGGCATCGGCCACGCGACCGTAAAGCGCTTCTCTTCGGCCGGCTGGCGGGTCATCACCTGCTCGCGGCATCCGTTCCCCGAGAATTGTCCCTGGGAGGCCGGTCCGGAAGATCACATCCAGGTCGACCTCTCCGATTCTAAGAACACCCTGGACGCCATCGGTGAGATGCGCGACCGGCTGAAGGCCCAAGGCTCGCGGCTGAACGCGCTGGTAAACAATGCCGGCATTTCGCCCAAGAGCGAGGATGGCAACCGTCTGGGCACCATCGAGATGGAAGTGAAGGACTGGCAGTGGGTCTTCCAGGTCAATTTTTTCGCCCCCGTCATGCTGGCCCGCGGCCTGCTTGAAGAGCTGAGCGCGGCTGAAGGCGCCGTGGTCAACGTGACCTCCATCGCCGGCTCCCGCGTGCATCCCTTCGCCGGAGCCGCCTATTCGACATCGAAGGCGGCCCTCGCGTCGCTGACGCGGGAGATGGCCAACGACTTCGCACCCCACGGTGTCCGGGTGAACGCCATCTCGCCGGGCGAGATCGATACCGCGATTCTGTCGCCTGGCACCGACAAGCTCCTGGAAGAAATTCCCATGCATCGCCTCGGCACCCCGGAGGAGGTGGCGAAGGCCATCTATTTCCTCTGCACCGATCAGTCGAGCTATGTGAACGGCGCCGAACTCCACATCAACGGCGGCCAGCACGTTTAGCGGCTGAGGCTCGGGCCACGATGTAGGGTGTCATGCCCGGCCCTGTGCCGGGCATCCATAACCCCTGCATACATTCTTCCAACGAGCGTCGATGTTCATGGATTGCCGGGACGAGCCCGGCAATGACGTCGAGATAGGGAACCTGTTTCGATCCTCTAAGCCGCCCGCAGCCCTTCGCGGCGCACCATCTCCTCCGCAGCATCGAGCCCGCGGCCCAGCGCATCGAACAGCTCGTCGATCTGATCCTCCGTGATGATGAGTGGCGGGCAGATGCCGATCGTGTCGCCGATGGGCCGGATGATCAGCCCCTCCTTCTGGATCAGCGCCGCCGCCTTCGCGCCCACGAACTGCTTCGGATCGAAGGGCAGCTTCGTCGCCTTGTCGGCCACCAGCTCCACGCCGCCGATCAGCCCCATGCCGCGGGCCTCACCCACCAGCGGATGATCGGATAGCGCTTTCAGCCGCGCCTGGAATTTCGGCGCGATCTTGGCGACCCGCCCGGCGATATTCTCCCGCTCGTAGATCTCAAGCGTCTTGACGCCGAGCGCTGCGGAGAGCGGATGGCCGCCATAGGTGAAGCCGTGGCCGAACGTGCCGATCTTCTCGCTCTCGTCGAGCATCGCCTCGTAGACCGTCTCCGACACGGTCACGGCGCCGAGCGGGGCGTAGGCGGAGGTCAGTGCCTTGGCGAGAGAGACGGTGTCGGGCTCGATCCCCAGCGCTTCGGAGCCGAACATCGTCCCGAGCCGGCCGAACCCGGTGATCACTTCGTCGGCGATAAACAGGATGTCGTATTTCGCGAGCACCGCCTGGACGGCGTCGAAATACCCGTCCGGCGGCACGATCACACCGCCCGCACCCATCACCGGCTCGGCGACGAAGGCGGCGATGGTATCGGGACCTTCCGCGTTGATCAGCGCATCCAGATCTTCCGCGAGCCTCGCAGAGAAATCGCGCTCGCTCTCGCCGGCCTCCGCGAAGCGGTAATGATGCGGGCAGCTCGTGTGGAGAAACCGGTCGCCGTATGGAAGGTCGAAATCGAGATGGTTGTTCGGCAGCCCCGTCAGGCTGGCGCTCGCGATGGTGACGCCGTGATAGGCCTTCACCCGCGAGATGATCTTCTTCTTCTCCGGCTTGCCACGGGCATTGTTGTAATACCAGGCGAGCTTCACCTGGCTGTCGTTCGCCTCCGAGCCCGAGCAGGTGAAGAACACTTTCGAGACCGGGCAGGGAGCGATCTGCTTGATCTTCTCGGCCAGCGCGATCGCCGGCTCGTGGCTCTTGCCGCCGAACAGATGGGTGAAGGAAAGGGTGGAGAGCTGCTCGCGTGCCGTCTCGATCAGCTCCTCGTTGCCGTAGCCTAGCGCCGTGCACCAGAGACCGGCCAGCCCTTCGAGATAGCGGTTGCCTTCGGTGTCGGTGACATAGACGCCTTCGCCGCGTGCGAGGATCGTCGGCCCGCTCTCGCGAAACGCGGAAAGGTTAGTATAAGGGTGGACCAGGCTGGCGATATCTTCCTGCTGGTCTGGCTGAAACTGCGGCATGGAAACTCCTTAGAGCCTGAGACGACCTATGGGCGGTAGACTAGTGAAACTGGCGGGCAGGGTGCAGCCCCTCAAAGCCGCGAGGCAAGCGACATGACAGCGCCATTCCCGCTGAAGCCGTCCCGGGCCTCCATATGGGGCCGCAGGCTCGCGCTCTACTTCCTGCTGCTCCTGCTGCTGACGGCGGCCCTGCATTACTTCGCGCCGCTCGGCACCAAGGCCGCGATCAATCTGCTTGCGGTCTGTTTCGCTGGCCTGGCGATCTCCTTGTCCCTCACCTTGGTCGGCCTCATCCGGATCTGGCGGGGCGACCGGCGCGGCAGCAGCGATCCCGTCTTCGCGCTCATATTCGCCGGTATCGGCTGGCACCCTTTCTCTGGTTCGGGGCGCAAGCGCCCAGCTCCCTGCGCTCACCCAGGCCGCAACGACGCCTGAGCGTCCGATCCCCCTGAAGGACTCATCCGCCCGGCCCGCCGACGCCAATCCGATCGAAGCGCCGGACGAAGAGGAGATTGCCGCCCAACGAAAGGCCTATCCCAATATCCAGCCTCTTGTTCTGGAGCGTTCCGCGGCGGAGGGCTTTGCGCTGGCGCGGGAGGCCATGCGCCGTCTGAACTGGGAGATCGTCACCATGGAGCCGCCGGTCCAGAACAGCCTCGGCTACATCCAGGCGAAGGCCCACACCCTGGTCATGGGGTTCACCGATGACGTCGTCCTGGAGGTCGTCGGCGATGCCGCCACCGCGACCATCGACGTGCGCTCCATCTCCCGCTACGGCAACCACGACATCGGCACCAATGCCGCGCGAATCGATGCGCTGTTCGACGAGATTCGCGAAGGTATCCGGAAAGGCGAGCAGCCGGTGATCGAGGCCGAGCCCGGCGTGCCGATCCCGACCCGCAAGACGCCGCGCTGATCGGGGTGTCTGCCGTCTGGGGTGGCGATGAAACCTAAGACGCGCGGCTCGTCTGCTGCTCGGCAAGCGCATAGGCGCTGAGCAGGCCGGGGCTTCCCTCGCAGGTCACCAGTCCGCGCGCCATCAGATATTCCAGATGGGCGAAGACGGAGAGGGCGGCAGCGCCCTTCAGCCCGTCGTCCAAACCGCCATAGAGCCGGTCGACGATCGGCGCGATATGGTTCACGCCGTCTTCCAAGCAGGCGAGGATGGTCTGCTCCCGCCACTTCCGGTGCATCATGTAGGCCCGCACCACCCGCTGTGGTGTCTGGATGCGGCCGCCATGTCCGGGCAGGAACACCTTGTCGTTGCGCGCCATCAGCTTCTCGAGCGAGGCGAGGAAATCCTCCAGGCTGCCTTCCGGGGGCGCGATCACCGTGGTGTTCCAGCCCATCACGTGGTCGCCGGTGAACACGGTGCGCTGGCCGACCAGGGCGAAGCACAGATGGTCCGGTGCGTGGCCCGGGGTATGGATCACGTCCAAGCTCCAGCCCTGGCCCTTCACCTCGTCGCCGTCCTTCAGGAAGCGGTCGGGCTGCAGGGTCTCGTCGATGAAGCCTTCGATGCCGGGAATGTTGATGGTCCGCGCCGAGGTCTCGCGGCCGAAAGCAAGCACCTCGCCGCCGAGCCGCTCCTGCAGGGGCCGTACCCCGTCGCTGTGATCGCGGTGGCGGTGGGTCAACAGGATGTGGCTCACACGCTGGCCGCGGGTGGCCTGGGCGATGGCATCCAGATGCGCAGGGTCCGACGGTCCCGGATCGATCACCGCCACCTCGCCTTCGCCCACGAGATAGGTGTTGGAGCCGAGGAAGGTATAGGGTCCCGGGTTGTTGGCCACGATGCGGCGCACGCCCGGAGCAACCTCTTCCGGCACGCCGTAATCGACCTCTGCACTTCGGTTGAACGCGAGTTCTGCGGACATCTATCTACGTCTTGATGGTTGTCAGGCGAACGATGGCTGTACGAAAAGTCCTAACCGACTGAAAACAGCCATAGAGATGCGCCCTTCTTCCATTCTATTTTGCGCAAAATGTGGCTCCGCGCTACCGCAACCCGCCAACGCCCTCAGGCACAACGTCGCGGCCTTTCCAAGAATTGGCTGCACGCGGGGAGAGTATTTCTCGGCGGCGGAAGCATCCCCTGATCAGAATTTGAGCAGCGTGATCAATTTACTGTCAGGAAATCATATTGACAGTCAGTTAAGCTTCCCTGACCCTGGCCCGCGAAAGTAGTTCCGCAGAGATTGGCCTCGAATTGGGCCGTTTTGCCGCGAATTCTTTCGTCGAGCGAAGGTTATGAGGAGCGGAAGGGTATGAGCGAACGGGTATGCGTTATCGGCGCTGGTCCGAG
>NZ_MASI01000005.1 GCF_001708935.1 Methyloligella halotolerans
CGTCCGAGACCGGCTCGGCGGCGGGTGTCGGGGGCTTCGGCGGCGGCAACGGCTCCAATACGGGCGGCGGCGGCGGCGCGGCTTTCGGCGGCGCGGTCTTCGTGCGCCAGGGCGGCACCCTCATCGTCCGCGGCAGCGGCACCATGACCGGCGGCACGGTGACCGGCGGCGCAGGCGCCGGCAACGGCGACGACGGCAAAGCGCTGGCAACCGGCATCTTCCTTCAGAATTCGACGGTCGAGTTCGACCCGGGCTCCGGCGACACCCAGACGATCAACGACGGTATCGGCGACGACACGGGCAACGGCTCAAGCCGGGGCTCCCTTGTGAAATCCGGCCTCGGCCGGACCGTCCTCAACGGTGCCAGCACGTATACCGGAAGCACCACCGTCAATGGCGGCACCCTCGCCGTGAACGGCTCGATAACGTCCGATGTGACGGTGAACTCCGGCGGCATCCTCTCCGGCACCGGCCAGGTCGGAGCCGTCTCACTCTATGGCGGCACGATCACGCCGGGCGGCTCCTCCATCGGAACGATGCGGGTGAACGGCAACTTCCTGATGGACAGCAACTCCACCTATACGGTGAATGTCGACGACGCGGGCAATAGCGACCTCATCGTCGTGACCGGCACCGTCGACCTGACGGGCTCCACCCTGGACGTGATGGCCCAGAACGGCGCCTACAGCACGAAGAACCGCTACACCGTGATCCGGAATGATGGGGTCGATCCCGTTACCGGGCAGTTCGGCAAGGTCAAGACCAACTACGCGTTCCTGGACCCGAAGGTGAATTACGCGGGCGGCAGCGGCAACGATGTCGTTCTCACCCTGGAGCGCAAGACCACGACCATTCCCAGAGCCCCGACGGGCGGTGGCGGCGGTTCTGGCGGCTCCGGCGGAAGCGGCGGCGGCTCCGGTGGTGGAGGCGGCGGTGGCGGTGGTGGTGGCACCACGACCTATCTGAGCTTCTGCTCCGTGGCCCAGACCTCCAACCAGTGCAACGTGGCGAAGACCCTCGACATCTTCCCGGACGGTGACGAGCTCTTCCTGAACGTCCTCTTCCAGACGGAAGAAGGCGCGCGGATGGCCTTCGACAACCTCTCCGGCGAGATCCACGCCAGCACCATCGGCGTCATCGCCAACGATGCCCGCTTCGTCCGCGATGCGGTGATGGGGCGCCTCATGCAGGCCGGCTATTACGCCCAGAACGGCGGCATCGGCCCTCTCGGTATTGGCGGCCCGCGCATTGCCACCATGTCCGGCCCAGGCGCACAGCCGAGCTATGACTACGGTTACAACGCGCCGCAATATCTGGCGCCGGCGAGCCAATCTCAGCCGGTTACCTTCTGGACCCAGGGCTACGGCTCCTGGGGCGACTTCTCCGGCAACAGGAACGCAGCCTCTGTCGACCGCAATCTCGGCGGCTTCGTCTCCGGCTTCGATGCGGATATCGGCGGCGGATGGCGGGCCGGTCTCGCGACAGGTGCCTCCTTCTCGGACCTGAGCGCAAACGCGCGCTACAGCACGGCCGAGGTGGAGAGCTACAATCTCGGCGGCTATCTCGGCGGCATGATGGGCAGCTTCGCCCTGCGCAGCGGCGCCATGTATGCCTGGCACGGCATCGAGACCTCTCGCCTGGCGGCCTTCCCCGGCTTCTACGAGAAGGAGAAGGCGGACTATAACGGTCACAGCTCGCAGGTCTTCGGCGAGGTCGCCTACCCTGTCTATCAGAACGACATCGCCTTCGAGCCCTTCGCGGGCCTGGCCTATGTCTCGGTCGACACGGACGGCTTCCGCGAAAGCGGAGCGCTCGCCGGCCTCCGCAGCAGCGGCGGCAGCCAGGACACGGGCTATTCCACCTTGGGCATGCGTGCAGCCGTGACCATGGATTGGGATGGCTGGCTGGTGACGCCCCGGGCCTCGATCGCCTGGCAGCACGCCTTTAGCGATCTCGACACCACTGCCAACCTCGCCTTCCAGAGCACGGGCCTCGGCTTCGGCGTGAACGGCGTCGTTCTGGCGGAGGATACCGCCCTGCTCGATCTCGGAATGGATTTCGCGCTCGGCAAAAATACCGAGGCCGGCATCTCGTATATCGGCCAGTTCGGCGATGGGGTCACGGATAACGGCGTGAAGGGCCAGTTCACCTGGCGCTTCTGATCACGTAGAAATTTAACCCTGCAAACTCAGGGCCGCTCGATCGAGCGGCCCTTTTTTTGTCGTGTGTCCCCGGATCACCGCCGAGGCGCAGGCTAATCCACCTTTTCGATGGCGATCCTGATCTGCGCCATCTCCGAAGCGCTGACCTGCAAGGTGACGGGCGCCGCCTCCAAGCTGAACCGCACGCTCTTGCGCAAGCCGGGACAATCCGCCGAGCCGGTATGATCGGTCGACGGAACCAGCGCACCGTTCTGCACCAGATCGATCCAGGCTGCGCCCGAAAGGCTGACCTGATAGGTCCCGCCCCGGGCGGGCGTGAAGCGGACGACCCCACCCTTAATTGACGCGTCCTCTTTGTCCCTCCCCCGCTCCGGCGGCCGGGCGAAATCGACATCGTCCTCGGCCACGAGCGCCAGCACGAAAGCGGCTGCCTCACCGCCCTCCAGGGTGCCGCCGGACCGCGCCACGGGAAGATCGTCGGCTTTCAGCCGCTTTTGCGTCTCCGCAAGCGACCATTTGAAATTCTCGCATCCCGGCGCACAGGCCTTCGCCACCGGAATGCTGAAGATCAGCGCGCAAAGCGCGAGTGCAACGATCCGCCCCATCAGAACCGCGCCCGCATCTTGGCGAAGAAGGCACGGCCCGCTTCCGGGAAGCCATCCTCCAGCTCGTAATTGTCATCGAGCAGGTTGGTCGCGCCCAAGGCCAGGGTGATCTCGTCGCTCGCCTGATATTCCGCCTCCAGATTCACCAGCGCGTAGGAGCCGAGCTTGCGGTAGTTCGGCGTGCGCGGCTGAGGTCCGGAGAGCAGCGAGCTCCCACTGGACGTGATCAGGCTGTAACGGTCGCTCGCCAGCTCGATATTGGGGGTGAGCGTCCACCGCTCCGTCGCCGCCCAGGAGAGATAGATGAACCCCTCATGCTGGGGCGTACCCTCGGGCCGCGGCCCGATCATCTCGTAATCGTAGTCGCGGTCCAGATAGGTGTAATTGCCGCCCACCGTCACCGTGGGGCTGACCTTCCAGTCGACCGAGAATTCGACTCCCTTATAGGTCCCGTCGACATTCTGGTTCTGGATGGCGCTCGAACCCCGGTCAGAGGTGAAGACCGGCTGGATGGAGTTTGAAAGGTCCGAATAGAAGAGCGCGCCGGAAACCTGAACCGAGCTGAACAACGTATCGCTCGCGCCGACTTCGTAGTTCACCGCCCTCTCCGGACCGAGATCGGGATTCGGCACGATCTGCCCGAACCGGGTCGAGAAACGTTCGAACATGGTGGGAAACCGCGTGCGGTCGGAAATGGTCGCGTGCAGCTTGCCGGTGTCGGAGTAGCTGTAGACCGCACCGCCCTGATAATCCCAGGCGCCCGTGGTGCTGGTCGGATAGTTGTAGACCCGGTCCGGCCCGCCGCTGGGCGGCTCGCCGTAATCCTCCGCGCTGACCACCTCGAGCTGGTTGAAAGCGACGCCGCCAATGAAGTCGAGGCGGCTCGTGGCATGGAAGGTATTCTCCGCCGCGAAAGACCATGTCTCCTCGACATTCTCCTGAACCGGCTCGACGAAGTCGGCTCCGCCCGGCGCATCGTGGGAATATTCCTGATGCTGATCCCGCCGGTAATGCACCGCCGTCTTGAAGCTGTTCTGAGGGATGAGGTCGGTGCCGAACTCGATCGAGCCGCCTTCCGCCTCATCGTTGTAGTAGCTGTCGAAGCTGCGGAAGCTCTCCTGCTGCCGGAAGGCGGGGTCGTCGTAGGACGAGAGCAGATTATCGAACGTGTTGTAGTACGCGTTGGTCTTCACATAGGAGGCCGAGCCCAGCTTGGTCTTGGAGAGCCAGGACAGACTCTGGGTGTCCCAGTAGAGCCAGTCCCAGAAGCGCGGGCCCTGCACCACCTGCCCCGCCACATGGAGCGGCGCGCTCTTCGCCCCCTGCTGGTTCGTGTAGTTGATGCTGTATTCGTCGGTCGCGTTGGGCGTGATGCCGACCTTGGCGTTGATGCGGTAATCCTCCGCATTGGAGTGGCCGCGCACGCCGCCATTCTCGTTCTCGATCAAGATCGGCGTGAAGTCGTCCGACAGGGTCCAGTGGTCCTGATCGCGCAGCGTCCCGCTGACCTGCGCGTAGTAATGCTTCTGCCTTGTGCCGCCATAGGCGTAGCCGGTCCAGGAATTGACCGTGTCGAAATCGCCGCCGAACTCGACACCGGCCCGTCCCTCTAGCTCCAGCGCCTTCGTGGGCTTGCGCGACACCATGTTGATGGCGCCGCCCATGCCGCCCGGTCCGTTCAGCACCGAGACATAGCCTTTCTGCACCTGAATCTCGGAAAGATCCGGCGTCAGGAAGCGGTTGAAATCAAGCCGATTATCGGCCGGCAGATAGATGCGAACGCCGTCGACATAGAGCGGCACCCGGTAACGGTTGAAGCCGCGTACATAGATGTCCCGTTCGTTCCGGCTGCCGCCCGTATTGTCTGTGGTCACACCAGGAACGATGCTCAGCGCCTGATCCAGCGTATTCTTGTTGTAGGTCCACATCGTCTCATTGGTGATCGTGCTGCCGCCGATCGAATCGAGCTGTCCCAGGGTGAACACACCGACGGCCCCTGCCCCGCTGCCGGTCACCGCGGGCGGAAGCACGACCGCCTCTTGGGCCTGCTCTTGGACCGCTTGAGGCGCGGACGCCGCCACCGCGTGACGCACCGGCGCGGGCGCCACAGGCGCGCTCCTCTCCGGCTGATCGCCGGTCACGACGATCGGCGGCAACACCGTCGCCTCGTCGGCCGTCACGTCGCCGCCGGATGTGAGCTCCTGATCCTCCGCCCAAGCCGCTGCTGGAATCGACGCAGCCACCATCGCAGCCGCAAAGGCTGCCCCTTTCACGTTCCCCATTAAATCCCCCGACGTCTTCCTGTCACATGCTATCGTTATATCTCTATGGATATTACGGAGGAACGCTATATACCGACTGATACAGCGAGTCCAGAGGAAGGAGCGAGCAAAAAGGACGACGGGATGCACCCCTGCTATAGTGCCGCCGCTTTGGGAGTTTGGATGGGGCGGAGCAGCGTGAGCGGGAAGCAGGGAGAATCGGCAGACACGGGCCAGCCGAGAACGGCGTCGGCAGGCACTGCGAAGTCTGGCCATGCGAAAGGCCAGAAGCCCTTTCCGCGCTTGCGCATTCCCATCGCAGACGGGCTCGTGCTCGGGCCGGGGAAGATCGAGCTTCTGGAAGCCATCGGTCGCACCGGATCGATCTCGGCCGGCGGACGCGAGATGGGCATGTCCTACCGGCGCGCCTGGCTGTTGGTCGATGCCCTGAACCGCATGTTCGCCAAGCCGCTCATCCTCACCGCCACCGGCGGCACGCGAGGCGGCGGTGCGCAGGTGACGGACGAAGGCCGCGCCGTCGTCTCAGCCTATCGCCGTGCCGAAGAGCGCACCAAGCCGTCATCCAGGAAGAACTGGCCGGATTGCCACTGAAATCCCGGAAGAGATAGACGTGCGGATCTCCTGAACACCCATCTGCGGACGACTCTCTCCCTCTCGCCCGACGACCGCTCGACTAGACTATTGCGTGTAACCGCGGCGCCTTCTACCGTCACATCCGGGGGTACGGGTATGACAGTAGATTTGCCCGAGTTCTTGGAGCGAGGTGAGCCGGCCCGGCTCATTCCAGTCGCCCATGCGAGCCAGAAGGAGCGCTCGGCCGCCTCCGTCTTCCTCGCCGCGCTGACCGTCGTCAGACCATTCGCGGAATCGGTGCTCGAGACCATCAGCAAATCGCTCGGCCGCCGGAGCTCCCTAGCCGCCTTCACGGAAGTCGTTTTCAAGGATTGTCCCGAAGAGGATCGATGCCGGCCGGATGGCCTCCTCGTTCTGACAACTCCAAGGAGCGAATGGCGGGCCGTCATCGAGGCGAAGATCGGTACCGGCAAGATCAGCGCGGAGCAGCTGACCCGCTACACCAAGCTGGCCGCCCACAACAAGATCGACGCCGTCATCACGATCTCGAATGAGCTGGCGGTCATGCCGGACCATCCGCCATACGAGATTCCCCCGAAGATCGGCGGGAAGGTCGAGGTGTATCACTGGTCATGGATGCGGCTGGTAACACTCGGCACGATGCTGCTCAGCCAAGCCGACGAGACCTTCGATCCGGAGCAGCATTTCCTCCTCAAGGAGGTGCTCCGCTATTTCTCTCACGAGAATGTCGACGTCCGCGGGTTCCATCAGATGAACCCGGAATGGCCGGGCCTGCTGGAGCGGATCCACTCCGGCGCAAATCTGCACAGGACGGACTCCGCCGTGCAGAAGACGGTGGCGGCCTGGCATCAGGAGCAAAGCGATCTCTGCCTGCTCCTGGCACGCAAGCTCCGTGTTCCGGTGAGCTTGAAGATGAAGAAATCCCATCGGAGCGATCAAGCCGCACGCGTAGAGGCAGACGCCGGCGAGCTCGTTGCGGAAAAGCGGCTGAGCGCGACGTTCGAGGTTCCCAATATCGCCGCCCCCATCGAGGTGACGGCCAATGCATTGAAACGGAACATCGTCTGCCAGATGAGCGTCGATGCGCCCGAGGATCGCAAGAAATACGAATCGCGCTTGAACTGGCTGCTCCGGCAGCTCCCCGAGGAAACCGAGGCGCGCATCGGCATCCACATCCGCTGGAAGAATGGCGGCAATTCGTTCGGCTGGCTGCCCGAGCTGAGGGCGGATCCGAAGAAGGCGGATATCGGCCGATCGGGCGCCGTGCCGAAATGCTTCGACGTGTTCACGGTCACCGATCTTGGACGAAAATTCTCCGGCACCAAGAATTTCATCGAGGAGCTGGAGACGGCGCTGCCGCAATTCTACGACAGCGTCGCGCGGCACATCCGGCCCTGGCAGCCCGGCCCCGCGGCAGGGCCGTTGGAAGGGGAAGAAACTCTCGCCGACACCGTCGAGAACCTGCCCAATCTAAAACCCGCTCCTCCCCGCCAGGTCGTGAGGCAGGGCGCTGCCGGAAACGGGCATTATCTCGTTTTCGCCGATGGCTCGATTGAAGTGGAGACGCCAAATGGGGTCCGCCTTTTCAAGAGCCTGGGTGAGTTGCTCTCGCATGCGAAACGGGGCTCCGCAGCAAATGGGCCATCGACTTGAGGCGGCGGAAACGACACGCCTAATAGTTCGCAGCCACGCCGAAAGCCTCCGGCGCATACATGCTCATCATCGGATCGTCCTCGAGCAGCACCTCGTCGTAGAGGCCGTAGCCGTTGAAACGACTCGCCGAAACCCGGCCGTAGGCGCCGAGCTGACCGAGCTCGATATAATCACCCTCGGCGATGTCGGCCGGCAGGCGGAACGGCCCCGGCATGTAGTCGATGCTGTCGCACGACGTGCCCCAGAGCTGGAAGTCCTGGCAAGCGCCGCCCAACTCGTACCCGTCCCGGAGGCCGCGCGCCGGGAAGGCCAGCCCGCCATAGATCTTCGCGCCCTCGAAGAGGCAGCCATAGATCCCGTCATTGATGTAGAGGCTGTCGCCACGGCGGGAGAGCACCTTCACCAGCAAGGATTCCGATTCCGCCACCAGCGCCCGGCCGGGCTCGCTGAGAAGCGTGCAATCCTCCAGCCCGAGCCTCGCCACTGCCTCGCGAAGCGTGTCCATGTAGACCGAGAGATGGGGCGGGTCGGCGAAGGGGTGCCGCGCGGGAAAACCGCCGCCGACATCGATGGAATCGACCGGCACACCCGCCTCTGCGATGACGTCCGATGCGAGCTGCAGGGCGCGCCCGTAGCTCTCCGGCGCCAGCGCCTGAGAGCCGACATGAAAGGAAAGGCCGACATGCTCGGCCGCTTGCCGCGCGAGGCGCAGCAGATGCACCGCGTCGTTCGGCGAGGCGCCGAACTTCCGGTCCAGCGGCATGACGCTGTCCTGATTCGGCACGGCGAGCCGGACATGGAGGTGGATGTCCTTCCTGCGGCCCGTCTCCTCGACGATCTTGGCGAGCTCGCTCTCCGTATCGAGCGAGAAACGGCGAACCCCGAACTCGTGATAGGCCCGAACGATCAGCGCCCGCGATTTCACCGGATGCATGAGATAGAGTTCCGCGCCGGGAAGTGGCGCGTAGGCTTCGATCTCGCTGAGCGAAGTGACGTCGAAGCAGCGCACGCCCGCGTCGTAAAGGGCGGCTTGGATGCGGGACGAATTGTTCGCCTTCACCGCATAGAGAACCTTGCCCGGGAAGTTGGCGAGCATCCATTCGGCGGCGCGCCTGGCTGCATGCAATCGCATGCACCGCACGGGGCGTTCCGGGGCGTATTCGCGCAGAAGCGCAGCCGCGCTGGCGTAGCGATCCATCTCTCGATCCATGAAATAAGCCCTTGAAATAGAGAAGCTTTGAAGAGCTTCCCCACCGGCGCCTGCGGGCATCCTTGGAAGGGGCTTGGGCGTGCGGCAGTGCGGTCCCGATTAGGGGAATCCCGCAGCCCTGTAAAGAGGATTGAAGGGCCTCGTCGCCGCGACCTGCGCTCGGTCGCCCCCGTGCCCGATCGGCGCGAAATTCACTCCGCCTTGGCGCTTACCCAGCGTTGTCCGCACGCGCCCTGAAGGGCCGTTTGGGCGCGCACGCTCACGAGGTCGTCGCCGTGGGGCAGCCCCCGCGCCGCGGCGAAGCGGCCATAGGCCTTCGTCGCAGCTTCGTTGCCCTCCCCGTCGATCGCCCCGTCATAGAGGCCGAGGGAGCTGAGGCAATCCTGCGCCCGCGCGATCTGCTCCATGCGCGAAGCCGGATCGACAGCCATCGGCGTTTTGACCCGAGGCTTGGACGCCACGTCAGATTGAGTGGCACCACCGCCCTGCCCGGATTTTTCCTTCGGCAATGCGCCGGTGGTCGAAGGCGCCGGAAGGGCCGAAGTCAGCCCGGCAGCGCCCGCTCCCGTCTTGTCCGCAAGTCCCGGCTCCATGGGAAGGCACTGGCCCCACTGCTTGCTGTAGCCCGCCTTGATGCAGATGCATTTGTCGAGCCCGCGGGAGTAGGTCCACGGATCGGCGCAATGGGTTTCCCCTGCCCGGGCGAGCCTGGTCATCCGATCCATAACGTTTTCGGCGCGGGAAACCGTCGGCGCCGTCAGCAAGGCAAAGCCGAGCGAAACTGCCGCCATCCCGCCGGAGACGAACACGCGCGAAACTCGCCTCGGCAATGAGAACCAGACCATGACTTACCCCCAACACGTCGCGTTAACGGTTTGTTAACGCTGACACTAGGGCAAAGCGCAGCCGACGCAAAGGGATGCGGCGGGGTCGAATTCGATGGGCGGGGGTCGCTATTTGGAATCAGAATCCGCGCTCGCACCGGTGTAGATCGGCAGGATCCCGATCTGGACCTTGGCCTCGGACGGCAAGGCATCCTGAAGCGCTGACCGCAGCGTCTCCGTCTTGCCGGATTTCTGCATGCCCTCAAGCGCGTCGTGGAGCCCGGTGAGCGGTGTCTCGGAGAAGATCACGACCCGGTGGATCGCACCGCCCGGACCGTTGCTCACCTGGAACATCTGATGGATGTGTCGGCGATTCTGAGGCTTGTCGGCCGCCTCTCCGTCCGCCGGCATGATAGGCACCACATTGCCGGCGGGCCCCAGGTCGAACACCGTGATCATAGGATACCGGCCAGGCAGGATCTCGACCTGCGCCCGTGCGCCTTGGGGCAGTCGGCCCGGTCCGCTTACGAGATCGAGAGGGACCGGCCCTTGCGCGGAGCGCGCCACGAGCCAGTTCAAGGCCGACCATTTGGCAAGCTCGTTCCCGAGCCCCTCCGCATCCACGCCGCTCGCCACCACCCCGCCGATCCGGTGGGTGAGCGTCTCGTCGGCGACGGACCAGATGAGTTCGGCCTCTTTCGGATCCTCGACAATCTCGACGTCGGGGAAATCGCCGATCACCGCCGCCTCGCCGCCCACGACGGCGAGCCGCAAAGGCATGTCTGCCGGTGGCGTTTCCGGGCTTGGCCTCGCGACGGGGAACAAGGTCAAAGGCTGCGAGCGGCGGGGAAGCACCTCGACCTCCTGCTGCCCCTCGGTGAGCGCGCCCACCACGAGCGGCAAGTAGACCGCAAGCTCGTGATCGCTGAGCTGACCGTCGGAATCCTCTTCGGCCGCGCCGGACAAGGCCTGGACGAAGGCCCAGCTCAACCCGCCCCGCACGGCATCGCCGATCCGGAGCTCCGGCACGGCCTTATCGCACCCCGAACCGTAGGCGAAGACGGCTTTGCTGAAGCCGTTTTCAGGACGCGTTGCCGAAGATGCCGATTCGCGCTTCGTCTCTTCCGATTGCCGCAAACGCACGAGGTCTTTGGGATAAGTCCGCTCAAGGGTGCCGCCGAAGCTGGCATCACCGATAAACAGCAGCTTCACCCCCTTGTCCTCCGCGTCCTGCGCCCATTCGAGCACAGCCTTGCGGGTGAGAGCGCTGCCATCGCCGAACAGATACTGCGGACCGTCCTCTCCCAGATCGCCCTTCCCGGCAAAGCTGAGCACGATGACGTCGCCGTAGTTCGCGCCGTCGAGAAGGGCCGTCCAGGCAGATCTCACTGAGGGGAGCTTGGCGTCCTTGCCGGTCAGGCTTTCGACCTTCGCCGCGCCGGCATCGTCGAGCCCGCCGGCGATGGCCTCCGCATCGGCGACCGCGCCCTGGAGATTGTCGCCGCCGTAATCGTCGACGCCGATCGCCAGACCGTAGGTCGCCGCGTTCGCCGCGGCCGCGCCCACCGGCAAGGCGGCGAGCACGACGGCGGCGAAAGCGAAAGATCGGAAGAGCATCATCATGTGGCGCTCGAGGCGCCCGGTTCAGTTAGCCGCCATCAGCTAGCCGCCATGGGCATACAAATGGTCCAGCAATGCCGGCGACGGCGTACCGGTGACCGGGAGGCCATAGGCATACTGGTAATTGCGGATCGCGCTGCTCGTCCCCGGACCCATGACACCGTCTACCGGCCCCGGACGATAGCCGAGGCGCGTCAGCGCGGCCTGGGTGTCGGCCACCATCTGGCCGCCATAGCCCCGCCGGGGCGGACCGTAGGCCGGAGGCGGCGGAGGCGGCGCAGCGTAAGCCCGCCGATTGTTCTCCCGCTCGATCGCGCCGAGCGCCAGACCGGCGCCCGCACCGATTGCGGCGCCCTTGCCGATACCATCGCCGCCGCCGGCGACACCGCCGATCACGGCCCCGACGACACCGCCTTGCACGCCCCGTTTCAGGATCTGCGCCGAGGCGGCATTCGGCGCGAGCAATCCAGCCAGCGCGAACGCCATAGCGACCAGGGAAGCCAGCTTCGCAAAGCCTGCAAAGCCGGGGAAAGATGAAGCAGCATTGTTCATTGCCGCTCTTCTCATATCTGCACTCCTTCTAAGCGAACCGGAGCCCCCGCGCGCTTCGCGCGTTCACCCCGTCCTCCTCGGCATTGGCAACGTAAGTCCGGCACCTCGCCAATGCTAGAGCATCGAGAGGCGCATCGCGAAGCGGCCTGCGCCGCTACGGCATGGGAATTCCGTCTTCCCGTTCGGGGACGTTCCAGCCGCGCTGCACCGCAGGGCGTTTTGCGATCTCCTGGTACCAGCGCACGACATTGGGATAGTTTTGTGGCTCGATCCCCTGGATCGGATAGCGCGCGGCCCAGGGCCATATCGAGATATCGGCGATCGAGTAGTCTCCCGCCACGTAGGGACGGTCGGCGAGCCGCTTGTCGAGCACGCCCCACAACCGCTGCGCCTCCTTGCCGTAACGCACCTCGGCGTATTCCGCCTTGCCGGGATTGTAATGCAGGAAATGATGCGCCTGGCCGAGCATGGGACCGAAGCCGCCCATCTGCCACATCAGCCACTGCATCACCTCCCATTTCGCCGGGCTCTCCTGGGGCCAGAACTTTCCCGTCTTCTCGGCGAGGTAGAGCAGGATCGCGCCGGACTCCATCAGCGAAAGATCGTTCTCCGTATCCACGATGGCGGGGATCTTGTTGTTGGGCGAGATCGCGAGGAAGACGGGATCGAATTGCTCGTCCTTCAGGATATTGACCGAGTGGACGGTATAAGGGAGCCCGACCTCCTCCAGCATGATCGAGACCTTCTGCCCGTTCGGCGTTCCCCACGTATAAAACTCGATCATTCCGTCTCCTTTCTGTTCGATTCCGGCTCTTTCGATCCGGTGCGCCGCCGGCCTCTTTCGGCCACCGCTTTTCAGGCGACACCGGCCGCCTTCATGAAGCCTTCACCCATCGGCCCCGATCTCGCCCAGAACCTGTCGCCGGCTTGCCATAGCCGCGCGGTATGAAGGGAGAAGGCCAGCGATTTGCAAAATCGGAAATCGCGAAATCGAGGAAGGAAGCGTCATGTTGAACCAAGCAGCGGTCGAATACGACCCTCTAGATGCACCACTCCCGCGTCTGGCATGCGCGCGCTTCGGAATCTCCTTCACCCCGAAGCCGAACACGGCCCTCGCCGCCTTCGGCCGGTCCTGGTTCGGCTATGCCGGCGCCTCCACCTATCATGCCTTTTCCGGCGCCGGGCTCAGCAGCCGGGGCGGCGCCAAGGTGCCCGCCATGCCGGGGCATTACGCCGGTCTTCATGCCACCCTGAAGGCGCCTTTCATGCTCCGCAGAGGCAAAGGTCCCGATGCCTTGCGCAGCCGCCTGAAGGAGTTCGCCAAGCGCCGCAAGCCTGTCGCGACGGGGCCGCTCGATCTCGCCCGCGAAGGCCGTTTCCTGGTGCTGCGCGCGAAGCAGGAAAATCCGGCTCTCGATTGGCTGGCGATCCAGGTCGTCAGCGGATTCGACGGCTTCGCCGACGAAAGCCAGCCCGTTCGCGAGGACGCCGAGACCGATCGCCTCAACCCCTATCAGCGGCTGCTGCTGGGAAGCTTCGGCGACATCAACGTGATGAGCGAGTTCCGCTTCTCGCTTCGGCTGACCGGCCCCATGGAGCCGGCCCAGATCGAGCGGGTCGCGGAGGCGCTTTTGCCGGTGCTGGAGAGGATCTGCGCCGAAGGCATCGAAATCGATGCCTTGTCCCTGCTGGGCGATCCCGGCGGTAGATCACCCCTGCGGCTTCTGAAGCGGTACCCCCTCGCGGGCTGACCACAGTTCTGACACAGCCATAACGGATGCTCCATGTTGGCTGGGGTTATGGACGGGGGTCCGAAACATGCCGGATTACGGTGAAATACTCGCTTTCTTGGCGGCAAATCCGCCCTGCCTGGAAGCCGAGCGCGAACTTCATGCCTCCCTGCTCGAACTGCTAGCCCAATGCCTTCGGTCGGAGCAGGCCGTGAGCGACGAGCCGCCTGAAAGTTTCGGGATGGCCGACACGGATGCCGACGAGGACGCGCCCTCCGAAATCTTCGAAGCCTTCGCCAGCCGGCATAGCAGGACCGGCAAGGTCCACTAGGGCTCTGCCTTCCGGCACCTTCCCATAGAAGAATCAGGAGCCGGGCTTCGGCTCCTTGGTAAGTTCGTGATAGGCCTCGCGGGCTTTGCGGATATTCGTCTTCGGCCAATCCTTGAAATAGACCAGCGACGTTCCACTGGCGAAGCAATAGAGCTTTCCGTCCTCGTCACGCCAGTTGAGGGAGCAGTCGGCCTTGATCAGATCGCCCGCCATGAGCCCGACGGGATCGTAGCTATCGAACTCGCCCTTCACGCCGTGGGGAACGACCGCTTTCCAGATGCCCGTATCCGTGGAGCGCACCTTCGGCGGCTTGGGATAGTCGGTCTTGTTGTCGAGGATCTCGTAATGATGGGAGCCGCTATCGGTCGCCTGTCCGGCGTCCGGCGCCAGCGCGTTGTCGGTCGTGCCCGCATGGGCCGAGAGCCCCCCTGCCATCACCAGCATGCACGCGGCCGCCGAATAAAGCCCGATCCGATTCAGCTTCGATAACGTCATATCCGTCTCCCAATACCTCCCCTATAGGAGGCGTATCCGGGAGCGGATTACAAGGGTAGGACCGCGATCCGCACGACGGCCAAACGCCTCAGGACTGAGGACGCCTGTTCTCCGACAAGGTGATCCACGCCTTCCGCGCCTTCTCGACATTGGTGCGCGGCCATTCCTGGAAATGCACCAAGGAAGAGTTGCTGGCGAAGCAGTAGACCCGGCCGGCGTCGTCCTGCCAGCTGATGGAGCAGTCGGCCTTGATGAGGCTGCCGGCGATCAGCCCGATCGGATCGTAGCTGTCGAACTCGCCGTTCACATCCTTCGGCACGTAATGGGTCCACATCCCGCCGTCGACGCCCGAATGCATGGCGTAACGCTCAAGTGCGGCCGATTCGACGCGTTTCAGCTCGCCGGCCGAGGCTCCCTGGAAGGCGGCTCCGAGGGCGGAGCCAAGAAGAGCCATACTCAAAAACCAGATCTTGCGGTTTTTCATAGCAGCCTCTCTTTCGGGCGGGACGCTCCGTGATCGGAAAACCCGCCAAGAATGTTGCACTGCAATAGAAATGATGCGCCTTTTTTGGCGCCGCGCAAGTGGTCAGCCCCTCCAAAACATTCGAGAAAACAAACCTATAGATTGATAGGTCAGGCTTATTGACCTAAAAGTGCAACAATATTAGGTGCATAGCAGCATGGACCTCATGCACGTTGGCCACGCCGATGTGGCGTCGCGGCAACAGGTCGCGCCCCTTGGAATGGGCAAAAAGAGAAGGCAAAGTCCGGCCCATGACAGAGCAGACCATGAAGATCGCGTGGATCGGGCTTGGGGTGATGGGGTTTCCCATGGCCGCCCATATCAGGAAGGCCGGCTACGAGGTCACCGTCTATAACCGCACGGCGAACACTGCCCAGCGCTGGGTCGAAGCCCATGGCGGTACCGCGGCACCAACCCCAAAAGAGGCGGCGCAGGGTGCCGATATCGTGCTCGCCTGCGTCGGCAACGACGACGACCTTCGCCAGGTGACCCTTGGAGACGACGGCGCGTTTCATGGTCTGGGCGCAGGCGCAATCTTCGTCGATCACACCACCGCCTCAGCCGAGATCGCCCGCGAGCTTGCCGCAGCGGCCAAGTCGAAGGGGGCTGGCTTTCTCGACGCGCCCGTCTCAGGCGGTCAGTCCGGCGCGGAGAACGGCGCTCTCACCGTGATGATCGGTGGCGAGGACGCCGATTTCGACCGGGCAAAGCCGGTCATCGACACCTACGCCAAGCAGGCAACCCTAATCGGCCCCGCCGGGTCGGGCCAACTCACCAAGATGGTCAACCAGATCTGCATCGCCGGCCTCGTTCAGAGCCTCTCGGAGGCGCTCCATTTCGCCGAGCGTGCCGAGCTCGACATTCCGAAGGTGATCGAAACCATCTCCAAGGGCGCCGCCCAATCCTGGCAGATGGACAATCGCTGGGAGACCATGGTCGAAGGCGAGTTCGAGTTCGGATTCGCCGTCGATTGGATGCGGAAGGATTTCGCCATCCTGCTCGACGAGGCCCGCCGCAACGGCGCCCAGCTCCCCGTGGCCGCTCTGGTCGATCAGTTCTACGCCGATGTGCAGAAGATGGGGGGCGGGCGCTGGGATACCTCCAGCCTAATCGCCCGTCTGACGCGAGACTAGCGCCTAGGCCGGCTCGGGCACCGCGTAGGCGAGCGGCAGCGACGTGGTGAACTTGATCTGCTCCATGGCGAAGGCGGAGCTCACCTCGGTCAGCTCAATCTGGGAGATCAGCTTCTTATAGAACGCGTCGTAATGCTCGATGTCCGGCACCACGACCCGCAGCAGATAATCGACCTCCCCGCTCATCCGGTAGAACTCGACGATCTCCGGGAACGCGCTCAGTACGCCGTGGAACTGGTCCAACCAGTCCTGGGCGTGATGGCTCGTGGTGATCGAGACGAACACCGTGACCCCGACATTGACCTTCTTCGGATCCAGCACCGCCACCCGGCGCTGGATCACGCCATTCTCCTCGAGCTTCTGAATCCGCCGCCAGCACGGGGTGGTCGACAGCCCGATTCGCTTGCCGATCTCTGCCACAGGAATCGTGGCATCTTCTTGCAGGATCTCCAGGATCTTGCGGTCCATTCTGTCGAGGGTCATTGCGAAAAGCCGATAAATATTTCTCAGATACCCTGGAAATAGACCCAACTTGCGCAAATGAAAAGGCAAATCGGGCCGTCGCATAGATTATTATTCTAAACGGGGGAGACGCTAAAGGAGCGCCCTAACCTCCTGCCGGAGCACCGGCAGAAGCTCCTCCTCGAACCAGAGGTTCCGCTTCAGCCACGCATTGTTACGCCAGGACGGATGCGGGAGAGGTAAGTAGCGCCGCCGCCCTTCCCCCCGATCCAGATGCTCCCGCCAGGCCAGCATCGTCTCCTGAAGCGTCTTCCCCGCGGCATCCTTCAGATGCCAGTTCTGCGCGTACGAGCCAACGACCAGGATCAGCTCCAGCTGCGGCAGGGCGTCGAACACACGCTCATGCCAAAGCCCGGCGCATTCCCGGCGCGGCGGCAGGTCTCCGCCCTTGGCGTCCTGCCCCGGGAAGCAGAAGCCCATGGGGACGATGGCGACCTTGCGCTCGTCGTAGAATTCCTCCGGCGTGACGCCCATCCACTCGCGAAGCCTGTTTCCAGATGGATCTGTGAAAGGCTTGCCGGAGGCATGCACGCGCGTGCCCGGCGCCTGGCTGCACACGCCGATCCGCGCCGTAGCGCTGGCCCGCAGAACGGGCCGCGGCTCATGGGGAAGCGGCCGCCGCACGGACGATCCAACGCAATGTCGGCATTTCCTGATCTCGGTCAGGAGCCGTTCGAGTTCGGCGCTTTCCGGTGTCATCTCGACTATCGTGCGATCCCGCTTTCAGGGATCAACGCGCGACCTTAAAGATCGATCGCCATGCCGTCCTCGGCCACGATATAGCGATCGCCATCCACCGAGCCGGCATGGTCCATCATCTGCTGCCCCATATGGGTCAGCATGATCGTCTTTGCACCCAGCGCCGCGAAATTCGCATCGATCGTCTTGAAGTCGAGATGGACCGGGTTGGGCTCATCGAACTGATAGGCCTCGCAGATGAAGAGGTCCGCGCCCTTCGACGCCTTCGAAAGATTTTCGGTCCACGTCGTGTCGCCGCTGAAGGCGAGAACCTTGCCGCCAGCCTCGAAACGCAGCGCGTAAGGCGGAGCGCCCGACGGATGCTCGACCTCGTAGCCGGTGACCTTCACCCCATGTTCGGTGATCGGCGCCCCCTCCTCGAACTCGACGAACTGCAGATCGTATGCCCGCTCCCGCTCCGTAGCGCCGGGATAGAGCGCTTCGGCGGCCGTGATGAAGCGCTCCTCGAGCCCTTTTGGTCCGACGATGGTCAACGGCGTCTCCCGTCCGCTGCGGTGGTTCGCATCGATCAGCAGCCATGGCAGCCCGCCGAAATGGTCCCCATGGAGATGGGTGATGTAGACCGTGTCGATGTCGTTCGGGGCCAGACCGAACCGCTGCAGGCCAATCAGGCTCGACGCACCGCAATCGATCAGGAAGCAGCTCTTCTTCGTACGCACATGAAAGCACGTATTCAGCCGACCGCCCGATCCGAAGGCGTCACCACACCCCACAACGGTCAAATGCATTCTCGTCTCCAAAATCGAGCCATCTCCAATATGGAGCCGGCACGGACTTCAAATACGGGTCCGCCGGATGCCCGGCGCGTCCACGGACGGTATGACACGGCTTGAGCGCGAAAACGAGACGTGCCAGCCCGGCGCGAAAGTAAACGCCGCGTTAGGGATTTTCACCCCATAGTTCGCAATAGATTTGCGGCAACTCCTGGCCAGGCCGCTGGCCGGGAGCTTTTGGGGTGCTTTTTCGTGTCAGTCTCGATTCGTCCTGCGAAGGCGTAGCGGCCATGAGTGTAACCGCGTCAGCCGAAAACCGCGCAGCCGCCACGCTGCCGCCAACGCCAAGCGCCGGTCCTCGCGCAGCGTTCAGGAAGCGCGCGAGAAGCTGACCTACAAGAGCGGCTTCAAGCCGGAATTCGACTACGACCTGCTGCTGATGTTCGTGAAGAACGAGCTCGCAGCCGCCCTTACCACGCCGCTCCTCGCCATCATCGTCGCCATGGGCATGATGTTCTGGGCACCGGTCATGCCGCTGATCTACTGGCTCGGCATGGTCTTCGTGTCCAAGGCCATCCTGCTCATCCTCTGCCGCCAGTTCGCCAGGACGGTGAAGGGAGAGGCCGACACGACCATGTGGCGGGCCAAGATCACCGCCGCCGAGTTCTTCTATGGCGTCTGCTGGGCGAGCGTCGTGTTCGTGAACGCAGACACCCAGAGCGAGTCCGCCCACACCTTCATCTTTGCCTCGGTGCTCGTGGTCATCTCGATGCGCATGCTGTTCGCATCGACCAACATGTCCATCGTCTACGCCGGCACCCTGCCCATGACGGCGGCGCTGGTGATCCGGTTTGTGCTGCTCGACAATCCCTTCTACTGGGCCATGGCGGCCATGGCGGTGGGCGTGCACATCTACTTCATCTGGCTGATGAACGGGGTGAACAGCACGGTGCTGGCCATGCTCGAGTTCCGCGCCGAGAAAGATGCGCTGATCGCCGAGCTGGAACAGTCGAAGGCGATCTCCGACGACGCGCGCTTCCGCGCCGAGGAGGCGAACGTCGCCAAGTCGCGTTTCCTCGCGACCATGAGCCACGAGCTGCGGACCCCGCTCAACGCCATCCTCGGCTTTTCGGAGATCATGCGCGCCGAGATCATGGGGCCGCACTCGAACCCATCCTACAAGGAATACGCCAACGATATTCACCGCAGCGGCCAGCATCTTCTCAATCTGATCAATGAGGTGCTGGACATCAGCCGGATCGAGTCCGGCCGCTACCAGCTGCACGAATCCGCCGTGGCGCTGACCAATATCGTGGAGGATTGCCACCGGCTGATGCGGGTGCGCGCAGAGAACAAGGGCCTCAAGATCAAAGAGGTCTTCGCCCCCGACCTGCCCGAGCTTTGGGCCGATGAGAGGGCCATGCGCCAGATCTGCCTCAACCTGCTCTCCAACGCCATCAAGTTCACGCCGACCGGCGGGACCGTGACGTTGACCATCGGGGAGACGGAGTCCGGCGGTCAGTCCTTGAGCGTGCGCGACACAGGTCCGGGCATTCCCGAGCACGAGATTCCGCGCGTCCTGCAGAGCTTCGGCCAGGGCTCCCTGGCCCATGAAACGGCGGAAGGCGGAACCGGGCTGGGTCTGCCGATCACCAAGGCCCTGACGGAGCTTCACAACGGAAACTTCGAGCTGAAGAGCAAGCTGCGATACGGCACCGAGGTCACCATTACCTTCCCCCGCTCGCGTCTGGCGGAGGCCCTGCCCCGCATCCAGGAGCCGGGCGAAAGGCCCCCGGAAGAGGAAGACGAGAGCCCACCGGCAGCACAAGAGGCGGGCTCGCGGCCTTGGCTCTGGCAGCAGCACGCAAGGCGGTCGGCCTAGCGTTCACCGGAACGTGCCATGCACGGCCGCGTTGTGCTCACCAGCTTCAGCCCTTACATACGGGAGCGGCAGGCGCCAGGGCGCCTGGCCGGACTATGAGTGCGGCCGCTCGTGGAGTACGTGCTCTGAATCGTCCTCCGCAAGAACCGCCCACGCGAACCGCCGTCACATTCGGCGAGCCTCCCTGCAACCGACAGAGTGACCGCCTTTGTCCACCTGGATCGCCCTCTTCATTCTCGCCTTCGGCGCCATCCTGCTCTTGAGCGATTCGACCAAGGAGGTGGCGAGTCTCGACGCGGAAAGCTTCGGCTACGTCGTGATCAGCCTGGCGCTTCTGATCTTCCTGGGTGGCGGAATATTCGCCCGCTATGGCGGCAAGGCCGGTGCGATGGTGCGCGATCTGGTGACCTGGGCAGCCCTCGGCCTGGCTCTGGTGACCGTTTACACCTACCGCGACGATCTCTTGCCCATGGCCGACCGCGTGATGGGCGAGCTGATGCCGGGTAGAGGCGTGGTCATCGAGGAGACGGCCAGCGGGCGCCCGGAGGTGAAGCTGCGCAAGCGCCTGGGCGGGCACTTCACCGCTATGGTCGATGTCGAGAACACGCCCATCTCCATGATCGTCGACACCGGCGCCACGACCGTGGTGCTGCGCGCCGAGGACGCCAAGGATATCGGCATCGACACCAGCGAGCTCCGCTACAACATCCCCGTCCTTACCGCGAACGGCAAGACGCTGGCCGCCCGGGTGCGCCTCGGCGAGGTCGCCATCGGCCCCCTCAAGCTGGAGAACGTCGCCGCCCTCGTTGCACGCAAAGGGAGCCTTTCGGAGAGCTTGCTCGGTATGAGTTTCTTAAGCCGCCTTCGCTCATATGAATTTTCCGGCAACTACCTGACCTTGCGCGGCTAGCCTGAACCCGAAGAACGCCGCCGCGCCAACCCCGCGGAGACGGCTTTGACCTCCGGAACCAGGCATCTCATTCGCGAAGCGATCGTTTGGGGCTGCGGTCTCCTCCTCGTCTTCCTCAGCGTCTATTACTTCAACGACATTCGGCGTGCGGCCATGCGCGCCCAAGGCGACGCCATGGCCGAATTCTCGTCGCAAGAGCTTGGCGAACGGCCTCAGGATGCCGCTGCGAGCGCTGGCATGGTGCGCATTCAGCAGGACCGGAACGGCCACTATTCCACGGACGCCGTCGTCAACGGACACATCCTGCCCTTCCTGGTCGATACGGGTGCGTCCCTCGTCGTGCTGACCTACGAGGACGCCCAGCGAAGCGGCCTCTTTCCGAACAGCCTCGACTTCTCCGGCAAGGTCATGACCGCCAACGGGGTCGCCGCCGTGGCACCAATCCGCCTCAGCCGGGTGCGCGTCGGCGGCATCCTCCTGCGTGACATTCCGGCCGTCGTCTCCGAGCCCGGCGCGCTCCACGCCAACCTCCTCGGTATGAGCTTCCTAAGGAAGCTGAAGCGCTTCCAGATCGAGAACGGCCAGCTCGTTCTCACCCGCTGACCCCAATTTGAGCCTTTGTTTTGCCCGCACCGGCGGCTAAGAGACGGCGGAACCAAACGGCAGCCTGTTCATTCGTCGTCACGAGAATCGCCAGACCGGGGCCAAGATCCGGTCAAAGATCAGCCAAGCAAGGGGGCAGAATGTTCGCCAAACCACGCCAAGACCTCGCACCCAATACCGTCGAATTCGAACGGCTTCCATTGGTGAAGCGCACCGGCTTCCGCGAGTACGACGCGCGATGGCTCTACCCCCAGGAGATCAATCTCATGGGTATCCAGGCCGTGGGACTTGGTATCGCGGCCCTGGCGAAGCAGCGCGGCGTGCCGGCGCGCTTTGTGGTCGGCCACGATTACCGCTCCTACTCCTCCGCCATCAAGGCGGCGCTGATCGAGGGGCTTCTGGCGGGCGGCGCCGAGGTGCACGATATCGGTCTGGCCCTGTCGCCAATGGCCTATTTCGCTCAGTTCGCTCTCGACGTCGAAGGCGTGACCATGGTCACCGCCAGCCACAACGACAACGGCTGGACCGGGATCAAGATGGGCATCGAACGTCCCCTCACCTTCGCGCCGGAAGACATGACGGCCCTGAAGGAGCTGGTGCTCTCCGGCGACCTCCCGACACCCGGCGGTGGAAAATACGTCTTCGTTGACGACCTGCCCGAGCGCTACATGGCGGACCTGACCGATCGTCCGAAGTTCGAGCGCAAGATCAAGGCCGTCGTCTCCTGCGGCAACGGCACGGCCGGCGCCTTCGCGCCCCAGGTCTTGGAGCAGCTCGGCATCGAGGTGATCCCGCTCAACTGCGAGCTCGACTACACCTTCCCGGCCCATAATCCGAACCCGGAAGACATGGACATGCTCCACGCCACCCGGGACGCGGTGCTGGAGCACAAGGCCGATCTCGGTCTCGCCTTCGATGGCGACGGCGACCGCTGCGGCGTGGTCGACAATCAAGGCCGCGAGATCTTCGCCGACAAGGTGGGCGTCATGCTCGCCCGCGACATCTCTAAGCTGCACGAGAACGCCCATTTCGTGGTGGACGTGAAGTCGACCGGTTTGTTCAAGACCGACCCGGTGCTCATCGAGAACGGCGCCAGGACCGATTACTGGAAGACCGGCCACTCCTACATCAAGCGCTACAGCCACAAGACCGGCGCCCTCGTCGGCTTCGAGAAGTCCGGTCACTTCTTCTTCAATCCGCCCTTGGGCCGCGGCTACGACGACGGCCTCGTGTCGGCCATCGCCGTGCTCGACATGCTGGACCGCAATCCGCAACAGACCCTCGCCGAGCTGCGCGACGCCCTGCCCGAGACGTGGCAGTCGCCGACCATGTCCCCCCCATTGCGACGACGAGCAGAAATACGACGTGGTCGACCGCGTTGTGGAGCACTTCCAGAATTTGGAGAAGAAGGGGGAAACGCTGGCCGGCCAGAAGGTTCGCGAGCTCATCACCGTGAACGGTATTCGCGTGGTCCTGGAGGACGGCACTTGGGGTCTGGTCCGCGCCTCGTCCAACAAGCCGGAACTTGTGGTCGTGGTGGAAAGCCCCACTTCGGAGGAGAACATGCGTTCGATCTTCGGCGAGATCGACGCGGTGCTCTCGAAGCAGCCGGAGGTCGGCGAGTACAATCAGAAAATCTGACGCCGGGGAAAAAGCTCGACGCGACTTCTGATTCCAAGCGGCTTCCGGTAAAATGTCGCAAATCTGCAAAATGAATCTGTTTGGTTCGCGCCGACATGACAGAGATCGTTTTCGCAATCGGCCTTCTCATGGGCCTGACCCTGAACGCGTTGCTGGCGGCAACGCTGTTCTTCCCCCCGTTTCGGATTTGGCCCACCCCTAAGCCAGGCACCTGGCAGAGCATCACCTTCTGGACGCTCTTCCGAGGCGGAATGCTCTTCGCCTTCATCCTCGGCATCCTGGATTGGAACGCCGTACCGCTGCTCGATGCGACGCGCTTCGTCTTCGGCGTGCCGCTCTTTGTGATCGGCTTCGGCATCACCGTGCTGGGCTATTTCAATCTCGGACTCGGCAACACCTATTGCGGCTCCGACGGGCTCGTGACGGGCGGCCTCTATCACATCAGCCGGAACCCCCAATACACCTTCTCCATCATGGGGCTGATCGGCCTTTCGATCTTCGCCAACTCCTACCTCACCATCGCCCAGAGCGTCGTAATGGCCTGCGTCTACGTCTTCATGGCGCTGACGGAGGAAGCCTGGCTGGAGCGGGAGTACGGGGAATCCTACAAGGCCTATTGCCGGGCCACCGCCCGCTTCCTGGACATCCCCGCCCTGCTCGGCCTGAAGCCGAAGCCGCGCATCGAAGACGCCGGTTAAGGCTCGATCTTTCGAACAAATTCCGCGGTCATCCCCGGCCTTGTGCCGGGGATCCATAAGCCCTGTGGTCGTTCTTTCAACAAGCGTGGGTGTTCATGGATTGCCGGGACAAGCCCGGCAATGACACTTGAGCTAGCCGCAAAGTAGAGAGCTACTCCGCAGCCACCGCTGGCGCAGCGTCTGCATCGCGCATCATGGCGATGGCATCTTCCAGAACGTCGATACCGGCTCCTTCGAGATGGGCCCGCTCGGCGATCAGCCGGCGATAGGCCCGCGCCTTCGGTTGCCCATGGAACAGGCCGAGGAGATGCCGGGTCAGCTGCTGCAACCTTACGCCTTTGGCAATTTGCTCTTCGGCATAAGGCAGGAATTGTTCGAGCACCTCGACACGCGACGGCAGATCCGCAGCGCCGAACAGCACACGTTCCGCCTCCGCCAGGACATACGGGTCGTGATAGGCTGCGCGCCCCAGCATCACCCCGTCCACATGGTCGAGATGCGCCTTCGCATCCGCCACAGTCGCAATGCCGCCGTTGATGACGATCTCAAGCTCGGGCCGGCGCGCCTTCAACCTGTAGACCCGATCGTAATCGAGGGGCGGAATGTCCCGGTTCTCTTTCGGACTCAGGCCTTCGAGCCAGGCCTTGCGGGCATGGACGAAGAAGCTCTCACAGCCGGCCTCCGCCACCGTATCGATGAAGCGATCCAGACTCTCTTCCGTGTCCTGGTCGTCGATGCCGATCCGGCATTTCACGGTGACCGGCACGGACACCGCGTCGCGCATCGCCGCGACGCACTCCGCCACGAGCTTCGGCTCCGCCATGAGGCACGCGCCGAAGCGGCCCGACTGCACCCGGTCCGACGGGCATCCGATATTGAGATTGATCTCGTCATAGCCGAAGCCTTCGCCGACCTTTGCCGCCTCCGCCAACCGCGCGGGATCGCTGCCGCCGAGCTGAAGCGAAACCGGATGCTCGCTGGCGTCGAAGCCCAGCAGACGCGCCCGGTCGCCATGGATCACCGCATCCGCCGTCACCATCTCCGTATACAGATAGGCGCGTGGCGAGATCAGCCGCAGGAAATAGCGGCAGTGGCGATCCGTCCACTCCATCATGGGCGCCACGGCAACGCGATGTCGGTCCAGTGTCATGCCGGAGAGATAGGCCCTTCCGGCAGCGAGCCACAACCCCTTAGTGGCTTGCCGGTTTACGCACTCGAGCCATCTAGGGTCAGCAGCCTTCCATAGTGCTCCGGGCGACGGTCGCGAAACACGTACCAATAGTCGCGGTCCCGGGCGATCGCATCGAGATCGAAGCTATGGATCAGGACGGTCTCCGCCTCCCGGCCGGCTTCCTCCACCTTCTCTCCGAACTGGTCGGTTATGAAGGAGGAACCGTAGAACGTCATCTCCGTGCCGTTCTTACCCTTCTCCGTGCCGACGCGGTTCGATGCCACAAGCGGCGCGATATTCGCTCCCGCATGGCCTTGCTGAACCCGCTGCCAGTGAGGCGCCGAATTCCACTGCTCGCTCCCGATCTCCGACCCGATGGCCGTCGGATAGAACAGGATCTCCGCCCCCATGAGCGCCATGGAGCGTGCCGCTTCCGGGAACCACTGATCCCAGCAGATGCCGACGCCGATGCGTCCAAATGCGGTGTCCCAGACCCGGAACCCCGTATCGCCAGGCGAGAAGTAGAACTTCTCCTGATAGCCGAAGCCATGGGGAATGTGGGTCTTGCGATAGACGCCGAGATTGCGCCCGTCCGCATCGACGATGGCGATGGAGTTGAATCGCGCCTGGCCGGCCTGCTCGTAGAACGAGATCGGCAGAACGACCCCGAGCTCTTTTGCGAGCGCCTGGAAATGCTGGATCGTGGGACTTGCATCGACCGGCTTGGCCCGTTTGAAGTCCTCCGGGTCCTCGTCCTGGCAGAAATAGGGACCTTCAAAGAGCTCCTGCAGCAGCACGATATTGGCGCCCTGCTCCACGGCCTCGCGAATGAATGCTTCGCCTTTGGCGACGTTCTCGTCGACGGAGTCGCTGCAGGCCATTTGGGTCGCAGCGACAGTTACGTTTCGCATGAGATCACGCGCCTTTCGTCTTGCTCGCCGGAATCTGCTGGGTAACGCATCCGATGCCGCCACCGGCCAAGGCCTGCCATTCGCTCCGGCAGGTCACGAGCTCGCGGCCAGGATACGCCTCCTCGAGGATCTTGAATCCACGATCGTCGAGCTTCGGATCCACCTCCGGCGCAACCATGGCGCCGTTCAGCACGTAGGCATTCGTGTAGGGGATCGCCATCCGCTTATCCCGGACGGTCGCGTAAGGCAGGACATCCATCTCGATAATGTCGAGCTGCCGGCCCAGCGCGTCGCGCGCGGTCTTGAGGATCTCCAGATTTTCCTTCAGGAGCTCGTAATTCGGGTTCGCCTTGTCCGGCATGGTCTGCACCAGGACTTTGCCCGGCGCGACGAACTCCACGACATTGTCGACATGGCCGTCCGTGGCGTCGTCCTCGCGCAGTCCCAACGGCAGCCAGATCACCGTCTCGATACCGAGGTAATCGTGGAGATGACGTTCCACCTCGTCCCGGCTGATCCCGGCATACCGATTGTCGTTGCGCATGTTCTGCTCGGTGGTGATCAGGGTGCCCAGCCCATCCACGCTCATGCCGCCGCCTTCGCCGATGAAGGGGGTGGAGAAGCGCGTGATTCCCAGAAGATCGAGCAGCTTCGCCGGCATCTCCCGCGTCTTGTCGCAGGAGAACCGGCCGCCCCACCCGTTGAATCCGAAATGGACACCGGCAAGCTCGCCGGCCTCGTTGCGCACGAAGATCGGCCCGTTGTCCCGGATCCAGCAAAGATCGACTGGGATCTCCACGACATCCGCCACATCGCCGACTCGCGTGGTCGCCTCGGCGAAATCCGCCGGATCGGCGATCAGCGTGACTTGCTCAAAACGGGCGATCCCGCGCACGATAGCCTCGATCTCGTCGCGGAAGCCGCCAATGTCCGTGGCGATGCCTTCTTCGATGGGAGGAAAGGTCACGAGGGTCTGCGCGTGTTCATCGAACCGGGCAGGCATCCGGTACCCCAAGGCAAAGGGCGTGCTGTTGATCTGATCCACGGGAGTTTCCTTTCGAACGTATAGAGGTGACGTCGCGCCGGTCTCCGCCGGCTGCTTCGTCTTGCTTGTGTTTGTGGATACGCGCGGCGGGGAGCGCCGCCTTTGGCCTCAGTAGCCCGTCTTGAACCGGGTCCAGCTGCGGGTGATCATCCGAAGGGTCTTCGGATCGCGCGGCAGGTTCGGGAACAGCTTCCCCATCATCTCTTCGGACGGGTAGACGTTCGGGTCGTTCTTGACGTCGTCCAGAACGTATTCGAGCGAAGCCTTGTTGCCGTTCGGATAGAAATAGGCGTTCGTGATCTTGGCGATCACCTCGGGCTCCATCAGGAAATTGAGGAATGCGTAGGCGTTGTCCGGGTGAGGCGCGGTCTTGGGGATCGACAGGAAGTCGAAGAAGACGTCGGTGCCCTCTTTCGGCACGGCGTAATACACCTCGACCCCGGTGCCGGCTTCCTGGGCGCGGGCATAGGCGACGCCCGCATCGCCGCTCCAGCCCAGCGCCAGGCAGAGATCGCCGCGCGCCATGTCGTTGATCATGGAGCTACTTTTGAAGTTGCGGATGTATTTGGAGACGGGCGCGAGAAGCTCGTCGACCTTCTTGAAGTCTTCCGGGTCGGTGGTGAATGGGTCGAGCCCGAGATAATTGAGGGCGATCGCGACGATCTCCTCCGGCGAGTCGATGATGGAGACACCGCAATCAGCGAATTTCGACACGATCTTCGGATCGAAGATCATGGCGAGACTATCGACGGGCGCGTCCTTCATGCGCTCCGAGATCAGCGCCGGGTTGTACATGATGCCCGTGGTGCCCCAGAGATATGGCACGCCGTAGCGGTTGCCCTTGTCGTGGCGGGCAAGGAACTCCATCACTTTCGGATCGAGATTGTCGAGATTGGTCAGCTTCTTCTTGTCGAGCGGCGCCAGCACCCCGGCCTTGATGAGACGCCCTGCGGTGAAGGCGGACGGGAAGACGACATCGTAGCCGCTATCCCCGGTGAGGAGCTTCGTTTCCAGGGTCTCAAGAGAATCGAAGGCGCTGTAGTTCACATCGATCCCGGTCTTCTCCGTGAATTCCTCCAGGACCTCGACGGGCACGTAGTCGGCCCAGGCGGCGATGGTGACGGTCTCATTAGCCTCGGCGGGCTGCGGGGCGGCCGCCAGCGTCAGCGCCACTACGGCAGCAGCGCAGGCGGCGGCGAGGATGCGGGTAGCGATCTGGAGTCGTTTCACCATGGCGGTCTCGCTTTCGACGGCTTCGTTGGCTCGGTTGCGGCGCTCCAAGGAGCTGGACACCCCGAATGCTCGCCCGTTCCGCTGCGCTGCACAAAAGATGTTTTTCGATCCATTCGGATCGAATAGATTCAACCGACATCATGAGAAAGAACCTGCCTCAACTGGTTGCTCTTCGCGCTTTCGAAGCTGCCGCGCGCCACGCAAGCTTCAAACGCGCCGCAGATGAGCTCTGCGTCACGCCCTCCTCCGTCAGCCATCAGGTCAAGAAGCTGGAGGATTGGCTGGGCGTCCCTCTGTTCCGGCGGTTCAACCGCAAGGTCGTCCTGACCGATGCGGGACGCACCTATTTCTTCACCCTCTCCAAGACCTTCGATGAGATCGCCGAAGTCACCGCCCTAGTGAGCCGGCAGGCGGTCAAGGCGCCGGACCGGAAGGAGAAGCTGAAGATCTTTGCGAATGCCGGCTTTCTGGAATGCTGGCTGGGACCGCGGCTGGATAGGGTTCAATCGGTGATGCCCGACGTCCAGCTTGAGCTCGTTCCAGGCCTCGATATCGACGACTACCTGAGAGGCGATGCCGAGATCGCCATTCACTACGGGCTCGGGTCTTGGCCGGAATACGAGTCCGTTCTCCTGCACACGGCCTACGAATTCCCGGTTTGCAGTCCGCGACTATCGCAGCGTGGACGGCCCCTGAAGGAGCCGAGGGATCTGGCGGCCTTCAGGCTGCTGCATGAAGGCCATGTAACGCCCTGGCGAGACTGGCTGGCGGAGGCGGGCACCACCCATCCGGGCCTCATGGATGGCCCGATCTTCCATTCCACCCAGACCATCTTCAATCAGGTGATGGCCTGCGAAGGCGTGGCGCTCGGCGACGATTTGGTGGCCGCCGATCTGCTTCATTCCGGTGCGCTGATCAAGCCGATCGGGAAGGTGCGCAAATCCACCCACTCTCTATATGTCCTGCAGCTCAAGCCGGACCGCCCATCCCAATCTGCGAAAACCTTCAGGACATGGCTCGTGAGCGCTCTGAAAGAGCACGGACGCAACAACGCGATCCTGCAGCGGGACGAGCCTTATTCCGCCCAGCCAGTCCCAGCCCAATAGCCCGAGTTGCACGGGCCCAACACCACTCCCCGACTGCCGGCGGACGGCCATACGCCGAATTCTTTCCCCGCAACGCACTCAACGCTAGTGGGCACGTTCGTCTGGGGTTAAGACCCAGGGGCTATACCGGCCGGAGGCCACGCGGAGCGCCAAGAAACGTGTTCGATAGCTTCACCACCAGGCTCGTTGTCGAAGCGGCCTGCCTCATGGGCAGCCTGACGATCTTCAGTTTCTGGCTGAAGGATCGGCATACCTCGGCCCATCTCTGGTGGATCGCGGGCTTCGGCCTGTTCGGGCTCGGTCTCATTCTAGGCAGCCTGCGGCAGCACCTGCCCGCCCTTTTGAGCTATCCGGTGCCGGGTCTCCTCACCTTGCTCGGCGTCTCGGCATTCTGGGCCGGATTGCGAGCCTTCGACCGGCGGCCGTTCCCGCTCCTCGCCCTTTTGCCGCCGGCGATCTGGGGACTCGGCCTTCCTCTGGTCTTGTCCAGCTATCCCCTGCGCTATGCCCTGTTCAATCTCGCCATCGGGACCGCCACCCTGCTCACCGGAACCGATGTCTGGCGCCAGGCGCCGAAGGGCATCAACCCGCGCACCTGCATCGGCTTCATCTGCCTCCTGGAAACGGCGATCAGCTATACCCAGGCCGTCGCCCTCATCGCCATGCAGGAGGTCATCGGCGACGGACCGCTCTTCGGCTGGCTGACCTTCGCCCCTTTCCAGTCAGCGGTGGCGCTGATCGCGCTGGTGATCTTCGGCATCCAATTGATCAGCGAGCGCTCCCAGCAGCGGCTGCAGCGTCTCGCCATGAGCGACGAGCTCACCAATGTGCTCAACCGGCGAGGCTTCTTCGAGCTCGGGCAGCAGGCCCTGCGCGGACAATCCGACAACGCCGGAGACAGCTCCGTCATCGTCTTCGACATCGACCGCTTCAAATCGATCAACGACACCTACGGCCACGCAGCCGGCGACCAGGTGATCGCGACCTTCGCCAAACGTGCGGCACGGCTGTTGCGGCCGGACGACATCTTCGGCCGCATCGGGGGCGAGGAGTTCGCCCTGCTCCTGCCCGGCACCCCGTCGGACGTCGCCGCTTCCGTCGCCGAACGGATCCGCCTGGCGATCTCCGAAGAGCCCATAACAGGCGAGGGCTATACGGTCTCGGTTACCACCAGCGCGGGCCTGACCAGCGCGCCCAACAGCCACGCCCATCTCGACCGCCTCATGGCGACGGCGGACGCGGCCCTGTACGAGGCGAAGCGCTTGGGACGCAATCGGATCAAGTCCCTCGACTCGCTCCCCTCCGGCCTCCGCCACCTGACGCCGATCGCCCGGGTGCCGCACAAGGCTTAAGGTCTGGCCTAGAACGCCGCCTTCGCGAACAGCCTGAAGCTCCGCCCCGGCAGCAGCACCTCGTCTGCCTTGAACGAGGCCGCGTTGCGGATCTCGTCATCGAGCAGGTTGTCCGCCGCGATGCCGAGCGTCAGGCTCTCGCCGAACCGGCTTTGGCCCAGCGCCCCCGACCAGCTCAGCGAAGCATTGAGCAGATCGTAGGCGGGCGTCTCGAATTCGTTCGCCCCGACCTCGTCCTGCGCAAAGGCATGCAGCAGGGTGACCCGCGCGAGCCAATGGTCATCCTGCCAGTAGAAGCCGCCCCCCAGACGATGGGGCGGTATCCGCGGCACATACGTCCCGTCTGCGAATTTGGCATACACGAAATCGTACCGTCCGGTCACGCCGAAGATGCCGCCGGCAATCTCGGTGACATCATAGGCGCCCTGCAGCTCCGCACCCGTGAAGGTCGCATCCTGCTGGCCGATGATTACCTGATCGAATTCGCCGTCCTTGATGCCGCAGCTTTCGAATTTCTCGTTGCAGGTGATCCCCGTCAACTGCTCGAAGATGAAGCCGTCGAAATCGGTGTGATAGGCGCTGGCGTCGAAGCGGAACCTGCCCGCATTGCGCTCGATGCCGACTTCGATGCTCTTGGCGGTCTCGACATCCAGATCGGGATCGCCGATATCGAACGTTCCCGAGGCGTGATGCGATCCCTTTGAGAACAGCTCCGCAGCCGTCGGCGCCCGCTCCGAATATTCCGCATCGGCGCGAAGAACCATGGCCTTCGGCAGGTCCCGCTCCAGCCCGATGCTGGCACTGAATGGCGTGAAGTCGCGCCCCGCGGCGATCGTGGGAATCTCGTCCGGCGGCGGCAGCAGATCGGCCGGGACTTCCGGCGCATAGCCGTCCACCTGCCGATGCTCCAGCCGCGCGGCGCCCTGCAGCCGCAGGGTGTCCGAAAGCTCCAGTTCCTCGAACAGATAGGCCGCCACATCCCGGGTCGTGTTGGGTGCAAGGAATTCCGCAGCCTCGCCCTCGGTCTGCAGGTCGTTGTGGCTCCAGCTGAAGCCGAGCAGCCCGTTCACCGGGCCAAGGCCCGTGGCCACCGTGCGCTGCTGGAATTCCGTACGAGCCTCCCAGGTCTTCTGGGCGAAGGTGCCATGGACAACCTCTTCCCCGTGGTCGTGCTCTTCGGCATGTTCTTCATGCTCGTCGTGATGCTCGCCAACTTCGTGCTCATGCTCCTCCTCATGAGCGTGGTCATGCTCCTGGCCGATCTCATCGTGATGATAATCTGAATAGCCGAGCCAGAAGCGGACCTCGGAGACGGGCCCGCCGAGGGGGCGGTAGGCGCCGCGATTGGTCCAGCGCACCTGCTCCATATCGATATGGATGCCGAGCTCGGCCTCCTCACCGCCAGGAATGCCGTAATCGCTGGCAAAGCGGCTGACAGACGTGCCGATGAAGCCCCGGTCGAAGAAAAGCGTCGCCCCCGCCGACTGGCCCTCCGTCTCCACGAAGCTGTTGTCCTGGGTCCCGAGCGGCGTCTCGTAGTCTTCCGCGTTGCGCCCATAGGCATCGACATGGACGGCGACATTGCCGGTGCGATTCTCGAACTGCACCGCGCCGTCGAAGCCGTCGTCGACCGTCGTGCCGGCGCCCTGGGCCTCCAAACGGGTCGTGCCGGGCGCAATGTCGACCGGGATACGGCCGCTGACGGCGTTCACGACCCCGCCCACGGAGCCCGAACTGTAACGCAGACTCTCAGGTCCGCGAATGATCTCCACCCGGTTCGCCGCCAGCGGATCGATCGGCACGGCATGATCGCCGCCCAAAGCCGAGACATCGCCGATACCGAGCCCGTTTTCCTGGATGTCGACCCGATGGCCGTCGAGACCGCGCAGGACAGGCCGGCTCGCACCAGGCGCAAACGTGCTGGAGGTCGCACCGGGCTTGTCGAAGAAGAGATCGCCGAAGCTCTGGGCAGGGCTACGCTCGATCTCCGCCGGCGTCACGGCATCGATGGGCGGTTGGACTGCGCTGTTCTGAGCTGGGCTCGGTGTGAAAGGCGCTACCGGTGCGGCCACCGGGACCGCCTCGACTTGCGCCGGACCTGCGCTGGGCGCAGGCGTGGGTCGTGCCCGGACAGGCGCTCGCGCCTCTGACGGCGCCTCAACCGTGATGGGCGGAAGTTCGACGCCGCCCTCGTCTTCCTGGATGACCTCGACCGGCGGCATCTCCGCCTCAGCGTCCGAAGCGTCTTGCGCCCAGACGGGCGTGACGCTCGAAACACCCATAAGAAGTGCAGCCGCCGGCAACGCCGGCCTGCCGATCCATCCCCACATACGAACCCCCCAAATACCGAATGTTATATCGTATCGGCGTATGGGTAACGTTATATCGTAACACTTGCAAGATGGATCGGCGGCAGGTGGACAACCGGAGGGCACGAAAAAGGCCGGACCCGTCCACTCAGGGGCAGATCCGGCCTTTGCTGTCTCGGCTATTTATGCCTGGTGTTCGATGCCTTCGGTTCGGCTGAGGCTCTACGGCGTCATGTCGAAGAACAGGAACTCCGCCTCGTCGGACGTCGCGGTCACCGTAATCTCCCCTTCCGTGTCAAAGGCGACGCCATCGCCGGGATAGAGCTGCTCGCCGTTCACCTGCACGGTTCCGCGGGCGAGTTGCAGCCAGCCACGCCGGCCTTCCGCCAAATTTCGGCTCAGGCTCTCACCTTCTGCAAGAAGGCTCGCATAAAGGTCGACATCCTGCCGGATGGTGAGCGAACCGTCCCGCCCATCCCGGGACCCGACCAAGCTCCAGCGTCCCCGCTTCTCCTCATCAGAAAAGCGCTTCTGCTCGTAGCCAGGCTCCAGCCCGTCCCGCTCCGGCATAATCCAGATCTGCAGGAAATGGACGGGATCCGTGTCGGAGGCGTTGAACTCGCTATGGCGAATCCCCGTACCGGCCGACATGCGCTGAACGTCGCCGGCTTGGATCCTGGAGCCCGTGCCGAGACTGTCCTCATGCGCCAGCGCGCCGGAAAGGACATAGGTCACGATCTCCATATCCGAATGGGGATGGGCCGGAAATCCGCCACCGGGCGCCACGCGGTCTTCGTTGATCACGCGCAAGGGCCCGAACCCCATATGCTTGGGATCGTAATACTGTCCGAATGAGAAGCTGTGACGGCTATCCAACCAGCCGAACTGAGCGCGCCCGCGCTCTTCGGCACGTCGTAGAGTCAGCATGTCGGGATCTCCTGACTATGCCGGGGAAAATCCCCGCGCATCTTGGAGTGCGTTATATTGTAACAACGCACCCCGAATCCAAGAGCTGCGACATCTGATACCGACGAGTAGGGCGAGCCTCTCCGCCCTAGGCCGTGCCGGAGATCAGCTCCACCTTGCCGGTCTCGAGCTTGTAGACCCCGCCTACGACCTTGAGCTTCCCGGCTCCAACGGCCTCGTCGAGGATGGGGCTCGAGGTTTTCAGCTTCTCCACGTTGAGCCGCACGTTGTCCTCGATGGACCGCTCGAGCAGATTGTCGTGGCCTTGGGCGGAAGCCTGCTTCACCGCGGGCGTCAGCGCTTCGACCAGAGCCGGCAGATGGCCGGGCAGCGTTTCGTCGTCTTCGATGGAAGAGATGGTCGAGGCGACAGCGCCGCACGCGTCGTGACCGAGCACGAGGATGAGCGGCGTGTTCAGGACCGCGGTCGCGAACTCGAAGCTTGCGAGGTTGTCGGGCGTCACGAAGTTGCCCGCCACGCGGCAGACGAAGAGATCGCCGCGAGACGTATCGAAGGCCAGCTCCGGGGCGATGCGGGAATCGGCACAGCTCAGCACGCCCGCGAAGGGGTTCTGGCCGCTCACGAGGGCCGGACGCTCCGCTACGAAATCGTGGGGCTTGGCCTCGCCTTTGATGTATCGCTCGTTGCCCGCCATCAGCCGCTCTAGGGCCGCGTCAGGCTCCATTACGTTCTGCGGACGCGGTGGTGCGGCCTCCTCGGCCTTTGCCGCGAACGGCATGGCAAGCGCCGCTGCCGCACCCAACCCGAACGTCAGCGCCGTACGGCGATCGACGCTCATGGATTTGCGGGCTATCGCACCGCAATGCTTTTCACACATGGCCTGGCTCCTCCTCAGACAACTTGGACGAGAAACCATAGCCCCCGGCACTCAAATGCCGCTGCATATCGAGAAAGCGCGGTTAAGCCCCGTTTAAGGCGCTCTTCAAATGGGACGGCACCGAACCGGTCGGCGAGACGCGGCAGGCTTAGCGGAGCGCCTGCGCCTGGTCCGGAGTGAGCACGATGACCCCGTCCTCGTCGGATACGACGATATCGCCGGGCCTGAAATCGACGCCCGCGAAGTTCAGCGGGATATCGAGCGTGCCTTCGCCGCGCCGAACCGATTTCCGCGGAATCGAACCCAGCGCCTTCAGGCCGATATCAATCTCGGCGACGGCGCAGACATCGCGCACGAAACCGAACAGAAAAATCGCCGCCCAGCCGTTCCTCGCAGCCTCTCCGGCCACCAGGTCGCCCATCACCGCGCAGCGATTGCTTCCGCCCGCATCGACGACGAGGACGCGCCCCTCGCCCGGCGTCGCCACCTGTTCCTTGATGCGCGAGTTGTCCTCGAAACACTTCACGGTCGCGATCGCGCCGGAAAACCGGCGCCTGGCGCCGAAATCCCGGAAGATCGGCCATGGCACCCGAACCTCGTCCAGAAACCGGTCATAGATGTCGCAAGTGGATGGAAAGCGATTGTCGCTCATGATGCTCCCGTCTTTGGTGCCGCGGATGGTGGGGACTATATAGACCACCAGACGCCGTCGCGCCGAACATGTCTTCCGCGCCGTCTCATCGCAATCGTCAGGAGAAGGATCAGCCGATGGAAGGACATCACGCCGAAGGGAACGCCGCATCGCGTGCCGAAACCCGGGATCCGGTTTGCGGCATGACCGTCGATCTCGCCAAAGGCAAACCGTCCCTGGTCCATGACGGCCGCAGCTTCCACTTCTGCAGCGAGCATTGCCGGGACAAGTTCGCCGCAGAACCGGAGGCGTATCTGACGGCTGAGGATCCGGTTTGTGGCATGTCCGTCGACCGGGCCAGCGCGGAGCACATGGCGAAGCATGAAGGCGCCCGCTTCTACTTCTGCTCGTCCCGCTGCAAGGAGCGGTTCGAGGCGGAGCCGGAGAAGTATCTCGGAGACGCCCCCGCTCCCGAGCCGATGCCTGAAGGCACCCTCTATACCTGCCCCATGCATCCGGAGATCGTTCAGGAAGGCCCGGGCTCGTGTCCGATTTGCGGCATGGCCCTGGAGCCCATGGGCGTTCCGGACGTGGACGCGCCCAATCCGGAGCTGAAGGATTTCACGCGGCGGCTGATCGTCGCCACCCCATTGGCTCTGGCGCTGCTCGTCACCGAGATGTCTCAACACCTCTTCGGCGTCGATCTCTTGCCCATGCTCTCAGTGCGCGCCGAGCAGTGGTTGCAGCTCGCGCTGGCCGCTCCCGTGGTGCTCTATTCGGGCGCTCCCTTCTTCGCCCGCGGCATCGCATCCGTGCGCTCCGGTCACCTCAACATGTTCACCCTGATCGCCCTGGGCACCGGCGCGGCCTTCGTCTACAGCCTGGTAGCGACCTTGCTGCCCGGCCTCTTTCCGCCCGGACTTCGCGCCGAGACCGGATACGTGCCCGTCTATTATGAGGCGGCGGCCGTCATCATCGCTCTCGTGCTGGTGGGCCAGGTGCTGGAGCTGCGCGCCCGGGAACAGACAGGCAGCGCCATCCGCGCGCTCCTCGATCTCGCGCCCAAGACCGCCTTGAAGGTGGAGAAGGACGGCGCCACGAAGACCGTCGAGCTCTCCGCGGTTCAGGTCGGAGAAATCCTGCGCGTCCGCCCGGGCGACAAGGTGCCGATCGATGGCGTCATCGTCGAGGGCAGGAGCGCCGTCGACGAGTCCATGCTCACCGGCGAGCCGGTGCCCGTCGAGAAGCAGGCCGGCGACGAGGTGACCGGCGGCACCCTGAACGGATCCGGCAGCTTCGATATGGAGGTGCAGCGCACCGGCGAGGCGACGACCCTATCCCAGGTCGTCAACATGGTCGCCAATGCTCAGCGCTCGCGCGCCGACATTCAGCGCCTGGCAGACCAGGCGGCCGCCTATTTCGTGCCGGCCGTCATCGCCATCGCCGTCGTCGCGTTCATTGCCTGGCTGGCCCTCGGCCCCTCCCCGGCTTTGTCCTATGCGATCATCGCAAGCGTCAGCGTGCTGATCATCGCCTGCCCGTGCGCCCTCGGTCTCGCCACGCCGATCTCCATCATGGTAGCGACGGGGCGGGGCGCTCAGGCGGGCGTCCTGGTACGGGAAGCGAAGGCTCTGGAACGTCTCGCCGCCGTCGACACCCTGGTGATCGACAAGACCGGGACCCTCACCGAGGGCAAGCCGGCGCTCACCGGCCTCAAACCGGCCCAAGGCTTTACGGACCAGAAGCTGCTTGAAGCGGCAGCCGCCTTGGAGGCCGGCAGCGAGCACCCCCTCGCAAGCGCGATCCTCGCGGCGGCGGAAGAACGCGGCGTGAAGCCCGCCAAGATCAGCGGCTTCGAAGCCGTCACGGGGCAAGGCGTGCGCGGCAAGCTTGGCCGCAAGACCGTGCTGCTCGGCAACGCCGCGCTGATGAGCGAAGCGGGCATCGATATCGGCGCCCTTGAGCAGGAGGCCGAAGCCCGACGCGCCGATGGCGAGACGGTTATCTATTTCGCCGAAGGTCGAAAGGCGGCCGGCTTCCTTGCCATGTCCGACCCCATCAAGCCGACCAGCGGAGAGGCCGTCGCCGCGCTCCATAAGCTCGGCCTGAAGATCGTCATGGCCACAGGCGATGCGGAACCGACCGCACGCGCCGTCGGCAAGGCTCTCGGCATCGACGAGATCCGCGCGGGCATGACGCCCGCCGACAAGCAGGAACTGGTCGAAACGCTCCGGAGCAAGGGCGCCGTCGTCGCGATGGCCGGTGACGGCATCAACGATGCGCCGGCTCTCGCCCAGGCCGATGTCGGCATTGCCATGGGCACCGGCACCGATATCGCCATGGAGAGCGCCGGCCTGACCCTACTGCGCGGCGACCTGCGTGGCGTCGTGGCGGGTGTGAAGCTGGCCCGGGCGACCTTGCGCAACATCAAGCAGAACCTGGTCTTCGCCTTCGGCTACAACGCCCTGGGTCTGCCGATCGCGGCGGGCGTGCTCTATCCGCCTTCGGCATGCTGCTGTCGCCGATGATCGCGGCAGCGGCCATGAGCCTGTCGTCGGTCTCGGTGATCGGGAATGCCTTGCGGCTACGGAGCCTGAAGCTCCGCTAGGCTGCTTGCCGCTAACCGGCCGGCTGGGCCAGCGCCCTGCCGAGCAGGGAGCGGCTGCGCCGTCGCCCGCGACGCTCTTCCGGAATGAGGAAGATGCGGAGCTTGCGGGCGATCTTGCCGGCGATCTTCGACGAGGTCAGCAGGACGATCGGGATCGTTAGCACCAAGCCGAGCCAAACCGGCAGCAGCCAGAGGAAGAGCTTGGGCGAGATCCACAAGGTGAGCGCCGCCATGGCGAGGCCGAAGACAGTGTGAAAACTGTAGCGCTTCAACACATCCGCTATGTCGACCTTGCCATCGTCCCGGGACTGCGGGTTCCAGCCGGAGTCCTGAGCAAACAGAATCTGGCCGATGAACCCGGTCTGCAGAAGCATCAGGATCGGAGCCAGCAGCGCAGACAGGAACGTCTCCAGCACAAAGCTCAAGACAAGCGGGATCGCGCCGCCGGCGCCTCGCCGCATCCGCCTGTTCATCAGCGCGTACGTAACCGCCAGCACCTTGGGCGCAAGCAGCACCACCGCCGAGAAGCCGAGCAGCGTCCACGCCTTCTGGGCGTCGAACTGCGGCCATGTCGGGAACAGGGCGTGCGCGTCCGGGAAGTAGTCAGGCTGATACAGCGATGCCTGCCATGCCAGCAGGATCCCCACCACAAGGAACATCAGCCAGAGCGGCGATGCGGCATAGCTCATGATGCCGGTCATGAAGTGATACCGGTTCATCCAGTGGAGGCCCCGCGCGGGCAGCACCTTGGAATGCTGCAGATTGCCCTGTGCCCAACGCCGGTCGCGCGCCGCGTGATCGGTGAGCGTCGGCGGCGTCTCCTCGTAGCTGCCTGTGATCTCGGGCCGCATATAGACGTCCCACCCGGCCCTTACCAGAAGCGCCGCCTCGACGAAGTCGTGGCTCATGATATGGCCGCCGAACGGCTTCTTGCCGGACAGCACCGGAAGACCGCAGGAGCTGGCGAAGGCCTTCACGCGGATGATCGCGTTGTGGCCCCAGAAATTGCCTTCGCGGCCCTGAAGCATGGCAAGCCCGGCGGAGACCACCGGACCGTAGGTGCCGGTCGCGAATTGCTGCATGCGGGCGAACAGGGTGTTCCGATTGACCAGCCGCGGTACGCTCTGGATCAGCCCTGCGCTGCTGTCGGCTTCCATCGCCTCGGCCAACGTGATGATGGCGTCCGACGTCATGTAGCTGTCGGCGTCGAGCACGAGCATGAAATCGTAATTGCCGCCCCAGTTCCGGACGAAGTCGGCGACGTTGCCTGCCTTCTTGCCTTCGTTCTCGGCGCGGCGGCGATAGTAGACGTTCACCCGGCCAAGCATCTTCTGGCGCAGCCGGTTGGACGCCTCGCGCTCGGCGCGGGCGATCGACAGATTGGTGGTGTCGCTGAGAATGAAGAAATCGAAATGCCAGCTCTTGCCGGACGCGGCGATCTCCTCAGCCATCTTGGCGAGGTTGGCGAAGACGCTGTCCACGTCCTCGTTATAGATGGGCATGATGATGGCGGTGCGGGACGAAAGCTCTCCCTTCAGCTTGACGCCCCGGCTCCAGTCGATCCGGAGCACGAGCGCGAGGAAGCCGAGCACGGCGACGCCCATCGCCATGGCGATCCAGACGAAGCTCAGACCGAACAGCGCGACCAATCCGTACTGCAGCGCGGTCGCATCGTTCTGACCGACCACCTCCAGCATGTGCCAGACGCCATAGCCGGTGACGATCCCGGTGATCATGAGGACGATGATGCGCGAAATCAGGGTGTGCTCGCGCAACGACGGACGCAATGCGGTCTTGGGCGCCGAGCCATACCACTGGTCGAGCCGTTGCTCCCGCATCTCCAAGGGATTGTCGGGGGGCGTCAGACTTCGGGGCAGCGACCCGGACGCTCCTTCACCGAGCGTCTCCAATACGTCGTTCAAGCTGTCCATCTATAGAGCCAGGTCTCGCTAATCTGATCCCCGTCGTGCGCTAAAACCAAGCGCAGTTCGGAAAGTTCCACATCTGTCGTGTCCATTTCGAAACTGACCTGGTAGCCGCCGGTCATCGGATTGTGCCGGCCTACCACGTGTTCGATACGTCCAGATGACGCCGTCACCTGCGGTTCGACGTCCGAACCAAGGTAAACGGGCACGCCGTTCTCAATAGGCGGGTCGAAATCGACGATAAATTGTCGCCGCTTGCGCAGGACGCTCATACCCATGCGTGATTCTGCCACACGGGCGATGCGCTGGTTAACGATGGGCGGTCCGAAGGTGAGCCAATAGCCGTAGCTCATCTCCTTGCCGCGCTTCAGGCGTTTCCGCGGATGCCAGAAGGCGACAATGTTGTCGTTGGTCTCCAGGTCGGTCGGAATCTCGACAAGCTGGACGTGCCCTTCCTCCCAAGGCGTCTTGGGCTCGACCCAAGCGCTGGGCCGCAGTTCGTAGCGTGCTTCGAGATCCTTGTAGTCCTCGTAGTCCCGCTCGCGCTGCTGCAGCCCGAAGCCGACAGGATCCTTCTCCACGAAGGCGCTGATCTGAAGCGTCTTGGGATTGGCCAGGGGACGCATGATCCATTCGCCGGTATTACGCGCCACGGTCAGGGTGTCGGAGTCGTGCACCGCCGGACGGAAATCGTCGAACCTGTCCCGCTCTCGCGCATCGAAGAGATACATGCTTGTGAGGGGCGCCAGGCCGAGATGATTCACATCGGCGCGGCCGAACAGAACGGCCTCGACGTCGAGCACCGTCGATGCGCCGGGCCGGATCACGAAGGAGAAGGCGCCCGTCACGCTCTTGCTGTCGAGTAGCGCATGAACCGTGATGGTCTTCGAGTCGACAGGCGGCTCCTCGATCCAGAAGCTGCGGAAGAAGGGAAACTCCTCTCCCGTCGGCTCGCCCGTGTCGATGGCGAGTCCCCGTGCCGAGATCCCATAGAGCTGGTTGGCCCCGACCCCGCGGAAATAGCTCGCGCCCTGGAAGACGACCACCTCGTCGAAATGATGCAGCACGTTGATCGGCGCATTGATCCGGATGCCCGAGAACATCGGCTGTCCGGGCGGCGGCGGTTGCACGTCCAGCCCGCCGAAATCGAAATAGTCGGGCGAATAGGCGATCTGCTCCGCCTGTCCGTCCTCCACCTTGTAGATCTCCACCGGCGACTTCACCACGAAACCGGCATGCAGCAGCTCCACCGTGAAGCCCCGGTTATTCCCGGCCCACAGCGCCTGCTCCTTCTTGAAGCGGATCTTGCGATGATCGTCGTAGCTGAGATTGGCGAAGCTGTTCGGCACGGGCTGCGGCGGATCGAACGGCTTCTTCGCCATCTCCCGCGCGATGTCCACGACGGTGTTCCGGGAAAACGGGGTCTTGGTCCCCTCTTGGGCAGCGGCCCGGTTGGACCCTGCCGCGGCTCCGAGCGCAAACGCGCCAAACGCCACCGAAAACTCCCGGCGGTTCATTCAAACTCTCCCGAAATGTAAAGCAATGCTCGGATGGGCTCGCGCCGGACCGCGTGAAGAACCTGCAAGCCTTCGCTCAAGTCAGAAACCATCCGAATAAGGGCCAATCCGACAACCGCACGGTTGCACTCGACGGGGCGGCGGATCGCCGAACGTCGGTGACGCGAAGTGCGCCGGACATTCGGATTATAGCCGCTCGTCAAATCGCTGAAAGCAATTCTATCGCTCTAAGCCATCGAGATTGTGAAGGCCCTTCCCCCGATCATCTTTCCGGCCGGCGAGGCGCCGGGCCGAACGGCAAAAATTAACCCCTCCCTGATAGGGTTCGAGCATAAGCGGGTTAGTAAGGCGTCAACATGGCAAAGGCGAAGTTCCACAAATCTCAGCGCGTTTTCGTGAAGCCGGTCGGGACCTGGGCGTACATCGAACGCGTGCTGCCGAAATGGATCCGGGGCTGCGACGAGCCCATCAAGATCACGTACGATTGCGGCATGGGCCGCGAGTTCGTCGAGGAGGAGCTGCAGGAAGAGGCGTCCGCCATCCAGAGCCGGCTCTCCAACCGGCTCGGCGAGTGGCGCCTGCTGCGCGCCCAGAACCGCTGGAAGAGCGCCGAGCAGTGCCAGCATCACCCCTTTCCCGGCACCCATCCCGTGGTCGTCACCGGCGACCAGGATTGGGGCGGCTGGCGCGTACCGGGCGCCGAATACGATCTCGACCCCACTCGCGTCGAGAAGCAGGCCCAGCTCATCGTCCGCGCGCCCAGCCTCCTGAAGCTGATGCAGCTTTTCGTCAATCAGGCGGAGCAGCAGCCGGAGAACCTCAGCGAGGATCTTTCCCACCTCGCCGATATGACCCGCGCCGTGCTCGACGAGTTGCCTGAGTAGCGCATCGTCCCCACCTAGCTGACAACATCGATACGTCGGGATGAATGCGCTCCGTACCCAAGCCGGACGGAGCGCGACCCCCAACGCCCCCTTGGCATCCGCGCTTCCCCGCACTAAGAGCGACGGGAAAGGTATTCCCATGCACGACAATGATCGCCAGACGAAGCATCTCAGCGACTACGCCCCGGCCGACTATCTGATCGACACCGTCGATCTCGATATGCGCCTGGAGCCGAAGCGGACGGTCATCCACGCCGATCTCGCCATGCGCCCCAATCCGCAAGCGCAGGCGGATGGTCCCTTGGCCCTGAACGGCGAGGGCATCGAGCTCCTCTCCATCGCCATCGACGGCAAGCCGCTCACGTCCGACGAGTACAGCCTCACCGCTACCGGTCTGACCGTCCCGAACGTTCCGACCGCGCCTTTCGTCTTGAGCCTGGAGACTGCCTGCGACCCGGAAGCGAACGAGGCCCTACTCGGGCTCTACCGCTCCAACGGCGCCTTCTGCACCCAGTGCGAGCCGGAGGGGTTCCGCCGTATCACCTATTTCCTGGATCGTCCCGACGTGCTGGCCACCTATCGCGTGCGTCTGGAGGCCGACAAGGAAACGAACCCGGTCCTCCTCTCCAACGGCAATCCCGTCGAGCACGGCGACATCGAAGGCACCGGCCGCCATTACGCGATCTGGGAAGACCCCCACCCCAAGCCGTCCTATCTCTTCGCCGCGGTGGCGGGCGATCTGGCGAAGGTCTCCGACAGCTTCACCACCCAGTCCGGCCGCGAGGTCGCGCTCAATATCTATGTTGAGCACGGCAAGGAGGATCGTTGCGACTGGGCCATGGAGTCCCTCAAGAACTCTATGAAGTGGGACGAGGAGCGCTTCGGCCGGGAATACGATCTCGACGTGTTCAACATCGTGGCCGTCAGCGACTTCAACATGGGGGCCATGGAGAACAAGGGCCTCAACATCTTCAACGACAAGCTGGTGCTGGCCCGGCCCGATACGGCGTCCGATGCGGACTATGCGGCCATCGAAGGCGTCATCGCCCACGAGTACTTCCATAACTGGACCGGCAACCGCATCACCTGCCGCGACTGGTTCCAGCTCTGCCTGAAGGAAGGCCTGACCGTTTTCCGCGACCAGGAGTTCTCCGCCGACCTGCGCGCCGGCCCAGTGAAGCGCATCCTCGACGTGCGCAATCTGAAGAGTCGTCAATTCCCGGAAGACTCAGGACCCCTCGCCCATCCGGTGCGGCCCGGCTCCTATATCGAGATCAACAACTTCTATACGGCGACCGTCTACGAGAAGGGCGCCGAACTCTGCCGAATGCTCCAGACGACGCTGGGGCGAGACGGTTTCCGCGAAGGCCTCGATCTCTATTTCGAGCGCCACGACGGCCAGGCCGTAACCGTGGAGGACTTCCTCGCCGCCCTGTCGGACGCGACGGGCAAGGACCTCACCGACTTCATGCATTGGTACAATCAGGCGGGCACGCCGGAGCTGGCCTGCTCCCTCGATTATGACGGGCAGACCAAGACGGCCACCCTTAATGTCAGCCAGATCCTGCCCGCCACGCCCGGCCAGCCCAACAAGCAGCCCATGCCGATCCCGCTGCGGCTTGGCCTGCTCGGCCCCAACGGCGACGACCTGCCCCTGACCTTGCAGGACGGCACCGAGCTCGGCGACGGACTGCTTGAGGTGACCGAGCGGGAACAGAGCTTCACCTTCACCGACATCCCATCTCCGCCAACGCCGTCGGTGCTACGCGAGTTCTCCGCGCCTGTGCGTCTCACCCTCAATCTCGATCTTGAGCAGATCGAGTTCCTGATGATGCACGATTCCGATGCGTTCAATCGGTGGCAGGCGGCCCAGAGCTACGCCGCGAAACTTCTGACCGATGCCTCCCGCGACCGCTACGATCCGGCTCCCGTGAAAGGCAAAGGCGCCGAGCGCCTGGCCAAGGCTCTCGCGCTGACCGCAAACGAGCAGGACCTCGCTTACGCCTATCGCGCGGAGATGCTGAAGCTTCCAAGCGAATCCGACATCGCCCGCGAGCTGGCCCGCGATATCGATACCGACGCGATCCGCGAGGCGCGCGAGACCTTGCGCGCAACCATCGGCCGAACGATCCATGGCGATCTCGCCGGGCTCTACGAGGAACTCGCCGAGACGGGCCCCTACTCGCCCGACGGGATCAGCGCGGGCAAACGCTCCATGCGGATCGCCGCCCTCGACCTGCTCGCCGGCAGCGGCATGGAGGGCGAGCTCGAGCGCGCCGCCGCCCATTACCGCGACGCGACCAACATGACCGACGCGATCTATTCGCTGCTGATCCTGGCGCCCTACGACCATCCCCTCCGCGACGAAGCGCTGGAGGATTTCTACGAGCGCTGGAAGGATGACGCGCTGGTGCTCGACAAGTGGTTCGCCGTCCTCGCCCGCTCCCCGCGCCACGACTCCGTCGAGATCGTGGAAGGCTGCTGAGCCATCCGAAATTCTCGCTCAAGAACCCGAACCGCGTCCGCGCCGTGATCGGCAGCTTCGCCAACGGCAACCCGACCGGCTTCAACCGGAAGGACGGCGCCGGCTACGAGTTGCTTGCCGATTGCGCGCTCCGCATCGACAAGTTCAATCCGAATATGGCCGCACGTCTGCTGGGCGCCTTCGAGAGCTGGCGCATCCTCGAGCCGGGCCGTCAGGCCCGCGCCAAGGCGAGCCTTGAAGGGCTCGCCAATGCCGAGCTGTCCAACGATAGCTACGAGATCGTCAGCAAGACTCTCGGCGACGAGTAATCCCGAGCCTTTGCAACGCTCTTCAAACTGTTTTCCACAAGTTTCCTCTGGACAGAGTCAGGGCGAATACCTTCAATAGAAAGGTGATTCGGAGATGCGGCACTTCTCCGTTTCCATTGTGGAAAGAGAAGACTGGGGGACCGAATGTCGCGGGCGCGATCCGCGCGTGAGGATGCGTATGCGCTCGCGGAGCCGCTACTCAAGGCGATCCGTGAAGCCTTACCGCGGCAGCTACTCACCGCCGAATTTCTTCGCAGCTCGGCGCCCTATCTCACCGGGATTTTCGTCGTTCTGGCCGGCATCGCCGCGAGCTTTCAGCTCGGCGACGCCCGCGATGCTACGCTCCAATCCGCGAAGCAGACGCTCCAGCTCTATGCCGACCTCACAGCCGAAGCCCTGAAGGGCGAGACGCCGGCAAGCGACGACGCCTGGCAAGCGTCCCTCGCCGGCGCTCTGAACACTGGCGCCACCTTGAACGGCCGCCACGTGCTGCTCGCCGACCGGAGCGGGGAGATCCGGGCGGAAGCGCCTCTGGAGCCCGGCGGTCCGGAAGATATCCTCTCCTATCTCGGCTCGGGGCAGCCGATCACGACCTTCGGCGCGACCGCCGGCGTCATGGAACTCACCCTGACCGACGGCACCGAAGCCATCGCCACGATCCGCAACCTCGCCAAGCCCGACGCCCAGCTTCTCGTCTTTCAGCCGACCGACAAGGCACTCTCATCCTGGAACGGCAACCGCCGGGTGGAGCTGACCATTCTCCTATGCGGCGGACTGCTCCTCTTGCTGCTCAGCGGCGCCCTACTGCTGCCGAGCCCGGCCCCGGCTGCGGAAGAGCCCGACCTCCTGGTCGAGCAGCTCGGCGCGCGCCTCCCAGGCTGTGGCCTCTGGCGCTGGAACCTCGCGACCGGCGATGTGCACTGGTCTCCCGCCATGTACGAGATGCTTGGCCTGAAGCCGTCTCCCCATCCCCTCCCCGTCCAGGTCTTCGCCCACGCGCTCCATCCCAAGGACAACTTCCAACAGCGGATCGCCGAGTTGGTCCAGTCGGGCGAGACCGCGATCGACGAGACGTTGCGCCTGCGCCATCGCGAGGGCTCGTGGGTCGAAGTCTCCCTCCGGGGACATCTCACCGAGGATCCGAAGACCGGAAACGCCCAGCTCACCGCCTTCGCCATGCTGAGCAAGGAAAGCGCGGTGCAGGAGGCGGCCGAGGCTAACGCCCGCCTGCGCGACGCCATCGAAACCATCTCGGAAGCCTTCGTCCTGTGGGACGACCGCAACCGCCTGGTGATGTGCAACAGCAAGTACAAGCAGTTCCACGGTCTGCCCGACGAGGTGCTGCAGAAAGGCACGCCGTACGAAACGGTTATCGGCGCAGCGTGCGAGCCCGTCGTCCGCAAGCGCATCACCGTCGACCGTGCCCAAGGCGGCAGCCGAACCTACGAAGCGCAGCTCGAAGATGGCCGCTGGCTGCACATCAACGAAGGCCGCACCCGTGCCGGCGGTTACGTGAGCATCGGCACCGACATCACTCAGCTCAAACGGAACGAGCGCCTGCTCGCCGACAAGGAGGCCCGCCTCCGCTCCAGCGTCGCCGAGCTTCATCTCTCCCGTCGCGAGCTGGAGCAGCAGAAGCAACGCCTCGTCGACCTCGCCGAGAAATACGCCCTGGAGAAGAACCGCGCCGAGGCTGCCAATCGCGCCAAGTCCGAATTCCTCGCCAATATCAGCCACGAGCTCCGCACCCCTCTGAATGCCGTCATCGGCTTCTCGGAGGTTATGCAGAGCGAGCTGTTCGGCGCCCTCGGCCACGCCAAGTACCGGGAATATGCCCAGGACATCTACGAGAGCGGAAGCTTCCTTCTTGAGGTCATCAACGACATCCTCGACATGTCGAAGATCGAAGCCGGCCGGCTGGTGCTGGAGACCGAACGGATCGATCTTGTCGACCTTGTGCGGGAAAGCATGAAGGTGGTCTCCAAGGCGGCCGAAGCCCGCGGGCTGACCCTGAACAACCACGGCCCGGAGACCTTCTTCATCAAGGCCGACCGCCGCGCCGTGAAGCAGGTCTTCCTGAACCTGCTTTCCAACGCGGTGAAGTTCAGCCGGGAGGGTGGCCTTGTGGATGTCCGCCTCGCCCAGCATCGCGGCGAGGCCCGCATCACCATTCAGGATACCGGCATCGGCATCGCGGAAGAGGATATCTCGAAGCTCGGCCGGCCCTTCGAGCAAGTCGAGAACCAGCTCTCCAAGAGCCACCAGGGCAGCGGCCTCGGCCTCGCCATCTCCCGCGCCCTCGTCGAGCTTCACGGCGGCAATCTGGAGATCAAGAGCCGGGCCGGAGAAGGCACTCAGGTTATCTTCACCCTGCCCCTGCGCAGCCGGCAGCCAAGCCTCCCCCTCGAGAAACCGGTCGAAGAGCAGAAGGCCACGGCCTGAGACGGCCCGCCACTTCAGGGCAATGCGTTCAGACGACCAGCCGGTCGAAGGCGCCGTGCACCTCGCGCAACATCTCCCGAAGCCGCAGCTCGACATTCCTGAAATCGCCCATCTCGGCGGCTCGCGCGATCAGCTCCTTCAGAGCCTGCGGAGCCTCGTCGGGCTTAAAATTGTCGTCGACGCAGAGCCGGAGCACCTGGGTGAGGTTGTGATAAAGGCGGCAGGCAGGGATAAGGATCCCCGCATCCTTGTCCGATAGCACGCCCGCCTCCTGGAGCTTCTGCAGGGCGCGCTCCGTGGTCTGATCCAGGACATCCGGATGCTCTGCCGCGCTGACCAGCTGCAGGTACTGGACAATGAATTCCAGATCCACCAGGCCGCCTCGGACCTGCTTGATGTCCCAGATATCTACGGTGCCTTTCTGGGTCTCGATGCGCTCCCGCATCTTGCGCACCTCTTCCGCGACGGCGCCTCGATCCTGCGGCCGCGTCAGCACCTCCTGGATGGCGTCGCCGATCTCCGCAGCAAGCGACTCCGGACCGGCGACGACGCGGGCGCGGGTCAACGCGAGCCGCTCCCAGGTCCAGGCCGAGCCCTGCTGATACTCCTTGAAGCTGGAGAGCTTGGTGGCGACGGGGCCCTGGTGGCCCGACGGCCGGAGCCGCATGTCCACTTCGTAGAGCGCGCCTTCCGCGGTCGGCGCCGAGAGCGCCGCGATCAGCCGCTGGGTGAGCCTGGTGTAGTATTCAGTGCCCGATAGGCTCTTGGCGCCATCCGAGCCGCCCGCATCGCCATCGAAATCGTAGACTATGATGAGATCGAGATCCGACGAGGCGGTCATCTCCCGTCCGCCGAGCTTGCCCATGGCCATCACATTGGCCCGCCCGCTCTCGATGCGGCCGTAGCGCTCGGCGAGTTCGTCCTCCACCCGCTTCAGGAGCGCCTGGATCAGCGCTTCCGCGAGCATCGCGTAGATGCTGCCGGCCTGCGCCGCGCTGATAGTGCCCGAAAGCACCCGCACGCCGATCAGGAAGGTCTGCTCCCGTCCGACGATGCGCGCTCGGTCGAGCATGTCGGCATAATCCGTCGATTGGTCGAGGGCGTTGTCGATCAGCTCCTTGAAGATTGTGCGGGTCGGCATCGCACCGAAGAAGCCGGGATCGAGCACGGCATCGAGCAGCCGCGGCCGCCGGGCGATGATCCGCGCCAGACGCGGCGCCGTGCCGAGGATGTCGGCCATCAGCCGGAGCAGGCTCGGGTTGCGCGAAAAGGCGGAGAAAAGCTGCAGCCCCGCGGGAAGATCGGAAAGCACTTGGTCGAAGGTCGCCAGCGCCCGGTCCGGCTCGGTCGTGCGACCGAGCGTCCGCAGCAGGAGCGGCAGAAATTCCGTCAGCCGCTCCTGGGCCTGGCTGCTCCGCGTGGCGACGTAACGTCCCGAATGCCAGGCGCGCAGTACGGCCACCGCCTCACGCGGATTCTTGAACCCGTAATCCTGCAGGGTCGCCAGCGTCTCCGGATCGTCCTCATCGCCCCGGAACACGAAGGCCGGCTCGTCCCCGCCCGTGGCGGAGCCGGGCATGGTCTCGAACAGCGCCTCGTAGTGGTATTCGACCCGCTTGAAATTCTCCAACAGGGCCGCGGCGAACACCTCAGAATCGTTGAATCCGCAAAGCGCCGCGACGTTGCGGAACGCGGCTTCGTCCTTGGGCAACTCGTGGGTCTGCTGATCATCGATCATCTGCAGCACGTTCTCCACGCGCCGTAGGAAGTAGTAGACCTCGGTGAGGTCGGCGGCGACCTCCGGCCTGATCCACTCCCCGTCGGCCAGATGCTTCAATGTGTCGATCGTGCCCCGGCTCCGCAGATCCGGATTGCGCCCGCCCGCGATCAGCTGATGGGTCTGGACGAAGAATTCGATATCCCGGATACCGCCCCGGCCGAGCTTCACGTTGTGGCCGAGCACGGTCACGGTGCCGTGGCCCTTATGGGCGTGCACCTTCCGCTTCATGGCGCGGATATCGGCGATTGCCGCGTAGTCGAGATAGCGGCGCCAGACGAAGGGCGAGATCTGCCGGAGGAAGTCCGCGCCCGCCTCGAAATCGCCGGCAATGATGCGCGCCTTGATCAGCGCCGCGCGCTCCCAGTTCTGACCCAGGCTCTCGTAGTAATTGAGCGCCGCCTCGGCCGACAGGGCGATCTGGGTCGCGCCGGGATCCGGGCGGAGGCGAAGGTCCGTCCGGAAGACATACCCGTCCTCAGTTCCCTCTTGGAGCAGCTTGACCAGATCCCTGGTGATCTTGACGAAGAATTTCGTCGCTTCCACGCCCTCCGTCAGGCCGGCGCGTGCCTTGTCGTAGAAGACGATGAGGTCGATATCGCTGGAATAGTTGAGCTCGAACGAGCCCAGCTTCCCCATGGCAATCACGAAGTACCCCGCTCCGGGCATCGGCGCGTCGACCTCGCCTTTCTCGATCGCCCGGCGAAACAGGAAGCGCACGGCCTGCTGCACGACCTCGTCGGCCAGCATGCTCAGCTTGCGCAGGACCTCCCTGGTCCGCCACACCCCGCCAAGGTCACAGAGACCGATAAGCAGCGACACGGCCCGCTTGTAGCGGCGCAGGATACGCATCGCCGACTTCATGTCGGGACAGTCATCCATCTGCGACACGAGCCGGGTCGTGTAGTCGCTGAACACGGCGTCCGGATCGAGCGTCAGGATATCGGCGAAGGCTTGGGGATCGCGACGGGCGAGCGAAGCGAGATAAGGCGAGCCGGAGAACACGCCGGCCGCGAGCTTCCGCACCGCCTCGTTCTGCTCCAGGAGAGCTGCCGCCGCGCTCAGCGCGGACTCCGCCTCAAGCGCTTTCTGAAGGGTGTCGAGCTGGTCGGCGGCCCGCGCCTCGTCGATGACAACAGGCGTGCGGGTAATCCGTTCGGCGAAACCGCTCACCGGCCTTCGATGGCGGTCGGGGCGTCCGCGTCCGTTTGCATGGGCAATGTCAGCACGGCCTTGAGGCCTGGTCCGTTTTCGGCAAGCTTGAGATCGCCGCCATGGAGCCGCGCGACGGCGGCCACCAGGCTCAGACCAAGTCCGCTGCCGGGCGCCGACCGGCTTGCTTCCAGCCGCACGAAGCGCTCAAGCACGCGCTCGCGGTCCGCTGCCGGAATTCCCGGCCCGCGATCGCTCACGACGATCTCGGCCATTTCCACACCCCTTCCCCTGGCGGCCTGGGAGCCGCCATTCGTATCTACGCCCGCCCGATAGGCCGCGATGCGGATATCGGGTATCGGTTCCGCGGCGCCGGTCTCCGCCTCGGGCCGGCCATGCTTGATGGCGTTATCGACCAGATTGGCGAGCGCCTGGCCCAGAAGCTGACGGTCGCCCATGATCGGCAGGGGATCGTCCGCCTCCGCCCTTAGCATAAGCCCGCGTTCTTCTGCCACCGGCTCGTACAACTCCGCAACGTCGGCGATCAAGGCCGATGCATCAAGGCTCTCCCATCGTCCCGTCCCGGCGCCAGCCTCCATGCGCGCGATGGAGAGCAACGCATTGAAGGTCTTGATGAGGTTGTCCGCCTCTTCGATGGTCTTTTCCAGCGTCTCCTGACGATCGCTCTCGCCTTGCGGCTCGTGCAGGGCCCGTTCCACCCGGTTCCGCAAGCGGGTCAGCGGCGTCTTCAGATCGTGGGCGATGTTGTCGGACACTTCCCGCAGACCTGCCATGAGCTGTTCGATCCGGGCGAGCATCTGGTTCAAGCTCTCCGAAAGCCGGTCGAGCTCGTCGCCGGAGCGATTGCGCGGGAGCCGGCCCGAAAGGTCGCCGGCCATGATCTTGCGGCTCGTATCGGTGATGGCGTCGATCCGGGACAGCAGATTGCGGCTCACCAGCAGGCCGCCGCCGAGCCCCACCAATGCCATCAGCGCGAGGCCCCAGAGGATGGCAGAACGCGTGACCCGCGAAAGCACGCGGCGATCCTCGATATCGCGGCCCACCAGGAGTCGGGTGCCGCCGGCGAGATGAAACACGTTCGCGAAGGCGAGCCTGCGCTCCGCGCCGCCTTGGGTAGGCCTTTGATAGGTGAACTCGACCGGCCCGGTCTCCTTCAGAAGCTCGGGAGAGATCGAGCCGAGATTGCCCGCGATGCGGTGGCCGTCATTGTCGGCGACATAGTAAAGGCTGTTGCCCGGCGTCTCGCTCCGCTCGGCGATCGTGCGCACGAGCTGACGCAAGCCCCCGGCGCGATACTGTTCGGCCAGACCGCCGAGCTCCGCCTGGATGGTCTCGTCCAGCTGCCGCGACAACAGGATGTTGACGTTCCAGTAGATGTAGCCGATGGCCAGGGAGGCAGCCAGGCCGAACACCGCCAGATAGAGCAGCGAGAGGCGGAAAGCGGTCGTCCGGAAAAGTTTACTGGGCGCTGTCACGGATCGTATAGCCAGCGCCGCGGACGGTATGCAGGAGAGGCTTGTCGAAGCTCTTGTCGATCTTCGACCGAAGACGCGAGATATGGACGTCGATCACATTGGTCTGCGGGTCGAAGTGATAGTCCCAGACATTCTCCAGCAGCATGGTGCGGGTCACCACCTGCCCCGCATGCTTCATGAGATACTCAAGCAGCCGGAATTCGCGCGGCTGAAGCAGGATCTGCTCCCCGGCGCGCGCCACCTTATGGGTGAGACGGTCCAAAGTGAGATCGCCGACCTGGAGCTTGGTGCTCGCCTCGTCGGGCGAGGTGCGCCTTGCCAGCACTTCGATACGCGCGAGCAGCTCGGAGAAAGCGTAGGGCTTGGTGAGATAGTCGTCGCCGCCGGCCCGTAGACCCTTCACCCGTTCGTCTACCCCGTCCAGGGCGCTCAGGATCAGCGCGGGAGTATGGATATCGTCGGTGCGCAGGATGCCGATGACCGTGAGCCCATCACATTTCGGCAGCATCCGGTCGACGATCAGAACATCGTAGGCATTGGCCTTGGCGAGCTCCAGGCCGGTCTGGCCATCCGCTGCGTGCTCGGCCATGTGGCCGGACTCTTTCAGTGCCCGCTGGAGGAAGGTCGCGGTCTCCTGGTCGTCCTCGATCACCAGAACACGCATTTTCGGAATTCTCCCGGTCTGCTCCTGGATGGACGCTAGCTGCGGCGGAGCCTACGCGGCAAATGAAAGGGGGGGCGGCGCGGTTGGGGGGAAGTCCGCGCCGCCCTCCGGCGTCGAGCGTTACGCCTGGTTCTTGAGTGCCAGGGCGACGAAGCTCATGCGATCGCCGGATTTGATCCGGAAGATGACGTTCACCTTCTCTTTGCCCTTGTTCTTGGGCTTGGACATCGTGGCGCGGATGCCGTCGGAGATGTCCTTCGCGGTCTCGACATCCTTGCCGCCGACCTGAAGGATCACGTCGCCCACCGACAGGCCCTTGTCGGCCGCATCGCTGTCGGGCTCGATCTCCGTGATCACGACGCCCTCCTCGCCGGCACCGGGCATGCTGGACGCCGGCGCGACGGAGAGGCCGAGATCCTTCATCTCTTCGCCATTGCTGTCCTCAGCGGGCGACTCGTCGCCCTGAAGCTTCGCCAGCTGCTTGCCGGACGGGAACTTGCCGAGGGTAACGTTGACCTCACGCTCGTCGCCGTAGCGATTGACCGTCAGCTTCACGTCAGTGTCGGGCTCGAGATCGGCGATCTTGCGAGCGAGATCTCGGGAGTCCTCGACCGTCTCGCCGTTGACCGCGGTGATCACGTCGCCGGCCTCGATGCCTTCCTCGGCGGCGGGGCCGTCCTCGGAGACCTTCGAGACGAGCGCGCCCTTGGCCTCGTCGAGACCGACGCCATCGGCCAGATCGTCCGTGACGTTCTGGATGACGACACCGAGCCAGCCGCGATCGACGGAGCCCGAAGTCTTCAGTTGTCCGACGACCTCTTTCACCAGGGCGGCCGGCACGGCAAACGCGATGCCGACATTCCCGCCGGACGGCGAGAAGATCGCGGTATTCATGCCGACAACCTTACCGTCGAGCGTGAAGGACGGACCGCCCGAGTTGCCCCGGTTCACCGCCGCGTCGATCTGCAGATAGTCGTAAGGGCCGGAGCCGATATCGCGGTTATGAGCCGAGATGATGCCGGCCGTCACCGTTCCGCCGAGGCCGAACGGGTTGCCGACCGCCAGCACCCATTCGCCGACCTGCGGGTCCTTGTCGGAGAACTCCACATAGGGCAGCTCCTTGCCGTCGACCTTCAGCAACGCGACATCGGTGCGCGGATCGTTACCGACCAGCTCCGCGTCGTAGGTCGCGCCGTCTTCCATGGTGACGGTGATCTCGTCCGCGTCCTCGACCACGTGGTTGTTGGTCACCAGATACCCGTCAGGCGAAATGAAGAAGCCCGAGCCCTGCGCCTGCACCGGATGGGGCTGATGCGGCATGCCCTTCGGGATCTGACCGAAACGTTTGAAGAACTCGTAGAAGGGGCTGTCCTTCGGGATGTCGGGCATGCCTGGGATATCGAACTCGCCGTCGGCCTCCTCGGTATTCCCCTTCACGTTGATGCTGACCACCGCCGGGCTCACCTTCTTCACCAGATCGGCGAAGTTCGGCGCCATCGTCGTGGCCGGCGGGGATGTCGGAACCGGCTCGGCGGATGCGAATGGCACGCTGTCAGCCATGGCAAAGCCGAGCGCGCCGGCACCGATCAGCGCCACGGCAAACATGGCCGGACGTCTGAAGAACCGGCCCTTGCGCGGGCTTTCCGGCGCATTCGAGCGAGTGTCGTTGGATTGCATGTGAACCTCTTGTCAGATGTCTGTCAGTGAAGCCTGGCGTTGGGAGGAGCGAGACTACTGGCAGCCGATATAGGGGTTCGCGGCTTACGACGCTGTTTCGGGAGGATTAAATTTACGTAAGGTGGGGAGAAGGCGGAGCCGGAACCGGCCGCCTGAGGGAGGGATAAAGGAGCAGGAACAGCGGCGAAAATGCCGTTCCGAAGGTCTGTCTGATGGACGCCCTGAAAGCCGCCTACGCCTGGTCCAACACCTTATTCAACCGGCGCTTTTCGGCGGCCGAAAGCGGCTTGGGCTCCGCCACCGTGGCCCGGCGGCGGAACAGCATCACCACGATGATCAACCCGACGATCAGCAGAATCGGGGTCGCCAGCCAAAGCAGCAAGGTATGCGGCGCCCAGACCGGCGTCAGCAGCACGAACTCGCCGTAGCGCGCCACCACGTAGTCCATGATCTCTTCGTCGGACTTGCCCGCCTTGAGCTGCTCGCGCACCAGCACCCGCAGATCCTTGGCGAGAGGCGCGTTGGAATCGTCGATCGATTGATTCTGGCAGACGAGGCAGCGGAGATTGGCCGAGATGTCCCGGGCCCGCTGCTCGAGCGCCGGATCGCTCAGCACTTCGTCGGGCTGGACGGCAAGGGCCGGTGCGACACCATTCAGGCCGACGAGCAGCGCGACGGCCAGGGAAAGCGCGAAACGACGAAGGTTCGCCCTACTTGGCATCAGCCAGCCTTCCCTGCGCCGCAGCGGCACGCTTGGGCGCGCCGACCCGCAAGCGCCTGTCGAACAGCGATAGTCCGCCGCCCAGGAACATCACGACGGCGCCGATCCAGATCAGCCGCACCAGCGGATTGAAATAGACGCGGACGCTGTAGGCGCCGTTCTCCAGGGGATCGCCGAGCACGGCATAGAGATCGCCACCCCAGGCGTTGTAGATCGCCGCCTCTGTAGTGGCCGACCCCTCGATGGTGAATTGCCGCTTCGTCGGATGAAGCTCGGTGATCTCGCTGTCGCCCCGGAAGACGTGGAAGCTTGCCAGTTGCTCATCGTAATTCGGACCCGCCCGCTCCGAGACACCGTCGAACACCAGGCGATAACCGGCGATCTCGGTGGTCTCGCCCGGCTTCATGGCGGTGATGTCTTCCGTGCGCCAGGCGGTTGTCGCCACGATGCCAATCACGGACAGGCCGACACCCGCATGGGCCAGCGCCGTGCCAAAGCTGGAGCGCGGCAAATGGATGAACCGGCGCCATGTCTCGGCGGCCGAGGCCTGGAACAGCTTGGCGCGATAGGCAAGCTCTGAGGCAGCACCCGCGATGAGCCACACGCCGAGACCGATGCCGAGCGGCGCCAGCCAAGGTCCCCTGCCCTGAATGGCGAAGACGATCACGATCGCCGCAAGCGCGATGACCGCGGCCACCATCAGCCGTTGGGCCACCGCATAGAGATCGCCCCGTTTCCAGGCCAGGAATGGCCCGAGCGGCACGGCAAGCAGGAGCGGCAAGACCAGCGGCACGAAGGTATAGTTGAAGAAGGGCGGACCCACGGAGATCTTCTCGTTGCTCACCGACTCCAGAGCGAGCGGATAGAGCGTGCCGACGAAGACCGCGGCGCAGGCCGTCACCAAGATCAGATTGTTGAAGACGAGCGCCCCTTCCCGGCTGATCGGCGCGAAGATGCCGCCTTGGCGCAACAGCGGCGCCCGCCAGGCGAACAGCGCCAACGCCCCGCCGATGAAGACGGCCATGATGCCGAGGATGAAGACGCCGCGTGCAGGATCGACCGCAAACGCATGGACCGATGTGAGCACGCCGGAGCGCACCAGGAATGTGCCGACGAGGCTCAGCGAGAAGGTGATGATGGCGAGCAGAATGGTCCAGATCTTCAGCGCGTCGCGCTTCTCCATCACCAGCGCCGAATGGAGCAGCGCCGTGCCGGAAAGCCAGGGCATGAAGGAGGCGTTCTCCACCGGATCCCAGAACCAGAACCCGCCCCAGCCGAGCTCGTAATAGGCCCACCAGGAACCGAGCGCGATGCCGATGGTGAGACACATCCAGGCCGCCAGCGTCCAGGGCCGCACCCAGCGCGCCCAGGCCGCATCGATGCGGCCGTCGATCAGCGCGGCGATGGCAAAGGAAAACGCCATGGAGAAGCCGACATAGCCCGCGTAGAGGAACGGCGGGTGGATGGCGAGCGCCGGATCCTGCAGCACGGGATTGAACCCCTGCCCCTCGAACGGCGCAGGGTCGAGCCGCACGAACGGATTCGACGTGGTGATGATGAAGAGCAGGAAGGCCACCCCGATCGCCCCCTGCACGGAAAGCACGTTCGCCTGCAGGCTGCGCGGGAGGTTTCGGCCATAGGTCGCGACACCGGCGCCGAACAGCGCGAGAATAAGCACCCAGAGGACCATTGAGCCCTCGTGGTTCCCCCAGACGCCTGAGATTTTGTAGAGCAGCGGCTTCGCCGAACTCGAATTCTCGTAGACGTTGAGGATGGAGAAATCCGACGTGACGTAAGCGGTCATCAGCGCCACGAAAGCGAGCGCGACCAGAAGGAACTGCGCCTGGGCCGCAGGCACCGCGACAGCCATCAGCTGCGGGTCGTCTCGGCGTGAACCGTAGAGCGGCAGCACCATCTGAATGATGGCGATGCCCAGCGCCAGGATCAGCGCGAAATGGCCGGTTTCGGCAATCATTGGATCAGTTGACCTTGCTGGGTTCGGTCTCTCGGGAAACCTGCTCCGGTCCCTCCCAGAGCCCCTGTTCCTTCAGCTTCGCCGCCACTTCCGGCGGCATGTAATTCTCGTCATGCTTGGCCAGAACCTTGTCGGCCTGAAAGACCCCGTCAGGCCCGAGCATCCCTTCGGCGACCACCCCCTGCCCCTCGCGGAACAGATCCGGCAGCACGCCGGTATACGTGACCGGCAGGTCCTTGGCCTTGTCGGTGATCACGAACTTCACGGTGGTCCCGCGATTGCGTTCCACGCTCCCGTCTTCCACCAGCCCGCCGAGCCGGAAGCGCTGACCGGGCGCCAGCTCCTTCGCCATCACCTCGCTCGGGCTATAGAAGAAGACGATGGAATCGCTGAGCGCGAACAGCACCAATCCGACCGCCACGGCCAGCACGGCCATGCAGCCGCCGATAAGCACGCTTCTGCGCTGCTTGCGGGTCATCGAACGCTAAACCCTTGTCCCAGTTTCTCCATCTCAACGCTCAGGAACTTATACCAAGTTCGCTGGCCAATGAATTAAGTCGCTGTAATGCGGCCGGTTGGTCGCTGAACTGCGCCTTCGCCTTCGCCAGCGCCGTCCGCGCATCATCCTTCCGGTCCAGCACCGCGTAGGAGCGCACCAGCTTCAGCCATCCGTCGAGGTCGTCGCCGTTCTGCTCCAGGCGCTGCGCAAGCCTGCCGACCATCGTCTCGATCATCTGCTTGCGCGCATCTGGGCTCATGTTCTGAGCCGCTTCCACGTCGCCGGCATTGGGACCGCCCGCGCTCTGGCGCACAGGACCTTTGGGCGGCGACGATCCGTCGAGCTTTGCCTCGGCGCTGGCGATCCGCCGCTCCACGAGAGGAGCCCAGCGCTCGTCGTTCTTCACCAAACTCTTCAGCTCGCGCCAGCGGGCCACGGCCCGCTGATAATTGCCGGCCTGCTCGTCGCTATAGGCAAGAAGGATACGCGGCTTCACCAGGGTCGGATCGTCCGCCACGGCACGCTCGAGGATCTCGCGCGCTTGCGGATCGACCGCACCATCATTGGCGAAGACGAGCGCTTCGCCGTACCCGGCCAGCAGATCCGGGCGTGGCCCGAGCAGACGTATGGCTTTCCGGTAGGCCTCGAGCCCCTGATCGAAGCGGCGCACACTGATATAGACCGGAGCGATCACCGCCCAGCCCTGCCCGTCGTTGGGTTTCCGCTTCAGCCCCGCCTCGACCCTCGCGATCAGCTCCGCGACGTTCTGCTCGTCGACCGGCTGCTGCAGGCGCACGAGCAGCGGCTGATCGGGAAGCTGCGGCGATCCGTAGGTGAGATAGAATCCGAGAACGATCAGAGGCAGAGCGACGGCGACGGCGACGGCCATCCAGACCGGCGAGCCGCTTCGCGCGGCGGCGACGTTCTGGTCTGCGTCCATCGTGGCAAGCAGCCGCCGCTCGATCTCAAGCCGCGCAGCCTTCGCTTCTGCCTCTCCGATAAGCCCGCGGTCGCGGTCGCTGTCGATCTCTTTGAGCTGATCGCGATACACCTGCGCATTGGCGGCGTCGCGGCCGGGCTCTTCACCCCCGCCGCCGAACAGCGGGCGCAACAGGGCGAGCAGCACCGCCGCCGTCAAGCACAGGAAAATGATCCACAACATGAGAGGCTTAGACCTCAGCTCGAAATTTGAGGCCTAGCCATAGGGAAAGCGGCCGAGGGAGGCAAGCGCCGCCGAGCCGCAGGGCAGACGGCGGCGCATGTCGTGGATCGAAGCAGGTCGTCTAGCCGACCGTCCGCCAGGTCCCGTCGGGTTGGCGGCAAGCGGTGCCGCGGGAAACCTCGGGACGGCCGTCGATATAGATCGTGTGAGTGAACGGCCGGCAGCGGCTCCCGCCGCGATCATAGTAATCGCCAACGGCCACCTGACCCCGATATTGCGAATTGGGATTGTCCCAAGCCACGGGGCGCCCCGGCTGACCGTATTCCAGCGCACGATACTGCGCGGCTTCAGCCATCTGACGGTCGCGCGCATCCATGTTGGCGCCGATCGTATTGCCGATGATACCGCCGGCGACGGCACCCACCGCCGTCGCAGCGACCCGTCCGCCGCCTTTACCGAACTGATTGCCGATCAGACCGCCCGCGGCGGCACCGATCAGTGTGCCGGTATCCTGCTTGCTCGCGCATGCGCCGAGCGTCAACGGCATCGTCAAAACCAAAATGAGCGCCAGAATCCGCATGGATCGCCCCCTTCCCAACCTTTTGCAGCCCCTCAGGAACACGCTGTCCTAGAGCGCCAAATTATCGTTAACCAGCTGGATTCCTTTAAGATCAGAAATTTGTCGGAAATAAGCAGGCGGGCCCCGGTTAGGCTGCGGGAAGCGTGAGTTTTGCGCGTAATCCACCGTTTGGAGAGGGCTCCAGCGCGAACTCGCCCTTATAGAGATGGGCAAGATCCGCAACGATCGAAAGACCGAGCCCCGAGCCCGGCTTCGTCTCGTCCAGCCGCTGCCCGCGCTGCACCGCGCGATCCCGCTCCGTTGCATCGAGGCCGGGTCCGTCATCATCGACCGTCACCACGAGATGTTCGCCGGAGGCATCTTTGGCGACGGTGACCTGGACGAGATCGCGGCCCCACTTGCAGGCGTTATCCATCAAATTGCCGGTCATCTCCTCAAGGTCTTGGCGCTCACCCTGAAACAGCATGCCATCCGGGCACTCCAGAACGATTTCCATGCCCTTCTCGCTGTAGATCCGGCTCAGCGCACGTTTCAACCCTTCCAGAACCTCCGGAACGTCGGTGACGCTGCCCAGCGCCGTGGTCCGCGCCACCATGCGCGCCCGGTCCAGGTGATGGGTGATCTGCGTGCGCATGATCTCGGTCTGCTCCAGCACCTTCTTCGCCAGCGCCGTCCGCTTGCCGCGCGCCTCGTTGCCGATCACGCTCAGCGGCGTCTTCAGCGCATGGGCCAGATTGCCGACATGGGTTCGGGCGCGCTCGACGATTTCGCGGTTGGATTCGATCAGCGCATTGAGTTCCTTCTGAAGCGGCTGAATCTCCACCGGCACGTCGCCCTCAAGACGCTCCGCCTTGCCCGATCGGATCGCGGCGAGATCCTCTCGCACCGCGCGAAGCGGCATCAGCCCGAACCGCACTTGGAAGAGCGTCGCCACCACGAGCCCGAATCCGAGCAGCGCAAGAGCTGCGATCAGCATGGTGGTAAAATCGGCGAGATCCTTCTCGATCTCCGCCGCGTCTCCCGCCACCGCATAGGAATACGGACGATGGTTCGGACCCTCCAGACGGATCTGGCGTTCGAGCACCCGCAGCCGCTGACCTTCCGGCCCTTTCATGTAGGCCCGATAGATCAGGTTCTCGTCGGGCTCCGCACCGAGCACGCTCGGAAGCCACAGACGCTGGTCGAGAAGGGAGTCGGAGACGAAGAGAGGCGGGGTCCCCTTCTTGAACAGCTTGATCTGCCAGTACCAGCCGGAGAAGGGAATCGTGAAGAGAGGCTCGCCGAGATTGGCGGGCGCGGTAGGCGTCGTGCCGCCTTCAGCCGTGCTCGAGGCGACGAGCCCGGTGAGATATGCGTTGAGGCGGGCATCGAAATTTCGCTCCACCGAGTGGCGGTAGAGCGAAATCAGAAGAATCGCGGCCGCCGGCACGACCACCAGCGTCCAGATCGCGGCCGAAACGAACAATCGATAGGCGAGAGATTTACGCCTCATCGGCCCTGTCCGACAGGCGATAGCCCAGCCCGCGAACCGTCTTGATCAGATTGCCGGGCAGCTTCTTGCGCAGGCGCCCTATGAACACCTCGACCGTGTTCGAATCCCTGTCGAAATCCTGCTCGTAGAGATGCTCGATGAGTTCTGTCCGCGACACCACCCGGTCCCTGTGGAGCATCAGATAGGCGAACACTCTATATTCATGGCTGGTGAGCTTGATCGGCTGGCCGTCGGCCGTCACCCGCGAGCTCTTGGTATCGAGCCGGACCGGACCGCATTCGATCTCGTTGCTGGCATGTCCCGCCGAGCGCCGCAGCAAGGCGCGGATTCGCGCCAGCACTTCTTCCATGTGGAATGGCTTCGCCACGTAGTCGTCGGCGCCGGCATCCATCCCCGCCACCTTGTCGCTCCACCGCTCCCGCGCGGTCAGGATCAGCACAGGCATGTTGCGGGCATCCCGCCGCCACTGCTCCAGCACGCTCAGCCCGTCCATCTTCGGAAGGCCGATATCGAGCACCACCGCGTCATACGGTTCCGTGTCGCCGAGGAAATGTCCCTCCTCCCCGTCGAACGCGTGATCGACGGCATAGCCGGCATCGCTCAAGGCGGTGACCAGCTGGCGGTTCAGATCGGGATCGTCTTCGACAACGAGCAGCCGCAACCTTTCCTCCCTTGCTGAGACCCGTCAGCGCCCGGTCCGGGCATCGACGGAGACGCTTTTTACGTCGCCCTTCGATCCCAGCACCGTGAACTTGTAGCGGAAGCTATCGCCGTTCCGGCACAGGGTCGCCTTGATGATCTGACCCTTATGCTGGGACTGGATCTGATTGTAGATCCGCCCGGCCGGGATGAGACCGTTCTTCTGGATCACCGGTCCAGCCGAGCTCCACGGCAGGCACTCCGCCGCCGCCGGCCCGGACCACAGGCTCACCAGCGCCCCGACTAGAAGCGGGGCGATGCTATGTCTCAAGAAGCGCACCATTAATCAGCCCAAGATAACCTTCCCCCCGAAGGTAGGCTATCCAGCATGAACCATGGCTGAATGGCGTTCGAGGGATTTCTTCATTTCGCCCGGGCCGGTTTGCGGGCCGGCCCCGCCGCGTCCTTCACCCCGTTCACCTTCGCGCCCAAGGTCGAAAGCCCCAGCCCGCCGACCATGGCGGGCAGATTCTGCAGAAGATCGGTAAGAGTGGCATCGCCCACCAGCCAGTTGGCTAGGCCGGTCAGGAACACCAGCCCGCCCAGCACCTGCGTGCGGTAGTCCTTAAAAGGGGCGGCCGTCAGCAGCTTGAAGAACGCGCTCATCTCTCTTCTCCTCGTTTTGGTGTGATGCGGACACAAAAAACGCCGCCTCCGGCGGAGACGGCGTTCGAAAAGAAAACGGCTCCCGAAGGAGCCGCTCAAGGGAATGCGGGACTCTCACCCGCTATCTGGCGGACCGCTCGAATGCGCAGAGCGCGGGAGCGGTCCGCCGGATAAAGCTACGGCCAGCGATAGGCCACAATGCGCGAGCGGGAATAGCGTCCCACGCCCACCTTGCGTGCGCCCGCGCTACCCGAATGGTTGCCCGAAACCAGCGTCACGCTGTTCGCGTCGAAAGACTGAACGATACCCACGTGATGCGGCATCACCGCAACGGCGCCGACTTTCGGACCGTTCAGGCCCTTGCCGTAATGACGCCAGTCGATCGCCCGGTTGGACGAGATCGGGTTCGGCATCACGGAGCGCATGTAGCGCCCACACCACTGCCGCGACCAACCGGTCGGATTCGTGCCGACGTCTTGGGTAGCCTTCTTGAGCCAGGGCGCCTTCGCCCCTTTCATGAACCCGCCGATATTGGCGGTCTTCTTGCCGAATGGCATGTCGGCAAAGCTTGGCTGAACCGTGAGCATGAAGAGGCTCAAGGCGAGAAATACGACTCGCATACACACTCCTATTTGTTGTTTTGGGGAGTTACTCGATTCGAATGAGCCGCGAACTACAGGTTCGATGGGGCAGAATTCAGAATGAAAATGCGGCAGGGTGACGCGATTTTAAGCGATTATTGTCCATATTTGCGCAGCCACTGCCTCATTTCGCGTCTTTGTTGAACTATTTTCATTGCAACGGAGAGCGCCGATTCCAGAGCATGGGAGGAGAGCGAAGCGACCAGCCGCTTCATGGTCTCCTCGAGCGTCCGCCCCTTCACCGCCGCATCGTCGAAGGCCCGCGTCAGATCTCGGGCGAAATCGTCGCTCAGCCGGCTCGCATCGGAAAGCGAGGCCCGCAAGGGTCCGACATCGCCGCTGATCGTGACGACCAGCCCATCGACCGATTCCGCCATCTAAGTTTGATCCTTTGTCGTGTCGGGATAGCGCACCATCAGCGCGGCGAGATCGCCGGCGCTCGGCCGCAATCCACCGGCGCCCATCCCGAACACACCTCGCAAGGCGGCATCCAGCTCCCGTGGCGTCATCGCCCAGAAATCCCGCGGAGCCAGTCGCAAAGTCCCCAGCCCCGCCGCCATCGCCTGGTCCCACGGGAAGCTCTTCGGGCTAGCAGTCCTTACTGCGCCGCCACGCTCTCCAAAGGGCGAACGCCTTTGTCCTCCGCGGCGCTCGCAAAGGTCGCCGCGAGCAGTCGCGCCACGATGTCGACGAACCCGGCCGCACCGCCATCCGCCCGCATGTCCGCCACCGCCTCGTCGCCAAGGTCGTAGCCCGCGCCGCGCAATCCCGCCCCGATCATCCGCACCGCATCGCCGGCCCGGATCCGTCCGGCCTGAAACCGCTCGGCAATGGCCAGCATGTCGTCCTCGCCGAACGCCTGCTCCAGCTCGGCCAGCGCGCCCAGCGTCAGGCAGAGCCGATAGGTCTTCCCGTCCAGCTCCGCCTCGATCTCACCCCGATGCAAATTCGCCATCTCACGCCCCCTATGCATCCGCTGCGAAGCTGAGCGCGCCGGCGGAGTCGAGCCCCAGCTCGAAGTTCACCTCGCCATCATGCCGGCCGCCATATTCCAGGCTCGTGATCTGGAACGCCCCTTCGACCGTCCCGAAATCCGGCACGATGACCTGCCAGTCCCGGATGGTACCGGCGAAGAAATATCCCCGCAGGGTCTCGTCGGATTCCGCATCCTTGAAGATGCCGCTTCCCGTGATCCGCGCGGTCTTGATGCCGGCGCCGTCCAGCAGCTCGCGCCATTGCGCCGCCGATTCCTGATCGGTCACGTCCACGGTCGCCGCGTTGAAGGCCAGGCTGCGCGCCCGCAAACCCGCAACGGTCGTGAAATCCCCTGCCCCGTCCGTATCGACCTTGAGCAGCAGATCCTTGCCCTTTTGCGCTGTCATTCAGAGGTCCCTTCTTCGAGCCTTTGCATGCCGGGTCCGGTCGTTACCTGCCGCCACCCCGGCGAAAGCCGGGGTCCAGCCACCGCCCCTCTGTCTCGATTTGGATACCGGCTTTCGCCGGAATGACGGGGTTAGGGTAGAGCCGCAGGCAACAAAAAAGGCGGCCCCAAAGCCGCCTCGTCGAAACGCGAATTTACCTAAATCTAGGCAGCAACAGCCGCCGCCGGTTCCGTCACGGCGCGATAGCGCACGACCCCATGATAGGTCTCGCCGTCCGGATCCTGGCGCGTTTCCGAAAACTGATAGCGGAGATTGATCAGCGCATGATCGTTCAGGCTGAACGCCTGATCGCTCAACAGCTCGCGGATCCGTTCGACCAACGCGTAGGCCTGCCGCTTGCCGCCAGAGCGCGACCAGACATGCAGCGTAACCAGATGCTCGGCGCCATCCTCGGTGCCCGTGCTCCAGTCGAAAACCGAGCTCTCACCGATGGTGACAAAAGGATAGGCCGCACCTTGCGGGGGATGGTCGTAGACGCGCAAGCCGCCCAGCTGCGCGGTCAGTTCCGCCGAGCCGGCGAGCGCCTGATAGATCGCGCTCTGCAATGACCATTCTGCGCTTTCCGCCATATCCGTCTCCTTGATCCTCCAAGCCTCTATATGGGCCCGGAGGTCGCGTCTGAAAAGCCTCGTTTTCAGCGAACTTCAGACGAATCGCTCTTGAGAAACCGCGCGATAATCCTCTCCGCGCAGCCCCTAACATCCGGTAAATGCCTGCGCAGTGCAGGCGTCAGCCAAGGCTGCGCGCCCATGCGCCTTGTTCCGAATTCCAGGTAGCGGCCGACCGGGCTTGCCGTGCCGATTGTGAAGCGCGGCGCGTCTTGCTCTGCCGTCTCCACCACCCTGATGGAGCGCGCCAGCGCGCCGGTCCCGCCCGGGTGCTCCTGTTCCAGTGCCTGCCGCGCCTCGTCGGCGATCACGCTCGCCTGGTCGCGCAATTCCTCCCGCAGGTCCTGCGGCGCAGCGCCGATATCCAGTCGTCTCTTCAATGCCTCGAGACCGGAGAGTCTGCCGATGCTCCTCACCAGCTAAAGCCCCCGCTCCTCACATTGGCAGCGCAACCAGCATTTGCGCTCATCGGGATCGATCACGGCATGTATCTCGAAGACCCTCTCGCCCTGGCGAAACCGCATCTCCGGCACCACACCATCGCGATAGCGCAAGGTGATGAGATGACTCACGTTTCCGGCAAGCCGTCCCGCCACGAGTTGCTCGTCCCCGCGCAGCGGTCGGACCACGCCCCATAACGTCGTTACCGTGTTCCAGCTCTCGGTGAAGCCACCCCCGCCATCGTCCACTTTCGCCCGCTCCTCCAGGATCAGGCGATGGCGCAGCGCACCGGCCGGCACGCCATTCACAGCCGCACCTGCCGGTAAGGCGCCAGCAGCCCGGCGACCATCGCCGGCACCTCTGGCGGTTCACCGCCCGCCGGCACCGGCTCTCGCCGTTCGAACCAATGGACAATCAGCAGAAGCAGCGCCTGGCGGATGGGCCCCGGCACATCGTCAGCCGCGTCGCCGAAACCGCACCGATAGGCGATCTCGATTCCGTTCAACGGTCGCAACGATGCGCCGCCGTTCGCGCCTTGGAAGATCAGCCGCGCCGGCTTGGAAAGCGCATCGTAGGCATAGGCATCTTGATCGAGTTCGTTCGTCCCGCCGTTCGCGGAGTGGATCGTGACGCTCTCAACACTTTGCAGCGGTGACAGTGGCAGCGCGACCGCACCCGCCCCCGGCACGCGGTCCAGATAGAACGACCACTCTTGCGTGATAAGTGCCAGCCCGTATTGCCGCTCGACCCAGCTCCGTGCGGAGACGATCAACGCGGAGATCAGATCGTCCTCCGCATCCTGGTCCACGCGCAAATGCGCCTTGGCCTCGGCCAGGCTGACCGGCTCCACCGCCGGTGCCGATGTCAGGGCAAGTGCCATGAGTATTCCTGTTTCAATTCAGCGTCCGTCACCCCGGCGTAAGCCGGGGTCCAGCCAAGCACTCAGAAGAGAGAGCTGGATGCCGGCTTTCGCCGGCATGACGGGAATGGGGTCTCGCAGCAGAAGAAAGTGGCGGCCGCGCGCGTGGGAGGGAGCGCGACACGGCCGCCGGCCCGGCCAGGCTTTCCGTTGTGCGAAGTGTTGAGGAGTCATACCGGTCTCATGCCGAGCATGACTCGTCCCGAGACGGCCCAGTCGTCGCCGCCCCACCCGTTGTCATTGCCCGGCTTGACCGGGCAATCCAGTAACCCCTGTGTCAGATCCTCTCGAACACCGGTGGCTACTGGATCCCTGCTTTCGCAGGGATGACGTCAGGAGGTATCGGCCTAGCTCGAGCCAAACTTCAGCAGCTTGATCGCGTCGAAATCCTGCACGCCGCCGCCGACACGCTTGGTCGTGTAGAACAGCACGTAGGGCTTTGCCGAATAGGGATCGCGCAAGACCCGGATGCCCGCCCGGTCCACCACCAGATAGCCGCGCTTGAAGTCGCCGAAGGCGATGGCGAACTCGTCCGAGCCGATATCCGGCATGTCCTCGCTCTCCGCGATCGGATAGTTCATCAGCGTCGGCCAGGCCCCGGCCTTCTCGCCCGGATGCCAGAGATAGTTGCCGTCCTCGTCCTTGAACTTGCGGATCACGGCTTGCGTCGCCCGGTTCATCACCCAATGGGCGTTGGCGCGATAGCCCGACTTCAGGCTGTAGACGAGGTCGATCAGATCGTCGCTCGGGTCGGCGGTGTCGAACGTCCCGTCATTCCCGGTCGCGATATAGCCGATCTTGTCCCAGACCCAGGAGCCGTTGGCGACCGGCGTATAGTCGAGGAAGCCACGCGGCTTCGCATTCCCGTCGCCGAGGACGAACGCCGTGCCTTCCTGTTCGGCAAAAGCGATCTGGATCTCCTCCGCCAGCCACTCGTCGATATTGACCGCCGAGTCGTCCAGCAGCGTCTGGGTCGCCGACGGCATGGCGTAAAGCTCCATGGTCGGAAAGGCGAGCTCGTCCAGTGTCGGCGAGTTGGTCTCCGGCCGGGTCGCAGTCTCCGCCACCCATCCCGTCGCCGGTCCGGTGATGGAGAACGGCTTCTTGTAGATGGAGCCGCTCACCGTGCGGTTGCCGGCGATGGCGCGGATCGGCGAGATCTCCTTCACCCCACGGATCACGGCGGCCTCCGTTTCCGGCGGCACGAGATAACCGCCGTCGGAGCCGTCGCCGCCGGCGAGGTCCACCGAGAGAGCCTTCTCCTCCAGCCGATGCAGATTGCCCGTCTGGCCTTTGCGCATATAGGCGTGGAAGGCTGCCTTGTGCTGCAACACCGCCGGGCTTGAGAGGTCCGTCCCGGCGCCGCCCAACTGCGGCCGGCTCGCCTTCAGGGTCAGCTGATCCATCGCCGACTTCTGGGCATCGAGCGCGCGATTGATCCGCTCCAGCTTCTCCTCGGTGACGACGTCTGCCGAGACGTTGCGCTCGATCTGGCGCAGCCGCTCATCGTTGTTCTCCTTGAAGGTCTCGAAGGTCCGCATGAACTCGTCGAAGGCCACCGCAACATCGTCGCCGCTGCCGCCGGCCTTGGTCTCGTAAAGCGCGCCCTGCCCTGACTTGATTTCGAATCCGGGCTCATGAGCTTCCGGATATTCGTTGTCGCTAATTCTCACACTGCCTTTCTCGGAAGGGACGAGGTCGAACCCTCGCGCAAAAGAAAAGCGGCCCGCCGCATCTTCGCCGCGAGCCGCTGGCTCTGGTCCCTCCCAAGATCTTGCCTCCCAAGAACGTGTCTCCCAAGAACGTGTCTGCCTGGCGGACCCTGCCCGGCATGCTCCCCTTGCGCCTCCTGGCGCTTCACGAAGGAGACCCGCGCATCGGCCAGCATGGGAAACGTCACGATCGAGATCTCCCAGAGGTCGATCTTATCGAGCCGCCGAATGCCGCTCTTCGGCTCGGTTCGCCCCTTCACCGTGCGGAAGCCGATGGAGAGCCCGTCCAACGCGCCGGCCCGCATCAACTCCAGCACCTCGCGGGCCCGTGCCACCCCCGGCAGCAGCCGGCCATGCACGAGCAGCCCGCGCGTATCCTCGCGGACATCCACCCACACGCCGATCGGCTCGTCCGGATTGTGCTGGAACAGCAGCTTGATGCCCCGCGCGCCCTTGGCCCTCAAGCTCTCGGCAAACGCGCCCGGCATCACCAGGTCGCGCCCGAGATCCATCCGCCCGAACAGGCTGGCGTAGCCGGAGAACGTCCCGTCCGCCTGCACATCCCGAAGGCGCGCAGCCGCAGAGACGCCTCCCGCGCCGCAAGCGGCACGACAGTGCTTTTCATGTGCACGTTGTTACTAGTTCTCGGTCGTCATCACCGGGCTTGTCCCGGTGATCCATGAACACCTCAATGCGATATCAGGCACCGTGGTCATGGATGCCCGGCACAAGGCCGGGCATGACTCTGAATAATGACCGGTGCCCTGCGCGAGCCCTAAACCCCCTTCATGGTCACCGCAGCGATAAGGCTCGCCAGCGCCGCCATGGAGATCCAGAAAGCGAAATGGCCGATGAAGCCGAAGCCGCCGTCGACGAAGCCCAGCACGCCGATAATGTAGAGAAGAAGCGCGATCACCCCGAGTGCGATCGCGAAATACAGCATGTTCTTCGTCGGGGGTGTCACCTGCACAGCCATTATAGCCCTCCCATATATTAGCCCGTGGGAAAGCTACCACGCCCGCACCCAGATCAAGCGCATCGCGGCCGTTTTCCACAAGCGGCGCTAAAGCACATCCCCACCCTCGACCGGGCCGTAGCCCACCGCCGCGCGCTTCTCGTTCACCGTCAGAAACTCCGACACCCGCACCCGCTCCCAAAGCGCCTCGCGCTCTACGGACAATGCTTCCACTGCATCGAGGTCCGGCCGCAGCTCCAGCCCGTCTTCGAATCCGGCGCCCAGCCAGCCTGAAAGCGCCTTCGCCGTCCGGTTCACCAGCGGTAGCACCGTCTGCCGCCAGAAGGTGCGGTTCGCCTCCTGGTAGTTCGAATAGGTATTGTCCCCGGGAATACCCAGCAGCATGGGCGGCACCCCGAGCGACAGAGCAATCTCCCGCGCCGCCAGATGCTTCGCCTGGATGAAATCCATGTCCTTCGGAGAGAACCCCATCCCCTTCCAGTCTAACCCGCCTTCCAGCAGCAGCGGCCTCCCGGCATTCCGCGCACCCGAAAAGCTGTCCTCGAGTTCGGTCTTCAGCCGCTCGTATTGCTCCGGCGCGAGCTGACCGTCGGCGGCCGAATAAACAAGCGCACCGGACGGGCACGCCGCATTGTCGAGCAGCGCCTTGTTCCAGTCCGCGCCCTGATTGTGGATGTCGATCGCCGCCGCCGCCGGCTCCAGGGGGCTCATCCCGTAATGGTCGTTCAGCGGATGAAACAGCGCCAGATGCAGGATCGGACGCACCCCGGCCGAGACATCCTGCACGAAGCGCACCGTCTCGCCGCCCACGCTGTAATCGTAAGCCTCCGGCCACCCATCCACGCCCGGCACGATCTTCATCCGGTCTGGCCGCAGCACATGCAGCTCCCGCGGCTCGCCGCCGACCGAGACCGCCTCGAGATAGGCATTCCCCGCCACCAGCAGATGGCCGTATGTCGCCTCCAGAAGCTCCGGCGTGCTTTGCGCTCCGTTGGGCTTGCTGATGAGCGCGAGCAGCGGATGCATATCCACCGCATCCTCACCCTCATAGAGATAAAGAGGCACCGACGCGGCCGCCTCGGCGATCATGCGCACCGACCGATAGACGATCGGGTTCTTGGCGAAACCTTCCCTTGCGAAGGCTGAAGCATCCCGCGGGCTCCACACCGCCTGGCCGAATGCCGACAGGGCGATCAGCCGCGCCGTCCGGCTCGCCTTCGTTTCGTCGGGGGCTGTGCGTCCAAAGCCAAACGTTCTCGCCAGGCGCTGCCGCAATCCGTCTGCCATTCCGATGTCCTACTATGTGTCATTGCCCGGCACCCGGGCCCGGCGTAGCCGGCCCGAGCATGAACTCTACCGGGCAATCCAGTAACCCCGGTCTGAATGGTGATCGAAAGTCAGTGACGACTGGATCCCTGCTTTCGCAGGGATGACGGCTGAGTTCGCCGTTCCACTCCTGCGTCATCACCGGGCTTGTCCCGGTGATCCATGAACACTGAATCAAAGATTAGGCACAGGGGTTATGGATGCCCGGCACAAGGCCGGGCATGACACCCTGAGCCGTCATCCTGAGAGCCTGTCCCGGACCTGATCCGGGACGGGCGCGAAGCGCTCCTCGAAGGACGGCTCAAACCTCACAACCCCCGCACCCGCGGCTCCGCACCGCCCTGCAGCATTAGCGCCGTCAGGGCCCAGACCAGCGCATCCACCCGATCGGGGCTCCGCCCGCCGGAGAGCCCGTCCGGTCCGAAATCGCTCATCTCGTCTTCCAGCTCGGCCAAGCTGCCGACATGGAACACGCGGCCCTGCTCGTAGAGCGCCGCCACCGGCTCCGCCCGCACGAACTTGCCTCGGCTCGCGCGCACGCTTCGCACCGGAACGCTCCGGTCGACCTGCCGGAGCACCGCCTCGACCAGCTCGCCGCCCTGGTTCACCTCGGCCACGATGCAGTCGGCATCCCCATTGTGATACGCGGCCAGCGCAGCCTTCGCCCAGCCGGCGGGGCTCAAGCCCTGCACGGTCCGGTCCTTCAGCACGAAGCCGAGCCCGTCCGCGGACACGCCCGCCACCACGATCCCGCATGCATCGGCCTTCCCGCCGCTCGTCACCGGCGGGTCCACCGCCACCACGATCCGCCGCAGATCAGGTGTCTCGTTCACCCGCGCCTTCTCGATCAGAGCCCGGGGCCACAGCGCATCGGGCCGGTCCTCCAGCAGCTCCGCCATCAGCTCCTGCCGGCCCAGCCGCGTACCCCGATATTTTCCGACGATCGCTTCCAGGAAGCGCGGCGCCAGATTGATCGCGTTCGCTGCCGTCGCCACCCGCGTCACCGCGCAAGTCTCGTCAGCCAACAGCGCCTTGATCAACGGCACGGGGCGTGGCGTCGTCGTGACCACCTGGCGCGGCCGCTCCCCAAGGCGCAATCCGAATTGCAGCATGTCCCATGTGTCTTGCGGCCGCCGCCACTTGGCGAGCTCGTCCGCCCAGGCCGCATCGAACTGCGGCCCCCGCAACGCCTCCGGATCCTCCGCCGAAAAGAGCTGCGCCACCGCACCGTTGGGCCAGGTCACGCGCTGCTTGGTGGCTTCGAACAGGGGCCGCATCTCCGGCGGATGCACGGCGAGCAGACCGGAAACCCCTTCCACCATCACGTTTCGCGCATCGGCAAACGTCTCGCCGATCAGCGCGATACGCGGCGGCTGCTGACACGCTTCTCGCGGCGCCTCTGCAATAGAGCGCACCCATTCCGCACCGGCTCGCGTCTTGCCCGCTCCCCGGCCCCCCAGCATCAGCCAGGTCGTCCAGTCCCCGCCTCCTTGCGCGGCTCCGGGCGCAAGCTGATCCTCCCGCGCCCAGAGCGGCCAGTCGTAATGCAGCCGGCGCAGTTCGCCGGCGTTCAAGCTCTCCAGAAACGGTTTAAGCGTCCCGCGCCTGATTGAGGCGCTCAAGGCGTCGCGCAAGATCCTCGCGGAAGTGGTCCGCATCGCCTGCCGCCTCGTGTCGCTGCTTCGCCGCTCCCTTCCCGTTCGCTCCCTCGTCGAGCTCCACGAGCTTCGCGTAGAGCCCGGCGAGCGCGCTCAAGGCCCGCGCCTCGCGCTCCGAATCCGCCGCGCTCGCGTCCGCCCCGTCTGCTCCACGCGCGATCCGCTTCTCCATTTGGGTCATCTTCTCCTCCAGCGCCCTGAACAGCCGCGCCACCATGCGCTTCCGCCTGTCGCCGCTGGCCTCTTCAGCCTTCGCCACGTCGTCCAGATCGATTCCGGCATCGCGCTCGTCGAGATCGGGTCCATCGCCCGCGCGCCGCCAGTTCAGTTTCGCCGCCCGCGCCTGGATCAGCTGACGGTTGACACCGAAACCTCTGGCGATCTCGGTCAGCTTGCGAGTGTCGGTGCCGTAAGCCTTTTCGATGGCGGCCCAGTCGGGACCGTCTTCGTGACCTTTTCCATGCGTCAACTTTGCAATCGGTCCAGCCATCCTTGAGGATTATCGTGGTGCAGCACGGCTCTGCGCAGCACGTGAAGAAGAGGTGACCTCGTCATGTCGGAAATCGGTCGGATCGATAGCGTCTGGCGCTATCCGGTAAAGAGCATGCGGGGCGAAAGCCTCGCCCAAGCGTTCCTCGCCTTCGCCGGACTTTACGGCGACCGCATCTACTCCATCACGAATAGCCAGGCGGATCCCGGCTTCCCCTATCACACGGGTCGCGAGCAGGAGGATTTGATCCTGTACCAGCCACGCTTCCTGAATTCGGGCGCCGCCAGCCAGCCCTCGAACCGCGAAGCCGCCGAGGCCATAAGCCCCGGCGTGAAACCGCTATATGCGGATAGGAAGAGCCTCGCGGTCGAAGTCGAGACGCCCGACGGCGAAACCTTCTCGATCGCCGATCCAGCCTTCGTCGCCCATTTGAAAGAACGGCTCGGAAAACCGGACGAAGATCTCTCTGTCGAATATTCGGAGACCGCCTTCACCGATTGCGACCCATTTCGTTGTTCTCGATGCAGACCGTCGCTCAGCTCGCGAACGACATCGAAGACGAGCTCGATCACCGCCAGTTCCGCGCCAATCTCTATGCGAATTTTACCGACGGGGCGTTCAGCGAGAACGACCTCGTCGGCCAAAAGCTCAAGCTCGGCGACAAGGCCGTCATCGCCATCCTCGAGCGCGACCCGCGCTGCAAGATGATCACCCTCGATCCCGAGACCGGCGAAGAGAAGCCGGAAATCCTGCGGCACATCACCCGGACCCAAGGCCGATATGCCGGCCTCTACGCAGCGATCCTCGTTGAGGGCACGGTCAAGCCTGGCGATGCGATTACGCTCCTGAGCTAGCGCCGCGCGAACGCGGGGGTGCAGAGCGCGGATCGCCTTGCGAGCCCGTAGCGCGCCGCCCGCGTTCGACGGGCCGGAAAGCCGCCGTACCGAGCCCGAACTTGAATATGCCTGGAAACAAAAAGGGCGAGACCGAAACCGGCTCGCCCGCCCGAGGACTGATCCTCAACCCGCAACTGTCGGATTATAGCTGAACCCTACCCAACCACCGTCACGCTGTCAAGGACTTTATTCCTAATTATATACTTGACATAGCAGGGCTGGTTTGCGATTCTGCCAAGAGACAGAGGGGCAACCGCCATGACTATCGTTCTTTCCGATCCGATCTTTCACAACGAGGACAAGGCTCGTGAGCACCTTGAGGCCATCCGTTGGCCCGAAGGTCCAGCCTGTCCCCATTGCGGCAATACCGATCAGGACCGCATCGTGAAGCTCAAGGGCAAGAGCCACCGCCCTGGCCTGTATCAGTGCAACGAGTGCCGTGGGCATTTCAGCGTCACGGTCGGCTCAGTTATGGAGCGGTCGAAGATCCCACTGACCAAATGGGTTGCTGCTTTCCATCTGATGGCCGCCAGCAAGAAAGGCGTCTCGGCTCACCAGCTCCATCGCATGTTGGGCATTACCTACAAGAGCGCGTGGTTTCTCGCCCATCGTGTTCGCGAGGCAATGCGAGAAGATGCTGACACGTCCGGTCCGATCGGTGGTGAAGGCAAGACCGTCGAAGCAGACGAGACCTACATCGGCAAGCGCGACAAGCCCTATGTCTCTCCGCACCGTCGCGGCCTGCCCTACACGAAGTCGGGCAAGTCTGGCGGCGCTCAGAAGCGCACCGTTGTTGCTCTTGTGGAGCGCGGCGGTCGCGTCCGCAGCTTCCACGTTCAGCACGCCACGAAGAAGAGCGTTCGCGAAATCCTTGTTCGTAACGTGGACCGCAAGAGCGTCCTCTATACCGACGAAAGCCGCCTCTACACCGAGACCGGCAAAGAGTACGAAGGCCACGACACGGTCAATCATTCCGCCAAGGAATACGTGCGCGGTGTGATCCACACGAACACGATTGAGAACGTGTTCTCAGTCTTCAAGCGCGGTATGCGTGGCGTGTATCAGCACTGCGGAGAGGCGCATCTGTTCCGCTATCTGGCGGAGTTTGATTTCCGGTACAACCGCCGCTCAGGGCTCGGCTATTCCGATGCCGAGCGTGCCGTGGAAATCATCCGTGGCGCTGCGGGCAAGCGGCTCACCTATCAACAATCTCACTAAGCCGAGATCACTCAAGCAGAAAGCGCGAGCGTTTATGCTGTGGAGGACTCGTCGCAGGACCTGAACGGCCCGCTAGACTCTCTGTAGTACGGATAGGTAAATTGAGAGCGGGCGTGGTTGCAACACGCCCGCTCTTGATCCTGCCAGCAGGCGGCAGGGGAATTGTCTGTTCCAAGGACTACGAGTCTATTCCTCACCCGTATTGCGTCAAGCCGTTTGCTGGCTCTTCCAACATGAAAGGAGAGCCATCATGGCTAATGAGAAACCGAAATTCACTCTGGTAGACGACCCCAGCCTCCGTGAGACCTACGCCGATACAATGATATCGACCGGCTTCTTCAACGGTGTTTGCGTCCTGACCATGGGTGCCACGCGGTTCATTCCAAAACGGACGAACGAAGCTCCAAAAGATGGGACCGCGCCAACCGTCTACACCACCGCCAGGCTGGCAATGACGCCAAACGCGGCCGTCGAAGTGGTGAATGTTTTGACCAACATGCTCAACACCCTTTCGCAAGCCGAAAGAGCTGCGCAGGCGGCTCAAGAGCAACCTAAACATTAGTAGCTACCTCTGGAAGGGAAACCCCCGGCTCACTTGGTCGGGGGTTTCTTGGCACTATTCTCTTTGTCTTCGGATTTGCGCGGCTTCGGCGGCGTGTTGAGGGCGCGCTTAAGCGCTGCGTCGCGACGGCGAGAGACTTCCTTATCCGAAACATCGTTGTCGGACTCATCAGTCATTGCGCAGTCCTCAAGGTTTCAGGAATCCTGATGATCTCACTTGCTCAGCGCGTCATACACGCTTTGGTCGAAATGGATCGAGGCGACGTCGAATTCGCCCTCCAGGATGCCGCTATCGCAGTCGACGTCAGCGCGAAGCGCATGTTCCCAGACCTGCATCCCCGGAACGGATCCCGCTACAAACGCTTCCTAGAGGAATATTTCTGGGTCATCGAATTGATGGCCTTCGGCGGCATCGATATCCAGAAATCGTCGTTCGCCTCGATACCTATACCAAATGTCTCGAAACCTACTCTAGCTGACGTGATTTACCACCTAGTCCGGTGCAACATCATCCACGAGGGGGGATTGCCAGAGAACATTTATCTCAGGCCAGACCATACAATCCACTTCGCTAAGGGTGTTCTCGGTCTTCCGACTCAGCTCGTTTTCGCTCTGCTTAGCGCCGTAGTATTCTCTCGCGTGAACGCCAACGAACAGTCCCAGGGCGAAGCCTTCCTGAGCTATGAAGACACAAAATTTCTGATCGCAGATTCCTGGGGGCGTGAGGAGTTGCTTAAACCCTTGTTCGAAAAACATGTGAAATGTCGTGTCATCCTGTCGGACACGTCATTCAAGGATGTCTGACACAGGCAATCCGAGGCCAGGTCCATTCCTAGTTGCCCACCGCATTAGATCTTCAAGATCTACCCAAGTGCTGTTGTTGCCGCCCTCGTTATAGGCAACGACGCACAGCCTTCCGCTGGCACCGTCGCGCCAAAGCTCGACTGGCATCTCAGCGCCTCTCCCCTGCGCTCTGACACCGTCAAGCGCTGCGACGAAAACATCTCGCTCTTCTGACTTCTCGTCTGCCAAGGAATAGATCCGATCCCTTGACTAGCTGCCCGGCGCGCCAGCCTAGCGATCCTCCGCTAGACGGACTCTTCCTACGAATCAGGGCCTGCTATGTCAAGTATATAATTAGGACTTTATTCCTAATTATATACTTGAGAAAAGTGACCGATTCCCTTACTAGTGGAGGCTGACAGGCCGGCACGGTTGTAAGGGGGCTGCGAAGAGGTTTCGCGGCCCTCTTATTCCGATGAATATTCGGAAATACAGCCGTAAGTTGGGAATCATGGACACTCGCGACATCGATCGGTTTCTGGCCGACAGCCCGAAGACATTGGTCGGCATGCCGGACTGGGTTGAGTCAGATAGACCGGACGAACTCTCTGCCACATGGAACATCGCTGACAGCGCCGGTATCATCAGTGCACAGCTGCGCTTTAGATGTCCGGCCTTCGACAAGCTGCATCCGAGCGTATCGCTGATATTTCGAGGAACGCCGGTTTGGCGCGTCGATCTTGCCAGACCCACATTGTGCAAATGGAATCTCCCGGACGCGGCGGACCTGGGGTTACCGGCGCAAGTGTGCGGGTCGCACGAACACGCGTGGCCGGACAACAGGCAATACGTGATAGACAATGGGGGAGGTCAGTTGCCGTATCGACGCCCTCTTCCGCCGCAGGTAAGACGGCTCCCGCAAGCCACGCTCGTTCTTGCTGACCAGATTAACCTGGAGGTAGGGCATGATCAGCGAGGTTTCGATGTGCCGCCTTACGCGGATTTGTTTGAGCGACAGCAGCAATGAGTTGCAAAGACGCGCGTACCGCCCTTGAGGCCCTCCAATCGTGTACCGAAACTGACTTCGGTTCGCGCGTGGCTACGCATTGCCTGTATCCCTCGTTTGAGCAAGTTGACGTATTTGTGGTTCGATACGGCGATGGCTATCGCGTGCACGACGGCGGCGGCGCGTTACGCGTTGCGTGGTTGCACGGGCGCGACGAATCTCTAATCAATCGTGCGGCTGCAAAGCAGGCATCCAAATATCGTATCCAGTTCAAGAATGGGGTGCTTGAGGTCAACGCGGCGAACGCTGAATGGCTTCCCTCCGCCGTATTGGCCGTAGCAAATGCCTCGGCCGCGGCTGCGCATGCCGCAGTCGAAAAGATGGTGGCGGCTACCGAGGGCCTTCTACGTGACCGCATCCTAAGCGTACTCAGTCGATCAGCACCCGACACGCAGATCCGAACAGATGCGCAAATGCTCGGCCGTAGCGGCAAGCATCACCGATTTGATTTTGTTGTTTCCGCTCCACATCGCGGCACGCTGTTGGTTGATGCGGTAGCGCCGCATCATATCTCGGTGGCAGCTAAGTACGTTGCTTTCGCTGACATGCCGGAAAAGCTGAATGGAGCAGTCGGTAAGTTCGCAGTCTATGACCGCGAGCTAGCGCCAGATGACGTTTCTTTGCTCCAGCAGGTGGCTGACATTGTGCCGTTCCCTTCGCTTGAGCGCGGGATTCAGCGGTTGCTTGTGCAATGAGCGCTAAGCCCCGCAAAGAAGATCAGGATACCGAAGAGGCGCGCCGCATCATGGAGCGGCTGGTGAAGACGCCCCCGAAGCCGCACGAAGAGTCCAAGAAGAAGCCTACCGAAAAGAGGAAGCCCGCCAAATAGGTGGGGCCGTCAGAACATGCAGGTAGACGATTCTGCGGCCGAGGCCGCAGAGGCGGAGCTTGACGCTATATTGGCGTCACTTCCCCCTCATGCGGTTGATCATATCGCGGACATTCTTGACGTGTTCGCTGAAAAGGCTGGTGAGCTGTTCATCGTTGAAGGAGATGGTCTGACCGCACTTGGGACAGCCGAAGACCTTGTGTTTCTCAAGCCAACCGCCCTTTTTGAAGAACTCATGACCACATTGAGGGTTAGGGCAGCGGAGTTGGAGGCTTGCGTTTGAGACGTCTTCGATGATTGGGGGCGGCTTACCCTTACGTCCGGTCATGCTTCACCCTCCAACGTTTGAAGTGTCTCGCCTTCTGCTTAAGCGATCTGGGCTTCACAAGTCCGCCGATAGGTCAGGCGCTTGCCTGCCGCGTTCTGCATGATCTCGGCGACACGCTCAGCATCGGAGTAGCCGAGACCTGAGCGGCGATTGTAGCGGAAATCGAACTCCGCCAAATAGCGGAACAAGTGCGCTTCGCCGCAATGCTGATAGACACCACGCATGCCGCGCTTGAACACCGAGAACACGTTCTCAATCGTGTTCGTGTGGATCATGCCGCGTACGTATTCCTTGGCGGAGTGGTTCACCGTGTCGTGGCCTTCGTACTCTTTGCCGGTCTCGGTGTAGAGGCGGCTTTCATCGGTATAGAGCACGCTCTTGCGGTCCACGTTGCGGACCAGGATTTCGCGAACGCTCTTCTTCGTGGCGTGCTGGACGTGGAAGCTGCGGACGCGACCGCCACGCTCGACCAGAGCGACCACGGTGCGCTTCTGAGCGCCGCCTGATTTGCCCGACTTCGTGTAGGGCAGACCGCGGCGATGCGGAGAGACGTAAGGCTTGTCTCGCTTGCCGATATAGGTCTCGTCGGCTTCCACGGTCTTGCCTTCGCCGCCAAGAGGACCGCCGAACGTGCCATCCTCGCGCATGGCTTCACGGATACGGTGCGCCATGAACCAAGCGGTCTTGTACGTCACGCCAAGCATGCGATGCAGCTGGTGAGCGGAGATCCCTTTCTTGCTCGCGCTCATGAGGTGAGCAGCGAGCCACCACTTGGTGAGCGGCACCTTTGAACGCTCAAAGACGGTGCCCACGGTCACAGTGAACTGACCCTTGCACTCATTGCAGTAGTAGAGCCCCGGACGGTGCGAGCGCTTCGTTCCCTCCACCTTCGCGATGCGGTCCTGATCGGCGTTGCCACAATGGGGGCAGACCGGACCATCGGGCCAGCGCACGGCCTCAAGTGCCTCGCGGGCCTTAGTCTCATCGTGGAAGATCGGATTTTGAAGATCGGCGGTCATGGCAGTGTCCCTCTCTGATCTTCAAGGTATGATCAGAGGCCACTTTTGTCAAGTATATAATTAGGACTTTATTCCTAATTCTCTGGAACGCATTCCACTAGTACACGCGCGAGTTAGCGTCTATATTTCCCGTTATAGTTGTCTTCGGTGAGGAAGGGGAATGCGATGCCGATAGTTGAAAAGGTTCTGCTTGGAGCGGCTGGCGGTCTCGCTTCGCTACTCGTCAAGTTTTTGGGACAGGACTACCCGGCCCTCCAACAGTTTATGCAGCAAGGCAACGAGACTGCCGTCGCCCTCATGGGTTACGCCTACCTAATCCTGGTGGGGCCGCTCCTCTTCTTGGGCGCCCTGGTCGCATACGTCGTCGATGAAACGGACCCAAAGAAGCTCCTTATTGCCGCAATCTCCGCCCCGGCGATGGTGACGACCTGGGCAGGTGGGCCTCCAGCGGAGGCAGGTTTGGTTCAACCCGCGATCTACCGCAACGATCGGGTCGGACCGTCGAACGAGGGAGCATTACTCAGTCTTTTCACGCCGGCTTACGGCCAAGAGCGAGACCGGGAACCCAGCTCGGGTGCTGAACTCGTAACCTTTGGAAATGCAGTTCGAATGTTCTTTGGCACGGCTCCCGAGGGTTTGGCGGAAGCGGCTGCGAGGCCAAAGCTCGACGATCAGGTCGAAGATTCCGATGATGTATCTGCGGCGCAAGAACCCGATTTTGATGTCATCATGGAATCCATGCCGAAGCACGAAGCCGAGGAGACGGCTGAACGCCTGCAAGGAGCCTATCCGGAAGTGGACGTGCGTATCGAGCCGGCGGCGGAGTAGGACGATCACCGCTGGCGGTGAGCGCTTGCCCTACTTCTTCTCCGATGCCGCATAAGGCCGGCCGATAAGCCACGTTTGCCCGGCCGCCGGCGCGCACGACGTCGCCATGACGACCGCGAGTTGGTTCGGCATGTCGGGTCCGGGGTTGTCCAGACAGCGCGGGAAGATGCGCATGTCTTGATTGCGGATGATCACGCCGCTGCCGAAGCGCACGATGTCGTCCTCCGGGTCCTGGCCCGGCACATCGGCGGATCGCTTCTCCGCCTTGTCCTCAAGCGCCTCCCCCATCTCGTCGAGCTTCGTCTCCAGCGCCGCCACCTTCTCGGTGAGGCAGGAGATGCGCGTCCCATCGTCGCCGCTGGCGCAAAGCTCCGCGGCGCCGGTGCCGCCCGGCAGCGCAACGCCCGCCATCGCGGCCACGGCCAACAAAGCCAGCGTCTTGCTGGCGCATATCGACCCCGGCTTAAGAATCGTCTTGGTTATCTTGAGTCTCATTGGGCTTCTCCTCCCGATCTCAACCGCCGGAAGTCTAGCCCCACTTCGCCTGCGCCCCTACTCTCCCCTGCGGTCTAACGCCGCTTTTCCAGGCACCGCGCCGAAAATTCCCGCAGGAAAAGCCTGTGGGCTTCACACCCCTGTGACTTCCTGGCACGTCCCTGCCCTGAAATAGTCCTCCTGAGCACTCATAAGCCTTCCCACACACGCGTGCATGGGCTAGCGGGTATGCCTCGCCCCGGGGGAGTCTTCGCGTGCAGTCTGTCTGTTCCTTCAGAAGGTCGGAGAACGGCCCGTTGTCACAAGCCTCCCACATCTCCAGCCTGCTCGCCGTCCTGCTCCTGGCCGCCAGCCTGCTCATTGCCGGCTGCAGCAAGAAGGAGCTGCCCACCGACGAATTCCAGGTCCTCCAGCAGACGCCGGAAGCCCGCGCCCAGGCCCTCGCAGACGCCAAGACCAAATGCGAGGAGCAGACGCGCAAGAGCGGCATGAAGTCCATGCTCTCCATCTTCTCCCGCCTGCGACCCGGCTCTGCTGAACGCGCCTTCGTCGATTGCATGGAGGACAAGGGCTTCGACCCGAATTCCGCCGAAGCGTTCCCCGAGCGGCCCGAGGACGGAACGCTCATGTCGGACGTTCCCCCGGAAAACTAGCCGGCGCAGGCGCGAGCGCGTCGGCGGCCCCTCCAATTCGGCGAAAATCCCAACAATCCGCCGCAATCCCGCTATAACCTCAACAACTTCGACCGAATTTCCCGGGGGCAGATTTGCGGGATCTCTTCAACGGCAACCGGCGCCGCAAGCTCATCGATTGGCTCGCCATCGATGCATGGATCGACTCCGGCCTTTACGGCGCGTGGATGCGCATCCGCGACTGGGGCAGTGCCTATTCCACCTTCTTCGGGCGCTTCGAGGTGAAGGGCCCCCTCAAATTCTTCAACGAGCTCGCCTGCGACGGCCTCACCCTCGCAACCGGCGGCCTTCTTGTGGTCTCCGCCTTCGCCCTGCCGTCCTTCGATATCGCCCGCGGCAAGATCAATCTGTCCGACGAATACAGCGTCACCTTCCTCGACCGCTACGGCAACGAGATCGGCAAGCGTGGCCTGCTTCGCGACGATTCCGTGCCCCTGGAGGAGATCCCCGACACCCTCATCAAGGCGACCCTCGCCACGGAGGATCGCCGCTTCTTCGAACATTTCGGCATCGACGTCATGGGCACCCTGCGTGCCATGGCCGAAAACGCGCGCGCCAACGCCGTCGTTCAGGGCGGTTCGTCCCTCACCCAGCAGCTCGCCAAGAACATGTTCCTGTCGCCGGAGCAGACCCTCGAGCGCAAGATCAGGGAGCTTTTCATCTCCTTCTGGCTGGAGGCCCACTACACCAAGAAGGAGCTGCTAAAGCTATATTTCGACCGCGCCTATCTCGGCGGCGGCTCCTATGGCGTGGAAGCGGCTGCCCAATACTATTTCGGTAAATCCGTGCGCGACCTGAACCTTGCCGAGTCCGCCATGCTTGCCGGCATGTTCAAGGCGCCGACCCGCTATGCGCCCCATGTGAACCTGGCGCTGTCCCGCGCCCGCACAAACGAGGTGCTTACCAACATGGTCGAGGCCGGCTATCTCACGGAGGGCCAGGTCTATGCGCCCGCAACCACCCGGCCCAGATCGTGGAGCGCGGCGATTTCTATACGCCGGACTGGTTCCTGGACTATGCCTTCGACGAGGTTCGCCGCCTGCTCCGGGGCAAGTCCCAGCACATCGTCGTTGCCCGCACCACCGTCGACGTCTCCCTCCAGAAGATGGCCGAGAAGGCGGTGAAGGACACCATGTCCCGCTATAGCCGGTCCCGTCGGTTCGACGGCGCTGCCCTTGTCGCCATGGAGACCGATGGCGCCGTGCGCGCCCTGGTCGGTGGCGATGATTACGGCGAGAGCCAGTTCAACCGCGCCACCCAGGCCTATCGTCAGCCCGGCTCGTCGTTCAAACCCTACGTCTATCTGACGGCCCTGGAACACGGCTACACGCCGAACTCGATCGTCCGCGACGGCTACGTCAAATGCGGGCGCTGGTCGCCGAAGAACTACGCCGGCGGCTATCGCGGTGCCATGACGTTGCGCACCGCCCTAGCCAAATCCATCAATACCGTCGCCGTGAAACTGTCTCTCGAGGTCGATCGGGAGACCGTGCTCGAGAACATGCGCAAGATCGGCGTCACCCATCTGCGCAAGACCTGCTCCATGGCGCTCGGCGATACGGGCATGACGCCGCTCCAGCATACGGGCGGCTACGCGGTCTTCGCCTCCGGCGGCAAGGGCGTGAAACCCTACGGCATCGAGGAGATCTCGACCCTGACAGGCGAGCAGGTCTATTCCCACGATCGCGACGAGCCCGAGCCCAAGCAGATCTTTCCCCGCGAGAAGGTCGAAGAGCTCAACAGCATGCTCCACACCGTCGTGGAAGCGGGAACGGGCCGCCGTGCCCAGCTCGACTTCACCTATAGCGTCGGCAAGACCGGCACGAGCTCCAACTATCGCGACGCCTGGTTCATGGGCTTCACCGGCCAATACGTCGTCGGGGTCTGGCTCGGCAATGACGACTTCACCCCGATGGCGCGGGTTACCGGCGGCAGCTTCCCGGCGGAAACTTGGAAGAACTTCCTCGTCATGGCCCACGACACCAACAACATTCCGCAAATTCCCGGCGTGCCGCTTCATCCCGTGCAGGTCGCCGAGCGTCAGCGCCTCGTCAGCTCCGCCGATGTTGAGCCCGCCGCCATTCCGGTGGCAAACCCGGAAAGCCTGAAGGCCATGCCCACCGTCACCCGCAATCTGCTGGAGGAGATCGGCGGCATGCTGCGCCGTGCGCCGCGCCTGACGCCAGGCTCCAACCGCACCGATGCGCCGGGCTTCGTGCCGGCGGTAGGTCCGCGGGAGGAGCGCCGTCGCGCGGACAATGCTTCGGGCGGCGCCCAGCAAACGGCATCGCATGATGCGGTCGCTGCCTCACGCCTGCGCCGAGCGATCCTCGGCCTTGACAAGCTCCGCGCCAGGCTTTCCGTTTGCGCGACCCTAGAGAGCCTCGAATCGGCTTCGCCTCATGCGCTTCTTGCTTTTCGGCATCGTGGCTTTCGCAGCCGCCCTCGTTCTCGGATTCGGTTCGGCGCTCCTGGTGCTCCGCCATGGCCTGCCCTATGTCACCGAGCGCCATGGTCCCTGGGTAAGCTGGCCAAGCGAAGGCCACACCACCGCCGATCCCTACACCAGGGCCTATCTCGCCGAGAGCGGCCGGCTCCCTCTCGCCTCAAACACCGTCCGGTATTTCTCCGCCCGCGACGACGATTCCGGCCGCGGCCTTACCGCCAATTGCGATTACCGTCTGCAGGGTGGCGCACTCAACGCTCGCTGGTGGTCTCTTGCACTCTACGACGCCGACGGCGAACTGATCGACAACCCGTCCGACCGGCACAGCATCAACAGCGAAGGTATGATCAGGCGCAGCGACGGCACCTTTGAGGTCGCCCTGTCGCCTCATGCCCGCCCGGGGAATTGGCTGCCCGCTGGCGAGAAATCTGAGCGGCCGCTGGTCCTCATGCTGCGCATCTATTATCCCGCCGAGACGGACCCGGACGGCGTGGGCAAGATCGACCTCGACCGTCTTCCCAAGATCGAGCGCCTGTCATGCGGCTAAGACACTTCGCCTACTTCCTGCTGCTGACTGTGGTTCTCGCCGGACTGCTTCACGTGCTGGGTGTATTCGCTCTGCCGTACCTCTCGTCCCAGACCGCCTGGAAGCGCCTGGAAGCGGCCGGCGACGCCAACAAGATCATCCGTCTGGAGAGTGGGAAATCGGGCCGGCAGATCCTGTCGATGATGGCTCCGGATATCCGCTACGCGGTATGCCGCTTCGACTTGTCGGATGGCCCCGTGCGGCTGGTCACGCCCACGGAGAATGGCTTGTGGGTCGTCGCCCTCTATACGCCCGACGGCGACAACTTCTACGCGGTCAACGCAGAGGATCTCGTTCGGCCGCTCTTCAATCTCGTCATCGCGACCGAGAATCAGACTGTCATCGAGGAAGGGGTCGATGCGCCGGTCGAAGCGGATCAAGTCGCGGTCGTGCGCTCGCCCACGTTCGAAGGAATTGCCGTCATCCGCGCGCCCCTGAACGACCAGAGCGAAGCGTCGGTTGCCGAACAAGCGCTCGCCAACGCGTATTGCGGGCCCTATAGCGCACAGGACAAATAGGACGCTTCACGGCAGGCGCAGGACTGCATGTCCCGGACTGCCGAAGCTCGACGCGCCGGCCCCTAGATTTCGCTCGCCTGTTTGCGCAGCGCTTCGGCCGGCATCTCTTCCGGCTCTTCATGACGTTCGATTCGCACGCCCGGAAAGATCACGACCTCGCCGCGCGTCTCGTTCCGCTCCTGGCGTCGACGCGACTTGCTGTCCCCCGCCGGCGCGAACTGCAGAATGCTGGCCATCTGGCTTCTCCGTCAGTCCCCATCTCGTCTCGAAGCACGCTCCCCGTGCTCCGCAGAGCATCAATTGGAGGTGCTTATAGTTAACGGGACGTTAAGCGGGCGGGGATCAAAAACCGGCGTCGTCGGCCAGCCAATCCTCCAGGAAGTGTCGGCCGGCGCGATCCTCCGCCTCCACCACCCAAAGATCCGGGTCGAATTCCGCCTCCCGCATCAGCCGCTCGTTCGCATCGATCTCGGGCACGAACCGCCCCTCGAACAGGGCCACAAAGCTGCGTTCGCCCGCCGCTTCGGCCAAGCCTGCGGGGGCCGGGCCGAACAGTCGGACGGTTCGGTCGAGCCGATTGATCAGGATGTAAATTGCGCCCGCTTCGGTGTTGCCGCGCCGCACGATGACGGTTGGCACCCCTTCGCCTTCGAGACGCCACATATAGGCGCGCACCCAAAGCTCGCTCTTCAGACGGGTCACGAATTCGATCCGGGGCGGGGATTACCGATAGGTGCTTCCGCCGGCGAAGCGGCGTCCGCTGACCCGCTCCATCTCCTGCAGCAGGGTGGGCGAGATCTCTCCGGTCTCGGCAAGCTTGCGGTCCTTCTGGAATTGGCGAATGGCGTCCGCCGTGTTCCGCCCCATCATGCCGTCGACAGGTCCCGGCGCATAGCCGAGATCGGCAAGGGTCTGTTGCACCGCGCGCACCATGTCGCCGGGCGGCGTGGCGACGCTGCTGCCTTGGCCCCCGGTCGAAGGGGCCATGCCGATATCGCCCAGGCTTTCCCCGAGCACGATATGCCTCAGAAGCTCGTCGCTCGGCGTGCCGGTCTCGACCAGTCCGTGGGCCAGCTCGTATTTGCGGATGGCGTCTTCCGTCTCGGGTGTCAGAATGCCGTCCCCGTCCCCCACATCGTAGCCGCGCACCGAGAGCTCCCGCTGTACCGCCGTCACCAGAGCGGACGAGGCCTCCTGTACCGGCGCCTTGGCAGGTGCGGCACCCGTCACGGTGGAATCCACCTGCGCCTCGGGAGCGTTAGCGGTCTTGGAAGTGGTGTGTTTGTCGGATGGCGTTTCGACAGCGCCTTCGTCATTGGACGCAGTGAGCCGTCCAGCGCCGCCCCGCACATCTTGCAGGTAGAGGGCGTTGTAGGTGATCAGGCCGCAAAGCCCGATAAACGCAACAAAGACCAAACGTGCTGGAAGCAAACTCATTCTCGACGCACAGAAAAACCAGCAGGGAATCGCCATTCGATGGCTGACGCCATTGTGAACGGTGATCCTAAAGACTTCTTAAATGAGCTGGCCGTTCCGGGACGCGGAGCCTACGCGGCTGTGGCAGTCTCGACCTTTTCGGTCTCGATCGGCTCGGCAGGCAGCCGGCATTCGGCCTTCGGCAGAATGACGGTAACCGTCGTGCCCTCGCCGAGCTGGCTTTCGATCTCCAGCCGGCCTCCATGCAGCCGCGCCAGCCCCTTCACCACGGACAGGCCGAGACCGGCGCCATCATAGCTGCGGTCGTAGGAGTTGTCGGCCTGTACGAAAGGATTGCCCAGATTGGGAAGGTCCTTCTCCGCGATACCGATCCCGGTATCCCGCACCCGCAGGTGAACCGCCCCGTCGACCTCGTGTGCCGACAGATGCACCCGCCCGCCTTCGTCGGTGAACTTGATCGCATTGGACAGCACGTTCAGCAGCATCTGCTTGCACGCACGCTTGTCGGCCAGCAATTCCGGCATGCCGACGGGCATTTCCACTTCCAGCGAGAGCGACTTCTGCTCCGCAGTCGGCCCCACGATATCGACGCACGACTTCAGCAGGGTGCCGACGTCGAACGGCTCCTTCAGAATGTTGAACTTGCCGGCCTCGATCTTGGACATGTCCAGGATATCGTTGACGACATTCAGGAGATGTCCGCCGCTTTCATGGATCAGCCGCGCGTAGTCGCGATAGCGATCCTCGCCGAGCCGGCCGAACAGCTCGCGGCTCAAAATCTCCGAAAAGCCGATGACGGCATTGAGCGGGGTGCGAAGCTCATGGCTCATATTCGCCAGGAACTGGGTCTTGGCGCGGCTGGCGCTTTCCGCAGAATCCCGAGCCCGAAGCAGCTCCGCCTCCTGCGCTTTACGCTCTGAGATATCGCGCGTGATGGCGACCACGGAGCGGGCAGCCCCGTCGCCCTGCATCTGGCGCACCGGACGGCAGCGCATCTCCGCCCAGATATAATCGTCCGGTCCCGAGTCGCCTTGCCGCCGAAGCCGGAATTCCACGGCCATCGGCTGATTGTCGATCTGCGCCCGCGAAAGCGCGGTCAGATAAGCCGGCCGGTCGGCGACGTGGACGCGTTCGAACAGCCCGTTGCCCGCGAGCACCGATGCCGGCGCGCCGAGCAGCTGTTGAGACGCGAGCGAGGCGAAGATCACCCGGCCCCGCTCGTCATGACGCGTGATCATGTCCGTCGCGTTTTCCGCAAGCAGCCGATAGCGCTCTTCGCCCATCCGCATGAAATCATCAGATTTGCGGTGCACCAGCTGCACGCTGAGCGCGATTCCGGCCCCATAGAGCGCAGCCGTCAACAGCCCGAAGGACATCAGCACCGATTGCGGGAATGGAAACGGGTGCGCGGGTGGAACGGCGCCGAGGCCGCTGCCCGCCGCGAGCACGATGACGCCGGTCAGGCTCGCCAGCATCGACCACAGGACAACCCGGCGGTTCGACGCGAGCGCGGCCTCGATCGGCACGACGACGAGCCAGGGCAGAAGAAACGAGGAGATCCCGCCGGTCAGCCAAGCGGAGAATGTGATCAGGCCTGCAAAGTTGATCGCGGAGATCAGATGAGCCGTCTGCAGCTTTCCCGTCCGCGACACGAAGTAGGCGAGCGCGATCGGCGTGAGAAACCACAGAAACACGAGTGCACCCAGCAGGCTCGGCTTGCCGGCCAGCACCAGATAGACAGGGAACACGCAGAGCGCCAGCAGACCTGCGAGGATCCGCTGCGCGATAAAGGTTTGATGTCGGGCCGCTGTCAATGGATCGTCACGCACCGTCTCGTGGACGAGCGAAGCAAAATAGGCAGCAAAGCCGCGGAGACTCTTGATACTCATAACTTTCATTTCGGAGCGGACCGCCGCTTACCTCCCCGATTCAAGACCCGCAGTATCGAACCCCTCACTTAAAGAAGCATAAAGCGCCCGCGCCGCCGCAACGGCCCGGAAACCGGCGGATTTTCGCGCGTGGTTTTACTCTGTTAACCATGTCTCGCGGAAACCCCGCCCTAGCGGGAACGCTCATTTCGGCCCTGTCGTTATGGATACGCGAATCGGGGGCGAATCATCCGTGCGACATGGCTGTGTCTACTCCGCCAAGCCGAGTGGAAAGCGGCGGAGAATGATGTCGAAACGGATAGATAAAATTCGAATCAAAAACGCACCCTGAAAGTGAACTGGCCTTAGATCGCATGATCTATGATGGCCTTATCTGAGGGAAAGCGGGCCGTTGAGATGGTCCGTCGGGATAAAGGGCAAGTGTCATGTTTCTCATCAGAATGGCGTTTTGGATAATCGTGGTCATCCTGCTGCTCCCCACTGATCGGGCCCAGCAGACGGACGTTCTTGGCACCGCTCAGGCGGCGGTGAAGGACATCAGCGGCTTCTGCACGCGCAATCCCGATGTCTGCGTCAAAGGCGGAGATTATTTCGAGATCTTCATCGCCAAGGCCGAATTCGGCGTCAGCATGGTCATGAATTTCGTCAACGAGCGTACCGGCGACGATGTCGAGGTGCCGGCCGTCTATGAAGCCTCCGGCGAACCCACCCTGCTTGTCGCGCCGCAGCCTCAGAACGTGATGGCGCCGGCCCAGCGGGAAGAAGTCAGCAGCGGCAAGTCCGAGAACACGCTGAAGCCGACGGACCTTTCCCCGTCCTGGCATGGCCCGCAGGGCACGTAGTCGGTCGTCGTCGGGCGCGTAAGCCGCGCGCCCTTGCTGAGTTTTCCGTGTGGCCCTTGCGGCCACCTCGAATATGAGACCGTCGATCCAATCGGCAGCCCCCGTCTGCCAGGGCGCGCGTTGAAGCCGGGTTTGCCCTTTCCCGCTTCGGTGCGCGCCCATTCTTTTTGGGCCGCCCGCTCGCACCCTTCCGCCATTCCCCTTATATTCTTCCCATGACCGATACTTCTGCCGAGACGGGCGCACCCGCTGCCTTCGACGATATCCTGTCCGATTTCGAGCTCCTCGACGATTGGGAAGACCGATACCGGTACGTCATCGAGCTCGGCCGAAAGCTGGAACCCCTGCCCGAAGACGAACGGACGCAGGCGAACAAGGTGCAGGGCTGCGCCAGCCAGGTCTGGCTCGCCACCCATTCCGGCGATTCGTCGGCCGAACGCCCGCGCTCTCATTTCAGGGCGATAGCGACGCCCACATCGTGCGCGGGCTGATCGCGATCCTGTTCTCCCTCTATTCGGGCAAGCCCGCAGATGAGATCCTCAAGATCGACGCCGACGAAATGCTCACGCGGCTGCACCTCACCGAGCATCTGACGCCCCAGCGCTCCAACGGGCTTTCTGCCATGGTCCGCCGCATCCGCGCCGATGCCAGCACTGCGCTCGAAGGTTCGCCGGCAGTCGGCTAAGGCAGAACCAGGCTACCTGCGCCTGCAAGCCGTCCTCAATCGCCGTCGCCCGTCCAGCGTTCGATGGTCGGCCGGTAATCCGCCTCGCCCCAGTGCCGCAACCGCCCTGTGCCTCGGCGATCGTTCGAGATCAGCCCGTAATGACGGGCAAGCCGCGTCAATGCGATCTGCAGCACCACCTTCCCGGCGCGCTGCGGCCAACCGTGAGCTTTCTCCGCGTCTTCGAGACCCTTGAGCTCACAGCAGACATCGACCAGCACCCCGGCGAGCTCCGGTCCCGCGGCCTCCAGCGCTTTTCCGACCCGCGCCTTGGCCGCCATCACCTCGTCCCGCAGGCTCGCCGCGTTCGATGGCGGCCCCCGGCGTCCCCCGGCGCTCGGTGCCAGAGCGCCCCAATTCGCCGTCACTCGCGGCGTCAGATGAGCGAACGTGTAGTCGGAGCGCAAGCGCTCGCCCGCCTCATACTGGGCTTCCGAGATCAGAGGGCGTCCGTTCCGGTCCTTCCGATTCTTGAGCCAGCCGAGCGGGCTCTCCCCCTCGTTCACCAGCACCGGGCGCCGCACGCCCTCAATTTCTACGTCAGCCGTGTTCCTGATCTGATGCTGATGCCGATAGGCCTCGTCCCCGCCCTCGAGCCGCCGCAGCCAAGCCTCGCCTGCGTCTGTCGGCACGACCACCTTGCCCTTTGGGCGGAGCCAGTCCTGGCAGATGCAGTACCGCACGATGGCCGCATCGATCGCCCGCGCGGCCGCGCCACCCGCCATGGTGAGAAGCAGTTCGTCATCCCGTGCTGTCAGCCTTGCATCCTTCCGGAGGAGCTTGCGCAAGAGCTTCGCAGCATCCGCATCCCGCTTGAGCGCTGCCCGCCGAACGCCTGTCGGACCGGTCATGCTTCTCTCCCGGGCGCAAGCGCGGCAATCAGCGCCGCGACCGCCCTTTCCAGATGAGTGAGCATAAAATCGAACTCGGGCTCGTCGCGCTGGTCTTCCACGACGCCGCAGGCATGGGCGACGGTCGTTCGGTCCCGCCCGAACGCCCGTCCGACATCGGTGAGGGAAAGCCCGCAGCCCACATGGGCGAGATACATTGCCGTCTGCCGTGCGAAAGCGGCTCTGGCCGGTCCCCGGGTCGCCGCCTTCAGCTCGTCCGGCTCGAGTCCGAACGCCGCCGCGACTGCGGCTTCGCTGGCCCGCCGAACTACATGAGTCCGGTCGGTTATCCTCGCCGCCCGACGGCGCGATACATCTAAAGCCCGAACTGTCTCCGCCATGACCATTTGCACCCCTCTCCGGCGGTCTCGGAGGGGCAACCTCCTCAACCTTCAATAGGTATAAATTGAGGATGTTATACTTTACGTACCCAAGGCGGGGCGGTAGGGTGAGCTACCCTGCCGGATACAACCGAGAGTTTGAGGCTGCGGACAGATGGCGGCCCGGCAGGCTATGGAGTCTGCGGGATATGCTGGAAGTAAAAGCGCACGCCTTTGTCCACGCTGCTGCGGTGTCAGCTCGCGTACAGGCAATACTTGAGTCGACCAACTACGGCGACAAGGACGACGTGGTGTCTGGAGACACCCTGAACAGCTTGCTAGAGCATCTTGATGATCTGTCTGAGGCCATGAAGCCTCTTAGTCTCACACTGACTCAAATGGCAGTTGACGGAATGCGGTCAACCGCTGAAGCAGGATCGCTAAAGTTCGGGGATGTAAGTGGGTGCTACAAGAACATACAGGGCCGGATGTTCGATGAGCTCAGTTTAGTGTCTGTGTTTTGTATCGATCGCAACCGGTCAAAATTCTACAGCGCAGACACTCCATTGTTCGGAGAGTCTGTTGAGAAGAAATTCAAAAACGCAGCTTTTGAAGTCGAGGAGGCCGGAAAATGTCTTGCGCTCCGAAGGTCAACTGCTTGCGTATTTCATCTGATGCGAGTTCTTGAGGTTGGCATTAGATCTGTGGCGCGCTCTCTATCAATCGACGACCCAACCAAGGCAGGAGAAAAAAACTGGGGGAAGATACTAAAAAAATAAGAGATGAGATCGACGCCCGCGATAAGGCCGCTTCTTGGAAGCGTCAAAAGGACGGTGAATTTTTTCTGGCATGCCACACTCATTTGGATGTGGTCCGAGAGGCATGGCGCAATCCGACCATGCATGTTGAGAACAAATATACCGAGGAAGAGGCGGAAGACATATTTGCCGCAGTGAGGCGCTTCATGAACAAGCTATCCACTCGGCTGAATGAGAATGGCAAGCCGCTCGCCTAGGTCTTCAATTCTTGAAGCCTCACTCGACTCGTGATCATCTTCCCGCTTTGGTTGTGCGTACGCCGAAGCCGAGAAATGCACTTACCCGAGCCAAGTAATCAGCTTCCTCACCTGACCTTTTTTGGTGACGCTAGCAGCCTTGAGGCCGACTATATGGTTGCTGGCGGCTTCGCCATTGCGGGCAATAGGATCACCGAGATTGAAGATCATATTGCAACGCTCCGCGACGACGCAGGCATCCGCTCAGAGTTCCACTGGAGCAGCTACCGCGGCGGCCGAAAGCGGAAGGCGTACGAGGCGCTGATTGATTACGGCTTCGACCTCGTGAACAAGCGGAAAGCGGCCCTCCACATCATCGTGACGCCATTCAAGGGCTACAATCACAAGGCGAAAGAGAACGAGAACCGGGACACCAGCGTGAACCGCATGTACTACCAGCTCTGTTTACACCGCCTCGCACAATTCTACGGAGCTAAGCGGGCCATTCACGTCCGGCTAGATGAGGGAAACGACTCTAGCGACATCTGCACTATGAGGAACCAGTTGTGCGCGGCGGCATATGGAACGTACCGCACGCGACCCAATTGCGTCAGAAGCATTGAGCCGGTCCGATCTGAACATGTTGGAGCAGTACAGATGGCTGACGTAATCATCGGAGCCATAGCCGCAAAGCAGAATGAGGTGAAACACACGTCGCCAAAGGGCGATCTTGCAGACTACGTTTTGCGCGCGTCAGGACGAACCTCTTGGAGCACGAATACCCTCAAAAGCGCTCGCTTTTTCACCGTCTGGCATTTCAAAGGGAAGTAAGGTCCCTCGCTGCCCTAGCCTTAAGGCACGGCTGGTCTAGCCAGCGTATTCGGGCAGCGAAGGCCTCAGCTAAAACTACTGGATTCCCAGGGATTTTTCAAGAGTCTTCGCGGGAACGGCCTGGTCTCAACACCCTTTCCAGTGCCTTGTTAAACAGCGCACCAGACTGGTCAGCCTCCACCTCGCGAGCGGTCTCTTTGAAGCGCTCGCTTTGCGGCTTGTCGGGCTTCTCGTCTTGCTTCTTTGGCTTCGGCTTTGGTGAGGCCATACGGCTTCTCGCCTTTAACAAGTCGTTTGATAGGTGAGCCGCTTGCCGACGACACCTTTCAGGGCACGTTCGGCCCGCTCTACGTCATCGACACCGAGCGCGGTGCGTGCATTGTACCGGAAATCGAACTCCGCAAGATAGCGGTGCAGGTGCTTTTCCTTGCAGTGCTGATAGGTGCCGCGCATCCCACGCTTGAAGACCGAGAACACGTTCTCCACGGTGTTGGTATGTACCGGGCCGCGCACATACTCGCCAGAGGCGTGACGCACGGTGTCGTGCCCCGCGAAGTTGCCCTTGAGATCGCCATACAGACGGCTCTCATCGGTGAAGATCTGAGTTTCCCGGCTGATATTGCGGTTCACCAGATCATTGACGTTCAGCTTGTTGGCGTTCGCGACGTGGAAGCTACGGACGCTGCCGCCGCGTTCGACCAGGGCCACGATAGCCCGCTTGTTGGCCGGACCACGTGAGCCACGCTTGTTGAAGGGCTCACCGCTGGTGCGAGTGGTCCGCTTCACGTCCGGCGAACCGTAATAGGTCTCATCCGCTTCAACGATCTTGCCGCTGCCGCCCATGGGAGCGAAGTCGCCCGCACGCATCGCCTCGCGGATACGGTGCGACATGAACCATGCGGTTTTCAGGGTGACGCCCAAGGTGCGGTGAAGCTGGTTGGAGCTGATGCCCTTCTTGGCAGACGAAAGCAGGAAGATCGCTTGCAGCCAAAGATGCATCGGAACATGGCTGCGCTCGAAGATGGTCCCAACCTTCACGGTGAAGGGCTTGCGGCACTGGTAGCACTTGTAAGCGCCAATGCGGGTGCTCTTGCCCTTCATTTTGCTGATGCGCTCGGTGCCGCCGCAATGGGGGCACACCGGACCATCGGGCCAAACCCTCTCCTCCACGAAAGCGTAAGCCGCTTTCTCATCGTGAAAGTGCTTATCCGAAAGAACTGATTTGGCCATGTCCCGTCTCCTTACCCTTCAAATGTAGGATTCCGAAGTGGGTACGTCAAGTATAATATTGGGTATAAATTCCTATGGCAATCTATGATTGCGGGGCGGGGCGGGGATAAGTTCGGGGCTTCGAGCTCACCCATCGCTGGCCCACAACGGCTTTCCGGCCCTGACCGGAGGCCGATAAGTCCCGGAAATCCCCGGGCTTCTTTCTGGCCCCATGATGCCGACCTCAAAGCGAGGTCGCGATGCAAGGCGATGAAGGCGAAGGGAGCGGGAGAAGTGGCGGCGACGACTCAGCCGACAGGCGAATCTACCGGCGGATGGCGAGAGCCGGCGCCAAGGCCTATCGTCGAACGCGCGATCTCCCCGCGCTTCTGCCGCTGTGGCCGGACGAACTATCCGATGAAACAGAGGACGGCATTCGGCGGGTGGTGACGAAGCTCGCACGCGCCTTGCGCGCCGAGCGGCGTCGCGCGCGGTCCCGCCATTGGAGCTACGATCTGAACCGCCATATCGCGCTCATGAGCGCTTATCGTGCCGAGCGAACGTTACTCGCTCGCGTGACCGGCGCTCCTAGGCGCAAGCGCCTCTCGGCGGAAACCGATAGCGAAGCGGCAGCTCCCCCTGAACCTCGCCGGCCACGTCCGAATCGGTCTTGCTCTCGAGCGGCGCCTGAGCGGCGAAGTCGTGGCCGAGAATGAATCGAACATCGGGCCCATCTAGGAGCAGCGGCAGCCGCAGCCAATACATCACCACGTGGCCGCGATCCTTCACCGGTCCGCGCACGACGCCGCTCTGCGCCGCGCCCTGCTCGATCACCGCGCCATGGATCCGCCGCCAATACTCTGCCGGTCGCCCCTGGAAAACGGTCTCCAGCCGGGAGCCCGTAAGCTCGGCGCCATAGATGTTGCGCAAAGCGGTGCCTGCCAGGCGGAAGCGCGATCCTGCCAAGCCACCCTTGACGTCGATGAGGCAGATATTGGGCAACAGCCGCGGGATTCTCTGGGGATCGAAATCCGAGCGATTCGGGATCGTGCCGGACCCAGAGAGAGCGTTCCAATAATCGAAAAGCTCGCGCTGGCCCGAAATCACCAGCTGCTCTCTGAATCCGTCGCCGTCCAAGAAATTCGTCCCCCGCCGCTCGTCGATCTCGAATCAGATCGACATCTCGACTATCTGCAGTTCGGGCGACACTCTCAAGACCGTTAATCGGATTCTGCAAAGAATCACAACGGCTTGTGTCGACCGATTTTTGGGGTACTGAATCTGGAGGCAGATCGCTGGCCGGTCTTGCAGCCGGCCGCGGGTCGATCGCATCGGCCCGTGAGAGCCCCGGAACCTGCCGGCCGGAGCCCCCGAACCGTAAGCTAGCGCCGGCGCTGTCCCAGCCCCATGCGCTTTGCGAGCGCGGAGCGGGCCGCCGCATAATTCGGCGCGACCATCGGATAGTCGTGGGGAAGGCCCCATTTCTCGCGATATTCTTCGGGCGAGAGATCGTAGTGGGTCCGCAGATGCCGCTTCAGCGACTTGAATTTCTTCCCGTCCTCAAGGCAGATGATGTAGTCGGGCGTCACCGACTTCTTCACCGGAACGGCGGGCTTCAGCTCTTCGCGAACCGGCTGGGTGGAGTTGGACGCAGCCTGATTGAGCGCGTCGAACACGCTGCCGATCACATTCGGCAGTTCGGCCGCAACCACCGTGTTGTTGCTCACATAAGCAGACACGATTTCTGCTGCCAGCTCGACCAGCTCCGTCTTCTCGAGATTTTCTTCCATCGGCCGCTGTTGACCTCCCCTTGCTTCCACAACACGCTCCAAGTTCGTTGAAACACCAAAATCACAAATCAATTCGCGAACGACGACTTAAATATACTAGAATATGCCGTTTTTAAGGCGTCGACACAGTATAACTGTACAACTTTAGCCTGCAAAAAACTGAAAACTAACACGTGGGCAGCGCGCATATAGCACAGCCGCAGGGGCACCCAAAGTATCTTTCCACCGGAAACTTTCCCCGAACGTAATGCCCTAGAGCAGAGCGCTAAACTTTCCGATGAGCGCAAGCTTTATGCAAAACGGGGCGAGATCGCAGAAAGCCAAGAAAAAACCTAGTGCCCCACTCCAATTGGGGGCCGATGGCGACTATGTTTCTGGCACATAATTCTTGGGATACGAGTCATGCAGAAAACAGACAGCGAGAAGGATGGCTTGCGCGACAAGCTGAGTCCGGAGGCTATCACGTCACCCAGGAGCAAGGCACCGAGCCTGCCTTCAGCCATGCCTACTACGAAGAGAAGCGGGATGGCATGTATCACTGCGTCTGCTGTGACGCACCCCTCTTCAGCTCCGACGCCAAGTTCGAATCGGGGACGGGCTGGCCCAGCTTCACCGATCCCGCCGTGGCGGCAAACGTCACGACCCACGAAGACATTTCCCACGGCATGCGCCGTGTCGAAGTCCGCTGCGCCAATTGCGACGCCCATCTCGGTCATGTTTTCCCGGACGGCCCTGGACCGGAAGGCTTGCGCTATTGCATCAATGGGTGTGCCCTCGATTTCGATCCGGCCTAGCCCGGCACAGCCAAACCTAAAAAGATTCTCTGATGGACATTCCTTCCCGACCGCTGCCGCCGGAGGCCGCTAAGCGTCTGAGCGTTGCCGAGTATCACGGCGAGAAGCTGCAGGACGACTATGCGTGGCTGCGCGCCCCCAATTGGCAGCAAGTCATGCGCGATCCGAGTGTGTTGGATCCCGAGATCGAGGCCTACCTCACGGCCGAGAACAAATACACCGACGCCGTTCTCGGCGAGACTGAAGCGCTGCAAACGGCCCTGTTCAAGGAGATGAAGGGACGCATCAAGGAGGACGACTCCTCCGTCCCCTCTCCCGACGGCCGCTACGTCTACTACACCCGCTTCGTCACCGGCGGACAGCATCCGCTCTTCTGCCGCCGTCCCATCCAGCGGGATGCGAGCCTCGGCGAGGAGCGCATCCTGCTCGACGGCAACGCCCTCGCCTCCGAGCACGCCTATTTCAATATCGGGGGCGTGGATCACAGCCCCGATCACTCCCTGATCGCATATGCCGCCGACACCAAGGGCTCGGAGTTCTTCGACATCAAGATCGTCGAGGCCGAGACCGGCGATCAGGTCGGCGAGACGATTCCCGACAGCAATGGCGGCATGAGCTGGGGCGCTGACAGCGACGCTCTCTACTACGTCTGGGTCGACGAGGAGCACCGTCCGCGCGAGATCCGCCGGCATACTTTGGATCAGGAAGATGCCGATGCCGTCGTGTTCGAGCAGCACGACCCCGCGTTCTTCCTAGCCTCGGCCAGACCCAGAGCCGCCGCTTCCTCACCCTCTCCACCCATGACCACGAGACGTCGGAGGTCAGCCTCCTCGATATGACCGAGGCGGCCCCCGAACCCCGCCTTGTCGCGCGCCGCGCGCCCGAGCACGACTACTCCGTCGAGCATCATGGCGATCGTCTCATCATCCTCACCAATTCCGGCGGCGCGGAAGATTATCGTATCGTCGAAGCGCCGGTCGGCAGCCCCGGCATGGAACATTGGCGGGAGATCGAACCCCATCGTCCTGGCCGGCTCATCCTGGACATCGTCGCATTCAAGGACCACCTCGTCCGCCTGGAGCGCGAGGACGGCCTGCCTCGCATCGTCATTCGCCGTTTCTCCGATGGCGAAGAGCACGCCATCGAGTTTCCGGAGGAGGCCTACGCTCTCGGCATCGCGCCGGGCTACGAATACGACACCCACACCCTCCGCTTCACCTATGCCTCCATGACGACGCCGTCTCAGGTGTTCGACTACGATATGGAGACCCGCGAGCGGACCTTGCGGAAGACCCAGGAGGTCCCGAGCGGCCACAAGCCGGAGAACTATGTCTCCCGCCGCATTCTTGCTCCGGCGCCCGACGGCGAGATGGTCCCCATCTCGATCCTCCATCACAAGGATACGCCCATCGATGGGACCGCGCCGCTCCTGCTCTACGGCTACGGTGCCTACGGCATCTCCATGCCGTCCCATTTCTCCATCACCGCGCTCAGCCTGGTGGATCGCGGCTTCGTCTACGCCATCGCCCATATCCGCGGCGGCAAGGACAAGGGCTATCGCTGGTACAAGGAGGGCAAGCGGGCGAAGAAGGTGAACACCTTCACCGACTTCATCGCGGCCGGCGAATATCTCGCCGAGCAGAACTTCACGTCCCGCGGCCGCATCGTCGCCCATGGCGGCAGCGCCGGCGGCATGCTCATGGGCGCGATTGCCAACATGGCGCCGGATCTGTTCCTCGGCATCATCGCCGAGGTCCCCTTTGTCGACGTGCTGAACACCATGCTCGACGAGACCCTGCCGCTCACCCCGCCGGAATGGCTGGAATGGGGCAATCCGATCCAGGACGCGGAGGCCTATCGCGCCATCGCGGCCTATTCGCCCTACGACAACGTCACGGCGCAAGCTATCCGCACATCCTGGCCCTGGCCGGCCTCGCCGACCCCCGCGTCACCTATTGGGAGCCCGCCAAATGGGTTGCCCGCCTGCGCAGCCACAAGACCGACGACAACCTGCTTCTGCTGCGCACCAATATGGAGGCGGGCCATGGCGGCGCTTCCGGCCGCTTCGACCGGCTGAAGGAGGTCGCCCTGTCCTACGCCTTCGCCTTGCTGATCGCCGGCAAGGCCGACACGCCGCCCGTACCGAGAGACTGAGACGAGAGGACCGCATCCATGCTCATGGACAAGGAGAGATCGCAGCTTCTGATCGTCGACATGCAGGAGCGCCTGCTCCCCGCTATGTCGGACGCTGACGACGTCACGAAAGCCTGCGAGCGTCTGGTGCGCGGTGCCCAGGCCCTCGATCTCCCCATCACGGTCTCCGAGCAGTACCCGAAAGGATTGGGTCCCACCGCGGAGCCCCTTCGTCAGACCCTCGGCAACAGCGCGACCGTCATGGAGAAGGTCGAGTTCTCCTGCTTCCGCAACGCCGCGATCCGCCACCGGCTCGAAGAGCTCCGGCGCAAGGGGCGGCCCCAGGTCGTCGTCGCCGGTATTGAAGCCCATATCTGCGTGCTGCAGACCGCTCTCGACCTCGCCGCCCAGGGCTTCGAGACCTTCGTGGCGGCCGACGCCATCGGCTCGCGCCTCGACGAGAGCCGCCGGCTCGCCATGGGCCGGATGCTCCACGCCGACGTCTCCGTCGTGAACGCGGAGATGGTCCTGTTCGAATGGGTCGGCAAAGCGGGCTCGCCTGAGTTCAAAGAGATCCAGGCCCTTGTGAAGTAGCGGCCGGCGCGCTTCCGCGCTCGTAACCTGCTCTTGAGTCATCACCGGCCTTGTCCCGGTGATCCATGAACACCAACGCTCGTTGAATGAATACCTGCAGGGGTTATGGATACCCGGCACAAGGCCGGGCATGACGGTCTTAATATTCTAGCTCCCCACCCCTCTCTTCCCACATGAACCAACCCTGCAGCGTCGGTTCATGCTGGGTTCAGGTGCGATTTGCCATTCTCCAACCGTCAGCCCTGCACTGGCATGGTTAGCAACCTTCCTCGGCACGGGGGCGGAGCTCAGGGGTTCCGTCCCCACCCCCCTTTCAAGCCACGGTCACGCCAGGAAGCGATCCTGCTCCGAAGGATCCGGCAGGTAGCACTGTTCCCGCCCGCCGAACAGGCGAATGCGATTCTCAGCCACCACATCGTAGAGCCGGTCGCCGATCGCGCTCGGCACCAGGCGTCCTGCACCCGCCAGGCCCGACCAGGGAAAGCCGAGGCGCCATCCCACGCGCATCGCACTTTGCCATTTCAGATAGGCGCGGCCCTCGTCGAGGAGGATGTTGCTTTCATAGTTGCGCGTATTGAGGCCGAAATGACGGTAAAGCGCCTGGCCGAGCGCCGTCTGCGCCGCCAGAAATCGGAATTGCTTGTGGGGGTCGTGCCGGATGACGAACTGCGCGAAACGCGAGCAGAGCACGCATTTTCCATCGAAGATCAGAATCGGCCGATCTTCGGGAAATGACGGCACGGCGGGGTCCAAACGATAGCTATATGGCTGGGTCGATACGGGCTGGAGCATGGCTTTCCCCATTTTTGCAGCTGGGGCGTAACGCTCGATCGGGGAATAAGGTGCCGTGCCATTGCCCGGAACGGTCGCTTGTGCCGCTATCTTGGAACCTTTAGCGTGCCCACGCTTTTCCCTCCTTTAACAGCGGGGAGTTACTCCCCTCAATCGTTTAGCTGCTGGAGAAACAATCGTGTCTTTTACACTTCCCGATCTTCCATACGCATACGACGCCCTTCAGCCCTATATGTCGGCTGAAACCCTCGAATACCATCACGACAAGCATCACCAGAAATACGTCGACACCCTCAACGATCTCATCAAAGGCACCCCATACGAGAATATGGAGCTGGAGCAGATCGTGAAGGAGAGCTACGGCAAGGACGACAAGGTGTTCAACAACGCCGGTCAGCACTTCAACCACACCCATTTCTGGCCGTGGATGAAGAAGGGCGGCGGCGGCACCAAGGTGCCGGGCAAGCTCCAGGGCATGATCGATTCCGATCTCGGCGGCTTCGACAAGATGCGCGAAGACTTCATCGCCGCCGGCGGCGCACAGTTCGGCTCCGGCTGGGCCTGGCTCGCCGTCAAGGATGGCAAGCTTCAGGTCATGAAGTCGCCCAACGGCGAGAACCCGCTGATCCAGGGCGCTTGGCCAATCCTCGGTGTCGATGTGTGGGAGCACTCCTATTACATCGACTATCGCAACGCCCGCCCGAAATACCTCGAGGCCTTCTTCGACAATCTCGTGAACTGGGAACATGTCGAGGAGATGCTTGAGAAGGCTTAAGGCTTGCGTCGCACGTATCGCGTAACGTGTCTCAAAGGGCGGCTCATCGAGCCGCCCTTTTCGCTTGGCGGATGGGTTGCGACGGAAGACCTCTTTCCCTTCTGGGAAGAGAGTCGGGGTAACGGGGATAGAGCGGGTGGGGGAAAGACTCTCCAGCTAGCGCAGGAGATTCCCCATCAGCCCCCGTGCAACCGAACGGCCGAGTTGGGCTCCCGATGTGCCGCCGACGCTGCGTCCCACCGCTTCGCCGGCATCCACCACCGTGTCCCTCGCGAAGCCGCGAACGGACTTCTGCCAGCCCGTCAATCGCTTGCCCTTCCGATCCAGACCGAACAGCCAGTAGGCCCAGCCAAGCAGCACGCCTGGCTCGTCGTCCTTATTCTCCGCAGGCTCCGCCTTCGACTCGTCGCTTCCGCGGCCCTTGCTGTTCTTGGCCGCGTCTTCCTTGGTGGACGGACGTTCCTCCATGCGCTCTGCCAGGATCTCCGAAGCAGAACGGCGATCGACCGTCTTCTCGTATTTCTCCATCATCGGGCTTTCGGCGATGATGTCCGTCCGCTCCTTCGGCGTGACCGGCCCGACGCGGGATCGCGGCGGCCGCACCAGCGTCCGCTCCACCATCGTGGGCTGCCCCTTCTCGTCCAGTGTCGAGACCAGCGCCTCGCCCACGCCGAGCTGGGTGATCGCCTTTTCCGTGTCGAAATCCGGATTGGGCCGGAAGGTCGAGGCCGCCGCCTTCACCGCCTTTTGTTCCCGCGGCGTATAGGCCCGGAGTGCATGCTGCGCCCGGTTGCCGAGTTGGCTTGAGACCGTGTCCGGTACGTCCAGCGGGTTCTGGGTCACGAAATAGACGCCGACGCCCTTGGAGCGGATCAGCCGGACCACCTGCTCCACCTTGTCCAGCAGAGCCTTCGGCGCGTCGTCGAACAGGAGATGCGCCTCGTCGAAGAAGAACACGAGCTTCGGCTTGTCGGGATCGCCAACCTCCGGCAGCTCCTCGAACAGCTCGGACAGCAGGAAAAGTAGGAACGTGCCGTAGAGCCTCGGGCTCTGCATCAGCTTGTCGGCCGCAAGCACGTTGACGTAGCCCCGCCCCTCGCTATCGGTCCGCATCAGATCGCCGACCTCCAGCGCCGGCTCGCCGAAGAAATTCTCCGCACCCTGCTGCTCCAGAACGAGCAGGCTCCGTTGGATGGCGCCGATCGAGGCTTTAGAGACATTGCCGTAGCTCGTCTTGATCTCCGCCCCGCGATTGCCGAGGTCGGCGAGCAGATCCCGCAGATCAGCAAGATTGAGAAGCGGCAGCCCTTCGTCGTCGGCGATCCGGAAGGCGATGTTCAGCACGCCCTCCTGGGCGTCGCTCAGATCCATCAGCCGCGACAGCAGAAGCGGCCCAAGCTCGGTGATCGTGGAGCGGATGGGCACCCCCTGCTCCTGGAAGAGGTCCCAGAACACGGCCGGAAAGGCTTCGTAGTCGAGATCGTAGCCGATCTCCTCCGCCCGCTTCTCGAAGCCCTTCTTCGGCTCGCCCTTCATGGCGATGCCCGAGAGGTCGCCCTTCACGTCGGCACAGAAGACCGGCACGCCTGCTGACGAAAATCCTTCCGCCAGATCCTGCAGCGTGACCGTCTTACCCGTACCCGTCGCGCCGGTGATCAACCCATGCCGGTTCGCCAGCCTGAGATAGATGAACTCCGGCTTCACGCTCTGGCCGATATAGACCGATGCCTCCGGCAGCGTCTGATCCTTAAGCTCTTCCGGCATGTTTTCCCCCGATGCTCAGCAATAAGGCTCCCTCCCAAATGTATTAATAAGCTAGTGAAGCGATCACACGTCAGCTTCTAAAATTCTTGGTCGGCGGCGGAAATGAACAACTCTTGACCGAGACGTTCGAACCGCACTCCTGCAAATTGGTATGAAACCGCTTTCCCTTCAGGCGAATAAGACAGTTCGAAATAGCCACCGTTGTTGAACCGGATAATCAAAGCCTTCTTCCCCTCCGCATCGTGCGTAGGGCCCATTATCTGGATCTCTTCGATGTTCTTAACACCGGCGTTTGCAGCCTCGTGGACAGAAATATTGGCTGGGTCTAACACCGTGAATTCATCTTCCGCCACAGCGATCCCTCCCTTTTAATAAGCGCCGATATATAACATCGACCAGCCAAGCCTTTCTCCGCTTTGTTGCCGCTTCGCCTTCATGCTAGGAGGACCGCTCGCGGATTGAGATAACACCCTGGTGACAATGGCTGAACTGAGCTTGGCGGGCGATTTTCCGGAAACGACCGAGGCCGAATGGCTGGCGCTGGTCGAAAAATTTCTGAAGGGCATGCCCTTCGAGAAGCTGCAGACGCGGACTTATGACGGCAACCTCATCGAGCCGCTCTATCAGCCCGCGCAGGGCAAGGAGCCGATCGCGGGCCGGCATCCGCGCAGCCCTTGGGGCGTCATGCAGCGCATCGACCTGCCCGATGCGGAAGCCGCCAATAAGCAGGTCATGGACGACCTGTTCAATGGCGCCCCCGGGCTGCAGCTCGTCTTCCAAGGTTCGGTCGGCGATTACGGCTACGCCCTGAAGGCCGACAAAGCCGCGCTTGAAGCGGCTCTCAAGGACGTTCTGTTGGACAAGGGCGTTGCGCTCGAGCTCGATCTGTCGCCGTCCGCGAAGGATGCCGCCGATATCATCGCCGATATGGTCTCGGCCTCGGAGATGAAGCCCGAAACCGTGGACATACGCTTCGGCTTCGACCCGTTGGGGGCGCTTAGCGTTCACGGCGCGATGCCCGGTTCTTGGAGTGATCTGGCTCCACACTTTGCCGGCAAGATCAAATTTCTTGCCGAGAAGGGCTTCAAAGGGCCCTTCGCCGTTGCCGACGGGCGCCCCGTTCATGCGGCCGGTGGTTCCGAAGGCCAGGAGCTTGCCTTCGCCCTCAGCGTCGCCGTCGCCTATCTCCGCGCCCTGGAAGAGGCCGGCCTGTCTCTGGACGAAGCGCGAAAGATGATCTTCTTCCGCCTCGCCGCGGATCAGAACCAGTTCCTGACTATCGCGAAATTCCGCGCCGTCCGGCGGCTTTGGGCACGAATCGAAGAAGCCTGCGGCCTCGATCCCGAGCCGGTGCATGTGACGGCGGAAACCGCCTGGCGCATGATGACCAAACGCGATCCCTACGGAAACATCGTTCGCACAACCATCGCCTGCGCGGGCGCGGCCATCGGCGGCGCCGACACCATTTCGGTCCTGCCCTACACCGCAGCCCTCGGAAATCCGCGCGATCACGCCCGCCGCGTCGCGCGTAACACCCAGCTCATCCTGACCGAGGAATCCAATCTCCATCAGGTCTCCGATCCGTCCGCCGGGTCGGGCGCCCTGGAAGCCTTCACCGACGATCTTTGCCGCTCCGCTTGGGCGCTCTTCCAGGAGATCGACAAGTCGGGCGGTGCTTATGAGGCGCTGAAAGCCGGCATCGTCCAGAAGCACGTCGCCGCCACTCGCGCCGAGCGCGACCAGAACGTCGCCAAGCGCAAGGAGGCGATGATCGGCACCAGCGACTTCCCGGATCTCGATGAAGACAAGGTTGAGGTCGACCCGGCGCGCCCGATGAAGCCGGTTTCGAACCCGGACATCGACCCGCTCGTCCGGTATCGCCTCGCCGAGCCTTACGAAGCACTCCGCGACGCCTCCGACGAAGCTCTCGAGACAACCGGCAAGCGCCCGGCGATCTTCCTGGCGACCATCGGCAAGCCCGCCGATTTCGTGGCCCGCGTCACCTTCGCCCGCTCCTTCTTCTCCGCCGGCGGCATCGCCCCGATCCTGCCGGAGAAGCCGATCACGACGGAAAGCGGCGAACCCCAGACCTTCACCATCGAAGACACCGTGAAGGACTTTAAGGACTCGGGCCTGAAGCTGATCTGCCTCTGCTCATCCGACAAGGTCTACGCGGAGAAGGCGGCCGAAGCAGCGAAGGCCCTGAAGGACGCCGGCGCATCCTTCATCTATCTCGCCGGCAAGCCCAAGGAAGGCCGCGACGAGATGCAATCCGCCGGCGTCGACGACTTCATCTTCATGGGATGTGATACGCTTGCCGTGCTGCAGGACGCGCAACAGAAACTGAGCGTCGGGAGTTGATTTGAGATGACCGGGATCCCGAATTTCACCGAGATCGAGTTTGCCGACGCCGGCCATGGCGCCAGCGCGCAATCCACCGAAGCCTGGGCCACGCCGGAGGGCATCGACGTCGCCCCCGTCTATACCGACGAGGCGCGCGACGGCCTCGACTTCCTGCAGACCTATCCGGGCATCAAGCCGTACCTACGGGGTCCCTACCCGACCATGTATGTCCAGCGCCCCTGGACGGTCCGCCAATATGCCGGCTACTCGACCGCTGAAGAGTCCAACGCCTTCTATCGGCGCAACCTCGCCGGCGGCCAGCAGGGCGTCTCCGTGGCCTTCGATCTCGCCACCCATCGCGGCTACGATTCCGATCACCCCCGCGTCCCCGGCGATGTCGGCATGGCGGGCGTCGCCATCGATTCCATCTACGACATGCGCGTCCTGTTCGACCGCATCCCGCTGGATCAAGTCTCCGTCTCCATGACCATGAACGGCGCGGTGCTCCCCGTCCTCGCCTTGTTCATCGTCGCCGGCGAGGAGCAGGGCGTGCCCCACGAGAAGCTGTCGGGCACCATCCAGAACGACATCCTGAAGGAGTTCATGGTCCGGAACACCTATATCTACCCGCCCGGACCCAGCATGCGCATCGTGGCTGACATCTTCGCCTACACCAGCCAGAACATGCCGAAATTCAACTCCATCTCGATCTCCGGCTATCACATGCAGGAAGCCGGCGCGACGGCCGACCTGGAGCTCGGCTACACCCTCGCCGACGGCATCGAATATGTTCGCACCGGCATCGAGACGGGGTTGGACGTCGACGCCTTCGCGCCGCGCCTCTCCTTCTTCTGGGCCATCGGCATGAACTACTTCATGGAGATCGCCAAGATGCGCGCAGGCCGCATCCTCTGGGCGAAGCTCATGAGCCAGTTCAATCCGAAGAACGAGAAGTCCTTGGCTCTGCGCACCCACTCCCAGACCTCCGGCTGGAGCCTCGCGGCCCAGGACGTCTACAACAACGTCATCCGCACCTGCATCGAGGCCATGGCGGCCACGCAAGGCCATACGCAGTCGCTGCACACCAACGGCCTGGACGAGGCGCTGGCGCTGCCGACGGACTTCTCCGCCCGCATTGCCCGCAATACCCAGCTGATGCTGCAGCAGGAATCCGGCACGATCAGCACAATCGATCCCTGGGGCGGCAGCTACTATGTCGAGCGCCTCACCCACGATCTCGCGGCCAAGGCCATGGCCCATATCGAGGAGATCGAGGAGATGGGCGGCATGGCCAAGGCCATCGAGGCCGGCCTTCCGAAGCGACGCATCGAGCAGGCCGCGACCGCCACCCAGGGTCGCATCGATTCCCGCCGTCAGACCATCGTCGGCGTCAACAAGTACAAACCCTCTCGCGAGGAGGACATCCGTCTTCTCAAGATCGACAACCGCTCGGTGCGCGAGCAGCAGCTCGAGAAGCTGAAGCGCCTGCGCGAAGAACGCGATGAGGAGAAGGTGCAATCCGCCCTCGACCAGCTCACGAAATACGCCGAAACTGGCAAGGGCAATCTTCTGGAAGGCGCAGTCGAGGCCGCCCGCGCCATGGCGACGGTCGGCGAGATCTCTGAGGCGCTTGAGAAGGTCTATGGCCGTCACCGTGCGGAGATCACCGCCGTGACCGGCGTCTACAAGGCTGAGGTTGGCGCCATGGATGGAAACGCCGAGAGGCTCGCGGAGCTGATGGAAGAGTTCGAGGCCGAGCAGGGCCGCCGGCCGCGCATCCTCGTCGCCAAGATGGGTCAGGACGGCCATGACCGCGGTCAGAAGGTCATCGCATCCGCTTTCGCCGATCTCGGCTTCGACGTGGATATCGGACCGCTTTTCCAGACCCCGGACGAGGCTGCCCGCCAGGCGGTGGAGAACGACGTCCACATCATCGGCGTCTCTTCCCTCACCGCCGGTCACCTCACCCTGGTGCCTGCCCTCCGCGAGGCGCTTGAGGAGCAAGGCCGGGAGGACATCATGATCGTCGTCGGTGGCGTCATCCCGCCCCAGGATTACGACGAGCTCTACGCGGCGGGCGCCAAGGCCATCTTCGGTCCCGGCACGCCCATCGCCGAAGCCGCCATGGATCTCGTCGCCAAGCTCAAGGACGGCGAAGCCGGGTCTCAGCAGGCTGCCGAATAGAGTGGTGACTGCCCAAAAGAAGAAGCCGGCCCTCACCGTCGACGAACTCGCCGAGAAGGTCACGAGTGGCGATCGCGTCGGACTCGCCCGCGCCATCACCCTCATCGAGAGCGTCAAGCCGGAAGATCAGCTCCGCGCCCAGGAGCTTCTCGAAAAGCTTCTGCCGAAGACGGGCCGTGCCTTCCGCATCGGTATCTCGGGCGTTCCGGGCGCCGGCAAATCCACCCTCATCGACCAGTTCGGCGTGAACCTCATCGAGGCCGGCCACAAGGTCGCTGTCCTCGCCGTCGACCCCACCTCGACACGCAGCGGAGGATCCATCCTTGGCGACAAGACCCGCATGGGCCGGCTCGCCTCCGAGGAGAACGCCTATATCCGCCCCTCGCCGACTGGCGGCAGCCTGGGCGGCGTGACCAAGACCACCCGCGAGACCATGGCCGTGGCGGAGGCCGCCGGGTTCGATGTCGTGATCGTGGAGACCGTCGGCGTTGGCCAGTCGGAGACCACCGTCTCCAATATGGTCGATGTCTTCACCGTGGTGGCGATCCCCGGCGCCGGCGACGAGCTGCAAGGCATCAAGCGCGGCCTGCTTGAGCTTGCCGACATCATTGCCGTCAACAAGGCCGATGGCTCCAATGTCGAGCATGCCGAAAAGGCAGCGTCCGAATATCGCGCCGGCCTGCACATCCTGGCCGCTGGCAATCCCGGCTGGTCCCCGTCTGTGCTCACCCTCTCGGCCCAGGAGAACAAGGGTCTCGACCAGCTCTGGGAGAAGATCCAGGAGCGGCACGCCAAGCTGAAGGAATCCGGCGAGCTCGCCAGGCGCCGCGGCGAGCAGGCCGTCACCTGGATGCGCGAGCTTTTCGAGCAGCGCCTCCTGGCGGCCTTCAAGGGCGGTCGGAAAGCCGCCCGCCAGTGGAGTGAGATGGAAGACAAAGTGCGCTCGGGTGAGCTGAGCGCCGTCTCCGCCGCGGCCGAACTGAGCCGCCTGGCCGCTGCCGGCGACCAGCCCGACGCCTGACCCGGCCCCGAAACCCCTTCTATCCTCCCGCGCCTTTGGCATATCCTCCGCCGATGGTGCAAAACCCCGAACAGAGATCGGTGTTGCTGACCGGTTTCGGACCGTTTCCAGGCGTGCCTAAAAATCCGTCCATGGCGCTGGTCGAGGATTTGGCGGATGCCTTCAGGGATACTCTCGGCATCACCCTGCACAAACGCATCCTCTCCACGGAGTGGAACACCGTGCGGTATGAAGCGCCGGCGCTCCTCGACGCCATCCGGCCCGATATCGTCATCCATTTCGGTCTCTGCCGCGGGGCCAACGCCATTCGCATCGAGCGCTCGGCTTATAATCAGGCGAGCCGGCTGGAAGATGCCGCGAACATCCTCCCCCCAAGCCCCGCGATCCTCCCCGGCGGCACGCCGCGTCTGGATACGCCCCTGTCCACAGCCCATCTCGCGAGGGGCTTGCGCTTGGCTGGCATACCGGCCCTGCCATCGTTGAGCGCGGGCCGCTATCTCTGCAACTACCTCTACTATCTTTCCCTCGACTGGGCCGCCAAACAGTCTCCGGTCCGCAGCCATCCGCCATTAGTGCTGTTCGTTCATATTCCGCCCGCGCGCGGAGATGGCGGCTATCTTGAACCGGCTGAAATTGCGCGCGGTGCGGCAGCGATCCTGAGCGATATCCTCCAAGCACCCCGCCTCGCCGCACATCATGCGGTCCCAGCGAGCCACGCCGCCTAGAAGGACAGGACCATGCCGATCGACCGCCGCGACCTGATGCTCGGAAGCTTCGGCGCAGGCCTTGCCTTGAGCGCCGGCGCGGGCAGCGCCCGCGCGGCCGACACCGCCGATGCCGCGCCGGCCCAAAGCAGCTTCGACATCGTGCCGGCGGGTGGCGAGCTCGACCAAAGCGCCACCCTCCAGATCGCCATCCAGAATGCCGCTTCCAGCGGGACCGTCCTGATGCTTCCGGCCGGCACCTATGCCGTGGGCGGCCTTGACCTCCCCTCGGGCGTCGCGATCCGGGGCGTTCCTGGCCGCACGGTTCTGAAGCTCTCGAATGCCGATTTCATCGTGAAGGCCGACGGCGCAGACGGCGTCTCCCTCGAAGGGCTGATCCTCGACGGCGGCGACCAGCCCCTGCCGGAAGATGCGGCGCTTCTCCAGGCCAACCAGACCCGCCATCTGGAGATCGCCAATTGCCGGATCTTCAACAGCAGCGAGAACGGCGTCGCCCTCCAGGGCTGCGCGGGCCGCGTGACTTATTGCGAGATCGGCAAAATCGCCAAGACCGCTCTCTTCTCCAACGACGCCACGGGGCTGGAGATCGCCCACAACACGATTCGCGATTGCGGTGATAACGGCATCCAGGTCTGGCGGTCGGAGCCGGGGGACGACGGCACCCTGGTTCACGCCAACCGCATCCAGCGCATCGAGGCGAAAAGCGGCGGAAGCGGCCAATACGGCAATGGCATCAATGTCTTCCGAGCCGGCGCTGTGGTCGTCAGCAACAACAGGATTGCCGACTGCGCCTATTCCGCGGTGCGTGACAACTCGGGCAGGAACTGCCAGATCGTCGGCAATTCCTGCTCGCGCCTCGGCGAGACGGCCATCTTCGTCGAGTTCTCTTTCGACGGCGCCGTGATCGCCAACAACGTCATCGACACCGCAGCCACCGGCATCTCGGTGACCAACTTTAACGAGGGCGGCCACCTCGCCACCGTTCAGGGCAACCTGATCCGCAACCTCTTCTTCCGGAAGGACAAGAGCTCCGGCGGCATCGGCATCGCCGCGGAAGCCGACTGCGCCATATCGGGCAACGTGATCGAGCGTGCGCCCGGCTACGGCCTCTTCCTCGGCTGGTACAAATATCTCCGCGACATCTCCGCCACCGGCAACCTCATCCGCAATTGCCATATCGGCATCGGCGTTTCCGCCGACGGCGAGGCGGGCTTCGCACTCATAACCGACAACATGATCTCCGGCGCGAAGGACGGCGCCATTCGCGCCATGAACGGACCCAAGCCCGTGGGTCCCGACCTCGCCGAATCCAGCGCCGAGGCGTTCCGGAATCTCGCCGTCTATTCCAATGTGGGAATCTAAGGCCGGCGCCTCGCCTCAAGCGTCTTCGGCGGCGAGCGCCAGCGGCAGGCCCGCAGCTTCCTTCGCCGTACGGATCACCAGGGAGGTTTTGACGCTCTCCACGTTCGGCGCGGCCGTCAGGTCATGGATGATGAAGGATTGGAAGCGCGTCAGATCCGGCGCCACGCAGCGCAGCAGAAAATCGATCTCGCCCGAGAGCATCGAGCATTCCTGCACGATGGGCGACTGAAGAGCCCGCTCTTCAAAAGCGATGAGATCGGCTTCGGCCTGGCTGTGCAGCTTCACCATGGCGAACGCCGTGACATCGAAGCCGAGCTTGCGGCCGTCAAGCACCGCCATATAACGCTCGATGATGCCGGCCTCCTCCAGCGCCCGGACCCGGCGCAGGCACGGCGGGGCGGTGATACCCACCTTGCGGGCGAGCTCGATATTGGTGATCCGGCCGTCTTCCTGGAGAACCTGGAGGATCCTCCAATCTGTGTGATCGAGGCGTGCAGCACGCATATGACGCGGAGAACTCCCTGGAAAAGGCCCTGCCACCCAAGCTAGAAGCCGGTAGGGTTGAGGGTGCGGATCAGCAAAGCGAAATAATCGGTCTCGATACGATAATAAACGAAAAGCAGCCGTCGATGAACCATTCCGGAAATTTCGCCTCCGACATGACCGATGGAGCCGCGCCTCAAACATGGGTGATTTCCGATGGCGCCGCCGGCACCCGTGCCCAAGGTCTCGCCCTGGCCGAAGCCGTTGGCCTGCCCTATCGGCTGCACGAGCTTCACAGAATTCGCCTGCCGCTGCCGCCTGCCCTCCAGCGCTTCGTCCCAGCGCCGCTGTTGCTGCGCGAGACCGAATTGAACCCGGCATTGAGCGGCGCCTGGCCGCGCCTTGTTATCTCCGTGGGCAAACGCAGCGCGCCGGTCGCCCTTGCGGTCAAGCGCGCCTCTCGCGGCGAGACCTTCGCCGTTCATATCCACGATCCAAAGCTGCCCTTGCGCCTCTTCGACTTGGTCGCGATTCCCGAACATGACGGCGTGACGGGCCGGAACGTCATCCCGACTCACGGCTCGCTCCACGCCGTCACGGACGAAAAGCTCGCCGCTGCCGCGGAACGCTTCAAGGACCGGCTCGATCTCCTGCCCCGTCCGCGCATCGCCGTGCTGCTCGGCGGCAAGAGCCGCGCCTTCGACTTTCCCGCCAAATCCGGCCAGGCTCTGGGCCGGAAGCTATCGGGTCTCGCCAAGGAGTTCGGTGGCTCGCTTCTCGTGACGCCGTCCTACCGCACGCCGCCCGAGACCTTCGCCGCGCTGAAGGACGAGATCGATCAGATCCCCGCCTTCATCTACGGAGGAGAGGGCGAAAACCCCTATCTCGCCTTCCTCGCCTCCGCCGACGCTATCGTCGTCACCGAAGATTCCGTCAACATGGTCACCGAGGCCACCGGCACCGGAAAGCCGGTCTATGTGGAGCCCCTGCCCGGCAGGTCGAAGCGACTCGGCCGGTTTCATCTCAAGATGCGTGAAGACGGCATAACGCGGCTGTTCGAGGGGAAGCTGGAGACCTGGACCTACCCGCCGGTCCGAGATACCGACAAGGTCGCCGATGCCATCCGAAACGCATTGAACATAGAGCCGGGGAGCGCCGCCTCGGACCCCTGAGGACAACCGAGCCAGGCTCTTGCGCCCGCGCCGCTTGGCAATTACCTGTTTGCTCCAATCCCAAGCGCCATAGACGCAAAGCTACCGAAAGGCATTTCATGAGCGCTCGCCACGCCAAGGTGATCATCATCGGGTCGGGCCCGGCCGGTTATACCGCCGCCATCTACGCCTCCCGCGCCATGCTGCAGCCCCTGCTCATCCAGGGCATCCAGCCTGGTGGCCAGATGACCATCACCACCGATGTCGAAAACTATCCCGGCTTCGCGACGTGATCCAGGGCCCGTGGCTCATGGAACAGATGGAGGAGCAGGCCAAGCATGTCGGTACCGAGATCATCAACGACCACATCTCGTCCGTCGATCTCAAGCAGCGCCCCTTCCGCCTCACCGGCGACGGCGGCCAGGAATACACCTGCGATTCCCTGATCGTCGCCACCGGCGCCCAGGCGCGCTGGCTTGGCCTTCCGTCCGAAAGTCATTTCAAGGGCTTCGGCGTCTCGGCTTGCGCGACTTGCGACGGGTTCTTCTACCGCGACAAGACCGTTGTGGTGATCGGCGGCGGCAACACGGCCGTCGAGGAAGCGCTGTTCCTGACCAATTTCGCCAAGCAGGTGATCCTGGTTCATCGCCGGGGCGAGCTGCGTGCGGAGAAGATCCTCCAGCAGCGGCTGTTCGATCACCCGAATGTCGATGTGATGTGGGACACTGTGCTCGACGAGGTGCTGGGCGAGGACGATCCCCGCGGCGTGACCGGCGTGCGCCTGAAGAATGTCATCACCGACGAGACGATCCTCCAGCCTGTCGATGGCGTCTTCGTCGCGATCGGTCACAAGCCGGCGACGGAACTCTTCGAAGGTCAGCTCAAGATGCGCCCGTCCGGCTACATCGAGACCGCGCCCGATTCGACCGCGACCAATATTCCGGGTGTCTTCGCCGCGGGCGACGTGACCGACGAGACCTATCGTCAGGCGGTCACCGCCGCCGGCATGGGCTGCATGGCCGCCCTGGAAGCAGAACGCTTCCTCGCTGGCATCGAGCATGTGAGCGAAGCGGCGGAGTAGCGCCGCTCTCGCACGGCGTCATGCCCGGCCTTGTGCCGGGCATCCATAACCCCTGTGGTCTTTCTTTCAATTTGAGTGGGTGTTCATGGATCACCGGGACAAGCCCGGTGATGACTCCGAGTTTGGGGAAGTTCGGTTCCCGAATCGCGGCGTATCGCCCTCTCCGCAGGGGGAGAAGGTTGGGGTGAGGGTAACCTACTCCGCCCCCGGCCCCAGAGGCTGGCCGTAGCTGAACTCCACGACGTAGCCGGTCGGGTCCGTCACCGCGCAGAGATAGCCGGTCGGTGGCTTGAACGACTTGGGCCCCCAATGAAGCCGGCCGTCTCGTTCGGCCCGCTCGGCGATTGCGTCGATATCTTCACGCGCCGAGACCGCGAAGCCGTAATGGGTCATGTCGCCCTTGTCCGGATGCCGGACCTCGCCGCCGCCCATCATCACCAGCACGAAATCGTCTTCCGCGCCGGGAGCGGCCATCCACACCGTCCTTCCGTCCCCCTCGCCGTGCTCCAGCACGAATTTCAGCCCGCAATAATCCTCGTAGAACGCGACGGACTCATCGAGATCGCGGACATGCAGGGCGCAATGGGTGAAGCCGGCGGTGCTCATGTCTCAAACGTCGTCATCCACGCCCGCTTCCGCAACCCCGGCGCCCGCCTTCACCGAGGCCTCGACGGCGTCCAGCACCTCTTCGATATGATCGAAGATCCAGTAATGACCGGCGCTGGGCATCACATCGAGCCGGCAATTGGGAAGCTGATCGGCCAGATACTCCGCCGCCGTCGGCGGTACGTTTCTGTCCTCGAGTCCCTGCCACAAGACTGCAGGCGCGATCACGCTCTCGAAATCCAGCGCCCAGGGCGCGCCGAAAAGACGGACGTCCTGCGCTGCGCCGCGCACGTCCCGGCGCAGCCCTTCCTGATGTCCACTGAGCAGGCTCGTTCTCGTGTCCGTCTGTTCGAGGATCGGACGGTCCTTGGGGGCCGCCCGGCGCATCAGCCCCCGATACGCCAGGTTGGGCGCCAGCCGCAGCATGCTCCGCATGGACCAGAAGACCGCGGCGGAGATCCTGGGACGCCCCGGTAGCTCGTGGAAAATCCGCCGATGTGCAGCGTTCAAGCGAAGGCCACCGCCCATCGCAGCGATCGGCCCAACGGGGCTCACCAAGGCGAGGAAAGCCGTGCGCTTGCGCATGCCGGCCGCCGCCGCCACCGCATAGGGCCCACCGCCGGAGACTCCCATGACGGCGAAGCCCTTCAGCTCGAGCGCATCGGCGAGCGCCCGCAGATCGGGCACCCAATCCATGACGTTCTCGAAGCGCTTGAAATCCGAGATCCCGTACCCGGGTCGGTCCGGCGCGATGATGCGCAGGGTCCGCGCCCGCGCCGCATCGTCGGTGACCGTGAAGGTGAGCCGGGAGCCCGGCGTGCCGTGCAGAGCGAGCACGGGCAGACCGTCCGGATCGCCGAACTCGGCATACCCCATCCGCCGCCCGTCACCTAGCGTCAGGCTTTTCGCTTCGCTGGAGGGGCCGGCTGGGATCTGGTCCATGGGGAGCCCCTGAGTCTTGTCTCGGCGGCGCTATTCGCAGCCGATGATGATGTCGCCGGGATTGATGATCAGGACGACATCCTTGCCTTCATAGAGGCCGAGCTTCTCCAGCGATGCCACGGTGACGCTGGTCTCGACATTGAGCTCGCCCGCGATCTCCACATAGACGATGGCCGTCACCGCGCCTTTGCGGATTTCCATGACCTTGCCAGCGATCTGATTGGGAGTTGTGAGTTTCATTGAACGAGCCTCTCTTCAAAAATGTAATCGGCACGGGTTGCGCATCGGACGCCCCATTGGGCGCCTTGAGCGCCGCGGCCCGCTTCGCAAAGTCTAGCGCAGGTTAGCGCAAAATCGCTGAATGCGGCGGCAGGCCTCCTCGAGATCGTCCTTACCTGTCGCATAGGAAATGCGGAAAAACGGCGAAAGTCCGAACGCCGCGCCGTGCACCACGGCGACGCCCTGCTCTTCCAGGAGCGCGCTCACGAAATCCTCGTCGGTCTCGATGAGCTTGCCGCCCTCGGTCGTCTTTCCGATCACGCCTGCGCAGGATGGATAAACGTAAAATGCGCCCTCCGGCGTGGGGCATTCGAGTCCGGCGCACTGGTTCAGCATGGAGACCACAAGGTCCCGCCGCTCCCGGAACGAGCGGACCCAGTCCTTCAGGAAGTCCTGCGGTCCGTTCAAAGCCTCGACCGCAGCCCACTGGCTGATCGAGCAGGGGTTTGACGTCGACTGAGACTGGAGCGTGGCCATGGCCTTGATCAAGCTCTTCGGACCGCCGCCGAAGCCGATGCGCCATCCCGTCATGGAGTAGGCTTTCGATACCCCGTTCATGGTCAGGGTGCGATCCTTCAGCTTCGGCTCGACCTGGGCCGGCGTGAAGAACTCGAAATCGTCATAGACGAGATGCTCGTAGATATCGTCCGACAGAACCCAGACGTCCGGGTGCTTGAGGATGACGTCGGTCAGCGCCTTGATGTCGTCCTTGCTGTAGGCAGCACCCGTCGGATTGGACGGCGAGTTGAAGATGATCCACCGCGTCTTCGGTGTGATCGCCTTCTCCAGAGCCTCCGGCGTCAGCTTGAATTTGTTCTCAAGCTCGGTCTCGACGATCACCGGGGTCGCCCCGGCCAGCATCACGATATCCGGATAGCTCACCCAGTAGGGCGCCGGGATGATCACCTCGTCTCCCGCGTTGAGAGTGGCGATCAGCGCGTTGTAGAGCACCTGCTTGCCGCCCGACGCCACGGTGATCTCGTCGGTTGCGTAGCTCAGCCCGTTGTCGCGCTCGAACTTCGCAGCGATCGCCTTCTTCAGTTCGGGGATGCCGTCGACGGCGGTGTATTTCGTCTCGCCCTTGTTGATGGCTTCGATGGCCGCGCGCTTCACGTTTTCGGGCGTATCGAAATCCGGTTCGCCAGCGCCGAGACCGATGACGTCTTCACCCGCTGCCTTGAGCTCGCGAGCCTTGGCCGTGATCGCCATGGTCGGCGAGGGTTTGACCCGTGCAAGAGCGTCGGCGAGTAATTCCATCAGACCACATGCCCGGCAGAGCTCAGCCCCTGCCCGGCCCCTATCTAAAGCCACAAGTTCTGGCGTTCCGAGATGCCGGCCGAAATATTCTGAACGAGGACGCGCGATCCGCCAGCAGCGGATCGACGGACGGAGATAACCAGCTTGTCTCTAAAGAACGTTGACGGCGTTTAGATAAACCAACGGCGCGGACAAAGCCATGTCCGCGCGTCGCATATGGGCCGAACGAAGCGGTTTTTAAGCCGCTTCTTTATTCAGCTTGCTCTCCGCCAGCTGGCTCAGGCTGGAGTCAGCGTTGTATTCCTGGTCCAGGGTCTGCTTCAGGAGGCTCCCCACCTCGGAAGGCAGCCCGAGCTGATCGGCCCAGGCGATCAGCGTGCCGTAGCGCGTGATCTCGTAATGCTCGACGGCCTGGGCGTTGGCGATCATCGCGGCATCGAGAGCGTCGGCATCTTCGATTTCCGAAGCGACCTCCTTGTGTTCCTTGATGATGCCGTCGATCGCAGGGCAGGTCTCGCCCGAAGGCTTCGTATCCAGAAGCTTGAAGACTTCTTCCAGACGATCTTTCTGGCCCTTGGTCTCCTCCAGATGATCCTCGAAAGCCTTCCGCAGCTTATCGGAATCGGCCTTCTTAGCCATCTCCGGCAGAGCTTTCAGAATCTGCTTCTCGGCGTAGTACACGTCCTTGAGCTGATGCATGAACAGGTCATGAAGCGTTTTCATGGGGCTTTCCTCTCCTCGTTTTTTGGGGTGGGCGGTTGCTCTTGATGGGGGCCGCCCGGTCCCCCGTTTTCACCCCACCGTAACGGCTGGCCTGTGCCCCTTGTTCCGCCTCGCAACGCTCGGATGCACGAGTCCCGCCCGCCCCACCACCGTTAGAACTCGCGGCAGTCTTTCGGAGATTTGCATCGATTCCGGAGACGAGTTCTCAAGCTTCTTCGGCGATCACCTCCGCCGCCGCCTGACGGTCAAATTCCTGCTCACCCATCGCCCAAATGCTGTGTTGATTTCCGTTCGACTTGAGCTTTGGGGGCCAAGCAAAATGTTGAAAAACCAATCGATAATCCAAGCCGCTGCTGCTGCCGTGATCGTCGCCGTTCCGGCCTTTTTCCCGGTCGCAATCCAGGCATCGGAGCCGCAAATCGCACCGGCGACCCAACCTCATCGGGTCGAGGTGGAGCAGCTTCTGGTCGGCGAGAGCGGGGCAGCTATTTCCGAGGCGCGGGCCCTGCAGCCAACGGCAAAGGACACCAAACCGAAGGCCGCTGCCGCCAACAGCGTTGAATCAAGACAGCTCGCTCTCATCGTGATACTTCTTTCGACTCTTGGCATCGCCACACGCCTCTTATGGCGCCGCCATCTTCGCGCCGTCTCTCTCGTGCAAGATGCGGATATCGACGACGAAATGAGGAGCAATTGATGCAATCCACGCAAAGCTTCTTCAAATTCGGCTCGGCTTTGGCAGGGCTCGGCCTCGCCGGCGGCTGCGCCGCACTTTTCGGTTTTGCGTTGATTGGAACTCAGGGTGCCCTCCATGAGGGAGCACCGGTTTCAGAGCCCGTCCGCTTCGACCAGCTCTCCTATTTCGATCATGCCCCGGGCCAGAGTCCGGCGGCCAGTTCCATTCGCCGCCTCGGTATGAGCGCGGTCCTGGAAGATGCCGCCGCGGATGAAACCGCCATCTCGGCCCTGTCGGACAAGGCCGGCGATACGGTGGACGATGACCGGAGCCAGACCCGCCACGCCGCGCTGGACCCGGCGCAGGATCCCCATCTCCAGCCTGACCCGAATCGGCTTCTGCAGCCCGAGACCGTCTCCGTCGGCGATCGCATCACCGTGGTGACGCCGGACGGGCTCTCTTATGTCTACCGGGTCACCGCTCGCGAGGCGGCTGCCGGCACCGACGATGCCACGTTGGACAAGACCAAGCTCGGTCAGGCCGCGCCGCTCGATGCGGACTGCAAGGCGCTCAACGGCGTCGTCGCAGGCGCCTTCCGGCTTGTCATCGAATCCGTGAAGAACGACAAGGCACACGGCACCCCGTCAGAGCAGAAGCTCTAGCAACGGCGAGTCGCTCCATCCGGCCCTATTGCTTTGGGACGTCCTGTTCCGCTGGCGCGGCTTCGGCCGGCGCTGCCGGCGGCGGAGCAGCCGGCGTCGGCGTCACCGAATCTTCCGGCGCGCGTTCTCGCTCCACGATATGTTTCAGCGCCGCCAGCCCGGCCTGATAATCCGTGCCGACCAGCCGGTCGAGCATCAGCCCTTTCCAGCGCTTGAAGAGATTGTTTCCCGGCTCGTAGCCGAAGCCCCAGGTGACCTTGCTACCCGAGCCTGAGGGCGTGACGAGCAGGTAGCTCGTGCCTTCCAGCCCCCCGTAATCGACATTGTAGTCGACCCGCTGGGGCGCCTCGCTCTTGGTGATATCCATGCTGCCGGCGCCGATGGAAGGTTCTTCGCTATACCATTCCACATGCGCGCCCTCCCCCTTCTCCGCGCCGGAATAACCGACACTAAGATCGCGGTCGCGTTGCGCCCACGGCAGCCAGACCGCCGTTTTATGCAGATCGTTCAGATAAGGAAAAATCGCGCCCTCTGGCGCGTTGATGACAACGCTCCGCGCAACGTGGACCTGTTGCGGGAGGGTTACCGCGACGGCGGCGAGAATTGCGAAAAGCGCCACCACCCCCAGCACCAATCGTAATAACGGCCGCACACCAGCCTCCCCCAATAGCCCCGCGGTTGACGATCCGCAATGGCCTGAACCTATACGCGAGATCGCCGCTTCGAAATTTCACACAAACCTATTACCCTCCGACCGTCAACTAAGGGAGGGCAACATGCATCTTAGCGCACCGACGCAAATCATCTTCTTTATTTCGCTCATCCTTGCGATCCTCGCGGTCGTCGGCCTCTTCGTCGTCATTCCGTTTATCACGGCGAACGCATTCTGGGTGGCCATCGCCGCCTACGTCATCCTCGCGCTCGGCAATTTGCTGGCCGGGATGTAAAGCCTTGGGCCTCGGCCGGCTTCGCACCGGCTGGGGCCTTCCGCCCGGAAAAGCGGTCACCCCTGGAACACGAAGGCCGCTCCCGCCGCGATCAACACGAACCCGACAATCTGCATCACGCTCAGAGGCTCCTGAAAGTAGAAGGCGGTGAAGCCCGCGAACACGATGAGCGTGATCACCTCCTGGATGCTCTTGAGTTCCGCCGGCGAGTAGACCGCACTGCCGAGCCGGTTGGCCGGCACCGCGAAGCAATACTCGACCAGGGCGATCCCCCAGCTCACCAGGATGACCAGCGCCAGAGGCACGGCCTTGAACTTCAAATGGCCGTACCAGGCGAAGGTCATGAATATGTTGGAGCAGAACAGCAGCAGGATCGGCAGAATATAGGCGAAGAGACCTGCAGGGGCGGAAGCGAACGCCATGTCATTCGAACCTTCATGTTGATTTTGCACGCGCGACGATCGCGAGGAGCCGGTGGGGAATGGTGGGCCGAGCCGCACAATCGGCTCGCCTTCCCATATTCGGCCCATTAGGCTCGAACCGGCAAAACAAAAGGGGCACATCCATGGCGCGCGGCTACTGGCTTTCACCACCCACCTATCCGATCTTTTTGATCTCGGTCGTGTTGGTCATCCTGGTTCTTCTGGAGACCTACACCCCGTTCCACATCCCCTTCATCGCCGAATACCGGTTTGAAACCTTGCTGCTCGCCTATCTCATTCTGCTGGCGGGCAACGTTTTCCGTGGCGTCTGACCGGCGCGCCTACGACGGATAACGAGTCTGGATCCCGACCCGATCGGCGAGATTGGAACGGCCTGGTTGCCCCTGCGTTGTGACGAGCAAAATCGAGCGCACGAAAACCAAATCTCGCAGCAGGAACGCCGCTAGGAAGCTCCGTCATGGCCGAAATTTCCATTGATCCCGATTACGTCAAAGCGCTCGTCCTCAAGGTCCGTGCGATCATGGTGGAAGAGGCAAATGAAGTCGACGACGTCGGCTCGAACCCCACCGACGACGAGACGCCGCCCGACGAATTTCAAGACGATGCGGAAGATCTTCGCCGAGAAGAGATCGTGGAGGAGATCGAGGGGTTGAACGAGCTGGAGCAGGCGGAGCTGATCGCGCTTATGTGGCTCGGCCGCGGCGATGGCGAGCCTTCGGAATGGTCCGATCTGGTCGATCAGGCCCGGGAACGCCGCGAATCCTCAACCGTCGATTATCTGCTCGACCACCCCCACGTCGCCGACCACTGGCTCGAAGCCCTCAGCCAGCTCGACCTGGGCGGCCTCGTCGACGGCACCGAGAAGGTTTAGGCGTCACTCGCAAAGTCTAGGCGTCACTCGTTCCGCCAGGCATCCCCGTCCTTGCCGCGCACGGCGTCTCCCGCCGCATCCCCGCTCTCTTGCCGTGGCGGCGACAGCGATCCGGGGGCCGGGGTCGATGACCCTACGATACGGGTTATCGGTGCGGCTGGGGCGCGATCGTAGCCGCCGCTGCTGCCGAATGTCGCCCAGGCCGGCTTCGAAGGATTGGTTTCAGGTGTTTTGGGCGGCGCCTTCACCGGAGCCGTCCTACCGCTACCCGTCCGGCGCTTCGCATCTGGCTTGGCCGCCCGCGTTTGGTTGGGGCCCTTCGTAGCCTTGCTGGGCGCTTCGGCGCTGGGCTTCGCGCCCTTTGCAGCCGGCTTAGCGGTCCGGGTCTTTTTCGCCGCGGTCTTGGCCGCTTTCACCGGCCCGCTTTTCTTCACGGGCGATCTCGCCGTCTTGGCTGCGGCCTTCTTCGGCGCAGTCTTCTTGAGAGCGGCTTTCTTTGAAGCGGCCGTCTTGGATGGCGCCGTTTTCTTGGATGAAGCTGACGTGGACGCTGCCTTTTTGGCGGGCGTCCGCTTTGCAGCCGCCGCTTTACCAGAAGCCGCTGTCTTGGCTGCCGGCTTCGTTTTGGCTGCCGGCTTCGTTTTGGCTGCCGGCTTCGTTTTGGCTGCCGGCTTGGCTTTGACCGCCGCCTTCGCAGCCGGCCTCTTTGGCGTGGTTGCCTTCTTGGTCGACGCCGGCTTCTTGGTCGCGGGCGCCGTCGCCTTGGCCGCTTTCGCCGCCGGCTTCTTCACGCTTGCCGCTTTCCCCGCCTTGGACGCACCGGTCGGTTTGGCTTTGGCAGAGCTCCGCGACAATGTGCTCGGTTTCGGCTGCGCCTTGGCGTTCGCCGTGCTCTTCTCCTTGGAGGCGGCTTTAGAACGAGTGCCTTGCTTGGCCGTCTGAGGTTTGGCCATGGTCTCCTGCTCCGTTTCCTCGCCCGTCCAGCAGTTAACAACGCTATTATAGCTCAGAAGTTACGGATTCCTCGCAAGAACATCGCTCAGATTCGAACGAACTCTTGGTTTTCCTCCAAATTATCGAAATTCCCATCCCACACGTTGAGTAGAGACGCCCGCGATGTTACCGGCAGCATAGGCGCCAAACGGTTTCCTTGCGGCTTGGGACCCGAATCCGTCTAAGATCGCCCGCTTATTCGCGCACCACGGGCGGAGCCCCGGATTTCCATGTGAACCATGGCCCTCTTCATTCGTTAGGGCCCGCTACGGCAAGCGCAGGCAGCGAGACAAGATGGTAAAACCCGTAAGCAACGACGAAGGCCCGAAGCAGCAGGAAGGCTTGAGCCGCGAAGAGGCGCGCTCGGTCCAGAAACGTCGGCGCCTCCGTGCTGCGGTGGTCTACGAGATTATCCGTACCGAAGGCGAGGGCGAGCTGGCCCGCTCCTGGACCGCCTTGTGGTGGTCCGGTCTCGCGGCCGGCATATCCATCGGCTTCTCCGTCCTGTCGCAAGCGATGCTCGCCGCCTTCATGGGCGACCGGCCCGGCGCCGATATCATCGCCGATATGGGCTATTCGGTCGGCTTCCTGATCGTCATCCTGTCCCGCCAGCAGCTCTTCACCGAGAACACCCTGACGGCCGTCCTGCCGGTCATCTCCCGGCGACGCCTCATGTGGGTTGGGGTGCTCCTCCGCCTCTGGGGCATCGTGCTGGCCGCCAATCTGGTGGGCTGCCTCTTCGTCGCGCTGTTCCTGGCTTATTCCGGGGCGCTCACGCCGGACATCGTGAAGGCCGTCGTGAAGATCTCGGAGCATCTCATGGAGAACTCTGCCGGCGAGATGTTCGTCAAAGGCATCGTGTCCGGCTGGCTCATCGCGGCGCTTGTCTGGATGCTGCCTTCAGCCGAAGGCACGGAGATCTTCGTGATTGCGCTGATCACCTATCTCATCGCCCTCGGCGGCTTCACCCACGTCATCGCCGGCTCGGTCGAAGCCTTCTATATGTTCCTGACCGGCCACGAGAGCCTGCTCCGCATCGTCTTCGTCTTCTTCATTCCGACCCTCCTCGGCAATGTGGCCGGCGGCACGATCCTCTTCGCCGTTCTGTCCTACGCCCAGGTCCGCGAAGAGTTAGATGAGCGCTAGGCCGCGAGGAACCCGCATCCACCATGACCACGCCCCTCTACGTCCTCATTCTCTATGTGTTTTGGACCATCGCCGTCTTGCTTGCCGGCGTGGCGACAGCCCGCGCTAAGCGCGTCATGAATGGGGAGAAGTTCTCCGACTTCCCGGGCGGCGTGGCTGAAGGGCCGGCCTATCACCAGCGGGCCATGCGCGCCCATCTGAACTGCGTGGAGAATCTGCCGCTCTATGCCGCTGTGGCCCTCACAGCCGCCGTGGCCGGCGTCACCGGACCGTGGATCAGCGGCCTCGCCATTGTGGTTCTTGTATTCCGTATCGCCCAGTCGAGCCTGCATCTGTCCTTCGAGCAGACGGAGAGCGTCGTGCGGATCCGCGGCAGCCTGTTCGGCATTCAGATTCTCGCCATCGTCTGGATGGCGCTGATCGTGCTGCTCTACGCCTGACCTTCGAACGATCCGCCTCGGGCGGATAGCGCCGCACCCCTCTAGGCAAAGCCTCGGCTGAGGCTCATATTCGCTCCATGCCACCCCGTACCGCCCGAACCTTCGGATCCCGCGCAGAGCCCCGTGCCGTCACCGGCGAGGATGCCGGCCTCGCCGTAGATGCCAATCGCACCTTCGGGTTCTCCGACGCTGCCCAGCCCCTGATGCAGGATCACCCCCTCGCTTCGGGCAGCATGCCGACCTTCATGCCCCATCGCCCGCCCCGGCCTGAAAAGTCCGAAGGCGGCGTTCCGATTGAGCTGAAATCCGAGATGACGCCGAGGGGGGACCAGCCCACGGCCATCGCCGAGCTCGTCTCCCAGGTCAACGCGGCCGAGCGCGACCAGGTGCTGCTCGGTGTCACCGGCTCCGGCAAGACCTTCACCATGGCCAAGGTGATCGAGGAGACCCAGCGCCCTGCCCTCGTCCTGGCCCCGAACAAGACGCTCGCTGCTCAGCTCTACGGCGAGTTCAAGAGCTTCTTTCCCGACAACGCGGTCGAGTATTTCGTCTCCTATTACGACTACTACCAGCCGGAAGCCTACGTCCCGCGCACCGACACTTATATCGAGAAGGATTCGTCCATCAACGAGCAGATCGACCGGATGCGCCACGCGGCCACCCGCTCCCTGCTCGAGCGCGACGACGTCATCCTCGTCGCTTCCGTCTCCTGCATCTACGGCATCGGCTCGGTCGAGACCTATACGGCCATGACCCTCAGCCTGAAGCGGGGCGAGCGCATCGAGCAGCGCCAGCTCATGGCCGATCTGGTCAGCCTGCAGTACCGGCGAAGCGACGTGAATTTCGTGCGCGGCTCGTTCCGCGTGCGCGGCGACACCATCGAGCTTTGGCCGGCCCATCTGGACGACAGTGCCTGGCGCATCTCCCTCTTCGGCGACGAGATCGAATCCATCACCGAGTTCGATCCCCTGACCGGCGCCAAGACCGACCAGTTCGCCATGGTGAAAGTCTATGCGAACTCCCACTACGTCACGCCCAAGCCGACCCTCAAACAGGCCGTGAAGGGCATCAAGCAGGAGCTGAAGCTGCGCCTCGACGAGCTCAATGCCGCGGGCCGCTTGCTGGAAGCCCAGCGCCTTGAGCAGCGCACCACCTTCGATCTGGAGATGATCGAGGCGACCGGCGCCTGCGCCGGCGTGGAGAATTATTCGCGCTATCTCACCGGCCGCGCGCCCGGCGAGCCGCCACCGACCCTTTTCGAGTACCTGCCGGACAACGCCCTTGTCTTCGTCGACGAGAGCCATGTCACCATTCCCCAGATCGGCGGCATGTTCCGCGGCGACTACCGGCGCAAATCGACCTTGGCCGAATACGGCTTCCGTCTACCCTCCTGCATGGACAACCGCCCCCTCCGCTTCGAGGAGTGGGACGCCATGCGGCCCCAGACCGTTTACGTCTCGGCGACTCCGGGCTCTTGGGAGATGGAGCAGACCGGCGGCGTGTTCACCGAGCAGGTCATTCGCCCGACCGGCCTGATCGATCCGCCCGTCGAGATCCGCCCTGCCTCGACCCAGGTCGACGATCTCATCGACGAGACCCGTCAGGTGATCGCGCGGGGCCAGCGCGTTCTCGTCACCACACTCACCAAGCGCATGGCTGAGGATCTGACCGAGTACATGCACGAGCAGGGCATCAAGGTCCGGTATATGCATTCGGACGTGGAGACCCTCGAGCGCATCGAGATCATCCGCGATCTGCGCCTCGGCGCTTTCGACGTGCTGGTCGGCATCAACCTCCTGCGCGAAGGCCTCGACATTCCGGAATGCGCCCTGGTGGGCATTCTCGACGCGGACAAGGAAGGCTTCCTTCGCTCCGAAACGTCTCTGGTCCAGACCATCGGCCGCGCGGCCCGCAACGTCGACGGCAAGGTCATCCTCTATGCCGATGGCATGACCGGCTCCATGGAGCGCGCCATCGCCGAGACCGAGCGCCGCCGCGAGAAGCAGCTCGCCTACAACGAGGAGCACGGCATCACTCCGGAAAGCGTGAAGAAGAATATCGGCGATATCCTCGCCTCCGTGTACGAGCGCGACCACGTCATGGTCGATGCGGGTCTCGGGTTCGCCGAGGACGACCAGGCGCTTCTCGGCCACAATCTGGAATCGACCATTGCGGATATCGAGAAGCGGATGCATGCGGCCGCTGCCGATCTCGAATTCGAGGAGGCCGCCCGACTGCGCGACGAGCTGAAGCGGCTGAAGGATATGTCCCTCGCCATCGCCAACGATCCGCTGGCGCGCCAGGATCAGTTGGAAAGAGCCGTGCGGGAGGGCAAGACCCCGGCCGCGCTGAATCGGCCCCACAAGCCGAGCCTCGACGAGATGGGACCCCATAACCGGGAGATCCCCCTCGCTGAGAAGCCCAAGCGCCGCCCCTCCAAGGCCGGCATGCCCGCACCCGCGCCACCAAGGGCAAGCGCCGCTGAGGGCCTCGCCGCCCGGCCCAATCCCACTGACCTTACTTCCCTCGATGCGCGAACTTTGCACGCGCTCGAAAAGTCGCGAATCATGCGCTACTCCTTAGATGGGACGCGACGATTCGGGGGAAAGCGATGCCGAACAGCATGACGAGAATGGTGCTGGGTGAGATACACGGCGCCTGGCGCCGCCAGGACCTCGATCTCTTGGCGAGTTATCTCCCCGAAGACTTCCACCACGACATCGTTGTGCCGAAAGCTTTGCTGCCCCAGGGCGGCCTTCTCCAGGGAAAGTCTGCCGCGGTCGACCGCCTCCGCCTGATCGCCGACGCCTTCGAAATCATCCGCTTCGACACCGGCGGCCTTCTCTCAGCGCCGGACCGGGCGGCCGCCTACGTGCCCATTCGCTATTGGCATCGCCGGACCGGCCGAACCTTGGAAACGGTCATCGGCATGTTCTGGAAGCTCGAGGAAGGCTGGCCTACCCACCTTGTCGAATATCACGACATCGCCCAGGTCAATCGCTTCCTGCAGCTCATTCATAGCGAAGCCTGACATCGGGCGATACTTGCGCTTTCAAGCCGCTGCGCGACGGCTTCCCGTGGCTTGTACCCCCGCGTCCACCCCACATATTCAATGAAGGGCGGGCAGCGGGACGAGACTTTTTCGGAATGCCACTCGCGTTCCGGAAGGATGGAAGCCATGAAGTCGAGATTGATAATTGCCGGCGCCATCGCTTTCGGCGTCATCGTCGCGGGACCGCCGACCGTCACCCCTGCGTTTGCGGCGAACGGCCCCGAGGCCCAGACCAAGCAGCAGGAGCGCCTTCTGCGCCAGGAGCGTAAGGCGCAGCGCCGCGCGCAAAGACAGATCCAGCGACAGCGCCGTCAGGAAGACTTCGCCGAGCAGGAAAGCCGCCGGGAAGCCTTCGACGAACGTCAGGACGACCGGTTCGACGATCCGTTCTTCGACCGGCGTGCCTATTGGAATTGGCGCTATGGACCGTACGGAGACCCCTTCTACGACCCCTATTTCGGCGTCCCGCCTGGTGGTGATCGTCAGGGGACGTCGTAGAAAAAGCCGAGAGGTTCTGAAACTGAATCTTCAACTGTCTCGGGTAGCTTTGGCCAAAACAACGTATCGGCCAGGGATCAAACCAACTAGTCTGGCGTTATAGAGGCAGGGAGATTTTCATGACCAAACGAATATTAGCAGCAACGACCTTCGCTATGGCAGCCGCGCTGATCGCGGTCACCGCCACGCCAGCCTCCGCAGGGCTGTTCCGGAACAAGGAACGCCAAGCGGCGAACGGAGAGGAAGTGGTCGTCTTCAATTCGCCGCGCCGGAGCAGCCGCATTGCCCGCCGCTACGTGATCGATCAGCCGCTGACCCTGAACAACAAGGTGTATCCTGGCATGCGGTTCGAGCCGCCCAGCAGCGCCTTCTTCGGCGGCAACCCGATGATCGGTCCGTCCAGCTGGTAAGCGGTTCCGCACCGGATGCGCAAACCGTCCCGCCGTGGCGGGACGGCTAGCCGCCCTGGCGCAGCCGCGCCAGCAGGTCCGGCGTAGGATAACCGTCCGCCGGCAGTCCGAGCTTCAGCTCCACATCCGTGACCGCTTGGCGGGTGTTCTCACCGATGATCCCGTCGATCTTGCCGACATCGTAGCCACGCTGCACCAGCAGCGACTGCAGCTCCTTGGTCTGATCCAGACTCAATGACTGAACGGGCGCACGTCCCCGCGACAGCGGCGGAGCGCCCGCTAGGCGCGTCGCGAAATATGCGGCCGTGAGCGAGTAGGTCAGCGACTGGTTCCACTCCAGATAGACGTCGAAATTCGGATAGGCCAGGAAGGCCGGTCCGTTCCGGCCCATGGGCAGAACCAGCGCGGCGGGAAGATTGTCGTTGGGAAGCGCGCTGCCGTCACGCTGAGTGACGCCGAACTTGGCCCAGAGCGCGCGCGGCTTCTTAATGTGGACGTCGGCAAGTTCCCACGGCATCTTTTCCGGCACGCGCACCTCTTCCAGCCACGGCTCGCCGCGCCGCCAACCGAGCGACTTGATGTAGTTGCCGGCGGACGCGAGCGAATCCGGCGTGCTGTTGATGAGATCGCGCCGTCCGTCCCCGTCGTAATCGACGCCGAATTCCTCATAAACGCTCGGCAGGAATTGCACCTGCCCCAATTCGCCGGCCCACGGGCCGCGCATCTGCCGGGGTGTGAGATCGCCGCGGTCTATGATCCGCAGAGCATCCATCAGCTGCTCCCGGAATTCAGCCGAACGGCGGCAATCGAATGCGAGGGTGGCGAGCGACTGGATGGTGGGACCGTTGCCGGTATTTGCGCCGAAATCCGTCTCCAGTCCCCAGAAGGCGACGATCACCGGGCCCGGAACGCCGAACTCCTGCTCGATCCGGTCGAATGTCTGGGCGTATTTCTTCAGATTGTTCGCGCCGTGCTGCAGCCGGTAATTCGCCACCATGCGATTCGAGAACTGCAGGAAATCCTGCGCGAACACGTGCTGCGCGCGGTCCTTGTTGACGATCGACTGGTCGTAGCGCACCCCGGCAAGCGCCGCCTCGATGGTCTGCCGCGATATGCCTTCAGCCGAGGCATCCTGCTTGAAGTCTTGCAGCCAAGCCGGGAATTGCGCCGGGCTCGGGCTTTGACAAGAGGCTGCAACGGCTTCGCCGGAGGCGAGCGTGAAAAGAGCGACGGCGGCCATCGCCGCGATCGTCCCTTTGATCGGGTTTTTGGGGGTTGCGCGCATGGGCGCCACTTTGCCAGCGCGCCACGCCTAGTCAAGCATCAACAAGGATGAAAAGCCCGCCGCGAAGGGGCCAGCGCCGTCTCGATCGAGGCTTGTCTGCCGCCCGAATCCTAGTCGGTATGCGGCGGCAGATCGTCGAACCAGATCCGGTCGGCGGTGTCGGCTTCCTTGCCGCGCTTGCGTCCGCGCAAGGTGTCGTACTCGTACGACTTGCCCGCACGGCACTTCTCGCCATACCCGCGCTCAGACAGCTCCTTCAGACTCACTGAGGGGGCGGGGGTCTCCCGGTTCGCTTCCTGGGCCTCATTTTCTTCTTCGTCATTCTGTCATCCTGGCCCGTTGTTCTGTCGTGGGCCTGTCATCCTAAGCTTAGGATATTGTTCGATATGGGCAATGATTGGGCGTCCATGTCCAACAAAAAAAATGCATTCGCACACAATTTCATCTATGTATTTTTTGCTCAATCTTGCGGCGCTGAAGACATCGTGCTGCCCCACGGAGGCCTTGCTGATGACAAAGCGGATCGACCGGAGTTCAAATCCTGCTGGCCGCGGTGCGGCCGCCTCTCTCGGCCTCGCGATCGCTGCCGGCGTGACGCTTCTCTCCCTCGCGCCAGCCGAGGCGAAGATCCGCTGCCAGGGCATTTATATGCAGACCCAGAACGGCCCGATCGTCACGCCCTATTGCAGCGAACAGGAGATTGCACGCGTCGCGCGCTCCTATGGCGAGAAGGTTACCGACGCCCAAGTTCACAATGATGCCCTCACCAAGGTCCGTCTGTGTCAGCGGTTTGGCAACGACAACCGGCTGAAGGGCGCATGCGGCGCATACAATCTCCGCAATTTTCGCTAAGATCGGCGTCGCGAAGCCCCGGCGAACATCCTTTCTAAGTCGTTGACGCGAATGGCTTAATTCCGCCGATCGCTCCATCAAACCTGCTCTACTTCTCCCTCTTCCCCACTTGGCGAAACCGTGGCGGCGCGCCCAAACGCAGCGCCCCGCGACAGGGTTCCGCAATCCCTAAATGGCCCTTGTGTGACCTTTAGGCAGTCGCCTTTCTGCCTTGTTTTTCCTTAGGTTACAGCCTCGTTTGCACATCGGTGCACAACGGGTTCAATAGTTTTTCGTCAATAAATCCCGACATTTAAAGGAGCTCCACGCATGTCAAAAATGCGCGCCTTCCTGACCCTCTTCGGGCTCGCAGGGGCCTTCGTTGTTGCGCCCTTCGCCCTCGCACATGCCGACCAGGTCGGCCACGCATCCTGGTATGCGCTCCACTCGCGCACTGCGAGCGGTGAGATGATGAATCCCAACGCGATGACCGCTGCGCACCGGTCCCTGCCTTTCGGCACCAAGGTTCTCGTTGAGAACCTCAGCAATGGCCGCTCCGTGGTCGTGCGCATCAACGATCGCGGCCCCTTCGTCGGCGGGCGCGTCATCGACGTCTCCAAGGCCGCCGCAGCCAATCTCGGCATGATCGGCTCCGGAACCGCCCAGGTCCGGATCAGCACCTCCGGCCGGTCCGTCAGCAAGGCGGCCACCCAAACGGCCTCCAAGCCGAAGATCGGCGGTCGCATGGCCAGCGTCGCGAAATCCTCTCACCGCACCAAGGATGCCGCTGAAGCCTCAAGCAAGAGCTCCAACCGCCGCGGCACCGTGATCGAAGCCTCCGACAAGGGCCAGTACGGCATCTTCGCCGGCGGCCTGTTCGGTGGAAAGAAAGACGACAAGGCCTCGCGCCGGACCGTCGCCCGCAATTAGCGAAAGCAAAGACGTCCTGCAAAGTGACGTTGAAGGCGTCGGCCGCGGCCGGCGCCTTTTTTGTTGGCAGCTCGAGGCTAACGCCGGCCTCTCCACCCACCTTCGCTGCGACCTCTTCGATTGGAACAGCACCGCGCCGGTCTGCATTGCGGTAATCACCAACTGGTTTTCCGAAATCCAACTGGTTTTCCGAAATCGACGAGTTCAAGAGGTGCCCGAGATGCCGATCCGACACTTTTGGCGCATGACACCGCGCGCGCTGCTGCTTCTGCTCGTGATGCTGGGCGCCGTCCTCGTTATGGGATTGGATCAGCTCCACGCGGCGGAGCCCGCCTCTCCGCCGGTCTGCACCAATGAAAGCGAGAGCGCGCGCGGCATCGGTCCCGACCGGGTGGAGCGGCGCGCGCAACAGAAGCTGAGGGAGTCTCTGTCCCTCGTGCGCGCTGCAGATCTCGGAGCGGTGCCGGAGACAGCCTTCATCTCGACGGTTTGCCGTACGGACAAGCCCCTGGTGAATTGCACCAGCTCCGTCACCATCTGCAATCGGGCGCCGCGCTAGCGGGCCTCGGTCTGCGCGAGGCTCTCCTCCTCGGGACCGGCGCGCCGAGGAGCGCTGCACCGGCACCTATTCAAGTCTCAGCGACCCGGAATGACGTTGCTGAGCGCCACCTTCTGCGGGCTTCGGACGCCGATCCTGTCATCGATCTGCCGCATCATGAGGCTTGCGCTTTCGGCAAACCCACTCATACACTCTTCGGGCTTTTCGGGCTGGATGCGAACCCGGATCGACACGAAGAGCAGCTCCGTATCGAGCAGCGCAGCGCGGTCTTTTCTGTTTCCAGACATGCCTGATGTGATGCGAGTCGCCTCATGCCAGGCGATCTGGAAGGGAAAAGGAGCGTCCCAAATGCGCCAGAACGGGACCGTAAAGTTCTTCAATCACTCTCGTGGCTTCGGATTCATTACGCCGGACGACGGTGGGAAGGATGTGTTCCTGCACATCTCCGCACTGCAGCGTTCCGGACTGCCCGCGCTCGACGAAGGCGCCCGGGTGACCTTCGAGACGGAACCGGATCGTCGGGGCAAAGGTCCCCAGGCGATCAACGTTCAGCTCGGCGAGTAACTCCGCCTCCATTGCCGCGACGGCGCCTCCTGGGGCGCCGTCTTTTCGCGTGGAAGGCACTATAGCGTGTCGGGAGCTCCTGGCGCGCCCGGTCTTTTTCTGTTTCCATCGGAGCCCTCGTGACCGCCCCAACCGACCAGCATGATTCCGCCGATCTAAACCGCGACCGCGATCTCCAGGCGGCGCTTCGCCGCCTGGACGAAACGGAACAGGCCGCCCGCGACCGGCTGTTCGAGTTTCTCAGGATCGAGAGCATCTCGACAGACCCGGCCTATCACCATCACTGCCTTGAGGCCGCCGAATGGTCCGCGGCCCAGCTGCGCGACATAGGCTTCGAGGCCTCCGTGCGCCCGACCGAGGGCAAACCGATGGTCCTCGCCCACTGGCGGCCGACGGACGGGGAGCCCAAACCCCACGTCCTCTTTTACGGTCATTATGACGTGCAGCCGGCCGACCCGCTCGAGGAATGGGACACGCCGCCATTCGAACCGCGGCTCGCAGAGCATCCGGTTCATGACGAGGTGATCACCGCCCGCGGCGCCTCCGACGACAAAGGCCAGGTGATGACCTTCATCGAGGCGTGCCGGGCGTATATCGAGACGTCCGGAAGCCTGCCCGTCGCAGTCACCGTGCTCCTCGAGGGCGAGGAAGAATCCGCCAGCCCATCCCTCGGTCCGTTCCTGGCCGAGGCGGGCGATGAACTCAAGGCCGATATCGCGCTCGTCTGCGATACGAACCAATGGGATGGCGGCACGCCTGCCGTCACCGCCTTCCTGCGCGGTCTCGCCTTCTCCGAGGTGACGATCACCGGCCCTGCCCGCGATCTGCACTCGGGCCTTTACGGCGGCCCCGTCCGCAATCCCATAGAGGTGCTCTGCGGCATGCTCGGTGAGCTTCGCGCCCCGAACGGCCGAATTGCCATTCCCGGCTTCTACGATGGGGTCAGCGAACCCTCCCAGGAACAGCGCGACGAATGGCAATCTCTCGGTTTCGACGAGGCCGGCTTCCTTGCCGAGATCGGTCTCGTGGAGCCCGCCGGCGAGGACGGCTACAGCCTCCTCGAGCAGCTATGGGCGCGGCCGACCGTCGAGATCAATGGCATCCATGGCGGCTATACCGGCGTCGGAACCAAGACCGTGATCCCGAGCCAGGCCTCGGCGAAGATCTCTTTCCGTCTGGTTCCCGGTCAGGATCCGCAGCAGGTTATCACCGGCTTTCACCAGTTCATCGACCAGCGCCTGCCCCGCGATGCCCGCGCTCACTTCAATGGCGAGGGAGGCGCTCCGGCCGTTGGCTTCGATATGTCGAGCGCACCTTTCCAGGCGGCTGCTCAGGCGCTGCAGGACGAATGGGACATCGCACCGGTCCGCCTCGGCTGCGGTGCGTCCATCCCGATCGTGGAATCCTTCCGCAACGCGCTGGGCATGGATGCACTCCTGATCGGCTTTGCCCTGCCGGACGACCGCATCCACGCGCCGAACGAGAAGTACAATCTGAAGAGCTTCGTGAAGGGCACGCGGAGCTGGGCGCGGATCTTGAGCGCCTTCGCCGGAATGTCGGATGATGCGTAGGGTCGCCGTCTGCGCCGCAGCGCTGCTGCTGGCCGGGGTCGTCAACCTTGCGTCCCCTGCCCGCGCTGACCGTCACCACGAACGGGGCACGCCGGGCGAGTTCGACTACTACGCCTTGGTCCTAAGCTGGGCGCCCACCTTCTGCGACCACGAGGGCCGCCGCCGCGGCGACGAACAATGCGACGGGAACCTGTCCAACGGCTTCATCCTGCACGGGCTTTGGCCACAATACAGCCGGGGCTGGCCATCCGATTGCTATGAAGGCGAACGGCCGTGGATCCCGCGCGACGTTCTGGACGATATGGAAGGCGTCATGCCGAGCCAGGGCCTTGCGATCCACGAGTACCGCGTGCACGGAACCTGCTCGGGCCTTGATCCGAAAGCCTTCTTCGGCGCCGCCAAGTCGCTCTACGAAAAGGTGGAGATCCCGACGGCCTTGGACGACCCGCAAGGGGATATCCTGTCCTCGCCGCGCAAGATCGAAGCCGCCTTCCTGGCGGCCAATCGTTGGCTCACCGCGCCGATGATCTCCGTGGTTTGCCGGTCCGGCGATTTCTATGAGGTCCAGATCTGCTTCGCCAAGGACCTCACGCCGCGCGCTTGCGGCGCCAACCAGGATCAGCAGCGGCTCTGCCCGCTCTCCCGCATCGACGTGCCGGCCGATCCGGGATAGCCGCTCGAATGCGGCTTCCCGGCCGGCCTTCACTCTAGAAGTGATACGAGATCGAGCCGCGATAGGTGTTCGTGCTGTTGTCGAACTTCACGTTGCTGCCCCGATAGGACACCGTCTCGGATCCGAAATCGGTGTACTGGTAGTCGAAGCGGAAGCTCCAATCCTGGGTCAACGCCACCTCTGCGCCGCCGCCGACATTCCAGCCGAAATCGGCGCCGCTATCGGACTTGGTGATCGGCCCCTTGATCTTCACTTCCGAATCCGCCACCGAGATGCCGGCCGTACCGAAGATCAGCAGCTGCGGGATCACCGTCACGCCGGCCTTCAGCTTGAAGTCGCCGGTCGAACCGATGCTCGAACGCGCGGTATACGGCCCGCCGCCGATATTCTTGCTGGCCGACACGTCGCCAAGCAGAAGATCCGCTTCTGCACCATAGACGATCTGGCCATTCTGGACGTTGTAGCCGCCCGCGATACCGCCCGTGAAATCGCTTCCCGAGAAGTCGTCAGTGGCGGTCGTTGACGTGTCGAGGCTGCGGCCGCCCACTGTGGCGCCCATCCACCAGCCTTGGAACATCGCACCGCCATAGCTCGGCCCCGGATCGTACGCCGACCCGCCGTAAGGATCGCCATACGCCTGGGCATTCGCCTGCGTGGCAGCGGCGGACGCGAAGACTGCAAATACGGCCGCCGCGCAGGCGGCCCTGTTCCATCTCGTACCCATACTAAAAACTCCCTCAGACACGGCGCCTCGGCGCTTTCGCGAGCGCTCGGCAGGCCCCCATTTCCATCCGATACGCGCGAGCGTAATGGTCATCCCTTACGAAAGGTTAAGGGCGGCGGGGGTCATCTTTTCTTAGCGTTAAGAACGGGTTAGCAGTGCGTTCAGAGTGATACGGGCGGCGTTGCAGCCCCTATCGGACGGCGGCGTATCCTTGGGCCCGGAAGAGCGCGACACAGCCCTTCTGCCAGACCCGCACCTCACCGAAGCGCCGATGAAGCCCCTCGGCCAGGGAGGCGAAATCATCCTGACGGTTATGGAACACGCCCTTCTTGTTATAGGCGGAGAGCAGGACCCGGGCGGGCAGGTTCGGCTCGATCGATTCGCCCAGGATCGTGGCGCCGAACAGCACCGTATCCGCGTCCATCGCCGGGGCGAGATTGTCGACGACGGCGAGCTTCTCCCCCATCGTTCCCGGGAGGCAATGCAGCACGTACGTCAATCCGACGCTGCCATACGGTCCCGTCACCGGCACGGGCTCGAACAGGCTGGCCTGCAGGATCTCGGGACTGTAGCGCCCCAGCCGCCGCCGCGCCTCGGCGAGGCAGCTGTCGTTGATATCGAGCAAGGTGAGGCGATCGAATGCCGGCCGTCGCGCCCTCTCCAGGAAGAAGCCGGTCCCAACCCCTGCCTCCAGATGATCGGAGGAGAGATTCGCCCGATAGTGGTCGTCCAGCGCCCGCGTCGGACAGCGCCAGGCAAAGCGATTCGAAAGCCCGTGCACGATGAAATCGTAGAGCTTCAGATTTCGTGGCGTGTAGATCGCATGCGCCGCCTCGATCTCCTGCTCGCTGGGCCGGGAGGAATCAGGCTGCTGAGTCTGAGGTTGCTCGGTCATCGCCCTTCTATGCCGGGATTTCCGGCTTCGGCAAACTGAAGACGTCACATCGACGAGCGGGCGTGCTCGCAGAGATCCGGATCGCCACGCTCCCACGATCTGCCCGCCGCTCTTGCCGAGACCCACGGTAGCTCGACCCGCTCGAGCTTTTCACACGAGAGCGGCTTCCCAATAGAAAAGGGGCGCCCCGCGGGGCGCCCCTCAAACTTGGATAGTTCGTTTTCGGCTGTCTTAGAAGGAGGCCGAAAGCGTGCCGACGATCCGCTCGTCGCAGTAATCCGCTCCGGAACCGCCCATCAGGCTCTGGCAACCAGAGGCGCTGTAATCGGTATCCCAGTAGCGCAGATCGAGGGTGAACATGTCTTCTTTGTAGAAGCCAAGGCTCAGGCCCACGTTCCAGTAGGTGTAGTCGCCGGGGCCGTCGTTGTCGACGAAGCCGATGACACCGCCAAGCGTCGGGGTGAAGATGGAGACCTTGTCGAAGGTGTAGGCGGCCGACAGCTCGGGCACCCAGTAGTCACCATTCTCGATCTCGATGTAGTTCGACCAACCAAGAGCCAGCTTGTCGTCCATGAACGTCTTGCTCATGCCGACCACGCCTTCCCAGATGGTATCGGTCTCACCGCCGGGATAGGTATAGGCCAGAACGCCGAAGTCGAAGTCGACGCCCATGAAGGTCGGCGCGACACCGCCGTAATAGTCGATCTCGATGTTGTCATCGCCGCCGAAGTCGACGTTCGAGGCCCACACACCTGCATAGAAGATGTTGTAGCTGGCATCGAAGCCGCCGGAGATGGCCGGATTTTCCTGGGTCTGCGTGAGGCCACGGGACACATAGTCAGTGGTCAGAGCAGTATTTGCGGAAAGTTCCAGCTCGTGGCTGGGCGAAGCGGCCTCGACGACCGGCATAGGCTCGTAGATGCCACCTGCGGAAGCGGAAGTGGCGAAGGCCACTGCGCCTGCGGCGGCGAGGCCCGAAGTGATAATCCCTGCATAGCTGCGCCGAGCCATATCAGTTCTCCTGTTCATTAAGTCCCTGCATTACCCTTTTGACGGAGAGAGAGCCGGCGAACAGCCCCGCACTCCATGTGTCCCGGTTACAATACTGAACGGCCCTAACCCGGCAACGGAAAAGCATTGGTTTTGCGAAAGAAACGGGGGAGTGTGACTATCTTGCAATGATTATCCTGCAGATGAACACGGTTTAGGCTTTTGGTTACGCGGCATCCCGCGGCGGCACCGGATTAACTGCTCATTAAGCAAGCAAATGCCCACACAAGGGGCGAAACGCGAAACCTTTCGACTCTGCAATCGCTTCACCCGGCGCATTCAACTCTTCCGGAAGGGCGCCATCAGGCCGCCTTGCCGGACTTCGAACCGCTTCCTAGAGTCGATTCCAGGCGGTTTCGCCGCCCGATTCTCAGCGAATCGATCCGTGCACCACGCTATTCGCCGAAGGCCACGCTCGAATGACCCCTCAGTCCACTCCTGGAATCGTGCTCGTTACGGGTGCCGGGCGCCGGCTTGGCCAGGTGATCGCCCGCGATTTCGCGTCCCGCGGCTGGCGAATCGCTGCCCATCACCACAAATCGGGCGGCGGCGCAGCCGAGCTGGTGGCTGATATCCGCGACGCGGGTGGCGAGGCCGAGGCGATCCAGGCCGATCTGTCCGAAGAGACCGCCCCAACCCGCCTCTTCGAAGCCTGCGCAGACGCCCTCGGCCCGGCCACCTGCCTCGTCAACAATGCCGCCCAATATGAGTGGGACACTCTGGAGACCATGACGCCGGCGAGCTGGGAGGAGCACATGAGCATCAACCTCCGCGCTCCCGTCTTCCTGTCTCAGGCCTTCGCGGCCCAGCTCCCCGCCGGGACTGCCGGCAACATCGTCAATATCCTCGACCAGAAGGTCTGGCGGCCGAATCCCGCCTTCTTCTCCTATTCGGTCGCGAAATCCGCGCTATGGAGCGCCACCCAGCTCATGGCCCAGGCCCTGGCCCCCCATATCCGCGTGAATGCGGTCGGCCCGGGGCCCGTCTTCCAGAGCCGTCATCAAACCGAGGACGAGTTCGCCGCCGAATGCGGCAACACCCTCCTCGGCCAAGGCATCCTGCCCGAACAGATCTGCGCCGCGATCCGGCTGCTGGTGGAGACGCCGAGCCTCACAGGCCAGATGATCGCCGTGGATAGCGGCCAGCATCTCACGTGACGAAACGGCGACGGCACCCCATATCTCCATGACACCGGCTTCTGAAGCGCCTGGCAGAACCGCCTCCTCTTTCTAAGAGGGTGGCGGTCGGCTATTCCCATCCGGCGAAACCGCCCTAAGTCAGAACCATGTCCGCTGAAACACCCGAAAGCGAAGACTCCTCGCTCGTCGCGCGTGCCGTGAACGCCGTCCGCGGTCCCGAAACCGGGGCCGAGGTCATCGCGCGCTATGCGAAGAATGCGCCCTCCGGGCCCGGCGTCTACCGCATGTTCGACGTCAAAGGCGACGTTCTCTATGTGGGCAAGGCGCGCCATCTGAAGAAACGCGTTCAGAGCTACACCCGCGGCACGGGTCACAATCACCGCATCATGCGGATGATCGCCGGCACCGCCTCCATGGAATTCGTGACCACCGGAACGGAGACCGAGGCGCTCCTTCTCGAAGCGAATCTGATCAAGCGGCTGAAGCCCCGCTACAACGTGGTGATGCGGGACGACAAGTCGTTCCCCTTCATCCTGATCGCTCGGGATCATCCGATCCCCCAGATCCTCAAGCATCGCGGTGCCCGCAACCGCAAAGGCGATTATTTCGGGCCGTTCGCCTCCGCAGGCGCGGTCAGCCGCACCATCAACACGCTTCAGCGGGCTTTTCTGCTTCGTTCCTGCTCCGATTCCTATTTCGAGAATCGCGACCGGCCATGTCTGCTGTTTCAGATCAAGCGGTGCAGCGCCCCCTGCACGGGTGAGATCTCCGAGGAGGCCTATGGCGACTTGGTCGACGAAGCGCTCAGCTTCCTCACCGGAGAAAGCGACGAGGTGAAGCAGCGGCTGCATAAGCTGATGAACACGGCGAGCGAAGCCCAGGAATATGAGCGCGCGGCCAGCTTGCGGGACCGTCTCACCGCCCTCTCCCACATCCAGTCCCGCCAAGGCATCAACCCCTATACGGTGAATGAGGCGGACGTCTTCGCCGCTCATCAGGAGGCGGGGCAAACCTGTATTCAGATCTTCTTCTTCCGCAACGGCAATAACTGGGGCAACCGCGCCTATTACCCGCGCGCCGACAAGACGACCTCAGTCGAAGAGGTGCTGGAGAGCTTCGTCGCCCAGTTCTACGACGACAAGCCGCCGCCCCGGTCGCTCCTGCTGTCCCACGAGTTGCCGGGCCGGAAGCTGCTGGCGGAAGCCCTGTCTCTGAAGGCCGGCCGTAAGGTCACCGTGACCACGCCCCAACGGGGTGAGAAGCGCGACCTCGTCGTCCACGCCTTGTCCAACGCAAGAGAGGCCCTCGCCCGCCGCCTCGCCGATGTGTCCTCCCAAGCCGCGATCTTCGGCAAGCTGGCGGAGCTCCTTGGTCTCGACGACGCTCCGGAACGCATAGAGATTTACGACAACAGCCACATCTCCGGCACCAATGCCGTCGGCGCCATGGTCGTGGCCGGTCAAGAGGGCTTCATCAAAAGCCAATATCGTAAGTTCAATATGCGCTCCGAAGACCTCACTCCCGGCGACGACTACGCCATGATGCGCGAAATGCTTCAGCGGCGCTTTGCCCGCCTCCTGAAGGACAAGGACGACGTGAGCGGATGGTCGGCGCCCGATTTGGTCCTGATCGACGGCGGGCCCGGCCAGCTCGCCATCGCCCATCAGGTTCTGGAGGAACTGGGGCTGGATCAGGATATTTCCCTCGCCGCGGTGTCGAAGGGACCCGACCGCAATGCCGGACGCGAACGCATCTACCGTAAAGGACACGATCCGGTTCTTCTCGAACCGCGCGATCCCGTCCTATATTGCATTCAGACATTGCGGGACGAGGCGCATCGCTTCGCCATCGGCGCTCATCGCACCCGGCGCAAGAAATCCATCAGCGCCTCGCCCCTCGATGACGTTCCAGGCATTGGTCCGTCGCGCAAGCGGGCCCTCCTGCAGCATTTCGGCTCCGCCAAGGCGGTCAGCCGCGCCGGGCTCGCCGATCTTTCAAGCGTCGGCGGCATCAGCGACCAGATGGCCCAGACGATTTACGACCACTTCCACGAAAGAAGCGGTTGAATTGCGAAGCGGAACAGATTGAGTTTGGCAGGCGTCGAGCCGTCTCGTGCGAAAGACACCGGGAGTTGAGATTGGAACAGGCGGCACAAAGTCACGAAGAGACCGGAATGTCTGACGAGCCCTACACGGTACCGGCTGAGAGCCGCATCGCGAGTCTGCCCAATATGCTCACCTATGGGCGCATTGTGGCGGTGTTTGCCCTGGTGGCCTGCTTCTTCCTGCCGGGAGATCTCGGCAACTGGCTGGCCATGAGCATTTTCATCGCCGCTGGCGTCACCGACTTCCTGGACGGCTATTTCGCCCGCGCCTGGGGGCAGCAGAGCGCGCTCGGCCGGATGCTCGACCCCATCGCCGACAAGCTTCTCGTGGCCGCCAGCCTTCTGATGCTCGCCGCCGACCAGACCATCGCCGGCTGGTCCTTGTGGGCCGGCGTCATCATTCTGTCTCGCGAGATTCTCGTTTCCGGGCTGCGGGAGTTCCTGGGCTCCCTGGCGGTCAGCGTTCCCGTCTCGGCCCTTGCAAAGTGGAAGACCACCGTCCAGATGGTCGCCATAGGTTTCCTGCTGGCGGGCAGCGCCGGCGACAAGATCTATCCCTATACGACGCTGACCGGTCTGACCTTGCTTTGGATCGCCGCAATCCTCACCCTCTACACGGGCTACGATTACCTGCGGGCCGGCCTGCGCCACGCCATGTCCGGAGAGGCTGATTAGTCATGCGTTTGCTTTATTTTGCTTGGGTCCGGGAGAAAACCGGCATCTCCTCGGAAGAGATCGATCTTCCCGCCCATATCGAGACCGTCGGCGACCTCCTGCGCTGGCAGAAGACCAGGGGCGAGGAATTCGCCGCCGCGTTCGAGAAGGATCGGGTGATCCGCGCCGCCATCGACCAGACCCATGCCCGTCACGATGCGGCGATCGCCGGCGCTCGCGAGATTGCCTTCTTCCCTCCCGTAACCGGGGGCTGAGATGATCCGCATTCAGGAGGGCGATTTCGATCTCTCCGCCGAGATCGAGGCCCTGAAGGATAGCCGGACCGATATCGGCGCCATCGTCACATTCACCGGAACCGTGCGCGACCGCGGATCCGACAAGGTCATCGAATCCATGACCCTGGAGCACTATCCCGGCATGACGGAGAAAGAGCTCGCCCGCATAGAGCAGGAAGCTCATGCGCGCTGGCCCTTGCAGGCGAGCCTCATCATCCATCGTGTCGGCAAGCTGCTGCCGGGAGACAATATCGTTCTCGTCGCCACCGCATCGGCCCATCGCCACGCCGCCTTCGAGGCCGCCGCGTTCCTGATGGATTACCTGAAGACCGATGCGCCGTTTTGGAAATTCGAGGAAGGCCCCGACGGCGCCGGCTGGGTCGATGCCCGCGAGACCGATGGCGCGGCGAAGGCGCGCTGGTCAGCTAAATCTTCCAGCAAAGAAGAGCCGGCCAGCACCTAGCGGCGGAAGATGACGTTCTCCGTATCCCGCCGGCTTTCCCAGCCTTGTCTCTGCAGAAGTGGCGTCTCTTCGGCATTTTGCGGATAACCGAGGCAGAGATACCCGACCAGATGCCAGTCCTCCGGGACCTCCAGTATCGCATGCACGGTGTCGGGATCGAGAATCGAGACCCAGCCGATCCCGAAACCTTCCGCCCGCGCCGCAAGCCAGAGCGTATAGATCGCGATCGCCACGGAATATTCGATGGTCTCCGGCATCGTCAGCCGGCCGAGCCCGTGGCCTTGGTCCGTTCCCCGGTCGGCGAACACGGCAATTTGACATGGTGCATCGTGGAGGCCTGCCAGCTTCAGCCGCGCATACTGATCCGCCCGGCTCGGGTCCTGGGCGGCGAGGGCTTCGGCATTGCACGCTTCGAAGCAGGACCGCACGGCGGCCCGGCGTTCGGGATCGTCGACGAGCACGAACCGCCAAGGCTCGCTGAGTCCCACCGAGGGCGCAAGACTTGCGATGCCGATGAGCCGTTCGACCGCCTCGTCGGGAAGCTTATCGCGCTTGAAATGGCGGACGTCCCGCCGCCAGGTCAGAAGATCGAGGAGCTGCTCACGGAAAGCCGGGCCAAACTCAGGCGGCTGCGACGCTTCCCTGTCCGTCGGCTCGATGGCCATGCGCTTCTCGATCGATGAGGCTTCGGCCCCCTATCCGGCAGCGGCCACCGCGGCCGCCCGCTGGGGCTGCACCAGGTTGATATAATCTTCCATCAGCGTCTTGGTGATGTCGCCGACCTCGAACCGGTATTCGCCGATCTCCGAAACGGGCGTCACCTCCGCAGCCGTACCGGTAATGAAACACTCGCTGAAATCCGCGAGTTCCTCCGGCTTGATATGCCGCTCGATCACCTCGTAACCGCGCTTCTTGGCGAGATCGATGACCGTCCGCCGCGTGATGCCGTCCAGGAAGCAATCCGGGTTCGGCGTATGGAGGACGCCGTCCTTGATCAGGAAGATGTTCGCGCCCGTGCCCTCGGCGACGTATCCGCGCCAATCGAGCATCAGCGCATCGGCATAGCCTTCCCGCTCAGCCCCGTGTTTCTCGATCGTGCAGATCATATAAAGCCCGGCCGCCTTGCTGCGCACGGGCGCCGTCGCGGGATCGGGCCGGCGATATTTGGCGAACTTCATCCGGATCCCCTTCAGCCGGGCCGCCGGATCGAAATAGGACCCCCACTCCCAGGCAGCGATGGCCAGATGGATCGAGTTGTTCTGGGCCGAAACGCCCATCTGCTCCGAGCCGCGCCAGGCGATGGGACGGACATAGCCGTTGATCAGACCGTTGGCCTCGCAGACCTCGCGGCAAGCCGCATCGATCTCCTCGACGCTGTAGGGCACCTGAAAATCCAGGATCTCGGCCGATTTATGCAGCCGCTCGCTATGCTCGGTCAGCTTGAAGATCTCGCCGTCATACAGGCGCTCGCCCTCGAAGACCGCACTGCCGTAATGCAGGGCATGGCTGAGAACATGCAGCTTCGCATCCGCCCACGGCACCAATTTGCCGTCGAGCCAGATAAACCCATCCCGCTGATCGAAAGGGACCGCCGCCATCGCTCATTCCTCCCAACTGCCGGCGGACTGGAAATGGACCGACCGACCGGAAACAAGTGCCGGCTCACCGGGAACTTGTCGTGTTTTTGAGAACCGGCTCAGCCGCCTTCGGAAGCCTCGAAAAACCGGGCCGTGCCGATTGCGTGAGCTGAGCTTGAGGAGTATCAATGGCTCGAAAATAAGTCAACAAGGCTGACATAACTGGTTCCGTGACGGAAAACCTCGAACCCCACCAAGACGACCGCGACACGCGTTCTGCCCTCACCCCCGAGGAGCAGTCGAAGCTGCTCGGATTCTCCGAGCTGCTGTTCTTCGCCTATCGCGACTTCACCGGCGATCCGGACGCCATTCTACAAGTCCTGGGCTTCGGCCGCGCCCATCACCGGGTGCTCCATTTCGTGACCCGCCAGCCCGGCCTGCGTGTCGCCGATCTGCTGGAGCTCCTCAAGATCACCAAGCAGAGCCTCGGGCGGGTGCTGCGGCAGCTCGTAGACACAGGATATATCCGGCAGGAAGCCGGCAGCCAGGACCGGCGCGAGCGGCGCTTGTTCCCGACCGAGTCGGGCGAGGATCTCGCCCGCCGCCTGTCCGCCCCCCAGCTTGTGCGCTTCGCCAATGCCCTCGAGGCGGCGGGACCGAAAGCGGAAATCGTGGTAATGCGTTTTCTGGAAGCCATGGCCAATGCCGAAGATCGGCCTCAAATGGCCGAGATGGTCTCCAACGAAGTGAATACGCTGAAATCGTCCGCACGCCCCGGCAGGAAGCGACGGGACGACGGGACGCCGTCCGATCTCAAGGCTTCTCGCGAGCGCGCCGGCTGACCGCCGGAGTCCGCGAGCAGCGACGCATCGGTGTCGGGCGGCCGGTTTCAGACTGCAGGACCGAGTGGACCCCATGGCGAGAGCGCCGAAATCGCCGACCAAATGTCCGGAAGACAACGCCGCTCACATCCTGGTGGTCGATGACGACAGCCGGATCCGCGATCTGCTCGCCCGCTATCTCGTCGAGAATGGCTACCGGGTCTCCACCGCGGTCGATGCGGAATCCGCCCGGGCCACATTGCGTGGTCTCGCCTTCGACCTCCTGATCCTCGACGTCATGATGCCCCAGGAGAGCGGCCTCGATCTTGCCCGCGATCTCAAGAGCCGGTCCAACATTCCCATCCTCATGCTGACGGCGCGTGCCGAGGTGGACGACCGCATCGAAGGCCTGGAGACCGGCGCCGACGATTACCTGACCAAGCCTTTCGAGCCCCGCGAACTTCTGCTGCGCGTCGGCAACATCCTGAAGCGCGGTGATACGGGTGGCGGCGGCATCGTCCGCCTCGGCGAGTTCACCTTCCATATCCATAGGGGTGAGCTGAAGCACGGCGACGAGACTGTCCGCCTCACCGAGCGAGAGCGCGATCTGCTGCGGTATTTCGCCCAGCGCGGTGGTATGCCCGTATCCCGTCACGAGCTCGCTAAGGATGCCGGCACCGGCGGGGAGCGCGCCGTCGACGTTCAGATCAACCGCCTGCGCCGCAAGCTGGAGAAAGACCCCGCAAATCCGGTCTATCTGCAGACCGTCCGCGGCACAGGCTACGTGCTCTATCCGGAATGATGTCGTTGCTCCCGGACAGCGCCCCTCTTCGTACGCGGCTTAAACGCTGGCGCTTTCCCTTTCTTCGCCGCCTGGCGAAGCTGTTCCGCATTCCGGCCGTGCGCCGCTTCCGCCTGTCCTTCCGGGAGTGGATGCCCAAAGGGCTTTATGCGCGCGCTCTGATCATCATCATCGCGCCCATGGTGCTGCTCCAGTCTGTGCTCACCTTTGTCTTCCTGGAGCGCCACTGGCAGATGGTGACACGCCGTCTGTCTCTCTCGACGGTGCAGAGCATCGCGCTGCTGGTCGACGTCTATCAGTCCTACCCCCAGGACGCGAACAACGAGAAGCTGATCGACATGGCCGAGAAGGATCTCGGTCTGCGCTTGCAGATCGTGCCGGGCGGCGAGCTGCCCCAGGCGCGCTCCAAGCCGTTCTTCGACCTGCTCGACACCACCCTCTCCGAAGAGTTGGAGTCCCATCTCGGCCTCCCCTTCTGGATCGATACGGTCGGGCGGTCGAAATATGTCGATATCCGCGTGAAGCTCGACGACGCGGTGATGCATATCCTGGCGCGCCGCAGCCAGACCTATGCCTCGAACTCCCAGATCTTCCTGTTTTGGATGATCGGCACCTCCCTCGTGCTCCTGACCGTCGCGATCCTCTTCCTGCGCAATCAGATCCGCCCAGTCGTCCGTCTCTCCGAAGCGGCGGAGAGCTTCGGCAAGGGCCGGCCGGTGCCCGCCGATTTCCGACCCCGCGGCGCCCGCGAGGTCCGCCAGGCGGCAATCGCCTTCCTGGAGATGCGCAACCGCATCGAACGCCATGTCGAGCAGCGCACCACCATGCTCGCCGGCGTCAGCCACGATCTGCGCACCATCCTCACCCGGTTCCGCCTCGAGCTCGCCCTGCTGGGAGAGTCGCCGGAGATCGACGCAATGCGCGAGGACGTCGACGAGATGCAGGCGATGCTGGAGGATTACCTGGCTTTCGCCAAAGGCGACGCGGGCGAGCGCACGGTTGCCACCGACATTGCCGATCTGCTTCACGACATCGCCAACGAGGTAAAGGCGGCGCCGCACTCGAAGAATGTCGAAGACATCTCGGTGGAGATCCGCAATCGCGACCTCACGGTCTCGGTGAAACGCAATGCCTTCAAGCGGGCCGTCGCCAATCTGGTCAACAACGCCGCCCGCTTCGCCCGCCATATCGTCATCGAGGCGCGCAAGACCGGGGATTCCCTCATCATCAAGGTCGATGACGACGGCCCCGGTATTCCGGAGGAAGAGCGCGAGGAAGTCTTCCGGCCGTTCTACAGGCTCGACGATTCCAGGAACCAGGATTCCGGCTCGACCGGACTGGGGCTCGCCATTGCCCGCGATATCGCCCGCCTCCACGGCGGCGACATCGTCCTGGATGAATCGCCCATGGGCGGCCTACGCGTCGAGTTCCGGATTCCTGTCTAGCAGGATGCCGGCCTAGTAGCCGTTCGACGCGCCGTTCATGTCGGGCGATGCGCTAGACGGTGGCGGAGGTGGCGGCGCGGCGCTTTCCTCCTCATTCCGCTTTTTATCGGGCGCACAGCGGCAGAGCATCTTCGAGACGCACCCGCAAGCCGCCGAGACCCGCGACAGCGCGCGATCGCCATTGGTGAGCTTCCGGTCGAGCAGCGCCATGGTCTTCTCGTAACCCGGCGACTCGTCCTCCAGCCAATAGCGGAGCACGTAGCCGTAGACCCCGGTAAGACCGGCGACCTTCATCCGGCCCACGGGACCGGTGCTCGGGATGCCCGCAGCCTCCATCATCCAGGACTGGGCCGCGAGCGCCGAGGGGAGAAGCTGCCCCGCCTCGCCCGGCCGTGCGCCGAGATCCTTCACGATCCGGCGCAAACCCGGCCGGAACGGCGCCATGACCTCGAACCGGGTCATGATCGCATCGAGCAGACGGTCCTTGGCCGGCTGGGTCATGTCCGGCGCGCCCATCTTCTCGAGGACCGCGCCGTCCACCTCGCGCTGGAAGACCCGCAGGATATCGCTCTTGGAATCGAACTCTCTACGAAGATCGGCCAGGCTCACCCCGGCGCGTTCGGCAATCTGATTGAGTGAGAGCGCGTTCCAGCCCTCGCTTTCGGCCAGCTCCATGGCGGCCCGGACGATCTTCGTGCGATTGGAGAAATCGTTCAGCATTGGCAATCCTCCCTTTCGCTAAAGATAGGAAAGCCGAACGCCTCTCGTAAGGCTGCCTCTTCCATTTCTCGGAAGAGACACCGGCGCGGGCAAACCACGCCAAAACCCTTTTGGTCTAGGACGAGAGCTCCGCCGAGCGTTTGGCGGCCTTTTCCATGGCCCGCCGCATCAGTGCTTCCAGCCCCTCGTCGTCCATCAGCACCTCCAACGCGGCCGCGGTCACCCCCTGGGGCGAGGTGACGTTCTCCCGCAGCTGCCCCGGAGGCAGCGCCGTCTCGCGCATCAGCGCCCCGGCCCCGGCCACGGTTTCCCGGGCGAGTTCCGCCGCCAGCTCAGGCTGAAGCCCGAGCGAGATGCCCGCCTGAGCCATACATTCGGTGAGCAGAAAGACGTAGGCGGGACCGCTGCCGGAGAGAGCGGTGACCGCATCCATGGCGGACTCCTCCTCCAGCCAGAGCACCGTTCCGCCCGCCTGGAGCAGGAGATCGCAGTGCTGCCGCTGCTCCGACGTCACATTGTCGTTGGCGCACGCGACGATGACGCCCTGGCCGATTGCGGCCGGCGTATTGGGCATGGCGCGGATCACCGCCGCCTCCGACGGAAGCTTCGCCTCCAGCCCGGCCAGCGTCTTGCCCGCCGCGATGGAAACCACCACGGTCCCCTCGCCCACAAGCGGAGCGATATCCGGCAGAACGCCGTCGAGCATCTGGGGCTTCACGGCCAATACGATGATGGCCGGATCGAGAGACCGGTCGGCCTCCGCCACGGCCCGAATGCCGAGCCCCTCCAGCCTCGCCGCCATTTCCGGCGATGGCTTCGGGTCTTGTACGTGCAGCAACGAAGGGCTCAGCCCGGCGTCGAGCCATCCGGACAGCATGGCCCCGCCCATCTTCCCGGCGCCCACGAGGAGCACCGGCCGGGCGAGGTCCAGGCTCACGCGGACCCCTGCACTTCGAGCATGGTCGCCGCCAGCGCATCCTCAGGCGACTTCCCAGCCCACAACACGAACTGGAATGCCTGATAATACCGCTCGCAAGCGTCCAGCGCCGTGCTCAGCAGAGCCTGACACTGGGCCGGCTGGGTTTCAGCTCCCGCCAGCAGCAAGCCATGGCGATAGAGCATCATCCCGTCTTCCTTCCAGAAGTCGAAATGGCCGAGCCAAAGCTGCTCGTTGATCATCGCCATCAGGCGATAGGTCTCCGGAAGCCGGACATGAGACGCCTTGAAGTCGAAAGCGCACGCGAGATGCAAGGACTCAAGATCGTCCCGCCAGCTGAGGGAGACGTGATAGTCGCACCAAGCGCCCCCGACCGACAGCGTGAGCTCGTCGGATGCGCTTCGTTCGAAGGGCCAATCGTGACTGATGGCGATCTGCTCCATCACGTCTACGGGATTGGCGAAGTGGTCGAGTTCTGTCTGCAATAGTATAGCCATGCGTGTCCTCTGTGGCCTAGGCAGAGTTCCGCGCACAAATGACGCCGCCGCGAATCAGTTGATGAATCAGTTATATATTGCGGATTCCGGGTCCACCACCTGCACCGGCGGCAATAACCGCCGAAAATTGTGGATGGACGAAAGAGAGCCCCAAAAACGCCGAAAAATCAGAGTCTGAGGAGCCGGCCAAGCCTGTTAAGAACGTTTCTTCCGGGCCGTTTTCCGCACCGGACGGTTGGTCTCGGGGGCGCCGCCATGCAGGCCGGCGATCACCGCTTCTAGCGCCGTGATGTCGGCCCGAAGCTGGGCGTTCTCTTCGCGGGCCTTCTGGGCCATGGCTTTCACGGCATCGAACTCGTCGCGCTTAACCACGTCGATCTGCGCCATGACGCGTTCCACCTGTCCGCGGACCGCGTTCTGCATCTCCTTGCGCACCCCTTGGGCAGCGCCGGCGGCATCCGTCATAAGTTTGCCGATCTCGTCGAAGAAACGGCCGCTCGTCTGGGTCATCATCGAACCTTCATCTTGTCGCGTTAGGGCGCGTGTGCGCGTACCGGAATTGCCCAAGACTATGGGATGACCCAGACCTGCACGCAAGATAGCGGATCAACACAGATGAGAACTGGAGCTGAGCAAGACGGGCGGGGATTGGCCGCGGTTCTTTGCGCGCCTTCCGCTTGACACCTCATCGAGGCCGGTAAAGGGTCCGCCCCACAACACCGGCCGCTAGCGGGACGCCTAATGCCACTTCTTGTCTTACCCTATCCGGTCATCGATCCGGTGGCTTTCAGCCTCGGACCCGTCGAGGTTCGCTGGTATGGCCTGGCCTATATGGCGGGCATCCTGCTCGGCTGGCTTTATGGACGCTACCTCGTCTCCCGGCCTGCCCTCTGGAACGGCAAGCCGCCCATGACCGTCGGCCAGGCGGACGACTTCCTGCTCTGGATCACCCTCGGCATCGTGGTAGGCGGGCGCCTCGGCTTCGTCCTCTTCTATGAGCCCAGCTACTATTGGCAGCACCCGGCTGAGATCCCCGCGATGTGGGGCGGCGGCATGGCCTTCCATGGCGGTCTCCTCGGTGTGGTCGTTGCAGTGGCCGTGTTCTCCTGGCGCAAGCACATCAATCCGCTTTCCCTGGGCGACATCGCCTCCGCGGCGACCCCCTTCGGGCTCCTGTTCGGCCGGATAGCCAATTTCATCAACGGCGAGGTCTACGGCCGCACCACCGATGTGCCGTGGGCCATGGTCTTCCCGGGCGCGGGCGACGAGCCGCGCCATCCGAGCCAGCTCTATGAGGGCCTGCTGGAAGGAGTCCTGCTCTTCATCATCCTGCGCATCGCCACCCACCGCTTCGGCGCCCTGAACCGTCCGGGCACCGTCTTCGGGCTCTTCCTCGTCTTCTACGGCATCTTCCGGAGCTCGCTGGAGTTCGTGCGTGAACCCCACCCCGATCATCCGCTCGATATCGGATTCCTCACGCCGGGCATCGCCTACTCGATCCCCATGATCGCGATCGGTCTCTGGCTGATTTGGCGCGCCCACCGGAAAGCGGCCGAGACGAGCGTGGCCGCCAATGAAAGCGCGGATGCCGCCTGAGCAACAAGCCGGCCCCCTTGCCGTGTCCCTTGCCGATCGCATCGCGAAGGACGGCCCCCTGACCGTGGCCGCCTATATGGAGGCCTGCCTCACCGATCCGGACGCGGGATATTATGCAACCCGCCAGCCGCTCGGCGCCCACGGCGATTTCATCACCGCTCCCGAGATCAGTCAGATCTTCGGCGAGCTCATTGGCCTGTGGACCATCGCGACCTGGCAGGCTCTCGGCCAGCCGGAGCGAATTACCGTCGTCGAGCTGGGGCCCGGCCGCGGCACCTTGCTCCGGGATGCTCTGCGGAGCTGGCGCAATTTTCCCGACTTCCGCCGCCGCATCGCCCTGGCCCTCGTGGAGCGCGGCGAAGCCCTGAAATCCCTACAGGCCGAAACCCTGGCGCCGGAAGCGGAACGATCGCCCCCGGTCGGCCTCGCCTGGTATGAAAGCTTCGAGAACGTTCCGAACGGACCGCTCATCGTCATCGCCAATGAGTTCCTCGACGCGCTTCCCATCCGCCAGTTCGTTCGCCGGGGCGACGCCTGGCATGAGCGGCTGGTCACCCGCACCGACGGCGGGAAGCTTGCCTTCACCGAAACCGATGCGCCCATCCGCGCCGTCGCCGAGCTCGATCGTTTCGCCGATGCCCGAGAGGGCGCCATCGCCGAGATCCGACCCGGCGCCGCCGCGCTTGTTTCGGAGCTTGCCGCTCGAGCCGAGACCGGGCCCATTGCCGCGCTCTTCGTCGATTACGGGCCGGAAGCCTTCGGCCCCGGCGACACGCTCCAGGCCGTCTCCGCCCACGGCTTTACCGATCCGCTTGCCGATCCCGGCGCGGCCGACCTCACCGCTCATGTCGATTTCGGGGCGCTCGCGCGCCAAGCCGCAACGGAGGGGTTGTCTGCCTACGGTCCGATGCCGCAAGGTGAGTTCCTGCTGAAGCTCGGACTGGCCCAGCGCCAAGAGCAACTGATGAAGACGGCAACGCCGGATCAACGATCCATGCTTGCATCGGGTGCCAACCGATTGATCGACCCACAGCAAATGGGGGTCCTCTTCAAGGCCTTCGTTCTGACGGGCTCCGCGCCCGGCTCGGACCGGGGCGGCCGAACGCGACCGCCTCCCCCACCGTTTACCTCCCAATCATAAGCGCGATTCCAAAAGCAAAATGGTCACCCCCGAGAATGCCATGCTGACCGCCGGTCCACTGCAAGATGCGGAAGGGCTCACCCACGGCTTCTTCACCCGTCAGGGTGGCGTTTCCGGGGGCATATACGAATCGCTCAATTGCGGTGTCGGATCCAAGGACGATCCCGCAAACGCCACCCAGAACCGGGCGCTCGTGGCCGCAGCCCTCGGTGTCGCCCCGGACAGGCTCATCACGCCCTATCAGATCCACAGCGCCACGGCGGTCGTCGCCGAAAGGCCCTGGGAGGGCGATGCGCCCCAGGCAGACGCCATCGTCACGAAAATGCCGGGCCTCGCGGTCGGAATCCTGACCGCCGATTGCGCGCCCGTGCTGTTCGCCGACCCGGAGGCCAAGGTGGTCGCTGCCGCCCATGCAGGCTGGCGCGGCGCCGTCTCGGGCATCGTGGAGAGCACCGTGGAGGCCATGCGCGGCCTCGGCGCCACCCCCGAAAACATCGTGGCCGCCATCGGCCCGGCCATTTCCCTCAGCGTCTACGAAGTCGGCCAGGACTTTAAGGACAGCGTTCTCAAGGACGACTCGGACGCTGCCCCCTACTTCGAAACCGACGAGAGCACCGGCGAGCCCCATTTCGATCTTTCCGGATACGTCGCGGACCGATGCGCCCGTGCAGGCATCGAAAATGTCACGGAGATCGGTCTATGCACCTATTGCGACGAGGCCCGCTTCTTCAGCTACCGCCGCTCTCAGCATTGGGGCGAGGAGGATTACGGCCGGCAAATCGCTGCTATCGTGCTGTCTTGAGCGCTGCGTTCACCATGTTTGCAAACCGTAGTGGGGAACCTTGCCGACCGTCTGGACGCGACGGGTCCGTGGCGGTTAAACTCTTGTTAAGTATACAGGGTTGGGGCGCTGTTTAAGCTAAGTCATTGATGCGCTTAGGCGCCCTGCGGCCAACAGAGGGAGTAGATTTGTTGGACGCGGTCATCAAGCCCGTGTTTGCGGCACTTCGTGACATCGCGCAGAGCCGCCTCATGGGAGCTTTGATAATCGTCCTAGCGGCGGTCAGCCTAACCGGCTGCACGGGTGGCGGGAGTGTTCCGTTCGGATCCACGCTCTTCGCCCCGAAGGTCTATGCGCTTTCCCCCATCGTGGGCGCACCATCGGAAATCACCGAGCAGATGACCCAGGCCCTGGTCCAGCAAGGCCAGGCCAACGGCGTCACCATCGTTCCCAACGGCCAGGACGCACCGCTCACCATTCGCGGCTATCTGGTCGCCAGCCGGGAGCGGCGCGGCGCGACCATCTCCTATATCTGGGACGTCAACGATGCCGGCGGCAAACGCGTGAACCGTGTGGCGGGCGAGCAGCAGGTGCCCCGCCCGCGCAGCGATCCGTGGAGCGGCGTCGGCGCGACCGAGCTCAATCAGATCGCCGCGAAGACCATTGCCGGCCTGTCGGGTCGCGGTGGAGGCGCCTCCGCGCCACCCGCGACGGCATCGGCCCCGAGGTCGGGCACACCCGCACCCTCAGCTTCCGGCGGCAGCTCCTCCAGCGGTGGCGGCGGATTCAATAGCTTCCTCAATCGAAACTTCGGCGGCGGCTCGTCCGGCTCCGGTGCGACTGCGGCGGCAACGCGCGCAGCTGCACCCGCAGCGGCCGCAACGGCGGCAGCAACCGGTCCGGTCACCACCCTTGTCGCGCCGGTTCAGGGCGCCCCCGGCGATGGCCAGACCTCCCTCGCCCGGGCAATGCAGAAGAAGCTCGCGGCCGACGGGGTAAAGCTCGCCAGGGCGCGGGGCGCCAACGTCTATACCGTTCAGGGCAAGGTGTCGGTCACCAATGCCAGCGGCAACCGCGAGACCGTTCGCATCGACTGGACAGTGCTCGACCCCTCGGGCAAACGCGTCGGCACGGTGTCCCAGCAGAACACCATCGGAAAAGGGTCGCTCAACGGCCCCTGGGGCGCCATCGCAGACGCCGCCGCCGGCGCTGCTGCCGACGGCATCGTCGATCTGCTTCCGAAGCAGCGCGGCTAACCAGTTCTCCCCAATTTACCAATCGGACACATTGGGCAGTTTACAGCCCTCGCGGGCCCTTGTTAAAAGCGCGCCACTCGACACCCCCTCGGCCCTTGGGAGCGGTGAACAATGAAATTGGTTGCAGGCAACAGCAACCGCCCTCTCGCTGAGGCGATCGCAAGCTATCTCGACACCCCTCTGACCAAGTGCATCGTGCGGCGCTTCGCCGACATGGAAATCTTCGTCGAGGTGCAGGAGAACGTCCGCGGCGAGGACGTCTTCGTCATCCAGTCGACCTCCGCGCCGGCGAACGATCACCTGATGGAGCTGTTGATCATCATCGATGCGCTCCGCCGTGCATCGGCCCGCCGCATCACTGCGGTTCTCCCCTATTTCGGCTATGCCCGCCAGGACCGGAAGCCCGGCCCGCGTACCCCGATCTCGGCCAAGCTGGTCGCCAACATGATCGTCCGCGCCGGTGCGGACCGCGTCCTGACCCTCGATCTCCATGCCGGTCAGATCCAGGGCTATTTCGATATTCCGACCGACAATCTCTTCGCCGCTCCAGTGATGGTGCAGGACATCCGCGAGACCTTCGACGTCAACAATCTCATGGTCGTTTCGCCGGACGTCGGCGGTGTGGTCCGCGCCCGCGGTCTCGCGAAGCGCATCGATGCGCCGCTGTCCATCGTCGACAAGCGTCGCGAGAACCCGGGCGAATCCGAGGTCATGAACGTCATCGGCGACGTCTCCGGCCGCAACTGCATCCTGGTCGACGACATCGTCGATTCCGGCGGCACGCTGATCAATGCCGCCGACGCGCTTCTGGAAAAGGGCGCCACCAGCGTCACCGCCTATATCACCCATGGCGTCTTGTCGGGCGGGGCCGTGTCCCGGGTCATCGGGTCCAAGCTGAAGGAGCTGGTGCTCACCGACTCCATCCAGCCCACCGAGGCCGTGAAGAACGCCCACAATATCCGCATCCTCCAGATCGCCCCGCTCCTGGGCGAAGCGGTCGCACGGACCGCGGACGAGAAGTCGGTCTCCAGCCTCTTCTATTGATCTTGCCGCGCTCCTTCCCGGGGCGCCTCGCTAGCGCTGGCAACCTCCGTGACAGCCCGTCGCCCCCCATCTGCGCGACTTTTCGGTCTCCTCCCGGAACCCACCCCCTCATAAGGCGCGTTATCGCAAGGCGCATCTCACTGCGCGGTCATACTTAATGCATTGCGTTTGCCAACGAGGAGGAGTTCCCCATGCATGTGACGCTGAAGCACGCCCAACAAGCCATAGATGCGGCTCGCAAGAAGGCCGAGGAGCTCGATCTCAAGATGTGCATCGCCGTCGTCGATTCCGGCGGCAACCTTAAGGCGTTCGAGCGTATGGACGACGCTTGGGTCGGCAGCATCGACATTGCCTTCAAGAAGGCGAAGACCGCCTGCTTCTTCGGCATGGCGACCGGCGAGCTCGGAAAGCTGTCCCAGCCTGGCGAGCCGCTCTACGGTATCGAAGTTTCCAACGATGGCCTCGTCACCTTCCCCGGCGGCGTGCCCATCGTCGATGACGAGGGCTATCTCGTCGGCGCCGTCGGTGCCAGCGGCAGCACCGTCGACAACGACCACAAGGTGGCCGAGGCGGCTGTGAAGGTTCTCGGCGTCACCGAGCTGCCCGAGCACCCCTGGCGCACATAGCCAGAGGCGCGGTCGGCTGGACCATCTCAGAGAAAAGTTTTGGGAGCGGGATTACGCCGCGGCCGATGTGTCGTGGGCGTCCCGCTCCTGGAACGACACGAGCACCCGTGTACCCCGATCCTTGGGCGCATACTCGACGCTAGCGCCGAGCTTCTGGGCCATGGCCCTGACGATCTTCTGGCCGAGCCCGGTGGAGGTCTGGGGGGTCTCGCCCGACCAGCCGACGCCGTCGTCCTCTACCGACAGAACGATCAATCCGTCGGGAGTTCGGCTCAAGCCGATGCGAATCGGCCCGTTCGAGTCCGGGTAGGCGTATTTCCAAGCATTGATGATCAGCTCGTTCACGATGACGCCGAGCGCCACCGCACGATCCGGATCGAGATACAGAGGTGCGGCTTGGAAGCTTAGCTGAGAGAGCCCCTCGTCCTCGGCCGACCGCCGCAGATCCTCCACAAGTTCCCGGAGATACTGGTCGACGGCGACGGACTCCACGCCTTCGGACGTGTAGAGCCGTTTATGCACCTCTGCCACGGCCAGCACGCGTGCAACCGCATTCTTGAGGGTCTCGCGCGTCTCCTCGCTATCGGAGTTGGCCGCCTGGATCTGCAGCATCGAGGCGATGAGCTGCAGACTGTTGGACACCCGGTGATTGACTTCTCGCAGCAGCACCGCCCGCTCCGACGCAAGAGCCTCGAACCGGTCGCGCGCCTCGCGCACTTCCTGTTCCGCCGCCTCCTTGGCCTGACGCATGGCATGGGCGGCGATCGCGCTCTCCACCGCCACCTTGATCAGAACGATGAAGTGGCCTTCGACGTCCTTTACGACGTAGTCGGCGGCGCCGGCCTTGAGCGCCGCGACGGCGATCCGGCTCTCGGCGGCAGCGGTGACGAAAACGACCGGCAAATGGGAGATCGTCGAGCGGATGTGCTCCAGGGTCTCCAGCCCGTCCATGCCGGGCATCAGGTGATCCAGAGCCACGGCATCGAAGCTGTGCTCCTTGAGCTTCGCGATGCCGCTCTCGCCGTCGGGCTCCGTATGAACTTCGCAGCCTTGCCGTTCCAGCTCGCGCTGCACCAGCCGGCGCAAGCCGGGATCGTCGTCGATATAAAGGATGCGCAGTCGCTCTTCGCCCATCTTACTCCGCCGGCGGCACCTGAATCACCGAGAAGAACAGCCCCAACTGCCGGATGGCGTTGGCAAAACTCTCGTAGTTGACCGGCTTCGTAATGTAGACATTGCAGCCGAGGTCATAGCAGCGCTGGATCTCCACCTCATCGTCGGTAGTCGTCAACACGATGACGGGCGAGCGCTTGAGGTGCTCATTCTCCTTAATCTGCTTAAGGATGTCGATACCGCTCATATCGGGGAGATTGAGATCGAGAAGGACGAGATACGCCTTCCCTTTGCTGCTGAGACCCGACCCATCGGCGCCGAACATGTATTTCATGGCGTCCGAGCCGTTCTGGAAGGGCAGAATCTCGTTATTCACGCCAGCCCGCCTGATGTTCTTTTCGATCAGGCGACCGTGGCCTTCATCGTCCTCGATCATGATGATGGTCACCGGCTGTGTCATTCTGCCGTCCTTTCGCTTTTCGGAAGCTTCTTGGGCAAGGTCACGGTGAACATGCTCCCCTCCCCAAAGACTGATTCGACCTTCATGTCGCCGCCCATCCGGCGGACCAGTGTCCGCACATGGGCGAGGCCGATCCCCTCGCCTTGCGTATCCTGGGCGCCGGACCGGCGGAACAACTCGAAGATCCGCTGGAAATCTTTCTCTTCGATCCCGCGGCCGTTGTCACGCACCTCGTAGATCACCTGCAGCGGGGTCTCGCGACCGGAGATCTCGATAACGCCCGGCACGCCGGTCCGCAAATATTTCAGCGCGTTATCGAGAAGATTGGAGAAGATCTGCTCAAGGGCCAACCGGTCGCTGTAGAGGTCTGGCAACGACTCCACCTTGAATTCCGCCTCGGCCTCGCTCGCCTGATGCGCGACCGTGCCCGTGAGTTCCTCCACCATCTCGCTCATGTCGATGAATTCGGGCTTGAACGCCCTGCGCCCCTGCCGCGACAGGGTCAGCACGGCGCTGATCAGCTTGTCCATCTTGCTGATCGAGTTCTTGATGAACTGAAGCGCCTCGTCGAAATCCGTGTAGAGCTCGTCCTCGGTCGCTGTTCGGATTCCTCGGCATCCTCGGTCTCGGCTTCCGTCTCATTGCGGATATTCTGGTTCCCACGCAGCGTCGCCATCTGCATGAAGATCTGGTCGCGCAGCGTCTCCAGCTCGCTGGTGAATCCCATGATGTTCACCAAAGGCGACCGCAGATCGTGACTGACGATATAGGCGAAACGCTGGACTTCCTCATTGGCGGCGATGAGATCCCGCGACCTGTCGGCGACCATAGCCTCGAGATTCTCGTTCGTGTCCATCAGCTCTTGCTGGGCCTCGTCGCGCTCCCGGTCGGCGCGGCGGAGCGCCATGAGCGCCATGAGCCCTAAGAGCAGGATGAAGACGCCGCCGATCCCCATCAGGACGAACATGCCCATGTAGGACTGATGCGCCTCGGTGCCCCGCTCCCTGTAGAGCGTCGCCTCCTCGCCCAACATCTCTCGCGCCACCGCGTTGATGCGGATCATGGCATCGCGGCTTTCAGTACGGCGCACGATCTCGTTGGCAGCCTCGACGCGATCCTGCTGGCGCAGCTCGATCGCGGCCCGGAAATCCGCTAGCCGGCGTTCGATGAGGGGCCGGATGACGGCCAGCCGCTTGAGTTGCGACTGGTTGTCGGAAACGAGCTCGGCAAGCGCGTGCAACTGTTTCGTCACCGCATTGGAGGCCTGGGCGTATTCCGTCAGAAACGCATCCTGCTCGGTGATCAGGAAACCGCGCTCGGCGCTCTCCGAGAGGCGGAGAGCCAGCAGCAGATCGCTGATCTCACCCTCGACAGCCAGGGTATGCGCGACGCGCTCCGCGCTTCGCTGGGACTGGTAGGCGAAGAACGCCGCAAAGATGCTCACCACGACCATGAGCGCGAAGCCGATGCCGAGCAGCACGGCTGGCGGAATGCGTCTTAACCTCCTCGACAATCTCACAGCGCTTCGCATCCTTTCGGGAATGTGGTTGAGGTTGAGCGGAATGCTCCGGAAACGCGCGGTCTACCGATAAACCAAATCGTGGGGCAACGCATTCACGTCTCGGGACCCCGTCAGCGCCATGCCCACGTCGAGCTCGTCGGCGAGAAGCTGCAACGCCGTCTGGACGCCCCGCTGTCCATACGCCGCGAGCCCGTAGAGATACGCACGGCCGATAAAGCAGCCTTGCGCGCCCATTCCGAGCGCCTTGAGGACGTCGAGCCCCGTGCGGATGCCGCCGTCGAAATAGAGCGCGACGTCGTCTCCGACAGCGTCCCGCACGGCCGGAAAAGCGCTCGCGGTCGAAGGCGCGCTGTCGAGCTGCCGTCCGCCGTGGTTGGAGACCAGGATGGCATCGGCCCCAAGATCCCGGGCGATCTTCGCATCCTCGGCATCCAAGACGCCCTTCACGATGAGCTGCCCTGGCCAGTTCTCACGCACCCATTCCAAATCTGCTTGGTGGAACGAGCCGGTGTAGTTGCGCGCGGCCCAGTCTGAGACGTCGGCGAGCTCGGACGAGCCGGGCGCATACTCCGCCAGCGTGCCCAGGGTCCGCCGCGGGCTGGTGAGCCAGCGCAGCAACCAGCCTGGCCGCTTGGTCATGTGATAGGCAAGCTTTGGCCGCACCTTGAGCGGCACGGTGAGCCCATTGTCGAGATCCCGGTTTCGCCGCCCCTGGATATGGGCATCCATGGTCAGCACGAGGGTCTTGCAGCCGGCCTTTCGGGCCCGCTCCAGAAGCGAGGCGTTAACCCCCTGGTCCCGGAACATGTAGAGCTGGAAAATGAACGGCGTGCTCGCCGCCGACGCCACGTCCTCCATGGAGCAGATCGAGAACGTGCTGAGGCAGAAGGGCACGCCGAAAGCGTGTGCGGCCTTGGCCGCCAGCACTTCGCCCCACGGATGAAGCAGCCCAGAGAACCCGGCGGGGCCGAGCGCGACCGGCATGGTCGCCTGCTGACCCAGAAAATCAGTACGGAGCTCCCGGCTCGAGACGTCGACCATCACGCGCTGGCGCAGCCTGATATCGGCCAGATCGCGAATATTCGCCTTCAAGGTCAGCTCGTCATACGAGCCGCCTTCAAGAAAATCGAAGATCCCTTGCGGCAGCCTCCGCTTGGCCGCAAGCCGGAGAAGGCCGGCATGGGGAGCGAGCGGCGCTTCCACCGCCCCATCGAGTGTCCCCTCGGTCTCGTCCAACGCGGCTTCCGCCGCCCCTGCGTCGGTGTCGGGAGAATATACGCTCACGAGATCCTTCTACGTTTCCAGTTGGCGACTATCGTAGGGGAGTGCTCAAAAGGGCCACGCGAACTGTTTGCGGCGGCTGTGAAACCAGCAACCCCCGCTCAGAGTTCGCCCCAGCAGCCGATTTTGAGTCATGCCGTCCCAAATCTCGCTTCCGCAACAGATGTTCCGCAGGCAGATATAGCAGATTGCGTGCCAATGATGATTCCGTCCAATCCCCACATCGCAATCGCCGGCGCCGGCAGCGTCGGCTGCTATATCGGCGGCAGGCTCGCAGCTGCCGGTCGCGACGTCGTGTTTCTCGCCCGCCCGGCCCTGAACGATGCGATCGCCGCTCGCGGGCTGACCCTGTCAGATCTGAAGGGCGGCAAGGACGTCACGCTTGCGCCGGAGACATTGGAGGTGACCGATGATCCGGCCACGGCTCTGGGCAGCGCCGACATCGTCCTGGTGACAGTCAAAAGCGGCGCGACTGCGGCGATTGCGGAGGAGATCGCAACCCACGCCAAGCCCGAAGCCATCGTCGTCAGTCTGCAGAACGGCGTTGACAATCCCGAGATCCTGCGCCGCCGCCTTGGGGACGGCCGCACGGTCGTCGCCGGCATGGTGCCCTTCAATATCGTCCAGACTCGCGAGCCCGGCGAGCCCGTGTCGTTCCGTCGGGCTACCAGCGGCAAGGTCATGCTCGCCGAAGACACCGCTGCCTTGGCAAAGCTCCTGGACGTAGCTGGGTCGCCCGCCCGCGAGCAGAAGGACATGCTCGGCCTTCAATGGACCAAGCTCCTTCTCAACCTCAACAACGCCCTGAATGCTCTCGCCGGCGTTCCCCTCGCCGACGAATTCTCCGATCGCGGCTGGCGGCGCCTCCTGGCAGCCCAGGTGAAGGAAGGACTTGCCGTGCTGAAGGCCGCCGGCATCCGGCCCGCGCGTTTCGAAGGCATCCATCCGCGCATCGTGGCGAATGTTCTTCCCCTGCCCGATACGGCATTCCGCCTGCTCGCCCGCGGCATGCTCTCCATCGATCCGCGCGCCCGCTCCTCCATGTGGGACGACCTGGAGGCACGGAAACCCACGGAGGTGGATTTCATCCAGGGCAAGGTGATGTCGCTTGCTGAAGAGACCGGCATCGCCACGCCCGTGATCGAAAGTGTCTATCTCCAGGTCAAGGATGCCGAGGCGCCGGCCACGGCTCGCCCCATTTGACTCCGGCGAACATCCCGGGCCCGGACAGACGCTGAGAGGCGGCCCGCGCGCCTCCGTCACTCCCGTTTCGCCCCAAATCATGTATAGCCTGCGGCCGAGAGCGTGAGCTGGCGCACTGGCGCGAGGCCACATCGCCACCTTGACCGCCGCAGGCTGGCAAGGACGTTCGTCCGATGGAGTATCCCGTGAGACCGAAAGAAGCCTTCGACGATTCCGCTGCAAAAGCGGCCGCCCCCGCGATCGCGGCGAAAGGGCTGGTGAAGAGCTTCGGCGACGTCCGGGCCGTCGACGGCATCGATCTGACCGTACCGCGCGGAACCATCTTCGCGATCCTCGGCCCCAACGGCGCCGGCAAGACGACCTTGATCCGCATGCTCGCCACCCTCGCCCAGCCCGACGGAGGCAGCGCCACCGTCATGGGCCTCGACATCGTTTCCGAAGCTCAAAAGGTCCGCCGCGAGATTGCCCTGACCGGCCAGTTCGCCTCGCTCGACGAAGATCTAACCGGCCGGGAGAATCTGCTCCTGCTCGCACGCCTGTGGGGCTTCAAAGGTACCAGCGCCCGAGACCGGGCCGACGACCTCCTTGCCGTCTTCGATCTCGCCGATGCTGGGAACCAGCAGGTGAAGGACTATTCGGGCGGCATGCGCCGGCGTCTCGATATCGCCGCCTCCCTCGTCGTCACCCCTGGTGTGCTCTTCCTCGACGAGCCCACCACCGGTCTCGATCCCAAGGCCCGCCAGGACGTCTGGCGCATGATCCGCGCTCTGGCCGCCTCCGGCGTCACGATCCTGCTGTCCACCCAGCATATGGAGGAGGCCGATCAGCTCGCCGCCCGCATCGCAGTCATCGACCACGGCCGGAAAATCGCCGAAGGGACCAATCGTGAACTGAAGGCTCAGATCGGCACCGGGATGCTCCGCGTCGCCGTCACCGACCCCGCACGGCGCGAGGAAGCGGCACGTGTCCTGTCCGAGCGGCTCGGATATCCGGTGCAGCCCAGTCCGGAAGGAGGGGAGCTCACAGTGATCGCGGGGGACGCAAGGAAAGCGAACGAGGCCGTCGCCGCCCTCCTCGCTGCCGGCATCGAGCTCTCCGACTTCGCCCTCGGTCAGCCGAGCTTGGACACCGTATTCTTCGCCCTCACCGGTTATTCCGCGAGCGTTGGAACGGGCGAACCCGAAACCGAGGACCACCAACCGTGAACGACCGCTCTCTCTCCGCCCTCACCGATGTGACCCGCCCACCGCCCGCATCGGCGCTCCAGAGCGCACTGGCCTTCGGCTGGCGGGCGGCGCTGAAATTCAAGCACCTGCCCGAGCAGCTTTTCGACCTGGTCGTCACCCCGATCATGTTCACGCTGCTCTTCACCTTCGTGTTTGGAGGAGCCTGGCGGGTTCGCCGGCGGACTATCTGCAATATTTGCTGCCGGGAATTCTGGTCGAGACGGTCGCCTTCAACTCGGTCTACTCAGGCATGGGTCTGTCGACCGACTACAGCAAAGGCCTCTTCGACCGGTTTCGCTCGCTCCCCATTTGGCCGCTTTCTCCCTTCGCGGGTCTCATGGTTGGCGACGTGCTCCGACACCTCATCGCCGCAACCATCATCCTGGCCATCGGCCTGGGGATCGGCTACCGGCCCGAAGCGGGCGTGCTAGGCGTCATCGGTGCCTTCGCCCTACTCGTGGCCGTTGGCTTCGGCATCGGATGGGTCTTCATCGTTCTGGGCTTATTGATCCGCACCCCGACGACAGTCATGACCCTGGGCTTTGGCATTCTCTTCCCCGTCGTCTTCGCCTCCAACATTCTCGTCGATCCGGAAACCATGCCCAACTGGCTGAGCACATTCGTCGCTTGGAATCCGTTCAGCTGGATGGCGACCGCCATGCGCGGGTTGATGGGAGGGGGCGTAACCGTGAGCGAAATCCTTCTGGCCCTTGCGCTGCCTGCGTTCCTGACCGTCCTGCTGGCACCCTTGACCCTGTTTATCTATCTGCGGCGCTAGGGATTTCTGTTCCGGGACCGGAATCCGGCCGATCCCGCGAATGCGCGGACTTGGCGCCAATCGCTCATTGTCAGCCGCGCCCTCTAAGGGTATAAGCGCCACGAATTCCCGCGGCCCCGATACGGGCGCCGCGCATAACTGCTTTGGGCCGCCACCGGCCCTCTTATCCGATTTGGAGGAATTATGGCTGAGGCACACGAACTCAAAGCCTGGGCGCGCGAAAGGATCGGCACCGGCGGCGCACGCGCTGTCCGCCGCGAGGGCCGCGTGCCGGCCATCGTCTACGGCGACAAGGGCGAACCGCTCCCCGTAGCGATCGACTACACCGAGGTTCTGAAGCAGCTCAACACGGGCCACTTCCAGAGCACGGTCTATATGCTCGATCTGGACGGCAAGAAAACCCGCGTGATCCCCCGCGATGTGCAGCGCGATCCGGTCAAGGATTTCCCGATGCACGTGGATTTCCTGCGGGTTTCCGCCCACGCGACCATCAATATCGACGTGCCGGTGCACTTCCTCAACGAAGAGGAATCCCCCGGCCTGAAGCGCGGCGGCGTTCTGAACGTCGTCCGTCACGAGGTCGAGGTGCTCTGCCCCGTCGATTCCATCCCGGAAGCCTTCGAGATCGACCTGACCGGTCTCGATATCGGCGACACCATCCACGTCTCCGCGATCACCATCCGAAGGGCGTTACACCGACCATCGACGATCGCGACTTCACCGTTGCCACCATCGTCGCCAGCAGCGCCGAGAAGGCCGACGAGGCCGAGGAAGCGGAAGCCGCTGCGGCTGAAGCTGCCGAAGCCGAAGAGGCTGAGGAAGGCGAGGCGCCGAGGGTGAAGAAGGCGCCGAGGGCGAAGCCGAAGACGAAGCCAAGGAATAGCGTCTGCGGGTCCACCGCGACGCCGAACAGCGTTCGGGTGCCGCATGAAGCTTCTCGTCGGTCTCGGCAATCCAGGGGCGCAATACGCCTTCAACCGGCACAATGTCGGGTTCATGGCGGTCGACGCTATCCATGGAGCCGAAAATTTCGCCGCCTGGCGGAAGCGCTTCCACGGCTATACGGCCGAGGGAGAGCTGGACGGCGAGAAGATCCTCCTGCTCAAGCCTGAGACCTACATGAACGAGTCGGGCCGCGCCGTCGGCGAAGCGGTCCGCTTCTTCAAGATCCCGGTCTCCGACGTCATCGTCTTCCACGACGAGCTCGACCTCGCGCCGGAAAAGGTCCGGGTGAAGACCGGCGGCGGCGTGGCCGGCCATAACGGCCTGAAGTCGATCACCTCCCATATCGGCAACGACTATGTGCGGGTTCGCATCGGCATCGGCCACCCGGGCTCCAAGGAGCGGGTCCACGGCCATGTGATGGGCGATTTCGCCAAGGCCGATCATGGCTGGCTGGTGGACGAGCTGGCCGCCATAGCCGACGCAGCGCCTTTCCTGGTCGAAGGCGCCTACGACAAGTTCCAGACCGCGGTGGCCCATTGGAAGAACGGCAACTCGCCCGCCGACGAAGCGCCCGCGAAGCCGGAGAAGGCAGCCAAACCGGCGACGCCGAAGCCGTCTTCCGCGCCACCCACGCAAGACAAGACCGAGACCTCTCTCGGGGCCAAGCTCAAGGCTTGGCTGGATAAGGACTGATCGCACCGATCCGGCGCTTCCGGCCTGGAGCCGAATGCCGTAACGAGGATATTCATGGGATTCAAATGCGGCATCGTCGGCTTGCCCAATGTCGGCAAATCGACCCTCTTCAACGCCCTGACCGAGACGGCATCCGCGGCCGCCGCGAACTATCCGTTCTGCACCATCGAGCCGAACGTGGGCGAGGTACCGGTGCCGGATCCGCGTCTGGAGAAGCTCGCGTCGATCTCGCACTCGGCCAACACCATCGCCACCCGCCTGACCTTCGTGGACATCGCCGGCCTGGTGAAAGGCGCGTCCAAGGGCGAAGGCCTCGGGAACCAGTTCCTCGCCCATATCCGCGAGGTAGACGCCATCGCCTACGTGCTCCGCTGCTTCGAGGATGACGACGTCATCCATGTCGAGGGCAAGGTCGATCCCCTCGCCGACGCGGAGACCGTGGAGACCGAGCTGATGCTCGCCGACCTGGAAAGCCTCGAAGGCCGCATTCCGAATCTGGAGAAGAAGATCCGCGGCCAGGACAAAGAAGCCAAGAAGACCCTGGAGCTTGTCGAGCGCGCCCTCCAGCTGCTGCGCGACGGCAAGCCCGCCCGCCTCGCCGATGTCTCCGAAGAGGACGCTACCGCTTTCAAGGCCCTCAATCTCCTGACCGCCAAGCCCGTGCTTTATGTCTGCAATGTCGAGGAAGGCTCGGCCAGCACCGGCAACGCGTATTCCAAGCTGGTCGAGGAGCGGGCCGCGAAAGAGGGCGCAGGCGTCGTGGTGATTTCTGCCAAGATCGAGTCCGAGCTCGCCGAGTTGGAGCCGGAAGAGCGGCGCGCCTATCTCGCCGAGCTGGGTCTCGAGGAGCCGGGACTGAACCGGCTGATCCGCGAGGGCTACGATCTTCTGGGTCTCATCACCTACTTCACCGCCGGGCCGAAGGAAGCCCGCGCCTGGACCGTCCCCAAGGGCACCCGCGCGCCCCAGGCCGCCGGCGTGATCCATACGGATTTCGAGAAGGGCTTCATTCGCGCCGAGACCATCGGCTACGAAGATTTCGTCGGGCTGGGTGGCGAGAACGGCGCCAAGGATGCCGGCAAGCTGCGCCTGGAAGGCAAGGAATACGTGGTCAAGGACGGCGACGTCCTGCACTTCCGCTTCGCGAATTAGACCGCACGGAAATCCTCAAGATTCCGGAGCTTTAGCTCGCCCGCTTCATGGGCTCGTCGCCTTGCGCAACCTGGCGCAGGAACGTCTCTACGGTCTCCCGCAGCACGTCCGCCTGGCGGTTGAGGTCTTGCGAGACCTGCAGCACCCGCGATGCGGACTCGCTCGTCTCGTCCACCGCATGGGTCACGTTCGGCATGTGGCCGGCCACCTCTTCGGTGCCCCGCGCCGCCTCGCGCACACTGTGCGAGATCTCCGACGTCGCCGCCGATTGCTGATGCACGGCGGACGCGATTTCCTGGGTATGGCTGTTGACCTCGCTCATGGAGACCACGATGCCTTCCATGGACTCTACCGCAGCCTGGGTCGAAAGCTGGATCGCGCCGATCTGCTGACGGATATCGTCCGTCGCCTTCGCCGTCTGATCGGCCAACGTTTTCACCTCGTTGGCCACGACCGCGAAGCCGCGCCCGGCCTCTCCGGCCCGCGCCGCCTCGATGGTCGCATTCAGCGCCAGTAGGTTCGTCTGCGCCGCAACGTCCTGGATCAGGTTGACCACGTCGCCGATACGGCTGGCCGCGGCGGCAAGGCCGGCGACCTTCTCGTTGGCCGCCCTGGCATTGCCCGTGACCTCGCTGACGATCTTGCTCGCCGTCGAGACCCGCGTGCCGATCTCCCCCACGGAGACGGCAAGTTCTTCGGTCGTCGCAGCCACGGTCTGCACGTTCGAAGACGCCTCGTTCGAGGCCGATGCCACGGCAGAAACCCGTTCGTTGCTGCCGGAAGCGAGATTGGCGAGGCTATGCGCCGTCTCATCCATCTTGTGGGCGCTATCGGCGAAGACGCCGAGAATGCCGGCGATGGACGACCGAAACTCCTCGATCAGCTGCTCCGTCCGGCGCTGTGACGAGAGACGGCCTTCCCATTGGGAATCGATCTCATGCTGATGGCGCTCGCTCCATTCCGTGGCATCGTCCTGGAAGTCCGCCAGCTTGCGGCTGAGATCGCCGATCTCGTCGTTCCGCCCCATATGGGGCAGCTCGCCGTCCATATCCCACTTGGTGAATCGCGCGATGACCCGCTGCAGATCGCGAAGGGCCCGCGAATAGGTCCGCCCCATGAGATAGCCCGCGATCGCCGCCAGCGCGGCGGCCACGATGGCGCCCCACAGCATGGCCGTGGACAGCTCCGGCAGGAACGACTGGAAGGCCGAGCTGAGGGCGGCTCCGCCGAGCGCTGCGATCATCAAGGCAAGAGAGAGCTGCAGGCGAAGTCCCATCGAAAACCCATCCATCCGGTGTTCCAGCGGCAGGGTCTCACGCATCATGCCGGCTCCGGCCGCTCGAACGCCCGGACCGGCCTTTGCCTGAACCCCCATCGCATGAGGATCGCCGATTGTGGTTAAGACTCTCTTGCACGGTGGGCGGGACCCATCGCCGCGCGGACCCTACCGCAGGGCGGCTGCGATATTTCCGCCATCCACCACTTCGATATGACCGGTGGTGGAGCGCGCCTTGGCCAGAGCCAAAAACGCCTGCGCGACATCGTTGGCCAGAACTTCCGAGCCCAGCAGATTGCCGCCCATATAGTCGGCTTCGGAGAGACCGCGCGCCTTGGATCTGGCGGCAATCATCTCATTGGTGAGGAGCCCGCTCCGGATCCGGTCGGCATTCACCCCGTTGGAGCGGATGCCCTCGGCGCCGTAATCCACCGCGTATTGCCGCATCAACATCATGGTCGCCGCCTTGGGCAGACCGTAGGGACCGAAATTCGGGCCCGGATTGACCGCCTGCTTGGAGATGTTGAAGAGCAGCGCCCCGCCGGTCTTCTGCTTGCCCATGATGCGCACGGCCGCCTGAGCCACCCGCTGATGGGCAAAGAAGTTGAGCTCGAAGCTATTCCGCAAGGTCTCCTCGGAAACCTCGCCGATACGTCCCTGCCAGGCCGCTCCGGCATTCGACACCAGAATATCGACGCCCCCGAACCGTTCGCAGATTTTGGCAAACGCAGCTTCGACATCCGCTCCGCGCGTCACATCGCAGCCGATCCCGAAACCGCCGATCTCGCGGGCGACGGTCTCCGCTGCCTCCGCATCCCGATCGAGCACGGCCACCGCCGCCCCGTCTCCCGCCAGCGCCTTGGCGGTCGCGCGCCCGATGGCGCCGCCACCGCCGGTGACCACCGCGATCTGGCCTGTCAGCGGTTTGGCCACCTGCCCCTTTAGCTTGGCCTGCTCCAGGCTCCAATATTCTAGCTCGAAGCGATCGCTCTCCGGCAAGGGCTCATAGCGCCCGATGGCCTCGGCGCGGGTGATGACATGTACGCTATTCTCGGCGAGATCGCCCGCCTGCGCGGCGGCCTTTGCCGAGCTCCCAACGCCGAACAGCCCCAGCCCCGGCACCAGAATGACGCGCGGCGCGGCATCGAGTTTGGTCTTCGTGTTACCGACCCGCGCATTCTCGCGCTCGAAATAAGCGTCGTAAGCGCTCGCGAACTTGGCGACCGCGGCCTTCACCTTCTCGGTAAAGCCATCCAGATCGCCGGCTTCGGGCGCCGGCACGATCATCGGCGTGTTCTTGGTGCGGATGATGTGGTCCGGCGTCACCACGCCCCGCTGGCTGTACTCGGCCAGCGCCTCGCCGTTCACATAGTCGAGGATCTCCGCGCTGGTCCGGAAGTCGAGGATGAAGCGCGTCGGCGCCCCGCCCGGTTTCTCGGCCGGAAGAGCGCACGCGCCTCGGAGGATCGGCGCGACATCCGAAGGCGACGCCAGTCCATTGGGCAGCGCCCGAGGCTGGAAAACGGTTGGCCGCCCTTGGCGCAGCCGGCTCTCGGCGAGGGAGACCATCTCGATCATCCGCTCGTAAGCCTCTCGGGCGCTCTCCCCGAAGGTGAAGATCCCATGCTTGTGGAGAATCAGCCCCTCAACATCCGGGTTGGCGTCATAGACATCCGCCGCCGCCTTGGCGAGGCCGAAGCCGGCGCGATATAGGGAACGATTCCCATGCGCCCGTCATAGATCTCGTCCGCCAGCGCCTCGCCGTCCGGCTGGTCCACGATGGACAGCACCGCAGCCGAATGGGTGTGGTCCACGAATTTGTGGGGCAGGAAGGCATGTAGCAGCGTCTCGACCGACGGGTTCGGCGCCGAAGCATTCAGCAGATTGAGCCGCTGAACATTCACCATCGCTTCGTCCGACAACGACTCCCGCGAGCGCATCCGGCGCAGCGGCTCCAGCTTCACCGCCGGCAGCCCCCAGGGCTCGATATCCGCCATGTCGGCGCCAGAGCCTTTGACGCAGAGGACCTCGTGCTCCTGGCCGAGATCGTCCGTGGCCTGCGTCTTCACTGACGTGTTGCCGCCGCCATGCAGCACCAGCAGAGGATCCCGCCCCAGGAGCCGGGTCGTATAGACCCGCAAGGCGATATCCTCGGCCACACCGTCACGCCCATAGGCGTCGACCATCTCTTCCGCGTCGCGATCGTTCCACTGGCTTTCCATAGCGCGACTTCTTACAGACTTCGCCGGAACCGGCAAGCGCCTGGAACACCTGGCCGCGCAGCCACTGATCGACCGCTTCCGGCCATTCCAAAAGGCGCCTAACCGGGCTAGTCTCCGATTCCCTTCACCCGGGGACTTGAAGGCAACAAAGGCGACGGACCCATGCCGGTTATTCTGATTCTTCTTCTCGCAATCATGGTTGCGACGTTCGGGTTCTGGGGCACCATCAAGGGCATCGTCGGCGCCTTCGCCGTCGTCGTGTTCCTCATCTTCCTGATCGTGGTGTTCCTCGGCCTACTCGGCACTTGGCTTCTGAAGCGCTGATCCTGAAACGCCTGCGCCTATCGCGAGAGGATCGGCCTAGGTCGGCGCGAATAAAGCCGCGCCCAAGCCGGCCACTGTCAGCGCTCCGGCCGCGATGAGGATCGGCCGGCCGAGGCCGAGGCCGGCGATACCGACCACAAGCGCGGCCTTCACGAAGGTGTTGCTCAGCGCGCCGATCACGATGGCGATCACCGCCGTGCCCACGGCGCCGTCGCTCTTGGCGTACTCGGCCATGGAGAGGGTGATCGCGTCCACGTCCGTGGTCCCAGCGATCGCCGCCACCACGTAAAGTCCCTGCTCCGAGAACTCCTGCTGCACGATCTTCACCGCCAGCAGAACAACGGCGAAGATCATGGCAAACTTCGCCGCCGACCAGAGGCTGAACGGGTTCTTCAATTCCAGGTCGCGATCCTTCGCCCCGTCGTGATCGCGCGCCTGCTCGCGGAAATAGAGGTAACCCGCGAAACCAGTGGAGATCGCGGCCATGGCGCCCAGGGGCATCAGAAGCGGGATCAGCAGGTCGCGGTTCACAACGGCAACCTCGACCAGGATGCGCACGCACATCACGACCCAGGACAGCAGGATCCCGCATGCCAACAGCTTGGTGAGCTTCGGATACTCGGCACCTTCCTTGGCGAAAGAGAAGGTGACGGCGGTGGACGAGACCAGCCCGCCCGTGATGCCCGTGAGCGGGATGCCCCGCCCTGCCCCTAAGAGTCGCGTCGCTACATAGCCAACCAGAGAAAGCCCCGCGATCAGGATCACCAGCAGCCAGAGCATATAGGGATTCAACGCGCCCCACGGATCGACCGTGCGGTCAGGCAGAAGCGGCAAGGCGATAAAGCTGGCGATCAGGAGCCGCAGGCCGGCGAACACGTCGTCCCAGCCGAGCTTCGCCACGAAGCCGTGCAGCGGCCGCTTATAGGCGAGCACTGTCGCCGTGACGATGCCCAGGGCGACGGCGAGCTCCCGAAAGCCGAGCATCACCATGGCGCCCAGCATGAACACGATCAGCGTCGCCATCTCCGTCGTGAGCCCGGTATCGTCCGACGCCCGCGCGGTGATGGAGTACCCCACGAGAACGAAGGCGCCGACCAGCAGCAGCCCCGCCGGCAGAAGAAAGGGGATGTCACGCTCGACTGCGACCCAGCCGGCCAGGGCGCCGAGCATCGAGAACAGGGTGAAGGTCCGTAAGCCTGCGATGAGGTCGGTGCCTTCGTCTTCCGCCCCTTTGCGCTTCTCGCGTTCGAGGCCCACAAGCGCGCCGAGCAGGATTGCGATCGCGAAATTGATCGCCGCCTCGAGAAGCTCCGGCCGTTCCATCCCTTCCCAAGGCATCTGCTCCTCCGGCGGCTAGGCGGCGTCCTTCTTCATGCGCTCGGGATAAAGCCGCAGGAGTCCGTCAGGCGTCGCGGGCGCCACGCCGCGATCGGTGATGAAGCCCGTGACCATCTTCCGCGGGGTCACGTCGAACGCGAAATTCGCCGCATCCGTCCCGTCCGGCGCGATCTCCACCCGTGCGACCGTGCCGTCCGGCAGCTTGCCGGTGACGTATTTGACCTCTTCGCCGCCCCGCTCCTCGATAGGGATATCGGCGCCGCTCTGGAGCTTCCAATCGATCGTCGAGGTCGGCAGCGCCACGAAGAACGGCACGTCGTTATCCTTCGCCGCGAGCGCCTTCAGATAAGTGCCGATCTTGTTGGCGACGTCGCCACCCGCCGTGGTCCGGTCCGTGCCCACGATGCACAGATCCACCTTGCCGTGCTGCATCAGGTGCCCGCCCACATTGTCCGCGATCAGGGTGTGGGGCACGCCATGGGCGCCGAGCTCGTAGGCTGTCAGATAGGCGCCCTGATTGCGCGGCCGCGTCTCGTCCACCCAGACATGGACGGGAATGCCCTCGTCATGAGCCATGTAGATCGGCGCCAGCGCCGTACCCCAATCGACCGTCGCCAGCCAACCGGCATTGCAATGGGTAAGGATCTGGACCGGCTCACCCTTCTTGCGCGCCGCATGGGCCTTGATGAGCCCGAGCCCGTGCTCGCCGATCTTCCGGCAGACCTCGACATCCTCGTCGGAAATCTCCTTGGCCGTCTCATAGGCTGTCGCGACGCGGCTTTCGCGCGGCTGGTTCTGGAGCGCCTCCTTCATCCGGTCGAGCGCCCATTTCAGGTTCACCGCCGTCGGGCGCGTGGCGTTCAGGATCTCGGCTGCATCGTCGATCCAATTATCCGACTGATCGTCGCGCAGGCCCAGCGCCAGCCCATACGCGGCCGTGGCGCCGATCAGCGGCGCGCCGCGCACCTGCATGGTTTTGATGGCCCGGGCCGCATCTTCGAGGCTCCTGAGTTCCGCGATCTCGAAGGCAAACGGGAGCTTGGTCTGATCGATGATGGAGACCGACCAGCCGTCGTCGTTGAGCCAGATGGAGCGGTAGGGTTTACCGTCGATATTCATGGATCAATCCCCTTCGAAGGCGATCAGCGTGTGGCATTTGACGCCCAGGCTAGCAAGACGCGCGCAGCCGCCGAGATCCGGCAGATCGATCACGAAGGCGGCGCCGACCAAATTGGCGTCCAGCTTGCGAAGCAGCTTGGCGGCCGCCTCCGCCGTGCCGCCCGTGGCGATCAGATCGTCGATCAGCAGCACCCGCTCGCCGGCAGCCAGCGCATCCTCATGGATCTCGATGACGTCGATGCCGTATTCCAGCTCGTAATCCTGGCCGATTGCCGTATAGGGGAGCTTCCCCTTCTTGCGGATCGGAATGAACCCGCAATTGAGCTTCTCCGCCACGGCGCCGCCCAGGATAAAGCCTCGCGCCTCGATCCCTGCAACGGCCTGGATATTGGAATCGCGATAGGGTTCCACGAGCCGCTCAACAGCGCTGCGCAAACCCGACGCATCGCCAATCAATGTGGTGATGTCCCGGAACATGATGCCGGGCTTGGGATAATCCGGGATCGTCCGGACGAGGCTCTTCAAATCGACATCAACATCGGCGGCAATGGACACGGGGCATTCTCTCCTGGGGTCGGCAAGGTCTGCAAGAGTCGACACGCGACGATTGCATTAGGAAAAGCACACCAAGCTCATCCGTCAATTGCGGATCGGGCCGAATGGGAAGACATGCCGTATCAAGGCATGCCAAATTCGAGACATGCCGAATTTAGGTGCCCTGGCCTAGCACCCGCCCCGCCACCGCATCGAGCTTCTTCAGAAGCTCCGGATCGCGCGCCTCCGGCGCCGTAATGATCGCGGTGTCCAGCGCCTTGTCCGAGCCGATCGGACACGCCTCATGCTCGCGTGGGAAGTCCTTCGCTAGCCGGCCAACGAGCCGTGCTGCCTTCTCCGCATTCTCAGTCAACACTTTGATGATGTCCTGCACGGTCACCGCGTCATGGTCCGGATGCCAGCAATCGAAATCCGTCACCATGGCGACGGTCGCGTAGCAGATCTCAGCTTCCCGGGCGAGCTTGGCCTCGGGCATGTTGGTCATGCCGATCACCGAATAGCCGAGCGCCTTATAGGTCAGGCTCTCGGCAAGCGTGGAGAACTGCGGCCCCTCCATGCAGACATAGGTGCCGTCGCGCACGGCCTCGATGTCCTCCGCGCGCGCCGCCTCCGCAAGATGAATGCGCAACCGGGGCGAGACCGGATGAGCCATGGAGACATGAGCCACGCAGCCCTTGCCGAAGAAGGAGGACGGCCGGTTATAGGTCCGGTCGACGAACTGGTCGACGAGCACGAAGGTGCCGGGCGGCAGCTCCTCCTTGTAGGATCCGCAGGCCGACAGGGAGATCAGGTCCGTGACCCCGGCCCGCTTCAGCACATCGATATTGGCGCGGTAGTTGATGTCCGAGGGCGAGAGGCGATGGCCTTTGTCGTGGCGGGAGAGGAAGACGATGGGGAGGCCGGCGATCTCACCGATGCGCAGGACGCCGGACGGTTCGCCCCACGGGCTCTCGATCCGCTCCTCGCGCACATTCTCCAGCCCCGGGAGGTCGTAGATCCCCGACCCGCCGATAATCCCCAGCACCGCTTTTGTCATGAATGGCCCCTGCCGCTTCGTGTCGTTGTTGAACGTACACTAGCGAGGCTTGGACTGGCTGGCGAGAGGGGGAAAAGGACGGCCAGTGCCGGGAGTACGACACCGACCCACGTCATCCTCAGAGCCTGTCCCGGACTTGATCCGGGATGCATGTCGAAGGCGTGCGTCGAAAGAGGCGTGGCGCCGGCATGCCTTCGAGGCACGCTACGCGGGCACCTCGGCATGACGGCGCGAAGATGTGCTTTTGGAGAAGCCGAGCCTCTAAGCCTCGGTCGGCGGATGGTCCTTGTTCACGCGCTTCCAGACCGCCTTCTTCGCCAGGAACATGATGATGGCGAAAACGAACAGGAAGATGATCACCCGGTGGCCCAGCATGTGACGCTGCTCAAGCTTGGGCTCGGCCGTCCACATCAGGAATGCGGAGACATCCTTGGCGTAGTTGTCGACCGTCTGCTCCGTATCGTCCGTATAGGGCACGACCCCATCGGCGAGCGGCGGCGGCATGGCGATCTGATGGCCCGGGAAGGCCGTGTTGTAGTGCATGCCCGGCGCCATCTCCATATCGCCCGGCTTATCCTTGTAGCCGGTCAGCACGGAGTAAATATAGTCGGGTCCGCCCTCGCGCGCTTTCGCGATCACCGAGAGATCCGGCGGATGGGAGCCGCCATTGGCGGCCCGGGCCGCTTCCTCGTTCGGGAACGGTGCCGGGAACCGGTCCGAAGGCCGGCCGGGACGCTTGAACATCTCGCCCTTGTCGTTCGGCCCGTCGGTCACCTGCGCGCTTTCGGCCAGCGCCTTCACCGCGGCTTCCGAGAACTGAGGACCGCCCGGCTCGCCCAGATTGCGGAACGAGACGAGATCCATGGAGTGGCAGTTGGCGCAGACCGTCTTGTAGACTGATAGCCGCGCTGGAGCTGCGGCCGGTCGTACATGCCGAACGGGCCGGAGAACGACCAGTCCACATGCTTCATCTCGGTCTCACCCTCGGAGGCAAGGCCCGGCGCGATGGCCGCGCCGAGCGCCATGAGACCTGCGACGCCTGCGATGGCACCCAGCGAGACGGCCCGCCAGATGCGCTTATCGTTACCCATCACGTACTTCATTTCACCACCTCCGGACGGGCTGCAGGATTTGCGGTCCGATCGGGCGGCAAGGGTCGGCCGAGCACGGATTCGGTGATGCTGCCGGGGCGCGGTCGCGGCGTCTCGAAGATGCCCACGAGCGGCATGATCAGCAGGAAGAAGCCGAAATAGTAGAGCGTGCCGAGCTGCGACAGGATCAGATAGATACCTTCGGGCATCTGTGCCCCGAGATAGCCCAGCATCAGGCAGTCGAGCACGAACAGCCAGAAGAACCAGCGGAAGATTGGGCGATAGCTCGTCGAGCGCACCTTGGAACGGTCCAGCCACGGCACGAAGAACAGGATCGCGATGGCGCCGAACAGGGCGATGACGCCGAGCAGCTTGTTCGGGATCGCCCGCAGGATCGCGTAGAACGGCAGGAAGTACCATTCGGGCACGATATGGGGCGGCGTCTGCAGCGGATCGGCCGGAACGTAGTTGTCCGGATGCCCCAGCCAGTTCGGCGCGTAGAACACGATGGCGAAGAACACCAGCAGGAACACCACAAGCGCGAAGCCGTCCTTGATCGTGTAGTAGGGATGGAACGGCACCGTGTCGCCCCGGGTCTTCACATCGATCCCCGTGGGATTGTTGTTGCCGGGCATATGCAGCGCCCAGATATGCAGCATCACGACGCCGGCGATGACGAAGGGCAGCAGGTAGTGCAGCGCGAACAGACGCGTCAGCGTCGGGCCGCCCACCGAATAACCGCCCCAGATCCACTGCACCAGCGAGGTGCCGAGCCCCGGCACCACCATGTCGAGCGAGGAGAACAGGTTGGTGATCACGGTCACCGCCCAGAAGCTCATCTGGCCCCAGGGCAGCGAGTAGCCCATGAAGGCGGTGATGATCATGAGCAGCAGGATCAGCACGCCGAGCATCCAGAGGATCTCGCGAGGCGCCTTGTAGGAGCCGTAGTAGAGACCGCGGAAGGTGTGGATGTAGACGGCGACGAAGAACATGGAGGCGCCGACCGCGTGAGTGTAGCGGAGGAACCAGCCCCAGTTCACATCGCGCATGATGAACTCGACGCTGTTAAACGCCTCGTCCGGCGACGCAATGTAGTGCATCGCGAGCACGATGCCCGTGACGATCTGGATGGCCAGGCAGACGACGAGGATGCCGCCGAAGGTCCACCAGTAGTTCAGGTTGCGCGGTGTCGGATATTCGACGAACTGGCCGTGCATCATCCGCGCGACCGGCAGCCGCTCGTCGAACCACATACCTAGCTTCGTCTTCGGCTCGTATGTCGAAGCGTGCCCCATAGCGCTCACGGGTTAGCCTATCTTGATTTTGGTGTCGGACGTGAATTCGTAAGGCGGGATCCACAAATTCTCAGGCGCAGGGCCTTTGCGGATCCGTCCCGCCGTATCGTATTGCGAGCCGTGGCAGGGGCAGAACCACCCGCCATACTCGCCCTTGTTGTCGCCGGGCGCCTGGCCCTTCGGAATGCAGCCCAGATGCGTGCAGATGCCGATCATGATGAGCCATGGCTCCTTGCCCTCCGCGGTGCGGTTGGCGTCGGTGGCCGGCGCATTCGCATCCACGTTCGGGTTGCGCGCATCCTGGTCCCGCAGCTCGCTCATCGGGACCTCCTTGGCCTCTTCGATCTCCTTGTCCGTCCGGTGACGGATGAAGATCGGCTTGCCGCGCCACATCACGGTGATCGCCTGCCCCACCTCGACGGGCGCAAGATCCACCTCGATGCTGGCCAGGGCCTGAGCCGAGGCGTCGGGGTTCATCTGGTCGACCAGCGGCCACAGGCAGCCGCGCCGCCCACCGCTGCAAATCCGCCCGCGGCGATCAGGATAACGTCGCGGCGGGAAACGTCGTCGTCAGTGTCGTCGGTCATCGAGTGTGACATGGCACCTTAGAAGGAAGACCTAGCGAAGTCGGGAAAGTTGGCGTCGGTTCGAAAAGGGCGGGCCGTAAACTGCCGAAGTATCCCCTGCCGCCGCGGGAACTGGACGCAACGCCACGAATCGATTGCCGGGCCTCTGAGGCCCTGGCCATCGTATCGGTCGCGATCCGCCACGTAAGCTCCCCAATTCACTTCCGGGAGTGACGCGAAATTAGGCAATAACCGCGAAGCCTGACACGTCGAACGTCCCGTTGCCCCGCGCATATGCTTCGGAGCATCTCATCTCGCCCTGTTTCTCGCATTGCTGGATTGCCGTTGTCCACCTTCACGAAACGGTCAAATTGGCGCATCTCGACGCACCCCAATCGGGGTATAGGCTGGCAGGAAACCAAGGGCGTAGGTGGCGCGATGCAGCCGCCATACGGTCGAGCTGGGAGGATGGCTTATGATTGAGCAACATAGCGCAACGGGGCCTGCAGCCGAGGCAGAGCTGGAAGAGCGGAAGACCCGTGCTCACGCCTGGTTCGGCCAGCTCCGGGACACGGCCTGCGCGGCCCTGGAGAAGATCGAGGCGGAGGCAGACGGCCTTCCCGGCACGGATGGCAAGGAGCCCGGCACCTTCTCCCGCAAACCCTGGACCCGCGAGAATCACGACGGTGCCGAAGGCGGCGGCGGGGTCATGTCCACCATGTCCGGACGGGTCTTTGAGAAGATCGGTCTCCACACCTCCACCGTCCACGGGACCTTCTCGCCGGAATTCGCCAAGCATGTCCCCGGCGCAGAGGAAGACCCGCGCTTCTGGGCGTCCGGCGTCTCCTTCATCGCCCATCCGGTGAACCCCAACGTGCCCACCGCCCACATGAACACCCGCATGGTGGTGACAACAAAAGGCTGGTTCGGCGGCGGCGGCGACCTGACCCCCGTGCTCGACCGGCGCCGCAATCAGGAAGACCCGGATTCCAAGAATTTCCACGCCGCCATGCAGCGCGCCTGCGAGGCTTCTCCCTCCGGCGACTACCCACGCTTCAAGGAATGGTGCGACGAGTATTTCTTCCTGCCTCACAGGAACGAGATGCGCGGTATCGGCGGCATCTTCTACGACTATCTCGACACCGGCGACTGGGAGGAGGATTTCAGCTTCACCCAAGGCGTCGGCCGTGCCTTCTACGATGTCTACGCCGAGATCGTCCGCCGCAACATGGACAAGCCCTGGGAAGAGGCCGACCGGGAGGAGCAGCTCATCCGCCGCGGCCGCTACGTGGAGTTCAACCTCCTCTATGACCGGGGCACCATCTTCGGCCTGAAGACCGGCGGCAACGTGGAGTCGATCCTCTCCTCCCTGCCACCGCTGGTGAGGTGGCCGTAAAGCCCCCTACCCGCGCACGCCCGCATACATCACCGGCAAATCCCCCGGCAGTGACGGACGAATGTCGAGGAGCTTGGCGCTTACGGCTCTGAGAAGCGAGACGCCGAAATCCGGATTCTGAACGAGAAGCGCGCCCGCGATCAGCAGCAATCCGAGGGCGACGCTCCCCGCGATCCATGCTCTCCCCCGTCCCATGATCCCCTCCGTCTTCCGGCTTGGCGCGCGTCATGCGCAGCCATGCCTGGAGGTCTAGGCGGGGGCGGCTGAACCCAATCTGAGACAGTTGTTAATCTCTTGTTTAGATTTATGGCAGGGGCTGCGCGAAGAAGGGCGTTAACCACCCGCTAACCGTGCCTTGATTGGGCCACGATATTGCCGCTTGCCAACCTGTCGCACCTAGCGCAGAATCCTTGCTACCGGGCGCCCACGGTGACGTAACGACCATTTGGGCGCGGACTTGGACGACGGCAAAGTGACTATCGGCCTGACCAAAAGAGCACGACCCTTTCCCGACATTTCAAGACGCCAGCGACGTTGCCGTGGGCAATGGCGACGGGCCCGTTCGTGTAAACTTCTACGGGAAAGGATCCCTACATGACCCGTGTCAATGGCACCGTGAAATTCTTCAATCATTCTCGCGGCTTCGGCTTCATCGCGCCGGAAGACGGCGGCAAGGACGTGTTCGTGCACGCTTCCGCTCTGGAGCGTTCGGGCATTCCCCCGCTGAACGAGGGCGACAAGGTCTCCTTCGAGATCGAGGACGACCGCCGCGGCCGTGGCAAGCAGGCCGCCAATCTGCAGCTCGGCTAAAGCCAGCGCAGAACCGGAATTTTCCGAAGAGCCGCCGGGTGCATCCCATCCGGCGGCTTTTTTTATGCGCGCGAACGTTCGGCCAACGTTTCGTTAATCCGCGGTTCAGCTAAGCGGCGCTATTTTGCCTTAAACCGCCATTAATCAATCGCGGCTGCTATCCCATTGAAGAATCGGCGTCTCCCCCATCGACAGGGCGCCGGACGAGGATCTGAGAGATGAAGACACTGAGCGCTTTTCTGGCCGTCGCCTGATCGGGCTTTCGGCGGTCTCTTACACGGTGCCCGCTTCTGCCGGCGATCGCTACTACCATGGCCGCAGCTACGATCGCGGATACGAGCGCGGCTACCGCCAGGGCAAATACAACTACAAGAACAACAACGGTGACGCACTGGCCGCCGGGGCCATCGGCCTGGGGCTCGGCGCCATCATCGGCAGCGCCGCCGCTTCCGCGCCGCCGCCTCCGCCGGCCTACTACAGCGGTCCGGCCTATTATGGACCGGTCGATTACGCACCTCCGGCCTGGTCGCCTGACTGGTACGCCTACTGCTCGAGCCGCTTCGGCAGCTTCAACCCGCGTACCGGTTACTATATGGGCTATGACGGCCGCCCGCATTTCTGCTACTAAGCCGCTAAACCTTACCGATCATTAGGGTTTTTTGGGGCTCGCCGGTCACCGGCGGGCCCTTTTCGCGCCAGCTGGGGACATTATTGACCGCCCATTTACTCCTGGGACATTTCGCGTCTTTAAGAAGCGCATTTGAAACTTGCGCGCGCGCGGGCAGTTTCGCAGAATTATTGGAGAAAAGAGTCGTGTTGCGATGCAGTCCCCACGCGCGGGGCGCATCCACACAATGGCATCAGCAAAAGGCGGAATAACCGCCATCGGCCGGCACCCGGATCGTGGGTAGCACCCGATGCCCAGGTTTTGGAGGACAAGGGACTCGAAAATGAGCACCGAAGTGAATTATGTCGACGGCATCCCGCGGGGCGATGAAGCGCCGCGCGACCGGCCAGATCCTCAGACAGAGCGCGAGGCGCTGAAGCTCATCAAGCCTCATCAGGGCATGGTCGCCTGGCCGACCGTCGCCCTCGCCCTGGCCATTGCCGTCTCCTTCGGTACCGTCGTGACCCTTGGGGTCATGGGCATCATCCCGCTCTGGCTCGGGCTGCTCTTCAATACCTTCATCCTCTATGCGGATCAGACGCCTCTGCACGAGGCTTGCCACGGCAACATCGCCGGCAAGGATTCGCGCATGGTCTGGGTGAACCATCTGGTGGGCTATGTCTGCGGCACCATCCTGCTGCACGAGTACAAGTCCTTCCGGCATATGCATCTCGCCCACCATCGCGAGACCAACAACCCGGACCTCGATCCCGATCATTGGGTCGACGTGAAGGGCTTCTGGAACGTGCTTTTCCGCTGCCTCACGATTGTCCCGTGGTATCAGCACTACTTCTTCAAATACATCGCCTTCAAACCGCATATCCCGGGCATGCGGCCGCTCGCCATCCACATAATGGTGATGCATGCGATCTATTACGGCGCGATCATCGCGTTCTGCTATTTCGGCTATTGGCGCGAGGTTTTCATGCTGTGGGTTTTCCCGCACATCCTGGCCTCGGCGCTGATCATCTACTTCTTCGCCTATATCCCGCATCAGCCCCATGTGGCGAAGCAGCGGTATCGCGACACCAACATCTTCCTGTTCAAGGGCCGGCTGAAGGAGCCGATCCTGACCTGGCTGTATTTCTTCCAGAACTACCACCTGATCCACCACCTCTTCCCGCGGATTCCGTTCTACCGCTACAAGGAGGCGTTCACGGATCTGCGGCCGGTACTGGAGCGCGAAAAGGCGCGTATTCGGGAGTTCGGCGACGACTATCATCCCGACGCGATCGGAGAGATCGGCGACGAGCCCAACGCCCACAACCCGGGCTAGGCCTCGCGACCGCGGGTTTCCAAAACCCGCTCATAGATGACGAAAGGGCGCCCGCGAGGCGCCCTTTTTGCGTCTGGAGGCTCCGCTAAGGCGAAGTCTGGCTAAAGCGCCTTCTTCTTCCCTGCCCCGCCGCCGGCGTCGTTCTCGAACGTCAAATCCGCCGGGGAGATCAGCACGGAGAATTGCTGGCACCAGATCACCACGCTTGGATACTTCGTGAGGTCCACGCCTGCGGGGATCTCGTATTTCTGGCTGCCTTCGAAGGCCCGTAAGCGCCCGAGATCCACATACATCGTGTCCTCGACATCCGCCTCGCTGCGCACCTTCTCCTTAGGCACGAGATAGACGTGAAAATCGGGACCAGGCCCCACCTCGAAATCCTTCTCCAGAAAGAGAATGCCGGGATAGACGCTGACCCTACCCTTTCCGTAATGGACGGGATCGGGGGGGTTGGCGTGGAGGAAAGAACCTTCCGCGACCAGATCTCCGGACTCGGCCGCCGTCAGCGTGTCCGTGCCGGCAGGCGGCGGAAACAGATATGGGAAGACGAAGAGCCCCGCCGCGAAACCGATAATGCCGCCGAGCAGAATGCCGACGACCAGCCCTTTCAGCCAATGCCACATGTTTCGTCTCCCCAAGCCCAACTTCGGCCAAGACTGGCATGGGGCCGACGGGAAGGCTAGCGGCGCGAGGGCGGCGCTCTAGTGCAACCGAAGCTCGCCCTCGACGAAATCGAACTCCGTCGGCGAGATCAGCCGCTTGTGTGCAACCCGAACCCGATAGAGCGGGCCTCGAGGTTTTCGTCCCAGAACGAAAGGAAATCCTTCAGCTTCGGGAAGCGCGGCGCCATATCGTATTCCTGCCAGATGAAGGTCTGCAGCAAGCGGTTATGATCGGGCAGTCGGTACAGGATTTCGGCGGTGGTGAGGGAAAAGCCGGCGAGCTGGGAAACGAGCGCATTGTCTGTCATTCGATAGAGCCCCTGCCTTTGGTCTTGTAAGACTCAAAATTAAATCGTTCCGCCCACAGACTGTCCAGGATTTATTGAGACAATTCAGGCATGTAGCAGCCAACCCGCAAGGCTGCTACCAAATTAGCACTCGCCTATTGAAAGTGCTAATAAGTGTCGCTAAATAGCCGCCGAGCGGGCCGCTATTTCGAGCACCCGATCAACGGGATAATTGGTTAGAGGAGAACAAAGCCATGCAGTTTCGTCCGTTGCATGACCGCGTCGTCGTGCGCCGTCTTGAAGAAGGCGAAAAGACGAAGGGCGGAATTATCATTCCCGAAACGGCCAAGGAGAAGCCTCAGGAAGGCGAAGTCGTCGCTGTCGGCCCCGGCGCCCGCGACGAGAAAGGCCAGGTCCAGCCTCTTGAGGTGAAGGCCGGCGACCGCATCCTGTTCGGCAAATGGTCCGGCACGGAGGTCAAGATCGACGGCGAGGATCTGCTCATCATGAAAGAGAGCGACATTCTCGGCATCCTCGAGGGCACCTCTTCGGCAAAGCAGGCCGCGTAACAGCACGCTGCGTCATTCATTTCCATTCACGGAGTAACGAGCCATGTCTGCAAAAGACGTGAGATTTTCCCAAGACGCACGCGAGCGCATGCTCCGCGGCGTCGACATCCTGGCCAATGCGGTCAAGGTGACCCTCGGCCCGAAAGGCCGCAACGTCGTACTGGACAAGTCCTTCGGCGCACCCCGCATCACCAAGGACGGCGTGAGCGTCGCCAAGGAGATCGAGCTTGAGGACAAGTTCGAGAACATGGGCGCCCAGATGGTGAAGGAGGTCGCATCCAAGACCAACGACACCGCCGGTGACGGCACCACCACCGCCACGGTCCTGGCCCAGTCCATCGTCAAGGAAGGCCTGAAGTCCGTCGCCGCCGGCGCCAATCCGATGGATCTGAAGCGCGGCATCGACATGGCCGTCGCCAAGGTCGTCGAGGACCTCAAGTCCAAGTCCAAGAAGATTACCGGCTCCGGCGAGATCGCCCAGGTCGGCACCATCTCCGCCAACGGCGACGAAGAGATCGGCCGCCTGATCTCCGAGGCCATGGAGAAGGTCGGCAACGACGGCGTCATCACCGTCGAGGAAGCCAAAGCCCTCGACACCGAGCTCGAGGTCGTCGAAGGCATGCAGTTCGACCGCGGCTACCTCTCTCCGTACTTCATCACCGATGCGGAGAAGATGCGGGTCGAGCTCGAGAACCCCTACATCCTCATCCATGAGAAGAAGCTCTCCGGCCTTCAGACCATGCTTCCCCTGCTGGAAGCCGTGGTGCAGTCGGGCCGTCCGCTCCTGATCATCGCCGAGGACGTCGAGGGCGAAGCCCTTGCCACCCTCGTGGTCAACAAGCTCCGCGGCGGTCTGAAGGTCGCTGCCGTCAAGGCGCCTGGCTTCGGCGATCGCCGCAAGGCCATGCTCCAGGACATCGCGGTGCTGACCGGCGGTCAGATGATCTCCGAGGATCTCGGCATCAAGCTGGAGGGTGTCACCCTCGACATGCTTGGCCAGGCCAAGAAGGTCCAGATCACCAAGGACGACACCACCATCGTCGACGGCGCAGGCGACAAGAAGGAGATCGAGTCCCGCGTCTCCCAGATCCGCGCGCAGATCGAGGACACCTCCTCCGACTACGACAAGGAGAAGCTGCAGGAGCGCCTGGCGAAGCTCGCCGGCGGTGTTGCGGTGATCCGTGTCGGCGGCGCCACCGAGATCGAGGTGAAGGAGAAGAAGGATCGCGTCGACGACGCGCTCAATGCGACCCGCGCGGCCGTGGAGGAAGGCATCTCCCCCGGCGGCGGTGTGGCCCTGCTCCGCACCATCTCGTCCCTCGAGGGCCTGAAGCCCGCCAATGACGACCAGAGCGTCGGCGTGAACATCGTTCGCCGCGCGCTCCAGGCGCCGATCCGTCAGATCGCCGAGAATGCCGGCGAAGACGGCGCGGTGGTTGCCGGCAAGGTGCTGGAAAAGGACGATTACGGCTACGGCTACAACGCTCAGACCGGCCAGTATCTCGACCTGGTCAAGGAAGGCGTGATCGATCCGGTCAAGGTGGTGCGCACCGCGCTGCAGGATGCCGCTTCCGTGGCAGGCCTCCTGATCACCACTGAAGCCATGGTTGCCGATATGCCCCAGAAGAGCGCTCCGGCCATGCCGGGCGGCGGAATGGGCGGCATGGGTGACATGGGCTTCTAAGCCTCCACCCATCTCTGTCTCGAACAACAAGGCCGCGTCCCTCGACCCGAGGGGCGCGGCTTTTTTATGCGCCCCTTTTGGGCGAAAGCGCCTGCAATTGACAGCGAACCGCCGGCTCCCTATCTACCCCGCTCGGGAAAAGGCCCCCGCCGCTCGCAAGCACACGCTTTTGGTAAAGTCCTTCCTTGAAGAAAACGCATCGGCCCGATCGCAACCAGTGCATCCGGCGCGGATGGCAAGGCGAGCCCCATCGGGAGCAAACCGCTCCATACTGCCGGCATGCGGAATTGCGAGAGGTTCGCGATGACGACGCCTATCACCTTACCGTCCCTGTTCGACCTGAAAACCGAAGCGCGGCAGCTTCGGCAGGACCTGGCCGCGTTCGGCACAGCCATCAGCCATGGCCAATCCCTTGAGCGGATCGCCAATCGCCACGCTATCGGGACTGGAATACCCTTCACGCCGCAATCGGCAACCGGCCTCCACGCCGGCCCCTGACCCTCGGCATGCGGCTGCGCGGCCGCTATCTCGGCCAAGCGTTCGAAGGGAAGCTCATCGCCGTCCAGCAGATGGGATCGTCCGGCCGTGTACGGATCACCGTGCAGTTCGAGGAGCCCGTCGATGTGGTCACCTTCGACAGCTTCTCCGCCTACCGCCGGCGGGTCTCCTGCATCGTGGATGAGACGGGCTGCACGGCCGAGAAGACCTCGGACGGCCGGCCCCACATGGAGATCGAAGCGACTGCGTAGAGGAAAATGGAAGGCGGCGTTTCAGAGCGCCGTCTTCTTCCTCGGTCCGCGGAGCTGTCAGACCTTCGACGCGGCTTCCGCCTGCTGCAGCAGCATCTCGCGCTCGCCCTCGAAGCCGGCCTCGATCCAGGTCCGCTCCACCACCCGCAGGATGCGTCCCACCTGGGGTCCGCTCGGCACGCCCATCGCCATCACGTCCTCACCCTTCAGCGGAAACTCCGGCGCCTGCCACTGGTCGGGTAAAGCGTAAGCCGCCGTCCACGCGGTATCGTCCGCCGCGGCGCCCTCGTCCATCCATGCGGTAAGGAGACGCCGGCGATAGGCCTTGGGACCGATCCGGTAGATGAGATGCTTGCCCGTGGCCTCGTCCGGAGCGCCCTCGATCTGCAGCACGTCGGCCACTTCTTCGAGAACCGAGCGTTCCGCATTGCTCAAACGGAATCGCTCGGACAGCCGGTCCACATCCTCCTCGACGAAAACGGCGAGCGCGGCGAGGCGCAGAGCGGCGTCGGGCGCAGCTCCGACACCCGCTTCGATGCCTGCAAGCCTGAGGAACTGTGGAAGCCGCGGCGCGCTTCCGAGAATTTGTGTCAGCAACCCATAATCGTAGAGCAGTTCAACAACCTCCGCCGCCCGCGGGGCGGTCAACAGTCGATTCAGCTCCGCCCAAACACGCTCCGCGGACAGGCCGCCGAGCCCGTCCCGGAGGCGGACGCATGCTCTGAGCCCGTCCGGATCGATGTCCCCTTCCCCGTAGATCGCGAAGAAGCGGAAGAAGCGCAGGATCCGCAGATAGTCCTCTTCGATCCGCGCGGCGGCATCGCCGATGAACCTGACACGCCTCGCTTTCAGATCCTCATAGCCGTCGAGCGGATCGTGCACGGTCCCTTCAGCATCGGCATAGAGGGCGTTCATGGTGAAGTCGCGCCTACGCGCGTCCGCCGCCCAGTCCGTCGTGAAGCGGACCGTCGCGTGGCGGCCGTCCGTCTCGACATCCTCCCGGAGCTCGTGACCTCGTGGCCGATTCCATCGGCGACCACGGTCACCGTGCCATGCGCCAAACCCGTGGGCACCGCCTTCAGACCGGCCGCTTCTGCCAGCGCCATAATCCGCTCCGGCTCCGCCGTGGAAGCGAAATCCACCTCCGCCACGGGAAGCCCCATGAGAGCGTTCCGCACCGCGCCGCCGACGATTCTGGTTTCAACCCCCTCTTTGTTCAGCGCAACGAAAACGGCTTGGGTTGCCGGTGCTTCGAACCAGAGGGCGTCATTGAGCGAAGGGAGAGACATAAGCGTGTGTGCCAAAACATGGGGACGAAGAGAGGATCTTCGCGAACCGATGGATCAATCGAGATAGCCGGGCTGAATCTTGCCATCGTGATAGACCGGCGGGTGATAGGTGGTGCCGGGACTGCCGCTGTCGAAAGAGACCAGGGTCACCATGCCGATAATCAGAAGCGCAAACCCTGCACCGATCAGCCATACGACTGGAATATCGTCCCACGCCGAGAGGTTGTTCGCGTTCTTGGTCAGCAGGACGTAACCGGCATAAGCAATAAACGGCAATGAAAACAGTAAGATATTAAGCAGAACAATCCGCAGCATAAAGACCTCTCAACCTCAGCACGTCTCCGAATGGAGATCGCCGTGGTCCAGACAGCATAGCGGTCGGTGGCACTCAATGCGATACGAAGAGAAACTGCCGAGCCGAATTGGGCGCGCTTAATCGCTCTCCGGAAACGGGAAGAAGCTGCCGGAGCTCCAAATCCCGAGCTCGCCATCCTTTTCCACCGCGCGTTCAACGAGATCGTAGAACACCGAGCGGGCGATTCGGGCTTCCAGCGCCCCCCGCACGCGTACGAACGGCGTGAAGCTTCCATCCTCCTCGCTCCGGAAGCTCAACGGATGCTCCCCATCGGCCTCGACGTCGTCGTCGAGATTGGTGCGGAAGCGCAGCGTCTGATCGGCTCCCTCGCCGGTCACATCCATTGCGACCGCGACGAAAGGCGAGTCCTCCACCTCGACCGACACCTTCTCCACCGGGGTCACGAGATAGTGAATGCCGTCCTCTTCCTTGCGCAGTACCGTGGAGAACAGCTTGGAAAGCGCGATCCGCCTGATGGGGCTCCCCTGATAGTACCAAGTGCCGTCCCGCGCGATTTTCATGCCGATATCGCCGCAAAGCTCGGGCTCCGGGCGGCTGGCCTCGGATGAGGCTCCGCCCCGCATCTTCGCCAGCTCTTCGGCGGCGTCTTGCCGGTTATCCTTTGCCCTGTCTTGAGCCATGAACAAAATTTAATCCCTTGTGCCTGCGTTCGCCCCTAGATTGCTTGGTCAATCAGGATCAAGCGGTCACTATTGTAACCAATTTGCCGCCGAGACTGGCGGCCCGTTCGCAGTCCGGCCGGCCAATCCCATGGATCGCGCCAGGCCACCCTCTCCGCCAGAGACGAACCCACGACGGTACGCATGACAATATCCAACCCGACTGAAGACGAACTTGTCGACCTGATCGAGGAGGTCGGCGCCAAGATCCAGGATGTCCGCGAAGCCACCAGCTCGGTGATCTTCGGCCAGGAGAAGGTCATCGACCTGACCCTGATCACCCTGCTCTCCGGCGGCCACGCGCTCCTCATCGGCGTGCCGGGGCTCGCCAAGACAAGCCTCGTGGAGGCTTTGGGCGCGGTGCTCGGTCTCGACAACAAGCGCATTCAGTTCACCCCGGACCTAATGCCCTCGGACATTCTCGGTTCCGAGGTGCTGGAGGAAGGGCCGAGCGGCGAGCGAAGCTTCCGCTTCGTGCCGGGCCCCGTCTTTACCCAGCTTCTGATGGCCGACGAGATCAACCGCGCCAGCCCGAAAACCCAGTCTGCGCTGCTCCAGGCCATGCAGGAAAATCATGTCAGCGTCGCCGGCCACCGCCACGACGTACCCCGGCCCTTCCACGTGCTGGCCACCCAGAATCCGCTGGAGCAGGAGGGCACCTATCCCCTCCCCGAGGCGCAGCTCGACCGCTTCCTGCTGCAGATCGACGTCTCCTATCCGGATGAGCTGGCCGAGCGCCGGATGCTCATGGCGACCACCGGCGTAGACCGGCGCCAGCTCGACACCATCCTCAGCGCCGACGAGCTGATGCTGGCTCAGACCCTGGTGCGCCAGCTTCCCGTCGGCGATCAGGTGGTGGACGCGATCCTGCAGCTCGTCCGCTCGGCCCGGCCGGGCCAGACCGCCAATGCCGAACTCGACGAGCTCATCGCTTGGGGCCCCGGCCCCCGTGCCAGCCAGGCACTGATGCTGGCGGTCCGCGCCAAGGCGATGATCGAAGGACGGCTCGCGCCTTCCGTGGATGACGTCATCGAGTTGGCAGAGCCCGTGCTGAAGCATCGCATGGCTCTCACCTTCACCGCCCGTGCGGAAGGCATCCACATCTCGGATCTGGTGGCCCGCCTCGTCGAGCCGCTTCGATAAGGATCGCTTTTGGCCCAGGACACGGTCCAAGACATGGCCCACACGCTCCCGCCTGAGGTCACCGAGGCCCACAGCCTCGCTGACCGCATGCCTGCGCTTCTGCTCGAGGCCCAGCGTGTCGCCCATACGGTGACCTACGGCACCCATGGCCGCCGCCGCGCGGGGCCGGGCGAGACGTTTTGGCAGTTCCGCTATTTCGACGAGAACGATTCCCTGTCGGGCATCGATTGGCGTCGCTCGGCCGGTTCCGATCATCTCTATGTCCGCGAGCGCGAATGGGAGGCCGCCCACACGGTCTGGCTCTGGACCGATCTCTCACCGTCCATGCAGTTCCGCTCCGCCCTGTCCGGAACCTACAAGGATAGTCGCGCGGCCGTTCTGGCCCTGGCCCTTTGCGAGCTTCTGATTCGCGCCGGCGAACGGGTCGGCTTCCTGGGGCACGCGCCCATGACCGGCCGCCATGCCACGCGGCGCCTCGCCGAGATCCTGGTGCGCGAATCCCAACGCGGCGGAAGCCTTCCGCCTGCGGCGCCTCTGAGCCGCTTCTCCGAATGCATCTTGTTGAGCGATTTCCTCGAGCCCGTCGCCGAAACGGCGAAAGCCGTCGAGACCATCGCGGCCCAGGGCGTGCGCGGCCATATGGTCCAGGTCTTCGACCCTGCCGAGGAGACCCTCCCCTATGAAGGCCGCACCGAATTCACCGACACCGAAGGCGGCGACCGCGTCATCGCCGGCCGCGCCGAGACCCTCCGCGATGCCTACGCGGTGCGCCTACGCGATCACCGTGACGGCTTGAACGAGCTTGCCCGCCGTCTCGGCTGGTCCCTCTTCCTGCATCACACCGACCGGCCCGCCGGCGAAGCGCTGCTCTCGATCCATAACCGGCTCGCGGGCCTTGAGCAGAGCTATCAATTCCGCCAGCCCACAGGCAGGGGCGAGCAGGCCTCATGATCACCCTTGGCTCCATCGGCATCCTGAGCCCCTGGGTTCTGCTGGGCCTCGCCACGCTGCCGGCGATCTGGTGGCTGCTGCGCCTGACGCCCCCCAGCCCCCAGCGCGTCAACTTCCCGCCGACCCGGCTTCTGAAAGACCTTCAGACCACCGAGGAGACTCCGGCCCATAGTCCTTGGTGGCTCACGCTCCTGCGCATGCTGCTTGCCGCGCTGATCGTGCTCGCCCTCTCCCAGCCGGTCCTCAACCCCGACACGGAGACCGCGGCCGGCGAAGGTCCGCTGCTGCTCGTGGTCGACAACGGATGGGCCAGCGCCAGCCATTGGGACGACCGCCGCGAGGCCATCACCGCGGCCCTCGACGAGGCTGCCCGCGAAGGCAAGCCCGTGGTGCTGGCGGCGACCGCGAAGGGATCGAGCTTGAGCGAGCCCACCGATGCCGGCCGCGCCCGCGAGCGCGCCACCGGCTTGGCTCCGAAGCCTTACGCCCCCGATCGCGCCGCCATGGCTGAAAAGCTGAAGAGCGAGCTCGGCGACCGGACCGACTACAGCGTGCTTTGGCTGACCGACGGTATCGACTACGGCGACAGCGAGGCTTTTGCCAAGACCCTGGCGGAGCTTGCAGGATCCACCGGTGCCCTGCGCATCCTCCGCCCGGGAAAGGACGACGCACCGCTTCTCCTCGGCCAGAGCACCGGCGATGCCACCGCTCTCGAGGCCAAGGTGACCAGCGCCTCGGACGGTCCCCGCTCCGGCACTGTTCAGGCCCTGACCGCTCGTGCCGAGCCCTTGGGCGAAGCGCCCTTCCGCATCGCGGAGGGAAAGCGGGAAGCCGACGTCCAGTTCGATCTCCCCCTTGAGATCCGTAACCAGATTTCGCGCCTGCAGATCCGCGGCGAAAACTCCGCCGGCGCGGTGCAGCTTCTCGACGGCCGCTCTCAATGGCATCGGGTCGGCATCATCTCCGGCGAATCCCGCGAGGCGGCCCAGCCGCTTCTCTCGCCGCTCTATTACGTCCAGCGCGCACTTTCGCCCTATGCGGACGTGGTCACGCCGCGCGAGGCCAATGTCGCCCTCGCGGTGAAGGAGCTGGAGGACCAGCACGTCTCCACCATGGTGCTGGCCGATATCGGCAAGCTGCTGCCGGCGACCCAGGAGGATCTGGAGGAGTGGCTGAACGCGGGCGGCGTTCTGATCCGCTTCGCCGGCCCACGCATGGAGCAAGGCGGCGACGAGTTGCTCCCCGTGGTGCTGCGCCGGGGCGGCCGTTCGCTCGGCGGCTCCATGTCGTGGAGCGATCCCCAGCCATTGGCCGCCTTTGACGACGAGAGTCCCTTTCGCGGTCTCGACATTCCCGACGATGTGGATGTGAAGCGTCAGGTCCTCGCCGATCCGACAGTCGCGACGGACTCCCAGGTCTGGGCGCGCCTCGCTGACGGCACCCCCCTCGTGACCGCCGCACGCAAGGGCGACGGATGGGTCGTGCTCTTCCACATCACGGCAAACTCGGACTGGTCGAACCTCCCCCTCTCCGGCCTGTTCGTTCAGATGCTCCGCCGCATCGTCGCCCTCGCCCCGACGAAGATCGACACCGGCGATGCCGGCAAGGCGACGACCGTGGCCGCCGGCGCCGAAGACGATGCCGCGGCCATCAACCAGACGGCGCTCGCCCCCGTACAGACGCTCGACGGATTCGGTCAGCTCCTTCCTGCGCCGCCGGAAGCCGCGCCCATCCCGGCCAAAGAGATCGATACGATCACTCCCTCGCCCGAGCATCCCCCGGGCTTCTATGGCCGCGACCGCGCGACCCGCGCCCTCAATATCGGACGGCCCGGCGCCAGCCTCGTGCCTCTGGGCGATCTCAGCGACGCGGCGGGCCAGGCAGCCAGCATCGGCGGCTACACTCTTCGCCCGCCCATGGCCCTGGCGAAGTGGCTTTACCTCGCGGCTCTCGCGCTCTTCATCGTCGATATCTTCGCCATGCTGGTCTTGAGCGGTGGCATGCGCTGGCGCGGCCGGCTGGGTGGATCGTCAGGTCGGCGTGCCGGACGGGGCGTCGCCGGCACCGCGGCGATCCTCCTCGCTCTCGCGACGGTCATCGGCGGGGGTAGCGATGCCCACGCCCAGCAGCAATTCCTCCAATCACCGCCTTCGGGCAACCTTCCGGCGCAGGACGAAGCCTCCAGCCAGATCACCGCAGACGACGTCTCTCCCGAGGAGATGTTCGGTCTCGACTCCTCCCTCGTCACCCATCTCGCCTATGTCGAGACCGGCAACCCGCAGGTGGACGAGACCAGCCGCCAGGGGCTCGCAGGCCTCTCCCGCGTGCTCACCGCCCGCACCGCGCTTGAGCCCGCCGAGCCCGTCGGCATCGACATCGAGAAGGACGACCTCGCCTTCTTCCCCGTGCTCTATTGGCCCGTGGAGCAGGACGCAGCGCCCCTCTCCGATTCGACCCTCGCCAAGGTCGACGCCTACATGAAGCAGGGCGGCATGATCATCTTCGACACCAAGCAGGAGAATGCTGGCGGCAGCCTGCGCGGGTCCGCCCTGGAGCGGCTGATAGGCAAGCTCGACATTCCGCCCCTGGAGCCGGTTCCCGCCGAGCACGTGCTGACGAAGGCCTTCTATCTGATGGACAGCTTCCCCGGCCGCTGGGACGGCGGCACCCTATGGGTCGAAGCCGCACCGCAGACCGACGCCGAGCGCGCCGTGCGCTCCCAGACCGACGGCGTCAGCTCCCTCGTCATCAGCTCGAACGATTTCGCCTCCGCCTGGGCGCTGGACGATCAGAACCGCCCGCTCTACCCCGTCGTGCCCGGGGGCGAGGTGCAGCGGGAGATGGCCTTCCGCGCCGGCGTAAACATCGTGATGTATGCCCTGACCGGAAACTATAAGGCCGACCAGGTCCACGTCCCCGCACTCCTTGAACGGCTGGGGCAGTAGTCATGAACGGAATGAGCTGGTCGATCGAATTCCTCCCCCTCGTGTCCTGGCCGATCCTCGGCGGACTGGCCGCGATTGGCGCGTTGCTGCTTCTCCTCCTGCTCTGGCGCTCGCGGCGCGGCGCCCTACTTCGCGGAACCGCCTACGCATTATTGCTGCTGGCCTTGGCCAACCCGCACTTCAAGAAAGAGGAGCGCGAGCCCCTCAACGACGTGGTCGCGGTGGTGGTCGACGACAGCCAGAGCCAAGCCGTCGCGGGCCGCACGACCCGGACCGCCGAACTGCAGCAGGAGCTGGAAAAGCGCCTGCGCGAACTGCCCAATCTCGACCTGCGCGTGATCCATTCCTCGTCCGCCGCTGACAATCCCGACCGCGACGGCAGCTTTCTCTTTACGGATCTCGCCAAGGGTCTCGCAGACACCCCGCCGGAACGCCTGGCCGGGGTGGTCATGCTCACGGACGGCCAGGTCCACGACGTGCCTAAGACGGCCGCGGAGCTGAACATCGATGCGCCGATCCACGCCATCGTTCCCGGCAAGAAGAACGAGTTCGACCGGCGCCTGAAGCTGCTGGCCGCGCCCCGCTTCGGCCTCGTCGGCGAAAGCCAGACCGTGGAGCTGCAGGTCGAAGAGACCGGGGGCCGCCCCGCAAAGCCTATCGCCCTGACCATCAAGCGCCAGGGAGAGGATCCGCTGACCGAGACCGTGACGCCGGGCGAGAAGGTGTCGATCCCCGTCATGATCGATCATGCCGGCGCCAACATCGTTGAGATTGCCGCCGAAGTGGACCCGGAGGAGCTGACGGGCCTCAACAATCGCACCGTTCTCACCATCGAAGGCGTCCGCGAGAACCTGCGCGTTCTCCTCGTGTCCGGCGAACCTTATGCAGGCGAGCGCACCTGGCGGAACATGCTGAAATCCGACGCCTCCGTCGATCTCGTGCACTTCACCATTCTGCGTCCCCCCGAGAAGCAGGACGGCACGCCCATCAATCAGCTCTCCCTGATCGCCTTTCCGACAAGGGAGCTCTTCCAGGAGAAGCTGGAAGAGTTCGACCTCATCATCTTCGACCGCTATCAGCGCCGGGGCGTTCTCCCGCTCGCCTATCTCGACAACGTCTCTCGCTACGTGCTGCGGGGCGGCGCCGTTCTGGTCGCGGCCGGCGAGGATTACGCCTCGCCCCTGAGCCTGTTCCGCACGCCCCTGGCCTATGTTCTGCCTGCCGAGCCGACCGGTCGCGTCATCAACGAGCCGTTCAAGCCGAAGCCCACCGATCTCGGTGAGCGTCACCCCGTGACCCGCGACCTCCCGGGCGGCGGCGAGAAGCCGCGCTGGGGATCGTGGTTCCGCAACGTCGAGGCGACGCCAAACGATGCGGAAATCGTCATGGAGGGCGCCGAGGGCAATCCGCTCCTCGTCCTGGCCGAGCGTGGCGAAGGGCGTGTCGCCCTCCTCCTCTCCGATCAGGCCTGGCTTTGGGCTCGCGGTTACGAGGGCGGCGGTCCCTATACCGGCCTGCTCCGCCGTCTGGCCCATTGGCTCATGAAGGAGCCGGAGCTGGAGGAAGAGCAGCTGCACGCCTCCAGCCGCGGCCAGACCATCACCATCGAACGTCAGACCATCAAGGACGAGGTCGAACCCGTAAGCCTGTCCGGCCCGACGGGCGACACCCGGTCCGTAACCTTGAAGGAGAGCGAGCCTGGCGTCTGGCGTGCCCAGGTCAACGTCTCCGAGCAAGGCATCTACCAGGTCTCCGCCGGTGAGCTCGCCAGCGTCGTGACGGTCGGCAACGCCAATACCCGCGAACTCGCCGCCGTCACCGCCAGCGACGAAGCCCTCAAGCCCGTGCTCGACGAGACGGGCGGCGGCAGCTACTGGCTCGGTCGCAAGGACGGAGAAGCCGATGAGATGCCGCGCATCGTCATGCTCGGCTCCAGCAAGATGATGCATGGCGACGACTGGCTCGGGCTGCATCGCCGGGATGCCTATCGCGTGACGGGCGCAAGCCTCTATCCGCTCTTCAATGGCTATGTCGCGCTCGCCCTGCTGCTCGGCCTGATGGCGCTGGCCTGGTATCGCGAAGGCCGCTAGCTAGACGGCCTCCGAAAGCCACGAGCCGGGGACTGCCTCTCCGAGCACCATGCCTCCGGCCGCTGAAAGTGCGCCCTCGGCAAGCTCGCACGCCAGGAGACGGTGGGGGTCGACCGGCCCCGGGAGCACGATCTGACGACCGGCACCTGCACGAAGCCGAACCGCTCGTAATAGGGAAGATCGCCCACCAGGATCACCAGCCGGTAGCCTGCCGCCTTCGCCTTCTTCAGCCCCTCGCCCATAAGCGCCTTCCCGTAGCCCTTGCCGCCATGGCGCGGGTCCACCACCAGTGGCCCGAGGAGAAGCGCGCTGTTCTCGCCGCCGATGGTGATGGGCGTGAAGCGTATCCCGGCGATCAGCTCGTCATTCAGCCGGCCCGTCAGGCACAGGAACGGCACCGGTGGAACCCCCTCGCGGATGCGATAGGCGGTCCGCGCGAACCGGCCGGGGCCGAACGCATTTGCTGCGAGCCTGGAGAGCGCCGGCTCGTCGGCCGCCTGCTCAGGCGTAATGGTGAATTCGGTATTCGGCATCGTCGCAACCAATCATATGGAAAGAGCGGAAAGACTCCCGCCCGGCGACGTCTGCCTCATCGATTGTGATAGATTGGGATGAGCGCGCGTCAGCTGCGAGGAGCCGGGAAAGCGATAAATTTCGCCCGGTCTCGTCGTCGCGAAATGGATGCTGTATGAAGCGCGTGTCTCATGATGGCGGTGCCTTTATCACGCGGAACGAGATTGGTCTAGGGCCGTTTGCCTCATAGACGACAGACAGAAATTCTTTGTAACGCCATAATCGGGTACTGAGCGAATATCGTATATGAGTGTTTTGAGGGGGCGGATCTGAATGCGGCATTGCCGCCTCCATGCGGGGAAAATTTATGGCGACCACCAAACTGCTTGTTCTTTACCACAGCGCCTATGGGCACATAGAGACGTTGGCCTACGCCGTCGCCCACGGGGCGCGTGCCGTCGACGACATTCAGGTGACCATTAAGCGCGTGCCCGAGCTGATGCCGGAGGACCTCATGCAGGAGGCCGGCATGAAGGTGGAGCAGCCCGCCGAGATCGCGACGCCCGACGAGTTGGCGGATTACGACGGCATCGTCTTCGGCACGCCGACCAGGTTCGGCAATATGAGCTCTCAGATGCGCAACTTTCTCGACCAGACCGGTCCGCTCTGGGTGGAGGGTGCGCTCATCGGCAAGGTTGGCAGCGTCTTCACCTCCACCAGCACCGGCGGCGGCAACGAGACCACCATCACCTCGTTCCACTCCACCCTGCTCCACCACGGCATGGTCATCGTCGGCCTGCCCTTTTCCGCGCCCGATCTCGCCGATATCAGCGAGGTGCGCGGCGGCTCGCCTTACGGCGCCAGCACCATCGCGGCGCCGGACGGATCTCGGACACCGTCTCAGAAGGAGCTGAACCTGGCGAGCTTCCAGGGGCACCACGTCGCCAAGATCGCAAAGAAGCTGGCGGCGGATGAGGAAGGTGAGTTGGAGCTCGAGTAGCGTAGGAAGCGAAGACGATGGGCCTTCTGATCGACGGCGAGTGGCACGATAAGGGCTACGACACGGAGTCCAAGGGCGGCCAGTTCGAACGCGAGCCCACCACCTTGCGGAACTGGATCACGCCTGATGGGTCCGCGGGCCCAACCGGTGAAGACGGCTTCCCCGCCCAGCGCGGCCGCTATCATCTCTATGTGTCCTACGCCTGCCCCTGGGCCCATCGCGCCATCATCTTCCGCAAGCTCAAGGGCCTCGAAGACATCATCTCCATGGATGTCGTCCATCCGCATATGGGCAAGGACGGCTGGACCTTCGATGCGGATTTCGAGAGCGCCACGGGCGACCGCGTGAACGGCCTCTCCATGCTGCGCGAGGTCTATACCAAGGCGGTGCCGGACTTCACCGGCCGGGTCACCACCCCGGTGCTCTGGGACAAGGAGCGCGAGACCATCGTCAGCAACGAATCGTCCGAGATCATTCGTATGCTGAATTCCGCCTTCGACCAGCACGGCGCCGAGGGCCCGGACTTCTATCCCGATGAGCTTCAGGACGAGATCGATGCGATCAACGAGCCGATCTATCACAGGGTCAATAACGGGGTTTACCGAACCGGCTTCGCGAGCCGCCAAGGGCCTTACGAGAAAGCCTTCCGCTCCCTGTTCGACCTGCTGGATGGGCTAGAGGAGCGCCTGGGGAAGCAGCGCTATCTGGTCGGCGACACCCTGACCGAGGCGGACTGGCGCCTCTTCGTCACCCTCGTCCGCTTCGATGCCGTCTATTACGTTCACTTCAAATGCAATGAGCGGCTAATCGGCGAATATCCTAATCTTTCTAATTACTTGCGGGAACTCTATCAGGTTCCTGGCATCGCCGAGACGGTCCATCTCGACCATATCAAGCACCATTATTATACGAGCCATCCCTGGCTGAACCCGCAAGGCATCGTCCCCCTGGGGCCGAAGCTCGACTTCACGACGCCCCACGACCGCGACCGGTTCTAGCGGAGCAGTCTCACGTCCAGGACGCCATCACCGGCGCGCCGTCGAAAATCTCTCGTAACCGGTTCGCCGTCCCCCCATCGATGTCCGCAGGCAGAGCGTCGAGGGCGAAGAAGCCCGACTCCGCGATCTCGCGCGGCCGGTGATACTCGCCGTCCCGGGTCCAGTCCCGCACCAGGAAGACGGCGATGTGATCCCGCTTCACCGCGGCAAAATTCGTGAAGATGCCGTGCAGCGTCACCGGCCCCGTCAGGGTCACGCCCACCTCTTCGTGTACCTCTCGGGTCAGCGCGTCCTTGAAGCTTTCGCCCGCCTCCACGCCGCCGCCGGGGAAGCACCAGCCCGGCCGGTAGGTATGCTTGATGAGGAGCACACGATCATCCGCGTCGATCACTACGCCTTGTGCGCCAAGCGTCATGCCCCGCTGCACGCGCCAATAGCGCCGGAGCACCGCAAGCATGAGCTTGTTGCGGAGCCTGAAAAGTCTCGATCCGTCCAGCAGGCTTGCCTCCCCAGGTCTTAGCGCGGTACCAAAGTTTGGCTCGACCGCGCTCGCCCTATCATACCCTTCAGACCGAGCCCAACACTTGTTCAAGCTCGCCCATCTCTCCGATATTCATCTAAGCCCGATTCCCCACGCACGGCGCAGGGACCTGCTGAGTAAGCGCATCATCGGCTACGTGAACTGGCACCGCGGCCGCAAGCTGGTGCATCGCCGCGACGTTCTCGACATGCTCACCCGGGACATGCTGGGGCGGAAGCCCGACCATATCGCGGTCACCGGCGACCTCGTGAATCTCGGCCTCCCGGAGGAGTTCAAGCGCGCCGCCGAATGGCTGAAGGAGTTGGGACCGCCCGACGACGTCACGGCCATCCCCGGCAATCACGACGCCTATGTGCGCCTCAACCCGGAGCGCGGCACCGGCCTCTGGCAGCCCTACATGGAATCGAATCCCGCGGGCGAAGAACTCTTCCCGACGCCGCCCAAGGGCTTTCCCTTCGTCCGGCGCTACGGCGACATCGCCCTGATCGCCCTCTCATCGGCGATCCCGACCATGCCGTTTCTGGCCGCCGGCCGCATCGGATCGACCCAGCGCCGTTATCTGGCCGAAGCCCTGACCCAGATCGGTAAGCTCGATCTCTTCCGCATCGTGCTGATCCATCATCCGCCGGTCCCGGGCCTCGCGCCCTGGCGGCGGGCCCTGCGCGATCGGGACAAGATCAAGAAAATCCTCGTCGATTGCGGCGCCGAGCTCGTGCTTCACGGTCATAACCACGAAGGCTCGCTTGAGCGGCTGGAGACGGTTTCCGGCACCTGCTCCATCGTCGGCGTGCCGTCGGCATCAGAGGCCATGGAGAACGGGGACCCCGCCGCGGGATACAACGAATACTGCATCACCCGGCTGAACAGCGGCTGGCAATGCGAGATGGCGATCCGGGCGGCCTCGGCGGACGGCACGACCAAGGGGTCGAAAACCTGGGAATCGAAGACGGTGATCCTGCGCTAGAGCGCAAGCCCCGCTTAAGGGATGCTGAGCCAGACCGCGGCGAGCAGCCCGCCGGCACCGGCTAGGATGCCGATGACGAAGGCTGCGATCACGAGTCCGGCCCGCGAGCGGGGCTCTTCCGGCTCCTCCGAATACTCCGGCCGCACGATCGGCTCCAGCAGAGCCGCCTCCTGACGCTCCCGTCGCACGATCTCATGGGCGATGTATCGGGTGATGCGGTCGGCCATAGCAGACGCGCTCGGCGACGAGAACAATGTCCGCCGTCCCGCATCGCTGCTGCGCACCAGCAGATAGTCGCCCTCGCCTTCCGCCACCACGGCATAGGTGAACAGGTCGATCCAAAGCCGCGCGGGCTTGCTCGGCACCAACACCAGCGAGAACCGGTCGTCGGTCTGGGGGACTTGCGCGAATACGTCTTCCAGCTCGACCTTGAGGATCTCCAGGCGTGCGATTTCGCTGTCGCGCCAATCGGCGGATTCGCTGATGCGTTCCGCCTCCTCGACACGCGCCTGACCGATCGCCTGCCGCAAGGAGCGGCTGGCAGCCGGCCGTGCTATCGCCTTCACCTTTTCGTCCATTCCCCGTCAGGCCTTGAGCTTTGAGTGCGTCTCGGCAGGGCTCCGGCGAGCCCACGCCCCTCATATAGCACGGAAATTTGAACGCGCCGAGGGACCTTAAACCTTCGTTAAAACGGCCATTTCGGAGGATCGTTCGAGGGCGGCTTGCCCTCATCCGCAGACGGGCGCGGGGCCGGGGCGGATGACGACGGTCCATCCCGCTCCTCGTCGGGGCGCGAGAAGGTGATCTGCGGCTTCTCCGCCTCGGCCTTGCCGGTGCGCCGCCGCTGCACCGCGACTTTGGCGGCGAGCGCCCAGCGCTTCGGATGCTCGACCGCGCGGGAGACCGCAGCCGCGCCCTTCTCCATGCCGGCAATCTCGCCCTCATAGACCTCCGCCAGCGCATCCTTGAAGCTGGAGACACCCCGTGACGCCACGATATGGAAGCGTCGGACGGAGACCAGCCAGAGCGGGCTGACCAGGAGCGATATGGCGATCACCGAGATCGTCAACTGGTAGAGCGCCCCATCCATGATGCGGTTGGAAAGTCCGATGCTGGCGAGGACGAAGGAGAACTCGCCGACCTGCGCCATCACCAGCCCGGCCGGGAACGCCACCTCCCAGCGCTCTCCCGCGAGCCGCAGCAGCACCACGTTCAGGATGCTCTTGATGAGGATGACGCCGAGCACGAAGGAGAACACCAGGGCGAAATTCTCCATGATGTAGTTCATGTCCATCAGGAGCCCGATGGAGAGGAAGAAGATCACCATCAGCAGGCTCTGCACCGGCTCGGTGGCATGGATCGCCTCCGACCGCAGCGCCGTCTTGCCGACCACCAGCCCGGCGACGAACGCGCCGTAGACCGGCGAGAGGCCGATAACGCCGGTGATGGCCGCGCCCGTAAAGCAGGCGGTGAACATGGCAAGGGTCAGGAGATCGATCCGGCCCTGGATACGGTCGGCGAACGGGAACGGCACGCGGCCCGGCTTGGCCAGGGCCCAGATCAGAGCGAACAGCCCCCCGATGGCCAAGGCCAGGTAGAACAGAATGCCGTAGCCGACCCCCTCCGGCCCGCCGAGCGAGTTGGCGAACAGCAGGATTGGCACGATGGCGATGTCCTGGGCGATCAGCACGCCGACCGTGATGCGGCCCGTATCGGCGCGCAGCTCGCCGATCTCCTCCAGCATCTTGATGGCGAGCGCCGTCGAGGAGACTGCCACAGCGAAGCCGATCAGCAGCGACGCCTCGATGCTCCAACCGGCGATGCTGCCGAACAGGAAGGAAATGCCGAGACCCGCCACGATCTGCAGCGAGGCGACGATCACCGCCGGCTTCAGCACCGTCACGAAGGCGCGGATCGACAGCTCCATGCCGATGAGGAACATCAGCAGCAGCACGCCGAGCTCCGCCAGGAAGCGCACCGACTCTCCATGCGCTACGAGCCCGAACACCGTCGGCCCCAGCAGCATGCCCGCGATGATGTAGCCCACCACCGGCGGCTGGCGCAGGCGCACGAAGAGCAGCCCGAGCCCGACGGCTACGAGCGCCACCACGGCGATCTCAGTCAGATTTGTGAGATTCTCTTCCATTCCCCAGCCCTTTTGAGACCGGGACTCTAATGGAGAATCGCCTTTTTTGTGGCGGAAGAGTTGAAAATCCGCGCTGCGAACGGCGAACCGCTAGCTCGTCGACAGCACCACGCTGGACCTGGCGTCTTCGAACCACTTGTCGATGGCCGCGTCCACATTGTCCTTCACGCGCGACTTCCAGGTGTCGATGGTGACGTCGAGGGCCTTGTCGTTGGCCTCGATGAACTTGTCCCGGTTGAAGGCCTCGTTCGCCTCGTTGGAGAGATAGTCGACCACCGCGCCGATCGCGAGACCGATGGCGGCGCCGACGACCTGCCCGCCCATGGGCTGCACGAAGGTGCCCGCCACGGCACCGCCCTCAGCGAACGCGATGCGCGAGCCCAACGCCGTGGCGAAGCGGCTGGACAGCCCGGCGAAGCTTTGTGCGATGACCCGATTGAGCGCCGGCCCCAACGCCAGCGCGCCCATGGTGCCGCCCGCCGCCACGGCGCCCATCCCGACCACGCCTTCGAACGCCTTGTCCTGCATCAGATAGGTCGGCGCCTTCCATTTTTGGGCGTCCCAGTCGAGGCGGATATCCGTCATCTTCTGGGAAGGCGGGATCTCCTTCAGCTGCTCGGTATTGCGCGCCAGGAAGAGCTGCAGCCGCATGTCGCCGTTCGCGATCACCCGGCGATAGCTCTCATGCGCATCCCGCACGGCCTCTTCGACACCGGCGGAGATCGTCTCGTCACGGATCTCCGGCTTCAGCACCTGATCTGTATAGTTCTCCAGGAAATACTCCTGCACGTCCGCCTCGATCGCCTCGTTGAGACTCTCGTATTTGCCGGCTTCGAAGAACCGGGTCACCGCAGACGACACCGTCTCCTTCATGACCACGTAGGAGCGCTTCCATTCGAAGAACCAGTCGGCATAGGAGTTGACCGCCTGCTCCCGGTCGGCGAAGGCCTGATCGAAGGCGCGGTCGATATCGGCATGAGCCGCGGCCTTGATCCTTTCCCGCTCGTCGTCGAGCATCAACAGCGTCTCGTTGACGAACTCGTCGGTCTTGGACTTGCTTGCCACGAGCTTGTGCAGCGTCCCGTCCACATCCTTGTAGACGAGGTCGACGGCGTCGGCCGGGATGCTGGTGTCTGGGAAGAAGATATCCAGGATCGAGTTGTCCTGATGGACGGCCTGATTGTGCTCCTGGAAGCGCTGATAGCTCCGCCAGAACGTGACGCCGATGGACATCAGCCCGTAAGCCACCAGCATCAGCGAGAGCGCCACGGCGATGGGGCGCACGAAGGCCGCGACCGGGCTCTCCCTGACGATCACGATCTTGCCGCGCCGCTTCTTCCGCTTTAGCCGCGTCGGACGCCGCTTTGCCGGAACGACATCTTCGAGCTTCTCGGCGCGCGCGTTGTCATCCGCCTCGTTGTCCTGGACGACGAGGTCGGTGCTTTCGCCTTTCGGCAACTCGTTCAGCATGTCCGTCAGTCTGCGCAAGATCTCTCCAAGCACTCTAAGGTAAGGCGGTGACGGCGGCCCGACACAATCTCGCCTTATATAAACACTGGCCGCGCTATTTGTAAGAAATGCCGGGAAAACCCCGGAAAAGCAGGCTTCTAGCCTGACCACTGAGGGCGCGACGAACATCCCATAGCCCGTATCGGGAACTCCCCTCGGACCAGGTCGTTGCAAGCAGAGCGACGATGGAGGAGCCCGTGCTCGACGATTCCGACGTGGATACCCGCCAAGACCGGCAACCCGGCCGCGAATACAGGATGAGCCGCGAACCCGATTACGAGCCGCGCTATCCCGGCTCCGGCCGTCTCAAAGGCAAGCGCGTTCTTGTGACAGGCGGCGACAGCGGCATCGGCCGCGCCGTGAGCGTGCTCTTCGCCCGCGAAGGCGCCGACCTCGCGATCGTCTATCTGGAAGAGGATAAGGACGCCAAGACCACCTGCGAGATGGTCGAAGAGGAAGGCGGCCGCTGTCACCTGATCAAGGGCGATGTGGCGAGCAAGTCCTTCTGCGAAAAGGCCGTCAAGGAGACCGTCGACTGTCTCGGCGGCCTCGACATCCTGATCAACAACGCCGCCGAGCAGCATGTCGAGACGGAAGCCGAGGACATCAGCGAGGAGCAGCTGAAGCGCACCTTCGCCACCAACCTCTTCGGCTATTTCTTCATGGCCCAGGCCGCGCTGCCCCATCTGAAGAAGGGCGACTCCATCGTCAACACGACCTCGGTGACGGCCTATCGCGGCCAGGTGCTCCTGGTGGACTATTCGGCGACCAAGGGTGCCATCGTATCCTTCACCCGCGCCCTGTCCCAGCAGATCGCCGGCGACGGCATCCGCGTCAATGCCGTGGCGCCGGGCCCGATTTGGACGCCGCTCATCCCGGCGAGCTTCCCGGAGGAAAAGATCGAAAGTTTCGGCAAGCACGTGCCCCTGGGCCGCCCGGGCGAGCCAAATGAGGTCGCGCCCTGCTACCTCTTCCTCGCTTGCGAGGATTCCTCCTACATGACCGGACAGGTGATGCATCCCAATGGGGGAGAGATGGTCGGAAGCTGAGTTTCCGCTGTTCGACGCCTAGCGTCCTGCGTCTGCGAACGCCTTCGCCCAGTTCATGAAGCCTGCGCGATCCGTCCGGTACTGGGCGATCGTTTCGCCTTCGCCGATCTTGATGGAGATGCCGCCCGCCTTGTTGGCCGCGGCGAACGCGTATTCGTCGGTCACGTCGTCGCCAATCATGATAGGCACCCGCCCGGCGAACGGCGTCTCGGACATGAAGGCCTCCAGCGCGAGTCCCTTGTCCAGCCCCTCGACCTTCACCTCGAGCACCATCTTCCCGTCCATCACGTGAAAATCCGGCTTGCCCTCGATGGCTTTGTAGACCGCCTCGCGTGCGATCTCGCCGAGCTCGGGCTTCTGGCGGTAATGCAGCGCGACGGAACTCTCTTTGCGCTCCAGCTCCAATTCGCCGTGCTCATCCGCCAGCACCTGCAGCGCTTCGCCAACCTTGGTCATGGCATCGGCCTCGAAATCCCGGTGCACCATGCCTTCCGCATCGCGCCGCACCGCGCCGTGCTCCGCACCGGCCGGCAGGGTCAGCGGCGATAGGAAACCGTCCACCGTGGCAAGCGGACGGCCCGTGAGAATCGCCACCGCCCCGTTCAGCCGGGCGGAGAGACCGCGCAGGAGATCTAGCACCTCCGGTCCCACCTCGACGAGATGCGGCCGCGGAGCGATCTCGACCAGCGTGCCGTCGAAATCGATGAAAAAAGCGGCACTATCTGTCACGCTCGGTAAACTGTTTTCGGTTTTCCTGGACATCCTCAAGCTCGTTCGAAGTGGCACCGCCCGCAATTACAACGGGTTACAGGCGATGACGAAGACGGCATTCAAATGGTTTGGATTTTGCACGCCGTTTGCATGTCAGTTTGGTTCGGTGCCGTAACGCGATCGTGAAACTTTTAGGCGATAACGCCGTTAGAGAATTAGCGCCCTCCGGCGCGTCAGCTTCAGGTGGGGGTGATTCCTTGGACACGAATGCAACCAGCGTCAAGTTGGGTATGCCGGACAACCAGAAAGCACCCGCCAACACGGCCGGCGAAGACGAACCGGTCGGTGCGGCAGAGAAGGACAACAAGCGGCTTGTGGTCGTCTCGAACAGAGTCGCCAACCTTAATGCAAAGGCTCAAACGGGCGGCCTCGCCGTCGCCCTCGGCGATGCGCTGAGCGCTTCCCAGGGGCTGTGGTTCGGCTGGAGCGGGGAGACCTCCGTCGATGCCAAGGCCACCATGCCGAAGATCGAGACGAAGGGCGATCTCACCGTCGCGACCATCGATCTGACCCCGGAAGAAATGGAAGGCTATTATCTTGGCTACGCGAACCGCTGCCTGTGGCCGAGCCTCCACTACCGGCTCGATCTCGCCCTCTGCAACGAGGAGCATGCCAACATCTATTTCGAGGTGAACGCCCGCTTTGCCGAGAATCTGATGCCCATGCTCGAGCCGGGCGACATGATCTGGGTGCACGATTATCACCTCATCCCGCTGGCGGAGGAGCTCAAGCGCCGCGGATGCACGTCCCGCATCGGCTTCTTCCTGCACACGCCTTTCCCGTCCCCGGAAATCTTTGCCGCCGTGCCCCACCAGAAGCGGCTCGGCGATGCGCTGATGCGGTTCGACGTGGTCGGCTTCCAGACCCAGTCCGATCGCGAGAACTTTGCCCGCTACGTCTGCGGCTTCATGAACGGCGAGGAATTGGCCGGCGACCTTCTGACCGCGCAAGGGCAGACCACCAACGCCGCCGTGTTCCCCATCGGCATCGATGTCGGCGGCTTCGCCAATCTCGCCAAGCAGGGGGATGGGCTGCCTAGCCTCCTTCCCGAGGCGCCCGACGGCGATATGAAGACCATCATCGGCGTCGACCGGCTGGACTACACCAAAGGCCTGCCCGAGCGCCTGCGCGCCTTCGAGGCGCTGCTGGAGCAATATCCCCAGCATCGGCGCCATGTCCGCTTCGTGCAGATCGCACCGCCGACCCGCGAGACCTTGCCCGTCTATCAGGATATCCGCCGCGAGGTTGAGCGGCTGGTCGGCCAGATCAACGGCCGCTTCGGCGACCTCAACTGGCAGCCGGTGATCTATCTCCACCGGCCCTTCCCGCAGGATGTTCTCGCTCGGCTCTGCCGCGAGAGCGCGGTGGGCATGATCACGCCGCTGCGCGACGGCATGAACCTTGTCGCCAAGGAATATATCGCCGCCCAGCGCCCCGAGGATCCCGGCGTGCTGGTTCTGTCCCGCTTCGCCGGCGCAGCCGAGCAGCTCCGCGAGGCACTGCTCATCAACCCCCATGACGTCAACGAGATGGCGAGCACGTTGGATCGGGCTCTCACCATGCCCCGCCAGGAGCGCTGGGCACGCTACAACCGCCTACGTCAGCGGGTGGAGACCTACGACGTCACCAACTGGCGCGACAGCTTCATGCAGACTTTCGCCAGCTCCGACGACGATCCCGTCAACGTCTTCGCCAAAAACAAGCTGGGCGCCGCCTAGTTGCCCAACGGACGACCGAGAGTCCTCGCAGACTGATAAGTCTGTGCCTGAATCCATGCGCCTGACCGAATGCCAGCGCCCAATCTGATGTCTGCGCCGAAAGCTATGTCCGCAAATACCGCCGCGCCGCGTATCTACGCGCTGCCGGGCCCCATGGTCGCGTCCATCGCGCGCCAGCCTGAAGCAGCATCGTCTCATCTCAAACGAGCCGCCGAGATGGGTTTCGACTGGATTCTGCTCGGCCCTCTGACCGATCCCAAGAAAGACCGCGTCGCCGTCGAGGCCCTGGCCGGGGAAGCGAAAGCCAAGGGGCTCAAGATGATGCTCCGCCTGGCCCCCGACAGCACCGGAGACATGGCCGCTTGGAAAAAAACGGGCGCCGATGGCGTCGTGCTGTCCTCCGCCCGGACCCTTTCCGCCAAGGACTGGATCGCCAAGCTCTCGAAGCTCGACACTAGCGATCCGGATCTCCTCGTCGTCGCCGACAGCTTGGGGCGCACTCCGAAAGAACAGCGTGCCATCGCCGAATGCGGCATCGGATGGCTGCTGAACAGCTATGCGTGGTGGGATCTGCGCGAAGGCTGGTTCATCGACCAACAGCGCCAAATCGCGCCTCTCGCCCGCACCATCGCGACGCCCGAACCCTGGCCCGGTCCCCGGCTCATTCACCGGCTGATGCATCTCGATCCGGCAAGCATCGCCGAGATCTACGCCACTCAATACCGAATGGCGGCTACCGTCTCCTCGGGCATTCTGTGCCCCTTCGGTTTCGAGTTCGCAGCCACGGCCCCGCTCGACGACAAGGGCTACGGGCCTGCGGAGTGGGAGAAGGCGCGCGCCGCAGCGCGGTTCGATCTCGGCGACACGATTGGCGAGATCAATCGCCTGAAGGCCAAGACACCAGCCCTTCAGACCGATAGCCAATTGGAGCGTGCCTCGGCGCCTGACGCTGCGGTCGTGGCGCTCTCCAAATCCGCCTTCACCAAGGACGGCAGCCAGACCGTGGTGGCCCTCGCCAATATGAGTTCGGTGCAGGCGCCGCTCCCGCCCCATGCGGAGCTTGCCCGCGCGGCTCGGGCCAACGCGGACTTCAAGCTCATCGCACCGAAGGCTTCGAAAGGGCTGTTCGGCAGCCTGCCGCCTTACGATGGCGCTCTGCTCCTGGCCGAGACCAAGACCGGGAAGGCGGCTCCTCCAAAGGCATCGAAATTCGATCAGCGCCTCCAGGATCTGGCGAGCAACCGCGTGATCATCGAAGGCGTCACGCCGGAGGTCGATGGCGGTCGCTTCCCTATCAAGCGGGTCCTCGGCGACACGCTCCACATCGAAGCCGACATCTTCATGGACGGCCACGATGTGATCGATGCCTGCCTCTGCTATCGCCATATTGACGACGATGCCTGGCGCGAGACCCCCATGCGCTCCCTCGTCAACGACCGCTGGGAGGCCGAGGTCACCCTCGATCGCATCGGCCGCTATTTTTATTACGTCCAGGCTTGGAAGGACGCCTATCGGAGCTGGCGCACCGGCGTGATGAAGAAGCTGGAGGCCGAGCAGAAGGTCGCCGTCGACCTCGCCGTCGGCCTGCGTCTCATCGGCCGCTATATGGATTCCGCGACCAACGAGACGCGCGAAGCCATGCGGCAGCTGCTCACCGAGATGGAGACCCTCGGCGATAAGCAAATCCTCGCCGAACGCATGGTGAGCGAAGAGACCATGGCGCTGATGGACAGGGCTGTGCACCGCGAGAACCTCTCCCGCCATCCGATGGACTATCAGGTTTATGTGGACCGGCCCGTGGCTGCCAATGCCGCCTGGTATGAGCTGATGCCCCGGTCTCAATCCGGCGACGCGAAGCGCCACGGCACCTTCGCCGACGTCATCGATCGGCTTGGCTACGTTCGCGATCTCGGCTTCGATGTCCTCTACTTTCCGCCGATCCATCCGATCGCGCGAAGAACCGCAAGGGCAAGAACAACAGCCTCGAAGCCAAGCCCGGCGATCCCGGAAGCCCCTATGCCATCGGCTCGCCGGAAGGCGGACACGACGCGCTGCATCCGGAGCTCGGCAGCTTTGAGGATTTCGAGCGGCTCATACAGGCGGCACGCGCCTACGACCTGGAGATCGCCATCGACTTCGCCATCCAGTGCTCCCCGGACCATCCCTGGATCAAGCAGCACCCCGAATGGTTCGACTGGCGCCCTGACGGCACGATTCAATACGCGGAGAACCCGCCCAAGCGATACGAGGATATCGTCCCGCCCCACTTCTACGGCCAGGCCCTGCCCGGCCTCTGGCTCGAGTTGCGCGACGTCGTCCTGTTCTGGGCGAAGAAGGGCGTGCGCATCTTCCGGGTCGACAATCCGCATACGAAGCCGGTGCCGTTCTGGGAGTGGATGATCCAGGAGGTGCAGGATGTCTATCCCGACTGCGTCTTCCTGGCCGAGGCCTTCACCCGGCCGAAGATGATGAAGCGCCTCGCCAAGGTCGGCTTCACCCAGTCCTATTCCTACTTCACCTGGCGCGAGACCAAGCACGATCTCATCGAGTATCTGACCGAGCTGACCACCGAGGAATGCCGCGAATACATGCGGCCGAACTTTTTCGCCAACACGCCGGACATCAACCCGGTCTATCTGCAGGAGAATGGCCGTGCCGGCCATCAGGTGCGCCTGGCTCTAGCCGCCACATTGAGCCCGCTTTACGGCCTTTATAACGGCTACGAGATTTGCGAAGCCACACCCATGCCCGGCAAGGAAGAGTATCTCAATTCCGAGAAATACGAGCTGCGGGCCTGGGACTTCGACGCGCCGGACAATATCAAGGACGATATCCGCCTCATCAATCGGATCCGTCGGGACAACCCCGCCCTGTGGCAGTTTACCGACCTGACATTCCTCAACGCGTGGAACGACAATATTCTCTGCTTCTACAAATGCAGCGCTGCGAAGGACAATCTTGTGGTGGTCGCCGTCAACCTCGACGCGAAGGAGCCGCAAGGCGCATCCTTCGAGATTCCTTTATGGGAGTTCGGCCTGCCCGACGACGCGGCCATCGAAGCCGTCGATCTGGTCCATGACAGCCGCCAGACCTTCAACGGCAAGACCCAATCCCTCTGGCTCGACCCCGCCGACCGCCCCTACGCTATCTGGCGCCTGATCCCGCCCGGCAGCGCGCGAAATTGAACAATCTTCTTTCGGAAGCATTGGCTACCCCATGATCAATCGCGACGATCCGCTCTGGTACAAGGACGCCATCATCTATGAGTTGCACGTCAAAGCCTTCTTTGACTCCAACGATGATGGCATCGGCGATTTCGCCGGCCTGATCAAAAAGCTCGACTACATCGCCGATCTCGGCGTCACCGCGCTCTGGCTGCTGCCGTTCTACCCGTCGCCCTTGCGCGACGACGGCTACGACATCGCCGAGTACACCGCCATCAACCCGACCTACGGGCAGATGCGCGACTTCCGCCAGTTCGTCGCGGCGGCCCACGCCCGGGGCCTGCGCGTCATCACCGAGCTGGTGGTGAACCACACCTCCGACCAGCATCCCTGGTTCAAGCGGGCCCGCGAGGCCAAGCCCGGCTCCAAGGCGCGCGACTATTACGTCTGGAGCGACACGGACCAGAAATATCAGGATACCCGGATCATCTTCCTCGACACCGAGGTCTCGAACTGGACCTGGGATCCGGTCGCCCAGTCCTATTTCTGGCATCGCTTCTACTCTCACCAGCCCGACCTGAACTACGACAACCCGCGCGTCATGGTCGAAGTGCTGAAGGTGATGCGCTACTGGCTCGACATGGGGGTGGACGGCCTGCGTCTCGACGCCGTGCCCTATCTCATCGAGCGCGACGGCACCAACAACGAGAATCTGCCGGAGACCCACGAGCTGCTGAAGCGCTTCCGGGCCGATCTCGACGAGCACTACAATGACAGGATGTTGCTGGCCGAGGCCAATCAATGGCCGGAGGACACGCGTCCTTATTTCGGCGACGGCGACGAATGCCACATGGCGTTCCATTTCCCGCTGATGCCGCGCATCTACATGGGTCTGGCTCGCGAGGATCGCTATCCGATCACCGACATCATCAACCAGACGCCGAACATCCCGGACAATTGCCAGTGGGCGATCTTCCTGCGCAACCACGATGAGCTAACGCTGGAGATGGTCACAGATACCGAGCGCGACTATCTATGGCAGACCTACGCCACCGATCAGCGCGCCCGGCTCAATCTCGGCATCCGCCGCCGCCTCGCACCGCTTCTCGACAACGACCGCCGAAAGATCGAGCTCCTGAACGGCCTGCTGCTTTCCATGCCCGGAACGCCGGTGATCTACTACGGCGACGAACTCGGCATGGGCGACAACTTCTTCCTCGGCGACCGCGACGGCGTCCGCACGCCCATGCAGTGGTCGGCGGACCGCAACGGCGGTTTCTCCCGCGCCGATCCTCAGCGCCTGTTCCTGCCGCCGATTCAAGATCCGATCTACGGCTTCGAGTCCGTGAATGTGGAAGCGCAGGAGAAGGATCCCCATTCCCTGCTGAACTGGACCAAGCGCATGATCGCGGTCCGCAAGTCCCACACGGCATTCGGCCAGGGCAGCCTCACCTTCCTCTATCCGCGCAACCGCAAGGTGCTCGCGTACCTGCGCGAGTTCGACGGCGAGACGATCCTCTGCGTGTTCAACCTGTCCCGCTCCGCCCAGGCCGTCGAGCTGGACCTGTCCGACAAGAAGACCCTCATTCCAGTCGAGCTGACCGGCCGCTCCATCTTCCCGGCGATCGGTACCCTGCCCTATCTGCTGACCATGCCGGCCTACGGCTTCTACTGGTTTTCGCTCATGGAGCCGGCTGCGCTCGCCCTCGAGGAGCAGCCCGTCCAGCAGCCTCTGCCGGAGCTCGACACCCTCGTGCTGGGCCGCGGCTGGAATCTGGTGGAAAGCCAGTGGAGCGAGACCCGCGGCCGCGACCGCTTCATGCAGTCCTACCTGCCGGCCTACGTCTACAATCAGCGTTGGTTCGGCGACAAGGACAGCCGGATCGTCCACGCCGATCCCATCGTGCTCGGCGAGCTTCCCCGCGAAGGCCAGGAGAGCTTCCTTCTCTTGGCGCTCGATCTGGAGCTGTCCGACAACCAGCCTCAGCGCTATTTCCTGCCCCTCTCCCTGGAATGGGGCGAGGACAAGCTCCACAACGACAATCCGAGCCTTCCTTACGTGCTCTCCAAGGCGCGCCGCGGTCCCCGCGCTGGCGTCATCCAGGAGGCGGCGGTCACCAGCGACTTCCCGCGCATCCTGCTGGATGCCATGCGCGACGAGAGCTCCTTCGACACCGAGCGCGGCAAGATCCGCTTGGAAGGCAGCCGCTGGCTGAGCGAATTGGAACTCGATCCAGAAGAGCCCATCCGCCGCATGTCCGGCGAGCAGAGCAACACCTGCATGGTCGTCGGCCGCCAGGTCATGTTGAAGGTCTATCGCCATCTCCGCTCCGGTGTTCAGCCTGAGCTGGAGATGAGCCGCTATCTTTCGAAAGCCGACTTCCCCAACGCGCCCGCCCTGCTCGGCTGCATGGAACATGTCGACGAGGACGGCAACGAGACAGCCCTTGCCGCAGCGTTCGCCAACATCCCGAACCAGGGCGATGGCTGGACGGTCGTGGTCGATTCCCTCGATCGCGAGCTGGAGGATGCGACCTTCGCCGGTGAGAACCGTCCCGACGAGACGGGCGGCGTGCCTTACTCGCTCAAGCTCATCGAGACCGTCGGCCGCCGCACCGCGGAGCTGCATCGCACCCTCGCGGCCAACACGGAGGATCCCGCCTTCGCGCCCGAGCCGGTGACCGAGGAGGATCTTTCCCAGTGGGTCGATCGGATCCACACCCGCGCACATCACGTGTTCGAGCTTCTCACGCGGGTCGAGCACACGCTGGAGGAGCATTCCCGCGGCCCGGTGGATCAGCTCATCGGCATGCGCGAGGAGTTCATGGAGAAGCTGGCGAGGCTTATGCCGCGCGGCTCGCGCAGTCAGAAGATCCGGCTCCACGGCGACTACCATCTCGGCCAGGTCCTCGTTGCGAAAGACGACATCTTCATCGTCGATTTCGAAGGCGAGCCGGCCAAGAACCTCGAAGAACGCCGGATGAAAGCGCCGCCCGCGCGCGACATCGCCAGCATGCTGCGGTCGTTCGACTATGCCGCCAACATGGCCATCGACCGCCAGTGGCAGACCGGCGTCGCCCAGCTCGGCGAGATCGAAAGCCGGGCCCGCGCCTGGCGCGATGCCGCAAGCCGCACCTTCCTCGAGGCCTACACGAGCGTGCTCGTCGAGGCGGGCGATAGCGAGATGGACAACTCCGCCCAGGAGCTGCTGACTTTCTTCCTGGCCGATAAATTGCTTTACGAGATTACCTACGAGGCGTTGAACCGGCCCGCTTGGCTCTGGGTGCCGGCAAAGGCTGCCCTCGAGCTTGTCGAGGGGAACGGTGCGCCAGCCCCGAAGGAGGATTTGGATTGAGCATTGTAAACCGCACAGCCAACCTTTCCGCCGTGCCGGAGACCGACACGATCGAAGCCATCGTCCGTGGCACCCATGGCGATCCCTTCGCCGTGCTGGGGCTGCATGGCGGCGACGGGAAGCCGCTATCTTTGGGCGTGTTCGCACCCGAAGCCGATACGGTCGAGATCCTCGCCCCCACCGGATCCAAGCTGGGAAAGCTGGATAAGGTCCACCAATCGGGCTTCTTCCTCGGCGAGTTTCCCTCAGAGCGCCGCAAGCCCTACCGGCTTCGCATGACCAGGGGCGAGCATAGCTGGGAGGTCGAGGACCCCTATCGCTTCCCGCCGGTCATCTCCGACATGGATCTCGAACTGATCGCCAACGGCGATCATCTCAAGCTCTATGAGGTGATGGGGGCGCAGCCTTTAACCGTCGAAGGCGTGCAGGGCGTGAACTTCTCCGTCTGGGCGCCGAGTGCCCAGCGCGTCAGCGTCATCGGCCCATTCAACGGCTGGGACGGTCGCCGCCACCCGATGCGTCTGCGCCACCGGGCGGGGGTCTGGGAGATCTTCATCCCGCACTTGCAGAAGGGCGAACTCTACAAGTTCGAGATCATCGGGCCCCACGGAAACATGCAGCCCGAGAAGGCCGACCCCCTGGCCTTCCAGCAGGAGCATCCGCCAGCGACGGCCTCCATCGTCCATGGCCCGTCCGGACGGCTCGGCCACGCTAAGGGCTGGCCGGAGCAGCGCGCCGCCATCAATGCCCACGACGCGCCGATCTCCATCTACGAGATGCATCTCGGCTCCTGGATGCGCGGACCCGACAACCAGTTCCTCAACTACGACGAGATCGCCGACCGGCTGATCCCCTATGTCCAGGATATGGGCTTCACCCATATCGAGCTCATGCCGGTCTCGGAGTTTCCGTTCGACGGCTCCTGGGGCTACCAGCCCATCGGCCTCTATGCGCCCACCTCCCGCTTCGGCACGCCGGAGCAGTTCACCCGCTTCGTCCGCCGGCTTCACGAGGCTGGCATCGGGGTGATCGTCGACTGGGTTGCTGCCCACTTCCCGTCCGACGTGCACGGCCTGGCCCGCTTCGACGGGACGGCGCTTTACGAGCACGAGGACCCGCGCCGCGGCTTCCACTACGACTGGAACACCCTGATCTACAATTTCGGGCGCAAGGAGGTGATGAACTTCCTGATCGCGAACGCCCTCTATTGGCTGGATCATTTCGACATCGACGGCCTGCGCGCCGACGCCGTCGCCTCGATGCTCTATCTCGATTACAGCCGTGACGAATGGCTGCCCAACGAGCATGGCGGCAACGAGAACCTCGAGGCGATCCACTTCCTGAAGCGCCTCAACGAGATCGTCTACAACGCCTTCCCAGGTATCGCGACCATCGCCGAAGAGTCGACCGCGTGGCCCGGCGTTTCCCGGCCGACCTATGAGGGCGGTCTCGGCTTCGGCTACAAGTGGAATATGGGCTGGATGCACGACACGCTGAACTACATCAGCGAAGATCCGATCCATCGCCGCTATCACCACGACAAGATGACGTTCGGCCTGGTCTACGGCTTCTCGGAGAACTTCATTCTTCCGCTGAGCCACGACGAAGTGGTCCACGGCAAAGGCTCGATGATCGGCAAGATGCCGGGCGACCACTGGCAGCGCTTCGCAAATCTTCGCGCCTATTACGGCTTCATGTGGGGACACCCCGGCAAGAAGCTCCTGTTCATGGGTGGCGAGTTCGCCCAGGAACGCGAGTGGAACCATGACCACGCTCTTGACTGGCATCATCTGGAAGACCGTTATCACCGCGGCGTGCAGAGCCTGATCCGCGATCTGAACACGGTTTATCGGGGGTCTCCGTCCCTCTACGAGAAGGACACCGACCCGGCCGGTTTCGAGTGGGTCAACTCCACCGACAGCGCCAACAGCGTCATCTCGTTCCTTCGCCGCACCGAAGGGAAACCGCCTATGCTGGTGGTCTGCAACTTCACGCCCGTCGTGCGGAACGATTATCGCGTCTGGGTGCCGAAACCGGGAACCTGGCTGGAGCGTATTAATACCGATGCCACGGAATACGGCGGAAGCGGCGTCGGGAATGCCGGCGCCGTGCAAGCCGAAGCTATCCCCTGCGACGGCCACCCCTACTCCGTGAGCCTCACCCTGCCGCCGCTTGCCACGCTCTTCCTCGAGCTTCAGGAGTAACCACGCGAATGGACCTTAAGATGGGGCCTGGTTCGCCTTGGCCGCTGGGAGCGACCTGGGATGGAGAAGGAGTCAACTTCGCCATCTTCTCCCGGAATGCCACGCGTATCGAGTTGTGCCTTTTCGACACCGCGGACGGTGCGGAATCTGCCCGCTTCGCCCTTCCCGAATTCACCGATGAGGTCTGGCACGGACGGATCGACGGGATCGGTCCGGGGCAGCTCTACGGCTATCGCGTGCACGGCCCCTACGACCCGCGGGCCGGCCACCGGTTCAATCCCCATAAGCTGCTCCTCGACCCCTATGCCCGCCTCTATGCCGGGGAGCTGAAATGGGACGATGCCCTGTTTGGGTACAAGATCGGCTCAAAGCGCGCCGGCGACTTGGCCATGGATGAGCGCGACAGCGCGCCCTATCTGCCGAAATGCATGGTTCTGGCCGAGGAGCCGAAACCTTCCGTACCGCGCCCCAATACGCCTTGGGAAGAAACGGTCGTCTATGAGGCTCACGTAAAGGGGCTTACCGCGACCCACCCGGATGTGCCGGAGCATCTTCGCGGCAAGTTCCTTGGCATCGCCCAGCCCGCGATCATCGAGCATCTGAAATCGCTCGGCGTCACGGCGCTGGAGCTGCTGCCTGTCCAGGCCTTCGTCAACGATCGGCATCTGATCGACCAGGATCTGAGCAATTACTGGGGCTACAACAGCATCGGCTTCTTTGCTCCTGCCGACCGCTATCTCACCGAGGGCGGCGGCATGGAGGAGTTCCGCCAGATGGTGGATGCGCTCCACGAGGCGGGCATCGAGGTGATCCTCGACGTGGTCTACAATCACACCGCCGAGGGCAATGGGCTTGGCCCCACCCTCTCCTTCCGGGGCGTAGACAACCTCTCCTACTACCGGCTCGCAAACGAGCCGCGGCACTATTACGACACCACCGGCTGCGGCAACACCCTCGACATGTCCCACCCCAAGGTGCTCCGCCTTGTGATGGACTCCTTGCGCTACTGGGTGGAGCAAGGTGCCGACGGCTTCCGCTTCGATCTCGCCTCGTCCCTTGCCCGTGACGGTGTCGGCTTCGATCCGTCGTCATCTTTCCTCGACGCCATCGGCCAGGATCCGGTCCTCAGTCGCGTGAAGCTGATCGCGGAGCCTTGGGATCTCGGCGAGGACGGCTATCAGGTTGGTGGCTTTCCCCCCGGCTGGGCGGAGTGGAACGACCGCTATCGCGACGATCTACGCGATTACTGGCGCGGCGAGATGGGAAGCCTTCCAGGCCTCGGCCATCGCGTCCTGGGCTCCGCCGATCTCTATGACAGGCACGGTCGCCGCCCATGGACGAGCGTCAACTTCGTCACCGCCCACGACGGCTTCACCCTCAATGACGTGTACGCCTACAATGAGAAGCACAACGAGGCGAATAAGGAAGACAATCGCGACGGCCACGACGACAACCGTAGCTGGAACTGCGGCGTCGAAGGCGAGACAGACGATCCGGATATCCTGGAGACCCGCGAACGGCTCAAGCGCGCCCAGCTCGCCAGCCTCCTCTTTGCCCAGGGCACCCCGATGCTCCAGATGGGCGACGAGCTCGGCCGCAGCCAGGGCGGCAATAACAACGCCTTCTGTCAGGACACCGAGATCTCCTGGATGCGATGGACCGATCGGCCCGATCGAGATTGGAAGCTGCTCGACTTCGCCCGCGGCCTCACGGCGCTCCGCCGCGAGCATCCGGTCCTCCGATGCCGCCGCTTCCTCCATGGCGAGCCGGTCGCACCCTCTATCGCCAACGTCACCTGGTTTAAGCCCGACGGCGAGGAGAAGCGTCCCGAGCATTGGGAGGATCCGGTCGCCAAATGCGTCGGCCTCTGCCTCGCGGAGAGTGACACGCTGCTTCTGCTGATCTTCAACAGCGACGGCGAGCCGATCGACTTCACGCTCCCGTCATTCGCCGGGCAGAAGTTCGAATGGCGAACCCTGTGCGACACAGCCACGGGTGAGATTCGGCCCGACCGGGCGCTCGTGACCGACACGATCTCGGTCCCGGCTCGCAGCCTGCTCCTATTGGAGAGAGCTCCGAAATGACCGACCGCTTCGCCTATGACTATCCCTGGGGCGCCCAAATCACAGATCGGGGTGCACGCTTCCGTCTCTGGGCGCCCTCCCAGGAGGAGATCACGCTGATCGCCACCGAGTCCGGCGAAGCGATGCAGATGATTCCCCAGGAGGAGGGCTGGTTCGAGTTGGAAACCTCCATGGTGAAGCCCGGTCAGGGCTATCACTTCGCACTTCAGGATGACATGCGGGTGCCCGACCCGGCCGCCCGGGCGCAAGTTGATGATGTCCATGGTCCGAGCAGGCTCGTCGATCCGAAGGCGTACCAGTGGAAGACGCCGGACTGGAAAGGCCGCCCCTGGCCCGAAGCCGTTCTCTACGAGCTGCATACCGGCACGTTTAGCGAGGAAGGCACCTTCGACGGCGTCCTGAAGGAACTCGACCGTCTCGCCTCCATCGGCATCACCGCGGTGGAGCTTTGCCCCGTGGCCCAGTTCGCCGGCAATCGCGGCTGGGGCTATGACGGTGTGCTGCTCTACGCGCCCCATGTCGCCTACGGCGGACCGGAGCGCCTGAAGGCTCTTGTGGATGCGGCCCACGAGCGCGGTCTGATGATCCTGCTCGACGTCGTCTACAATCACTTCGGCCCGGACGGGAACTATCTCGGCCTCTACGCCTCCGAGTTCTTCCACCCCGAGCGCCACACCCCTTGGGGTCCCGCCATCGCCTTCGACCGGAAGCCGGTGCGCGAATTCTTCGTGCACAACGTGCTCTACTGGCTGGAGGAGTTCCGGCTCGACGGTCTGCGCTTCGACGCCATCGATCAGATCGACGACCAGAGCGAAGTTCCGATCCTGCAGGAGATGGCGCGGGCGGTGCGGAAGCATTTTCACGACCGCCATATCCACCTCACCTCCGAAGACGACAAGAACAGCGTCGCGCTGCTGGAGTTCGCCGAGAGCAACCGACCGAAGCTGTTCACCGCGGAGTGGAACGATGACTGGCATCACGCCATGCATCACATCCTCACCGGGGAGGATGACGGGTTCTACGAAGATTACGTCGACCGCCCGGCGGAGCGTGTCGCGCGCATGGAGGCGGAAGGGTTCGATTATCAGGGCGAGCCTTCCCCCTATCGGGGCGGCGCACCCCGCGGAGAGCCGTCGGGCCACCTACCGCCGACCGCCTTCATCAACTTTCTCCAGAACCACGACCAGACCGGCAATCGTCCCTTCGGCGAGCGCCTCACCACATTGGCTGCGCCGGAAGCCCTTGAGACCGCTCTCGCACTCCTGCTGCTCGCGCCCAATACCCCCCTGCTCTACATGGGCGAGGAATATGGAGAGACGCGGCCCTTCCAATACTTCACCGACTTCCATGGCGATCTCGCCAAGGCTGTGCGCGAAGGGCGGCGGGAAGAGTTCAAGAAGGTGCGTCTGTTTGCCGACCCGGAAGCCCGCCACAAGATCCCGGATCCCAACGCGCTTTCCACCTTCGAAGCCTCTCAGCTGAAGCGTGACGACGTCCCGGTCGGCCAGCGCGAGGCCCGCGAAACCCTCGTCCACGACTTGCTGGACATCCGCCGCACATGCATTCTGCCCGCACTGTCGGACATACCGGCCCATTCCGGCAGCATCGAAGCACAGTCCGGCGGGGCCTTTACCGTGCGTTGGAAGCTCGGCGGCGGCAGGGTGCTGACGATATCCGCCAACCTCGCCGACGAGAGCGAGGCGATCGAGGCAATCGCGGAAGGCGATATCATCTACCAGCGGCCGGATGCCGCTGCTGAAGCGTTGGAGGCAGGGACCCTTCCGCCATGGTCCATCGTCTGCCGCATACGTTAGGGGAATTGGGAGCAACGCGTGAGTGAGAAGCTGCAGCGTCTGGCTGAATGCTACGGAATTGGAGACGGCTATACGAGCGAAACGGGCGAATGGGTCGAGACGACCCTCGCCGCAAAAGCTGAAATCCTGAAAGCTATGGGCGTCGCCGTCGGCAGCGACGATGAGATCGAAAAGAGCATCGCCGAAGCGCCGGCTCCGATCCCCGAGGAAGATATCCAGACCCTGTCCCGCAGCGGCTTCTGGCCCCTATGGCTGGTCGACCAGCGCGTCTGGGGCATGACCACCCAGATCTACAGCCTCCGCTCGTCCGGCAACTGGGGTATCGGCGATTTCCGCGATCTCGCCGACCTCGCGACCCGGCTTGGGCGGCTCGGCGCGGACTTCGTAGGCGTGAGTCCGCTCCATGCACTCTTCACCGCCGATGCCTCCCGCATCAGCCCCTACGCGCCCTCGACCCGCAATTTCCTAAACCCCATCTTCATCGCGCCCGACCAGGTTCCCGGCTTTGAGGAACTGGAGGAGCGCGACGCCCTGGTCGCCGAGCTTCCGGCGCTCCGCGAAGGCGACTTCATCGACTATCCGGCTGTCTACAGAGTGAAGCTCGCAGCCCTCGAAGCCTTGTTCGCACAATTCATCAAGAGCGCCTCCGACCCCGATCGCAACGCCTACGAGAGCTTCAAGCAGGAGAAGGCCGAGTCGCTGCAGAACTTCGCCCTTTACGAAGCCCTCTCGGAGCACTTCGTGGCGCAAGGCGGCTACGTCGCCTGGTCGACTTGGCCGGAGGAGTATCACGACCGCGACAGCCTCGCCGTGCGGGATTTCATTCGCGGGAACAAGCAGCGCATCGAGTTCCATAGCTGGCTGCAGTGGCTCGCCGACACCCAGCTTGCCGCGGCCCAGAGGAAGGCCCGGGAAGCCGGCATGCGCATCGGCCTCTATCTGGATCTCGCCATCGGCGTCTCACCCGACGGTTCGACCGCCTGGTGCGGCGGCCATGCGACAGCGCGCGAGGCCCGCATCGGCGCGCCGCCCGATGCGCTTTGTCCCGGCGGTCAGAATTGGGGGCTGATCCCCTTCTCGCCCATGGGCCTGCGTCAGCAGCGCTTCGAACCTTTCCGCGGTCTGTTGAGAGACAACATGCGCCATGCGGGTGCCATGCGTCTCGACCACGCCATGGGTTTGAGCCGGCTCTACTGGATCCCCGAGGACAGCGACGCGCTGGGTGGCGGCTACGTGCGTTACCCCTTCCGCCAAATGCTGGAGATGGTCGCCGACGAGAGCTGGGTCGCCCGCTGCATCGTCATCGGCGAGGATCTCGGCACGGTGCCGGAGGGCTTCACCGACACCATGGTGCGCGCCGGCCTGCTCAGTTACCAGGTGCTCTATTTCAGCCGTCATCACGGTCGCTTCTTCCAGCCCCATAACTACCGGCGGGAAGCCATGGTCTGCGGCTCCACCCACGATCTTCCGACCCTGAAGGGCTGGTGGACGGGAAGCGACATCAAATGGCGCGATCATGTGGGCGCCCAGGAAGCGGAAGACACGCAGATCCAGATGGAGGGGCGCGAGGCCGAGAAGCGCCTTCTCGTGGAGGCCCTCCAGGCATCCGGCCTCGTCGAGGGCGATGCGGAAGAGATCGCCGCGGCCGACGCATTGTCCGAAGACCTTCTGCTCGCCATCCACCGTTTCCTCTCGCGCACCCCATGCCGGCTCTTCGCCGTGCAGCTCGACGATGCGCTTGCCGCCGACGAGCAGGCCAACCTGCCCGGCACCGTGGACGAGCATCCGAACTGGCAGCGCAAGATCGGCGTTAACCTGGAAGAGCTGACCGAGCACAAGCTGTTCAGCGATCTCGTCCAAGTTCTCGCAACCGAGCGTCCTCGCTAATGCGGCCTTTAACGGCGACCTACAGACTGCAGTTTCGGGAGGGCGTGGGCTTCAAGGAAGCCGCAGATCTCGCCCCCTATCTGAGGCGCCTGGGCATCAGCCACCTCTACGCCTCGCCGATCTTCGAGGCCGTTCCGGGTTCGACCCACGGCTACGACATCGCGAATTATAACCGCCTCGAAGCCTCTCTCGGCGGCCGCCAGGGCCTGGACGACATGTCAGCGGCACTGAAGAAGCATGGCCTCCAGCTCATCCTCGACTTCGTGCCGAACCATATGGGCGCGAGCCCCTTCAATCCCTGGTGGTGCGATGTGCTGGAATGGGGCGAGCAGAGCCCCTACGCCCACCACTTCGACATCGACTGGTCCGCGCCCAAGCTGCTGATACCCGCCCTCGGCGAACCCTACGGACTGTCCCTCGCCAACGGCGCGTTCGCCATCACGCTCGATGCGGACAATGGCGGCCTGAACTTCACCGCCCCGGGCCATGAGCTTCCCATGACCCCGCCGAGCTACGCCACGGTCTTCACCCAGATCGAGGACGGCAGCTTCGAGGATCTGGCCCATCGCTTCGCCATCGCGACGCCCGAGACGACAGGCGAGCTCAAAACGGATCTCCGCGAAAGACTGCAGGACCCCGACGCCCGCGCGAAGCTGGAGAAGGCCCTTTCAGACATCGTCGCCGATCGCGACCTGATGCATCAGCTTCACGAGGCGCAGGTCTGGCGTCTCGCCTTTTGGCGCGCCGCCCGCGAGACCCTGACCTACCGCCGCTTCTTCGAGGTCACCGATCTCGTCGGCGTACGGATGGAGCAGCCTAGCGTCTTCGAAGAATCCCATCGCCTGATCCTCGACCTTGTCGGCAAGGGTATTGTGCAGGGCATTCGTCTGGACCACGTGGATGGTCTCGCCGATCCGCTGGCCTATTTTCTCAAGCTGCAAGAGGCCGCGACCGAAGCGACCAATGAGGCCGAGCCATACCTCCTGCTGGTGGAGAAGATCCTGGGTCAGGGCGAAACCTTGCGGAGCGACTGGCCCGTCGCCGGCACCACCGGCTACGAGTTCATTCGCAGCCTCGCGGACCTCTTCACCGACCCCGCTGGCGAGGGGGCCATGACGGCCGCCTATCACGACTTCATCGGCGAGCCGCTGGACTACGAGACCCTCTTGCTCCGCGCCAAACGCCACATCTTCGTGCGCAATCTCGCCGGCGAGCTGGAGGTTCTCTCCGGTCTTGCCGCGAAGCTTGCCGCCGCCGACTTGGTCACGCGCGATTTCGGCCGCGACACCCTACGGCGCGCCATCATCGAGCTCGCCGTCGCCCTCCCCGTCTACCGCACCTATGTCGACGTGGAGGGACCGAGCGCGGAGGACGAAACGCTGATCGCCGATGCGACCGCAATCGCCAAAGCCTCCCGCGAGGTTGAAGACGACCTTGCGATCGACTTCATCGCCAAGATCTGGCGGCTGGCTCTCGAGGATCCGGCCGCACGCGCCGAGGCGCTCACCTTCGCGACCCGGTTTCAGCAGACCACCGGGCCGCTCATGGCCAAGGCCCTCGAAGACACCCTCTTCTACCGCTACAACCGCCTGATCGCCCTGAACGAGGTGGGCGGCGAACCGGACGTGTTCGGCGCGCCCATCGAAGCCTTCCACAACGAGATGGATGGAAGCTGGTGCGCCAGCGCCAGGGGCTCTCCACCACCTCGACCCACGATACCAAACGCGGTGAGGACGCCCGCACCCGCCTCTATTCCTTGAGCGAGGTGCCGGAGCGCTGGTCGGAAGCGGTCTCAAGATGGGCCGAGATGAACCAGGGCGCCCTCACCATCGAGAACGAAGAACGCAGCCCCACCGTCGAAGACGAATGGCTGTTCTATCAGTCTCTCGCAGGGGCCTGGCCCTTCGACCTTTCGCCCGACGACGCGGAAGGGATGGGCACCCTGTCCGACCGCATGACCGCCTTCATGCTGAAGGCCATCCGTGAGGCCAAGGTGCGCACGAGCTGGACAGGTCAGGATCAGCCTTACGAAGACGCTGTGGAGCGCTTTGTGCGCGAAACCCTCGATCCCGACGCCGCCGTGGCGTTCCTGGAGGATTTCACGGCACATCACGCGCCAATAGCCTTGGCCGGCGCCCTCTACAGCCTGTCTCAGACGCTGATCAAGCTTACCGCGCCGGGCGTGCCCGATATCTATCGGGGCTCGGAGCTCTGGGAGCTGAGCCTCGTCGATCCCGACAACCGCAGGCCGGTGGATTTCTCACAGCTCGAGGGAATGCTGTCCGAGCTGGAATCGGTCGATACGCCCGCGGATCTGCTGCAGAGATGGCATCGCGGCGCTATCAAGCTCTACCTCTTGGAGAAGGGCTTGCGCCTGCGCCAGGAGCATCCAAGCCTGTTCGAAACCGGCGAATACGCTCCGCTCCACCTCACAGGTGCAAGGAGCGGCAATGCGGTCGCCTATCTCAGGGACGAGCACGATTTCGGCTTGATCACCATAGCGCCAATCCGGGCGCACGCGCTTTTGGAGGGGCAGAAGACGCCGATCGTCCCCGCTGAAAGGTGGGAGGATACGGCCATCAGCCTCCCCGGCGATTGGGCCAACAAACGCTGGCGGAATCTCTTGACCGGGGAGACGATGACCGCAACCGAGGGCAAAATGCGCCTCGGCGAGATACTTCAAAGCTTCCCCGTCGCCTTGCTGGCGACCGAAGGAAGCTAGCGAAGGCGATTGCTTAGAGAGCCTCGGCGCCGGTCTCGCCCGTACGGACGCGGACGGCGCTCTCCAGCGGCAGCACGAAGATCTTGCCGTCGCCGACCTTGCCCGTCTTGGCAGCGTCGGAAATGGCCGAAACGATCTTGTCCGCCAGGCTGTCGTCTGCAGCAATCTCGAGCTTCACCTTCGGCACGAAATTCACCGTGTACTCGGCGCCGCGATAGACTTCGGTGTGACCCTTCTGGCGGCCGACGCCGCGCACTTCGGTCACCGTCAGGCCTTCGACGCCAATGGCGGTCAGCGCATCGTGCACTTCGTGAAGACGGTGGGGCTGGATAACAGCAACAACATATTTCATAGCGTTCTCCCTTTATTATGGTGTGGGGCCGGATGGATCCGGCCCCTTGTTTTCAGCCTCGGCCTTCAACGAATGAAAAAAGAAAGCTTAGACCTCGGCGAAAGCTATAGCTCTACTTGGGAGGGTTTTGTAGATCTTCAATCGCCTTGCTAAAACAATCAGCACTGCCCAGAATTCGTGCATAAAATGGCGTTTCGCGCCACTCGACGAGCCAGGATCCATCTGTGCTAAACTTCCGGGATGAGCAAGGCATTCACCAAAGAGCAGGAAGGCAGCGACGTCTATGACGAGCTGCCGGAACGTCCCGTTTCTTCGAACTACTTGGTCACCGAGCGCGGTCTCAAGATGATCGACGACGAGCTGGCCGCGCTGAACGAGGCCCATGCGGAAGCTTTGGCCGAAGACGACAAGCAGCGCCTCGCGCGCATCAATCGCGACCTGCGCTATTTTACGGCACGTCGCGCGACGGCCCAGCTTGTGCCGCCCCCCGATCAGACCGCCGAAGTCCGCTTCGGCAACAAGGTGACGATCGAACGTGACGACGGCCGCACCCAGACCTTCACGATCGTGGGGGAGGACGAGGCGGACCCATCCAACGGTACGCTGTCCTATGTCTCGCCGGTGGCCCAGGCCCTGATGGGACGCTCCGTCGGCGATCTGGTCGCCGCCGGCACCGGCGAAGCGGAAATCATCGAAATCCGCTGATCGCGACCTTTGGCGCGGCTTGCGCGCTTACTTCTTGACCGGCTTTTCCAGCATGAGCTGGCCCTGCTTCTTGACCAGCGCCTTCGCCTTGTCGGCGAGCATCGCCAGCATCCAGGGAAGCTCGACCTCCAGATGGACATGGTCGTCGGCGACGTCGACCTTGCCGTTGGTCTTCTGGCCCAGCAGGCTCGCCTGGAAATCCAGATGGTCGTCCGTCCAGTCGTCCTGCAGCACGGCGAACTTGTCGCCGAACGACGTCCGGACCTGGCCGAAGCCGTTCTTCAGCCGGCGAATGGCTTCTTCCTTGCCGAGATTGTGGGGAATATCGACAGTGACGGGCTTGCCCATGAATGTGTTGGCCTCGCAGGTTGTCATCCGCCGATCGCGGATTTGAAGTTTGCATATATGGGGCGCTGCCGGCACCAAAGCCAGAGGGCCCACGCCCCAGATTCAACGCCGATCCGAATGGCCAAGATCCCGTTCCGGCGCGATCCGGTCGCGCACGAGCTGCTTGAGTTCCTTCATTTCCGGAAACCGCCCCTCGGCGCCCCGCGAATAGACCAGCACGCCGTCCACATGCACGTCGAAAACGCCGCCGGTGCGATCGGGGATCAGCGTGACGGCGCCGACCTCCTCTGAGAAGCTGGTGAGCAACTCCTGCGCCGTCCAGGAGGCGCGCAAGAGCCAGCCGCAAAGCTGGCAATAGGCGATTGAGACATGGGGTTTGGGAAGGTCTTGGGTCATGGCTGAGGTCGGTGCGAGAGTTCGACTTTTACCCGGTGCGATCAACTTATGGTTAGCGACCCTTTTTTCCGACACGATCATACATTAGATTAGCTCTAAGATTGAACGGCGCCGGTCGCGGGTCTCTGAACCTGTACCGATTTGAAGTCTTTTGTCTGTCTGCGCGCGTCATTTTTGTTATAAGCCGGTGAGGCAAATCACCATGCGACTAACCAAACAGACCAGCTACGCGATCCGGATTTTGACCCATTGCGCACGCAAAGAGGGTAAATCTGTTCGGGCGAGCGAGATCGCGCAGATCTACGGCATCACGGAATACAACGTCGCCAAGATCGTACCAATTCTGGTCCGGGCCGGCTTCATAGAATCGACCCGCGGTCGCCTCGGCGGCCTGAAGCTCGCACGCCCCGCCGATGAGATCCAGATCGGCGATGTGGTCCGCGCGACCGAGGCAACCTATGTGGAAGCCGAGTGCGGCGGTGGCGATTCCCGCGATTGCGCCATCAAGCCCGCCGCCCTGATCAATCGGCTCCTGGGCGAGGCTCTCGAGGCCTTCATCAGCGTGCTCGACAAGCACACCCTCGACGAGCTGATCGGCACCGGTCCCCATCCGGCCGATCTCGACCTCCTGACCGGTCGCGGCCAGGGGCGTACCGCCGTCGCGGGCACCTCCGCCAACTCCTAGTTTTCGATCGATCCCGCTTGAGCGATCGGCTCTGCGCGCCTGATCGCGGCCGTCGTGCTAGCTCTTCAGCCGGTAGCCGGTCTTGAAGATCAGATGCACGATCGCGAGACACACGACCATGAACACAAGGGTCATGGCGAGGCTGATCCCCACCCCCACATCCGAAGCGCTGTAGAAGCTCCACCGGAATCCGCTCACCAGATACACGACCGGGTTGAACAGGGTCACCGTCTGCCAGGCCGGCGGCAGCATATCGATGGAATAGAACGTGCCGCCGAGGAAGGTCAGCGGCGTGATGATCAGCAGCGGCACGAGCTGAAGCTTCTCGAACCCGTCGGCCCAGATGCCAATGATGAAGCCCAGCAGGCTGAATGTGATCGCCGTCAGCACCAGGAACGCCAGCATCCAAACTGGATGATCGATCTGCAGCGGCACGAATAGCGATGCCGTGGCGAGAATGATCAGCCCCAGGCAGATCGACTTGGTCGCCGCCGCGCCGACATAGCCCAGCACGATTTCCAGGGCCGAGATCGGCGCCGAGAGGATTTCGTAGATCGTCTTTGAAAAGCGCGGAAAGAAGATGCCGAACGAGGCATTGCTCACGCTCTGGGTCAAGAGCGACAGCATGACGAGACCGGGCACGATGAACGCCCCGTAGCTCACGCCGTTCACCTCCTGGATACGGCCGCCGATCGCCGCCCCGAAGACGATGAAATAGAGCGCCGTGGAGATCACCGGCGAAACGACGCTTTGCAGCACCGTGCGCCAGGCGCGGCGCATCTCGAAGATGTAGATCGCCTTGACCGACTGTATGTTGAAGCTCATGACGGCTCCTTCACCAGGCTCACGAAGATGTCCTCGAGCGAGCTCTGCTTCGTGTCCAGGTCGCTGAAGCGCACGCCCGCCTCGCTCAGCGCAGTCAGCAGCGACGTGATGCCGGTGCGCTCCGCCTGGGTGTCGTAGTCGTAGACCAGCACGTCGCCCCCCTCCTCCAGCGACAGGCCGAACGGGCTGAGCTGCTCGGGCACGCTATCGATCCGCTCCTGCAGCTGCAGCCGGAGCTGCTTCCGGCCAAACGCCCGCATCAGGTCCACCTTGTCCTGCACGACGATGATCTCGCCGTGATTGATGACGCCGATGCGGTCCGCCATCTCCTCAGCCTCGAGGATGTAATGGGTCGTGAGGATGATGGTGACGCCCCGGTCCCGGAGCTTCCGAACCACCTCCCACATGGCCTGGCGCAGCTCGACGTCCACGCCAGCTGTGGGCTCATCCAGAAACAGGATGTCCGGCTCGTGGCTGAGCGCTTGGCGATCAGCACCCGGCGTTTCATACCCCCGGATAATTCCATGATCTTGTTGTCGCGCTTCTCCCACAGGGACAGATCCTTCAGCACGCGCTCGATATGGGCCGGGTCCTTCTTCAGGCCGAACAGGCCGCGGCTGAAGGAGACCGTGTCCCAGACCGTTTCGAACGCCTCCGTGGTGAGCTCCTGCGGCACCAGCCCGATGCTCTGGCGCGCCGCGCGATAGTCCTTGAGGATATCGTGACCGAGCACCGCGACCTTGCCGCCCGAAGGATTCACGAGACCGCAGATGATGCTGATCAGCGTCGTCTTGCCGGCGCCGTTCGGCCCGAGCAGCGCGAAAATCTCGCCGCATCGAATCTCGAGATCGACGTCCTTGAGAGCCTGGAATCCGGACTCGTAGGTCTTGGATAGATTGGAGACGGAGATCGCGGGCTGCATCGGACCCTGCATGAACCTTGGAGAAGACTTCGGAAGGAGTGTTCGGACAGGCGGAACTGCGGCCAGCTGAACGGGGCGGAAACTAACAGGCAAGCGCGGTCGCGACCAGCCGGGCTTACTGAAACCTTTAGATAAGTTTTCGCAGCGATTTATCCAGCCGCCTAAGACAGTCTTTTCGATGGGAGTATAGGCTAAGTCACTGTTTGGGAACGGGTACCGTCGTTGGACGGTTCAAAAGAAAATTCATATGGCAGCCCAGGAGGGATGCGCGCCAATGACCATGACCGATCCTATTGCGGTGACGAATGCCAAGCGTGTTTCGGATAGCCGGGAAGAACGGCGCCTTTGGGCGCTGCATTCCCTGGGCTTGCTGGACAGTCCGGCAAGCGAAAGCTTCGACCGGATCACGAGGCTGGCAAGCCAGATTTTCGATCTTCCCATAGCAGCCATCTCCCTCACCGACGAGGACCGCCAGTGGTTCAAATCCCGCGTCGGTCTCGACCGTCAGGAGGTCCCCCGTGACAAGGCGCCTTGCGCAGCGGTGATCGAGAACAACGAGCTCCTCGTCCTGAACGATCTGCTCGAACATGAAAAATACGCCAGCAGCTTCCTCGCGGAGAACGGCGTTCGCTTCTACGCCGGCGCTCCTCTGGTCACCCGGGATGGCTACGGCCTCGGCACCATGTGCGTATTGGGCCCTGAACCCCGCTCCGTAACCAATGAAGAGTGCCAGGCGCTGCGCGACCTCGCATCTCTTGTCATGGCGCAGATCGAGCTGGAGCACGCCTTCGGCCGCATCGACCCGGTCACCCATCTGCCGAGCCGCATTCAGTTCATCGAGGACCTCAACGATCTCGCCCGCGACGCCGCCGGGGAGACCCGCTACGCGACCCTTATCGATCTCGCCAACCCTTCCGAACTCGCCCAGACGAGTCGCGTGCTCGGACCGGCCTTCATCGACGGCGTGATCGACAAGGTCACCCGGCAGATCCGGGAGACCATCGGAACCAAGATCCCGCTCTACGTCGCCAGTCACGGGCAGTGCATCTTCCTGGTCGAGGAGAACGACGAGAAGCTCCGGGCGACGGAGATAGAGCGCCTGCGCCGCTCCATCCAGAGCGTGCTGAACGCCACCAACCCGCCGGTCTTGTTAAATTCGAGCATCGGGGTCGTCCCGTTCAAGCTCGGCGAGGCCGACCCCCAGGACGTCATCCGTATGGCGCAGAGCGCTGCGGAGGATGCACGTCAGGGTGAACGCAAGCTCAGCTTCTACTCGCCCAAGCTCGATGAGGAGGAGCGCCGCCGCTATCGGCTGCTCGCCGACATCAGGGAAGCGATCCGGGGAGAGGGCCACCTTTATCTCGCCTACCAGCCCCGCATCGATGTCGAGACGCAACGCTGCGTCGGTGCCGAGGCCCTTCTGAGGTGGACCCATCCCGAGCTGGGCGCCATCTCGCCCGGTGAGTTCATCCCTCTTCTGGAACGAACCTCCCTGACCCGCCAGCTCACAGCCTGGGTCATCGAGACCGCCGTCGACCAGATGGCGACCTGGAAGCGGCATGACTTGCAGCTCAACGTCTCGGTGAACATCTCCGCCGAGAACCTGAGCGAGGGCGATTTCGCCGCCCGCCTGATCCAGACCCTGCAACAAAAGGACATCGATCCGCGCACCCTGGAGCTGGAGCTCACAGAAGGCGCGATCCTGAAGAAGGGCGTCCAGGCGCTACGGCAGCTGAAGGTTGTCGAGCAGGCAGGAATTGCCGTGGCGATCGATGATTTTGGCACCGGCTACAGCAACCTGTCCTATCTGCTGGATATCCCGGCCAAGGTCGTGAAGCTCGATCGGTCGCTGGTGCAGGCGCTGCAGAAGGAAGACCGCTCGCGGACCCTGGTACGGACTCTCATCGCGACCCTGCGCAACCTGGATTACCGCGTGGTCGCCGAGGGGGTCGAGACGATCGAAATCTTCGAAGCTCTGCGGCGGGAGCGCTGCGACGAAGCCCAGGCTTCCTGTTCTCGCCGGCATTGGCCCCGAAACTTTTTGAAGAATGGCTCAAAGTGAATAGCGGGCGCCGGAAAGACAATGACAAGCTTACGCCGCGCCCGCTCTCGAATATCGCGTAACCTTACGCGCCGGCGACCTCTGATAGACGCGCTTCGATAACCACCCGCTGCTGCTTGCTCTGCGGATCTTGGATTCTGTATTGCCAGCCCTCGTGTTCTTCCGGCAGCAGCGCGAGCACTTCATAGATCCCCGTCTTCCGATTGAGCGGGTCGCGCGCGAGCTGAACTTTTTCGCCGATCTTGAACTTATGGCCGGTCATAGGTCACCTTTTGTTGAGTGGAAAGAAGCAGGGGCGAGATGTAGTGTTACGCTAATAAGAAGCGTTCAGGCCGTTTTTTGTTCCAAAGCCTGGCAAGAACTCAACGGGGCGACGACAACCTGAGGGCAATGACGGCGCGGATGTGCCGTCCGAAAAGCCGGACCTCTGGCACGCCACGGCGAATGCGCCGGGCCGGCAGGAGACTGCAGATGCAAATGAAGTTCTGGGCGCTCGCGGCCCTCTTCGGCTCCATTATCGGCCCCCTTCCGGCCAGCGCCGACAATGACGGCTCCGATCCGACCGACCAAGTCTACCTCCAGATCATCGTCAAGGCCTGCCACGCCACCGAGACCCTGCTGCAGCCCACCAATCAGGGCGTCAAATACGATGATGTGCAGCCGCTCAGCCGCGAAGAGCGCCTGGCGATGTATCGCGAGATCGGCTGTATCGACGTGCCGATCCCCATGCGGTTCATCACCGGCCGTATGAATGCCGGCGCCTGCCGCGGCCATGCGGGTTACATGGCCGCGATGCAATTCCTCGAGCAACGGTCCGACCTCGCCGAATACCCGGCCGTCGGCGCGTGGGAATGCATCTTGAGCGACAAGCCTGTAGTGTCTCCCGTCGGCCAATAATTGGCTTGAGGCTGGCCTTTTCGGCGTTTCATCCCCATATAAGTTCCGACCGATATGTCCAATCGATATTCCGATAACGCGGGGCCGTTTCCCGTTACGCGGGCCGATGTTTTGCGCGGCCTGACAGCGCTTGCCGCTCTGCCGCTGCTTCGTGCCCTGCCCGTACGCGCCGAGGTCTCCGCCTCCGGCGATGCGCCGGAGATGGCCGTCGAGGAAATCGCCCCGGGGGTCTTCGTCCATCACGGCCGCTACGAGCTGCAATCCCCGGAAAATCTCGGCGACATGGCGAATACCGCCTTCATCGTCGGCGACGATGCCGTCGCCGTGATCGATACGTCGGGCACCGCCATCGCAGGCGAGGCCTTCCGCAAACGCCTGCGCGAAGTGACCGACAAGCCGATCCGCTACGTGATCAACACCCACATGCATCCCGACCACGTGTTCGGCAATGCCGCGTTCAAGCAGGACAATCCGGAGTTCGTCGCCCACAAGAACATGAAGGCCGGCCTTTCCGTTCGCGCCGAGACCTATCTCGCAAGCTCGGAGCGCATGATGGGGAAGGAGGCCATGAAGGGTACCGAGGTGATCCTGCCGACCCGGGAGATCGCCGAGAAGGAAACCCTGGATCTCGGCAATCGGACCCTCGTGCTGGAGCCTCAGCAGACGGCGCACACCAACAACGATCTCATCATCACCGACGAAAAGACCGGCACGCTCTTTCTGGGTGACCTCCTGTTTTCACGGCACATCCCGACCCTGGACGGCTCGATCCTGGGCTGGCTCGATCTGATCGAGAAATTTCAGGATCGAAAGGCCACCCGCGTTGTCTCGGGCCACGGTCCGATCTCCATGACGATGCCGAGCAGCCTCGATGACGAGCAGCGCTACTGGACCGTGGTGGCCGACGATATCCGCAAGACGATCGCCGAGAACGGCACCCTCGAACAGGCGGTGAAGACGGCCGGATATAGCGAAAAAGACAAGTGGAAGCTCTTCGACGTCTATCATCGGCGCAACGTGACTGCCGCTTTTGCCGAATTGGAATGGGAATGAGTTTTGCGCGCCGATGCGATAGACTGCCGCAAAACGAATTGGAGGAAACGATGCCTCGACAGCCTAAAAGCCGGCTGGGCCGGAAATATCTAACCTCTGCGGCCCTTGCGCTCTTTCTAGCCGCAGGCTTGGCAGCGCCGGTCCCAGCCCGTGCCGATGTCGACGATTGGCCTATGCTTCACGCCGCGGTCTTCCATAACCGCGACATCATCGAAGGCGACGGCGTCGTCATCCTCGATGCCCCCGCCCAGGCCGACGACGGCGCGCTGGTGCCAATCACCGTGCGCGTCCCGCCGGAGGTGAAGGGGCCGCTCAAATCCCTCACCATCGTGCTGGACAAGAATCCCGTGCCGGTCGTCGCGCAGCTTCATTTCGGACCTGCCGCCGGTGAAGGGGGTGAGCGCCGCTTCTCGACCCGTATCCGTGTCGACAGCTTTTCCCATATCCGCGCCGTGGTGGAGACCGCCGACGGCAAGCTGCACATGACCAAGGGCTTCATCGCCGCAGCCGGCGGCTGTGCTGCCATGAACGCGAAGGATCCCACGGCGGAAGCCGAAGGCATGGGCAAGATGATCGTCAAGACCTTCCCGCCGGCGTTGGACACCACGCCGATCTGGCAGGGTCAGGTGATGCTGAAGCATCCGAACTTCAGCGGCTATCAGATCAACCCCAACACGGGAGAGCTGATCGAGGCGCGGTTCCTGGAGAAGATGGTGGTGAAGCGCGACGGCGAGCTCGTCTTCACCCTCGACGGCACGCCGTCCATCTCGGCCAATCCGAACTTTCGGTTCACCTTCGGCCGCGGCGAGCATAACGATCTCGACGTCACCATGACCGACACCGACGGAACGGTCTTCCAGGCACAGTCGAAGCCGAGCGGCTCCTAAGACCGGATCTCAATAAACAAGCTACCTACGAAGAAGGGCCGCGCTGTTCCGAACAGCGCGGCCCTTCTGTTTTGCTCAAACGCTCAGAGGCGATGGGCTACATCTTGTCGCCGTGCATGTCGTCGCCATGCATCTCGCCGCCTTCCATCGCATCGCCATGCATGCGGGAATACGCGGCCTCGGCCTTCTTCAGGTTCGCTTCCGGGTTCTTCAGGAAGATCTCCTTAGCCTGCTCGTTGCCGAAGCAATAGGTCTTGCCGTTGTATTCGGTGTTCACCGAGCAATCGGTCTCGACTTCCTTATCCAGGGCGAGACCCATGGCGCACATATTGTCGAATTCGCCCGTCGCAGCGAACGCCGCGGTGGCTCCGCCGATCATCACGGCGCCGGCAACGGCCGACAGAAGCATGTTCTTGATCATCTCGTTTCCTCTCGATTGTTTTTCCGGGTCCGAGTGGTCGTCCCGTTGAATGTTAGGCTAACAGAGTGCGGGCTCATCCGTTGCACCCAATCGGCTCGGAAGGTTTAGCAATCAACTTATCTCAAAACCCGCTGGGCCAGGGCACTGGCGACCGACAAGGGCCGGATTTCGCGGATTTGAGCTTCGTAGTTGCCGCAATAGATATGGCGGATGAGAGCGCCGCGCGCCGCGGGCGATAACGCAAATTTGATCGCAAATCCATCGTCGTAGCGGACGACGATCTCGCCGTCGAGGTCCAGCTCGTCGAACTGCAGCCGAAGCTTCGACCCCAACGGCCCCGGCGGAGTTCCTTCCAACCGCATGCCGCTGATCGAGATATCGCGCACCGGCACCCGAAAGCTCTGCCCCGCCATGGTCAGCGTCGCAAGGCCGTGCGCCTTGAACCGGTCGCCGGCCCGCCGCTGGGAGGATTCCATCGCCACCAGGCAAGCGAGCACCAGGATCACGATATTGTACCAGCTCCAGAACAGAGCCATGCCGGCGGCATCGGCGAGAGACCGCGTATCGTCGATGACGAAGGCCCAGAGGATGCCCGCAAAGGTAAGCCCCAGATAGAACAGGAAGCCCTTCAGCAGCGGCCATTGCACGACCCGCTTGGTACGGTCGTAACCCTTGGCGGTCACCTTGAACTTCTGGTCCTTCGTGCCGAACAGCCCGATCGCCACCGACTTCACGATGGCGTCGGCACACAGGATATGTCCGAGGTCGGACAGCACCGGCATGGACCGGCCCTGGGAGATCCACACGATGACCGCGACCTGGGCCGCGAAATGCGGAAGCACATACGACACCGCTTCGGTCACGTTGGCGTAGACCGCCTGCACGTCGAAAAGCAGATAGATCGCCGGTACGATCAGCGCCAGGATGCGGATCAGATAGCTGACCGACCAGTGGAAGAACGTTTCGACCATCATCACTCGGTCCACCAGCGGGATGCCGTTGCCGATGCGGAACGGCCCGCTCTTGCCCCGGCAGATCTGCACGAAGCCGAGGGCCCAGCGGCTGCGCTGGCCGATATAGTCCTTAAGCCCTTCCGGCGCGAGACCGAGGGAGAGCACCTCGTTGAGGTAGACCGTGCGAAAACCCGTCTCCCGCAGGCGCAACGAGACGAGATAGTCCTCGGTCACCGAATCCGTCGGGAAGCCGCCGATCGCCATCAGCGGCGCGTATCGGATCACGGAGGAGGTACCGCAGCAGAAGGCGCCGTCCCACGCGTCCTTGGACGGCATTACGACGTCGAAGAAGTAGCGCTGCTCGTCCGGCCAGACCCGGGCCAGCGACAGGTTGGTCTGGATCGGATCGGGATTGAAGAAATGCTGAGGCGTCTGCACTACGCCCACATCGCCGGCCCGCATCAGGCTCAGGGTCCGGGTGAGGAAATTGCGCTTCGGGACGAAATCAGCATCAAGGATCGAGATGAATTCGGGCCGCTCGGCCAGCGTCGAAAGATGCCGCAGGGCGTTGTTGATGTTGCCCGCCTTGGCATGGCTGTTGTCGGGGCGGATGAGATAGCCGCAGCCATAGGCGGCGCACATCTCCTCCAGCCAGGGCCGCTTCCCGTCATCACAGACCCATAGGCGATAGTTCGGATAGTCGATGGCCATCGCGCCGATGATGGTGCGCTCCAGGATCCGCTCGTCTTCGTTATAGGTGCAGATCAGCACATCCACGAGAGGCGGCTTCGCAAGCGATTTCAGCCACGGAAGATTGCGCTCCACCTCCTCGGTCCGATTGCGGCTCCGGGTCAGGAAGAAAAGCGACAGGGTGCCGCCCACGATGGCGAGGAATTCGACCGCGGTGAAGATCACCCCGGCGGCGAAGTCGAAGGTAAGCCCGGCCGGCGGCAGGGTCTGGGTGAGCCGCCAGACCATGTAGCGCCAGGTGATCGCCAGACAGATGAAGATCACCACGCTGCGCGCGACGTCGTTCTTCCTGTTGACCCATGGCAGGACTGCCAGGGATGCCAGGAGCACAAGGAGGCCCGGGACGAACGCCTCCCAGTACGTCACCCCCGAGGCATAAGTCATTGCGCGGCGGCCGCCACGGCTCCCGCGCCGGCGGAAGTGTCGAAGGTCACCTTACCCGTACGCCCGAAATAGCAGTCGGGCTGTTCGGCGAGACCGGGCACCGCGACGGAGACGTGATAAGGCTCCCGCGAGAACACGCCGTCCCCCAGCGCCAGGTTCGAGGGGACGTCGGCCAAGCCGTTCAGCGCAACGATATGGCCCGGCAGCTCCGCCGAGTCGCCCCGCAGATGGAACGTCGCCGGCTGGCCGAGCTTCAAGGCGTTATAGGTGGATTCGCTGACCGTGGCGGTAACCAGGGCCCCGCCGCAATCGAGCAGCTTGAAGAGGGGCTGACCGTGGCTGACCACCTCGTGGTTCGCCGTCAGCACCTCCCAGAGCCGGCCGGTGGCCGGCACGGCGATGGTCGCCGAAGAAAGCGCTTCATATCGCTTGCGGACATCGGCCAGCTCTTTCTGCAGAACGGCGATGCGCCCGACTTTCGCGGCATGATCCGCCCGCAGCGTTACGAGCTCCTGAGTGATTTCGTCCAGCCGCTGAGCCGTGCGCGGAATGTCGTTGTAGCTGTCGCCCACGAACAGGCCTCGGCGCGCCGCTTCCAGCTCCACATTGGTGCCGATGAGCTTCTGCTCGAGCGACGTGATGCGGCTCGTGGCGACTTCCTCCTTCATGACCGCCGTGTCGTAGGAGGCCTCGGTCTGGAAGCCACGCTCCCGCAGACGCTTCGCCCGGCTTAGCATCGAGGCGGCCTCCTTCTCCTCCGCCTTGGCGGCGACGATATCGGCCTCGTATTGCTTCTTCTGGGCCTCTAGCTGCTCCACCCGGCCGGTCTGGAAGGCATCGCGCTGCTCGGTCAGCTTCTCTGCATGAGACGTGAGTTGCGAAATGCGGGTCTGAAGGCTCTGGGTTTCGAGCTTGAGATCGGCGATGTCGCTGGTGAGGTCGTCCAGACGCGTACGGTCTGCCCGGGGATTGTCGATCAGGGCGATCGGCGCATCTGCGTTGACGGTCGCACCGACTTGCACCGGTCCGTCGGGCAAGCTCAGCGTTCCATCGATGGGAGACCGGAGGGTGATCACTCGCGCGTTCACGCTGGCTTCCGCGCTGGAGGTCTGCCACAGCCGTTGCAGGGGCGCCCAGCCCAACACGACGAGAACCGCAAGCAGAAGCGCCGTCTTGATGCCCCGGCTGAGATAGACGCGGCCCTTCCCCGCCTTCTGTCCTCCCCCTGAGACCGGCTCCTTCGCTTCCACCGGCGCCGGCGGAGCAGGAGCGGCCGAAGGCTCGGTCGGCACTGCACGCTCTGGAGACAGGAATTGACGCACCGGCCGCGCCTGGGCCTCGGCGGCCTCCGTCGCATAGGTCGAAAGGGTTGCCGGGTCCTCCTCAATCTCTCCGGCGGAGGTCACGCCGAGCGCGTCGGGCGGAACCTCGTCCCACCGGCGAATCTCGTCGTTGAGCCGCTTCAGCAGCCCAGCGACGTCGTTCTCATCGCTCTGCGGATCCGCTGTACCGGCCGTCTCGCCGAGACTGTCGAGCACCTCATCCAGAGAAGATTCCGCATCTCCTGGACCAACCGGTGACGTAAACACCGGATCGATTTTTCCAGCTGCGTCGCCCATTCCTGTTCCCATAGCTTGCGAAGGCGCGAGGTCGCGCCAACCCGTAACCCGTCGCACGGACTCGGTTAAGAAAGGGCCGGAAGGCCGAAGCGATTTCGACAAAACTCAAGACATGTTTAGCGCAAAGTTAGCGCTGAACGCTCCGCCTACTCGCTTGACGCGGAGCTCGGGGTGCGGGTTCCTTAGTCTTTCGGAGACGAGACCGATCTGCGCAACTTTGTGACGGACGGCGCGAGAGGCACGCCGGAGAAGGTCCGACGCGAGAAGCACGACGGTAAGGACACGGCGAGAGGGGGAAGGATCGTTGTCGCTATTCGAGATCATCGCGGGGCTTCTTGTCCTCACCGCCCTCTTCGCATGGTTGAACCATCGTCTGATCCACCTCCCCCATAATGTCGGCTTGCTGGTCATGGGTCTTGCAGCCTCCCTCGTCCTCGTCGGGCTGGAGCTGCTGCTGCCTCAGACGTCGATCTTCGCAGAACTCACCAACACCATCGAAGGGATCGATTTCTCCGACGCCCTGCTCCACGGCATGCTGGGGTTCCTGCTCTTCGCCGGTGCCCTTCACGTCGATCTCGGCCTGCTGAAGGCGCGTGCCTGGGCCGTGGGCCTCATGGCCACGCTCGGCGTGGTGATCTCCACCATCGTCATCGCCGTCGGGGTCTGGTACGCGGGCGCGGCCATTGGCTTCCCGATCACCTTCGCCTGGGCCCTCGTCTTCGGCGCGCTGATCAGCCCGACCGATCCCATCGCCGTGCTCGCCATCCTCAAGAATGCGGGAGTCGCTGAGACCCTGGAGATGGATATGGCCGGCGAGTCCCTCTTCAACGACGGCGTCGGCGTGGTGCTCTTCACCATCCTGCTGGCCGCGGCGGTGGGCGGCGAAGGCAATGGCGTCGACTTCCTGGAGCTCGGCCAGGACTTCCTAAAAGAGGCTCTGGGCGGGGGGCTGCTTGGCTTCGCGACCGGCTACATCACCTATCGCGCCATGCGCGAGATCGACGACTATCCCATCGAGGTGCTCATTTCCCTGGCCCTCGTCATGGGCACCTACGCCATCGCCGAGGTCCTCCAGGTCAGCGGCCCCATCGCCGTGGTCGTCGCCGGGCTTCTCATCGGCAATCGCGGTGCGGCCATCGCCATGAGCGAGACGACCCGCCGTCACCTGTTCGATTTCTGGACCCTGATCGACGAGATTCTCAACTCGCTGCTGTTCCTGCTGATCGGTCTCGAGGTCCTGATCCTGCAGTACGACCTATCGCTCGCCCCGTTCGCACTCGCCGCCGTGCCCATCGTGCTGTTCGGGCGGCTGATCGCGGTCTCGATCTCGGTGTTTGCGCTGCGGCCTTTCGAGGAGTTCGCCAAGGGGACGATCCCCATCCTGACATGGGGCGGCGTGCGTGGAGGCATCTCCGTGGCGCTCGCCCTGTCCATTCACGAGGTGGACGAAAAGCCGGCCATCCTGGCGGCGACCTATTGCGTGGCGCTGTTCACCATTCTTGTGCAGGGGCTCACCCTGCCCGCCGTCATCCGACTGTTCGGACGGGAGGAGGAACCTGAGCTGAAGCTCTAGCCGAGCCCCAGCCGTCCGCGCAGCGTGGAAAGCTCCTCGGCCAGGGTGTTGACCTTGGCGGAAAGCACCCTGCGGTCCATATCGGTCAGCTTCTCGTAGGAGACAAAGCCGCCATCCTCGGTCTGGTAGTCCGCCAGCACCTCATAGACATCGGCGAAGTTCGACTCGACCTTGGCGATGAACGCCTCATCGTCGATGAGCGGCTTGAACAGCTCGAAGATCTTCCGAGAGCCGTCGAAATTGGCCTCGAAATCCCACAGGTCGGTACGGCTGTAGCGATCCTCCTCGCCCGAGATCTTGGTCGCCGCCACCTCTTCCATGAGAACCGCGGCACCACCCACCACGATCTCCGGCGGAAAGGTCAGCTCGCTGACCCGGCTATCCAGCTCAATTACGTCCGCCAGAAGCTTGTCGGCGTATTTGTCGAGCCCTTCCGTCGTATTCTTCTCCCACAGCACATACTCGATCCTGTGGAACCCTCCGAAATTCGGATCGGCCTCGCCCTTCTCGTAATCGTCCGCGCGGGAATCCATTGAGACGTCGAGATCGGCGAACAGCTCGGCGATCGGCTCGATCTTTTCGTAGTTGCGGCGGGTCGGCGCGAAGAGGGACTTCGCCTTCTCAACGTCGCCATCCTTGATGGCGCCCACGAACTCTTTCGTATCCTCGACCAGCGACGCCGTATGCTCGGCAACGTAGAGCTTGTATTCGGCCAGGGGCTCGACGAGTTCGAGCGAGGCCTGGTTCGATTGCGCCTGGGCGCCGCCCGCTCCGAGCAGCAGGGCGAATGTCAGCGCACAGAGGATACGGGTAAGAGACATTTCGGTTTCCTTCGGGAAAGAACCTTGAGGATGAGCCTTGGGAAGAAGCCTGAGGCGCTTTAGGTCGGCTTGTCGTCTGAGGTCTTGCTGGCCGCCTCGATGAGGCTGCGCCCGAGATAGTCCCCGGGCTCCGGCACACCGGGCAGCACATAGAAGAATCCGCCGCCGACCGGCTTGATGTACTCTTCGAGCGGCTCGCCATCGAGGCGCCGCTGCACCGTGACGAAGCCTTTGTCGAGATCGGCCTGGTAGGCGATGAACAGCAGGCCCTGGTCGAGCTGGCCCGACTTCGTGACACCGTTGGAATAGTTGAACGGCCGGCGCAGCATGAGGTTTTCCCGCGTCTTCTCCGTGCGCGGATTGGCAAGCCGGATATGCGCGTCGAGCGGCGTCAGCTTGCCGTCGGGATCGGCCGCGTAATCCGGCACCTCGCTCTCCCGGTCACCGCCGTCGAGCGGCGCGCCGTTGTTCTTTTTCCGGCCGATGATGCGCTCCTGCTCACGCAAGGGCGTGCGGTCCCAGCGCTCGACGAAGTTCCGGATGATACGCACCGCCTGATAAGTGCCGCCATAGGCCCATTCCGGCTCGTCATCCTTCTCGTCGACCCAGATCACCTCCTCCATGAGCTCCGCATCGTTGGAGTCGGGATTCGCCGAACCGTCGTGGAAGCCGAGGAAATTGCGCGCGCTTTCCGTCTTTCCGTCCGGCTTCGGCGGAATGACCGGAACGTCGCCTTCCTGCATCCACCGCATGACAAGGAACTCCGGCAGGTTCTTCACGATGTCGCGCAGGGCATGGATGTTGGTGTCGAGCAGGTTGGCGGAGAACTGCAGCGAGAGGTCGCCATGGCTTCGGTCCGCGTCCAGCGCATCGTTCGGAAACTCCGGCATGCGCACAAGCTGCTTCGGCTTGTGAGGCTTCAGCCAGGGCCGATTCTCGAACAGCGAATTCCCTAGCCCCACCGTGATGGTGAGATTGTCCGGCTCGATAACCGGACCCAGCACGCCGGAATCCGCCGGCGGCAGCTTCGGATCGAGCTGCGGAACCTTGCCGCCCTGGGTGAGGAACGCGATCCGGTCGGTGAGCTTCCGGAACATCTGCTCCAGATCCTCGGGATCCCGCGCGACGACATCGAACGACGCGACGATCCCCGTGGCCGGACGCGGCGTGATCACCCCGGCTTGGTGCTCACCGTAAAACGGAACGCGGTCCCGAGTATTGCCGGAACCGGACGGTGCATCGGCAACCTGCCGGCCGCTCGTTTCGTCGGCCCGTTCCGTCTTCTTCTGTGGCTCGGAAACCGGAGCGTCCTTGGCGAACGCGCCGCCCGACCGGAGTGCAAACGCCCCGCCTGCCCCCGCAAGCCCGAACAGCAGATCGCGGCGGCTTGCATAGGGGCAGCCGTAATCCTGAGCCGCGCCTGCTTTCTTTTTGCTGTCTTTCGTCATGTCTTCTACCCGATCACCGAATTGAGCCGGTCGAGCGTGTCGGCAAGCGCACCGAAGGCGTCCGCCAGGGCTGCGCGGTCGCTATCGTCGACCGAGGAATAGGCCGGGTAGCCGTCTTCGGCCTTGAGCGCATCGAGCTGAGCGCCGATATCGGCGATGTCCTCTTCGATCTCCGCTTCGAGCGCAGGATCGACCGGCTTCACCACCGCCTGCAGGAGTCCGGCGATCTTCCGGATCCCCTCGAAATTGGCCGCGATATCCGCCAGATCGGTTTCCGCATAGCGGTCCTCGCCCTTGGCGATCTTGCCCTGGGCCAGCTGCCGCGCCATCTCGGCTGGAATTGAAATTAGAAGCGCCGGGTCGAGCTTCAGCTTGGCGAGGCGCGTCTTGAGCGTCTTCAGGTCGGCCACGAGCTGGTCGGCGACCGGCTTCAGCCCCTCTGTGCTGTTCTCCTCGAACAGCCCGTATTCGATCCGATGGTAGCCGGTAAAACCGGCATCGCCCTCACGCTCCGCCAGATAGTCCGCCACCGGGTCGATCGAATTCTCAAGATCGGAGAACCGGTAGGCCACGGGCTCCACCCGCTTGTACGGCAGCCTCGCGACTTCCCATTTCGCCCGCGCGGCGTCCAGGTCGCCTTCCCCGATCAGCGTCGCCAGGTCCTCCGCTTCGGCGACCGTGCGGGCACCCTGAAGCACGAGATAGACTTTGTATTCGGACAGCGGGCCGAGGAAATTCCGCAAGCCGACATCGGCTGCCGCTGCTCGCGCCTCCTCGGACTCCGTCACGGTGAGCTTGCCGCGCGGGTTGGAGAGCAGGCCGCAGGTGATCTCGTATTCGCCGGGCGCCAGCTGAGCCGTCAGCGTCTGCCGGAAGCCGGGCGCGATGTTCTCGCGCTCCGCAACGACCATGACGCCGTCGAGAATTTCCCACTCGATAGGCCGATCCGACGTGTTCACGATTTCGAAGCTGCGCTTGCCGCCCGGCACCGTCATCTCGTTCGGCTCGCACGACTTGGCCGAGACGGAGACAGTGTAATCGCTCGCAACCTCGCCGGTCCCCTTCTTCTGGGTGGCGGCATAGAAGGCCGCCCCGCCCGCGAGCGTCAGCAGGATCGCAGCACCCAGCCCGCCATAGACCCACCGCGACGTCGGGGCCGTCTCTTTCTGCTGCTCAGGCATTGGACCCTTCCGCGGGCTTCAGGGCAGCAGTGCTGTGCGCTTCCGCAGAAGGCGTGTAGGGCTGCAGGAAGAAATAGAGGCTTACGGCAAGGAAGGCGAGATAGACGATCACCTCGCCGATACTCGGGCTCTCCTGATAGCCGAGCAAACCCGAGAGCACCGCGCCGAGCACGCTCGAGACCGGCAGTACCGCGCTCAGATCCCAGGCCGGCGTCTGCAGCCCGTTCCAAAGCCCGGCCTCGTGAAGGCTGCCCACCGCGCCGGCGAGAATGCCCGCGGCGACGAATAGGATGAAGATGCCGGTCCAGCGGAAGAAGCGCTTCAGGTTGAGCCTCAGCCCGCCGAAATAGATGGCGAACCCGGCCGCGACGGAAATCAGCACCCCGGCGAGCGCGGCCAGCGGCATGGCCGGCCCCGTGCTCTGCTGGAAGATGGCGAGCAGGAAGAAGATGGACTCCAGTCCCTCGCGTGCCACGGCGAAGAACACCATGCCGATCAGCGCCCAGCCTGCCGCAGACGAATGCAGCGCGTTATCGATGGAATGGTGAAGCTCCGCCTTGATGGAGCGCGCGGCCTTGCGCATCCAGAACACCATGGAAGTCAGCACGACCACCGCGACAAGCCCGACGCAGGCCTCGAACAGCTCCTGCATCTTCTGTGGAAATTCGGCGCTCACCCACTGCAGCGCCGCGCCGACGAACAGCGACATCGCAACGGCCAGGAAGATGCCGATCCAGACCAACGGCATCCAGGCCGAACGGCCCGTCTGGCGCAGGTATGTCGCGATAATTCCGGTGATCAGGGCGGCCTCGAGACCTTCCCGCAACATGATGAGAAATGGCGCCAGCATTATCGGCCCGGTTCAGTGACTTGAGATACAAAAGGAGACTTTTAGAGTCGGTTTGTCCAGGACACAAGTCGCCGTATCGACGTCGATTTTTCAAACCATCGTGATCGCGCGGTCAGGGTCCGGTAGACCGGCCGGGAGGCGCGCCGCTGGACACGACATTTGATCGTGACTTTTGTGCGCATCTCCCTCAGCCACAGGGCCATTCGGTCGTGTACATATCGAACGGTACATACTACGGTCGTCTCTCCCGATTTGAGCCCGTGACGACTTATGCCTCATGATTTCCACGTCCGCCCCTGCGGGTCCTCCTCGATGACCGTCTCATCGGGCATCTGACCGAGAACGGGGCGGGCGATGTTGTCTTTGCTTACGACGACGCATGGCTCAGCGATGAATCCGCTGCTCCGGCTTCGATGGCGCTGCCTTTGGCGGAGGGGCCCTATGAGGGACCGTCTGTCTCCGCGGTCTTCGACAATCTCCTCCCCGATTCCGAGAAGCATCGGCAAAAGATCGCGGACCGGCTCGGAACATCCGGACCGGATACCTTCAGCCTGTTCGCCGAGATCGGCGCCGATTGCGCCGGTGCGCTGCGCATCGTTTCGGACCACGAGCCGGCAGAACCGGGCCGCGATAGCACCCCGGCGATCTCAGGCGAACCGTTGGAGCACGAGGACGTCGAGGCCCTGCTCCATGATCTTTCCGACGCGCCCCTTGGGCTCGCCCCCAACGATCCTTTCCGCATCGCCGTGGCGGGCGCTCAGAAGAAGACCGCGCTCTTCTTCGACGACGGGCGATGGTTCAAGCCCCATGGCGCAACCCCGACGACCCACATCCTGAAGACCCAGATTGGCAAGCTGCCGACCGGCACCGATCTCTCCAACAGCGTCGAGAACGAATATTACTGCCTGAAGCTGGCGGAGGCCTTCGGTTTGCCGGTGACGGGGGTCGAAATCGTCACCTTCGGCGAAACCCGCACCTTGGTGGTTGAGCGCTTCGACCGGAAGCGCGACGGCTCCGGCAGGATCGTCAGGCTTCCCCAAGAGGATATGTGTCAGGCCTTGTCGGTCCACCCTTCAATCAAATATGAGCGCCAGGGCGGCCCGCGCCTCGCCCAGATCTTGAAGGTGCTCGAAGGAAGCGACGACGCGGTCCGCGATCAGACGACCGTGCTCAAGACGCAGTTCCTCTTCTGGCTCACCGGCGCCACCGACGGCCACGCCAAGAATTTCAGCATCTTCCTTGGTCCGGGCGGCGCGTACCACCTCACGCCTCTCTACGACATCCTTACGGTTGAGCCGAGCATCGCCGACGGATCGGCGGGCGGACTGAACCCGCGCCTCTCCTTGTCCGTGGGCGACGACCGGCAGCACATCATCGCGGAGATCGAGCCGCGCCACTTCCTCGAAACCGCTGAGGAAGCCGGCCTGTCGCGCCAAGTCGCGCAGACCGCCATGGAGGAGATTGCCGACACGGTGCCTGCCGCCCTCGCCGCGGTCGAGGCCACGCTCGACAGCCCGCTATTCTCGCCGATCCACGAGACCGTCGGACAGGTCATGGCGGAGCGTATCGGGAAGCTTCGCCGCGCCTCGCTGGAGGCTTGAGCCGGCGTGCGGGTGGGTGAGGATCGGGGGTGCCGGTTCGGAAAGGAGCGGACGTCCACGCGGGCGCGCGATTGCTCCCAAACCGTGCATTTCATTCGCTTACGCGGCGGCGGCCGATCTGGGCCTACGCGGCATTCTAGCCAAAGCGCCAGACGTAACTATCTGGTATGATTGGTTTTTGCCCTGACGCTGAACACGACGCCTGAAAGCCGCTTGACTCGGCTTTCGATGGCTCTCATGTTGTACATACCGATCGATACAGGGCGCTTTCGGGAGGGTTCAAAAGCGCTCTATTCGGGGTGGGGGTCCGTTACATTATTGGCGTCCGCTCTAACGGTATTTGAACAGGCGTTTCGCACCCTGAAGGGGGAGCTTGCAGCACTCGATGGATGCCCGACTTCGCCGGTAATCCGGAACGTCTAAGGAAAGCACAAACCAAGAGATTAGGGAAACCCAAGGAGCTGAGAAGTATGACGAAGAAGCGTATTATTCTGAACGCCTTCGACATGACATGCGTCAGTCACCAGGCGGCCGGAACGTGGCGCCATCCGGAAAGTCAGGCGTCCCGGTACAACGATATCGAGTACTGGACCAACATGGCGATCGAGCTTGAGCGGGGTCACTTCGACACGCTCTTCATCGCGACGTGGTTGGCGTGTACGACGTCTACCGCAACTCTGCCGGCGCGGCGCTGAAAGACGCCGACCAGGTGCCGGTGAACGATCCGTTCGGCGCCATCTCGGCCATGGCCGCCGTCACCAATCATGTGGGCTTCGGTGTCACCGCCGCGGTGACCTTCGAGCAGCCCTATGTGCTGGCCCGCCGTCTTTCCACGCTGGATCACCTGACCAAGGGCCGCGTGGCCTGGAACGTCGTGTCGTCCTATCTGAACAGCGCCGCGCTCAACATCGGCATGGAACAGCAGATCGGCCACGACGAGCGCTACGACATGGCCGAAGAATACATGCAGGTCATGTACAAGCTTTGGGAGGGCTCCTGGGAAGAAGGTGCTGTCCACCGTGACAAGGAATCCGGCATCTTCACCGATCCGGCGAAGGTCCATCCGATCCGTCACGACGGCAAGTACTACAAGGTCCCCGGCTTCCATCTCTGCGAGCCTTCCCCGCAGCGTACCCCGGTCATCTTCCAGGCCGGTGCGTCGCCGAAGGGCCAGGCCTTTGCCTCCCGTCACGCCGAAGGCATGTTCATCCTGACCACCAGCATTGAGCAGTCCAAGGCCGTCACCACGAAGATCCGCGATCAGGTCGAGGCCGCTGGCCGGTCCCGCGACTCGGTCAAGATCTTCACGCTCCTGACGGTCATCACCGGGGCCAGCGACGAAGCCGCCGAGCGCAAGTATCAGGAGTTCCTCTCCTATGCGAGCCCGGAAGGCATGCTGGCGCTGTATGGCGGTTGGACCGGCATCGACTTCTCGACCTACGATCCGAACCAGCCCCTCGAGGCTCTGGAGAACGACTCCCTGCGTACCACGCTCGAGTCCCTCACCAGCGGCCATGACGGCAAGACCTGGACCGTGAAGGATGTTATCCGCGAGCGCTGCATCGGCGGTCTCGGTCCGGTCCTCGTCGGTGGTCCGCAGAAGGTCGCCGACGTGCTCGAGGAGTGGGTCGACGAAGGCGGTATCGACGGCTTCAACCTCGCCTACGCAGTGACGCCGGGCACCACTTCCGACTTCATCAACTATGTGGTTCCGGAGCTGGTCAAGCGTGGTCGTGCGCAGACCGAGTACAAGCCGGGCACCTTCCGCGAGAAGCTGATCGGCACCGATACGCCGTATACGGAAGACACCCATCCGGCGGCCGAGCAGCGCGGTGCGTATGCCGACAAGGAGAGCGTCCAGGACAAGACGACGGACTCCAACTTCGCCGAAGAGAAAATTCCGCAGGCTGCGCAGTAGCCAGACGGAAAGGGGCGGAAGCCACAAGGCTCCCGCCCCTTTATCTTAATCTCGTCCTGTGCGGACGAAATGTCGGGAGACCCTCCGTAGTACAGCGCCGTCAGGTCCTCTCCCGCGGAGGCTGTACCGGACCGGGATCGTCTTCACGCTCCCACCTTCCATGCGAAGACGATCACGCCTTGAGCGGCGGCATGCGCATATTGCATGTCGCGCTCAGTGGCATCAGGTTAGCAGCTCAGATTATCGGTGAGAAGCTTCGCGCGCCATTGCGGCCGGCGACCGCCCCACATGCGATCAAAGCGCTAGGCTAGGATTCGGTGGAAGGATTCTTATCGGCCGCCCGGAAGACGATGTCGGCAAACACGTCGGCGATTTCGTCTGAGCTGTGCCGGCCGTTGGGGTTCAGCCACAAGAAGCTGTAGAAATACATGCCGAGGATGCCCTTCAGCGCCACCGCCGGCAGAACGCGGAAGGTGCCCTGCTCAGCGCCCTCGCGCATGGCCCGCGCCCAGATCTCCTGATAGTCGAAATGGAGACGAGAGACCTCGTCATGTCGCTCGCCCGTGAGCGCCTCCGCCTCGCGGAAGCAGACGGTGAGTTCAGAGAGATGCTCGGCGATCGTGCGCATCAGATAGCGGCTCAGCTGCGTGATGCGCTCGTGAGGATCGGAATACTCGTACATGATCGTGTTCCCTGCCGTCACCAGATCGGTGATGTAGCGGATCACGATGTCGTAGAGCAGGTCTTCCTTGCTGCCGATATGATAGTAGAGCGCACCGCGGCCTAGCCCGACAGCTTCGCCGATCTCTGCGACGCCGACGGCCTGATAGCCTTTCTCGGCAAACAGCTTGGCGGTGATCCGGCGAATCCGCTCTTTCTGCGGCTTCTCGGGTTTCGAAGTCTCGGCGGATTTCGAAGTCTCGATCGTTGCGGGCTCAACCAAAGTTCTAGCATCCCATCATGTGGCGCTCGGCGCGGCGGTTTGGTGCGGGGAAGATCCCATGAAGATGGGGCCACCCCAATCTGCAGGAGAACGTCGCCTGCGGCAACCTGCTCCCAACGCGTTTTGCCGTCCCAGTTTCGGTCATTAATGTCCGAGCGGCAAGGTCGCCATGAAGCAAACCCGCGCGCTGCTGACCCCTTCCATCCCATCCGGAGCGATGGAGGAGGCAGTGATCCAACCGGCGAACCAGCTGTCTAGGCCGCATCGAGAGTAAAGCACGAGCGCTAAAGACAGGTTCCGCACAGCAGCTAACTATGACGCGATAAATTGCTCTGCGCAACCGATCATAGCAGCGGAAAAGGGGGAAAAGCGGGTAGGAAAATCTCCCCGAAACCGGGAAGCAACGGGGGGTCTCGCTCATAAAAGAAATGGAGGCGGGATGGCCGGAACCGCAGCAACAATCGTTAGCTTCGATTCCGGACACCCCAACCTCCATTGGTACTCGTTTATGGCCGTTGATCGTTAGGCTGCGTTAGGCACTGCCTCGTCAACGTCCTCCCAGTTGCCCGGGGTGCGCTGGCCGCGCCAGAGATATGGCTGGCTCAGCCCGACACCGAACACGAGCGGGATCACGAGAGACCAGTTCACGCCCATATAGGCATAGGTCAGCAGCTGCTCTTGGCTGTAGAGCGAGCCCACACCCGCCAGCAGAACCATCGTCACCACGACATCCAGCGCCAGGTAGAAGCAGCATGCGAGAATGCCGCCCCAAGGCATGGGGATGTGGGTGAACGGCCAGTTGTGGAACAGGACGGGCAGCGCGAAATTCAGCGACGTTCCCACCATGAAGAAGACGAGCCATTCGTTGCCCGCTCCGATGGCGCCCATGTTCCAGAAGGCGGCAACGCCTTCCGCATCGGCATCCCAGAACCCGAGCCCCATCGAGGCCCAGATCACCGCACCCGCAACCAGGAAAAGAAGCGACATCTGAGTCACGGACTTTTCAGGCTGGCGCATGCCACGGGTCAGGTAAGCGAGCGTGCCCGTACCGGCGCCGACCAAGTTGAACGGGAACCACCACGCCGGGATCCAGCCCACATCCGTATGGGTCAGGACATAGGTGAGTCCGCCGATCAGGATGAGCAGCAGGAAGAACTGCCGGGCTGGCTTCAGCCCCTGCACGATCCAGTTCTCGCCGTTGAAGCAGAAGAAGGCGAGGAAGAACCACGACGTTCCCACCAGGGGAAAGACCCAGTCGGCCCCAAGTCCGCTCACATAGATCGACTTGGCGGTGATCCATCCGAGAACCCAGGATGCGATCACAACGTAGATCCCGCGCGTCAGCGGGTTCTCCACCTTGTCGAATGGCCAAAAGCTGCAAACCGCAAACAGGCACGCCCACCTGCGGCAAAGATCTGCCAGGTCACGTTGTCGAGCCAGAACTGCTTCGCAATCTCTTCACCGACCCATGGCCCGATGGGAAAGTGAGTCACGATGACGTTGACGAGCGCACACGACGCGATCGTCAGGCCGTAAATCCAAGCTGCCCCCTTTAAGGCACTTCCAAGCCTCAGAGGAGCAACTTCGATGCCCTCCGCGAATTGAACCTTTTGCATTGCCCTACCCTTTTTTGCGTTTCCTCTTGCATTCGTTCTTTTTTCGCACCCGCCGCCCCTCTGTCGGGAGCGGTTCCGGATAGCTTCTCTCTGGTTGATTCCGAGATTTTCGCGCCTTTGTATTTCCGCTATAGAGGCGGCTAAGCCTCTATTTTATTTGTACAATCTGAGATCCGGAGCCTTGTAGGTCACGAACCCGTCCGCGTTGGGCATCTTCACCTTCGGAAGCGTGTCCTTATCCATGACCTCGTCTTCCTCGATGATGCCGTCGACGTGCAGGATGTAAGCGGTCACCGCGTAGACCTGGTCGTCGGTCAGCGAGCCCGGCGCGTGGAATGGCATCGCGCGTTTGACGTAGTCGAAGAGCGTGGTGGCGTAGGGCCAGTAGCTCTCCACCGTCTTGAGCGGAGGCACATCCTTCAGCGTGCCGCGACCGCCGGCCAAGGCCGGTGCACCCGTCGCATGGATGCCTTCCAGCTTCTGTCCGTGGCACATGGCGCAGGCGCTGGCGTAGACCTCTTCGCCCTGGCTGGCGATGCCGCTGCCGTCGGGCAGACCGGCGCCATCCGGCGGGATCGAAAAGAACTCCTTGAGATCGGCCGGCTTCAGCGGCGTGCCGAACCCGATGGCCAACTCTTCGGACGCCTGGGCCCGGGCCGCTCCTGGAGCGAGGAGCAGGATGGCGGCCAAGGCCGCGGTAAGCATTGCCGGCGTTCTAGACATTGGTGACGCCTCCATCGGCAGCGACCGCCCAGTTCTGGATCGCGTTGTAGTGATAGACGTGGTTGAGGCCGTGCAGATCGACGAGCTCATCGCGCGTCGGCTGGCTCATGCCGGTCTCGTCGATGCAACGGCTGGCGAGCACTGCCGGCTTTCCGTCCCAACGCCACGGGAAGGTGAAGCGCACCGTGCACATCGGCTCCGGCACCGAATCCAGATGGGCCGGATACCAGGTCTTGCCGCCATCGAGCGAAACCTCGACGGAGCGGACGCGTCCATTACCCGACCAGGCAAGCCCGGCGATCTCGTAATGGCCTGGCCCGGGCAGCTTCATGTCGCCGGAAGGGAAGGTGATCACCGACTTCGCTTCCATGCCGAAGAAGAACTGATCGGCGATCCCGTTGGCGTTGAGCCCCGTATATTTGGAGGTCTCCTCGCGCGTCATATACGGCCGGTCGCTGATCTCCAGGCGCCGTATCCACTTGATGTTCATGTTGCCTTCGTAGCCCGGCAGCACGAGCCGCAGCGGATAGCCCTGCTCCGGCCGGATCGCTTCGCCGTTCTGACCGTAGGCGAGGAAGGCATCCTTCAGCATCTTGTCGAGCGGGATGCTGCGGGTCATGACCGCGGCGTCCGCACCTTCGGCGAGCACCCAGGAGGCACCCGGCTTGAGCTTGATCTCACGCGCCAGATAGCTGAACGGGACACCGGTCCATTCGGACGTGCTGAGCAGTCCGTGGGTCACCTGTACCGTCTTCGCGTTCGGGCCCTTCCACTCCGTGAGCGTGTTGCCGGAGCACTCCATGAAGTGCTTGCGGGTGATCGAAGGCATCCGCTTCAGCTCAGCCATGCTGAACTTCTTCGGCTGCTCGACCATGCCGTGAACGAACAGGTCGTGACGCGCCGGATCGATGGTCGGGATCCCACCGTGGTGGCGCTCGTAATGCAGCCCCGACGGCGTCATATTTCCGATCTGGGTCGCCAGCGGCGTATAGGACCAGCTGGTGATCTGGCTCGGATTGGATTTCTCCATGAGCCGCTTCTCGGTCTCGAAAGGCGAGCGAGAACCGTACCCGCCGTCCGATCCCACCGGCCGGCCCGGCACCTTGGTCGGATCCGCCGGCACGTCGATCGTCTCTCCGGCCGCGTTCTTGACTTCCTCAGCGAGAGCGCGCCCCGCCAGCAGCATCGGCAAGCCGCCCGCCGCCGCCGCTAACAGGTTCCGTCGCGAAACCCGCTTCGGAAACATGCCCTCCTGACAGGGGCACTCTTCATCTGATCCGTTGTCTCTTTGGTCGGTCATATCCTCATACCTTCTAGGCGTACCGGAGCCGGCCGGTTGACCGGCCCCGGTGTCGCCGACGCTTTTACTGCGGGGAG
>NZ_MASI01000006.1 GCF_001708935.1 Methyloligella halotolerans
CTCCCCGCAGTAAAAGCGTCGGCGACACCGGGGCCGGTCAACCGGCCGGCTCCGGCGTCGGCGCATGTCTCGACGCCGATCGCCGTGATCGATCAGGCTGATCTGACGCCCATTTGACTTGACCGGAGGACTGGCAGCCGAATAATCGAAACCGATGACGAAGCTTCGCGCCATATTTGTCGGTCTTATCGCAGTTTCGCTTGCCGCCTCGCCTGCGGCAGCGGCCCACACGATGGGCGCGATGATGGCTGGCATGTCGTCCGACGTGATGGCTCATGGCATGGGGCACGATATGGATCATGCCGCAACGCATGGAAATACCCGGGAAAGTACCCATGGCACCGCTGGCATGTCGGCGATGACGCATGCCGTCGCTCATGACGATTGCTGCCATGGGAGCGCGACGCCTTGCAACAAGCCGGTCAAGAGCGATTGCGACCAATCCGGCGCCTGCATGGTAAAATGCTCGGTGATTCAGGCAACCACCGTGAGCGCAATGGAGATGGCCCGTCCGCCGCGTCTCCCGCTGCGGGCCGAAACGGTTGCCGACAGCCTCCAATCCACCGCCGAAAACCCGCCCTTCCCGCCTCCTCGCTTCTAGACCCTTGAGAAAGACGCGTCTGCGCACGTGCCTCTCCCAGGCGCGGCCGACGACGCGCGCGAGTCCCTGCCCCCCCTGCAGGGAGTCCTCAACAAGGATTTTGGAGGCGCAGATGAAGCGTCTGAACAGCTTGGCGCTGCTGGGTGCCGGTCTTGCGGCAGGCATCGGCGGCAGTTTTCTCTATTCCGGGTATTGGCCCGAAGCGCAGCCCGCCATCGCCGCGGAGCAGCACGATCACGGTGCGGCGGAGTCCGAAGCGCCCGGCCACGATCATGCCGATCATGACCACACGGGCCAGGCAACGCAGCCCGGCAAGAGCGATCGCGAGATCCTCTATTACCGTAACCCTATGGGGTCGCCGGATACCTCGCCTGTGCCCAAGAAGGATTCCATGGGGATGGACTACATCCCCGTCTACGCGGACGAGGCCGACGAAAAGCCAAACGACGCCGGGCATGATCATCAAGCCGAGGACGGTCACGCCGGGATGGATCGCGATTCCATGGACCACGAGCATCACGATCGCGGCGACCAAAGCGACGAAAGCGACAAGAGCAGCGACGCCGGCGGCGAGCGGGAGATCCTCTATTACCGCAATCCCATGGGTCTGCCGGACACCTCGCCCGTGCCCAAGAAGGACTCCATGGGGATGGACTACATCCCCGTCTATGCCGACGAGGCCGAGGACGGCGACACGGTCAAGGTCAGTCTCGATAAGATCCAGCGCAGCGGCGTGAAGACCGAGAAGGTCGGCCGGAAGGCCCTCTCCCGCCAGGTGCGCGGCGTCGGCACGGTGGAGCATGACGAGTCGACCATCTCCGTCGTCACGGTCCGTTCCGACGGCTATATCGAAGATCTGTTCGTCGATCGCAGGGGGCAGCATGTGAAGGCTGGCGAGCCCATGTTCCGGTTCTACAGCTCGCAGATCCAACTGGCCCAGGTTGACCTGTTGGTGTCGCTGCGCAGCAGAAGCCGCACGGGTTCCGACCGCGAGGTCGAAGGCGCCATCCAGAAGCTGCGCAATCTCGACGTGCCCCAGAGCCGTATCGACGAGGTCATCGAGACGAAGAAGAACCCGCGGACTCTCGATTGGCCGGCCCCCGCCACCGGTCACGTCATGAGCAAGAACGTCCTCAAGGGGCAATTCGTCGAGGCGGGGGACGAGCTGTTCCGCATCGCCAATACGGATCATGTCTGGGTGGTCGCCGAGGTCGCCGAAGCCGATATCGGCGAGGTCGCGGTGGGCACCCCGGCGACCGTGATCCTGCGCGCCTTCCCCAACAAGCCCCACGAAGGCAAGGTCACCTTCGTCTACCCGCATATGACGAACATGCAGACGCGCACCGTTCCGGTGCGGATCGAGCTGCCCAACCCGGACGGTGAGATGCTGCCGGGCATGTATGCCGACGTAGTCTTCCATGTTGGCGCTGAAGCGCCGGATGTCGTCGCGGTGCCGGACGATTCCGTCATCGACAGCGGCGCGCGCACGGTGGTGCTGATCGCCAAGGGCGAAGGCCGCTTCCAGCCCCGCGAGGTGACCCTGGGGCGCCGGGGTGAGGACTATGTCGAGATCCTGAAAGGCGTCTCCGAAGGCGAAGAGGTCGTGACTTCCGCCACCTTCCTCATCGACTCCGAAAGCAAGCTGAAGGCGGCGTTGCAGGCCTTCGACCGGGACGAGACCCAAGAGGGGATGGCCAAAGACGGGAAGGGTGAAGGATGCCCGAAGAGGGAATGACCCAATGATTGCCAGGATCATTCGCTGGTCGGCCCGCAACGTCTTCCTGGTCGGGCTCGGCACGGTCTTCGTGACCTTCCTCGGCATCTACGCCGTCACGAAGGTGCCACTCGACGCGATTCCCGACCTTTCCGACGTCCAGGTCATCGTGTTCACCGAGTATCCCGGCCAGGCGCCCCAGGTGGTGCAGGATCAGGTCACCTATCCCCTCACCACGGCCATGCTCACCGTGCCCAAGGCGCGCGTGGTGCGCGGCTTCTCCTATTTCGGCGTCTCCTTCGTCTACGTGATCTTCGAGGAGGATACGGACATCTACTGGGCGCGCTCGCGCGTGCTGGAGTATCTCAGCGCCGCCGCCCAGGACCTCCCCTCCGGCGTCACGCCTGAGCTCGGTCCCGACGCGACGGGTGTCGGCTGGGTCTATCAATATGTCGTGCAGGGCTCCCAGAAGAGCCTCGCCGAGCTGCGCACGCTGCAAGACTGGTACATCCGGTTCGGGCTGGCCAAGGCCCAAGGCGTCGCCGAGGTGGCGAGCGTCGGCGGCTTCGTGAAGCAGTACAGCGTGGTTGTCGATCCGCGGCGGCTGCAGGCTCTGAACATCCCGCTGGAGAAGATCCGCGAGGTTATCCGCGACAGCAATATCGATGTGGGCGGCCGCACCGTGGAGATGGCCGAGCACGAATACATGGTGCGCGGCCGCGGCTACATCAAAAACTTGTCCGACCTCGAAGAGATCGTCGTGAAGAACGATTCCGGCGTGCCGGTGCTGCTGAAGGACGTGGCCCGGGTCGAGCTGGTGCCAGAGGAACGGCGTGGCCTCACGGAGCTGAACGGCGATGGCGAGGTGGTCTCCGGGATCGCCCTTCAGCGCTTCGGTGAAAACGCCCTGACGGTCATCCAAAACGCCAAGGAGCGTCTGGCCCAAATCGCCCCCAGTCTTCCCGAGGGAGTCACGCTGGAGACGGTGTACGACCGGTCCGACCTGATCTACCGCGCGATCGACACTCTGCGGTACACGCTCATCGAAGAGAGCATCATCGTCGCCCTGATCTGCGTGATCTTCCTGATGCATGCGCGCAGCGCGCTCGTCGCCATCATCACGCTGCCGCTGGGCGTTCTGATCGCTTACATCTGCATGTGGGCCTTGGGGCTCTCGTCGAACATCATGAGCCTCGGCGGCATCGCCATCGCCATCGGCGCCATGGTCGACGCCGCCATCGTTATGATCGAGAACGCGCTCAAGCATCTGGAGCGCGCGCCAGAAGGCAAGTCGCGCACGGAGGTCCTGATCGAGGCAGCGACCGAGGTCGGGCCGGCGCTGTTCTTCAGCCTGCTCATCATCACCGTGTCGTTCCTGCCGATCTTCGCCCTCGAAGCCCAGGAAGGCCGGCTCTTCAAACCGCTCGCCTACACCAAGACCTTTGCCATGGCGGCGGCCGCCCTGCTGTCGGTGCTGGTGGTGCCCGCGCTCATGGTGATCTTCGTGCGCGGTAAGATCATTCCGGAGCGCAAGAACCCGGTGAACCGGTTCCTGATCTGGATCTACCGCCCTGTGATCGAGGTCGCCCTGCGCTTCAAGGCCATCGTGATCGTGGTCGCCGTCGCCGTGCTCGCGGTCAGCTTCTGGCCGGCCTCCAAGCTCGGCAGCGAGTTCATGCCCGATCTCAACGAAGGGACCCTGCTCTATATGCCCACCACCCTGCCCGGCATCTCGGTGACCGAGGCGGGCGAGCTGCTGCAAACCCAGAACAAGATCATCAAGACCTTCCCGGAGGTGGAGTCCGTGCTCGGCAAGGCGGGACGCGCCTCCACGGCGACCGACCCGGCGCCCATGGAGATGTTCGAGACGGTCATCAATCTCAAGCCGGAGAGCGAATGGCGCGATGGCATGACCCTCGACGGGCTCATCTCAGAGATGGATGACTCGCTGCAGTTCCCTGGCGTCTCCAACGCCTGGACTATGCCGATCAAGGCCCGCATCGACATGCTTTCGACGGGGATCCGCACGCCGGTCGGCGTCAAGGTGTTCGGCACCGATCTCGGCGAGATGGAGCGGCTGGCGCGAGAGATCGAAGCCGCCATCCGGACCGTCCCCGGCACCACGAGCGCCTATGCGGAGCGGGCCATCGGCGGCTACTACATCAATATCGATCCGGACCGGAGCCGGCTTGCCCGCTACGGGCTGATGGTCGGTGACGTGCAGGATGTGATCGCCACGGCGCTGGGGGCGCAGCCTGTGACCTCCACCGTGGAGGGACGCGAACGCTACAACGTCGCGGTCCGCTATCCACGGAACTACCGCAACGACCCCACGGCCATCGCCAATCAAGTTCTCATCCCCACACCGGCCGGCGGCACGGTGCCGTTGGGTGAGGTCGCAAAAGTGAGCCTCTCCCAAGGTCCGACCATGATCCGCACCGAGGATGCACAGCTTGCGCTCTACATCTTCGTGGATTTCCGCGACCGCGACATCGGCAGCTTCGTGGCGGATGCAAAGCAGGCGGTCGCCGAGCAGGTAGAGTTCCCGCAGGGCTACTACGTCACCTGGAGCGGACAGTACGAATATATGGAGCGCGCCAAGCAGCGTCTTCAGATCGTCGTACCGCTGACGATCCTCATCATCTTCCTGCTGCTCTACCTCAACTTCCGGCGGCTGACCGAGACCCTCATCGTCATGCTCTCGGTGCCGTTCGCCCTGGTCGGAGGCTTCTGGCTGATGTGGTGGCTCGGCTTCAACCTCTCCGTCGCCGTGGTCGTCGGCTTCATTGCGCTGGCCGGCGTCGCGGCGGAGACCGGCGTGGTGATGCTGATCTATCTCGACAGCGCCTTGAAGGAGCTGAAAGCGAAGCGCGAGCAGGAGGGCGAGCCCTTCACGATGCGCGATCTCTACGCGGCCATCGAGACCGGCGCGGTGGACCGCGTGCGGCCCAAGATCATGACGGTGGCGGCAATCATGGCGGGGCTCTTGCCCATCATGTGGAGCCACGGCACGGGCTCGGAGGTCATGCAGCGCATCGCCGTGCCGATGATCGGCGGCATGGTCTCATCGACCGTTCTGACGCTCGTCGTGATCCCGGTGATTTACGCTCTGGTCAAAGGCATCGGCCTGCCGTCCGAGCCCCCTGCCGGACACAGCGGCCGCGACAAAGCCTAGGAATGATCTGAGTAGAGACGGGCGATACGAGGCAGAATTTTCAGAAGGAGCGGGACGAGGACGTCCCGCCCCTCGGGCAACCTAATGCCGGCAAGAGCGATCTTGGCGCTATAGCCGCACCCGCGTCATTCGTGTGTTTTGGGAGAAACCTGGGAAAAAGTGGTGGAGCCAAGCGGAGAAAGTGCGAACCGGCTGTTGCGGGCGATGGAAGTGATCGAGGAGCAATTTCGATCCCACAAACCCGGTAGCGGACGCACAGCAAGCGATGAGGTCAGGTTTTGAACCTGCGACCGTATCGAGTTGATCTGCCGTCACTGAAATACGCTGCCGCTTTCGAGCTCTTTGGCTAGCGCCGAACGCGCAAGACGGCGCCTGGAACAAAAACTACTCTGAGGAGCTTTCTGAATGCGGTCGCGTATAAGATACGGATGCCGCCTCACAAGGAAAAACCAATGGAAAACGCAACGAGGACTGAAAGCGTCCAACGACGCTCGGATACTGGCGGTGACAAAATCCGCGGTCAGATGCAAGACACGGCCGATGGCGTCAGCGAGATTGTAGCCCATCAATATGAGCGCGTTAAAGACACATTCGTGGACGCAGGAGACACGGTCGGCCGTGCTATTCAACGTAACCCTCTGACCGCCATTTCTATTGGCTTAGGCCTCGGATTTCTCTTCGCTTTTGTTATCGTCGGCGGCAACAAGCCGAGATAGCGGAGCCTTTATGTGCCAGCATTCCCAGGCATCTCATTCGGGCCCCGTGTCGATTCTCGATCAGGCTCGGTTTCGCGACTCTCGCCCCGTTTACTGCAGTTGTTTTGCCGATCCTTAAGACAACAAAGCTTCATTTGGCCCGGTGGGAGCCAGCGTTAGCGCGGGCGTGTCGGGCCGTTCCTCAAGACAGTCCAAGAGTTCTTCGTCTGATCCCGTCACCTCGTCCGTCCAGACCCGGAAGAGCTTCAGATCGTAGTTCCCGAATGAGGTGAGCATGGCAACGTCTGCGGCGTCACGACCATGCACCATGAGGACACGACCAATGCGGGGCGTATTGTGGCGCGCGTCGAAGGTATACCAGCGATTTTCGAGGTAGACTTCGAGCCAAGCTGAAAAGTCGCCAGCCCCAGACGGCGCAACGCCGATATCGCCGAGATAGCCGCTCGCGTAGCGGGCCGGTATGTTCATGGCGCGGCAGAGTCCGACAGCAAGCTGGGCGAAATCCCGGCATACGCCGGTGCACTCTTGCAGAGCATCCAGGGCGGTCTTGTTGGAGCGCCCAAAGCGATATCCGAAGGTCAGATGGTTATGTGTCCAGTTACAGATCGCTTGGACCCGGGCCCAGCCCGGTGGCGTGTCGCCGAACAAGGCCCAGGCCTGCTCTGTCAGTTCGGCCACTTCGCAGTACCGGCTGGCGGTGAGATAGGTCAGCGTTTCGTCTGGTAGCTCGTCGATCTCGTGTTGGTGCGCATTCCAGTCGAACGGATCCGGCGCACCGTCATCCTCGACCACGCAGTCAGACCACAGCTTGAGTTGTCCTACTGGCGCGACGAGACGGGTGCGGCGATTTCCAAATGGATCGAGATACTCCCTAAGCTCCACGTCTGGTTCGGTATGAACACGATCGGAACCAATGATCCGGCCGCTCTGGGACGAGTGGGGCGAAAGTGCCAACAGCAGCGGCGTCGGCGCCGTACACTCGACAATAATCTCGAAGCCTATGCGAATAAGCATGGTCGCCCTTCCTAACAGCGCGTAATCTCATGTCGTTGATGGGCGTCAGGCGGTTGTCGTCTGCTTGCGCTTCTTGCGCCATCGCGACCAACCTCGCGACCACTCTGGAGAGGCCCATTCGGCACCGCCCGATGAGAACGCTATTCATTCATCACCAGACTCGTTACGCCTACGAGCGGCCGGTGTCTTTTGGGCTTCACCGCTTGATGATCCGCCCGCGCGACGGTCACAATATGCGCGTGCTTGACTCCCGCTTGGCCGTTTCGCCTCAAGCCGAGGTCCACTGGACATTTGATACGTTTGGTAACTCGGTGGCGTTACTGACGTTCCACAAGGAAGCGGACGAACTGGTCCTGGTGAGCGAGCTGGTGCTCCGCCGTTACGGTCTTGATGAGCCCATGGCAAGGATTGAACGTCACGCCAGGGGCTATCCGTTCCAATATGGCCGTGAAGATAGCATTGATCTAGGGCCGCTCCTAACGGTACATTGTGAAGAGGACCGCGCTACGGTCGAGCGTTGGATTTCAGAGAAAATACCCGATTTACCCAAGCGAAGCCTGAGGGTGCTCGACCTCCTCAGCACTGCAATCCACGAGAGCTTCGCCTACAGCCGCCGCGATGCCTACGGCGTGCAATCGCCCGGCGAGACCATCAGGACAGCCAGCGGCACCTGCCGCGACTTTGCCTATCTGTTTATGGAGGCGGCCCGTTCGCTCGGTTTCGCGGCTCGCTTCGTCACAGGGTATTTATACGACCCCAGCGGCGACACGGGGGTGGGCATCGCGATGACTGGAGGCGGCGCCACCCATGCCTGGGCGGATGTGTTCATCCCGGGAGCCGGGTGGATAGAGTTCGATCCGACCAACCGGCTCGTGGCCGGGCTCAACCTGGTGCCTGTGGCAACGACCCGAACACCAGCCCAAGCGGTACCTGTGAGTGGGAGCTACCAACGCAACGGCGCCGGCTTTCTCGGTATGAGCGTCGACGTTTCCGTGACGCAATCAACCTGAGCACGGCCAACTCAGTCCGGCCAGCTTCACGACCCGGATGACACATACATTTGGAGAAGGAGGCCCTTAGTGGCGCAGAGCGATCACTTGCCAACCGAGATCGCAGATCGCTTTACCACGCCATTTTCCCGATTCGTCAGGATTGAAGCGACCGCCGGTGTCCTGTTGCTCGTGGCGACCATCTTAGCGCTTATCCTCGCTAATTCACCGCTGTCCGAGCCATATCTAGGCTTCTGGAAAACCTCAATCGGCCTTCATCTTGGCCCACTGGATTTCAGTCGTTCGCTACGGCACTGGATCAACGACGGGTTGATGACGTTCTTCTTTTTTGTGGTGGCCCTTGAGCTCAAGAGGGAGCTCATTCTGGGTGAACTGCGGAATCCTCGCATGGCAGCGCTGCCGTTCGCTGGTGCGCTGGGTGGCATGGTTTTTCCTGCGGGCATCTATCTCTTGCTGATGAGCGGCGAACCCGGGGCCCATGGCTGGGGAACCGTGATGGCCACCGACACAGCGTTCGTCATGGGATGTCTGGCGCTCTTTGGCTCCCGTATCTCGCCAAGTCTTCGCCTTTTCCTATTGTCTTTAGCGATCTTCGACGATGTAGGGGCAATTTTGATTGTCGCTGTGATCTATGGCGCAGCTTTGAACTGGAGCGCTCTAGGGCTCGCGGCGCTGGGGCTCGCTACAGTCGCAGGGATTGCATGGCTGGGCATTCGGAATGTTCCGATCTACTTTTGCCTCGGGGCGGTGATATGGCTTTGCTTCGATGGATCGGGAATCCACGCCACGCTAACCGGCGTCATCCTCGGTCTGATGACCCCAACTCGGGTTTGGGTAAGCGACGTTCGGTTGCGCGCCGCATTTGAACGAGTCCTCTCCTACCCGGTCGGTGAGCACTGGAGCGGAAACACGCTAGAGCGTCGTGATCTTCAGATAGCGGGCGTCGCGGCAACCGAATCCTTGTCTCCTCTCGAGCGCCTCGAATTGATGCTCCACCCATGGGTGGGTCTTGTCGTGATGCCTATATTCGCTCTCGCCAACGCTGGGGTGCCGTTCGCTGGGGCAGAGATTACGCAGCCTGTCATCTATGCAATTTTTGCGGGGCTGGTCGTTGGAAAGCCATCCGGCGTTCTCATGTTCACCTGGATCGCGGCTCGACTCGGCATTGCGCTCCGGCCAACCGGCCTGAGCTGGAGATTACTGACGGCCGGGGCCTGTCTGACCGGGATCGGTTTTACGATGTCGCTTTTCATTGCAGGCCTTGCCTACGCTCCTGAAACGCTCCAAGCGGCAAAGCTCGGTATCTTGTCTGCCTCGGCAGTCGCGGCCACAATGGGAGTGTTGCTTCTGATCACCATTCGTCCTCGCACCACCTGAGATCGCAACGCGAAGCGTTACGAAGAAGAAAGTTTGCTGGCGTTGGCCGGCCGGTGCGTCGGCGCACCTCGCCCTCCCCCTTTGAAGACGCTTCGGCATCGCCTGCCTCTTTTCCGGGCCGGCCCGGTCCTTGCGCGAAACCGGTAACAATCCGCCTCAGATCTCAGGCTCGGAAGAGCTCAACCCCCAAAAGGATGCAATGTGGTCCGTAGAGGAGATATGCACATCCAGCATGTAGTCGCCACTTCTGCCGCAGCCGTCGCGGCACCCGTGTCGAGCGGTGTGCCGTGGCCCATCCCGATGATGCTGTATTCCTCCATTAGGTCTTGACCCTTGGAGTCGCTCCAGACCCTCCGAGGGTAGCCATCGACGAGGTGCGTGCGGCTCGGCATCCGTCCAAGCTTGAGAAGCGTGCGCCACTGGCGGATGATAGCTTCGACGTTCGACGGATCGACTGTGTCGTCGCCGCTGCCGTGCCAAATCGAGATCGTCGGCCAGGGTCCATCATGCTCGGAGGCGTCGCGCAGGCGTACCGCAAGTTGTCGCCCTGTCGGTCCTCCTTGGCCGCGCATTCGACGAAAAGCAGCTGGAATGGTACTGGCGCACCCGTATGGCAACCCCGCGATAATTGCACCGCCGGCAAAGACTTCCGGATAGGTCGCAAGCATGACGGAGGTCATGGCCCCGCCTGCCGACAAGCCCGTGATAAAGATGCGGTGCAAGTCGATGCCATGATCGACTACCACCTGTTCGACCATCTGCCGAATCGACAGGGGTTCGCCGGAGCCTCGGCGGCTGTCGCGTGGCTCGAACCAGTTAAAAGCAAGAGACCAATTGTTCGAGTGCCGCTGCTCGGGAAACAGCAACGCAAATCCATGCCTATCGGCAAGATCGGACCAGCCTGAGCCGCGATCATAATCCTGCGCCGTCTGCTTGCAGCCGTGCAGCACGATCACAAGGGGCGCGCCCACAGGCAAGCCTTTCGGTATGTAGGTCCAAGCCCGCAGGAATCCCGGATTTGTTCCAAATTCGTCTAGCTTCGAAAGGCGATCAATTGCGTCGCTGCATCCTCCTCCCATATACGCGAATGGGTTCATCAGATTTAACATAATGCGTTCCTTCTGCGGCCGGCGCCTCAAAGCGCCGCCAAGTTCTTTTCTGGAAGCACGCTCCAACGCGTGGTTCTCGCTAACTGAATGGTGAAGGGCCTATGGCTGCGCAGTGCGAGGCTAAGCCAGCGCCGACTTGAAGGACTCGTGGGCGATCGAGACCGACGTGCCGCTTGACCCCATCGAGACCTCCGCGCGTCCTTCAAGCTGTTTGGCGAGCGCCCTGACGATGCCTGTGCCCAGTCCGGGCTTTGCATTGTTATGGGGACTCGCTGCCTTCCCCATCCCATTGTCGGCAACTGTAAGCCGCCAGCCCGGTTCGGCGACCTCATAGGTGACGACGATCAGGCCGGCCGCAGTATCGGGATTAAACGCATGCTTGAGGGCGTTGATCACCAATTCGGTCACAATGAGACCGATGCTGACCGCGGTGGCGGACGGTACTGTGGTCTCGGCGACGTCAGCCCGGATCGAAATGGGACGACTGGCGCCGATCAACGAGGCGGCTAGCGTCTCGCAAAGCCGCGACAAATAGGAGGGGAGCTCGATCTGTTCTCCGAGCCGTCCGATGCCGAGTTGCTGCTGTACGGCCGCCACCGACATGATCCGCTGATGAGTATCCTCGAGGTGCATTCGCGCCTCCTCCGACTGCACCGCGCGCGCCTTCATGAGAAGGATGCTGGCGATGATCTGGAGGCTGTTGGCGATACGGTGCTGCATCTCCCGAACAAGGGTCTCATTCTGACGTAGCAGCTCCGCCGTCTGCCGTTCATCGGCGCAACGCCCACTGATGTCTTCGATCGTTAGGAGCACCAGCGTGCGGTCGTTGCTCTCGTCCAACAGCTTGCGCGCATTCAGCAGCAGTGTGCGGCGTCCGATCCCCGGGACGTCTGCTTCAACTTCGCAGACCTCTTTCGCCAAGAGATTCGTAAGCAGGAATCTCAGCTTGGGGATATTCCACCGCCCACCATCCAACGCGTAGAATGATCGACCTTGAACCTCCCGCCGATCGACGACGAACATGCGGCGGAACGCACGATTTGCTTTGACCACGCGCAATTCTTTGTCGAGGACCAGCAGAGGGTGGCGGATCGTTTCCATAACAGCCTCAGCCAACGCTGCTCCTTTCATCCCATTCCAGGGAGAACCGATGCTAGGCGCAAGATGGCGATATGGCCTGATTGGGGGCGCAGGCCGGTATTGCGTATTCATTTGAACTCTCCAGCAACAAGCCCCATGCCGTCCCCTCAGGTGTGCGGGGGAGCCTGACCGTCCGAGACTGATGGGGGAGCCTTCCATGACATGATGGTACGCTCGTGCCGGGATGCCGGCTGAGCAGAATTGATCACGTCGCAAAGGTGCGGTGTTCAGGGCTCGATGTGCGGCTGATCGTGCAGGACAGCGTTCAACAGCGAGCTGTGGACTTCGATTCCGCCGTTGTAGGAGATAAAGCCAAGTTTCCGGAATTTGTTCATGAAGAAGCTCACACGCGACCGCGTCGTTCCGATCATTTGCGCGAGTGTCTCCTGGCTGATCTTCGCAATCATCGGTTCCGGCTGTTCATCCTTACCGAAATTCGCCAGCAGCAGGAGCAGCCGGGCAAGTCGCTTCTCACTCGAATTGAACAGCTGGTCGACCAGGTCCGCTTCGACCCGAACGGCCCTGGTCAGAAGATGAGCGATGAACAGTTCAGAAAATGCCGGCTCCTCCTGCATAACGCGGAGGATCGCCGCCTTCTCCAACCGCGAGATGATGGCAGGCGTTATAACCTCGACTGTCGATATGCGCTTTACCTGTCCGGCCAGGCATCCCTCGCCGAAGAATTCGTTCCTGCCCAGCATGGCAACGACGGCTTCTTTGCCCTGTTCTGATACGACGGTCGCTTTCACCTTGCCCTTCTGGATGTAAAAGACCGCGTCCGCTGGCTCACCCTGCGAAAAGACGACCTGGCTCGCATTATAGTTGCCGACGCTCCGGCCCTTTCCGACGCGGGCGAGAAACACTTTCGGATCGAATTTCGGCTGCGGCTCCGTCGTCATGGCAGGTCCTTCCTGTACCGGGTCTCTCGACTGTCCCGAATCAAGCAGGACGTCGTATGTATGTGAACCGCCAGATTGCAAGAAAGATCAAAAATTCGGGCTCGATGCGCGTGTGGCTCCCCGACCTGGATGGAGTCCCGCGTGTGCAAAAGTGCTCAGACGTTGAACGACATGGTGCCTAATATTGTCATCGCGACTGCCGCGATCTCGCCTGCCCCTTAAGATCACTTCCCTCCCTGCCGCGCCCTCAGGTGGTTGCGGAAGTCCAGGTGGCTCCTCGTTTGCGGAGGGCACCATCCTCCACGACCACGGCATATGATTCCGATGGCCCGTGACTTGCGTACCGAGCCAGCTAGAGAGGCCGTAGATGACCGAAAATCCCAACCCTGACACCACGCTCGATTCTCGTGCGCTGATAGGAGATCTTGCTGCCTACAGGGAACCGAACAACGCGCGTAGCGCGTTCGAACTAGTTATTACGGCGGTGCCTTTTGTGCTGCTGTGGACTCTGATGTGGGCTGTGCTGGACGCCGGCTATTGGATCGGTCTACTTCTTTCCGTTCCCGCGGCAGGCTTTCTCGTTCGTCTCTTCATGATTCAACATGATTGCGGCCACGGTTCATTCTTCCGTCGGCGTGTCGCCAATGATTGGGTCGGCCGCGCCATCGGCGTCGTGACGCTGACGCCTTACGGCTTCTGGCGACGAAGCCACGCACTGCATCATGCCAGTTCCGGCAATCTCGACCGTCGCGGTATCGGCGACATCGACACGCTCACCGTCGATGAGTTTCGGGCTCTGACGCCATGGCGTCAGCTCCTTTACCGCCTGTACCGACACCCGATGGTCATGTTTGGTCTGGGGCCGGCATATCTGTTCATTCTGCGCCACCGGTTGCCGATGGGGCTGATGCGCAACGGTTGGGGGCCTTGGGCAAGCGCAATGTCGACGAATGCGGCGATCGCAATTCTGGTCGCAGCGCTCATCTGGCTGGTAGGCGCCGGTCCATTCCTGCTCGTGCAGCTGCCAACCACGCTTCTCGCCGCCTCAATCGGGGTCTGGCTCTTCTATGTCCAGCATCAGTTTGAAGATACGCTTTGGGAGCACGAGAAGGACTGGAGTGTCCATGAGGCGGCGCTGCATGGCAGTTCGCATTACGATCTACCGGGCGTCCTGCGCTGGTTCACCGCCAATATCGGGGTGCATCATGTGCATCATTTGTCAAGCCGGACGCCATACTACCGCCTGCCGGAGGTGCTTCGGGACCATCCCGAGCTTCGGAATGCCGGTCGCCTTACCCTGCTTCAAAGCCTCAAAGCTGTGCGGCTCGTACTTTGGGACGAAGAGAAGCGGCGCTTAATTTCCTTCAGCCAAGCCAGTGGTAAATCGGCGATGGGCCGACGATAGGTCATATCACGATGAAGAGAATTGCTCTCTCGACGTTTACGGGCCCGGCCGACCGGGGAAAACCTGCTTCAAACGATCGGTTTTAAGGCAGTCTGATTGAGTTTCGACATGGAACAGATCAATTATCCAGAACACGATCACGGCGACTACAAGTCATCATTAAGTTGTAAAATCAATTTTCCTCCCGTAGCCTTCCAACGACTGAGGGGGGCAACCATGAATCACAAACGGGGCAAGGCGCGGCGCAGCAGGGCTGGATGCAAGCTCTGCAAACCCTGGAAAATGAACGGTGTCAGAAACGAAAGATTGGGTGGTGAACCACCCCCCAGACTTAGGGGACTAAGCGCGAGCCCGTTAGGGGGCGCTAGTTCCGCATTTTCCTCATTCACCCAAGAACGCACCCGCCGAGTGGCATCCTGGGAGGATGAAGAATGCAGGCTCGACAAAGCAAAATCCCTTCTCTCTCCGCCTGTCTCCAGAAGAGCGGGCGGAGCTGGAGGCGCGCGCCAATGGGCGGCCGGTTGGTTCCTATGTTCGCGAATGCCTGTTTGCCGCGAACGACAATCGGCCCCGTCCCCGCCGAGCACCGTCCAAACATAAGGCTGAACTAGCCGCCGTGCTGGCAAAGCTAGGACGAGCAGAATTCTCATCCAGCCTGCGCGCGATTGCAGAAGCCGCTCGCATCGGCGCGCTGCCAGTATCGCCCCAGCTTGAAGCCGATCTAGAGCAAGCCTGCCGCGACGTCGCCGAGATGAAATTGCTCCTCATGAAGGCGCTCGGAATCCAGGAGCGCTAGGCGATGATCCTGAAAGCTTCGCAGCGCGGCGGCGGCAAACAGCTCGGCCAGCATCTCCTCCGCACCGACGAGAACGAGCATGTCGAGTTGCACGATATCCGAGGTTTTGTGTCGGACGACGTGGTCGGCGCACTCAAGGAAGCCTATGCGGTGAGCCGTGGCACGCGCTGCAAGCAGTTCCTGTTTTCCGTCTCGCTAAGCCCGCCGCAGCAGGAGTGCGTCTCGGTCGATACGTTTGAAGACGCGATCTCCCGCATTGAGGACAAGAACGGCCTCACCGGTCAGCCGCGCGTGATCGTCTTTCATGAGAAAGAAGGCCGCAGGCACTGCCATGCCGTCTGGTCGCGCATCGATGCCGAGACGATGACAGCGAAGAACCTCTCGCATTTCAAGCTCAAGCTCCGCGACCTCTCGCGCGAGCTTTACATCGAGAACGGCTGGAAACTGCCGCGCGGGCTGATGAACAGCCGCGAGGCCGACCCGCGTAACTTCACGTTGGCCGAATGGCAGCAAGCCAAACGCATGGGCCGCGATGCGCGCGACCTCAAAGCGATGATGCAGGAGTGCTGGGCGGCCTCCGATTCACGAGCTTCCTTCGCGCAAGCGCTCAAGGCCCGCGGCATTACGCTTGCCAAAGGCGACCGCCGCGGCTTCGTAGCTGTCACCCATGAGGGCGAGACGCTTTCCATCTCACGCTATACCGGCAAGAAGACAAAGGAGATCAATGCGCGGCTTGGCGAGCCGAAGGAGCTGCCAAGCGTGGAGGAAGCCAAGGCGCAGTTTGCGAAGGATCTCACCGCTGCCTTCCAGCGCCACCAGGGCGAGGCGGAGGAACGAAAACGCCGCGCGCTATCTCCGCTGGAGACAAAGCGGCAGCATATGGCGGGCCAGCATCGGCTGGAACGCGCGAAGCTCAAGGATCGCCAGCACGCGCGCTGGGCCGACGAATGCCGCAGCCGAGCCGCCCGCTTCGATACAGGCGTCAAAGGTATCTGGAGCCGGATCACCGGCAAGCATGCGCAGATCCGCAAGCAGAATGAACGTGAGGCCTTTGCCGCTCTTCGTCGCGACGGCGGCCAGCGCCAGCGGCTGATCGATGCGCAGCTTAGCGAGCGCCAGGCGTTGCAGGAGCAAATCCGCACCGTACGAGGACGTCACGCGGAATTGCTTCGGGAGTTGCGACAGGACCGACGGAAGGTGCGGGAACTCAATCCGCGGCTGGCGTTGTCCCAGGAATTTGCCAAGCGAAGCGGAGGCGCGGCGAAAGCAATGAGCCTCGTTCACGCCCGCCGAATGGGCCAGGCCGCACGCGCGGCAATGGCTTGAGACGATAGCGCCTCATGTGATCGTCTAGTCGTAGGCGAACACCATGCGCCGCGAGCGGCACTCTTCCTTGCGGCGCTTCATGCGCTCATTGATCCTATCGAGGTCGGAGAGCGCGCCCGCGAAATCGTCCCGCCTTTGCTCCGCGCCCGCGGCTGCGCGCGCAATGTCAATCTCTCGGCGGAGCGTTGCGGCCCTGCGCTCTATCTCAGCGACGTCTTGAAGGGATTCCGTGCAAGCGCCGAGTTGCACCGTCCAGTAATAGCCGTAGGGAAATCGCATCGCTTCAGCGAACGCCTTGGGATCATCGCGGTAGCCGGTCCATTCACGTTCGAACCAGTGCCGCTCGGCTTGCCGGGCCTCTTCCGCAAGCTTCGCAACCTCAACTTTGAGATCATGCGGGGCTGACGCCGTGCTCTCAGATGCACCGACTTCGCTTGAAAGAAGCAGCAGCGCGATTGCAACCGCGCAAACGATCGAACTTCTCATGGCTATCCCTCGATAGCGCATGCTCGCTCTAGAGCGCGTCCGCATTGTGGCGCTTGGAATGTAGGAAAGCTGTAATCCGAGAAGATAGAAGGAGCGGGGACGGCTTACCGTCCCCGATCAAAATCCTGCTTGGCACGGCCGCGCTGCAGCGCGCGGGCGTGACTGTTTTCGAGCCCGTTGCGGGCGGTCTGTAGCCGTTCCTCGAGATGCTTGATGCGGCGTTCGGAGGCGTGGTCGAGTTCGCGGCGAACTTCGACGGCCTCTGCCCCTTGCGGGGTAAGCTGCATCTCAACTTTCGGCTTCGGCCGCGCGGCGATGCGCTGATCCAGCTCTGCCTTGGTGGCTGCTCCGCTTGAGGCTTGCTTGAACGCGTTCATAATCAGCGCTCCATGCCAGGTCCGTCATCGCGGCTGCGACTTTTCGATGGACCGGGTTGCAGGGCCGGGAGGCCCTGACTTCCGGATTCCTGGAACGCGTCTTTCATCTCCTTCACCCGGTCCTTCGCCGAGCGAATGGTGATGCGGCCGTCGACCGGCAGGGAGTCGAGCTGGACGTTAAAGCCCTTGCCGTCCTTATGCGGCCAGGCCGAGCCAATGCGGTTGAAGTAGGACTTCTCCCCCTCTCCGTCCCGCACATGATAGGCGATGTGGCTTGGGCCTCGTTTCTTGGTTTCGGTTTCTTCGGTCATTGGTGGCTTCCTTTCTCGTTAGCGTGGTTTGTACCCTTCCAAATATGCCCACTCGCCGTCGCTGTACTGGGGGAAAGCAGCATATTCCTCCGGCACGCCTTCGCGGATGACGCGCAGCCAGCGCCGACCGAAGCGGGCTTTGACGGGCACGCGGTCGCCTGGCGGATGATAGGGATTGGGCAGATATAGCCCCGCCATCTCGCGGCGGCTGAAATAAGGATACTTGTTCGCCAGCACCGGCGGCAGGTTCTTGCCTGAGATGAAGATGATCTGCCGGTCTTCCGGCAGGCTCAGGATCTCCTCTTCGGTCATCAGCTTGCGTGCCTGCTTGGTACGGATTTGCGCAGCGCGGCTGTGATGGGCTGCATCGATCATCGCGCCGAAGGCATCCTCGCCATTCATCAGCTTTTGAAGCGCCTGAAGCTTCAGATGCTTCGCCGCTTCCTGGCGCTGCGGATCATCGTATTCGAGCGTCTCCCCGCCCAGCATGTTTGAGACGAGCTGCGCAGTCTGGTAATCGCGCACGCCGAAGAACTGGCGCATCTGTGCCGAGCCCATGAAGCCCTGCAGGCCGGGCTGGCCGTAATGGCGGACCATCTGCCCAGCATCCTGAAAAAACGCCCAAGAACGGATGCCCGCCCCGCGCCCGTAGGTGAAGGCTTGCAGGAGGGCGTCGAACGAGCCGAGCTGCCCCGCCTCATCGACCAGCATCATCACGCGCGCTGCTTCCGGCGCGCGCGCTTTGTAGAGCATCGTGCCAGTGAACATCAGGCGCAGGATCGGCGCGAGCTGCTTCAGGTACTCCGCCGGGACGATCAGGAAGATTTTCGTGACCCGTGCTGGATTGCACAGCGCGCTCAGCGAGAACTTCGCTTCCCGAAGATGACGCTGCAGGACCGGATCGTCGAGGAAGCCGAGATTGGCGTAGATCTCACCCATGACCGAGCCGAACTCGCGTGGAGCGTCCTGCTGCTTGACCAGCATCTCGCCCGCCGTGCGGCGCACATCGTCGAAAGCTGACCCGAGCATCGCTTCGAGCACATCGGCCCAGAGCGCGTTGCCGGATTCGATGAGGTTCACGATTGCGCCGAGGCGCGGCAAGCTGGTCTGGCCATTGCCTTCCACATCGGCCTTGATCAGTGCTTCGATCCAGGCGCTGGCGCGCTGCTCGAAATACTTGCCCTCCGCCGCGCCGGAGACGGGTACCAAAGCGCGGGCAACGAATTTGCAATCGGCGTGGAAGTTGGGGCTTGTCGCTTCGAGGATATCGAGCGGATTGCAGGCGTGCTGCGGCAGGCCATGCAGACCGAAGGGATTCCAGAAGTAGGCATACTCATCGTTCTGGGCGTGCACATGGAATGAGATGGCGGAAAGCTCGCCGCGCGGATCGAGCGCGATCATGCGTTGCCCCGGAGAGTTGCAGACCACGTAGCCGATGATATCGCGCAGCTTGCCGGAGCCCGCGCCGCCGATAGTGAGCATCGGCGCATCGCTATCCAGATGCAGCGGCTTACTCCCGAAGTAGCCGATCTGCGGTCCTTTGTGTTTGAAGAGCCCGGCAGCGCCAAGGCCGTATTCGCCTGCCCAGGCGGCGCTGCCGAAACGATACTCTTCATTGAAGGCGGAAGAGGACATGGGCTAGCCGTCCCTTCCATACACGCCGACTTCGCCCTTCTTTTTAAGCTTGGTCTTCGTGTTCCAGGCCACGATGAAGGCCACCAGACCGCCGACAATCAGCCATGCCGCAATGGCCTGCATGTCGGGTACGTTCTGAAAGAGGAACGCCAGCCCCCATGCGACAAATCCGGCTTTGACGAAGCCGTTGCGTCTTTTGACCGCCTCGCGGTCCGTAATCTCATTGGGTGTCCAACTCATCGATATGTCTCCTTTGAATTTTAGATGAGGCGCATCGCCAAAGCCGTCCCTGCCATCAGAAGAGCAGGCGCGATTGCGACGCGGGCGATGTTGTAGGTCAGCAATCCAAGCACCCCGAACCAGCCGAGCTGGAAGAGATCGAGGAACTCTGAGCCGTAGCCGTTGACGATCACGCGGCTGAAATAAGCGACGGTCAGGTCGTAGATCGTGGGCGTAGCCAGCACGGCCACGACGAATCCAAGAACCTTCGCAGTGCCGTCCACCGAGCCCATCGGTCCGCCGCCCGGTTTTCGAAATTGATTTTGCGGATTGAACATCGTCTCGCTCCTTTGCATTGGAGCGGACGATACGCCCGGCCTTCTGCGCGGCCGGGCGAGACTTGGGAAAAAGAGCCGCGGGCATTTCGATCACCGCGCGATCAGTTCGGCTCTCCGCGGATCGGAAATCCGAAATGCGAGATCGATCAACCGCAGCCGCTCGATGACGCGCTCTTGCGGCTTCTGCCGTGGCGCACGCTCTGCGAAATTGACGAAGTCCGAGAGCCAGCGAAACGAGCCGTCATCATTGAAGACGGCGTCGATATCGTCGTCTCCCACGATGAAGGCTTTGCCGCCCGGCCATGTGATAAGACCGCGATAGCCATAGATGACATCCGCCATCCAATTCGGGATCTCGCGCCGGGAAAGCCCTAAGGCCCGCGTGGCAATCGCCAGCCGCTGGAAGTGCGAAACGCGGGCGAGCTCATAGTCGGAAGCCACAATCGCGACCTTCGGCGGGTCGGATGGTCTGGGGCTGCAGCAGGGACAAAGCCTGCGTCCGCAAAGCGTACAGTTGGACATGGTAGTTACTCCTTCTTCTTGTTGTTGGCGGATTTCGAATCCGCGTTCCTGTTCAGAGGCTTAAGGGCATACGTTTGAAGGCACCGGAGGCTCCTTCAGGAATTTCTTAACCTCTTCTGTCAGGATAAATTTCCTCTCCTTACAGCCGCAAAATCGAAGGGAAGCACAGCCCTCCCGGCTCATGCGCAAACCAAGCGTGGACGTGAAGGAGGGAAGGATGCCAAAAACAAAAAAAGGAGCGCGGGGAAGCGCTCCCAAAAACCGCTATTGCATCGGGGCAAAGCTCTCCGAGCACAAATTCCTGCGATTGCTGCGGGGACTTTCAGAAAACATGCCGGTGCAGGCGTTAGCCCCGAGCACCCATGTCTCCGGCAAGACGATCCGCGCGACCTACCGGAGCTTACGCGCTGAGCTGGCGAGCGCAGTGCGCATCCAACCCGATCGCTTCGGCGCGACCGGGACGCTGCTCTTTCTCGATGAGACCTTGAGCGATCACGGCCGCGAGATCCTGCGCCGCGTCTATCGCAGCCGCGACTTTCGCCTTTACCGCAAGCGTCATGCACCGCGGCTCAAGGATGAGTTCGACGAGCGCAACCTGCTCATCAACAAGGCCGTGCGCATGTTCTGCGCGATCGCCTTGCCGCTGGCTGCGTCTACGGCCGATGCGTCAGGTGCGATGGAGGCGCTCCACCTGTTGGAGGCCATCGACTTCAACCTGCCCTCGCTGCGGCGGTTGGTCGAAGGGCGTGAGTCTGACCTGACGGACAATCGCTGCGCTACCGATTTTCTGCATGCCGCCATCAGCGTGCAGCGACATCACTTCCCGGAGCTTCGTCTCTATGAGGATTTTCGAAGGTACCTGCTGAAGAACCCGCTCGGCTCCGAGCCGCGTTGATGTGATCGCTCACCCACTCCTCGTTTCGGTTCATCGGCCGGGCCTTTTCTCACTTCCAACCCTCATCCCCAGCGCTCTATCGCGGACGCGCCGATCGGAGCTGTTCGCTCCTTCGTCAATGCCCTGCCCGCTCCGCACCCGTGTTGGGCATGACGACCCGGCTTGAAGCGCCGCGATCCTTTCCGCGCATGGGCTGGAAGTCCCGGCCCGGCAACGACGAACGAAAAGGAGTTCAAAATGAGCAAGCAATCACCCAAAACCCGGCCGAGCCACCGAATCAGCTTCGCCCGCATCATCGGCACCGATGAAAAAGGCAATGAGCGCCTCGGCTCCGCCCGCGAGATCGGCAGCGTCTGGCCCCGCAAGAACGGCGGCGGCAGCATCATCCGCCTCGACTTCGTTCCCATCGAGCTGACCCAGCATCAGGGCGTGCTGTTCCTGAGCGAAGTCGCGGACAAGTCCGGCGACGAGGAAGGGTTCGCATCATGATCCTCTCTCTCCTCACCAACCCTTCCATCAAGACAGGCTCGCCGTTCGCGGCGAGCCCCCGCCTCAGAGGAGGCCGCGCACCCTTCGAGTTCTATCCGACACCGCCCAGCGCCATCCGCGCCTTGCTGGCAGAAGAAGAGTTCGAGGGCAGCATCTGGGAACCGGCCTGCGGTGACGGCGCAATCGCGCGCGAGCTAATCGCGGAAGGTTACGACACCGTCGCCACCGATATCACCGATTGGGGCTACGGCGAGTCCGGTCATGACTTCCTGACAGCCGACAAGCCGCTCGCTCGCAACATCGTCACCAACCCGCCCTATGGGCGCGGCCTGGCCGACAAGTTCATCCGCAAAGCGCTGAGCTTTACCGAGCAGACCGGCGGGCGCGTTGCGATGCTGCTCAACATCGCCAGCCTCTGCCATCCGTCCCGGCATGAAAGCTACATGCGCAAACCGCCGAGCGTCATCTACGCGCTCGACGACTGCATCTGCTGGCCTTGCGGAGATCCGCAGCTCGCCACGAGGCACACCGCCATGCACCGCTATGTCTGGATGATCTGGGATCACGGCTTCACCGGCGAAACCGTCTTCCGCTGGCTCTCAACCGCACCGTTTGAAGACGGCGCATCCATCAACGCTCAGCAAGAAGGAGAAGAACAATGAGCACATCGACAAACAAAGCCATCGCGGCCCTGCTGGCCGAACTCGACCAGCGCATCGTCGCAGCAAGCGTCACGTTGCGGGCGGCGATGACCGCCAATGCCGAGCGCAAGCAGAACCAATGCATCGGCACGTTGCTGCCGCTGGAGCGCGATCTGGAAACAGCGCTCGCGCTCTACCGCGCCATCATTGCGATCCACCGCAATCCGGTGGGCCAGAGCGAGAGCGGGTAATGCCATCCGCCAGGCGAGGTTGTCGCTCATCTCGCGATCAGCCTCGCCCGCTCCGGATGCGCGATCTTGAAAGCAAGATCGATCACACGAAGACGTTCGACCACACGCGCTTGGGGACGTTGACGAGGAGGCTCTTCCGCAAACTTCACGAAATAGCCGAGCCAGCGATAGCTGCCGTCATCGCCGAAGACCTCCTCGATATCGGGAAGGCCGTGCTCGCTGCCATTAGGCCAAAGAATGCGCCCGTCATAGCCATAGATGACATCGGCGAGCCAATCCGTAATCGCACGGCGAGGTAAGCCGAGCGCGGCCGTCGCAATCGCGAGGCGTTGAAAATGCGCGGGCGAACGCAATTGAAAATCGCTCGCAACCGTAACGCTCTCCCCAGCGGGATCAACGCGCTCCGCATCGTGCGCGATATAAAGACCTGAAATCCCTTCGCCAAACTTGTCCATTCGCATCTCCTTCTCGCCGGACTTCGCGTGATCGGCTCGGGACGGAATCCGCCTTAAGCCGCTTCATGCGGTCCGAAGGGATGCGTTTTTCCAGGGAAGGCTCATAAAGGATGCCCGCTTCGCCAAGCCCAAACAATCCCCTTCCCGGCCCGACTACACAGAACGGGAAGAAGGCGTGGACGGGCCAAAGACGAAAGCATTGGGTTTGTGCGAAAATCGGCCCACTAGATTCCGCGCGCTTGAGGGGAGAGGTGCACCCGTGAACGAGCCACCAGCACGCAATCCCCTTCGCAAGCACGCGAAGCTGGATCTCGTGCAGACCGTGCAGGCTGTCGATCTCTTCGGCCAGGGTGTGGGCGTCAACACCGCAGCCAATGCGATCGGCACGACGCGCAAGACGATGCGCGGCCTCTATATCGATTTTCGGGACAGGCTATCCGATCCGGTCTTTGCACGCTGGCACCGCGCCAACGCGGCGTTGGTCCACGTCACCGGCGCGGAAGAGGTCGCGCTCATCAAGGGTGCAGTGCTCGACCTGCTCGCCGAGTGCCATGCCCAGAATACCTGCTATCGCAATTACCGCGCTGGACGGCGTGCCGATCCCATCTGTAGGGGTTGCCCCTTGTACGGCCAATTCGGATCGCGAGAACGAGATCAAGAAGCGGCAGCAGCCATCAATAGTCTTCGCAGCTTCTATCATGCACTGAATATCTACGCCGAGCCCGAGCGCGATCCGGTCTCGTTGCTTCGGGCTCGGCTCACTCACATGGTGACAATCGCAACCGTCCTGCAGAACAGCCGCAGGTTAGAGCGTGGACGCTGCGACCCGAAGGAAAAGACCTTCCTCTCCTTCGGCACCTTTCGCGCCATCCTCGTCGAGCACCTTCTCGACCATCCGAACTGAATGCGGGGGCATGCCGAATTTTGACAGCGGAATCCGACTTACGGTAAAATATACTCATAATAAGAATAAGGGTGTGAATGGGGGAACTACCTGAAACAACAATGGACTTGCAGGCCGCATTCTTCGCGGCCGTGCGCCGTCAAGACTTCGAGGATCTGCAAAATGAAATGGCCGGGCGCGAGACCGGCCGCCTGGCGCGATTCTTAAGCCCGGACGAACGCGAGCGGATTAAAGACGGCAAGAGCAAGAGCGAGCGTCAGGCCGAGGCTATGACGCGTCTGCAATGGATGCTTGCCAACGATCCCGAGTACGCCGCTCTCTACGAAGACACTTTCGCCAAACTACGCGAAGCCGAGCAAGCGGCGGAACGCGCGCTTGAAAGAGCCCGTCTTGCTCTGGCCAAGGCGGAGCAGGATTTGCAGACGACGCTCGATAGCGCCGCGCGCCTGCAGGACGGCACGCGTGTCTTCAAAGATCAGAACGGCCAAGTCCGCACCGAGCATGGCGGTAAGGTCAGCGACCTTGATGCCGCCAGCATCGATTGGCGCGGTGACGAACCGAGCTATGAGCAGCTATCAGCGCACAGAGAGCGTGTCGCAGGCCTTAATCAATCGATTGGTCACGTGCAGGAGATCCAAGTGAATTCGCTTGGTCGGATTCGTGATCGCATGAGCGACGAGGATAATCCGACCACATCCGATGAGCTGGAAAGCTTCCTGCCCGAACTGGACGATGCGATGGCCGACATCCTCAAGGTAGAGACTGCAATATCCGAAGAGGCAACCGCAGCCCCGTTGGCTGTGACGCCAGACATCGCTATTCCTGGTCCAGGTACTTGAACCGTCCGCACGCCTTCTGGAGCACTGCCACGATCACGCCCGTGGGATGGTGATCGGGAAACTCGCTCATCGCATCAATCACCTCCTTATACTCATTCTTCATCGCAGCCACCGCCCATTTATCGATGCATTGGGCCTGGGGCTTCTTATTCTGCGCCGCGATTACGCCAGCCATTAAAGCTGAGGAGGTGATGTAGGCCATCTGCGCATTCTTTGGATATTCCAGGAAGCGCTCGCCGGTGAAGCCTTCTCCCTGCTCGGCAGACGCGGCCCCCGTCAAACTGCATACGATGGCACCCACACTTGCGAGGTGAAGTATATTTCTGCTCAACATAAATGAACGTTTATGTCGAGTGAGGATATCGTGGAGTTATTGTTATGTGAATACTATATTAGGGACCAATTTACGCCCGATTTCTGTTTTAGGCTAATTGTTCATTCCGAAATTCAAGGTCCGACAAAAGGGTTCGGTTTTGGCGAGGCATCGTCATGACGGAGAAGCCCTGGTCCCCGCTGGATATTCCCGGCAGGCGCATCGGATATGCCCGCGTCTCCACGCCGGATCAGAAGCTGCGGATGCAGCTCGATGCGCTCAAATATGCCAGGTGCGAGAGGATTTTCCGCGATCACGGCGTGTCCGGCGGCAAGGCCAGCCGCCCCGGCCTCGACCGCGCTTTGGCGGTGCTCCAGCCCGGCGATGGGCTGGTGGTCCTCAAGCTGGACAGGCTCGGCCGCTCGGTCAGCCATTTGGCGAGCCTGCTCACCCGCTTTCATGATCGCGAGATCCATTTCTGCTCGCTGACCGAAGGTATCAACACGACGACGCCGGGCGGCAAACTGGTCTTTCACATCATCGCCGCGGTCGCCGAGTTCCAGCGCGACATCATTCGCGAGAACACCTGCCAGGGCATCGAAGCCGCCCGCCGCCGCGGGAAGCAGATCGGTCGCCCCCATGCGCTCGATCTTGAGGCCATCCTCGCGACCCATCGCGACATCCTAGAGAATGGCACCCCTATCCACATTGCCGCTCAGAGGCTGAAAGTCAGCCACGCAACGTTGGGGCGAGCGTTTAAGCGAATAGGATTGATTGGTATGCGTGATGCCTGCAGCTAGTTTTTTTATTGCGCTTGTTTTGCGAGTATCGTTTTTAATATGCAACCCAATCCACCGGTGGCCACGATCTTGCGATGAGGGAGAGATGCCAAGACCATTGAATGAACAAGTGATGAATTTTACAGGAGTTTTGACTGCCATCGTGATATTCACGGTCCTGGCATTTGTTCTTTCCTTTATATTGGAATGGATTCTCCCGGATTTCTATGCCGCGTGGGTGGAGGTACTCGGGCCTTTAGCGGGGTTTATTTCGGTTTTATGGTTTTGGAGAAATCTGCGTGTATTGAGATTCTCTATTACATTCCGGGTGAGGAGCGACCTTTTAGGATTGGCAGCATTCTTTAGTGCATTTTGTTTTATTGTTATACATTCTCTAGGTATATCTGGCGCAATATTCTATCAAACGCCATATTTTTCAGGTGTTAGCTGGATAATGTGGCTCTTGATCTCATCCGTAGCCGCCCTTCTCTTCTGGTACTTGATGGTGGCTTCTACACGGGGATATTGGAGTGCGCCGGGTGATTGGACGCGCCATTAAATTGGCTCTTGTCGACTTTCGAGTTCCGCTGTTAATAGAATCTCCTTCACGCGCTCCTCGCATCCATCATTATGTCCATCGCCCCAAATCCGTGCATATACTTCAAATAATATTTTTAAACGTACCATTATATTTCTCTTATCCTTTTTGTTGCTGATCTCCCTAATGCGACACCCGACTCCACTATAGGAGAATTCAGTTACGCGCTGGCTGACAATGTATTGTTCTAATAGGCACCACATAATTGAGCAGGCTTTTGCTGCACTGAATTTTTGAATGCTCAACGGGGCTTGGTGACGCTATAGGAGCAGCCATTCCTGCCGACAAGACCGCGGCGCCGAACGATAGCGATAATATATAATTCTTCATGCGTGCTAATTAATCAATTAATTAAGTACCCCACTAATATTATATGAAGCGTTGTTAGTCAACAAATAATACTTGAATTATCGGAGTTTTTTTCCAGCCACCGCACTTATATACGGAAATTTGAACCCATTTTGAGTCTTTGTTCTTATAGTAACCCTGGACGCTCTCCCGATTTGTGTCGTTCTTATTGATGTTCTTTGGAAGAAACAGTGCTCTCCTAAAATATATTCTATCTTCTTTCGGATATTCCGGCCCGGTGAACGGCGTTTGATCATTCAACGTCCTGATAAAAGAGGAAAAATCTGGGTCGTAGCCTTTATTGTTACAGGGGGTCCATAGCGCAGCCAATCTCTCAGAATCATTCGCATTGATAGCATCGACGACATCGGACAGGAGATTGGAGCGCTCAAGCATGTCCGTAAACTGGCTATATAGGTAAAGGCCAGCCATCCCCGCGAAGATGATTCCTATCGCGGCGGCTGTCCAATTAGCCCCGTCACCATCGCTTTGTCTCCTACGACGCCTTGCCATTAAACAGCCCCGCAAAGGGATGCCACCATCGCTGTAGTCTACATGCAGATCGGGACATTTGATCAAGTAAAGATCGAAAGCTGATCTCTTTAAAGAATATCCCTCCGGTTGAACAAACAAACACCCGCTGATCGCTAAAGCCACGGCGCTTTTGTAACAACTAAACCATTTTTGATGATGGCAAGATGTGTGCTGTATTACAGCACCATCTCGTCTCGGACGGGCTTCGCCGCCTCGGCAAGGGGGTCGCTGCGCACCCCCGTTGCATCCCCCGCGCTCTGCCGCATCGACGGCATCGAACCATCGCTGCACCAACGAAGCGTCCGGTCGTTTCATCCCCGCTCAGGAATCTTCCATCTCCCCGAGACCCCAGGGCCGACCCTCCGCGGATTGGATGCCGCCAGCGTCTTGTCCGCTGAACCACGCGCGGGAGAAGTCGACTCTCCCTGCACCCATTGATCAGGAATCCTATCGCGGCCCTGAACCCACTCGCTGGGCTTGGAAACTCGCCTCTCTACCTACACTGGATAATGCACGGTGGCCCGACCATCGCTTAGGCATATCGGTGAAAGGCCGCCCGCACGTCACGGGAAGGTTATGGCCAGGTCTGACGAGCATCCAAACCTCACCCGATGGTTGCAATTGCTGCTGGCTTTGATCCAAATGCGACCTCTATCGCAGGCTCGCTCTCTGGTGATTGATCGGAAGCCATGACCGAATGTAGGTATCAATTGCTATCCCCCGTGGCAGCGGGCGAGAGCGACGACTTGCTGGCGGAGAAATCATCCCAAGACGGCTTAAGGCGAATACAAGCTCTTCTTGCGGATTGGTTGCGCATGGAGAATGTCGTCGTTCTTACCGCTGCGGGCACGTCTGTCAGTTCAGCCGGTCGCCTAATGGCCGGTCCAAGATCGAATAATCTGGAATGCCTCGTTCTGGACGCTGTTGAGAAGGCGGTACCCCTTTCGGCGAATGCGAAGGCTGTCATCAATCATCGGAAGTCTCGCTGGCCTGCAGAGAAAGAGAAGGGGCCGGTCGGATTTGAGGCCTGGTTAAGCTATGTGTTTAACACCGCTGGCCTAACAGCATCGGACGATTCCCCGATCGTATCCGTGGCCTGGAAGGGCAATAATCCGGCTGAAGAAGGCTCTCTCTCGCTTGATGCTAAGGAGCTCACCGAATTACAGGGCTACATCGAGAAAGCCATTTTCGCGGAGTGCGCCCTGCAGATTGATCGGAGCGAGTTCTCTGGAACGGATGCGACGCATTCCTCGGGTCATATTCCTTTTCTGGCGAAGCTGATCGCGCGCGAGGCGAACCTCGGACGCACTCATTTATTCACGCTCAACTACGACACGTTGTTTGAGCAAGCCATCGAAGAACTAGGGATCCAGTACTTCGACGGCTTTTCCGGCAAGGCCAATTCCCGCTTTGACCCGGCAGTGTACGGCTCGATGTCTACTATCCAGGAGATGTCGCCGAAGGGCGGGTGCGACGCTTCGATAAGTTCCTTCAGCTCTATAAACTTCACGGGTCGCTCCACTGGTATGTCGACCAGGACGGAACCTACCGAGCCCGTCATCAGGATCTCACCTTCGCTCTTAAATACCGCGGGATGACGCCTGATCAGAAGGCTAGGACTCTAGCTTCTGACGAGTTCAAGAAGATTGGGTCGTACGGCATTCTGCCTACCGCACAGAAGCTCACACAAACACTGGATATGCCGTACGGGCACCTGTTTCGGCTGTTCCATGCACGACTGAATCAGCCACAAACCTTTTTGCTGGTCCTCGGATATGGCTTTGGCGACGATCATGTGACGCGAATAATCGAAACGGCCCTGATGAATCCGTCGTTGGTTATGCTCGTTGTAGAGCCGAACCCGCAGAGCGCCATCGTCGAGCGCGTTCGCCGCTACCAGAGCCTCGGGCAGCGCGCTTTTGTGCTGACTGAAAGATTGGCTGAGGGGGAAGATTGCTCGTTTAAGGTCGCGACATTCGCCGACTTCGCGCAGAAGGTCATGCCCGACGTCAAATGGCTGGCAGACTACAAACGCCTGCGCTCCTTCGAGGAACAAATCAGACGGGTTGAGAACAACGCGGATAGTGAGTCGGACGCAGAGTGATGGATGAACCGCGCGTCATTGGCCATGTCGTTTCTGTCAACGGTTTCCGACTGAAGGTCGAGTTATCATCTACCTCTCGATCCTCCTCGCGTGCGACGCCGGACGGCGTCCAACGGGCTGTAGCAATCAACTCCTTTTTGACTTTCGACCTAGGGGCAGGGTCTCACGCCCTTGGTCTTCTCAGTGATCTTGAAGCGCGAGAAACCTTTGATCCAATGCGCGATGAAGAGCTGTCGCTAGAACTCGTGAAGCCCCGGCGAATTGCCTCTGTTCAGTTGCTAGGAACTGTAAGGCAGTCAGGGACGGAGACTTGGGATTTCGATCCTGGCATCACTGTACTTCCAACTCTTGACACTCCGGCCGAAGTGGCCGCTCCCGACGTTCTGGCCGCAATCTTTGCGCATCCGCCCGAACGCAATAAGCCCCGCGAGTGGGAGGAAGGCCCGCACGACTTTCCTCTGGAGATCGGCCACCAGACGGGGGACGAGAACGCCAAAGTGAAGGCGTCCTTCAACGACCTCTTTTCGCGCCCACTTGCCATCGTTGGAAACACCGGATCAGGAAAATCCTATACCGTCGCGAGCCTTATCCGCAGCGTTCTTGAGCATGACACCCTCGCCAAAGTCGATAAGCCCGAGCCTCATATTTTCATTCTCGACATCAACGGAGAATATGGGAGCGCCTTCCTCGAAAGCGATCAGTCGTTCCATGCCCGTGAACCAAACAGGATCTATCTGAATGGAGAAGAATTCTGTCTGCCCGCGTGGCTGATGAATGGGGAAGAGATCTGTGAATGGCTCCAGGCCTCGGAAGCAACACAAGAGCCGGTTTTAAAAGACTGGTGGTCGATCGCAAAATCGGACCCTAGCGGGGGTGGCGCCTACGATCCCCTGCAGGTAGCGATTGGGAAAGTCGATGCGGCCCTCGGCTGGCTAGATGGCAATACCCCCGCCACCAATTTCGACCTCGCCATAACTCATGCGGAGCAGTACGCAACCGACGTTGATTGGGCAGTTTTCCGAGCGCTACCTACCTGGACGCCAAACACTAGAGACCAATGGCGGAAGATATCGAATGAAAAGGAAGTTAGAGATCGCCTCACAGAGATACGCCGGGAGTTGGTGGAGGAAATTTCTGCGCGCCAGAATGATGGCGTCAACTTCGCAAAGACCGCTGACGCTCCCCGCTACGTGCGCAAGACCGAATTCCGCGATCCTCGCTTAGTGGATAGAGCTACCGACCAGGAGAGCAACAAGAAAATTGATCAGTATCTTGTGACATTGAAGCTCCGGTTGCGCACCAGACTCGATGATAGGAGGTGGCAGCCATTCTTCAGCTATGAAGAGCAGGGCGTCTACAGCTATGCCGACTGGATGAAGAAACTAGGAATAAGTGATAAGCGCGGTTTGCGCGTCTCGATCCTGGACCTCTCGATGTTGGCCTCTGAGATCTTACCGTTTGCATGTGCGCTGATTGGAAGACTGCTGCTGGAAACGCGGGAGATGCTACTCCCCGATGTGCGCAATCGGTATCCGTGGGTCTTGGTGCTCGAGGAAGCCCACAACTATGCAAGACCGCCTGCACACGTTGAGGACCGAGGACAGGCATTATCCCGACGGGCGTTCGAACGGGTCGCCAAGGAAGGTCGAAAGTTTGGCCTGTCTCTGATGGTTGCTAGCCAACGGCCAAGTGAAATTAGTCAGACAATCATCAGCCAATGCGCCAACTTCTTTTCTCACCGCCTGCAAAATCCTGACGACATTGATCATTTCCGCCGGATCATTCCCAGACAGGCTCAACGTCTGCTCGACCAGGTCACTGTGCTTGCAGCCGGTGAGGCTATCGTATTCGGCAGCGCGGTCCACGTTCCTGCTCGGGTTCAGATAAAGATGCCGACAAAGGAACCGTGGAGCGCGACTGCTGCACCCTTCGCGGACTGGGGGCGCGCTGACACCTTCCCTCTCGGGACCGTCATCGACAATTGGGGTTTGACAGAACCAAAAGATCCGGAACAGGACGGCAAAGCAAAACGTGCCGCGGCCGCTCTTCCACCTGCTGAAGCCGATCCGGCAGATGAGCCGGACGATGAAATCCCATTCTAGTGTGCTCTAATTTGATGGCGAGAAACGGTCCCGCCTGCGTCTGGACTACGTGGTTGCGCCTTGATCCAGTTTCGCGTGGGGACAAAGTAAATGTCTAAACGGACAATCACTGTATTCTATGCATGGCAGAGCGACCGAGATCAAAAGGAACACCGGCACTTCATCCGACGAGCCCTCGATGATGCGGCAAAGCGCATAAACGGGGATGACGCTCTTGGCGTTGAGATCAAAATCGACGCCGATACCGAAGGAGTTCCTGGCACTCCAGCAGTTACTGAAACGATCCTCAGAAAGATTCGTCTGGCAGACATTTTCGTGCCGGATCTTACATTCGTCGCAAAAACGGATGCGGGAAAGCTCGTCCCCAATTCCAATGTCATGGCCGAGTATGGCTACGCGCTTCACGCACTGACGACCGAAGCGATGATGCCCGTACTGAACACCCACTATGGACCGCCGAATGAGTTGCCTTTCGACCTAGGACATCTCCGGTATCCCACTCAGTATGAATTGCCTCCCGGCAGTGCGGACGGAGTGCGGCGGGCGGCGCGGACGAAGCTCTCTGAAAAACTAGAAGCCATTTTGCGACTGATGGCTCAGCAAGTTCTAGCCAAAGCGCGAACAGACAATCTCTTTGAATCGGCGACACCGGCCAGGCCGCCAGCGTTTTTCTTTCACCCAAATGATGTGCTGGTGAATTTTGGGTATCCCGGCGAGCAGGAACTGCGCTTCAAGAGGGACCGGGCCATCTTTCTGCGACTGTATCCAACATACTCTGATCAACCTCGCCTTGGGTTGACCCGAGCAATAGAAGCCGTTCCCAGGTTGATGCCCATGCAGCGTGTGATCAATCCGCTCAGCAATCAAAACAACTGGGGAGCTATCAGTCTTCAACCCCATGGCGAGGGCATCACGAGCTTTACGCAAATCTTTGAGACGGGCGAACTTTGGGGGGTGAGCGAGGAACCCTTCCGAAATGGAGACCGCTCGGGTCTAGTGGCACTTGCGGTCGAAAAGGCCTTGTCAGCGACTTTGGAGAATTACCGTCTGGTCTATGAGAATGATCTCAAAATTCGCCCGCCCTTCACTGTCGAGTTCGGAGCTGTTGGTTTGAAGGGTCAATATCTTCTCGTTCCCAGCGCCGAATTCAGATCCGGAGAATATGCGGGACCGATCCTAAAGGAGGGGCTTACCAAGACATTTCAGCTAGAAAGCTTCGACCCGGCCGAATGGAATTCCGCCCTGAGAGATTTTCTTATCGATCTCTACGACCTGGCAGCGCGAGATAGGTCAAAGATTCTGACTGATGCAATTGTTGCCGCGCATGCTCTGCCTCCAAAGTAGCCTTAGGATCTCGCCAAGCGATAGTCGCTTTGTCTCCCAGGGATTTGGTCGCGTACGTTTATAAGCAACCATGTTTTTGCTCAAAGGCCCACCAAGAACCACGGCCGGTGGTTCTGGCCTACCCGCTCTTTAGCTTGCATCATGCCGCTGTCAGGCGGCTTGCGGCGTCAACCCGCTTCTCTTCGCTTCGGGGTATGACACCCTGCCGCCCGCACCGGCCTTCATGCTTCGCGACGGGCAGGCTCCGAGAACCACATACGTGGTTGGTGAGGATGTGGACGAGACCCGGAAAATTGATTTTCCCGACATTCCCCCTTCGCGCTCAGGCGCGGCCGGTATCCTATTTCCATAACCGCAATTGTGCGGCGAGTTGGAGCGGCACCGCTTCCCGCCCCGACGGAGAAAGGAAACAACACCGGCCATGGCGCTCGATGCCGAGAAGTACCTGCCGTATTTTGATGACTTCGATCTTTCCGAAGATCAGAAGCGGGCGACTATTGAGGCGCTTTGGATCGTCGCCGAGACATTCGCCGATCTTGCATTCGGTTTGCACCCCTCGCAGCAACTCATTGCCGCCAACGATAATGATTCCTTTAGTGAATCCAATGTGTTACAATATTTCAAGGAAGCTGCCGCCGATCCTGTTCTTGATGGATACGAGGATTTTCTGCGGAAACTAGAGGGGCCGAAAGACAAAAAAGAATAAGAAAGAGGTGCGATAATGAGCATTCCACCCAATACGAAAAGTGCGGTTGTTTACTGCCGCGTCTCCAGCCTTCGGCAGCTTAAGGAAGGCCACGGACTGGTCTCGCAAGAGACGCGCTGCCGCGAATTTGCGCGCCACCGTGGCTATGAGATTGCGGAGGTGTTCCGGGATGAAGGCGTCTCCGGCGGCATGATCGACCGGCCCGGCATGCTGGCCATGCTGAGCTTCCTCCGCAGTAAGAAGAGCGGCGGCACGCATGTTGTCATCATCGACGACATCAGCCGTCTGGCGCGCGGTCTCCAAGCTCATATCGAATTGCGCGCTGCCATCGGCCAGGCTGGAGGCAAGCTGGAGAGCCCCTCCATTGAGTTCGGCGAGGACTCCGACAGCATGCTTGTCGAGAACCTGTTGGCCTCCGTCTCGCAGCATCAGCGCCAGAAGAACGCCGAACAGGTCGTCAACCGCATGCGGGCGCGCTTCATGAACGGCTATTATGTCTTCAGCGCCCCGGCCGGGTACAAATACGAGCGCGTCGCCGGGCACGGCAAGATGCTTGTCCCAGACGAACCCAAAGCCTCAATCATCCGCGACGTTCTGGAAGGTTTTGCTTGTGGGCGCTTCGCCAGCCAGATCGAGATCAAGCGCCACCTCGACAGCTTCCCGCAATTCACCATGCGATGCAGCGAAAAGGTGCATCTCCAGCGCGTGAAGGACATCCTGGAGCGGCCGGTCTATGCCGGGTACATCGACGCCCCGAAATGGGGGATAGGCCTCACCAAGGGGCGGCACGAGCCGCTGATCAGCTTCGAGACCTATGGGCGCATTCAGGAGCGACTGAACGGTCGCACCAAAGGCGGCATACGCAAGGACACGAGCGAGGAGTTTCCACTGCGTGGCATCGTCTGCTGCGCTGCGTGCAGTAATCCCATGACCGCCGCCTGGTCCAAGGGCCGGAATGCCCGTTACGCCTATTACTTCTGCCATACGAAAAGCTGCGATCAGTTCCGCAAGTCGGTCCGCAAGGAAAAGATCGAAGGCGACTTCGACGAGCTTCTAGACACGCTGAGGCCGTCAGAAGCCATCATGACCACCCTGCGCCTCATGGTCGAACAGGCATGGGAGCAGCGAATCAAAGGACAGGCGGAGGGCCTTGCGGCGCTTAAGGCTGACCGCACTCTTATCGAGCGCAAGCTGGGGCAGATCATGGAGCGGCTGGTCGAAGCCGACAGTCCCGCCCTAGTCAGCGCCTACGAAGATCAAATCCGCAAGCTGCAGGCGCAGAAAGTCTCATTGGAGGAGAAACTGGTCCGGGCCGAGACGCCCGAAGTACACGTCCACACGGGATATCGAACCGCCCTCTCCTTCGTCGCAAACCCGCGGAAACTATGGGATTCAGAGCACCTCGTAGAGCGCAGAATGGTCCCCAAACTCCTGTTTGGTGACGAGATGCTCTACAGCCGAAATGAGGGTTATCGAACCGGCGGAATCGCTTATCCCTTCAGGCTTTTGAGCCAACTGAGTGCCGGTAAGTATGGTTTGGTGGGCCCGGGAGGACTCGAACCTCCAACCAGACGGTTATGAGCCGTCGGCTCTAACCAATTGAGCTACGGGCCCCTGCCCCACGAGGACTCCTCATTTCGGGTCTTCGTGGCGGGCCTTCGGGTCATAGCAGAGTTCGAATTATTCGCGAATATTTTCCGCGTGCCAAACTTCCGTCCAGGCGATTGGGCTATGGGGGGGCATTGCATGCCCGCCCTGTGCGGAGCGACCCAAGGAGGATTTCCATGATGCCGATTCATACTCATTCCACGCGCGCACAGTTCGGAGCGCATGTTCGGACGTCCATAGGTGCGTTCACGGCCGCGGCCCTCGTGCTCGGCTGCTTGGCGGCCGCGCCGGCCATGGCGGACGAGAAGGCTCAGCCGCGCACGATCAGCATCACCGCAGAGGGCACGGTGGAGTCCACGCCGGATCTCGTCGAGATCACTGCCGGCGTGATCAGCGAAGGCAAGAGGGCCAAGGAGGCGCTGGCCGAGAACACGGAGCGGATGACGAAAGTCGTCGCGGCGATGAAAGAGAACGGGGTCGACCCGAAAGATCTCCAGACCAGCACCTTCAGCGTGCAGCCCGTCTATCAGACCGATCACAAGCCGGAAGAAGGACGCACCAGCCGCACTTTGGTCGGCTACGAAGTGGTGAACCAGGTACATCTGACGGTGCGCGAGGTGGGCAAGCTCGGCACGATCCTGGACAAGCTGGTGAGCCTCGGCGCCAACAAGATCGACGATATCAGCTTCGGCCTCGACGACCCGGCGCAGCAGGAGAACGAGGCCCGCAAGAACGCCATGAAGGCGGCCATCGCCAAGGCGAAGCTCTACGCGAGGGCCGCCGGCGCCAGGCTCGGCAAGGTCATCACCATCTCGGAGAACGACTATTCGCCCATGCCGAAGCGGAGCACCATGCGCATGGAGGCGGCGATGTCCGCACCGGCTCCCATCGAGGGCGGCACGACGACGACCTCGATCCAGCTCAACGTCACGTGGGAGCTGAAGTAGCGCGCCAGCGCTTCTTTCTGGACGTTTTGTAAGACTCCGCCCCTTTGGCTTCATGCTAAGCCGGGGGCGGATGGGATTGATTTCAGACGGGGAATTCCGATGCGGCTTGTTCTGATCGTGCTGGCGATACTCATCGCCGGCGGCGCTGGCTATTATTATTGGGAGAGCCAGTCACAGAACGGGTTCGAGGTGCAGACCGCGCCGGCGAAGCGCGGCGACATCCGCCGGGCCGTGTCCACGACCGGCACGGTGACGCCGCTGGTGACGGTGAATATCGGCTCCCAGCTCTCGGGCAATATCGGCGTCATCAATGTCGATTACAGCGATAAGGTGAAGGCCGGCGACGTGCTGGCCCGGATCGAGCCTTCGACCTTCGAAACCAAGGTGAAGGAGGAGCGGGCCGCGGTTGCCATCGCCAAGGCCAATGCCGCCCTGCAAGGCGCCGAGGTCGACAAGGCCGAGGCAAATCTCATCAAGGCCAATCTGGACCTCGACCGGGCGAAGAAGCTGGTGCAGCGCGGGGCGAGCTCCCAGGCCGCACTCGACGAGGCGGTCGCCGCCCAGGCCGGAGCGGAAGCGCTCGCCATCGCCAAGGCCAATGTCGAGAACGCGCGGGCGACGGTCGATCAGAAGGAGGCGACGCTTGAGAACGCCGAGGTCGATCTCGCGCGGACCTATATCCGTTCGCCAATCGATGGCGTGGTGATCGAGAAAGCCGTAGAGGTGGGCCAGACCGTAGCGGCGAGCTTCACCGCGCCGGAACTGTTCGTCATCGCCCAGGATCTTTCCCAGGTGCAGATTGAGGCGGAGGTGGACGAGGCCGATATCGGGCAGGTGAAAGCCAGCGACCGGGTGAGCTTCACCGTGGACGCCTACCCGTTCGAGAGCTTCGAGGGCAAGGTGGACCAGATCAGGCTTGCGCCGACCGATCTGGAGAACGTGGTCACCTATACGGTCATCATCACGGCCGCCAACCGCGACGGCAAGCTGCTGCCCGGCATGACGGCCAATGTTTCCATCGTCACGGGCGAGCACGACGACGTGGTTACCGTGCCGAGCCAGGCGTTGCGGTTCGAGCCGCGGGGCGCCGCCGAAGCCCTGGTGCAGCCGGACGACGACGGGGCAGAAGAAGCCGGACGCGGCAACAGCGAGCAAGCCAAGGTAATCCGGCAGCTCAACGAATATCTCGATCTCGACGAGGAGCGTATCGCGCGGATTCGCGACGCTCTGGAAGCGGAGTTCGAGCGAAGCGCCGATGAGCAGCCCGGACTCGGCGTGCCGTCCCGCGGCGACGAGAAGGAGCGTAACCGCCTCCGTCGGAATAATGTGCTGCGCACGCAGCTTTCGGCCGAGGAGTTCCGTCAGTTCGAGATGGGGCAGCGGCAAGCCCAGGGCCGGCGCGGCACGGTCTGGCTCTATCGCAACGGCAAGCTCGTCCCCGTGGAGGTCCGCCTCGGCCTCGCCGACGCTACGGATACGGAAGTTCAGGAGGGGCTCGACGCCGGCACCGAGGTCGTGATCCGAGTGCGCGAGAAGAGCGAATGAGCGACGTCGCACCGCCAAAGCGGACGAAGCGGCGGGTCGCGCAACTGGATGCGGCCGATACCGCCGCTCGCCCCGAGACCGCCACCGCTCAGATCGTGGCCCGCGATCTCTGCAAGACATATGTGATGGGCGGCAGCGCGGTGCACGCCTTGCAGGACGTGAACCTCGAGATCGCCGCCGGGGAGTATGTCGCCGTTACGGGACAGTCGGGCTCCGGAAAGTCGACCTTCATGAATCTCATCGGCGCCCTGGATCAGCCGACCAGCGGGACGCTCACCGTGGACGGAGCCGATCTGGGCAAGCTCAGCACCAACGCGCTCGCCCAGTACCGCAACGAGAAGATCGGCTTCGTCTTCCAGACCTTCAACCTGCTGCCGCGCACCTCGGCGCTCGACAACGTCGCCTTGCCCCTGCTCTACGCGCAGGATACAGGCGATGCGAAGGCGCGGGCGCGGGTCAGCCTGGAGCGCGTCGGGCTGGCGGAACGCGCCGCGCACGAGCCCTCGGCGCTCTCCGGCGGCCAGCAGCAGCGCGTGGCGATCGCCCGCGCGCTCGTGAACGCGCCGAAGATCCTGCTCGCCGACGAGCCGACCGGCGCGCTCGATTCCAAGACCACGGAAGAGATCATCGCCCTCTTCGAAGATCTCAACGAGAGCGGCATCACGGTCATCATCGTCACCCACGAGCTCGACATCGCGGCGCGGGCGAAGCGGCAGATCACCTTTCAGGACGGGCGCGTGGTGGAGGACCGATCATGAGCCTGTTCGCCTCGCTGAAGGTCGCACTCATTGCGCTGCGCGCCAACGCCCTGCGCAGCTTCCTCGCCATGCTCGGGGTCATCATCGGCGTGGCGTCGGTGATCGTGATGATCTCCATCGCCACGGGCGCTTCCCAAGCCATCGAGGAACGCATCCAGTCGCTTGGCACCAACGTGCTGATCGTCTTCCCCGGCTCCACACGGAGTGGCGGACGGCGGGGCGGCGCAGGCACGGCGCTCGCCCTTTCGGAGCGTAATGCGGATGCGATCCGGCGCGGCGTTCCGGGCGTCTCCGGCGTCGCCGCTATGTTGAACGGCTCGGCCAGCGTGGTGGCCGGGGCTAAGAACTGGACCACCAATATCCAGGGCGTGAACCAGGATTACGTGTCGGTCCGCAACTGGCCGCTGTTGGCGGGGCGGAACTTCACCCCGGCCGACGAGCAGTCCGCCGCCAAGGTGACCATCCTCGGCCAGACTCTGGCGAAGGAGCTGTTCGGCACGACCGACGCGGTCGGCGAGCGCATCCGCATCAAGAACGTGCCCTTCACGGTGATCGGCGTGCTGACCGAGAAGGGACAGTCTGGCTTCGGCCGGGACCAGGACGATATCGCCCTGATGCCGCTTTCGACGGCGCGGCGCCGGGTGGTCGGCGGGGACGAGACCGTCCCGGACAATGTCGAGATGATCATGGTGCAGTTTCAGGGCGCCGAGGACATGGAGTACGGCCAGGAGGATCTGGAACGGCTGCTGCGCCAGACCCGGCGGGTGCAGCCCGGCGAGGCTGACGATTTCCGCATCATCGACATGGCCGAGTTTATCCGCACCCGCAGCGAGATGCAGGCGATCCTGAGCGTGCTGCTGGGGGCGACGGCCGCGATCTCCCTGGTGGTGGGCGGCATCGGAATCATGAACATCATGCTGGTGTCCGTGACCGAGCGGACCCGGGAGATCGGCTTGCGCATGGCGGTCGGCGCGCGGCGCCGGGACATCCTGGTGCAGTTCCTGATCGAAGCGGTGACGCTCTGCGTGACGGGCGGGCTGATCGGGCTCACCATTGGGGCGGCGGGCGCGCTTGCGCTGTCGGTCTGGGGGCAGTTCCCGGTCGCGATCTCGCCGAGCCTGGCGGTGATCGCGCTGCTGTCGGCCGGGTTCGTCGGCGTGTTCTTCGGCTACTACCCGGCGCGGAACGCCTCGCGGCTCAATCCGATCGACGCGCTGCGGTATGAGTGACCGGAGCGCCTAGCTGACGCCGGCGATCTTGTTGGCGTCGTCGAACAGCACCACGGTGGGCTTGTAGTTGCGGGCCTCTTCGGCCGGGATCTGGCAATAGGCGACGACGATGATCTTGTCGTCCTTCTGCACCAGACGCGCGCCGGCGCCGTTCACGCAGAAGCGCCCGAGCCGCGCGGCGCCTCGATGGCATAGGTGGTGAAGCGCGCGCCGTTGTTGATGTTGAGCACGTCCACCTGCTCGTGGGGTAGGATCCCGGCGGCATCCAGGTAATCCCGGTCAATGCCGATGGAGCCTTCGTAATTGAGATCGGACTCCGTCACGCTCGCCCGGTGGAGCTTGGCCTTCAACATCGTCAGAAACACGCGAGAGTCCTCAACGCCAGATCCGCATCATAAGGCTTGCGCCTCCGGCCTGGGATGTAAGGCAGAAGCTGGCCCCATGCAATGCGGCGGGATCGATCCGCGCCCCTAGCGGGAGCAGCCGATGCTTTCCTCGATGGCCTCAACCTTGGCGCGGGTCGGGCAGACATTCTCGCAAGGGATGCCGTCATTGTCGCCGTCGGCCCTGGGATGGACGCCGGCGCACCAGGCGCGGACCGCCTGCTCGCAGCTGGAGAACTCTTTGCACGTCACCGCCTCGGCGCTCGTGGCCCCGAGCATCGCCAGCAGGCAAAGCAAAACGCAGATACGCAAATCGGCTGTCCCTCGAAAATGGAGAGACAGCGACCACAACCTCAGGCTGTTTTCAATCCCGGGATACGCGCGGCGTGCGGCGCTCTAGTGATCGTCGTCCTTGCCCCGGTCGCTCGGCACGACGCCTTCGGAATTCTTCGGCATGCGCTCGCCGTGCAGCTTGGGCGGGCTATCCTTGTCGGGGAGCTCGCGCTTCTCGGTCTTGCGGTAGCTCTGATCGTCGCGGTTGTTCTGGTCGTCCCAGTCCTGCACCAGGGTCTTGATCGCCGCCTCCGTGGACGGCTGATCGGTCGAGGGGCGCAAGGGCGGCGTCTCGGTCGCATCGGGCATGTCGCCGGTGCCGGCCTCGGCCGTGCCTTGGGTGCGGTTGGCAAGGATCTCCTTCGCTTCCCGATCGCCCACCGGCCGGCCGGTGCCGCCGGGGATGTCCTGGCTGGCGCCACGGGGCGCGGCGCCGCTATCGGGCACGTTCGGCGGCTCGCCGCCCTCTTTGCGGATCTTGAACTCCTCAGGCGTGCCGTAGGAGATCTCCTTGCCCTTCAGCCAGTCGCCAACCTTGGTCTTCATCGCCGGTTCCTCCAGTCTCGCATCGGTCTTCTGAGCGCCGCGCGAAGATGCGCGTCACATTTCGGCTTTGAAATTGCCGTCTGGGGAGGGTAACGCGCCGGCGGCGAAGCCGTTCAGCGCAGGTTCATGGTTCACGAGAGACCATTAACGCTGTCGGCAGATGGTGCCGAAATGCAACGGGGATCGAGACAAATCGACAGGCCAGGCAAGCAAACCGAAACGAATTGCCTATATGGTCGTTACGATCTTCTCCCCGCGTATCAAGTGGTTGGCTTCACATGGTTTATTCGAATTTTCGGCTCGCGCTGAACAAGATCTTCAATCCCGTTTCGCTGCTCGTGCTGGGCGTGGCGCTCGCGCTGACGCTGGCGATCTCCGGACAGGCGAACGCGAGCGTCAACATCACGATCGACAAGACGACCCAGAAAATGGACGTCTACAAGGACGGGCAGCCGCTCTACCGCTGGGACGTGTCCACCGGCATCCCCGGCCACGACACGCCCTCGGGCAGCTACACGCCCTTCCGCATGGAGGCGGAGCACTATTCCAAGGAATGGGACGATGCGCCCATGCCCTACTCCATCTTCTTCACCCAGCGCGGCCACGCGATCCACGGCACGATGGATGCCCGCTATATGGGCCAGGCCGCCAGCCATGGCTGCGTGCGTCTGCTGCCGAAGCACGCCGCGGTGCTCTACGACCTGGTGAAGGCAGAGGGCATGCAGAACACCCATGTCAGCGTCGTCGGCCAGGTGGGCGCAGGCCGTCCGGCCCTGACCGATAACAGCCAGGACCGCCGGCGGTTCTACGACAACGCCAACGACCGCCGCTATGCCGGCCCCGGCTACTATCAGGAATACGAATCCCGCGGGTTGTTCAACAACCGCCGGGAGCGCCGCGGTCTGTTCCGCCGGTAGTTTCTCCCGCACTCAGTTCCGAGACGAAAACGGGCCTCTTCGGAGGCCCGTTTTTTTTGTGTTTCACCTCTCCCCGCGGGGGAAGGGTCGAGGACGCCGCGGCCTGCCGCACGGCCGGCGCCCTTCTCTGCCGTCATGCCCACGCCCGTTGAAAGAACAACCACAGGGGTTATGGATCCCCGGCACAAGTGTGTGGCCGGCTCCGCAAGGCGGAGCCCGGTTGGCCGGGGATGACTCAGAATGTGGAGCACCCGCGCCCACGCAAATTCCCTCGCTTTTCCCTGACAATGAGCGCATGGAAAATCCGGCGGTGCACGGCGGAGGATCCGCCCGCCCCGGCTGGGCGCTTGCCCCGAAGAGGCGCGACGACACCGCCCCGCTCTGACGTGAGACCACGCCCCCCACCCGTGCCGGCTTCGTCCGGCCGAATTTGACAGGATGACCGCCATGGCCAAAGGCCAGCAGAGAAGCAATCGCGAGAAGAAGAAGCCGAAGCAGGAGAAGGCCAAGACGAGCCAGGCCCCCATCCCCTCCACCATCGAAACCCGCGGCAAGGTGGTGACCGGCACGAAGAAGAAGTAGGCGGGCTCGCCTTTCTCCTGTTCTTCCCCTCACCCCGACCCTCTCCCCCGAGGGGAGAGGGAGCAGGCTGCGGTTTGCGGCACGGCCCGGCGCCCGTCCCAACCTCCGCCGTCATGCCCGGACTTGATCCGGGCATCCAGGGACGGCGAGCTCCGAACAAGCGGCCCCGGATCACCGGATCAGGCCCGGTGATGGCGAGGGAGTGTGGAACACCCACGCGCCGACCCTCGTCCGGCTATCGGCGAACGATGCCCCAAAGCGGAAGCGCCCGCGCGTCGCGCAGCTTAGATGCGTTGCCCTGGTGGTGACGTATCGGACCCCTGAGGCGGGTTCGTTACACCCGCTCACGTTCGGCTCTCGCCGCTTTCGCGCGCGTCTCACCTCAGGCGCCGCCACTCCCCTCCCGCGAACAGGTGAGGTCCTAGGTCACGCATCCCTCATGAGGAAAGGTGAGGCGCGTTTAGGGGCGGATTGTCGGAAACAAGGTTTAGAAGTCTTCATCGTCTTCATCCTCCCAAAACCCAATATCATCTGCTTCATAATCAAACGCAAAATCTTCAATAGCGTAGGCGGGCTCATCATCTTCATTCATATCGAAAACACTTGGCCTCGCATCCCAACGCAGCAAACTTCTCTGTTCTTCAAATATCTTCGACTGCGCGCTCCCAACTTCATTAATTTCCCATGCGTCCATGAGGTCGAGATGCCGAAGTTCAAGCGCAAGCGGCCAAAACTCGTTTCGGCTGTGGCTGCCTTCCAGGCGCCCCAGAAGCTTGTCGGAAATCTCCTTGTCGGAAACCAAATCATGACGACTCATGTGCAACAGTAAACCAAGAATCACAGGGCTATTATTCTTTACTATCAGATCACTAATCTTCTTAGTAATTTTAACTTCCAACTCTTTCGCGAGCCATAGAGACCATGCAACTTCCGAATCGCGACTTAAAGAGGCTGACTGATACGAAACAGAACGGATTACGTCCCGCCAAAGTCTGCGGTCCAAGTTGTCGCCTCTCCGAAACCTCCACGCGATCACACGGGCAACGTAGTCGAACGAGTGTGGAAACTGGATAGCGCAATGCGCCAAGAAATGCTCTAGAACGTCCCAATTCTCAGTCCAGCTTTTCAGACGATCAATTAGCCTAATAGCGTGCTTTATTATCCCGTCGTCGTTATTGTTGAGAGAGATCTCGATTATTTGCCCGAATGTAGCAACTAAATCTGAAGACGACGAATTCCCAACGAGTGCCTTCTTCATCGCCCTCTCAACGTCCAGCATCCCAGGATCGGCCAGTATCCTATTAAATTCTATAATTCTAGTCTTTGATTCATTTATATCAACATTATAATACCGAAGAGCAGTGCGAAGTTTTGCTAGTTTATCCTCGCACTCTTCGAAACTTCTTCCTCCAATCCAGTAATCATCTACGTGTCGAACGTATTTCGATCCGGGCGATAAGGAGAGAAATAACTTATCTACCGCAGATAGAATTATCTCTCCGATTACCCGAGATGTGTCAGGTCCGACAGCCATTCCTAATGTCTGCTGCCCCTGTGATTGACGCAGTATATAATCAAGACGATTCCCATATACATCAGAAGAATTCGCCCCTCTATCCGCTTTTGACGCTTCGTAACCATTTATCGCCCACGGTATGCTGTGGGTATAAACTGACGGGTAGAATCTAGATACATCCGTAACTACACAGTATCTAAACCTTGAAAAAGCTGACAATCGTATCTTTGGAAGTTCAGAGTGTGGAGTAATATGTATCGATCTAGATCCTGATGAACTGAACTCCGGCTTTGAATGCGATCCCGTTGATTCTCTAAGAATGTTATTTATACTTTCCCAATGCTTTTCGATGAAAAAAGCTTGGTCATGAATAAATATAGGATGCGGTATTCCAAATAATCTTCTTGTTCCACCTCTCTTACTTGCATCGTAAGGAGCATGGTGTCCGACACACTTACTTGTCACGAGGTATCTACCTGCCTCACTATAGGATTGCGCGATATCTTTTGACTGAAAGATCGGCGGCATATTCTCAGGCAAAAGCCCTCGCTCCAAAAAACTTGAAACCGACGGTCTCGACATATTTCCTCCGGGTGCTTCAGAACATCGTTTTGATTACGCCCTAAGCGTGTAGCGCTCGATTTCCCCACAACTGTATCGCGGAACCGATTTCGAAAGCCACATTCCCTCAATCTTTCGGTGCTAGGGTCCCGCCCGATATGCGTGTGTGATCTGAGGGATCTAGCGAAATGCGTGGATGGATTGGTTCGGCGGGCGCGCTCGCCAAATGTGGGCTTGCCGTGGGGGCGCTCGCCCTCGGCCTGGCGGGTTTCGGCAGCGTGGCTGAGGCCGCCCAGTGCGGCACCTCTGCGGCCGGGTTCGACACCTGGAAGCGGCAGTTTGCGGCCGAGGCGCAGCAGCGCGGCATCGGCTCGCGGGGCATCCAGGCCCTGATGGGCACCCAATACGCCTATGGGACGATCAAGGCGGATCGGGGCCAGCACTCCTTCAAGCTGTCTCTCGACCAGTTCATGGCCAAGCGCGGGGCCGCGACCATCGCCGCCCAGGGGCGCTCCAAGAAGGCCCAGAACGCCCAGCTTTTCGCGGCCATCGAACAGCGCTACGGCGTGCCGGCCGGGCCGCTGATCGCGATCTGGGGCATGGAGACGGCGTTCGGCAATTACATGGGCAACCAGAACACGCTCTCGGCGGTGGCGACGCTCGCCTATGACTGCCGGCGACCGGAGTTCTTCCAGCCCCATCTGATGGCGGCTTTGCAGCTGGTGGACCGGGGTTCGCTCACCGCCTCCCAGCGCGGCGCCATGCATGGCGAGGTCGGGCATACCCAGTTCCTGCCGGCCAACATCATCCGCTACGGGGTGGACGGCAACGGCGACGGTCGCGTGGATTTGAACGACCGGGCCGATGCGCTCGCCTCGACGGCGAACTTCCTGCGCGGACACGGCTGGCGGCCGGGCGCGGGCTATCAGCCGGGGCAGCCGAACTATGCGGCGATCCAGGGCTGGAACGCGGCCTCCGTCTATCAGCAGACCATCGCCATCGTCGGCCGGCAGATCGACGGCGGTTAGGCGCACGAATTCCCCCCCTCGCCCCAACCCTCTCCCCACCCCTCTCCCCCTGGGGGAGAGGGAGCAGGCTGCGGGGCGCACAGCGCATGATGGCGCTTCGCGATCCTGCAACCTTCCGCTAGTCTCATCCCCTCTCGATCGGAAGGGGGCGCCGATGAGCGTTTTGATGGGGCTGATATTCATCGCGATCTTCGGAGGCTGGATCTGCGCCTTCGCGGGGATGGTCCTCGCGGTGCTCGTGGTGGTGCGCAACATTCCGTATATCCGCGAGCACAATCCTGAGCTCACGGAGCCTGGCGCGAAGGCTCCGCTGACCGGGTTCCGCATGTTCGCCATCGCGTCGAAGCCCGGCTCCCTCGGCCCAAGCGAGGAGCCGAAGCGCGTTCTCGCCTTCCGCCTCTTGAAGCTGGGCGTCGCCCTGCTCGTCGGAGGGATGCTGGCGGCTGTCACGATCGGCATCTTCGCCGGCGCCCCGGACGGAGGGGCGTGAGGGCAATCGCCCGATCATCGCCGCAAAAAGCCGCCATTGCTCCGACAGATCGCGCCGCTATGATGCGCGCCGCTTTCGAATGTCTTGAGGGAACATCCATGCAGACCAGCCGCACCGCGAACGGGGGCACGACGCTTTACAGCATGGGCGGGATCATCCTGCTCGCCATCGCGGCCGTGGCCGCCGTGATGACCAAGCCGAGCCTGGAGAGCTTCAACCAGAATCTCAACACGGAGCTGCGGTCGGAGGTCGCCCAGGCGCTGCAGTCGAAGCAGAAGGACGGCATCATGGGCGCCGTCATGCGGGTGGGCTGCACGGTGGATGTGGATGCCTGCGTGCGGATGCTGCGGTCTCAGATGGAGATCGACGAGAAGGATCTCATCGTCGCCCGCTATGTGCGTGTGCTGACCCGCGAAGAGGAGAAGAACTGCCTCGGCGTTTTCAACAGCTGGTTCTGCACCGGGTTCAATCCGCGCTAGGACACCCTGCCCCGGCCGGCCCGGACCGGATCGCATACGAAAAAGCCCCCTCACCGAGATCCGGCAAGGGGGCTTTTCATTGTCTGGCGATCGCGCCGCCGCGTCGGCAGCGGCGCGATGCAAATCGTATCGCCTGAAGCTACGCGGCCTTCTTGGCGTAGTAGGACTGCAGGCCGGCCATCACCTTGGCCTTGTCGAAATCGGCGCCCATGGCGAGCATCCGGTCGGCAAAGCGGCTGACGATCTCGGTGATCTGCTCTTCCGACAGCTGGTTCAGGATGCCGATGCGGATCTGAACCGGCTCCGACAGGGTCGGCCAGATGCCGAAGCCGTCGGCGCGGGCGCCCTGCACCAGCTCCTTCTCCTTGCCCTGCATGCTGTCGGGCAGATTGCAGACGACCAGGCTGGTCATGTTGGACGTGACCTTGCAGCCCATGGCCTCGACGGCCTCGCGGAGCGCCTTCTCGTGATAGGCGTAGGCTTCCGCCTTGGCGGCCTTGCCGTAAGCCAGGATGATGCGCAGCGCCTCGTGGAACGCGGCGACGGCGTAGCAGGAATGGGTCTGGTGATAGACCGGGTTCTCGACATCCTTGCCGTCAATGATGCCCCAATGGCGCGCATCGAGGATCGGGTGGTTCACGAAGGTGTAGCAGCCGCGCTTCTTGACGACGTCGATGGCCTTGTCGGTGAAGGAGACCGGCGCATAGGTCAGCGGCAGGGACAGCACGCCCTTCTGGGGACAGGATGCCCAAGCGGCGACGCCCGGATAATCGTCGATCGAGAAGTCGGCGACACCGAGGGACGACACGGCATCGACCAGCCCCATCACGTCATGCTTCTCGCAGGCATCGGAGAAGCCCTGGATGTCGTTGATGCGGCCCGAACCGGTCTCCCAGTGCGCCATGAACGCCCACATGGGCTTGTGCTCGGCCAGCGCCTTCTCGACGATCTCGCCGGAGACGGATTCGCCGTGGGGCACGGTGACGGTGATGACGTTGGCGGGCTTCGGGTTCAGGGAATCCTTCGCCAGGTCTTCCAGGGAAGACGCCTTCATGCGGATGGTCAGGTCGTCGATGCTGGAGAACGTGCCGTTGACGAAGCAGACGACCTTGTCACCCGGCAGGATGAGGCTCTGCATGCAGTCCAGCCCGGTCCAGCCGGTGCCGGCGACGCCGTAGGTGTAGACATTCTTGGTGCCCCACAGGTCACGCAGCATGAACTTGGCTTCCTTCATGCCGCGCAGCACGTCCGCCTGCATGTGGTCGGCAACGCCGGTCTTGGCGAAGCGCTCAAGCACGCGGGGGTCGGTGTTGCCCGGGCCAGGCCCTGCGGCGAGCGTTTCTGGAATTTCAAGCGGGGGATAAATATTCGTCATCGGAACACCTCAACTTCAGATAGCGTCGTGGATTCGTTAGGCCGCTCCGCGAGCGGAGCGTTTTGGATACGTCGTTCGATCCGGCTGGACCGGGTGCCGGTCCTTGCCAGGATCGCATTTCGGGCCGGATAGGTAATGCCGCCCTCCCTCGGAGACGTGCGACGCCTCCTCCGGCCCTCAGGGTGGTCGAAAGAATTCGGGTAATCGTGTAGCTGGAAGGGGCGTTCCGGGCAAGAGGCGGGATCGTTTTCGCCGGAAATGCGGTTGTCCCGCGCCCCCTTCAGGAAAAGCGAATGCCCGGACGTCAGCGCGCCCGGGCATCATTCAACAGCGTCCTCCTACGAGGCTCAGCGCGCTATGTCGAGATGCATGGCGAACCATGTCTGCCTCGAGCCACGCGGTGAGCCCTTCAGGATGACGGCGTCCGCGACGGCTGGCTCAGCACTTGTTGCCGAGAGTGACCACGCAGCCCACGCCTTTGGCGGTGCCCTTGACCACCGTGCCGGCGCCGTTGGCGACGCCCTTGCCGACTTCGCCGGCGCCCTTGGCGACGCCCTTGCCGGTGTTCACGGCGCCGCTGGCGACACCCTTGCCGACCTGCGCACCGCCCTTGACGACGCCCATGCCGACTTCGCCGGTGCCTTTGACCACGCCCGTGGCCGTCCCTACGGGACCGCTCTTGAGGCCTGCGCCGACCTGGCCGACGCCACGGGAAACGCCGCCGCCGACTTCACCGGCACCGCCGACCACGCCGCGGCCGACATCGCCGGCGCCCTTGGCGACGCCCTTGCCGGTTTCCATCGCGCCGCTGGCGGCGCCAGCGCCGGCCTGGCCGGCACCCTTGGCAACGCCGGTGCCGGTCGTGGTGGCGCCCTGCACGGTGCCCTGGACCGGCTTCACCTGTTGTGCGTGCGCCGGAATGGCGAAAGCGGCGACCATCAGGGTCGCGAGAATTGTCGTACGCATTGGAATATCCTCCCTACAACGCATGTTCTAACTATAGGACCGGCCGCGCTCGTCCCGGGCCGTACGCCTGATACGAATTTAGCCTATTATGCATAGCCAACTTGTTGATTTGGCGGCAAATGATGCGCCTTTTTAACATCAGTCTTATCAATGAGTAAGCATCCGTTTCCCGCCATGCTCAAGTTTTTGGGCGCGGCCTACGAGATCGGCATCGACGCGGCCGAGGGCGCCATCGTCGGCTTCATGGTGTTCGTGTTCCTGGTCTGGACCTGGCCCTACCCGCCGCCGGGCTGGGCGGCGGAGACGGCGCAGATCGACTGGGGGCTGGGCTTCGCCGGGGCCGGCGCGGCGATCGGCGGGTTCCGCAGCTGGGCGGCGCGAAAGCACCGGCTGGCGCGGAAGGATGAGCGGGAGTGAAGCGGGAACTCTGCCTGCGCCCTCCCCGTTCGACCTCCACAAGCCACATGCAAGACAATCCATGCAAGACAATCGGAGGAACCCATGGCCGGCGACGAAAAGCTGACCGAGCTGAATCCCAAGCTGCACCGTGAGAACCCGAACAACGCGGATCACGACACGCAAAACTGGGGCAAGGGCAACCACCCCATGACCGCCCCGCAGGCGAGCTATCTCAAGGCGCTTGCCGAAGAGGCCGGCGAGCCGGAGGCCTATCGCGAGGATATGAGCGAAGCGTACGCGACCTCACAGATCGACCGGCTGCGCGAGAAGATGGCATGACGGGGTAGGTCTGAAGCCTGTTTATAGGTCTGAAGCCTGCTTAAGAGTGTGCGAGGCGTGTGCCTCCACTCTTCGCGTCAAACTCGGCCGTCATCCCGGCGAAAGCCGGGATCTCGTAGCCACCGATCGTCGAGAGAAGCCGAGACAGGGGTTACTGGATCGCCCGGGCAAATTCATGTTCGGGTCGGCTTCGCCGGACCCGGCTGCCGGGCGATGACAATCGGTGAGGGCCCGCCAATCCCCCTCACCGCCTGGCAGACGCGCCCCCGCCCCGCGAGAAAAGCATGAAGATATAGAACAGCCAGACGCCCACGGCGGAGACGGCCGCGGACACATAAGTCCAGGCGGCGGCGTCCAGCACCTGGTCGACCTGCTCGATCCCGTCCGGACCGAGAATACCCTGGCGTGCCAGCAGCTCCTTGGCCCGGGCGCTGGCGTTGAACTCCACGGGGAGCGTGATCAGCGCGAAGAGGAAGGACGAGCCGAACAGGATGACGCCCGTCCAGGTGAGCCAGTTCATGCCCAGCACGAGCCCGGCGACGAACAGCCACGGCGCGATCTTGGAGGCAAGCTGCACCAGGGGCACGACGAAGGTGCGCGCCTCCATGGGGAAATAGTCCTTCGCGTCCTGCACCGCGTGGCCCGCCTCATGGGCGGCGATGCCAGCGGCGGCGATCGACGGCGTGTAGAAGACCTTCTGGCTCAGGCGCAGCACCTTGTTGCGGGGATCGTAATGGTCCGACAACTCGCCCTCGACGGGCTCGATTCGGATGTCCTGGAGCCCCTTCGCATCGAGCAGGCGCCGGGCGACCTCCGCCCCCGTGATGCCCGAGGGCGTTGGGACTTGGGAATACTTCGCGACGTTGCTCTTGATGCGGGCCTGGGCATAGAGCCCGAGCAAAAGCCCCGGCCCGACAAACAGCCAGAACAACGGATCTTCGAACATGGGACGCCCCCCATTGATATGCGGTCAGTGGCCAGCCCCGGCCACTTGTGTTTGAGGAAACGCCGGAGGGGCGAAGGGGTTTCCGGAGGGTTGCGCGGCACACGGATGGCAGATGCCGGCCGGCGGATCATAACGCGACGGCACGAGCGAAGGATGCCCGGACCAAGCCGGGCACCCCTTCTTGGGATCAGCAGCGGCGGCCGAACGTCACCGCGCACATGAAGCCATGGCCGACGCCCCGGCCGGCTCTCGCCGCGCCACGGCCGACACCGCGGCCAGCGGTTTCAGCGCCCCGCGCCACGCCGCGCCCGGCCCGAGCCGTTCCGCGGCCTACGCCTTCGGCCGTCTGCGCCGTTCTCTTGCCGAAACGCTCGAAAAGCCCCGCCTCGGAATGAGTCGGCAGCGCCACCAGCGTGCCAAACGCGAGCAGCAGGGCAGCAAGGATCGAAAGTCTCATCGTCGTCTCCTCCTCAGGATGACATCTCGGTAGGATGCGAAGTCCTGACGGGGGGCGATGGTTCCGGTGGGGAGAACAGCCAGAACGGCGGATCTTCAATACATGGAGCGCCCGTCATAACTTGAAGCGAGAGCTTTCGACGAAAAATGAAACTGCCACACAATCAATAGGTTGAATTTGCCTCTTTTCGCAATTTCGAGCTAAAAAAAGCCAACCCAAAGTTGAAGATGCCTAGAGCGCCCGCATGCCTCCTCCGGTTATAAACGTTTTGGTTGATAATCGTGAGGCTTCGCCCTCTGGCATTGCGTGCTGCGCGGGATATGAAGGCGGTAAATGGCGCAAATCGCGGCTTGCTAAGCACTTGCTGGATTGGCTGCCAGACTACGTGCTCACACCTGAAGAAAAGGCCGCCATCGATCCTTTGAAACCCTTTCGAACGCTCGAGATGGCAGCCCAGCGATTCTTCAAGCCAGAGACAGCAAGCGAGCGTGGAGAACTAGGTGAGTTGCTCGTACACATTGTGTGTGTGCAGGAATTCGGCACCCGACAGTTCGTTGCTCGCTTGTTCTACAAAATGCGCACGAACGATCAGGTCACGGGCTTCGATATTGTCCACGTGAGGTACGACGAGGCGTCCGACAAAATTGAGTTGTGGCTGGGAGAGGCGAAGATACACAAGAGTTTTTCTGGTGCTGTTTCGAAAGCTATTGAAACCCTCTCAGAGCATCTGGATGCAGGGTTCCTAAGCGAAACCAAGAGCCTCATCGGCCCCAAGATCCCGACATCTGATCCGCTACACGAAAAACTATCTTGGCTATTCGACAACAACGTGTCTCTTGATGAGATAGTTGATCGACTTGTGGTGCCCGTTTTCGTCGCGGCCGACTGCGAGAATGACGGTGAGATCGGTGCACTTCCCGCAAGTTATGAAGACCAAACAAAGACGTGTCTTCTCAAGATGCAGACACGACTATCCGAATCATACGGAAAAGATCTTGAGATCGTCTCAATTTACATGCCCTTGAATAACAAGGAAGGCCTTACATCTGAGATTGAATCCCGTCTGGCCGCGCTAACATGAACGTCGAGGAACTCAGAACTGCAATCTCGCAAGAGACCGGCCCAGACTTGTTCTCGCTTTGTGGGCAGGTCGCCAGTGCATGGCACGACCCCAAAGTGTCATTGACTGACTCTCTAGACCTGATCGTCCGGCTTGTAGCGTTCAAAGAGCGCTTCGAGAAACGACTACCCGGGACAGGTGAGATGATAAACGAAATCGCTCGGCAGGCCGGCCTTTACCCATACGTTTCAGACGACGAGCGGTGGACTAACCGTCTTGTCTGCGAAGCGATGCGTCTACCGAGCATGCCTAGCGTAATTCTCCATCTCGAACAAATGAAGGTCTTTGCCCTACTATTTGAAGGGCGCTCAGTCATTCTTTCGGCCCCGACGAGCTTTGGAAAAAGTCTATTGGTCGATGCGCTCATACTGTCAAAGCGACCCGACAACGTGGTCATTGTTGTACCTACACTGGCGCTTCTAGATGAATATCGAAAACGCCTCAGACGACAATTCCCAGAATACAATGTCATTACCCAAGACTACCAAGAGGCAGGTCACAACAGAAATATTTTCGTCGGTACGCAAGAGAGGATTTCGTCCCGCGACATTTCCCAGCGCGTCGATCTTTTCGTTATCGATGAGTTCTACAAACTAGATCTCCAACGGGGTGACGACAGAGCAATCTCGTTAAATTCTGTGATGGCTCGTTTTGCGAGAACTGCCGAGCAGACGTATTTGCTAGGACCATCTATTGATGGCGTTTCTCAAAATGAGCATTTCCCAAAGGATATGCGCTTCTACAAAACGTCTTTTTCCCCCGTCGCTGCTGATATTATTGACTACAGCGATCAAGGGCCTGATCCCGATCTTCTAGCGGAGGTCCTTCGTGAAGCTAACGGAGAGCCGACGCTAATTTATGTCCGGTCTCCCTCAGCAGCGGCACGCCTAGCATTTGAATTAATGGACAGGCTTCCGGACCTCGCGGATGAACGACTGCTCGAATTTGGCTCCTGGTTAGGGGACGAGTTCCATCCCGAGTGGGTCTTAGCTCGTTCTGTGCAATTCGGCCTTGGGATACACCATGGCCGTGTACCACGTTCTGTCGGACAATTTCTGATACATCTATTTAACAATGGCCGTCTACCGTATTTAATCTGCACTTCTACTCTAATAGAGGGCGTTAATACTGTAGCAAAGAATGTGTGTATATACGATAAACACATTAGCACGTCAAAGCTGGACCGCTTTACCTTTGATAATATTAAGGGACGAGCAGGCCGCATGTTTCAGCATTTTATTGGTCGGATATTTCTATTTCACGTTCCTCCAGAAGACGGTGAATTCACGGTCGAAATTCCTCTGTTCGATGGATTTGAACACGCCAGCGACGAACTAGTGGTTCATGTCCCCGCTGATTCTCTGGGTACGAATGCGCGCCGCCGGCGCGAGAACGTGCTGGCATCAAGTGTGCTCCCTGCACAACTTTTGGAGCGGTGGTCGAGGTTTGGCATCGACGGCCTGAATATCGTCAGAGACCAGGTTGAAATGGCGATAGCGGGAGGTCGAGATACGTTTTTGTGGAGCGGTTATGGCTACTTCGAAGAGATTGAAGCCGCCTTCGACTTGGCATGGGCGGAACTCAAGTTTGAAAAACACGGAATCCGCTCTGCAAGGCAGGCCGCATATTTTGCAACCGTATTGAGATCGTCCGTTACATTGAGGGCTTTCTTCAATAGGCTGGTGAAGGGTGAGGGTCTGAGCGCGCAGGCATCGATTGATCAGTGTTTCAATTTTCTGCGCGGCGCTGAGTACACGTTTCCCGAAGTTTTACGTTGCCTTCAAGAGATCGTCGACACAATTGCCGCTGATCGGGCCGACTACACCTATTTTGCCCAGTCACTTCAAAATTGGTTTTTGCCCGGGAGCTTGCGGACGCTCGATGAATTTGGAGTTCCAGTGCCCTTAATCAAACGCTACGCAGATTTCCTGCCGCACGAAAGTCCAGACGAAGCCTTAGAAGTCTTCACCAGTTTACGCCTAACTCGCGAGGCTCCCGCAATGTCCTCAGTAGAGGCTGAGATCATTGCATCCCTTCAAGAAATTGAACCGAATGCGCAATTGGATCACTAATCTTGCAAGCTATCGAATGTCGGCAACTTACCCGTCCAAGTGTGGTTTTTAGTCAATGAAGCGTCTAAGGATCGGCCACTGCATTAACTTAAGGAAATCCTTCAAACCGCTGGCACCCATAGAACGAATTCGCAGAGCATCTCTTGACAAGAACAAATCATGAACATATGCTGTCTGGATGGCGCTTTCGGTCCTTCAGAAGCTCGAGATCCTCGCCGATGCGGCGAAGTATGATGCGTCGTGCGCCTCGTCCGGTGGCGCGAAGCGGAATGCGCGGGGCGGCGGGATCGGCTCGGTCACCGGCGCCGGGATCTGCCACGCCTATACGCCGGACGGGCGCTGCGTTTCGCTCCTGAAGATCCTGCTCACGAATTTCTGCATCTACGATTGCTCCTATTGCGTCAGCCGCCGCTCTTCGGACGTGGCGCGGGCGCGCTTCACCGTCGACGAGGTGGTGGGCCTCACCCTCGACCTCTACCGGCAGAACTGCATCGAGGGGCTGTTCCTCTCCTCCGGCATCGCGCGCTCGGCTGATGAGACCATGGAGGATCTGACCCGGGTGGCGCGCACTCTACGCGACGCGCACGGCTTCCGCGGCTATATCCATCTGAAGACGATCCCCGGCGCGGACGAGGCGCTGATCGCGCAAGCCGGGCGATACGCGGACCGGCTTTCCATGAATGTGGAGCTGCCGACTGAGCCGTCCCTGACGCGGCTGGCGCCGGAGAAGTCTGCCTGCGAGATCCGGGTCGGGATGGCGTCGACGCGGATGCGGATCGACGAGGCCAAGGACGATCGCGTCGCCTACGCGCGCGGCCGCGGACGGGCGAAGCCGCCGCGTTTCGCGCCGGCGGGCCAGAGCACCCAGATGATCGTGGGCGCGGACAACACGTCCGACGCCGACATCCTGACTGCCAGCTCCTCCCTCTACGCGTCCTACCGGCTCAAGCGGGTGTATTACTCGGCCTTCAGCCCCACGGGACATGCCGCGGCGGCCCTGCCCTCCCGGCCCGTGCCGCTGCTGCGCGAGCATCGGCTCTATCAGTCCGACTGGCTGCTCCGCTTCTACGGTTTCGGGGTGGACGAGCTCCGCGGGTCCATGCCGGACGGCATGCTCGATCTCGCCATCGACCCCAAGCTCGCCTGGGCCCTGCAGAACCGGGACCGGTTCCCGGTCGATTTAAACCGCGCCAGCAAGGAAGAGCTGCTGCGTGTGCCGGGGCTCGGCACCAAGGCGGTCCAGCGGATCGTCGCCTCGCGGCGGTCCGGCCGCCTGCGCCTCGACGACGTGGCGCGGCTGACAGCCTCGATCAAGCGCGCGCGGCCGTTCCTCACGGCGCTCGACTGGCATCCCGGCGCGTCTCTCGACCACGCCTTCCTGCGCGACCGTCTCGCGCCGCAACCCGTTCAGCTTCCGCTTTTGTGATCTCGCTTTGTTAAGCCTGAAGGACGATCCGTCATGTATCTCGTAAGTCTGCCTGCCGATCTCTCCGCCGACGATGCGCCGTTCCGCGACGCTGCCCGGCGCGCGCTGTCTCTCAATCTCGCACCCGAAAAGGTGAGCTTCAGCGCCAATGGGGAGGCGAGCCTGCTCGGCCCTCTGCCCGACGCTAAGGCCGCGCCGCTCACGGTGCCGCCGGGCTTCGTGGAGCTGATGGAGCTGGCGATCCTTCACCGGGCCGCCGAACGCTACGATCTTCTCTATCAGATGCTGTGGCGGCTCAAGCATGGGGAGGCGGGGTTGCTAGCGCGTGCCAGCGACCCCTGCGTCGCGCGGCTACAGGGCTACGCCAAGGCGGTCCGCCGGGACATCCACAAGACCCATGCCTTCGTCCGTTTTTCGGAGGTGCAGGACAATATGGGGACGCTTCATCTCGCCTTCTTCGAGCCGAAGCATTTCACATTGCGCCGGTCGGCGCCGTTCTTCCGGGACCGGTTCGCGGGCCTGCGCTGGCGGATCGAGACGCCCGTCGGCACTGTGAATTGGGATCGGGAGACGTTGAGCTTCGGGGCGGCGGTTTCCGCCCCCTCCGAGCCGACCCGCGCAAATGGGGCGAGCGGCGAACTCTGGCAGACTTACTACCGGACGACCTTCAACCCGGCGCGTCTGCGCATCGATGCCATGACGGCGGAAATGCCGAAGCATTACTGGCGCAACCTGCCCGAGGCGGCGCAGATCCAGAAGATGATCCGGGAGGCAGGTTCGCGCGAGCGGACCATGCTCGACAGCGCGCCGTCGCCCGCACCGCGTTTTGCTGAGCGCATCGCCGAGCGGCGGGCGTTCGCCGAGGAGACCCAGGCGCCCCTCGCCTCGCTCGAGGCGATCAAGCAGTCGGCGGGCGCATGCACACGCTGTCCCCTTCACGCGGGCGCCACCCAGGCAGTGTTCGGTGAAGGACCGAAGGATGCGGCGCTCATGCTGGTTGGCGAGCAGCCGGGCGATCAGGAAGACCTGGCCGGCAGGCCCTTCGTCGGCCCGGCCGGCCAGTTGCTGGATCAGGCGCTGAAGGATGCCGGCATCGCGCGCAGTGAGGCCTACGTCACCAATGCGGTGAAGCATTTCAAATACGAGCCGCGGGGCAAGCGACGCATCCATAAGAAGCCCAACGCGGGAGAGGTTTCGGCGTGCCGGTGGTGGCTCGATGCGGAGATCGCGGAGGTGCGCCCGCAGCTGATCGTGGCGCTCGGCGCCACCGCCGGGCTCTCCCTGTTCGGCCGCCAGGTCTCGGTCATGAAAGAGCGGGGGCAGATTTTCGAGAGCGCGCAGGGTCGCGTACTGCTGACTGTACACCCGTCCTATCTGCTTCGTCTGCCACCCGAGGAGAGGGCTCGCGAATACGGGCGCTTTGTCGCCGATCTCGCGATCGCCGCGCGAGTGCTCTCAGGCCCGGTAGAGGTGGCGGCCTGACAAAAGCTCACCTGAAAGTGCCGGGAGGCTCGTCAGTACCTGCAAGGTTCGGACGTAATCGGTGGACGGAGGCCGCTCCCGCGAGGGCCAACGCGATGCCGGCCCAGTACGCCACGATATCCCACCAGGTGAATGTGCTGCCGAACACAAGCTGCCCCAGTGCGTGGCTGCGAATTTCGTCGAACCATTCGATGTGGACGGCCTGACTGAACTCGACGCCAGCAGCACCGATTGCCGCTAGAACCGACACGACCACGAGCCTTACAGAAGGCAATAGCGCCGCCAAAGCAAAGAATACCATGCACCCCACAACATGGAGCCGCCATACTTCGCAGCGAGCGGCGGAAATCCCAGCTCTGGCCGGCGCCATAGCAACCCCGCCGCTATGGTGCAAAGAAACGCGACCACATAGATCACGCGCAAGCGTCGTGTCCTCGGCGCGTTCATCGAATTTGCGCGAGGGCGACGCCCTCATCTGCGAGTTTTGGTTCCGCCGGCTTCTTGATCAACGCAACCAGCGTGTAGCTGATGATCAGCAGTAGAAACCACGAGCCGAACTTACCCATGCTGACCAATTCCCACCCCTCACGCTGACCCGGATAGAGCCACGTTTTGGTGTAGGTCCCGATGTTTTCCGCAATCCAGATGAACAGCGTGACCAACAGCACACCAAGCAAAAGCGGCATGTAACGGGGCACACGCCAATTGGTGAAATAGATCCGCGTGCGAAGCAGCAGCATGATTGCGGCGGCGAACAGCACCCATCGAAAGTCGTAGATGTAATGGTGCGTGAAGAAATTGACGTAGATCGCCACGCTCAGAACCGCCATCCAGATCATGGCCGGATGAGCAGCGAACTCGAAATGAAACAGCGACCAGGCACGACAGAGATAGCTGCCAATGCAGGAATACATGAAACCTGAGAAGAGCGGCACACCGGCGATGGCGAAGATGGCGGCTTCGGGATAGACCCACGACCCAACCGAGGTTTTGAAGATCTCCATCACGGTTCCGACCACGTGATAGGAGAAGATCACCTTCGCCTCTTCGAGGGTCTCGAGGCGAAAGATCAGCAGCAGGACCTGGACCGACAAGGCCGCCAGGAAAAGAAAGTCGTAGCGGTGGAGCGCGGCGCGCGCGGGTAATAGAGGAAGGTGGCGACGATCAGGAACACCATGATTCCGCCGAACAGGCAGGCCCAGGCCTGCTTCATACCAAACCGTAGAAACTCATAGAGCACGGCGGTGCTCCGCCGCTTCGCCATCCGGTTTCCGAAGCGCCGTTCGGCAACGATGAACCGCCGGAGAACCGGCCATTGAGTGGCACCGCTCTTTGCGACCAGCTTCTCGCGTCTGTCGCTCAACGCCACCCCCCATAAAAAAATCGCCGGGACGAACCCGGCGATTGTTTCATTACCCCGACTCGCAGCCCCGCCTAGTTATCCAGGAAGGAGCGCAGCTTCCGCGAGCGGCTCGGGTGCTTCAGCTTGCGGAGCGCTTTGGCCTCGATCTGGCGGATACGCTCGCGCGTGACCGAGAACTGCTGGCCGACCTCTTCCAGGGTGTGGTCGGTGTTCATGCCGATGCCGAAGCGCATGCGGAGCACGCGCTCCTCGCGCGGCGTCAGCGATGCCAGCACGCGGGTCGTGGTCTCGCGCAGGTTGGACTGAATGGCGGCGTCGATGGGCAGCACCGCGTTCTTGTCCTCGATGAAATCGCCGAGATAGCTGTCTTCCTCGTCGCCGATGGGCGTCTCCAGGGAGATCGGCTCCTTGGCGATCTTGAGCACCTTGCGCACCTTCTCCAGGGGCATGGCGAGCTTCTCGGCCAGCTCCTCCGGGGTCGGCTCGCGGCCGATCTCGTGCAGCATCTGGCGCGAGGTGCGGACGATCTTGTTGATCGTCTCGATCATATGCACCGGAATGCGGATGGTACGAGCCTGGTCGGCGATGGAGCGGGTTATGGCCTGACGAATCCACCAGGTGGCGTAGGTGGAGAACTTGTAGCCGCGGCGGTATTCGAACTTATCGACCGCCTTCATCAGGCCGATATTGCCTTCCTGAATCAAATCAAGGAATTGCAGACCGCGGTTGGTGTATTTCTTGGCGATGGAGATCACCAGGCGCAGGTTCGCCTCGACCATCTCCTTCTTGGCGATGCGCGCCTCGCGCTCGCCCTTCTGCACGATGGAGACGATGCGGCGGAACTCGCCGATCTGAAGCCCTGTCTCCGCGGCGAGATTCTGGATCTCGGTACGGATATCCTTGATGAGCCCCTTCTCGTCGCGCACGAAATCGGTCCAGCCGCGCTTCTTCAGGCGGCCCACCCGTCGGAGCCAGTTGGGGTCCAACTCGTTTCCGCGATACTCCTCGAGGAAGTCGCCGCGGTCGACGCGATAGCTCTCGGCAAGGCGCAGCAAGCGGCCTTCATATCCCATGAGCTTCTTGTTGATCTCGTAGAGGGTCTCGACGAGGCTCTCGATGCGGTTGGCGTTGAGCGAAAGCGACTTGATCTCGGTGACGATCTCGTCCTTCAGAGACTTGTAGCGCTTCTCCTGGGACGAGGAGAGCTGCTCGTTCTTCATCGCCTTCTCGACGAGCTGGTCCTGAAGCTTGCGAAGCTTCTTGTAGTTGGTGGCGACGGTATCGAAGGTCTCGACCACCTTGGGTTTCAACTCGGCTTCCATGGCGGCGAGGGACATGTTGTTCTCCATGTCGTCCTCGTCGTCGTAATCGTCGGAATCGCTCTCCGAATCGGAGTCGGACTCCTCGCTCTCGTCATCGTCGGAGCGCTCGCCAGACGCTTCGCCGGATTTCTTGGCCTCGGTCTCTTCAGACTCGCCTTCCTCGCCTTCTCCCTCGCCCGCCGGGGTCGGCTTGGCATCGGGGCCGGCATAGGTGGCCTCAAGATCAATGATGTCGCGGAGCAGAATCTTTCCCTCGTTCAGCTCGTCGCGCCAGATGATGATGGCCTGGAAGGTGAGCGGGCTTTCGCAAAGACCGGCGATCATCGCTTCGCGGCCGGCCTCGATGCGCTTGGCGATGGCGATCTCGCCCTCGCGAGAGAGCAGCTCCACGGAGCCCATCTCGCGCAGATACATACGCACAGGGTCGTCGGTGCGGTCTGCCGGCTCGGTGGTGCGCTCGGATTTGGTGACGGCCTGGACCTTGGCAACGGCGCCGCCGCCTTCGCCTTCGGCCTCCTGCTCCTCGGCCTCGTCGGAATCGATCACGTTGATCCCCATGTCGGACAGCATCGACATGGTATCCTCGATCTGCTCGGACGAGACCTCCTCCGAGGGGAGAACCTCGTTCAGTTCGTCATAAGTCACGAAACCGCGTTGCTTGGCGGTCTTGATCAGCTTCTTGACCGCGGCATCGGACATATCGAGGACGGGACCGTCCTGCCCTTCCCCTGCGGTTTGGTCCTGGGTCTGGGCTTCAGCTGTCTTGGTTGCCATTCAATAACTCCAAAGCGCCGGGTGCGCGCGTGCCCGGTTGTGTCTGTCGCGGTCCTGAGCGTGCTATCGCTCATCGGACCCAACCGGCTTTTTCCACCGGCAAGATGCCTCGCCTAACCGCTTCGCGTTAACCGGCAATTAAGCATGGCGAGCGGCCAGGGGCTTTTTTTCCGAAACCGGCCCGGTCCTGCGGTTAACCGGCGTTCGCAACGGCGATCCCCCAGTGATTCCGCCTCGCCGCCCGAGGCGGGAGCTCAGCTTCGAAAACGCCGTAACGGGATGCAAAACTCAGTCGCGATGAGCCGCGTCGAGCAGCTCGAGGCCAGGGATCACCTCGCCAATTTCTACCCCAATCGGTTTCCCTGGCGATTCTCAGCTATGCAATTGGCGAGGGAAAGGGGCAGAGTCAAGGCCGCAAACGCGAAAGTCGCAACCTGTTGCCGATCCCCCTCGCCGGTTCGTCTCGCCCCAAAGGATTTCATCGGCTTAACCCGGCTTTCTTGCCACGTCGCTGCCGCCGCCGGAGATCGCCGGAGGCGGGCTCGGAGCCGGTGTTCACGTCCTTCGACCGCGATTGAGACCAATGCGCTCCCTGCGCACCCTGGCGATCGTCTCGGCGAGGCGCTCCTTCGCCTCCCGGTCGCCGGCATCCTCGTGAGCTTCGGCGACGCCATCGTTGGCCACCTGTTCCTGAAGCATGACGAACTGCTCGAACTCCGCGTCGCTGGCTTCGGAGAGATACGGCGCAATCTCGAGCAGCTCCCGCTTGAGGGTCGGCAGCGCTCGCCAGCGAAACAGAAGATCGCGGAACTGCTCTTCGACCTCCTCATCCGGGGTGCCGGGCTGCAAGAAGCTGATGCGGCTGAAGGCGCTCTCCTTTGCGATGCGGTCGAAGAGCTTGGCATGGCGGCTGTCCCGCAAGGCATCGGCCAGCCCGTCCGGCGTCACCTCGGGCTCCGTCAGGATGATCTCAGCCAGCTCGTCCAGAAGGGCAGCGAAGGGCGCCGCCCGAAGCTCGAGCGCCGCGATCTCCTCCCCGAACCGCTCCAGCAGCCAGGGATGGTTGAGCAGGGATAAGATGATGGTGATGGCAAAGCCGCGTGGTGAGGTCGGCAGGTCGCGGATTCGGCGCACCTGGTCGGGCAGCGCCCGGGGGGCGCGGCCGAAGCCGGTGCGGGCCGGCGCTCTGCCCCGCGGCGCCGCGCGATCGTCGAAGCGTGGATTCTGTGGGCGCTGCACGGCCCAAAGCTGGGCCAGACGCCCCTTGATCTCTCGGCGATAATGCTCGCGAACCCGGCCATTACCGATGCTCTCCAAAAGGCGCTCCAACCGCGCTTCCAGGGCTGCCTTGCGTTCCGGCGTGTCGAGAGGCTGGGCGGAGATCTCACGGTGCCAGACGATCTCGATCAGTGGCTTGGCGTCGGCAAGGCACGACGCGAAGGCTTCAGGCCCTTCCGCCTTCACCAGATCGTCGGGATCGTTGCCCTCGGGAAGGAAGGCGAACCGGAAGGAGTGCCCTTCCTTCAGGGCCGGCAGCATGCGGTCGATGGCCCGGGCGGCAGCGCCCTCGCCCGCCTGGTCGCCGTCGAAGCAGATCACAGGCTCCGGCGCGAGTTGCCACAGGAGCTGCATCTGGCGCTCGGTGAAGGCGGTGCCGAGAGTCGCGACGACGTTCGGGAAGCCCGCCTGGTCGAGGGCGATGGCATCCATATAGCCCTCAACGACGATGATCTCGCGCTTGTCGTGGGCCGGCCCTCGGGCGCGGGCGAAATTGAAGACGCTCGAGCCCTTGTCGAAGAGCTTCGTCTCCGGGGAATTCAGATATTTCGGCTGGCCACCCTCCTCCAAGGTACGGGCGCCGAAGGCGATGACCCGGCCGCGGGAATCGGGGATGGGGATCATCAGCCGGTTGCGGAAGCGATCGTAGGAGGCCCGGCCGTCTTCGGGTTTGATGAGAAGCCCGGCTTCCAAAAGCTGGGCCTCGGTGAAGCCCTTGCCGATGAGCGCGTTCTTCAGGAAGTCGCGGGAGGCGGGGCATAGCCGATACGATAGTCCTGGATCGTCCGGTCCGAGAGACCGCGACCCTTGGCGTAGTTCCGAGCATGTCGGCCGTCGGATTGAACGAACTGCTTCTCGAACAGGCTTGCCGCCGCCTCCATGGCATCGATGAGGGACAGCCGCTCCTTCTCCGCCTTCTCGTATTGGGGGTCCGGCTTCGGCATGGCGACGCCCGCCTCGCCAGCCAGGCGCTCGACCGCTTCCGGGAAGCTCAGCCCCTCGGTCTCCATGACGAATCGGAAGATGTCGCCGTGATTGCCGGACGAGAAGCAGTGATAGAACCCCTTCTGGTCGTTCACCGTGAAAGAGGGCGTCTTCTCCTTGTTAAACGGGCTGAGGCCGACAAATTCGCGGCCGCGTCTTTTCAAGTTCACGCGCCGTCCCACCACCTGCGAAACAGGCAGCCGGGCGCGGATCTCGTCCAGAAAAGAATCGGTAAAACGCATGTTCCTGATTCGGCCTCTTTTCGCCAGCTAACAGGCTAGAAGCGCGGAAACCTATGGGTTAGCGCGTCTTCTCACCGATATTCACCGGCAGAACAGAGCATGAATGTGTGGCGGGGGTTGGGAATTACGCCGCCAAACATCTGCGGATTACCAAAAAATGAACGGGATTTTTTGTGCCCGCTATCATAAATCCCGTCGCACGATTTCAACGGCGCGCGCACCGCGCTTCGAATTGTCATTCGCCATGCTTATAGCCGCCATCGTCATCACCGCCCTTGCGATCGCCCTGATCGGATATCTTCTTTGGAAGGCGCCCCGCGCCCTCTCCGCTGCGGACTTCGCATTCGCGCTCCTGCCCGTGCTGATCGGGATCCTCATCATCGCCCGCTGGCCCCACGACCCGCTCGCGGTCGGGTTGGGCGTCATCCTGGTTTTGATCGGGGTCTATTCAGCGAACCGGCTGCATACCGGGCATTGAGGAGTCTCCGCGCTGCAGGGAATGACCCTACGTCGTCATCATGAACAGCCAGACGTCGGCCCGGCCCGAGAGCCATAGATTGGTGAAGACCAGCCCCGCTGCCAGGACGCTGACGACGAGGGTGGTCGCCGGCCATCGCCGCCAAAGCTCCCACAGAACCGTCATGGACAAGAACGCGAGTAAAGCCAGCACCGCGGGTGCCAGCAACGAACGCTCGTCTCCGCCGGCTCCCAGCGCCGGCAATCCGAAGAGCCCGGCCAACGGAACGATGGCAATTATCGATAGCGCTAGAGGTTTCGACGCCCGGCCCATGGCGAGGATCGCCAGCGCCAAGACGGTTCCGGTGACCGGGAAGAGCCAGGGTTCCATCAGGTAATAGACTTCCGGCATGCCGACCAGCAGCCCGTGAAGCACAAGCTCAGGCTCCATTTCGGGCGCGGGAGCCGAGGTTGCTCCCAGCCAAATCTGATACAGGACGAAGAGCACGGCGGCGAAGATGCTGAGAACCAGCGGTCCCGCCAGCGTGTAGATCACCGGCAGCGCGAGCAGCCAAAGGCGGCTGCGGTCCGAGGTCTCGTTGTCGGTGTTCTCGACCACGGTCTGCGTCGGGTTAGCCCAGCTTCGCCTTCACCGTAGCGCCGGCTTTAGCGAAATCCATCTGGCCGGCGTATTTGCCTTTGAGCTCGCCCATCACCTTGCCCATGTCCTTGATGGAGCCCGCGCCTGTGGCGGCGATGGCCTCGTCGACGGCCTTTTCCATCTCCGCATCGGAAAGCTGCTTGGGCAGAAACTCGGAGATGATCTCGACCTCCTCCGCTTCCTGGGCGGCAAGTTCGTCGCGGCCCGCGTCGGCGTAGACCTTTCGCGACTCCTCGCGCTGCTTCACCATCTTCGTCAGGGTTGCGAGGATCTCGGCGTCGGTGGCCTGCTCCTTCCCTTCGCCGCGGGCGGCGATGTCCCTATCCTTGACGGCGGCAGAGACCATTCTCAGCGTCGAGAGGCGCCGCTTGTCTTGCGCCTTGAGGGCGTCTTTCAGGGCGAAATTGATCTCGTCGCGCATCGGTATGGCCAGGGGCTTGGGGAAAGATATGCCAGAGGCTATCTGACGCGGGAATCTGGCGCAACTTCTTTTGCCGCTTCAACCTACTGGAATCATTGCGTTATTTTGGTGCATGCGCGCTGGCCTGACGCCTAGCCAATGTTGTTGGGTCCGCCGGGGTCTACGCCGCAGGAGATTCGGGGCTTGCACCGGAGCGCCGCATGGCCGATTTCTCCCCTCAAGACTTGTACGGATGAGAGTCGACATTCCATGAGCGATATCGAGAGCAAAGCGAGGGACGCAGGCGCGCCCTCCGCCGTTTCCGGCTGGGACGATCAGGGGCCGACCGCGCTTCTGGTTCTGGCGGACGGAACGGTGATCGAAGGGATGGGCGCCGGTGCCACGGGCGTGGCCGTCGGAGAGGTCTGCTTCAACACGGCGATGACGGGGTATCAGGAGATCCTGACCGACCCGTCCTATGCCGGGCAGATAATCACCTTCACCTTTCCCCATATCGGCAATGTCGGAGCGAACCCCGAAGATATCGAGACCGCGAACCTCGCGGCGTCCTCCGGCGTGCGAGGCTGCGTTCTGCGTGCGCCGATCACCGAACCTTCGAACTATCGGTCCGCGCAGCATTTCGACGAGTGGCTGAAGGCGCGCGGCATCATTGCCATCACAGGCGTGGACACACGCGCCCTAACCGCGCTGACCCGCGAGAAGGGCATGCCCAATGCCGTGATCGCACACGCACCCGACGGCAATTTCGATCGCGGCGCTTTGAAGGCGCAAGCTGCGGAATGGGGCGGCATGGTGGGGCTCGATCTCGCCAAGGAGGTGACGACCGCTCAGACCTACTCCTGGGACGAAGGCGCTTGGGAGTGGAACGAGGGTTTCTCAAGGAAAGAGGCTCCGCGCCATCACGTGGTCGCCATCGATTACGGGCTGAAGCGGAACATCCTTCGGGAGCTGACGGCTGCGGGCTGCAAGGTGACCGTGGTCTCCGCGAACACGAGCGCCGAAGAGATCCTGGAGCGCAATCCCGACGGTGTGTTCCTGTCGAACGGGCCCGGCGATCCGGCCGCGACCGGCGAATACGCCGTGCCGGAGATCAAGAAGCTGGTGGATAGCGGCAAGCCGGTCTTCGGCATCTGCCTCGGCCATCAGATGCTGGGGCTGGCCCTCGGCGGGACGACGTCCCACATGCGCCAGGGCCATCACGGAGCGAACCATCCGGTGAAGGATCACCTGACGGGAAAGGTCGAGATCACGTCGATGAATCACGGCTTCACCGTGGACCGGGAGAGCTTTTCCGACGAGATCGAAGAGACCCATATCTCGCTCTTCGACGGCTCCAATTGCGGGCTGAAGTTGAAGGGCCGGCCGGTGTTTTCCGTCCAGTACCACCCCGAAGCCTCCCCCGGGCCCCAGGACAGCCATTACCTCTTCACGCGCTTCGTCGAGATGATGGACGGGGTGAAGGAGGAGTAGCTAGCTCTCCTCGGCGCTCGCGCCCACCGTGTCGGCCATGACGGCGCCGCGCTTGCCCAGCGGCTGCTTCGGCCGGGTGGTCGTGTCCCTGGACGTCTGGTGCTCCAGCTCGGCATTTATCTCCGCACCCAGCAGAATGATGATGATGGACAGCCATAGCCACATCATCAGGCCGATGGCGGCGCCCAGAGAACCGTAGGTCTTGTCGTAGTTCGCGAAGTTGGACAGGTACCAGGAGAACAGCGCCGAGCCGACCAGCCACGTGACCGAGGCGAAGAGGCTGCCGACGCTGAGCCAGCGCCATTGGGGCGCCTCGCGGGAAGGACCGAAGCGGTAGAGTAGGCTCAGCCACGTCAGCACGATCAGGACCAGAGCGGGCCAGCGGAGAATGGAGATCAGGTGGCCGGCGTAGCTCTCGATGCCCACCCAGGACAGCACCAGAGGCAGCACGACGATGGCGTTGATGGCGATGATGATGAAGATCAGCCCGCCGAGGGTGAAGGCCATCGAAATCAGATTCAGGCGGATGAAGCCGCGCTTCTCCTTCTCGTCGTAGACGACGTTGAGCGCATCCATGACGGCCTTGATTCCGGCGTTGGAGCTCCACAGCGCCAACGCAAGACCGATTGCGAAGCCAAAGCTGAGGCTCGCTTCCTTGCTGTCCGTGATGCGATCGATCTGATCCTGGATGATCTCGACGCCGCCGGACGGCATGACGGCGGAGATCATGTTGAGGTGATCGGCGATGGCAGAAGCACTGGCTGTCAGGCCGTAGATCGAGACGAGGGCGGTGATGGCCGGGAAGAGCGCCAGAAGCATGTAGAACACCACGCCGGCAGCGACGGCCATGACGCGATCGTTGCCGATCTGATCCTTCACCCGCCAGAAGACGTCCTTCCAGCCCTGCCAGGGCATGTGAAACGGGCTGCGTGCTCTGCGGCCACGGTTCTTCTCCTGGGCGCGGGACGCATGAACGTGTTCGGGCTCTTCCGACGGTCTGGTCAGGAAGGCCCCCTCCTCGTCTTCCTCCACCGCAGCGCCGCGTTCGGAATTTTCAGGCTCGGGGGCGGCTTGCCGGCGGAGGGCAGTCCTTTTCGGTGGCGCGCCGAGACCAGCGATCCGGCTCACCTGGTTCACCAGCGTGACGGCGCCGACGAGCATCAAAAGCTCGAGCCAGAAGGGTGTTTTGTCTTGTCTTGCGAACATGTGGCGAAGGCTTAACACCGCAGTGTTGCCAAGGTTTCCGGGTGTCTCTCATTTCCACAGGCGGTTATTTCCGGGGATGCGGCGCCTTCGATCCTTCCCCCCAGATTGAATCTGGTCTAAAGAGCGCTCCTAGCCCTCATTCAAAAGGCTGCCACATCCGGCTCGCAGCGCCCCGGCGCCCCAAGAGCTGGCCAAAACCAGCACGCTTAAAGCCTTATGCCCAAACGCGAAGACATAAAGTCCATCCTGGTCATCGGGGCTGGGCCCATCGTCATCGGCCAGGCTTGCGAGTTCGACTATTCCGGCACCCAAGCCTGCAAGGCCCTGAAGGAAGAGGGCTATCGCGTCATCCTGGTGAATTCCAACCCGGCCACCATCATGACCGATCCGGACGTGTCGGACGCGACCTATGTGGAGCCGATTACGCCGGCCTTCGTCGCCAAGATCATCGAGAAGGAGCGCCCCGACGCGCTGCTCCCGACCATGGGCGGGCAGACCGCGCTCAACACGGCGCTGTCGCTGCAGAACTCCGGCGTGCTGGCGAAGTACGGCGTCGAGATGATCGGCGCGAACGCCGAGGCGATCGACAAGGCCGAAGACCGGGAGCTTTTTCGCGAGGCGATGAACCGGATCGGGCTGCAATCGCCTCGCTCGCTGCTGGCGACGGCCACGGATCTGAAGCGCGCCGACAAGCAGAAGCGCCAGGCAGAGCTCGACAAGATCGCCGCCTCCGGGATGAGCGAGGAGGAGAAGGAGCAGGCGCTCGAGGCGCTCGAGAAGGATTGGGCGCAAGGCGAAAGCGAGCGCAAACGACGCTATCGCGACAAGGGCATGATCGAGGCGCTTGAGGCGCTCTCCGAAATCGGTCTGCCGGCGATCATCCGGCCATCCTTCACCCTCGGCGGCACGGGCGGCGGCATCGCCTATAACCGCGACGAATTTATCGAGATCGTGGAGCGCGGGCTCGACGCCTCGCCGACCTCCGAAGTGCTGATCGAGGAATCGGTGCTCGGCTGGAAGGAGTACGAGATGGAGGTCGTCCGGGATAAGGACGACAACTGCATCATCATCTGCTCCATCGAGAATATCGATCCGATGGGCGTGCATACGGGCGATTCCATCACGGTCGCCCCTGCCCTGACGCTCACGGACCGCGAATATCAGATCATGCGGAACGCCTCCCTGGCGGTGCTGCGTGAGATCGGCGTTGAGACTGGCGGCTCGAACGTTCAGTTCGCCGTGAATCCCGAAGACGGCCGCCTGATCATCATCGAGATGAACCCGCGGGTGTCGCGATCGTCGGCGCTGGCGTCGAAGGCAACCGGCTTCCCGATCGCCAAGGTCGCGGCCAAGCTCGCGGTCGGCTACACGCTGGACGAGCTGGCCAACGACATTACGGGCGGCGCCACGCCGGCCTCGTTCGAACCGACCATCGATTACGTGGTCACCAAGATCCCGCGCTTCGCGTTCGAGAAGTTTCCCGGCTCCGATCCGGTGCTCACCACCTCCATGAAGTCGGTGGGCGAGGCCATGGCCATCGGCCGCAGCTTCCCGGAAAGCCTGCAAAAGGCGCTCCGTTCCATGGAGACGGGCCTGACCGGCCTGGACGAGTATCACTTCGAGGGGCTCGGCCAGGGGGACGACAGCAACGTGATCCGGGCGGCGCTCGGCACGCCCACGCCGGACCGGCTGCTCAAGGTCGCCCAAGCCATGCGGCTCGGCTTCGACCAGGAGCTGGTCTACGAGTTCTGCAAGATCGACCCGTGGTTCCTGGGCCAGATCCAGGACATCCTTCACTGGGAGGAACGGGTCCGGGTCCACGGCCTGCCGGAAAACGGCGCGCAGATGCGCAAGTTGAAAGCCATGGGCTTCTCCGACGAGCGGCTGGCCACCCTGTGCGGCCGGCCCGTCGAAGAGGTCTCCAAGCACCGGCGCGACCTGGACGTGCACCCTGTCTATAAGCGCATCGACACCTGCGCGGCAGAGTTCGCCTCTCCCACCGCCTATATGTACTCGACCTACGAGGGCGATTTCGCCGGCGAGCCGGCCTGCGAAGCGCGGCCGTCCGACAAGGAAAAGATCATCATCCTGGGCGGGGGACCCAACCGGATCGGCCAGGGTATCGAGTTCGACTATTGTTGCTGCCACGCGGCCTTCTCGCTCTCGGCGAACGGCTACGAGACCATCATGGTCAACTGCAATCCCGAGACGGTCTCCACCGATTACGACACCTCGGACCGGCTGTATTTCGAGCCGCTGACGGAAGAGGACGTGATCGAGATCATCCGCAAGGAGCAGGAGAACGGCACGGTCAAAGGCGTCATCGTGCAGTTCGGCGGGCAGACGCCCCTGAAGCTCGCGGCCGCGCTCGAAGCGGCCGACGTGCCGATCCTCGGCACCGCGCCGGACGCCATCGACCTCGCCGAGGATCGCGACCGGTTCAAGGCGCTTATCGAGAAGCTCGGCCTCCGCCAGCCGGTGAACGGCATCGCCCGTTCCCAGCAGGAGGCTATGGAGATCGCCAAGTCGATCGGCTTTCCGCTGATCGTCCGGCCGTCCTATGTGCTGGGCGGGCGCGCCATGGAGATCGTCTTCGAGGAGGCCCAGCTGGAGCGCTATATCTCCCAAGCCGTGGTGGTCTCCGGCAAGAGCCCGGTGCTGATCGACAGCTATCTGCGCGACGCCATCGAGGTGGATGTCGATGCCCTCTGCGATGGAGAGGACGTCTTCATCTGTGGCGTGATGGAGCATATCGAGCAGGCCGGCGTCCATTCCGGCGACAGCGCGTGCTCGCTGCCGCCCCACTCTCTTTCCGACGAGACGATCGCGGAGATTGAGACGCAGACCAGGCAGCTGGCGAAGGCGCTTCAGGTCGTCGGACTGATGAACGTGCAGTACGCCATCCAGGACGGCGAGATCTACATCCTGGAGGTGAATCCTCGGGCGAGCCGCACCGTGCCCTTCGTGGCCAAGGTGATCGGCCGGCCGATCGCCGCCATCGCGGCCCAGGTCATGTCCGGCAAGAAGCTTTCCGAGTTCGATCTCGCGAAGCGCAAGCTCGACCATATCGCGGTGAAGGAAGCGGTCTTCCCGTTCGCCCGCTTCCCCGGGGTCGACCCGGTGTTGGGGCCAGAGATGCGTTCCACCGGCGAAGTGATGGGCATCGACCGGGATTACGGCATCGCCTTCGCCAAGAGCCAGCTCGGCGGCGGCAGCAAGCTGCCCCTATCGGGCACCGTCTTCCTATCCGTGAAGGACGCGGACAAGGCTGGCATGGTGGCGCCGGCACGGGAACTGGTCGATATGGGCTTCCGGCTCCTGGCCACCCGGGGCACCCGCCGCTTTCTCGACGAGCAAGGCATCCCTTGCGAGCGGGTGAACAAGGTGCTCGAAGGCCGGCCCCACATCGTGGACGCCATCGCCAACGGCGAGGTGGACATGGTATTCAACACTACTGAGGGGATGAAGGCCCTGGCCGACAGCTTCTCGATCCGCCGGACGGCCTTGCTCTACCATATTCCCTACTATACAACGCTTGCCGGCGCTCTCGCCGCGACCGAAGCGATCAAGGCGCTGCGGGCCGCAGCCTGGAGGTGGCGCCGTTGCAAAGCTTCACCGCCGCGCAGTCCTGACGGCTGCCGCATTTCTCGATTTTGTTTGAGCCGCTTCACGCCGCGTTCTTGGCGACGGGTTTCTTTTGTGACTTTAATTCGACATTCGATGTCCGGCCGATTCCGGACTTTGCCGAGGAGCTATTGACCATGGATAAAGTGCCCATGACCGCGGAGGGGTATGCGGCGCTTGAGGCTGAGATCAAGCATCTCAAGACAGTCGAGCGTCCGCGCATCATCAAGGCGATCGCCGAGGCGCGCGAGCATGGCGATCTGTCCGAGAATGCGGAGTATCACGCAGCGAAAGAGCAGCAGGGCATGACGGAGGCGCGCGTCGCCGATCTGGAGGACAAGCTCTCCCGTGCCGACGTGATCGACATCTCGAAGCTTTCCGGCAATCAGGTGATGTTCGGCGCGACCGTGACGCTGATCGACGAGGACACCGAGCAGAAGGTGAAATACCGCATCGTCGGCGAGATCGAGGCCAACGTGAAAGAGGGCAAGATCTCGATCGGCTCTCCGATCGCGCGCGCGCTTCTGAACAAGCACAAGGGCGACGTGGTGGAAGTCTCCACCCCCGGCGGCGGCAAGTCCTACGAGATCGTCAAGGTCGAGTTCAAGTAGGCCTGCCCGGGGCCGTCCCCCCTCTTCACGACTTGCATCACTGAGGCAGACGCCGCCGCCATGCGAGCGGCGTCTCGCCGGTCCAGCGCCGGAACGCGCGGGTGAAATGGGCCGGATCCGAATAGCCCAGCGACAGGGCGATCTCGGTGATCGGCATATCCCTGTCCTTCAGGAGCGCGCGGGCCTGATCGCGCAACGTGGTCTCGGCCAGGCTTTCGAAGCTGACGGCCTGCTCTCTCAGCCGCCGCTGTAAGGTTCGCCGCGACAGACCAAGCCGGGCCGCCACATGGTCGATGCCGCTTTCGCCCTGGTCGAGCTGAAGCAGAAAGATATGCCGAACCACCTCGGTGAGCTCGGTCTCCGCCGGCACGGCAGGATAATCCGGCTCCGGCCCGCTCGCCGGTCGGGGGTTCGGCAGCGCCAGTAGCTCCGCCGGAAACACCACGCCTGCCGTCTCGCCGCTGGTGACATCGCTCGCCACCACATCTTCGATCTGACGCCTGCCATCGAACCGGCCTGCGATCTCGACGCGATCCGGCGTGAAGCTGTTGCCTGCGAAATAGCGCAGCAGGGCCAGCATGTAGCCGATGGCGAGCATCTCGTTCTTCTGCTGACCAAGACCCAGATTCTCCGTGACGCTGTAGGTCCATCGGGCCCAGGGCCCAGTCACCGTGAGTGAGATGGTGGTGGCGCCCTGCAACAGACTCGCGAGGCTGCGGCTGCTTTCACCTATCGCGTCCCCCAGGGTCGGCAGGGTGACGAGATGGGCGCCATACGCGCCAAGGCCGGGCACTCCTGCTTCCGTCGAGAGGCGGACAGCCAGACCGTGATCGCCGATGGTGCGGGCAGCGGTTTCCAGCAGCCGGAACTGATCGCGAAGAAGGATGAGGCGCTGAGGCTGGTCGAGCAGGGTCAGGGGAAGCTCGGACTTGCGGAAGACGTCCGCGATCGAGCCGCCCGAGGCCGCGACGATCTCGGCGATCGGTCCTACCGTGCTGGCCTTGGTGAGCGCGTAGCTCCGCATCGCTTCCTCCAATCGGTCGCTGCTTTGGCACCAAATGGCAAGCGCATCCAGGCAGAAACGATAGCGTCTTGGACGGAGCCCGCCGATAGCAGATTGGGAAAAAACAACTGCTCCGCGGCGGCAGAAACGGGACGCAATTCCCGGAACCGAGACTCGAAGGAGGAAACCATGGCGAGCAAGGCATTCGATGACAGCAACATCAATTGGCGGACCATCGATGGGTTCGACCATATCGCCTATCACGTCTGCGACGTCGACGCGGAGAACGGCATCGTCGATCTTCTGTTCAAGTTCGACGCCAACTCCAAGATCGCCATGCACAATCACATGGTGCCCTACCGCACGCTGGTGCTGCAGGGCGAGCTACGCATCTACCGCCCCAACGGGGAGATCAAGGAGGTCCGCCCCGTGGGAAGCTACGTGGCGGCGGCCGGGCAAGGCGAAACCCATACCGAGGGAGGCGGCGACGAGGACGTCATCGTCTTCTTCTCCAACCGCAACGTGAAGGACGTGGTCTACGAGATCCTCGACGAGAGCGGCGAGGTGATGACGACGTTCGGGCTGCCCGAGTTCTCGGCTCTCTTGGAAGAGCAGCGGGCGGCCGGCGAGAAATGCAACGAGCCCTATCCGGTGCAGCCGAGCACCGAAGCCAAGGTCGAGGCAGAAGCGTCAGCCTGAGGCTTGATTTTCCGGAATATCCCCCGGCAAGGCCGCCCTCTTCCCAACCTTCGTGGTGGGCGGCCTTGCCACCCGCTTTGGCTGCGAAGAAAGCGACCGCGGTTCGCGGACGATCGCGACACTGCCCTCTCGACCTGCAGGTTCTCTCTTCCCATAGAACGAGGCCGCGCCCCATTTGCGCCTTAGGCGACGGATAGGCCGGGACCATGATCACCCGCCGCCTCTTTGTCCAAGGAGCCGCCGCCTTTTCCGTTTTCGCCCTGAGCGGAAGCCTGCGAGCCGCCCCTTTCACCCTCCCCGCAGATGACGAGCTCGCCAAGCGCTTCGCCGAGCTGGAATCGTCGACCGACGGGCGCCTGGGCGTCGCGGTGTTCGACAGCGGATCCGCCAAGCGCAGTTCCTATCGGGGCGACGAGCGCTTCCCGATGTGCAGCACGTTCAAGTATCTCGCCGCCGGCGCGGTGTTGAAACGGGTGGATGAGGGCAAGGCGTCCCTCGACGAGAAGATCCCGATCACGAAGGCCGACATGCTGGAATATGCGCCGGTCACCGAGAAGCATATCGGCGAGGAGATGTCCCTCGAGGCGTTGTGCGAAGCCATCGTGACCTGGAGCGACAACCCCGCCGCCAACCTCGTTCTGAAACGCCTTGGCGGACCTGAGGCCGTTACAGAATTCGCGCGGTCTCTCGGCGATGAGGTTACGCGGCTCGATCGCTACGAGCTTGCGCTCAACGACGTTCCGCCGGGCGATACCCGGGATACGACATCGCCGCGCGCCATGGCGAACAATCTCGACCGGCTTGTCCGCACCGACGCCCTCTCCGACGCCTCGCGACGGCAGCTGATCGCCTGGCTGGTGGACAACCACACGGGTGACAATCGGATCCGGGCGGGATTACCGAAGGACTGGAAGGTCGGCGACAAGACGGGCACCGGCCCCCGAGGCTCGACAAACGATGTCGGCGTGGCGTGGCCACCTGACGGCAAGCCGGTCTTCATCGCTGTCTATCTGACCGACACTGAGATGCCGATCGCCAAGCGGGAAGCAGTGCTGGCCTCGGTGGCAAGGACCGTGGCCGAAACGCGCTGAGCGTCTCTAGTCGACCCCGATCAGATCGTCGTCGTTTCGGCTGACGGCCTCGCGGAGAGCGGCGGCGGCGCCCTGAAGCGCCGGTGCTTCCGCCCCGATAACATAGATCGGGATGGAGGCGAGGAAGGCTTCGCGCATTCGGCCCTTCGCCTCGAAATGACGGCGGAAGTCGCCCTCCTTCAGAATATCGAGGATGCGCACGGGGATACCGCCACCCAGATAGACGCCGCCGCGCGCCCCGAGCATGAGCGCCGCATCGCCGGCGAAGCTGCCGAGCCAGGCCACGAAATGCTCAAGGGTCTCGACCGCGATTTCATCGGTCTTCGCCGTCGCGCGCTCCACGATATCGCGCGCTTCCAGCGGTTCGGCCTCGCGCCCGTGCTCCGCGGCGACGGAGCGATAGAGATCGCAGATGCCGAGACCGGAAATGACGCGTTCGGCCGAAAGATGCTCGCGATCGCCCATCATACGCTGCAGGAGCGAGAGGTGACCGAGATGGACGGGCGCCAGATTGATGTGGCCGCCTTCCCCCGGAACGGCGACCCAGCCGGCTTCCGACCAGACGAGACCTGCAGTGCCGAGACCGGTGCCGGGGCCGAGCACGAGCTTGGTCGCCTTCTCCACCGGCGCGGTGCCGCCGATCTGGGTGAGGTCGGCATCGGCGATGTAGGGAAGCGACATGGCGAGGGCCTGGAAGTCGTTCAGCACCAGCAGCCCATCGAGGCCCATGGCCTTGGCGAGGCTCTTTCGCTCGAAGCTCCAAGGCGAGTTGGTGAAATCGACGGTATCGCCGGTGACGGGCGCCGCGATGGCGAACGCAGCCTTGGCAGGCGGATTGGCGAGGGATTTCGCGTAGGCAGTGGCCGCTTCGACGATGCTGGCATGTTCGGCGCAGGAGACGCTTTGGAAGTCTGAAAGTGCCAGCGTGGCAAGATCGGCAACGGCAAAGCGCGCGTTGGTGCCGCCGATATCGGCGACGATGGCGCGCGCCGGCGCGTCCTGGTTTCCCTGCAAGCTCATTCCGTTTCCGCCCTCTTGTTCGGCCCGGTTGTTCCGGCCGCATGCTCACCGTCATCGGCGCGAAGCAGATATAGGTTTTCTGATATTGCGGCCGACACAACCGCCGTTCGCAGCACCCCGCTGCGCTTCGGAACCGCGGCTTCGTCGCAATCTTCGTGACGGCACTGCTTTAGCGGAAATGCTTTGGCTATTGAAGGGGATGGCCGCAGAGCCCAGAATTCAAATGCGCCCGACGGCGCATGCGGCAAGAGGAGGCCTTTCGAGGCGGCATGATCGACAAACTGGAATTCATCATCGCGCTGGCCAGGGAACGGCATTTCGGCCGCGCGGCGGAAGCTTGCGGCGTGAGCCAGCCGACGCTCTCGGCGGGCATCAAGCAGCTCGAGGAGGTGCTGGGGGTCCTGCTGGTACAGCGCGGGTCCCGCTTCCAGGGGCTCACGCCCGAGGGCGAGCGCGTGCTCGATTGGGCCCGGCGCATCGTCGGCGACACCCGCGCCATGCGCCAGGAGATCGAGGCACTGAAGCACGGGCTATCCGGTCATATCCGAATCGCGGCGATCCCCACGGCCCTCGCCATGGTGGCCATGATCACCACGCCCTACCGGGTGCGCCATCCGAATGTGAGCTTCACCGTGCTCACCCGCACATCCATGGAAGTGCTTGGGATGCTTGAGAATCTCGAGATCGATGCCGGCCTGACCTATCTCGACAACGAGCCGCTCGGGCGGGTGAAGACCGTGCCGCTCTACGACGAGCATTACCGGCTGTTGCTGGCGGCGGATCACCCGCTCGCCGGCCGCTCGTCGGTCACCTGGGAGGAAGCCAGTCAGATCCCGCTCTGCCTGCTGACGCCCGATATGCAGCATCGGCGAATCATCGACGGGCTGTTGGGCGCATCCGGCACCCAGGCGGCGCCGACCCTGGAATCGGATTCCATGGTCGCGCTGTTCGCCCATGTGCGGACCGGTCAATGGGCCAGCGTGATGCCCGCAAAATTGGCGCAGGTCATGGGTTTGACGGCGACCATGCAGGCCATCCCGATCGTCGATCCGGAGGTGACCCACAGCATCGGTCTGGTGGTGCCGCAGCGCGATCCGATGACGCCGCTCATTAACGCGCTCGTACAGGAGGCGCAGCAATTGGCACCGATGCTCAACGACCTGGCGCCGCTGCCGAGCGCGAACTCGGCCTGAGCCGCCCCCGCCGAAAAAATATTCTTGAGAAATTTGGAGGTACCACCTCCTCGGCGAACGCGTCTGGCGGGACCGGAGGCGCCGGGCGACGATGTCGCAAGGGCGCGATTGTGCCTTAACTTTCAATTGCTTAGAGATTCATCAAAATCGCGCGCCAAACGTTCCGCTGCTCTAGCGTCGATAGGGATTTCCTATCGGGCAATAGGGCCTCTTTGTTGATTCTAAAGAGGTTTATCGCCATCTTTTGGATGAGTTCTAGGGAGCAGCGGCATGCACAATTATGAGCCATTCGAAGCCGACCGCGCCGCCGAAATAATCGCCAAGCATCAGGCGCGCGAAGGGGCGACATTACCCATCCTGCATGACATGCAGGAGACGTTCGGGCATATCCCGGACGCGGCCGTGGTGATGATCGCCGAGGCTTTGAACCTGTCACGAGCCGAAGTCCATGGCACCGTGACGTTTTATCACGATTTCCGGAAAGAGGTTCCGGGCCGTCGGGTCCTGAAGATCTGCCGCGCCGAATCCTGCCAAGCGGCCGGTGGCGATGCGATCGCCGACCGGATGGAAAAGCGGCTGGGCGTCGAGCTCGGCGGCACCACCACGGATCGCCGGGTGACGGTCGAGGCCGTCTACTGCCTGGGTCTGTGCCATAGCTCGCCGACCGCGATGCTTGATGAAAAAGTCTACGCCCTGCTCGACGAAGAGAAGGCGGATGCGCTTTGCGCGGAGGCCGAACGATGAGCACGCGTATTTTCATTTCCCGTGACGCGGGCGCTTTGGCGCTGGGCGCCGAAGACATCGCCCGCAAGATCGCAGACACGGCCGAGGAGAAGGGTCTCGATATCGAGATCGTGCGTCCCGGTTCCCGCGGCATGTTTTGGCTGGAGCCGCTGGTCGAGGTGGAGCGCCCGGAAGGCCGGATCGGCTACGGCCCGGTGCAGCTGGACGATGTCGACGGGCTGTTCGATGCCAATTTCCTCGAAGGCGGCGATCACAAGCTGAATCTCGGTCTTACCGAGGAGATTCCGTTCTTCAAGAACCAGACCCGCCTCACCTTCGCGCGGGTCGGCATCGTCGATCCCCGCTCGATCGAGGACTACAAGGCCACGCGCGGCTACGAGGGCCTGCGCAAGGCCATCGATATGGGCCCGGAAGAGATCGTCGAGGCGGTCACCAAGTCGGGGCTTCGCGGCCGTGGCGGTGCGGGCTTCCCCACCGGCATCAAATGGCGGACCGTGAACCAGGCCTCCGCTCCGCAGAAATACATCGTCTGCAACGCGGATGAGGGCGATAGCGGCACGTTTGCCGACCGCATGCTCATGGAGGGCGATCCCTTCATGCTCATCGAGGGCATGACCATCGCCGGCATCGCGGTGGGTGCCACCAAGGGCTACATCTACATCCGTTCGGAATATCCCCACGCCATTGAGGCCATGAACGCGGCCATTCTGAAGGCGCGGGAAGAGGGTACGCTGGGCGATAACATTCTGGGCTCGCCCTACTCCTACGATATGGAAGTGCGCGTCGGCGCCGGTGCCTATGTCTGTGGCGAGGAGACCTCGCTGCTGGACAGCCTCGAAGGCAAGCGCGGCGAAGTGCGCGCAAAGCCGCCGCTGCCGGCCCATATCGGCCTGTTCGGCAAGCCGACGGTGATCAACAACGTGCTTTCGCTGGGGGCTGTCCCGCACATCCTCGCCGACGGCGCGGAGTATTATCAGGAGTTCGGCGAGGGCAAGTCCCGCGGCACCCTTCCGATCCAGCTCGCCGGCAACGTCAAGTTCGGCGGCGTGTACGAGACGGCCTTCGGCGTCACCCTGGGCGAGTTGGTCAACGAGATCGGCGGCGGCACGCGGTCCGGACGGCCGGTGCGTGCGGTTCAGGTGGGCGGCCCGCTCGGCGCCTATTTCCCGCCTACCCTGTTCGACACGCCGTTCGGCTATGAGGATTTCGCTGCGAAGGACGGCCTCATCGGTCACGGCGGCGTCGTGGTCTTCGACGACACTGTCGACATGGCCAAGATGGCCCGTTTCGCGATGGAGTTCTGCGCCGTGGAATCGTGCGGCAAGTGCACGCCCTGCCGCATCGGCTCGTCCCGCGGGATGGAGCTCATGGACAAGATCGTGGCCAACGAAGACCGTGCCGCGAACCTCATCGTGCTGGAGGACCTCTGCAACACGATGAAGTTTGGATCACTTTGCGCCCTTGGCGGGTTTACCCCCTATCCAGTGATGAGCGCATTGACACATTTTCCGGAGGATTTCGGCGCCGATCCGTCGCGCCTGGAAGCCGCGGAGTAGTTTGAGAACAACCCGACTGAGATGAGACTTTTGGGATTTAGGTGAGGACGCACACATGTCGCTGATTCAGGAAACCGATTACGGCACCCCCCGCTCGAAATCGGAAGAGATGGTGACGCTGACGATCGACGGCGTCGAGGTATCGGTGCCGGCAGGCACCTCCATCATGCGCGCGGCGATGGAGATGGGAACCGAGATCCCCAAGCTCTGCGCCACCGACATGCTGGATTCCTTCGGCTCCTGCCGGCTCTGTCTGGTGGAGATCGAAGGCAAGGCGGGAACGCCTGCCTCCTGCACCACCGAAGTCGGGCCGGGCATGGTCGTCCATACCCAGACGGACCGCCTGAAGCGCCTCCGCAAGGGCGTGATGGAGCTCTACATCTCCGAGCATCCGCTGGATTGCCTGACGTGCTCCGCCAACGGCGATTGCGAGCTGCAGGACCAGGCCGGCGCGGTCGGCCTGCGTGACGTCCGCTACGGCTACGACGGCAAGAAGCACCCCAATTCGGGTGTCGACGAATCCAACCCCTATTTCACCTACGAGCCTGCCAAGTGCATCGTCTGCTCGCGCTGCGTGCGGGCCTGCGAGGAGGTTCAGGGCACGTTCGCGCTCACCATCGCGGGCCGCGGCTTCGACAGCCGGGTTTCGGCCAGCATGGAAGAGGCCTTCATGGATTCGGAGTGCGTCTCCTGCGGCGCCTGCGTGCAGGCCTGTCCGACGGCGACCCTCAACGAGAAGTCGGTCATCGACATCGGCACGCCGGAGCATTCCGTTGTCACCACCTGCGCCTATTGCGGCGTGGGCTGCGCCTTCAAGGCCGAGATGCGCGGCGAGGAAGTCGTTCGTATGCTCCCCTATAAGGACGGCAAGGCCAACCGCGGGCATTCCTGCGTGAAGGGCCGGTTCGCCTGGGGCTATGCGAGCCATAAGGACCGCATCACCAAGCCGATGATCCGCGAAAAGGTCACCGATCCCTGGCAGGAGTGTTCCTGGGAGGAGGCGATCGAGTTTGCCGCCAACAAGTTCAAGGGCATCCAGGAGAAGTACGGCAAGGGCGCCGTGGGCGGCATTACGTCTTCCCGCTGCACCAACGAAGAGACCTACCTGGTCCAGAAGCTGGTGCGCGCGGCCTTCGGCAACAACAATGTCGATACCTGCGCCCGTGTCTGCCATTCGCCGACCGGCTACGGCCTAAAGACCACGTTCGGCACCTCTGCCGGCACCCAGGATTTCGATTCGGTCGAATATACCGACGTGATCATGGTGATCGGCGCCAACCCGACGGACGGCCATCCGGTGTTCGGCTCGCGCATGAAGAAGCGCCTGCGCGATGGCGCCAAGCTGATCGTCGCCGATCCGCGCAAGATCGATCTTGTCGAGTCGCCTCACGTGAAGGCCGACCATCACCTGCAGCTGACGCCGGGCACGAACGTCGCCCTGCTCACCTCCATGGCCCATGTGGTCGTGACCGAGGGGCTGGTGAACGAGAGCTTCGTCCGCGAGCGCTGCGACTGGGACGACTTCCAGGAGTGGGCCAGCTTCGTGGCCGAGGACCGCAACAGCCCTGAGAACATGGAGCAGTATACCGGCGTCCCGGCAGAAACCTTGCGCGGCGCGGCCCGCCTCTATGCGACGGGCGGCAATGCCGCGATCTACTACGGTCTGGGCGTGACGGAGCACAGCCAGGGCTCCACCACGGTGATGGCCATCGCCAACCTCGCCATGGCCACCGGCAATATCGGCCGCGAAGGCGTGGGCGTGAACCCGCTGCGCGGCCAGAACAACGTGCAGGGCTCCTGCGATATGGGCTCCTTCCCGCACGAGCTTCCCGGCTATCGCCACGTGTCGAACGACCAGGTGCGTGAGCTGTTCGAGGAGCTTTGGGGACGTCCAGTCGACAACGAGCCGGGCCTGCGCATTCCGAACATGATGGACGCGGCCGTCGAGGGCACCTTCAAGGGCCTCTACGTCCAGGGCGAGGACATTCTTCAGTCCGACCCCGACACCAAGCACATGGTGGCCGGCCTTTCGTCCCTCGAGTGCCTCATCGTGCAGGATCTCTTCCTGATCGAGACGGCGAACTACGCCCATGTCTTCCTGCCGGGCTCCACGTTCCTGGAGAAGAACGGCACCTTCACCAACGCGGAGCGGCGCATCCAGCCGGTGCGCAAGGTGATCGCGCCGAAGAACGGTTATGAGGATTGGGAGATCACCCAACTGCTCGCCAACGCGCTGGGCTATCCCATGAACTACAGCCACCCGTCCGAGATCATGGACGAGATCGCTGCTCTGACCCCGACCTTCGAGGGCGTCAGCTTTGACAAGCTGGACAAGGAAGGCTCCATCCAGTGGCCTTGCAACGAGATGGCTCCGGAAGGCACGCCGGTCATGCATGTGGACGAGTTCGTGCGCGGCAAGGGCAAGTTCGTCATCACGGAATACGTGCCGACGGACGAGAAGAGCGGCCCCCGCTTCCCGCTTCTGCTCACGACCGGCCGTATCCTCAGCCAGTACAATGTGGGCGCACAGACGCGCCGCACGGCGAACTCCGAATGGCATGAGGAGGACGTGCTGGAGATCCATCCGCACGACGCCGAGCAGCGCGGCATCCGCGATCTCGACTGGGTGAAGCTGCAGAGCCGTTCCGGCGGCACGACGCTTCGGGCCAAGATCTCCGAGCGGATGGCTCCGGGCGTGGTCTACACGACCTTCCACCACCCCAAGACCCAGGCCAATGTGGTCACCACGGACTTCTCTGATTGGGCGACGAACTGCCCCGAGTACAAGGTGACCGCGGTGCAGGTCATGCCGTCCAATGGGCCGAGCGAGTGGCAGGAGGAGTACGACGAGTTCACCCGCAAATCGCGGCGGATCGCCGGCACTCCTGAGGTCATTGCAGCGGAGTAGGCAAGTGGCCTCGAAAGTGGCCTCCCCGGTCGCAAGGGTTCCTCGCAGCGTTTGGCGGCAGGCGGGCTCCTCCGAAGGAGCCCGCGCTGTGCCCGAGGAAACCGCTGTCGCCTTCACCTACGACACCGCCACCTATGCGGTGATGATGGCGACCCCCTCCGACCTTGAGGATTTCGCGTACGGCTTGAGCTTCACCGAAGGGGTGGCTCAGCCGGACGCCATCAAACAACTCGAAGTGGTCGAAGACACGGTCGACGGCATTCCGGCGATCGAGCTTCGCATGTGGCTCCACGCGGACGCCGGTACCGGGTTTGCCGAGCGCCGGCGCAGCCATGTGGGGCCCACGGGCTGCGGACTCTGCGGCATCGAGAGCCTCACGGAAGCGCTGAAGGCCCCTCCCCGCGTCGGAAAGGGCCGCATCTACAGTTTCGAGCAGATCATGCAGGCCGTGGAGGCGATGAGCCCGCATCAGACCCTCAATCACGAGACGCGCGCCGTGCATGCGGCCGGGTTCTGGAGCGCTCAGGACGGCATCGGGCCGGTCCGCGAGGATGTCGGGCGGCATAATGCGCTCGACAAGCTTGCGGGCGCGCTGCTCCGTCAGGGACGCGACGCGGCCGACGGTATCGTCGTGCTCACCAGCCGGGTTTCGGTGGAGATGGTGCAGAAGGCTGCCGCGATCGGCGCCCCGGTCATCGCCGCCGTTTCAGCTCCGACGGCTCTCGCCATCCGCATGGCGGAAGCGGCGGGCATTACCCTCATAGCGATTGCAAGAAAAGACGGTTTCGAGGTGTTCACCCATCGGGACCGCGTCCAAGGGGAACGTACAAGCGATGTCGCATAGCCATGTCGATCGCCTCGTCTACATGACGAACCAGATCAAAGACTATTTCAAGTATCAGCGCGACGCGGATGCCGCCGAGGAGATCGCCGATCATCTGCGCCTTTTCTGGGATCCGCGCATGCGGCGGCAGATCATCGAGCATCTCGACAAGACCGGCGGCGAAGGCCTTGAGGGCCCCGCGCTGAAAGCCATCGAGTTGCTGCGCGACGAGCACAAGGACCCGGAATATCTTCCGACCACGGCGAAATGCGATCCGAGCGGCGGACGCGAAGACGCGAACTAGCACTCCGGTCTTCGTCCTTGGAGAAGGGGGCATCTCGTCTATCCTATCGCTTGGCGATCTAAAGGCGATGGCGCGCTCCTAGCGAGGATCAGAACTGTGCCCGACGCCTTTCCATGGTGACGCCGGGGGCAGCGAGGGTCTCACCCCATGAGGCCCACGACGGGACGACAGTTTTTTCGCCGCCGATCCTATAGAGTGCCGCCGTGCTCGATCTCACGCCTCAAGAGCTGACCGCGATCGGCTTGAGCCTGAAGGTGGCGAGCTGGGCCACCCTCGTGGCGCTGCCTCTTGCCGTCCTTGTCGCTCTGCTGCTGTCCCGATGCCGGTTCCCCGGCCGTCTCCTGCTGGGCGCGCTGGTGCTGCTGCCGCTCGTGCTTCCGCCGGTGGTGACCGGCTATGCGCTCCTGCTGCTGTTCGGGCGGCAAGGGCCTCTCGGGTCCTGGCTCGCCGACAATCTGGGACTGATCTTCGCCTTCCGCTGGACCGGCGCTGCACTCGCCGCCGGCGTGATGGGCTTCCCCCTCATGGTGCGCGCCATCCAGCTCTCCGCCGAGGCCATGGACCGGGGGCTGGAGGAAGCCGCCGGCACGCTGGGCGCCAACCGTCTCTTCGCCTTTCTCACCGTGACCCTTCCGCTGATCGCGCCCGGCATCATCGCCGGCGCCATACTGTGCTTCGCCCGGGCCATGGGCGAATTCGGCGCAACCATTACCTTCGTCTCCAACATTCCGGGCGAGACCCAGACGCTTCCGACGCTGATCTATACGCTCACCCAGGTCCCCGGGGGCGACGCAGCGGCGCTGCGCCTGACGCTTATCTCCGCTGCGATCTCCATCACCGCATTGCTGCTTTCCGAGGTCGTTGCGCGGGCGGTCGGACGGCGGGTGAAAGCCCCATGAGCATCGACTTCGAAGCAAGGGGCCGGATCGGCGATCTTGCGCTCGATGCGGCCTTCCGAAGCGACGGGCGGCTGACTGCTCTGTTCGGCCGCTCCGGAGCCGGCAAGACGACCATCGTCAACATCATCGCCGGGTTACGGCGGCTGCCTCATGAACGGGTGGTCGTGGACGGCGCGGTCCTGAGCGATACGGCGCAGGGGATCCGCCTTCCGCCCCATAAGAGGCGGATCGGCTACGTCTTCCAGGATGCGCGGCTATTTCCTCATCTCAGCGTCCGGCAGAACCTGCTCTATGGGCGATACTTCGCCCGTGGAGAGACGCGGACCGGTTTGGAGGAGGTCTGTGCCCTGCTCGGCCTGGAGCCTCTGCTGCAGCGTGGCGTGACGGCGCTTTCGGGGGGCGAGAAGCAGCGCGTCGCCATCGGGCGGGCACTCCTCGCCCATCCGCGCCTCCTGCTCCTGGACGAGCCCCTCGCCTCTCTCGACGAAGCGCGCAAGCAGGAGGTGATGCCCTATCTGGAGCGGCTGCGTGACGAGGCGGGCGTTCCGATCGTCTATGTCAGCCATTCCGTGGCCGAGGTCGCGCGTCTCGCGACCACGCTGGTGCTCGTCGAAGACGGCCGGGTCACCGGTCAAGGCGGCGCCCAGGACATGCTCAGCCGGCTCGATCTCGGCCTCGCGGAAGAGCGGGACACCGCGGCGGTGCTGGACGGAGTTGTCGCAAAGCATGACGAGGCGGTGGGGCTCACGACCTTGCGCACGCAGGCGGGGGAGCTTCGCGTTCCCCTCCTGGCTCAGAACGAGGGAACCCCGGTCCGTGCTTTGATCCGCGCGCGGGATGTGATGATCGCCACACGGCGGCCGGAAGGGCTGAGCGCCCTCAACGTTCTGCCGGGGGTGGTGAAGGAGATCGGCACCGCCCACGGGGCAATCGTAGAAATCACCATCGCGTGCGGAGAGGCGACGCTGGTCGCACGCCTCACCCGTTATTCAGTGGATGCGCTGAAGCTCGCGCCGGGCCGCAAGGTCTATGGGATCGTGAAGTCGATCGCCTTCGATCCGGCGGCCACGGGCGCTTTCCCAGGCTCCGAGAGCCGTTGAAGCGGCGCGCGGCCGCTTCCGCTCTTTCCGATCACTTGGTCTGGGGCGGATTCGCCTTCAGAGCCTCTTCGGTGGGCTTGCCATCCCAGACGGCAACGCCCCAGGGCAACCGGCCGACAGGCACGGACTTCACCGGCTTCTGGCTCGCGACGTCGATGACGGTGAGATCGTTGGTCAGACCGTTGGCGACGTAATAGGTCTTTCCGTCGGGCGACAGCTCTCCATGCCAGGGGCGCTGGCCCACAAGGATATAGTCCTCGACCTCATAGGTCTTGGTATCCACCACGGCGACGCGGTTGGCCGGGCCCAGAAGCACGTACATCTTCTTGCCGCCCTTCACGAAATCCATGCCCACGGGCTGGAGCAGCTCGGGGCGTACGCCCTCCACCTCGAAGCGGATGACGTGCTTGATCGTCCAGTCGGATGTGTCGATCACCGAGATGGTGCCGCCGACCTCCGAGGAGACCCAGACCTCCTTGCCGTCGTCGGTGAACTTGGCCTCGCGGGGACGCGTGTCCACGAGGACGTTGGCGATCAGCTCGTTGGTCGCATTGTCGATGACGTGAGCCATCGACGTGCTTTCGGAGGTGATGACCGTGTATTTGTCGTCGGGGCTCACGCCCACGCCTTCAGGCTCCACGCCTACGGGAACCTCGGCCAGCACCTCGCCGGTTTCGGTGTCCATGATGGTGGCGAGCGAGTCGTCCTCGTTGGCGATATAGAGGATCTTGCCCGAGGAATCGGTGGCCATAAGCTCCGGATCCGGACCGGAATTCAGGGTGTGGATGATCTTCAGCGACTTGACGTCGATCACATCGATCGTGTCGCCATCGCCGGCTGCCACGTAGAGCTCGTCGTTCTTCGGATTCTTGATGATGCCGCGGGGACGGCGGTGGGTCGGTACGGTCGCGATGGGCTTCAGAGTCTCGGCATCGACCACGGTGACCGTGTTGTCCTTTTCGTTGGAAACGAAAATGGTCGTTGCGAGAGCCGGCGTCACGACGCCAAGCGATAGGGCGGCAGCAGCGGCTGCGGTGATCAGGCGTTTCATCTCCACTCCCTTACGGATGTCCTTTTCCGGATATTCTTTTTCGACGTTGTTCCAGTTGATACCCGAGATACGTGCGGAACCCTAGTTCTGGTCGAACTCACATAGGGATTCGCGCTCGTCGTATCCAAGAGTGTCGGTCAGGTATTTCGGGTGCAGGAAACCTTCCTGGGGCGAGATGGTGACCACGGTGCGGCCGCCGGCCAGCAGGATCGGCTGGCGGAGCTGGTGGTTCCAGGAGCGGAAATTCATCGCCTCGCCCTTGTAGCCGGCGACCTTGTAATCGTCGCTCAGCATGACGTCGCGCAGATCCTTCACGCTGGTCTTGCCCGAGCGCACGGCCGCCTCGCCGATGGCACGGACCGCCAGCCAGGCGGTATAATCGCGCTCCACCGCGTTGCGGTCCGCCTTGTCGTTGACGGCGCGCTGGAAGGCCATGCCGCCATACTCCGTATAGGCATCGTCCCAGGCCACGGGCCGCAGACCCTGGGTGCCCACAACGGGCTTGGGATCGTAGCTTCGGAACAGCAGGTACTCGCCAAAACCGTCCTGGGTATCGGAGACCCAGATCACGTCGTAGTTGCCGGCGCCCTGAGTGGCGATGGGCATCTGGCTCTGCACCTGCTGATGGCCGGAATCGAGACGCCGGGAGCCCGTGTCGAACTGGTAGACGCGGTCTTCAACGATCTTGCCGCCATAGCGCTTCGCCGTCCGCTCGGTGGCTTTGGCGAATTGCTCGTCCTCGGGGGCCTTGCCCTTGATGAGAAACCAGCGGGGCCACTGCTTCAGGATAAGGTACTGGCCGAGCGCGTCGGCACGCATGGCCCAGCTCGGGATGATGTGGAGGGTGTTGAACCGGCAGTCCTTCTGGCGCAGGCGATCGGCGCTGTCTCGCACATTGAGGATGACCGAGCCCTTGGCCTCCGGCAGATCGGCGACCTTCAAAAGGTCGTCGGCCTCCAGATCGGCGATGATCAGCTTGTCGCCACCCTTCAGGACTTCCTTGGCCTTGGCCACGACGTCCCCATCGTTCGGAACGATGGCTTCGGTCAGCTCGAAATGCTGGCCCGTGAAGCGTCCGGTACGGTTGGTGTCGTCGATGCCGACGCGCGCGCCCTGGATGCCCTTATCGGTGATGATGGGTTCGGCGATGGTGAGGGGCGGCGGCTCGGCGTATTTCTTGCCGAGATAGACGATCTCGTAGTTCTTCTCGGCCTGCTTGGCCTTCTTCGCCTCTGCAGCCTTCTCCGCCTGCTGCTTGGGATCCATGCCTTCGGCTTCGATCCCCTTGCCCTTCTGAAGGGTGGACGGGTCGGGAAGCTGATTGGCCCGGGCCGGCGCGGCGGTATCCTGGTCCTGGGCGGACACTGGAGCAGGACCGCTCAGGGCGAGAAAGATCGCCAAGCACAGGCCGTGCTTGGCGATCCCAAACGTCTTGCGATTGTACGAACTCAGCATGCTGCGAGACCCACAATCAGGCAGTTGCCACTAGTCGAAAGTGGGCGGAGGCGGAACGTTGGACTTGCCACCCGGCACGGAGGACGGGTTGACGCTCCGGATCCACGCGATGATCTTCCAAAGATCATCGGAGGTCTTGATGGACGGACCCATGGCCGGCATCGGGCCAACCACGTTCTCGGAACCGACACGCTTCATGCCGTACTGGTCCTGCAGAGCCTGACTTCCCAGTGTCACGAGGCGGAACAGGGTGTCGTCGTCCTTGCCGTAAACCCAGACGGAGTTGGTCAGAGGCGGGCACATGCCGCCGCCACCGCCGCCGCCATGGCAGCCGTTGCAGCTCAGGCCCATGTAGATCTTATGGCCTTCGTCGGCGACCTTCTCGTAGTCCTTGTCGTAGGGGCTGTGGAGGGAGCCTTTGTCCTTATACCGCTCGACGGCTTTCACCGGCGACATGGTCCAGTCGGCACCGGCGGCCCACGACTCCATATTCACACTTGCCACGCCCAGCAGACAGATCGCCAGGGCGGCGAAACCGATAATCAATTTGCGCACAGTCACGTTTCCTCATCTGGTCTAGTTCGTTGTTGTTAGACGGCCCGGGAGAGTTTCCCATATCCGCCAAACCTTTCCCGGCCAACCAGGAAAGACGACCTGGACGATCCATACCATATGGCCGCCCCACCCCGAAAGGCTAACCTCCTGTAGAATGGCGGGAAACCGTACGAAACGGTTACTCTTTCTACATTTTTCAGGACGGGGAAGCCAGGCGCAGACACCGTGGTCAAGCCCTCGACCGGGCCGTCATCCCGCCATGCCCCGGCGCGGCCCAATCCTTGCCGGCGAGCCATCGGCCCGGAATTTTCCATGTCTCCCGCCGGCGCTTCCGGCACGGCCCAAAGCCGCACGGGTGGGAAAAATCCCCGCAAATCGGCCGATAGGCTTGAAGTATCATGGGGCATGCAAGCCTCCGCGAGGGGTTCAAACGAGATGAACCCGAGTTGACATGCCTCTCATAGCCTAGATCGCGAGGCTTTTGCCTGCGACCTTCTGACCGATTATCCGGAAGCGGCCCGCGTGGGCCGGACATCTCTACACCCGCATATCTTTCGTGACAGCGGCTGGGTCTCACGGCGACTTCATTTCTTCGTGAAGGCATCTCGCGGGATCGTCCGACGGACGGCGTTTTTCTTTGAGAAACTTTCGATCATCTCAAAAGAAAGGCCGCGCCCGATGGGCGCGGCCTTTGCCGAGACTGCCTGTTCGAATGCGGGACTCCCGCCAGCAAGCTATTGCTTCGCCGTTCCCTCATCCTTGGTATCGCTCTGGGCGCGCTTCTGGTTAAGCGCCCGGCCCAGCACGGTGATCGCCTGCTCGGCCGCCTGGGCGTCGTTGAGCTTGGCCACGTCCAGGGCCGTCTGGCCCGAGCTGTTTTCCGCGTCGATATCGGCGCCGGAATTCAGCAGGAGGCCGATGACGGGAGCGTTATCCCGGGCGGCCGCAATCATCAGCGGTGTGGTGCCCGCGCTCGACTTGGCGTTCACGTCGGCGCCCTTCTTGATCAGCTCGCGGGCCAGATCGATCGGCCGCGTGCTGCCGGGAAGGAACATGGCGCCCTCAGCCGCCCGCTGCTTGGCCGAAACGATCATCAGCGGCGTCAGCTCTTCGTCTCCGACGGCCGTATCGATCTCAGCACCGGCGTCGAGCAGCAATTTGGCCGCCTCATACCGTTGCTCCTCGATGGCCAGCGCCAGAGGCGTATAGCCCTCAGCGCTCTTCTTGTTGAGGTCTGCACCACCGTCGATCAAGGCCTTGGCGGACTTCACGTCGTCGCGAAGGATGGCGTAGAGAAGCGGCGTCATGCCGACATCGTCCGGCTCGTCCGGATTCGCACCGAGCTCAAGCAGGAGCTCGACGGTTTCGGGGCTCTTCGAGCTTGCCGCCATGTGGATCGGCGCGCTCCCCTGATTGTTGAAGGCGTCGATCTTGGCGCCCTGCTCAACCAGAAAGCGGATGCGGTCGGGATCGTTGGCAGTGACTGCGTTGAACAGCTCCTGGGTCGGATCCGCTCCGTCGGCGAGCCACTTCTCGAGCTTCTCCTTGGTGACGCGCTGGTCGTCCGAGGCAAGCTCCGGATGGGCCTTGAACTCGGATTGGGGGATCGCCGTGTAGGTGCCGTGGGACGGGAGATCGCCCGCGATATAGCACTTGCTGCACTGGACGAGCGGCACGCCGTAATCCCGCAGCACCTGCTCGATCTCCCCCTTCTTATCGTCGAGGGCGAAATCGAGCATGTATTTCAGGAGCACGTCGGTCTCCCGGACACCGAGCGCCAGGGAAAACTCGAGCGGAACCGTGTCATCGTCCAGATTGACGGGTTTGATCTGGACGTCCTCGCCCTTGATGGTCTTGACCCAACCGGCGAAGGGTCCCCAGACGCCGGCAACATCGACTTCGCCGTCGATGGCACGCTGGATCACGTACCAGGCTGATGCTCGGGAACGAGATCGCCGTCATGGCTCTGGGTCTGCTTGACGACGTTCTTGTAGATTCCGCGCTTGTTGAAGGCCTGACGGAGCGCGGAGGTCTGGAACACGCCAATCTTGAGGTCCTTGAGCTTGGGATCGTCGAGCCCCGAGATTTCGAGATTCTCTTTGGTCGGCCAGACGAGCACATAGGTCGAGCGATACAGGGGATCGGTGGTCAGCAGACGGTCATAGTCGGCGGGGATGTCGAGCATGACATCGCACATGCGCTGACTGAAGGTCTCGCGGGTGAGGCCGCGCTCGATGAACGGGCGCCAGTGATAGGTGATCTTTGCGCCGAGCGCCTTACCGAGGATGTCGACGATCTTATTCTGGAAGCCGTCCTCGTTGATGCTCGACAAAGGCATGTTGCCCGGATCGGCGCAAACGTGGAGCTGCTTGAGCCGCTTATCCTTGTAGGCGGCCTTGGCGGCGGCCCGGGTCGCGATCTTCTCAGCCGGGCTGAGCTCTTCGTAGGTCTTGTCGAGCTGACGCGCCAGGGGCTCTTGGGCGGCCGCCTGCTGAGATGCAAGGGCGCTCACACACAAAGCGCTGGCGAAGAGGAAGGCGTGCGATCGTCTTAAGGCCATAGGATGCTCACTCACTGCCGTTGGGCGAGCCTGCCGCGAGGGTCCTATGAGATGCTCAGAAGACGGTCCGGCAGAAATCCCGCGCTGTGGCTTCTACGCTCGCGCGGGGCTCACCGATCAACATAAGGCTTAAATAAGAAGTGGCGCCCGATGCCACAAGGACATCGGGCGCCTGAACCTAAAGCGTGCTTTCGATTACTCGAAGACGCGGAAGGTATTGAGCGAACCGCCCTGGGGGATCTTGTCCAGGTTGGCTGCCTTGGTCATGGCCGTGGCACCGATGGCACCGAACTTGTCGTTCAGGTCCAGACCAGCGGTGACGGGCAGGCCGATCCAGCCGCCGATACCGGAGAAGACCGACACGTACTGCTTGCCGTCCACCTTGTAGGTGATCGGGTTGCCGATGATGCCGGAACCCAGCTTGCGGCTCCAGGCGATCTCGCCGGAGTCACGGTTGACAGCGCGGAAGTCACCGCCCAGCGAACCGTAGAACATCAGACCACCGTCGGTGACCATGGTGCCGCTCCAGTTCGGATACTGGTCCGGAATCTCCCAGACAGTCTCGCCCGACAGAACGTCGAACTTCTTGATCTTGCCAGTCACGCCAGGCTTCTCAGGATACATGTACACGTTCGCGAACACATAGACAGTGCCCTGGTTCGTGTGCGTGCGCTCCTGCGGCTCGAGCTCCATGCACCAGTTGTTGGTGGGCATGTAGAAGATGTTCGGCTCTTTCGGGTCGACAGAACCAGGCTGCTGGTCCTTACCACCCATAGCCGACGGGCAAGCCTGAACGTTACGGCCAACCTCGAGCGGAGAATGCTCGCGGACCTTGATCGGACGACCGGTCTTCAGGTCGATCTTCTCAGCCCAGTTCGTGGTCACATACTTGTGAGCCTGAAGCAGGTCACCGTTCGTGCGATCCAGAACGTAGGCAAAGCCGTTACGGTCGAAGTGGGTGAGAGCCTTCACGTCCTTACCATCGATTTTCATCGTGGTGAGGAAGTTCTCGTTGATGCCGTCATAGTCCCACTGGTCGAACGGGGTCATCTGGTAAGCCCAGACAGCCGTTCCGTCCTCGACCTTGCGAGCAAAGATGGTCATCGACCACTTGTTGTCGAACTTGCCGACGCCTTCACCCAGCTCGTCCGGGTTCGTGGCGTTGCACTCTTCGTGGCTCTTGTCCGGGCAACGATACTGGGGGCTCCACAGACCGGGGTTACCGGTGGAGTAGTAGACCAGCTTCAGGTCCGGATCGTAGGAGTACCAACCCCAGGCAGCGCCGCCACCGAGCTTGTAGTCATCGCCCGGGAACGTCTTGACGCCGAGGTCCTTGCCGGCCAGGCCGTACTGCGGGTTGTCCTTGTTGGTGTTCTCATCAAGGCAAACCTGCTCGTCCGTACCCGTCGAGTGGCAGAGCCAAGCCTGCTTACCATCCTCAAGATTGTAAGCAGTCATACGACCGCGAGCAGCGAACTCGTCGCCACCGAAGCCGATGAGCACCTTACCGTCGGCAATCAACGGAGCCGGGGTGATGGTCTCACCACGCTCGGGCCAGGCGCTCTTGACGACCCAGACTTCCTTACCGGTCTGTGCGTCAAGCGCGATCAGCCAGCCGTCCAGGGTGCCATAGACGAATTTGCCGTCGGCGTAGGAACCGCCACGGTTGACGGTGTCGCAGCAAGCCCGCGGGATAGCGGATTCGTCACGGTCCGTCGTCTTGACGTAGTGCCAGACCTGCTTGGGGTGATCCGGATCGGTCAGATCGAGAGCCTGGACAACGTTACAATTGGCCATCGACGGGCAACCGCTGATGAAGAACATCATCGTCTTGCCGCCAACGTCCTTGATCACGAGGGGCTGACCTTCGTGACCGCGAAGAGCACCGGTCGACTGGTTCCAGATCATCTGGAGGTTGTCGACGTTGTCAGTGCTGATGTCGCTCAGCTCACTGTGCGGGTGAGAGAAAAGTCACGACCAGGGGCAGGCCACTGATCGGGATCCTTCATCCGCTCAAGCTGCTCGGCATCGGTATCGACTGCCATAGCCTGACCTGTGAAGGCGACCATCATCGCGACGACGCCTCCCAGCACCAGACCATATTTTCCGTACTTCATCTCTGTCTCCTCTCCCTAAGCTACTCAGTTCAGAGATAATGCTGAGTTCGCTGTGGCCGGCCTGAGGGCCCTTTTTGGCTTATGCCCTTACGGGGGAACCAGGCCCGACCGAGTTCCGAGAATTGGCTGAGGTTGCCCGAAAGCGCTTATCTGATCGAACGCGCCAATTTTTTCTTGGGCCCGCTGACGACGACACCACTTTGTGACACCTCACGAGGACTGCAGCTTTCCGCCGCAGAGCAAATTTGTCCAATTGAAAAGTGGAAATTGGACGCAACGCTCATTGGCAAGCTGCCCCCTCATCATTGCCAAATGTATCCTGTTTGCAAGTGAAAAGTGCCGTTCGGTCGCACCCCTTTCGGGACAATTTCCTATTGCGCCGCAACATATTACGGACTCGAACAAATGTGCCTCAGAGCCGGCACGAAAGGCGCAAGCATCTGAATCATCTTGCTTTTAGGTGATACCCAAAAGGTGGCAGCGAGCCTGTCACAGGCGATGACGCGGTGCGGATAACTTCCCGACAAGATTGCCAAAGTTTGCAATCGGTCGATTGGGGTAGCCGATCAACCGATTGCAACCCGCCGCGACTCACAGGACCTGGAGCGCGGCGGCTGCCTCGCCTCAGGACCAGGCCTTGGGCGGCTTGGCTGAGCTTGACGGCATGTGCTGGATGGCGATCCTCATCAGCTCCGCCAGGGTGCGTACCCCAAGCTTCGCCTTCAGCTGGGTGCAGGTGTTGGCGACGGTCTTGTAGCTGACATGGAGCTGTTCGGCGATGACGCCGTAGGGCTTGCCTTCGGCCACCAAGGCCAGGGTCTGGAGCTCGCGCACGGTCATCTTCTTCAACGGGTTCGAGGTGCCGCGCGCCTCCATGAAGGCGACCTCGGAGGCGAGGTCGTGGCTGATATACGGCTTGTTCTCCCGCACTTTCTGGAAGGCCTTCAGCACCTCTTCCGAGGATGTGTCCTTCAGCACGTAGCCCGTGGCGCCGACTTCCAGGGCGCGGCTGACGATCACGGGGTCAGAATGCATGGTGAAGACGAGAATCGGCGTGGTGGTGTCGTGCAGGCGAAGCCGGCGGATGAAGGACAGGCCTCCCAGGGCGCCCGTGCGCATGGCCAGATCCACGATGAGCACGTCGGGCTTCTGGTTGCGGTAGAGGCGGAAGCCGTCCGCGAGACTCTGAGCCTGGGTGATCTCCGAGACGCCGGAATCCTCCAGCAGCTGCCGGCAGCCCTGCAGGACGATGGGATGGTCATCGATGATAAGCACGCGTGTCACGACAGTCCTCCAACGAGCTCAGATGTTTTCGCTTTTGTTTCAGGCTCCGCTTGCAGCGGAATTTCGATCAGCAGCCGGGTGCCCCGGGTCCGGCTGCTCGAGATCTCGCAGGTGCCGTCGAGAGCGCGGACCCGTTCGTTCATGGTGGTCAGCCCGAAGCCCTTCGGGGTGGCGGGCGGAATCCCCTCCCCGTTGTCACGCAGGCTGAGGCGGAGAAGCGGCCTCCCGGGGATGTCCCCCTCGGGCTTGCCCTGCCCCTCTCCGAGATCGATGAAAATGCGCTCCGCATGGCCATGGCGGATGGCGTTGGTGACGCCTTCCTGGATGCAGCGATAGATTGTGAGGTCGGTCTGCTCGCCATAGCTCGGTGCCAGCTCGCCGATATTGGCGTTGATGTCGGTGTCCGGGTGGCTGCGCTGATGGCTCGCGATGAGCTCCTCCAGAAGGTCCGACAACTTCACCTGGCCGAGCGGCCCCGGCCGCAGACGCTTGATGAGACCGCGGTTCAGCTGCTTGAGGCGCTCGGTAATGGAGAGGATCTCCCCGGCCCGGCGCTCGATCTCCTTGGTCGATTTCTGGTCCGGGCCTTTCATGCGCTTGAGGGACGACGCGTTGGCGGTGATGCCGAACAGGCAAGGCCCCGCCTCGTCGTGCAACTCGTTGGCAATTTCCCGGCGCTCGCTCTCCTGCACGGAGATCAGCTGTCGGTAGAGATTCGAGTTCTCTTCCTGGGCGACATCCAGAGCGCCGGCCAAAGTATTGAAACTATGGGTGATCACCGCAAGCTCACGTACCTTCGGCAGGGGCAGGCGGGTGGCATAGTCGCCGCTTTCGAGATTGGCCATGCCGTGGGCGAGATTGGCCAGAGGCTTCAGGAGGCGGCCCAGCACGAAATAGAGCAGACCGAGGATCAGAAGCTCCAGGCCCAGCCAGATCATCACGAGGGCGGAAAAGTCCGACCAGGCCTCGGCAATCTCGTCCGCGGGCTCGCCGACGATGATCACGGGGTTCATGCTGTCGGTCGTAACGACGCGAACGGCCCGGTCGACAAGGCGCGGGCGCACCAGCTCGGCGTACCATTCGGGCGCCCGGCTTTCCTCGGGGGTCAGGCCACGACTGTCCTGAGGCGCGACCTCGGTGAAATGGCCCATGGAATCGATAAACATGATGCGCACGTGGCGCAGATGCTTGAGCTGGACGGGTAGCTGGTCGCGAAGCTCGCCGAGACGGCCCTGGGCGGCCAGATCGCGCACCGTGGCGGCGACCAGGCGCTGGGCGACATCCAGGGAGGCGCCGATCTCCACCTTGGTGGCGGTGCGGGTATTTAAAATGGACACGGCACCGGCGATCAGCGCCGCGATCAGATTGATCACGCCGACAGCCACCAGGAGCTGGGTCCGCACCGGGCGGTCGTACCAAACTCTCTGCCAGAACCGCTGCAACACGCTTCTCCGTGTCCTTCACAACCAGGGGTTTCCAAGCCTCGCCGCCAAGGGCTCCGCGTTTCCCTCTCGCCGGGGTAACTTTTACTAGTAGAGCCTCGGGCAAGAGCGCTGCCAGAGACGGGATTATGCTTAATCTTCAGCCCCGCAAACCTTGGGGCAGAAAGATCGTGCCTTCCGTACACTGGAAGACCTATGGGCGGAAAAAGGCAATGGGAGGTTTGCCAAACTCGTTGCCAAATGTTCCCGGTCCTGAAATGGCGCCATGTCACGACATCGGGCGCTTCAGGCGCACTGAAAAGCCCGCGAAAGCCGATAATGGGCTATCCGCGGTTCGCAATGGATGGGCCAATCGACCTGCCGGGCCGATGGAACTCTAAGGGTTCCTCAGTCATTGGCAGGGAAGAGTTTGCATCTCACGAAGGGGATGCACTCGCGATGTCTCCACCCATATCGCCGAGGTGGCGACCCATCGCGTTTCGATGCCCACATAAGAAAAAGCTCAAATAAGCGGCATTTCCATTTGGATTTTCGGCGATTTTTTACGTCTGCGCGTGCAGTGTCCCGGGTGCAACCGGCAATGTTGACCGGGTAATTCTGCTCACGGCAGCGGGATTACGGCTTATAGGAGGAGACCCCATGAAAGTAGCGATGATTGCAGTAACGGCCCTCATGCTCAGCAGCGGCGTGGCCCTGGCCGCCGATGATGGCGACCCGTCCGGCCGTCCTGGCAAGGTGCTGGATTCCGATCAGTGCCAGGCTGTTTGGGACATGACCGAGCGCGATGGCGACACCCTGTCGAAGGACAAGGCCGTCGATTTCGTCGTGAATTATGAGATGGTCGACACCGACGGCAGCGGCGATATCTCTTCGGACGAATTCAAGGCCGGCTGCAGCAAGGGCTGGATCAAGCCGAAGGATGGCACGGACGCCGAGTAGCACGTCGCTATTCGCGGGCGGCTTGAAACAAGCCGCAATCCGCTTCCAATGACTTCAGAGGCCGTTCCCCGCTCCGATGATTGATGCGGGGGCGGCCTCTTTTCGTTCGGGCCGCAGCCTGTCGATATCCTGCCGCGATCGCCCTACCCGCTCGCTCCGAATGGCTTGCCTGTGCCGCTACATCCGGCCGGCCAGGGTATCCATCTCGCATTTCGACTCAGGCTCGTCATAGCCCAGTGTATCGGTCACGTGGCGGGGATGGAGGAAACCTTCCTGGGGAGAGGTCGACACCAGAGCCCGCGGCGCGGCGATCAGCAGGGGCTGGCGGAGCTGGTTGTTCCAGGGGCGGAAGGAGAGCCCCTTCCCCTTGAACCCCGCCACCGTGAAATCGTCCGACAGGAAGTAATCGCGCAACTCTGGCGCGCTGGTCTTGTGTGACCGCAGAGCCGCCTCTCCGATCGCCCGGACGGCGAGCCAGCCGGCATAATCCCGCTCGGTCATATAGCGGTTCTCGGCCCGCTCGAAGCGGTTCTGCAGCTGGCTGCCGGCGAACTCCTCATAGGCGCGATGCCAGGCCGTCGCCGTGAGACCCTGGGTTCCGACGACAGGCCGCGGGTCGTACACGCGATAGGGCAGATATTCGCCGAACCCTTCCACGGTGTCGGCGACCCAGACCACGTCATGCTCGGGGGCCGCCTGGGTGGCGGCGGGCATCTGGGTCTGGATCTGCTGGTGGCCGGAATCGGCCCGCTTGTTTCCCGCCTCGAACTTGTAGGCGCGCTCCTCGACAATCTTGCCGCCGAAGCGACGCGCTGCCCGCTTCACCGCCTTGGCGTAGGCGATATCGGAGGGCGCGGTGCCCTTCAGCAGGAACCATTTGTCCCAGTTCTTCCAGACCAGATACTGGGCCAGTGCGTCGGCCCGCATGGCGTTGCTCGGCATGATGTGGAAGACGTTATGCCGGCAGGATTTCTGGCGCAGGTCGTCGTCGCTGGAGCGGATGTTGAGGATCAGCGCATTGTTCGCCCCCGGAATATCGGACAGGGCGAGGAGATCGTCCGGTTCGAGATCCGCCACGATGAGATCCTGCCCTGCGGCGAGCAGCGGCTTCGCCTCCGCCGCGATATCGGCATCGCGCGGCAGCTTCACCTCCTCCAGGCTGAAATGCTGGCCGAGAAAGCCGCCGGTCCGGTTGTTCTCTTCGATGGCGACGCGCGCACCGGCAACGCCCTGGTCCTCGATCTCCTTGTCGAGCAGGGAGAGCGGGATCGGCTCATCGTAATCTTTGGTGAGATAGGTGATGGCGTATTCGTTGCCGGGTCTGGCGCCGCCTTCGCCGGATGTTGCAGGCTTTCCCGCCTGGTCGCCGGAAGGCGCGGCAGCGATCAACCCTGCCGCGAGAGCGAGGGCCGCCGCGCGGCCGAAGGAGCGCATCTTGAGCATCGGAATCGCCTTCTATCCTCGGGATCGTGGGGCGGCGCCGGAGCATGGCTTCCCGTTGCGCCGCCGCAGCGAGACGGCGGATGCTGGGCCGCCGCCTCGCCGCATCTGGAGGCTGCGAGGGTAGCGGAAGCGGCCGGGGTGACGCTTTCCAAACCCGGAGGCGAACTCTTCTCGCGAGGCTTGCCGATTTGTCCCGACGGCGCAGGCGCAAGATTTGTCAGTTTGTCGGTGCGGCGGGGTTTTCCGGCGCGATCACCGCAAGGCTTCTGGCGCCGTCGCCGATGTCGATGCGGGTGAATTCCTCGCCCGTCTCGGTGTTGAGCACCGAGATGTCGCCGGAGAACCAGTTGATGATGTAGGCCTTCCGGCCGTCCGGCAGGATGGCCACGCTCTCCGGGTAGCGGCCGACGGTGACCCGCTGCACGACCTCGAGGATCTCTCCATCCAGATAATCGACGGTGCCGGATTGCTGGTTGGCGACGAGTGCCCTGGTTCCGTCCGGCGTGACGGCGACCCCATAAGGCATCTTGCCAGTCCGTACCGTGCCGAGCTCCTGCAGGCCTGTGGTGTTGATCACCGTGACGTCGGCGCTCTTCACATTGGCCACATAGAGCCGGTCGCCCTTCGGCGACGCGGCGAGCGCGAAGGGCGATTTCCCCACGGCGACCGTGGCGATCACCGAGAGCCGTTCCGTATCGATGACGCTGACGCTGTCCCCTTCCCGGTTGGCGACGAAAATCCGGCCGCCACGGGCCGGTGCGACGAGATGGGCTGGCGACTTCCCGGTGCGGATCTCGGCTTCCTTCCGGCAGGTGCCGGCATCGAGCACCGTGACCAGGTTGCGGCTCCAATCAGTGACATAGAGCCGCCCGTCATCCGTGGCCGCGATCCCGAAGGCTCGCCCTTCACCTCGCAGATGCGGGAGGAGCGAAGGTCCGCGCCTTCCAGCACCGTGATCTTGCCCTCATCGGGATGGGTGATGAAGAGGCGCTTGCCGTCGGGGGCGGCCGCGATGACCGCCGGCCCCGGGGCCACGTCGAGGGTCGAAACAACGCGGTCGGACATCGTGTCGACCACGGAGACGGTCCCGGCATCCTGATTGGTGACGTAGAGCAGCGGGTGGGCGCCGTCCGCCTGGCGCGCCGTGGCACTGCCGCTCAGGCCGAACAGACAGACAACGACTGCGCCGATCCTGATCAGCCCCTGGATGCCGGTGGTCGCCATGGCGCCTACTCGCCCCCTTCGACTTTCGCCTTCAACCCTTCGAGCCCGGTTTTAAGGAACTCGTCCATGGCTGCAATAGCAGCCTCGTCATTCTGAGACTCGGATGGGAAGTTTCCGGTGTCGGCGCGGTAAAAGCGTCCGATCCAGCTTACCTCGCTGCCGCCATCGGCCGGGTTCACGTCCAGGGTCGCGGAATAGAAGCTGACCGGGAAGTGCTCGATGTCCGGCGTATCGAGACGATAGGAGTAGCTCATCTCCTCGTCGGAACTGTCGTCGAGGCTGTCGACCAGCTTTCCGCCGTCCTTGAGGGTGACGGTGCGGGTGCCGTCGGCGGTCTCCACCGTCTCCACCATGGGATGCCAGTCCGCCATGCCGCCGAACTCCTTGGCGATGGCCCAGACCTTCTCCGGCGGGGCATCGATCACGATGGTCTGCTCCGCCTTCTTGGGGGTCGGGCCATGGGCCAGCGCAGGCGACACGGACATGAGAAGCAGCGCCGCGGCGCCGAGAACGAGGTTTCTTACAAGCATGCGAATCCTTCTTTCATTTTGATCTTGGCGAAGAGGTTGGAGGTGTGGCCGTTCGAGGCCGGGGCTTTGCGAAAGACCCTCTCCTTCAGCGGAACCGCGCCGTAGAGAAGGACGAGCAAAAGAAGCGCGAGGCTTGCCGGATACGGCCGGATATCGGTGGCGACGACGACCTCCCGGGGCTGCGCGGCGCGCTCGACGTCCGAAACGAGGCGGCCGGCGCTGGTCATCTCGGCATAGGCAAGCCCGGTCTGAGCGGCGATAGCCTTGAGATGCTCTTCCTTGAGTTGGCCGAGATGCTCGTTCCCTTCCTTCATGTCGCCGAAGGGATTGTTGCGGGGGTGATAGCCCGGCCGCTCCTTGGCGGTGGGCGGGGCCATGCCGAAGCGGGATTCCTGAAGCACGTCGTCGGGGCCGTAGACGCCGACCTCGTTGCCCTTATCGTCGAATTTCGGGATGGGGGTGAGCTCGCGCCCGCCGACGCCGACGAGAAGGCCTTTCACCTCGCCGGGCTTTCCCTCGAACGGATCCATGCCGGTATAGGGCAGCGGCGGCGCCTCGTGCCCGTCGGTCATGAACATCAGGCTCGCATCGAGACGGCCGGCCAGGTCGATGGCGCGGTGGACGCCCTTGGTGATGTAGCTGTCCGCGTCCCAGGCCATGCGCCAGTCGATGCTTTCGATGGCGGCATCGATGGAGGAGAAGTTCTCGCAGACCTCCATGGGATCGAAGAGCACGAAGACCCGGCGCTCGGCGAAGATGCCGAGACCGAAGCGGGACTGGCACGGGAGGCCGGCGACGAATTCCGGCAGGATGGTCTCGACGGCTTCCAGGCGGCTGACCGTTTTGCCTGCGAGGGACACATCGCGGGTGTTCATGCTCATGGTGATGTCGACAAAAGTCATGACATCATAGGCTTCGCGGGTGAGCCTGATCCTGGGCAGGAGCAATCCGGCGAGCAGCACCGCGAGCGCCAGGGCGACGAGCCAGAAGCGTAGATCGCGAAACGCAGGACGCCCGGCGAGCCATTTCATGGGGCACCTCGAGGCACGCCGGGCAACTCCATCCAGAGCCGCGTCTCGGGCTTCTCGCCCTCATCGTCAGCGGGGGCTTCGGCCTGCGGCAGGTCGCGCACCAGGCGCATGGCCACGGCGAGGTTGAACTTCGCATCCCATGCCTCCGGCTGAAGCTGGAGGGCGCGGCGATATTCATCCTTGGCGAGATTCACCAGGGAGATCGCCTTGGCGAAGCTGCCCCGGTCGATAAAATCGTAGGCGGCACGCATCCGCGCATTTGCCATGTTGAACAGAAGGTCGGCGCGGTCCGGATCGTCGGCGCGGAAACTCGCCTGATCGAGAATGGCCTGCGCGTCCGGCATGCGGTCGCGGGTCAGCACGTAGTAGCCGCGCGCTGCGAGCAGGCGCGAGGGCGCCTCGGTAAGATCGATTTCCACGTTTCGTCCCGCCAGCAGCGACGCGATCTCGGCATTGGTCTGGCGGACCGTCAGCCAGAGCCATCCGGTGTAGAGGCATGCCGCGACGCTGCCGACGAGCAGCAGCCAAAGCAGCAGACCGCGCATGGCGCCATAGGCCGGCATCCATTGGGCGAAGAGCGAGTCGTCCGCATGATCATCGGCGGCCGGCGCGTGTCGGGTGCGGTCGGTCTGAGCCATCAGCTTCGTCCTCCATAGACGTGGCGTGCGGAGGCGTTCGGCGCGGCGAGCCGCGTCTCGGCGAGCTTTGCGAGAAGCAGCAGGAGCATCGCGAAGGCGGCCACCCCGTAGGCGAGGCCGGAAAGGTCCTTCTGGGGGATGCGCTCCGAATAGCGGATGGGTCCGCGCTCCAGCCGGTCGATGGCGACGGTCGCCTCCTCAACGGCGGCGGGGTTCTCTGCCTCGAAAGCCTGGTAGGGAATGTTCAGGCTCTTGAAGAAGAGGTGCAGGTGGCGCTCGGGCATGGCGTAGGCCGTGTCCTGGTCTTTTGGCCCCGGCTCGTCGAACGGGCCGCTATGGCCCTCGGTGCGCAGGAATATCCAGTAGAGATTCACCGGGCGCTTGGTGAAGGCGGCGCGAAGCTGCTCTTGCACCTCGCGGTCGATCACCGCCGCACCGTCGGACACCAGCACGATGGCGCGACTGCCGCCGATATTGTCGACATTGCTCTCGATGTCCTCCTCGTGCATCGACAGCGCCATGGCGAGACCGCGGGCGACGTCCGTATAGGCGAGGCCCGGCAGGTCGATGGCATCGATGGCGGCGAGGGTCGCCGATTTATGATCGGAGAGCGGCAGCACGAACATCGGCGAGGTGGAGAAGGCGGCGACGCCGATCCGGTCGTGATCGCGCTTCCTGACGAAGTCCTTCAGCAAGGTCTTGGCGGCGGTGGATTTGGAGAACTCTTCTCCGGTGGGCACGCTGCCGGCGAAGGTGTTGTCCATGCTGGAGGAGCGGTCGAAAAGCAGCATGATTTGAGCACCCTCCCCCAGGCGTTCGATGCTTTGGCCGAGCCTGTGGAGTCCGGCGAGGCCCAAGATCAACGCGGCAATGGCGATGGCGCCGATAAGGCGCAAGCCGAATCCGATTGCCGTGGAGACCGGATCGCGATCGATCACGCGGAGCGAGGGATAGCTTTCGGCGGTCTGGGCGCCGAACAGGAAGGGCAGAAGCGCCAAGGGAAGCAACCATAGGAGGGACGGATTTGCGAAGGCGAGATCCATGGATCAGCTCCTCCGCTCCATGGCTCCGAGCTGCGAGGCAAGACTCGAAAGATCGCGCAGCGGCATGGCGGAGCGCGCCGCCTCGAGATCGCTCTTGAAGAAGGCAAGACGCGAGGCCCCGTAGAAGCGTCCGACCTCGGCCTGGCGAGATTGGAACCCCGGATGCTCCGCCAGGAATCCGGGCGCATCCTCGGCGAAGACGCGATGGCCCGCGGTCGCATCGAAGGCGCGGTGGAGGTCGAGGAGCGCGCCGCGATAAGCTTCGGGATCGTCCGCGTGGCGCTTCCGGCTCCCGATCTGGCGAGCGGCGACGGTGAAGGGTCGGGCGGCACGTTGGCGGAAAGGACCCCAGGCATAATGGTGGGCGAGCAGCACCAGGAAGAGAGCCACAGCGATGGCGGAGATCGCGAGCAGGATCGTGATCCGCTTGATCTTGAGCAGTTGCGGCGCGCGGTCGGGCTTCAGGAAGCCGACGGGTCCTTCCGGCGGTTCGGCCGTCTGGATCTCGCGCAAGGGCGACATGAGAAACGACCACTGCGGAATATGCGCGGTGGCCATGGAGCCATCGTCCTCTTCGCCGCCCTGCTCTGCGCCCGTGGGAGCGAACTGCAAGGTGAAGCCCGGCAGGTTCCGCCGCTTCACCTCAAGGGGCACATAGAAGGTCTGGTATGTGAGAGTGATGAGGTAGCGCCGTTCGCCGCCGTCTTCATCCGACTTGACCTTCACCTGGCGCAGATCGAGCCAATAGTTTAGCGCCCCTTCCGCCGGCACAGAGGCGTCCTGCAGATGGTAGCCGTCATCGATCGCGAGATAGATCTCCCGGGTGATCGTGTCGCCGGGGAAGTAGCCGAAATCGCGCGGGTGGCTATCGCGAATGGCATGGACGACGCCGGAGACGCCCTCCTCCGCGTGGACGGCGATCGGGGGCGCTGCCATTCCGGCGATCACAAGCAGCATCAAACCGAGCGCGATGTCGTGGAGCCGCCTCATGCCGCCTCCCCCATCAGATAATCGGTGAAGCGCTCCCAATCGACCGGTGTCTGGAGCTCGCACGGCGCTCGGCCGTAGCGCCGGGCGATGCGTCCGAGGGTCTCGCGCTGCGTGGCGGCTTCTGCGAGGAGCTTCTCGCGCAACGACGGCCGCATGGCGAGGAGACGCCGACGGCCGGTTTCCAGATCCTGCAAGGTGACCAGCCCCCAGGAGGGGAAGTCCTCGGTCTCCTTGGGATCGCGCAGGACGACGGGCACCACATCGTGCCCGGCCAGCGCTTCGAAGAGCCGCTCGATCGTGTCTGCGGGCAAATAGAAATCCGAGATCAGAAAGACGAGCTTTCTTCGTCCGGACAGGTAGCCGGCCGCCTCGAAGAGACCGTCGACGCTCCGCCCCGATGGCGCATAGCTCCGAAGCGCGCGGATCATTTCCGCTTCGCCCGCCCGGGAGCGCGTGGCCGGGATGAAAAGCTCGGGCACGATGGTCCGGTGTCCGCCGATGAGCCCGAAGGAGTCGCCGATGCGCCGGGAGGAGGCTGCGAGCGCGCCGCAGATATCGGCGACGGCCCGCATCTTCCGGCTGTCTCCGACGAAACCCATGGAGCCCGACAGGTCGACGAGGGCATAGAGGGTGATGGCGCTCTTCTGCTCGAAGCGCTTCACATAGAGATTGCCGAAGGGATCGCGCATGGAATGGCGGAGGTCGATACGGCGCGGGTCGGGCGAGCGAAGGAGCGAGACGTAATCGCGCAACAGACCGCCGGCGCCCTCGATGGTGCCCCGATGGGCGCCGATCCGGACGGCCGAGCTTCGCCATGCCAACCGATAAGGCAGATCGACGGAGTGCCGCGCTTCGGTTGGCTCCTGCGGCAGCGCGTCAGTCATTTCCCGACTTTCATGGCGCCGGCACCGTGTCGAACAGCGCGGCAAAGAAGCGGCGGATGATCTCGTCGCGGCGGAGCTCGTAGATCGGGTCTAGGAAGACGCGATGGCCCATGGATTCCGGGAAGACCTCGCGCAGATCCTCCGGCACCACCATGTCGCGCCCGTTGAGCCACGCGCAGACACGGGCGGCGCGGAGCAGGTAGCTCATGCCGCGCGGGCTGGCGCCGCCCTGGACGAGGCGTCCCATATCGACGCCCTCCAGATCGATCCCTGCGGAGACGGGATCCCGCAAAGCCTGCCAAAGATCGAGGGCGTAGCGCTCCAGCGGCTCGGACGTCGTCACACTGTTCTGGATGGAGCGGGCGACCTGGTCCATGACCTCGACATCGAGGATGTCGGGCGAGACGGTCTCGATGAGGCTGTCCACATCGTGGAAGCGGGTCTGGAAGGCGAGCTCGCGCCGGACCTCGCGGTCCTCCGGGAGCTCCATGTTGATCTCCATGAAGAAGCGATCGCGCGCGGCTGCAGGCAGCTCGAAGGTCTCTTCGCGCTCGATGCGGTTCCGGTCGGCGAAGACCTGGAGATAGGGAAAGGTGTATTCGCGGTTGAACGCGGTGACGCTGCGTTCCGCCATCAGGCGGAGCAGTAGGGAATGCACCTGTGGCCTAGCGCGGTTGATCTCGTTGAAGAAGAAGACCGCAAGGTCGCTGCCATAGCGCAGCACGGGTCCCGGATCGACGCGGGGTCGTCCGTCCTCACCGAGATAGGTGTAATAGATGAGGTCGGCGGGCATCAGGTCGATGGTGCCCTCGACGCGCTCGAACGCGCCGCCAAGTCCTCGCGCGACAGCGCGGAGCAAGGTGGTCTTGCCAACGCCCACATCGCCTTCCAGCAGAACATGGCCACGGGCGAAGATGGCGATGGTCAAAAGGCGGATGACCCGGCTCTGGCCGACGATGGCGCCAGCCACCTCGCTTTCGAATTCCTGGGCCTTAGCGCGCCATACATCCAGGTCGATGGCGCTATCCTTGGTGGGCTTCTTCCCCGCCTGGCTTTTTGCCGGCGCGGATGTTCCGGTGGTTCCCGACGACATCTCTTCCCCTCATTCCGCCGTTTGCGCGTGGCGCTCCCACCCCGTGCGCGTTCGGTGGTTCTCAAGTTGAAGGGGGTGCAGCCGAAGCTGCACCCCACCCCTCAATCAGAGGCCGAGGCCCCGCAATCGAGGGTTAGCTCTGGGAGAAGCGGACAGAGCTAATCGAGTTTGGAGACGTCGTAGACCCACTCGCCGGTCTCTTTGAAGTGCGCGGTGCGCTTGGCGTTGCGCGCTTCCATCTCCTTGATGGAATTGCCCTGCTTGGCGAGTTCCTCGGGGTCATGCTTGGGATCGTATTTGGAGCCCTCGACCTTCTCCGGATAGCCCGGCTTCGGCTCCCAGCAGTTGCCGGGGGCCTTGCAGTTGGTGCCGTCGTAAGCGAACGCACCGGCGGTGGAGAGAGTCAGCGCGGCGGCGGCGGCCAGCACCACGCCTGTCAGTTTCGTCTTGCTAGTCATTGGGTCAGTTCCTCCGTAGTCACTCTTCGCTGCTTGGCGGATTGATCCGCCTTTTTCTCCGGGACAATCGCAACGCCCACCTTCCGGCCGTTACGATTTGCCCTCGGGAACCTTGCAATCGCCTGTGGCTTCGACGCTGGTCGGATGCTCCGCGTCGTAGGGTTTGAAGGTCTTCCTCTGCTCTTCGGTGAGCCAGGTGGCCTCCGCAGGGTCGTCCTTATAGAAGTGCCGAATCCAGGCGATCACCTTCAGGGACTCGTCGACACCGAGATCCGAATGCGGTCCCATCATGGAGCGAGCACCGCCCCACATGGTCTCGAACAGACCCTTGTCGGTCTTGTTCTTCGGATAGGTGTAGTAATCGTCGTTGAGGCCCGGGCCGATCTTGCCTTCGCCCACATGGCCGTGACAGCCGGAGCAAGAGGCGAGGAAAGTCTGCTCACCTTCGGCCAGACAGTTGGGAACCTCGGTGTAGAGGTTCTCGCCCGTCTCGAGGAAGTGCTTCGCAGCCGGCGTGTCTGTTCCTTCCGCATTGCTCAGATCGAGGGCTTCGCCCGTGATCGTGTGGTTGAAGGTCATCTCCGCAGCCGCGATGAGCGGCATGGAAACCAGGGCGGCCGACAAGGCCAGTACTTTGAAAGCTCTCATTCTCAACCTGTTGTTTTCTTTTCGATTGCTCCCTAGGCGCCCCCAAAACGCCCTTACGATTTGGACTCCGGCTTCTTCTCGGTCGGAATGTCGAGAAGCGGAATCCCCTCCTCCTCCAGCACGGCCTGGATCTGGGGCTGGCTCTTTTCGAGCGCGGCGTTCAGCTCCTTGAGAAGCTCCTCATCGCCTTTGCGCACACCCATCGACTGGCTGAAGTGGAACGGCACCGGCTCGTTGTCGACGCGGTAGTTCCCGTCGGGGACAACGGTCATCTTCACCGCGTCGTCCTTGGTGACGTAGCGGGCGATCTCCGGGGCGAAGACGATGGCGAGATCGGCCTTGCCGCTTTTCAGATCCGTGATGAAGGTCGTCGGATTGATGCGGATATAGGCGTTGCGCCGGCTTTTGAAGTTGGTCAGGGACCGGTGGTAGTTGAAGTTCCGGTTATAGAGGCCGAGCTTCTTCAGCATGGTCTCGACCGGACCGCCCGGATCGAAGCCGATCGGATGAGCCTTTGCGAGATCCTTGCTATCGAAGGAGTCGATCTCCAGCTCGGAATCGGCCGGCTGAACGAACACATACGCCGTCCGGTAATAGGGATCGGTGGTGAGGACGCGCGGATCGTTATGATCGAGGCCGATCACCACGTCGCATTTGTTCTCGTTCAGCATGTCGCGCACGAGGTAGATGGCGGGACGCTCCATCCACTCGAATTCCACCTCGCGACCCATCTGATCGGCGACGATCTTGGCGATCTTGTTCTCGAAGCCATCCTCGTCCTCGGTGGAGTACGGCGCTTCGGTGCTGGAGGCGCAGACGCGCAGGACGTCGGCGCTGGCGGTCTTCTCGGACGCGGCCTTCGACTTCTCGTCGGCGGTGTGTCCAGCCGTCGCCAGGCCGGCGACGAAGGCGGCAGCCACGAGCGCGGGCGCCAACCTCTTTGTGTGCTCGATGAATTTCATGGTGCTTCTCTCTTCGGTGCTTCTCGCTTCGGGATACGTCCCTCGCTTGGTCCTTACGGACCTCCCCGTCCGGGGATCCGTCCCGCCGGCGAACCGGCGGGACGGAAATCGCCTAGCTAGTTCCGAATGACTTCGGTGGAGTACTCATCCAGGGTCACGTCGTCGGAATACGGGCCCTTCCCGTCGAGGGAGAAGACCAGCAGACCGCCGCCCTGTTGGGTCCAGTTCTGCAGCTCGCGGAACGCACCCACAGCACCCAGACCAGCCGTCGGGTCATCGAGGTCGAAGACCAGACCGACACCCGGCCAGCCGCCAACGCCGTAGTAGAGCGCGACATACTGCGTGCCGTTGTGCTCGTAGGTCATCGGGTAGCCGATGGCGCCAGACGGCATCTTGAACTTCCACAGAAGCTCACCCGTCTCGCTGTTGCGGGCTTTGAAGTAGCCGTCGAGCGTGCCGTAGAAGACCAGATCGCCGGCCGTGGCGAGCGTGCCGCCCCAAGCCGCGAAGCGCTCCATGACGGACCACTTGTAGCTGGAGGAGTCGGCGTCATAGGCCTTCACCTGGCCGAGACCCAGGTAGTTCTGACGGTCGCCCTTCGGTCCGGGATACATGGACAGGGTGGCGCCGACGAAGAACTGACCAGCACGGTAGGGAAGCATGAAGGGCTCCCAGTCCATGCAGATGTGGTTGATGGCCAGGTAGAAGAGCTCCTTCTCCGGATCGTAGGAGTCGTGAGCCTGGTCGTGGTAACCCATGGCCGAGGGGCAGATATCCGTGCCCTTGTGGTCCATGCGGGTGCCATACTCAGGATCGCGAACCGGGATGCCGGTCTCCATGTCGACATGGGTCCAGACGTTCACGGTGTCATCCAGGAAGTCGGCCCGGACGAGGTCACCATTGGTGCGGTCCAGGGTGTAGATGATGCCGTTACGATCGGGGTGGGTCAGGAGCTTCATGTCCTTGCCCTCGATCTGCTGGTCGCTGAGCATGATGACGTTCACGCCAGCGTAGTCCCACTCGTCATGCGGGGTCTTCTGGTAGCCGAACTTCAGCTCGCCGTTGTCGACGTCGCGGGCCATGATCGTCATGGTCCACTTGTTGTCGCCCGGACGCATGGTCTCGTTCCACGGCGACGGGTTGCCCGAGCCGTAGTAGATGAGGTTCAGGTCCGGATCGTAGGCATACCAACCCCAGTTGGTGCCGCCGCCGATCTTCCAGGCGTCGCCTTCCCAGGTCGCCAGGCCGAGGCCCTTCTGACCGTATTGCGGGTTGGCGCTGTTGAAGTCGTCGCCGATGCCGATTTCCTCGTCGGGACCGGTGGCATACATGCGCCACACCTGGCCGCCGTCGTGGACGCTATAGGCAGTGGCATAACCGCGAACGCCGAGCTCGGCGCCCGAGGAACCGACGATGACCATGTCCTTCACGACGTAAGGCGCAACGGTCAGGGTCGAACCGACCTTGATGTCGGAGTTCTCCACCTTCCAGTACAGGCTGCCATCTTCAGCCTTCAGGGCAACCACGTTGCCGTCGAGCTGGTTGTTGATGATCAGCGCGGGCGTGTCACCGCCGCCCGGGAAGTAGGCCAGACCACGGTTGACGAGGTCGCAGCAGGCGACCGAACGAGCGGCCGGATCCTGCTTAGGCTTGTACTGCCACTTGATCTTGCCCGGGTTGTCGAGGTCCAGGGCATAGACGTTGTTCGGGAAAGAGGAGTTGATGTACATCACGCCGTCAACGACCAGCGGCGTGCCCTCATGACCATTCAACAGACCGGTCGAGAACGTCCAGGAAACCCGAAGGTCCTTCACGTTCTTGGTGTTGATCTGGTCCATCTTGCTGTAGTTGTCTGAGGTGTAGTCCTTCCCCGGCATCACGTAGTTCTCGTTGCTCTTCGACAGCTCGATGAGCTTGTCGTTCGCAACGGCTGCGGATGATCCGAGGAAGCCGACGGCGATCGCGACGCATGACGCAGACGCGATCGTGCCGAAACGTTTAAGTCCGTTCATATGCTGAACCCTCGCGTTTTCGCTCCCAACGGGTGCGGAGTTGAGGGCGCGTGCGCCGCTCCTGATAGAGCGCCGCAACCAGCCCCTCTCCGCCTCTCATTCGGCGCCCGGCACGCTCTCTGGTGGAGCGGATGCCTTGCGCCTATCGCGGTCCAGGTGGCCCCGAACCTTTTCTTGAAAGACCCGCTGACCTGAGCGGAAAGCGGATAGCCTTTCTGGCGATGTCGGCATCGTAGGGGGAGCGTCGCGCCGCCGTCTTTGGGAGGGTTCCTAGACTCGGAGCAGGACGAGTTCTCAAACCGCGGCGGAATAAATGATCGCCGGCGGCAAGATAACTTCTAGCGTCGAGGAGGAGGAAAGAGCGTCTGAGCGGGAAAGAATGGCAATGGGATTGAGACCCACCTGCAAGCCATGAAATGGCAAACTCGGCCCGACTCTTCTCGCAATGATCCCAGCGATTTAACGCGCTCTGCTGAGGTCGGCGAGAACACCGACTTCATATACTGAAAGACGATAATCGTGGCCGCGATTCCTCCGCTACCGATTGACGCAACGTCATTTCCGAAACTCTCTCCGGCCCGTCCGCGCGTGAGGGCGACGGCCCAACTCGGCCGGGGCGTCCGGCTCGCCGCCACGTGGACCATGCTGTGCGCCATGCTTCCTCTGCTCGGCGCCTGCGGCGATGAGGTTTCGGCGCCCAAGCAGGCGGAGGAAATCCCCACCGACAGCACCCAGAGCAAGACGCTGGCAAAGACCGGCTGGCTGACCGTGCATGACAAGATCTCGCCGGCGCAGTGGTTGGCGAGTCGGGAGGCCGGCCATGACGTGGAACTCGAAGACCCGAGGGTGAAGGCGCTGCACAAGAAGCTCCAGGACGCCAAGAGCGTGTTCGGCACGCCCTACCGCATGACGGCAAATCGCGCGGTGCAGCTGGAGGAGATGATCGACAAGGAAGGTTGGGAGCACGAGGACGCCGCCGAGCTCATAACGACCTTCACCGAGATCGGTGTCTCGAAGACCTCCGGCGAGGGCTTCGGACAGCTTGCCCAGGCCTATTTCCAGCTGCGCAAGCAGGGGCTCAGCCGCGACGAGGCGCTTCAATACATCCAGGACGAAGCCAAGGAGACCTCCGGACAATGACTCGCGCTCATATGAATCGATTTCTGCCCCTGACCCTTGCCGCTCTTCTGGCGGCCGTCCTGAGCTTCGGCCCGGCGAACGCGTCACCGCAGACCTACTACACGGACTCCGGTTTGGGCGTGGGCGACATCACGGTGGGCACAGGCCCGCAGCCGAAGCCCGGTCAGACGGTGGTCGTGCACTACACGGGCTGGCTCTACGAGCGCGGCACCAAGGCGCGGAAATTCGACAGCTCCGTCGACCGGGGCGAGCCCTTCTCCTTCACCCTCGGCAAAGGCCAGGTGATCGAGGGCTGGGACGAAGGCGTCGCAAGCATGAAGGAAGGCGGCAAGCGCACCCTGATCATCCCGCCGGAGCTTGCCTATGGCGAGAGCGGCGCGGGCGATGCGATCCCGCCGAACGCGACGCTGATCTTCGATGTCGAGCTGCTCGACGTGAAGGACTGAGGCGCGCCGGACTGAATGCGCCGGGCCGGACCTTCAACGAGGACGGCCTCCGCACAGCTACATGACAAGGTGATGCAAGTGCTCAAGACGGGCTGGCAAAAGCTCTGGTACGGGCGGACGATCCGCACCCAGCTGTTGGTCGTGATCGGGGTGATCAATCTCTGCGCCCTCGCGATCGCTGGCGTCGTGACAATCTATAACGCCCGCCACGCCACGAAGGTGGAGGTCTCCGCCTCCATGGAGCTGGCCAAACAATTCGTCGAGGCGACGATCCGGAGCGTGGAGCCTGACGGGCGCTACGGCCTCCTGTCCCGAAAGGTGACGCAGCTTTCCGAGCAGCTTCAGCTGGCCCAGCTGAGGCATGTCCGAATCTATATGGCGAATGCCGCCGGCGGGCTGACGCCCATGGCCGCCACCGGCACGGTCCGAAGCGGACCGCTCGAGCAGGTGGGCGAAAGCGCGCCGCCTGCCTGGTTTGCCGCACTCGTGACCCCCGAGATCGAGACGAGCGCTCTCAATGTCATTCAGCCGGATCCGACAAGCGGACACCTGATGGTGACGGAACGGCCTGAGCAGGCCGGCAAGGTTTGGACCCTGGGCACGGTGGTGATCCAGGGCGCGCCGGAAGACGAGATCGCCGAGGTCTGGGAGGACGTCTCCAGCCTGTTCCTGCTGTGGCTGCTGCTCGATGCGGCCATGCTCATGGTTCTCTATCTGCTGCTCGGCCGGGTGCTCGATCCGCTTGCTGCGATCGCGCGGGGCATGTCGCAGCTTGAGGACGGTCAATACGCGACCCGTCTCCCCCGCCCGCGCCTGGTGGAGCTCGGCGCCCTGGCCGACCGATTCAACTTCCTTGCCGAGGCGCTGGGCCGGGCCCGGGCGGAAAACGCCCGGCTCTACGAGCAGCTCATCACCGTGCAGGAGGACGAGCGGCGCGAGGTGGCGAGCGAGCTGCATGACGAGGCGAGCCCCTGCCTGTTCGGGATCACGGCCAACGCCTTCTCCATCGATCAGCTCGCCGGCAAGCGGAACGACAGGCGCACGAGCGAGATCAAAGGCCACGTCTCGGAGATCCTGAAGATCACCGAGCATCTGAAGGCGATGAACCGCGTGCTGCTGAAGAAGCTTCGCCCTATCGCGCTCGGCAAGATCCCGATCGCCGATGCCCTTACAGACCTCACCAACGAACTCGCCCAACGCTTTCCCGATGTGGAGATCGACCACGCGATCCATGTCGAGGCCAGCAGCTACGGCGAGAAGGTCGACCTCGCGCTCTATCGCTGCGTCCAGGAGGGGGTGACCAACGCCATCCGCCACGGGCGAGCCGAACTGGTGCAGGTGCACCTAAGGGAGAACGCGGCCGCCGTCTCCCGCGACGGCACACCCCTGCCCGCCACGGTCCAGCTGACGATCTCCGACGATGGGCGGGGCATCTCGGCGGATACCCAGGTGGGCTTCGGCATGACGGTCATGCGCGAACGCATTCATGCGCTCGGCGGCAATTGCGTGATCCAGACCGCCCCCTCCCAGGGCGCCACCCTGAAGGTGATCGTGCCGCGCGAGGCCTCCGAAAAATTGGCTCAACACAACAATCAAACAGAAATCGAAATGCACCAATGACCCAAGTTCTGATCATCGACGACCATCCGATCGTTCTGGAAGGCACCAAGAAACTGCTCAAGTTCGCAGGCGTCAAAGGCATCCTCGGCAGCCAGACCCTGGCGGAAGGCTTCCGCCTCTATCGCGCCAAGAAGCCGGACGTGATCATCGTCGATCTCGCCATGCGCACCGGGGCGCTGGGCGGCCTGTCCTTCATCCGGCGCTTGCGGCTGCACGACAGGCGTACGCCGATCCTCGTCTTCAGCATGCACAACGACCCCTTCATCGTGAGCCGCGCACTGAAGATCGGCGCGAACGGCTACATCCTGAAGGATACGCCTTCGGAGGAGATCCTGAAGGCGTTCGACCGGGTCAAGGAAGGGCTTCCCTATCTCGGCCACGACATCGCGTCGGAGGTGGCGTTCCTCGAGGCGAAGGGAAGCGCCGCAAATCCCTTGCGCGCCATCAGCGTGCGGGAGCTGCAGATCCTCTCTCTGATCGCTGAAGGCAAGCCCTACTCCGAAATCGCCGAGGAGCTGCATGTCAGCTACAAGACCGTCGCCAACACCTGCGGCCAGCTGAAGGCCAAGCTTGGGGTGAAATCCCTGTCGGAGCTGATGCGGATCGCCATCGAGCATCTGCCGTCCCGCTCGGGCACGTCGAGCAGGACCTACCGGGAGTAAAAAAAATCGGCCGCTCTCCCTTCCTGCCTCCTGTGCGCGTGAGGCAGTCGGGGAAAGCGGCCGAGTTCGTCCTCAACCAATGCGGCGTTCGCCGCTAGCAATCGAGCGTGTTCTTCCGTTCCCAGTCGGTGAGCGACTTGGAGAAGTCGTTCCACTCCTGCTTCTTGAGCTTGAGGAAGGAGGAGATGAACTCGTCGCCGAGGCGCTCCCGCAGCACTTCCGACTTCTCCAGCTCGCGCAGGGCGTCGAGCAGGTTCAGCGGGAGACGCTTGCAGTCGGTGACCGTGTGGCCCAGCTCGTACATATCGATATCGAGCCGCTTGCCGGGATCGCGCTTGTTGTCGATGCCGTCGAGACCGGCCGCCAGAACCGCCGCGCCGAAGGAGTACGGATTGACCGCACCGTCCGCGAGACGGAACTCGAAGCGGCCGCCGCCCGGAATACGGATCATGTGCGTCCGGTTGTTGCCAGTATAGGTGACCGAGTTGGGCGACCAGGTCGCGCCCGACGAGGTGCGGGGCGCGTTGATGCGCTTATAGGAGTTCACCGTCGGGTTGGTGATGGCGGCCATGGCGGGCGCCTGCTCCATGAGGCCGGCGATGAACTGATAGCCAAGCTGGGAGAGGCCGAGCTCGTCGTTGTCGTCCTCGAACAGGTTGCTTCCGTTCTCCTTGGACCACAGCGAAACGTGCATGTGGCAGCCATTGCCGGTCAGATGGGAGAACGGCTTGGGCATGAAGGTCGCCCGCAGCCCATGCTTCTCGCAGATGCTCTTGGCCATGTATTTGAAGAAGACGTGGCGGTCGGCGGTGACGAGGGCGTCGTCAAAACCCCAGTTCATCTCGAACTGGCCGTTGGCGTCCTCGTGATCGTTCTGGTATGCGCCCCAGCCGAGCTCCAGCATGCAGTCGCAGATCTCGCTGATGACGTCGTAACGGCGCATCAGGGCCTGGGTGTCGTAGCAAGGCTTGGCCTGCTGATCGCGCTCGTCGAAGAGCTCGTCGCCTTCCGGGGTGATGAGGTGGAATTCGCATTCCACCCCGCTTTTCATCTGAAAGCCGCGCTTATCCGCCTCGGCCATCATGCGCTTCAGGGTATTGCGCGGCCCCTGGTCGACGAGCTCGCCGTCCATCATGAGGTCGCCGGCCACCCATGCTACCTCGGGTTTCCAAGGCAGCTGGATGACGCTTTCCGGATCCGGCATGGCGATCATGTCGGAATGGGCCGGGGTCATGTCGAGCCAGGAGGCGAAGCCTGCAAAGCCGGCGCCGTCCTCGGAGATCATGGCGATCGCCTCTGCAGGCACCAGCTTGGCCCGCATCACTCCGAATAGATCGACGAAGCTGATCAGAAAGTATTTTACGCCTCGCTCTTTGGCGAATGTGGCGAGATCGGTGGCCATATCTGGTGTTTCCTCTCCTACTCTACTTTTTCCCTAGAATTGGTCGCCCGTTTTGCCGGGGATCCAGTTGGTGCCGGCCAGGGGCACTTGGGCCATGGCCGCCGCTTCGACGGTCAGCGCCACAAGGTCTTCCGGCTCCAGGTGATTGACGTGGTTCTTGCCGTTCGCACGCGCGATGGTCTGCGCCTCGAGGGTCAGCACCGAGAGATAGTTCGCCAGACGGCGGCCGCCCTCGACCGGATCGAAGCGCTTGTAGAGCTCCGGGTCCTGGGTGGTGATGCCGGCCGGGTCCCTGCCCTCGTGCCAGTCGTCGTAGCAGCCCGGCCTGGTGCCCAGCTTGGCGTACTCTTCGGCGAGATGCGGAGAGTTGTCGCCAAGGGCGATCAGCGCCGCGCAACCGATGGAGACCGCGTCGGCGCCCAGTGCGAGAGCCTTGGCCACATCGGCGCCGGTGCGGATGCCGCCGGAGACGATGAGCTGCACTTCCCGATGCATGTCGAGATCCTGCAGAGCCTGCACCGCCGGACGAATGGCGGAGAGGATCGGAAGACCGATATGCTCGATGAAGACTTCCTGGGTTGCCGCCGTGCCGCCCTGCATGCCGTCGAGGACGACAACATCGGCGCCGGCCTTCACCGCGAGAGCGGTATCGAAGTAGGGGCGGGACGCGCCGACCTTGACGTAGATCGGAACCTTCCAGTCGGTCAGCTCGCGCAGCTCGCCGATCTTGATCTCGAGATCGTCGCAGCCGGTCCAGTCGGGATGACGGCAGGCCGAGCGCTGATCGATGCCTTTGGGCAGGGTGCGCATCTCGGCCACGCGATCGGAGATCTTCTGGCCGAGCAGCATGCCGCCGCCGCCGGGCTTGGCGCCCTGACCGACGACCACTTCGAGGGCGTCGGCTTTCCGCAGATCGTCAGGATTCATGCCGTAGCGGGACGGAAGGACCTGATAGACCAGGGTCTTGGAATGTCCGCGCTCTTCGGGCGTCATGCCGCCGTCGCCGGTGGTGGTCGAGGTGCCCACGGCGTTGGCGCCGCGGCCCAAGGCTTCCTTGGCCGGTCCCGACAGGGAGCCGAAGCTCATGCCGGCGATGGTGATCGGAATCTTCAGATGGATCGGATTCTTGGCGTAACGGGTGCCAAGCGTCACCTCGGTGGAGCACTTCTCGCGATAGCCCTCGAGGGGATAGCGCGTCATGGATGCGCCGAGGAAGAGGAGGTCGTCGAAATGGGGGACCTTCCGCTTCGCGCCGGCACCGCGAATATCGTAGATGCCGGTTGCCGCGGCGCGTTGGATCTCCGCAATCGCATACTCATCAAACGTCGCCGACGGCCGCGGCGGCGAATGAACCCAGCGTCCCTCACCACTCATTAGTACGCCTCCAAATTATCGATTTTAAAGTTGTAGAGCTGGCGGGCAGAGCCGTAGCGCTTGAACTCGTTGACATCGACTTCCTCGCCGATCCCCGCCTCGTCCAAAATCTTGCGCAGGGTTTCCTTGTGCTCGTCGCGCATCTCTTTCTCGATGCAGTCGGCGCCAAGGCTTTTGACGCTGCCGCGCACGAAGAGCTTCGCCTCGTAGATGGAGTCCCCGAAGGCATCGCCCGCGTCGCCCAGCACGACGAGATTGCCGGCCTGGGCCATGAAGCCCGACATGTGGCCGACATTGCCTTTGACGACGATATCGACGCCCCGATTGGAGATGCCGCAGCGCGACGACGCGTTGCCGTCGATAATGACCATGCCGCCGATACCGGTGGCAGCGGCGGAGGACGACGCATCGCCCTTCACATGCACCTTGCCGGACATGATGTTCTCGGCCAGCCCCACACCGGCGCTGCCGTTGACGACCACGTCGGCCTGCTTGTTCATGCTGGCGCAGTAGTAGCCCACGGAGCCATCGATCTCGACGGAGACCGGGGCATCGATGCCGGAGGCGACCGCGTGCTTGCCGCGGGGGTTCAGGACCTTGAACTCGGCCTTGTCGGACGAGCCCTGGAGGTCATGCAGCTTCTGATTGAACTCGCGAAGCGGCGTTTTCTGCAGATCGACGGTTTCCATTAGCTCCGCTCCCAGAAATAGACGGTTGCGGGTTCCGGCTCCCAGACCTTGGCATTCTCGATGCCAGGCAGGGCTGCCAGAGCGCGATACTCGGAACCGAACGCGACGTAATCGTCGGTCTCGGCGAGAACTGCCGGCTTGCAGGCGATGGGATCGCGCAGCACGCCGAAGCCGTTCTCCGTGCCGACCACGAAGGTGTAGAAGCCGTCCAGATCTTCCAGGGAGCTTTCCAGGGCCTCGCCGAGGCTGGCGCCCTGCTGCATCCGCCAAGTCAGATAGACCGAGGCGACCTCGGTATCGTTCTTGGTCTGGAAGGTCATGCCCTTGCGCTGCAGCTCGCGGCGCAGAGCGTTGTAGTTGGACAGCGACCCGTTGTGCACGAGGCACTGGTCGACGCCGGTGGAGAAGGGATGGGCGCCGGCGGCGTTGACGGCCGACTCGGTGGCCATGCGGGTATGACCCACGGCATGGCTGCCGCTCATCTGGTCCAGATGGAAGCGGTCGGCGACCTTATTGGGCCGGCCGATATCCTTGAAGATCTCCATCCGCGTGCCGCGGCCGAAGAGTTCAATTTCCTCTCCGCCGAGACGCTGCAGCGCCTCTTCCGCGTTGGCCGCCTTATCTTCGACGACCGTCATCACGGCGTGGTTGCCGTGGGGCTCGCAATCGATATGCGATTCGATCTCGTGGGAGACCGCCTCGGCAAGCTTGGCAAAGTCGTAATCGGGCGCTGAGGCGCGCACGGTGATTTTGATATGCCCGTCGTCACCGGAGCCATAAATGGCAAAACCAGCGCTATCGGGGCCGCGATCGCACATGGTGCCCAGCATGGTTGCGGTCATGCCGCCAAGCTGAGGCTCAAGAGCGCGATTCTTTAGAAAAAGACCGACGATTCCACACATGGGTAGGTTTGAGCACTCTCAGAATAAGGGTTGCGTGCCTCGGATGAGGCGATGACCCAAACGTAATGAGCCCCCTACCCAGCTGTCAACTGTCAGGAATATTTTTTTCCTCTAAGGAAAGTTCGTTAAGTGGGCTGGCGTGGATAAATGATGATGGAAAGGTAGGTCATGGGCAATTCGAGAAGCTCCTCCGGACCGTGTAAGGCCGTGGAATCAAAGAACAAAGCGTCGCCGGGCGACAGCGTGTAGATTTTGTCCGCATGGCGGTAGAGGGACTTGCCCGTTAACTGATAGATGAATTCCACACCGACGTGCTGGAAGAGGCTGTAGGGCTCTGCTTCCTCGGTCAGGGTGATGAGATAGGGCTCGACGACGATGTCGCCTGAGATGGAGTGACCGAGCAGATGATATTGGTGGCCCGCCTTGGTGCCGCGTCGCTCGATCGCCACGCCGCTGCCCGACGGGACGTAGGAACAGTCGCGCTGATCCTCGTAGCTTTGGAAGAACGATGTGATGGGCACGTTGAGCGCCCGGGACAGCGCTTCAAGGCTTTCGATCGAAGCCGAGACCGCTCCGTTTTCGATCTTCGAAAGCATGCCGGCCGAGATGCCTGCCTGATCAGCCAGTTCGGCGCCGGTCAGATCCAGCTTGCGGCGCAGGGTCCGGACCTGGAGTCCGATGGCCTTCGCCAGGGAGCGGGTCGACGCTCCGCGCGGCGCCGAGGAGCCCGTATGGAGGGTCTCGTCGTCGACCTCGCCGAAGGTCCCGAATTCCGCGCTCGCGCCGGCAATGGTATTGGGGTTGAGAACCCGGCGGACGGGCCGCGTCTCCTTGGCCTGCTGTTGCGGCCTGAGTCTGTTCGCTTTTTTACGTTCCGGCATTCCGTTCCCCGCTCGCCCCTACCCTGTCTCAATTGGTACAAAACCGACATGCGCTCTGTCTATCGCGGCAACTCGCGATTGTATCAGCGTCCGCGATTCGAGGCTTGAGCTTAGCGTCCGAAGCGCGCTGCGCGGCACAGAAACGGTTCGAACGGTTCATCGGGCATAAATCGCACGGTGGCGAAGCCCGCTACGCCGGGAAACAACCGGGAAAAAAATGGGACCGTTCGGAAGGTGGTCCGAAGGCGGCCCCAAAAGAAACCGGCGCGCCCCTTTCGGAGCGCGCCGGCCAAGTCACTCTACTAGTGGAGGGTAAACGACCGGTAGAGGAACCAGAGTGTGATGATCACGCTCAAGATCAGGCAGATCGTTGCGAGCGCCGGGCTGCCGACGAAGCTGTGGATAGCACCCTCAGCATTCACGTAGCCCTCTGCAGTATCGAATGGTGAACCCATTTTCAGTCTCCTTTACGCCTTCACGGGAGCCGCGAAGGTCTGTTCCGGATAGGCGCTGACGCCCAGCTCCTTGAGGTCGAGTCCCTCTTCCTCGAACTCGGGCGAGACCCGCAGCAGTCCCAGCGATTTCAGGAGCAAGCTGACGAGATAACCCGGAACGAAGCCCAGCAGGATGGCGCCGATGAAGGTGCCGCCGAGCTGGCCCAAGAGGTTGATGGGCGGCTGACCTGCCTGCTGGATGTAACCAGCAGCGAAGATGCCGGGAAGGATACCGCCGATCATGCCGGTGATACCGTGCACGGGGACGGCACCGACGACGTCGTCGATCCCAAACTTCTCCATCATGGCGACGCCCTTCGGCATGATCCATGCACCGGCGAAGGCCAGCACGATGACCAGTCCCGGATGGTACAGGTCGAGACCGCCGGCGACGGTGATGATGCCGGCCAGGCCACCGGAGATGGTCAGGAACGGATCCGCCTTGGACGACAGGTAGCCACCGATCAGACCGGCAGAGAGTGCCAGCGTCACGTTCATGGCCAGCGTCGCCAGGGTCACCGGACCGCCGTAGATGGTGGTCAGACCGGTGTAATCGGGCAGGAAGATCACGCAGTCGGCCAGGAAGAAGAAGAAGCCGATGAAGATCAGGAACAGCCCGATAAGGGTCAGCGAGATGTTGTGCGGCAGGATCGGCTGCGGCTTGCCATCCACGAACCGTCCGATACGCGGCCCGAGATTGAGCAGCACACCGAGCGCGAACATGCCGGACACGCCATGCACGACGACGGCGCAGCCGAAGTCATGCCAGCCCCACTCGGTGGTCCACCAACCGTAGTAGTTCCAGCCCCAGGCCGCCGCGAGAACCCAGCAGAAGCTGCCGAGCACGACGGCGAGGATGTAGTAGCCGCCCATCTGAATGCGCTCGATCACAGCGCCCGAAAGAATCGAGGCCGTGGTCATGGCAAACAGGGCGAAGACCATCCAGAAGACGCCCGTAAGCTCGTCCGACTTCGTCGGGGCCAAAGCTTCGGACCAGGGATAGGAGCCCACCACGAGGCCGTAGGCATCGGACGCCACACCGCTCAGAGAAGCGGGATCGGTCCAAGGCCCGAACAGCGGGCCGGTGACCGGCCACAGTGGGAAGGCGTTGTAAACCCAGAAGCCGAAGAAGAAGAAGGTGAGACCGACGATCGGAACCGTCATCAGGTTCTTCAGCATCGTGGCCAAGAAGTTCTTGGACCGCGCCACACCGCCTTCATAGGCCAAGAAGCCGACGTGGATGAGGAGCATCAGCACGCCGGTGATGTAGTAGTAGGCTTCCGCCGTAAACAGTTTCAGAAATGGTAGGGCCGCTAGGCCCTCAATTGCTTGCTCTTCCATACAGAATCCCTCCGTTTACCCGCAGCAAAAGGCTAACGATGGGTTAAGCAGGTTTCGTGCCAAGAAATAAAAGTTCCGCTAAGGAATTTCTCCAGACGCCTGAAATCGTTGAAAAAGCACGGCCGCGATGGGTCTCGCACATACCGGGGACTCCCCCGTGGCACCGCCCGGCCTGGGGCGCCCGATCCCATGCACCTGCGCCATATGTCTGTGCACCGAGAGGAAGATTGCCCAATTAATTAGCAATTGCGGTTCCGTGGGCCCCGCGGCGGCGTCCGGTCGTTCGGCCGCGGAATTTCGGCTTGTCATCGCAATTGCGATCCGGCACGGTCGGGGGGCATTTGGGGGCAACTTCCAGCATAGAGACAAAGCGACCGAGCACCGTCATTTGAGCGGTCTAGACTGGAACGGCTGAGGCTGGAGATTGGGAACCGGCGGCCGGCGCATCGTCTTGAAGACGAGCGATCCGGCGTATCCCGCTCCGAGGCCGATCAGCCGATCGGAAGACCACGGATCTCAACGACTCGGATCAACCACGTTCGAAGGACGCTCAACCGGCCGGCGCTGACGGCGACCGTGCGACGGCCGACAGCCAGAACAGCAGAAGAGCTTTTCGCCCATGTGTGGAATTGCCGGGATCCTGACCGGAAGCAAAGCCTCGTCCGACGATCTGGCCGCCGGCGTTTTGGCCATGACGGAGGTGCTTCTCCATCGCGGACCGGACGCCGGGGATCACTGGCTGGACGAAGAGAGCGGCCTGGCGCTCGGCCACCGGCGCCTCTCCATCATCGATCTGTCGGAGACCGGCGCCCAGCCCATGACCTCCGGGTCGGGCCGCTATGTCATCGTCTATAACGGCGAGGTCTACAATTTCGCTGAGCTGCGCGAGACGCTCACTCAGACCGGCCAGAGCTTTCGCGGGACATCCGATACCGAGGTGATCCTGGCAGGGTTCGACGCCTGGGGGATCGAGGCGACCCTGAAGAAGCTCATCGGCATGTTCGCGTTCGCGGTCTGGGACCGGACCGAGCGGGTGCTGGTACTGTCGCGGGACCGGCTCGGCATCAAGCCGCTCTACTGGACCGATACGGGCAAGGCCATCCTGTTCGCCTCCGAGCTGAAGGCGTTGCGGGCGCATCCGACCTTCCGGGTGGAGATCAATCACGGGGCGCTGGCCGGCTTCCTGCGCCAGGGCTATATCGCCCAGCCGAAGACGATCTATCGCGGCGTGCAGAAGCTGCCGCCCGGCAAGATGCTCATCCTGCGGCCCAAGCAGGAGCCCAAGCTCGAAAGCTATTGGACGCTGGCGGACGTGGTCGAGGAAGGGCTCGACAAGCCGTTCGAAGGCGATGCCGAAGAGGCGGAAGAGAAGCTGGACGAGCTGCTTCGGGACGCCGTGGGCCGCCGCATGGTAGCGGATGTGCCGTTGGGCGCGTTCCTGTCGGGCGGCATCGACAGCTCCCTGGTGACCGCTTTGATGCAGGCCCAGTCCAAGACGCCGGTGAAGACCTTCTCGATCGGCTTCGAAGAGAGCGGCTACGACGAGGCCCAATACGCCAAGCAGGTGGCGGCGCATCTGGGCACCGATCACACGGAGCTCTATGTCAGCGCCGAAGAGGCGCTGAACGTCGTGCCGCAGCTCCCGGAAATCTATGACGAACCGTTCGCCGACGCCTCGCAGATTCCCACCTATCTCATCTCGAAGCTGACTCGGGAATCGGTGACGGTCGCGCTCTCCGGCGACGGGGGCGACGAGCTGTTCGGCGGCTATACCCGCTATCTCGCGGCGGCGCGGTTCGGCCGCCTGCTGTTCGGGCAGCCGGGCGGTTTGCGGAACGTGGAGGCGCGGGTGCTCCGGGCGCTGCCGGCTGCCTCCTGGGATGCGCTGGCGCGCGCCATTCCGGCGCGGCAGCGTCCGCGGCAGTTCGGCGACAAGATGCTGAAGCTCGCGGACGCGCTGGACGGCACGCCCGAGACTTTCTACCGGAACGTGACCGGCCATTGGGACGACCCCTCCACCATGGTGATCGGGGCGGCGCAGACGCCGATCCCCTACGACGCCGACGAGGCCCAGGCGCTGGTGCCCGATGCGGTGGAGCAGATGCAGTATCTCGACATGATGAGCTATCTGCCCGACGACATCCTCACCAAGGTCGACCGGGCCTCCATGGCCGTCTCCCTCGAGGTCCGGGTGCCGCTGCTGGATCACCGCGTGGTCGGGTTTGCCTGGACGCTGCCGAAGACGCTGAAGATCCGGCGCGGGCGCAGCAAATGGATCCTGCGCCAGCTGCTCGACCGCTACGTCCCCTCTCATCTCGTGGAACGGCCGAAATCGGGCTTCTCCGTTCCCATCGATTCCTGGCTGCGGGGTCCGCTGAAGGATTGGGCGGAAGCGCTCCTGGATGAGAACCGGCTGAAATCGGAAGGCTTCTTCAAGCCGGAGCCGATCCGCCGGAAATGGCAGCAGCACCTGTCGGGCAAGCGCAACTGGCAGGCAGAGCTGTGGGACGTGCTGATGTTCCAGGCCTGGCTGGAACGCTGGAAGTAGCGCCCGGCTGAGACTACGCTCCCAGTCCAATCGATTCGGCTTGGGGGCTCTTGCGCATGTCGTACATGATCGCGGCGATACCGATGCTGCTCTACGCGGCGGCGCTCATCCTGGGACTGGCTGGGGTCCCTCTCGGTTTCGCCGACCAGAGCCTTTCTCCCCTCGCCCAATGGATGCTGGTCCTTTCCCTCGGCGTGCAAAGCCTGTGGGCGGCCTTCGCCCATTCCGCGATGCGCGAGCGGGTAGCGGAATCGATCGGCTGGGAAGTAAGTCCATTCCAGCTCGAGATCGCCGGGGCCAATCTGGGCATCGGGCTCGGCGCCATCGCCGCTTCCATGCTCGGTGAGCCGTCCGGGTGGGCGATCTTCTTCGTGGCGGCGGGTTTCTTGTGGAGCGCCGCGGCAACCCATCTGAAGGACATGTTCACGGAGGCGAATTTCGCCATCAACAACGCGGGTCCCATCTTCTGGTGGGATCTGTTGACGCCGCTGACCTTGCTGATTGCGCTCTGGTAAGCGCGACTTCTTCGGCTAGTTCACGCTCATCTCGGCCTGGTACCGCTTTGCTTCGTCCAGGGCCTCGGTCGCGTCCTGGAGCATGAGGGCCGCACCGCCAGAGGCGAACGCATCGCGGGTCTTGTCCAGCATCTCGATTCCCTCTTCCAGATTTTTACCGCCATCCTTGCTGACGGCCGCAAGGGTCACCAGAGAGTCGCCGAGCTGCAGCTGAATGGGCAGGCGATCGCCGATCGTCGCGTTGCGCTCCGGCGCCATCAGCTTCTCATGAGCATCGCGGAGGATCCGGACGGATTCCTCAAGCTGGGCGACGTCGTCCTTCTGACGGCCAACCTCCCGCAGGGCGGCGCCCCGTGTATAGGCGTTCTGGTTTGCAAGGACCGGGTCGTCGATCCCTTCGGTCTTCTTGGCAGCATCGTTGGCGCAGCCGAGGGCGGCCGCGGCCAGGGCCACATCGTCCTTCGCCTTGCCGGCGATCCGCAGCGCGCTGGACGAGAGCGACTTGGCGTTCATCCAGCTATAGGGATTGCCCAGCTGCTCGAACAGCGTCGCGGCCTTCTCGCAACGGTCAGAAGCCTTCTCCAGGGTTTCCACCTTCCCGGACAGCGCATCTCCCTCGGCCGACATCGCCCGGCCTTCGCCCAGATAGGCGAGGCATTCGATGAAGGTGGATTGCGCCTTCACCGGTGTCTCATCGGCCCCGGCCTCTTTCGCGAAGGCATCGCCCGCGGCGAGCGCCTTCTGCCCAGACGCCTCGCCGCCTGCGATCACAGAATGGAGGCCGTAGAGGATCGCCATCTGGGCCGAAAGCGCGTTCAGCTCGTCGATACGCTGGTTCTCACGGAGGATGGGAAGCACCGGTTCGAGGGTTTCGGCGCTCGAATACAGCGCGCGTGCGTCATACGCGTTGCGCCAGCGGCTGTTATAGGCGAGCGACAGCAAGGTGCGGACCCGGACCACCTCACGGGGCGCCACCTCCGCATCCAGCTCGTTCAGGGCCTGTCCGAAATCGGTGATCGCCGCGTCGATATGCTTGGCCGCCTCCTCGCCCGTGGAGAGAGAAGCGAGACTCAGCTCGATACTGCCGAGATAGCTTTTGATGCGAGCGACCGAGAGCGGATCCTTCGGCGCGTCCTTTCGGTCCATGAGGGTCTTGAAGAGGCGGTCGGCCCGCTTGAAATGCTCGCGTGCCTCGTCGTTCCGGCCGAGCTTCGCGGTCAGATGGCCATCCAGCTTCTGAAGATCGCCGGCGAAGTAGAGAAACTCATTCTCGGTCACCTGCTCCAGCCCATAGAGCTGCTCGATCAAGCCGGAGAGATCGTCGGACGTCTTCAGCAACGTCTCGACCGTCTCGGGCGGGAGGGGAACCCCCTGAAATGCCAGCGCCTCGAAATAGTCGGCGGTCATCTCCGCCACGAGCAGGATCTGGCCGGACGGCCAGCTATCGGGCGCGGAATCCTTTCCGAACATCTCCTCGATGATGGCGAGTCCCCGGTCGTCCTTGCTGTCGGCGACAAGGGCCGCACCGATCTGAAAATAGGCCGTCTCGATCTTCTCGCGAATGCGCTCGCGGCTCTTGGCATCGAGGGCATCGGGAAGATCGCCGCGCAAGCTCTTCAGCCGGTCCATCCAAGCGCTCATGGCCTCGCGCTGCTCCGGCGTGAGATACTTGCCGCGCTGGTTCCAGGCCTTATACCCCGCACCGGCCACGACGCCTGCAAGGGTAGCGCCGAGGCGGTCGGAGAACTCGGTGGGGATCCGCAAGGGATAGACCTCGGGCTGGGCTTGCCCTGCCCCTTCCGCAGGCTGGCGGGTCAGGATGCGCAGCTCGATCTGCTTCTCGGTCGGCACGGCGCGGCCCCAAATGAGAAGCTCCGCGTTCTGGGCCTCGAGCCAGGTGCGGCCTTCCTTGGTGGCGTTGGCGATGTTCTGGGAGAGGCGGCCTTCCGCCGGAAGCTCGAGTGTCTTGGGGTAGAGGTCGACCTCGACGGCGGCCTCCCCGGTCGCCGTCATGGGCAGCTGCTGTTCCAGCGCCGTTCGGACGCGCAATGTGTATTCCCCGTCCGGATCGTTCTCCAACCGGGCCACGAGGATACCGAGGCGGTCCTCGCTGAAGGGCTCCGGCATGTCGGTGGGCAGGAATTCGTAGATGTAGCGGCCAACATCGGCGCCGCTATAGATCACGCCCGTGACCAGCATGGAGACGACGGCCCAGATCGCCGGAATCACGATGAGATTGCTGAAGCCGCGCTGGGCGGTCCACCAGTCCTTGGCGTTCTTTCCCGCCTCCTTGATCGGATTGGTGCCCTTCATAATCCCTCCCACCGGCCCTTACTTGCCCTTGAAATTACTGGAGGTTGCACGTTTGGACAATCGGCAGCCGGCTTGCTGCGGGCAGTTTCCGCGTTTTCTATAAAAATGAAAACGCTGGCGAGGGTGCGGTCGTTGGGTAAACTCGACCGGCGGTTGGGCAAGGCCGGGGCTTCGGAGAACGGGCGCATTTTGTGATGGCTGGCGAAAGGGGCGAGTGCGCGCCGCAGCGTTTCGCTGATAGGGCCTCAAGGCTGCGACGGTTTTGGCCCGTCCTTTTTCTCGGCGTTCCCCTGGCCTTCGCAGGCTATGCCCTCCCGCTTGCCGGCACACCGGCACCCTCCTCCGCCCAGCTTCCGGCCTATTGCGCCGAGGCCAAGCAAGCGGATCTGCCGCTGCCCAGCCAAGCGGAGCCGGACGCCTATCAACGGCAGCTCTTCGCCTTCCTGAACGACCGCACCTACGCCAAGCTCGGCTGGTGCGTCGACAAATCCATGGACGACAATCTCGTCCGGGACACCGGTCCCTACGTGAACAACGTCTATTTCGGCACTCATCCGGCGGTGCGGGTCTACTACTCCCCGAAGATGATGCAGTGGCTCCTGGGCGACCGGGACGGCCCGCCCGAGGACGGCGCCTTCATCGTGAAGGAGATGTTCGAGCCGCCGGCCGCCCGCTACGAGGGGATGGACGATGCCCAGGTGGTCGAGAAGCTGAAGTCCTGGACCGTGATGGTGCGGGACACGGCGGGCGCCCATGACGGATGGTATTGGTCCAACCCCGTGCGGGGCGAGAGTCAGGCGAGCGCCCACGACTATCCCTTCAAGTACCGGGAATCCGGCTTTGGGCAATATTGCCTGCGCTGCCACGCCTCCGCAGCGGATCACGGCACCTTCTCAAGCCTCAGAAACATCAAGGGCTTTCCGGGCGATCCACTGCGCTTCCGGGTGGACGATTCCTGGCGCGACCATCACGCGGCCGCGAAGCCGTGGCAGCCCGGAAACGAGACGGAGGAGATGGGCGAGATCGACGACCGCGAGGTGGAGACGGCTTATCGCCACCTGCCGGATCCCAGCGATGCGGAAGCCGAGGCGGAGCCGCATCCCGGCTTCGAGCCGTCGTCACCCGATCCAGCCTTTCTGGAAACGTATCCCGAGGTGAAGGATCCGGGATTCGAGAACGTGCAACGCTTTCCGTCGGAGACCCACGACCGGGTGGTGGCCCATGCCGGGATGGGGCCGGGCTTCGTCAGCTCCGATCAATGCATGGGATGCCATGGCGGCATCAACGGCAACCAAGGCACGGCAGCAGGCCCTGTCATGTTCTTCCAGACCGGTCCGGATTATGGCGAAGGCTACAACGTCTCTCCGTATGGCGAATGGCGCTGGTCACCCATGGGGCTCGCCGGACGCGACCCTATCTTCCACGCCCAGCTCGATAGTGAGATCGCGCTGCTGGAGAAGGAGTTCGGAACGGATGGAAAGGTGCCGGACGAACAGATCGCCCATCTGCAGAATCTCTGCTTCAGCTGCCACGGCGCGATGGGCCAACGGCAACTGAAGGAAGACGCTGCGAAGCTGGGTCTCGATCCGCTGTTCAAGCGGGATTACCTGTTCCTCACCTCCAAGGAAGCCGACAATCCCTACGCCAAGTACGGCGCGCTGGCGCGAGACGGCATCAGCTGCGGAACGTGTCATCGCGCACGGCAGAGCACGCCGGTCGAAGGGCTCTCGGAGCTGAAGAGCTACCTCACACACAACACGACGGGACGGTTCGAGACGGGGGCGCCGGACGAGATCTACGGCCCCTTCAAGGACGAGGAGATCGTCACCCTGCCCATGAAGAATGCGCTCGGCATCACGCCGAAGCACGACAGCTACATCCAGAGCTCGCGGCTCTGCGGCTCGTGCCATCATGTCAGCCTGCCGAATGTGGACATGCCGCTGAGCGCTCATGCGGCGAACGATCTGGACGCGAGCGTGCCCGCCGAGATGTTCAAGGATTTCAAGCACTCAATCGAGCAGGCGACCTATATGGAATGGCTGAACAGCGGCTATCAGAACGAGTTTCCCGCTGCCAATCCGACGCCGGAGCGCGCCCAGAGCTGCCAAGGCTGCCATATGCCGAGCCATTTCAAATCGGCGGACGGCAAGGTGGATGTGAAGCAGATCAAGACACGCATTGCCGCCGTCCAGGACGACAGCTATCCGGAAGCGGAGCATATGCCCCCGGTGGAAGAAATCCGGGTGCGCTTCCGGGAAGAGGGCTTCAAGCGGCACCGGCTCCAGGGGCTGAACGGCATGCTCATGGAGATCTTCCGCCAGAACAACGACGTGCTCGGCGTGCGCACCAAGGACTACATGACAGGCGCGGATGGGCTGAAGCTGGCGCTGGATGAGGTCGCGGCGCAGGCAAGGGAGCGTACCGCCGATCTCGACGTGACGACCAAGCTCGACGAGGACGGCAAGCTGATCGCCGAGGTCGAGGTGGTGAACAAGACGGGGCATCGATTCCCGACCGGCGTGGGCTTGCGGCGTGCCTTCCTCGAACTGCTGGTGATCGACGGGAGCGGCGGGCGCGAGCGAGTCGTGTGGGGCTCGGGACGGACCAACGCCGTCGGGGTCCTGGTGGACGAGAAAGGGAATATCCTCCCCACCGAGTTTTTCGAAAAAGACGAGACGGGGGCGCCGCGCTATCAGCACCATCACGAGGTGATCGATTCTCAGGACCAAGTGCAGGTCTATGAGGAGCTGCTGCGGAACGCCGAAGGCGAGTTCACCACGAGCTTCGTGCACCGGGCGAACCACGTGAAGGACAACCGGCTGCTTCCCTTCGGCTGGCAGGAGAAGGGCCCCCTACCCGACCGCTATTCCGAGCTGAAGGATTTCATCCATGCGACCCATCCGGGACAGGATGCGATCCGGGATGAGGATTATCGCAGCGGCAAGGGGCTCGACCGGGTGCGCTACGAGATCGAACTGCCGGAAGGAGTCGATGCGGACGACCTGACCGTGCGCGCGACCCTTTACTACCAGCCCCTCCCGCCCCATTGGCTGAAGGAGCGGTTCGCCACGGCGCCCGATATGCCGGCAACCCAACGGCTCTACTATATCGCAAGCCGTCTGAAGCTGGACGGCACGCCCATGGAGAATTGGAAGTTCAAGCTGACGTCGAAAGAGGCCAAGGTTTCAGCGCGTTAGCGCTTCCTTGGCCGATTTCGATTCACGTCTTTACGGGCCCGACCCAGACCTGCTGGGCGTTGACGAAGGCATGGATGCCGTGGGGCCCAGCTCGCGGCCGTAGCCCGAACGCTTGATGCCGCCGGAGGGCAGCCGCGGGTCCGTCTTGACGATGCCGTTCACGGCGACCTGCCCTGCCTCGATGCGCTTGGCGAGAGCCTCGCCCCGCTCTGCCGTCGACCAGACGCTCGCGGCCAGGCCGTATTCCGTGTCGTTGGCCATCTGGAGCGCATGCTCCTCGTCGTCGGCGCGGATCACCACGGCGACGGGACCGAAGGTCTCTTCGGCGAATGCACACATGCCCGGCTTCACGTCGGTGAGCAGCGTGACGGGATAGAAGTAGCCGTCGCCCTGGACCGGCTCTCCACCGAGAACGCAAGTGGCGCCTTGGTCGATGGTGCTCTTCACCTGGCGGGCGAGCTCGTCGAGTAGATCCTTGCGGGCGATGGGCCCGACATCGGTCTCCTCCTTGGCCGGATCGCCGACCTTGAGCGCCGCAAGACGCTCTTTCAGCTTCTCGACCATGTCGTCGTAGACCGGCGCTTCGACGATGATCCGCTTGGCGGCGATGCAGCTCTGGCCGGCATTGATGATACGGGAGATCTTGAGGATGTCGGCCGCCTTGTCGAGATCGGCATCGGCTAGCACGATGGACGGATCGGATCCTCCCAGCTCCAGCACAGCGGGCTTGATCTCGGACGCCGCGATAGAGGCCACGGCCGCGCCGCCCCTGGTCGAACCCGTGAAGGAAACGGCCTGGACGCGCTTGTCGCGGATGACCTTCTCAACGGCAGGCGTCTCCAGAAGCAGGCTGTCGAAGACGCCTTCCGGGGCGCCGACCTTCCTGAAGACATCGGCAATGGCCGCGGAGCAGCCCGGTACATGGGGGTCATGCTTCATGAGGCAGGTGTTCCCGGCCATCAGCGCCGGCGCGCAGAAGCGGAATGCCAACCAGAACGGCGCGTTCCACGGCAGAATGCCGAGCACAGTGCCGAGGGGCAGATGCTGGACGTAGCTTTTGGTCGCGTCGGATCCCAAGGTGATCGGCGCGAGATAGGCCTCGGCGAAGTCCGCATAGTGCTCCGCGCACCAGGCGGATTTCTCCACCTCGGCACGGGCCTCCTTGATGGGCTTGCCCATCTCTTCCGTCATGAGGGGCGCGAGTTCGTCAACGCGTGCCCGCATGTCCGCGGCGACCGCCTTCAGCAGCTTGGTGCGTTCGGCGAACGAGGTCTCGTGCCAGCTCTCATAGGCCTTGCGGGCCGCCGCGAGCTTCGCTTCCACATCCGCATCGGAATCAGGCGTCACCTCCCGGACCACCTTCCCCGTGGCCGGATCGATCGCTGTCAGCATCAAACGTCTCCGCTTATCTTGAACCTGCTCTTTGCTCGAGCATGATCGTGTCCGAAAACCGGTGCGCAGTTTTCGGGATCATGCTCTATCCCGCCGCGGCGTCCTGCTCGGAGTCGTCGGACTCCTCGGCACGATCGCCGGATTCGACGGCATGGAGCTTGGTGTCGGTCTTCGTGGTGAACTCGCGGGCAAGCGTGAAGAAGGACTCGCAGCCATCGGCCGTCACGTGGATCGTGTCGGAAATGCCCATGGTCTTGTCGCGGTCCACACCCCAGACCCAGGGAATGATGTGGAAGGTCATGCCTTCCTTGAGGGTCCGGGAGTCGCCCTGCATCAGGCTCAGGATGTAGCCCTCGTCCCAGCTCGGCGGAAAAGCGATGCCGATGGAATAGCCCGACCGGGTGATCAGATCGCCGCCGTGATCGGCGCTGGTGATGATATCGCGCACGATATTGTCGGCATCCGAGACGGTGAGGCCGGGGCGGATGGCGTTCTCCACCTCCTTCAACGCTTCCATCATGCAGCGCTGGGCGCTTTCCATGGATGGCGTCAACTCGCCCAGCACCACGGTACGCATCATGGCGGTGTGATAGCGGCGATAACAGCCGCCGACTTCCATGAAGACATGCTCTCCGGGCTGGACCGTGCGGCCCTCCCAGGTCGCATGGCCGATCATGGACCGCGGTCCGGAGGTCACGTAGGGCATGACAGCGGGCGGCTCACCGCCGGCGCGGAACATCGCCTCGCAGATCGCCGCACCGATATCGTTCTCCGAGACGCCGGGCGCGCAGGCCTCGATGCCGGCCTTCATCCCGGCCTCGGTGGCGAAGGCCGCCTTCTTCATGATCTCGATCTCGGCAGGGCTCTTCTGGATGCGCCCCTCCTCCACGATGCCGAAACAGTCCATCAGCTTGCCGTCGGTGAAGGCGGTGCGGACGCGGTCCTGCTGGTAGGCGGGGAAGAAGTAGCTGTTCCGCTCGTAGCCCACGGTCGAATAGGCGAGCCCCGCATCCCGGAGCTTTCCACCAGGCTTTGGATGGCGTCGCCGTTGTCGGCGTAGGGCCTCGTCTTATCGACCCAGGTCCGGGCGTAGACGTTGGACTCCTCCATCTTCCGGGTGACCATGTAGCAGTCGTCCACCAGCGGCACGACAAGGGCCTGGAAGAAGGAGTAGCCGGTGGTCTGATAGTCCGTGAGATACATGATGTTCTCAGGATCGGTGATGATCACCGCATCGAGCAGACGCTCTTCCATGCGCTCCCGGAGGCCGCTCAGCCGGCGCTGATATTCCTCCGGCGGGAAGGTCATGTCATCGCGCTCTCTCATGCTGCCTCCGCAATCGACTGAGTGGAATTCTCCAGGATCTTGAGACCCTCTTCGAGATCAGCGTCGGGGATGGTGAGCGGCGGGATAAGCTTGATCACCCGGCCCAACGGTCCGCAGCCGCCGACGAGCAGTCCGTTCTCGAAGCAGCGCGCGATGATCTGCTTGGCGAGGGCGCCATCCTGGGTGTCAAGCCCCTGCATCATGCCGCGGCCGCGCACCTCGAAGCCTTTGGCGCCGTTCGACGAGGCGATCTTGTTGAGGCTCCCTTCCATCATCTCGCCCTTGCGCTTCACCTCGTTAAGGAAGCTGTCATCCTCGAAATAGCGCATGGCTTCACGCCCGGCGACGAAGGAGATGCCCTGGCCGCGGAACGTGCCGGTGTGCTCGCCGGGGCTCCAATGCTTGTCGTGCTCGGGCTTCACCAAATTCATGGCGAGCGGCGTACCGAAGCCGCCGATGCCCTTGGCGAGGGTGATGATGTCGGGATCGAGACCCATGCCGTCGAAGCTGAAATACGAACCGGTGCGGCCGCAGCCGGCCTGAATGTCGTCGAGAATGAAGAGCGCGCCGCGGCTCTGGGCGAAGGCCTGAAGCTCCTTCAGCCATTCCTTGGCCGCGACGTTCACACCGCCTTCGGCCTGGATCGGCTCGACGAGGACGGCGGCCGGGGGCTCGTAACCGGAGGAGGCATCCGAATAGACCGCCGCCATTTCCTGGAGCGACTTGCCGAAGGGGAAGCGCTGCACATGGTTGAGGGGTACGCCGGCGGCATTACGGAAATAGGAGTTGGCGGTGCAGGCCAGCGCGCCGAGGGTCATCCCGTGGAAGCCGTGAGTGAAGGCGATCACGGTCTCGCGCCCGGTGACGCGGCGGGCGAGCTTCAGTGCCGCCTCGACCGCGTTGGTGCCGGTCGGACCGGTGAACTGCATCTTGTAGTTCCAGCCGCGGGGCTTCTGGATCGTCTCGATGAACGCTTCCATGAAATCGCGCTTCGTGGAGGTCGACATATCGAGGTTGTGGGCGATGCCATCGGACTTCAGAAAGTCGATGATCGCGTCCTTCATACGCTCGTTGTTGTGGCCGAAATTGAGCACCCCGGCGCGGCGAAAAAGTCGATGTAGGACTTGCCGGCCTCATCGACTTGCCGGGCATTGGAAGCGGATTTGAAGACGGTCGGATAGATGCGGCAATAGCCGCGGACGTCGGATTCCCACTCTTCGAAAACATCCATGGTATTTGCCGGCATTCTTGGTCTCCCCTTCCGTTGACGGGCTATTCTTGAAGCGCTGCGGGCGCAGATTGTTCCTCGAAACGATCGGTTCCGGCGTTGGGCAGCGGTGCGCCGGCAAGGCGTGCGAAGCAGCGCGCGACGATAGGAATCAACCGGTCGTTGAAGTCGTAAAGCGGGCTATGGCATGGCGCATCGTGGTTCTCGCCATCGTCGGCACCAACCAGCGCGAAAGCCCCCGGGACTTTGCCGAGATAGTAGCTGAAATCCTCCGAAGCCATGATCGGGACGGGCAGATCCTGGTCGTGCCAATCGGCGCCGAGCTCGTCGGCAAGCGCGCCGCGCATCTCTTCGCTCGCCCCGGCGGAATTCACGGTCGCCTCGTAGCGCGGCGCGATTTCGACCTCGCTTCGACGCCATAGGCCCTGGCCGTGTCGGCTGCGATCTCTTCGATGAGACCGTTGATGACCGCGCGATCCCCGGGGTTGGCGATCCGGATGCTGCCGCCGATAACCGCCGTCTCCGGGATGACGGTGTTGAGGCTCGGCGCATCGATGGAGGTCACGCTCAGGACGGCCGGGTGCTGGGGCCGGATTCGCCGGCTCACCACCTGCTGCAGAGCCATGGTGATGGCGGCCGCGGCCAGCACGGGATCACGACACGCCTCGGGCTGGCTAGCATGACCGCCCACGCCTCGGACCGTAATCTGGAACGTGCCGTTGCCGGCCATGACCGGCCCTTCCGGACAGACGGCCTTGCCGTATGGAATCGCGGGCCAGTTGTGCCAGCCGAAGACGAGATCGACGCCTTCGAGCGCTCCGTCGGCGATCATCTCGCGAGCGCCGTGGCCGCCCTCTTCCGCCGGCTGAAACATCAGGGTCACGGGGCCAGGCAGCGCGTCCTCGTTACGCTTCAGCCAGATGGCGGCTGCCATCAAGGTCGCTGTGTGACCGTCATGGCCGCAGGCGTGCATGACGCCTTCGCTGGCGGAGGTCCAGTTCCGGCCGGTTCTTTCCAGGATCGGGAGGGCGTCGATATCGCCGCGCAAGGCGACGTGGCGGCCGGGCTTGCCCTCTGCGAGGGTTGCCACAGTGCCGGTGCCGGCGCAGGCGCGCCAGGCGATCCCCAGCTGATCCAGGCTTGCCCGGATCGTGGCTGCGGTCTCGGTTTCCTGCCAGCTCAGCTCGGGATGACGGTGGAGATAGCGCCGAAACCGGACAGCGGTCTCCATCACGTCGTCCCAGCCCTGGCCGGTCCGCGTGAAATCGACGGGCTGAAGATCCAAGCTCATAGACGAGACTTACGGGACCAGAGCTGCCAGCACAAGCGACGGCGTATGGTTACAGACCCGCCTTCCGGGCGCCTCCGCAGTGTCACAGCGCCCTACGCACTCTTCGTACGCGGCAGGAACATGCGGCCCTGCTCGGTCACGTATACGAGCACAAGGGCCGCCAGCCCGCAGCCGAGGAATCCGAAGGTCAGCGGCACGAGAGTGCCGTCGAACTGCTGGCCGACGAGGAACCCGATGACGGCGCCGACGACGGTGGTGGTGAAACCCACCACGGCCGACCCGGTGCCTGCAATGTGGCCCAGAGGCTCCATCGCCATGGAATTGAAGTTCGGGCCGATGAGACCGAAGCAGAACATCAGCCCCGCCTGGAGGGCCGCGAAGGTCCAAACATTCTCGTGGCCGGTCCAGGCCACGACACCGTGAAGCGCGGCGATGGCGATGAAGCCGAGAAGCGCGAAATGAGAGACCCGGCGCGTGCCCATCCGCTCGACGATGCGCGAGTTCACGAAGGAGGCGACGGCCATTCCGCCCGCCGCGAGCGCGAAGACGAACGGAAACAGGTCCGGCTCATGCAGCGCTTCGGCGAAGACTTGCTGGGCGGAGGTGATGAAACTGAAAAGCGCCCCCAACATCAGTGCCATGGCAAAGGTGTAGCCAAGCGCCATGCGATTGGTGATGACGGCTTCCAGAGCATTGCCGATGCCCCTGGGCGAGATGGGAATCTGATCCGCCGGGTGCAGGGTCTCTTTGAGCCGGACCCAGGTCCAAATGGACACCAACACGCCGAACAGAGCCAGCGCGCCGAAGATCCACTGCCATGGCGCGACGGATGCGATCGCGTAGCCGAAGGACGGCGCGAGGATCGGGGCAGAGAGGAAGACGATGAATGCCAGGGACATGACGCGAGCCATGTGCCGGCCAGAATAGCAGTCGCGAATGATCGTGATGGACAGGACGCGCGTTCCCGCTGCGCCGCAGCCTTGCAGGAAGCGGATGAGGATCATCGTGGAAAGCGAGGTGGCGAAGGCGGTCGCCGCACTGAACACGACATAGATCGCGAGCCCGACCATCAGCACGGATTTGCGGCCGTACCGGTCGGCCAGGGGACCGTAAATGAGCTGTGCGCCGCCAAACCCCAGCAGATAGGCGGTCACGACCCATTGGCGGTCGTTCTCGGAGACGATATGGAGCGCTTTGCCGATCTCGCCGAGAACGGGCAGCATGGCGTCGATGGAGAGCGCGTTCGTCGCCATCAGGGCGGCCATAAGCGCGACGAACTCGGCAAAACCCATGCCGGAGTTGCTCGGCTTCTCCTCGGTCCGGCGCGACGGAACGGCAGGCGTGACGGGCGGCGCGGTCTCGACGCCGTCGCTGGTGACTTGCTTCATTGGACTTTCTCTCTTGCACCCCAGCTTGGGTTCGCGAAGGGAATTCGCAAGGGTGCAAAGATGCTCCGCTGCATACGCGGCGCGGGAGGGCTGCTGTTATTCGATCAACAAAGTGACCCTGTGATGGCCGAGCGCGCTGGCAGCACGCTCCGCCGAAATCCTACGAGGCCGCCGCGCCGCCGCTAGTGCGAGCCCGCCGGAGGAGATCGGTCAGCCCCTCGGCGGTGAACGGCTTCAGCATGGACGGAACCTCGGCCAGCTCCGGCGGATAGTCGATCTGCTCGCCGTAGCCGGTCACGAAGGCGCAGGGCACGCCCTTCTTCAGCAGACGCTCGGCGAGGGCGAAGCTGGTCTCCTCGCCGAGATTGACGTCGAGGAAAACGAAGCCCGGTTCGCGATCCTCGACCTTGGCGTAGGCGTCCTTCAGGCTGCAGGCAACGGCAACACTCTTCACGCCGAGATCGCGCATGAGGTTTTCGGCCTCCAGCGCGATGATGTAACTGTCCTCGACGATAAGGATGCTCTTGGGCAGCTCGACATCGGCATCCGATTGAGCCTCTTCGTCCGGGACGTCGGGAGAGACCGGAGCGGCGGACTCGGCGACATAGTCCGCCGGCACCACGAAGCTCGCGCGCAAGCCTTTCGGATCGTAGACCACCTTCGCCTGACCTCTGAGGTCGTAGACGATCGAGCGCTCGATCAGGGTGCTGCCGAAGCCGCGTGAGGTCGGCTCCTTGACCGGAGGTCCGCCCCGCTCCGCCCAGCGAATGATCAACTCGCCCTGACCGTTGAACTCGGTCTCGACATGGACCGAGCCATGGCTGTCGCTCAGGGCGCCGTACTTGGCGGAGTTCGTCACAAGCTCGTGGATCACCAGGGCGACGGTGGTGAATGCCTTGGGCTGCAGCATTACCTCCGGGCCGGTGAGAATCACCCGGTCGGCCTTGTCGGCGACGTAGGCGGCGGCTTCGGACGTGACGAGCTTACGGAACGAAGCCGGGCCCCAATTGTCGGCGGTGATCTGGTCGTGCGCCAGGGCAAGCGCGTGGATGCGTCCGCCAACGACCTTGGTGAAGTCGGCGATATTATCGGCCGAACCCCTGCTCTGGCTGATCACCCCCTGGATCAGCGCAAGAATGTTGCGGACCCGGTGGTTGAGCTCGGAGATCAGCAGATCCTGTCTTTCCTTGGCGCGCTCGCGCTCATGCTCCGTCGCCGCCGACAGCTGCAGGATGACTTCGAGCAAGCTCACCCGCAGAGCTTCGGCGATGCGCAGCTCGACGGGCCGCCACGGCTTGGAGTGGCCGTTCACGGTCTCCTTCCACAGGTTGAAGCTCTTGCGTGGCGTGAGACGATCGCCCAGGGGACCGGAAGCAACCGGCTTGTTGGGATCGCCGGCCCATTGGACGCTGCGAACCGCCTCTCGACGGAAGAACACCATGTAGTCTCGGACGGGACGCGACAGCGGCACGACGAGCATGCCTGCCGCCCGGTCGATATAGGCGGAGCCGGATGGGACTTCGGAAGCGATCTCGTCGGACGCATAAACCTGATCCACTCCGGTGCGGGTGAGATAGGCGACCAGCTTGTCGAACTGGATACCGTCCGGGGTGGAGCCGTGGAGCGCCCTGCGGCCGTCGATCTTGATGCCGACCCCGTCGCAGGCGAGGAGATCGGCGATATCGTCGATATGGGCGAGCACCCCGTCGAAGCGGGCATCTTCGGTCGCCATGGCCGTGATGAGCTTCTGGTGGAGCTGCTGGGCGTGCGCTTCGTAGGCCGCTTCCTGGTCCCGCTCCCGGTTCTCCACCATCATGGAGAACATCTGGCCGAAGAGCTCGGCGACGGTGCGCCGGGCGAAGGGGATCGGATGGCCGCTATAGTGGTGGCACGCGAAGAGGCCCCAGAGCTTCCCCTCCCGCAGGATCGAGACCGACATGGAGGCGCTGACCCCCATGTTCTGCAGATACTCGATATGAATCGGCGAGACGCTGCGCAGGATGCTCATGGAGAGATCCAGCGGTTCGTCGAGGCCGGGCTTGGAGAGGATCGGGGACGGCGCAACGCCGATATCGGGGATGATGCGCAGCCAGTTCCGCTCGTAGAGCGCGCGGGCCTGCTTCGGGATATCCGAGGCCGGGTAATGAAGTCCGAGATAGGATTCCAGGCCTGGCCGCACGGCCTCAGCGATAACCTCGCCGGATTGGTCCTGATCGAAGCGATAGACCATAACCCGGTCGAATTTCGTGAGGGCGCGCATCTCCCTGGCCGCGACCCTGAAGAAATTGCGCAGATCGCCCGCCTGCTGGAGCTTCGCCACCATGGAGCGGACACTCGCGCCCGCATTGACCTCCCGCTCCTCGACGCATTTTTCGCATTCGACGATGATGGTCGAACCGGTCAGATGGACGGCGACGTCGCAGTTGAGCCCTTCCGCCGTCACGGTGACGGCGAAGATGCGGGCTACCGTGTCCCCCATGATCGCGCTCTGGAGCTGACCGCGGATGAGGTCGACGGCACCCGGCGTGAAAATCTCGTTCAAGCGTTGGCCGAACAGTTCTGGGGCTTCTATGCCCAGCCAATCCCCGACATTCTCGGAGGCATGGGTGATGTGCCAGGTTTCCCGGTCGACGGCCAAGAGGAAGCCGAAGGGCTGGACCGACCCGATCAGGTGGATCGGCTCCCGGTCGCAATTGGAGAGATCGACATTCTGTTGAGGCTGCATCAGACGTTCTCGAGGCTCGAATGCTCCGCAACCTCTTCATGAAGGCTGCCGCCGTGCCGGCGGTGTGGGGCGGCGGGCAAGAAATAGGAAAAGGCGAGCATGGCGCCGGCCTCGGCCTCCTCGGGCGCCCGGCGAACGGCCTCGGAGGCCTCGAGGCGCTGGAGATACCGAGCCCAAAGCCCCTCCCCTTCCCCGTGCATCAGGTAGCGCGTGGCCGGATGCTGAGCGGCGCCGAATTCCTTCCTGAGACCGCGCAAGATGATCGTGCCGCCGAGCCGTGAGCCTTCCAGGACGTAGAGAAGGCCGAGTTGATGGGCCTCGCCGCGAAGCTCAGGGACCGGCTGCACCGGGGTCGAGGGAATGTTCAGGGCAGAAAGGTCGGCGCGCAGGGCGCCCGTCCGTGCATGACGAGGCCAATCGGGCCAGAGCCGCCCGATCTCGGCGCGCTCCAGAGCCTCCTCCAGCGGAAACAGAGCGTCGGCGATCGCGGCCAGGAAGCGCCCATAGCCGGCGGGCCGGTCCCGCAGCATTCCCGCGAAACGGTCGTCCACGGCTTGATGCATGCCGCTGGTGGCATGGCGCAGGCGGTCTCGTGCGGACGCCCGCTCTAGGGTGGGTCGAGACAGCATCGCCTCCTTCAGCGTTTCCAGGTTTGCGCGAACTCGCCGCCGTGCCGCGCCTGTGTGATTTCGCCCGTCCTCAGGGCCGTTAGGACCGCGACGCCGGCCCTTATCCCGTCCAACCCCGAAGGGGCGGGTCGGGTTCAGCGGAAAATGCCGCCGAAAATGCCTCTGCGGCCACGATCGCCGCGGTCATGGCCACGACGCTTGCGCCGGTCGCGATCGAAGAAGCCGAAACCGTCCCGTTCGGAATCGCTTTCGACACGGCGGTCGTCCAGCAGGTCCGATGCGAGCGCGACGGACTTGTCCTCCACCGGTGGGCGGGCCGGGAACGCGGCCACCTGCGGCAGGCGAGGCTTGAAGCGTTTATCCTTCTTGATGGCGTCGCGCATAAACGTGGCCCAAATTTGAGCCGGGAGACTGCCGCCGGTGACGCCTCTCATCTTCGAAAAGTCGTCATTGCCGACCCAGACGCCGACGACCAGATTGCCGGCAAAGCCGATGAACCAGGCATCGCGATAATCCTGGCTGGTGCCGGTCTTGCCGTACGCTGCGATCGGGAGCCTGGCGCCATGACCGGAGCCGCTGGTGACGTTGGCGCGCAGAAGCTCCCGGAGCTCGTTCTGCTGCTCCAGCCGCCATTCGCCGGAGCCTTCGGGCGGAAGGATATCGTCATCCTCCTTGCCGAAGCCGGTAATGCTCCACGCTTCACGGGATAGGCGCCGGAGGCCGCGGCCGCGTAGGCCGAGGTCATCTCCAGCAGCGGCACCTCATAGACGCCGAGGGCGATGCTGGGGGTCGCCTGGAGCTTCGCCGTGACGCCGAGGTCGCGCGCGGCGTCGATCACGGGCTTACGCCCCACCGCTTCAGAGATCTGCACGGCGACGGTGTTGATGGACGAGGCGAAGGCCTGGCGCATGGAGACCGGTCCGCGGAAGCGATGACCGAAATTCTTGGGCTCGTAGTTGCCGATCTTGATGGGCTGATCGACGAGGGTGCTTTCTGGCGTCAGTCCTGCGCGCAGACCCGCCAGGTACACGAACAGCTTGAAGGACGAGCCGGGCTGGCGTGCGGCCTGGACGGCGCGGTTGAACTGGCTCTCGTCGTAGTTCGTGCCGCCGACCATGGCGAGGACCCGGCCGTCGGTGCGCATCACGACCATTGCGGCCTGGCTTGCCTTGCGGCTTTCTCCCTGCTTCGACAAGACGGAATCGACCGCGTGCTCGGCAAGCTTCTGCAGCTTCGGATCGAAGGTCGTGTGAACCCGGACCGGCGCATAGCTGCCGTCCTTGGGAAGGCGGATGGTGCTCGCCACCCAGTCTGCGTAGTAGCCGCCATCCGAAGAGGTGGACGCGATCTCTGGCAGCACCGGCTTGAGCTTGTCCCGCTCCTTGATGCCGAGGGCGTGGGTTTCCACCATCGCCTCCATGACCAGATTGGCGCGCTCCTTGGCCTTCTCCGGGTCCTGCCGCAGGCCCGTGGGCGATTTCAGAAGCGCCACGAGATAGGCAGACTGGGGCACGGTGAGCTTGCTGACCGGCGTGTTGAAGTACCGCTTGGCTGCGGCGCGCAGGCCGAAGCAGCCCTCGCCGAAATACGCGCTGGAGACGTAGCGCTCGAAGATCTCCTCCTTGGACAGCCGAAGCTCCAGAGCGAGCGCCATCCAGGCTTCCTTCTCCTTACGCTCGAAGGTTCGCTCGCTGGAGAGATAGGCGTTCTTGATGAGCTGCTGGGTCAGCGTGCTCCCGCCTTGCACGATGTGACCCGCTGCGCGATTGGCCTGGGCCGCGCGTAGCAGGCCGATGGGATCAATGCCGGGATGCATGAAGAAGCGCCGGTCCTCCATGGAAACCAGCGCATCCACGAAATGCTTCGGGATCTCGGCGTATTTGACCGGCTCCGCAACACACCCGCCGCGGCGTGCGAAGGGTTTGTCGTCCCTGTCGAGCAGGATCAGCGTGCGATTGTTGGGAGGATCGAGGGCTGCAAGGGAGAAGTCGTCAAGCAGCGGCGTCAGGGTCAGATAAGGGACACCAAAGAGCAACCCCGTGACGAGAAATCCGGTCGTGAGCGCGGAGAGACATCCCGCAATGAAACGCCCTGCGGCGACCAATCTCCCGGAGAGTTGCATCCTCACCCCTTGCTGCCGCCCCCGCGCCGAAGGCTACTGAATCCGTACGGTTCCCAACTGTGCGCGGGCGGAAGCGGGACTGATGCGCTTCACGTATTTCTCGTAGACCCAACCCTCTGCGCCGGAATTCGGCTCGACAACCCTGATCCATCCTCCGTCGCGCTCGCTGAGCTGAAGCTGAGCGCCGGCAAGCTGCACTTCCACGATCGGATTTGCGCTGGATGGGCCCGACCGCATGTTCACGGCATCGACAACCTCGACCCAGTCCCTTCCGGTGCGACCCGGCGCGGACGGGTCTGCCGCATCGCCGGCATCGGCCGTCGACCCGGCGGTCTTGGCTGCCCGGCCAAGCAACGGCGAGGTCGGCTTATCGATGCTTACATCCTCTGTGATCGATTTGGACGTCTGAGCGGTATCGGCCTCGGCAGGCACCGTAAAAGCCTGCCCCGCAAGCATGAATCCGAACATCGTCACGACGAGGGCCGCAAGGGAGGCGACGCCGGTGGCCGCGGTATATCGCATCTTTGGTGTCATCAGAGTGGCTAACCCCGTGAGCGGGAAAGCGTTCCCATACTGTAGATCGGGCGGCGCAACGAGGGTTAAGAGCGGCGACCTGACGCTAAGGTTAAGAGCACGAGAACCGCCTGCGGCTTTCGCGCAAAGATCGAGAGATTTCGGAGCCAGGCGATAGGCGGCCGCTCAGCTTCGCATGAAGCGCGCCTTTGCAAATGCGCCGTTGAAGCGCCGTTTGCCACGCGCGAGGTCAACATGGGAGGCGGGACGGCTTCGATCAAGCGCGCGGTGGTCGCGGACGGCCGTAGCGCCGCATCCATTTCGGCTTCTTCATGGGCATCAGGCTTTCGGCAATGCGCTTCTCGGCCTCCACGATCAGGAGGAATGCCACGCCGACGGCCACGATCGCGGCAAGCTCGACAATGGACAGAGCGTGGCTGCCGAAAAGGCGCTGCATGACGGGAAGATAGGTGAAGGCGAGCTGGGCGAGCAGCACGGAAGCAACCCCGATCAGCACGGCCCTGGTGCCCAGGACGCCCTGCCAGGTTATGGACGGGCCGTGCACATATCGAACGCTGAAGAGATAGAAGATCTCCATGGCGACGATGGCGTTGACGACGATGGTGCGCCCCACCTCCAGGGGGAGTCCGCGCGCCGTCGCCGAAGCATAGAGGCCAAACCCGCCGGCCACCATGAGGCCTGAGACAAAGAGAACCCGCCAGAGCAGCCGCTTGGAGATAAGCCCCTGCTTCGGAGAGCATGGCGGGCGCTGCATGGCGTTCGGCTCGGTCGGCTCGAATGCGATGGTGAGGCCGAGGGCCACCGCCGTGACCAAGTTGATCCAGAGGATCTGAACGGGCGTGACCGGAAGGGTCAGGCCGAAGACGATGGCCAGGATGATCAGCATGGCCTCGCCGCCGTTGGTGGGCAGCGTCCAGGCGATCACCTTGGTGAGGTTATCGTAGACGGTGCGGCCTTCGCGAACAGCGGCGACGATGGACGCGAAATTGTCGTCGGTGAGAACCATCTCGGCGGCTTCCTTCGCGGCCTCGGTGCCCTTGGCTCCCATGGCCACGCCGACATCGGCGCGCTTCAGGGCGGGCGCGTCGTTCACCCCGTCGCCCGTCATGGCAATCACCGAGCCGTCGGCTTGGAGCGCCTCGACAAGGCGCAGCTTATGCTCGGGGCTGGCGCGGGCGAAGACCGATGCCGTCCGAGCACGCGCCGCCAAATCCTCCGCCTCCATGGCGTCGAGCTCCTGCCCGGTCACAACCTGGGGATCGTCGGATAGGCCGAGCTGTCGGGCGATGGCGAGCGCGGTGGCTTTGTGGTCGCCCGTGATCATCTTCACGCCGACACCAGCCGCACGGCATTCTGCGATGGCCGCAAGCACTTCCTTCCGAGGCGGATCGATCAATCCCACCAGGCCCAGGAGGGTCAGGCCGCGCTCCACATCCGGCGCGCGCAAGGTTCTTGCGCGCTCAGGGAGCATACGGCAGGCGATTGCCAGGACACGCTGTCCCTCACTTGCGAGGCGCTCGGTGCGGTGATGCCACCCCGCGGCATCGAACGTCTCTTCCACGCCGCCCCCCTCGCCGACCAAAACCTTGTCGCACATGGCGAGAATTCGCTCGGGCGCACCCTTCACATAGACGACCCGGCTGCCGTCGGGCTGCTGGTGAAGCGTGGCCATGTAGCGGTGGCGTGCGTCGAACGGGATCTCGTCCAGCCGTTCGTGGGTGTGACGGGTGGTCGGAGCGTCGTACCCCGCCTTCTCGGCGAAGCAAAGAAGGGCCGCCTCCATGGGGTCTCCGTCGATGCTCCAGGTCTCTCCATCCTGATTCAGGTGAGCGTCGTTGCAGAGAAGGCTCGCCCGGGCGAGCCTGGCCAGCGCCGGATCGGCGGCCGGGTCGAGCAGCTTGCCGCCGGTCTCGAATTCTCCGACCGGAGCATAGCCGGTGCCGGAGACGGAGATCTCCTCCTCGCCAGCGACGACGGATTTCACCGTCATCTCATTGCGGGTCAGGGTGCCGGTCTTGTCGGAGCAGATGACCGAAACCGCCCCCAATGTCTCGACCGCCGGCAGGCGCCGGATGATGGCCTTGCGGCGGGCCATGCGCTGAACCCCGACGGCGAGCGCGATGGTCATGACGGCGGGCAGACCTTCGGGGATCGCGGCCACCGCCAGGCCAACGACGACCATGAAGGCCTCGTCGAGGGAATAGGCGCGGAGGGCGACGGCGTAGAGGAAGACCAGCGCCGAGACGCCCAGCACGGCAATGGTGATCTGGCGGGCGAAGACGTTCATCTGGCCCACCAGGGGCGTCGTGAGCTGCTCGACCGCGCCGATCATGCTGCTGATCCGGCCGAGCTCTGTGGCGCCAGCGGTCTCCGTGACCACGCCGGTGCCATGGCCGGCGGCGATGAAGGTGCCCGAGAATGCCATGGAGACGCGGTCGCCCAGCGGTGCGTTGTCCGGTGCGGCTTCGACCGTCTTGTCGGCGGGCACGGATTCCCCCGTGATTGCCGCCTCGTCCGCCTTCAGGCTTCGCGCCGACAGCAGCCGGAGATCGGCGGGCACGCGGTCGCCAGCCTCCAGGAGAACGATGTCGCCGGGAACGAGCTCATCGGCAGGCACGGTCGTGCGGCGCCCTCCACGCAGGACCGAGGCGCGAGGATCGATCATGCGGCGGATCGCATCGAGGGCGCGCTCTGCCCTCCCCTCCTGGATATAGCCGATCACCGCGTTGAGCAGGACGACGCCGAAGATGACGATGGCGTCCGGGCCGTGGCCGATTGCGGCGGCTATGACGCCCGCACCGATCAATATGTAGATCAGGAGATTATGGAACTGGGCCAGGAAGCGGATCAGAGCGCCGCGCGGCCTGGCTGCCGGCAATCGGTTCGGCCCGTGGAGCGCGAGCCTTCTGGCGGCTTCGGCCGTGGAAAGCCCGTCCGGACCTGTCGAAAGAGCGCCGAGCACCTCTTCAGGGCCAAGCGCGTGCCAGCTGCGCGGGTGCGGATTCGGTCCGGCTGAAGCTGGGGGTGGGGAGTTCGTGGGCGGCACGGAAACCCTACGACGCTGACGGTGGCCTACGCGTCGTTACTCTAGCTGGCTGGAGTGACGAGACAAGCCGCGCCGCACCGGCAGACCTGCGGCGGTGTGCCCTGATGGGTTCGTTCAGTTCGGGAGATCAAACCGGTAGGCGACACCGAGTATGCCCGAGAGCTGATCGGGGGTTTCGACCACCGGGCTGTCGGCCGCGTCGCCGACGAGGCGGCCGTAACGGACACCGCCTTTCATGAGCCAGCGTTCGCTGAGATCGTATTCGGCGCCCAGCTCGAGATAGATGTCCTTGAAGCCGGCGTCCGGATCATAGCTCTGGAGGCCGGCTTTCGAGCGTGCGGCCTGGGCGGGCGTCACGCCGAAATAGGTTTGCATATAGTCGGAGCTCGCGATCGTGGTCCCCAGGCGGGTGACCAGGGTGATCCTTTCGGTGACCTCCCGTTCGGTCTCCACACCAAAGCGGAATTCCGGTCCGCCCCCATCGCCCGTGACCCGGTCGAGGATCGCGGCATCGAACTCGAACTCACCGATATTGACGCCCGCGTAGCCGCCCAGCACGAGACCGCCGTCGATGTCGCCCCAGCCCCGGAGAAGATTGCCGTCGTTCTGCTTCCGCTCGGTCATGTAGCCGGTCACCAAGCCGGCTTCGAAGAGGTCGCCGCCGATGGCACGGATGCGGATATCGTCGAGGCTATGGAATTCGATGCGCTGGCGGACCTGCTTGAAGAGGGACGGTTTGGCGTCGTCCTCGGCGGAGAGTTTGGGGATGATGATCGGAATGCCGAGCCACTCATGCTCGTTGGAGCCTTCGTATTTGGGCTTCACGATGCCCGCACCGCCCAGTGCCACGGTCTTCTTGTGCTCGGACACGCCATCGGCGAGAGCCGCCGGAGCGCAGAGCAGTCCCGCGGCCACGGCCGACGCCGGAAGCGCCCGCCCGGCCCCTTCGAAGCGCGGCGGAAAGAGATTTGTCAGAAGTCCCAAAACATCCCCCAAGTCAGCATGCCGTGTGGGCAAGGCACGCGAAAACCTCAACGAATCGTATCGGACGGCACTTGCCCGCGCAATCGGTGGCCGCCAATCCGGCGATCACATCTTTCTTATCGCCCCGCAGGTGAACCGAGGAAGCACGGGCAGCGTATCGTTCTATCAACGCAAGCGCTGCCGGCGCCGGCAGGACTCAGGAGAGATTGTAATGACGCAATGGGCTGCCGCGTATTTCGGTGCCTTGATCGTGTTCGGCATCATCGACTTCGCGTGGCTCGGCACGATGGGCAACGTGTTCTACAAACCGCTTCTGGGCGACATGCTGGCAAACAGCGTGCGACCTGTCCCCGCTCTCGTATTTTACTTCCTCTTCCCCGTTGGCCTTACAGTCTTCGCCATCGTGCCGGCCCTGCGGGAGTTCTCACCCGCTACGGCGCTGGGCTATGGCGCGCTTCTCGGGGCGCTTTGCTATGGGACCTACGACCTCACGAACCATGCGGTGATGCGGGAGTGGAGCGTCCAAGTCACGGTGGTCGACATCGCCTATGGGGCTCTCGCCTCTGCAATCGCAGCTTTAGCGACCTACTACATCGTCGCCAACGTGCTGAGGCTGGGCGGCTCGCCCGCCTAGCCGATCAGAACCGCCGCGCGGTTTTTCGCGTCACCGACCTGTCGGGGCGAGCCGGTAGTGACTGACGCCCCAGGCTTTTGAGCGGTGGCCGAACAACCCCTCGGTCGCGAGGAAAAACAACCGCCAGCGGCGCTCCCAGAGCTTGGCGTCGGCGCCATAGACCTCCTGCAAGATGTCCGCGACGGCATCGCGGTTGGCGTCGTAGTTCTTCAGCCAGCCGCGGGCTGTCCGGGCGTAATGCTCTCCATCCCAGCGCCATTCGCCTTCCAGCTCGAAGAGATCCGGGAAGGCCGAGATCAACCCGTGGCTCGGCATGATGCCTCCGGTGAAGAAATGCTGAGCGATCCAGTCGGAGGTATCGCCGACCTCGAAACGATATGGCGCGCTTTCATGGGTGAAGACGTGGACGAAGAGCCGGCCGCCAGGCGCGCACCAATTGCGCGCCTTCCCGAGGAGCGCCTGCCAATTGGCCATATGCTCGAACATCTCAACCGAGACGACGCGGTCGAAGCGGCGCTCGGTCTCGAAGCCGTTCATGTCGGCGGTCCGGACCTCGAGATTGTCCAACCCTTCGCATCTGGCCTGCTCCTCGATGAAAGCCCGCTGTGATGCCGAATTGGAGACGGCGAGTATATTCGCGTTGGAATAGTGCCGCGCCATCCAGAGCGTCAGGGAGCCCCAGCCGCAGCCAAGCTCCAATATGGTCTGGCCATCGGCGAGGTCGGCGTGATGCGCCGTCTGGCGTAGAGCGCTCTCTTCAGCTTCCGCGAGGGTCGAGTCCGGCCCATCGTAATGGCAGCAGGAGTATTTCCGCTGTGGCCCCAAGACGTGCTCGAAGAAGGCTGCCGGCAGCTCGTAATGCTGCTCGTTCGCGGTATCGGTATGGAGGGCGATGGGGTAGTCCGCCATGGCCTCGGCGAAAGCGCCGTCGGTCATGCGGCCTGGCTCCGACAGGACGCGTCCGGTTTTCGACACCCGGGAGGCGATAACAGCCCGGGTCAGGCTATCCGGCCACGGAAGCCGCTCACCCAGATAGAGCGCCGTCTGTTCGAGCCTGCTCATGGCGCCGGCTTCTTTCCGGCGCCGGGATCTGTCTTGGGTGGAAGCGGGAAGAAGGCGCTGACGCGATTCTGATAGTCGCGGAATGCCCGGCCGCGCGTTTCCAGCATGTGCTGCTCCAGCGGCGGAATGCCGGAGATATAGACCAGCAGCCAATACATGAAGGCTGGGCCGAGCAGCGCCAGCCAGCCCCACGGGTAGATCGCGAAGCCGTCGATGGCGAAGAGCGGATAGGCGCACCAGCCGAGCCATTCGAAAAAGTAGTTCGGATGACGGGACCAGCCCCAGAGGCCCGTGTCGCAGACCTTGCCCTTGTTGGCCGGATCCCTGGCGAAAGCCCGCAGCTGGGCGTCGGACAAGGCTTCGCCGCCGAGGGCCACAATGAAGATGAGGCCGGCAAGCCAATCCTGCAGCCGCAGCTCGGGCAACGGATTCCAAGCGGCGAGAAACATGGAAAGCGCCAGCGGCAGGCTCGCATAGGCCTGCATCTGGAGCATCCAGAACATGCGGCGGGGGGCATCGCTCCCCCAGCTTTCTGCCAGCTTCGCGTAGCGGGGATCGTCCTTGATACCGCTGGTCCGAAGCGCGATATGCCCGCCAAGCCGTAGGGTCCAGACCGCGATCAGGCAGGCGATAAGGAGCTGACGGGCGAAAGAGCCTTCCGAGGCGACGATGGCGCCGGCGGCGCTCGCGACGCCCGTGAAGCCCAGCCCGAAGGTCCAGCACGTATCGACCCAGCCTGCATTCCCCGTGCGCCGCCACAGCACCCACGCAAACGTCATCACCGCAGCGAGGACGAGGAGCAGAAGACCGGTTGCGATGAGAAGATGCGCCAAGGTCATGCGCAAAGCTCCTCGGACGGGCGCTTTGCGCTGGGATGACCGCCGGCTTCGGCGACAGCCTCCACGAAACGATCGATGTCACCGAGAATTGGGGCCACGAAGCGCAAGGACGACGAAAGCGCGCCCACGGTCTCCAGATGACCGAGGTTCCAGAAGGTCTTCAGCGTAACGGTGCTGCCGACCGCATGGAGCCTCTCGGCGAGGCGCTTGGAATTGCCCGAAAAGACCGCCCCGTCGAGAAGTCCGGTGATGAGGAGTGCGGGCGGCTCGTCGCCTGTCACATACGAGATCGGCTGAGTTTCCGGGCGGGACGCGCCGCCGAAGATCTCGATCAGGGTCCGGTCCCGGATGGGCAGGAAGTCGTACGGTCCCGATAGGCCGATGAGACCGGCAAGATCGCGGGACGGAACCAGATCGTGGGGCGCGAGCCAGCGCCGGTCGATGGCGACCATGGCGGCGATATAGGCCCCCGCCGAATGGCCCATGACGAAAAGCCGCCCGGCATCTCCGCCGAACGTGGCGATGTTGCCTTTGACCCAGGCGACCGCTTGGGCTGCGTCTTCGAGGAAGGCCGGGTAGCGCACTTCGGGATAAAGCCGGTAATCGGAAACGACCGTCACGTAGCCCCGTCGCGCCAGGCTCGCGGCGGCGAAGCGATAGATCTCCTTCTCGCCGCTCTGCCAGCTGCCACCATAGAAGAAGACGATAACCGGAAAGGTGCCCGTCCCATCTGGCGTGTAGATATCCAGGCTGCGCCGCGTGGGACTGCCGCCGGCATCTTCGCGATCGAGTCCCTCGCAATAGGATTGCGAGGACACCACGGAATACCCCCCGCTCGGCGTGAGCGCATTCACGATGTCGGCCGCGGAGTAACCCATCAGAACCGGACCAGCGGCTGCAGCAGGCGGCCCAGCCAGCCCTGGAGCTCGATACGGCCCTGCATCGCGACGATGCAGATGCAGCGCTCGCCTTCCTCCACGACCGGGTGATGCTCCACCGTATCGTCGGCCTCGTCGAAATCGCCGGCACCGAACCGGCCATGCTCGTGGCGGAAGGCGCCCTGCAGCACGCAGGTCCATTCGCGGCCGGTATGGCTATGGTGGGGAAGCTTGATGCCGGGCTCGGCCTTCAGCATGAAAAGCCGAAGGTCCGAGGGCCCGCCCGTCTCGATCGTGCGCATTTTGAGCCCGATGCCGAGACTCCGCCATTTGCCGAGGGGAAGGCCTTGCAGGAGCGGCGCCAACGACGCGGGCAGGTCCGGGTCATTAGAGGTCTCGACCCCGTTCACCGGAATTTCGGAATCGTCAGCGTCCAGCCTGGACAGGACCGCCTGCAAGGCGCCGTCGGCAAGCGGGACGGGTTGGGACTCCTCCAGCAACACGCCGCCGGCCGTCTGGAGCATGCGCGCCGTGGCGCGGCAGTGACCGCACAGCCTCAGATGGCTCGCAACCACAAGGCGGCTAGGCTCATCCAGGGCGCCGCCCATATAGGCGGCGATGGTCTCGTCGGAGGGATGATGCTTGATCGTCATATGCCTTCACCGAGGGCTTCACGGAGCCGCCCCATGGCGAGGCGGACGCGGGACTTCACCGTGCCGAGCGGGATCTCCAGCATTTCGGCGATCTCGCTATGGCTGCGGCCTTCGAAAAACGAAAGTTGCAGAACCCGCAATTGGTCTGCGGGCAAGGTCTTCAGGGCTTCGCGCACGCGGTCCTCATTCTGCGCGCCCTGCAAGAGCTCATCGGGACGGTCGGGGCCCTCGGGCTCCGGCGCCTCATGGAGCAAATGGGTCCGCCTTCTGGCATCCCTACGCGACCGATCGATGCGCAGATTGCGCGCGATGGTGAAGATCCAGGTCGAGGCACCGGCCTTCTCGGGTCTGTAGGTCTCCGCTTTGCGCCACACCATCAGAAGAGTCTCCTGCGCGATGTCTTCGGCGAGCTCTTCGGAGGTTCCGCCGCGCATCAGGAACCCCTTGATGCGGGACGCATAGGCCTCGAACAGAGAAACGAACGCCTCCCTGTCCTTCCGCCTGGCGATGGCCGTGATCAGCTTCTCCGGATCCGGCTCGGCTGTTGCTTCGCCCTCACCCCGCATCTGCGCCCCATACTCCCGGAGCTGTCGCATCCCGTTCGAGCTCCCCGGGCACGTCCGTCATCACAGTCATCGCGCAGCCGAGCTGCGCCGATTTTCTGAAGATCGATACGTGCCGTCCATGGAAGCGGATCACTCCTGCCGCGGGGGCTTTTCTGTGATCCAACCCTGCCGGAAGGGCGTAGCAGGCAGACGGTCTTGAAGCGCTGGACGCGGCCAGACCTTCCGACAGGCATCTGCTCACGAAAGACGGGTTTTCCATTGGGTCAGGATACATCAGAAGCCCCGCTGGATATCGGCGTCGTCGGAACGGGGATCTCGGGTCTCGCGGCCGCATGGCTTCTCTCCTCGCGCCACCGGGTGACGCTCTACGATTCCGACGTCCGTCCGGGCGGGCACAGCCATACCGTCAGTGTCACCCACGACGACACGGACACGCCAGTCGACACCGGCTTCATCGTCTACAACCAAGATACCTACCCCAATCTAACCGCGCTGTTCGCGTTGCTGAACATCGAAACGCAACCAACCGAAATGTCGTTCTCCGTCTCGCTCGACCGGGGGGAACTCGAATATTCGGGAAGCGGCCTGGGTGGTCTGTTCGCTCAGCGGCGTAACCTGGTGGATATGCGGTTCTGGGCGATGCTGAGAGATCTCAGACGGTTCTACCGGACCGCGCCACGCGATCTTCCGTGGCTGCCGCTCGACATGACGCTCGGCGACTATCTCGACCGCGGCGGGTATGGGGATGCGTTTCGTGACGATCACCTGATACCCATGGGGTCTGCAATCTGGTCGGCGTCGGGAGGCAGCATGGCGGACTACCCGGCGGCCGCGTTCATCCGCTTCTTCGACAATCACGGATTGCTGCGCTTTCGCGACCGTCCGGAGTGGCGCAGCGTATCGGGCGGCAGCCGAACCTATGTGGAGAAGCTGATCGCGGAGACAAAGGCGACCATGCGGCTCGGAGAGGCGATCGGCGATATCGACACCGATGGCGATCGCGTACGGCTGCGCGACGCCTCCGGCGCGGTCGCTGAGCACGACCACGTCGTGATCGCGACCCACGCGGACCAAGCTCTGGCGATGCTGGCCCGGCCTACGGAGGAAGAGCGGCGCAGGCTCTGCGCCTTCCGCTACAGCCGGAACGAGACGATCCTTCATTCCGATCCGCAAGCCATGCCGAAGCGCCACTCCGCGTGGGCCGCCTGGAATCATATCGGGACGCGAGACGCGTCGGACGAAGCGCCCACGATGGTCACCTATTGGATGAACCGGCTGCAGGGTCTGCAGACCAGGCAGCCGTTCTTCGTCAGTCTCAACCCCGAGCGCATGCCGGACCGGATCTGGCACCGGCAGATCTACGAGCATCCGATCTTCGATACGGCAGCGCTGGAATCCCAGCGAGGTTTGTGGTCGCTGCAAGGCCGGCGCAGGCTTTGGTTCTGCGGCGCCTATTTTGGGGCGGGCTTTCACGAGGACGGGCTGCAAGCGGGGCTCGCGGTCGCCGAGCAGCTCGGCGGCATGCGGCGCCCGTGGCAGGTCGCGGCGGAGTCCGGACGGATCTTCTTTCCGGAGGCCCCGCCCGATACGGCGACGGAGGAGCTTGCGGCGTGACAAAGCGTTCGGACGCTATGACCTCCAAACTCTATGCGGGCTGGGTGAGCCATCAAAGGTTGCGCCCCACGCGCCACAGCCTCCGATACCGTGTCTTCTGGATGCTGCTCGATCTCGACGATATCGACGCGGCGGGCGAGCGGCTGAAACTCTTTTCCCATAATCGTGCCAATGCGTTGAGCCTGCGCGATGAGGATTACGGAGACGGCAGCGCGCGGCCCCTGAAGGCCCAGGTCCTGGAGCACCTCGCAGCCGCCGGAATGGAGACGTCGGATGTGCGAGTCATGCTGCTAACCATGCCGCGCATCTTCGGCTACGGGTTCAATCCGCTCAGCCTCTACTTCATATCGAGCGCAGACGGACGCCCGATGGCGATCCTCTACGAGGTTAGCAACACGTTCGGCGAGCGTCACAGCTACCTCATGCCCGTGACGGAAGAGACCGGCGGGCCGGTGACCCAACGTTGCCCCAAAGGATTCTACGTCTCGCCCTTCCTGGACATGGACCTAGACTATCGGTTTCGGGTGCGGCTGCCCGGCAAACATGTCGGGCTGAACATCACCGCATCGGACGCAGAGGGGCCGATGCTGCTCGCCTCGCTGCGCGGCACGGCCCTGCCCATTCGCGACCGCACGTTGTTGCGGCTTCTGCTCACCTACCCCCTCCTCACCCTCAAAGTGACGGGTGGGATCCACTGGCATGCACTGAGGCTTTTCGCGAAGGGTATGCGATTGCGCACGCGGCCGCACCCGCCGGAACACCCGGTGAGCTTCTCCAGATGATCCTTCTTTCGACAGTCGACGAGGACCGACTCTTCCAATGACCTCCGACGCATCTCAATTGGCATCAGCGGAGCCGCAGCGCCAACGGCGCAGAAGACATCTCGCTCGCAGATTCTTCGATCGGGTCCTGCCCGACTTCCCCGTGGGCAACCTGAGGCTGACGCTCCCCAGCGGCGACACGATCTCGCGCGGCCGCGCCGGCGACACGCTGAAGGCGGATATCGAGATACATCGCTGGCGAGGTCTTCGACGGATGCTGGCCGGCGAGCTGGGATTCACCGCCGGCTATCTGGACGGCGATTGGTCGACCTCGGATCTCGCCTCTCTCCTGGAGCTCTGCATCCGAAACGAGGACGTGCTCCGGCAGCGCCGCAGCGTCGCCATGCTCGCCCATCTCGGGCACAAGCTCGCTCATCTCGCACGGGCCAACACGCGCCGGGGAAGCCGCCGCAATATCAGCGCCCATTACGATCTGGGAAATGCGTTCTACTCCGCCTGGCTGGATGAGGGGATGAACTACTCCTCCGGCCTCTATCGCCGCGGCAACGAAACGCTGGAGGAAGCACAAGAGATCAAGCTTGCCCGCGCCATAGAGCTCCTCGATGTCGCGAACGGCGAAGACGTTCTGGAAATCGGCTGCGGCTGGGGCGGGCTTGCCGAGAAGCTCGCAAAGGCGGGTTGCCCGGTGACGGGGATCACGTTGTCGAAGGAGCAGCTCGATCACGCGAAGGACCGGCTTGCGTCCCATGCTCGGGCCGAGATGCGGCTGGAAGACTATCGCGAGCATATCGGCGTGCACGACCGCATTGTCTCCATCGAGATGCTTGAGGCGGTCGGCGAGCGGTATTGGCCGCTCTATTTCCGTAAGCTCCGGGATTCGCTCCGGGATGGCGGCGTCGCCGTGCTCCAGGCGATTACCATCGAAGAGGCCCGCTTCGAGGACTATCGCCGTTATCCGGACTTCATCCAGCAGCATATCTTCCCCGGGGGCATGCTGCCGACGGTCTCCATCGTGACCCGGGAGGCGGCGAAGGCCGGCTTACGGCTGGTGCAGCAGGAATCGTTCGGTCCCAGCTACGCCCGGACCTTGGCGGAATGGCGAAAGCGCTTCGTCGAAGCCTGGCCGCGGCTCAAGCCGCTGGGGTTCGACGAGCGCTTCCGGCGCCTCTGGGAGTATTATCTCGTCTATTGCGAAACGGGCTTCAAGACGGGCTCCATCGACGTGAGCCTCTTCAAGCTCACGGCCGACGGCAACCTCAATACGGATGCGGCCTCCTAGCGCGAAGGGGTACCTCCTTCGGCTAAATTGCAGGACCCGGGACCGATCGCCATATGGTTTGGTCCTACCCGTCAGCCCTATTCCGGCCCGCGTTCTGAACACTTCGCACGGCGGCGATCCGCCCCCCATCACAGCATTTTTCCGATTATTGGGAGCGGAAATGAAACCCGTCCGCATCATTCGCCATCAGGATTGGATCGAGGCCGGCCATCTCACCAATACGTTGGAGCGCCGGGGCATTCCTTACGAGGTGGTCGCCCTGGACGAAGGCCGGACGGTGCCGCAGGAGACCGGCGACGTCTCGGCGCTCGCCTTTCTCGGCTGTACCCACAGCCTCACGGAGGATGCCGACTGGATGCGCGACGAGATCGCATTGATCCGGAAGGCGGCGGACGCAGGGTTACCGATCCTAGGCCACTGCTTCGGCTCTCAGCTCATCAGCGCCGCATTCGGTGGCGAGATCGTACCGATGTCGCAGAAGGAGATCGGCTGGCATAGGGTGAAGATCGCCGACAGCGAGGCGGCACGGTCCTGGTGCGGCGATACGGAGGATCCGGAGATCCTGATCTGGCACCACGATGCCTTCACCCTGCCCGAGGGTGCCGATCCCCTCTATTCAACGGATTTCTGCCCCGACCAGGCCTTCGCCATCGGCGACAGGATCGTGGGGACCGTGGCCCATGTGGAGGCCACTCCTCAGTTGCTCAAAACCTGGCTGCAGGTGTACGGCGACGATATCGACCAGATTTCCGAGACCGTGCAGAGCGCGGACGACATCCGCGCCGACCTCGAAGGCCGCTGCGCCAGGATGCATGTGCTGACCGACCGTCTCTACGACAAGTGGATCGGCACTTTCATGTAGCGTCCCGCGCGCCCTGCCGGACGCCTAGTCCGCCTGGGCAGTCTCGCGTTCCACGAATTTGTGGAACCGACTCGTGGAGCCGTCCTCGGTCTTCTCCTGATACATCATCACCAGCCGCTCCTTCTCGAACTTGTCGAAGAATTCGTCCCAGGAGATGAGATCGAGGCCGGGGGCGTCTTTGGGCTCGAAATCGAGCCGCAGAATGCCCGCCTCGCCACCCTTGCCCGTATCGCTGACGGTGGCGGGACGACCGCCGCGCTCTTCCGCCCACTGCTTTATCTTGCTGTGATCGATGGTGATCTTGGTGTCGCTCATTGGTCTCCTCCCATCCTTGCAATGCCCGTAGAACCGATGGCGCGGCGGTGAAGTTCCGACGATTGCCGCGCCGGCCGCCCCTACGCGGGGCACGGCAGGCGTGGTACTCAGTTCTATGGGTCGAGCTTCCGGTTTCGGGCTAGCGGGGGATCTCACATGACGCATGGCCATCACCAGGCCAGCGCGAACGGGCGGGACGTCCCGCTGGCGCGAGAGGACAAGCGGCTGTCGCTCGCAGCGCTCGGCGCCGGGGCCGGCGGCAATCTTCTGGAATGGTACGATTTCGGTATCTACGGGCTGCTCGCCCCGGTCTTGGCGACGATCTTCTTTCCGGCCGAAGACAGGATCGCCGGGCTGATCGGCGCCTATGGGCTGTTCGCTGTCGGTTTCGCCATGCGGCCCATCGGAGGGCTGGTGCTCGGCCATCTGGGCGACCGGCTCGGCCGGCGCTTCGTGCTGATCTTCTCGGTCGTGCTGATGGGGCTCGCCACCACGTGCATCGCGCTGCTGCCGGGCTACGAGACGATTGGTGTCGCCGCGCCGATCCTCCTTCTCCTGCTGCGTCTTGTGCAGGGGTTCTCGGTCGGCGGGGAGTTCACCGGCTCGGTGAGCTATCTGGTGGAGACGGCCCCCCAGCATCGCAGGGGCTTTGCCGGAAGCTTTGCGAATTTCGGCTCGACCCTCGGCATGCTGCTGGCCGCCGGCGTCAGCGCTCTCATCGTCACTTTCGCCACTCCGGAGCAACTCTCCAGTTGGGCGTGGCGGGTCGCCTTCCTGCTCGGGGGCGGCATCGCACTGGGAGGCTACTTCCTGCGCCGGCATATGGAGGATGACGGGCATCGCCCGCCCAAGCCGAGCCTGGACGATCCGCTTCCCCTGATGCAGGCGATCACGAAGGCGCCCGGCGCCATGATCGCAGCGATCGTGTTCACGTCGGGCTATGGCATCGTGAACTATCTGACGATGGTGTTCTTTCCCGTCTATGCCAGCGAGTTCGGCAGCATACGGGAAGCGACGGCGCTGCAGTTCAACACGCTTGCCCAGGCGACGGCGCTGTTGGTCGTACCCCTGGCCGGGTTGGCCACGGATCACCTGATCCGCCGGCGGAGCCTGTTGATCGCAGTGTTCGGCGCGGAGGCTATCGCCGCGCTTGCCTGCTTCAGCCTGGCCGCGACAGGCGGGATCTGGGGTTTCGCTGCGGCCCAGATCGCATTCGGCATCATGCTCGCCCTCGTCATGGGAACGGCGCCGGCCATGCTCGTGGAGCTGTTTCCCAGCGCCTACCGGATGAGCGGCTATTCGGTTTCCTTCAATATCGGCATCGGCATCGCGGGCGGGACAGCGCCCATGGTGGCCACCGGCCTGGTCGGCGCGACGGCAAACCTGATGGCGCCGGCCTGGTTTCTGATGATCGGCGCGGCGCTCGCAGTCGTCGGCGCCTACGCCATGACAGATCGCAGCCGGGAGCCGCTGCGCTGATGCGCGGCGGCAACCATTGCTTTCGCCGCCTTTCCCGCCTTCTTGGATCAGCTTTTCGGAAAAGTTTTCTCAATTCGAATGGTGCTGGGCGGACAAAGCCTTAACCAGATATTTTCGAGCCTTTTTAAGAGCTTGTCTGATTAGCTCGGGGTGCAAGTGATCGGTTTCTGGCGACTGGGGAGGTCGCCAAACGGCCGGTAAGTTCCCTCGGGTTGCTGGGCTGAGAAGGTGTCTATCAGAACTGTTCGCGAAGACACGGCTGCGTCCGTGGAGCGCTCGGAGCTTGTTCAGGCTCTCTCGCAATGCCGTGCGGCCTTTGTATCGGTCGGGCTGTTCAGCGCGCTCATAAACGTGCTGATGCTCACCGGTCCGCTTTTCATGCTGCAGGTCTACGACCGGGTTCTGCCGAGCCGCAGTGTCGAAACCCTGATCGCTTCGCCGTCCTCGTTGTTATCCTCTATAGCTTCCAAGCCATTCTAGAAGGCGTCCGGTCGCGGATGATGAGCCGCGTCGGCACCCATCTCGACGAGAGTCTTTCCTCCCGGGTTTATTCCGTCATCGCCAAGCTGCCATTCGTCGCGCGTGGCCAGGGCGACGGGCTCCGGCCGATCCGCGACCTCGATCAGATCCGCTCGTTCCTCTCCGGCGGGGGGCCCACCGCCCTGTTCGATCTGCCGTGGATTCCTGTCTATCTCGGCCTCTGCTTTCTATTCCATCCGCTGATCGGTATCGCGGCCCTTGCCGGCGGCGCCATCCTGCTCGTGATCACGTTGCTCGCGGAATATCTGAGCCGCGCGCCGTCAGCGGCGGCAGCCGAACTTGCCGCCTCGCGGAACGGGCTTCTGGAAGCGACGCGGCGCAATGCCGAGGCCGTTCACGCCATGGGTATGGCGGAGCGGTTGAACGCGCGTTGGTCGGAGGTCAATGCCGGCTATCTGGAGCATCAGCGCCGCGCCTACGATGTCGCGGGCGGTCTCAGCACCCTGTCCCGTGCACTGCGGCTCTTGATCCAGTCGGTCATCCTTGGGCTCGGCGCCTATCTCGTCATCAAGGGGCAAGCCAGCGCCGGCGTAATCATCGCAAGCTCGATCCTCGTGTCGCGCGCACTCGCGCCGGTCGAGCTCGCGGTTGCCAATTGGCGAGGCTTCGTCGGGGCGCGGCAGAGCTGGAAGAGCCTGCGTGAAATGCTGGCCAGGATTCCGGCTGCCGGCACACCGCTGGAGCTGCCGAGGCCGGAAGAGTCTCTGAGCGTTGCCGGCGTCGCGACCGCTCCGCCCGCCTCGCCCCGCATCGTGGTGCGAGACGTCTCCTTCGATCTGAAAGCGGGCGATGCGCTGGGAATCATCGGCCCGAGCGGTGCGGGGAAATCCTCGCTGGCGCGAACCCTCGTAGGCGTCTGGCCGCTGTTGCGCGGCCGGGTGAGCCTCGACGGGGCAGCGCTGGAGCACTGGTCGTCACAATCCCTCGGGGCACATATCGGCTACCTACCCCAGAACGTCGAGCTGTTCGACGGGACGGTGGCGGAGAACATCTCGCGTTTCGACCCCGAGGCCGGAAGCGATGCAATTCTCAAAGCGGCTAAGGCGGCCGGCGTGCACGAGCTCATCCTCTCGCTGCCCGCAGGCTACGACACCATTATCGGTGAGGCGGGCGAAGCGCTTTCCGCCGGACAGCGGCAACGTGTTGCGCTCGCCCGGGCGCTCTACGGCGACCCCTTTCTCGTGGTGCTCGACGAGCCAAACGCCAATCTCGACGAGGTCGGCGATGAGGCGCTGACATCGGCGATCGCCAGCGTTCGGGAACGCGGCGGGATCGCCGTCGTGGTGGCCCACCGGCCCAGCGCGCTTGCAGCCGCCAACCTTATCCTGGTGCTGGTCGAAGGCCGGATCGAGCGGTTCGGGCCGAAGGAGAAGATGCTGCACGGGCTGGTTCGCCAGCCGGCATCGGCGGCATGAAGAGGGGATCCGCGATGACGCCCAAGAGAAACGATCGCACCAAGGCATCGCTCCGGCGGCACATCCTGCTTGGCACCGCCTGCGCGCTCATCCTCGTCGGAGGATTGGGCGCCTGGGCGGCGCTCACCGAGATCTCCGGGGCGGTGATCGCGCATGGGGTGCTGGAGGTCGATTCGAAGGTCAAGAAGGTCCAGCACCCGACCGGTGGGGTCGTCGGAGAGCTTTTGGTCCGCGAAGGCGATTCCGTCGAGGCCGGCCAAATCCTGGTCAAGCTCGATGAAACGCAGACCAAGGCCAATCTCGCGATCGTCTCGAAGTCGATCGACGAACTCCTGGCCCGCGAAGCGCGGCTGGAGGCGGAGAAAACCGATGCGGATGCGCTCGACTTCTCCGACAGCCTCACGGAGCGGCAGGACATTCCGAACGTACAGAAGCTGATGGAAGGCGAGCGCAAGCTCTTCCAACTGCGCCTTAGCGCGCGCGAAGGGCGGAAGGCGCAGCTGCGCGAGCGCATCGCGCAGCTCGACGAGGAGATCTCGGGTCTCACCGAGCAGGCCGCCGCGAAGAAGCGCGAAATCGGGCTCCTGGAAAAGGAGCTCGGTGCGGTGCGCTCTCTGTGGGAGAAGAAGCTCGTTCAGCTCAATCGGGTGACCGAGGTCGAGCGTGATGCCGCCAGGCTCGCCGGCGAGCGCGGGCAGCTCATCGCCTCCATCGCCCAGGCGAAAGGTAAGATCGCCGAGGTGAAGCTGCAGATCATCCAGGTCGACGATGAGATGCGCAGCGAAGTCGCCCAGCAGCTTGCGGAAATCCGCGCGAGCCTTTCCGAGCTCACGGAACGGAAGGTGACGGCGGAAGACCAGCTCAGACGCATCGACATCCGCGCACCCCAGGACGGGATCGTCCATGAGCTCCAAGTCAACACGGTCGGCGGCGTCATCGCCGCAGGCGAGCAGATCATGCTGATCGTGCCGCGCAACGACGACCTGATCGTCGAGGCGCATGTTTCGCCGAACGATATCGATCAGCTCCAGCCGGGCCAGAAGGCGGTGCTGCATTTCTCGGGTCTGAACCAGCGGACCACGCCGGAGCTGGACGGCGAGATCAGCCGGATCGGTGCCGACCTGTCGACGGACAAGACGACGGGCAAGACCTACTTCCTGACCCGCGTCGCCATCGAACCGGATGAGCTGGCGAAGCTCGGAGGTGTGAAGCTGATGCCGGGAATGCCCGTCGAGGTCTTCATGCAGACGGCGCCGCGCACGGTGCTGTCCTTCATGCTGAAGCCGCTGCAGGACCAGATCGAACGAACCTTCCGGGAGGCGTAGGCGACGTGCGTATGAGCGGATTTGTGAGGCCTGCGACGAGTTGTCCGGATCGAAGATGAAGAGCGTTCAAGACGAAGAGGAGACCTGGAAAGATGCTTAAGCCTGATCGACCCTGGCGCCCGTTTTTAGCGGAATTCTGCGCTTCTGCCCGACTTATCGAGCAGGTTGAAAGTCCGCGTCAGGGTCCGAAGTTCACCCGTTGAAATCCGTTGGCTGAGGCGCGAGGCGGGAGCGCTCCGGTTTGAATCAAAGCTTACCCGACGGCGAAGCTTCCGAGTAACCGGCCGCTCTTAGACCTCGCTCCCTGGCGAAGGAAACGAAAGAGAAAATGGCTAAACTTTCCTACACTGCAGAAGAAGCGGGCGCTCAAATCATCCGCGACGGCTTTGGTTGGGGCGAGGTGCAGGGCGAACCTGTCACCGTTACCTACGCCTTCCGGGACGACCGGCCGAGCTACAACAACAGCAGCAACGTCTACGGGTCGTTCAGCCCCTTCAATTCGGTGCAGATCGCGGCCGCCGAGACTGCGCTCGAGCTTTGGTCCGATGTGGCCAACATCACGTTCGTGGCGCAGGGGGCCGGCAGCGCGCCGTGGGGAGATTCAGCTTCGATCCTGTTCGGAAACTATTCGGCGAACGACTGGGCGGCAGCCTTTGCCTATCTCCCCGCGCCGGATGGAACGGACGGCAGCGATCCCGCGGGCGACGTTTGGGTGAACCGCTATTACGGGAACTTCAATCCGGCTGACGGCAACTACAACAATCTCGCCCTGATCCACGAAATTGGCCATGCCCTCGGGCTCGAGCATCCCGGCGACTACAATGCCGCCCCCGGGATGAGCATCACCTACGCGAACAGCGCAGAGTATGTTCAGGATACGCTCCAGTACTCGGTGATGAGCTATTTCGGCGCCGGCAACACGGGCGCGGTTCACGACGGCATCTATGCCAGCACGCCGTTGATGCATGACATCGTGGCGCTGCAGATGCTCTACGGTGCCAATTATCTTACCCGCGCGGGCGATACGACCTACGGGTACCGTGCGAACGCCGGGGCGGCATACACGTTAGACGGCGAAAACGACGCCGCTGTGTTCTGCGTGTGGGATGGCGATGGCATCGATACCTTCGATTTCTCCTGCTACCGGGACGATCAGACGATCGATCTCCGGGAGGAATCCTTCTCGAGCGTCGGCGGGCTGACCGGCAACGTCTCCATCGCACCCGGCGCCGTGATCGAGAATGCGATCGGCGGCTCCGGCCACGACATCATGATCGGGAATGACGCTGACAACATGCTGCGCGGTCTGGACCGCGGCGACGATCTTCGCGGTGGCGCGGGAAATGACGTTCTCAACGCCAATCGCGGGAGCGATATCCTGTGGGGCGGAGACGGAAACGACCTGCTCGCCGGCGGACAGGGCAAAGACACTCTACATGGTGGCAATGGAGACGACATTCTGAACGGCGGTGCGCACAGGGATGTCATGACCGGCGGCGCCGGGGCGGATCAGTTCCAGTTCCGATCCGTGAACCATTCGGGGCTCGGCGCCGACAGGGATGTGATCACCGACTTCACGCCTGGAGAGGATCTGATCGATCTGAGCGAGATCGATGCACGCACCGATGTGGGCGGAAACCAGGCCTTCCGATGGTTCGGCCTCGATCATGCCGACGGGCAGTCCGGCGCGCTCCGCTTAAGGATCATCGGCGACGATGTGGTCGTTAAAGCCGATGTAGACGGGGACGGCCGCGACGACTTCCAAATCCTCGTGCAGAACGTTCACTCCCTGACCAAGGATGACTTCATCCTCTAGCGCACGCTGGCATGCGGGCCCGGGCTGGGCGCTTTAGCCTTTAAGCGCTTCGTCTTTAAGAGCTTCAGTCTTGCCAGATCGGTCGCGAGGTCTTAGCAGCGCGGCATGGATGCCATCTTCGACCAGGGGGCCCCGCCGCCCTGCCCCGCCCCTTTCAATCTCGCAGCCTATGTGCTGAGCCGTGCGGGCGACCTGGGCGACAAGACCGCGCTCGCCGTGATCTCGCCCGACGCTTGCGACAACTGGAGCTACGAGCGGCTGGAGACAGCCGTGCGGGGAATCGCACAGGGTTTTCTGGAGGAAGGGCTCCGGCCGGGCGACCGGCTTCTCATGCGGGTCGGCAATAGCGTCGCGTTCCCGCTGACCTTCCTTGCCGCCCTTGCCGCGGACATCATCCCAGTGCCGACCTCGGCGCAGCTCACGGTGTCGGAAGTGGCGAAGATCATTGCCGAGGTACATCCGAAGCTGATCGTGGCCGAGGATGGTGTCGCGGTTCCGGAGAACGCGCCTTGTCCCGTACTGGCTGCCGAGACGCTGGGCGAGATGACAGCGCTCCCGCCAGCGGACTATGCCATGGGCGATCCGGAGCGGCCGGGCTACATCATCTACACCTCCGGCACATCGGGTCAGCCCCGCGCCGTTACACACGCCCACCGGGCGATCTGGGCGCGCCGCATGATGTGGGCTGGCTGGTACGGACTTCGTGAAGACGACCGGCTGCTCCACGCCGGCGCGTTCAACTGGACCTACACGCTGGGGACCGGGCTGCTGGATCCATGGACGCGCGGCGCGACGGCGCTGATCCCAGATGGCGCCGTGACGCCGTACCAACTCGGCGCGCTACTTCAAGGGCATCACGCGACCCTCTTCGCCGCCGCACCGGGTGTGTATCGCAAGCTCCTGCGCACGCCTGTGCCCGCCTTGCCATCGCTGCGCCATGGCCTGTCGGCGGGCGAGAAGATGCCCGACGGCATACGCGCGGCCTGGGAGAAGGCGACGGGAACGCTATCCATGAAGCGTTCGGCATGTCGGAGTGCTCCACCTTCGTTTCCAGCTCTCCGGACAAGCCCGCACCGGCAGGCACACTCGGCTATCCACAGCAGGGCCGGCGCGTGGCCGTGCTTGGCGAAAGCGGACCCGTGGGATTCGGCGAGCCCGGCGTCCTCGCCGTCTCACGCCGGGACCCCGGCCTCATGCTGGGCTATTGGGGAGCGCCGGAGGAGACCGCGGACCGCTTCACCGGTGAGTGGTTTCTGACGGGAGACCATGTGAGCCTCTCGGAGGACGGGGCGGTCACTTATCTCGGACGGACCGACGACATGATCAATGCGGGCGGCATTCGGGTTTCGCCGATCGAGATCGAATCCGTTCTCAATGCCCATCCCGACATCACCGAGAGCGCGGCCGCGGAGGTCGCGGTGAAGGCGGACACGACCGTCATCGCCGCGTTCTATGTTGCACCCGCCGAGCTCGATGGAGAGGCCTTGCGGGACTACACCGCCGAGCGGCTCGCCGCTTACAAGGTGCCGCGCATCTATGTGCGGCTCGAGGTCCTGCCGAAGAACGCAAACGGGAAGCTGGCGCGCAAAAGCCTGCGTGAGAGCTACGAGCACAGCCATTCGCGAGCTGGTGGGGAACTGGCAGGGTCGCCCGGAAAAGTCTTGTGATCGACCCCAGCTTGAGCGAATCTCGCGGCGGGGAGCATGTCTTCAAGGGAGGGCTGAAGCATGGCCGTCACCATCGCACAATTGATCGTATGGCTTATCGTCGGCGCGCTCGCAGGCTCGCTGGCAGGGTTTGCCATCACGGGCCGGCTGAGCGGTCTCGGACGCTGGATGAATCTTGGCCTCGGACTGGTCGGCGCGCTGATCGGCGGCGCCGTCTTCCGGTGCTTCAACATCTGGCCGGGGCTGAATTCCATCTCGATATCGCTTCGCGACATCGTCGCGGCGTTCCTGGGAGCGCTGGTGTTTCTCGTGATCCTGCGGATCGTCCAAAGCCGGCGGTAGCTTCAGGTTCGTCACATCGTCTCGGTTGATCGGCCGTCCGCCAGAACGCGTTAGCCGCCTCCGTATCTGAACCACGGTTTCCCAGGTTAGGACCGGCGGGAACCGCAATGCAGCGTGCACGTTGCTATGGGAGGCAACCGGAGAGGGGATAGATATGCTTTATATTCTTTGGATCATTCTGATTGGCTTCATTGCCGGCGTCATCGCCAAGTTCATCATGCCGGGCGACAACGAGCCCCAAGGCTTCATTCTGACGACGCTGCTCGGCATCGGCGGCGCTTTCGTCGCCACTTATCTCGGCCAGGCTGTCGGGTGGTACGGCGCGGACGATTCCGCGGGCCTTATTGGCGCGACAGTCGGCGCAATCATCGTGCTGTTCGTCTGGGGCCTTATCGCGAAGCGCAGCGCTTAAGGGCCCGTCTGCCCGTGGGCTTCAAGGCCTGCGGCGCTGGAATGCGTCTCATGACATCGCGGCCTGCAAGGCGGTTGACCTTGCGGGCCGTTGTCATGGGTATCATTCCAAACACCATTACACTGGGTACCGCCGTTCGTTCGCGAGACAGGCGCTCCCTTGAGCTCGATAGACTCGCCGGCATTCTTTAATAATTTTCCACGGGGGTTGAGACAGTGGCCGCACTGTCCATCGCGTTTTTCGCTCTGGCGGCATTGGTGATCGTGGGCACGTTTCTGCCGCTGATCCCGACCCATGCCGGAATCGTCCGGATCTGCGACTTCCCTCGGCCTCAGCTGCTGGTCGGCGGCGTCGCAGCCCTGATCGGTCTCCTTCTCACATCATCCTGGCACGCGCCCTATCACTGGGTGGCCGCGGCGCTGCTGGTTCCCGCGGTTCTGTACCAAGCTCTGCGGATTTGGCCGTTCACCCCTCTGATGCCGGCCTCGCGGCTGTCCCAGGCGCGCCCGGAGGATCCGACATTTTCGGTGCTAATCGCGAACGTCAAGCAGACCAACCGCAAGGCGGAGGGGTTGCTCCATCTCCTGAAAACCTACGATCCCGATCTCGTCTTCATCGTGGAGATCGACGATTGGTGGAAGTCCCAGCTGCAGCCGGTGGCCGAGCGCTACCCCCACGTCACCGCCCTGCCCCAGGACAACGGCTACGGGGTCCTGTTCATGACGCGCCTGACGATCGAGACCTGCGAGATCCGCCGTCTGGTGCGCGAAGAAATTCCGTCCCTGAGGGCGAAGCTCGGCCTCGCGTCGGGCGATAGCTTCTGGTTCTACGGCCTGCATCCCGAGCCGCCGGGTCCGGCGCAGGATGCGGAAGACCGCGATGCGGAGCTGATGATCGTGGCGCGGGAAATGCGCGATGACGGCGATGCATCGCTGGTCGCAGGGGACCTCAACGACGTCGCCTGGTCCCGCACGACCGCGAGCTTTCGCCGGATCGCGAAGGCTGAGGACCCGCGCCGCGGCCGCGGGCTCTACGCCACGTTCCACGCCGATTACTGGTTTGCCAGGTGGCCGCTCGACCATCTGTTCCACACGCGCGAATTCGCAACCCACGAACTGCAAGTGTTGCCCCATATCGGGTCCGACCATTTCCCGGTCTATGCCCGGCTCTCCTATGTCGGGAAGAAGTAGTCGCTGTCGGTAAGCCCTGGCCGGCCTAAGCCCCGTCCTGCTGGCAGATAGCGAGCAGCCCATCCGGATCTGCGACCTTGATACGGCCATAGGCCTTCACGATCAGACCGTCCTCCGCAAAACGGCGGATCACCCGCTGAAGCGTCGGCAGGGAGATTGCCGTCATCCGCGCAAGGTCGGGTTGCGAGATCACCAGCCACCCCTCGTCCTGGGGCCAGGCGTTGAGCTCGAAGAGCAGCTTGTCCGCGACCCGCTTCTTGGCCGACTGCATCGAAAGGTTGGTGACGATCCGGAACGTGTGCTCGAAGTTCTCGTAGGTTAGCTGATAGAAATCCGCGTAGAGACTCGGATCCTCTCTCACGAGATTGCTCAGCTCCTGTATGGGGAGCTGCACCAGCGTGGTCGGTTCGGCGGCGTAGATCGAGATGAGGCGCGGCTTCTCCGACAGAAGCGCCAGATCACCCACCCAGAAACCGGCGCCCGCCCGATGCATCACGTAATCCTCGCCATCGCTCCGGGGAAAGGAGCAGTCCAGCGAGCCCGTCACGAGGCCGAATATGCCGGTGGGGACGTCCCCCATCAGGTAGACCGCCTCGCCCGCGTCGTAGTGCTTGAGCCGCGCAATCGAGGCGAAACGCTTCTGCTTGTCCGCGCCGCGTCCGGCAAACCATCCGCGCTGTTCGAGAATCGTCAGCGCCTCCGTCAGGCGCGTGACGGGATGCTTCAAAGCCGAATGATCATTTAGCGAATTCATGAACCAATAGTATCAGATGATCGGTTCTGTGTAATCCGGTCGGAGTACGCTCATCACACTCATGAGCCACGGGAGGAGAGCGAACCCATGTGGTTTCCCGTAGGGTTCACCACGCGCATTGCCGCGATGGCATTCATTGCCATTTTCGCAGCCTCCTCGGCGTTCGGCCAGCAGGACCCCCTTCCCTCGTGGAATGACGGCGCCGCAAAGCAGGCCATCGAAGGCTTCGTCGAAAAGGTGACGGAGGAGGAGGGGCCGGACTACGTGGCGCCGGATAACCGTATCGCCGTGTTCGACAATGACGGCACGCTTTGGGTCGAGCATCCCGCCTATACGCAGCTGGTCTTTGCCATCGACAGAGTAAAGGCTCTCGCGCCCGAGCATCCGGAGTGGAAGGACAAGCAGCCATTCAAGGCCGTGCTCGAGGGCGATATGAAGACCCTGGCCGCATCGGGCCAAAAAGGCATCGCAGAGCTCGTCATGGCGACTCATGCGGGCATGACGCCGGCGGAATTCGAGACCATCGTCGAGGACTGGCTGGCAGAGGCGAAACATCCCCGCTTCAAGAAGCCTTACACCGAGCTCGCCTACCAGCCGATGCTCGAGCTTCTCTCCTACCTTCGGGACAACGGCTTCAAGACCTTCATCGTGTCAGGGGGCGGCATCGAGTTCATGCGCCCGTGGACCGACCGGGTCTACGGCATCCCGCCGGACCAAGTGGTGGGATCGAGCATCAAGACCGAATTTCAGGACAAAGACGGCGATCCGGAGCTGATGCGTATGCCGGCGATGAACTTCATCGACGATGGTCCCGGCAAGCCCGTTGGCATCAATCAACATATCGGCCAGCGCCCGATCGCCGCCTTCGGCAATTCGGACGGCGACCTCCAGATGCTGGAATGGACCACGGCGGGCGACGGGCCGCGTTTCGGTATGATCGTTCATCACACCGATGCGAAACGAGAATACGCCTACGACCGCGATACGAAGTTTGGCCGGCTGGACAAGGCCCTCGACATGGCGCCGGAAGAAGGCTGGACCGTTGTCGATATGAAGAACGACTGGAAGCAAATTTTTCCCCCGGAACCAGCGCCGTAAGGCGGAAGCCGGCGGTCATGACAAAGGAGGAGATCCAATGAGGACGTATCTGAGACGATGCCTGTGGGCTTCGCTGTCGGTGACAGTGATGGCCTTTTCGGGCGGGGCTTTCGCCCAAAGCGACGCTCCGGCCGGCACCGCGCCGCAGGACTCGGCAGGCGCAGCGACGACCGAAACCCCGTCCGATTCCGCCACGAGCGGCGCCCCGTCGGAGGCCACCGCAACCGAAACGTCGAACGACACGAAGAGCGACCGGCCCAATATTCTCCTGATCGTTTCCGACGACACGGGCTGGGGCGATCTCGGCCCCTATCTCGGCGGCAAGGCGCGGGGCATGCAGACCCCGAGTTTCGACAAGCTGGCCAGCGAAGGCATGACCTTCACCAATTTCTACGGCCAGCCGAGTTGCACGCCGGGCCGCGCGGCGATCCAGACCGGACGCATCCCGAATCGCTCCGGCATGACCACCGTGGCCTTCCAGGGCCAGGGCGGCGGCTTGCCGGCGGCGGAATGGACGCTGGGTTCGGTGCTGAAGAAGGCCGGGTACGACACCTATTTCACCGGCAAGTGGCATCTTGGCGAGGCCGACTACGCGCTGCCGAACGAGCAGGGCTACGACAAGATGAAGTACGCGTTCCTGTATCACTTGAACGCCTACACCTACGGCGATCCGAAGTGGTTCCCGAACATGTCGCCGGAGCTGCGCGCCATGTTCCAGAAGGTGACCAAGGGCGCGATGTCCGGCAATGCGGGGGAGCCTGCCAAGCAGGTCTGGAGTGTCAACGGCGAGTATGTCGATACCCCCGAAAAGGGCGTGGTCGGCATTCCGTATCTCGACCAATATGTCGAGGAAGCGGCCACGGAATTCCTGGAGGATGCCTCCAAGTCGGACAAGCCCTTCTTCATCAACGTCAACTTCATGAAGAACCACCAGCCGAACATGCCGGCCCCGGAGTTCGAGCATAAGTCGATCTCAAAATATAAGTATTCCGACTCCGTGGTGGAGCTCGATACCCGTGTCGGCAGGCTGCTGAAGAAGCTCGACGAGCTCGGCATGGCGGAGAACACCCTCGTCTTCTACACGGTCGACAACGGTGCCTGGCAGGATGTCTATCCGGATGCGGGCTATACCCCGTTCCGCGGCACCAAGGGCACGGTGCGTGAGGGCGGCAACCGCGTGCCGGCCATCGTGCGCTGGCCGGGCAAGGTGGCCGAGGGCGTGATCAACGACGACACGTCGGGCGGTCTCGACCTGATGGCGACCTTCGCGTCCGTCGCGGGAACAGAGCTTCCCAAGGACGACCGGGACGGCAAGCCGATCATCTTCGACAGCTACGACATGACACCTGTCTGGACCGGCAAGGGCGAAAGCCCTCGGCACGAGTGGTTCTACTTTACGGAGAACGAGCTTTCGCCGGGCGCCATCCGCTACGACAACTACAAGTTCGTCTTCAACCTGCGTGGCGACGACGGCATGCCGACGGGCGCGCTTTCGGTCGACACCAATCTTGGCTGGAAGGGTGCGGAGAAGTATGTCGCGACCGTGCCTCAGGTCTACGACCTGCAGGCCGATCCTCAGGAGCGCTACGACATCTTCATGAACAACTTCACGGAGCGGACCTGGGCGGCGATCCCGTCCAACGAGGCTCTGGAGAAGCTCATGAAGAGCTATGTGAAGTATCCGCCTCGCAAGATGCAGAGCATGACCTATACGGGCCCGATCACCCTGTCCGGGTATCAGCGCTTCAAGTGGGTCCGCGAGCAGCTCGAGAAGGACGGGGTGAACATCCCCATGCCGACGGGCAACTAAGGCGCAGTAGAACAGCACCCGAGAAGGGGGTCGGTCCGGAAACGGGCCGGCCCCTTTTTTTGTGTCTCTTTTTCGCGTCACGCAGCCCGGACTCGGGCGTAACATCCACACTTCAAGGTTGATTTTCTCGCGTTTCCCAGAAGGAGGAAGACGATGACTCTCAACATGGAGAAGCTGGAGCCTCTGCTGCATCTGATGGTGCAGGAATTAGGCGCCGCGGCGAGTGCAGCGCTTGTCCTGATCGGCGACAAGCTCGGGCTGTATACGGCCCTTGCCGAAGGCGGACCGTTCAGCCCGCAGGAGCTCGCCGACGAAACCGGAACTCATGAGCGCTATGTCCGCGAATGGCTGGCCTGCCAGGCGGCCTCCGGTTACGTCGAATACGATGCGCAAAGCGGCGATTTCTCGATGACGCCGGAACAGGCGGCGGTTTTCGCCGACCAAGACAGCCCGGTGAACATGACCGGCGGCTTCTATTCGCTGGCCGCCGTGTTCGCCGATGAACCCAGACTCGCGGAGGCCTTCAAGTCCGGCAGTGGAATCGGCTGGGGCGATCACAGCGACTGCCTGTTCTGCGGCACCGAGCGCTTCTTCCGCCCCGGCTACAAGGCCCATCTGGTGAGCGAGTGGCTTCCGGCGCTGGACGGCGTGGTCGACAAGCTCGAGGCGGGCGCAAGTGTTGCCGATGTGGGCTGCGGTCACGGGGTCTCGACCGCGGTGATGGCCGAAGCTTTCCCGCAATCCAATTTCACCGGCATCGACTTCCACGAGCCTTCGATAGCGCATGCGCGCAGCCACATGAACGGCGAGAGCACTCTCAGCTTCGAGGTGGGGCGGGCGCAGGATTTCGCCGGTGCCGGCTACGATCTGGTGACGGTGTTCGATGCGCTGCACGACATGGGCGATCCGGTGGGCGTGGCGTCCCATATCCGCGAGGCGCTGAAGCCCGAAGGTACGCTTATGATCGTGGAGCCGCTGGCGGGCGACACGTTGGCGGAGAACCTCAATCCGGTGGGCCGCATCTACTATGCCTTTTCGACCAATATCTGCGTGCCGGCGTCACTCAATCAGGACGTGGGCGCGGCGCTCGGCGCGCAGGCGGGCGAGAAGCGCCTGACCGAGGTGCTGACGGAAGCGGGCTTCGGCAGCGTGCGCCGGGCGGCGGAGACGCCGTTCAACATGATCCTGGAAGCGCGGCCCTGACGGTCAGCCGGTGAAGCTGTCGGGAAACAAGGCCCCTGCCCCGTCGAGATTACCCGTGTCGGCATAGGTCATCGGCATCGCGTCCGCATCGAGCAGCTTGCCGCCGACCACCTCGCCGGTGACCAGCATGTGATCCCCCGCCGGGGCGATGTACTTCGCCTTGCACTCGAACCAGGCCATGGCGTCGTTGCGCAATGGGGGCCCGAACTTGCCGGTCGTCCAGTCCGGCTCGGCCAGGGGCCCGGGATCGCCCGACTTCCCATAATGTTCGGCCAGGTCTGGCTGATCCTTCTTGAGCACGTTGACGCTGAAGGCCCCGCCTGACTCCAGGAGCGGGAAGGAGGCGTGATCCGGATTGATGCTCAGCGCCAGGAGCAGAGGATCGAAGGAGATCTGCATGACCCAGGCGGCGGTGAAGGCATTGCGGGTTTCGCCGTCCGCGACGCCGATGAGATAGACGCCGTGAGTTAGGCTCTTGAAGAGGTCTGCGATGGCCTCGCTCATTGTTCCATCCTCCGCGATTCTTTTTTTTGCGTTGCGGTTCTGATCCGGTCCCAACCGGGAGCCGTAGGCCCTCATATCGAAAATCATAAACCGGAGGAATACCCATGGCTTCCACGACAAAAGCCCTTTCGATCGCCCTCGGCCTCACGTTCCTGGCAGCGTCCGGCTCTGCGGCATTCGCAGACCATCACATGTCCGGCGACATGACCAAGCGTCAGATGAAGATGATGGAGAAGTGCCAGGCCATGCCTGAAGCCGAGATGATGCAGAACAAGAAGTGCATGAAGCTGAAGATGAAGATGGATGAGTCCATGGGCGGCGAGGCTTCGCCGCATGCGGGCGATCCCAAGCAGGCCGAGCCGCAATAGGTCGGTTTGACATGCCGGGGGCGCCCCGAGACGATCGGGGTGCCCCTCGCCTTCTCTCCGACTGCTAAGCACGTTACCCCGCCGTTCGACCCATCGGGGGACTTCGCCGCTCAACTCAATTTTTAATTGAATTGCACGCGTCTGCACGGGAAGATTGGGATCTCACCTTGATCCACCAACTTCCCGGGTATCCATGCGCCGTCCTGCAAAAGTCACCTTGTCCGTTCTCGGCTGCCTGCTGGTGGCCTTCCTCGCCGTCTTCATCGGCATCTACATGTATTGGGGGTGGTACGGCATCAATGTCGTGCTGCAGCGGGGCGGCAGCCAGTGGGTCACCGTCACCAAGGACGACGAGCGCCTCTCGCCGGCCATGCGCCTGGCGCTTCAGGAAAACCCGCCTCCCGGCGAGGCCGGCAAGCTCGAGTGGAAAGAGATCGCGCCCGGCTTCGAAGCGGGCACCCTGCCCGTTCTAGTGGACGGCAAGGAGGTCGACAGCTTCCTGCTGGCGCGGATCGACGCAAAGCGCTTCAAGCTCGTCGTGCGAATCTCGCCGCCTGGCGATAACGAGGTCGGCGACTGGATGGACGAACTCGGTGCGGTGATGGCCGTGAATGGCAGCTATTTCGCCATGGATGGCTGGCCGGACACGCCGCTGGTCGCAGACGGAAAGCGCTATGGCCCGGAGGAATACGACGCGACCCACGGCGCTTTCGTCGCCAAGGGCGATGAGGCCCACATCGTCGATCTGAAGGACCGGGACTGGCAGGAGGTGCTGGAAGGCGCCGATGACGCCATGGTTTCCTATCCGCTGCTGGTCGACCGGAACGGGGAGAGCCGCTCCAAGGGCGACAATCGCTGGCTGGCCAACCGCAACTTCGTGGCCGAGGACAGCGAAGGCCGGATCATCATCGGCACCACGACGGATGCGTTCTTTTCGCTTAACAGGCTGGCGACCTTCCTAGCGAACTCGCCGCTCGATCTGGACATCGCGCTCAATCTCGATGGTGGACCGGTGGCGTGTCAGGCCATGCAGCTGAACGGCTTTAAGCGGGATTTCTGCGGCGACTGGGAGATCGCGGTGGACGACGAGGAGATCAAGCTCCTTACACCCATGATCGGCCAAAAGCGCTGGACCCTGCCCATCGTCTTCGCGGTCATGGAGCGGTGATATTGACAGCCGTGCGCATTTTCATCGGGGCCGCCGTGCTGACCGTGGCGGTTGCGGTCGTCGCGGGAATCTATCTTTTGACCTATAGACCTGACGCAAGCCTGTATCCCGTGCGCGGTATCGACGTCTCTCATCATCAGGGCGATATCGATTGGGACAAGGTGGCGGCCGACAATGTCGCCTTTGCCTACATGAAGTCGACCGAAGGGGGCGACTGGAAGGACCGCAAGTTCCTCGAGAACTGGAAGGCGGCGAAAAAAGCAGGGATCGCGACGGGCGCGTATCACTTCTTCACGCTGTGCCGCCCGGGGAAGGACCAGGCGGAGAACTTTCTCGCCACCTTGCCGAAGGACGGCACGATGCTGCCGCCGGCGGTCGATCTGGAGTATGTCGGCAACTGCAAGGAACGTCCTACGCCGGAGGCACTAAAGCCGGAAGTCGACGCGTTCTTCGGAATGGTGGAGGAGGCGCTCGGCCGGGAGGCGATCATCTACGCGCCGGAGGATTTTCTCGCGGACTATGGAGACGCTTTGCCGGACCGGCCGCTCTGGCGCCGCTCGGTTTTCCGCCCACCCCACAAGGACGACTGGCTCCTATGGCAGTACACGTTCACCGGCTTCGTCGACGGCATCGAGGAAGGCGTGGATTTGAACGTGCTGAAGGGGGATGAGGCTGTGCTGTCTAAGCAGCTCCGGTAGGCCGAGGCCTGGCCGACCGCCCTCTACCGCCGCTTTAGCTTGCGGCGCCGGCCTTTCACGGTTTTCGGGGCGCCGCCGAGCTTGATCTTGGTGCTGCTGGCCGTGAAGGACGCGAAATCGGCCGGCGCCGGCTGGGCCAGAGGGCCCGCAGGTGGCCGACCCGCGGCCTTCAGGAATTCAGCCTGGCCGACCAGCCCTTCGAGCTGACCGGGGCGGGCCTTGCGCATCTCCGTCCTGTAGCGCTCATAGGCCGACCGGCTCAGCGATCCCGCCTTTGCGATCTCGCGGTCCTTGTAGAACCCCTTGGCGATCAGAAGCAGGGTGTAGACGGGGGCACTGAAGAGATACGCCGTGTCGAGATCCATCATCTCGGGCGTGGTGTGCTGCCAGACCTTCAGGTTCTCCTGCAGGCGGTCTGAGAGCTTCATCTCCTCCCGGGCCACGCGCCAATATTCGGAATCCTGCCGGTTGTTGAGGTGGTAATGCGCCTGCACGAAGTCGCGCACCTCCTCGTAGACCTTGGAGACCTGGCGGTTATAGGCAGCCGCCAGCTCGGGCTCGAAGTCCTGGGTCGGCAGGTAGTGGTGGAGCCAGCGCGCGCCCAGATCGGTCATGAAGATGGCGGTCGCCTCCAGGGGCTCGATGAAGCCGCAGGAGAGGCCCAGCGCCACGCAGTTCTTCACCCAGGCATTGCGGACCCGGCCGGTGCGCATGGGGATGATACGGGGCTCGTGTCCCTTGGCCTGGTCTCCGTAGAAGGCGAGGAGCTCGTCCACGGCCTCATCGTCGGAGATGAACTTGCTGGAATAGATGTAGCCGGTGCCGACGCGGGTGGTCAGGGGGATGTTGAAGTTCCACCCCGCCTTGAAGCCGGTTGCGCGGGTCGTCGGCGCCATGACGCGTTCGTCTTCGTGGGGAATCTGGACCACGGCCGCGCGGTCGTTCAGCAGATGGTCGCCGTAGGATTCGAAGGGTTCACCCAGAGCCTGCTGAAGGATGGAGCCGCGGAAGCCCGTGCAATCGATAACCAGATCGACCGGATGCTCGCCTCTGTCCCGCAGGCTGAGGGACTTCACGAAGCCGCGCTCGTCGAGATTGACCTCGTCGACATCGGCGAGGATGTGGTTCACGCCCCGATTGGTGGCGACATCCTTCAGGAAGGCGGCGAGCTTGGTCGCATCGAAGTGATAGGTGTAGCCCAGCTCGCCGCTGAAATCGGGGGCGCCGGGACGGCGAGGCGCCAAATTGCGGCGGACGATCTCGACGGCGGGCGAGAAGAGCCGCACGTAGTCGAGGCCCGCCTCGGGGCCGCGATGAGCGGCATCGAAGGTCACGAAATAATCGGCCAGCTTCCGGCCGTCGATCTGGCCGGCCGCGTTCAATACGTTCAGGAACTCGGTCGGGCGGCCCTTATCGTCGTGGTTCCAATTGATGAAATGGGCCGCGACCTTGAAGGTCGCGTCGGTGAGCTTCAGGAATTCGGATTCCGAAACGCCGAGCTGATTGAGCAGCACGACCATGCCGGGGAGGCTCGCCTCGCCCACCCCCACGATGGGGATGTTGGGCGACTCGATCAGGGTGATCTCAGGTCCGCCGCGCCCATCTTTCGACGAGCAGTAGCGGTTGAGAAAGGTTGCTGTCAGCCATCCCGCCGTGCCGCCGCCGACGATGGTGATGCTGCGTAGTGGTTCGCCCATTTCGCCCCCAGTCCGTTTCCCCTGAAGCTAGACACAGGCTCGGGACGTGCCAAGGGCTAATGGGCCGCATGGCGGCAGGCCGCGCGGTCGCCTCGCCGTCACTCGGCGTCTTTGAGGAAGTTCTTGTAGATCCAGCCGCCCTGGCCGCCTTCGGGATCGGTGACCTTGAGCCAGCCATACTGATTTTCGGTCACCCGCAGACGCTTGCCCTTCGGCTGGACGATCACCGTCTGGCCATCGGAGGCCGGTTTCGCACGCATATTCACCGCCGTGGTCACCACCATCCACTTACCGTCGGACGCGGCGCCGGCGACACCGTCATCGGCGGGCTGGCCGAGCGACGATGGCTGGGGCTGGGCGCCGGGAGACGTTTGAGTCTCCCCTTCCACGGAAGCGGTTTCGACCGGATCGGCAGAGCTCTGGTTCTGCTGGGCGGAGAAGGGATCCTGCTCCCCGTCGCCGGCTTCGTCAGCCGCGGTGACTGCCGCCTCTCCCCGAACCACGAGGGTGGTCGAGGCATCGGAGAGGACGCCGCCCTGGGCATCGATCAGCGCAACCCTCACAGGATGGCTTCCTGTGGTGCCCGGCGGCACGGTCACGGCGAGATTTCCGATCTCGTCGGCAGCGAGATTCCATTCGCCGTTACCCACGGGACGGCCGGCGGAAAGGCTCGCCCCCTCGGGCAGGCCGCCGATGATCACGGAGCTGCGCTCGGGTACCGCATCGGACGGGTCGAGAGAAATGGGGAAGGGAATGGCAGCAGCCGGCGCCAGCTCGATCATGGACGCGGTGGAAAGCTCCGGCGCTGCGGCAGCCGCGGTCTCCGCAGGCGGCGTCGCGGCCTCTGCGGGCGGTGCGGAGATATCCTCGATATCGGATTCCGCTTCTGCCGCGAACCGGCCTTCGATGGATTTCCCCGTCTCCGGCGCGCTATCGGGACCGAACAGGCTGGCGATGCCGACGATCAACAGACTGAGGACGACCATGCGCCCGCGCCGCCGCCGGCAACGACGATGGGCTTACGGTCCCACAGGTCGCGAAGCTCGATGCTCTCTGCTTGTTGGCACGCGCAGGCTTGCCGGGCGGGCGGGCAGCGGCGCGCGGTCTCTCGGAGAGATTGCGCGGCGGCTCCGGCGCGATATGGCGGGCGATGGCGTCGGGTGTCAGCTCTTCCGAGGCATTCCCGCTGCCGACCGGACCTGGCTGCCCCTGCCATCCCGGCGCACCGTCGAATGCGGGATCTTGGACATAGGGATCCTGTGCATAAGGATCTTGAGGATAGGGGTTCTGAGCGTAGGGATCTCGGACATACGGATCTTGAGCGTACGGATCTGGAAATGCCGCATCCTGAAATGCCGGATCTTGGAAAGTCGGATCTTGGAAAGCCGGATCTTGGAATGCCGGATTTTGGCCGTGGCGGCCCGGGGCCTGCCCAGAAGCGGTATGGTGCGGCCCATCGGGCCTCGGCCGGTCTGCCGGCGCACCGCTCCGATTGGGGCCGTTATGGTTCGGCCGGTCGTGACGCATGTTACTCATTGAGGTTCCCCCTCATACGGATCCGCTCCCGCGGCGGCGGTTCAGGCTTCATGGCCGGCGGCGTCCAGACCCTTCAAGACGCTAAGGCTGCACGCCATGCTGCGCCGAAAATCTCGGCTGCGGCCCTGCGGAACGTTGAACTTTGGCAGTCGCTGGTCGCAGGCGAAGTGGCGCAAACAAGTGCCGGCCACAGTAAAGCCAAGTGGACTCATGCCAGAGGGCAAGACGCATCGCGTCCTCCGAAGTCCCCCAGCCATACCCCTGCGAAATCGGTATCGGGACGCATTGGTGCGAAGGCACTGGCCCGATTGTTTTTTCGAGGTTTTCTTTTACCTCAATTTCAATGGAAGCGCAGCCGAAAGAAAACGGCAAGTCCCATCGCGCGGTGACATGAAATGACCTTGTTGCAGCCACAAACCCCGCCGGTCAGCCAGCGCCGCGATTTCCGCTGTTTCTCTAGAACCGCCAGACGGACCGGGTACCGATCACGGTGGAATCCTTGAGCAGCTTGTCGCTTCCCGGATCGGTATAGCCGCCGCCCGGACGCCAGAGATACTGGAGGGTCGTCTGCAGGGTCCAAGAGTCCCGCAACGCAAGAGTATAGGTGAGTTCGGCCAGGGCCTCGTATGAACGGCCGATCAGCGCGCCGCTATCGATGTCGAAGGCCTGGGCCGCATCGGAGATGCCGGTCCGCTCATAACCGAAAGCAATCGCATCGTCTGGACGGGACGGCATCAACCCCGTGAGTATAATTCCGGCCTCGGTGTAAAGCTCGATGAAGTTGCGGTCCTCAGGCCCCCCCATGACGCGTCCGAACAGCGTAACCCCCTGCTCATCCTTCGCACCGGCAGGCTGCCAGATCATCTGCTGCAGGATGGCGTAGAACGCGTGATCGCCATCTATAGTCGCGCCCTTCAACCCGCTCACTGCGATGGGGTTGCCGCCCGCATCGAACCGGAGATCGGAGAAGGTGTCAGCATGGTGCCATCCGCCGAGCTTGACCTCGCCCGGCAGGCCGTTCGCGATGTCGTAGCGGAACGCCATCTCGCCCATCACCAGCGGCGGGTCGCCGATGGGGAAGTCGACGCCGTGGGGATTGCAAAGCTGAGCATCGCGCTCGCTGCAATCCTCGGCAACGAGGCCGTTGAATGCGGCGATCTTGATCTCGAAGCTATCCGTAGGCCTGACCGCCAACCGGATACCCGGGGCGGCCATGGGATAGGCCGGGCCGCCTTCGGGGATATCGAAGCCGGCGATGGTCGGCCAGCCCCAGGTGCCGTTCAGCAGGTAGCCGGAGGCTTCGGTGAGCATGAATTCCGTATCCGCCGCCAACTGGCCGAAGCGGATTGAGACGCGGTCCTGAAACAGGCTCTGCTCAAGCCAGATTTCCGAGAAGCGCGTGGCGGGATCGGCCTCGATATTGCTGGCCGGCGCCAAGCCTCCCGTACCTTCGGCGGTGATGCTCTGGCCATGGATCTGAAAGGCGTCGGCGTGGAAGCAGAGTCCCTGCCAGCCGCCGAGCTTCGTAAGGTCCGCATTGACGGAAAGAGTGAGCAGGCCGTCATAGGTCGTCGCCCGGCCGAGACCGCCTGAGAGATTGGAGAAGACCTCGCCCGTGTAGGAGCCGCCGATAGCGATGCCCCTGTCGGTCAGGGCTCCCCTCCCATCCTCCAGACGCGGGGCGTAGGGGACGGCGAAGTGATCCGCGAAGCATCCGGCGGCATGTCCGTCTCCGGCCCAGAACGCGACTGGAAGGACCGCGACGGCAAGCGCGGCGCGCCGGCTGCGGCGAGACAACGCCCGTCGCAATCGGCGCGGCCTCCGCCCTGCCCCGTCCTGCCACGTGTTTCCCATCAGCAAGCCCCCACTGCTGATATTCCTTCCGGTCGGTCCCTTGGCGTGTCCGCGCCCCGCGACACCGCAATTTGCAAAGCCGGAACCTCGCAGGGATTGCATGGTTTCCTGGAAGGTACACCCTTCCTAGGTACACCCTTGACGAGCCCCAGAGGAGAAGGCGTTTGGCCTATACGTTCAAAGCCGGAAAATCTGTCGAAAAAAACACGCGCCGCGTGGCGAAGAGCCAGGTCGACAAGGCCATCGCGGAGATCGACGACAGCGATCTCGGCTTGAACGATACGATCCACCAGGTCCGCAAGCGCTGCAAGAAGCTTCGCGGACTTATCCGTCTCGTGCGGCCGGGCTTCGACGATTACGCGAAGGAGAATGCCGCCTTCCGGGAGGCGGCAGGCTCGCTTTCGGTCCTGCGGGATTCCGAAGCGATGCTCGAGACCCATGACGCGCTGATGGATTTCTATGCCGACCGGACGGATGCACCGGTCTACGCCTCTGTCCGCAACCGTCTCGTCGAGCGGCAGGAAGAGGCGGCAGAGAATCACGGGTTGGAAGAAAGGCTGGCGGTGCTCCGTGACCGCCTTTCCGACGCGAAGCCCCGAATCGAAAAATGGGAAATCGAGGGGAACGGTTTCGCCGCCGCGGCGGACGGCCTGCGCAAAACCTACAAGCGCGGCCGCGATGCCATGGCAGAGGCAGCCGAGCGCCCCGCGCCGAACTCAATGCATGAGTGGCGGAAGCGGGTGAAATATCACCGCTATCATGCCCAGCTTCTGAGCGATATCTGGCCCGCGGCGATGGAGACCCACGTCGCGGCGGCCAAGAGCCTCGGCGATGTCTTGGGCGATCATCACGATCTCGCCGTTCTCCAGGAGGCCCTTCCATCCCTGTTCGGCGGTGAGACCGACGAGATGAAAGCCTACCTTGGATTGGCGCAAGGGCGTCAGGCCCTACTGGCGTCACAAGCGCTTCATTGTGGCCAGCGAGTATTCGCCGAAAAGCCGTCTGCGCTCACCCGGCGCTGGCGGCACTATTGGGATGCTTGGCAGGCCGGGCACGAGGACGCTCATCTGCTGCAGGCGGCTTAGACGCAAAAGCCTGCCAACCTGGATCCTCTCCGATCCCGACCCAGAGGATATCGCCAGTGATTGAAGTCGGAGCCTTCGCGCTGGCCGCTCTCGTGATCGCCCTCGCCGGTGTCTACATGACCCGGGTCGCCGACACGCTCGCCGACCGCACCGGGCTCGGCGAGGCCGTGGTGGGTGGTATCCTCCTCGGCGCTGCGACATCCCTCTCCGGTGTCGTCACATCGGTCTCGGCGGCCATCGACGGATTGGCTCCCCTCGCCGTCTCCAATGCCGTGGGCGGCATATGCGCTCAGACCGTGTTGCTGGTCGTCGCCGACCTCACCTATCGCCGCGCCAATCTCGAACATGCCGCGGCAGACGAGAAGAACATGCTGCAGGCGGCCCTGCTCGTCCTGCTGCTCGGCGTCGCTCTTGCTGGCTACGTCACGCCACAGCTGACCGTCTGGGCGCTGCACCCCGTCTCCTTCATCCTAATCGCCGCATACATCTTCGGCGTCCGGACCAATGTCGCCCTGCAGGAGCGGCCGAGCTGGAAGCCAAGGCAGACCTCGGAGACCCAGCCTGACGGGCCGGAGGAAGAGGCGATGCAGGAGGCGCTGATGCCGCTTCTGCTGAAGTTCGCGGGGCTCGCGGCCGTCCTCGCCGGGGCCGGTTACGTCGTCGCAAAGACCGGCGCGGCCATTTCGGCGGATTTCGGGATATCGCAGACGGTGGTGGGTGCGCTGCTGACCGCTACCGCCACCTCTCTGCCGGAGCTCGTGACTACGGTTGCCGCCGTTCGCCGCGGCGCGCTGCAACTCGCGGTCGGCGGCATCGTCGGCGGCAACACCTTCGACGTGCTCTTCCTGACCATCTCCGATTTCGCCTATCGCGACGGCTCCATCTACGCCGCCATGGGCTCCCGCGACGCCCTGCTGCTGGTTGCGGGCGTCGTGATGACGGCGATCCTTCTCATGGGGCTGATTCTGCGCGATCGCAAAGGCATCGGCTTCGAAGGCATCTCGATTCTCGCGGTCTATGCCGCGGTTATCGCCTTGCAGATCTATCTGGGCTGAGGTGCTTGCGCGACGTTAGGGAATTGATCGAGTACGGTCTTTTCCGTACGGCTTCTGCATGGTTTCCGCCTCAGATCCCGCCGTTGAACGTTTCGCCCCCTCGCCCACGGGGGAATTGCATCTCGGCCATGCATTTTCGGCACTGACCGCGTGGGAGGCGGCGCAGGCCGCGGGCGGCACGTTCCTGCTGCGCATGGACGATCTGGATACCGGGCGATGCCGCCCGAAATTCGCAAGATGCATCGAGGAGGACCTGCGCTTCCTCGGCCTCACCTGGCCGGAGCCGGTGCTCTATCAATCGACGCGAGCGAAGAGCCACTGCGCCGTGATCGACGACCTGGCCGACAAGGGACTGGTCTATGGATGCGTCTGCACCCGGGCCGAGATCCAGGCGGCGGCCGGCGCACCCCAGGAAGGCGCGCCCGACGGTCCGCCCTACCCCGGCACCTGCCGCGAGCGATCGGAGGTTCCTTCTGACAAGGCTCATGCTCTGCGGCTCGATATGAAGAAGGCCATCGACTTTCTCGGCGGGCCGGATGCGGTGCGCGCGCTATCCTTCGAAGAGATCGGCGAGGGGCCGAGGGGCGAGCACGGCATGATTCCTCTCGATCCGCAGATGCTGATCGAGCAGGTCGGAGACGTTGTGCTGAGGCGAAAGGACGGCGCCATCGCCTATCATCTGGGGGTGGTGCTGGACGACGGGTTCCAGGGCGTGACCCATGTGACGCGGGGGCAGGATCTCTTCCCCTCGACACCAATCCACCGGCTGCTTCAAGCGCTCACAGGAACGCCGACGCCGGTCTACCGGCATCATCGTCTCATCCGGGACGAGAATGGCCGGCGCCTCGCCAAGCGGCACAAGGATCTCTCCCTGGCCGTACTACGCGAGTCCGGCGCGACGCCAGAGGATATCCGGTCGTCGGTAGGCTTGGCGCCCGCCGGCCAGTCGGCCGGCTAAGCGAACCCGTTATGGCGCTGGCTAGGCCTTGGCGGTCTTGGCTGCCCTGGCAGCCTTGGCGGCGGCACGGGTCTTCTGCTTCTCGGCTTTCTCGAGAGCGGCGGCGGCGGCGGCGGAACTCTCCGCAGCTTCCCTGGCCAGGCGAAGCCCGCGCAGGCGCGCGGTCTTCTCAGCCACTGCATCGCGAGCGACCTGCTCCTCGTCGGCCATGCGGCGCGTCTGCCGCTGCCAACGCTCGTCGGCGATTTCCTTTGCCGACCGCGCGGACGGCGGCCTCGTTTTCAGGGCGAGATCGTTCATATTGCGTGCTCCGACTGGATGCGTTCCGATGACATGCGTGCGGCGGCACCGGGTGCGCCGTTCGGCCGATCGCCTCGATAGCGGCCGCGGCCTTTGGAAACCGGACGGCCTCCGAACTTGCGTTTCGGCCTGCCCGACTTGCTCTTCGGCCCTGATTTGGCTTTGGACTTGGGCTGCTGGCGCATCACGTCGGACGGCGCCAGGGCGAAGGGATGGTCCGACACCTCAAGCTCTGTCCGGGTCAAGCGCTCGATCGCCTTGAGATACGCGCCCTCGCTGGTGTCGCAGAACGACATCGCGATGCCCTGCGCGCCTGCGCGGCCGGTCCGGCCGATCCGGTGCACATAGCTCTCCGGCTCGTTCGGCATGTCGAAATTGATCACGTGGGAAAGACCGGGAACGTCGATGCCGCGGGCCGCGATATCGGTCGCGACCAGGATGCGGATCTTGCCGCCGCGGAACCCATTGAGGGCCTTAACACGCGCGTTTTGCGCCTTATTGCCATGCAGAGCTTCGGCGGTGACGCCTTCCTGCACGAGATGGCGATAGATACGGTCCGCGCCGCGCTTGGTGCGCGTGAACACAATCGCCTGCCCCACGTCTGGTCCGTTCACCAGATCGAGGAGAAGGGTCTTCTTGTCGGCGGCGCCAACGAAATAGACGCGCTGCTCGATCTTCCGCGTTTCGACTTTCCGGGGCGCCACATCGATGCGAAGCGCATCGTGCAGCAGTTCCTTGGCCAGCGTCGCGATCGGCGGCGGCATGGTTGCCGAGAACAGGAGCGTCTGCCGTTGCTTGGGACAGGCAGCCGCGATCTTCCTGACTTCCCGGACAAAGCCCATGTCGAGCATGCGGTCGGCTTCGTCGAGGACCAGCATCGAGACGCGGTCGAGGCGGATGCGGCTCCTGGTCATCAGCTCAAGGAGTCGACCAGGCGTAGCGACAAGAATGTCGACATTGCCCTTCAGCGCCTTGAACTGCTGTCCGTAGCCGACGCCACCGGAGATGATGGTCGACCGCAGCTTCAGGCCACGGCCATAGGCATCGATGCTCTCGCCGATCTGGGCGGCAAGCTCGCGGGTCGGTGCCAGGATGAGGGCGCGCGGTGCGCCGGGTGTGCGCGGCCCGCGGTCCGCGGCGAGGCGGTGCAGAAGCGGGAGGGAGAAGGCTGCGGTCTTGCCGCTTCCTGTGTCGGCGACAGCGAGAAGGTCACCGCCGTCGAGGATCGCCGGGATCGCCTTGGTCTGAATGGGTGTAGGGGTGGTGTACTTCTCGGCTTTTACCGCAAGCCGGAGCGGCTCGGCCAAGCCGAGATCATCAAACGTGTTCGTCACTAAGATATCCTTTGTGCATCGGCTGGCGCCTGCGTGTTCGCGCATGGCGCATCCTTCGATGCGATGAAAGAGAGTTGCCCGGCATGTATCGACGGGTGTTGGCAACCAGGAGCCGCGTATCCAGCGCATTCACCGAAGTGATGCGATTTCATGGGAAGCATCCGCGTCGCCGATGGCGACCTCGCGGGACGCGCTCGTGATTGGGGGCAGGAGAATCTCAAAGGGTGCAAGCACATGCTCGCACTGCCCAAGGCAATCATATGGGGCCAAGGGGCGAAATTGGCAAGCAAAACCTTCGCCTACCCTCCGGCGCTCAGGCCGAATATCGCGGGAGTGGGCCGTTTCCACGGCCATGTCCGGGGCCACGGATGAACTGGGCCCGACGGTCTCCTCTACCGCATCGAGGCCGCTTCCGTTACATGAGGGTCCCGCAATCGAACCGGAACGAGAGTCCTTCGCGGCGCTGGGACAGGCGATAGGCATGACAGCTAGACCGATCGAAAGATGGACGCGATTCGCCTTCCTCGCACTCTCTCTATCGATCGCTGCGCCATCCGACGCGGCCGAACCGAGCGCCAAGGACGCCGGGAAGCCTCCGCCGCACCGGATCGTGTCGCTGAATGTCTGCACCGATCAGCTTCTGATGCTGCTCGTGCCAGAGGAGCGGATCGCCGCCGTGAGCCATCTCGCACGGGACCCGGAGGTTTCGACGCTTTCCGAACAGGCCGCCGGGCTTCCGATCACCTTTGGCAGCGCGGAGCAGCTGATCGTCGCCAAGCCGGATCTGATCCTCGCCGGAGCCTATACCCGGGCCAATGTTCCGCTGTTGCGGCAGCTCGGCTTCAAGGTGGTGGAGGTTCCGCCCGCGACGAGCCTGAAGGAAGTGGTCTCCAATATCAGGGCCGTCGGCGAGGCGGTCGGGGAGAGCGAAAGAGCCGAGGCGATGGTCCGGGATATCGATGAAGCCCTTGCCGAACATGCCCCCCAAGCCGGCGAGGATCCTTTGGTGGTGCCGCTCTACGCCAACGCCTATACCTCCGGTCCGGGAACGCTGGTCGATTCCGTCCTGCAAGAGGCCGGGCTGCTTTCGATCGGCCGGAGCCTCGGTCTTTCGGGTATGCAGAAGCTGAACCTGGAGACCGTCTTGATGAGCAAGCCAGACGCGCTGCTGCTCCCCGACCACCGCTACGAGGGCGATGCCTTGGCCTATGACGTCTTCCGCCATCCCGCGCTGCAGGCGTTGCACCGGGACATTCCCAGCCTCAGCTGGGACAGCGCCGAGACCATCTGCGGCACGCCGGAGATCGTGCATGTCGTGAAGCGGCTGCGCGCCTTCCGCGAGGAACTGGTGACGTCGAAGAGCCGAGAGGCGGCCGCGGCGCCGTGAGCGAAACCAGGATCATCGAAGCGGAAGCACAGAGCGGCGAGCAGCTTTACCGGCGTTCGCTGGCGGGGCTGATCGCGCTCACCTTCGGCCTGTTTCTGCTGTCCCTGATTATCGGTCCTGCGCATCTCTCACCGGTCGAGGTCTTTCGCGCGCTTTTTACCCGGGACGACACCGCCTCGGCCGTCTGGCTGATCGTCCGGGAGATCCGCCTTCCCCGCAGCATCCTGGCCGTGCTCGTCGGCGGAGCGCTCGGCGTTTCCGGAGCAGCCCTCCAGGGCTATCTCAGGAATCCTCTCGCGGAGCCGGGCATCATCGGCGCGTCCGGCGGCGCGGCCCTGGGGGCGGTCCTGGCATTCTATTTCGGACTTTCATACGCGATCCCCTTCGCCGTTCCGTTCGCAGGGCTGCTTGGTGCCGGCGCCGCCGTAATCACCGTCTATCTGCTCGCCGGACACGGCAGCCGTCCGCTGACGCTTATCCTTGCGGGTGTCGCGATCAGCGCCTTCACCGCCGCCCTGACCAGCCTGACCTTGAGCCTTTCGCCCAACCCGTTCGCCATGTCGGAGGTGGTGTTCTGGCTGATGGGGTCGCTCGCAGACCGCAGCATGAACCATGTCTATCTGGCCGCGCCGCTGATCCTGGCCGGCTGCGCTCTCCTGCTGACATTAGGCCGCGCGATCGACGGGCTGAGCCTGGGGGAGGATGTCGCCGCAAATCTCGGGGTCAATCTTCGCCGCACGCAAATCCTGCTGATCCTCGGCATCGCCATGAGCGTGGGCGCGGCGACGGCGGTCGCCGGGGCCATCGCCTTCGTCGGGCTGATCGCGCCGCATATCCTGCGGCCCTTTACGGACGGCCGGCCGAGCCGGACCCTCAGTCTCAGCTTCTTCGGCGGGGCGAGCCTGGTCATCGCGGCTGATTGCCTGATCCGGGTGATCACGCCGGAGCGGGAGCTCAATCTTGGCGTCCTGACGGCCCTGCTCGGCGCGCCCTTCTTCCTGGTGCTGATCCTGCGCATGCGCGGGAGGGACTTCGCATGAGCGGCGTCGACACGGCTTCCGCCAGTCTGACGGCGGAGAAGATCGCCCTCGCCCACGGCAAGGGCGAAGCTCTGCTGCGCGACGTCTCCTTCGCGGTCGCTCCCGGCGAACTGATCGGGCTGGTGGGCGCGAACGGCGCCGGCAAATCCAGCTTGATGCATGTGCTTGCGGGACTCCGCGCCCCGACCGAAGGCCGGGTCCTGCTGCATGGAGAGCCGCTCGATGACATCGATAGAAGCGATCGGGCGCAAAAGCTCGCCTATCTGCCCCAGACGCGAGCAGTACACTGGCCGCTCAAGGTGCGGGACCTCGTGGCGCTGGGCCGCCTTCCCTACCGCCGCCCCTTCATGGGGATGAGCGGCACCGACCGGGAGGCGATCGAGCGGGCGATGTCGATGACCCATACGCTGGGGCTGGCGGGGCGGCAGGCCGATACGCTGTCGGGGGGTGAACTGGCGCGGGTGCTGCTGGCCAGGGCGCTGGCACAGACGCCAACGGTGCTGCTGGCCGACGAGCCGATCGCCGCCCTCGACCCGGCCTATCAGTTCCGGATTTTGAATCTGCTCCGGCGCGCGGTCGACCAAGGGATCGCGGTGCTCGCCGTGTTCCACGACCTGCCTTTGGCCGCGCGCTACTGTGACCGGCTCATCCTGCTCCATGACGGCGCCCTGCACGCCATGGGGACGCCGCAGGAGGTTCTGACCGAAGCGACGGTCGAGACCGTCTACGGGATCAAGGTGGAGATCGACGACACGGGCAACTGGCTCTCCGTCACGCCGATCGACGTGACCGACGAGGACGCAACGGCCTGACCGGCTATCTCACGCAACGGAGCTGAGGAGGCGATCACCGCCGCCAAGGCTGGTCTCGATAAGAGCGGCGCCGGCGCGGATGTCCTTGACCAGGGCATCGACCAGGAGGGCCTCGTTCCGTTTCTCAAGGGCGCTCAGGATCACCTTATGATGGTCCACGAGATAGTGATCGCGGATCCTGTCTCCCGCCACACGCTGGCTCGGCCCGATCTGAAGCCAGACGCTCTCGATGCAGTTCATGGCCGCATGGTAGGGGTTCAGCTCGTAGATCCCCTTGTGGAAGTGCTGGTTCAGGACGATGAGCTCGTCCACCGCATCTTCCGTGACCTTCTCGTCCATTCGGGCGTCGATGGCGCGAAGCTCGGCGATGGCGATGTCGGACACGTAGGGCAGCGCCCGGGCTGCCGCGTGGCTCTCAAGCGTCTCCCGAAGCGCGAGAAGATCTGCGAAACGCTGCAGCGTCATCGTCGGGATCTGCATGCGCCGATTGCCGAGAATTTCGATGGCGTGCTCGGAGCTGAGCCGCCGCACCGCCTCGCGGATCGGCGTCGGGCTCATATGGAAGGCATCGGCAAGGCCGCGCATGGTGAGCTGGGTGCCAGGCGGAATGGCGCCGACCATGATGCAATGGCGAAGCTTCGCGTAGCACTGCTCCTGAATCGTCAACGATGGATCGACATCGACTGCGGCGAGAGCGGCCTGAAGATCGAGCTTCGGCACCGAAACCAGGGGCGTGCCGCCGATTTGCGCGGCTTTCAACGTTGACCTCATGGCGGAATGATATCACAAATAGGAATAACGTATCAAAAACTAGCGAACGATATCATCCGATATGGCTTCGGACTACACAGATTGGCTCGCCGCGCGGCCGGAGATCGCATCACTCTTCGCCTGTCTCTGCGATTTGAACGGGACGCTTCGAGGCAAATGGCTTCCGGCCGACCAGAGCTCCAAGCTGCTCGGCGGTGGCATTCGCATGCCCTTCTCCACCCTGAACGTGGATATCTGGGGCGCAGATATCGAAGGCAGCCAGTTCGTCTACGAGACGGGCGATGCGGACGGGGTCTGCACCTACACGGGGCGTCCGCTGGTGGCGACCGACTGGATGACCCGCCCCGGCGCCATGGCGCTTCTGTGGATGGGCTATGAGGATGGGGCGCCGTTCCTCGGCGATCCGCGACGCGCGCTGGCCGCGATCTGCGAGCGCTACGCGGCGGCCGGCTTGAAGCCCGTCGTTGCGGGGGAGTTCGAGTTCTACCTGTTCGATCCTTCGGGCCGGAGCCCGATGCCGCCCACCTCGCCGGTCTCGGGCGAGCGGCTGAATGCGCACAACGCGATCTCCATCAGCGAGGTGCAGCATTTCGAGGGCTTCCTGAACGACGTCTACGATTACTGCCGGGACCAGGAGATCGGACTCGATACGACCATCTCGGAATACGGCTTCGGACAGTTCGAAGTCAGCATGAAGCATATCGACGATCCGCTGAAGGCGGCGGACGATGCGATCCTGTTCAAGCACATGGTGCGCGCCATCGCCCGCAAGCACGGGTTCGGCGCGACCTTCATGGCGAAGCCCTATGGCGAGGATTCGGGGAGCGGGCTCCACTATCACGTCTCGCTGCTGGATAGGGATGGAGAGAACGTTTTCGACGACGGCAGCCTCGAAGGTTCAGAGACGCTGCAGCATGCGGTGGGCGGACTTCTGACGACCATGCAGGAATGCATGCTCACCTTCGCGCCCCACGAGAACTCCTATCGGCGCTTTCAGCCTGGCACCCATTCGCCAGCTTCCGTGGGGTGGGGCTACGAGAACAGAACCGCGGCGGTGCGGATTCCCGGCGGCGCGGGCAAGGCCCGGCGCTTCGAGCATCGTGTCGCCGGCGCCGATGCGAATCCCTATCTCGTTCTGGCCAGCATTCTCGGCGGTGCGCTGCTCGGTATCGAGCGCAAGCTCACGCCGCCTCCCCCGGTCGACGGCAATGCCTATGACGCGGAGCTTCCCGCCCTGCCGCGGGAATGGGGTGCCGCCATTGAGGCGTTCGATGCAGGGTCCCACGTCGGCGATATCTTCTCTCCAACGCTTCAGCGCATGCTGGTCGACTGCAAGCGCCAGGAGCTGCAGCGCTTCCGGCAAACCGTGACCGAGTTCGAGCATCAGACCTATCTGGAAGTGGTTTAGTGACGAAACAGACGAGCTATGCCGGCGACGGCGAGTATGTGGAGAGCTACTACGCATATTCGGCCAATCCCGCCCCCGACCGGCCGCATCTCGAAGGAGATGCTGAGACGGAGGTTTGTGTGGTCGGCGCGGGCTACACCGGTCTTTCGGCGGCGATCACGCTGGCCGAGAAGGGCTATCAGGTCTGCGTGCTGGAGGGTGCGAAGGTTGGCTGGGGCGCCTCGGGCCGAAATGGCGGCCAGATCGTCAACGGCCTCAACGCCAGCCTGCAATCCTTCAGGAAGCGCTATGGCACGGCGACGGCGAAGTTCGTCGCAAGCGTGGTGCAGGAAGGCGGCGAGATCATACGCGACCGGGTCAAGCGCTACGAGATCGCCTGCGACTTGAAGGACGACAACATCTTCGCCGCCCTCAACGGGCGTCATATGCAGGACCTCGAGGAGCGGGTCACAGTGTGGGAGAGCTACGGCCTGCACCACCAGGAGCTGCTCTCCAAGGACCAGATGCGGGAACTGGTCGGCTCGGACCTTTACGTGGGAGGCGTCATCGACCGGTCGGGGGGCCACATGCATCCGCTCAACCTCGCGCTGGGCGAGGCGGACGCGTTGGAAAGCCTCGGCGGCGTGATCCACGAGCGCACGCCTGCGCTGCGCATCGACCACAGCGGCGACAGGCCGGTGGTCGAAACGCCCCACGGCCGGATGACCTGCGATACGCTGGTGCTCTGCGGCAATGCCTATCTCGGCTCCGTGGTGCCGACGCTCTCCTGGCGCGTCATGCCGGTCTCGACGCAAATCATGGCGACGAAGCCTCTCGGCGACGAGCTGGCCCGTGAGCTCCTCCCGTCGGACGCTTGCGTGGAGGATGTGCGCTATATCCTGGACTACTACAGGCTCTCCGCCGACAAGCGCCTGCTGTTCGGCGGCGGCACCGTCTATGGCGGGTCGACCCCGAGCGACATCAAGGCAAAGCTGATGGGCAACATGACCGATGTGTTCCCGGCCCTGAAGGACGTGGCGATCGACTTCGCCTGGAGCGGGAATTTCGCCCTGTCTTTCACCCGCGTTCCCCAGCTCGGCCGGCTCGGCGACAGTACCTATTTCGCGCAAGGCTATAGCGGTCACGGTGTGGTCGGCTCCCATCTGTTCGGTCGCATCCTGGGCGAGGCGATCGACGGCGACCGGTCGCGATTTGACGTGTTCGCGAAAATGCCCTGGGTTCCCTTCCCCGGCGGGCGACTGTTCCGGGTGCCCTATTCCACCGTCGGCTCGTGGTGGTATGCGCTGCGCGATAGGCTGGGCATCTGACAGAAGAGTTCGAGAGGAGACGGATGAACGACAAGCGCGGCGATCAGGCCTTCAGGGCGGACGGGCTTCTCGGCCGGTGGCCGGAGATGACCTATGCCGGAGCACAGAGCTTCCTGCGGCGTCGGTATACGCGCGAGATCGCCGGCGCCGATGTGGTGGTGAGCGGCGTGCCGTTCGACAGCTCAGTGACCAACCGGCCCGGGTGCCGGCTGGGACCCCAGGCAATCCGCGCAGCTTCGGTGCAACTCGCCGAGCTGAAGGCGTTCCCTTTCGGCTTCGATCCGTTCGAAACGCTGGCGGTGGCCGATTATGGTGACTGCTTCGTCGACCCCCATCATCCCCAGGACGTGCCGGCGACGATCGAGGCTCATGCCGACGGCATCCTCGACCAGGATGCGCTCATGCTGACCTTGGGTGGCGATCACTTCGTCAGCTATCCGCTGCTGAAGGCCCATGCCAAGAAATACGGGTCCCTCGCGCTGCTCCAGTTCGACGCCCATTGCGACACCTGGGAGGACGACGGAAAATCCCTGGATCACGGCACGATGTTTTCGCGCGCGGCCAAGGAGGGGATTGTGGATCCGGCCCGATCTACCCAGATAGGCCTCAGGACCTACAACGACTCGGATCACGGCTTCGAGATCCTCACAGCGCCCTGGGTTCACCGCAATGGGATCGACGCGGCGCTGGAGACGATCAAGAGCCGGGCCGGAGATGCACCGCTCTACATCTCGTTCGATATCGACGGGCTGGATCCGGCTTTCGCGCCCGGCACCGGCACCCCCGTGGTCGGCGGGCTGGCGAGTTGGCAGGCCCTGGAACTCATCCGCGGTCTCGGCGATCTGCGCTTGGTCGGCATGGATGTGGTGGAGGTCTCGCCTCCCTATGACCATGCCGAGATCACGGCGATCGCCGCGGCCACGGTCGCACATGATTGGCTCTGCCTGCTTGCGGAGAAGAAGGGCGCGAAGCGCCATCCCGTGGGCAAGCTCTAGGACTTCTTAGGTACGCTTATGAAAATCGGCATTCTGGCCACCGGACATTCCCCGGACGAGATCCGGGACGAAGAAGGGGATTACGACGATCTCTTCCATGCCTTCCTGGCAGGGAAGGAGCTTTCGTTCGAGACCTATCCGGTCATCGACGACATCTGGCCGGACAGCCCCGACGACGCCGACGGCTGGCTGATCACCGGCTCCAAGCATGGCGTCTACGAGGATCATCCCTGGATCCCGCCGCTGGAGGATTTCATCCGCGGGGCCTACGCGGCCTCCGTGCCGGTGGTCGGCATCTGCTTCGGACATCAGATCGTGGCCCAGGCGCTCGGGGGCAAGGTCGAGAAGTTCGACGGCGGCTGGTCGGTGGGCGCGACGGAATACAAACTCAAAGACGGTCAGGAGGCCCGGCTCATCGCCTGGCATCAGGATCAGGTCATCGAGCCGCCGGCGGATGCGGAAGTCGAAGGCTCATCGGCGTTCTGCCGCTACGCGGTGCTCCGCTACGGGGACAAGGCGCTGACCATCCAGCCCCATCCGGAGTTCACGCCGAAATTCTCCCGGGCGCTGCTGGAAGCGCGGGGCACGACCCTGCCCTACGACATCGCCGAGAATGCCGCATCAAGCTTCGACCTTCCGCTCGACAGAGAGGCGTTCTCGGAGCAGATCGCCGACTTCTTCAGGGCGTCCGTGAACCGGCTTGCGGTTCCGGCCGACGAGGAACGCTGAGCACTCCCGCTACGGCATCGAGACGGCTTTGATCTCGCAATAATCCTCTAGCCCGAAGACGCCGCCTTCGCGGCCGTTGCCGGACATCTTGTAGCCGCCGAAGGGCGATCCGAATCCGATATCGGTGCCGTTGATGCGGACCATGCCGGCACGCAGGCGCTTCATGACGTTCTTCGCGCGTTCGAGGTCGCCGGACTGGACGAAGGCGCAGAGACCGTAGGGCGTGTCGTTGGCTATCCGGATTGCCTCCTCGTCATCGCCGTAGGAAATCATCACGAGGACGGGACCGAACACCTCTTCCTGGGCGATGGTCATGTCATTGGTGACCTCGCCGAAAACAGTCGGCCGGACGAAGTAGCCGCGATTGAATCCGGCTGGGCGTCCCGGTCCGCCGGCGAGCGTCTTTGCGCCCTCGTCGATCGCCGTCTCGATCAGCCCTTGCACCTTCTCGAACTGCACGGCGGAGACGAGGGGACCGATATGGGGGCCCTTCTCAGCCGGCTGTCCAACCTCGAAGGTTTCTGCGAGTTTCGCGGCCGAAGACATGGCTTCAGCGTACTGGCTTTCATGGACGAGCATGCGGGTGGGCGCGTTGCAGCTCTGGCCTGAATTCATGAAGCATTGGGCGAGGCCCTGCTTGATGGATTTCTCCAGATCGGCATCGTCGAGAATGACGTTGGGCGACTTGCCGCCGAGCTCCAGGGTCACGCGCTTGACGGTCTCCGCCGCATCCTTGGTGATCAAGCGGCCGGCACGGGTGGAGCCGGTGAAGGACATCATCTGTATGTCGGGGTGCTTGGAGAGTGCGGAGCCTACAGTCGGGCCATCGCCGTTCACCAGATTGAAGACACCAGCGGGCACGCCGGCCTCGTCGAGGATCTCGGCGAACAGCAGCGCGTTTAGGGGTGTGACCTCCGACGGCTTCAGCACGACGGTGCAGCCCACGGCCATGGCGGGGAACACTTTCAGAGCGATCTGGTTGATCGGCCAGTTCCACGGGGTGATCATGCCGCAGACGCCGATGGGCTCGCGGCGGATGAGATCTCCTTCGGCGTTGATGTGCTCGAACTCGAAATTTTCCAGGGCGGCGATGGTCGCCTTCAGGTGGCCGACGCCGACGGCGGTCTGGGCCTTGTCGCAAAGATCGATGGGCGCGCCCAGCTCTTCGCAGATGATGGACGACATCTCGGCATAGCGCCGCTCGTATACCTCCAGGATCTTCTTCAGAAGCGCGATGCGCTCCTCCCGGCTCGTCTCGGAGAAGGTGGCGAAGGCACGATTTGCGGCCGCGACGGCGGCGTCGACGTCTTCCGCCGTGCCCATGGCAATGGTTGCGATGACCTCTTCGTTGGCTGGATTGATGACGTCTTCCGTCGTGCCGCCATTGGGGGCGACCCAGGCGCCGTCGATATAGAATTTGTCGGTCTTCAGATCGGTCATAAATTCAGCGCGCTTCGTGGAAGCGCCTCCTAGAGTTTGTCGCGGAAGGAGTACCAGGTCATGGCCGCCGCCAGCAGGGGCAGCCGCATGGCCGATCCTCCGGGGAAGGACGCGTTCGGGATCTCACTCATGATGTCGAAACGGCCGGCCTGATTGGCAATGGCGTCGGCGGCAATTTTGCCCGCCATGGTGGCCATGCCGATGCCGTGGCCAGAGAAGCCCGAGGTCGAGAGGATGTTGCGGTCCACGCGATGGAAATGCGGCAGGCGCGAGCGGGTGATGGCAAGGGTGCCGCCCCAGGCGTAGTCGATGGGCACATCCTTGAGCTGCGGGAAGATCTCCAGCATGGGCTTGCGCACTGTCGCGGCGATATCGTCGGGGAAGCGATAGTTGTAGGTCTCCCCGCCCCCAAACAGCATGCGCCGGTCTTCGGTGAGCCGAAAGTAGTTCACCACGAAGCGGCTGTCCGCGACGGCGTAGCCGTTCTTGATCAGCGACTTGGCGAAGTTCTCGCCGAGCGGCTCTGTCACGGCGATGTAGTTGTTGATGGGCATCACCTTGGCCGCGATCCCACCCTCGATATTGTTGTGATAGCCATTCAGCCCGAGCACCATGTGCTTGGCGCTCACCACAGCCTTGCCGGTGCGCAGCTTTACCGTCTCGCCCTTGTCGAAGCCGGTCATGCGGCTTCTTTCGAAGATACGAACGCCCGCCGCCTCCGCCATCCGGGCGAGGCCGAAGACATATCGCAGGGGATGGAGATGGGCGGAGCCCATGTTCAGAGATCCGGAATGATAATCGGGTGAGCCGACCTGATCGCGGATCTCGTCCTTGTCGAGAAAGCTGATGTCCTCGTCGCCATACACGTCGCGCATGTGCTCGACATAGGCCTTTGTGTCGGCCGTGAAGCGTGCGCGATGGTCGGCGTGGATGATGCCTGGGGTCAGAGCGCAGTCGATATTTCCCCGCTCGATCAGCCCCTTCACCAGGGCCACGGAATCCTGCCCGATCTGCCAGAGGATCTTGGCCTTCTCCAATCCGAACTCTTTTTCAAGCTCGGGCTGCTCAACGCGCTGCCCGCCGCTGAGCTGACCGCCATTGCGGCCCGAAGCGCCGAACCCGACCCGGCTCGCTTCCAGCAAGACGACATCCATCCCTTGCTCGGCGAGATGCAGCGCAGCCGACAATCCCGTGAAGCCACCGCCGACCACGCAGACATCGGCCGCAATCTCCCCTTCAGCTTCCGGATATGGGCCCGGAGGCGTCGCCGTCGCGGCGTAGTAGGAGGCCGGGTATTCGCCCGGCCGGTCGTTGATGGTCAGTATATCCATGGGCCTCGCTATCCATGAGTCCCGCCCGCGTTGCGGGCGTCAGGCCGCTTGCAACAGACCTTCGGCTTGGATGCGTTCGTAAGTTTGATCGAGGGATTGCCAGACCCGCTCCATCAGCAGGTCGATCTCGTCGTTCGTGATGACAAGCGGCGGGGCGATGATCATGCGGTCACCGACGGCGCGCATCACCAGGTTGTTCGCGACGCAGATATCCCGGCAGAGCGTGCCGACCGTTCCCTCCTCGCCGGCGAACTTTGCGCGCGTGCTCTTGTCGGGGGTCAGAGCGATGGAGGCGATCAGCCCCTTGATCTTGGCCTCGCCGACAAGCGGATGATCGGTCAGCGCTTCCCACTTCTCCTTGATGTAGGGGCCGGTGGTCTCCTTGACGCGATCGACGATGCCTTCCTCTTTGAGGATGCGAAGATTCTCCAGCGCCACCGCGGCGGCGACGGGATGGGCGGAATAGGTGAAGCCGTGGTTGAACTCGCCGCTGTCGTTGATCACAGCGGCCACCTCGTCGCTCACCAGCGAGCCGCCGATGGGCACGTAGCCCGAGGAGAGCGCCTTAGCGATGGTGACGATGTCAGGCTCGATGCCGTAGTGCTGGAAGCCGAACCATTCGCCGGTCCGGCCAAAGCCGCAGATCACCTCGTCGGCGATCATGAGGATATCGTACTTCTTCAGGATGCGATTGATCTCGGGCCAGTAGCTGTCCGGCGGGATGATGACCCCGCCCGCGCCCTGGATCGGCTCGGCGATGAACGCGGCGACCTTGTCCTCGCCAAGCTCGAGGATCTTCTCCTCCAGCTCCCGGGCGCGCTGGAGCCCGAATTCCTCGGGGCTCGTGTCACCCCCTTCGGACCACCAGTCCGGCTGATTGATATGTACGATGCCGGGGATGGGAAGACCGCCCTGCTCGTGCATCCCCTTCATGCCGCCAAAGGACGCCGCGCCGACGGTCGAGCCGTGATAGCCGTTCCAGCGGGCGATGATGGTCTGCTTCTCGGGCTGGCCCTTGGCCGCCCAGTAATGGCGCACCAGGCGGAGATTGGTGTCGTTCGCCTCGGAGCCCGAGGTCGAGAAGAAGACGTGGTTCAGATCGCCCGGCGCAAGCTCGGCGAGACGCGTCGCCAGGGTGATCGCCGGCACGTGGGAAGTCTGGAAGAAGGTATTGTAGTAGGGAAGCTGACGCATCTGCTCGGCGGCGACATCTGCGAGCTCGTCGCGGCCATAGCCGATCGCGACGCACCACAGCCCGGCCATGCCGTCGAGGATCTCGTTCCCCTGGCTGTCGCGAAGGAAGACGCCGTCGGCCTCTGTGATGATGCGCACGCCCTTGGCGCCGAGCGCGCTGCCATGGGTGAAGGGGTGCAGATGGTGGGCGGCATCCAGACGCTGCAGCTGCTCCGTCGTGTAGTTCGTTTCCATCGGCCGTCCCCTTGCTAGACGTTGAGCATCAGGTGCTCGCGCTCCCATGGCGATATCTCGCGCCGGAACTCGGTGAGCTCGGCATTCTTGATCGCGGCGAAGACCGTGCAGAAGCGCTCGCCGAGCACGGCGCGGATGTCGCTTGCGACCTCGAAGCTCGCGAGGGCGGCAGCGAGGCCGTCCGGCAGCACGCTGCCCTCCCGCCAAACCTCGTTGGTCGCTTCCGGACGCGGGTCCACCTTGTTGACCATGCCGAGATAACCGGCCGCCAGGCTTGCCGCGATGGCAAGATACGGATTGGTGTCGATACCGATGATCCGGTTCTCGACCCGGCGCGCCTCGGGTTCGCAGATGGGAATGCGCAGGCCGGTCGTGCGGTTGTCCTTCGACCACTCCACATTGCCCGGCGCGCTCATGCGGCCGTTCAGGCGCCGGTAGCTGTTCGCGTAGGGCGCCAGGAGCGGCATGACGTCCAGCAGATGTTTCTGGGAGCCGCCGATGAAGTGGAGGAAGGAGGACGAGATGCCGCCCGTCTTGTCGGAGAAGATGTTCGCGCCCGTGTCGATATCCACCACGCTCTGATGGATATGCATGGCCGAGCCCGGCTCGTCGCGCATTGGCTTGGCCATGAAGGTCGCGAAGATGTTGTGCTTCAGCGCGGCCTCGCGGATCGCTCTTTTGAAGTAGAACACCTCGTCGGCCAGCAGGAGCGGATCGCCGTGCAGCAGGTTCAGCTCGATCTGTCCGGCGCCGCCTTCCTGGATCATCGTGTCGATGTTCAGGCCCTGGGCTTCGGCGAAGTCGTAGATCGTATCGATGACCGGGCCGTACTCGTCGACGGCGACCATGGAGAAGGACTGACGGCCGGAGGCCGACCGTCCCGTCCGCCCGATGGGCGGCTCGACGGGCTCGTTGGGATCGAGGTTCGGCTTGGTGAGATAGAATTCGAGCTCAGGGGCGACGACCGGACGCCAGCCCTGCTCCTTGTAGAGCGAGATGACCCGCTTCAGCACATTGCGGGGCGCGACCTCCACGAGCTCGCCGCTCCTCGTCTTCAGATCGCAGATCACCTGCAGGGTCACGTCTTCCGCCCAGGGCGCGGCGCAGGCCGTGCTCATATCCGGGTGGAGGGCGATGTCCTTCTCCATCCACTGGTTCTCGATCTGATCGATCTCGACATATTCGCCGGTGATCGTCTGATAGAAGAGAGAGTCCGGCAGGTAGTAGATGGTGTCCGGCGAAAACTTCTCGCACGGCATCGCCTTGCCTCGGGACATACCCACCATGTCGGGGATGATGCACTGCACCTCCTCCACGGGCTTGTCACCGCGGAAGTGGTTGAAGTTCTCGGGTATGGAGTCGAACCAGTCTGGTTTCGTATAGCGGGTCACGCTGCACACATCATGAAGGGGCGGTAGCACGCCCGGTGGCCAGGATATTGATCGGCCTGCCCCGAATGCCAACCCGGCAGTCTCCGGATGCATAAGGCCGATCAAAGATATTCCGTCAAGAAATTTTGATCAAATTATCCTTCCTCTCGGCCGCCTCGAAGAGACCGGAGCGGATGGTGTCGATGCCCTGGAGAATGTCCTCCCGCATGGCCTCCTCCACCTTGTCGGGCCGATTGTCCCGCAGGGCGGCCATAGCCTGCTGATGCATATCGATTAGATTCAAGGTGCCGAACCGCCCGAACATCATTCTCAGCGACGGCCCGGTCTTCAGCCAGAGCCGCTCAACCATGTTCAGCAACTCCGGCTTTCCCGCCGCCTGATAGATGGTCATGTGGAAGCGGTAATTGTGGATGAGATACTCGCGCACATTGCCGTAGGCGATGGCCGAGTTGAGAGCGCGATCGATCATGTCGAGCTCGTAGACCTTGCTGACGCCGATCTTTTCGGCGCCCCAGCGGGCCAATTGCGGCTCGATGGCCAGGCGCGCGAAGGCGAATTCGTCGAGCTTCGCCTCCGTAAGGACGGGCACGCAGACCCGGCGATTGCCCATGAATTCGAGAGCGCCTTCGCTCGTGAGCCGGCGGATAGCCTCGCGCACCGGTGTCATTCCGGCACCCAGCACATTGGTCAAACCCTGGATGGTGACCGCCTCTCCAGGAGCCAGCTCACCATAGAGGATCATGTCCCGAATGAGCTTGTAGACGCGAAGATGCGCAGGCTGCTTCAGATTACCGACCTCCAACTGCCCTTACCTTCCGGCGAAATTCGCGCTCTGTTTCACGGCTTTAGGGCGGATCGTTGCGCCAATTTCGGACAACGAGTGTTTCGCCTTGCCACACCAAACCAAATTTGATCAAATAATTTAGCGTAACTCGAAATCCAAGTCACGGAGTAGAGCACGACATGAGGTACATCTGGCTCATCTGCAGCTGCCTGCTGGCGTTCGCCGCCGCCCTTCCCACCAACAGCTCCCCCGCCGCCGCCGAAGAAGTCCACGTCTATAACTGGTCGGACTATATCGACGAGTCCTTGCTGAAGAAGTTCGAGGACGAGACCGGGATCAAGCTCGTCTACGACGTTTTCGACAGCAACGAAGTGCTGGAGACGAAGCTGCTGGCCGGCTCTTCAGGCTATGACGTCGTGGTGCCGTCCGCGACCTTCCTCGAGCGGCAGATCCAGGCCGGTGTCTTCCAGCCGTTGGATTATTCCAAGCTGCCGAACGCCGACAATCTCTGGGATGTGATCAAGAAGCGCCTGCAGCCCTACGATCCGGACAACAAGTACTCCGTCAATTATATGTGGGGCACCACGGGCATCGGCTACAACGTGAAGAAGGTTAAGGAAGCACTCGGCGACGATGCGCCGGTGGACAGCCTCGACCTGATCTTCAAGCCCGAGAACATGGAGAAGCTCGCCAAGTGCGGTGTGATGTTCCTCGATGCGCCGACCGAGATCATTCCCGCAGCGCTGAAATATATCGGCGAGGATCCGAACTCCCAGGATCCCGAAGTGATCGCGAAAGCCGAACCGGTGGTCGCGGCGGTACGTCCCTATGTCCGCAAGTTCCACAGCTCCGAATACATCAATGCTCTGGCCAACGGCGATATCTGCGTCGCATTCGGGTGGTCGGGCGACGTCTTCCAGGCGCGTGACCGGGCCGACGAGGCCGAGAACGGCGTGGAGATCGCCTACAACATCCCGAAGGAAGGCGCGCTGATGTGGTTCGACCAGATGGCCATCCCGAAGGATGCGCCCAATCCGGACGCCGCGCACAAGTTCATCAACTTCATGATGGACGCCCACAACATGGCCGACGCCTCGAACTACGTCTATTACGCCAACGGCAACAAGGCGTCTCAGGAGTTCCTGGAAAAGGACGTGATCGACGATCCGGCCATCTATCCGGACGCGGAGACGATGGACAAGCTGTTCACCGTCTCGGCCTACGATCCCAAGACCCAGCGCGTGGTGACGCGCATGTGGACGAGGATCAAGTCCGGAACGTAAGGCAAGATAATGTGATTGCGCGGGACCAAGATCCCGCGCAATTCGTCTCTGGGGTGGGCTGAAAGAAGAATACTGTGATGGGCCAGAACGCTGCGACCACTGCTTTTGCGCCTTGGAACGATCCTGACGCAAATCCTCTTATCCGCTTCGAGAACGTCACGAAAAGGTTTGGCGACTTCACCGCCGTCAACAATCTCAATCTGACGGTCTACGAGCGGGAGTTCTTCGCGCTCCTGGGAGCTTCGGGCTGCGGAAAGACCACGCTGCTCCGCATGCTCGCCGGCTTCGAAACGCCGACAAGCGGGCACATCCTGCTCGACGGTCAGCACATCAACGGCGTGCCGCCGAACAAGCGGGCCGTGAACATGATGTTCCAGAGCTACGCGCTGTTCCCGCATCTCAGCGTCTGGGACAATATCGCCTTTGGCCTCCGCCGCACGAAGATGGAAAAGGACGAGATCGGCGACAGGGTGCAGGAGATGCTGCGCCTCACCCAGCTCGAGCCGTTCGGCCGCCGCAAACCGCATCAGCTTTCCGGCGGCCAGCGCCAGCGCGTGGCGCTTGCCCGCTCGCTTGCGAAGGCGCCCAAGCTTCTGCTGCTCGACGAGCCTCTAGCCGCGCTCGACAAGAAGCTGCGTCAGGAGACGCAGTTCGAGCTGATGGATATTCAGGAGAAGACGGGCACCACCTTCGTGATCGTGACCCACGATCAGGAGGAGGCGATGACCGTGGCGTCCCGCGTCGCGGTGATGAACAAGGGCAATCTCCTGCAGGTGGCGACGCCGGGCGAGATCTACGAAGGGCCCAACTCGGTCTATGTCGCCGACTTCATCGGCGAGGTGAACATCATCGAGGGCACGGCGAAGATCGTAGGACCTGATGAGCTCGCCATTCAATATTCAGAGAACGCGCCGCCGATCCACGCGAAGATCGAGACGGAAGGCTTCAGCGACGGGCAGAGCGTGTCCTACGCGATCCGGCCGGAGAAGATCGGCGTTTCCCTCACCCAGGACGACCCGCGACCGAACAAGGTCAAGGGGACCGTCATCGATATCGCCTATCTCGGCAGCACCTCGACCTATCACGTCCGGTTGGATTGCGGCCAGATGTTCTCCGCTCAGATGACCAACGTCCGGCGGATCGAGCATCGAGAGATCACGTGGGAAGACACGGTCTGGCTCAGCTGGTCGAACAGCGCCGGCCTGGTTCTGGTGAAGTAGCGCTCATGAACCTCCGCCGCCTGCTCATCGTCATCGTACCCTACGCCTGGCTGGTCGGCTTATTCCTCATCCCTTTCCTGATCATCCTGAAGATCTCGCTTTCGGACACGGCGATCGCCATCCCGCCGTATACGCCGACCCTCGATCTCTCTGCGGGGTGGGCCGGGATCAAGGAGTTCTTCTCCGAGCTCGATCTGGAGAACTACTACTTCCTGTGGACCGACAGCCTCTATTGGAAGTCCTTCGTCTCCTCGATCACCATCGCGACGATCTCGACCTTCCTCACCCTGCTGGTGGGATTTCCGATCGCCTACGCCATGGCGCGGGCACCGTCGGCCTGGCGCCCCACTCTGATGATGCTGGTGATCCTGCCGTTCTGGACGTCGTTCCTGATCCGTGTCTATTCGTGGATGGGAATCCTCTCCACCAACGGTTTCCTGAACAACTTCCTGATGTGGACGGGACTTATCGACTCGCCGTTCCACATCCTGAACACCCCTACGGCGGTCTATATCGGCATCGTCTACACCTATCTGCCGTTCATGATCCTGCCGATCTATTCCACGCTGGAGAAGATGGACATCTCGCTGCTGGAGGCGGCCGAGGATCTTGGCTGCACCAGCCGGTCCGCCTTCTGGCTGGTGACGGTTCCCCTCGCCCGCTACGGCATCATCGCCGGGTGCTTCCTGGTGTTCATTCCGGTGAACGGCGAGTTCGTCATCCCCTCGCTGCTGGGCGGCTCGCGGATCAACATGATCGGCAAGGTGCTGTGGGATGAGTTCTTCAACAATCGCGACTGGCCGGTGGCTTCGGCCGTGGCGATCATCCTGCTCCTGATCCTGGTGGTGCCGATCGTGCTGTTCCAGCGCGTGCAACAGAAGCAAGAGGAGGCCACGGTATGAACAGGCCCCTCAGCTGGTTCAACATCACGTCGCTGACCCTGGGCTTCACCTTCCTCTACCTGCCCATGGTCATCCTGATCATCTACAGCTTCAACGCGTCGAAGCTGGTGACGGTGTGGGCCGGGTTCTCGACGAAATGGTATGTGCGGCTGCTCCACGACGAGCAGTTCCTGGATGCGGCGTGGGTCACCCTCAAGGTCGCGGTGTGCTCCTCGACGCTTGCGACGATTCTGGGCACCATGGCGGCTTATGCTCTGGTGCGCATGCGCCGCTTCCCCGGCCGCACGCTGTTCTCCGGCATGGTGTACGCGCCGCTCGTCATGCCCGACGTGATCATCGGCCTGTCGTTGCTTCTGCTGTTCATCGCCATCGGACTGGACCGCGGCGTCTTCACCATCGTGCTGGCCCATACGACCTTCGCGATGTGCTACGTGGCGATCGTGGTCTCCTCCCGGCTGACGAGCTTCGACGAGTCCTTGGAAGAGGCTGCGCTGGATCTCGGCTGCACGCCGTTCGATGCATTCAAATCCGTGACGCTGCCGATCATCGCGCCGGCGGTGATCTCGGGCTGGCTGCTGTCCTTCACGCTGTCCCTCGACGATCTGGTGATCGCTTCCTTCGTCACGGGGCCGTCTTCGACCACCTTGCCGATCAAGATCTTCTCGTCCATCCGGCTTGGTGTGAACCCGGAGATCAATGCGCTCTCCACCATCATGATCGGCCTGGTCACGGTGGGCGTGCTGGTCGCTTCGCTTGTTTCGCGAAACACGATCGCGAAACGCGAGCGAGAAGAGCTCGAAGCCAATCTCGCGCCCGTCACCGAACCGGCCATGGCCAGCGTCACCGAGGGGGTGGTTCGGGACGAGGAGATCGAGGACGCCAGGGCCAGCGGCGCTCGCGGCTAAGGCGGTGAGCGAAAGTCGGCTCTAGAGCGGCGGCCGATCCCGTTTCATGATCATCTTCCGGTCGAAGCTTGCCGCCAGCAGAGCGACGACAATCAGCGCGCTGCCGCCCATCTGCATGGCGCCGACCGGCTCGCCGAGGAAGGCGACCGCGCCGCTGACGCCGAAGACCGGGATGAGGGTCAGATAGAGAGCGGCCTTCTGCACCGGGATGGTCCTGACGGCGTAGAGGTAGAGCCAGAAGGGCAACGTGTGCTGCGCCACCCCGGAGAAGACGATGAACAACCATTCGCCCGTGGTCGGCCAGTGGGAGATGCTCTCCCAGCCCGCGATCAGGGAGACGACCGTGGCACTCAGGATAATCACGAAGCCGACGCTCTGCTGAAGTCCTGCCAGCAGGAGGGGTGGCGCATGGTCGGCAAGCCTGCTCGACAGCACGACATAGAGCGCGGCGAAGAGGGTCGATGCGACGACCAGCATATCGCCGGCGAAATGGACGCTCCCTTCCTTGCCCCCTGCCCCGCCGCCGGTAGCCGTCACCAGCCCGGCACCGACCACCGCCAGGGCGATGGCGATCACGTCGCGCCAGCGGCTTCGCTCGCGAAACACGACGAATAGCAAAGCAAGCGACAGAACCGGCTCCGTGGCACCGATGAGGGACGCGTTGGCGGCCGAGGTGAGGGCCAGGCCTTGCATGCCAACGACGTAGGAAAGACCGGGCTCCAGCACGCCGTTCAGGGCCGCAAGCCGCATGGGACCGGAGATTCTGGGGACGCCCTGGACGCAGAGGAGGAGCGTCCAGATCAAGACGATGCTGGCGCTGAGCTGGGCGGTCAGCAGGGAGAGGGGGGGCAGGATCGAAAGCGCGCCCTTGCTCATCACGGTGGCCAGCCCCCAGCACGCGGCCGAGCCGATCATCGCAAGGGTTGCGATGCCATGGCTGGGCGGGGGAGACGACTCCAGCGGGTCCGTGCTCATTGCCGGGTCCGCTCGCGCGATGCAGACATCAGGTCTCCGGTCCAAACCATCATCAACGTCCGAGGACTCCGACCGGATGCCGCCGCGAACGGACCGGGCCTACTCTGCCACGCAGCCGCTTGCGTTCAGGAAATATCCGTTCCCGACCCTATGGGCTGCCGATGGGTGAGCGTAGCATTCAAACCCCGCGGAGGAACTGCCTGAATGGGCTCACTGCCTGCTCTTCGGCGTCCCGGACTGGCCACGATTCAAGCGCGATCAAGCAAGGCGATAATGGCGAGCGGATTCCAGGGAGCCGACGCCTCTCGAGAGCTGCCCTGCGCAGGTTATGCCAACCGGCCCAGATGATGCTCGAGGGTGATCGGATAGTCGCGGGTGCGCACACCGGTGGCGTTGTAGATTGCGTTGGCGATGGCGGCGCCCACGCCGCAGATACCGAGTTCGCCGACCCCCTTCGCCTTCATGGGCGAGGAATATGGATCCACGTCGTCGATGAAATGGACCTCCTGATGCGGGATGTCGGCATGAACCGGCACCTCATAGTTCGCCAAGTCGTGATTGACGAAGAAACCGAAGCGCTTGTCGACAGCGAGATGCTCCATCAGCGCGGCGCCCGCCCCCATTGTCATGGCGCCGATCACCTGACTGCGGGCAGATTTCGGATTGAGGATCCGGCCGGCGGAGCACACGGCCACCATGCGGTCGATGCGCGGAACGCCTGTGAAGCGGTTGACCGACATCTGGACGAAATGGCCGGCAAAGGTCGCCTGCTGATACTGCTTGTCCAGGTCGCCGTATTCGATGGCGTCCTCGCCGACAAGTTCGCCATCGGCCACGGCATCGGTGAGCGGCACGCTCTTGTTGGCAAGATGGATCCGGCCGTTGGTGAAGTTCGCCTTCTGAGGATCGAGGCCCACCTTCTCCGCGGCCTGCTCACGCAGCTTCACGCAAGCCGCATAGACGCCGGCCGTCGAGTTGTTGGCGCCCCACTGACCGCCGGAACCGGCGGAGATCGGGAAATCGGAATCTCCCAGAGTCACCTTCACTCTCTCCAGCGGCAGACCCATCATTTCGGCCGCCGTCTGGGCGAGGATCGTGTAGGTGCCGGTGCCGATATCGGTCATGTCAGTCTCGACGGTAACGATGCCGTCCTTTCCGAGACGCACACGGGCGGCCGACTTCATCAGCAGATTGCCGCGGTAGCCCGCGGCCATGCCCATGCCGACGAGCCAGTCGCCGTCGACGGTCTTGCCCGGGGTGGAGCTGCGCTTGTCCCAGCCGAACTCCTTGGCGCCGCGGCGAAGACATTCGACGAAGTTCCGCCGGGAGAACGGACGGTCGGCATCCATGGGGTCGACCTGGGTATCATTCAGGATCCGGAACTCGACGGGATCCATGCCGAGCTTCTCGGCCATCTCGTCCATGGCGATTTCGAGGGCCATGAGGCCCGGTGCCTCGCCCGGCGCGCGCATGGCGTTGCCTTCCGGCATGTTCATCTTAGCGAGACGGAGGGCCACCTTGCGGTGAGCGCCAGCGTAGAAGACCTTGGTCTGATTGACCGCCTCCTCCGGCTTGCCGTCGGGCAGATTTCCCGAGGTGCTCTCATGGGCGATCGCGGTCAGCCGCCCGTCCTTGGCGGCGCCGAGGCGAATGCGCTGGATGGTCGCCGGCCGGTGGGTCGTGTTGTTGGCGATCAGGGGCCGCTGCAACGCCAGCTTGACGGGGCGTCCGGCCTGGCGCGCACCGATCGCTGCGACCACCACATCGGCACGGATGAACAGCTTCGACCCGAAGCCGCCGCCGATATAGGGCGAGTCCACCCGCACCTTCTCCTCCGGAATCCTGAGGGCTTTTGCGAGGTCGCGCTTGCCCCATTGGATCATCTGGTTCGAGGTCCAGACGGTGACCTTGTCGCCATCCCAATGGGCGATCGTCGCATGGGGCTCCATCATCGCGTGAGTCTCGGCGGGCGTCCGATAGGTGGCGTCGGTTGTCACCTCGGCCGCCTCGTAGGCGCCTTCGAAATCGCCGAAATGATCGGCCATCTCCTCGCCGTCGGGGCCTTTGGCAAGGTTTGCGGAATCGGCATGCTTCTCAAGATCGAAGCTGCCGTCGTCTCGCTTGTAGTCGACGTCGATGAGCGCCGAGGCGGCCCGCGCCTCTTCGAAGGTCTCGGCGATCACGAGAGCGATCGCCTGATGGTAATGGTCGATCTTCGCGCCGCCGAACAGATTGGCGGTGTTGTGCTCTCCCAGCGGCACGGGCTTGTGGTCGAGGGTCGAGACCACGTCGATCACGCCCGGCGCCTGCTTCGCCTTGCTCACATCCATGGAGCGGATCCGGCCCGTGGCGATGGCCGAGCCCAGGATGTAACCGTAGGCCTGGTTCGGCACCACGTCGTGGCGCTCGTAAGCATAGGGTGCGGTGCCGGTGACCTTCAGCGGTCCGTCGATACGGTCCGTCGGCTTGCCGATCACCTTCAGCCGGTCGATAGGATTACGGGTTGCGGGGGTATCGAACCTCATGGTTCTCGCTCCTTAGCCTAGCTTTTTGCCTGTTCGATCACCGAGGCGAGCGTGCGCTCGACAAGCGGGACCTTGAAGGCGTTGTCGCGGGTGGTCGTGGCGCCTTCGGTAAGCACGCGGGCGACGGCTTCCGCCCCATTGGGCAGTTCCGCGTCCGCTTCCGGCTTTCGCCAGGGCTTGGGCGCGATGCCGCCGATGGCGACACGCCCCGTGCCGTCTGGCTGGATGACGGCGGCGACCGAGACCAGCGCAAAGGCGTAGGACGCCCGGTCGCGGACCTTGTGATAGAAATGCTTGCCGCCCGGCGGAGGTGGCAGGATCACCGCGGTGATCAGCTCGCCCGGGTAGAGCGCATTCTCGACCTCTGGCGTATCGCCGGGCAATTTATGGAAGTCCTCCAGGGGGATCTGCCGGGTCTTGCCATCGGGACCGACCGTCTCCACGACGGCGTCCAGCACACGCATGGCGATGGCCATATCGCCCGGATAGGTGGCGATGCAGCTGTCGCTTACGCCGACGATCCCGAGCTGCCGGCTGTAGCCGCCGATGGCGGCGCAGCCCGCGCCAGGGGACCGCTTATTGCACGGCATGTTGGTATCGTAGAAATACGGACAGCGGGTTCGCTGGAGCAGATTGCCGCCGGTGGTCGCCTTGTTGCGAAGCTGGCCGGAGGCGCCCGCGACGAGCGCGCGGCTCAGCACGGCATAATCCCGCTTGATACGATCGTCGGCAGCCAAATCCGTGTTGGAGACCAGCGCACCGATCCTGAGGCCGCCCTCCTCGGTTTCCGTGATCTCGTCGAGGCCAAGGCCATTCACGTCAATCAGGTGAGCAGGCGTCTCGACCTCAAGCTTCATGAGATCGATCAGATTGGTGCCCCCGGCGATGAATTTGGCGTTCCGTCGCGCCATGGCCGCGATCGCGGCATCCTTCGGGGTGGAAGCACGTTCGTAGGTGAAACTTCTCATGCTGGCACTCCTGCAACCTCTGCCATGCGTCGGCGATGTTCGAGTAGGCGCCGCAGCGGCAGATATTGCCGCTCATCCGCTCGCGCATTTCCATGTTGGTGAAGCCTGGCTTGCTGGTGAGATCCTCGGTCACGTAGCTGGGGATGCCCGCTTCGATCTCCTTGAGGACAGCAACGGCGGAGCAAATCTGACCGGGCGTGCAGTAGCCGCACTGATAGCCGTCATGTTTGACGAAGGCGGCCTGCATCGGATGCAGATCTTCAGGCGTGCCGAGGCCCTCGATGGTCGTGATCTCATCGCCTTCGTGCATCACGGCGAAGCTGAGGCAGGAATTGATGCGCTCCCCGTTGACCATCACCGTGCACGCGCCGCACTGGCCGTGATCGCAGCCCTTCTTGGTGCCGGTCAGCTTCAGATGCTCGCGCAGCGCATCCAGCAGGGTGGTGCGCGTGTCGACGTCTATGTCGCGCGTCTGCCCATTCACGGTGAGGCCGATTCCGCTCCGCGACGGGGTCGGAGCACCGGCGGATTTCGTGATCTCCTTCGCAGCACCCGGACTCGCCATGAGGGCGGTGAACGCCACGCCGCCAGCGAGGAAACCTCGTCGGGAAAGCGGGAAAGATTGTCTGATATTCATGGATCTTGCTCCGGCCTAGAGACCATGGGATGAGCCGAGCCCATGCATGGAATGAAACAATTTGAGTGAGGCAGATGAAACAATCCGGCCGCAGTTTGGTTCGATGCCCGTAGCAAAACGAGGGAGCGACCCGACGTCGCGCTTGCATTCGGCTCGCGGATAACGACGTCAGAAGCTCCATCACAACCGGATATTTCGCGCCCCGTGCCCCTCGCATTCGGGGCATTTCGCACCACAGTGCCGATTGATGGATCGTCCATTCTGGATGCGAGTTTCTTTTGGTAGCGCCTCCGAGGCGCCTGTTCCCTGAGGACGATGAACGCGTTTTCCGACCTCCTACAGTTCCTCCTCGCCGCCGCAGATCGCGGCGAGCGCACGGCGCTGGTGACGATCACCGATGTGATCGGCAGTTCTCCGCGCGCGCCGGGAACCCATATGGGCGTCACCGAACGCGGCGCCTATTTCGGATCGGTCTCGGGCGGGTGCGTAGAGGCGGCGGTGGCCACCGAGGCCGTGCGCATCATGAAAACAGGCCGGGCCGAGGAGATCCGCTTCGGCAGAGGCTCGCCGTTTCTCGATATCCGCCTGCCCTGCGGCGGCGGGATCGATCTGCTGTTCACGCCGATGCCTGCTTCCGAAGTTCTGGCCGAAGCGCTTCGTCAGCATGAGGCCCGCCGGCCGGTCCTTCTTGCGCTGGGACGGCACGGCAGCCTCGACCTCATGGATTCGGACGGCGGAGGAAGCGGTTGGAATCATGATGTTTTCTATGCTTTCCACCGCCCACGGCTGAAGCTCTGCGTGTTCGGGCGGGGCGCGGAGGGGCGCTCGCTGTTGGAGCTCGCCCCGGGGCTCGGCGTGGATCTTTGCGTGGTGAGCCCGGAGGAGGAGTTGATCGCGGCAGCGCAAGCGATGGGCGCCGAGGCCCATCACCTTGCGTCGCGCGAGGCCCCTGCCCGGCTGTCGATCGACAGGAATACCGCCATCGTCATGCTGTTCCACGATCACGGATGGGAACTGGATATCCTTCAGCAGCTTCTCCCCCAACCGGCCCTCTTCATCGGCGCCATGGGGAGCCGCCGCACCCATGAGGACAGGCTGGAGGAGCTGCGGAAACGTGGGGTGAAGGAAGCCATGCTTGCGAAGCTGGTGGGACCGATCGGCCTGATCCCGTCGACCCGCGATCCCCGGACCCTGGCCCTGTCAGTCCTCGCCCAGGTGGTGGAGCGCTACAATGCAGCGGAACCTTCGAATAGCGCTCGAGCATGCCAGGCACGAGCAATCGCCTAGCGCGAGATGACTCCGTCGCCCTTCATCGCCGTCCTTGCCGCCGGCCGAGCCCGCCGCTTCGGCGCGCCCAAACTCGATGAACTATTGGCAGGACAGCCCGTCGGAAGCTGGGTTCTGAACGCGGTATCTTCAGCCGGGCTTCCGGCGGGAGCGGTCGTCACCGGCCCGACGCCCCCGGACTTCCTGGCGGCATGGCCGGATTGGGAACGGCTTGAGAACGCCGCGCCCGAACGGGGTCTGGGATCATCGCTCGCGCTCGCCGCCCAAGCCGCCCTGCAGGCGGACGCCGATGGACTCCTCGTCCTGCTTGCCGACATGCCGCTTTTGGATGCGACGTTCCTGAGCAAGCTCGCCGCAGCAAAGCCTCCCGCGGCCACCGAGCAGATGGATGGCTCGCCCGGCGTTCCGGCCCTGCTCCCCCGCGCTCTTTGCGAACGGCTCGCTACGATGACCGGCGATTCCGGTGCGGGACGTTTTCTCGGAGAAGACCCTGCGACGACCCTTATTCAGCCGCCCGCGAATATGCTGATCGATATCGACCGACCGGAGGATCTGGCCCGTGCCGCTGCCTTGCTCGGCGGAAACAGGGCATAGCGCTTCAATTCAGCGGTTTCGCAGGGATAGCGGACGTGCGCGCCCTCCGGAGGGGATGGGCGATCGGAAGCGGCCACCGGCCGCGCTCCGCTCCCCGCCCGTCCTGTCTCAGGAACACTTCCCCTGCCGTCGCGTTGCCAAACTGGGTGGCCGGCCCTCGATCTTGCCGCCGCCCAGCTTGAGAGATGCCAAACATGTCGCTTATCGAGACGCCGTTATCCTATCTCACGGGCGCCGGCGCGCGGGCCTATCCCGTCGTCGGCCTCACCTGGGGTATGATCGGCATCTCGGTCGTCGTGACCCTGATCATCGCAGTGCTTCTGGTCCAAGGTGTGCTCAGCCGCCGGCGCGGGCAACCGAAGGGATCGCCGCCTCCAAGCCCATCGAGCGGCCTCTCTCCGGGCTCCGCTGGATCTATATCGGTGTGGGGATTTCGTCTGTGGCGCTGGTCGCGACGGCCGTGTGGACCATGACCACCCTGGCGGAGGTTTCCGGCCCGCCAGCCGAGCCGGCCTTCACCATCGAAATCACTGCGCATCAGTGGTGGTGGGAGGTGCGCTATCTCAGCGACCAACCCCATCGCATCTTCACGACAGCCAACGAGATCCACATTCCCACGGGTGAGCCCGTGCGCTTCGAGCTCAAGAGCGCGGATGTCATCCATTCCTTTTGGGTGCCGGCGCTGACCGGCAAGACCGACACGATCCCGGGTCAGGTGAACCGTACGTGGCTCGAAGCCGACGAGCCTGGCGTCTATCGAGGGCAATGCACGGAATATTGCGGTCTGGAGCACGCCAGGATGGGATTCGAGGTCGTGGCCCAGACACCCGAAAACTTCAAGACGTGGCGCGAGGACCAGCTTCACGGCGCCGAAGAGCCGCCGAATGGCGGCACCGCGGCACGCGGCGAACGCATCTTCATGGCGAGCTGCTCCGGGTGTCACCAGGTGCGCGGCACCGCGGCCGGCGGAGCCATGGGCCCGGACCTCACCCATGTGATGTCGCGGGATATGATCGCGGCCGGAACGCTTGAGACGTCCAAGGCAAATCTCGCCGGCTGGGTCGCCGATCCCCAAGCGATCAAGCCCGGGACGCAGATGCCGGCTCTGCCGCTCTCCGGGTCCGAGCTGAATGCCGTGGTCACGTATCTGGACGGTCTCGAGTAGGAGAAGCGGATGGTCACCTTATCGGATACGACCAGGAACAACATGATCGCCGACATTCCGATCGTGAAGCCGACCGCTGCCCTCAAGCGCCGGCTGGAGGCGATCTGGGGCGATCCGCCAGGCCTTGCCGGTTTCTTCTCGACGGTCGATCACAAGCGGATCGGCATCCGCTATCTCGTGACCGCCTTCATCTTCCTTCTACTCGGGGGAATCGAGGCACTGATCCTGCGTGCCCAGCTCGCGCAGCCCGGCGAAACGCTGCTCACGCCGGAGCAGTACAACGAGCTTTTCACCATGCACGGGATCTCGATGATCTTCCTTTATGCGGGCCCCGTGCTGTCCGGCTTCAGCAACTATCTCTGGCCGCTCCTTTTCGGCACACGCGACATGGCGTTCCCACGGGTCAACGCGCTGTCCTACTGGATCTTCCTCGCCGCGGGCCTGTTCATCTATGCCAGCTTCTTCATGGGCGCGATGCCCAATGACGGCTGGTTCGGCTACGTGCCGTATTCGAGCGCGGAGTATAACCCCGGCTTCAATATCGACTTCTACACGCTGGGCCTGATCTTCCTCGGCATCTCGACCACAGTGGGCGCGGTCAATTTCGTCGTTACGTTCATGCGCACGCGGGCGCCGGGCATGTCGATCAACCGGGTGCCGATCCTGGTCTGGGGGACGCTCACGGCATCGGTCGCCAATATCCTGGTGATCCCTTGCGTCAGCCTGGCCTTCTTCCTGCTCTGGATGGACAGGAATATCGGCACCCATTTCTTCGACGTCTCGGCCGGCGGGCAGCCCCTGCTCTGGCAGCATCTGTTCTGGATGTTCGGCCATCCGTGGGTCTACGCCATCGTGCTGCCGGCCATGGGCATCGTATCGGACGGGCTGCCGACCTTCTGCCGCCGGCCGCTGGTGGGCTACGCGCTGGTGGCGCTGTCGACGGTGGCGACCATGGCGCTCGGCTTCGGCGTCTGGATCCACCACATGTTCGCGACCGGCATCGCGGACATGTCCCTCGCCTTCTTCTCCGGCGCGTCCATCTTTATCGCGGTCCCGAGCGCCGTCGCCGTGTTCGCCTGGCTCGCCACCATCTGGACCGGGCGGCCGGTGATCACAACGGCATTCCTATTCTTCGCCGGCATGGTGATCCTGTTCGTGATCGGCGGGGTTTCGGGCTTCATGACGGCGTCGGTGCCGGTCGACTGGCAGCTCACGGACACCTATTTCGTGGTGGCGCATATCCACTACGTGCTTATCGGCATCAACGTCTTTCCCGTCGTCGGCGGGATCTATTATTGGTTCCCGAAAATGACCGGTCGCATGCTCAACGAGAGGCTGGGCAAGTGGAATTTCTGGACCATGTTCGTCGGGTTCAATCTCGGCTTCTTCCCAATGCACATCACCGGCCTGCTCGGCATGCCGCGCCGGGTCTACACCTACGGCGCCGCGTTCGGCTGGGGCGATCTCAACCTAATCACGACGCTCGGCAGCTTCCTGTTCGCGTTCGGCATCGCGCTGTTCTTCATCAATGTCGCGATTAGCTTGCGGCGCAGCGCGCCCCCCGGCGCCAATCCCTGGCATGCACCCACGCTGGAATGGGCCACGTCCTCGCCGCCGCCCGCCTATAATTTCGCTGTTCTGCCCGCGCTTGCGAGCCGCCACCCGCTCTGGGAGGGCGAGCTCGAGGAGGCGCCGTCGCGGTCCGTTATCGATCGCGGACCGGCACTCGACGACGGGCATCAGATGCTGGGCACGACGGTGCTGGACGCAGAGCCCGATGCACTACTGAACATGCCAGGACCCAGCTATCTGCCGTTCATCCTGACGGTGGCCATGGCGGTGTTCTTCAGCGCCATGCTGCTCCAGTCCTGGATGCTCGTCGCGGGCTCGGCAGCCGTGATGGTTGCGACACTGTTGGCTTGGATTTGGCCGCGCTTCTCGACGGTGCGGCTCGGACGCGAGGCGCGGGAGGCCGTGGTCAGTGGCTGATACGAGCGATGTGACGACAATGCATTCCGGTCTGACCGAGCGGCAGGACACCCATATCGCCTCGGGATGGTACGGGATGTGGTGGCTGGTCATCACGGAGGGAGCGCTCTTCGCATATCTCCTGTTCAGCTACATCTACACGATGCTGGAGAACCAGGGCTGGCCGCCGGGCGGGCCGCTCTCCCTGAAGCTGGCGCTGCCCAACACGTTCGTTCTTCTAGCGAGCAGCGTGCTTATCTTCATCGGCGAGCGCGCCGGGCGGCGCGGCCGGTCCGGGCTGGAGCTGGGCATGCTGCTGGGTGCCATCGTGCTGGGCGTCATCTTCGTGGGCGTGCAGCTGATGGAGTGGTCGGACAAGGCCTACTCCTACGACACCAATCTCTACGGCTCCTTCTATTTCACGGTGACCGGCTTCCATATGGCCCACGTCGTCGTCGGTCTATTGGGCCTGACCGCGCTGGCTGCATGGATGGTCTTCGGCGGCAGCAAGGCGCTTGGACCAAGTCACCCCTTGCAGCAACGGCCGCTGACGATCTTGTCGATCTACTGGCACTTCGTCGATGCGGTTTGGCTCGCCGTTTTCATCACCTTCTATCTCTGGCCGCTATGGAGCTGACGCCATGACCGATACGGCTAGCGCAGAGCAGAGAGATATTCAGCATCCGGCGCCGCAGCGCGGCGAGGTAAGCCTGCTTGCAATCGTGTTCGGGCTTGTCGCGGCCCCCACCGTCTGGGCTCTGCACCTGACCGTAAACGCGGCTTTGGCGAGCTCCGTCTGCAAGGGGCTGAGCCCGAATATCGGTCGGGACGGAGCATTGGTCGCGATGACGGCAACCGGGCTGACCGCGCTCGGCGTTTCCGTGATCGCGGCTGTCGTGGCCTATCGCGGCTGGCGTGCGACCCAGCAGAAGCAGGAGAGCAAGCACCACATCGTCTTCGAAGTCGGCGAAGGCCGCACGCGGTTCCTCTGCGTAATCGGAATCGTCTTCAGTATCGGCTTCTTCGCCGCCAGCCTTTTCGATCTCATCGCCGTCTACATGGTGCCGCTATGCGCAAGCTGACCCTCGTCTTCATGGCGGCGGGCCTGAGCCTGCTTGGCGGGTGCGATATCGATACGGTCGCCGCGGAGAAGCCGACAGCGGCGCAGCGGGGCGCCGACCTCATCGCCGAGGTGGGCTGCGGGTCGTGCCACACGATCCCCGGCATACAGGGCGCGAACGGGCTCGTCGGCCCGCCCCTCGACCAAATGGCCCGTAGGATCTACATCGCAGGCAAGCTGCGGAACTCCCCGGACAATATGGTGCGCTGGATTCTAAACCCGCAGAAGGTTTCGCCCGGCAATGCGATGCCGGATATGGGCCTCACGGAATCCCAGGCGGAAGACATCACCGCCTATCTCGCGACGTTGGAATAGAGCTAGACTGCGGTCTTGCATTCGAGCCTTGAGAGGAAGCCGTGGAGCAGCGGATCACCTTGGTCACGCTTGGCGTACGCGACCTGCAGAAAAGCGCCGCCTTCTTTGAGCGTCTGGGCTGGCGGCGATCCGTGAAGGACGTCGAAGGCGTTGCCTTCTACCAATGCGGTTCAATCGCTCTCGGGCTCTATCCTTGGGAGGCTTTGGCTGAAGACGCAGGCGTCGCCCCCGATGGCCAAGGCTTCGTCGGGATTACACTGGCGCACAACGTTCGGACCAAGGATCAGGTAGATTCGGTACTGGCAGATGCGGAAGCCGCCGGCGCCTCCATCGTGAAACCTGCTCAAGACGTCTTCTGGGGAGGGTATCACGGCTATTTCCGCGACCTTGACGGACATCTGTGGGAAGTGGCCTGGAACCCGGGCTTTCCCCTCGATGCCGATGGCGCGGTTACCCTGCCCGATTAAAGCGTTGCTGCCTTAAGCCGATAGAGCCTCGTCGCGGTCCCGCTGTTCCAGACGGTGAAGGTAGACGCCAAGCGCGGCGAGAAGCTCGATGGTGAGGATCAGACCGCCGGGCACCCACATGATCAACCCGCCGAGGATCTGGTCCTGGAGAGGGGTGAGCCCGAAGGGCCAGGTCGTGTTGTCGTGCACCGCGAAGAGGGCTGCCGGTGCGAGGGTGAGGATGGCGCCGATGCCGGACATCTGGATGCCGGTGACGAAGCTCGCCATAAGCATGGAGGCCGGGTCGGCACGCAGGATCACCCGCCACACGATGAGCGCCGTCCCGATCATGGTGATGTGCATAAGCCAATAGATTGCGTGGCTCTCGAACGTCGCCGTGTAGGGAACCGGCATGTGCCAGATCCATACGGCAAGTGCGAATCCGACTGTGCCGATGGCGAATTCAGCCCACCCCGGCGTCTCGCTCAGGCCTCTTACGGCACGGGCCAACATGATATCGGCGCGGCCTGCAATAATCAGCGGCGCGGCGATCAGAGCGAGGATCATGTGCTGACCGACGCGGGCGGCGAAGAGCGCGACACTCAGATTGCAGAGAGGCGAGATGAGCGCCAGGGTCAGGATCGTCCAGCCGATGGCGAAGGACAGCGCGCTGGTCCGATTCGCGCCGGGGTCGATGCGTCTGGCGTACCCGATCGCATAGGCGGCCGCGAATGCCATCAACACAGTGATGAGAATGGGGTCGAGATTCCACACGGCACCGCCGGGCTCCGGAGCCGTGCCGCAATATGGGATCGCGTTCCAGATCATCGGCCGCTCTCCTCCGGGGACTTGATCTCGCCCTCATCATCTTTGGCGGCGGCCTTCTCACTGATGCTCGCCGGCTCGGCAAGCTTCACGTCGGACCTCGGCTTCGTATTCTCGCTGAGAGACTTCACATAGGCGGCCAGCTTATAGACGGTGTCGCCCTCGACCATGGCGCGGAACGAAGGCATGCCGTTGGGCCGGCCTTCGCGGATCGAACTCGCGATGTTTTCCATCGAGCTACCGTAGATCCATTTGTCGTCCATCAGGGCCGGCCCCATTCCGCCACCGCCGTTGAAATGGCAGCCGTTGCAGTTGAACGAGGTGAAAAGCTGCCGGCCGATCTCGATGGCCTGCGGATTACCCTTAGCAGCCTTCGCGGCCGCGCTCTGCTGATCCACGGGCTTCCCGCCGCCGGGCGCGATGGACACGAGCGAGATCTCGACATCCCCGCCCGAAGGCTGATCGAGAGGCGGAGGATTCTCGCTACCGGCGCTCTGGGTATCGGATTGAGCGCTGTTGTCGGCGTTTTCCTCGTCGCCCTGATCGCTGCAGCCGGCCACGCCCAGGCAAAGTGAGATAGCGAGAACGAATGGAAAGACTCGATAAGTCATTTCGCTTCCTCCAAAGGGCGCGCGTCAGTCCGGCAGCTTGAACGCATAGAGCGTACCGCCCGCCGTCGTGTAGTCGGGCAGGTCGGTCATCGCATTTACGAAGCCCAGAGCTGCCGTGCCGTCACGCGGGTCGAGATTGCCGGCCACGATCGCGCCGGACCAGCCGCCGACGCCGTCCAGCACGCCGATATATTGATGGCCGTCGGGGCCCCTCCAGGTGGTGGGCTGACTGATGATCCCGGACGATGTCTTGAACTTCCAAAGTTCGTCGCCCGTCGTGGCGTTCAGCGCTTTGAACCACCCGTCCATCGTCCCGTAGAACACGACATTGCCCGCCGTGACCACGGTGCCGCTCCAGACGGGGAAGCGCTCCTTCAGCGTCCATTTCGCCTTCTGCTTCGTCAGATCCCAGGCGGTGAACTCTCCACGATGACCGCCCGGACCAGGCTTCATGCGGACCTCGGCGCCGACGAATGGTGTGCCCGCGATGTATCCGACCTCGGTCTCCTTGAGATCCATGCAGAGGTTCTGATGGGGGACGTAGAGCAGCCCTGTGTCGGGCGAGTATGCGCTGGGCTGCCAGTCCTTGGCGCCAGGGGCTGCCGGGCAGAGGTCCTTCTTCACCCGACCGGTATCGTCGGGCATCTTGTCCTTGACCCATTGGATGCGGCCGGTCTTGAGGTCCACGCCGTCTGAGGTGGTGATCGCGCCGAATGGCTCGGCGGAGAGGACCTCGCCGGTCTCGCGGTCCAGAATGTACATGTAGCCGGTGCGACCCGGGTGGACGAGAACCTTCCGCTTCTCGCCTTTCCACTCCATGTCGAGGATCATGTACTCGTTCACGCCGTCATAGTCGTTCCAGTCGTGATGGCTGGTCTGATAGTACCAGACGGCTTCGCCCGTATCGGCGTCGCGTGCGAAGACGCCGGCCGCCCACAGGTTGTCGCCGGGGCGCATGGACGAGTTCCAGGGGCCCGGGTTACCGATGCCCGTGTAGACGAGATTGAGTTCCGGATCGTAGGAGACCCAACCCCACGCACCGCCGCCGCTGTTCTTCCACATGCCGGCCGGCCAGCTCTTAACGCCGAGATCCTTGCCCTTGTACTGATCGTAGAACGGCTTGAACCTCTCGCCGATCTTAACGTCCTCGTCGGGTCCGGTGCTGTTGGCGGTCCACACGACCTTGCCCGTCGCGACGTCCAACGCCTTCACCCAACCGCGGATGCCCATTTCGCCGCCGGAATTGCCCACGATCACCTTGTCGCCTGCCAGGGTCGGCGCCATGGTCATGGTCATGCCTTCCTGGATCCGGCCCAGCTTCGTCCGCCAGGCCTCTTTCCCGGTCTCGGCGTCCACGGCGACCGTGGTGTCATTCAACGTGTTGTAGATGATCTTCCCGTCGGAATAGACGGCGCCGCGATTGACCACGTCGCAGCATGCGACGCCCTGGGCGGCCAAGGGTTGGTCGGGCGTGTAACTCCATTTGAGGGGCGCCCCTTCCTTGGTCAGATCGAGCGCATAAAGGTGGTTCGGATAGGCCGTCACCACATAAAGCGTATCGTTGACCACGAGCGGCGCCGATTCCTGGCCTCGGTTGACGCCGAGGGAAAACGTGAAGGCCAGCTTCAGATCCTTCACGTTCTTGTCGTTGATCTCGTCGAGCTTGCTGAAACGGGTGAGTGCCGTGGTCTTGCCCGGCATCGTCCAATCGGACTCGTCGGTGCGCTCGGCAGCGAAATCCGGAATTTGTGGCTTCTCCGTCGCGGAGCTCGAGACGTGGTCCTGGGAAATCTCGTCGTCCTGGGAAGTCTCGTCGTCCTGCGAAGTCTCGTCGCCTTTTTCGTTTCCGGGTGGAGGCGTTTCGTCAGAAGCGGTTGGGGACGGCGCGCTATCGGGCTGCAGTTGTTTCACGCTGTCGCCAACTGCAGGCTGAGGGCCCGTCGCGGCCGGATCGGCGGGCACATCCGGTGCCGCCGCATCGTCGGCCGGCGGGTCATCGGTTGCTTGCGCGAATGCGGCGGTCGGGGACGTCGCAAGGACGAAAGTCGCTACCAGAACGGCGAATGCGTGGCGGGAGCTTGGACGTGTTTTCATTATGCGCTTCTCCTGCCTGAGGTTAGGCGAGAGCGGTCGCTCACATGGGCTCAACACGGGTATGGACTGCAAGTTCCATAGGTTCCCGGAGCCGCCAGGCATTCTCGGAAAAGCACCCGCGCAGACCACCCGTGGCTTCCGCCAACTATTGCGATGGGCTGCAAGAGGCGGTCGAGCCCGCGGATACCACCTCCGCGTTCGACCCTCGGTCGGGGTTGTTTGGTGACGGGCACGAAAAACCGGCCCCTTGGGATTCGCATCTGTCCCAAGAGGCCGGCAGGTGTAGAAGGAGGGAGGCCCCTTCTGTTAGTAGACCGCTATCGAGTTGAAGAAGAAGACCACGGCGAAGGCCGCAGCGAGAGTGAGATAGGGCAGCATTCCGCATCGCCTCTCAATCGTTCCCCCCTCTTCGCCATGGGTCAGAAGCATGTCCTTGTACATCTGCTCCGGGAACTCGCCCTTATCCTGGACGTAGTGGCGGTAGCAGAAGACGGGGATGATGGCCGCCGCGACCAGCAGGCCAACGGTCAGTGTCCCCGCGCCCCAGATATTCGCGCCCATGCCCAGGAAGGCGAGGTTCACGAAACCCAGGATTGCGCCCGTGCCCAGCAGCCAGGTCGGGCATCGGAACGGACGCTTCGCGTTGGGGCTGTCCACCCGGTGCATCCAGCCGGATTGCAGGTTCAGGAAGATGAAGACCATGTAGTTGACGTTCGCGAGCGCCAGCAAGAACACGTAGTCCGACATCATCAACAGCAGCATGTTGAAGCAAAGGTCTGTCCACATCGCCGACACGGGCGCGCCGTTGTGGTTGATGCGAGACAGGTAGCGCGGCAGCCAACCGTCGACGGAGCCCTGGTAGAGGGTGCGGGAAGACCCTGCCATTGCCGACATGACCACAAGGAGCAGCGCCAGGATCAGCATCACCACGATAACGTTGCCGATCACGCGCCGCCGCCGACCATCTGGGCCATTACCTGTCCGACGCCGTCGCCGTTATAGATCCCCGGCGCAAGCATACCGTCGAGCCCGAGGAAGCCCTGGAAGGCAATCGGAACGAGGGAGAACACGACCAGACACAGCAGGCCGGCATAGGCGATGGCGCGGACCGTGTCGCGGTCGGGATTTCTGAATTCGCGCGTGTAGCAAACCGCCGTCTCGAAGGCGTAGGTGGACCAGCCTGCGATGAACAGGCCGCCGACGAAGATCGTCCACCCGGCCATGTTCCAGGTTCCGGCAACCGGGTTCCCCTCGCCGTCGTAAGCCAAGGGCACGAAGGGCGTGAAGTGGTCCTTCGGCAGGTCGCCCGAGATCAGAGGCGTCAGCCCGATCAGCAACAGCGGGCAGAGCGCCACGATCGCGACGATCATCTGAGCCCGTGCCGCTCTCAGAATGCCGCGATGCTGGATGGAGAACACGGTCAGCACGAGGATGAAGCCGAGAACGAAGGTCGAGTTCAGCCGGAGGGACAGGTCCTCCTTGATGAAATCGAGGTTCACCAGCGTGATCTGCCAGGTGTTGATGGCGGAGTCGGCATCGAACAGCAGGTTCAGGATATAGCCGGCCGCCAGCCCGGTACCGATGGCGAGGACCGGAGTCCACGAGAACCAGTTCGACCAGACGGAAATCGGCCCGAGCAGCTTGCCGTACCGCACCCAAGCGATGGCGCCATAGACCGATGCCCCACCCGACTTATGGGGAAAGAGCCCGGCTATCTCGGCATAGGTGAAGCACTGCAGGAAGCCGATGAAGGTGGAGATGATCCACACCAGCGGCGATATGTTGCCCACCGTCGCTGCGATCGCCCCCACAGTGAACAATACGAGGGCGGGCGTGCCCGCCGCGAACCAGAAGGCGTGCTTCCAATCGATGTCACGCCGAAGGCCATCGCCCTCGCCTGACTTATTTTCCTCTGCAAGTTCCATTGAACGTCTCTCCCCGGTTGCCTGTATCGCCCGGTCGCTTTTGCCGCGACACTTTTGCGCAGTTCCAAGGGGACGGAATATTTATTAATTTGTCAATTAATTAAATCGAAAGTCCGATTTACCGGCCTTTTCCCGTCCTTTGGGGGCGGGCAGCACTCTGTCCGTCGTCTCTCTCATCAGAAACGAGATCGACGAGGATGCGCCTGAGGGCGTGTCCTAATTTTCGTCGAACGCACTCAGAACCGCCTCCCGATCTCGCCGTGGCCGGGGCGCGGTTTGCCAACGAACAGGCGCGCGTATTATTCGCTCAGGAGGTCTGAGATGGCTCGATCCAGAAACGCCATGAAGCCTGGTGCGGGCGCTGATGGCGTCGCCGCGCAGTGGCCCCAATCGGACTCGAACGGGCGGAACTCTGCCTCCGGTATCGTGGCTGCTTCGCGCTCGGTCTGGCCCGCGGCGAAGTACATGTCTGTGCTCGACGGCATGACGATGGTACGCGCCTGGACCGCTCCCAGAGCCGCCTTCAAATCCCCGGCATACCGGTCGTTGGCGCTGATATCGGCATGCTGCCACGTCCAGATCTTGCACAGCAGATCGTTGGCGTCCCAGGTCAGGTGATCGCGCTCCCAATCCTGCAGAAGCGCTTCACAAGTCTCGAAGCCCAACTCCCGATACATTCCGCGGTCGAAGAAGGGACCCGAATATGCCCATCCCGCATAGGCACGGCCGAACGCCCGCAATCCCCGCTCCGGAGGATCGGTATAGTCACCGTCCGCCCAGCTGCCGTCGGCCGTCAGCGCCGCCTTCACGCCTTCGAGAAAGACATGATTGTGAGGGCTGCACCGTGCGGTCGCGCAGAATGGAAGGGCGCGGCTTACGAAGTCGGGAAACTGCGCCGCCCATTCGAAGGTCTGGACGCCGCCCATGGACCAGCCGACCACCAGGGCGATCCGTTCCACGGGGCAGACCGCATCGATCAGCGCGCGCTGGAGTTTGACGTTATCGTGTATCGTGACACGGGGGAATCGGGCGCCTCCCCGAGTACCGCTTGTATTGCTGGGGGAGGAAGAATTCGAATTGCCGATCAGGGAAGGAACGAGGATACAGTGCTTCGCGGGATCGATCGCGCGGCCGGACCCGAAGAACGGCTCGTTGCAGGATTGCCGGCCGGTGAAGTAGGTCGGGAAGACGATCAGATTATCCCGCGCGGTATTGAGCTCTCCGTAAATCTCGTATGAAAGCCGGACGGCGTCCATGGACTCCCCGGATTGGAGGGTCACATCGCGCTCTATATGGATTGGCATGTCGCCCCTCCCCCGAGTTCAATGGCGTTTGAGAAGGTGTCGCTTGGACGGGCTGCGGTGCAGCCCCAAGACTTTGCAGGCACGGTTCGAGGAACAGGGCGTTTCTCGCCGAGCCGAACCAGAATGGTAGACCGATCATGAAGAAAGTTGGCCGGCCCCGGCAGGTGGGCCAAGCGCGCGACACGGCGGAAGCCCTGAAGAGGAGTGCGCTCGATCTCCTGTCGCGCAACAGCTACCGCTCCGTCACGATCAAGGATATCGGCCGGGAGGCCGGCCTGACGACGGCGATGATCTACTATCATTTTCGCGACAAGAACGATCTGCTGCGCGCAACGATCGAATACGCGATCGAGAAGGCCCTGACGCGCTTCCAGGAGGTGAGCGAGAACATCGACGAGCCGGCGGCGCTCATCCATGAGTGGCTCTATATGCATGTGAACCTGCATTCCGAGCTCGGAAAGGTCCTCAAGCTGATCATCGACTACAACCATTCGGACGTTCAGACCGATCAAATCGACGAAGCCGTGCAGCGTTTCTACGGAACCGAGCGGGACGTGCTCATGGGCTGCGTCCAGAAAGGTCTCGAAACGGGGATCTTCTCGGACGGCAAGCCGGAAGAGATCAGCATCCTGGTTTCCACCTTCCTCGACGGCGCCGTCTTGCGGGGACAGATCCTCGGCGAGACGGATGCTCAAGGCGCGGCAGCGATCCAGACTTCCGTCGAGGTCTTCGAGCGGGTGCTCTGGTCCGCCCTCGGGTTCCGCGGCCGGGCCGCGTTGTCCTCGAGAACCGGCTGACCAGAGCCCGCCCAAGAGCCTCAATAGAAGTTCATGTAGCGCTGGACCTCCCATTCGGACACGTGGTTCAGATAGGCCAGCCACTCGTCGCGCTTGTAGTCGAGCCAGGCGTCGAACATCTTATCGCCGAAGACTTTCCGCCCCAGCGGGTCCGCCTCGAAAGCATCGAGTGCCTCTTCCAGGGTCCGGGGGAGCGTCTTGACGCCGAGCCGGTCCAGCTCTTCAGGCGTCTTCTCGTACATGTTCTCGAAATGGGGCTCGCCCGGATCCGCCTTCTCCCGGATCCCTTCCAGTCCCGCTGCGATGGTGAGCGCAGCGGCGAGATATGGATTGCACATGGGATCGACCAGCCGCAGCTCCACGCGGCCGCCGCCGCCGGGGATGCGGACCGTGTTGGTGCGATTGTTGTCGCCGTAGCACTGGAAGACCGGGGCCCAGGTGAAGCCCGAGTTGCTGCCCTTCAGGATGAGGCGCTTGTAGCTGTTGACCGTCGGCGCCGCGACGGCGCTGATGGCCGGGAGGTGCCGCATCACGCCGGCGATGTACTGATAGCCGACTTCCGACAGATCGCAGCCGCGCGGATCCGCGCCATCGGGAACGCAGAGATTCTTGCCGGTCTCGGCGTCGGCGATGGACATGTTGAAGTGAGCGCCGCTTCCCGCGTAGCTGCCGAAGGGCTTCGGCATGAAGGTCGCGAAGGCGCCGTGCTTTCTGGCGATCGCGTCCGCCATCCGCCGGAAGAAGACGAACCTGTCCGCGGTCGTCAGGACGTCGTCATACGCAAAGTCGATCTCGAACTGGCCGATGCCGTCTTCGTGGTCGAAGGAGTAGACGTCCCAGCCCAGCTCGTTCATGGCGTCGATCAGCTCGGAGAGCCAATCCATGTTCTCAAGCAGGCGCGGGACGTCGTATGCGGGCTTGGAGAGATTGTGACGCTTGCTCACCGGCAGGACCTTGCCGTCCTCGTCCCTGCGGAAAACGAAGAACTCCGCCTCCATGCCGAGATTGATCGTGTAGCCCATGGCCTTCGCCTCGGCGACGACCCGCTTCAGGATGTTCCGGCTGCAGGGCTCGAACGGGCTTCCTTCGCACCAGAGATCGCTGGCGAACCAGGCGATGTCCCTCTGCCAGGGCTGGACAATGCAGGACTCCGGATCGGGATGTGCGGCGACTTCCTCGTCGCTGATGATCTGAGGCACGCCGTCCAGCGCCGCGCCTGTGCAAAGCTCGGAGCCAGACATCATGCGATCGAGGTGCGCGATCGGGACCATCTTGGATTTGGATGCTCCGTGCATGTCGACGTAGCTCGGAAGCAGGTATTTCACGCCCTTCTCTTCCAACTCGGTTTTCAGCGCCTTGTAGTCACTCTGCGTCATCCTTTTCGTGCCTCCCATCGGCTCGGTCTCTTGCACTATCAATTTAATTGATTGTTCAATTAATTATGAATGTCAACCGCGTTGTTCCGGTAGGAGGTCAGACTCCGGGGCAATTCGAGCCGGGGTTAGGTTGCCGGATGCTGGCTGAAGATTGAGAACGAGATGGGAGAACGTCGGGAGACCGAGGCGGTTAACGTCACTCGGTCAGCTAGGAGACGCTGCACGCCGAAGGCGACCAACGAAATGGCACTAACGGGTCTGGAGCAGCGCTCTCCCCCTCTTCCTGCCGGGATCTGCGGCGTGCCCTCCGGGCGACCGGCTGCCTGACAAGCTTCTTGTGATTTTATTCAGCAGCTTGGCAAAATTTTGAGCAATTGGTGACATATCAGGAGTATTACTCGCTCGTTATCTACCACTGTTCTGGGATACAGGAAACTTGGAGAGGAGTTTTGAAATGAAAAGCATCATGCGGACGGCCCTTACTATCGCTGTCTTGTCGACGCTTGCTGGCAGCGCTTATGCGGCCGACGCTGCGGACGATGCCGCTATGGAGGACGAGGCCATCCAGGGCACCGAGACGGGCCCGGCCAGCGAATCCGCCCCAGGCGCGACCGACGCTACGGACTCGGCTGACGAGAGCCAGGCGATCGAGGGCGACGAGACCGGCCCGGCCAGCGCCACCGGTGCAGGCCCGACCGATGCGGACGATTCCGCCGACGAGAACGACTCGATCTCCGGCGGTAACTAAAGGCTTGAGGGAGCCGCGCGGCCCAGCCTTTCGAGCAGGCCGCGCCATTCCCCTGAGATGCGGTGAGCGATCAGCCCGGAAACAGCCGGCTGATCGCAACCGACATGAAGACGTTCGAGCACGAAGCTCGCCGCGACCACCGATCCCGCGGTCATCGAGCCTGCCGATTACTCCCCTAAGATTGGCGCCTGACAAGGGGCCGAGAGCCTGATCAGGCGGGCGCAGGCCAGCGTTACACTTCGTTAGCCCCATCAAAAATTGCCGTAACCAGCACCCCAAAGGGGTGATATAAACCTATCTATAGTTGCATCCGACTGCATCGGAGTAATCTGATGAAGGCGTTCGGACTAGCATTCTACTCGCTCGCATTGGTGCTTTCGGCCTGGAACGTTCCGGGCCATGCCCAGGAACTCCCGCCCGGTGCCAAAGACGGTCAGGTGACACTGCCCTATGCCGAGCAAAAGTTCCGCGGCAATGTCGGCACGACCTACCTCAATTCCGATCCCGCGACGTTTCCGGCGCCTGTGAAGGCGCCCCACGGTGCGCCGAATATCCTGCTCATCCTGCTGGACGACGTGGGCTTCGGCCAATTCGATGTGACGGGCGGAGGCGTCCCCTCCCCGGCCTTGGATGAATTGGCCAAAGATGGCGTGACCTACACCCATTTCCATACGACCGCGCTGTGCTCGCCGACCCGGGCCGCGCTGCTCACGGGGCGCAATCACAACGTCGCAGGAACCGGCGTCATCACCGAGCTCGCCACCGGTTATGACGGCTATACGGGGATCATTCCAAAGGACACCGCCTCTATCGCAGAGATCCTGCGCCAGAACGGCTATACCACCGCCTGGATCGGCAAGAACCACAACACGCCGATCTATGAGACCAGTGCCATGGGGCCGTTCGACCATTGGCCCAACGGGCTGGGGTTTGATTACTTCTACGGCTTCATGGCGGGCGATACGAACCAGGTCCGGCCCTATCTGTTCGAGAACCAGACGCCGATCGGCACGCCGGAGGGCGAGGGTTATTACCTCAGCACCGATCTGGCCGACCATACGATCGCGTGGCTGAGGACACTTGAGGCGATCCAGCCCGACAAGCCATGGTTCGCCTATCTTGCGCCGGCGGCGACCCACGCTCCTCATCAAGCACCGAAGGAACTCATCGAGAAGTTCAAAGGGCAGTTCGACATGGGCTGGGACGCTTATCGGGAGCAGACCTTCCAGCGCCAGAAGGACCGCGGGATCATTCCGGAAAATGCGGAGCTGACCGAGCGGCCTGCAAGCCTGCCGGCCTGGGATAGCCTGAACGACGACCAGAAGCGCCTCTACACCCGCATGATGGAGGTGTTCGCCGCGTACGGCTACCAGGTCGACGAGGAGGTCGGACGGGTGCTCGATTACGTCGCCAGCCTGCCCGACGCCGACAACACGCTCATTATCTATATCGTCGGCGACAATGGCGCCTCGGCCGAGGGCGGCTTCGACGGCACGCTCAACGAGAACGCCTTCTTCAACGCCTATCTCATGTCGACGGAAGAGATGCTCGGTCGGATCGACGAGATCGGCACCGAGCTTCACTTCAATCATTTCCCGGCCGGCTGGGCCTGGGCGATGGATGCGCCCTTCCAATGGACCAAGCAGGTCGCGAGCCATCTGGGCGGGGTGCGCAATCCAATGATCGTGAAGTGGCCGGCCAAGCTCTCGAACGGCGACGAGACCCGGACCCAGTTCGTGCATGTCATCGATATTGCGCCGACACTTCTCGACGCCGCTCACATTCCCGAGCCGCGGAGCGTCAACGGAACGGCTCAGACGCCGATCCAGGGCAAGAGCTTCTTGAGCACCCTGAACGACGCCAACGCGGAGGAGATCCGGACCAGCCAGTATTTCGAAATGGTCGTGAACCGGGCCATGTATAAGGATGGCTGGTGGGCGGGCTCACTGGCGTTCGAGCCCTGGGATCCGGTACGCGGCGCGTTCGATCCCCTGAAAGCCAAATGGGAGCTCTACAATCTCGACGAGGATTTCAGTCAGGCGAGAGATCTCGCGGCGGAAGATCCAGACAAGCTGGAGGAGCTGAAGGCACTCTGGTGGGCGGAAGCCTCGGCCAACAAGGCGCTCCCCCTGGATTGGCGCGGCGCGGAGCGTTTCAGCGCAGAGGCGACCGGAAAGCCGAACCTGGCCGGCGATCGCAAGCGCTTTACCTATGAAGGGGTTTTGGCCGGCCTGCCGGAATCCTCCGCGCCGGACCTCAAGAACAAATCGTTCAGCGTGAGCGCCAAGGTCGATGTCGAGGACAAGGCCAACGGCATGATCTTCACCCAGGGCGGGAATACCGGCGGCTGGGCGTTCTACCTCAAGGACGGCACGCTGAAGGCGGTCCACAACTATCTCGATGTCGAAGGCTACACGGTCGAAAGCGACAGGCCCGTCCCTGCCGGCGAGCATGAGGTGAGGATGGACTTCGTCTATGACGGCGGGCAGGAGATGGGCAAGAGCGGGGATGTGACCCTCTTCATCGACGGCCAACCCGCAGGCTCCGGCAAAATCGAGCGCACCACCCCGTTCAAATACTCCCTTTCCGAGAACCAGGATATCGGGACGGATACGGGCACGGCCGTCACCACGGATTACGAAGCGCCGTTCGACTTCCAGGGAGAGCTGGAAGAGGTGGTCGTCGAGCTCAAGCAATAGAGGCGGGATAGCGCCCGCCATTCCTGGTTTGGCGCGAGCCGGATTTGAATGGCCGACTCTCCTCAGGCACTAGCACCGAAATCGGTTGGAGGGGCCGCATTCGCCCTGGCGATCTCCCCTCGGATTGGGTGGAGCGACGTCGGCGGGAACGGACTTCACAAAAAAATGGGGCCCCTAAAGAGGGACCCCAGTCATGGAACTGCCGACGGGCATTTAACGGAGGGTGAGCCGCTCGTCGTCAGGCATCCAAGGCGATGATGGTTCCGAGCGTCAGAACGCTAATGAAGATCGAGCGATAAGGCCTAACAGAAGCGGCTTCAGCCCTTTGGCGCGAAGCTTCTTGATGTCCGTTTCGAGTCCCATCGCAGCCAAGGCGATGGTGAGCAGGAACACCGTCCCCGGAACGAGCACGTCCCTGGCGCCTTGCGGGATATCGATGGTGCTGTTCACGACAATCATCGCGATGAAGAAGAACACGAACCATGGAACCTGCACGCCGCTCAAGCGGCCGCCGTCCGCACTCGGGCCACGCGCAAACATTCCGAGCAGCAGGATCATGGGGGCCAGCATCATCACGCGGGAAAGCTTGGTGATGGTTCCCAGATCGCCTGCCAATTGCCCGTCCTGGTAGGCTGCCGCCACGACCTGCGCGACCTCATGGATCGAAGCTCCGGTCCAGAGCCCATAAGCACGGGGCGCGAGATGCAGCAGATCCGGAAGAAGCGGGTAAACGAACATCGCGATCGAGCCGAAGACGGTGACGCAGGCAACGCCGTACGCCGCGTCTTCGTCGGAGGCATTGGTGGCCGCTTTCGCCGCGACGACCGCAGATGCGCCGCAGATGGACGTTCCGGTTGCGATCAGCTGACTGAGGGTTCGCTCAACGCCCATCAGCTTGCCCAACCATATCGTCATGGTGAAGGTCGCAACGACGCCAAGCACCGTGACTCCCAGTCCAACCGGGCCAATTGCAATAACCTGATCGATGGTTAGCTGGAAGCCAAGCAGTATGATGCCAAACCGCAATATTCTGCGGAGCGCAAACTTCACCCCTGGAATCGCAGAGGCCGGCGTTCCTATGGTGTTGTGGAACAATATTCCAACAAGGATCGCCAAGATCATGGGGCTAAGAAAAGACACCCCCGGAATATATCGAAGACCATAGGCGACACATGCAATGCCCGTGGTCAATACCAGACCCGGAATGACGTTCTTTACGCCTTCGAAGAAATCGGACCCGCGGTCCTCGTAGACGAAATCTTCGTCTGATTGGGCTGCGGCTGAACTGGATCGGTTATTGGCCATTCACTCGGGCTCCTTTTCGAGCCTCAAATTACGAAGGCACCCTCAATCGTTCCAATTGATTGTCGTTAGCGTTTTGATCGATCTGATTGATGAAAGGCCTCGCGGCCGTGCTCTTCGATCGCCGGAGGGTGAGCCCCCCTCCTCCAGAATCGCCGGCCTGGACTGCGCTGGGGGATCGAACGCTCTTCCCGGCAAGAGGCCCCTGAAAGCGAACAGCACCCGTTGAGCAAAGCTCAAGGGCGCTGAACACGACCTGCGACAGGCTGGGAAAGGTGGCCTACGCCGCCAAATCAGAAGAAGACATAGCCGCCGGCATAGAGCAGGTGAAAATCATCCAGAGGCGCGCTGACTGCCGAGCGCGAAGAGTCGACCAAATCGACCTCCGGCTCGTAGTGCTGATAGACCACATAGAGATGCACCGTGTCCTCGATGATCGACTGATCGTATCCGAGATAGAACCGGTCCATTTGCGAGCCGGTGATCTCGGTGGGGATATCGAGGTTGTAGAAAGTGCCGGGCGCCAACGAACGATTGGCGTCGGGGCTTGCGCCGGCAACGCCGTCGCTGATCCGGTTGAAGCCGCCGAAGAAGGTGCTGGGCCCGATATCGAGAAACTGCCGGTGCAACCCGCCTTGGATATCGAAACCGTTCATGTCCGGCATGCTGCTATGGGTATAGATGCCGGCATTCTTCGTGACCGGATCGTCGATTTGCGAGGAGGTCACGGACCCATAAACGTAGAGCCCTGTCGGGGTATGCATGACAGAAGCACTGCCACCCGATTGCTGAATTTCGTGGCTGCCGCCGTAGTAGGCCCCGATATTCTCGTTCTGAATATTTTCGTAGCCGGCGGCGGCGATGACCTGGAACGTATCTGCCCAAACGGACTTATAGATCGCGCCTAAGGCCCATGTGTCTTCCGCCCAATCGGCGCCGACTTGGAATCCACCGAATTCCGGAGTCCAGTAGCTGATACCGTTCCGGCGATTGGAGCAGTCGAACGCATCGCCCAGGCTATAGCAGCGCGCGACGTCACCGAAGGTAATGTCCGAAAGACCCGTTGCTCCTTGCGTGCCTTTGGTCCGCAGATAGAAGTCGCGGTTGAAGGCAAGATCCTGCGCATACGCGAAATTCGCCAACTTTACCGGTTGCGCAAGCCAAGTGACGTTGTCGGCAGCCGTCGAAGTCAGGCCCATCCGGAAGGTGCCGACGTTTTCACCGCTGAGGATCAAGTGGGATTCGCGTATGACAACGGGATCGCCGGTGTTTGCGCCGTACTGATCGACGAGGCTCGACAGCGCGTCGTTCATGCCGACCTCGGCCCGATAGCCAACCTTCCAGTTCGGGTTGATCGCGGCCTCTCCCACAAAGCCAAAGCGGGAGTTCACGTAGTAGTTATTGACGACATCCATGCTGGAGCTGCCCCCGTCGTCCCAGAAGTTGGCAGCCCGGTTCATGATGCCATAAACCCTGATCGAGACTTTGCGATTGCCTCTTCGGACGGTCGTCGCCTCAAGATCCGCGACGCGTTGCTCCAGATCGGCACAACAATCGGCAGTGGCGTTCAGATTCTCCGCCCTAGCAGGCGCGGCGTGCGCGAGTATCGTCCCTGCTGCGACAACGCACAGCAGATCGCGTAGACCGGGCCATGCCCGTTCTTTCATCCAGATGCTCATCGGTCCCCTCCCCATAGAGCACTACAGCTACTTTTTTCAGAAGGGCTCGAAGGTTCCACCAGAACTGCAGGCAGTATTTTTGCCTGCAGCGCTCCCCTCTATCCGCTCCCACCCAGGAGACCGCCCTTCTAATCTGCGTTTTTCTCAATCACCTCCGCGTTTACTTTATTTGTTCGTTTTTATTTCTCGATAATCCTTGTATTCAATATAACCTATTCAATTATAGGTAGTGCTCATGTGTATATATACAACGCACCAGGTTCTTATTTGCCTCTTGAATAGATTTCATTTACGGTAGGAAGGTCAAAACAGGTAATCCATACGAAAAAAGTTGCCGTTGTGATCGCTTTTCTCGATAGATCCTGTGTTTACAAGGAAAAACGACGCCCCAAGGTCGTCATGACACGACTTTCGGCCCTCTGGCCTCGCTAGCGGCGTTCTCTTTCGGAAAATTTGCTTGGATCGGCCTAGAGGACTGCTCTGTGCGGCCGACTGGGCGCGCATCGTGCCGCGCATGAGCTCGCGGCCAGGGCCGGCCGCAGCCCTAAGTCCCGTCGCTCAGAGCGGTACCCCCCGTCGCTTGAGAATTGAAAACAGCCGGGGTCCCCGGAGATCACATGCGAGAGGCCCGGGCGGTCGCCTCGGCAAGCCGGTTTTGCTCTTCGGCGCCGCGTGATCGGCCGGCCGCAGGGCTGGTCGGGGTTGCGGCAGTATGTCGGATTGGCCTCGCCGCGCCGCTCGTTACGATCGGCCAGCGTTCAAATCGCTCTCGGGCCAGCCCTGCGCTCACCATCGCGCCGCTCGCCCCCGGCCCCTGCTCCTCGAAGCGGCCCCCCCTTACTCCTTAGACACCCTCTATTCCTGAATAGTCCAAGACTATTAGTTATTCTCTATTCAGTAATAGTTTTTCTAATCAATATTTCTCTCGATACTTTTGGGCACATCTCTTTCTTATTCAGTATCGATAGGCATTGCCTATTGGCTGATAAGGACGTTTCATTTGATAAAAACCTCTGCCGGCCAAACCCTTGCGAAAGATCTTGGTGGCGCGGACACGTCTACCTTGGGGTTAATTTGATTTTAACCGTTGGTCTTTCGGAACGCGTGCCGCGTCAGTTGGGAACTCGCAAGGAGGATTGAAATGCCAGCAAGGAATCATTCGCAGTGGAGCGCGACCCCGCCGCTTGCG
>NZ_MASI01000007.1 GCF_001708935.1 Methyloligella halotolerans
CACACCACAACGAACTGGGACGTCGAGACATATCTCGACTACCTCCCATAGCAACGCGGAGAATAAGAATGGAAAACGCGGTACAGCTGGAAGACGCGCCCTTCGTCGATATCGCAAACCCCACCGTCTCCATCCGTGGAAGCCAAGTGAAGGAGGCGCGCGACCAGAGCTGGTTCGCGCGCACCCCCTACGGCATCGCGGTGCTGCGATACAACGAGGTACGCAAGCTCCTGCTGCATAAGGGCTTGCGCCAAGGCAGCCATGCCTGGCCGGGCCACAACGAGGTGCAGGGCATCTTCGCCGATTGGTGGTCGCGCAGCATCCTAGCCTTGGAAGGCGAGGATCACTCCCGGCTGCGCAAGCTCGTGAATCCCGCCTTCTCGCCGCGGGTCATCCAGGGGTTGTTGCCGAAATTCGAGGAGATCGCCGACGAACTGACGGCGGACTTCATCGAGAAGGGCGAATGCGATTTCATGGCCGACTTCGCCAACCCCTATGCGTCCCGCGTGCTTTGCCACGTCCTCGGCCTTCCCAAGGAAGAGGCCGCGCATGTGCTGAACCTCTCCGCCGATATGGGTCTGGCCCTCGGCGTGGACTTCAAGAAGCATGAGGCCCGTATCAACGAGGCGACCGAGGGCATGTACGCCTACGCCGACGAGATCGTGGCACGCCGCCGCCAGCAGAAGGGCGGCGACGACTTCATGTCGAACCTCGTGGCCGCCACCGAGGACAATGACCGCCTGTCCGACAACGAGCTGCGCGATATGATCCTGATGCTGGTCTTCGCCGGCATCGACACGACCCGCAATCAGCTCGGCCTCGGCATTTCCATGTTCCTGGAGCACCCGGACCAGTGGACGCTCCTCGGCGACAACCCCGATCTCGCCCCCAAGGCGGTCGAGGAGGTCCTGCGTGTGCGCCCGACGATCACCTGGGTCACCCGCGAGGCCTGGGACGATTTCGAGTACGAAGGTCTGATGATCAAGAAGGGCACCACCCTTCACATGATTTCCGAATCCGCCGGCACCGATCCGGAGGTTTTCGACCCCGTTGATTTCGATATCGCCAACGAGGACCGGGCGCGCAATTTTGGTTTCGGCGGCGGCATCCATCACTGCCTCGGCCACGCCATCGCGCGCTCCGACATGACCGTGGCCTTCAGAAAGCTGCCTCAGCAGATGCGCAATATCCGGAAGAACGGAGAGGGCCACTACCTGCCTGACAGCGGCAACACGGGACCGATCTCTCTTCCCATCGCCTTCGATCCGGAGAAGGTCGCCGCAGCCGCTTAGACCCTAGACCATGTCCCCCATGCCCGCGCGTCCGCGCCGGTCACTTTCCCGATGCCTCCCTGCCCTGACCGGCAGCGGGGGCATCGTCGTTCTCCACGGACTTTATCTTGAGCTTGCCGACGGTCAGCTCGTCGACCTCGAGCGACCGGAACCGGGCCCGCCCCACCGCGAGCCGGCCGATGGCGAGCGCCCCGATCGCCAATGCGCCGACCGCCAAAGCGCTGACGGCAAGAGCGCCGATGGACCCGAGCCCGACGGAGGCGGCCCCGGAGGCGCTGGATCGCAGGAGCACGTCCCGATCCCGGGACCGAAGAGAACGGGACTTCAGCATCGACAGTCACTTTCGCGATTGCAGCGGCGATGGAACGCGAAACCATCATATCCCAGTTCCCGGGGGAGTCGTGATGCTTTCCTTTCCGTGGCAAGATCGGATCGATGTCCATGGGGTCCCTCAGCGAGCAACGCGACATGAGCACCAGCTCCCTTCCCGGCGTCATCGCCGACAGCGATGACGGCCTCGTCTTCGCCTGCATTCTGGATGGCAAGGGAGGCGCCGAACGTATCGGCTGGAAGGAGCTGAATGCCTGGCGTCCCGAGCAAGGTCCGCTTTGGGTTCATCTCGATAGCGGCACGGAGACCACCCATCGATGGCTGGAGGAGACCGCCGAGCTCAGCGAGATCAGCCGCCGCATCCTTCTGGAGGAGGAGACCCGCCCCCGAGTTCTGACCACCGATGACGGCCTGCTCGCGATCCTGCGCGGCGTGAACCTTAATGCCGGCGCCGATCCGGACGACATGGTCGCCCTGCGCATTTGCACCGGAAGCAGCCGCCTCATCACTATCCGCTACCGTCCCGTGATGACACCGAGGGACATGCTTTCCGACCTCATCGACAAGCGATGCGGCGCCACGAGCGTGCCGGAGCTCTTCGTCCGCCTCACCGAACGGCTGACCGAGCGCATGAATACGGTCGTCGTCGAGCTGGACGAAGCACTCGACGAGGTTGAGGAGGACCTGGAGGAGAGGGACTTCTCCGCCCTGAGGGGACAACTGACAACGGTCCGCCAGACGGCGGTCGGCATGCGACGCTACATCGGGCCCCAGCGCGATGCCCTGGCCCGCATCCATATCGAGCGCCCGCCGTGGCTCAACCGGGAGATGGAGATCCTGCTGCGGGAATCCGCCGACAAGCTTCAGCGCTATATCGAAGACCTCGATGCCGCCCGCGACCGGGCCATCGTGATCCGCGACGAAATCTCCAACCGGCTCGCCGAAGGCATGAACCATCGCATGTATGCCCTCTCCCTGATCGCAGGCATCTTCCTGCCCCTCGGTTTTCTGACCGGGCTTCTGGGCGTCAATGTCGGGGGTATGCCCGGCGTGCAGAGCACCTTGGGCTTCTGGGTCACCTGCATCATGCTCGGCCTGGTCCTCGTCGGCGAGGTCTACCTGTTCCGCCGTCTCAAATGGTTTTGATCGCCAAACGCTCTTCGGGCCCCGATGGCGGCTTTGCCTCGCTTTTTTTTTGCGCTAGAATAACCGCCATGTACTACCAAGCGACAGAGCGCCATAGGTGAGCCGCTTGCTTCTCGCTCAGGGGTCGACGCCCGGCCCGCCGACCTCCGGCGCCATCGGCGCCGGACCGTCTCCGCCCCCTGTCGAGACTGCCCCTACCCCCGATCTTTCCGCACAGAGTGACCTGAACTCGGTTTCCGAGAGCCTGGACGATACCGTCGATGCGGCGATGACATGGACCGAGCGGGCGATCGATTTCGTCCGCACCCATGTTCTGACCCTCGGCGTGGCTATCGAGCTCACGGTCATCGCCATTGCCGCGATCGCGGCCTATTCCCTGGCGCGCCCCGCCAAGCGACTTCTGGCGCGCCTGTGGCCCGAACCGGACGCGACCAGCTATCAGGCCGTCATCGAGCTCCGGAAGGTCGTCTTCAATCTCGTTATCCCGCTCATCGCGGTCGTGCTGCTCTGGTTCGGCGCATCTGTGCTCGGCCAGTTCGGTTTCGAACGGGTGATCCTGACCGCGGTGGCGAGCCTGCTGAACGCCTGGATCCTGATCCGCCTGTTCTCCACCCTGGTGCCCGACCCGTTCTGGTCGAAGACCTTCGCCACCGTCGCGTGGATCATCGCCGCCCTCAATATCCTGCAGCTGCTCGATCCGACCGTCGCGTTCCTCGACAGTGTCGCCTTACGCATGGGGGCCATGCGCCTCTCCCTCTACCTCGTGCTCAAGGGTGTGCTGTTCGCCGCGTTGCTGATCTGGATCGCGAGCGTTGTCGCGGGCGTCCTCAACTCCCGCATCCGCCGGACGAGCGCCTTCACGCCTTCGGTCCGCACGCTGATCGGCCAAAGCATTCGCCTGGCCCTGCTCTTCGGCGCCATCATGATCGCCCTGAGCGCAGTCGGCGTGGACCTCACCGCCCTCACCGTCCTGTTCGGCGGCATCGGCGTCGGCATCGGCTTCGGACTGCAATCGGTGTTCAGCAATCTCGTCGCCGGCATCATTCTGCTCTCCGAACGCAGCATCAAGGTCGGCGATTTCATCGAGCTCTCCGATACCGTGCGCGGCAGCGTGCGCGAGATCACCATCCGCAGCACCCTCGTCACCACCAACGACAATATCGATATCCTCGTCCCCAACTCGGAGTTCATCTCCAAGCAGATGGTGAACTGGACCCATCGCGATGCCTTCCGCCGCATGCGCATCCCCTTCGGGGTCGCCTACGGCACCGACAAGGAGCTGGTGCGTAAGGCGGGGCTGGAGGCGGCCGAGGACGTCCATCACACGCTCCTCGGCGTCAAAGGCCGCGAGCCCCAGGTCTGGCTTGTCGGCTTTGGCGATAGCGCCCTCGATTTCGAGCTCGTGGTCTGGCTCGATCCGGAGTCCGTGCAGCGCCCGGCGGCCGTCAACGCCGCCTATTGCTGGGCCATCGAGACCGCGCTTTCCAAATACAATATCGAGATCCCCTTCCCGCAGCGAGACCTGCACATCCGCTCCGGCCGCCTTCCCATCGTGCAAGAGTCCGCCACGTCACAAGACGCCGGTAAGGCGCAAGAGGACGGCGAGCCCGACGCCGTCTAGCCATTGTTCGCAAAGCGTCACGGAACACTGGCATAGGCCCGATGTTTGGGTTGCATGGCCGAAGGCGCGATGAATCAGGAAAACAAGGGGTCCGATTCCTCAAGTCCCGTAGCTTCGATCCTCGACCAACTCGAGGACCGGGCCAGCGAATGCGAGAACGTCACCATCGGCGACATGATGGACGCCCTGGGCAACCGCAGCTACGGGCCATTCCTGATGATCCCGGCCCTGATCGGCATCACCCCCGTCGGCGGCATCCCCGGCGTTCCGACGCTTCTGGCGGTGATCATCATCCTCTTCGCCGTCCAGATCATGCTCGGGCTCGACCATCTCTGGATCCCGAAATTCCTGCGGAAACGTCGAGTACCGGCCGACAAGATGAAGCAATCCTTGGACGCGATGCGCCCCTGGGCGGTGCGTATGGACCGCTGGTTCCGCGGCCGCCTGGACAGGCTGACCGCCGAACCGTTCGTACAGATCGCCGCCGGCGCCTGCGTGCTTCTGGCGCTCGCCATCCCGCCTTTAGAGCTTCTGCCCTTCGCCGTCGCCCTGCCCGCCTTGGCCATCGCCATGTTCGGGCTCGCCCTTCTGGTAAGCGACGGAATCCTGATGCTGGTGGCGAGCGCGTTCACCGGACTGGCCGTTGCCGGCGGTCTCGGCTTCGTCGGACCGAACTGGGTCTGGTAGCAACCAACTGAAATCGTTCAATAAATTGAATTTCTGCAGCGTCTCGCATGCCTGAACGCGAGGTGAACGCTCCATTCAAAACGGGTTCAAGCCCGGCTCGCTAAAACTCGTCCTCACAAGCGGCAAAGCAAACCCGCCGCGAATATCTGGAGGACGAGAGATGAAACTTCGCAGTCTTTTGATCGCAGGCACCGCCGCCGTTTCCGTGACCCTCGGCGCAGGCCTCACCCCCGCCCAGGCCGGCGGTTCGTCATTCTTCGTCGAGCAGCGCGGCGCCTATAACGAGTTTGGCGGCAGCCAGTACGGTCAACGCAACCGCATGACCCTGCATCAGTACGGATACGGCAACACCTCCCTGCACAACCAGCAGGGCTGGCGGAACCGCGCAGTCGTCGGCCAGCAGGGCCGCGGCCACTATGCCGACAGCTACCAGCGCGGCGGCCGCAACATCACCGGCATCGCCCAGTTCGGCGCTCACCAGCGCGCCACGACGACCCAGCGCGGATCCGGCAACGCCCTCGCCGTCATCCAGGGTGGACGCGGCAACAAGGCCAATGTCGTCCAGTCCGGCCGGGGCAACGTCACCGTCATCGTTCAGGACTGACCCGGCCCCTGCCGTCCAACTCAAGCACAGGAGACATGACCATGATCCGCATCCTTGCCCCGCTTTCCGTGGCGCTTTTCCCCTTGAGCATGGCTTGGGCGGCAGGCGGCTTTGCCCCCCAGGCCGGCGCTCCGGCGATGGAGCTCCCGTTGAAGAAGCCCGTGATCGCCGCCGGCTATGCGCCGGGCCACGATTGCGAGCTCCGCGTCGACGAGAGCATGGGGAGCGTCAATCTCGAAGGCTTCGCTTATGCCGACCACCCGGCGAACGGCTCCTACGAGCTCACCGTCCGCCAGGGCAGCGGCTCGCAGATCGTCCAGGGTGGTCCGTTCAGCGCCTATCCCGGCGGAAGCGAACCGCTCAGCAGCGTCGCGCTCGGCACCTCCGGTGGCTACAGCGCCACCCTCACCGTCCACTGGGCGGAGGGCGGCGCGCCCTGCACCAAGAGCATCGGCGGCGGTAGCCGCTTCCCAAGCTTCTTCTAATCGAACCTTACAGGGAGAAAACCGATGACACCGATCACCGTCAAAAGCGCCTTCGCCGCACTCGCCCTCACCCTGGGCACGTTGAGCATGCCCGCCACCGCGTCCGCCGGAGGCACCGTCAGCTTCGGCCTCACGCCGAGCGGTGATACGGCCCGCATGATCAGCACGGGCTTGCAGATCTACTCCATGGTGGAGGATCACAAGAACGGCTCGAAGGGGCGCAAGAAGAACAACGCCCATGTCGACCAGAAGGGCAAGCGCAACGCCGCCGCCATCGGCCAGAGCGGCCGCGGCAACAACGGCTTCGTCGTGCAGCGCGGCGACGACCACAGCGCCACCCTCGATCAGCGTGGCCGCAACAACACCCTGGGCGTCTTCCAGTTCGGCCGCGGCGCCACCTTCGATGGCCGCCAGAGCGGCTACGGCCGGAACAGCATCGTCTTTCAGGGCGGATGGTAGGCCGAAACGCCGTTTAGGCCTTCCCGGACCCCCGCCAACGGGCCCCGGGGAGGCTTAAAGGGTTGTTCCAGAAAAAGAATTTTGCCAATTGTCGGCTTCGCGGGGACAAAAAGGTAATGTTTCCCGGCCAAGGTGCCAAAAGTTCAAACCCTGGATAGCAATGTGAAAGCCGTTCGGCCGGCGTCCTGACCGGAGTGTCTTGGACGGTCGGCCCGAGGGTCACGATGGCCGAATTTTTGGAATCCCAGCTCGACTTCATCTTCTTCTTCTACGGGCTCGCCTTCATCCTGCTGGGCGCGGTCTGCTTCGCCATCCGACGCACCGACAATCATGCCGCCTGGATGATGCTCGGCACCTTCGGCCTCGTCCACGGGGCCTCCGAATGGCTGGATCTCGTCGCCCTGATCTCCGGCGATTCCGCCAACTTCGCCTGGTTCAGAACCGCGGTGATGGTGGGGTCTTACCTCTTCCTATTCGAGTTCGCGCGCGTAGTCGCCATCGAGTCCCGCTTCAGGTCTCCGGGGCGCTGGATCTACATCCTTCTCCTGATTCCCGTCGTGATCGGCGGATGGCTCGGGGGTAATGCGGAAGCCAATGCCTGCGGCCGGTACTTCATCGGCTTCCCCGCCGCCACGGCGACGGCCTTCGTGTTCGCCTATCACGCCCACCATCTCGCAAGACGCGACGCACGACTTGCCCTAGGCGCCGCTACCGGATTCGCGCTTTACGGCATTGCGGCCGGCCTGATCGTTCCGGCAGCACCCATCTGGCCCGCCACGGTCGCCAACTACGGCTGGTTCGCCGATCTCACCGGCCTTCCCATCCAGCTCGTGCGCGGCATCCTGGCCTGTTGGATGTCTTTTGCCATCTGGTCGATCTGGGGCCAGAAGCTGATCGAGCGGATGGCCTCGGCCGGCTATGCGAAACATCTCTACCGGCTCTACGTCGCCACCCTCGTGACCCTCGCCGTCATCCTCGGTGCAGGCTGGGTTCTGACCCAGTATCTGGGGAACATCTACAAGGAGAATATCGAAGCGGACGCCGAGGGCCAGGTCGCCCTTGTTAAAAGCCATCTGTCGCGGGAGATGGACATGCTCGATGCCATGGCCATTTCCCTGGCGGGCTCGCCCACCGTCCGGACCCTGCTCACCGAAGGCGGGCCATCGGCAAAGGAAGAAGCCGTCTCGGTCCTGGCCCTCGATGTCCAGGCCTCCAATGCCGTGTTTGGATTCTTGATGGACCGGGCGGGAATGGTCGTCGTCAGCGCGGCGGGCGGCGCAACCGCCGAGCCGCCCCCGCAAATCCGGATGTCGCCCATCGTCAGCCGGACGCTTCTCGGCCAGACCGTACACCAGCTGATCTATGGCGATGATCGCGACCAGACCCGCTACAATGTCAGCGTCCCTGTCCGGGACGACGCCGGCGCAGTGGTCGGCGCGGTGGTCATGGAGAAATCCCTGGACCGGTTCGCAAGCGATCTGGCCGGACTGGATATGCCCTTCATGCTGACGGACCGCAATGGCATCGTCACGCTCTCCAACAATCCGAATATGCTCCTGAAGCCCCTTTGGCCTCTCTCGCCGCAGCGCGAAGAAGCAGCCGCACGGCGCTACGGCGCTCTCAATCTCCCGCCTCTGTTCAAGAGCGAAATCGAGATCAACGGGTGGCGGGAGCTCTGGGGCGCCAGAACCTTCGTCGAGCGTGAGCCGGTCGGCCATAGCGGCTGGTCCATCGTCACCTTCACCACCGCCCGAGGCATCTTTGCAAGCCGGGTGCTCGGGATCATCATCACCCTGATGACCACGGCGACGGCCATCGTCTATCTCATGGGCCGGGAACGCCATATCCACGACCAGCTGCAGATGGATCGGCAGTCGGAACTGGAGGCCTTGGCCAAGGACCTCTCTCAGCAAGCCAGCACCGACGCCCTCACCGGGCTGAGCAACCGCATGAGCTTCGACCGGCGTCTCCTGCTCGAGATCGCGCGGGCCGACCGCTACGACACCCCGCTTTCGCTCATCATCTTCGATATCGATCACTTCAAGCAAATCAATGACCAACACGGCCATCAGGTCGGCGACACGGTCCTGACCGAGCTCTCGGGGCTCTTCGCCGAACGGCTGCGCAAGACCGACTTCCTGGCCCGCTGGGGCGGCGAGGAATTCGCGGTCATCGTGCCCCATGGCGAGCTGGAGGCCGCGGTGACGCTCGCCGAAACCCTTCGGCAGGCAGTGGCGGAAGGGACCTTCTCAAGCGGCGGAGATGTCACCTGCAGCTTTGGCGTGGCCGAACTCGAACCCGGCGACAAGCCCGAGACCCTTCTGGCCCGGGCCGACGCCGCACTGTACGCGGCAAAGCTGAACGGCAGGAACCGGGTCGAGCAGGCACCGCGGTCGCAGCCTGCAAGCGCGGGCCTTCACCGGGTCGCATAGCGTTCCTCGGCACAGTTTGCCTGGGGCGCCAGCTACGCCGCCTTCTTCTTCACCTCGGAAATCTCGTTGGATTCGGGCTCCATCTCGGCATCGTCGAGCTGATAGCCGACCAGCCGCATGACCCCCAGGGTAAGTGCCGGAAGGAAGGTGAGCGTCACCACCGCGGTCCCCATGATGCCGAACAGCACGATGGCGCCCACACCGCGATAGAGCTCAGTGCCCGCCCCCGGTATGAACACCAGCGGCGCCAGTCCGCAGATCGTCGTCACCGTGGACATGGCGATCGGGCGCAGCCGCGACGAGACCGCCTCCATGACCGCCTCCTTCGCGCCGAAGCCCTCCTCCCGCACGTTGTAGAGCGCCCGGTCGACGATCAGGATCGGGTTGTTCACCACCGTGCCCATGAGGATCAGGAAGCCCAGCATGCTGATCATGTCGAAGGGCTGGATCAGCGGCTCCATGCCCAGCATGGGTAAGAGGCCCCCGACCCAGTTCATCAGGGCAAGCCCCACGATGCCGCCGGCCACACCCAGCGGAATGGTCGTCATGATCAGCAGCGGATAGCCCCAATGGGTGAAGATGGCCACGAGCAGCAGATAGATGATCGCGATAGCGACCACATAGTTGCCGAGCAGCGCTTCCCGCGTCGCGTTTAGCTCGTCGCTCGCCCCGGAGATCGTCATGGTGACGCCCTGGGGCACCTGGCCGCTGCTCTTCAGATAGTCGACGAGCTCCGAGCTCACCCGCGCGACACCCGTTTCGAGCGCGACATTCTCGGGTGGAATGATATTGAGGGTGACGGTCCGCCGCCCGTCGATGCGGCGGATGGTGTTGGTGTCGACCGTCTCTCGGATATCGGCGACGGCCGAAAGCGGCACGGCGGTCCCTTGGGGGGTGTAGACCGGCAACATGCCGACATTGTCCAAATTCGTCGCGGCCCCGTTGCGGCTATAGAAATAGATGTCGATCTTCTCGTCGTCGCGGAAGAACTCGCCGACATAGGCGCCGTCGGTGAAGGCGGCCACCGTGAAGCCGAGATCGTCCGCCGTCATGCCGAGCTCCGCTGCCCGCTCCCATTTCGGCCGTACTTCGATCAGGGGCTGAGACAGAGTGAGCGTCGGCGGATCGGCCTGGATGCGCGGCCCGTCGAAGATCTCGTTCGCCCGGGCATAGGCGGCCGAGGCGGTCGCGTAGACCTCCTGGAGACGCCGCCCTGAGATATCGAGACTGACGCTGCGCGTGCCGCCGTCATTGCTGGTGATAATGGACCCCCGCGAGACGAACGCCCGCATCCCGGCATAGGTCTCGTATTTCGCCGTCATGATATCCATGAGCGCGCCGATATCGCCGGGATCCACCGTTTCGGCAATGATCCGCAGGCCTTCCGCTTCGATCATCAGGAAGATGTATTTGAGCGCCGGCACCGGGGCGACGCCCTCCTGGAAGTCGGCCGGATCGGCATCGACGAAGGGCATGAGCCAGTCCTGCAGCTCCATGCCGATCTCGCTCATGGTCTCCAGATTGTAGCCCGGCGGCGCATTCATCCGGGCGAACATCTTGGGCTCCTCGCCCTCGGGCAGATACTCCGCCGGCGGCGTGAGGAGCACGATCACCGCAGCGCTCGCCCCCGCCACGCCGGCGATGCAGATGAAGCGGCGCCAGGCCGTCGCGGTCAGCCACCCGACGCTGCGCACGATCCAGCCATTGCTCATGGCGACCTCTGCCGACAGCTCCGCGCCCTTGGGCTTCAGATCGAGATAGGCCGCCGCTGTCGGCACCACCAGGATGGCGACCAGCATGGAGGCGAGGATCGACGCCGACACGGCGACGGCAATATCCGAATAGAGCTGCCCCGCCTCCTCCTGGATGAACACGATGGGGATGAAGACAAGCACCGTGGTCAGGGTCGAGGCGAGCACCGCCGGCCAGACCTGGCGCACGCCGGTGACGGCAGCCTGCAAGCGTCCGAGCCCGCGCCGCCTGGCGAGATCGATGCTCTCCAGCACGACGATGGAGTTGTCGAGGGTCATGCCGATGGCGAATGCCACGCCGGCCAGCGAGATCACATTGATGGTGCGCCCCGCCACCAGCAGGCCGAGAAACGCCGCGATGGTGCAGATGGGAATGCCGACCACCCCCACCACGGTCGCCTTGGCCGAGCGCAGGAAGAGATACATCACCAGCGTCGCCAGCACCGCGCCGATGGCGAGGTTGGTCCAGACATTGGCGATGGACGCTTCCACATAGGTCACGTCGTCGGCCGTCTTCTCCAGGATCATGCCCGCAGGTTCCAGGATCTCCCGGTTGATCGGACCAACCTCCGCCATCACGGCGTCCTTGATCGCGATCACGTTGGAGCCGGCCTCCCGCCGCACGGACAGGAAGATGATCGGCCGCTCGTTCACATAGCCCTGCTGGTAGATCTCGAAATGATCGAGCTTCACATCGGCCACGTCGCGCAACCGCGTGATGGTCCCGCCGCGGCGCGCGATGATGAGCTCTTCCAGGGATTCCGGATCGTCGAACCGGCCGATGGTGCGCAGGAGATAGCGGCGCTTGCCGCTCTCGATCTCGCCGCCCGAGGTGTCGCGGTTCCGGTTGCGGACCGCCTCGCGCACCTGCGTCATGGTCAGCCCGCGCTCGGCCAGGGCGGCGGAATCGAACAGGATCTGGATCTGCTTCTCCGCCCCGCCGCCGACGCTGACCCGGCTCACATCCCGCACGCTCTCAAGCCGCGGACGGACATTGTCGTCCACGAAGTCCCGCATCATGTCCATGTCGAGCTCGCGCGGATTGCCCGGCAACGGCGAGACTCGGAAATACATGAAGGAGTTGGCGCTGAAAGAGCTGGCGAAGATGCGCGGCTGGTCGACATTCTCCGGATAGGAGGGCACCTGGCTCAGCGCATTGTTGATGCGGATCATCGTCTCGTTGAGATCGATGTTGAACGGGAACTCCAGCTCGATCTCGGCGCTGCCGCTGGACGAGCGCGAGATCAGCCGCTCCAGGCTCGGGATCGAGCGGAGATACTCCTCCTGCTCGATCAGGATCTCTTTCTCGATGTCCTGGGGGGTGGCGCCCGGCCAGCGGGTCTGCACCGTGATCGTGCGGACTTCCAGGTCCGGGATCATCTGGATGGGAATCTTGAAGGCGCCGACGACGCCCAGCACGCAGACGATCAGGGTGACGACGGCGACGAGGGTGCCATGCCTGGCGACGCTGGCGAAGAACCCGGCGGGGCCGTCATCTTTCATGATCAGCTCGCGAGCCGGACGGATTGCCCGTCGCGCAGGGATTCATTGCCGCGCACGACCACCCGCTCCCCTGCCTTGAGGCCGGAGCGGATCTGCACCAGATTGTCGAAGGCAAGCCCGATATCCACGCGCCGCTCCTTCACCTTGGTCTCCCCGTCTTCGTCTTCCAGCACCCATACGGTTACGCGCCCGTCCGGGTAGCGGATCAGCGCATCCCGGCTCACGACCACGTCTTCCTGGCCCGTATGGAGGCGAAGGATCACCTGGGCGGACATGCCCGGCGCAATCGGCAGGTTCTTGCGCAAGGGCAGCACCCGCAAGGTGAAGGTCCGCGCATCGGGATCGCTCACCGGGATCAGCGCGCCGATTTCCGCCGGGATCGTCTCGCCAGGCAAGGCATCGAATTTCAGCGCGACCTCGGTCCCCTTCTGAAGCTGCGCGAAATAATCCTGCGGCACCGGAAGATCGATGCGGAATTTGTCCATGGCGACCAGCTCGAAGGCCGCCGTGCCCGGCTCTACCCATTGGCCGACCTCAGCCATGCGCTCCGAGATAACTCCATCGAATGGCGCATGCAGCTCGTGGCGTTCCAGGATGGCGGCGCGGCGCTTCTGCTCGGCCTTGGCGGCTTCAAGCGCGGCCTGATCGATATCGACCTCCGCTTCCCGTGCTTCTTTCTCGTTCTTGGGGCCGTAGTTCCGCGCGGCCAGGGTCTCGGCGATCTTCAGGCGACGCTTGGCGTCCTTCACTTCCGCCGCGGCCCGCTTTGTCTGCGCCTCCGCCTGGGCAAAGGCCGCCTCCTGCAGCTCGGCATCCAGGTTAAGCAGCACATCGCCCCGCTTCACCCGGGCGCCGCTGTCGTAGTGGATCTCGCTGACCAAACCTTCGACTGAGGTGGAGATCTGGGAGGCCTGGGGCGTCGAGACCGTACCCGAAATCTCTAGCTGCTTGACCACCGGAGCAACCGTGACCGTTTCCGTTTCGACAGGCGGCGCGGGCGGCTGGGCGTAAGCGGTAGATTGGATCGCTCCGGCGACGAGCATCGCGAAAATGGGAAGGCGAACCGCATCGATTCGGTGCCGGAAACGGCCCATGAGAACAAAACGCTGCCGATCTCCCGATCGCATATCCAACCCTTCCCGGCCCCGCCGCGGCCGTCGCTATAAATCGTGATTGTTAAGGAGGTTACGCAACCCCGGTGACAGGTGAAAGAGGGCAAACGTTAAAACTGAAAGCGGGCCGATCCTGTTCGGATCGACCCGCCACAGTTTGGCTCACATGCCACAGTTGTCGAAACTTGCCTAGGCGGCGACCGGAGCGACAGTGCGGTTATGATAGCGATGCTGCTTGATGGCATCGATGAACGCCGGCAGGACACTTTCGTCGTCCGCCGTGAACACCCCTACTTTTTTGGTCATCTCAGGCAACCGCGCCGCCTCGAGCACGCTCTTTCCATCGCTCAGCGCCGCGATCGGTTTGCCGTGATGGAACGTCTCGTTGATGAAGTTGATGGCCGCACCCGACTTCGCAAGCGACCCCGCGGATTTTCCGCCAGGCACGATCACCGCATCATAGAAAACGGACGCGGCATTTGGAGCGGCGCGGTTCACCCGAACCGCCTTCCCCTTGCTGCAAGTGATCGTACCGGCCTTCGATGCGATGACCTCCACGACCGCCTCTTCCGACTGAAAGCTCTTCTGGATCGCCGCGAGCTGATCGCCGTCAACGCCGTCCCCGGCAAGGACCGCGATACGCCGGCCTTTGATGTCCTCGGCCGGCTTGTCCATGCTGAGCGCCGGCGAGGTCTTGTTGTGCTTCTTGACCGGTCCCGACGGTGTCGCGCCGACGGCGTCGGATTGTCGGCGCTGCCCGCCGGCGTCACAGCAATGCCGATCTGCTCGGACACTCCTTCCGCGAGATCCTCGTGGATGTTGACGAGAAGCTCGTTCAGCACCCTGCCCCGCACCATGTCGCTGGTGCAGTTGTTGAGCTCGAAGGAGATCGCATTGACGATGTGCTCCTTCTCCCAATCCGCCATGCTGTTCCAAAAAAGCCGCGCCTGGCTGAAATAGTCGGCGAAGCTGTCGCTGCGCTCGCGCACCTTTTCGCCTTCCATCTTTTCGGCATAACTCCGGAAAGCCTGCACGGCTTCCGGCTGATGCATCGGGCAGCCGCCGTCCAGACTGTTCGGGAAGTACGAGACCCGGCCCTTGTTGATCTGAATGCGCATCTGAGCGTCGCGCTCGTTGTTGCGCACCTCGTTGAGCGGCCGGTTGATAGGCAGCTCGGCAAAGTTCGGCCCGATCCGCTTCAGCTGCGTATCGAGATAGGAGAACAGGCGCCCCTGCAGCAGCGGATCGTTGGTGAAGTCGATCCCCGGCACCACGTGCCCGACATGGAAAGCCACCTGCTCCGTCTCGGCGAAGTAATTGTCGGGGTTGCGGTTCAGCACCATCTTGCCGATCGGCCGGACCGGCACATCCTCTTCCGGGATGATCTTCGTGGGGTCGAGCAGATCGTAGCCGAATTTCAGCTGATCCTCTTCGTCGACCACCTGCACGCCGAACTCCCATTCCGGATAGTCGCCGCGCTCGATCGCCTCGAACATGTCGCGCCGGTGAAAGTCGGGATCCTTGCCGGCCGTAAGCTGGGCCTCGTCCCAGACCTGCGAATGGACGCCCTTCTTCGGCTTCCAGTGGAATTTCACCAGATGCGATTTTCCATCGGCGTTCACCATCCGGAAGGTGTGGATGCCGAAGCCTTCCATCATCGCCAGACTGCGCGGCAGCGCCCGGTCGCTCATCACCCACATCAGCATGGCCGCCGTTTCCGGCGTCAGCGATGCGAAGTCCCAGAACGTGTCGTGAGCCGAAGCGGCCTGCGGAATCTCGTTGTTCGGCTCCGGCTTCACCGCATGGATCAGATCGGGAAACTTGATCGCATCCTGGATGAAAAAGATCGGGATATTGTTGCCGACCAGATCCCAAATGCCCTCGTCGGTGTAGAACTTCACGGCAAAGCCGCGAACGTCGCGCGGAGTGTCGGCCGAGCCGCGCGACCCCGCAACGGTCGAAAACCGCACGAAGACCGGCGTCTCCTTGCCCGCCTCGCCGAACAGCGACGCGCAGGTCAGATCCGAAAGGTCGTCATAGCAGGTGAAGACGCCATGGGCGCCGGCGCCCCGTGCATGCACCACCCGCTCCGGGATGCGCTCGTGATCGAAATGAGTGATCTTCTCGCGGAAGTAGAAATCCTCGAGCAGGCTGGGCCCGCGCGGCCCTGCCTTCAGCGTGTTCTGATCGTCGGAGATGCCGACGCCCTGATTGCCGGTCATCGCCTTGCCGGGCTCGGCGGCCTCCGGCTTCATATCTTTCGACTTGCACGTCTCCTGGCTCTTCGATCTCTCATCCATCTCGCCTGAGGCTGCCCGACGGTGCGCGCCGTGGCAGGCGCTGCCTCGCCCTTCTTGATTTCGTCCATATCGCTTCTCCCTTGAACCGTGCGGTGGGACCCTTACGGGGCCGGTCTCTCGCGGTTAACCGGAGGCGTAGGACATTGGTTCCTCTTCGAAATTTCTTTTGAGAGATGGCTCACCGCGCCTCTGGCGGCGATGGAAGGGCCCTTTCGGCCGATCCGAAAGCGATCAGTCTGCCGCGGCGAGCTCACGGTTCCGGGGCTCCACGCCCTGCCGCGATCCGTCGCCGAACCCGTCGGACCGCCCGCCACGGCTTTCCGGGATTTGCTCCAGTTCTGCCCGGGTCCGCGGCAAGGCGTTCGGATACTCCTCCTGAAGCCAGGCGATCATCTTTTCGCGTACCTCGCATCTCAGGTCGAAGGTCCGCGGCGCATCCTTGGCGCTCACCAGCATGCGCAGCTCCATGGTGGTCTCCTTGAAGTCCGTGACCTGGAGATTGACCACCTTGCCGTCCCAGATCGACGAGTTGCGGGCCACCTCTTCGAGCTTCTCGCGCACCGCCTGCGCCGGCACTGTGAAGTCCGTATAGAGATAGACCGTGCCGATCAGGGAGGCGTTCTCCCGGGTCCAGTTCTGGAACGGCGTCTCGATGAAATAGGAGAGCGGAACGATCATCCGCCGCCAATCCCAAAGCTTCACCACGACATAGGACGAGGTGATCTCCTCCACATTGCCCCACTCCCCTTCCACCAGCAGCGCATCGTCGATGCGGATCGGCTGTGTGACGGCGAGCTGGAACCCGGCGATCAGGTTCTTCAGCATCGGCTGCAACGCCAGGCCGACCACCAGGCCGGCCGCACCCGCCGAGGCCAGCAGGCTGACGCCGTATTGGCGGACGCCGTCGAAGGTCATGAGCGCAGCTCCGATCGTCAGCACGACGATCAGGATCTTGGCGATGCGCTCCAGGATACGGGATTGGGTCACATGCTTGCGGGCAAGCAGATTGTCCTCGGAATCGAGACTGAACCGCCGGAGATAGATGACTGTCCACACATGCAGAGCGATTGTCAGCCCCCAGCCGAACAGCAGCACCATGCCAGCCGCCTCGATATCCCAGACCAGCGAAGCCTGCTGCCAGGTGAGCGGCGCAATACCGACCGCAATCGCGATGGCCGCGAGTATGAAGGCGAGACGCGTGGCGCCGCGGGTCCGCGTGAGAAGCGAGCGGCGGAAGAGATCGTCGCCGCCGAACCACCGCTCGATGAGCGGGAACAGCATGGAGTGGAGCCACCAGGCAAACAGGATGGCGAGAAGGAGCAGGACCGAACTGCTCGCCCAGTCGGGCCACCAGTTCATATTGGAGTCGATAGAGGACAGAACGGTTATGAGGTTCTCCAAAGGCATCTCCGGGGTTTGTGTCCACGGACAGGCTGGGCAACATCATAACGCCACTTCGCATATGCGAACACATTTCGCAGGTGCGAAGAGTGAATCTGTCGCAAGGAGAAAATCGCAAGCTTCTGCGGTTTCTGGCATGCGGGGTGGCGAAATCTTAAGGCAGGCGCTGCTTAATGGCGCAGATCGGCTTCGGAAAACCTATCAAGACGGACGGTAGACCAGATGAAATCCATCCTCTGCTTCGGCGATTCCATCACCTGGGGCTACAACCCGAAGGACGCCACGAGACTGCCGCCGGAACACCGTTGGCCGCGCATTCTCGGCGAGGCGCTCGGACCCGAATTCGAGATCATCGAAGAAGGCTTGAATGGCCGGACGCTCGCCGTGGAAGACAGCCTTCGACCCGACCGCGGCGGTCTCGCCAAGCTTCCCTTCCTTTTGGAGTCCCACGCGCCGCTTGATGCCGTGATCATCATGCTCGGCACCAACGATTGCGCGCCCTGCTATCACCTCACCATCGGAGAGATCGCCCTGGCTTGCGCCCGGCTCATCATGACCGTCAAGCAGAGCCTCGCCGGCCCCGGCGGAGCAGCGCCTACGATCATGCTCATCTCACCGCCCCATATGGGGGAGCTGGAGCCGACCATCGGCCTGTTCTATGACGGTGGCCAAAAGCTCTGCACTGAGCTCGCCGAGCCCTATCGGCTGGTGGCCGAGTCCCTGGGGACCGCGTATCTCGACGCCGCCTCAGTTGCCGTGCCGGACGAGCCCGACGGGATCCATCTCGGTCCCGAAGGTCAGCGCAAGCTGGCCCTCGCGGTGAAGGATGTCATCGCCCCCCTGCTCTGAACGAGAACGGACCCTCAGCGCGACCTTGCCTTCAGCGCCTGGATCAGGGTCTGAAGCTCCTGATTGTCGGGATCGATCTCCGCAAGCCGCTCCGCGTAGACCAGCGCCTTGTCCATCTGGCCGGTCTCGCTGGCGAAGTTGAGCAGCATCATCAGCGTCTCCCGGTCGTGGGGATGCCGCTCCAGGCTCTCCTCCAGAACCGTCATCGCTTCCTGCTTCCGGCCCATGGAGTTGAGCCCCACCGCATAGACATAGGCGAAGCGCGGCCGGTCGGGCGCCAGCTCGGCGGCCTTCTTCAAGGCCTCCAGCGCTTCCTCCTGCTGCTTCAGGCGGACCAATGTCAGGCCGAGAGCATGGTAGATCGCCCCCTCTTCCGGTGCGGCTTCTATGGCCTTTCGCAAAACCTCCGCGCCTTTCTCGTCCTGCCCCTGCCGGCGATAGAGATCGGCGAGATTGACCGCCGCAGTTCCGTAGGCCGGATTGAGCCTGAGCGCGGCTTCGTACTCCTGCTCGGCCTCGTCGAGCCGCCCTTGGCGAACGTAGAAATCTGCCAGACGCCCGCGGGATTCCGGCCGGTCCGCGTTCAAATTCTGAGCGGCGACGAATGCCTCCTGAGCCCGCTTCAGGGCATCCTTTTGGCGCCGGGAAAGAGCATCGAGCGGCGCCCCCGCCAGAAGCTCGCCCGCCCGCATTCGCACGCTGCGAACCGGATCGTCGAGCAGCGGCGAGACCACAGGCCAGGCCTGATCGGGCGGCAGGGTGCTCAGGCTCTCCAGCGCCCCGAGCCGGACGATGGGATCGGGATCGGAGAGCGCCGCCTGGGCGGCCTGGAACGTCTTCTCGGTCAGCGGCGGTGGAAGCGCGGCCAAGGCGCTACCCCGCACGAAGCCGGGCAAGGTTCCGTCCCGAGCCACCGCGGCGAGTTCGTCAGCCGCACCCGGTTTGCCTTCCCATAGATGATGGAACGCCGCCCCGTAGGTCTGGAAGCCTTTCCGTTCCGGCCCGAACCATTCCTCGATCGCCGTGGCCGCCCAGGCCGGCGACTTGTCCTGATGGCAGTCGTTACAGGCATTGGACGTGCCGAGCTCCACGGAAAGATCGGGGCGCGGGATGCGGAAGCTGTGATCGTGGCGCTCATCGATCACCATGAAGGTGTGGGCGGGCATGTGGCAGGAGATGCAGTCCGGCCGCTCCGAAGCCACCACTTGGCTGTGATGGGTATGGCTTTTGGTAGCGAGGTCTGCCGAATGGCATTGAAGGCAGACCGCCTCGCCCTTCGCCCGCAGATGCCCGCTGTGAGGCTCGTGGCAATCGCTGCACGTCACCCCCGCGGCGAACATCTTGCTCTGCTTGAACGAGCCGTAATTGAAGACCTCTCCCTCCATCTGCCCGTCGGCCTGGAAGGCCCCTTCGGAGATGAGATTCGCCAAGTGGGTGTCGGAGAGCGGCTGGCCAGGCTCCCAATCCTCGGAGATCTGTGAGCGCAAGGCGTGGCAGCGGCCGCAGGTCTCGACCTCCACCCGCAAGGGTTTCGGAGGCTTGCTCCGCACCGGCAGCCCGGTCTCGGGATCTTGGTGCCAGGAAACGCCGTCCCGTTCGTCGAACAGCGCAACCAAGCCCTTCTTGGGATCGTCGCGGTCGCCCTCGCCTTTTGCCCATGCGACGTGGCCGGAGCCTTTACCGTGACACGCCTCGCAGCCGACGCTGATCTCCTTCCAGGAGGTGGCGAACCTGTCGGTGTTGGAATCGTAGTTCTTCTTCACGCCCGTCGAGTGGCACTCGGCGCACATGAAATTCCAGTTCTGCTCCAGCTTCGTCCAATGGAGCTGATCGGCGTGATCGATATGCTCGTCGGGATAGAGGTGGAACCAGCGCTGGCCGCCCTCCGCTTTAGGCCGGCTATCCCAGGCGAGCGGCAGGGCCTGGATACGGCCATCAGGAAACGCCACCAGATATTGCTGCAAGGGATCGAGGCCGAAAGTGTACTTCACCTCGAACGTGCCGAGCTTGCCGTCCCGGCCATCGGTCTCGACGAAGAACTTGCCGTCCTTTTTGAAGAAGCGGGACGTCGTGCCGAAATAGTCGAAGCTGGCGTCGTCGAAATCGCCCAGCACGGTCGCGTCCGTCGCATGGTCCATGGCGTGGGCATGCTGGGACGGTGCCCATGCGGTGCCCGCGGCCTCGTGACATCCGGCGCAGGTCTCGGTCCCGACGAAATGAAGCCCCGAGGACTCCGGCTTCGGAGGACTGGCCAGCACAGCGTCTTGCCAGCTTGCCACCGATCCAACACCGAGAAGGATGAGTGCGAAAATCGCGAGGGTAAGCGGACGCAGTAGGAAAGCAGCCGCCCCGCGGAGCTTCTGCAGACCAGCCCCAATCCAATCTGGAAGGCGCCGGGACATCAAAACTCACCAGCGGAAGGCGATCTCCGCGACCGGGCCGTGCAGCACCACGTCCACCCCCCGGCTGCCGCCGAAATCTCTGTCGTCGTAAAGCAATCCGAGGGCGCGATAGCCGATAGAGCTGGTGGTGTCGAAGCCAAACAGGGTCCCTTCCCGGTCATATGTCAGCTGTACTTGCCAGCTTAGATTGCGATCGGCGTTGAAGCCGCCAATATCGCCCGTGAAGGTGACCGCCTCGCCGTCCTTGAATTCATGGGACACGCGGGTCGCGATCACCGGATCGACCCATTGCATCACACCAGTCGTTGCGAATGCGTAATTTCCGTCGCCGCCGCCGTTCGAAAGGACGAGTTGCCGCTGCAGAAGCGCGAGCCGGAAGTCCTGCACCGCCTCGATCGCGGCAAGAGCCTGGCCACGCCGATCCACCCGGCTGAGCCGGTTCTCCAGCCGTTCGGCCCGTTGCTGCGCGTCTTTGGAGGAGGCGCGCGAGATCCGGCGATTCAAAAGCCTGTCCCGCAAGGTGTTCAGCTGCGCCAGCGTCTCCGTTCGCTCCTGTCGGTCCTCGATCCTGTTGATCCGCGTCTCGATCCGATCGAGCCAGCTTGCCAGGCTCCGGTTGGTCGAGATCCCGAGCGAGATCCCCAGATCGGCTTCCTGGCGGACCCACCGCGCCCCGCCACCGAACGAGATCTTGGTGTCGCCATAGGCCGACGGCAGGTCGTAGACCTCGTAGAGAGCGCCGGCCTGATAGACGCCGAAGCGGTAATCGAGATAGGCCGCGGCGTTGGCCTGGAGCGTCAGATCGGCCGGCAGGTCGATCTCGCCCACCACATCGCCGTCCATGCCGAAATCCGCATAGAGGATGTCCGCGTAGAAGGTGAACCGGTCCTTGCGGGCCTCGAACGTGGTGGTCAGTCCGAACTTCGCCGCGTCGATCAGGTCTCCAGGCGTGGCGTAGACATCGAACTCCAGGTCGTTCGCGCTGACGTCCCCGTCAACCCAGATCGCCCAGGCGTAGGAACCGACTTCGTACTCCCAACCCTGGACGCCCTCGATTGTCGCGCTCTCGGCCTTCGCGCCATCCGCCGCCAGAAATGGCAGCAGGAGCAGGCCGAGCGAGAGTCCCCAAACTCTCCACACCATTTCCGTTCCCCCGGGATTCCTGGATCAGGACCATGCCGGAAATAATAAGGGGAGCGCCGAGATTCGCGCTCCCCTTACCGCCTGCCAAGGCAGGAATCTGGATCGTCTGTGTTCGCTGCGCCACAGTCCGGCGCCGCGAAGCCGGGGGCCGTCGAAGGCCGCTAGCTCAGGAGAACAAAGCGCCTATTCGGCGTTGGTCTTCAGCTTCTTCTCCTCGTTCTCCTTCCACAGCTCCAGGCTCATCGTCGCGTCTTCCTTGACCTCCGGAATCATGTCGTACATGGGCGGATTGTTGGACAGGAAGCTGGTGGAGAATTTCGGCGGATATTTCTCCAGCTCGAGCATGTAGTCGCCAAGCGCGTAGCCGACCGGCACCGTCAGCGGAAGATGCCGGACGCCGATGCTCACATCCTCTTTCGGGTTGGTGTAGAGGTTCACCATGACGGCACCGCCCGTATCGGTCGTCACCGGTCCGGAGAACCCGCCCGTGTAGCCGCGCTTGAAGAACCCGTCCTCGAGTTCGGCTGTGATGGTGACCTTGAATTCGTCCACCCGCACGGCCGACAGATACTGGTTCAACGTATAGATGCGCGCCTTGCGAGCCGACTGGCCTTCGGTGGCAAGCAGGAAGCCGGTCTGGTCGACACCGTCGACATAGCGCTTGGACGGCACGTATTTGGCCAGCTCCTTGCCCGGCGCCCCGGCGATGCCGATGAAGGTGTTGAAGATATCGGCCTGATCGAACAGCCCTTCCGAACGGCGCGGGGCGATCATGTCCTTCCAATAGACGAACATGGGCGCACGCACGCCGCCCTCCCAGCTGGATCCCTTGCAGCCGCGGAACGGCGTCTGGCCGTGGGGCGGGATCTCGCATTCCGGACCGTTATCCGAGGTCAGCAGGATGATGGTGTTCTCAAGCTGTCCGGTCTCCTTCAGCTTGTCGACCAGCCGCTTGAACACATCGTCCATGTGGACCATGCAGTCGCTATAGACCGTGCGGGCCCGCGATTTGCCGGCCCATTCCTTGTTCGGATAGTTGTCGAAATGGCAGCCCCGGGTCGCGTGATACAGGAAGAACGGCTTGTCGCTATCCTTCTGCTTCTCGATGAAATCCGTGCTGACCTTGGTCCAGACCTCGTCCAGTTCCTTGATGTAGTCGAGATCGATGAGCTTCAGGTCTTCGCACTTGTCCTTGTCCGACGGGCTGCAGTTCACATCGTAGTGACTGAAGCCCTTCTCCTGCATCATCTTGAAGCGAGCGGGGCTCAGCGCGATTTCGGGGTTGAAGTACATATCGCGCCACTCGGTGTACATGTCCGAGACGCCGAGGAAGCCGCGGTAATTGTCGTAGCCGACATTCTGCGGCAGCGAGCCTTTGTTCTCGCCCATATGCCACTTGCCGACGCCTTGCGTGGTGTAGCCGAGCTTCTTCAGGACCTCCGGCATGGTGACGGCGCCGTCGAGCCCCCCGGGCTCGCCATACATCGGCGGCCGCAGCAGACCGTGATGCAACGGAATCTGACCGGTGTGGATCGTGGCGCGGCTCGGGCTGCAGGACGGCGTGGAATAGGCCGAGGTCAGCACAAGCCCATCCGCAGCCAGCGCGTCCATGTTCGGCGTCGGATGACCGACGGCGATGCCGCCGCCATTGAAGCCCGGGTCCATCCAGCCGACATCGTCCAGCAGGAAGACCAGGAAGTTCGGCTTCTTGCCGCCGTTCTTCTCGATGAACTTGGCGAGCTTGTCGGCGGCTTCCTTATCCTGCTCCGGATGCTGGATCACGCCGTACATGTTGGGCGCGGGCTTCACGGTGTTCAGGTGAATGTACTGGTCGGGATGATCGTAGCCCGGCGCATCGGTCGGGCCCGTTGTGGCGCCGCGAATGTTCGTGCCCGAAGCCTCCAAGGGCTGCGTGGTTGCGGCAGCGCTGATGCCCTCGTCCGGCGCGGTGGAGCTTTCGCTATCCTGCGCCGAGGCGCCGACGCTGGCCGAACAGAGCAGCGCCAGGGCCGCCGCGGCGGCCAGCCAAAATCGTGTCATGATGCCTCTCTCCCAAAACGTCTCGCAATTAGTCTCCTCGAGAGGCTGAACAGCACGATGACAACACCCCCATGGATCGAATCGCATTTCTGTATCGCGGCATTATTGCAGCCCTGCCTCGCACATCAACCGCAGGTCGGTCGGCATCCCAAACGGAGCGTTAAATTGGAGACGGCCGCCCCGCGAGCAGGGGCGGCCGTCCGAATATTCGAAGCTGTCGGCGGATCGGTTATTGGCCGCTGGCCGCGTTTTCGATCTGCTTCTGAACCTTCTCCAGGTTGAACGAACCTGGACTCTGGCTCGGCGGATAGTCCTCCATCGTCTGGAGGAACCTGGTGGCTATGGCCTGGAGCGGCACGACCACGAATGCCCGTTGCAAGAACCAGTCGTTGTAGGTGTTCGAATTGTGCTGCGCTCTCTCGAACGGATCACGCCGCAAATTGAACAGGAGCGGGACCCGCAGCTCGACGAACGGCTCACGCCATAGCTGCAGCCCCTCGGCGCGCTGCTCCTGGAAGACCGCCTTCCAGTCGTCATAGCGCATGGCGACGATCGCGCCATCGTCATTTACGTAGACCATCTCGTGCCGGGGGGAGTCCTCCACAGCGCCGGTGAAGTAGTCCAGCATGTTGATGCCATCGATGTAGTTCCGGTAGTTCCTCCCCTCCAGTTCGACGCCTTCGAGGAGCTTGGCCTTCATCTCCGGATCCCCGCCGATCGCGGCGAAGGTCGGCAGCATGTCCTCGTGGCCGACGATGCCGTTGAGGGTCTTGTCCGCCGGGAAATGCCCGGGCCAGCGGAAGAAGGTCGGCACACGGTAGGCGCCTTCCCAGTTGGAATTCTTCTCGGAGCGGAACATCGTGGTGCCGCCATCCGGCCAGCCGTTGTAATGCGGCCCGTTATCGGTGGAATACATCACCACCGTGTTGTCGGCGATGCCGAGCTCGTCGAGCAGATCGAGCAGCTCGCCGACATGCATGTCATGCTCGACCATGCCGTCGTGATACTCGTTGCCGCTCGGTCCCGACAGGCCCGTATGCTCCTTCTTGACGTGGGTATAGAGATGCATGCGGGTGCCGTTCCACCAGACGAAGAATGGCTCGCCGTCGCTGACCGCCTGCTTGATGAAATCCTTCGCAGCGGCGACGGTCTCGTCGTCGATGGTCTCCATCCGCTTTCGCGTCAGCGCCCCGGTGTCCTCGCATTCCTGCTTGCCCCAGGCGCCGAAGCGGGGGTCGTCCTCTCTCGTCGAGACCTCCTCGGTCGCAGTGCATTTCAACACCCCGCGCGGCCCGAATCTCGCTTTGAATTTAGGATCCTTGGGATAGTCGCGATGCTCCGGCTCTTCTTCCGCGTTCAGGTGGTAGAGATTGCCGAAGAACATATCGAACCCATGCACCGTCGGTAGATGCTCGTTGCGGTCGCCCTGATGGTTCTTGCCGAACTGGCCGGTCGAATATCCGAGGCTCTTCATCACCGTGGCGATGGTGACGTCGGAGTCCTGCCAGCCCTCCTTGGCGCCGGGCAGCCCCACCTTCGTCATCCCGGTGCGCACCGGAACGTTGCCTCCGATGAAGGCGGCGCGGCCGGCCGTGCAGGATTGCTGCGCGTAATAGTCGGTGAAGGACAGGCCTTCGTCGGCGATGCGGTCAATATTGGGCGTTTCGTAGCCCATCATCCCGCGATTGTTGTGGCTGACGTTCCAGAGGCCGATGTCATCGCCCCAGATCACGAGGATGTTCGGCTTTGCCGGTTGTTCCGAAGTCTCCGAATTCGCGGATTTCTCCGTGTCCTCCGGGGTCTGGGCCAAAGCCGGACTGGAGAGGACGAAAGCGGCCGAGAGAAAGAGGGCCGCCAAGGCTGCAACTTTCATTATCTCCTCCTTAGATCACAATGGCCTCCGTCCCCATCTTCGCGGTCCTTGACCGCGCACGTTTGTATTGGCGCCAATCCCCATCGCCCGTCGCCCGATGACGCGTGAAAGTATGCTCGGGTGGCGAGCTGCCCAGCCGCCGTAGATAGCGCCGTCCTGACCGTGACGCCGCCGCGCGACGTGCGGGGCCAACCGCCGACCATATTAGCATCGGCCGGATGCGTACCCTGTTCACTTTTTGCATGAGCGGTGGGAGGGCTTCGCCCGCAAGACAGCCCGGAAGACATGGAAACGGCCGCCCCCGATCCGGGGACGGCCGCTGCCGTAATACAGTCAGAAATTATTCGGTCGCGCTATTTGTGGCACTTGGTCATGCCTTCCATGGCCATATGCGCATCCTTCTCGGTCTTGTAGGTGCCCATCATGGCGAACTTGTCGGTGTCCGACGGCACCTTCGTCGCCATCGAGCAGGTGCCCTTGTCGTTGTCGAACATGATGTAGAACGGACCGGCCATGGCGAAAGCCGGAGCCGTGAACGCGCCGATCAGGGCGGCGGCGAGGAGAAGCTGTTTCATTTGGTTTTCCTTCGTTGGGCTGGGGGGTGTTTCGAACGAAGGAATCGTATCAGCGCCATTGGCCGGCGGTGGTCACACCTCGGTCGAGCGCCATCACAACGCGGTGCGAATACGAGCACGGAAGATCACGGGCGCGTGTCGTTAATGTCGGAGAAGCGTCACACTCGAGAGCCGAGGCTGGTGCGGACGGCGGGGGTCGAACCCGCACGGGCTTTCGCCCTCAGGATTTTAAGTCCTGTGTGTCTACCAATTCCACCACGTCCGCATTGCGCCTCTGCACGTTCCGGGCCGGCCACCCACATTCGGTGGCGGCGCAATCACGCTGTTTTGCCGTTTTTGGGCGCGCTTGCATACCCGGTTGAAAGAAGGCGAACGTCATGAAGGGACGGCGGACCTGGACGCCTCGCGACGTTCTCGCATCGATTCTACCGCGTCTCCGGTGGTGCGGCTGTCCGGACTCGCTCGGCAGAGCGCTGAGGGAGCACCAATATGCAGGCAACGATGAATGCCCCCAAAACCAGCGAAGCGATGGGACGGCTCAGAGCTAAACCGCCCTGGTCCAGCGGTTTGTCGAGAAAGTCGCCCACGGTCGCGCCGAGCGGCCGGGTCAAGATGAACGCGGCCCAAAAAAGTCCCGCACGGGAGAGATTCGACCGGAAATAGAGCAGGACGACGATCAGGATAAGGCCGCCGAAGACCAACGCGGCCCCGCCATAGCCGAGCCCGGAATCCGCCGTCCAATCGCCGAGGGCCGTACCAAGCGTCTGGGACAGAGTGATAGCGGTCCAATAGAACGCTTCAACCCGGGGCTCGCTGACCGTCTCGACAGCAATCGAACCCTCGATGCGATACCAAGCCGCCAAGACTATCAGCAGGCCCGTCAGCAAGATTACCGAGCCGCCCGCATAACCGATACCGAGCGAGCGATCCGCAAAATCCGCTAGGGTCGTGCCCACGGTCGTCGAAGCGACGATCGTCGCCCAATAGAGAAATGGATGAAATTTCTTCGCCGCGATCTGCATCGAGACCAGAACGATCAGTAGTGACAGGAAGATTACGGTTCCGAGTGCGTAGCCCAGCCCCAAGGACATCGATGCAGTATCGCCGCCAGTTTCTCCAAGAGTCGTGGCGGCGATCTTGATAATCCAGAACCCGAGCGTGACGGCCGGCACTTTGCTGCCATGGGCCCCGTCCGCTCGTCCGCCCTCATGGTTGTCCATTCAGGGTCTCCTAGATCGCGTGGAAGCTGCTTCCGCTGCTGCCACCTGCTGTAAATATATTGGGAAGGCCATGTCTAGGATGAAGGCCATGGCTAGGATGAAGGCGATGTCCAAGATAAGGGCTGGAGGATAGAACTGATCGGCGGCGAAATCGGAGATCTCGATCGCCGGAGCGGAACAAAGACCCATGGATAAACCCGAAGGCGGGCCAGAGCTTCGTCAGGCCGTCAAGCGAGTCGCTCTCCTGAACCTCGGCTATTTCGGGGTGGAGTTCGCCGTCGCTCTGACCATCGGCTCCGTAGCCCTGTTCGCCGACAGCGTGGACTTCCTGGAAGACGCCTCCGTCAACCTTCTCATCCTGCTGGCCCTGAACTGGTCCCTGCGCAACCGCGCGCGTCTGGGCATGGTCCTCGCCGCAATCCTTCTCGTTCCGAGCTTGGCGACGCTGTGGCAGGCCTGGACCAAGTTTCAGGACCTGTCGCCCCCCGAACCCTTCATCCTGTCGGCCACGGGACTCGGCGCCCTCGCCGTCAATGTCATCTGCGCCTGATGCTCGTGCGGTTCCGGAGCCATAGCGGTAGCCTGACCAAGGCCGCCTTCCTTTCCGCCCGAAACGACGCCTACGCCAACATCGCCATCATCGCAGCGGGCTTCGTCACCGCCGCGACGCTCTCGGGCTGGCCGGACCTCATCGTCGGACTCGGCATCTTCCTGCTCAATCTCGATGCTGCACGGGAAATATTCGAAGCCGCCCGCGAAGAGCACAGGGAAGCCCAGAGCTGACGGGCCGATGGGGTCAACCGTTGCGCTTCGCACCAAGGGTGACGGTCAGCAGGCTGCAGGGCTCGTCATGGGGATTGCGCCAGGCATGCGCGGGCCGTTCTGCACCACCGCCTCCCCCGTCCCGACCGGCACCTTGGTACCATCGCCAAGCTCCAGCTCGCACGCCCCGCTCGTGACGAAGATGAGATCGATACTGTCGGTCTGGTGCATGCCTGGATCCTTCGGATCCATCTTGGTGATCATGCCCGGCAGCTTCGCCTCGGTCTCCCGCAGCGCCTGCTTCATGTCGAGATTGGGGTCCGCCTCGGCGCCCGCCGGGGGCAGCACGATCATCTGAAACCGGAAACCGCCCGGCGGCGGAAACCACTTGGAGAAATCCGGTTCGCCTCCGGCATTGGGCAGCGTCGGTGCTGCATCGCTGCCCCAAAGGCTGAAGAACTGGGCGCCGGGCAGCAGCGGTACCTGAATCGCGTCCACGACCTCGTCGCTCACCAGAACGGACGCACCGTCCGGCCGCTCGCCCGTCACGATCCGGCGAATGGGGGAGCCCGATTTCGGTGCGTCTGATGTCATGCCTGCTTGAATCCTCTGGTTCTGATCTTCGTCGCATCGCGATGCTCCGCCCTTCTAGGGCGATAGAGCACTCCTAAAGCAGTGTCTTGCCCTCCGCATCCCGCCGATCAAGACGATCCGATAGCGGGGCAGCCTCCCCCGCCCGGAAACTGGCGAGCAGCAACAGGAACAAGGTAACGGCGTTCAGAAGATGCCACACGACATGAGTGCCGACCCTGTGCCCATCGAAAACCAGGGTGTCGCACAACACCATGTCGAGAGAGCGGAAGGTGACGGAAACAGCGAAGACGAGCGCCGCCCAGAGGATGAACCGTCCTGCCGCCAATCCGCGAGCCCAGACCAGGCCGCCCACGATGAGCATGGCCAGAAGCGCCGGCAGATACCCCACGCTCCCGTTCAGGCACGTCCCGGAATCGACACCTTCCCCCGGAAACCCGATCCCGCCCGCGAAGCAGCGAAGCTGCATGGCTCCCGCGCCGGCAGCGGCGAAGGCGATCACCAGCAGCGTGGTCCAGCCAGGCGGCACCTGAAGGAACCGGTTCAGGGCGAAGGCGAGATAGATCAGCATGAACAAACCGATGGGGATCGTATCGGCCAGACCAGTCCCTTTGGTCGCGAAGAGATGGAAGGCAAGGCTGCCCAGCCCGATGATGAACACCAGCCCGATCAGGAGATAATGGTCGGCGCTTCTCGCCGCGGCGGGCCGGCGCAGCAGGAGTCCCAGCGCCACGACGGCCGCAAGCAGAAAGCCGCCATTGGTGAGGGCGTTGAGGGGCTCCGCCCAGATCCCCGGGTCCTGGCCGCGCTCGCAATAATTGAAGACGTGATCCGACAGCGCCACGGAACCTTCTCCCTAACCCCAGCGTCGGAGGTTAGCATTTTCCGAAGGCTCGTCGGCTAGACTTGTCGCCAGATGCGGCGCAACCGCGCCTGAATCAAACTTTGAACCGGACAAGGCATTTTCTTGAACAGATTCGCCAAACCGCGTTCGCGCGGGCCCCAAACGACCATTCGTCCACCGCACCCGTATCGCCAACGGGAGCCGAAGCGATGATGAACCGCCTGCTCGCGTTCTGGCGGCGTCTGGTGTCCAGCCTATGGGCCCTGCCCATGGTGATGGTGGTCATCGCCGTGGTCGCGGCCCTGCTGGCGATCCAGGTCGATTGGCAGCTCGGCGACAACCCGCCCTGGTATCTCTATAGCGGCAGCGCCGAGAGCGCCTCCCACTTCCTCTCCAATCTCGTCGCGGCCATCATCACAATGGCGACCCTGGCGATCTCAATCACCATGGTCGTGCTGACCCTGGCCGCGCAGCAGCTCGGCCCCAGATTGATCCGCGGCTTCATGGGCGACCGGCGCACCCAGTTCTCCCTCGGGCTGATGGTGTCGACCGTCGTCTACCTGATCCTGGTCCTGCGCGCCTCGTACCTCTCGGGCGATCAGGCGCCGAACCTCGCGGTCGCCATCGGCACCGCGCTGATCCTGATCAACGTCGTCGCACTGCTGATCTTCGTGCATCACCTGGCCCGCTCTATCATCGCCGACAATGTGGTGGTCCAGGTCGGCGCGATCCTCGACGCGGAGATCGAGCGTCTGCTTCCGTCGCGGGACGATCAGGACACGCCCGAGCCCACGAAGTTTCCCAAGAAATCGACAGCCGTCGCGCTGCCGCGCAGCGGCTACATCCAGAGCATCGATCACAGCGCATTGGTGCGGGCGGCGGCAGACGCCAACGCCATCATCCGGCTTGATGTCGTCGCCGGCGACCACGGCATCCAGGGCGCGACCTTCGCCTCCGTCGCCCCGCCCGAGGCGGTCACCGACGAGCTCGTCGAGAAGATGCAGGGCGCGCTCGTCCAGGGCACCGCGACGAACTCGGTGCAGGATCTCAACTACTACATCCATCAGCTGGTGGAGGTGGCGCTCCGGGCCCTGTCTCCGTCCATGGCCGATCCGTTCACGGCGATCGCCGTGGTCAACCGCCTCTCCACCTCGCTTGAGCGCATCATGCGCCGGGGCGAGACCAAGAACCGCTGGATGGACGACGAGGACAAGGTCCGGCTGATCACGCCGCGATACGACTTCAAATCGATGGTGGATGCGTCCTTCGTGAAGATCCGCCACTACGCCAAGGGGTCCCCCTCGGTGCAGTACCGGCTGATCGAGAACCTCAATCAGCTCGCCCAGGAATCCTCGCCGCCACAGCGGGCCGTTCTGCTGCAGCACGCCGAAGCGTCCTCGCCGACATGACCGCGGCTCTAGACGACGAGGAGATTCTCGAACAGGCCAAGTCCGCCGTGGCAGCGATCAAGGAGAAGCCGCTCCCTTAAGGCGCCGTGTCAGGACGACCCGGCAACCGATTCTCGCGATTCGGTTTTCCGCCTCGGCTACTTCGCCACCTTCGGCGGGACGACCTTGATGTTCAGCTCCTTGAGCTGCTCCGGCGAAACCTCCGACGGCGCCCCCATGAGCAGGTCTTCGGCCTGCTGGTTCATGGGGAACATCACAACTTCGCGGAGATTCTCCTCGCCGCACAGAAGCATGACGATGCGGTCGACGCCCGGAGCGATGCCGCCATGGGGCGGTGCGCCGTATTGCAGGGCGCGCAGCATGCCGCCGAATTCCTTCTCCAGCTCTTCCCTAGAATAGCCGGCGATCTCGAAAGCCTTCTGCATGATCTCCGGCTTGTGATTCCGGATCGCACCCGACGACAGCTCTACGCCGTTGCAGACGATGTCGTACTGGAAGGCCTTGATCTCGAGCGGGTCCTCGTTCTCCAGCGCCTCCATTCCCCCTTGCGGCATGGAGAAGGGATTGTGAGAGAAGTCGACCTCGCCCTCATCCGTCAGCTCGTACATGGGGAAGTCGACGATCCAGCAGAACTTGAACTGCTCCTTCTCGGTGAGCTCCAGATCGTTGCCCGCCTTCACCCGGGCACGCCCCGCGAAGTCGGCAAACTCCGCCGGCAGGCCGGCCACGAAGAAGACCGCATCGCCATCGCCCAGGCCGAGTTGGTCGCGAATCGCGGCAGTGCGCTCCTCGCCGATATTCTTGGCGACAGGCCCCGCCCCTTCGCCATCGCGGAAGAAGATGTAGCCGAGGCCCGGCTGCCCTTCGCTCTGCGCCCAGGAGTTCATCCGGTCGCAGAAGGCGCGGGAACCGCCACCCTTGGCGGGAATGGCCCAGACACGCGCGTTCTGATCGCTCTCCAGCATGCCGGCGAAGATCTTGAAGCCGGAGCCGCGGAAATGCTCCGAGACGTCTTCCATCTCGATCGGGTTGCGCAGGTCCGGCTTATCGGTGCCGTATTTCCGCATGGCCTCCCGGTAGGGAATCTGCGGGAATTTCTGGGTGACTGGGAGCCCGTCGCCGAACTCCTCGAAGAGACCGCGCAGCATGGGCTCGACGGCTTCGAACACGTCGTCCTGGGTAGCGAAGCTCATCTCGATATCGAGCTGGTAGAACTCGCCGGGCGAACGGTCGGCGCGCGCATCCTCGTCCCGGAAGCACGGCGCGATCTGGAAGTAGCGATCGAACCCGCCCATCATGATGAGCTGCTTGAACTGCTGCGGCGCCTGGGGCAACGCATAGAACTTGCCCGGATGGACCCGGCTCGGCACCAGGTAGTCCCGCGCCCCTTCCGGCGAGGAAGCGGTCAGGATCGGCGTCTGAAACTCGAAAAAGCCGGCATCGCGCATTCGATTGCGGATCGACCAGATGATCGCCTGGCGCTTCATGATATTGGCGTGCAGCGTTTCCCGGCGAAGATCCAGGAAACGGTATTTGAGCCGCGTCTCTTCCGGATAGTCCGGCTCGCCGAACACCGGCAGCGGAAGCTCGGCCGATTCCGACAGAACCTCGATCGCCTTGATCCGCACCTCGACCTGGCCGGTGGGCAGGTTGGGATTCACGGTCTCCGCCTCGCGGGCCACCACCTCGCCGTCGATCCTGACCACCCACTCCGCCTTCAGCTTCTCAGCCTGGGCGAAGGCCGGAGATTCGGGATCGGCGACACACTGGGTCAGCCCGTAATGGTCGCGCAGGTCGATGAACAACAGCCCGCCGTGGTCGCGCAGGCGGTGCACCCAGCCCGAAAGACGGACCGTTTCGCCGACATTCTGCTCGCGAAGCGCGCCGCAGGTCGTGGTGCGGAAGGGATGCATGGCAATTCCGTGAGGTAAGGGTGTGAATCGCGCGTAGAGCGCATGGCGAGCGTCCGGCTGTCAAGCGTCCGCATCGCCCCGGTCGCTGCAGGAATGCCAGAAGCGGCGCCGAACGGCAAACCCGCCGTTGGATGGCGTCTACGTCAGGTGCCGGACGAAGCCTTGCATCGCCGGTAGTCGACATTGCAGGCCGCCAGGCACTGGCCGCGCCGGCGATTGTCCTTGCCGAAGCACATGGCCTTGCACCCGTTGAGCCCGTTCAGGCATTCGGAATTGGGCTGCTGCTTGGCCAGCTGGACGCTCTCGCCGGCCTGCGCTGAGCCGCTGCCGGCCGCTATCACACCGCCCAGCGCCAGGGCCAGAACCAGCGAAAACATACGGAAAGCCTTGGTCAAAGTCTTGGTCATGGCGCGATCCTCGCTCTCAGGAATGAGACTGACTCCAGTGTAGCAGAGGGCGATTTCACCGTAAGCGGGGAACGGGACAGCCTAAGCCAAGGTTTAATACGGGTCTCGTTTCACCACGGAGCCGTCAATGCGGATATTGCTGTCATCGCTCGCGATCGCCGCCGCCATTCTATCGGCCGGACCCATACAGGCCGCCGAAGACGCTCATGAGGATCAGGCAACTCCGGCCCGGCCAAAAGCCGGCAGCACCTCCGAAGAGGTGCCCGGCGTGGATGAGAACAAGCCCCTGAGCGAGCAGCTCGAGGAGGATGAAGGTGTCATCGATCCGCCCTCGGTCGGCGATTCGGAGATCGACGTGCCGGCCCCCGATCCGGATCCTGGCACCACGGTGGTTATCCCGCCTCCGGGCAGTCCGGGCGGCGACCCGACCGTGCAGCCCAAATGACGGATGAGATTTCCGCCTGAGGCTGGAAAATTGCCGTGTTGCGGCAGTTTCCACCATTCTTGAGCGCATAAGCCCAATTCCTTTGAAGGAATCGAAAAAACGGCCCTGCGCGGTGCGAGCCGTGACCCCGCAGCAACGGCGCAGCGCGGGTTCGCACGCGAAAGGACGCAAGTCCTTTGCGGAAGGCGGTGGGGTGAGATATATCCGGCTTAATCATGCGCCTCATCACCACGACCGAGGAGCTCGCTTCAGCCTGCGCTGAACTCGCTTCTCATCCCTTCATAGCCGTCGACACGGAATTCATGCGGGAGCAGACCTTCTGGCCGAAGCTCTGCCTGATCCAGATCGCCGCGGGCGAACATGAACTCCTGATCGACACCCTGGCGCCGGATATCGATCTTGCACCGTTCTTCGACCTGATGAACGACGAGTCGGTCCTCAAGGTGTTCCACTCGGCCCGTCAGGACGTCGAGATCATGCATCACCTGGCTGGCCAGGTGCCCCACCCGATCTTCGATACCCAGGTCGCCGCCATGGTGTGCGGGTTCGGCGAATCCGTTGGCTACGGCATGCTCGTGAAACGCATGCTGAACCGCAATCTGGACAAGACCTCTCGCTTCACCGACTGGAGCCGGCGGCCGCTATCCGAAAAGCAGCTCACCTACGCCATCGGCGACGTCACCCATCTGAGGGACCTGTTTCCGACGCTGAAATCCCAGCTCGACGATTCCGGCCGGGAGACTTGGCTGGACGAAGAGATGGGGGTTCTGACCGATCCGGAAACATACGAGCAGCCGCCGGAAAATGCATGGAAGCGCCTGAAGATGCGCACCAAGACCCCGAAGGCGCTCGCCGTGCTGATGGAAGTCGCCGCCTGGCGTGAGCGCGAGGCTCAGAGCCAGGACGTTCCCCGCTCGCGCATCCTGAAGGACGACGCCCTGCACGATATCGCCAACCAGGCCCCGCGTAGCCTGGACGATCTCGGCGCGCTCCGCAGCATCCATAACGGTTTCGTGCGCTCCTCCCGGGGCAGAAGCGTGCTGGAGGCCGTCGAGCGCGGCCTGGAGCGGGATCTCGAGACGGTGCCGCGCATTCAGAGAAACGATCCCATGACGCCGGAATCGGCCGCGGTATTCGACCTCCTCCGGGTGCTTCTGAAGGCCACCGCAGGCCATCACGGCGTGGCACCCAAGCTGATCGCGACCTCCGACGAGCTGGAGCAGATCGCGCGCCACGACGAGCCGGACCTTCCGACCATGAAGGGCTGGAGGCGCATGCTGTTCGGTGAGCAGGCGATGAAGCTCAAGCGCGGCGAGCTGTCTCTCGCCGTGCAGAACGGCGAAGTGTCCGTTCTTCAGGTGAACGGCGACGACTCATCCGATTGATTTGATCGTTACAGCGCGAGCGGGCGTTTAGTCCCGCTCCGCGCTAGCCGATCCGCTTGCTGCGCCGGAGAGAGATCCGCTCTTTCAGCTGGGTGCGGCTATCGTCGGACAACTCGTTGATCGCCTCGACCAGCACCCGAAGCTCGCTGCGAAGCCCGTGGATCTGGTCGATAAGGTTGAGGATCACCGGCACCTCTTCCTCGTTCACGCCGAGATCGTCGACGAGATCGCGGATCAGCGCCGCCCGCGCCAAATCGGCTTCGCTATAGGCCTTGGCATCCGTATCCGCCGGCCGGATCCACCCCTCGCTGACCCACACCCGAAGACGGGTGACGGTCAGCTGCTCCACCTTGGAGACGAGGTCACGCTCATCCAGCATCACGCCTGCTCTCTCAACTTCTTCCGCGGATCGTAGCTGTGCGTCTCACGCCACTTTTCCGCAAATTCCTTAAGATCGCTATCGATGGTCTCCGGCAGCATGACCTGAAGCTTAATGAGCTGGTCGCCGGTGCCGGCCTTGGCCTTGATGCCCCTGCCCTTCATCCGCAAGGTCTGGCCCGTGTTCGCGCCCGCCGGAATGGTCATGGACACGACGCCATGAATGGTCGGCACCTCGACCTTGCCGCCCAGCACCGCCTCGTCAAAGGTCAGCGGGAGGTCGACGATGATGTCCCGCCCATCGCGCTTGAAGACCGGATGCGAGCCCACCGTGATCTCAACGAGAGCATCGCCGGCCTCGGCGCCGCCCGATCCCGGCATGCCCTTGCCCTTAAGGCGGAGCACCTGCCCGTCGCGCACGCCTGGCGGGATCGTCACGTCCAGGGTGCCGCCATCGGGCAGCGTAATGCGCTTCTTCGTGCCGTTCGCCGCCTCCAGAAAGGCGATCTCCAGCCGGTAATTCGCGTCCTGGCCCCGCATGGCGAAACCGTGCCCGCCCGCACCGCCGCCGAACCCGCGGGCTCCACCGAAGCCGCCGCCCGCCGAGCGGCGCTGGCCGAACAGGTCCGAGAAGATGTCGCCCATATCCTCGAACCCGGCGCTGGAATAATACTGGGTGCCCTCGTTGCCCCCGGCATATTCGCGGTAATAGCGCTGCTGAGGACGCTCCTGGCCGGACGCATCGATCTCGCCGCGGTCGTATTGCCCGCGCTTCTCCTGATCGTTCAGGATCGCATAGGCCGCCGACGCTTCCTTGAACTTCGCCTCGGCGGAGTCGTCACCCGGGTTGAGATCGGGATGATACTTCTTGGCGAGCTTCCGGTAGGCCTTGCTGATCTCGTCGGCGCTGGCGGTCTTGGAAACGCCGAGCACGGAATAGAGGTCGTCTGCCATTTACGACTGGGCTCTCGGTTCTGGGCTTTGAATGGGATTGGGATAAGACACCATCATCCCCGCTGTCACAATGATTTGGGAGAAAACGCCGCTTTGCGCAAGGCTGGGCGGCCGCAAAAGACCGTGTTTTCAGCGGCATCCTCCCACTGACGCCTTCAGACCGCCTCCTGCTGCACCGAGGCGCCGGTACGGACCTCACCATCCCGGTCCAGGAGCGCGGCGAGCTTCTTGAAACGTCGTTCGACGCGCTCCCCTTCGAGATTGCAATAGGGTTCCGGCAGGGTCCACACCAGCCGGTCGCCTTCGTAGGTGAGGGGCGTATGGGGCAGCACGCCCGGCAGCGAAGCCGACACCATGTTGGCCGCACGCAAGGCCGTTCCAAGGATACGGGCCCGCAGCACCATGTCGTCGTCGATCAGCTCCCGGAGCGACTCCGTCAGCTCGTCCTTCACGTAGCCCTCGGCCCGGAAATAGACGGTCAGGGCGAGGAAGGCCCGGCCGGCGTGATCGAGATCGACGAAGTTGCCTTGGGCGACGAGGTTGAGACTCTGGGTGCCGCGATAATCGGGATGGGCCCGCCAGCCAATATCGGAGAGCAGGCAGGCCGCATAGCGCAACCGCCGCTGCTCCGGCGTCTCTTCGAGCTCGGGCCCGGCAAACAGCGCGTCGGTCCAGTCGCAAAGCTCGTAGGCGTTCTCCAGCGAGCGCGACCGGCGCCTGGCGAGATCCTCGCAAGCGGCGATCAGCGGATCTTGCTTCTTCTCCTCCTCGTCGAGCAGCGAGTAGAGCAGACCTTCCCGGATACCGAAGGCCGAGATCACGACCATCTTGGGCCTGATGCGCCGGATCAGCCGCTCTAGGACAAGCGCGCCGTAAGGCACGGTCTCGCGCCGGGCGCTGGAGATCTCGCTGATGCCGGACAGAGAATTCGGAGATTGCAGATCGAGGGCGGAAGCGAATTTCAGCGCATCGTCCGTCTTGATGCGAAAATCCTGCATGACGCTCAACGGATACTCGACCTGCGCCATATAGAGCCGGGCGAACGCACGCCACGTCCCGCCGATCGCGTAGAAATCACGGCCCCTGCCCTTTTCGAGCCAGGGCACGGTCTCCAGCTCGGCATCGACGATCTCGCGGGCCTTCTTCAGGTTGCCGCCAGAAACGTCGATCAGCCGCAACCCGCCGAGCGGCAGGGTCACCGCCTCGCCCGTCTGACCCTCGAAGATGTCCACCAGCTCCAGGCTGCCGCCGCCGAGATCGCCTGCCAGCCCATCGGCGTTGCGGTGGCCGGCGAGCACGCCGCGAGCGGCGAGCTCCGCCTCCTTTGTGCCGGTGAGAAGCTGAACCGGCGCTTTGAGAATGGCCTCCGCGCGCGCAACGAATTCAGGACCGTTTTCGGCATCCCGCGCCGCCGCCGTGGCGATCACCTCGACGGTCTTTGCACCGATCTGGTCGATCAGTTCCCGAAAGCGCCTGAGCGCCCGCAAGGCGCGCTCCACAGATTTGGGATCGAGCTTGCCCGTGCTCGCGACAGACCGGCCGAGGCCGCACAGCACCTTTTCGTTGAACAGTGGAGTCGGCGCCGGCGTGGCGCCTTCGTAGACCACGAGCCGAACCGAGTTCGAGCCGATATCGACGACCGCGACCGGGCTGAGTTCTTTGCGAAGGGCCATAGGACGGGATTTGGACACCCGAAAAAGATTCAGGAGTGCCAACGCTTACCCGGTCTGTACGAGATGAGCAAATCGCGGCGGCATGTTTTCCTTTAGCGCCGCGCCTCTGCCCGAGAGGCTGGGATTGGTCATGAAATAGCTCTGGGCGCTGAACGGCTCCTGGCCTTCCGTCGGCTTGATCCGTTCGGAGCTTCCATCGGATAGAACCCGCCAGCTCTGCAGATTGTCCTTCAGATTGGCGATCATGATCTGATCGAGGATCTGCTCGTGCACCGTCGGATTGGAGATCGGCGTCATCGCCTCGACGCGCCGGTCGAGATTGCGCGGCATCATGTCGGCCGACGAGATGTAGATCGCGGCCTTCCGGTGGGGGAGGCCGTGACCGGCGCCGAAACAATAGATGCGTGCATGCTCCAGGAACCGGCCCACGATGCTCTTCACGTGGATGCGCTCCGAAAGTCCGGCGATGCCCGGCCGCAGGCAGCAGATGCCGCGCACGACGAGGTCGATCTCGACGCCCGCCTGGCTCGCCTCGTAAAGCGCATCGATGATCTCCTTGTCGACCAGGGAGTTCATCTTCATCCAGATCGCGGCCGGCCGCCCTTCCCTGGCGTGATACATCTCCTCACGGATGTGATCGAGAATGCGCGCCCGGATACCGTGCGGCGACAGCGCCAGGGACTCGAGATCCGCCGGCTCCGCATAGCCCGTGACGAAATTGAAGACCCGCGACAGATCCGTGCCGATGGAGCGGTCCGCGGTGAAGAAAGAGAGGTCGGTGTAAATCTTCGCCGTCACCGTATGATAGTTGCCCGTGCCGACATGGCAGTAGGTGACGAGCTCCCCGCGCTCGCGGCGGACAATCAGGCTGAGCTTGGCATGGGTCTTCAGCTCCAGGAAGCCGTACACCACCTGGACACCGGCGCTTTCGAGATCGCGCGCCCATTTGATGTTCGCTTCCTCATCGAAGCGAGCCTTCAGCTCGACCACTGCGGTGACGGACTTGCCGTTCTCCGCCGCCTCCTTCAGCACGTCGATGATGGGCGAGGCCTTGCCGGTCCGGTAAAGCGTCCACTTGATAGCCACGACGTCGGGATCCGCCGCCGCCTGCTTCAGGAACTGCAGCACCACGTCGAACGACTCGTACGGGTGGTGGACGACGATGTCCTTTTCCTTGATCGCGGCAAAGCAATCGCCCTGATGCTCCCGGATGCGCTCCGGAAACCGGCTGTTATAGGGCTCGAACTTGAGGTCCGGCCGATCCGAGACGATCAGCTGCTCCGTGTCGGTCAGGCCGATCAGCCCCTTCTGGACGAAGCTCTCGTCCTCCGTGACATTCAGCTCCTGCATGACGAAGCGCTGCAGGCGCGGCGGCATGGTATTCTCGATCTCTAGCCGGATCACCGATCCGCGGCGGCGGCGCTTCAGCGCCGATTCGAACAGCCGAACCAGATCTTCCGCCTCTTCCTGGACCTCCAGATCGCTATCGCGCAGCACGCGGAATGCGCCTTGGCTGCGCACCCGGTAGCCGGGGAAAAGCCGGTTCACGAAGATGGCGACCACGGTTTCCAGCCGGATGAAGCGGATCGCGCTCCCCTCCCCCTCGCTCTTGGGCAGACGGATGAACCGGTCCAGCATCGGCGGGATCGGCATCAGCGCGTGCATGGAGCGCAGCGAGCCTTCCCGCACCAGCTCAAGCCCCAGGGTGAAGCCGAAATTCGGGATGAAGGGGAACGGGTGCGCCGGATCGACGGCGATCGGGGTGAGCACCGGAAAGATCTGATCGAGGAAATATTGCTCGAGCCAAGTCTTCTCGTCCGCGGTCAGATCGTCCGCGCCGAGGATATCGATCCCCGCCTCATCCATGAGCGCCTTCAGCGTCACCCAGATCTCCTGCTGGTCGGCGGTGAGCTCGGCGACAAACTGATTGATGCGGTCGAGCTGCTCGGCGGGCGTCAGCCCATCCTGGCTCGGGGTCTCTATGCCGGCCAGCACCTGCCCGCGCAGGCCCGCCACGCGGACCATGTAGAACTCGTCGAGATTTGAGGCGGAGATCGAGAGGAAGCGCAGCCGCTCCAGCAGCGGATGCCGCTCGTTCTCGGCCTCCTCCAAAACGCGCTGGTTGAAATACAGCCAGGAGAGTTCGCGGTTGAAGAACCGGGACGGTCCGAAGGACTCCGGCTCCGGCGAGGAACTCATGGTCTGAACATTATCCGTCGACGTCATCACCGCCTCAATTCGACTACGCGTGGCGCGCCGGCCCCCCGGGGCGGCGCAAAATCGGGATCAAGCTATGCCGGGCAACCATTGCAATGCTGTTACAGTAAGCGCGCCGGCGTGAATTTTCACCTTCCGGACGCACCGAAACCCGCGCGAATCGCCGCTATTCGCTTGGCTGGGTCGTGCGCAGCGCCTCCGCCGCGAGTTGCCGGCTGATCTTACGGCCCGAGCCGAGCGCCGCCTGATCCACCGCCTCGACCGCCCGCGCCGCCGCCTCCAGGGAGCGGTCCACGTGAAGCGCGAGATACTCCAGCACCTTCGGCTCGACATTGAGCTGCCGGTCGGCGAATTGCTTCAGCATGACCGTCTTGAGCAGTGGCCCATCGGGCGTGCCCATATCGGCAAGGGGCAGCGCATTGAGCCGCGACCTCAGATCCGGCAGATCGATGCCCCAGCGCCGGGGGGGCTGACGTGCCGTGAGCAGCAGGAAATGGCCGCCCTCCTTGACGACGTTCAGGAGATGGAACAGCGCCTTCTCGCCGAAACGCCCCCCATCCGCGTCCTCCAGCACGAAGGCAGAGCTGCGCGGCGCTGCTTCGACCGCCGCAAGCTCATCCGCAGCGCCTGTCAGGGACGTCGCGTCGGAGCGAGCCTGCCAAACCCGGACGAGATGGGTCTTGCCGCTCGCCGGTGGCCCGACCAGGAGCTGCGCCGGGGCATTCCATTCGGGCCACGCATCGATCAATTCGACCGCCAGGCGATTGCAATCGCTGACCAGGAAATCGTCGGCACCGAGCGCGGCGCGATGCGGCAGGTCCAGCACGAGCTGCTCGCGCATCATCGCACCGAAACCCCGGAGCCATGCGTTCCGCCCATGCCCTTGCGCCTGCGGGACGGACGCTGGGGCACAGGCTCGTAACGCGCCATGTAGACGAGCCAGCTCCAGAAATATGCGCCTGCAGAGGTGACCGTCAGAAGACCCGTAACCCACACCAGCACCGGAACCAGACCGTGCAGCCCGAATCCCACGCCGAGCTCCGCCAGGACCAAGCCGGCCAGTACGATCTGGAAGAAGGTGTTGGCCTTACTGATAAAGATGGGCCGCACCTCGACGGGGCGCCCGAGCATGGAGGAAAGCATGAAGGCGCCGATGATCAGCACGTCACGGCTCACCACCGCGATCACCAGCCACACCGGCAGATGGCCGGAAAAGCCGAGGGTTACATAGATGCTGACCAGCAGCGCCTTATCGGCGATCGGGTCGAGATAGGCTCCAAGCTCGGTGTTCCATCCGAAACGCTTCGCCAGGAAGCCGTCCGCCGCGTCGGACGCACCGGCGAGCAGAAACAGCACGAAGGCGGCCGTCATCTCGCCGGTGATGATGAGCCAGACGACGAAAGGCACCGCGACAATGCGGGCGAGCGTCAGGCTATTTGGAATATTCACGATCACGGTTCAGCATCCGCCGAAAGGCATAAAACTCGATACGAAAAGCTTGGCCGGCGCGACAGGCGCCTAGGCCGATTTAATACGCCCGGAGGACATACTCGCCCTGGCCGGGCTCAAAGGAAAATCCGTTCTGCGCCAGATCCTGCTGCAGATTGTTGAGGGATCCCGCGTAGTCGAAGGTGATCGAAGCGCCTTGCGGCGATAGCGAGTTCACCTCTAGCCGCTCGATTCCCGGCACGTTGGCGAGACGGCTACGAGCCTCCTGCCAACCCATCAGGCCTTGAAACTCGACCCGAGCGACGATGTATTCGGCCGGCGGGGGCGCTTCTTCCTGCTGCTGCTGGCGGCCACCGAAGTTGAACCACCCGCCGCCATTGTTGCGTGGCGCAGGAGCCGCCTCCGGCTGCTGCTGGCGGCCGCCGAAATTGAACCAGTTCCCGCCGCCGCCGCTGCTGGGCGGCTCGCTCCCCTCGGGCATCGCCGTTGCCGCACCGCTCTGCATCGATTTCCAACGGTCCTGCAGCGCTGCGAAATCCTGCTCCGCCGCCGCCATCGCGGCCGCATCCAGGTCGCCCCGGATCGGCACGTCCTTGATCAGGTCGACTTCGCTGACAGCGTCGGCACCGAACAGCCGCGTCGAGAAGGTCTCGCCCTTCTGCTCGGCGATGGCGATGACAAGCGGCCCACCGATCTCGTTCTGCAGGAACTCGTAAGCGTCGATATTGCCATTGAGGATCTCCGACAGGCGCTGCTGATCGAGCACGCCCTGCCGTTTCACCAGGTCCGCCGGCGCGACCGCATGGGCGAGGTCGACGCTATTCCAGCCGTCCGTCCAGGCCTTCACAAGCTTGCTGTCGTTCAGGGGCGCGCCGGACTGGTCGATCACCACCGGCAGGAGTTTGATCTCCATCGCTCGGGAGTCTTCGATGGGCAGGCCATAGCTGGAGAGGAGCTGCTGGACGCCCGCCTCGCTGTAGCTGACGCCGAGCGACGCAATATAGCGGGTCGTGGAATAGCGCTCGCTGCCGATGGAGACGCCGGTGACCAGGGACTCGACTTCCGCCGAGCTGAGCTGCGGCAGCCGGTCATGAGCCTCCGGCGGCACCAGCCTGCGGAACAGAACCTGCGCGCCTTTCGCCTGGGCCTCGGCCATGGCCTTTTTCTGAGCCGCCACGGCATTGGCCGCTGTCACGTCCACGTCGATCTTGTCGACATCGTACAGGCTGCCGGCCGCCTGCGCCGGGTCGCCCTGCACCGCGATGGGAGCAAAGACGAGAATCGCCAAGCAAATGAAATGAAAGAAAGACCGCACGTTCGTCACCCGAAAGGATTGAAATCCGCTCGAAAGAAAGTCCATCCGGGGCGCCGTGACAAGAGGTGCGCCACATTTCTCCCGATACCCCCAAAAGACTTCGCAGTTTTCCCTCCAAATTGTGACCGGATGCTGTCCAATAGGGCTCTGCATCGATGCATCCGGCGCAGTCGCGGGTCCGAGAATCGCCGTACGGCTCGCGCCTTCGCCCGAGACACCCTGACGCGGGCATGGCGACCATGGCAGATCGAATTGAACAGGCGCTCAAGGAGCTCGAGGCGGGTCTGACTCCGCCCGACTACGAACGACTCATCACGGCCTTCCGGTCGCTCCAGATCCCGGGCGACGTGGACAGCGGGACGTTGAAGCGTGTCTATCGCCTCTGCTTCAGGATTCTCGGCCTCGCGCCCGGCGAGCCTCCCCTCGATTCCGAGCACCATATCGAGCCCTGGCAGACGGGACATCTCGAAGCTTGCGCAGCGAGCGCCATCGAAGAGAGCCTCTTTGACCGGAATGCCCAAACGCGCCGGTGGATTCGGGAACGGGAAGAGCGATACCGGGTCGAGGGCAAACCAACTCCGGCAGGGTTCGGCGACCAAAACCTTCCGCCAGAGCTCCACATCCCCTGGGATTTGGAAACCGCAAGAGAGGAGATCGCGCCGTTCCTTGCCGCCTACGAGCGAAACCTGGCCCAGGACCCAGGCGTCCATTTCAAGCTCTGCTACGACGTAATGAGCGACGGCTATCCCGTCTTCCGCACAGTGTTCGGCGATTGGATGGACGCGCTGGAGCAGCGCGGCCTGGGTCACCCCGGCATGCGGATGGCCATTGAAAAATCGGTGGAGCTCGACGCGCTCGCCAACGAGCCGGAGCCGATTTCGTGGCAGGAATGCGAGGCGGAGCTGCTTCCCCTCCTCGACCATGCCCACCCGATGATCGCCGCAGGGGCGGCCCGCTATCTCGGCGCGCTCTTCGCCGAGGCGCCCTTCCCCGACGATGAAAAGGCTCCCGGCCTCCCCGAATTCCTTGAGGATCTAGCCCAGCGCTCCGAACATCGCCGCAGCCTTTGCGGCGCGTTCATCCGCGGCTTGGACACGGAATGCCGCGGCCTCGGCACCCTCGCCACCGACCCACGGCTGCAAGCCTTCGATCTCGACGAATGGGTGGTCGAGGTTCTGAGCCTCGACGAGGAGGAGCCGTTTCTCCCCAACGTCCAGGCCTTCTGGTTCTACGTCCACGAGTATTACGACACCGATCCCGGCTTCATCACGCGGCTCATCGAAATGGACCGCGCCTGGATCGCCATGATGTGCGCCACCGAATCCCCCAGCCGCATCGAAGGCATGGAGCCGGTGCTGCACCGCCTTGCGGAGAACCCCGACCCCGAGATCGCCGCCCACGCCGAATCCCATCTCGCGCGCCATTATAGCCATTAGACGAGGACAGCTTGTCCTTGACGGGGTGCCGTCGGCCCGCTTGTTATGCGCCCTAGTTGCGGCACGACCCAAAGGGACGATCCTTGGCCTCCAAATCCGATTCCGAAAGCGGAGCGAACGGCTCGCTCACCTATAAGGATGCCGGCGTCGATATCGATGCGGGCAACGCCTTGGTGAAGGCGATCGACCCCCTCGCCGCCAAGACCAAGCGCTCCGGCGTTATGGGTTCGATCGGCGGTTTCGGTGGGCTTTTCGATTTGAAGGAAGCGGGGTTCAAAGACCCGATTCTCGTCGCGGCCACCGACGGCGTCGGCACCAAGCTCAAGATCGCCATCGAGACCGGCCACCACGAAGGGATCGGCATCGATCTCGTCGCCATGTGCGTGAACGATCTCGTGGTGCAAGGCGCCGAGCCCCTCTTCTTCCTCGATTATTTCGCCTGCGGAAAGCTCGACAACGGCAAGGCCCAGACCATCATCGCCGGCATCGCCGACGGGTGCGAGCAGGCCGGCGCGGCCCTGATCGGCGGCGAAACGGCGGAGATGCCGGGCCTCTACGCAGGCGACGATTACGACCTCGCGGGATTCGCCATCGGCGCCGTGGAGCGGGATGGGATCCTGCCCCGGGACGATCTCGGCGCGGGCGACGTGATCCTCGCCCTCCCATCCTCCGGCATCCATTCCAACGGCTTCTCCCTGGTGCGCAAGGTGGTCGAGAAGGCCGGCCTCGCCTGGACCGATCCCGCCCCCTTCGCCAAGGACAAATCCGTCGGCGAAGCGCTGCTGGAGCCGACCCGCATTTACGTGAAGCCGCTCCTTGAGGTGCACCGCCAGCTCGGCGCTATCAAGGCCCTGGCCCATATCACCGGCGGCGGGCTCACCGAGAATCTGCCCCGAGTTCTGCCCGAGGGCCTGGCGGCCGAAATCGACCTCGGCGCGCTCGAGCCCGCGCCGGTCTTCGGCTGGCTGAAGGACACGGCCAACATCGCCGAGGACGAGATGCTGAAGACCTTCAATTGCGGGGTCGGCATGACAGTGATCGTGTCGCGGGATGCTCAGGATTCCGTGATAACCGCCCTGAGCGCCGCCGGCGCGGAGCCGTTCGCGCTCGGCCGTCTCATCGACCGGAAAGACGGCGAACCGGTTCAGTACGCCGGAACCCTCGGCTTTCAAGGGGCGTGAGCGCCATGACCTCGGCCGCCAACGAAAAGAAGCGCGTCGGCGTCCTGATATCGGGACGCGGCAGCAATCTCCACGCCCTCATCGAAGCCAGCCGGCATGAGCCGGATTATCCGGCCGAGATCGTGCTCGTCGCCTCCAACAATCCGGACGCGCCCGGCCTCCGGAAAGCCGCCGATTCGGGTATCCCGACCCTGGCTCTCGATCATCGGACCTTCGACAGCCGCGAGGCCTTCGACGAAGCGCTCGACCGCAACCTCAAGAAGGCGGAGCTCGATATTCTCTGCAACGCCGGGTTCATGCGCCTCCACACGGAGGCTTTCGTGAAGAGCTGGTGGAACCGCCACCTCAACATCCATCCGTCCCTCCTGCCCGCCTTCAAGGGACTGCACACCCATGAACGGGTGATCGAGGCAGGCATGACGGTTTCCGGCTGCACCGTTCATGCGGTGCGTTTCGAGATGGATTCGGGCCCGATCGTCGATCAGGCGGTGGTACCGGTGCTAAATAATGACACTCCCGACACATTAGCGGCGCGGGTGCTGGACGCGGAGCACCTGCTTTACCCCCACGCCCTAAAGCTCGTCGCCTCCGGAGCGGTCACCGTCGAAGACGATCAAATTATCGTAAACCATTCAGAACAAATAGAGTCTGCGCCTTACGACCGGGCCTGATAGGTCTTTGGCGACACGATTCACCCCCTGCCCACCCATAGCGTGGCAGCCATGTCGCACCGCAACAAATTGCGGCCGTCTATCCTCGCGGCGACATGGACAATCTGGCGTCCGCAGTGCTACACGACATACAATATTTCAGTAACAGGCCGGTTTTTCCAAGCTTCGGCAGTGAAGTCGGCCGAAAGAGAACTTGTCCTGTTCCCGCGCGCCCGACGAGGGCGCTTCGCCGCCGCCAGCGGGGCCTCGTACGAGCTCGCAAACGAGCTTCATGATAAGGGGAAAGGCGTAAATGGTGGATATGACGGTCACCTACGCTCCATCGCATGGGTTGGGTGAAGAGCAGAGCATCTGGTTCAAGCTGACGCCACTTTTGGCGCAGGAGAACCCGATGCAGATGCTGCTGCGCCTGACCGACAAATACAACGGCGTGATGCCGGTCAATCTCAAGAACCAGCGCATCGTGATGCTCGCGAAGCCCGAGCATGCCCAGCGCGTTCTTGTCGACAACGCCGAGAACTACACGAAGTATTTCGACGGCCTGCGGCCGATCTTCGGCAAGAGCATGATCACCATCGACGGTGCGCTCTGGCAGAAGATCCGCATGCCTCAGCAGGCCGCGTTCCATCCTGGAATGTTCGAGGAATACTTCCCCTACCTGATGAACTCCATCAATTCTAAGATGGAGCGCTGGGACCAGCTCGCCGAGTCGGGCGAGACCATCGAGATGGTCGAGGAAACCTGGACGCTTGCCGCCGACATGGTCTGCCGCGCCCTGTTCGACCGCGAGATGCCGTTCAATCCCCACTTCATCTTCAAGCAGGTGAAGACCTACACCGACGTCGGCAACCACAAATCCATCCGCATGCGCCGGGTCAACGGCGAGCTGGAGGAGATCACCCAGGAGACCGCGGCCAAGGCCATGGAAATCTGGGATTCGGTGCCCGATTCGGTGATGAACGCCGCGATCATCGACAATCGCGAGAAGACACTGCTGACCATGCTCCAGGACGCCGCCGAGAATCCGGAATTTCCGGAGTTCGACCACCGGCAGGCCGTCGATGAGATGAAGCAGTATCTCTGGGCCGGCACGGAGACGACCGCGCTGACCCTCGCCTGGTCGCTCTACCTGCTCTCCACCCATCCGGAAGCGCTGAAGCGCATCCGCGAGGAGGCCTACGCCGTCTGTGGCGACCGCGATCCCGAATGGAACGAGGTTCAGCAGCTCACCTATACCCGGATGGTGATCCAGGAGACCATGCGCCTCTACCCGCCGATTTGGGCCCTGATCCGCATCGCCCAGGAAGAGGACGAGATCGACGGCCACAAGATCAATCCGGGCGACAAGGTCGTGGTTTGCACCTACGTGCTGCACCATTCCGACAAGTACTGGAACAATCCGGAGGAATTCGACCCGGAGCGTTTCTCCCGCGAGCGCATGAAGAAGCGGGTGAAGTACAGCTATCTGCCGTTCGCGGCGGGCCGGCGCTCCTGCATCGGCGGTGCGCTCTCCCAGATCGAGAACACGCTGGCCCTGGTGCAGCTGCTGCGCCGCTTCACGCCCGAATATGTCGGCGAGGAAGAGCCAAAGATCCACGCGACCGTGACCCTGACGCCGAAGGGCGGCCTGCCCTTCCGCATCAAGCGGATCGAGGACACGGTCTAAGCAGGTCTCGAAGCAGTCTCAGAATCGAAAACGCCGGGCCTTTGGACCCGGCGCTTTTTGTGTCGGCTTCACCCCTCCCAAGAGGAGAGGGAGTTCGGCTGCTAGCCGACGATCTCTTTCTTGGCGAAGCACATATCGATCTCCTTCTTGGCGTTCTCGACGCTGTCGGAGCCGTGCACGGAGTTGCGCTCGATATTCACACCGAACTCCTTGCGGATGGTGCCCTCCTCGGCGTCCACCGGGCTGGTCGCGCCCATCACCTTGCGGTTCGTGGCAACCGCGTCCTCGCCTTCCAGCACCTGGATGACGATGGGGCCGGAGGTCATGTAGGAGACGAGATCCTTGAAGAAGGGCCGGTCCTTGTGGACCTCGTAGAAATCCTTCGCGTCCTTCTTCTTCCACCATACGCGCTTCTGCGCGATCACCCGCAGGCCCGCATCTTCGAGCTTGCTGATGATCTTGCCGGTAATATTCCGCTCGGTGGCGTCCGGCTTGATGATGGAAAGCGTACGTTCGGTGGCCATGGCCAAAACCCCTCAGAAATACCTAAACTCATTTGGCCGCGCTTATACCGGTCGCATCTGCACCCCGCAAGCGATGCCTTTGCCGACCCTTGCGAAACACGCACTCAGGAGCCCGCCTTGCTCTACGCAACCCTGAAACTCGCCATAACCGCCGTGCTGATCGTCGTCATTTCCGAGATCGGCAAGCGGAGCTCGGTGATGGCGGCGATTCTGGCCTCCATCCCTCTGGTCTCCGTGCTCGCCATGATCTGGCTCTACGTCGATACCAAGGACGTGGCCAAGATCGAATCCTTCGCCACCAGCGTCTTCTGGCTGGTGCTGCCGTCGCTGATCCTCTTCGTCACCTTGCCGCTACTGCTGCAGAGAGGCCTCGGGTTCTATCTAAGCCTCGGGATCTCGATCGGGCTGACCGTGATCGGCTATCTCGCCATGCTCCAGGTGCTGAAGCGCTTCGGCATTGCCATCTGATCGGGCCCTAGTGGCAGCTCTTGATGTAGCCAGACGCCGGCCGGGCGTAATCTTCCGCCGCCCGCTTGGCGAACGGTCCCGCAGTGGCGATCCACAGCCCCTTGGTGAAGTTTGGACAGCGGTCCGTCTGCATCACGAACCAGCCGGCGCCGAGCCGGTTCGCCATGTCTTGAGCCTCGCTCCGGTCGGCACTCGCCGCGGCGATGGCGTACCAATCGCCCGATCCCGATCCGGGAGCCGCAGGAGGCTCCTGGACCTCCGCCCCCTTCCAGGCGAAGGCCAGCTGGTCCTCGCGATAGCGGGCGACCTTGCAATTCTGCCCACGGATCGGTGCGGCGCCCTTCAACACCAGCACATCGCCCTCGGCCTCACCCGCCACGGGATAGGCGAGCGGACCGCATGTCTTATCGAAGATGGTGGCCTCGCCGCTCACCTTGCCATCCCCGGCCTGGGAGCCCCTGAACAGCACGGTGCCACTCCTCACCCCGGCGCTCTTGAGCCCCGGCCGCGGCTCGACATATTCGATCACGACGCTGCCGCCGTCGCAGAATTCTATCTCCATGGTCGAGCCGTTGTGATCGTAGAGATCGCGGGCGCAATCGCTGCCATATGCAGCGGCCCCGGAGACCGCCCAGCCCCATAGCGCTATCGCACCCAATGATACTATGCGCATCGCGTGACGCTCCCCGCCCTTTGCCGTGACGAAGCGTAGAGCATCGGCATGACGCGCTCTACGCCTTTTGCTGCCAGCGTCCGGTCTCGTCCTGCTGCCAATAGCTGACGGGGATATCCTTGTCGCGCGCGGCCTTCCACTCCTGCCGCGCCCGGGCCTTGGCGTCTTCGTCTCGCCCATCGAACAGGATCACGATCCGCTCGTATCCCGCCGTCTCCGACAGCGGCGCCCCGTCCACCAGAAAGCGGATCGCTGCGCCGTTTGGATTACCGTCATCGAGGGTCAGAAAGACCGGCTGCTCCGCCGGCGGGCCGTCCTCTTCCGTGCCGTGGGGCAGGAAGCTCGCTTGGGAATAGGTCCACAGATGCGAATTGAGCTGCTCCAGCCGCTCCTCGCTTCCGGCCTGCACCACTGCTCGCCAGCCGCGCTCGAGGGACCGCTCCAGCAGCACGGGCAGAACGTCTTCCAGACTCCGTTGCTCCAGATGGTAGAAATAGAGCTCCGTCGCCGCCGCGCTCATCGCCGCCTCGCCTTGCCTGCATAGGGGTTCTCCCCCTTGCGCAGATTGAAGCGGATCGGCACGCCCGGCATCTTGAAGTCTTCCCGCAAGCCGTTGACCAGGTAACGGAGATAGGATTCCGGCAGCTCCTTGGGCTTGGAGCAGAAGGCGACGAAGGTCGGCGGCCGGGCATTGGCCTGGGTCATGTATCGCAGCTTGAGCCGGCGCCCGCCGACATGGGGCGGCGGATGCGCTTCGACCATCTCGGCAAGCCAGTCGTTCAGCTTGGCCGTGGGCAGGCGCTTGTTCCACAGCCGCGCCATCTCGAAGACGCCCGCCATCAGCTTCTCCAGGCCGTTGCCCTTGAGGCCGGAGACCGGCACCAGGGGCACCCCTTTGACCTGAGGCAGCATGCGCTCGCACATCTCTCGCAGTTCGGCGAGACGCTCCTGCTTGTCCTTCACAAGGTCCCACTTGTTGAGCGCGATGACGATGCCGCGCCCCTCCCGCACGATCAGATCGCCGATGGTGAGATCCTGCTTCTCGAAGGGGCGCTCAGCGTCGATCACGAGAACGGCGACCTCGGCGAACCGGATGGCCCGCAGGGCATCGCCCACCGAAAGGCTCTCCGCCTTGCCTTCAACACGCATCTTCCGGCGCAGCCCGCCGTATCGAACAGCTCGATCGGCCGCCCCGCCCATTCCAGATCGTTGGCGATGGCGTCTCGCGTGATGCCCGCCTCCGGCCCGGTGATCATGCGTTCTTCGCCGAGCAGCGCGTTCACCAGCGTGGACTTGCCCGCATTGGGCCGACCGACGATAGCGAGCTTGAGCGGCCGCTCGTCATCGTCCATGTCCTCGTCCTGCGCCCCCCCGCTCGCTTCGAGTTGGGCCTCCGCCGCATCGACGATCGCGGCCGACACGTCGCCGAGACCGAGGGCGTGCTCCGCCGACAAGGCGATCGGCTCCCCGAAACCGAGGGAATAGGCTTCCGTCAGACCGGGCTCCGCGGCGCGGCCTTCGCATTTGTTGCCCGCCACGATCACCGGCTTGCCGGAGTCCCGCACCATTCCTGCAAACATCTCGTCTGCCGGAATCACCCCTTCCCGCGCATCAATCATGAACAGCACCAGATCGGCCTGCGCGATCGCGGCCATGGTCTGCCGGCGCATGTTGCTCAGAAGCTCGTTGCCGCTGTCCTCCAGTCCCGCCGTATCGATCAGCCGGATCCGCATGTGACCCAGCTCCGCCTCGGCCACGCGCCGGTCGCGGGTCAGGCCAGGCTGATCGTCGACCAGCGCAAGCCGGCGTCCGACCAGCTTGTTGAAGAGAGAGGACTTGCCGACATTGGGCCGTCCGACGATGGCTACGGTGAAAGTCATGATGTACCGGATAGGGCGGCCCGGTGCGGACCGCAAGCTGCTAGCCGAGCGCGATCAGCTCGGCTTCGTCGGTGAGGATATACATCCGGCCCGAGACGACAATGGGCGCGATGAGAACCGTCTGTTCAAGATTGATCTCCGTCGCCACCTGCCCCGTGCGCGCATCGGCCCCGACCAGCAGCCCCTCGCTGGAGACGAGCCATAGCCGCCCGCCCGCAAGCACCGGCCCGCTCCAGTGGGAGCTCTTGGGAAGCTCGCTCACCCAGCGGATCGCCCCATCGCTCCGGGAGAGCGCCAGAAGCTTGCCGTGCACGTCGACCACGAAGACCGCATCGCCCGCCGGCCATGGCATCTGGGTGCTGGCGATCGTTTTGCTCCAGCGCCGCGCGCCCGACGACAGCGACGAGGCCAGCATGCGGCCGCCATGGCTGACGCCAAAGACGATTCCCTGGTCGATCACCGGCCGTGCGGGATCGGCAAGCATGCCCGAGGCCGTCGTGGAGCTCCGGCTCGATAGCGACTCTGTCCATTGCGGCTTGCCGTTGCCCACCTGAAACGCGCCCAAATCGCCCGCCGGGAAGGCCGCGACGACGGTGTTCCCGCTGACCGCGGGACTGGCATTGGACAGCAGTGATGCGGGCTCCGGCAGGCCGTGCTGGTTCCACACCTCCGCGCCGTTGCTGGCGCTCAGGCAATGGACCACGCTGTCCGTCGAGACGAAGAAGATCTTGCCGTTCGCCACGGTGGGCGACGAACGGATCGGCTTCCCCGTCCGCGTCGTCCAGGCGATGGCGCCGCTTCCCGCATCGAAGGCGACCACGGTCCCGAACCCCGTCGTCGCGTAGAGCCGGCCGCTATCCATGGCGAGACCGCCGCCGAACCCTTCCGAGCCGCTCTCGTTTTCAGGCGTCGTGGTGGCCGACCAGATCTTGCCGCCGCTGGACGCAGAGAACGCAGAGACGGTGCCTTCAGCGTCCAAGGTGTAGATACGGTCCCCATAGACGATGGGAACGGCACTGAGGCGTCCGTGCTTCGACGACCCGGCACCGATACTGACCTCCCAGCGCTTGGAGAGGTTCGGTGCCAAGGCGAGATGGCCCAGGGAGTTGCTCGCGGACCCGCCGGGCTGCGGCCAGGCGCTGTTGGCGCGGGCTGCGGGCAGCGACACCGAGCGCGAGGTTTCTGGTTTGTAGTCCTGATCGGGAATGATCGCGATCCGCTCGCCGGGAAGCTTTGTCTCTTCTTTCTCGAACGGATTGAGCGAGCTGGCGCCGCAACCGGCGAGTCCGATGACGAAGCTGGAGGCGAGAGCGAGCTTGAAGGCCGAAATTCCGCCCCGGACCAACCTGCTTCTCACACCCTCGACAGTCACGCCTGCCACCCTCGCAATTGGTAACGCTAGTTCGACCCCGCCGGAGGCGTCTCCTCTTCCGGCGATGGCTGCGTTTCAGCTCCGTCCCCGGACGGCGCCGCTGCACCGTTGTCTGAAGCCCCGGTTGAAGGGGCGCTCTCCGTGGACGGCGCCGCGTCGTCGCTCAATGAGCTGTTGTCTGTTGCGGAGCTGGCATCGTCGGCCGTGCCGCTCTCAGCGGCGGGCGGTTCAGCAGCCGCCGGTGTCTCGGCCGGCTGTGCCGCGGCATCGGGCTCCGGCGTGCCGGCGGACGGAGCCGAATCTTCGGCGGGAGATGTCTCGGCGGCGGGCGCATCGGTCGTGGGGGCGGCCGCGCCCTCGGCGGGTGCATCCTGCGGAGCTGGCGAATCCTTCGTGCCGCCGGGCGTCTCGCCCGTGGACAGAGCGCCGGAGATGACCGCGAGCATTACCGTCGTCTGCTCCCGCATATTCGCAGGCGTGCCGCTATCGGCGAGCAGCGTGTTGAAATGGTCCTGGGCGGTTTCCATGTCGCCCGTCCGGTAGGCCGACAGGCCCAGGAGATCGTGCGCGGAATAGCGCCACGGGCTGTTCTCGTTGATCAGCGGCTCCAGGCGCCGCTCCATCTCGGCATAATCTGCTTCGGGAAGGCGCAGTGTCGCCGCCTGGACGATGGCATTGCCGCGCAGGATCGGATCGACGCTGCCGTCCTCCGCAATGGCATCGTATTTGGCGACTGCCTCCTTGGTCTTCCCGGCATCGGCCTCGGCCGCAGCGATCTGGAAGCGCGCGAGGGTCTCGTAGCCCTGAGGCGCATCTTCGGCGAGCTTCTCAAACGCCTTTTCGGCCTTCTCGGTGTTTTGCGCCTGGGCCAGCTCAAGAGCGGAAACGAACTCCGCGCCTGTCTCCTTGGCCTGCTTCTCCTGCCAATAGACCCAGCCCCTATAGCCGGCCACCACCAGCACGATCAGCGCTGCGACTGCGAGGATGTAATAGCCGAAGCGGTCCCAAATAAGCCGATACCGCTCTTGGCGGACAGCCTGGTCCACCTCGCGAAAAAGATCACCGTCACTCATGGCCCTACCTTAAAGGCGTTTCCCGCAGCGGATTTTTCCCATCCGGCGCTGCTCATACCCTCCGGGGCGTATAGTGAAGCCGCCCGTCCGAAGCAAGCTGAGAAGCGCAAATTTCCGGTCCGCGATGGCATCCGGCCGGTTGCGGAGCACCTCCCGGGGATGCCGGCGGAGACTAGCGGGTGGCCGTCTTTGGCGCCGGCTGGGTCTCGGATTCCTCGTCCAGCATCGGATAGGTGTTCTCGTCGGCAGGAAAGCTGCGGGTGCGCACATCGTCGGCATAGGCCGAGACCGCATCGCGGATCGCCTCCCCCAGCTGGGCGTATTCCTTCACGAATTTCGGCACGCGCGGCGAGAGACCGAGGAGATCTTCCAGCACGAGAACCTGCCCGTCGCATTCGGCGGAAGCGCCGATACCGATGGTCGGGATGGGAATCTGCCGGGTGATCCGCGCAGCCAAGAGCTCGGCGAGCGCCTCCACCACCACGGCGAAGGCTCCGGCATCGGAGATCGCCTGGGCATCCTCTTCGAACTTCGCCCATTCGGAACGGCGGCGTCCCTGCGCCTTGAAGCTTCCGAACACGTTCACGGACTGGGGCGTCATGCCGATATGGGCCATCACGGGGATACCCCGGTCGGTCAGATACCGGATGGTCTCGGCCATATGCACCCCGCCCTCCAGCTTCACCGCGCCCGCACCGGTTTCCTTCAGCACGCGCGCGGCATTGCGGAAGGCGATCTGAGGGCTCTCCTCATAAGTGCCGAACGGCATGTCGACCACAACGAGGCCCCTCTCGGAGCCGCGCACCACAGCCTGGGCATGGCGGATCATCAGGTCGAGCGGCACCGGCACCGTCGTCTCGTAGCCATGCATCACCATGCCGAGGGAGTCGCCCACGAGCAGGAGATCGACGAACGGGTCGATAATCCGCGCCGTGTGGGCGTGATAGGCGGTGAGGGCCACGATGGGCTCTCCACCCTTCTTCCGGGCGATGGCGGGGGCCGTAAGACGCTTGATTTGGCTTTGGACAGACACCGATCCGCTCCAATCCTCTGCAAAAGACTAGCTTATGCCAGATATGGGGTCGCAAATGCGAGGAGAAACCCCGACCGATTACGAGCGCTTACCGGCGCAAGCGATGACGGCGTAACGGCGGTGGGCCACCGCCCCAACGGTTGTGCCGTCGAGGGCGTAGGTGAACTTCGCTGCGGGCGCGTCCCAGTGGCGAAGGTGCCAGCGTGGATCCGAAAGGCCGGCCTTCTCGACCTTCTTTGCCGGCACGATGATCCAGCTCGGCGCATCCTCGGTCTCGCAAAGCCTCGTCAGCGCACTGACGGAGACCTCCCGCCAGGGCATGAAATCTTTGATGTCTGCATCTCCAGGCTCCAAGGGGACGCGAATCCTGGCATCAGCAAGACCTAGATCGATCAACAGCCGCACCCGGCGATCCCACTGCGTCGCAAGCGCGGGAGAAAACACGCCCCCGGCCCCCTGCATCGATGTCGCCCAATTCGGACGCTGAGCATGAGACCAAGTCTCGAATGGACCATCGAGCCAAAGAACCTCCCCCGGACGACTTGCAAGCATGGCCCGCAGTGCAGCGCTGCCATTTTGGGCCTCCATCTCGCGATGCCACTGCGGCCGCGCGTCCCAGAGGAGGATGCCCGCTGCGATCATCACCGCCGCAGCAACGGCAAGCGGAATGGCCGACCGCTCCCGGCCTTGAACGACGACCCATGCCACGGCGAGTATGCAGAGCGGCAGGGTCAAGGCATGCGCGGCGTTCAGCACGCTGAGTGGCGCCACGCCACCCTCGGGGACCTGCATGGCGTAATCGGCGGCCGCATAGGTTTTAAGAAGCCACATTGCGGCGCCGTACGTGCCGACGATCGCCCATGCCAAGATGCTAAAGCGCCGCGCGAGCGGCTCCTCGCGAGGCCACTTCGCGCGCACGAAGCCGAGGGCCAGAAGCGCCGCCAGGGGACCGAGCCATCCTTCGCCAATGCTGAGCCAGGCGAACACAAGGAACGCCAGTGCTAGCCTGCCGGAATCGCCCTCCTGCCAAAGTCGGATGACCAGCAAGCCTAGCGCGGCGGCTGCCACCAGACCGAAAATCCAGCTCACGCGCCATAGCTGGAGTTGAAGAACCAGCAGCGAACCGAAGAGATCGCCGGCCAGGAGAGCGACAGCGAGCCCGGCCACGGCGACGGCGAGGACCGCGACGAGGAACGGACGGACCCTCTCGCGAAGACAGCTTATAGCGACCCCGATGGTGGCGCCCTGCACCAAAAGCGGCGCCCAAGCGATTGCCGGCCATTTGGAAGGAAAGAGATAGGGGGTCCGCGCCACAACGATTGCGTGATGTGCCGGGTCGAGCCTGACGAAGAGACGGTCTAGCAAAGGCAATTGCAGAAAGGCGCCGAGCAGCACTAAGCCGACACCGATCGCGACGACCGCACAGCTCGCGGAAATGGAAAGCGGTCGATACCTGGGATCGAATAGTAGGAGGGACCCCCATATGGCAAAGCCAGGCAAGGCCATGAGCGGGTGGAACATCGCGGCGATCAAAAGCGGTGCGAGCGCCCAGAAAAAGCGTTTCCGCAACACCAGACCGAACGACATCAGCATCATCGCTTCCGCGTAGACACGCGGAACCGCCATGCTTTCCCCGGCGTAAAATATGGGCCAGCCGCCATAGGCGCCGGGCAGAACAACCGCAAAGATGACCACGAGCCAGCGAAGCCGCCCGGGCGCAAAACCCGAGGCAAAGCCGATCAATCCGCCAAGCCAAACCACAAGGCCGATCAAACTCGCTAGCTTGGCGCCAACGCCAACACCGAAGCTCTCGACCAACAGCCGCAGATAGGCGGGAAAAACGGTAAAACCGAACTGGCCGTCCTGGGCGAAGATGAAATCCCGGCCGACCCCGAGAGGGTCCATCTGTGCCAGAACGCTGCCGACGTAGAGACGCGCGTCGTAGCGTATGCCGGCATAAGGATGGGTCAGCAGGACGACGCCCAAAGCTACAATGCCGAGAAGGCCGGCCGTCAGCCAAACGGGAATGGATCCCTGACAGACCGTCCTGCGTCCTTCACTGCAAGGACGAACCCAGCCGCTCTCGTGGCTCACGCTCATGGGGACTGGGGTTCGCCGGGCACGGTGAAGAGCAGCTGTCGGCGGGCAAAATAGTTGAACAGAAAAACGAATCCTGCAGTCGGAAGCTTGGCGAGTTGATAGTTCAACGGCGTGAACGCGGTGAAGCCCCAGAGCAGCATCCCGTTCAGGAGAAGGCCGATGAACCCGATTGCGACGAAGCCCGCGAGTTCGAGCGAGGGACTCGTGAGCCGGCGCTTATCGAAGATCAGGGTGACGCTGGCGACATAGATGAGCAGCATTCCCGCAAGGAAGCTGACCGAAGCGGAAACGAGGTAATGCCAACCCCAGACTTCGGTGAAGAAGATCATGAGCCCGTAATCGAGCGCCAAGCTGCGGCGCTGCTCACCCCATAGAGGACGAACTGACGAAGCTGGACGAGCCGCGCGTCGTGATACCAGGGCGTGGATGTTGCGGCGACGATGGTCATGTCAGGAGGTCTCCGCTCGAACCTCACGCAACGCGCCGCGGGACCAGCCGTTCGCTGGAGAGCGCCTCTTCCACGCCCGAGAGACCGGCCTCGCCGTATTCCGCGTCCTCATTGACTTGCCAGACATCATAACGGCGTTCGCCCGCTTCGATGTTCAGGGCGGTCAGCAGCCCGGTCATCATGGCGTGATCCTGATTATTGTATTTGTGCATGCCGTTGCGGCCGACGAGATGAAGCGTCGGAAAGTTCATCTCCAACTCGCGCCGCACGGTCGCGACATTGCTCGCATAGCTCTCGTCGTAGATGGGATAGGCTTTTGCTTGGCGCACCACGCAGGCATCAGCCACATCCTCCGCCCGCATCAGTCCGATCTGATCGATCTCCCGCTTTGCGAGCGCGATCAATTCGTCGTCGGGGGAATCCCAGAGTCCATCTCCTTCGAAACAGAAATACTCCAAGCCGAGACTGCTGGAGGCTTCGTCGGGGATGAGATCGGGCGACCACGAGCGGAAGTTCTGCACCCGTCCCACCCGGACGGATGGATCATGGATATAGACCCAGTTGTCGTCGAGCTCGACGCTCGAGCGCCCCATGAGGACGACCGTCAGGAAGTCCCGGTAACGCAGGGCTCTGGCATGAAAGACGCTGAGCGGAGTCGGCTTGATCGAGGCCACAAGGTCGCGGACCGGAGCCGACGACACCACGTTCTTGGCCGTGAAGGTTTCCCGCACGCCGCTGCCGCTCACCACCCGCGCGGTCCATTCGCGTGTCTCAGCTTGCCATTCGAGCTTCTCGACCTTCCGGTCCAGCAACACCTCTCCGCCATGCTCCAGGATCTTCTCCTGGGCCGCTTCCCACATCATTCCCGGTCCAAGGCGCGGATAGCGGAAGGAGGATATCAGGGTCTTGGCGCCCCCCTCCTTGCGCCCCGAAAGCCCTAAGGAGCGGCGCATCCCGTCGATCACGGCCGAGGCGAGGTCGAGCCCCTTGATCCGCTGCGCCGCCCAATCGGCGGAGATCTCGTCACACGACATCCCCCATACCTTCTCGGTGTAAGTCTTGAAGAAGATGGAGAAAAGCCGCTCGCCGAATTGGTTACGCACCCAATCGTGGAAGCTCCGAGGCTCTTTGATCGGGAACGCACGCGCCTTGAGATAGGACATCATGCAGCGGAAGCTTTCCGCTGGCCCCAGCTTCGCAAAGGCCTCGAACGCCTTCAGCGGATACGCGAAGAAATTGCCGCGATAATAGATGCGCGAAAGTCGAGGCCTTTCGATGAAGTCGTCGGGCAGAATCTCGTTCCAGAGATCTACGATCTCTTTGGATTTTGAGAAGAATCGGTGGCCGCCGATATCGAACAGGAAGCCTTTGTGATTCACCGTCCGGCTGATACCGCCGACATAATCAGGATCCTGTTCCAGCACGAGCACGTCGTGCCCGTCCTTCGCAAGCTTGTACGCGGTTGTCAGCCCCGCCGGCCCCGCCCCCACAACCAACGTGTCGATAGTCTTGCCCACCACGCGTCCCCAAACTCGTTCTAGTTGGGGGAACCATAGACTTCGCGCAGTAAAGAAAACTTGAAATGAACAGCTTCAACACTCTCGAATGGGCGTGAATCCTGCCGTTTTTTCTAACGAATCCTGCCGTTTTTTCTAACGAAGCAGAAGAACCGGGGCGCGAACGGTGCGGATCATCGTCGTGGTCGTACTGCCGACGATGAATGCCCGGAATGGCGAATGGCCGTAAGCCCCCATGACAAGCATGGGATCCTCGACGGTCGCCAGATATTCGGCGATCACGGTGTCGGCCGGTCCATCGGCGAGATGGGTCACGGTGGTCGGCTGCCGCCCAGAGAGCGTCACTGCAGCCTCCTCGAGGAAGCCGAAGCTTTTCTGCGTATTGGGGCCGGCGACCACGATGTACGCCCCCAGCCCCTCGAACAGGCGGGAGCCGGCGACATAGTGCAGGGCGCGCCGCGCCGCGGGACTGCCGTCATAGGCGAGCACGACAGACTTGGGCGTCTGCACGTGCCGCGAGGCGATCAGCACGGGCTTGTTGCTGCCGCGGACCACCCGTTCCAGATTTGACCCGATATGCTCCGAGGCGAACGCGCTCGATGCGCCCCGCTTGCCGATCACCACAAGATCGGCCGTCGCCTCCTGCTCTACGATCGTGTCGATGATTCCGCCATGGCGATGGACCTGGTGGATTTCGGTCACGCCTGCCTCGCGCAAGCTCTCTTCGGCCGCGCTGAGCAGTGCCCGCCCCCGTTCGATGGCAATCTTGCCGGCGGCCTCGTCAATCCGCGTCAGTTCCTCCAGGAGCTCGCTCTTCACGCCGAGGCCGATGGCGCCGCTGAGATCGTTGCGGGCGGCCGCCGAGTCCTTCCGCTGGATGACATGGAGAATCTCCACCGACCCATCGAGCCGCTTGGCGGCCCAGGCAGTGAGAGCGCAAACGCTGTTCGCATAGGTCGAAGCGTCGATGCAGGCCAGAAGTCGCGTCATGTCGTTTCCTCCCCCTCAGCCCCTAGTGCCCGGTAGCCGGCTGGTTGGCCGCCCCGGGCTTATCATGGGTCGCGTAGCGGCCCACCAGGGTGGCGCTCGCTTGGTTCAGGCCCGTCACTTCGACGCTTGCTCCCTCGCGGCGGAATTTCAGCACCGCCTCGTCCAATGTGCCGACCGCAGAGATATCCCAGAAATGCGCCTGGGACACGTCGATCACGACCTTGTCGAGCACCTCCTTGAAATCGAAGGAATCGACGAAGCGCTCCGTCGAGGCGAAGAACACCTGCCCGATGATCCGATAGGTGCGGCAGGTCTCGTCCTTCGAGAGCTCCGACGTGACGGTGAACATCCCACGGACCTTGCCGGCGAAGAAGAGACCGGAAAGCAGCACGCCCACCACGACGCCTTGCGCCAGATCATGGGTCCAGACCACCACCACGACAGTGGCCATCATCACGACGGAGGATTGCCAGGGATGGATGCGCAGATCCCTGACGGATCGCCAGCTGAAGGTGCCGATCGACACCATGATCATCACCGCCACCAGCGACGGCATGGGGATTTGGCTAACGATGGGCCCCAGCACCACGATGAGAAAGAGAAGGAAGGCGCCCGCCACGAGCGTCGAAAGCCGGCCCCGACCGCCCGACTTAATGTTGATGACCGACTGGCCGATCATGGCGCAGCCGCCCATGCCCCCGAAGAAGCCGGTGACGAAGTTCGCGATCCCCTGCCCTTTGCATTCCTGACGCTTATCGCTTGGCGTGTCGGTAAGATCGTCCACGATCTGGGCCGTCATCATGGACTCCAGCAACCCGACCGCCGCCATGGTGAGTGAGAACGGGAAGATGATGCGCAACGTCTCGAGAGTGAGCGGGACGGCAGGAAGCGCGAAATACGGGAGCGCCGACGGGAGCTGCCCCATATCGCCGACCGTATTCACATCCAGCCCCCCATAGATCGAGACCACCGTGAGCACGATGATGGCAACCAGCGGCGACGGCACGATCTTCGTCACATACGGAAACAGGTAGATGATCGCGAGCCCGGCCGCGACCATGGCGTAGGTGATCCATGTCACCCCCGTCAGCTGCGGTACCTGGGCGATGAAGATCAGGATCGCCAAGGCGTTGACGAACCCGGTCACCACCGAGCGCGACACGTATTGCATCAGGAGATCGAGACGCAGGAAGCCCGCGATCACCTGGAGCACGCCCATCAGGATCGTCGCGGCGAAGAGATATTCCACGCCGTGGTTCTGAATCAGCGGCGTGACGAGAACGGCGACCGCGGCCGTCGCGGCCGAGATCATTCCGGGCCGTCCGCCGACGAAGGCTGCGATCACGGCGATCGAGAAAGAGGCGTAGAGGCCGATCTTGGGATCGACGCCGGCGATCACCGAAAACCCGATCGCTTCCGGGATCAGCGCAAGCGCGACGACGATACCGGCGAGGATATCGCCACGCGGATTGGAGAGCCACTCGCGGCGCAGCGAGGCTAGTGAGACCATGAATTGCAAACCTGGAAGGCGAGCATCGGCGGCGAAAGAAACGCCGCGCGGCCCCGCCCCTTACGGCGCAGAACCATTGCTCTTGAGTAATCCGGGGGATAGGCGCCCGGCCAAGCCACCCGGCGAGCCGGGTCCGTTCGAAGCAGCTCCCTAACGGGATTCGGGTCGCGGCTGGATGTGCCATGGCGTCGCGTCGAAAGACGCGGCGCCATGCAGGAGCGGTCGCCGACCGATGCCTATTCGGCCGGCACGAGCTCGGGCCCCGCACCTTCGGAAACCGTGTTCGCCGGCGTTGCCTGTGTCAGGGCGACCACCTTCACCGGAACGGATTTCGACGCCGGCGTGTTGCTGCGCTCGTCGCGATGCGACAGGGCGAGCAGCGGATTGGTCTCGGGGTAATACGCCCCGCAGCATCCTTGCGGCAGGTCGTATCGCACGACCTTGAAGCCGCTCACCCGCCGCTCGATCCCATCGTCGGCCGCCGCCTCGAACGCGATCATGTCGCCTTCAGAAAGCCCGCGCTCCTCCATGTCCCGCTCGTTCATGAACACCACCATGCGATCGTCCTTGATGCCGCGGTAGCGGTCGTTCAGGGAATAGACCGTGGTGTTGAACTGATCGTGGCTGCGCAGCGTCATGAGCTGGAGGTGGCCGGAATCCGGCACCGCATCGTCGGAGTCCTTGATGTTCGGAGTGAACAGGAAATTGGCCTTGCCCGTAGGCGTATTCCAGACGCGCTCGGACGCGCCGTTGGGAAGCCGGAATCCGCCCGGCACCATCAGGCGCTCGTTGAAGTTCTCGAACAGGTCGGGGAAGACCTCCTCCATCTTGTCGCGGATACGGTCGTAATCGGCGACCAACCCATCCCAATCGATAGGGGCGCGGTCGGCCACGGTCTCCTTCGCAAGCCCGGCGATGATCCAGGGCTCCGACCGAAGATGCTCGCTCGCCGGCTTCAACATGCCGGTGGAGCCGTGCACCATGGAGAAGCTGTCCTCGACCGTGATGGTCTGCTTGCCGCATTCCTGCTCGTCGAGCTCGGTCCGGCCGAGCGCCGGCAGGATGTAGGCGCGCTTGCCCGTCAGCAGATGGCTGCGGTTCAGCTTCGTGCCCACATGCATGGTTAGGCCGATATCCTTCACCTTGGCGGTGACCCGGTCGAGATCCGGAATGGCCCGGAAGAAATTGCCGCCCATGCCAAGGAAGACATCGACGTCGCCGCGCAGGATCGCCTCGCAGCACTCGGCCGTGTCGTGTCCCCACTCCCGCGGATTTTCAAACCCGAACACCTCGTCCATCTTTTGCAGGAACGGCTCCTTCGGCTTCTGATAGATGCCCACCGTGCGGTCGCCCTGGACGTTGGAATGGCCGCGAATCGGACAGGCGCCCGCGCCGGGCTTACCCATATTCCCGCGCAGCAGAAGCATGTTGATGATCTGCTGCAGAGCATCGCCGCCCCTGCGGTGCTGGGTGATCCCCATGCCCCAGCAGCAGATGACGTTGTTGGCCTTCATATAGATCTCGCCCGCCTGCTCGATCTGCTCGCGGGTCAGCGCGGTGTAGAGCTCGATATCGGCCCAGGACAGATTGCGCACGTAATCCGCAAAAGCCTCAAAGCCGTGAGTGTGCTCGGCGATGAAGTCGACATCGAGAACGCGCTCGCGGCCGGCCGCCTTGGCCGCGTCATCGGCCTCGACCACCACCTTGCAGATGCCCTGCATGGCGAGGATGTCGCCGCCGGTACGCAGCTGGAAATAGTTGGAGCTGATCTGCTGAGCCTTGCCGGTCAGCATCTCGCGCGGGCTCTGGGGGTCGGTGAAGCGGACGAGCCCCCGCTCCTTCAACGGATTGAAGCTGACGATCGGCACGCCCTTCATCGCCATCTCGTGGAGATAGGACAGCATACGCGGGCTGTTGGTGCCCGGGTTCTGACCAATGATGAAGAGAGCGTCGCAATGCTCCCAATCGTCGAGGGTCACCGTGCCCTTTCCGATGCCGATGCTCTCAGGAAGCGCCACGGTTGTCGTCTCGTGGCACATATTGGAGCAGTCGGGGAAATTGTTGGTGCCGATCAGGCGCCCGTAGAGCTGCCAGAGGAAAGCGGCCTCGTTCGAGGTGCGGCCTGACGTGTAGAGCTCGACCCGCTTGCGGTCCTGCTCGCGCACGAAGGTGCCGATTTCCGAAAGCGCCGTGTGCCAGTCGACCGCCTCGTATTTGTCCGTCTCGGCGTTGTAGCCCATGGGATGGGTCAAGCGGCCCTGATCCTCGAGCTCGAAGTCGCTCCAGGTCAGAAGCTCGGTGACAGTGTGCTCGGCGAAGAAATCGGGGCCGGTGCGCTTCTTGGTGGCCTCCCAGGCCACCGCCTTGGCGCCGTTCTCGCAATACTCGGCGAGCTTCGGCTTCTTGGGGTCGGGCCACGCGCAACTCGGACAGTCGAAGCCGCCCGGCTTATTCATGGAGAGCAGCAGCTTGTTGCCCTTCATCAGGATCTTCTGCCGGCTGAGCTGCTTTTCAGCGGCATTCACCGCGCCCCAGCCACCGGCGGCATGATCGTCGTGATCCGATTTCCGATTCTTATCAGAAGCCATAGTCGTTTCCCTTAGGGTTCTCTCTGCACGGGCAGCCGGGCTGCCAAGCCCGCCGCCTCGTCTGGGCGCCGGCGCCGTCATTCCTGATAGCGATGTTGGTGACGGTGTCGCGCCGATGTCGGCATTACCGGTTAGGTAGTGCGTTTCGCCTAGCGCACCAAGTGCCGCGCGTCAAAAAATATCATTGATTTCAATATCTTATCGGGCGATAGAAAAGCCTGATGCTGGCGCTAAGGCGAGCAAAAGCTAACAAAAACAGGAGCTAGATATCGGTCCAGCGGGCGAAGGTCGCCGCTTGTCCGCACCAGACGCCGCCGTCGTCAATGAGCTGCCAGATTACGCCGTCTTCGATGAAGAAGCGTCGGCCTGACTTGGCGATGCGGATTCCGCGATACCCGCGGACAAATCCATCTCGTGCCACAGCGTCCAACAGACGTTGACGCTCGCCCCGCTCCGGTGCTTCCGCCGAATAGCGCGACGGCAGGCCGACGATCTCGTCCCATCCCATCTCGAAGCATCGCTGCGCCCATCTGTTGGCGTAGACGAAACGAGGATCCTCGTCGGTATTGTGGGCCAGTACGGCGAACGGCGCCTCCTCGTAGAGCCACCGTACATCCTGTCCCGGCGGGGCGAGATCGTCCCCAACCAGCCGGCGATAGCTTCCTGTGAGGAGATCGAAGAAGTCCTGATCGAGCGGGTTGGCCATAGCCGCGAACATTGGCTGAAAGGGCCGGCCGCGCAAGCTCGGCGAGAGGGGATTGTACGGGCGGGGTGAAGCGGCAGCAGCCGGACCGTCTCAGCGTTTCGTCAGGGCTTCCGGCTTGTGGACCGCCTCTTCGCCGGACGTGTCGCTCTTCACGACATATTGCGGATCGTCCGGGCTCGGCTTTGCGACGTGGCCTTTGATAGTGGTCTTGGATGTGACCTTCTCGACCACCTCGCCATGGGTGGTGCCCTGCGCCGTTTCCCAGCTCACCTTGTCGCCCGGCTTAAACGTGTCGGCCAAGATCTCCTCGCAAACGCGTTGGCTCCTCTGCCCTCCCCTAAACGGAGGTCGAGCCGCAATCGTTGCACCGGGATCTTGGGCGTGAGTTTGACCTACGCCTCTTCGGGCCGGACAAGCCGGCCCTCTTCCGCCTTATGATAATACTGGCTGGCAACCAGCCAGGCCTTCAGAGGCCTAAGCGGCGGGATGCAGGTGAGTAGGAGGAAGGGCACCGACGTGACGAGATGCACCCAATAGGGCGCCTGGAACGCGATCTCGATCCAAACCGCGAGCATCACGGCGGGCACGCAGCCGAAGCACATCACGAAGAATGCCGGGCCGTCGGCCGGATCGGCGAAGGAAAAATCGAGACCGCAGACATCGCATTCCTTGCGGATGGTCAGAAAGCCTTTGAACAGGTGCCCTTTTCCGCAGCGCGGGCAACAGCCGCGAAGCCCGACCCAGACCGGGGAAAGAGGTGGCCACTCCTTGGTTTCCGACATTTTCATCGCCCTTTCGGCTCTTTCGAGCGCACCGAAAGTCGACTCGGCGCTGCCTAATATTCAGGCAGCCAACCAGAGCCGGACCGCCCTGGTCAACCGGTCGGAATGTCGCTCATAACGATTTCGTGTCGAGCGGCACGACCGGCTTCCGATTCTAAGACCGAGGGCGGCGCAGGCGTTGTTTCGGGCGGCCTTAGAGGACGATCTCGCCGCTCTCTTCGCCTTCCCAATAGTGCACGTGCTTGGCGCGGACCTTGAGCAGCACGAGTCCGGGCGTGTCGATCCCGTCCTCGAACCATTCGTCGACGCTGGGCGCCCAATGGGCCTTGAAGGTTTCCTTGTCGCGGATGATTTCCGCTTCGCCCGCGACCGCAACGAAGAACCTCTCCTCGCCGTGGAAGGTCAGGCCCACACGAGGATTGTCGGAGATCTCGCGCACCATGTCCGTATCGTCGCTGGTGAAGTAATAGCTGTCGCCGTCATACTCGACGTCCTGATTGTTGCTCATGGGACGTGAGGCCAGCCCGCCGTCCGGCGCCACCGTGGTGAGCATTCCGAAATCGATCTTCTTGATGCGCTGGGCTAGATCGGCGAGGGATTTATTCGACATTCCTGGCTCCTTTTCATTTTGGAGCCCCTTGAACGCGGGGCGGCGCGCGATTGTTCACGTGCCGCCCCTTAGATTTGTGGCTCGCTCCTAATTGAAGATGTGGAGTCGCGCCAGATAGTTGCCGTTCTCCTGCTGCTTGAAGACATGGGTGAGGAGACCGTTCACCTCAGTGGGCTCGCCGTCCTCGCCAGGTGCCATGACATGCCACCGTCCGGCAGCGATGATGGTGCCGTCCCGCGCTTCCGTGATCTCGATCAGCTCGATCTTGTGATCGGTGATGCCGGCCTCGAACAAGCCTTCGAAGAACTGCGCAATGCCGTCCTGCTCGATCACCTCATGGGACGACGGCAGCAGCAGAGCGTCGTTGGTATACATCTTCGCGATCGCCTCGCCGTCCTGCGCGTTGAACGCCTTGTCGAATGCCGCGTACTGGCCTTCGACGATCTGCTTGTAGTCTTCCGCGTAGGCCGAGACGCTCACCATCGCCAGCATGGCGAAGGCGGCAAAAATCCGAAATGTATTCAGCATCCAATCTCCTTTGAAAAATTGCTTCGCTTCTCCAACCGGTAACATATGACCCCGCCTCCGAGTTCAACCAGCATGAAGGAAGGGCGGAACCGTGTTGGGGGTATGTGAGGGCACAGAGACCGACTAGGCCGCGCGGGCGGCGAGGAACTGGGCGGTAAATTCGGCGGCCGGCATCGGTCGTCCGAAGAGAAAGCCTTGGGCTTCCTGACAGCCCGCCGCGTCGAGTGTAAGCCGCTGCGCTTCCGTCTCGACCCCCTCGGCAATCACGTCCAGACCGAAGCTCTTGCCCAGATAAATGACGGCCTTCACGACAGCGGCATCTTCCTCGTCGACCGTTAGGTCGTGGACGAAGGATTGATCGATCTTCAGCCGGGTGACCGGATAGCGCTTCAAAAGGCTCAGGGACGCATAGCCGGTTCCGTAATCGTCGAAAGCGAGCCCGACGCCCAGCCGCCGCAGCTCCCGCAGGAGCGTAAGCGTTCGGTCGTCGTTTAGAAGCAGGACAGTTTCGACGAGCTCGAGCTCGAGCGCCTCGGGCGGAAGACCGCTTTCGGCGAGGGCATTCTGGACGCTGGTCAGGAGGCGCCCTGAGCGAAACTGCGCGGCGAACAGATTGACGCCGATGCGGAAGCCCGGCGATCGCCTCCGCCACTCGACCGCCTGCAGACAGGCCTGGCGCAGGATCCATTCGCCGACATCGGCCGCCGTCGGTTTCCCACTCAACACCTCAAGAAAGGCACCAGGCGGCAGAAGTCCCCGCTCCGGGTGATTCCAGCGCAGCAGCGCCTCTGCCCCCGTAAGTTGCTTGGTCCGGGTGGCGACCTGGGGCTGATAGTAGAGCTCGAATTCGTTGCGCTGAAACGCCCGCCGAAGCTCACGGCTAAAGATGCGTCTGGCTACGGCGGCCACGCGGAATGTTGGCTGGAAGAACTCGTAGCGGCGCCGGCCCGCGCTCTTCGCCCGATACAACGCGAGGTCTGCAGCGCTCATCAGCTCTTCCGCCTCCTCGCCGTGCCGGGGCGCAAGCGCGATGCCGATGCTGGCGCCAAGCTCCACTTCCTTTCTGGCAATGACGTATGGGTCGCAAAGAGCCTGCAGCATCTCGTCAGCCAGGGCTCTGATCTCGCCGATGCAATTCCCCGACATCAGCACGACGAACTCGTCGCCGCCGAGCCGTGCCACAACCTTGGCGCCCTTGGCGACCGCCTTCACCCTGGCCGCCACTTGCCGTAGCACGAGGTCGCCGCCGGAATGGCCGAGGGAGTCGTTCGTCTCCTTGAAACCGTCGAGATCGATCATGAGCAGCGTGGCGAGTTCCCCGGCCTTCAGCACCTCGCTCAAGACGTCCATGAACGCGCTGCGGTTCGGCACTTCCGTGAGCTGATCCATCATGGCCAACTCGAACATTTTCTGCTCGTGGGTGCGCCGCTCGGTGATATCGCGCACGATGGCCCCGACGCTGGTCCGGCCGCTCTCCTGCCATGTCGAGAGCGAGACCTCTGCGGGAAACTCTGTTCCGTCCTTACGCAAGACTGAAAGCTCGATGGTGCGATCGGCGAGGGTCATCGGAACCCCCGTCCTCAGACGGCGCACCTCGTCCTCGTAGAGTTCGCGCCAGCTATCGGGAACCAGAGCTTCCACGGTTTTCCCGAGCATTTCGTTGGCGGTATAGCCGAAGAGTCTCTCGGCGGAGTCGTTCCAAAACGTCACGCGGCCTGCCTCGTCATTGCAGATGATCGCATCCGGTGACGTGGCGGCGATATTGGCGAAGCGAGTCGCATTCACGACCTCCGCGGCTTCCAGCCGCCGCATCTCCATCCCGTCCATCGCAAGGTTCGCCAAAGCGGTCAGGTTTTTCCGGTCTTCGTTCGTGAAGTGCTCTCGCGGGGCCGTATCGATGATGCAGAAGGTGCCGATATTCTCGCCGTTTGGCGCGCGCAGCGGCTTGCCGGCATAGAAGCGGATATAGGGCGGACCCGTAACAAGCGGGTTGGCCGCAAAGCGCTCGTCCTTCGTCGCGTCCGGCACGAACAGGATTTCGTCCCCCATGATCGCATGGGCGCAGAACGAGACGGTCCGGTCCGTCTCACAAACGTCGAGGCCGAGCCGCGCCTTGAAGAACTGCCGGTCCCGTTCCAGAAGCGAAATCAGAGCGATCGGCACGCGGAAGATCCGGGCAGCAAGCGACACCAACCGGTCGAACTCCTCTTCCGGCGGCGTGTCGATCTGATGGTACTCGGCGAGCGCCTCGAGGCGGTTCTCCTCGCTCTCGGGCATCGGATAAGGCATCCTGGTCATGGCTTCCCGCGTAGCCGCCAATCGTTAAGAATCGGCAATCTAAACGCGAAAAATACATACCATTGCGGGACGCCGGCCCGCCTGAAAGACCACACCCTGTTGCGGCTTCTATCGCCAAAGTCGCGGACGACCCCGGCTCTCTGCAATTCTGCTGCATTCTTCGAAAACCATGGGCCTCCCTCCTTCGTAGACGGAGAAGGGTTGACGCGTTTTGCGGAAGATCGAACACAGCGGAAGGAGCGATTTTTTCATGCAGTCCCGCCGAGAGTTTCTGACCGCCGCGAGCATCGCTGCCGGCGGCCTCCTCCTCTGCTCCCAGACCCGTTTCGCCGCGCAGGCGGCTGAGGTGGTCAAGCCCACAGAGCCGCCGACTGAGCCGCTCCGCAAGCGCGCGATCCCCGCGACCGGCCAGGAGGTCCCCGTCATCGGCGCCGGCACCTCCGGCAGCTATAACGTGCAGATCGGCTCGCCCGAATACGAGGCGCTCAAGGAGACCATCAAGGTATTCTTCGACGGCGGCGGCACGGTGTTCGACACCTCGCCCAATTACGGCAATGCCGACGCGGCCCTGGGCGCCCTGCTCGAGGATGGCGGCTATCGCGACCGCTGCTTCCTCGCCACCAAGATCGCCGCGGATAGCCGCGAGGCGGCCGAGGCCCAATGGGCCGGCTCTCTGAAGAAGCTCCGCACCGATCACGTCGAGCTTCTTCAGGTCCACAATCTTCGGGACTGGAAGACACAGCTTGCCTACGCACGCGAGCTGAAGGAGCAAGGCGCAACCAAGTATGTCGGCATTACCCATTACCTCGACGGCGGACTTTCGGAGATGGAGGAAATCATGCGGGCCGAGCCGCTCGACTTCATCCAGATCCACTATTCGGTGAATGGGCCGAAAGCTGCCGAGACCGTGCTGCCCCTCGCCAAGGAAAAAGGCATCGCCGTCCTGATCAACCGCGCCTTCGATGACGGACGGCTCTTCGCAGAGGTGAAGGGCAAGCCCCTACCCGGCTGGGCCGCGGAGGTCGAGGCGACCTCTTGGGCGCAGCTCTTCCTGAAATTCGCCATCAGCAATCCGGCCGTGACCGCGGTGATCCCGGCCACCAGCAAGCCGAAGCATCAGGCCGATAATCTTCATGCGGGCGTCGGCCCGCTGCTGAGCGAGAAGCAGCAGAAAGAGCTGATCGAGACCTTCGCCTAGCCACCGGTTCCGGGGGATTTCATGGGCCACTTGGCCGATAGCGCGGCCGGTCGCCGCATCGGGAGGCTGCTCAATCTGGAGCCTGGCGAGATCCCGGCCGTCGCCGGCGGCCTCGCCATGTTCTTCCTGCTCTTCACCGGCTACTTCATGCTGCGCCCGGTGCGCGAGACCATGGGCATCGCCGGCGGCGTGGAAAACCTCCAGTGGCTCTTCACCGGCACTTTCATCGCGACCCTTGCCGCCATGCCGCTCTTCGGCTGGCTCGCCTCCATCGCCTCCCGCCGCCGAATACTCCCCTGGGCCTACGGCTTCTTCGTGCTGAACCTGTTTGGCTTCGCCGCAGCGCTGGCCATCCGCCCCGACGATATCTGGACGGCGCGGGCATTCTATATCTGGCTCTCGGTCTTCAACCTGATCGCCATCTCACTCGCCTGGAGCGTGCTCGCCGACATCTTCGTCACCGCGGAAGCTAAGCGGCTCTTCGCCATGATTGCCGGCGGCGCCAGCCTCGGCGGACTGACCGGACCGATCTTGGGCACGCTTCTCGTCGTGCCCATCGGCCACTCGGGTCTGCTGGCGCTCTCCGCCGTGTTCCTGACCGCAAGCGCCGTCGCGGCCATGCTGCTTTATCGCTGGCGCGACAGGCACCCCGTCGACGACGATGCGGCTCTCGCCGACGACAGCCGCAAGCCCCTCGGGGGCAACCCGTTCGCTGGCGCGACGGAGGTCTTCAAGTCGGGATACCTGGCGGGCATCGCGGTCTTCGTCGTGCTGCTGTCGAGCGTCAGCACCTTCCTCTATTTCGAGCAGGCGCGGCTGGTGGCGGAGAACTTTCCCGATCCGACCCGCCAGACCCAGATCTTCGGCCTGATCGACACGATCGTGCAGAGCTTGTCCATCGTCACCCAGCTCTTCCTGACCGGCCATATCGCGCGCCGGCTCGGCATCGGGGTGCTGCTGGTCGCTGTCCCGGTCGTCATCGCGGGCGGCTTCCTGTGGCTTGCCCTGTCGCCGGTCTTCGCCGTGCTCGCGGTGGTTATGATCGCCCGCCGCGCCGGCGAATACGCTCTCGTGAGGCCCGGGCGCGAGATGCTCTACACTACCGTCGGACCGGAGGAGAAATACAAGGCCAAGAACTTCATCGATACCGTCGTCTATCGCGGCGGCGACGCCGTCAGCGGTTGGGTGAAGCGCGGCCTGGATATCGTCGGCGACCCGACCTTCGCCATGGTCGTCGGCGCCGGCGTCGCCCTCGTCTGGGCAGGGACCGGCTTCGCCATCGGCCGCGCCGAAAAACGCCGCGAGCGTGCGGTCCAAACGCGCGCGGCATGACGCACGTCAGACCAACCGCGGGGCGCTGGGACGCGTGACGGCCATCGAATATTCCTCCTGATCCTGAGGCGCCCCCCAGAAGCCTCGGAGCGTCGGACCGTTCTTAGTCCGGCGCCGCAGAAAGAAATTGACGATCTCGTAGGGCCACACCCGGCGCCCCATCTGGCTGTACCACCGCATGGCGTGGCGCAGCCCGGGATCGGGATGACAATAGGTGCGCCAAAGCGCCTTTGGCCGGCCTTGCAGCACTATCTCTGTGAATTTCACCCATAACAGCGTGCGCCATGCCGGCAGGTGGCGGGTGGCGAGCACCTGATGCTTGTAGTCCCACCGCCGCCGGTCAGTCTGGATGACGCGCCGCTCTTCTGCGATCCGAAAGAAGGGAGTCCAGCGGTGGGGCGTGACGTAGAGCAATTGGATCTGGTCGGGGTCGTAGGACAGCAACTGCTTCAGCCCGCGCCAGAGATCGGCGTCCGTCTCTTCCTCGAAGCCGACCACCCAGGTCGCCATCGATAGAATGCCGTGTTCGCGCATCAGGCGGATGGCTTCACGATCGGTCGATGTCGCGGCCCCTTTGCGGATGAGCTCGATCGTCTTGGCGTCGGTCGTCTCCATCCCGAGCAGGAAGCGCTGCCAGCCCGCCTTCTTGTAGAGGTGGAGGATATCCGCATCGCGCACGATGTCGTCAGCCCGCGTCGAGCCCACCAGGATCACATCGACCTCCTCAGCGATCAGCGCCTCGAGAAAGGCCTTCCAGGCCTTCTTCGACACGGTCGGATTCTCATCGGCGAAATTGAAGACCTTGACCCCATGCTCCCGGTGCAGCCTGGCGATTTCCTTCGCGAAACTGACTGGATCCCGGTGACGCCATCGCGTCCAGAAACCTCGCTGGCCGCAGTAATTGCAGAGATGAGGGCAGTCGCGGGAGAACTGCACCACCACCGCCCGAAGCCCGCCCCAATAACTGTAGTGCGGATGATGGATGAGTTCCCAGCCCACGCGGTAAGCATCCAGGTCGCGGATCACAGGTGCAGGAACCGTGGCACACGGACCGATCGGGCCGCGATAGGCGATGCCGGCAATACCGGCCAGGGAGTCGCCAGCCTCTAGAGCGCCGATGAGGCGGCGGGCGGTCTCCTCCCCCTCACCCCGGACCACCGCGGTCACCCAGGGTTCGGTGTGCAGGATCTCGTGCCAGTGATAGGTCGGGAAGACCCCGCCATAGATGATGGCGACGTCGGGCAGACGGGCCCGCACCCTGGCAGCCACGGCGGTGATGACGGGATGTCCGGACGTGGAGCCGGAGTGCCCGAACAGAACCGCTTGCGGCTCCCCGTCCACAATACGGTCGACGAGCTCTTCTACGGGCATCGGTCCGAACTCCCCGTCGATCAGCTGTACATCATGACCGTCGTCGATCAGCGGCCCGCCGATGGAGAGCAGACCCAACGGCGGCAGATGATCGTCGGGAATCCGGCTGCCGATGGACGGATGAGGAATGTTGACGAGAAGCACGCGCATGGAATTCGCCCCCAGCGAAAATCGAGGTGGGAGGAGAAGGAACCCCGCGAGGGAAGCCGGTCAGGCGGCTTGAGCGTCGGGCGCCAACCCACCGAATCGCCGCTGTCGCCTGCCGAACTCGGCGAGCGCTGCGTTCAACGCATCGGGTCCGAAATCCGGCCACATGCAGTCGGTGAAGAGCAGCTCCGCATAGGCGCACTCCCAGAGCAGGAAATCGCTCAACCGCTTCTCGCCCCCCGTGCGGATCAGGAGATCCACATCCGGCGCGCCGTCACCCGTTACGAGCCGACCGAATGCGGCCCGACTCATTACGGCGTCGGCCTGTCGCGCCGCCATCTGGATCGCGTCCCGCCCCGAATAATCGACGGCAACACGAAGATGCATCCCCTCGCATTCGGCGGTCGCACCTTCCGCCCAGGTGATCCGGTCCAGCAGGGTGCGTGCCAGGCGCTCTCGCCGCCCAATAAAGGAGAGCCTGATGTCCTGCCCTTTGAGACTGGCCACCTCTCGATCGAGATAGCTCTGCAGGAGACGCATTAGAACCGCGATCTCAGCCCTGGGTCGGCACCAGTTGTCGCTTGAGAACGCGTAGAGGGTCAGCGTGCCGACGCCGGCCTCGAGTGCGGCTTCGATGACGGATCGCACAGCCCGAACGCCCGCCTGATGACCTAGGCTGCGCGGCAACCCCTGCTCCTCAGCCCAGCGCCCGTTTCCGTCCATGATAACGCCGATATGAATTCTGCCCTGCAGTGCACTTTGCATTGTAAAGTCTCCTGACAAAAAAAGAGGCGGCTAGGCGCCTCTGGGTTTCAACATCGGTTCGCTTCCCACGCGAGCGCTCACATCCGCGGCGTCCCGCACCACCCGCTCCAGCTCGGCGACATAATCGAGAAAGCGCTCGCGCCCCGCAGGCGTAAGGCGGCAAGTGGTGAGCGGACGCTTGCCCTCGAAGCGTTTGTCGATCCGCACCAGTCCGGTCTCTTCCAGCACCTGGAGGTGACGCGAGAGATTGCCGTCGGTGAGGCCGCAAAGCCTCTTCAGATCAGCGAAGCTCAGTCCCTTCGGGTGTCCGATCAGCGATGTCAGAATGCCAAGCCGCGCCTTCTCATGTATGACCCGGTCCAGCCCGTCATAGGCATACGGCGCGGAACGCTCACGAGACATCGGTTTCTCCATAGCTCTGATAGATGATCGCCGCGAGCAGCAGCTGGCCGACGGCGAAGGGAATCCCCATCATCAGGGGAGACAGCGACTCATCGCCCGCCGCCCACATGAGAACGGCGCACCCGCTGACGAAGTACCATGCCCCGGCAATCGCGACACTGCGCGGCAGCGACGGAAGCGCCGCAAACAGGCCGAGGCTCACCAACATCTCCCAAAGGCCAGGCAGCATCCAGACATTGTCCGGCGCGAACCTCAGAAAGATGGCGCAGATTGCAGCCCCAGCGGCTCCCGCCGGCAGAAACTGATGCACGGCGTTGAGGATCATGGAATCGGCAAGACCACCATGCTCGCGCCGGGAGCGAACCACCATCTCAGCACCGATCAACGCCACACTTATCACTGCGATGACGACCCACCCGCCGAAGAACATCAGGGGCACATCGAGCGGATCGGTGAGAAAGAGGCTTTGGCCGATCCCCATGGCCAGCGCCATCAAACCCGTGATGCCCAGGGCAGCGGGCCCCAGACCTTTGAAGGTCGTACTTGCCGCCACCTTGCTGCGAATGTCGGCGATATCGGACAAAGCCTTTTCATAATCGCGCATTGGATCCCCTCCAAGTACTTTATGATGTAAAGTAAGCATGGCTGCAAAGAACAGGCAAGCGAATTCGTGCGCCCGAACGAGCCTACCTATATCCGAAGCGGGGCACGGGAACCGACCGCTGCCGGAGCGCCGCGCCCCGTGCTAGCCCTCGAAGAAGGCCAACAGGTCGGCGTTGATGACGTCGGCCTGGGTCGTGATCATCCCGTGAGGGAAATCTTTGTAGCTCTTGAACGTCGCGTTCTGTAGGAGCTCGGCCGATTTCGGACCCGCGGCGACATACGGCACGATCTGATCGTCCTCGCTATGGATCACGAGAATGGGCACGGTGATCTTCTTCAGATCCTCGGTGAAGTCGGTTTGAGAGAACGCGACGATGCCATCGTAATGGGCCTTGGCGCCGCCCATCATGCCCTGCCGCCACCAATTCCAGACATTGCCCGGAATGGTTTCCACCCCGTCCCTGTTGAAGCCATAGAACGGACCCGCCGGCAGGTCGTAGTAGAACTTCGCGCGGTTGTCGGCGAGCTGCTTCTGAAGATCGTCGAACACCGATTTCGGCAGCCCTTCCGGGTTCGCGTCGGTCTTCACCATCAGCGGCGGCACAGCGGAGATGATCGCGGCCTTCGCGACGCGCCCGTCGCCGTCACGGGCGATGTAGTGCACCACCTCGCCGCCGCCCGTCGAATGGCCCACATGGAAGGCGTCTTTCAGATCGAGATGCTCCGTCAGCGCCGCCAGGTCGTCGGCATAATGGTCCATGTCATGGCCGCTATCGACTTGGCTGGAGCGGCCATGGCCTCGCCGGTCATGGGCGATGACGCGATACCCCTTCTCCAGGAAGAACATCAGCTGGGGGTCCCAGTCGTCCGCGGAGAGCGGCCAGCCATGACTGAACACGATGGGCTGTCCCTGCCCCCAGTCCTTGTAGAAAATCTCGACGCCGTCCTTCGTGGTGACAAATGGCATGGGAACTCTCCTCTTATGCAGGGATGCCGCAGAGCCGACGAATGTCGAGCGAACTGGCCAACTGCAATTGGGAGAGATCAGGCGGGATACAAGACACGCGTGTGACGCAATAATGTGCAGCCTAAGAGTGCTACGGACCTGGTCGAGAAGCCGCAGGCACGGTATTGCGGCCTGGCATGATCAAGGACGCCGCCGCGCTACTAACGGTGGACGCCAATACGTCTGATGGCGCTTGCAAGCGATCTGTTGCTGATCGTTGCCAGTGTAGGCTGCCAGAGGATCAATGACGCAGAATGCTAACCGCTTTTTGCGAACAGGCAGGCGTCCGGCAGGCACACCTCAGACCGCCACACGGGATCGTTCTCGAGCTCTTCGCGCAGCTCTGAGTAGCTTTCCGGATGAAGCTTTCGGCTGAGATAGAGATAGTCATAGCCACCCTCTGGAAGAGGACCTACCCCCTCAAAATAGGCCGTCGCTTGATCGTAACGAAGCTCTTGCGCGTTCCAGTCCGTCGCCCGGTCTGAAGCGAAAACCCGCCGTCCAGACACGACAGGAACCCACACATCCTCGCCGCCAAGCAGAAATGGGCGTTCCGGCTTTTGCAGGACCACCGCGTCCAGAGGTGTCGAGCGAGCAATCGCCTTGAGGACCTTGAGGTCATCGCCGGGGATACGGACGGTCCAGCGGTCGGTGGACCACGCATGCCATGAGGCATCGAGAACAGGAGTGATCAGCCCAACAAGCAAAAGCGGACTCGCGAACCACGCCAGCCCACGGCTGCGGATTCGACATCCAGCATCATCCCTCTGCACCAGCCATGCACAAGCGATCGCAAGTCCGACCCATGCCATGAAGCTCACTCGGAGCTGCCATTCCAGAGCCAAGCGCTGATGATTGATGAGACTGGAAAGCAGAAGTCCCGTGAGCCCCACAGCGCACAGCGCCAAGGCAAACCTGAAAACTGGCTTCTCGTCTTCGGGAATCGGACGAAGGCGCCACCGGGTTAGAAGCCCGTAAAGTCCGACCAGCCCCGTGCCATAAACCAGGAGCAGTCCGGGCCACGCAAGCAGGAAGCGGACGGCAGCGCGGTGCGCGAACGGCTTGCTCGCGGCAAGCGGACTCGTTAGCCCGCTATCACTCGGATCGAATCCAATCACGCCGAGGAGCAGCGGCAAGGTGAGTGCGAAAGCCCACACTATCAGAACCTCGCCCAGCCGCCGCAACATGAAGTCTCGACGATCGAGAAGGCGCGTGACCGCATACACGGCAAGCGCCGCAAGCCCGGCTAAAATTGAGATCGCGCAGGCTGCAGCGATCGGCGCCAGAGACAGAAGCTTTGCAGCTTTTTGTCGTGGCCAAGCGCGAACCGTCTGTAGCAATCCCCAGCTCAATAGACCTGCGATCACGAACTGATGCTGCGGAATGTAGAGATTCAGCCGGAACAGAGTCGAACCGTTCAATAAGGGACTACCAAGCCCTTCGATATTGAGTTGAGTCGCCGCTGCCGAAACATCGAACCCGCTCGCGATGAGCGCCAGCAGGCCATCAAAGGAAGGCGACAGCCATCCGATCAACGTGAAGAACGCCGCCCACGGACCCGTCGCACCAGCTGCCCGAACCAAGCCATAGACTAGGATCCAAAACGCAAAAGTCTGCAACAGGTCGCTTGCGACCAGCGACCGCGCAGCATCGTCCGACAGCGCAGCGCCAACTGCTGGCGGGATATGCGCGAACCAATAGTATGCGAGCGGTGCATCTGTTGTGAAAATATCCCGCGCAGGCAGGCCGAAGCTTGCAAGCGATCGGACATGGGCGATGTGTTTGAAGCCATCCGCATTGAAGAATGCCCTCACCACAAGATCCCCGCCGTCAAAATTCACCGCGCTCTGGATAATGAGAGCCGTCGCGAAGGTGGCGCAAACGGCAACCGGAAAAGCCCACGGATCAATCCGAGGCCAGAGCCATTCAGCCGGAGGTGAGCGCAGGAAGAAGGCGGCCACACCGAGTGCCAAGGCAGCGAGAAGCGCGGCAAGAATCGGAAGCTGGCCAGGGGTCACAAGCGCGACAAGAGCAGTGAGCAAGGCAACCGCTGCCTGACTGCAGAAGCCGGCTGCAATATAGACCGCGAGTCCGCAGTTCCGGCCAGCAACGAACAGCCAGCCCGGCAGGCTGAGTACGGCGAAAACCGTCCCGGCAATAAGAAGTGCGAGAAACATCTGCTTGAGCCCCTGCGGGACCCTACGCGCCCTCCGTTAATGTTCTGACACTCGCGCCGATCAATCTGGCCGCTGGCGACCGAGCGCGGCTAGATAGCAAACGCCCAGCGCCATAGCGCGGATCAACCAACTCGCCGTTCAGACCGGCCGCACCACTCCGGGCCGACCGATCTCGCATTCGAGCGCCGCCCGGTCCCAGCGGGCTCCGTCGGCGGCCGCTGCATAGGTCTGCTGGAGGAACTGAAGCAACGCAGTATCCGGATCGGCCGCCGTTCGCACCGCCTCGTAAGGCATGACGTACTCACCCATCTCGCCGTCGAACCCGGCTCCGTCCGGCAACCCCTTCGCCTCCCGAAAGCCGGGCGGCTCCGGATAGGCGTAGGAATAGAAGAGTGGGAAAGGCGCGGTCGGCCCGCCCGACCAGAACCCCGCGCTCGACACCTCGTGTGAGTATGCTTCCTGCGCAACATCGTCCGGCAGGTTCGGCACTCCGCCGGGATGGAGCGGCGCCGGCCGGCCCGAGAAGCGCGTCACCGCAAGGTCGAAGCTTCCCCAGAAGAAATGCACCGGGCTCACCTTGCCGATGAAGCCGGAACGGAAACGCGTGAAGACCTCTCCGGTCTTCAACCACACGCGCCAGAGCCTGTGGGCGGCATCCGGATCGTAGCGGCGCGGCCGGTCGTCCTCGGCGAAAGGCACTGCGTCGGGCAGCTCGTTCGGCACGCCATCGAACTCCACCGCGATCCCCGCATTGGCGAGCATCTCGACAACCGCAGCATGAAAATCCGCGATGGTCGGGGCGTTGAGAGGGATATCGTCGTGGCCTCCGTCGCTGGTCCGCAGCGACAGCCTGTGCCGGATCAAGTCGAATTCGAGATCGAACGCGCCTTGCGGATAGGAGTTCGGCCCGGTCGAAAGTCCCACGGCGCTGAGATAGAGCGTGACGTGCCAGCTATGATTGATCCATGGGGTGCGTGCCAGGCGGATCTTGCCCACGATCTGCGTCATGAGATGCAGAGCGTCATACGTCTCGTGCTCGGCCGCATAGGAGAGAGCCGGCCAAATGCTATCGATCCTGTCGTTCATCTATTCCGGAAGTTCGCCGCTTCCGCCTCCAAACAGCCAGACCCAATAATCGCACGCGCCATGAGAAGGCGCTTTCCCCCTCGCGCACAAGCCCGGGCTTTCCCGCTTGACTCCATACCAACTGGTTGGTTTGTTATATTCCATGACGAACGCGACACCAGTCTCTCACCAGCTCACTCCTTCGCCGCCACGCGGCCAGGCCCGACGGGCCTTGCTGGACGCAGCCATCAAGTTGGTGCGCCGACAGGGCTGGGCGGCAACGACCGTCGACGAGCTTTGCTCCAGCGCCGGGGTCACCAAGGGCGCTTTCTTCCATCACTTCCCGTCGAAAGAAGCGCTCGGCGTTGCAGCGGCGAAACACTGGGTTGAGGTGATAGGCCCGTTCTTTGCCGAAGGCGGCGATACGCGTCTCTCCGATCCGCTTGATCGCATCTTCGCCTATCTCGATTTTCGCGCCGAGATCGCTAAAGCCCCCCTGGACGTGGCGACCTGCTTCGCGGGCACTCTCGTGCAGGAGGTGTTCGCGTCGAGCGCGCCGATCAGGGACGCATGCGGCGCCACGATCCGCGCACTGGTCGAGCCGCTGACTGAGGACTTCCGTGCCGCCATCGAGAGCCACGGCGCCCCTGCCGGGGTCACCGCCGAGAGCCTCGCGATCTATACCCACACCGTCTTCCAGGGCGGCTTTGTCATGGCGAAGGCCGAGAACGACGCCGCGCCACTCATCGATGCCATCGCCCAGCTCAAGCGCTACATCGCTCTGCTGTTCGGTCGGGCTCACCCCTGAGCCGCCACGTTCAGACATTCAAATGGGAGGATTGTCGTGATGAATGCCAGCACCGAGCCGCCGATCGAGATAACGGCATTCTCGTGGGTCCCCGACTTCGCCAAGGGCTATGTCCGATGCCTGAGGCCCCGCTGGGCGCTGGAAGAAATCGGCCTCCCCTATCGGACGCGCCTGTTTCATGCCGCCGAGCCACGGCCGGCAGACTACTTCCTGGAGCAACCTTTCGGCCAGGTCCCGGCCTATCGCGAAGGCGACCTTCACATGTTCGAAAGCGGCGCGATCCTCCTCCACATCGGCGAAAAGGACGAGCGCCTCCTCCCCCGCAATCCGCAGCGGCGCGCCCGCTCCATGAGCTGGCTCCTCGCGGCCTTCAATTCCGTCGAACCCTCGGTCATGGAGCTTGTCTCCGTGAACCTGTTCAACGCGAACGAGGACTGGGCGCCGCTCCGCCGGCCCAGCGCGATGGACGCGGCACGCGCAAAGCTCTCCCGCGTGGCGGACTCGCTGGGCGATCGGGAATGGCTGGAGGACCGCTTCACGGTGGCGGATATCGCCATGGTGACGGTCCTTCGCGGCCTCGATCACACTGAGTTGCTGTCCGAGTTTCCGTCCCTCGTCGCCTATCGCGCGCGGGGCGAGGAAAGACCCGCCTTCGCACGCGCTTACCGATCGCAGCTTTCGGACTTCGATACCGGATCCGGACAATCCATGGAAAAGACCGCCGCAGGTGGAGGAGCATCATGACATTCATCGACGGTTTCGTTGTGCCGGTCCCTGCCAGCAACAAATCCGAGTTCATCGAACACGCCAGGAAGATCGGCGGGGTCTTCGTCGAACTTGGCGCCCTCCACGTGCGCGAATGCTGGGGGGCCGATGTGCCTGACGGGACGCTGACCGACTTTAAAAAGGCGGTTCAGGCGAAGCCGGATGAGGCCATCGCCTTCGGCTGGATCGAGTGGCCGGATCGCGGGACGAGAGACGCGGCAATGGAAAAGATGCAGGGCCTGATGAAAACCGACGACCGGGTCAAGCCCGAGACCAACCCGATGCCCTTCGACGGCAAGCGGATGATCTTCGCAGGCTTCGAGTCCCTTCTCGTCTCAGAGAAATGAGCAAAGCTCCCCAGGGAGGGCAAGCGCCTAATGGGTCGCGGCGGCCTGCGCCGGCGTGAAGGGGTTGGGGACCTTGCTCGCCAGATCGTTGAACACGAACGCTCCCGACGAGCGCGCGGTGCTGGCCTGGGCCTGACCTCGAATGCTCGGATAGAGCGCGACGAACTCCACGTAGCGGTCGTGGTTCATACCGCTGGTCGCCGCAACGCTCGAGATATCGACCACCTGAACGTGCCCCCTCGCAGCCGCCTCCTGCACCAGCGGATTGTTGACGTCGATCGCCCCTAGGCGCTGCCGCTCCCCGGCAATGCGGCGGGAGAAGCCGAGCGCCTTGTCGTCCCGCGACACGAGGACGGTGAGCGGCGGCTTCAGCGGACCGATCACCTCGAGCTGGGACATGAACACCGGCACATCGATGTCCGGCGCCGCCAGGATGACGTTGAGCTTCGCGATCACGTCGTTGCGGCCCATCAGCCGCAATTGGCGTACGGACTCCACCGTCAGCCAGCCGCCCATGCTGTGCCCGAACAGCGTCACCTCGTTCGTGCCCGGCTGCCTTGCCAGCAGGGTCAGCGTGTCGACCAGCCCGTCGCGTGAATAGGTCGCGTTATCCTTGTCGGTCACATAGCCCGCCACCTTCGCCGCCGACGGCCAGTCGAACAGCACGGTGGTCCCGTGATGGCCCGAATCCTGGGCCATCTGCGCGACACGGAAGAGCGCCTCCTGGAAGTTGTTGTTGTAGCCGTGCACGAACACGCCGTAACGCCGCAGACCGCGCTCGCGGGTCTCCGCCAGGGTCAACCGCTGAAAGCTCGCCCGGTCGAGACGCTGCTGCTCGACGACCACGAAATCTCGCGCGGGATCGCCTGCCCCCTTGGGCCATTCGATCGCGCCCGGCTTATGGGTCGGGGGAATGGAGATCTTGAAAGCGGCGTAGTTCAAGCCGCGGCCGGGCTGAGAGGTGAAGACATTGCTGTCCTCCGCAGCACGCGCCCGCGTCGTCGCCACATAGACCGTGATCGTTTGCGCTTCCGGCACCGAGACGGCAACCGGCGCGAGGACCTCCGGACCCGGCCGGCCGGCACAGCCCGTAAGCATCGCCAGGGCGAGCACCAGCACGGCCCAGCCGCGACGCGCGCACCGTCCGCCGGACGGATCCGGCGCAGCGCCCCACGCACGCCCCAATCGTGTCTGCTGATGCACCCCCGGCTCCCACGCAAAACGAGCCGTCACGCCGCCTGACGAGCTACAATCGAAAAATCTTCGAAATATTGCCCCAGTTTACGCCGAAAGAACGCGCGAACGGAGCGAAAAAAGCAAGGCCGGCGTCGTGGGCCGCGACACCGGATTTATAGGGCGAATGGACATAATGGCCCCAACCGTGAGAAGAGGTTGCCCGTAACGGACGCCATGGGGCGAACAGACGGCCGCATGGGGCGGCACGCCGGGGGATAGTATCGAGCCGACGGTGCCGATCGCACGGGCCAGCCTTGAAGGGGCCGCCCGCCTCGCCCACTTCCATCATTTCTCCTCCCGTTCGGGAGCATTGAAGCGAAAGCATCTCAATGGAATCGAGCATCTGGCTCTGGGTCGCCTTCAACATCTTCGTTCTGGCGCTGCTGGCGTTCGATCTCGGCGTGCTCCACCGCAAGGAGCGCGAGATCAAGGTCGCCGAGGCCATGAAGCTCAGCCTGTTCTACATCGTGCTGGCGCTTATTTTCGGCGCTGGGCTTTTCTGGCTGCGCAGCAACGAGGACGGCATCGACTTCCTGACCGGCTACTTCATCGAGAAGTCGCTCAGCGTCGACAACATCTTCGTCATCGTCCTGATCTTCAGCTATTTCCAGGTGCCGCCTCAGCATCAGCACCGGGTGCTGTTCTGGGGCATTCTCGGCGCGCTCGTCATGCGCGGCATCCTCATCTTCGCCGGTGTGAAACTGATCCACGAATTCGCCTGGATGGCCCTGCTGTTCGGCGCGTTCCTGATCGTGACGGGCGTGAAGATGCTCGTGGTGGCCGACGAAAAGCCCGATCTTGAGAACAACATCATCGTCCGCGCTGTACGCAGCCGTTTTCGCCTGACCGACCGCTACCACGGCAAGCATTTCTTCGTCCGCCAGGACGGCGCGCTCTACCTCACGCCCCTCTTCCTGGTGCTCGTCCTTATCGAGGTTACCGATCTCATCTTCGCCGTGGATTCCATCCCGGCGATCATCGCCATCACCACCGATCCCTTCATCGTCTACACGTCCAACGTCTTCGCGATTCTGGGTCTGCGGGCGCTCTATTTCGCACTTGCCGGAATCGTGCCGCGCTTCGTCTATCTGAAATACGGCCTCTCCCTCGTGCTGCTGGTGATCGGCTTCAAGATGATCGCCAACTATCTCTATGGCGGGAAGTTCATCCCCACCGAGTGGGCCCTGCTGATGACCGTGATCCTGATCGGCGGTTCGATCCTGCTCTCGCTCCTGAAGACCCGTGGCCAAACCACGGAAGCGGAGCCGCTACCCACCGGATGGATTCCCGGCAGCAGTGCCCAGGAAGACGAGACGGAGGAGAAGCGGAAACAGGGAGACGAAAACTAGTCCCGCGCGGGCTCAAGCGTAGGCGACCCAGCCCCGCCAGGTGAACGCGGCATAGAACTGCGCAACGTCGGAAAACCTCGCGGCTTCGAGGATCGCCACGTTCTCCTCCGGGCTGAGCATCAAGTTCCGGTTTGCAGCCGTCACGGAGCGCCACTTTTCGGCGCGCTCAGGCTCCTCCCCGGCGGCAACCGCGAAGGCCGCGTAGCGGGACAGCCAACGCTGCTGCTCGTCCGCCGCTTGCGGGCAGCTCACATGAGCCGCAACGAACGGCGCCCCGGGCTTCAGCCGGCGCCGGATCTCGCCGGCGGTGCGGGTGCGTTCCTGTGCATCGAGAAAGTGCAGGGTCAGCAGACAGACGGCACCGTCGAACGGGCCTTCCGGCGCATCGTCGATATAGCCGTGAACGAACGCGACGCGCTCCGCCGATGGCCCCAGCTTCCGCTCCGCCAGATCGAGCATGGCGCGAGCCGGATCGACACCCACAAAGGTCCAGCCGGGGCGGGCGTCGGCGAGCGCTTTCAGCTCCATCCCTCCGCCTGCGCCGAGCACAAGGATGCGCGCATCGTCTGGGGCATATTCGGCCAGGAGCACGCCGGTCATGCGGTGAAGGTCGGCAAGACCGGGGACGTAGCGCACCGGCCCCTCTTCATATCCGGCGATGGCTTCCGGATCGGAAAACCGGGCGACGATCGCCTCCATGGACATGTCGTTTCCTGCACCGTCCGCCTTGTGAGCGGCGGCCCCATCCCGGTCAACCATGCGCCTTCTCCAGATCCCAGGTTTGGTGACGGCCCGCGACGCGGGCATGAAAGTCCTCGCTCAGCGCGGCGAGCGTCACCTCTCCCAAGCGCGTCAGAAGGAGCGCTTCCGCCTCCCTGAAGCTCTCGTCGAGGGCCGCATTCACGGCCTGCTCCACGGCACAGCCGGGCGACTCCGTCCGGTTGCCCATGGCGAAGAGCGGCGGCGCGCCGAGCGCGCGATAGATGTCGAGGAGGGTGATCTCGGTCAGCGGCCGGGCGATGCACCATCCGCCCCCGTGCCCCTTCTCCGATCGGACGTATCCGGCATCGCGAAGCCCGCCGAGAGTCCGGCGAACGACCACGGGGTTCGTGCACATGGCCTTCGCCAGCATCTCGGAGGTCGCCGGCCCGTCGAGCTCCGCCATATGCAGAAGCACGTGGAGCACGCCCGACAGTTTGCTGTTCCGTATCATGTAACTTCTATTATTACATAATACGGAACGGCACAAGTCGCAAAGGCGGTACACGGCCGGAAGCCGCGCACCGCTTTTGGTTTCAAAGGTCCGCTAGGCGACGACCTTGGCGGCAAGGAGATCGACCTTTTCGATCACCGGTGCCTCTGCGAGCAGGGTCTCGGCATTCTCCATGAGAGCGGCCGCGATCTTGCCTTCCAGGTGAGCCTGACGTCCCTCCTCGTTCGCGAAGGCATCGAAGACGCCGAACGTGCTGGGACCGAACTGCAGCGCGAACCAGACGGGCGTGGCCTCCTCTTCTTCGGCGAGCGGCAGCGCGCTTTCGAGGAAGGACTTCAGGGCGGCTTCCTGCCCCGGCTTGGCCTCGAGGCGGACATAGAGGGCGAGCTTGACCATGGTGGACTCCTAGTGTTGCGGGATTGAACCACCCATTCCTATCGGGCGCGGCCCCCATCCACACTTGGCAGTATCGACATATTTGGTATTGTTCTTGCCACACTCTGGGAGATCTCATGATTGTCGATATTCTGGCCTTGGACGGCGTCTTCGATACCGGCCTCGCCGCCCTTCAGGACACTCTGGCCACCGCGTCGGAGCTGAGCGCAGACGTCGGCGGCCCGGCAATCGAGCCGCGGGTGATCTCCCTCCGGCGGAATACCCGCACCGCCAATGGCCATAAGCTCTCCACCAGTCTCTGCTCCGACGACCGCCAGGCCCGCATCATCGTCGTGCCGGCCATCGGCGCGAAGACGCCCGAAGGCTTGGCCCAGGCCCTGACCCATCGCGACATCGCGAAAGCGGGCGAACTGCTGCGGGCGCTCAAGCAGGACGGCGCGATCGTCGCCGCAGCCTGCACCGGCACATTCGTGCTCGCCGAGAGCGGTCTGCTCGATGGCAAGATCGCGACGACGAGCTGGTGGTTGGGGCCGTTTTTCCGGTCCCGCTACCCGGAGATCGTGCTCGACGACCGCCAGATGCTTGTCGTCGGCGACGGCATCGTGACGGCGGGTGCGGTGCTGGCCCATTTCGATCTCGGCCTCTGGCTCGTGCGCCAGGCGAGCCCTGCCCTCGCCGCGACCACCGCCCGCTATCTGATGATCGATCCGCGGCCCTCCCAGACGGGCTATGCGATCCCCGATCACCTCGCCCATAGCGACCCCCTCGTCGAACGCTTCGAGCAATGGGCACGGGACAATCTCGACCAGGGCTTCTCCCTCCAGGCGGCCGAAGAGGCTCTCGGCACGAGCCGGCGAACCCTCGCCCGGCGCCTCAAGTCGGTGCTCGGCAAGACGCCGCTGAATTTCGTCCACGACCTCCGCGTCGAGCGCGCCGTGCATCTGTTGCGCACCAGCAGCGACAGCGTCGAGGCGATCGCCGAGAAGGTCGGCTATGCCGATGGGGTGACCCTGCGCACCCTGCTCCGCCGCCGACTGGGCCGCACGGCCTCTCAGCTCCGCAACCTGGAAGCCTGAGCGGTTCATCCGCTTACCGCTTCGAGGCGAAGAGAACGAAACTACGCCCCGAACGGAAAACTCTGTTATCAAGGTTGGGCTGGCGCATTCGCCATGCGCCCCTTCCAGACGGTTTCTCCCCAACAGCTCTCCATGCACTTCAAAGTCCGCCACACCACGGAATACCGCTATTCCGCCCCCGTCAGCTTCGGGCAGCATACCCTCCGCCTGACGCCGCGCGGCGAGACCGTTCGCGACGTGAAGCAGGAACTGATCGTCGAGCCTGCGCCCGCGAGCCGGAAGACGATGGTCGACGCTTTCGGCAATCGTACGACCCAGATCACCTTCGAAGGCGCTTCGGATCGGCTCTATATCGAGAGCCTGTTCGAGGCGGAGACCCGTCAGCCGGCCTCTCTCGACGGGACAGTGCTGCCCCTTCTGCCCTGGCCGGAGCCGTCGCGTGGCGCTCGGAGGAGGACATAACGCCTTACCTCCCGGCCACGCCGGAAGACGAGACGGTCCAGGCCTTCGCCCGAGAGCTCGCGACGGAATGCGACTCAGGCGCCCTCGCCTTTCTGCAGCATCTGAACACCACGCTTTACAGAAGGACCGACCGGAAGATCCGTGCCGAGGGCGCAGCCCAATCGGCAGCCGAGACCCTGGCCATCGGTCGCGGCGCCTGCCGCGATCTTGCCGTGCTTTTCATCGCCGCCTGCCGGTGCCTCAACATCCCCGCCCGCTTCGTGAGCGGCTATCAGGCTCATGCGGAGACGGCGGATGGGAAGCGCTATCTCCATGCATGGCCGGAAGCCTATCTTCCCGGCGCCGGCTGGTACGGCTTCGACCCCACCCATGGTGTGATGGTCGCCGACGGTCACGTCGGCATTTGCGCCGGTCCTGAACAGGCCGACACCATGCCCGTGTCGGGCGGGTTCTTCGGACCCGTCGTCAGCTCGAGCCTGAACTTCGAGGTCGAGATCGAGACCCGCCGCTGAAGCTTCATCGCCACTTGCCGGAACGTCCCCCGTCTGCGCTACTCGGTGAAGATCCAAACGAACGGTGCAAATAGGAGCCGCTCTTGTCGTCCCGCCCGCCACTGCCGCCCTTCACCGCCCAAACCGCAGCCGAGAAGGCCCGCAAGGCTGAAGACGCCTGGAACACACGCGATCCCGAGAGGGTCTCCCTCGCCTACACCGAGGACAGCCGCTGGCGGAACCGCGCGGAGTTTTTCTCCGGCCGCGCGGCAATCGTGGAATTTCTGACCCGGAAATGGCAGCGCGAGCGCGAATACCGGCTCATCAAGGAGGTCTGGGCCTTCACCGAAAACCGCATCGCCGTCCGCTTCGTCTACGAATGCTGCGACGCGGGCGGCCAGTGGTTCCGCTGCTACGGCAACGAGCAGTGGGAATTCGACGAGGCGGGGCTGATGCGGCGGCGGGAGGCCAGCGTCAACGATTTGCCGATTGTCGAGACGGAACGACTGTTCCATTGGCCCCTCGGACCGCGCCCGGACGATCACCCCGGCCTGACAGAGATGGGGCTTTAGGCGAGACCCGGAAGGGCCGGTCCCACCTTAATACCGCGCGCCGTCCACGCGCTCGATCTTGAGCGCATCGAGATCGATATCCGGAACGCATCGGAGATTGATGGCCGCCGTCTCCGCGCCACCGGGCGCCGTCCCCAGGGCAAAAGCCTGAGTGCCGCAACGCGAACAGAAGACATGATCGATGATCCGCCGCCCGAAGCCGTAGGATGTCAGCACATCCTCGCCGCTCTTGAGGCCGAAGACCTCTCGCGGGAAGAACGCCCAGAGGAATCCCTTGCGCCGGCAATGAGAGCAGTTGCAGCTCTTCGCCGATGTCGGCGCATCCGCATCGACTGAGAACGTCACCGCGCCGCAATGGCAGCTTCCTTCGAACGGCATGGCATCGCTCCTTTGACCTGATGGAGGGCCGTGTCTAGCGGCAGATGGGGAGAGGTTTCGGCGGCGGCCCCTTGGGCAGCGACGCCTTCCAGCGCTGGATGACGGGCTCGAGCTGCTCCTTCGGCCAGAACTTCGGCTTGCCGATCGACCGGAGGCAGGCCGCATTCCAATAGGCGCCGTTCGTGCCGCCCGCCACCGCGGCGATATCCCGGGACTCCGGGTAGATGTAGAGAGTGGTCGGGTTGTTGCGGACCAGCTCCTTGATGTCCTGGGCATCCTCCCAGGACCAGCTGGTGCAGCCGTTGCTCCGCCCACCGGTGTAATTCACGAACGAGCCATAGGGCACGAACCCCTCCTTATCGGCATACTGGTTGCCCGGCACCTTCATCCGGCACTGCCAGTGCAGCGTGACCGAGGCATGCCCGCCGATCTCCCGCGGCCGCGCGTTCGCCGCTTCCCCCATGCCCTCGAACTGAATGAAGGTCCGCACCAGAGGCTGGGTCTTGCCGTTCGCCTTGTAGTAGCCCTTGAAGGAATCCTTCAGCTCCGCAGTGAGATAGGGGCCGCCCGCGGTCAGTTTTGAATCCTGCGCGTTGGAGAAGTTCTTCGCGCACTCCCGCCCGTTGGCGAAATTGCCGAGCCGGCCGAGATTCCGCCCGTTGCCATGGCCCGAGGACATGACCTTGAAGACCTGGTTCCGCTCGCAAATGATGTAGAAGCGCCCATTCTTCCCGACGCCGGAGGGCCGTGTCGCATCCATGGCGAAATAGCATCCGTTTCGGATCTTGCCGCCCTGGAGCTGCTGGAAGTAGAGGGAGCGCGCCCGGTAGAGCACCACCGGCGCGATCTGGCCCGCGCCCGTCCCCACATGGCGCATCAGCCAGGGCGGCGCATTGAGCTGCTGGGCATGAGCCGCCGGTACCCCGCCAGGCGGCAAGAGCCCGATCGCAGCGGCGGACAAGCCGGCGAGGAAGACGGTTGCAAGCGCCAATCTGACAAGCAAGGAATCAGCTCTCTGCATGGTGCGGATTATCGGCTCCCTCGCCCGGAACGCCAAACGGCATCTTCGCTGCTGGGCGGCACATCTTGCGCATCGATCGGCCCCGCCCTACCGGCAGATCGGCAGCGGCTTCGGCGGCGGCGCCGGATACTTCTTCTTGTATTGGGCGATGGCCGGCTCCAGCGACGCCCGCGGCCAGAATTTCGGCCGGCCTATGGCCCGCAGGCATGTCGCGTTCCAATAGGCTCCGCGCACGCCCCGCCCCACGGCGACGATGTCTTGCGATTCCGGATAGATGTAGAGGCTGGTCGGATTGTTCTGCACCAGCCGGGTGATCTCGTTGGCATCGGCCCAGGACCAATTGGTGCAGCCGTTGCTCCGCTTGCCCGTGTAGTTGATGAACTCGCCGAACGGCACGTAGCCCTGCTCGTCGGCGAACTGGGCATATTGCGGGTCGGGCAGCTTCATCCGGCATTGCGCGCGGATCACCACCGAAGGATGCCCGCCGATCTGGCGTTCCCGCGCGTTCGCCGTCTCCCCCTCCCCTTCGAACTGGATGAAGGTCCGCACCAGAGGCTGGGTCTTGCCATCCGCCCTGTAATAGCCCTTGAGGGAGGTCTTCAGCTCGGCCGTCACGTAAGGTCCGCCCATAGTGAGATACGACCCTTCCGCATTGGAGAAATGCTCCGAGCATTCCGGTCCGTTGGCGAAATCCGCCACCGTCTGAAGGTTGATGCCGTTGCCGTGGCCGGAAGACATCACCCGGAACACCTGGGAGCCTTCGCAGATGATGTAGAACCGCCCCTGCTGGCCGACGCCGTTAGGCCGCGTCGCATCCATGGCGAAGTAGCAGGCGTTTCGAATCTTCCCGGCCTGAAGCTTCTGGTAATAGAGCGCCCGCGCCCGCTGCAGCACCACCGGCGCGATCTGCCCGTCCGCCGTGCCGACATGGGCTTGCAGCCAGGCGGGCAGCGCCGCGGTCTGGGCGCGCGCCGTTCCGCTGCCGATGCCCATCAGGAGCGCGGCGGCGAAGGCCAGACCGGCCAAGCCGATCAGGGCCGGACGAAGCGATAATCTGGGCACCGAATCATCCCTCGCGGACGGAAGCCATCGTCAGGCCGCGACGATGCGACGACGACATGGCGACTTCAAGTCCGGCGAGGCTTGGAGGTCAAGCCCCGCAGGCTTCGACGCAAGGACCCCTCAGCCGCCATACGCCGCGTCGGAGACCTTCTCCAGCCACGTGACCACCTCCCCGTCCTTCGCCTCCTGGACCGCGATATGGGTCATGGCGATATCGGGAGCGGCGCCGTGCCAATGCTTTTCGCCGGCGGGAAACCAGACCACGTCGCCGGGCCGGATCTCCTCCACCGGTCCGCCCTCGCGCTGCACCCGGCCGACGCCTTGGGTGACGATCAGGGTCTGCCCCAGCGGATGGGTATGCCACGCCGTGCGCGCGCCGGGCTCGAACGTGACCGACGCGCCGGCCACCCGGCCGGGCTCCTCCGCCTTGAACAGTGGATCGATCCGCACCGTACCGGTGAAATAGTCCTCCGGCCCCGGCGCGGAGGCTCGTTCGTCGACACGGGTGATCTTCATGGGCAACACGTCCTCTCTTCACACTTAAACAAAACCGCTGCCGGGAAGATGGGGTCGTGAAGCGCCTGCGCAAAGGAGCCGGCTATGCCGGCCCCTCCCGGAAAGGTCTCAGGCGGCGGCGCGTTCCGCCATCGGCCGGCGGCGCATCGAAGTTTCCGCGATCGACGGCGGCACGTAAGTGGCCGCCTCCAGCGGCGCCACGTCGACGCCCGGCGGCACGATCTCATCGATCCGGTCGAGGATCTCGTCATCCAGAGCCACCTCGGTCCCGGCGAGCAGGCCATCCAGCTGCTCCATCGTGCGCGGGCCGATGATTGCGGACGACAGCGCCGGATGCGCCACCACGAAGGCGAGCGCCATATGCATCAGCGACATGCCCGCGCTTTCCGCCAATGGAATGAGCTGCTCCACCATGTCGAGGCTCGCCGCGTCGGACATAGCCTTTGGGAAGTATCTCGCACGGAGCGTATCGGGCTGCTCCGCCCCTTTGCGGTACTTGCCTGTGAGCATTCCCTTCGCCAGCGGGCTCCACGCCATCACCCCCATGCCGTAATGCTGGCAGGCGGGAAGCACGTCGCGCTCGATGGACCGGTTGAGGATCGAATAAGGCGGCTGCTCTGTGCGGAACCGCGCAAGCCCGCGCCGCTCTGAGGCCCATTGGGCCTCGACGATATCGGACGCGGGAAATGTGGAAGACCCGATCGCGCGCACCTTGCCCTCCCGCATCAGATCGGTCAGCGCCGATAGCGTCTCCTCGATATCCGTATCCGGAGTCGGACGATGGAGCTGGTAGAGGTCGATGTAATCGGTCTGCAGGCGGCGCAACGAGTCCTCCACCGCCTGGGCGATCCAGCGGCGCGAAGCCCCCTGTTGGTTCGGATCGTCGCCCATCGGGCCGTAGAACTTGGTGGCGAGCACGACATTCTCCCGCCTGCCCTTCAGGGCCTTGCCGACGATGACCTCGGACTCGCCATGGCTGTACCTGTCTGCCGTGTCGATGAAGTTGATGCCGTGATCGAGCGTCTTGTGGATCATCCGGACGCCTTCGTCGTGATCGGGATTGGCCATCTCCCCGAACATCATGGCGCCCAAACACCACGGGCTGACTTTGATGCCGGTTCGGCCGAGCGGACGGTAATGCATGTCGATCTCCTTATGGGGGCTGGTGCAGCCGGAACGACTGAGCTACACCTAAACGGAACGATGATCCGCTTATACGGAACGATGTTCCGCTTAGCAAGAGGATGACGCAGACGTGGGACGGGACGCCGCACGACCGGAAGCGCACGAGGATGAGAGCAGGCCGATGCGGGCCGACGCCCGGCGCAATCTCGACGCCGTGCTCAAGGCCGCGATCACGGTTTTCGCCGAACAGGGCGTGGACGCGCCGATGCGCACCATTGCGGCGGCGGCGGGCGTCGGCGTGGGCACGATCTACAGGCACTTCCCCCAGCGCTCCGACCTGATCAAGGCGATCATCCGCCGGGAGGTGGACGCACGCACCGAGCGCGCCGCGGCGCTTGCCGCCGGCCATCCGCCCGGCGAAGCCCTCGCTCTATGGCTGGAAGGTCTCGTGGATCTGGTGGCCACCAAGCGCGGCCTGGGTCCGGCCCTTCACTCCGGCGACCCGGCCTACCAGAGCCTGCCGGACTATGTCTTGGGCCAGCTCACCCCTGCCCTCGAAGGTCTGCTCGATGAGGCCGCAGCCGCCGGAGAGATCCGCCCCAAGACCGATGCGAACGAGCTCCTGTTGGCCGCCCTGCGTCTGGCGAGCCCGGCAAGCGACGGCAAGCCCGAGGAGGCCCGCCGCATGATGGCCCTGCTTTTCGATGGCTTGCGGTATGGAGCGAAGGCTGCGCGATAACATGTGCGCGCTGCTTGAGAGGCTGAAGCCCTATTGCGGCACGGGCGCGTCCGGCAGGTCGTGCCAGCGCTGGATCTTCCAGCCCTCAGCCCCCTTCACCAGCCAGCCCTCGTAATTGAGGCTGGTGACGACGCTGAATTTCTCGCCGTTCTTCCCATTGTGGAGAAGCTGGGCCGCGCTGACTGGCTTATCGACCTTCGCGTTGGTCAGGAGCCCGACCACGCTGATATGGGCGGTGGTCTCCGTCTGATCGAGGAATAGGATGTTCGACATCAGATGCCGGCGCCGGTTGCCCGACTTGGCGAAGGCCTTCATCCGCTCCGTCCAGAAGCTGCGAAACCCCTCCCCTGAGAACGAGACCGACGGCTCCCCCGGCGTGCCGGCGACGAACACCGCATCGTCGGTGAAGAGGCTCAACCAGGCCTCAGCCTCGTAATTGTCGTAGGCGAAGGAATAGGCATAGAGCAGGTTCTCGATCGCCAGCCGATCTTCCGGATCGAAATCCACAGCCCCCGGATTCTCCTCCGGCGCATAGGAGGTGAGCGGCTTCACGTCCGGCGCGAGGCTGGCGCCTTTGGGGAGTTCGGCTTGCTCGGAGGCGGCCTGTTTGGCGAGCACGAGCGCGGGCGCGGTGAAAGCGGGAATGGCAAAAACCAAAAACAGAGCCGCTAGGGCGGCGGGAATTTGGTGGGTCATGAATGGAGTGGTCCTGGAATGGGCGGGAAATGCTTATTCAGATAGGCCGGCGCTGGGAACCGGGATTCGGAGCAGCTTGACAGCATTTTCTTTTCGGCTGGTCTAGAGCCAGAATTGTGGGGAGAGGAAACCGTTCGCAACTGCTCAGAAGTTCACTTCCCACTGATTAATCAGATCACCCTCGACATATTCCTCAATGAGGAACAACTGCCGCTTAACACTGAGTTCCAGATAGTAACCAAGCGCATATCCACAGACGTATTCTGGATTCGCGCGGCCATCAGCGGACCAAATCCCGTCGAACGACGAACGCGTTAGCGTTCTTAGCCGCAAGCGATCGCTCTCCTTTTCATGTTCCGGTCGAGTGGATCGCTTCATCTCGATCGCAATCAGGTTATCGCATTCCGGAATGCCGCCACGCTATGGAGGATCAGATCACATACGATTGAAATCTTTCCTACGCCGTCTACGAGAATGACCTTAAGGCGCCCAGCCTGCATGCGATTGTATTCCGCGTCGCAACGATATCCTTTGAACCCTGCCTCAATAGTCGCTTCTTCAATCAACGGCGCCCAACAAGCGCAGAGATTACGTTCTGAGGTTCCGTTCAGGATATTGGCGGTTTCGCGTTTCAGAAAATGGGAAAAGGAGTTTTCAAATACAGCACGTAGAGTTTTGTGCATGATGCGCCATGATCAATTGCAGGAGACTAGCCTACCCCCGCGCATCCCACTCCGGGCAACAATCTCTCCACCGGATCGTCCCCCCGTACGGGTAAGTAGCCGGCAAGCAAGCTCAAGACCTCCCCACCGCGTTGCGAAAGTCTCCGAGACTTCGAACCAACTTCCGTCATTTCCGGCGCCGTGGTAGAGCCCCATACAGGAACACTCACATTCGTGTCCCTTTGCATTCATGCAGGCGGGCGCACATTTCTCCTGCTCGCGATACGGCTGAATAATATATACCCTCCCGTACCTCGCTAATGCACGATCAACGAAATCATTCAGCCAAGCCTTCGGCAGCTCCCAATACTTTTCGGTTGCTATCCAGACAGGATCTGTTCGTCGACCATTGCGAAGCCACTGCCGGTTGGACTCCGAATAAGGAAGACGCGCCCGCAAACGTTCGCCCTTCCCTGTCCTACGGAGCACCACGGGAATATTCTTCTGGTTCCAGACCTTTCTCAGAGCAAGTTCGCTCATGCTGAGACCGCAACCCTAGGATCTTTCTATACGATGCAACGCATCTTTGATCGTGTCCCGTATATCGGATTCATTCAACTCCTGCGCCGCTCTACCAAACTGTCTGATATCCACTGAGGCGCCTGCCTCAAACTTCTTAGCCAGCTCTGGGTGTTCCTTCAGCTGCCTTACTAGATAGCCTAAGAGTCGACGCTTCTCGCCCTCACGAACCGGATCCTCGCGACCGTCTTGGCGAAACATGGCTCGGACCCGCTCAGAGAGCCGGTCAACCTCTTCCCCTAAGTCTTCGACTTCACCCAACACAGTCTGAACTGTGTCATCCGTATCTTCGACTTTAGAATCCGCCCACCCCAGACGTTCGGCAATGTCTCTGATCCTCTTCTCGAGTAGAAGCTCAAGGTGATTTATCGAGCCGGTTATCTTCCCCGCTAGCTGTTCAAATCTCAACGTGAACGCCCGGGTCTCGACATCCAGGAATATCTGCAAAAGCTCAGCGGGGTGAAGAGCTCGATTCCCACTTCCATCGCGTATTAGATATTCCCCCTTCGGAGTCGAATAGGGTCTGTTCTCTCCAGGGAGAATGTGGACTCTGATCAGGGGATCGGCCGCAGTGTTTTCAGCATAAAGTTTAATTGCTACCGGCGGAATGCAACTCATTGCCTTACTAACAATGCCGAGTGCAATTTGGTCATCTAATAAATGACCACAGATCTCACCGTACTGAGAGCCATTTTTGTGCTTCTTCTCAATCACTCCGACGAGAACATGCCCGCCGTCTGACGTGTTTGCGAACGAAACAAAATCGTCCGGCTTAAGACCCTTTGAGATCTTCTTATAGTCAACAACCGAACTCTCACCATTTGCCAACAAGCGTTTCGTAAGCTGTGTCAGTCCAGGGTGCTTCCGAGTAAATGACATACTTCTAGTGTTCCTTGGCGGGCCGGAGGTAGCTCCGCTGTCTTTATTTAATGATCCGCATCTGGAATCCACGCGGAGCCTGCTAACACAGCTTAGCTACCAACCGTAAATTGCAGAAAAAACTGAAACAATCAGAAAATCTAGCGGCGGGTCCCGGCCCGGACGCATCCTCGCCGAGGAACAGGCGCGTCGGCGGGTTTTCGGTTTCCACCAGGCTCAGCACAACTTGCACGGCTCTCGCAGTATCGCTCGGCTAGCGTCCAAGACCACATAGCCCCCACGCCGCCGACCTGCTATCTCCCCACGCATGCCGGAGCCCATCCTGATCCTCGTCGATGCCGATGCCTGTCCCGTAAAGGACGAGGTGTTCAAGGTCGCGCTCAGATACGGGATCAGGACGGTCGTCGTCTCGAATGCCTTCATGATGCTGCCGAAGCACCCGTCCATCGAGCGGGTGATCGTCGATCAGGGGCTGGACGTGGCAGACGATTGGATCGCCGAGCGGGCGCGCCCGGGGGTGATCGCGGTGACCAACGACGTTCCCCTGGCCCACCGTGCGGTGACGGCCGGGGCCGAGGCCATTGCCCCGAACGGCAAGCCGTTCGATTCCGGATCGATGGGCATGGCGCTGGCGACCCGGGATCTGATGACAGATTTGCGCTCGGCGGGCGCCATAACCGGCGGCCCCCGCCCCTTCTCCAAGGCCGACCGCTCGGCCTTCCTTCAGGCGCTGGACGCGTGCATCGTCCGCCTCAAGCGGGCCGGCCACCCGACGGACACGCCCGAAGCCTGAAGCGGATGATCGCGCTGAACCGCACCCGCCTGAGCCCCGCTGGCACTGGTGCCCTCTACGGGTTGCCAGGAGCCGCTATCTCCTCGCAGAACGCAAGGAATGCGTCGACCTTGGCGGGTGGCAACCGCCGGGACGGTCGAACGGCGTAAAGAGGGAAAGTCTCCTCGGGCCAATCCGGGAAAAGCTCGACCAACGTCCCCGCGGCCAGATGACCTCCAACCGCAAAGGCAAGGACCTGGGCGATCCCCAACCCGGCCAGACATGCTTCCTCCATCGTCTCCGGGTCCGTGAAGGTGAACCGACCACTCGCTTTCACCCTCACCGTCTCGTCCGGACGCTGAAATTCCCATTCGAAGGGTCTGCCGCGCTGGGGGTCCAAAAACTGGATGCATTCGTGGTCCAGAAGGTCCATCGGCCTGCGTGGTCGGCCCATCGCCGCCAGATATGTTGGAGAGGCGACGGTCAGCACCCGCGTCTCCAGCAGCAGGCGCGACGACAGGGTGGAGTCGGGCTGCGGCCCGAACCGGATCGCCACATCCACCCCCTCGGCGACCAGATCGCCGGCGTCGGGTTGCTGCACAAGGATAAGCTGAAGATCCGGATAGCGGGCCGCAAGGTCGGGCAGACGCGGCGCGAGCACGTTGCGGGCAAAGATCGGATTTACGCTTGCCCGGAGCAAGCCTTGGATCTGCCCCACGGCGCCCGCGGCCAGACTCGCTGCCTCTTCGACCCCGGACAGATGGGGCACGGCCAGCTCATAAAGCCGCGCTCCCTCGGTCGTAAGCCTCAAAGATCGCGTGCTTCGATCGAGGAGCCGCACACCGATGCGCTCTTCGAGCCGTGACACCGAGCGGCTCACCCCCGATGGCGTAAGACCCAGGATTTCGCCGGCGCGAGTGAAGCTGCCGCTCTCGACGACGCTGGCCAGAACGCTCACCCCCGCAAGCAATCGGCTATCGAAGGCCATTTCCCATTCCTAGCATTTATTCAAGTCTCATTTGCCTCTCCACACTCTAATGCAAAGATGGCGGAGCCGATATCTTGTGAGCATCAATCGGCGGCGCGGTCCGCGTGGAGATGATGATGTTCGCAATCATGGGAATAACCGGAAAGGTGGGCGCGATCGCCGCCAAGACCTTGCTCGCCGCCGGCCAGGAAGTTCGTGCTGTCGTACGGAGCGAGGACAAGGGCGCTGTGTGGAAGGCGCGCGGCTGCGAGATTGCAGTCGTGCCCGATGCCGAAGACCTGCCGACGCTGGAACGGGCCTTCGACGCGGTTGACGGCGTGTTCCTGATGAACCCGCCCAATTACGACTCCGACGCAGCTTTCACGGACACCCGGCGCCGTGCCGAGGCCACGAGCCGCGCCATCTCAAAGGTCAAGCCAGGTCGCGCAGTGTTGCTCTCCACGGTCGGGGCGCAGGCGAGCCAGTTCAACCTGCTCAATTGGGCTGGGATATACGAGACCGCCCTCGAGGAAACCGGCATTCCTGTCGCCTTCCTGCGCGCCGCCTGGTTCATGGAGAATGCAGCCTGGGACGTCGCAGCGGCGCGTGAGGGGCGCTTTAACAGCCACCTCCAGCCGCTCGATCACGCCATAGACAGGGTGAGCGTCAAGGACATCGGCCGCGTCGCGGCCGAGCTGCTGCAGGAGAGCTGGACAGGGGCGCGGACGATCGAACTGGCCGGTCCACGTAAATACAGCCCCAACGACGAGGCGGCGGGCTTTGCCGCCGCGCTCGGACACCCGGTCGAAGCGGTCGTCGTGCCCCGCGACACGTGGGAAGCGCAGTTCCGGAGCCAGGGCATGCAATATCCCGAAGGTCGTATGCGGATGCTCGATGGCTTCAATCAAGGCTGGATCGACTTCGAGCGGGAGGGTGCCGAGCGGCGCACCGGCGAAGTCACTTTCGAAGCGGTGCTTAGCGAGTTGGTCGCCAAGGGCTGAACATGCCAAGCGGTGCCGGAGCAGCCCAATCCCATCAGGCGTCGCGCCGGGGTCCGGCCTGGCACGCCAAGCGGCGACCGTCAGGCTCAGGCGGGCGGGCCACGAGACGGACCCGCCCGAAGCCTAGAGCCGTCTACCCCAGAAAGTCGCGGATCTCATCGGCGATCTCCTGCGCGTGGGTCTCCAGCGCGAAGTGGCCCGTGTCGTAGAGCACCACCCTCGCCTCCGGGATATCGCGCTTATAGGCCTCCGCTCCCGGCGGCAGGAAGAACGGGTCGTGCTTGCCCCAGACGGCCAGCAATTTCGGCTTATGGGTGCGGAAATACTCCTGGAAGTCGGGATACATCGCCACGTTGTTTTTGTAGTCGCCGAACAGATCGAGCTGGATGTCGGTCGCGCCCGGCCGGCCGAGATAGTGCCAGTCCAGCGTATAGCCGTCCGGCGAGACGGTGCTCGGGTCGGCCACCCCGTGGGTGTATTGCCAATAGGTGGTCTCCAGGGTCAGCACGGGGCGGATCCCGTCGCGGTTCGCTTCCGTCGGGTTCTCCCAATAGGCGCGGATCGGCGCCCAGCCGTCGCCCAGCCCCTCCTCATAGGCGTTGCCGTTCTGGGTGACGATCGCGGTGACACGCTCCGGGTGCTTCAGCGCCAGGCGGAAGCCCGTTGGGGCACCATAATCGAACATATAGACGGCGAAGCGGTCGAACCCGACCTCTTCGGTGAAGCGCGCCGTGGTCTCGGCGAGAGATTCGAACGTGTTCGCCTTCGGGTCGTCGGACTGGCCGAAGCCCGGCAGATCCGGCGCGACGATGTGGAATTTGTCGGCAAGCAGCGGGATGAGATCCCGGAACATGTGGCTAGAGCTCGGAAAGCCGTGAAGAAGCAGCAATTTGGGCGCGCCGGGCGTTTCCGCCTCCCGATAGAAGATCTTCAAGCCGTCCACGTCGGTGCTGCGATAGCAAATGTCGGTCATTGTCCTTCTCCCAATCTGTAACCATCTAAAATGCTAGTAGACGGTTATGCTTGATTGGATGAAACCTGTCAAATATGATTTTAGAGGTTACACATTCGAAGGAGCGATTCTTGCCCGTGCCTGATGCCCCCATGCTGATCGCCGACGATCGCGGTCTGGATTTTCTGAACTCCCTGGCAACGCCCCATGGCGAGCCCGTCGACTGGCTCGCGGACGGGGAGGGCTTGGTGCACTGGCTGCGCGAAGCGGAGCTGGTTCCGGCGGATGCCCTCGATGAGATCGTCGATCGGGTGAAGCCGGTCGAGCTGGATCGCGTCGCCGGGAAGGCGCGGGAGCTGCGCGATTGGTTTCGGGGCTTCGTGGAGAGCCATATGGGCCGCCCCCTGACCGAGAAGAGCCTGAAGGCGCTGGCGCCGCTGAATGACTTGCTGGCGCGGGACGAGACCTACGGCCAGGTTGTACGCAACGAGGATGGAGACGGGGAGACCGGCCTGGCATTCGTCACTCGAAGGCGATGGCGCTCGACCGACAGCTTGCTCTTTCCCATCGCCGAAGCCATGGCGCGGACGGTCACCCACGAGGACTTCGCCCACGTGAAGGCCTGCGAAGGGCATGACTGCATCCTGCTCTTCGCCGACCACACAAGGGCCCGCGCCCGGCGCTGGTGCAGCATGAGCGTTTGCGGCAATCGCGCGAAGGTCGCCGCTCACAGGAGGCGCAAGAAGGCGGAATAGGCGCTGCTTCAGCGCCCCTCGATAGCGGCTGCCGGCGCGATGGTCAGCGTCGCGAGGCCGAGCCAATCGGCCATCAGGCGAAGCTCGGCCATCAGCCTCTCGCCCGTCTCCGCCGGTGCGCCCTCCTCCAGATGCGCCCGCAGCACGACCAGCGCATTCTCCTTGCGGTCGGCCTTCAGATCGACGCGTGCCACTAGGGCTCCGTCCATCAGGAAGGGCAGCACGTAATAGCCGTGCTCGCGCTTATGGGCGGGTGTGTAGATCTCCAGCCGGTAGCGGAAACCGAACAGCCGCTCGGTGCGCGGCCGGTGCCAGATGAGCGGATCGAACGGCGAGAGCAGCGCCGCGCCCTCCAGCTTGCGGCCGGCGCGTGCGTCCATGTGCAGATAGGCGGTTTGCCGCCAGCCGCCGACCCGCACCGGGACCAGCGTGCCCTCCTCCACCAATTGATCGATCGGAACCTGGGCGTGCGCGGCGGGGATGCGGTAGTAGTCGCGAAGATCCTGCGCCGTCGCGACACCGAGCGCTGCGGCCGATCGCGCCAGCAGTTCTCGCTGGGCATCGAGCGGAGATGGCGTCGGCGTCTCAAGGATCGCGCGCGGCAGAACCCGCTCAGGGATATCGTAGACCCTCTCGAAGCTTGGCCGTCGATGGGTGGCGGAAACCAACCCCGCCCAGAACAGCCACTCCAGCGCATGTTTGCCGGCGCTCCAGCGCCACATGCCTTGCGAGGCGCGCGGCCCTCCCAGATCGGACGCAGCCAGCGCCCCCTCCTTCTCGATCAGCGCCAGCAGCGCCTCGGCTTCGCCCCGCCGGTCATGCGCGAATGCCTCGAGCGGCCGCCACACACCCTTGCCCTCCCGTGCACGCGCCATGCGCCAGCGCAAGAGAGGCTGCAAGTCGATGGGCAGCAGTGAGGCTTCGTGCCCCCAATACTCGAAGAAGCGTTTCGGCCTGGCCTCGGCCTCCCCATCGAGCAGCGTCCGGTCGTAAGCCCCCGAGCGCGAGAAGACCGGCAGATAGTGAGCGCGCACCAGAACGTTCACGCTGTCGATCTGCAGCAGGCCGAGCTTGCGGGTCATTTTGCGCACGCCCGCCGCGCCCACCGTCTCGTCGCGCTGCAGGGCGTTGAAGCCCTGCGCCGTGAGCGCGATGCGCCGTGCTTCGGTGCCTGAGAGTTCGGTCTTCAGCTCCGGACCTCGACTGCCATCTAATGAGTCTATCGCCGCTCGGCGCGCGAGCGGTCGAAGTTGAGACCGTCGCCGACCTGGTCCAGCCGGAGCAGCGGCGCGGGCTTCAGGCGTTCCCACTCGACAGCCTCTTCGTCGCTGTCGATCCGCCCGTGGGTCAGCTTCACCCGCCCCGTCAGATAATCGCTGCTGGTGGTCTCCAGCTCACCCGTATTCCGCCGGACGCTCATCCAGTCGTAGCCGATCAGTTTGAAGCCGCCGTCCTCCCAACGGAAGGTGAAGCTCGAGTCTCCCATCTCCCAGCTACCGGCGCTGAAGAAGCGGTTTAGCGTCACCTGAAATGCACCCCGGTCGATGGCGATGCCTTCTTCGGCATCGAAGGGATCCTCCATCACCGGATTGATCCATCTCGGAATAAGCGCGTGGTCGGCCGCCGCGAGCTTATAGCCGCCGTCCATACCGCCGAAGGCCACGGCAAGCATGCGGGGATTGGTGTCGAGGGGGCTCTCTCCGAGCTGGTCGTGCTCGATCACATTCGCCTGGTCCGACTCATGGAGAACCAGCACGCGGTCCTCGATGACGTCCTTGTTGAGGTCGCCCGAGGCTTGCGCCTCTAGCCGCCACCCGTCGGGAACGAATTGCTCAACGTCCACGACCTTGCTCGGCAGCGTCGGATAATCAACCGCCGGCAGCGTCAATTCCTGTGCGGGCACCGGCGTGGCCAGGGCCATCCAAATCACGGCGGCCGCAGCGGCCCGCCATGTGAGGATCACTCCCACTCGATGGTTCCGGGCGGCTTAGACGTGATGTCGTAGACCACCCTGTTGATGCCCCGCACCTCGTTGATGATGCGCCGGGCGGCACGGCCCAAGAAGTCGTGGGAGAAGTCGTAGTAATCCGCCGTCATGCCGTCCGTGGAGGTGACGGCGCGGAGCGCGCAGACATAGTCGTAGGTCCGCGCATCCCCCATCACGCCGACGGTGCGTACCGGCAGCAGCACGGCGAAGGCCTGCCAGATCGTGTCGTAGAGCCCCGCGGCGCGAATCTCATCCAGATAGATGGCGTCGGCCTGGCGCAGGATGGCGAGCTTGTCCTCGGAGACAGCACCCGGAATGCGGATGGCGAGCCCCGGCCCCGGGAAGGGGTGGCGGTCGACGAAGGCGTCCGGCAGGCCGAGCTCGCGGCCGAGTGCCCGCACCTCGTCCTTGAACAGCTCGCGCAACGGCTCCACCAGCTTCATGCGCATGCGCTCAGGAAGTCCGCCCACATTGTGGTGGGACTTGATGGTGACCGAGGGACCGCCGGAGAACGAGACGCTCTCGATCACGTCCGGGTAAAGCGTCCCTTGCGCGAGGAAGTCGACCTCGCCGAGCTTTTTCGCCTCCTCGTCGAACACGTCGATGAAGAGCTTGCCGATGATCTTCCGCTTCTGCTCCGGATCGTCGATATCCTTCAACGCTGCGAGGAAGCGTTCGGACGCATCCACGACCACCAGCGGAATATTGTAGGTCTCGCGGAACAGGTTCTCGACCTGCGCCCGCTCATCTTGGCGCAGAAGCCCATGATCGACGAAGATGCAGGCGAGCTGATCGCCGATCGCCTCGTGGATCAGGATCGCCGCGACGGAGGAATCGACCCCGCCGGAGAGCCCGCAGATCACCTTGCCGCCGCCCACCTGGTCGCGGATCTTGGCAATCTCCACGTCCTTGAAATGGGCCATGGTCCAATCGCCTTCGAGACCGGCGATATTGCGGACGAAATTGCCGATGATCTCGGCGCCCCGCGGCGTATGAACCACCTCCGGATGGAACTGCACGCCGTACATCTTGCGCTCTTCGTTGGCGATCGCGGCAAAGGGAGCGCCGTGAGAGACGGCGATGGTTTTGAAGCCGTCGGGAAGCTTCGTCACCCGGTCGCCGTGGCTCATCCAGACGGGATGGGTCTCGCCCTTCGGCCAGACCCCGTCGAACAGCGGCGTGGATTCGACCACTTCCAGATCCGCCCGGCCGAACTCCTTGGAATTATGTGGCTCCACCGTGCCGCCCAGCTGCGCCACCATGGCCTGCTCGCCATAGCAGATGCCGAGCACCGGAAGCCCGGCCTCGAACACGGCTTGCGGCGCCCGGGGCGTGTCGCTTTCGGCCACGCTCGCCGGCCCGCCGGACAATATGATGGCGGCGGCGGATTTTTCCTTCAGATCGGCTTCCGCCTTGTCGAAGGGCACGATTTCGGAATAGACGCCCGCCTCGCGCACGCGCCGCGCGATCAGCTGGGTCACCTGGCTCCCGAAATCGACGATCAACACCCGTTCTGTCATTGAACGGTGGTTAGCCGAAAGCTGAACCAACGGCAATGCCAAGCAGCCGATCGCGACCTTTGATCCACGTCATCCTGAGGTGGAAGTGGGGCAAGCACCTCCCCCTAGCAGGGTAAGGTCGGGCGCATAGCGCCAGGTCGTAATCGCGACGCGCCTACTCTTTCTCCGAGTCATTGCCGGGCTTGTCCCGGCAATCCATGAACGCCGACGCTCGTTGAAAGAACAACCACAGAGGTTATGGATCCCCGGCACAAGGCCGGGGATGACGCCGGAATCGGGGTATCGTTCCGGAGCTAGGCCCCCCGCCGCAGCAGCGCCACGAAGAACCCATCCGTCCCGAAGGTCCGGGGCGTCATGACGAGGTGATTGTCGTGCGCAGCAGATTCAGGCGGAACGACCGGCATCGCCGCGTCCCAGGCCGGACGCCACGGCTCGGGGACGAAATCGGGTTGGCTCTCCAGGAAGGCAGCCACCTGATCCTCATTCTCGCGCGGCAGCACCGAGCAGGTGACATAGCAAAGCAGCCCGCCGGGCTTCACCAAGGGGACGCCTTCCTCCAGCACCGCCTGCTGCTCCTCCAACCGCGTCTCCAGATTGGCTTCCGATAGCCGCCACTTCGCATCGGGCCGGCGCCGCCAAGTGCCCGACCCCGTGCAGGGCGCGTCGATCAGAACGAGATCCATCTTGCCCTCGAGCGGCGCCAAGACCGCCGGGTCGCCCCCATCCAGAACCTGAACGTTGCGCGCACCCGCCCGCTTCAGGCGCTCGAAGATCGGCCTAAGCCGCATCCTGTCGGAATCGTAGGCGTAGAGCTGACCGGTGTTTCCCATGGCCGCCGCCAAGGCGAGTGTCTTGCCGCCCGCGCCTGCGCAAAGATCGATGACTTGCGCTTTCGGCGTTGCGCCTGCGATCAGGCTCGCGATCTGCGAGCCTTCGTCCTGCACCTCGAACCAGCCTTTGCCGTGACCGGCCTCCGCTTCCACATGGGGGCTGCGGGAGGGGCCGGTGCCGGCGGCGACACGGATACCGTTGGGCGAGAACGGCGTGGCGTCCGGCGCGTGCCGGGCGAGTGCCTTCAGCACCTTCTCCCTGTCGGCCTTCAAGGTATTCACCCTGAGATCCACAGGAGCCCTACTGGCGAGCGCAGCCCCCTCTTCCGCGGCCATCTCCCCGAAGGCGCGCGTGAAATCGGCGGCCAGCCAATCCGGGTAGTTTCCCTTGATCGGATCCGGTGCATCCGCCGGCAGAGCGTTCTTCAGCCCCGCGGTTTCCGCTGCGCTCAGAGGCTCAGGCGCGAACCGGCTGCCGTCGCAAAGCCCCGCAACCTCGTCCGGCGTCATGCCCCAGAGGTCGACCAGCGCCCGAAGCGCCAAGGCTCGCGGAGTCTCTTCTCCCATGAGATACGCGGAAGATGCCCGAACCCGCAGCGCATCGAAGACGAGGTTGCCGATCGCGGCCCTGTCCCCCGACCCGGCAAAGCGATGGGTTGAACCCCAATCCTTCAACGCCTCAGCGGCCGGACGCTTGCGCGTCTCCATATCCGCCAGCACCTCGATGGCGGCGCTCACCCGTCCCGGAACCTGCATCTAAAGGCTCGTGAAGACGATGAGGCGCCCGATCACGATGATCCAGATCAGCAGCACGGCGATGGCGCCGATCAGGAACACCGGCGTGCGATGCTGCAGGCTGTTGCTGGTCACGTGGATCACGGCGTGCACGATGCGCGAGATTACGAACATCCAGGCGAGCACCAGGACGAACAGGTCGAGGGTCTGGGTCGTCAAGGCCAGCAGCATCACCACGTAGAACAGCACCGGCACTTCAAGCTGGTTGTGGAAGGCGTTGCCGATCTGGATGACCCGGGGCGGCCATTTCGATTCCCGCAACGCGATCGCCTCCGCGCGGACCTGGCCGCGGCGGAGCGCCTGGAGCCGCAAGCCGATCATCCAGAACAGAAGGATGAAGGTCAGCAGCACCTGCACGAACATCGGCAGGAGAATGGATTGAATGGACATCGGTCCTCCCTCGGGTCTCGGTCCGCGCGCCGGCGTGCCCCGCCGCGCGCGCATCGCTTTGGCTGCTTATAGCCCCTAAAGGCAGGCAATGTTGAGGACTGCGAGCTCAGAGCCGCGATTTAACCACGCCGGAAGAGATCGGAAGCGGTCATCGCGCGAAGTCTTCAGATTACGCCCCGGTAAGTTGACGCAGAAGCGCTGCGCCCTCTAAAGCTGGAACAAAATAGAAAGAGACGAGGATCCAAGGAGACTCCGCTTCATGTTCGCCTATCGCCGTAATCCCTTTACGGGCGCCCCTTCCGCGCGCCGTCTTATGCTTGGCGCAAGCCTGACGCTGCTGCTTGCCGCCCCTGCCACCGCCCTCCACGCCGCCGACGATGCGAAGCCGGAGAGCGCTGGCGGAACCGACGCCATGCAGACGAAGAATGTCGACCAGACCAATCCCTGCTTCAACGGCGAAGGCTCGATCGAAGAGGTCCTGCGCGCCTGCAAGGTCTATATCGAGGCGGACGAAGGCACCGACGAGGAACACGTCATCATCGCCCATGGCAATCGCGCCTATGCGCTCTCGGCCATCGGCGATGTGGACGGGGCTATCAAGGAGCTGGACGACGCAATCGCCATCGATGACCAGCGGGCCGTCCTCTATCTCAGCCGGGCGCGCGCCTATGGCGTGAAGAAGCGCTACGACGACGCCCTGGCCGATCTCGAAAAGACCATGGAGCTCCAGCCCGATTCCGCCGCACCCCATATTCTGCGCGGCAAGATCTATGAGCTGCAGGACAAGCAGGACGACGCCCTGGACGAATACACCGCGGGCCTCGACAAGAACGAGAAATATGTCCCCGGCTACAAGAACCGCGGCACCCTCCACCGGAGCATGAAGAACTTCGACAAGGCGGAGGCCGATTTCACCAAGGTGGTCGAGCTCGAGCCGGCGAACGCCGAAAGCTATATCGATCGCGGCTGGGTCTACGTCCTGGAGGACAAGCTCGACGAGGCGAAGGACGATTTCGAGAAGGCGCTCTCCATCCAGGACAACAACGCCTTCGCCATCGCCGGTATCGGTGTCGTAAAGAGCCGCCAGGGCAAGCCCACCGATGGCAGCGCCGATCTCAGCATGGCCCGGAAGCTCGAGCCCGGCATCTTCGACAAGATCCGCGAGCTCGGCGTCCAATAGCCGTCCTTTCAACGAAAGACGCCCTCCCCCTGTCTTGAAGGGAGAGGGCGCTTCATTGAGCGTCAAGCTCCTAGGCAGAGCCGCGCACCTGCGAAGCAGGCTTGTTGCGGCTCGGCAGCCGACGATTACTGATTTCGGCCGAGACCGCGTTCGTCGAGAATTTTCTCCATCGCCTCACGCGCCTGGGGTGCCAGATCGTAAGCCGGCGGGTTGTTGCCCGCGAAGCCGATCTTAAACTGCGGCGGATATTTCATCAGTACCGACATATACTCGCCCGACGCAGCGATCAGCGGGACCTCCATGGGCAGATGGCGGACGCCGATATTCACGTCCTCTTGGGGGTTGGTATAGAGGTTGAACATGATCGAGCCGCCGCTATCGGTGAACATGGTGCCGCTGAAGCCACCCCAGTTCCCCTTCTGAACGACCCCATCCTCGATCTCGCCAGTCCAGACGTATTTGAACTCGTCGACGCGAATCGCGCTGAAATACTGGTTGATCGTGTAGGGACGGCTGCGCCGGCGCGATAGGCCATCGTCGGCAACCAGGAACGACAGCTGATCGACGCCGTCGATATAGGTCTTATCCGAGAACTTGGTGGCCAGATCCCCGCCCGCAACGCCGTTCATCGACATGAGGGTCGGCAGGATGTCGGCGAAGTCGAACAAACCGTCCGAACGGCGCGGAGAGATCATGCCTTTCCAGTAGGCGAAGGTCGGGACGCGCACGCCACCTTCCCAGCTGGTTCCCTTGCAGCCACGGAACGGCGTGCGTCCATGGGGCGGAATCTCGCATTCCGGACCGTTGTCGGAGGTCAGCAGGATGAGGGTGTTCTCAAGCTCGCCGATCTCGTCGAGCTTCTTCACGAGAGCACCGAGCGTATCGTCCATCTGGACCATGCAGTCGCTATAGACCGTATGAGCCGCGGACTTACCCGCATACTCGTCGTTCGGATAGTTGTCGAAATGACAGCCGCGGGTCGCGTGATACAGGAAAAACGGCTTGTCGCTTCCCTTCATCTTATCGAGGAAGTTGAGGCTGACGTCCCGCCAATGGGTATCGAGATCCTTGATGTAGTCGAGATCGATCAGCTGACCGTTCTCGCACTTCTCGGTGTCGTCCGGCGTGCAGTGAACCTCGTAGTGGTTGAAGGCGTCCTCCTGCATCATCTTGAAGCGCGCAGGCTCCAGAGCGACCTCGGGATTGAAATAGACGTCGCGCCATTCGGTGTACATGTCCGACACACCGAGGAAGCCGAGATAGTCGTCATAGCCGACATTCTGCGGCAGCGAGCCCTTGTTCTCGCCCATATGCCACTTGCCGACACCCTGGGTTACGTACCCCTCTTCCTTGAGCAGTTTCGGCAAGGTGATGGCACCGTCGAGGCCACCCGCTTCGCCATACATCGGCGGACGCAGGATGCCGTGATGCAGCGGATTCTGACCCGTATGGATCGTCGCCCGGCTCGGGGAGCAGGAGGGCGTCGAATAGGCCGAGGTTAGCAGCAGGCCCGCATTTGCCAGCTCATCCATGTTCGGCGTGGCGTTGCCGACCGCGACACCGCCGCCGTTAAACCCCGGGTCCATCCAGCCGACATCGTCGAGCAGGAAGATCAGAACATTGGGCTTCTTGCCGGTCTTTTTCTCGAGCTCGGCGAGCTTTTCCCGCGCGGCCTTCTCCTGATCGGGGTGCGCGATCACCGGGTACATATTGGGGGCCGGGCTCACACCCTGCAGATGCATGAAGTGGCCGGGAATATCGTAGCCTGGCGCCGAGGTCGGACCAGTCGTCGAACCGCGAGGGTTTCCGGATTTGGCCGTGGAATCGAGCTCCGCGTCCTGAGCGCTGGCAGCGAAGGGCAGCGTGACGCTGAGTGATAGCGCCAGAGCGAGCTGCATGGACCACCGCCTGGAGAGCGATCGGCCTACCCTTTCCGCTGACTGAGAGGTTGGATGGGACTGGGTATTCATTCCTTGAGTATTCTCCTCCTTTTTATCGGGCGGGAGCCTGGTGGCTGTCGCCTCGCGGCCTCCGTCGGGGCGGACAGATAGGACGTGTACGGAATTCTTTATCTTCGAACGCCATTGAGACGTTGCGCAGACAGAGATTTCCAGGTTCAAAGCTAGTCGAGCTTCTTGGTTACAACCTTTTCATTTCACGTCACTCCTGGCACTTCGGATGAGAAATTTCGGATCGGTTCCTTTGGCGCGGGCACGGGGTATGGGCTCGCTGCCGGATTTGCTCGAAGAGCGAGAGGGAGGGAAAGCGCTCGTCAGGGCTTTCCAGTTCGCAGAAATACCCCTGGCGGTCAGAGACAACCTGGATATGCCGATCCCTGCCGCCGCCACTTCGCGGCTTTTCGCGCACGGAGCGCGGCAGGTCGGATGCCGAACGTTCGGCCTCGATGTCGGCGAATGTATGGGATACCGCTCTTTCGGCAGTTGGGCCGACTACGGCGCCGCGGCTGAGACTCTGGCCAAGTCATTGCGCCGTCTCGGTGTGACCACCCCCGCCCAAGCCACCGGGATGCAGTTCACGCTGAAGAAAGAGGGAGTCCATTGGGTATGGCGCCTGGTGACTCCGTTGGTCGGCGGCGATGCCATCCAGTACTCCGACCACCTCATCTTTCCCATGCTCGGCTTGGCGCGGGTTTATCTCGGTCCCCACTGGCGCCCCGATTGGATTGAGGTGAACTATTCGCGCGACGATGCCGCAAATCTGATCGAGGAACGCCTTCAGGTTCCGATGCGGTTCGCTCGTCCCTGCATCGGCATTCCTTTCACGCCTGCCAATTTGAGGCAGCGGCGGCCCGAAGGTGCCGCGATCGGGACGAGGGAAGCTCTGCGAAGCGTTCTAGCCGACGTGGCGATGAATGAATCTGCCGAGCCCGCGCGCTCGTTCTCCGCGATCGTGGCGATGCGTCTTCTGGACGGGCAGAGCGATATCGATGGCGCCGCCCGTCTCGCCGGTCTGAGCGTCCAGGGACTGCAACGGCGCCTTCGGCAGAAGGGGTATTTCTATCGCGAGATCTTGGACGCCACACGACGCTCGAATGCCACCACGCTTTTGCGGGAAACGAACCTATCGGTTTCTGAGATCGCCTACCGGCTGGGCTACGAAGAGCACGCCAACTTCTCCCGCGCCTTCAGGCGCTGGACAGGCTGCTCGCCCAATCAATTCCGGATGCTGCGCGCCGAGGGTGGCGCGCTCTAGAGCGCCCTAGCCCGCCGCTCAGTCCCGCGGATAGTTCGGCGATTCCCGCGTGATGGTCACGTCGTGAGCGTGGCTTTCCCGCAAGGATGCGTTGGTGATCTGCAGGAACTCCACCTTGTCGTGATAGGTCTTGATATCCGGCGCGCCCACATACCCCATGGACGCCCGCAACCCGCCGATCAGCTGGTGCAGCACGCTTCCGGCCGGTCCCTTATAGGGCACCTGACCTTCGATCCCTTCCGGAACGAGCTTCAGCGTATCCTTGATATCCTGCTGGAAATACCGGTCCGCCGAACCGCGGGCCATGGCACCCAGCGAACCCATGCCGCGATAGGCCTTGTATGAGCGTCCCTGATAGAGGAACACCTCGCCCGGGCTCTCGTCGGTGCCGGCCAGCAGCGAACCGATCATGGCGCAGTCGGCGCCGGCCGCGATCGCCTTCGCCAAATCCCCGGAATATTTGATGCCGCCATCGGCGATTACGGGAACGCCTTGCGCCTTCGCAACATCGGCGCATTCCAGAATGGCCGAAAGCTGGGGCACGCCCACACCGGCGACGATGCGCGTCGTGCAGATCGAGCCGGGCCCGATACCGACCTTCACCCCATCGGCGCCGGCATCGATCAGCGCCCTGGTACCGTCGGCCGTCGCCACATTGCCGGCCATCACCTGCACCGCGTTGGACTGGCGCTTGATACGCTCGATCGATTCCAGCACGCGGGATGAATGGCCGTGGGCGGTATCGACCACGATGAGATCGCAACCCGCCGCCACGAGACGCTCGCTGCGTTCGAAGCCTTCCTCGCCCACGCTGGTCGCGGCCGCCACGCGAAGCCGGCCCTGGTCGTCCTTGCAGGCCAGCGGATGCAGCCGGGCCTTCTCGATATCTTTCACGGTGATCAGGCCGATGCACTGGTAGTCGTCGTTCACCACCAGAAGCTTCTCGATGCGGTGCTGATGGAGCAGGCGCTTGGCCTCCTCCTTATCCACCGTCTCGCTGACCGTGATCAGGTTCTCGTGGGTCATCAGCTCGCGCACGGGCTGGGCGTCGTTGGTGGCGAAACGCACATCCCGGTTGGTAACGATACCAACGAGCTTGCCGTCCCGCGTGCCGTTCGCGCCGCGCTCCACCACGGGGATGCCGGAGATCTGATGCTCCGCCATCAGCGCGAAGGCGTCCGCCAGCGTGGCATCGGGATGGATGGTCACCGGATTGACCACCATGCCGGATTCGAACTTCTTCACCTGGGAGACCTGGTCGGCCTGCTCTTCCGGCGAAAGATTGCGATGCACGACGCCGATGCCGCCGGCCTGGGCCATGGCGATGGCCAGGCGCGCCTCGGTGACCGTATCCATGGCCGAGGACAGCACGGGGATATGCACATCGATCGTCTTCGTCACCTTGGACGCGGTGTTCACCTGTCCCGGCATCACCGAAGAGGCGGCGGGACGGATCAGGACGTCGTCGAAGGTAAGAGCGATCGGGGTGTCTGCGAAGTGCCGCGACGGCATAGGCCAACCTCATAAAATGCAAGGGAGCGGGACGGCGCGCGATCAGTCCGCTCCGACCAGTTGGCAGCCTCCTTTACCAGCTTGTTTCGGCCTTGGGAAGGTGGCCGGCGCCGGCGTCAACGGCCGATTTGACGCGGCGAACCCTGACGGCTTGCTCGCAAGGATGCCCGGCCCGGGGACGGGCATCCACCCCTGTGGTCGTTCATTCAACGAAGGTCGGCGTTCGTGGCCAGCTGCGAGAAGCCCGGCAATGCCCCCAGGCGATGGACGTTAGCAGCAGCCGGTACCGCCGCTGCCCGCGCTGACTCCGCCGGAACTGAAAGGAATCCCTGAGCCGCAGCCCTCGAACAACCCGTAATGATTCGAGAAATCGCCGATAAACTCGAAGTACGGCGCGAAGCGGCTCTCCTTCAGCATGTGCCAGGTATTGCCGCAGACCGGGAAAACCTTGCCGCGCGCGATCGCATGGTGATCGTCCAGCACGAAGACGTCGGGTTCTTCCGCGATGCCGCCGTTATAGATCACAGCCTGGCCGTAATCCTCGCAAGACGGCTCGAACTGCGGAATCTTGAAAAGCCGGTAGGTCGCCGAATAGAACCGCGCTGCCCCGAGCTTCTCACGCATCGCCGCATCCTCGACCTCCAGCGGACGGCTGGCCACCAGCCGCGGATCGAGGAACCCCGCCCGCTTGGCCATCTCCAGGAAATCACCCCAGTAGAGCGCGCCACCGAGGCACTCCCCATAGAGCAGCGGATCCTTACGAACCGCGTCAGGAAGGCGCCGGTCGCAATAGACATCGGCGAAATAGAGCTCGCCGCCCTCCTTCAGGAGATCGAAGGCGCCCTTCAGAACGGCCGGCTTGTCGATGGAGAGGTTGATGACGCAGTTGGAGACGATGACGTCGAAGCTCCGCGGCTCCAGGTCGAGATCGCCCAGGGTCTCGATATAACCCTTCAGGAACCGGACATTGGGTTCGCCGTAGCCGAACTTCTCCATCTGCCAGCCCAGATGTTCGGTGGCCGTGGCAAGCTGCGCGTCGGTCATGTCGACGCCGACGACGCGCCCCGCCTGCCCCACGAGCTGGGCGATCAGGTAGCTGTCGCGCCCCGACCCGGATCCGAGATCGAGCACCGATGCACCGTCGAGCGCTGTCGGCACCGCAACGCCGCAGCCGTAATATTTGGCGATCACCTCCGGATGGAGCTTGCAGAGCAGCGGCCGGTAATGGGCCGGCACGCCGCCCCCGTCGCAGCAGGCCGAGGTCTTGAGATCTTCCGAGGATTGCAGGATCTCGCCGTAATACTCCTGTACCAGCTCGCGATTCATCGAAGCGGCCTCCTCCTGTCCGACGCCTTTTCGCCGGAGCCTATCAGCGGAACCGGCCATGCGGCCACACATCTGCGTGAGAATTAGAAGGCTGGGCGCGGCAAACTCATCACCTCTCCCCAGCGGGGAGAGGTCGGATGCGGAGCATCCGGGTGAGGGGGAGAAGGACTCGAGAGGTGAGCCCCCCTCACCCCAGCCCTCTCCCCCGAGGGGAGAGGGAGCAGGCTGCGGCGAGCGGAACCGAGATACTTGGAGTACCGGATCTCCGCTTTCGCAGGGATGACAGCCGCAAAAATCTCCAACCGTTAGGATTCGGCCTCCGGCGAACCATCCCGCCCGCGGAAGCCCGTCGCCAGCACATAGGTCTCCGGCGAGTCGGACCGGCTCGCCTGCGGCTTCACATGGCGCACCTTGTCGAAGTCCCGGTTCAGCTCCGCCATCAGATCCTGCCCGGCTCCGCCCTGAAAGACCTTGGCGAGGAAGGTGCCGCCCGGCGCCAGAACGCGCTTGGTGAGCTCGTAGGCCGCCTCGACGAGATTGATGATGCGCAGATGGTCCGTTTGCTTATGACCGGTGGCGGGGGCCGCCATATCCGACAGCACCACGTCGACGAGCCGGTGTCCGAGCGTCCCCAGGATCGCATCGTCGGCGGCCGGATCCTCCATATCGAGCTGCAGGATCTCGACCCCCGGCAGTTCCTCGAATTCGTTGATGTCGGCGGCGATCACGCGGCCGTCCCCCTCCACCGCATGGACGCGCGCCGACGCCACCTGGCTCCAGCCGCCTGGGGCCGCCCCCAGATCCAGCACCGCCATACCGGGTTTGAGCAGCGCGTGCTTGTCGTCGATCTCCGCCAGCTTGAAGGCAGCGCGCGACCGGAAGCCCATGCGCTTCGCTTCGGCCACGTAGGGATCGTTCAATTGCCGCTGCAGCCAGCGCGTGGAGGCAACCTTCCGCCCCTTTGCGGATTTAACCTTCACTTTCAGCCGGCGGCTCGCACCGCCCGAAATCCCGCCGGTATTCTTCGATTTCGCCATTGATATCCGCTGGTTGAGAGTGGCGCCGCTTGACCCGCAGGCCTAACAAGCCCCATCTCCGCTTAGAAAGTCGCCCGTAACCCTGCCATATGCCTCGATATTTCGTCACCCTCATCGTCGCTGTCGCCCTGTTCATGGAGACCATGGACTCCACGGTGATCGCGACGTCCCTCCCGGCCATCGCCGCGGATCTGCATGAGGACCCCATCGCGCTGAAGCTGGCGCTTACGTCTTACCTGCTGTCGCTCGCGGTTTTCATCCCGTTGAGCGGCTGGATGGCGGACAAGTTCGGGGCGCGCACCGTCTTCCGCTGGGCCATCGTGGTCTTCACCTGCGGCTCGGCCCTCTGCGGCTTCGCCGACAATCTGGGACAGTTCGTCGGCTTCCGGGTGCTCCAGGGCATGGGCGGCGCCATGATGGTGCCGGTGGGCCGGCTGGTCATCCTGCGGAGCGTGCCCAAGGCGGAGCTGATCTCCGCCCTCGCCTGGCTCACCATTCCCGCCCTCATGGGCCCCGTGCTCGGGCCGCCCCTGGGCGGCTTCATCGCCACCTATCTGTCGTGGCGCTGGATCTTCTGGATCAACATCCCCATCGGCATGGTCGGCTTCATCCTCGCCACCCGCTATATCGCCGACATCCGCGAAGAGGAAGTGCCGCCTCTCGATATCCGGGGCTTCATCCTGTCCGGCATCGGGCTCTCCGGCCTCGCCTTCGGCTTCACGACCATCGGCCAGGAACTGCTGCCCACTTGGGCCGCAGCGAGCCTCATCGTGTTCGGCGCCCTCACCTGCTGGCTCTATGTCCGCCACGCAAGGCGCACGCCCCACCCGATCCTCGACCTCGATCTGTTCAAGGTGAAGACCTTCTACGCGTCGGTCGTCGGCGGCTTCGTCTATCGCATCGGCATCGGCGCAGGCCCTTTCCTGCTGCCTCTCCTCTTCCAGCTCGGCTTCGGCATGAGCCCGTTTCAATCGGGCCTGCTGACGTTCTCCGGTGCCGTCGGCGCCATCACCATGAAGACAGCGGCGAGCCCGATCATCCACCGCTTCGGTTTCCGGCGGATCCTCCTGGTAAACGCGGTCATCTCGAGCTGCTTCATTGCAGCGGCCGCCCTGTTCACCGCCGAGACGCCGTATTTCGTCATCATCGCGGTGTTGCTGGCCGGCGGTTTCTTCCGCTCGCTCCAGTTCACCAGCATCAACTCTCTGGCCTACGCCGATCTCAGCAGCAAGGAGATGAGCCGCGCCACCAGCTTCGCCAGCGTCATCCAGCACCTCTCCTTGTCGGCAGGCGTCGCGGTCTCGGCTTTGGCCCTGGAGATGCAGCGCTTCGGGCGGGGCGACAGCGCCGTTAGGGCGGAGGACTTCATCCTCCCCTTCCTGGTGGTCGCCGTGATCTCGGTGAGCTCGATCCTGATCTTCCGGACCCTTCCGGAAGAAGCGGGCGCCAGCCTATCGCGGCGGACCCGCGAGGTGGGCGTGCCGCCCGAGCAGCCGCAGCCGAGCTAACGACGGGCGCAACTCGGCAGCCGGTAGAACGGGCGAATGGCGGGGTTAGTTGGTGGATGTCGAGTGGGACGCGCCGTTGCCGCGGCGTCTGCGCCGCCGCCGGCGCCGGACACGGCCCTCATGACCGTCTTCCGCCATCAGCGTGGCGAGAATCCCTTCGCGCAAGCCCCTGTCGGCAACCCGCACGCGCTCGCACGGCCACATGCGGAACAGCGCCTCCAGGATCGCGCAGCCGGCCAGCACGAGATCGGCACGCTCCTGGCCGATGCAAGGCTGCGCCACCCGGTCCGCATAGCTCATGGCACTGAGATCCATGGAGACCGCCCGCGCCTCGTCGGCGCTGAGCCAGCATCCATCGACCCGCGACCGCTCGTAGAACGGCAATTTGAGATGCACGCCCGCGATCGTCGTCACCGTGCCGGATGTGCCGAGGAAATGCGCCCCGCCCTCGGCGATGCGCTCCTTGAAGTTGTGCTTCGCCTCAAAGCCTTCGATGGCCTTGGTGACTTCCTGCACCATGGCCTCGTAAGCATCGGCGGAGATATCTCGGCCACCGTGGCGTTCGGCCAGATTTACCACGCCGATCGGCAGCGACGTCCAGGCGGCGATGCAATCCTGCACATCCATCCGGTCCGTGAGGGACCCGCGCCAGCGCCGCTTGACCTGGGCCAGATCGAGCCAGATCAGCTCGGAGCTGCCGCCTCCGATATCGAAGATCAGAGCCCAATCGGAATTCGGATCGATCAGAGAAGAACAGCCGGAAACGGCGAGCTTGGCCTCGGTCTCCTGGCTCACGATCTCGATCTGCAGTCCTGTCTCGCGCCGGATCCGATCGAGGAAATCTTCGCGGTTGGCGGCAATCCGGCAGGCTTCCGTGGCGATCAGGCGGGACCGGGAGACCCCTCGCCGGCTCATTTTTTCCGCGCAGACCTTGAGCGCATCGATGGTGCGGTCGATGGCCTGATCGGACAGCCTGCCGGAGCCGATGAGGCCTTCGCCCAGGCGAATGATGCGGGAAAAAGCGTCGATGACGAAGAAGCCGCGGCGGGACGGCCGCGCTACGAGAAGACGGCAGTTATTGGTGCCGAGATCCAGCGCGCCATAGACCGTCTCCGCCGGACGATCGGTGCTCGCGCCCTTGCCCGGCTTGTCTTTCTCACCCCTGCTCTTGGCTGCCTGCGGACGAACGCCCACGGTCGCCGAATCGCGCGCGCAAGGCGTATCGCCTTGCCGCTTCGATCTCCGAGCGTAGCCGTCGAGCTCGCCTTGCGCGCTCATGGAGTCGCGCTGCGCTATGGCAGCCGTGCGGGATTCGCCGCTCGGCCGTTTCACGGTCTTCTAACCTCAAGCCCTGTAAGCCGCCCAATGTCCCACCCCTGGTCGGCTGCTACGGGTATCCAATAAGGATAATCTAGCAAGCCACGACGGGACGTAAAGCGGCTTTTGTCGAAGCCTTCCCGCCTTGCGTGCAAAACCTACGCGAACCCGCACCTCAGTTGTTCGTTGAAGCGACGTCGCAAATTGTCTGGGAAATCGTGGATTTAGCCGGATTTCTTCTGCCGGCGATCCCATGGATTGGAGTCCAGCACGACCTTGATTCTGTCCCCAGCCGGGATCTCCTCGAGCTCTTTTGTGAAATCCTTGTACTCGGTCTTCGCCTCGATGGAGGCGAGCCCGTGCTGCAGGTGGGAGCGCCACTCCAGCAGCCGTCTCCAGCCCCTCGCATCGCCGCCCTGCGGCGGGGGCTGAACACCCACGGCGAGCAGACGCCGCATCAAGGTCTGGGCGGCCTCGCTCTCGTCGTAGCCGGCCTTGACGAGAAGATCGATGATGGCGCTGACGCGCGCAAGCAGCGCGTCGCTCGGAGGATAGTTCTTGCGACGGTTTTTCTGGGAACTCGTGCCCTTGCCGTCGACCAACCCTTTAAGGTCGATCAAGGGCTGAAGCGCCGTTTCGGAGATCCCGTCCTCGCGCAGATGGTCGATGACGACGTCGAGACATTTCAGACTCAAGGTCGTCGGCGGGACGTCGGCAGCGAGCGCCCTCTGTACGGCCGTAAGGGCCGCTTCGAGCTGCTTCGTATCGATGGCTGACGTTTGCACGCACTCTTCTCCGCGTCGCTCGAGATGGCCCGAAATGCTCGAATCCTGAACGATTCAGCGCCTTCTCCAGTTTCAATCTCTCAAATACGAGTAAACGTTTTGTAGCGAGAACGCCCGAAAGTCGCTGCCTCGCGTCTGCGCAAAGCGATGTAAGAGCCCTTGCAATCCGCCCGGACCTTTGGGTAGAAGGGCGGTTCGAAGGGACGCAAGGCGCGGCCTTGCCTCTCCGGCTATAGGTCCCATCTCTTAAGGATCGTGATGGGGGATCGTCTAACGGTAGGACAGCGGACTCTGACTCCGCCAGTCTAGGTTCGAATCCTAGTCCCCCAGCCATTCCTTCGCTCGATCGCGCGAGTTCGCAGCGTCATCGCACAAAGGTCCTTCGGACAGGGCATCTTCAAGGTAAGGACATAAGAGGCGGTGCCATGCTTCTGACCACGCGTCGCCGGATGATGGGTCTTGCCGCTGCCGCCCTCGGCGCCCGCTTCCTTCCGCCTCTGCCCGCCTTCGCCCAGGACGATTCTTCCTCCCAGACGGATCCTCAAGCCGATCCTGCCCTCGACGACGGTCTCGACAGCGGCGGCGAAACGGCGGCTGACGAGACGCCGCAATGCTTCGCCACCAAGGACTTCGCGCCCTGGACCGGCAAGGCGAGCAACGAGCTGGCCGGCGCGGGCATCAGCGAGGTCGAGATGACGACGCCTTGCGACTTCCTGTGGACCAGCATCGATGTCTCGGAGAACTTCGAGGCCAAGATCTCCATCGTTGGTGGCGGCGACCCCGAAGGGACGCCCCTGGACAAGGCGTCGCTGCTCAAGGAGGACCACAAGCTCGTCATGCGAGATGCCAAGGGCAAGGTTCTGCGCGAGGTGAAGCTCTGTGGTGTCTGTACGGATCTTCAGGACGACGAATTCAGCGTGATCCTTCCCCTAGAGTTCGCCCCCTATCTCAGGGAGGAGAAGAGCCTCTCCTTCGGCCTGAAGATGGGCGGTAAAGAGGACTGCAGCTTCACCGTGCCCCTCGAGCCCATGCGCGAGGCACTGGCATGGGCCTCGGAGCAGCGCGACAAGCTTCAGAGCGATCTCGACGAAGGAAAATGCGAGCAGCCCCAAGCCTGCTTCTTCACCACCGCCTGCTGCGGCGTGCTGGGGCTCCCCGACGATTGCTTCGAGCTCGCCGCCCTTCGCCGCTATCGCGACGAGGTGCTGGCCAGAACCCCCGAAGGCCGGCACGCCATCGCCGAGTATTACCGCGTGGCGCCGGTCATGCTGGAGGCGCTTCGCGGCCCTGCGCGAACCCGCACCCTCATCAAAATTTATTGGCAGTCGATCCTGCCGAGCGCGATTGCCGCGAAACTTAAACTGAACCGCTTAACATTCAGAATTTATTCGGACATGATCGGCAGGTTGGAGCGGGACATCCTTTCGACCTCGACGCGATAGACGACCTCGGTCGCGCCTTCGCCTAAATCAGGCCGAGATGGTGCCCTAGTCGGCCATTACCTTGGCCGCAACCAATCAAAATTGGCTGTCGCCCTCGTTTCTGTAGAGGCAAGAGATGTCCACCAGGGGCCCCTCCCCGTTCGTGTTGCAAGCTGGCGCAGACCGCAAAGATTCGGTCCCAGACGCTCGCAACGCTCCGCACAATGTTCTGGAATTCGGCCACGGACAGCCGCAGCTCGGGCCGTCGCGCTATGTGCCCGCGCCATCGCCTGCCCCGCGGGCTTCATATGGCGGAGCGCAGGCCTGGGCGGCCCAGCCGTCACCGGACCCCTGGCCGGCCCCTTGGCCCGAGACATCCCCCGCGACATCTGCCGCGCCTTGGCCCGAAGACGAATATGCGGCCACCTGGACGGAAGCTCCGGCCCCGTTCCCCGGCACGGCCGAGCCTTATGACCGCAACCATCTCGACGAGCCGCTGGAGCCGCTTTCCGAGCGCCTCGATCGCCTGGGCGCACCGTCCGGCTTGGAGCTGATCCACTCAGACATGCTCGATCGCTACGCCGAGGCGGAAGCCGAGCAGACCGAGGATGCCGAGACCGACTGGTACGCCAGCCGCATCGCCGGCGCCCGCTCCTGGGCGAGCATGGAGAACAGCCTCGACACCCTGATCTCGGATTACGAGAAACGCCATCATCAGGCGAATATCTACGTCGCTGGCGGGATCGGCGGCGCGGTGGTTCTGACCCTGATCGCGCTCTCCGCCTTCCTGATGCTCGCCAGCTAGGCGAGCCTTCGCCCGACCTGAACGGCCTGCGGGGGGTTAGATGATCCCCCGCGAGCGCAGCTCCGCCAACAGCTTCTCCGACAGCTCTTCCGGCGTGGACTCCCGCGTCGAAAGATCGAAATCCGGGTTCTCCGGCATTTCGTAATCGGAATCGATACCCGTGAAATTGGTGATGAGCCCGGCGCGCGCCTTCTTGTAGAGGCCTTTGGGATCGCGGCTCTCGCAAAGCTCCAGCGGCGTATCCACGAAGATCTCCAGGAACTCGCCCTCGTCGAACAGCTCCCGCGCCATGCGGCGCTCAGAGCGGAAGGGCGAGATGAACGACACCATCACGATCAGGCCCGCATCCACGAAGAGCCGGGCCGACTCCGCCACCCGGCGGATATTCTCCACCCGGTCGGCGTCGGAGAAGCCGAGATCCTTGTTGAGCCCGTGGCGCACATTGTCGCCGTCGAGCACATAGGTGTGCCGCCCCATGGCGTGCAGCCGCTTCTCCATCATGTTGGCGATGGTGGACTTGCCCGAGCCGGAAAGCCCCGTGAACCAGAGCACGCAGGGCTTCTGCCCCTTCAGGGTCGAACGCGCGCCCTTGTCGATGGAGAGCTCTTGCCACTTCACGTTTGTCGCCCGGCGCAGCCCGAATTCGATCATGCCCGCCGCCACCGTCAGATTGCTCAGCCGGTCGATGAGCAGGAAGCTGCCCGTCTCCGGGCTCTGCCCGTAAGAATCGAAGGTCAGCGGCCGGCCGGTGCTGATATTGCAGGCGCCGACCTCGTTCAGCTCGAGTGTCTTGCCTGCGACGTGATCGAGATTGTCGATATTGAGCTTGTGCTTGAGCGCGCTGATGGTCGCCGTGGTTTCCTGAGCCCCGCATTTGAGGGCGTAGGAACGGCCCGGCAGCATGGGCTCCTCGTCGAACCAGATCAGCTTTGCCGCGATCTGGTCGGCATTGGAGGGATCCTCGTCCGGCTTGGCGATGATATCGCCGCGGCTCGCATCCACCTCCTCGGCGAAGACCAGCGTCACCGCCTCCCCCGCCTCGGCCATATCCAGATCGCCGTCGCCGGTCACGATGCGCGCCACATGCACCGCCTTGCCCGACGGATGGATGACCACTTCATCGCCCACAGAGATGGCGCCGCTGGACACGGTCCCCGCATAGCCGCGGAAATCGAGATGGGGGCGGTTGATCCATTGCACCGTAAAGCGGAACGGCTGGGTCTTCGGCGCGCGGCCCACCTGGACGGTCTCCAGATGCCCCATCAGAGTCGGCCCGTGATACCATTGCATATGGGCGCTGGGCGCGATGACGTTATCGCCCTTCAGCGCCGACAGCGGGATGAATGCCACGTCCTCGAAGCCGAGCGGCTTGGCGAAGCTGTTGAAGTCGTCGGCGATCTCGTCGAAACGCGCTTCGTCGTAATCGATGAGATCCATCTTGTTGACCGCCACTGCGATCTTCTTGATGCCGAGCAGCGACACGATGCAGGCATGGCGCCTGGTCTGGCTGAGCACCCCGTTCCGCGCATCCACCAGCAGGACGGCGAAATCGCAGGTCGAGGCGCCGGTCGCCATGTTGCGGGTGTACTGCACGTGGCCCGGCGTATCGGCGACGATGAACTTCCTGCGGGGCGTGGAGAAGTAACGGTAGGCGACGTCGATCGTGATGCCTTGCTCGCGCTCCGCCTGCAGCCCGTCGACCAGCAGCGAGAAATCGATATCGTCCGCCCCGCCATGGCCGTCCCGGCGGGCGCCCTTGAGCTGATCCTCGTAAACCTGGGCCGAATCCACCAACAGCCGCCCGATCAGCGTGCTCTTGCCGTCATCCACGCTTCCGCAGGTGAGAAAGCGCAGAAGCCCGCGCCCTTCCTCTGCCGCAAGCCGCTCCAACAGACGCGTCTCGGCCTCGGTCTCGGCTTCATCTCCGACAACTTTCAACTGGGTCATCAGAAATAGCCTTCCTGCTTCTTCTTCTCCATGGAGCCGGACTGATCGTGATCAATCACGCGCCCCTGACGTTCTGAGGACCGCGACTGCACGATCTCTTCGATGATCTCGGGCACCGTGCTGGCGGTGGATTCCACCGCCCCCGTCAGCGGATAGCAGCCGAGCGTGCGGAACCGGATCATCCGCATTTCCGGCGTCTCGCCTTCGTTGAGCGGCAGCCGGTCGTCGTCGACCATGATGAGCGCGCCGTCGCGCTCAACCACAGGCCGCTTCTTGGCGAAATAGAGCGGCACCACGGGGATGTCCTCCAGATAGATGTAGGTCCAGACGTCCAGCTCGGTCCAGTTGGAGAGCGGAAACACCCGCATGCTCTCCCCCGGCGCCATGTGGGAATTGACCAGCCGCCAAAGCTCCGGCCGCTGGCGCTTCGGATCCCAGTTATGGGAGCTGTTGCGGAAGGAGTAGATGCGCTCCTTCGCTCTGGACTTTTCCTCGTCCCGGCGCGCGCCGCCGAAAGCCGCGTCGTAGCGCCCCTCGCCAAGCGCCTGCTTCAGGGCCTGGGTCTTCATGATGTCCGTATGAAGCGCGCTGCCATGGGTGATGGGCGAGATCTGATCGCGCAGCCCTTGCGGATTCGTATGGACGCGCAAATCCAGCTCCAGCCGTTCCGCCTCGCGATCGCGGAATTCGATCATCTCGCGGAATTTCCACGTCGTGTCGATGTGGAGCAGCGGAAAGGGCGGCTTGCTCGGATAGAAGGCCTTGAGCGCCAGATGCAGCAGAACAGACGAATCCTTGCCGATCGAGTAGAGCAGCACCGGCTTGTCGAACTCCGCCGCCGCCTCGCGCATGATGTGGATGCTCTCCGCTTCCAGCTGGCGGAGATATGTGGACAGCGATTTCTTCAAAAGACCCTCACTCGAGGCGTTGGAAAGGAGCAGTTATAGCGGAAATTGTGGCCCTATGGGGCCGCCCGGGGCCGCAGCCTGCGGCACCTGCCCGCGCTGCGGTCAGGCATCTCGGGCGTGAGCGCCGCCATTTAACCCCGGCTTGCCGCTTTCGGCGGACTCATCGTTTTCGCGTGATTCCTGCTCTTCGGGAGATCCGGCGACCTCGGCAGGCGTCTCGGCTTCCTTCGCCATCTCTTCGGCCTCGGCGCGTTCCGCCTTGGCCCGGACCCGGTAGCGATGGAAACTCAGTGGGATCACGGCCAGATAGATCAACGATCCGACGGAAAGAGTGACGCTCGGATAGGTGAGAAGCAGCGCGACGAACAGCGCTCCTAGCACAAAGACGGGCAGCACATATTCCCGGGAGATGCGCTTGCCGATCAGCTTGCCCGAGAAGGTCGGCACCCGGCTCACCATCAGAAGCCCGATGGCGATGGTGTAGATCAGAACCAGCGGCGTGAGGGTCGGCAGATGCAGTCCCAAATCCTGCAGATAGAGCGGCAGCAACAGGATGATGGCGCCCGCCGGCGCCGGAACCCCGACGAAATAAGCGCTCTTCCAGGCCGGCTGGTTGGGATCGTCCAAGGCCGCGTTGAACCGCGCAAGCCGCAGCGCCGCGCAGACCGCGAAGACGAGCACGGCGATCCACCCCATGCCGCGCAGATCCTCCAGGGCCCAGCTGAAAACGATGATGGCCGGCGCCACGCCGAAATTGACGAAATCGGCCAGGCTGTCGAGCTCCGCCCCGAAGCGGGTCGAGGCCTTCAACAGCCGTGCGAGCCGGCCGTCGATACCGTCCAGGAAGGCCGCGAAGACGAGGGCCGCCACCGCGACGTCCCAGCGGTTCTCGATCGCCATCCGGATGGCCGTCAGGCCGGCGCAAAGCCCCAGCAGGGTGAAGAAATTCGGGACGAGAACGCGGATCGGAATCTGCCCGCGCGGAAACACCCGCGGCCGCGGCTTCCGGTCTTCTCGTTGTGGATCGAACGGTGGAAATATGGACACGCGCGGAATCCGCAGATTCGAGTGGGTCAGCTGATCCGGACGCGGCGCGGGCTCTCACCGCTTTTCAGGTCCGCCAGCACCGTCTCTCCGCCTATCGCCCGCTGACCGGGCGACACCAGGGCAAGCCCCTGGCTTGGCATATAGACGTCGATACGGCTGCCGAAACGGATCAGCCCGATCCGGTCGCCAGCTTGGAGGGTATCGCCCTCCTCGACGAAAGTCACGATGCGCCGGGCGACGAGGCCCGCGATCAGAACCAGGCCGATGCGCTGCCCCTCCGGCGTTTCGATCACCAGGATACGGCGCTCGTTCTCCTCGCTCGCCTTATCCAGCTCGGCGTTGAAGAAAGCCCCCGGCACATAGACGTTGCGCACGATACGCCCGGAGACCGGACTGCGGGCGATATGCACGTCGAAGATCGACAGGAAAATCGAGATCCGAGCCCACGGGCCACCGGAAAGCGCCAGTTCCCCCGGCGGGACGGTCTCCTCGGCGAACACGACCCGACCGTCGCCCGCGCTGACGACCAGGCCCTCGCGTTGCGGTGTCACCCGGTCCGGATCCCGGAAGAAATAGGCGCACCATGCGGTGGCGATGACACCGAGCCAGCCCAGCGGCGCGGCCAGAAAGAACAGGATGAGGGTCGCCACGCCGAAGGCGAATACGAATTTATGGCCGTCCCGATGGATGGGGACGAACACGTTGGCGATCGTATCGAGAAGATTGTGCCGGTCGGTCATGGCGCCCGTTGTTTCTCAGACTTCACGAAGACGCAAGCACTTCGTCCTCGAACAGTTCGTCTCTCTCCGGATCCTCGTCAACGCCGTCCTCGGCCTGAGCCAGCCGCTCGCGCTCCCGGTCCGCCTTCTGCTGCTGGGTCCAGAGGCTGTGATAGAGGCCGCCGGCCTTCATAAGCTCCAGATGCGTGCCACACTCTACGATGCGGCCCTGATCCATCACGATGATCTCGTCCGCATGGACGATCGTGGACAGGCGATGGGCGATCACAAGGGTCGTACGGTTCCGGGAGACCCGCTCCAGCGCATCCTGGATTTCCTTCTCCGTATGGCTGTCCAGAGCGGAGGTGGCCTCGTCCAGCATCAGGATCGGCGGCGCTTTCAGAATGGTGCGGGCAATGGCCACACGCTGCTTCTCCCCGCCCGAGAGCTTCAGCCCGCGCTCGCCGACGAGGGCGTCGTACCCCTCCGGCAGCGCCGAGATGAAATCGTGGATCTGGGCGAGCTTGGCGGCGCGCCGCACATCGTCGTCGCTGGCATCCGGCCGGCCGTACCGGATGTTGTACTCGATGGTGTCGTTGAACAGCACCGTGTCCTGGGGAACCATGCCGACGGAATGGCGGAGACTCGCCTGGGTCACATCGGCGATGTCCTGACCGTCGATGCGGATCGCGCCGCCGGTCACGTCGAAGAAGCGGAACAGCAGCCGCGACAGGGTGGACTTGCCGGCACCAGACGGCCCGACGATGGCCACCATCTTGCCCGCAGGCACCTCGAAGCTGAGATCCTTGAGGATGGGACGGCCGGGATCGTAGGCGAAAGCCACATGATCGAAGGTGACCTTGCCCTCGGTGACCTCCAGCGGCTTGGCGCCCGGCTTGTCCTTAACCTCCGCCGGCTCTTCCAGCAGCGCGAACATGGTCTCGATATCGATGAGCCCCTGTTTGATCTCGCGATAGACCATACCCATGAAGTTCAGCGGCACGTAGAGCTGCAGGAGGATGGCGTTGATCATCACGAAATCGCCGACGGTCAGAACGCCCGCCGAGATATCCCGCGCCGCCAGCACCATGCAGACCACCATGCCGCCGGTGAAGATCACCGCCTGGCCGCTGTTGAGGACGCCGAGGGTCGAGAAGGTGCGGATCGCAGCCTGCTCGTAGCGCTCCATGGAACGGTCGTAGCGCCGGGCCTCAAGGGTCTCGTTGCCGAAATATTTCACCGTCTCGTAGTTCAGCAGGCTGTCGACGGCCTTGGAGTTGGCCTCGGCGTCGGACTCGTTCATGTCGCGCCGGATCAGCAGCCGCCGCTCGGTCGCCCAGAACGTGAACCAGACATAGAGCGCGATGGTGGCGAAGATGACCACCACATAGAGCCAGCCGAAATACCAGGACACGAGCCCGGCGATCATCAGCAGCTCGACCGCCGTGGGGATGGAGTTCAGCATCGCCATGCGGACGATGGTGTCGATACCGCCCACACCCCGCTCGATCACCCGGCTCAGACCGCCCGTGCGGCGTTCCAGATGGAAGCGCAATGAAAGCTGATGCAGGTGCTGGAAGGTGCGGTTGGCCAGGCGTCGCACTGCATTTTGGGCCACCGACGTGAAGAGCACGTCGCGGAGCTGCGCGAAGACCACCATGAAGATCCGCGCCATGCCGTAGGCCACCACCAGCATGATGGGCACCATCACCAGGTCGAAGCCCGAGAACACCGCCAGCTCGTCCGGCGTCGTCTCGCCGGAGAGCATGTCCACGATCGTCTTGTAGGCGATAGGCGCCGAAAGCGTGACCACCTTCGCTGCGATCAGCGCAACGAAGGCAAGCACCACCCGGCGTTTCAGGTCCGGACGGTCGCCGGCCAGACATAGGGCGCGAGATCGCGCAGCACGGCGAAATGGCCCGTGCGGGCGTTCAATAGCGCATCGCTTCTGGTTTGCGGCAAACGGTCTGACATCGACTCTGGCTTTGGGTTTGCGAGCTTGGAGCTTGCGGAGGCCGTCCCGACGCAGCGGAAGCGGCAAAAAGGGGCAGCGCCCGCGCGCCGCCCCTCCAAGATCGCTCAGTCCGTTCTATATAGGACGCCTGGCCCGCAAGGCCAAATCGCCCCCCGCCTAATCCTTTCGGATCTCGAACTCCTGGTTCGGATAGATCCAGTGCGGATTGCGGATCTTCCCGCGGTTGTCCTTGAAGATCATCGTGTAGCGCCAACCGCCGCCGAAATATTCCTCGGCGATGGCCCAGAGCGTATCGCCCCGGCGCACCGTGTAGACCTTCGGACGGTCCGACCCGTCTTCTCCGGGCTGGCTCTGCGCTTCGGCGCTCGCCATGTCGCCCGGCGCACGATCCGGATCGGGGATCTCCTCGCCCGGTGCGCGGTCGGGATGCGGAACGTCACCGGCGTTCGCCGAGGACTGTCCTTGCGATTGCGCGTCCGGCGATGCCGACATATCCGAAGCCTCGGCCGTCGCCTGTTCCTCCGGAGCGCCGACATATCGGAAGCCCCCGACGTCGCCCGGTCGCCCGCGACCCGGTGCGATGCGGGCTTCTCGCCGCCCTGCGAACCGGAACTCCCTTCTGCGCTCGACGCCGAACCCGACCCGGCACCGCCAGCCGGCCCCGACTCCTTCGAAGCCGCCGAGCTGCCTTCAGGCTCCGCCTTGGCGACCTTGTCATCGGGAACCTCTTGGGCAACCGGAGGCGGCGTCTGGCGGCGCATGCCGACGGCGGCACGGCCGAGGATCTTGTCCTCGGCGCGGTTCACCAAATCGATCTGCAGGGCGCGGTTGCCCGGCTCCAGATGCTTGGTCGCTTCGATCTTCCAGTCGCCGTCCGCACCCGTCTGCCCCTCGCCGATCAACTCGCCGTCGAGATAAAGCATGATGTCGGTGGACGGCTTCGTGCTCGTTCCGGTAACGATGAGCAGGCCGGACTGGTCTCCCCGGTCCTCATAATCCACGGTCTTGATACGGATGGGAGGCTCGGGCAGAGCGGGTGTTTCGTCCCCGGCTTGCTTGGCCTCGACAGTATCTGAGGACGAGGCCTCATCGGAAGAAGAGGCCGCATCAGAAGACGCCTCATCGCCGCTCTCGCCTGAGGCGCTCATATCCGATGCGCCGCCGCCGGAAGCGGAATCCTCTTTCGCCGCCGAGCTGGAGGCATCGTTGCCGCCGTCATTCTCCCCCATCGCGGAAGACGACCCCTCGGACCCGGTTTCCGACGAAGCGCTTTTCTCGCCGTCGTCGGGACGGGATTCGTCCTTCCCATCGGGGCGCGACTGATCCTTCAGGTCGGCCGCCGCCATCTTCTGCTGGGAAGCAGACTCGTCCTCGTTCGCGGCGCTCTCGTCGCCGCTTCCTCCGGCCGAATCCTCTTGGAGAATCTCGGTCGCCTTGCCGGGCTCCCGCAACGCCACCACGGTCTTGCCGCTCTCCTCGTCACCCATGGAGACCAGGACTTTCTGCTGGGAGGTCAGGCTCTTCTCGCCATCCGGAGACGTGGCGACAATCTGAAGATTATGCTCGCCCTTGCCCAGGGGCTTGTCGAGGACGACGCTCCATTGCCCCGCCGGATCCGCCTTGGTACTCGCGATGCCGGTTCCGTTGCTCTGAACCTCGACACCCCAAGCCGGCTCCGCCCGCCCGGCGATGACGCCCTCGCCCGTGGGCTCGATACGCACGACATCGAAGCTCGGGATGTCGGCCGACCCGGCGCTCGCGCTATCATCCCCGGAGGTGGCGTTCTGAGCCTCATTGTCCGAAGAAGAGGCGGCCTGATCGTCTTCCGACGTGGCGCTTTCTTCTTGCGATGCTTCAGTATCGGCGGCGCTTTCCTCCCCGGCCTTATCGGCCGGTTCAGGTGCCTTCGCCTGGTCCCCCTCCTCGACCGCGGGCGGCGCGGAAGCCTCCTGGGTCTCCGATTGCTCCAAGTAAAGGCGGTAGCCCACCAGCGCCACCAACACGAAGAACGCGACGGTGACGATTATGCCGACGACCTTGTTGCCCATTCTCTGCCCCTCCGGCGTGACTCCCTGAGTTTTTAGTGGAACTGCCCAGTCCATGCTCCAGGCGTTCGTCGAAGACTTATGCTTCGGCTTTACAGTTCGCCGCAAGTCTAGCGGATCGCTTCAAATAACACCATTGGGACGTGTTTCATAATGACACGCTGCCATGTTGACGGGGCAGTGCCTCCGGTGCCAGATGGCGCCCGAGATGAGCGAGCCTTCCTTGCAGAAAATTTGCGTCTATTGCGGGTCCGGATCGGGCGGAAATCCGGCCTATGCCGAGGCGGCACGGCGGCTGGGCGAGATCTTCGCCAAAGCCGGCATCGGCCTCGTCTATGGCGGCGGCTGTATCGGGCTGATGGGCGAGATCGCCCGGTCTGTTCTCGAGCATGGCGGCCACGTCACCGGGATCATCCCGACCTTCCTCACCGAGCGCGAGGTGATGCTGAAGGATGTCCAGGAACTGATCGTCGTCGAGGACATGCATCAGCGGAAACATCTGATGTTCGATAAATCCGACGCCTTCGTCGCCCTCCCAGGGGGCCTCGGCACCCTGGAAGAGCTGGTGGAGCAGCTCACCTGGGCGCAGCTCGGCCGCCACCAGAAACCCATCGTGCTCGCCGATATCGAGGGCTTCTGGCAGCCGCTGCTGAAGCTGTTCGCCCATATGCAGAACGACGGCTTCATCCGGCCGGGCGCCGAGCTCAAGATGGAGATCGTCGACGACGTCGAGACCATCGTGCCGACGATCCGCGCCAACCTGAAGCCGCACGCGGAAAACGCGGAGGAAGCCGCGATCGACATCAAGTTTTGATCTTGATTCCAGCAGGTTAGCGGCCAGCGTGAGCCGCTAGTGGACCGTGGCTCCGTCCCGCAGAAGCTTGTAATTGATCGAGTCGAGCAGCGCCTCGAACGACGCATCGACGATATTCGGCGACACGCCCACCGTGAACCAGCGGCGTCCCTTGCCGTCCCGGCTTTCGATGAGCACGCGGGTCACCGCGTCGGTTCCGCCGGTCAGGATCCGCACCTTGTAGTCGACCAGCTTGAGATCCTCGATCAGGCTCTGATAGCGCCCGAGATCCTTCCGCAGCGCATTGTCGAGCGCGTGCACCGGACCGGTCCCCTCGCCCACCGAGGCGATGACTTCGTCGTCCACCCGCACCTTCACCGTGGCTTCGGAGACGGTGACCAGCTCGCCCAGCGCATTGTGGCGCCGCTCCACCATGACCCGGAAGCTCTCCACGTCGAAGAAGTGCGGAACGTTGCCAAGATGGCGCCGCGCCAGCAGCTCGAACGAGGCATCCGCCGCCTCGTAGGCGTAGCCCTTCGCTTCCTTCGTCTTCACCTCTTCAAGCAGGCCCGCCACCCGCGGATCGTCCTTCGGGGTGTCGAACCCGATGCGCTCCAACTCCGCCAGGATGTTCGACCGTCCGCCTTGGTTGGAGACCAGAAGCCGGCGCTGATTGCCGACCGCCTCTGGCGTCACATGCTCGTAGGTGCGGGGATCTTTCTGCACGGCGGAGACATGGATGCCGCCCTTATGGGCGAAGGCTGATTCGCCGACATAGGGCGCATGGCGATTCGGCGCCCGGTTCAGAAGCTCGTCCAGCACCCGCGACGTATGGGTGAGATTACGCAGATGCTCGCCCGTCAGCCCGGTCTCGAAGCGGTCGGCATAGGGCTGCTTCAGCATCAGCGTGGGGATGATGGAGGTGAGATCGGCGTTGCCGCAGCGCTCGCCGAGTCCATTCAGTGTGCCCTGGATCTGCCGCGCGCCGGCGCGTACCGCCGCAAGCGAGTTCGCCACCCCGTGGCCCGTATCGTCATGGGCATGGATGCCAACCCGGTCGCCGGGGATATGGGTCACCACCTCGGCCACGATCTCCTCGATCTCGCCGGGCAGCGTGCCGCCATTGGTGTCGCACAGCACGACCCAGCGGGCGCCAGCCTCGTAGGCGGCCTGGATGCAGGCCAGCGCATACGCCTTGTTCGCCTTGAACCCGTCGAAGAAATGCTCCGCGTCGAACAGCGCTTCCTTGCCGGAGTCGACCACCGCCGCGATGGATTCGCGGATGCCCTGCAGGTTCTCCTCCTGGCTGATCCCGAGCGCCACATCGACATGGAAATCCCACGCCTTGCCGACGAGGCAGACGCAATCCGCATTGGCCTGGAGTAGCGCCTGGAAGCCCGTATCGTTGGAGAGCGAGCGGCCCGACCGCTTGGTCATGCCGAAAGCGGCGCGCTTCGCATTGGGCAACGCTTCGCCGGTCTCGAAATATTCCGTATCCGTCGGGTTTGCGCCCGGATACCCCGCCTCGACATAGTCGACGCCGAGCGCATCCAGAGCGCCGGCCATCAGCGCCTTATCCTCGAGCGAGAAGTCGACACCCTGGGTCTGCGCGCCGTCGCGCAGCGTCGTGTCGTAGAGATAGAGCCGTTCTTTTGCCATCGTCACACCAAACCGTAGAAGACGTGCCAGGCCACCAGCACGATGAAGACAAGCAGGAGCAGCTTGATCGCCAGATAGACCCGGCGGCTCCCCTTGAAGGGCACGTCTTTCAGGAACGGCTTCATCGATTCACTTTCTAAGCTCGCGCGTACAATCACCTGAAATGACTCAGTGTACGCCGTCACAGGCCGGAAGATCCTTGCGCATCGTCGTGTTGGAGAGCCATTCGTCGGCGCGCTGCACCTGATTGCGCTGCTGGGGGTCGTAACCGCGCTTGGCGAAGAAGCCGTATGCCGTATCGCTGGCATCGACGCTGAGCGTCCCGGCCTTTCGCGACGATGCGAGCTTCTCCAGCGCATCGGCCAGCATCATGCCGGCGCCGTATCCGGCGGCCGCGGGATGTACGTAGAGGAAACCGATCTTGTCGTCCGATTCCAGCGAGGCGAATCCGACCGGCGCACCATTCAAGGTCGCGACGATGGTGACGTGGCGCTCCAGCAATGCGGCGAAGGCGGCCTCGTCCTCGGCCGACTTGACCCAGGCCTCCTGCTGCGCCTCGCTATAGTCGTCGCCCGTCAGCTCCATCACGCTGTCGCGAAAGATCGCAGCAAGCGTGGCCACATCGCCGGGCAGCATGGGACGCAGCGCCAGCTCTCGATTGGCTTGTGCGCTCATCGTGCAAGCTCCCAGTCGGTTCTGACCTCACCGGTCTCCGGATCCTTGCGATCCATGAGGACGACGCCCATAGCCACGAGCTCGTCGCGGATGCGGTCGGCCTCGGCGAAATCCTTGGCCTTGCGGGCGGCGGCCCGGCCGGCGACGAGGGACTCGATCTCCGCTTCGTCGACCCCGCCAGACGCATCGGCTTCCGTGGACCGGCGCTCAAGCTTCGCCCGCTCACCCGAAAAGCCCATGAACTGAAGCGAGGCCAGCAGCGCCCCGCCCTGCTTCGCCTGCGCAAGCTTGTGCAGCTCGGCGATCGCTTTCGGCGTGTTGAGATCGTCGGACAGCGCATCGATCACCTCGGCCGGCGGCGTCTCGTCCGCCGTCGCGCCTTCGACAACGCCGTACCAGTCCCAGAGCGTCTTGTGGGACTCGTCCAGGCCCTTGAGGGTCCAGTCCAGCGGCTGGCGGTAATGGGTGCGCAGCATGTTGAAGCGCAGCGCCTCGCCCGGCCACCCATAGCCCTGCCAGCCCTCCAGCAGATCGTTGACGGTAATGAAGTTGCCGAGGCTCTTCGACATCTTCTCGCCCTCCACCTGGAGGTAACCGTTATGGACCCAGTAGCGGGCCATGACGTCGTTGCCGTGGGCGCAGGTGGATTGGGCGATCTCGTTCTCATGATGCGGGAAGCACAGATCGATGCCGCCGCCATGGATATCGAACGTGTCGCCGAGATGGGCCTCCGCCATGGCCGAGCACTCGATATGCCAGCCCGGCCGGCCGCGGCCCCACGGGCTCTCCCAGCCGGGATCCTTCGCCTCGCTCGGCTTCCACAGCACGAAATCCATCGGGTCCTTCTTGTAGGGCGCGACCTCCACACGGGCGCCCGCCATCATCTCGTCCGTGGATCGGCCCGACAGCTTCCCGTAATCGGCATCCTTCGGCACGTTGAACAGCACATGGCCTTCCGCCTCATAGGCGAAGCCCTTCTCGATCAGCCGCTCGATCATCGAGACCATCCGATCGATATGCTCCGTCGCCCGCGGCTCGACACTCGGCGGCAAGGCGCCCAGCGCCGCCATGTCGGCGTGGTACTGATCCGCGGTGCGCTTGGTGAGATCGTCGATGGCGACGCCCTCATCGGCCGCCCGGGCCATGATCTTGTCGTCCACATCGGTGATGTTGCGGACGTACTTCACATGATCGGCGCCGTAGAGGTGACGCAGCAGCCGGTAAAGCACGTCGAAGACGATGACGGGCCGCGCATTGCCGATATGGGCGTAGTCGTAGACCGTCGGGCCGCAGACATACATGCGCACGTCGGACGGATCCAACGGCGCGAATGCCTCCTTCTTCCGCGTCAGCGTATTGGTCAGCGAAAGCGTCACGTGCGAATGCCCTTCCCTTGCCGTGTCAAAGCCCGGCGGGCGTTCGGTTCTACGATTTTCTTGGGGATGAAGACGTGAACGACCGCGGGCTGGATTGTTAGCCCGGAATAATGCCGCAGCAATCAATAAGGATCGGTTGCGTCTCGGTGTTCATGAAAGGGTTATGGTCCTTCCTCCGCCGACCGTCAAGACGCTCAGACGGGCGCATTGCCCGACTGCTCAATCCATATTCGTGCCGCATTGACCCCGAAAGCTACGCCTGCTTAATGTTCGCATGCCCAAAGCGCCTGAAGAAGCGTATGAATACGGGCGCTTGGCTGCTTCGACATGTGGAATTCCGTGAGCATTTCTCGCTTCTTTCATCGTGGCTTGGCCGCGGGACGCAAGGTCGTTTCCGACCTCGGCGCTCCCCGCGCGGCCCTGCTCGTCTTTGCCGGCGCTTCCCTGGCCGGAGCGGGCGTGGTCGCCGTCGCCCAGCCCATGAACGATCACGAGCTCCGGTGCATGCAGCTTCAACAGGAGCTGCAGAGCGCCAGAAGCGGCGGTGCCGGCCGCGGGGAACTGCCGCGTCTCGACCAGGAAATCGCCGGCCTCCAGCGCGTCTATCGCGGCACTGAATCCGCCATGGAGAACTCCGGCTGCTTCGAGAGCTTCTTCATCTTCGGCCGCGGCGTCGTTCGCTCGCCCCGCTGCCTGAGCATGAACGACCGGCTGGAGGATTCCCGCCGTCGCCTCAAGCAGCTACAGGACCGGCGCCAGGCCGTCTCGTCCGGCCGCGGCGATCAGCGTCTGGTCCGCGATCTGGAAGATGCGCTGGCCCGCAACGGCTGCGGCGGCCAGCAGGCCTCCCGCCGCGGCGGCGGCCTGTTCGACTGGTTCGGCGGCCGCGACAGGGACGAGTATGGCGGCCCCCCGGTCTCCCGCCAGATCCTGTCCAACGTCCCCTATCGGACCGTCTGCGTCCGGCTGTGCGATGGCTTCTATTATCCGATCAGCTACTCGGTCTATTCGAGCAACTTCAATCACGATGCCAGCCAGTGCCAGCAGAACTGCGCCGCGCCGGCCGAGCTCTATGTCTACCAGAACCCCGGCCAGGAGATGGAGCAGGCGATCTCTCTGAACGGTCAGCCCTATATCGATCTTCCGATCGCCTTCAAATACCGGAAGGAGTACATCAAGGGCTGCTCGTGCAAGCAGACGGAATACAATCCGACCGAGATCGAATCGGCCAATCAGAAAGCCGAAGGCGGCCAGCCCGGCGACGACGGCACCACGACCATGGCGTCGCCTGCCGATGACGCATCGGGTGACGGCGCCCCGCCCGACGCGCAGCCTTTCGACGACGCGAACGCTCCGCCGGCCGAGAATCTGAATTTCGATTTCGACGACGGCATGGGCGGAAACGCCATGGAGCCCGGTGCACCCTCAGCCGACGACGGACAGAATGCCGGCGGCGAGGACCTTTCGCCGGGCGCCGCGGAGGCCGACGCCATCTTGAACGACGGCGGCGATTGGCAGCCGGCCGGCCCCCAGGAGCTGCAGCCGCAAAACGGCGCGCCGCAACAGATCCAGCCCCAGATGCAGCCGCAAGGCCAGCCTCAGGGCCAGAGCTCGACGATCAACAAGACGCCCTACTAGCGCGCGGAAGCGCTTCGTTCTGATCGGCCAGCTACGCGCGCTCGCCGTTCAGCCGTGCGGCGGCCCGCTCCTTGCCGATAAGCATCAGCAGCGGCTTCAACTCGGGCCCGTGGTCCCGCCCCGTGAGCGCGAGCCGGATGGGCATGAAAAGGGCCTTGCCCTTGGCGCCCGTCTCCTTCTTCACCGCGTCGAGCCATTCCCCGAGCACGTCCTCGTCCCAGGGCTCATCGGGCAGCAGCTTGGCCGCGGTCGCGCAGAGTGCTTCGTCGGCGATCTCTGGATCGATCGGCTCGCTCACGATCCGCCACCACTCGGCCGCCTCCGCCAGCACGCCGATATTGCCGCGGACAGTCTTCCAGAACGGCTTCCCGCCGGAGACGCCAAGGGCCTGAAGCCGCTCCTCGACATCTTTGTAGGTAAGCCCATGCAGCAGGGTGGCGTTGAGATTGCGCAGCTCCGCCGGATCGAACCGGGCGGGCGCCCGCGAGATCCTCGCAAGCGAAAACACTTCGGCCAGCGCATCCAGGCTCTCGTAAGGCGCCACGGCCTCGGCGCTGCCGATGAGCGTCGCATAGCTCGCAACCGCTGCCGGCTCGAGACCATCCTCCCGCAGCCCCTGGATGGAGAGCGACCCGAGCCGCTTGGAGAGCGCCTCCCCGTCCGCGCCGACAAGAAGATTGTGATGGCCGAAGCGCGGCGGCGTCTCCCCGAGCGCCTCGAAGATCTGGATCTGCGCCGCGGTGTTGGCAACGTGATCCTCGCCGCGGATGACATCGGTGATCTCGAAATCGACGTCGTCCACCACGCTGGGCAGCGTGTAGAGATAACTGCCGTCTTCCCGCACAAGCACGGGATCGGACAGCGACGCCGCATCGATTTCCTGGGTCCCGCGCACCAGATCGTCCCAGACGACGACCCGCTCCTCGAGTTTGAAACGCCAATGGGGCTTGCGGCCTTCGGCTTCAAGGGCTGCGCGCTCGTCTTCGCTGAGCTTCAGCGCGGTCCGATCGTAGACCGGCGGCCTCCCTTGCGCCCGCTGGCGCTTGCGCTTCAGTTCGAGCTCTTCCGGCGTGTCGTAAGCGGGGTAGAGGCGGCCGGAGGCTTTTAGCTCTTCGACGACCCGATCGTAATGCTCAAGCCGGTCCGATTGGCGCGCGAACTCGTCCCATTCCAGGCCGATCCAGCGAAGATCCTCCTCGATCCCTTGAGCGAATTCCGCCGTGGAACGGGCGAGATCCGTGTCGTCCAGGCGGAGCAGAAACCGTCCGCCCTGCTTCCTGGCGAACAGCCAGTTGAACAAGGCCGTGCGGATATTGCCGACATGCAGCCGGCCGGTAGGGCTCGGCGCGAAGCGGACGGTGACGGTCATGGAACGGCGTTCGCGGATTGGGCCAGCATCAGGGTCAACCGCATAACGGAAGCCCCAAGACTGTGCAACTTTCCTCTCGCCACCCGCCCTCCAAGCTTTATCGCGCTCGCGACCACCGCTATGGTGCGGCTCTCGCAGAGGGGCTGCCGTTGCATTATCATTCGCTAGACGGGCTGAGAGGGTTGGCAGCAGTAACGGTGCTACTCTCCCATTTTACCAACAAAACCGGGATTTTGGGCGGGTTGCTGGGTCACGGTGCGGGGAAGATCGGCGTTGCCGTATTCTTTGTCCTCTCCGGACATCTAATGGCGCGCCTCTACATGGAGCGGCCGCTGGGCACCACGGACTGCTTCGAGTTCTTCAGAAACCGGTTTGCCCGCATCGCTCCGCTGTATTTCCTGGCAGTCTTCGTGGCCTTTGCCTGGACCAAGATGACGGGACACAGCAGTCCATTTTACGCGGTGAACGACGAAACGATACTTGAGCACCTGCTTTTCGTTCGGGGGCAGAACGTCCTTTGGACCATTCCTGTAGAGGTCCAGTTCTACGCCGTATTTCCGTTGATATGGTGGCTTTATCGGGCGACTGGCCGAGCCGTCCTCCTTTGGATGTTGCTGGCAGGCCTCGGTGTGGCGCTGCTGGGGTTTCCACAAACGCCGGTGCTGCTCGGTTACATCCTATTCTTCTTCGTGGGCGTGGCCACGATCTTCGTTCCCGAGCTTCGGGCTAGTCGAACGCTCGATGCAGTATTCGCTGGTCTGCTCGTGCTGTACGTTCTTTCGTTTCCCGTCATCCGCGGGCTGTTCGGGCTCCCGTTGGACTCTGTTAAGAGCATCTGGACTTCGCCCATCTATATGCTGCTCATTTCGAGCCTGCTGGTAGTCTCGCTCTACTCGTCGCTGGCGAAGCACGTGTTCGGCAATAGGGTGGCGACCTACCTTGGGATGATCTCCTACTCGATCTATCTGCTGCACTTCCCCATTCTGCACGCGCTTGCTGACACGTCGCTCATCCGCCAACCGTATCTGTTTCTAGCTATTTTTCTCAGCCTGACGCTGATCGTAGCGACGGCGAGTTACTTCCTCTACGAGAGGCCTCTGCGCAATCTCATCAGGCAGGGAGATTCGGCAGCCGTCATTCGACAGCCAAACGTGGAAACCGCGCCCTAAAGCTAAAGCTCTTCGCGGAACTTGTTGGTGATGGGATAGCGGCGGTCGCGGCCGAAATTCTTTGCCGTGAGCTTCACGCCCGGGGCCGCCTGGCGACGCTTATACTCGGCGAGATGGAGCATCCGCTCCACCTTCTTCACCAGCGCCGGCTCGTGGCCTCGCGCGACGATCTCCTTCAGCGGCATCTCCTGCTCGACCAGACATTCGAGGATGTCGTCAAGCACCTCGTAATCGGGCAGCGTGTCCTGGTCCCGCTGATCGGCCTTCAGCTCCGCCGTCGGCGGCTTGGTGATGATCCGCTCCGGGATCACTTCCCCTTCCGGCCCGAGACAGCCTTTCGGCCGCTCGCGATTGCGATAGCGGGCAAGGGCGAAGACCTCGGTCTTATAGAGGTCCTTGATGGGATTGAAGCCGCCATTCATGTCGCCATAGAGCGTGGCGTAGCCGACCGAGACCTCCGATTTGTTGCCCGTGGTGACCACCATGGGCCCGAACTTGTTGGAGATCGCCATCAGCAGCGTCCCCCGCGCCCGGCTCTGGAGGTTCTCTTCGGTTATGTCGGGTTCAGTGTCCTTGAAGAGCGGCTCCAGCGTCTTGGTCAGCCCGTCGACCGCATCGTGGATCGGCAGGATGTCGTAGCGGATACCCAGCGCATCGGCGCAGGCCTTGGCGTCCTCCAGGCTCTCCGAGCTCGTGTAGGTATAGGGCAGCATCACACAATGCACTTTGTCGGCGCCTAGCGCATCGACCGCCATGGCCGCCGAGATCGCCGAGTCGATGCCGCCCGAAAGACCGAGCACCACCCCAGGGAAGCCGTTCTTTCCGACATAGTCCCGCAGGCCGGTGACGCAGGCGAGATACTTCGCGGTCTCGCCCTCGGCGAGGAGCGCGCGTTCGCCCTGCTCGCAGACCCAGCCCTCGCCATCCCGCTTCCAACGGGTGACCGTGCAGGCTTCCTCCCAGTCGGGCATCTGTACCGCAAGGCTGCTATCGGCGTTGAGCACGAAGGAGGCGCCGTCGAAGACCAGCTCGTCCTGGCCGCCGACCTGATTGAGATAGGCGAGCGGCAAACCGTTCTCGGCGATACGGGCAGCGGCCACCTGGATGCGCTGGTCGTGCTTGTCGGCCCAATACGGCGAGCCGTTCGGCACAATGAAGAGCTCCGCCCCCGTCTCGGCCAGGGTCTCGCAGACATCCTCGCTCCAGATGTCCTCGCAGATCGGAACGCCGAGGCGAAGGCCGCGGAAGTTGATCGGACCCGGAAGCGGACCCTCGGCAAAGACGCGCTTTTCGTCGAACACGCCGTAATTGGGAAGATTGCACTTGAAGCGGACGGTCTCGACCTTGCCGTCGTCCAGCAAAGCCATGGCGTTGTAGACGAGACCCTTCTCCTCCCACGGCAGGCCGATCAGCACCGCCGGACCGTCATCCTCGGTCTCCTTCGCCAGCGCTTCGCAGGCGATCCGCGCCGCTTCCTGCAATGCAGGCTTCAGCACGAGATCTTCCAGCGGATAGCCGGTCAGGAACAATTCGGAGAAGACGATCAGATCGGCCCCCTGCTCCGCGGCACGCGCGCGGAACTCCCGAATCTTGGCGAGATTGCCAGGGATGTCGCCGAGCACAGGATTCCCCTGTGCCAGCGCCAGGGCGAAGCTGTCCTTGATGGCTTCGGGCATTCGAACTCAGCCGCGCTTAGAGGATTGCAATCGAGGGATCGTCGCGACTATTCGCCGGCCGCAAGCGAAACCTCAGGCGCTCCCGGCTTCACGCCGCGCTCTTCAAGCTCGCGCTTCAGCCGCTCCGCTACGATGAACGCGAGCTCCAGCGACTGATCGGCATTGAGCCGCGGATCGCAATGGGTGTGATACCGGTCCGAGAGATCCGCATCCGTGATCGCCTTGCGGCCGCCGACGCATTCGGTGACGTTCCGCCCGGTCATCTCCACATGGATGCCGCCCGCATGGGTGCCTTCGGCGCGGTGGATGTCGAAGAAACTTTCCACCTCGCTGAGGATCCGGTCGAACGGCCGGGTCTTGTAGCCGCTGCCGGCCTTGATCGTATTGCCATGCATGGGATCGCAGACCCACGCCACGGTCCGCCCCTCACGCTTCACGGCGCGGAGCAGCTCCGGCAGGTGCTTGCCCACCTCGTCCGCCCCGAACCGGCAGATGAGGGTCAGGCGCCCCGCCTCGTCGTTCGGGTTCAGCTGATCGATCAGCTTCAGCAGCCCGTCCGGCTTCAGGCTCGGACCGCATTTCAGACCGATCGGATTCCGGATACCCCGCATGTACTCGACATGCGCGTTGTCCGGCTGGCGCGTGCGATCGCCGATCCACAGGAAGTGGCCCGACGTCGCGTACCATTCTCCGGAGGTGGAATCGATCCGGGTCAGCGCTTCCTCGTAGCCGAGCAGCAGCGCCTCGTGGCTTGTGTAGAGATTGGTCCGCCGCAGCTGCGGAGTGTTCTCCGGTGTGAGCCCCGTCGCCCGCATGAAACGGAGCGAGCCGGTGATCTGGTCCGCCAGCTCGTGATAGCGATGCCCGGCGGGGCTGCCTTCCACGAAGCCGAGATTCCAGCGATGCACGTGCTCCAGATTGGCGTAGCCGCCCTGGGCGAACGCGCGCAGAAGGTTCAGGGTCGCCGCCGACTGGCGATAGGCCATGAGCTGGCGCATCGGGTCGGGCGTGCGCGCCTCTTCGGTGAACTCCGTCGCGTTGATGATGTCGCCGCGATAAGACGGCAGGGTCACGCCGTCTTGCGTCTCGGTGTCGGAGGAACGCGGCTTGGCGAACTGGCCGGCGATCCGGCCGAGCTTCACCACCGGGCAGCCGCCCGCATAGGTCAGCACCACGGCCATCTGCAGGAAGACGCGGAAGAAGTCGCGGATCGTATCGGCGCCATGCTCGGCGAAGCTCTCGGCGCAATCGCCGCCCTGCATGAGGAAGGCCTCACCTTTGGCCACGCGCGCGAGCTCAGCCTTCAGCTCCCGCGCCTCGCCTGCAAAAACCAGCGGCGGAAAGCTCGCAAGCTGCTGCTCCACATCCTGGAGTGCGGCATGGTCTGGGTAGACCGGCACCTGCTCGATTTCCTTCGAGCGCCAGCTCTCGGGGCTCCAACGCGACTGCATCTTCGAAAACTCCTTCTTAAGTCCCCGCTATATAGGCGATTGTGCCTGCCAAGGCTAGGTGAACCGGCGATTGTCGCCACCGATGCCAGCTTGCCAAGCGAAACCGAATACGTGCTTAAAAGTTGGGGCTCTCTCAGCCGGTGCTTTGCCCCACATCCGGCGACACAAACAGCGAGACAGCGACCTTGGACAGACCGAGCTTCACTATTGGCATCGAGGAAGAGTATCTCCTCGTCAATCCCGAGACCCGCGACCTCGAGCCGTCGCCGCCGGCAGAGCTTCTGGAGAAGTGCGAGGAAGCGCTTGGCGACCATGTAAGCCCGGAATTACTGCGGGCCCAGATCGAGGTCGCCACGCCTGTCTGCACCTCCATCGCGGAAGCCCGTTCGGAGGTTATCCGTCTTCGGCGCACCGTGGCGGAGATCGCCGAGGAGTTCGGCCTCGGTCTCATCGCCGCCTCCACCCATCCCTTCGCCGAGTGGGAGCGCCAGCAAACCACGGCGAAGGAGCGCTATCTCAGCCTCGCCGACGATCTACAGCAGATCGCCCACCGCATGCTGACCTGCGGGATGCATGTCCATATCGGCGTCGAGGACGAGGAGCTGCGCGTCGACCTGATGAATCAGGCGAGCTACTTCCTGCCCCATCTTCTCGCGCTATCGACCTCCTCTCCGTTCTGGGAAGGTCGCTCCACGGGTCTGAAATCCTACCGGCTTTCGGTCATGGATGAACTGCCCCGCACCGGCGTGCCTCAGCAATTCTCCAGCTGGGGCGAATACAAGCGCACAGTGGACGTGCTGGTGAATGCCGGCCTGATCGAGGACGCGAGCAAGCTCTGGTGGGATCTGCGGCCGAGCGCCCGCTTCCCCACCGTGGAAATGCGGGTGACCGATATCTGTCCCCTCGTCGAAGACTCCATCGCCATCGCCGCGATCTTCGCCTGCATCTGCCGCATGCTCTTCCGCCTCCGCCGCCAGAACCAGCGCTGGCGGAGCTATCCGCCGGTGCTGATCCGCGAGAACCGCTGGCGGGCCCAGCGCTATGGCGCAGAGGAAGGGCTTGTCGATTTCGGCAAGGGACGTCTGGTGCCGTTCGCCGAACTTCTGGAAGAGCTTCTCGTTCTGGTGCGCGAAGACGCGGAGGAGCTGGGCTGCCTCGCCGAGGTCGAGCACACGCGCACCATCATGGAACGAGGTACCAGCGCCGACCGTCAGATCGAACGCTTCATCGCGTTGCAGGAGGCGGGCGCCGGACAGAAGGAGGCTCTTCAGGGCGTGGTCGATCTCATCCGCGAAGAGACGACGATCTCCCCGAAAGCTAAGAGTTCGGTCTAGAGCGTCACCGCCATGCCGCCATCCACCGAGAGCCCCGTCCCGGTGATGTAGGCGCCTCGTCCGAGGCCAGGAACAGGGCCGCGTTCGCCACATCCTGGGGCGCGCCGAACCGCCGAAGCGGCGTCTGCCCAAGCAGAAGCTTGGCGATTAGCGGATTGCCCGTGAACCGGCCGATCATATCCGTGTCGATATACCCTGGCGCCAGATGGTTCACCCGGATGCCGTAGGGCGCATATTCCACGGCCAAACTTCGGGTCAGCGCCGAGATCGCGCCCTTGCTCGCCGAATAGGCGGACATCTGACGTGTGTGCTTGTTCGCCATCAGCGATGAGACGTTGATGACCGACGCCCGGCCCGACTTGCGCAGAAGGTCGAACGCCTCGCGCGCGCAGCGCACCGTGCCGTCCACATTCACCTGCCAGACCCGGTCCCAAGCCTCGTCGTCGAGATGGCGGAAATCCGACCGCTCGCCGATGCCGGCATTGTTCACCAGGATATCGAGCCGGCCGAACAGCTCGGCCACCCGGTCCATCAGCGCCTTCACCTGCGCGATGTCGGAGACGTCAGTGGGCTGGGAGATGGCGGCGCCGTTCTTGGTGACGATACCGGCAGCCGCGGCCGCGCCGTCCTCGGCATTGCGGTCGGCGATGATGACTTCGGCGCCTTCCTTGGCGAAGGTCTCGGCGATGGCCTTGCCGATGCCCGCCGCCCCGCCGGTGATGAGGGCGACCTTATCCTCAAGCCGCCGCATCGGAGCCTGCGACTTCCCGGGGCGGCTCGAATTTCTGCCGCAGGGTTACGAGCTCTTCCGCGGCCGTCGGATGCAGCGCCATGGTGAGATCGAAATCCGCCTTGGTCAGCCCGTTGGTGATGGCAATCGCCGCGGTCTGGATGATCTCCGCCGCGTCGGGTCCGAGCACGTGACAGCCGAGGACCTCGTCGGATTCGGCATCCACGATCAGCTTCAGGAGCATCTTCTCGTCGCCCTTGGGCAGGGAATATTTCATCGGCCGGAACGTCGTCTTGAACACGTCGATCTGGCAGCGCTCCCGCGCGTCCTGTTCCGTCAGCCCCACCATCGCCCCTTCCGGCGTGGTGAAGACCGCAGTCGGAACCTTCAGATAGTCCACCGAAGTCGGATTATCGCAATAGACCGTCTCCACGAAGGCCATGGCCTCGCGGATGGCGACGGGCGTGAGGTTGAAACGGTCGGTGATATCGCCGACGGCGTAGATGCTGTCCACGGACGACTTCGAATAGTCGTCGACCACCACATGCCCATTCCAGCCGAGCTCGACTCCGGCGCTCTCAAGACCGAGGCCCACGGTGTTGGGAAGCCGGCCAGTCGCCGCCATGACGGTCTCGACCGAAAGGCTGTCGCCAGAGGTGAGCTGCAGGCGAACGCCGTCGCCCTCCTTCTCGATGGCGGTGATGTTCGTGTTCACCCGGATATCCATCCCCTGCTTGCGCAGGGACTCAGCCAGCATGTCGCGCAGCTCGTCGTCGAACCCGCGCAGGATCTGGTCGCCCCGGTAGATCACCGTCACATCGACGCCGAGCGCATTGAAGATGCCGGCGAACTCCAGCCCGATATAGCCGGCGCCAAGGATCGCGATGCTCTTCGGCAGGGTCTCCAGCTTGAAGCAATCGTCGGAGCTGATGAAATGCTCCCGGCCCGGAATGTCCGGAAACATGGGATGGCCGCCCGTGGCGAGCAGTATGCGTTCGGCCGTCACCGGCTCGTCGCGGTCGGCCAGCCTGACCGTATGCGGGTCCTCCACCGTGGCCCGGCTCAGCATGGTGGTGACGCTGGATTGCTCGAGCAGACGGGCGTAGACCCCGTTCAGCCTGTCCACTTCGGCGGCGACGTTGCCGATCAGCGTCGGCCAGTCGAACTGCGCCTCGCCGAAGCTCCAGCCATAAGCGTGGGCGTCTTCGAACTCCTTCGCGTAGCGCGCGCCGTAGACCAGCAGCTTCTTCGGCACGCAGCCCCGGATCACGCAGGTGCCGCCGACCCGGTATTCCTCGGCGATCGCGACCTTCTTGCCGTAGGCGGCCGCCGTCCGCGCGGCGCGAACGCCGCCGGACCCGGCCCCGATGACGAACAGGTCGTACTCGTACTCCGCCAAACTAATCCTCCTCGCTCGAATCCTGTCCGGGTTCGGCGACCAGATGCACGACGTCGGCGGGGCTCATGACCCAAAAGCCGCGAAAATCCTTCGGCAGCGGCTCGATCTGGTCGCAGCGGGTCACTCCCGCCGCGTCCAGCGCCGCCTCGGCCTTGTCCACGTCCTTTGCGACGATCTCCATCCAAAGCTCGGAACGCGAGACGGCCTCGGACCGGTCCAGCCAAAGCCGGACAGGTCCGTACTCCACCACCGGCACACCGTCGGCCATCATCTTCACCGGCAGACCGAGCGTGTCGCGGTAGAATTGAAGCGTCGCCTCGAACTGATGGGCGGGCAGCTTGAGGGCCATGTTGCGACCGCCCTTGAACAGATCGGGATCGCCTTCGCCGCCCTCCCGCGGCATCGATTTGGCGCGTCTGCGCCCGCCTAGGATGCCAAAGAAGCTTCGCTTCGCAGCGCTCATTCAGGGCTCTCCACCGGTTGTTCCCGCGCGCTCAACTCGTCCACCAGGGCACGATAGACTTCGCCGCCGATCACCACGCCGCGCACGCGGCTGATGTCGCCCATCTCCCGGGCGATCTCCTCGTTCTCCGCCTGGAGCTTCTTGCCCGCAGCCGAAGCGTTGAACTCCTTGTGGAAGTCTACCATGGTCTGAAGCTCGTCGGCGGTGAAGCGTTTCGTATAAACCGCAACCACCTGCTCGTTCATCTCGTTGACCTGATCTTCGAACTTCGGCGCCACCGCCTCCGCTGCATCCTCAACGTCGAGCTTGCTCTCCGGACGCTGGCGAATGATCTGCGATCCTACCGCCATGGCGATCGCCTCCGCCGTGGCGAGCTGATGGGTCAGCTCCAGATATTCGCGCGCGAGCTCAGCCTTCTTTTCGCTGGCTCCGCTGTCTGCCGCATCGGACGCGGCCTTCGCGTCGCTGCCTTCCTGCGCGAACGACGATGGTCCCGCCGTCAGGACAAGACCGGCAGTAAGCATAAGCGCGAGGATGCTTCGGGTTATGATTTTCATGACTTTTCCTCCCAAGTGGCTGAACGCAAAACTTTGAGCCCCTCCTGCCCCGCAACAAACGCGGCATCCGCTATTCCCAAGAACAACCCGACCTCGACGACGCCCGGCAAGCGCTTGATCGCAAAATGCAGGACTTCCGGTTCGGGAATGCTGCCGAAATGGCAGTCGAGAATGAGATTTTCCTGATCCGTGTAGAACGGCTCCCCGCCCCGCCCCACGCGAAGCTTGATCTCGCCGTCGCAGCCGGCCTCGCTCGCCATGCCCTTGATCAGGGCCTGGGTGGCACGCAAGCCCACCGGGACCACCTCGACAGGCAGCGGGAAGCGGCCAAGCTGGGCGACCTCCTTGCTGTCGTCGGCGATCACCACCATGGATTTCGATGCGGTCGCGACGATCTTCTCGATCAGAAGGGCGCCGCCGCCGCCCTTGATGAGGCGAAGCTGGTCGTCCAGCTCATCGGCGCCGTCGACGGTGAGGTCGAGCTGGGGAATCTCGTCGAGCGTGGAAAGCGGGATGTTGAGGCTTTCGGCGAGCTTCCGGGTCGCCTCGGAGGTGGGCACGCAGAGCACATTGAGTCCGGCCGCAACCCGCGCCCCCAGCGCCTTCACGAAATGCTCCGCCGTCGAGCCCGTACCGAGCCCCAGCCGCATGCCGTCGCGCACCAAATCGAGCGCCCGCAGGGCTGCCTTTTCCTTCAGTTGGTCCGCCGTGAGCACCGCATTCCCCGTGCCTGGGTGTTGGCTGATCTTCGCGCCGGTCGGTCGGCCCGCCGGCGCCTAGCTCTCGAGCCCGCCCATTAGGATGTATTTCATCTCGACAAACTCGTCGATCCCATGGTGAGAGCCCTCTCGGCCGATCCCCGACTCTTTCACGCCGCCGAACGGGACCATCTCGCTCGAGGTGAGCCCTTCATTGACGCCGACGATCCCGCATTCCAGCGCTTCCGAGACACGGAACGCCCGGGCGAGATCCCGCGTGAAGAAATATGCGGCCAAGCCATAGGGCGTGTCATTGGCGATTCGAATTGCTTCTTCTTCCTCGGTGAAGCGGAAGAGCGCGGCAACCGGCCCGAACGTCTCTTCGTTGGCGAGCAGCATCTCCGTCGTCGCGCCTGTCAGCACTGTCGGTTCGAAGAACGTGCCGCCGAGAGTGGCGCGCTTGCCGCCGGTCTTGATCTTCGCGCCCTTGTCGACCGCGTCGGCCACGTGGGCTTCGACCTTCTCCAGACCCGCCTCGTTGATGAGCGGCCCCTGGTCGACGCCCTCCTCCGTGCCGTCGCCCAGCTTGAACTGCTCGACTTCTTCCGCGAGCCGATCGGCGAAGCGGTCGAAGATGCCGTCCTGCACCAGGATCCGGTTGGCGCAGACGCAGGTCTGGCCCATGTTCCGGAACTTCGAGGCGAGCGCTCCGGCCACCGCCCTCTCCAGGTCAGCGTCGTCGAACACGATGAGAGGCGCGTTGCCACCCAGCTCCAGACCCATCTTCTTCACGGTGGAGGCGGACTGCCTCATGAGCAGCTTGCCCACCTCGGTGGAGCCAGTGAAGGTGATCATCCGGACGGTCGGGTTGGAGGTCAGCTCGCCGCCGATCGCCTTCGGATCGCCCGTCACGATGTTGAATACACCCGGCGGGACGCCGGCCCGGATCGCCAGCTCCATGAGCGCGAGCGCCGAAAGGGGCGTGTCCTCCGCCGGCTTGCAGACGACGGTGCATCCGGCGGCAAGCGCCGGGGAGACCTTCCGGGTGATCATTGCGAGCGGGAAATTCCACGGCGTTATGGCGCCGACGACCCCAATGGGCTGCCGCTCCACCAGCACGCGTGCGCCGGCCTTTGGCGTCGGAATGATCTCGCCATAGACCCGCTTCGCTTCTTCGGCAAAAAGCTCCGTGAAGGACGCGGCATAGGCCACCTCGCCCCGCGCCTCCGAAAGCGGCTTGCCCTGCTCCGCCGTCATGATGGCCGCCAGATCCTCCTGATGGGACATCTGGAGCTCGTACCAACGGCGCAGGATCGCGGCCCGGTCCTTGGCGAGCATGCCGCGCCAGGCCGGAAGCGCCGCCTCCGCGGCCTCGATGGCCTGCTTGGTCTCGGCGGCGCCGAGATAGGGAACCTTGGCAATCACCGATCCCGTAGCCGGGTTGGTGACCTCCAGACTCGGTGTGCCGCACCAGGAATCCCCAATGCGGCACTGCTCTTTGAGCAGTTCGTGATCTTGCAGCTTCATGATGTCTTCAGTCCGGTGGCGCTCAGCATCAACCATATGCGCCAAAATGATGGGAAACCCCGACGCCGATTTCCAGCACCATACGGTATGTATCGACGATCGGATCGATCAGTGTGCGGTTGATCTCCGCGTAGTCACTGCCTTCGTAGCCCGTATAGGTGGCGGGCTCCGCGAGGGAATACTCCGCGACTTCAGGCACGTCCTTCGGGAAGGCCTCGCGCAGGAGCTGCACCGCCTCCTCTACCCGCAGCGACAAGATCAGCCCGATGATCTGGTCGCGCGCGATGTCGTTCCGGGTCGAGAAGCGCGGCACGCGCGCCGCCAGCAGGAAGATGTGCTGGATGAGCGCAAGCCGGACCGCCTGCAGCACGTCGAGATGCAGCCGCCCGTCTTCCCATTCCGGTCTCGTCTCCAGCCCTACGTCGCTGAACGTGTCATCGAGATAGATCGCGTCCTTCCGCAAGAAGCTCGCCAGATGCATCATCGCGTCGTGGCGCCGGTCGTCGCGCAGGAGATCCGCCAGATAGAGGCAGGCTTCCTTCACGTGGAGCTCCTGGTGGCCATAGGGCCGCGTCACCCAGAACGCATCGTCAAACACCGACGAATAGGCCACCAGCGTCTTGATGCTGGAAAGATTCTTGGCATGGGCGACCATGGCGAGAAGCTGCTGCATCCGGGGCGATTCGCGATAGATGTGCACGAACCTGTCCGGCTCATGCCGCATGGCGGTGGCCACGCCATTCACCACATTGAGCGCCATGCCGAACTGCTGCAGCAGGGCGTTATGAGGAATGGCCCGGACCTCGGAGGCAGGATTGCGCGCCCCCTTGGCGGCGTCGTACTGGCGCTTGGTCTTCCGCGAGCCCGGCTTCACCAGGAAGTTGGTGCCGAACGCCGCCAGAGAGTGCCGGTAGTTCTCGTCCTCGTAGACGCGGATCTGGTACTGGCGGACACCCTCGTAGAAATCCCGGATGAAATCGGAATCCGAATAGAACTTGTCGTTCTCGACAGGCTCTGCCTCGCTCGGCGCAATCATCGCATGGGCGAGCACCCGGAAGGCGAGATTGGGCGTGCCGAACAGCACGAAACCGTCGCCGCCCTGGAAGCTCGTCTCGTGATGCAGGCCGAGGCCGTTGGCCTCGATCCGCTGCTGAGCCCAGGGGGACAGCGTGTAGAGGAACCGGTCCGTCAGACTGCGCGGATGGCCGCCGCGGCCCATGGATTCGCCGTGGGTGTCGAAGATCAGGAAATCGATCTTTCCGAGACCGGCATTGGCGACCACCTCCGTGAGCTGGGCCTGCAGGCGCTCGATCGCGATGCCCGCCGGAATCTGCCCCATGAAGCGGCCGGAATCCGAGAAGCCGTGCTGTACGCAAAGCCGCCCGCGGGTCTTGATCTTCTCCCGATAGCTTTTCGTCTCCAGCAGAGACTCGATGACGCGCGCGCCATGCTCGAACGCGTCCACGGTTTCGAACAGCGGCGAGATATCGAGCTTGTCCGCGATTCCGAACTGCTTCGCGAAGTAGAGCGCCGCAAGCACGGTGAAGGGCGATTCCGTCTCGGCGATGAGAAGCCGGATCGGCGCCTCGGGATCCACATGTTTGAGGATCTGAGCCGCGACGATGAACTGGCGTACGGCGGTCGCCCGCTCCACGAAGAGCGTGCCGAAATTGACCTGCTCCTCCTTCGCCTCCTGCACCATGCGGTCGAGCCGGCCGAGGAGGACATGGCTCGTCACGTCGACATTGCCCTCCAGCCCCATGGGCTTACGGATTGCGTTGTGAAGCTGCTGAGCGTTGAGACGGAGATGAATGCGCGCCGTTCCGAGACCGCAGCCCACGATCTGCGCCCGCAGGCGGACGAGCCGCTGCTTCACATCGTCGTCGGTTTCCTTGTCGATCGCCCGGCCGATCCATCGGTCGGCCCGCGCGATGATGCTCTTGCGGGAGCGCGCCGAGCGTTTGGTCAATTCGTTCGCCGCCTTGGTGAGCTGTTCCGGATCTTCGAGATCGCGGTTGAACAGCTCGACCTGCCGGGTGACCGCCTTGAGCTCCTTGTCGAACACGCGGACGAGCTTCATGAGCTCCTTGCAGGCGTCCGAATCCTCGTCGAGCTCGGCACCGACCGCCTTGATCCATTCGATGTCGCGGGCGATCTGGATGCGCTTTTCGTCGAGACGGATGCGCAGGCAGTCGTACCACTGAATATCCGTGCGGCCGTCCAGATCGTACCCGACCCAGCTGCTGAGCTGGATGGGTCGCGGCTTCATTTTATGCCATTCCTCCGGATAAAGCTCGCGCGCCACGGAAAGCACAATGTCGACGATGCGCCCGTTCGCTTCCTGGGCGTTCTCGATGACCTTCTGGGCCTGCTCGTGCTCCATGCCGAGGCTGATATCGTCCTCCGGCGTGTGGTGATATTTCTTCATCTCCTCCAGCAGAGACGGATCGTCATAGGTCTCCGTGTCGATCATCTGCACGAGGATCTCGCGCAATCCGTAGGGGATGGCGAAGGTGGGATGGGCGGTGAAGACGATGCCCTCCCGCGGCTTCTCCCAGCGGGCCCGGAACTTGGCGAACGAGATCCGCTCTCCCTTCTTGAAAGCGGAGTCGCGCACCTGCTCCCGTACGATTTCGGCGAGCTGATCAGCATCCCTGTCGCCGAGATAGCGAACGGAATTCTTCGCCCGGCGCACCAGCGCCTGGTCGCTCAGAGCCTTGGCGATCGCTTCCAGGTCCTCGCGGCTGATCTCACCCGCCTCCAGGGCGCGCGAAAGATCGAGCGCGAGTTGCCGGACGGGATTGGACTGGGGCTCGAAGGGCACCCGGTCGCGATATTCCCGCATCCGGTCGGTCCAGCGATCGATCAGTGAGTTTTGGTTTTCGCCTTCCGACGCGACGGCCGCTACGCTTGTCATTCGTTTGTACCACCTCTTGCAGCCTCGGAGCCCCATTCGAGCTCCAGACGCAAAGACGCCCCCGGGAAATTTTGAAGAAACTTATAGGTCGTGCGAATAAACGCCATTGGCCGCAATCTCTAGACCGCCCCCCGAAGCCCTGCAAGTAGGGAATGTCCCAACCGAAACCGCCGGGCCTTCGAACGACAAGGCATTTTGGTCGGAATCGGCCAGAAACAAAGGCTTTTTGTTTTCAGACGAGGCTTGCTTGCCCCCTTCCCTCCTGACCGGCGCGACCGTCGTTTTCGACCTCGACGGTACGTTGATCGACACCGCACCCGACCTCACCGCGGCCCTGAACAAGGCGCTTGGCGCCTGCGGCTATCCGCCGGTTCAGGGCGAGGCCGTCCGCGCCTCGGTGGCCTTCGGGGCCCGCGCCATGATCGCCGAGGGGCTGCATCAGGTGGCAGCCACCGACGAGCACCGCACTGAGGAGCGGATCGACGCAATGCTCGCGGACTTCCTCGATCACTACGAGTCCAATATCGCCGTCGAAAGCGTTCCCTTCCCCGGCATGCTCGAAGCCCTGGCGGAATTGGACGCCGCCGGCGCCACCCTCGCGGTCTGCACCAACAAGCGCGAGCTGCTCGCCCGGCAGCTGCTGGAAAGCCTGGGACTTGCCCGGCGCTTCGCCGCGATCGCCGGCCGCGACACCTTTCCCGCGTCGAAACCCGATCCCCTGCACCTCACCGAAACCGTCGCCGCCGCGGGCGGGAATGCGCGCCACGCGATCATGATCGGCGATAGCGATGTCGATATCCGCACGGCCAATGCGGCCGGCATCCCGTCGGTTGCCGTCCGCTTCGGATACGGTCCGGAGGATTCGCTCACCGCCGCCGGTCCCGGCAGGCTGATCGGAGCCTATGGGGAGCTGATCCCGGCCATCGAATCGCTGCTCGCCGCCGGGCCGGTCGATCCGCCGCTCCGTGCACAGTCATGAAGCCGTAAATTTGCCGCAGTTGAAATCAAGCTCTGCGCCGTCGGGGAAATGGACCGGTCCGGCCAGGCTCCCACCGGACAGCTGCTTTGGAGAGTTGAGGGAATGACACGGTTTTCGCTTACGATTTTTGGGCTGATGCTTCTGCTCGCCGGGCCAGCCTTCGCCCAGGACGATGTGCTTCCCGGCGACATGACGCCCGATGGGATGCCCCAGGATCAGATGATGGACGACGGGTCCATGGATGACGATTCCATGGGAATGGAGCAGCCTGACGACCCCTGCACCCAACAAGTGACGGAAACGGAGAACGCTCTCGCCGATCAGCTCCAGGGCGGAAGCTTGAGCGAGGACGCCACGAACCGGATTTACGAACTCCTGGATCGGGCCGACGCCGAATGCGCCGATGGCGATGCCGCGGCGGCGGAAGCGACCCTCGCCGAGGCGCGCGCCTCGGCCCAATAGCGCCTGAAAGTCGGCGGGGAGCAGGACCGTTTCGGCAATTCTTCCAAGCCCCCGCTTGACTTGGGCGAGCCTCGCTCGCTAAATCCGCAGCTCCAAGACCCGAGGGCGGTTAGCTCAGCTGGTAGAGCACTGTGTTCACATCGCAGGGGTCACTGGTTCAAGTCCAGTACCGCCCACCATTCTCCCCGACATTCAATCTTGCCGAAACCGTGGCTCGTGTTACGCCTGCGATCGCGCGCCCAGCCAGCCTGCTAAGTAAAATTTAATTCAAATTTTCAGAAGTTTAGCTGCAAGCTTGAGGCAAACTGGTTGAAAGCAACGATCCCTTAATGAATTGGGCAGATTCTTATCCTGCACCAAGGGGTTGAGATAAGCGCAAGGCCACACGCCACACAACAGACGCGCGACCGCGCCCGTGCCAAATAACGAAAAACTGGGAGGCACTTCGAAGTGCACGCATCTGCGTATTCGGATGCGATTGAGTAGGGCGTAGAGGGATGAGTATCGATATGTTCCGTCGCATTGCATGCCGGCGGCTTTTGTCTGTGGCGTCACCGGGGGATTGGGCATGGTCACCGCCCCCAATCCGGCGGTGGCGGCAACCTTTTCCGTAAATAGCCAGTCGAGCTTTTATAATGCGATGCGCGCCATCGCCCTCGACCGGTCGAGCAACCATACAATCAACATCACCGGCTCTTTCGCGATGTCGCGCAATGTGGCGCCGATCGTGCTGGACGATGGCCGAAGCCTCACAGTGAACGGCAACGGCTTTAATATTGACGGCGACAACAAGTATCGCCCGTTCTTCGTCTCCTCGTCCTCGCCCACCACGGGCGGCGGACCGACCATCACGATCAGCAATCTCACCATTTCCAATGGCGCTGCAGTCGGCGGCAAGGGCTCCGGCGGCGGCATGGGCGCAGGTGGCGGCCTGCTGGTGGATCAGAACACCACCGTCATCCTGGATATGGTCAATTTCTCCAACAACTCCGCGGTCGGCGGCGCCGGCAGCACGGCCCCCGGCATCGGCGGTGGCGGCCTCGGCGGCAACGCCGGCCAGAATAGCGAATCCGGCGGCGGTGGCCTTTACGGCAACGGCGGCAATGGCGGCGGCGACGCCGGCGGCGGTGGCGGCGGCGCTCTCGGCAAGGGCGGCAACGCCCTTCTGACCGAAGGCGGTGGCGGTGGCGGCGGCTTTTTCGGCAATGGCGGCAACGCAGCCATGGGCGGCGGCGAAGGCGGCGGTCTGACCGCAAACGGTGACAACGGCACCGGCATTGACGGCGGCGACGGCGCAAGCAGCGAAGGCGGCGACGGCGGCGATTCCGGTCAGGATGGCCAGACCAGCCAAGGCTTCGGCGGCGGCGGCGGCGGCGGCGGAACCGGCGGAAGCTAGCCTTCCGCTCTCAGGCGGTCGATCAGCAGCGGCAGGGAGCGGAGGGTAGCC
>NZ_MASI01000008.1 GCF_001708935.1 Methyloligella halotolerans
CTCGGACCAGCGCCGATAACGCATACCCGTTCGCTCATACCCTTCCGCTCCTCATCGCTGTCTTGTCAGCTTGCTTTCCGATGCCGTAGCCGGCGCCGCTTCCGTGTTTCCCACGGTTTCCTGCGATCTCCGGCGACCACTCCCTCAGTGGAATTCGATGGGGGACCGCAACCATCGCGATCCTTCGGGTCGAGTCTTGAGATTTTCAGCCCATTGCCAATTGCCATGGGGGGTTATCCCTTTGGGGATAGTCCCTGCACCCCTGCCGCCGAAGCGATGTAGGCCCAAATTCACAGCCGCCTACCCCGCCAGAGTGATTGCCTCCCACCGCACCCATTGAAGATGGTTGAGGGCAATCGCAACGGACCAGGACGAAGCGGGGCGGGCATCCGATGACCCAGAGAAATTCGGCGTTGAACGACCGGCATAAGGCGCTGGGCTCAAAGCTCGACGGCGACACCTGGTGCGATATGGCCGTGCCGTGGAGCTATGCGACCGATCCCGACGACGAGGTCGTTGCGGTCAGGACCCGCGCCGGTCTGATCGACATGTCCGCCATCAATCTCATTCGCGTTGCCGGACCCGACGCGGCTGCGGTGCTGGACAGCTTCGTCGCGATCGAGGTGCCCAAGCTGAAGCCCGGCACGGCCAGGCTCGCCGTGGAGGCCGACGAGAAGGGTGCCGTCATCGACGACATCATGATCATCCGCGACGGAAGAGACCGCTTCCGCATCACCCACGGCAGCGGCGCGACGCCTCAACAGCTCGCAGATGCGGCCGAAGGGAAGGATGTCGATATCCAGGTCGATCGGGACACCCACATCCTCTCCCTCCAGGGGCCCGCCGCATTGTCGATCCTGGATCCGCACACGCCCCTCGATCTCGAAGCGCTGGAATATTTCCATCACGCCGAGACCGAGTTGTTCGGCACGCCGGTCGTCATCGCGCGGGCGGGCTATTGCGGCGAGCACGGCTACGAAATCTACGCCGCCGCCGCCGACGCTGTGCATCTTTGGGATGCCATCCTGGACCGGGGCCGCGGCAGGGGCGTCATGGCGGTCTCCTGGACGGCTCTCGACATCCTCCGGGTGGAGGCGGGTCTGCTCTTCTTTCCCTTCGACATGCCCGAAGGCGACACGACACCCTGGGAGATCGGCCTAGGCTGGGCGATCGATGGCGACAAGAGGGCCAGGCACGTGGGAAAGCGGGGGATCCGAAGCGCCTGCGGCAAGGAGCGCGTGAAACAGGCGGGCATTGCCTGCAGGACCGGCCGCGCCGTCGAGCCCGGCGCGAGGATCTGCCGCGACGGAGAGGAGGTCGGCATCGTCACCAGCGCCGTCTTCAGCCGCTATCTGATGCAGTCCCTCGCCCTGGTGCATCTGAAGCCGGATCACGCCGCTCTGGGCACCAAGCTTACGGTCGCCGACGGGGCCGGGGAGGTGGACGCATGGTGGTGCAGATCCCCTTCTACGATCCCTTGCGCCTGCGCTCGCGATAACGGTGCGCCCGAGACGGCAATCGGGATGCAACGGCTTGGGGCCGCTCCGCCATTGGAAATGCGGGCGGGAATGGTGGCTAACCCCAAAGAGGTACGAACTTCGATGAATGCCCTCCGCCATGGGGGCCATGGTATTGATCGATCTTTCGCATGAGGGACGAGCAGACGGATGACCACAACCGAGCAACCGATCCTTGAAGTGCGCAATCTGGGCCGGAATTTCGGCGGTATCGTTGCCGTCGACGATTTCAGTCTGGAGGTGAAGCGGGGGGCCATCCACGGGCTGATCGGCCCCAACGGCGCCGGCAAAACCACCACCTTCAACGTGATCAGCGGCTACTATCCGCCCTCGCGCGGCAAGATCGTCTATGCCGGCGAGGATATCTCCGGCCGCTCGACGGCGGCCCTCGCCGATCTCGGTCTGATCCGCACCTTCCAGGGCACGACCCTGTTCCACGAGCTGAGCGTGCTGGACAATGTCCGCCTCGGCTGTCACCGGAGCGCCAAAGCCAATTTCTTCTCAAGGGTGCTCGGCACGGATCGCGCCGTCGAGGAGAAGGCCGACGAGAAGGCCCACGGCATCCTCGCCTTCCTCGGAATGGACCACCTTTCCGAAGAGCTCACCGCCAATCTCTCACACGGCCATCAGCGCGCCCTGGGCCTCGCGGTGGCCCTGGCCGCCGAGCCCAGGATCATGTTGCTGGACGAGCCCTTCACCGGCATGAACCCGGAGGAGACCAAGCGCATGGCCGAGCTGGTACAGCGGGTGCGCGACGAGCAGGGCGTCACCGTGGTGCTGATCGAGCACGACATGCAGGCCGTGATGGGCCTCTGCGATTTCATCACCGTGATGAATTTCGGCACGCTGCTGGCCAGCGGCACCCCGAAGGAGGTGCGGTCCAATCCCCAAGTCATCGAAGCCTATCTAGGGAGCGCAGCCTGATGCTCTTGGAGCTCCGCGACGTCCACGTCCATTACAACAAGGTCGCCGCCCTGAAGGGCATCGACATGGGCATTCCCGACAAGGGCATGGTCACGATCATCGGCGCCAACGGAGCGGGCAAGAGCACCACGCTCCGCGCTATCTCCGGTCTGACCCGTATCAGCAAGGGCGAGATCGTCTTCGACGGCCAGCGCATCGACAAGCTCGCGCCGGAGAAGATCGTTGCCCTCGGCATCGCCCACGTGCCGGAGGGACGGCGCATCTTTCCCGATCTCACGGTCGAGGAGAATCTCCGCACCGGCGCGTTTCTGCGGAAGGATTCTTCCGCCATCGATGCCGACCTTGAAGACGTCTTCAGGCGCTTTCCGCGCCTCAAGGAGCGCCGCACCCAGTGGGGGCGTTCGCTGTCCGGCGGCGAGCAGCAGATGCTCGCAATCGGCCGGGCGCTCATGTCCCGCCCGAAGATGCTGATCCTCGACGAACCCTCCATGGGGCTTTCACCCGTCATGGTCGACGAGATGGCCAGCATCATCCGGGACATCATGGAAAGGGGCGTCCCGGTCATCCTCGTGGAGCAGAACGCGGAGCTGGCCCTCAAGCTCGCCCGCTTCGCCTACGTTCTGGAGACCGGTAACATCGCGCTCGAAGGTCCTGCCCAGGAGCTGCACGACAATGAACATGTCCGCCGTGCCTATCTCGGAGCCTGAGGCGTCCAAAGCCGCCGATCCCGGCGAAGACTGGAGCATCCAGGAGATCCTCAACGCCGGCTGGCAGGAGGCGGATCTCGATTGGGAGCGGACGACAGTTCTTGCTCTCGACGCCCTCGGCCGGGACGACATTGCCGGGGCGAAGGACGAGTTCGGCAAGGCGCTGCGCCTCGCCCGCGAGAACTTCGAGCCCATTGATCCGCGCCTCGGCACCAGCCTCGCCAATTACGGCGTCGCCCTCGCGCTCGCCGGCGATGGCAATGACCTTCAGCCCCTGGTGCAGAACGCCTTGCAGACCTGGCGCGCATCGCCACCCTGGATCGCCAAGCTCACCGCGCCGCGCTCGGCGCGCAGCTCGATGTTTCATCTGCGCATGGAAGCCCTCCACCGGGAGACCTATCGCGCCCGCTGGCGTCAGCGCTGGCAGGAAATTGCCGAGGAAGCGATTGCGCGCCTGCAGGCCGTGACCGATACGCTCGGGTCCGGCGACAGTCCGGACCTCGATGCCCCGGCCGGGACGATGCTCGCCACCTGGCGGCGCGAGCGGCCCGCCATGCTCAACGACACCCGCAAGCTGCTCGCCGCGCGCCTCCTCCTGCTCGTTTGATGAGCTAATCAATCCTGAGAGAGCCCAGCGACGACCGCGTCATCCGACGTCAGCGCGTCGCGTTATCCTCGCGTTTCCGTCAGGACATACTGAGCTTTCATCATGTCATCCTGAGCTTGGCGTCATTGCCGGCTTGACCGGGCAATCCAGTAACTCCTGCTTCGGACAAAGAATGACTCGCTAATGACTGGATCCCCGGGTCGCGCTTTGCGCGCCCGAGGATGACAGCCGAAAGGGGAGGTGGCCTTGGTCGGCCCGCCGTCACCTACTCCGCAGGCACCTCTTCAGTGCGCATATTCTCACGCCGTTCCTTGCGGGAGGCGAGCCACGCCTTGGTCTTGGGGACCAGGCTCTCCAGCCCATCGGGCAGGAACAGGATGGAGACGATCAGCAGCGCGCCATAGAGCATTGGCCGCATCTCATCCACCCCGAGGGCGCGCAGGATCACCTCGTTGATGATCGTCAGGGTCACCACGCCGATAATGGGTCCGTAGAAGGTCGCGGTGCCGCCGACGATGGCCCAGATGAGGATGTAGACCATCTCCTCCACGTCGAACCGGTTGGGTGCGACCGCTCCCACATAATGGGCGTAGAGGGCGCCGGCGAGCCCGGCGAAGAAGGCCGAGATCACGAAGGCCAGCATCCGGTAGCGGAACGTATTCACGCCGACGGATTCCGCCAGCTTGTCCTGCCAGTGGATCGCATGGAAGGTCAGTCCGATGCGCGAGCGCTCGACCCGGTAGAGGATCAGCAGCGAGACCGCCACCACGATCAGGCAGAGATAGTAGTAGTTCACCGGTTCGAAGAAATCGATGCCGAACAGATCCGGCATCGATGGGATGCGCTTGATGCCCTTAGGCCCGCCGAACAGGAAGGTGAGATCGCTCCACTTCCACATCAGGCGGATCACCTCGCCGGCCGCAAAGGAACCGATCAGGAAGTAGAACCCCTTCATGCGGAACAGCGGGAAGCTCAGCAGGAACGCCAGGAACGCCGAGACGCTCGCGCCCACCAACATGGCCAGCGGGACGGGGACGGCCAACTCCTTGGCCGCAAGCGCCGAGGCATAGGCGCCGACGCCCATGATGACCGCATGGGCAAGAGACCATTCGCCGGTGAGCGTCAGCAGCCGATAGCTGCACACCAGAAGGACGTCGATCACCAGCATCACCAGGATCTCCTGCTGCGAGAAGGAGAGCAGATGCGGCAGGACGATCAGCAGGATTGCGAGCAGGGCGAAGCCGATGAGCCAGCCGAAGCCCGCCGTTTTCGTTTCGGGCTTATGCACGTTCTTTGGCTCCAAACAGTCCGGTTGGCTTGACGATCAGGACGGCGAGCATCAGCAGCAGCCCGACGATATTGGCGAGCGTCCCGTCATACATCGTGGTCACGAAGGTGTGCACGAAGCCGTAAAGGATGGCGACGAGCACGGCCCCCTCGAGCGACCCAATGCCCCCGACGATGATGATGATGAAGGCCGTGACGATGACCGAATGGCCCATGAATGGCGTGGGCGAGACCAGCGGCGCCGTCAGCGCGCCCGCCACCCCCGCAAGCCCGGCGCCGATGAACATGGCGATCCGCGCGGTCTGATTGATCGAGATCCCTTGCAGCACGGCCGCCTCCCGGTCCTGGGCGCAGGCCCGCAGTGACCAGCCGAACTTGCTCTTGCGCAGGAAGATCCACAATGCGCTCAGGAGGCCGACCGCGGCGAGGATCACGTAGAGCCGCTGATAGGTCAGCACCGCGCCGTCGAGGAAGACGATCTTGTCCTGGGTGGAAGGGGGAACGTTCTCCATGCGCACGCCGAAGCCCATCATGGCGACGGTCTGGAGGATAAGCAGGAACCCGATGGATGCGATGAGCCCGCCGAGCGGATTGTCCCGTAAGGGTCTGAATAGCCCGACCTCCATGACCAGGCCGAGGCAGCCGACGAAGATGAGCCCGACAACCACGGCGAGGAAGAAGGGGAAGCCCATATCGGCGTAGAGCGCCACCACCGTATAGGCGCCCGCCATGTAGAGTTCGCCGTGGGCGAAGTTGATCACACCCATGACGCCGAAGATGAGCACGAATCCTACCGCGATGAGCGCCATATAGCTCGCCGCGTAGGTCGCGTTCACCACGGTCTGAAGGAAGAGCTCGGCTGTCATCGAGAAGCTCCGTATTGCACCGGACCGGCAGGAGAGCGGCCCGGCGGCTGGCAAGAAATGTCGGTCGAGAAGTGGGGCCTCTCCCGCATCCCGAACCGCGGAAGCCGCGGTTCGGCTGTGCGCCGGATGAGCGGGAGAGGCCCGCTTCGATCAGCGCTATGTGCGCTGATAGTACATCTGACCAAGCGCCTTCATGTGCTTGATCAGGAGGTCGCTATGCTGGTCCCACCAATCGGGGATCGACTTGAAGTCCTGGATCTTGGCCTTGCCGTCCTGGATGGCGACCACCGGCCAGAGACCCACCAGCGCGTTGTTGATGCCGAACAGCTTCTCGCCCCACCAGTCGGCCTCGCCGAAGGCGTGCTTGCCAACGCCGCCTTCCTTCATGGCGGCGAGCACGTCGGTCGGCTCCGTGGTGCCGGCCTTGGTTGCCGCGTCGGCCCACAGGTCCATGATGGACGCATATTCCCAGGACACCGCGCTCCATTCGCCCGCGCCGTAGCGCTTCAGATATTCCTGGTAGAAATCGTTGGGCTTCTTGAAGTTCACATGGGGCTCGTTCAGCTTCGGATCGTCGAAATCCGGGAACTGGAAGATGAAGCCTTCCATGAACTCCTTGGAGGTCTTCTCCACCATCTTTTGGTAGAAGTCGGCGGTGCAGGAGATCATCTGACCCTTGTAGCCCTGCTGGAAGGCTTGCTCGGTCAGCGGGTGCACATAGTCGGCGTAGCAGGTGTCTAGGCAGATGATATCCGGCTTCAGCGCCAGCATCTTCGACATGATCGGCGCGAAGTCCGTCGTCGCCGGATCGAAGAAGATCGGCTCGTCCAGAACTTCGATGCCCGCCGCCTCGAAGGCCGCCAGATAGGTCGCCACGGAAGGTTTGCCGAGAGCGTCGTCCTGGGCGCAGATCACCGCGGTCTTCAGGTCCGGCTTATTCTCTGCCAGCCACTCGACACCGGTGACGTTGTAGATCGGATGCACCTCGCAAGGGGCGAGAAGCATCTCCGTGTCGGGCGTCAGATCGCTCGGCAGCAGGGTGGAGACGAGCATCTCTTCCCGCTCCGCGACCTGGGAGGCACCGGGCCAGGGGTCGCCGCCGAGCATCATGATGAATTTGACATCTTCTTCCTTGATCAGCTTCACCGCGCCGGCGCGCGCCTTGCTGGGATCGTATTCGTCGTCATACGGGACGAACTCGACCTTCAACATCTCGTCGCCGACCTTCACACCGCCGTCGGCGTTGATCCAGTCCGCCCAGATATGACAGCCGTCGAGCCCGGGCTTGCCCCAGGCGGCCACCTCGCCGGTCAACGGCGCGAGAAAGCCGATCTTCACGGTTTTCTCCGCGCCGAAGGCGATCTTCGGCATTGAGACGCTGGCTAAAAGAGCTGCCGCGGCCGTGGTGGACAGAAATTGACGGCGATCCATGCCGCCCTTGCTGAGTTTTGTCACCTTGATCCCTCCCTATCGGACCCGGAGCGCATCGCTTTGTTTGGGCCGGAAGGCCGGCGCCCCATCTCACTGCACGGCACTGCGGTCGGTCTTGGCGAACCCGGCGGTCGTACGGCCGCGCGGCTCTTGCTTCTCTGTCCCGCAAGCGCTAAGTGGCTTGAACACGCTGACTGCCGACTAGATGCCGAATGCCTGCGAAGACGCGGCGGAATTCGGATCGCCGGACAGCGCAGCGCGACATTTTCGCTCACCGGTCCGAGTCTCAGAATCTGGCTGATCGGAACAATCCTCTTCTGGGGGTAACCCGAAGGGGGTACGGAATGTCGCACCCGTCGAAAGCCGCGCAGAAGCTGGAAATCTGCCCAAAAAATCGGCAGCTGAAATGTCGATGGATTGGGCGTCTGGGCTTTTACATTGCCCGCCCGTTCGGCGATGCTGATGGCACCCGAAGAAAAGCCGACGGCCCGCCCCATGCTTTATGAAGACGCTCTTTTGGAGAGGCTCGAAGCCGGCCTGCGCACCGCCCTGCCCAAATGGGGGCTGGGCAAGGATCCCAAGGTGAAGCTGCTGACCGTCTCGGAGAACGCGACCTATTTGGTAGAGCGCGCCGACGGCAGCAAAATGATCTTCCGCGTTCACCGGCCGGACTATCACACCGAACGGGAAATCCGCTCCGAGCTGGCTTGGGTGGCGGCGCTGCGCGAAGACGGCGTGGTCGAGACGCCGGAGACCATTCCCACCGAGGACGGCGCGCCTCTGGCATCCTTCTCCGATGGAGAGGCGACCCGCCACATCGCTGCATTCTCCTTCATGGCCGGCAAGGAGCCGGATGCCGACGATGACCTGGTGAAGTGGTACGGCGAGCTGGGCGAGATCAACGCGCGCCTCCATGGCCATGCACGGGACTGGCAGCGGCCCGAGGGCTTCACCCGCAAGACCTGGAATTTCGACACCATCATCGGTAACGGCGCCCTGTGGGGCGAATGGTCCGCCGCCCCAGGTCTCACGAAAGAGGGGCATGCGATCCTGGAAAAGACGGCAGACCTCCTGCGCCAGCAGACCGATGCATTCGGGACCGGCGAAGACCGCTTCGGCCTGATCCACTGCGACATGCGCCCGGCCAATCTCCTGGTCGACGGCGACCGGCTCGGCGTGATCGACTTCGACGATTGCGGCTTCTCCTGGTACGCCTACGACTTCGCCGCTGCGGTCAGCTTCCTGGAGCACGAACCCTATCTCCCCGACGTGATGGCCGCCTGGGTCGAGGGCTATCGGAAACAGGCCCCTCTTTCCCAAGAGGTGGCTGCCGCCCTTCCCATGTTCGTCATGCTCCGCCGCATGCAGCTCACCGCCTGGATCGCCTCTCATGGCGAGACGGAGACCGCGCAATCCATGGGCGAGCCGTACACGGAAGGGACCGTAACCCTGGGCGAGTCCTATCTCGCCGAGCACGGCTGAGGCGCTGACGGTGGCTGGAAAGACCATGCCCGATACGAAGCAGATCCTCGCTCTCAATCGCTTTGAGGCCAAGGAGGGGGGAGCTCTCGATCCGGCCATCGCCGATCTCGTCGAGCGGCGCGAGACGACATTCGGCGCGTCTTCTGTGCTGTTCTACCGGGAGCCGCTGCATATCGTCCGCGCCGAGGGCGTCTTCATGTACGACGCCGACGGCAAGCGCTATCTCGACACCTATAACAACGTGGTTCAGGTCGGCCACTGCCATCCCCATGTCGTCGAGGCGATCGCCAAGCAGGCGGCGACCTTGAACACCAACACCCGCTATCTCTACGACAACATCCACGATTACGCCGAGAGGCTGCTGGAGACCTATCCGGCCTCCCTGTCGAACATCGTGTTCACCTGTACGGGAAGCGAAGCGAACGACATCGCGCTCCGCCTCGCCAAGCTGTTCACTGGCGGCCAGGGCTTCGTGGTCACCGAGACCGCCTATCACGGCAACACGGCCGCGGTGTCGGAGGTCTCGCCGGCCTCCTTCAAGGGCCGCGCTCTGCCGGCCCATATCCGTGCTGTGCCGGCTCCCGACTCCTATCGCCGGCCCACCGACGATCTGGGGGAACGCTTCGCGTCCGAGATCGAAGAGGCCATCGGCGAGCTCGAGGAGGAAGGCATTCCCTTCGCCGGATTCATTGCCGATTCCATCTTTTCAAGCGATGGCATCTACGCCGATCCGCCCGGCTTTCTGGAGCCCGCCATCGAGGCCGTGCACAACGCCGGCGGGCTCTTCATCGGCGACGAGGTGCAGCCAGGCTTCGGCCGTACCGGCTCTCATATGTGGGGCTTCCAGCGTCACGGGGTAACGCCCGATATCGTCACCATGGGCAAGCCCATGGGGAATGGCTTCCCCCTTGCCGGCGTGGTGACGCGCCCGGAAATCTTGGAGCCCTTCGCCGAGGAGACCGGCTACTTCAACACCTTCGGCGGCAACCCGGTCGCGGCGGCCGCAGGCCTCGCCGTCCTCGATGTCCTGGAGGACGAGGGCTTGCTCGAGAATGCCGAGCGGATGGGCGGCTATTTCCGCCAAGCGCTCGACGCCATGCAACAGCTCAATCCCTGCATCGGCGATGTGCGCAGCGCCGGGCTCTTTATCGGCATCGAGTTCAGCAAGCCCGGCACCACGGATCCCGATCCGGCCACGGCGGTATCCGTGATCAATGCTATGAAGGATGAAGGCGTGCTGATCGGGGCAGCCGGCGCTGACGGCAACATCCTGAAGCTTCGCCCGCCGCTCTGTCTGGAACAGGAGCATGTCGACTTCTTCCTGGAAACACTGTTCGAGGTCCTGTCCGATCTCTAAGGGCAAGCCCCGGTCGGACGGCGCCTCCCCACACCGCGAGGACAGATCATGAGGTATGGAGTGCTGACAGCGCTCGCGCTTTCGGCTGTTGCGCTCTTTGGCGCAACCGCCGCCCAGGCCGAGCAAGGCGATCGTCTCAAGGAGGAAGCGATGAAGCCGAAGGTCATCTTCTTCGACGTCAACGAGACCCTTCTCAATCTGGAGGGGGTGCGCAGCTCCGTGGCGGAGGCGCTCGGCGGCCGCGAGGATCTTCTGCCGCTCTGGTTCTCCACCATGCTCCACCACTCCCTGGTCGAGACGGCGACCGGCCGGTTCCATCCCTTCGGAGAAGTCGGCGTGGCCGCGTTGATGATGGTCGCGGAGACGAACGGCGTCGAACTCACCGAGGAAGATGCGAAGACGGCGATCCTGGAGCCGCTGAAGAGCCTGCCGCCCCACCCGGACGTGCGCCCTGGGCTCGAAGCGCTGAAGGAGCAGGGCTACACCCTGGTCAGCCTCACCAACTCGTCGAACGCGGGCGTGAAGGCCCAGCTTGAGAATGCGGGTCTAGCCGATCTTTTCGATCGCATGCTGACTGTCGAGGATACCAAGATCTATAAGCCCAACCTCGCCGTCTACGAATGGGCGCTCGACCGGATGGGCGTCGAACCGGAAGAGGCCATGATGGTGGCGGCCCATGGCTGGGACATCGCCGGCATCAAGGCGGCAGGCATGCAGGGCGTGTTCGTCGCCCGCCCGGGCAAGGCCCTCTATCCGCTCGCCATCCCGCCGGACTTCGTCGTGGCGGATCTCGGCGAGCTCGCCGAGGCCATGAAGCAGCGCGCGCAATAGGCGAACCCACGGCGCGCCGGAGAGAGGGGCTGCGGCCTGCCTGACGACAGGCAGGCCCAGATCGGCTCGGGAAGCTTTAGCTGTTCATCTCGTCGAGAGCTTCCGGCGATTCCGGCAGCACCTGGCCCCCATCGACCACAATGGTCTGGCCGGTCACGTAGGACGCCTCGTCGGATGCGAAGTAGAGCGCGGCGTTCGCGATATCCGTCACGTCGCCCAGCTCATGCAGAGGGATCGCGGCCTTCATGCCGTTGAGATACTCCTCGCCCGTGCCGGCGAGCCCTTCCGTCATGATGTTGCCTGGGAGCACGGCGTTCACCGTGATCTTGTTGGGCGCGAGCTCGATGGCCGCCGTCTTCATGAAGCCGAGCTGACCGGCCTTGCTTGCCCCGTAATGGGACCAGCCGGGAAAGCCTGTGATCGGTCCGGTGATCGACGAGGTGATCACGATGCGTCCGCTCTTCTTCTGCTTGAGATAGGGCAGGACGGCGGAGACGCACAGGAAGGTGCTCTTCAGGTTGGTGTCCATCACGAAATCGAAATCCTGCGGCGTCATCTCGCCGAGCTTAGCCGACGGAAAAATGCCGGCATTCGCGCAGAGAATGTCGATGCCGCCGTAACGGTCCGCGGCCGCCTTCGCCATGGCCTCGCAGGCATCCGGGTCGCTCACGTCTGCCTGAAAGCCGGAGGCGTTATCGCCGATTTCCTTCGCCACCGCTTCCGCCTCCGCCAGGTTGCGGGAGACGACCAGCACATTGATCCCCACCTCTCCGAACCGCTTTGCGATTCCGCGTCCGATGCCCTTGCTGCCACCCGTGACGATCGCCGTGCGGCCTTCCAAAGATTTGAACATGGTTCTTCTTGCCCCAGCTCGTGTTCCGACCTTCCAAGACTGCGGCAGGCTGGGGAAGGTGTAAACCCGCCGGCGTCGCCGTAAGCCGCTGCCGCGTCCGGATGGGATAAACGCAAAGGCTCGAGGCAGCGTAATCCCGCTGGGCTTGCGGCGCGCCGACGGACTAGCGGTTTCCGGTCACGGTCGACCAGATTGTGGAGCCGACAGAACGCGCGGACTTCCTCGGATGGTAGGGAAAGTCCGGCTCGTACTTGTCGGCCTCGATGATCTTCTCGCCCTCCGGCCCGGTGAAGCGGATCGAGGAGCTCGCCGGCGGCGGAAGATGATCTTTAAGCTTGAACTCGAAGTCGCAGAAATCGACCTCGTGGATCCGCTTCAAGAGGTCCGTCCTGTCGCGGACTTCGTCCACGGGAACGGCCCGGCCGAGTACGGTAATCCGGGATGGACTGCTCAGAGGCCGAACCGCGAGAACGTCGAAGCCTGCAAGCTTCATGAGGCCGATGACGGCCGTTTTGGTCGGAACGGAGTATGTGTACGCCTCCGGCACCATTTCGGTTTCGGTATTTACGAAGATGGCGGCCCGCTCTTCCTTCGGATCGTAGGCCGTCTCCATGATCAATAGCCCGCCGTCCTTGATGATCTTGCGGCACTCGAGGAAGGCGGAGACCGGATTGAGCATGTGATAAATACGCCCGCGCAAAGGATCAGGTCGAACCGTCCGGCCCCGAAATGCTCGGCCAAGTCTTTGATCTGCAGGTGGGGATGGTAGTCGATTTCGAGGTCGAGAACCTCCCTTCCGCGCAAGAAGGTTTTCTTCCGGTGAGACTCTGTTGCGTGAACCTCGGCGGCGCCAAGTGCTTTCATGCCGAAGCTGGCGAGACCGTCCACCGCGCCGATATCGAGAACCGTCTGACCGGACAGATCGATGTCCTTGAGCAGATCCATGGCGCCGAACAGCGTGGCGTTCTGAGGCTTCCCAGGCGGAAAACGTCCGCTTGTGGCGAAATCGCCAAAATTGATCGCGTGAAACCATTTCTCACGCGAAAACTCATCTTCAAGCGTTTCGTTACCCACGGCGAGCCCCCAAAAAAGCTAAATCTAAACCTGACCGGCAGAGCCGTTTATTACGGCGATGAAGCGTGCGCAACAGCCACGCGGATCGATAAAGCCTAGCTTTATTCCACGTCACCGCAATCCTCAGCGAGCCAGGTGCCTTCGGAACTGTGCGACATCTCGATGGGCCGACCGCCCCGCGCACCCTTGAACGTCATGCTGCCCGTATAGTGGGTTTCGCTGTCGAACACGTATTCCAAGTGGCCCGTGCCCTGGATCTCGCCGCGGCACACGAGATCTGCGCTCATCCGGTCTTCGCTCAACTGCCGGTTCTCCATGGTGCAATCTCCCATGTCCTCCGGCTTCGGCAGCTTCCGGTTGGCGATTTCCTCCTCGGTCAAGCAGGTCTTGATGGTGGTGGTCTGAGGCTTGGAGAGGTCGGGGATCTGAATACCCATGGCCTTCAGCTGCGCCATCTTGTCGGCCGGAATGGCGGGCATTTTCGGCATCCCTTCTCCGCCGAACGTCATGGTCGTCGTCTGCTCCCAGAGTCCGGCCCGGCCCTCGGCATAGGCCGGATGAGACAAGGCACCAAGGGCGAGGAGGGCCACGGTCGCGAGCCAAAAGCGGTGCATCGAAATCTCCCTGTTTGAAAAATCGGCGACATTTTAAAACGCCGGACAGTTTGGGCTCTTGCTCTGTCTCTGCAAAGCCTTCGCGTACTCCCTTGTGAGAATTGCTAGGCGTTCGCCCGGCGCCTATGGCATTCTTTCCGGGCGTAGAGGGGGAAAATTCTGCTTCTAAGAGTATGAATTTGTTGCCGCATTCATTCACCGCGTCCGGACGGATAGGAATGGGGCCGACCACGCTGGAGGAGAGTGCACGATGGAGCAGGCGAAGAAGTCGACGTCAGAGTTTCGCCTCCGGGTAAGGCGCCTCTCGATTGCGGGCCTTGTCCTGATCGGGCTGCTCGGGGCGTATGCCGGAATGCTCGAGCTGTCGGGCAATTTTCGGGGCGTCGTGCCGGGCGAGTTCTACCGGTCCGGTCAGCCGACGCCTGACGATATCGCCCGCTACCAGAGGTCCCACGGCATCAAGACCATCATCAATCTGCGCGGCAAGAATGTCGGACGCTCATGGTACGACGCCGAGGTCGAGGCCTCCAAGAAACTCGGTATCGAGCATCTCGATTTCCGGATGTCGTCCAAGCGTGAGCTGACCCAGGAGCAGGCCGCCACGCTGATCGCCATGATGGAGAAGGCCCCGAAGCCCCTCCTCATCCACTGCTATTCGGGCGCCGATCGCTCGGGCCTCGCCGCAGCCCTCTACATCGCCGCCGTGGCGAAGCAGGGCGAGATCCGCGCCGAGGCTCAGCTTACTCCTGTCTTCGGCCATTGGCCGATTCCCTTCCTCGCCAGCTACGCCATGGATGAAACCTTCGAGGCCCTGGAGCCCTGGCTCGGCTTCCCGGACTCCTGATTGCGTGCCGACAAGACTGAAGCAATGAATCTCCAATCCAAATCTGCGCCGAGCTGGGTTTATGTCTGGGATCCGTTCGTGCGGATCTTCCATTGGAGCGTTGTGGTTCTCTTCGCCGTGGCCTATCTCACCGGCGACGAGATCATGGGCGTCCACGTCTGGGCCGGCTACGGCATCGCGCTTCTCGTCACCATACGTGTGATCTGGGGCTTCGTCGGTCCCCGCCGTGCGCGCTTCTCGGACTTCATCTACAAGCCCTCGACCGTGCTGCGCTACTTCTACGCGCTGCTCCGGCGCAGGTCCGAGAGGCATCTCGGTCATAGCCCCGCGGGCGGAGCCATGATCGTCGCTCTCCTGATCGGACTTGCCGTAACATGCGCCAGTGGCCTCGTGCACTACGCCATGGAAGATGGTGCAGGGCCACTGAGCTACTTCATCGCCCAAGTGCCGAAGGGCGAGCACAATGCGCTGCTCGGCCTCGTGCACGAGACCCATGAGCTTGCCGCCAACCTCACCCTGGCGCTGGTGGCAGTGCATATCACCGCCGTGCTCTACGCAAGCTACGCCTATCGCGAGAACCTCATCCGCGCGATGTTCAACGGCTACAAGCGTCCCGAATAGAAGCGCGACACGCTTCCGATCAATCCGACGGCGTCTTTCCCGCTTCCGCATCGGCCACGTGCTGCTTCACGCTCATGAAGCTGTCCGGTGTTACCGAGATGGAATCGATCCCGCACTCGACCAGGAAATCCGCGAATTCCGGATGGTCGCTCGGCGCTTGTCCACAGAGCCCCACCTTCGCGCCGGCCTCATGGGCCGAGGCGATCACCGTGGAGATCATCCATTTCACCGCCGGGTCCTGCTCGTCGAACAGTTCGATCAGATCTTCTGAGTCCCGGTCCACGCCGAGGGTAAGCTGGGTGAGGTCGTTGGAGCCGATGGAGAAGCCGTCGAAGCGCTCGGCGAAGGCTTTTGCCCGCACCACGTTGGAGGGCAGCTCGCACATCACGTAGACCTCGAGCCCGTCCTCACCGCGGTTGAGGCCGTTCTCCGCCATCACCTCCAGAACCTTGTCCGCCTCCTTCGTCGAGCGGCAGAAGGGAATCATCACAAGGATGTTCTTGAAGCCCATCTCGTCGCGGAGCCGGCGGATCGCCTGGCATTCCAGCGCGAAGCCCGGCGCGTAGTTTGGCGAGTAGTAGCGGGACGCCCCGCGGAACCCGATCATCGGGTTTGCCTCCTCGGGCTCGAATCCGCTGCCGCCCAGAAGGTTGGCGTATTCGTTGGTCTTGAAGTCGCTCATCCGGACGATCACCGGATTGGGATAGACCGTGGCGGCGATCCGCGCGAGGCCGCGGGCGAGCTGCTGCACGAAATATTGCGGCTTACTCTCGTAGCCGCGAGTCATCTTCGCGATCTCCCGCTTCGCCGCCTCGTCTTCCAGCGTATCGAACTCCACCAGCGCCATCGGATGCACCTTCACGTGGTTGGAGATGACGAACTCCATGCGCGCCAGACCCACCCCGTCGGCGGGGAGCTGCCACCAGCGCATAGCGGCCGCCGGGTTGGCGAGATTGAGCATCACCTTGGTTCTGGTCTGCGGGATATCGGCGAAGTTGAGGGTCTCTTCCTCGAATTCCGCATCCCCTTCATAGACGAAGCCGTCCTCGCCTTCGGCGCAGGAGACGGTGATGTCCTGCTCGTCGTGCAGCACTTCCGTCGCGTCGCCTGTTCCCACGATCGCGGGCAGCCCGAGCTCCCGACTCACGATGGCGGCATGGGAGGTGCGGCCGCCCCGGTCGGTGACCACTGCCGCCGCACGCTTCATGATCGGCACCCAGTCGGGATCCGTCGTCTCCGTCACCAGCACCGAGCCCTCGACGAAGCGTTCGATATCGGCCGGGTCGCGGATCAGGCATACCGGCGCGGAGACCACCTTGTTTCCGATCGCAAGCCCAGTGGTGAGCTGGCGTCCCTTCTCGGTGATCCGGTACTGCTTGAAGGAACCCGTATCCCGTTGCGACTGCACGGTCTCGGGGCGAGCCTGCACGATGAACATCTCGCCGGTTCGGCCGTCCTTCGCCCACTCCATGTCCATCGGACAGCCGTAATGGCTTTCGATCTCCACCGCCCAGCGCGCCAGCTTCAGGATCTCATTGTCGGTGAGGACGAAGCTGAGCTGCTCGGCGCGGGACGTCGGCACCACACGGGTCGGGTTTTCGCCTTCCCGGGCGTAGATCATCTTCTCGAGCTTGGATCCCCGGCCCTTATGGATGATCGGCGAGAGGTCGTGGTTCTCCAAAAGCGGCTTGAACACCTGATAGGCGTCGGGATCGACGGCGCCTTGCACCACCGTCTCGCCGAGCCCCCAGGACGCATCCACCACCACGAGCTTGTCGAAGCCGGTCTCCGGATCGATGGAGAACATCACGCCGGCGCCGGCCAGGTCGGAGCGCACCATCTGCTGCACGCCGATGGACAGGGCGACCTTCAGGTGATCGAAGCCCTTGGTCTCGCGGTAGCTGATGGCGCGGTCGGTGAAGAGCGAGGCGTAGCAGCGTCGGCAGGCGGCCAGCAGCTTCCGCGTCCCGCGGATATTGAGGAACGTTTCTTGCTGACCGGCGAAGCTGGCATCGGGGAGATCCTCGGCCGTGGCGCTGGAACGCACGGCGACATCGCCGCTTCTCTGGCCCATGCGCTTGGAAAGCTCTTCGTAGGCCCCGCAGATCGCATCGGCGATCTCCTCGGGCCAATCGGCCGCCAGGAATGCGCCCCGGATGGCGGAGCCGGTCTCGGCGAGAGACGCCTTCCCGTCCTGATAGTCAGCGAGCCGCCTCTCGATTTCCTGGTCCAGGCCATTGAATTCCACGAAGCGCCGGTATGCATCCGACGTCGTGGCGAAGCCTGGCGGCACCGGCACGCCCCGGCTCGCCAGATTGGAGACCATCTCTCCGAGCGATGCATTCTTGCCGCCGACGGTCTCGACATCGTCGCGGCCCACCTCTTCAAACCAAAGAACGGGATTCGTCATGAAATCTGATCGGCCTCCCTCAAGCGTGGTCTTTTGCGCCAGTCTGCACGAAAATGAGAGGGGCAGAAAGCGCGAGCGCTGGGAACCATAGACACGGGCTGTGACAGGAAGAGGGAAGGGCGTGCGAATTCTCGTGACCGGCGCGAGCGGGCTCATCGGTTCGGCGATCTGCGCGAAGCTGATAGCGGAGGGACACGCCGTCGTCGGTGTCGGGCGCCCCGGCGGATCGCCTCTGCCGCAAGGCCTCGCCGGTCAAGTCTTGGTCGACATGGCGCGCCCCGGCTCCGCGAGAGAATGGGCGTCGCATCTGCAAGACATCGACGCCGTCGTGAACTGCGCCGGTCTGCTGCAGGCCGGGGAGGGCGGCACCCCATCCGATCTCCATATCGCGGGCGTCGATGCCTTATTCGCCTCCTGCGAAGCGGCGGGCATTCGCCGCATCGTGAGCATCTCCGCCCTCGCGGTCGCCGAGGATGCGCCGACCGAATTCGCCCGGAGCAAGCACCGGGGAGACGAGGCGCTGATGGCGCGAGATCTCGATTGGGTCATCCTCCGCCCGTCGGTGGTGCTGGGCCGCGCGGCCTATGGCGGCAGCGCCCTCATCCGCGGTCTCGCGGCGTTGCCGGTCTTGCCCGTCCTCATGGAGTCCGGTCCTCTGCAGATCGTGACCTTGGACGACGTGGTGAAAACGACCGCCTACTTCCTGAAGGAAAGCGCGCCGAGCCGGATCGTCCTTGAGCTGACCGGCCCGGAAAGGTTGCGTTTCGAGGAGGTCGTTGCCGCCTATCGTAACTGGCTCCGCTGGCCTCCCGCCCGCCGGTTGCGCCTGCCCGACTGGATCGGGACCTTGCTCTTCAAGCTCGGCGATTTCGCCGGGCTCCTGGGCTGGCGCGCGCCGGTCCGCAGCACCGCACAGAAAGAGCTCCGGCGCGGCTCCACCGGCGACCCGCGTCCCTGGATGGAAGCGACCGGCATGACGCCGCGCTCCTTGCAACAAATGCTCGACGCCACACCTCCTTCCGTTCAGGAGCGGTGGTTCGCCAAGCTGTTCTTCCTGAAGCCGCTGACGCTTATCGTCTTCGCCGCCTTCTGGCTCATCAGCGGCCTGATCGCGCTCGGCCCGGGCTACGACGAAGGCGTGCGCATCCTGCAAGCCGCCGGGTTCGGTGCCTATGCCGAAGTGACCACCGTGTTCGGGGCGGTCGCCGATATCGTCCTCGGCCTTGCCATGCTCTATCGGCCGACCGCGCGCGCCGCTCTGATCGCAGCCTTCGTCCTTTGCATCTTCTATCTCGCGATCGGAACGATCGTCGCGCCACAGATGTGGGCGACGCCCCTCGGCATCTTCACCAAGGTCGTGCCGATCATGGCGTTGAACCTCGTCGTGCTCGCGCTTCTGAAAGACCGGTGATGGCCTACCTCGTCCTGAAATATCTGCATGTGCTGGGGGCGGCCGTGCTGCTCGGTACGGGCGCGGGGATCGCGTTCTTCATGCTGCTGGCCCATCGCACGGGCAATCCGACGACTGTCGCTGCGGTCGCGCGCATGGTCGTCATCGCCGATTTCGTCTTCACCGCCACGGCGGTGATCGCCCAGCCTGTTACCGGCGTCGCCCTGGCCCTCGCCGCAGGCTATTCGCTCCACCAGGGATGGATCGCTTTTTCGGTCCTGCTTTATCTTGTGGTTGGCGCCTTCTGGCTCCCCGTGGTGTGGATGCAGCTTCAGATGCGCGATCTGGCGGAGCGCGCCGCCGGGGAGGGCACTCCCTTGCCGCCACGCTATCACCGCCTGTTTCGCACCTGGTTCGCCTTCGGAATCCCGGCCTTCGTCGCGGTGCTGGCGATCTACTGGCTGATGATCGCCAGGCCGGAGCTTCCGCTTATCGGCTGACCTCGGCGTCAGCGGGATAATCCGCCGGCACGTAGTCTTCCGGGATCTCGGGATCGAGGGTCGCCGACATCGGCGTGGTGGACGCGTAGGTCATGAATGCACCCTGCTCGTCCTCCGGGATCGCCTCGCCGGTCTGCGACCGCCAGAAGCCGAACAAAGCGGCGGCGCCGGAGCAGATCGCGATGAAGAGGAACAGTCCGCCGGCCCCCATCAGGCTCATGGCGGCCGCGGCGATCATCGGACCCACGGCAGAGCCGGCGGAATAGACGAGCACCAGCCCGCCGCTGGCTCCCACACGTTCATCGAGCGACACCTGGTCGTTCACGTGGGAGGCGCAAAGCGGATAGAGCGCGAAGCTCGTGCCGCCGAACATCATGCCGAGCAGCAGGAGAGCGACATCGGGCACCGCGACGAAGGTGACGCCAAGCGAGACGAAGAACACCGCCGTGAAGCAGCCGACGATCACCATGCGGCGGTCGTATCGGTCCGACAGCCAGCCGAGCGGCCACTGCATCACCACACCACCCAGGATCACCATGCTCATGAAGAAGGCCGTCGCCGTCAGCGTCAGCCCCAGCCTCGCCGCATAGACCGCGCCAAGCCCGAAGAACGCGCCGAGCATCATGCCGGCCAGCGTCGCGCCTACCAAACCGAGAGGCGAGATGGAATAGAGCCGGCGGATCGTCGAGCGCGGCTGATACGTGATGTCGGGTTGCGGGATGCGGGTGAGGGCGACGGGAAGCACGGCGAGCGAAAGGATCACCGCCGCTGCCATGAAAGGCAGGGAGGGAAGCCGGTCGCTCAGATTGAGCAGGAACTGACCGAAGCCCTGGCCCGAATAAAGCGCCACCGTGTAGCCGGCGAGGATCGCGCCTCGGGTGGTCATGGTCGCCTTTTCGTTCAGCCAGCTCTCGAGGCAGATATAGACGCCGGCCAGACAGAAGCCGTCGACGAAACGAAGGAAGGCCCAGAGCGGCACGTCCTGATGGATAGCGTAGCCCAGGGTGCTCGCCGAGAAGATCGACACGAAGCTCGCAAAGGCGCGGATATGCCCGACCCGCTGGATCACTCGAGAGACCCGCAAGGAGCCGAGGGTCAGCCCGGCGAAGAAGCACGTCGCCACCAGGCCGATGAGCAGGGAGGACACGCCCTCGCGCTCGAGCCGCACGCTGAGCAGCGTGGAGAGAAAGCCGGTGCCGGCCATCAACATGAAGATGGCGAGCAGCAATGTGCGCACCGGCAGGATTGCTGTGAACATTAAGCGTTTGCAGTCAGTATCAGGTTGTCGCTTCGGCGCTGCCCGCCGCCTCGTCTCTATCCATACTCCGCACCTCGCGTTTCGAGGCGTCGGTCCCCGGGATTTCCGTTCCGCGCAGCGATTGGCCCGCCGTCTCCACCAGGAAAAGCAGAGAGAAGGCGCCGACCGCGCACGCACCCATCATCAGATAGGCGGGTACCAGGAAGTTGCCGGTTTCGTCGATCAGCCATTCGTTGACCGCCGGAGCCGTGCCGCCGAACAGCGAGGTCGCGACGTTATAGGAAATCGCGAACCCGGCGAAGCGCACCTGAGTGGGAAACATCGCCGGAAATGTGGCCGAGATGGTGGAGAGCTGCGGCACGAAAAGTATGCCGAGCACGGCAAACCCAACGATTGCGCCAATCAGCGTCGTCGCCATGAGCTGGTAGAGCGGGATCACCGCGACGAAAAGCCCGATCAGGGAGAACCACCAGAGCGGCTTGCGGCCGATCTTATCCGACAGGTGTCCGAAGAAGGGCAGGAACACCATCATGAACAGCATGCCGAGAATCGGCACCAGCAGGGCTTCGTCCGTCGAAAGACCCAGCTCTTTGCCCAGATAGGTAGGCATGTAGCTGAGCAGGGTGTAGTGGACCACGTTGAGGGCGGTCACCATGCCGCCCATGGTGAGAAGGATGGGCCAGTACTCGGAGATCAGGTCCCGCAGCTCCGCGAGGACGTTCTTTTCCTGCTCGCCCTGCTCCTCGATTTCCTCGAAGACCGGCGTGTCCTCCATCTTCGAACGAAGATAAAGGCCAATGAAGCCGAGCGGCGCGGCGACGAGAAACGGCAGCCGCCAGCCCCAATCATGCATGGCCTCGGTGCCGAGCAGCAGAGAGAAGCCGAGCATCAGCAACGCGCCGGCCGAAAACCCGCCAAGTGTGCCGAACTCAAGGAAGCTGCCGCACAGCCCCCGCTTATCGTCCGGCGCGTATTCCGCCATGAAGGTGGCCGCACCGCCGTATTCGCCACCGGTGGAAAATCCCTGCAGCATCCGGAGTGCGATCAGCAGCACCGGCGCCCAAATGCCGATCGTGTCATAGGACGGCACGAGCCCGATGAGGAACGTGCAGCCCGACATCATCAGGATGGTGAGGGCGAGGATCTGCTTTCGTCCCAGCGTGTCGCCGAGCGGCCCCCAGAAGAAGCCGCCGAAGGGACGGACCAGGAACGAGATGGCAAAGGTCGCCAGAGCGAACAGCGTCGCTTCCTGGGTGTCGCCCGGAAAGATCGCCGTGGAGATATAGGTCACGCCATAGGCGTAGATGCCGTAGTCGAACCACTCGGTCGCATTACCGATGGCCGACGCGGCGATGGCCCGCCGCAAGACGCCCGGCGGTGCGGCTTCCTCGGTTCCCGGATGCGGATGGCGCTCGCTCGTGCTCATTGGCTTCCCCTTTGTTGCCGGTCGCTGTTATTCGCCTTCCGGCTCACAGCCCGCCGATGTCTCATTGCGCCCAGCATGGACGCCAGGAGGGGGCGAGCGCAAATCGGGGGGATGAGCGGCGTCGGGACGCCCGCACGAAGATCGCGAAAAGAGTGGTCGCGAGGGTCCTAGGCCGCTTCCTGCTTCCCGCCGATATCGCCTTCTTCGATCAAGGCATTGTGCAGGGTGCGCACGGCGCCGTCGTAGTCGGCAGGATCGAGGATGAACTGCACGTCCACGTTCCGGATCTGATACTGCAGCGCCATCACGTCGATATCGGCCTTGAGAAGCACGTCCAGGGCGCGCGGCACCAGGCCGGGCCCGCCGAGATCGCTACCGATCACCGAGACCATGCAGATCGGCTGCGAGGTGATGGCCGCGCCGGGATAGCGCTCCTCCAAATCGGAGATCACGCGGTTGACCGTCGCGTTGTCTGTGGAGAGATAGTGGGTGATCGTGTTGGCGTTGGAGCATTTGCTGACAATCCAGGCCTTGTGGCGGGTCAGCTCCTCCAGGATCGCCGCGTCGTAGCCCTTCTCGCCGACCATGTCTTGCTCGAAGAACTGCAGCGCCAGCATCGAGCGGACGCCGGCGATGATTTCCACCTTTGGCTTATCCGAAACGTAGTCGCCCTGGATGAGGGTGCCCTCGTCCTCGCGGTCGAAGGTGTTCTGCACCCGCAAGGGGATATCGGCCTGGCGAAGGCCGCGTCCCGCGCGGGGATGGATCGCCTCCATGCCGAGATTGGCGAGCTGATCGGCGACATCGTAATTGGTGCGGCCGATCTTCTGGGCCTTGTCTTCGCCCACCAGCTTCGGGTCTGCGCTGGAAAGATGGAATTCCTTATGGATGATCGCTTCGCGCGCATCCGTGAGCACAGCGACGCGGGAGAATGTCATCTCCGAATAGCCCCGGGCGTACCGGCTGACCATGCCGCCTTCGCATCCGGCATAACCGGTGACGATGGGAAGCTGTGTGGTGAGATCGATGTCATCCAGCGATTTCAGGATGCGCTGGTCCAGGGTCAGGGCCTCCCTGTCATGCCAGCCCGTCAGGTCCACGAAAACCGCGTTCACGTCGCGGTCCCGGAGCAGCAGAGCTGTGCAGTAGGCGCTATGGGCCTCGCCGATGCCGGCCAGCATCTCCTGCATAGTGTTGAGCTGCTCGGTCAGCCGGAAGCGGCCATGGGAACGGAGCCTGTCGAGATCGTCGAGACAGGCTCTGGCCCCGTCGATCCGCTCGTTGACGAAGCGGTCCGCCTCGATCAGCCGCTCGGGTCTTGCGAACATTTCGGCGTTCCGGGCGTGCATGGCATTGCGGACATTCTCCAGGGCTTCCCGCCAGGGATGCTCCCGGTCGTTCTTCGCGAATGCTGAATGAACCCCCGGCTCGCCGGTTTTCTTGTTCTTCAGAAGAAGGTTCGTCATGCCGGCATATGCCGATACGACGAAGATCCTGTTGTACAGATCCTGACCCTTTCGACCTGCGATCAGCACATTGTCGAAGACCGTCTGGGTGGCGGAAATGGAAGTCCCGCCGATTTTCTCGACGCTATGCTGTCCTGTCATGCAGCCTGCTCCGTTAGTCGACCCGCGATGGGGTAAATAGGGTGAACCTCGCGCGCAGCCAGATAGCCCGGCCGGGTACGGCTGGCGGCAAACGGTTCGACGAGTTGGTTTGAGACCGCATTATACACGAAGAACGCATTTGCCCGAGGGTAGGGCGTAATATTGCCGTTGGACCCGTGCATCGTGTTGCAATCGAATATGACGACCGTACCGGGGCCGCCGGTCGGCGCGTCGATGCCGTTCTCATCAGCCAGCTGGATCAAAGTCGGTTTGTCGGGCACGCCCACATGCTGGCTTTTGAGGGAAGATTTGTGGTGATCCTCCGGCGTCTCGCCGACGCAGGAGATGAAAATCCGCTGGGAGCCCGGGATCAGCATCAATGGTCCGTTCTGCGGACCGTTCTCCGCAAGCAGCACGGACATGGACAGCGCGCGCATGCGCGGCATGCCGTCCTCGGCGTGCCATGTCTCGAAATCGGAGTGCCAGTAGAACTCCTTGCCCTCGAAGCCAGGCTTATAGTTCAGCCGCGACTGGTGCACATACACCTGGTCGTCCAGCAGGAACTGAGCGATACCAGCGAGCCGCTCGTCGGCCGCGAGCCGGCCCATGACCGGGTTCTGGGCATGGATATCGAAAATCGAACGGACCTCATGGCGGTTCGCTTCCGTGACTACGGTTTCACGAGCGAGATGATCGGGATTGGCGAGCACCCGATCCATCTCCGCCTGCAGTAGCGCCACCTCGTCCGCCGAGAACCAATTCTTCAGGACGAGATAGCCGTCACGATCGAAATTTGTCGCCTGCTCCTCTGTCAGTGGAGCAGATGCATCCCATTCGCCGTGCAGAACGGGATCGACGCGCGGCAGCACCGCAGGTTCCGCCGCGCAGCGGGATCGGTAATTGTCTCTCATGACACTTCTCCCTTTGTGCAGTGGATGGTTGAGATTGATCGGCGAGTCAGGCTTTCAAGGAAGCCTTAAGAGGCGGTTGCCTCCTCTTCGTCGAGATCGGCGGGATAGGCGCCGTTCTCGTCATGCACTTCCCGCCCGGAAACCGGCGGGTTGAAGACGCATGCACAGATGATGTCGGTCTCGGGCCGCAGGATGTGATCGTCGTGGTTGTTCAGCGCGTACATCGTGCCGGGCTCGAGCTTGTGGGTCTCGCCCGTGCCGAGATCCTCGATCGTGCCCGTCCCCTCGATCACGTAAACCGTCTCCAGATGGTTGGTGTAGTGCAGGTTGAGCTCGGCGCCTGCATAGAGGGTCGTGATGTGGAAGGAGAAGCCCATGCCGTCCTTCTTCAGCTGCATCCGGGCGCTCTCCCACCCGTCGCTCTTCACATTGGCGTCGGATGCGCGAATGTCGGCAAGCTTACGAACTAACATAAATAACCCTCTTTACTCTGCTGCGACCTTGACCGGACCGCCGAGCACCTCGTCGACGCTCTCCTCGATGATGTCGAGGCCGGTCTTCAGATTGTCGTCGTCGATCACCAGCGCCACGAGGATCTTGACCACCTCGCTGTCGGCGCCGCTCGTCTCGATGATCAGCCCACGCTCGAAGCATTTCTGCGTCACAGCGCCTGCGATCTCGCCGTTCTCCATGGCGACGCCGCGCATCATGCCGCGGCCCCGGGTCTCCAGACCGTGCTTTTTGGCGATCGCTCCATACGGTCCTTCATGATCTTGTCCCGGCGCTGAACGTCCTTGGCCAGCTTGTCGTCGCTCCAAAATTCCTTGAGCGCGGCCGTTGCCGTGACGAAGGCATGGTTGTTGCCGCGGAACGTGCCGTTGTGCTCCGCCGGCGACCAGATATCGAGCTCCGGCTTGATCAACGCCACCGCGAAGGGCAGGCCGTAGCCGGAAAGCGACTTCGCCTGAGTGACGATATCGGGCTTGATGCCGGCTTCCTCGAAGCTGAAGAAGGTGCCCATACGGCCGCAGCCGGCCTGGATGTCGTCCAGGATCAAGAGCGCGCCGTGCTTCTTGGCGATGTCCGCGATCTTGCGCAGCCACGCGTTGGAGCAGGCGTTCAGCCCGCCTTCGCCCTGCACCGTCTCCAGGATGATGGCGGCGGGTTTGTCGAGCCCGCTGGACGGATCGGACAGCCGTTGATCGAGCTGGTCGGCCGTGTCGACGTCGGGACCGAAATAACCGTCATACGGCTCGTGCGACACGTCGCTCAGCGATACGCCGGCGCCGGCGCGCTTCTTCACGTTGCCCGTCGCGGCGAGTGCGCCGAGGGTCATGCCGTGGAAGCCGTTGGTGAAAGCGATGATCTGGGTGCGCTCGGTGACCTTGCGCGCCAACTTGATCGCAGCCTCGACCGCATTGGTGCCGGTCGGGCCGGTGAACATCACGCGGTAATCCATGTCGCGCGGCTTGAGGATCGTCTTCTCGAACGTCGTCAAAAACTCGGCCTTGGCCTTGGTGTGGAGGTCCATGGCGTGAGCCACGCCGTCGCGCTCGATATATTCGAGCAGCGCCTTCTTCAGCACCGGATGGTTATGGCCGTAGTTCAGCGAAGAGCAGCCTGCCAGGAAGTCCAAATAGCGGCCACCCTGCTCGTCATACATCCAGACGTCCTGCGCCTTGTCGAATTCGCGCGGGATGGCGCGCGAATAGCTGCGAACGATAGATTCGCGGCGCTCGTAAATCTCGGTATCGGGTTTGTCGGGGCTGGGGGTCGGTGTGTCGGTCATCGCGGTGGTCCTTTGCCTCGTCGCTTAAGTCTTCAGCGGGCCGATCGTAGCCTGCCATTCGGTATCGTGCTTTCCGGCGAAATGCTTCTCGCGCTCGAAGAGCGGATCCTTGGTCAAGGTCATGCCGTGCCTCTTGGCGAAGCCGCCGAACATGCCCCAGGAGGCATCGTTGTCCTCTGTGACCGTCGTGATCAGCGCGGTGCAGCCGCGTACGGCGGGGCGCGAAACGAGTTCGCTCAGCATCCGGCCCCCAAGACCTTCGCCGCGTGCGGTTTTGGAAACCGCAACTTGCCAGACGAAGATCTGATCCGGATTGCTCGGGGGCCTGTATCCGGAAATCCAACCCACCAACTCACCGTCTCGTTCCGCGACCACGCAGGTGTCGGCGAAATGGCTGCATTGGAGGAGGTTGCAATATGCGGAATTTGTGTCCAGCGGCGGGCAGTTGGCGATCAGATCAGTGACGTCAGGCCCATCTTCCGGGCGCGGTGTGCGGAACTGGATCTCCCCCTTGGAGGAGGCGTCCCTCTCTGTGCGACCGTCATCCGCGCGGCCAGCATCCACCGATCTGAAATCGCTGATGATTCCTCTCCCAAATATGCAAACGCCAGAATTAACAAAGCATCCGTTTCAAGTGTTGGGCATTAGATACTCAAGCCGCCGGATGATTTCAACCGCGCGGCCTGCCGCCGCAGGCCCCTTGCGAGCATAAAAGAGGCAGAAATCTGCCGAAATTCGGGCGGCACGCCCCGGGAATCCCTGTCTATTCTCCGTTGGCAAACAAGGGGTAAACCGAAATCCACGAGTGCCGATTTTCATCCGTCCCTATGCTCGGAATAAGCCGCGCAGAACCTATATCCTGGGCGTCCGAAAACTCCGGACCGGGGTGATCCAAAATTCACTTGCAACGCCCTGGGCGATCTGCGAAGAGCGCGCTCCTGTCTGATTATGGACATCTGCTGGTTGGGGAGGACGCCTTGTCGGGCAACCCGTCTGATGACGCCCTCTTCCAATTGGGGATGGACTTGGATCCTCGTTCAAGCACCGCCCAAACGGAAGAAATGCATACGCCTTGCGCCGTCGACTCGGCGCAGGAAGCGAGAGACTTTTTCTGCGAACAGGATGGCGTGCGCTTCGCGGGCACCCACCTGATCGTCGATCTGATCGGTGCGGAGCGGATCGACGATCTGCAGCATGTCGAAGACACGCTGCGCCATTGTGTCGAGGCCGCGAGAGCGACGCTTCTGCACATCCATCTGCACCATTTCACACCGAATGGCGGCATCTCCGGCGTGGCCGTGCTGGCGGAATCCCATATTTCGATCCACAGCTGGCCCGAATACGGCTATGCGGCGCTCGACGTCTTCATGTGCGGGGCCACCGATCCCCACCGTGCCGTCGACGTGCTCCGCTTCGCCTTCTCGCCGGAGCAGGTGATCGTGAACGAGATTTTGCGCGGTAAGGAAATGTTCCGATGGACGAATGGGTCGAAGAAACCCTCCATCCCGGCGTCCGTTTCGGCCTGAAGGCCGAGCGGATCGTCTTCGACAGCCGGACCGACCACCAGCATCTCGTCATTTTCGAGCATGGCCGGTTCGGCACAGTGATGACCTTGGACGGCGTCGTCCAGCTCACCACGGCCGACGAGTTCGTCTATCACGAGATGATCACCCATCTGCCGCTGCTGGCCCATGGCCGGGCGGAGAATGTGCTCATCATCGGCGGCGGCGACGGGGGCGCCTTGCGCGAGACCCTGAAGCACCGCGCCCTGCAGAAGGTCACGCTTTGCGAGATCGATCGCGGGGTCATCGATCTCTGCAGCGAATATTTCCCGAAGGTCTCCGACGGCGCCTTCGACGATCCCCGCGCCGAGATCGTCATCGCCGACGGCACGAAATTCGTTGCCGAGACCGACCGGCGCTTCGACGTCATCATCGTCGATTCCACCGATCCGATCGGGCCAGGCGCCGTGCTCTTCACGCCGGAGTTCTACGCCGGCTGCAAGCGCTGCCTGACCGATGGCGGCATTCTGGTGACTCAGAATGGCGTGCCGTTCATGCAGGGGCCGGAGCTCACCGGCAGCGTTAAGGCGTTCCGGCGTCTGTTTCGCGATGCCTCGGCCTATCTCGCCTCGACGCCCACCTATATCGGCGGACCCATGTCCTATGGCTGGGCCACGGACAATCTCGCGCTGCGGCGCCTGAGCCGGGACGTCATTGCCACCCGCTATCAGGAAGCCGGGCTGAATACGCTCTATTATAATCCCGAGGTCCACACCGCGGCCTTCGCCCTGCCAGGCTATGTGCGGGATCTGATCGACGCGTAAGAAGCGCCTATTGCGGCTGCCGCGTGCTAGTCTTCTCCGGCTCAACCCGGTGGAGACCCCGCGTATGCTCAAGCCCTCGATGCCCAGGATCTTCGGTTTTCTCGCAGTGTTGCTGATTGCGGCTCCGGCCTTCGCGCTGCCGACGCCTCTCAGCGAAGAGGAACTGACCGAGAAAAGCGACCTCGTTGCCTTGATCGAGGTGCTTTCCGTCACCTCCGTGGGCGCGCTCCCCGACATGCAAACCCGCCAGGCCCTGCAGTTCTACTATGCGAAAGCGAAGGTGCTGGAGGTGAAGAAGGGCGACGTGAAGCCGGGCACCGAGATCACCATCGAGTTCCGGGAAGTGCCGGAGGATACCGTCGGTCGCTGGGAGGTCTCCTACTATGCCGGCGAGGAGCTCTGGACCTATCTCAAGGCGCGCGGCGAGAACTATCGGGCGACCTATTGGAATGCGCGGGGCAAGCAGGTCCGCCCGGCGGTCAGCAACAAGCTTCCCGCCCAGCCGGGCCAGACCATCAGCGCCGAACAGTAGGCCTGCAGCGCGGGCCGCAAAACACAACGCCCGTCATCCCGGCGCAAGCCGGGATCCAACAAACGGCTAAGAGCTGCGGGCTGGATGCCGGCTTTCGCCGGCATGACGCCACGAGCGGTACGTCGAACTCTGCCTAGAGCCTGCCGAAGCGCGGAAGCTCGCCCACGAGCGGTTCGCAATAGTCGTAGAAGGCTTCGGTCACGTCGTTGCTGCCGGAGATGAACTCCGCCGGCATGTGGCGCGTATGGCGCGCGACGTTGGAGAGATTGGTCTGGGAGCAGGCGCTGCGATAGCCCGTTCCGTTGCCGCTTCTGACCAGGATCACCGAGGCGTGGCTCTCGCCCTTTGCCGCAAGCTCCGCCGCGTGGCGCCCGACGGCGCGCGCCTCTTCCGCATCGACCGTAGACGGCACGGGCCAGCAGCGCTGCAGATAGCCGAACGTGTCGGCCCTCACCCGCGGCGCCTTTCCGCCCTCCGGCGTCAGCCCCTTCTTCACCAGATCCGAAAGACCGTCGCCCAGCGCACCCGTGCCCGAAAGCTGGATATTGCCGTGGGCGTCGCGCTCGGCGTTGGCGGCGAGCTGCGGTCCAATCTCCTCGCCCTTCTCGTTGCAGATGCCCTCGCTCACCGCGATCTGGCAGCGGCCGAGCCGGGAATAGACCGCATCGACATCGGCCAGGAAGCGCTCCGTGGAGAAGGGGACCTCGGGCAGGTAGATCAGATGAGCGGCATGATAGCGCGACGGCTCCTCTGCTTCGCGGCTCTCGCCGCGGGCCAGCGCCGCGGCAGCGGTCAGGAATCCCGCGTGGCGCCCCATGATGACATTGATCTTGATCCCATCGAGGCTGGCGTTGTCCATGGAATCGCCCATGAACGCCATGGTCACGAACCGCGCCGCCGACGGGAATCCCGGCGTGTGGTCGTTCTCCTTCAGATCGTTGTCGATGGTTTTCGGCACGTGGAAGCAACGCATCTCGTAGCCGGCCTCGGCGGCTTTCTCGCTCACGATGCGGCACGTATCGGCGGAATCGTTGCCGCCGATATAGAAGAAGTAGCGGATGTCGTGGCGCTTGCAGCCTTCCAGGATGCGCTCGCAATAGGCCTCGTCCGGCTTGTCCCGGGTCGAGCCCAGCGCGGAGGAGGGCGCCCGCGCGATCGCCTCCAGCTTGGCCTGATCCATGGCGGAGAGGTCGACCAGCCCGTCATCCCCTTCGGCGATCAGCCCTCGCACGCCGTGGCGCATGCCGAGGATCTTCTTCACTTGGCCTGAGCCGACGAGGCCGGCTTTCAGCCCCTCGATCACGCCGACCAAGGATTGATTGATCACCGCCGTCGGTCCGCCCGACTGGCCGATCGCCGCATTTCCGGAAATCAGGTCCGCCACGAAAATCCCCCGTGCATCCGCAAGGTCCAAAAGAGCCGAGACAATGCCCGGCAGGAGCGCGGGAGGCAAGACGGTCGCGGCGGTTGTTGCCTCGTCCTTCGAGACGGCGCGCTCCCGCGCCCCTCAGGACGAGGAGTTGCGCCAAGGTGATGGGCGCGTGCTGGCAGGACGGAAGTGGAGGCAGGCCTCAACGTGCACCCTCATGGAAAGGGCGAGCGAATCTCGTATCTCGACGAGAGGCCCGGAGCTTCTGCCCTGGCACTACCCCGGCAGGCGCAGCAGGTGCAGGCTGAACAGCGCCCCGTCGTCCACCCAGAGCGCCGCATGCCGCCAGCCCGCATCGGTTGCCAGCAGGCGGAATTCGGGCAGGGTATATTTGTGAGAGTTCTCGGTGTGGAGCCGCTCGCCGGCTTCGAAGTCGAACCGCTCGCCCAGCACGCTGACCCGCTGCCGGGCCTGGCTGACGAGATGCATCTCCACCCGGCCGTGCTCTGAATTGAAGACGGCATCGTGCTCGAACTGATCGAGATCGAAAGTCCCCTCCAACTCACGGTTGATCCGCTTCAAGAGATTGAGATTGAATTCCGCCGTCACGCCCTTCGCGTCGTTATAGGCCGGCAGCAGGATATCCAGTGGCTTCTTCAGATCGACCCCGATCAGGAATGCCGAACCCGGACCGAGGGATTTCGCCGCGTTGGCCAGGAACTTTCGCGCTTCCGGCTTGGTCAGATTGCCGATGGTCGAGCCCGAGAAAAAGCCCAGCTTGAACGTCCCGGACAGGCTTTCAGGCAGATCCACCGGCCTGGTGAAGTCGGCCACCAGCGGCTGGATCTTCAGTCCAGGAAACTGCACGTCCAGCGCCTCTTTTGCCTGAGCGAGACAGGTCGCCTCGATATCCATCGGCACGTAGGTCTTCAGAGCGTCGAGCGCCTCGATCAACAGCACCGTCTTGCGGCTCGATCCGGAGCCGAACTCCACGAGCGCTTCCGCACGCCCGATCTGCTCCGACATATCCTCACCGTACCGCTCCAGGATCGCGATCTCGGTGCGGGTCGGATAGTACTCGTCGAGATCGGTGATTTCCTCGAACAGCTCAGAGCCTCGCGCGTCGTAGAGAAAGCGCGAAGGAATGGCCTTGTCCTCCAGGGAGAGCCCCTCGAGCACGGCCTCGGCGAACTCCGTCAGCTCCGGCGGCAGGCCGCCGCTCGCGAGCCGGTCGCGCCGCGTCTTCCCTGTGGAGGTCTTGGCGGTCGCTTCTTTCGAATAGCTGTTCATTAGATGTCTGCCGCAAGCCGGAGGCCGGTGAACTGCCAGCGTTGGAAGGGATAGAAGAAGTTTCGGTAGGTCTTGCGGATATGGCCTTCCGGCGTCGCACAGGACCCGCCTTTCAGGACGAACTGATTGCACATGAACTTGCCGTTATATTCGCCGACCGCGCCGACGGCGGGTTTGAAGCCCGGATAAGGCAGATAGGCGCTCGCCGTCCATTCCCAGACATCGCCATACATCTGCTGCAGGCCGTTCGCCTTCGGATCGGCAGGCATCGGCCGCAGGTGATCGGCGCCGAGCGTCCGGCCCTTCACGGGCAGGTCTTCAGCGGCGAGCTCCCATTCGAACTCGCTCGGCAGGCGCTTGCCCGCCCAGCGGGCGAAGGCGTCCGCTTCGAAGAAGCTGATATGGGTTACAGGCGCGGCAGGATCGACCGGGCGGTAGCCGAGCAGCGTCATCTGCATGAAGCCGCCTTCAGCCTCGTCCCAGTAGAGCGGTCCCTTCCAGCCCTTGCGGCTCACACGGGACCAGCCGTCGGACAGCCAGAGCGTCGAGGTCTCGTAGCCGCCATCCTCTATGAAGGCGATCCACTCCTTGTTGGTGATGCAGCGATTGGCCAGCTTGAAGGGACGGATCAGCTCTTCGTGGCGCGGCCCTTCGTTGTCGTAGAAGAACCCGTCACCGCCGTGACCGAATTCGTGGATGCCGCCGTCGAAAGACGTCCATGTCAGCTCGCCCGGCGCATCGGCCGCGACGCCCATCTTGGCCTCGCGATAGGCCGGCTTCAGCGGCTCGTCCGAGAACAGCGCCAGGATATCCGTCAGCAGCAGCTCCTGATGCTGCTGCTCGTGATTGATGCCGAGCTCGACGAGCGCGAGGGCCTCGTCCGACAGATCCACGTCGGTGAACATCCGCTCCAGCGCCTCGTCCACGTAGGCGCGATAGCTGCGGACTTCGGCGGCCGAAGGTCGTGTCATCAGCCCGCGCTTATCCCGCGGTTGCCGCTCGCCCACCGTGTCGTAGTAGGAATTGAAACAGTATTCGAACTTTTCGTCATAGACGCGATAGCCGGGCAGGAACGAGCGCAGCACGAAGGCTTCGAAGAACCAGGTGATATGGGCGAGATGCCACTTGGTCGGGCTCGCATCCGGGTTCGCCTGGACGACCTGATCCTCGTCGCTCAACGGCGCGGCCAGGTCGAGAGACACCCGTCTGGTCTCCATCAACCGGCGGAAGAGCTGATCGTTTTCGGGGGTGGTTTGATCTTTGGCCTGGGTCTGGGGTCCGGCCGGAACCGCTTCGCTGATGCTCAATCTTGCCTCCTTGCCCATCCCCCGTCGAAAAGCCTAACAAGGGCAGGCGCACATCTCCAAGAAATGTTGTGCGCCGCGGTATCGTTCCCGCATTGCTTGTCCGAATATTGGGACGGTGCCGCTAACATGGGAATCACACCTGCGTGAGGTTGGATCGGCGAGATGCTGAAGGACTCTCTGGCACAGCAAAAGGATGTTCCAGCACAGGAGGATGACGATCCCGTCCTGTGCCCGGACGGGCGCCAGTCACCGGCCGCGGCGGCGCTTCAACGCGGAGTCTGCCGCACCTTGCGCGCCTACGGTCACTCGGTCGTTACCGAGTTGACGCTGTCGGGAGGGCGGCGTGCCGATGTGGTGGGGCTATCGCCGTCGGGCGATATCTGGATCGTCGAGATCAAGTCCTGCCTCGCCGACTACCAAGCCGACGGCAAATGGGAGGAGTATCACGACCACTGCGACCGTCTCTATTTCGCCGTGGCGCCCGACTTCCCCCACGAGATCATTCCGGACCATGCCGGTCTTATCCTCGCCGACCGGTTCGGTGCGGAGATCATGCGGGAGCCGGGCGAGATTCGGCTCACCGCTTCACGGCGCAAGGCCATGACCCTGTGCTTCGCGCGCGCAGCCGCGCTCAGGCTTCAAAGAGCCATCGATCCGTTTTGCGGAGAATAGATCGCGCGTCCGGCGGACCGGACGCGCCGCAATGATGGCGCAAACCTATTTGGGCGCGCGCTTGGCCAGGATCCGCTGCAACGTCCGGCGGTGCATGTTGAGCCTGCGCGCCGTCTCCGAGACATTGCGGTTGCAAAGCTCGTAGACCCGCTGGATGTGCTCCCAGCGCACCCGGTCCGCAGACATCGGGTTCTCCGGCGGCGGTGCTTTCGCATCCTTGGCGATCAATGCATTGTAGACATCGTCCGCATCGGCCGGCTTGGCGAGATAGTCCACCGCGCCCAGCTTCACCGCGTTCACGGCGGTGGCGATATTGCCGTAGCCGGTCAAAACCACGGCCCGTGCTCCCGGCCGGATATCGGCGAGGGCGGCGATCACGTCCAGGCCGTTTCCATCGTCCAGGCGCATGTCCACCACGGCAAAGGCCGGGGGACGCTTGCGCAGGGCGGTCAGCCCCTCTTCGACGGTCGGAGCAATCTCCACCTCGAAGCCGCGAGTCTCCATGGCGCGCGCCAGGCGCGCGAGAAACGCCCGATCGTCATCGACGATCAGGAGCGTTTTGTCCTGCTGCCCACTCTGCGGCAACGAGACGTCGATAGGTTGAGCATCCATGATCCTAACTTTCTATCGGCCGGGCCGGTCATGCTCCACTTTAAAACCCTTATAAGGTAAAACGGCCCCTCGAGAGGCTGAGCATCCACCGCATCCGTAAATCGCTCTAGATATGCACTTAAAATAGGCTCCCGAGCGCTAGAATCCAAATCCCAATGGTTAACGCCGGTTGTGTGTGAGCAGCCTTGGGTGCGCCGCGAGAGCCTAGTCGAAGCTCGACCAGACACGCTCGAACCGGTCCCGCGGCCATACCACGGTCACCACGGCGCCGCCGGGGGAGGCCGAGCGGTTGGCGAGCTCGAGCCGCGCGCCCGATCGCTCCAGCAGCGTCTTGGCGATGAAGAAGCCAAGCCCCATGCCGATATGCTCGTCCGGCGCTTCCTCGCCCCAGCTCTGGCTGGGCCGCGTCGTCACGAAGGGCTCGCCCAGCTGCTCAAGCACATCGGGCGGGAAGCCGGTGCCGTCATCGGCGATGACGATACGCACCTCGTTTTCGTTCCAGGTCGCCGTCGCCTCGACACGGTTCGCGGCGAAATCGATAGCGTTCTCGATGAGATTGCCGAGTCCATAAAGCACGCCGGGATTGCGCTGCATAACCGGCTCCTGCATGGCGCGGCTGCCGGGGTCTAGACCGGCGGCTGGCCCGGTCGTCACGTCGATCGGCACGGAGACCAGGCGGTGCGGCTCAACCACATCTTCCATCAGGTGGCTCACCGTCATCCGCGAGACGATGAGATCGTTCTGTTCGGCCTTGGCAGCCAACTGCCCCAGGATCTCCCGGCAGCGCTCGGCCTGGTCGCGCAGCAGCTGCAGATCCTCGTAATGGGGATTTTCCGCTGATGCGTCCCGCAGCAACTCCTTGGTGACCACGGAGATCGTCGCCAGCGGCGTTCCGAGGCCGTGGGCTGCGGCGGCGGCCAGCCCGTCCAGGGCCGAAAGCCGCTGCTCGCGCGCCAGCACCATCTCCGCGGCGGCGAGCGCCTCGGCCATACGCCGCCCTTCCTCGGCGGTCCGCCAGGAATAGAAGCCGATGAACAGCAGGCCGGAGACCACCGTCGCCCAGATCCCCAACACATAGAAGAAGGGCAGCGCCAGCACCGAACCGGCGAACCACGGCAGCGGATAGTGCACCCAGATCAGCACCGTCGCCAGGACCACGGCGAGAAGGCCGAGGCTGAGCGTTACCCGGGGGGGCTGGGTGGCTGCCGAGACGGTCACCGGCGCCACCAGCAGGAAGGCGAACGGATTCTCCATGCCGCCGGTCAGGTAGAGCAGGACCGCCAGCTGCAGGATATCGAACCCCAGCATGAGCAGGGCGAAGAAGCTCGGCAGCCGCTGGCTTGCCGGATAGCGCAGCCGGAGCATGACGTTGAGCCAGGCGGACGCCGCGATGGCGATGAGCGCAGGCACGATGGGCAGGTCCAGTCCGAGGACCCAGTAGCTCCCGATCACCGTGAAGCTCTGCCCCATGACCGCGAGCCAGCGCAGCCGCACCATCGTCTGGAGACGCAGGCGCGTCTGTCCCCGCTGCAGCCATTCGGGCACGCTGGGGCGTGGCTCTGTGGGAATTTGATCTTCCGTGACGGTCATGGTGACTTGGGCATAATTCGGCCCGCGCCGCGCCGCAAGCCTAAGCCCCCCTTAGCGTAACCGTTTCTCCCTGCTAAAAGGGCGCTCCGAGTTCGGGGCCGCGCCGATGTCGCAGTCCCCTATCTCCCCGCGAAACGCCAAACTATATGGTTCGCCATGCGCCGCCTCATCACCGTCGTCGTCATCGCTTTCTGCCTCGGAGCCGTCATCGGCCTGGGCGTCCTCATCGCCACCCAACCGAGCGGTCCGCGCACCGAGACCTCCGGTACCGCATTGATCGGCGGCCCGTTCACCCTGACCAATCAGGATGGGAAGCAGGTCACGGAGAAGGATTTCCGTGGCAAGCACATGTTGGTCTTTTTCGGCTTCACCCACTGCCCGGACATCTGCCCGGCGGAGCTCCAGGTCATTGCTGAAGCGCTGGACGACCTGGGCGATAAGGCGGAAGAGGTCGTCCCGGTCTTCGTCACCGTCGACCCGGCGCGCGATACCCCCGAGGCCCTAAAGGAATATCTGTCGAACTTCGGAGACCGGTTCGTCGGGCTGACGGGATCGGATAAGGAGATCGCCAAGGTGGCGAAGGAATATCGAGTGACCTATCAGGTCCATAAGGAAAAGCCTGACGACGAGAATTACAACGTCGACCACAGCGCCATCGTCTATCTGATGGGGCCGGACGGAAGCTATGTCGACCATTTCAGCTACGGAACCGCCCCCGACAAGATGGCCGAAGGACTGAAACGCTACCTTTAGCCGCGCTGGCAAACCCCTCCGCCGCCACGATTTAATGTTGCAATGCAGCGTAGCCACCCCATTTCCATTGTGCGGTGCGGCATAAATCCTGAGGTCACGATGCTCTATCATCTCTACGAACTCAATCATGCGGCGTTGAGCCCGGCACGTGCCCTGGCCGACGGGTTCCGATTGCTGTTCAAGCATCCGCTGAACCCGGCCTCTCATACCCCCCTCGGCCGCACGGCGGCGGCCAGCCTGGAGCTGTTTGAGCGTACGACCCGCCGATACCGCAAGCCGGCCTGGGGCCTCGACGAGGTGACCGTCGATGGCAAGCAGGTTCCCGTGCGTGAGCGCACCCTGATTTCCAAGCCGTTCTGCAATCTCGTCCATTTCGAGCGGGATCTGTCAGGCATGCGCCGGCGCGATCCGAAGGTGCTGATCGTCGCGCCGATGGCCGGGCATTTCCCGACCCTCCTGCGGGGCACCGTCAAGGCCATGCTGGCCGATCACGACGTCTACGTCACCGAGTGGCAGGATGCGCGCAACGTCCCCCTCGCGGCGGGCGCGTTCGATCTCGACGACTATATCGACTACATCATTGAATTTTGCCGCTTTTTCGCTGGCGACGTCCATCTGATGGCGGTCTGCCAGCCCGTCGTTCCGGTCTTCGCCGCCATCTCCCTTATGGAGCAGTCGCGCGAACGCGCCGTGCCCCATTCGATGATCCTGATGGCCGGACCGATCGATGCGCGCGAGAGCCCCACCGCGGTCAACTGCTTCGCGCTCGACCGGGGGCTCGAGTGGTTCCGCCGTAACGTGATCACCCAGGTTCCCTGGCCTCATCCGGGCATGATGCGCTTAGTTTATCCCGGATTTCTGCAGCTTTCCGGCTTCATGGGCATGAATCTGGACCGCCATATCACCGCCCATCAGGACCTCTTCCAGCATCTCGTCCAGGGCGACGGGGATTCGGCCGAGAAGCATCGTGACTTCTACGACGAGTTCCTTGCGGTGATGGATCTGACGGCGGAGTTCTATCTGCAGACCATCGACGAGGTCTTCCTCCGCCACACCCTGCCTCAGGGGCAGATGACCCATGACGGCGTCGCTGTCGATCCCAGCAAGATCGAGCGCGTGGCCCTGATGACCGTTGAGGGCGAAAAGGACGATATCGCCGGCATCGGGCAGACCTCGGCGGCCCACAAGCTCGCCTCCAAGCTGCCGGAGAACATGCGCGAGCATTACCTCCAGCTGGGGGTGGGACATTACGGCGTCTTCAACGGCTCCCGCTATCGTGACGAAATCGTGCCGCGAATTACCGATTTTATCGCCATGCATAATCGCGGCGAGAACCGATTTTCGCGCGCTTTCGGCAATCTGATCGGCTGAGCCGACAATCCGAATAAGCCGTCATCGGGCTGTGGTATTCTAGGGGGATAGCCGCCCGATTCGAGGCGGTTTGTGTAGGGAGTCTGCCTATGCTCAAGCGGCTGAAGCCTGGCCGAAAGGAAACAATCGAGCTGAATATCAAGGGGTTGGGCGTTCCGATCCTGATGCGGCGCAGCCCCCGCGCGCGCCGGTTCAGCTTGCAGGTTTCCGAAGCCAAGCGCGGCGCTGTGCTCACCGTCCCTGCCTATTCCTCCTTCGCCGACGCCGACGAATTTCTGTCCCGCCATCTGGACTGGTTGAAGGAGCGTCTGGCGGGCCTTTCGGAGCCGGTTCCCTTCACCGACGGTGCGGTCGTGCCCTTGCGCGGCTACGCGCATCAGATCCGTTTCGCCGGCCCCGTGCGCCGTCGCGGCGTGGCCTGGATCGATGCCGAGGACAGCATCGATCTGCCGGCCTGGCCCGAAGCCGCCGCCCAAAGTGCGGAGAATCTCCCGAAGCTTTGCGTTTCGGGCGAGCCAGAGCACGCTCCGCGCCGCCTCCTGGACTGGCTGAAGCGCCAGGCCCAGCATGATCTCAAGGATGAGGTGGGCTATCAGGCCGAACGCATGGGTCTTGAGCCCAAGCGCATCTTCGTGCGCGATCAGACCACTCGTTGGGGCTCCTGCTCGACCTCCGGCGCACTCTCCTTCTCATGGCGCCTCATCCTGGCGCCGGGCTTCGTGCTGGAATATCTCGTGGTCCACGAGGTCGCCCATCTCGCCCATATGAACCACGGGCCGCGCTTCTGGAAGCTGGTGGAGAAGACCATGCCGGATTACGAGCGGGCACAGAAATGGCTCCGCGAGCATGGCGCGAGCCTGCATCGCTACGGCGCGGACGACATGATCGCCGGCGGCGCAGGCCAATCCCCCAAAGGCAGCATCGAATAGGCGGCTCTAACCGCCGAACATTCCGAGCATCCGCTTCAGCCAGGCCGAGCCTTGGTCCGCGGCGCGCTTGCCCATCTCGATCGGGCTCGTCGAGGCGGTGATTCCGGGCGAATAGGTGCCGGGCAGGCTGTAGGGATGTTTGTCCGCATGGGCCGCCAGCATCACATCGTGCCAGACCTCGGCCGGGATCGTCCCGCCGGTGACCTTCTTCATGGGCGTGTTGTCGTCGTTGCCGATCCAGACCCCCGCCACGTAATGGGCCGTGTAGCCCACGAACCAGGCATCCTTCGAGCCCTGGGTGGTGCCGGTCTTGCCGCCGGCCACATGCTGGGGAATGCCCGCCCTGCGGCCCGTGCCGCTCACCACGACCGCATTCATCATATCGTTCATGGCGCCGAGCTGACGCCGTCCGATGGCCGGTGCTGCGGGTGAAGCCTGCCAGCGATAGAGCACCTGTCCGTCGGCGTCACGGATCTCCTCGATCACATGGGTCTGGGCCCGCATACCGCCATTGGCGAAGGGGGCATAGGCCGACGTGAGCTCGAGAAGGCTTACTTCCGAGGTGCCGAGCGCCAGGGACATTTCGTTGCCGAGCTTGGATTCGATGCCCATCCGCTGCGCGGTCTGAATGACCCGCGCCGGGCCGACTTGCCGGATCAGCTTCACCGCGACCGAGTTGAGGGACTTCTCGAGCCCGGTCCGCAGCGTGACCTCCCCATAATACTTGGAGTGGTAGTTCTTGGGGTTCCAGCCAGCCAGGGAGACCGGCGAGTCGATGGCGACGGAATCCGGCGTATAGCCCGCCTCCATGGCCGCGAGATAGACGAAGGGCTTGAATGAAGAGCCCGGCTGGCGTTTCGCCTTCACGGCACGGTTATAGGGGCTCGTCTGATAGGAGCGGCCGCCGACCAGCGCCTTGACCGCGCCATCGGTTCCGAGCACGACAACGGCGCCTTCATGAGCTCCGCCTTCGCCGCCTTCGGCATCCAGCCGCTTCTGCAGGGTCTGCTGAGCCGATTTCTGGACCGCCGGCTCGATGCTCGTGGTGACGATCAGATCGCCGTGCTTTTCGCCCACGAACTCCGGCAGCAGCTCAGCAACCCAATCGACGATATAGGGATAGCCCGTCTGGTCGCCCTGGGCGCGCAGGCCGAGCGGCTGGCTCGCGGCGCGCTTGGCTTCGCCTTCCGTGATGAAGCCGGCCGCGACCATGTTGTCGAGAACGACCTCCAGACGAGAGTTCGCCAGCTTCCGGCTGCGCGTCGGGGAATACGTGGACGGAGCCTTTAGGAGCCCGGCGAGCATGGCCGATTCGGGCAGGTCGAGATCCGTCGCGGACTTGCCGAAATAGCGTCGCGAGGCCGCTTCCACGCCATAGGCGCCGCCACCGAAATAGACCCGGTTCAGATAGAGCTCCATGATCTGGTTCTTGTCGAACCGGCGCTCCAGCCAGATCGCGTAGACCATCTCCTCGATCTTGCGTTCGATGGTCCGGTCCGGCTTCAAGAATAGGTTCTTTGCGAGCTGCTGGGTAATGGTCGAGCCGCCCTCGACGAAGGCGCCCGCCATGATGTCCACCACGGCCGCGCGCATCAGACCGAGCGGGTCCACCCCGAAATGGCTGTAGAAGCGCCTGTCTTCCGTGGCGATCACGGCTTCGATCAGATGGGGCGGCAGATCCTCGACACGGACATGGCCGCGGCGAAGGCCACGCTCGGCCATTCTCGTCCCGTCGGAGGCGAGCACCTGAACATTCGGCGGCCGGTCGTCAAGGGTGAGCAGGACCGGGTCGGGCAACTTGGAGGTGAGGTGGATGGCGTAGAGGCCGAAGGCGATCGCGGCCACCACGCCCGCGAGCATGGTGAAGCGGAAAACCCGGCCCAGCACCGGCGTTTTCTGCTGTTTGCGACGGCGCCCGCCGCTGCCCTTGCGCCGCGGCGAGGTACCCCGTTTTGGGCTCTTGCGCCGCCCCTCGAAGGAGGGTTCGATGCGTCCGTCGCTCGCAGCTCTACCTGCGGGCCGTCGCTTGCGCCCGTTGCTCATAAATCACGCCCCGCCAATGGCTGCTTCAAACCGCCCGCAAATTCGCCTTAACCATAGGTTTGGCGCGTTGCTATCGGGTTAAGGTCGGGAGCCATTGGGAGCCGAATCGAAACCGCAATCCTCCAAACGAAGCTGAACTCATGTCACCGCCCGTTTCCCGCATCGTCACCGAAGACCAGCTGCCCGAGCGCGCCGATATCGCCATCATTGGCGGCGGCATCATCGGCTGCTCCGCCGCCTACTACCTTGCGCGTCGGGGGCTCTCGGTCGTGCTGGTGGAGAAGGGGCATGTCGCCGGCGAGCAATCGAGCCGCAACTGGGGTTGGGTCCGCCAGCAGGGGCGGGCCGAGGCGGAGATGGCGCTTTCCCGGGAATCCTTGCGTCTGTGGGGCGAGCTTCAGGAAGAGAGCCCCAAGGATCTCGGCTTCCGCCCCGCAGGCGTCCTCTACGTCACCGAGACCGAAGACGACATGGAGCGGTGGCGCAAATGGCAGCAGACCGCCCGTAAATATCAGATCGAGAGCCGGATGCTTGACGCGGACTCCGCCCGTGAGCTGACACCGGGCTGCACGATTCCATGGATCGGCGGGCTCTATACGGAGAATGATGGCCGCGCCGAGCCGGCGCTTGCAGCACCGGCGATTGCCGAGTTGGCGCGGGAGAAAGGCGCTGTCATCCTGCAGCGCTGCGCCGCCCGCGGCCTTCAGCTGGAGCGGGGCCGGGTGGCCGGCCTTGTCACCGAGAAGGGCACCGTGAAGACGGAAAAGGTGATCTGTGCCGGCGGGGCATGGGCAGCCTTGTTCTGCCGCCGCCACGGACTGAAGGTCCCGATCCTCGGCGTGCGGGCCACGGCCATGCGCACCAAGGAAGCCCCGGAGGTTACCCAGGGCATGATCGGCACCGCGCCGTTCTGCATCCGCCGCCGTACCGATGGCGGCTACACCCTGGCGAAGCGCAGCCCGTTGCGGTTCGACCTGACCCCCGAAGCCTTCCGCCATATGGCAGCCTTCTGGCCCGCCTTCCTGAAGGAGGGCAGCAAGATGAAGATCCGCTTCGGCCGCGCCTTCTTCGAAGCCTGGGCCCGGCCCAAGGATTGGCCTCTCGACCGGCCGTCGCCCTTCGAGACGGAAAGCGTTCGGGTCACCGACCCCGACCCGGATCCCGAACCCCTCCGTCTGGCGATTCAAAATTTGCGCGACGCCTATCCGGAGCTCTCCGGCATCGAGATGGCTGAAAGCTGGGCCGGGTTGATCGATGCTTCGCCCGACGCGATTCCCGTCATCTCCGACGTGGATGCCATCCCCGGCTTCTACCTCGCGGCCGGCTCCAGCGGTCACGGCTTTGGCACGGGCCCCGCCGCCGGTCACTTGATCGGCGATATCGCGCTCGGCGAGGAGCCCATCGTGGACCCGTACCCCTTCCGCTTTTCGCGCATGGTGGACGGCACGACCTTGGTGCCCGAGACGGGTTTTTAAGGCAGGGCGCTCGTCGAAAACTGGGCCGTCATCCCTGCGAATGCAGGGATCCAGTAGCCAACGTCTCCACGAAAAATCGCAGCGGGGGCTCGATAGACGGATAGCCCTAGATATCCAGGTTCGCCACCTGGAGTGCGTTCTCCTGGATGAACTCGCGCCGCGGCTCCACGACGTCGCCCATGAGCCGGGAGAAGATCTCGTCCGCCTCGTCCAGCTCTCCGAGCTTCACCTGAAGCATGGTGCGGCTATCGAGATCGAGGGTCGTCTCCCAGAGCTGCTCCGGGTTCATCTCGCCCAGACCCTTGTAGCGCTGCAAGGACAGACCTTTCCGGCCCGTGGTCATCACGGAATCCAGAAGCTCGCTCGGTCCGTGCACGGCCAGGCTCGAATCCTTCCGGCGCAGCGTGCCCGGCCGGCTGTAGATCTCCTGGAGATGCGGCGCGTATTGATCGAGCCGGCGCGCATCGGCCGAGGCGATGAACGGCCCGTCGATGAGATGGGACTCCATCACGCCGCGCAGTTCGCGCCAGAACCGCAAGCCGCCTTCCGGCAGCGCCTCACCCTCCCAGCCGCGCTCGGTCTCCTCGGCCAGCGTATCCAGCCGCTTGGCGACATAGGCTGCCGCATCTTGGGCTTGGGCCTGATCCTTCAGCACGCCTGGCGACAGCGCCCCGGCGATCGCCGCCTGCTCGATGATGAAGCGGGGATAGCGGCTATGCAGCCCGGCGAGCAGATTGGTGACGCTGCGCGCCTTCTCGACGATATCGCGCAGATCGGCGCCGGCGTGTTCCGCGCCTTCGCCTGTCACCAGCACCGTCTCGTCCAGACCCTGATTGATCAGATAGTCGGTGAGCGCCGCCTCGTCCTTGAGATAGTGCTCCGACTGGCCGCGCTTCACCTTATAGAGCGGCGGCTGGGCGATATAGAGATGCCCGTTCTCAACGAGCTCCCGCATCTGCCGGTAGAAGAAGGTCAGCAGCAGGGTGCGGATATGGGCGCCGTCCACGTCGGCGTCCGTCATGATGATGATCTTGTGGTAGCGCAGCTTCTCGACGTTGAAGTCGTCCCGCCCGATGCCGGTGCCGAGCGCCGTGATCAGGGTTCCGATCTCCTGGCTGGAAAGCATCCGGTCGAAGCGCGCGCGCTCCACGTTGAGGATCTTGCCCCGCAGGGGAAGCACGGCCTGGAACGCCCGGTCGCGCGCCTGCTTGGCGCTGCCGCCGGCGGAGTCGCCCTCCACCAGGAACAGCTCCGACTTTGCGGGGTCGCGCTCCTGGCAATCCGCCAGCTTGCCCGGAAGCGAAGCGATGTCGAGCGCGCCCTTGCGCCGGGTGAGGTCGCGGGCCTTGCGAGCCGCTTCGCGCGCCGCTGCCGCTTCCACGATCTTCTGCACGATCACCTTCGCCTCGCTCGGGTTCTCCTCGAACCATTGCGACAGAGCGTCGGCGACCACGCTCTCCACCACGGGGCGGACCTCCGAGGAGACGAGCTTGTCTTTGGTCTGGCTTGAGAATTTCGGATCCGGCACCTTCACCGACAGCACGCAGGTCAGCCCCTCGCGGGCATCGTCGCCGGTCAGCGAAACCTTCTCCTTCTTCGCGATGCCGGACTCGGCCGCGTAGGTGTTCACGGTCCGGGTCAACGCGGCGCGGAAGCCGGCCAGATGGGTGCCGCCATCCCGCTGCGGGATGTTGTTGGTGAAGCACAGCACGTTCTCGTGATAGCTGTCGTTCCACCAGAGCGAGGCTTCCACCGACATCATGTCCTGCTCTTTGGAGACCATCAGCGGCTCCGAGAGAAGTGGATGCTTCGTGCGGTCGAGGAACTTCACGAAGGCAGCCAGGCCGCCCTCGTAGTTCATCTCTTCCGTCTTCGGCTCCACGCCCCGATGATCGGACAGCACGATCCGCACCCCGGAGTTCAGGAAGGCGAGCTCCCGCAGGCGATGCTCCAAGGTGGCGTAATCGAAATCCACCATGGTGAAGGTGTCTTGGGACGGGGTGAAGGTGATCCGCGTGCCTGTCTTGCCCTCCGACGGGCCAACCGCTTCAAGGGGCTGCTGTGCGTCGCCATGGGCGAAGCGCATGAAGTGCTCCTTGCCGTCCCGCCAGATGGTGAGCTCCAGCTCCGACGACAGGGCGTTCACCACGGAGACGCCCACCCCGTGGAGACCGCCGGACACCTTGTAGGAATTCTGGTCGAACTTACCGCCCGCGTGAAGCTGGGTCATGATGACCTCGGCCGCCGAGGTGCCCTCGCCATGCATCTCCGTCGGGATGCCGCGCCCGTTATCCTCCACGGTCACCGACCCTTCCGGGTTCAGGGTGACGTGGATTTCGTCGCAATATCCCGCCAACGCCTCGTCGATGGCGTTGTCGACCACCTCGTAGACCATGTGGTGCAGGCCCGAGCCGTCATCGGTGTCGCCGATATACATGCCCGGCCGTTTGCGCACGGCATCCAGCCCCTTCAGCACCTTGATCGATTGGGCGCCGTATTCGGGAATCGGGGGGGTCTCGTCGGTGGATTTATCCATTCGGAACCTGGGTTCGTTGTGAGGATTGGAAGCGTGCCAGGGCGGGGTCGTCGAATCCCTGGTTGTTCAGTCCGATATTGTACCGCAGTTCACGCCAAAAATCTGCGCTTTCGGTGTCATCGAAGCGAAAACGGAGGCTTCCGTTCCGGTCATCCAAGCCTGGGCTCCAAGCCTGAAAATCTCCGAAAAAAGCGCTTCCCGGCGGGTTGCGTCGAGATGGGCCGCTACCTCGTCCAGAAGGATCAACGGCGCGGCGCCGTCGAGTTCGGTGATGAGGGCCGCCTGAGACAGGATCAGGCCCAGCAGCAGGGCCTTCTGCTCTCCGGATGAGCAAATCTCCGCCGGCCGCTCCGAAGGCCCGTGAGAGACCACTAAATCGCTCCTATGGGGCCCTTCAAGGGTCCGCTGTGCCGCGCGATCCCGCTCTCGGGTGACGGCCAGGCGCTCCCTGTAGGCGTCCTCCACCTCGACGGCCGAGCCGTCCATCAGATCGGCCTCCAAGGTGCCGGCGAGGGCCAGCGATGCCCAGGGGAAGAGCCCCTGCATCAGACTTTCCTTCGACGCCTCGATCAGAGCCGCGAGCCGCGAGACCGCATCCAGACGGGCGGCGGCGATCGCCGTGCCCGTCTCCGCCATCTGCTCCTCGAGCCCTGCAAACAGGGATGGCGAGCCTTCATGCAGCTGGAATAGGCGGTTCCGCTGCCGCATGGCCCGTTCGAACCGGGCCCGGGGCGTGCGCATCTTCGGGTCCACGGCCAGCATCAGGCGGTCGAGAAAGCGTCGGCGCTCGGAAGCTGGGCCGGTGAAGAGTCCGTCCATGGCCGGGATCAGCCAGACCACCTTCACGTGATTGGCGAGCGCGTTGGAGGATGACTCCTTACCGGCGATCCGTACGTTGCGCGAGGCGCGGTCCTCGTCACCCGCAAGGCCGAAGCCCGTGCCCAGTGGCACCGTCTCGCCGCCGCTTGCCACCTTTCCGGCGATGGCCCAGCCGCCGCGCCCTCCATGGCGGGCAAGCTCCTTATAGGGACGGCTGCGCAGGCCCTGGCCGGCGCCCAAAAGCGAAACCGCTTCCAGCAGGCTCGTCTTGCCGGCGCCGTTATCGCCCACCAGCACGACGGGCCGCCCATCCAGATTGAGGCGGGCGGATGCGAAATTCCTGAAATCCGTCAGGGTCAGCTGCTCGACGAACAGCCGTTGCGCGCGATTATGGTCGGAGCCGCCGTTCGGAGACCCGCTTGTGGGGGGATGCTCGTTCGCTATCGGTCTCGCGGTCATACCCGCATCGGCATCAGCACATAGAGCAGAGAGGGGTCGTCGCCGTCCCTCACCACCGTCGGCGAACCCGGATCGGCGAAGATATATTCCGCCGTGCCGCTCTCCAGCTGCTCTGCGATATCGAGCAGATAGCGCGCGTTGAAGCCGATCTCCAGGCTGTCGGAGTCGTAATCGATGGGCAGCTCTTCCGTCGCGCTGCCGCTATCGGGATTGTTCACCGAAAGCACCAGCTTGTTGGGCGCGATGGCGAGCTTCACCGCCCGGCCCTTGTCGCTGGAGAGCGTCGAGACGCGGTCAACCGCCTTGGCGAACGCGATATTGTCGACCTCCATCTCCTTGTCGTTGCCTTGCGGGATCACCCGCTCGTAATCGGGGAACGTCCCGTCGATCAGCTTGGAGGTCAGGACAGAGGTCTTGGTGGTCGCCCGGATCTTGGAGGAGGACAGCTCGATCTTGACCTCACCGTCGGCATCCTCGGTCAGCCGGTGCAGATCCGCCACCGCCTTGCGTGGCACGATCACCCCGGGCATCCCGCTGGCGCCGGAAGGCAAGGGCAGCTCCATCTGCGCCAGCCGATGGCCGTCAGTCGCTACGGCCCGCAGGGTGCCGGCGCCCTCGTTCTCCACCGCATGAAGATAGATGCCGTTCAGATAGTAGCGCGTCTCTTCCGTGGAGATCGCAAAGCGCGTCTTCTCGATCAGCTTCCGCAGATCCTTCGCCGGAACCGAGAAGGAATGCGAAAGGTCCTCCACGCTCAGCGCCGGGAAATCCTCCGCCGACAGGGTCTGCAGCGAAAACCGCGCAGGTCCGCAGGAGATATTCAAGCGGGCCGCCTCGCCGTCGAGGGACAGCACGATATCCGTCCCGTCGGGAAGCTTCCGCACCACGTCGTGGAACATATGGGCCGGCACCGTGGTGGTGCCTTCCGTCTTGGTCTGGCACGGCACGGTCTCGACGATCTCCATGTCGAGATCCGTCGCCGTCAGCCCCATCTCCCCGGCCTTCGTCTCGATCCGGACGTTGGAGAGGATCGGGATCGTGTTCCGCCTTTCGACCACGCTCGCCACATGGGCCAGGGCCTTCACCAGCCCCGCTTTTTCAATGGTCAGCTCCATGATCCCGCTCGACTCCTGAATGCTTGTCGAAATGCCTGCCGCGTTCTCGCCCGGTCTCCCGCCGGCGGCGTCGAAGCCGCTATCGGTTAGCCGTTAGGCTTCCGTCCCTACGGGCGAGGCGTGCGTGAAAAAATTCGTAGAACGCGCGTCCAGAACTTGCCGCGAGAGGCGCCGATTTGCAAGCGAAAGGGCGGGATTCCGGCTCCTCGCCGAAACCCCGCCATGGCCTCCGTGAAGCGCGTTAATCCCGCAGGAGACGCTGCAAAAGCTCGATTTCCTCGCGCATTTGGGTGTCGTCCGACATCAGCTGCTCAATCTTGCGGATCGCGTGCAGCACCGTGGTGTGGTCCCGATTGCCGAACCGGCGCCCGATCTCCGGTAGCGAGCGCGACGTGAGCTGCTTGCAGAGATACATGCCGATCTGGCGCGGACGGACGATGGAGCGGTTGCGGCGCCCGGAAAGCAGGTCCCCCCGGTTCACCCCGTAATGCTTGGAAACCGTCCGCTGGATGTCGTCGATCCGCACCCGCTTGGGCTCCGTGCCGCGCATCAGCTCCCGTACGATCTGCTCGGCGATCTCGAGGGTCACCGGCTGATCCGTCAGCTGATAGGCCGCCCGCAGGCGATGTACTGCGCCTTCGAGTTCCCGGCCGCTTTCGGTGAGCCGGTCGGCAAGATAGCTCAGCACCGTATCGGAAATCTCGAGCCCAGGGGTGTCCTTGCAGGCATCGCTCGCCCGCTTGCTCAGGATCTTGTGCCGCAGGTCCCGGTCCATGGGCGCGATCTCCGCCACAAGGCCGCCACCGAGCCGCGACCGCATCCGCATATCGAGACGGTCGAGATGGTTCGGCGCCCGATCGGCTGCGACCACCACCTGGCGTCCGCCATCGATCAGCGAATTCAGCGTATGGCAGAACTCCTGCTGGATGGTGGGCCCCTGGAGGAACTCCATGTCGTCGATGATCAGGAGATCGATCCGGCGCAGGCTTTCCTTGAAGGCCAGCGCATCCTTGGCCCGCAGCGCCTGGACGAAGCCAGACATGAACCGCTCCGCCGTAAGGTAGAGCACCTCGCCCTCGGGCTTCGCCTTGGTGAACTGCCAGGCGATCGCGTGCAGCAGATGGGTCTTACCCAGCCCGACATTGCCATGCAGGAAGAGCGGATTGAACTGGGACCCGGCGCCGTTTCCGGACACCTGGTTCGCCGCCGCATTGGCAAGCTGGTTCGATGCTCCGACCACGAACGTATCGAAGGTGAGCTTCGGGTCCAGCGGCGAGCCGTCGAACCCGCCATAGCCCGTGCGCAAGGGCAGCGTGACCTCCGCCGCCTCGGCCACCGCGACCCGCGGTGCCGGCGCCGCCTCTGCGGCTTTCCGGGCCGCCGCCGCGTGTTTGAAATGCGGCTGCCGCACCTGGAAATCCAGCCGCTCCAGATCGCTCCACTCCTGGCGGCTGAGCTGGATCACGAAATCGTAGTAGTGGGACCGGAGCCAGCTTTTCAAAAAGCGCGTGGCCACCGTCAAATGGGCTGTACCTTCCTCGACCCTGTCAAGCTCGACGCCTCGAAACCAGCTCGAATAGACGTCCTCACCCAACTCAGCTTGCAGACGTGACTTGACCCTCTCCCACGCGGCGCGAGCCGCGTTGTCGTTTTTCTCTGTCACTTTTTGTGCCACCCGTTCGTCTACCCCGCGCAGGCACGCACCGCTTACTCCAGACAGAGCAGCACCCCCCTGACACGGACAGCCTCTTGTCCATACGGCTGGTCGTTTGCCTAGCTTTGAAGCCAGGGGAGACCTGCCGCCTTCCAGCCACCGATGGCGCCCCGATGCCTATCGTCGTCCAGCGGCCCCTCAAAACCGCCGGCGACATTGTGACAAGCACGAAACCCCATCGTCGCCATTGCCTCGGCAGCTGCCAGGCTCCGGCTGCCCGAACGGCAGATGAAGAAAAGGTCGTCGTCTGGCGAAACGCCGAGAGCTTTCAGCTCTCCGGCCAGACGTTCGGCGAAACGCGGATCGACCGTTTGGTCGGGAAACGTCTGCCATTCGACGAGAACAGGACGCTTACCGAGGCCTCCGAGATCCGGAATCCCGACATACGTCCACTCAGCTCTCGTCCGCACATCGACGAGCTGCGCGCCGCCACTGGACGAGAGCGCCTTCCAGGCCGTCTCCACGTCCACGTTATCGACTTCGCTATCGCCCATTTCTGCGCTCAAGCAGCAGATCCCCTCTTTGAAAAACCTAGGTATCGAGCGGTCAACCCAAGTACAAATCAGCTCGAAAGCCACTATACCTAGTAGTTCTTCTGCTACAAACGCCGCACTCTACGTCGCCTACGACTAAAAACTTCAAACTTTCCCCGCACCATCATCGCATTAGACAAAACTTTCCCGTCCCGACACTAGCCAGGCTTGAAAACTGTATTGTGATGGAGGGGGCTACCCCGTTCGGATGAGTGAACTATACACGGGCGGTTTCGGCCGATCAAGCAACCGCCCCGCGGCCTGCCGTCCCTCGGCACCCTTCCCGGCCGCCCTCAATCCTCGCCGCCAACTCACTGTGCTGCAAGCTTGATTCGATCCGGCCGGACCCTGCCGGTAGCGGGATTCAACCTCCTCGGCGCCCTGAATCGCGGCTAAAAAATTTTGCTAAAAAAGGGTTACCGCACGGCGCTCCAGCTTCGGTTTTCGGACCGGCTCGCGCCGTCAAACAATTGAAATATTCACGAAATCGACATGAAAGGGCGCCTCGAAAATCCCCGAACTCACCCAAAAATTTCGTGTCACCTCCGCAACAGAGTGACTTTTTTGGCCTCGGCGTAAAATTTTTATGTTGCAAGAAAGGGCCCCGCCGAGTCCGGCGCCGGCATGCCCTGAAGGCGAGCAATCCCGCCCTGTAATTGCCCGTTCGGCGCGCACAGAGCTGGCCGCCAAGGGCCTGCCGGAAGGGACCGACGGGCCACGCGCAAAAAGCGCGCAAGGAGCATTCCTTACGCGCTTATTGGATCGCTAGCGATCTTGAGGATTAGACGAAGCGGTCTACGCCGATTCCATCGCGCCGACGCGCTTGGACAGGCGGGAGATCTTCCGCGAGGCGGTCCGCTCGTGCAGCACGCTCAGCTGGCCGTTCCGGGCGATGATCGGCTGGGCTGCCCGGAGGGCTGCCTGAGCCTCGTCCTTCTTGCCCGAGGCGATCGCCTCTTCGACCTTGCGGATGAAGCTCCGCATGCGGCTCTTGCGGGCGGTGTTCACGGCGGTCCGCTTGTGCAGCTGCCGGACGGCCTTCTTTGCCGATTTCGTATTCGCCATATGTCGTTCCCAAAGCGCGTGTCACGCCGATCCATTCGGCGGCTCTCCGCGCAACAAAATCCTGAAAGGAGAATTGACCGCGCTCTATAACGGGCGCGGCGCAACCCGTCAACCGGGCTGAGGCCACCGTGGGCCGTGAAGCGAGGGATGCTCCCTCCGCCCCACCCAAGAACCGCCCGGATAAAGTAGGACTTCGCCTCCCTGTAGGCCTCCATGGGCTGGCCGTCGAACCGACGCTTCAAGGCATTGTAGCGAACGACCAGATCCGGATCCTCCCTCATCCGCTCCGCAAAGAGATGGAAGACGTCATACTCGCCGCCGAGTGCCGTGAGCTGGATACCGAGGGGCGGGCTGCTGCCCGGCTGCTCGAATGCTGAGAAGCCGCCGGTCCTGACCGAGCCGGAATTGCGCGCATAGTGGGCGCTCAAAGCCTGATCGGCGGCCGCAAAATCGTCAGGCGCCACCCGCACGACAATGTCGAGATCGCCCTTGGTGAGGCAGCCCGGTATGGCCGTCGCGCCGATATGAAGGATCTCCGCCTGATCCGAAAGGAGCTGTTTCAGCCTGCTGGCGGTCGCGGCGAAAAGCCGGTCAGCCGCCTCTCGTGCCGCCTCCATATCGGCCAGGCGAAGGCTTGGCTCAGCCATCCGGGGCGTCCCCGCGCTCTTTCAGCGATGCTTGAAGTCGGGCTTCCGCTTCTCCGTGAAGGCGGCCATGCCCTCCTTCTGGTCCTCCGTGGCGAAGGTCGAATAGAACAGATGCCGCTCCTGGCGTATGCCTTCGGGCAGGGGCGTCGCCATGCTCGTGTTGATCGACTGCTTGATCATGGCCGCCGCGGGCTGGGAGAAGCTCGCGATCTTGGCGGCGATCTTAAGGGTCTCCTCCATCAGCGACGTTTCGGGAAAGACGCGGGCTACCAGACCCGAGCGTTCCGCCTCTTCGGCGTCCATGCGCCGTCCGGTGAGACACATATCCATCGCTTTCGCCTTGCCCACCGCACGGGTCAGGCGCTGGGTCCCGCCGCGCCCGGCATGATCCCGAGCTGGATCTCCGGCTGTCCGAATTGGGCGCTGTCGGCGGCGATGATCATGTCGCAGATCATGGCGAGCTCCATGCCGCCGCCAAGCGCGAAGCCGGAGACGGCCGCGATCAGCGGCTTCTTATGGGCGGCGATGGCGTCGTATGGCGCGATGAAGTCGGAATTGAAGGCATCGGCGAAGCTCTTGTCCTTCATCTCCTTGATGTCGGCGCCAGCAGCAAATGCCTTTTCGCCGCCCGTCAGCACCACGCAGCCGATCGCAGGATCCGCGTCGCATTTGTCGAGCACGGTGTTCAGCTCGCCCACCAGCTTCGCGTTCAGGGCGTTCATGGCGTCGGGCCGGTTCAAGGTGATGACGGCCACGCCGCCCTCCTGGGCCACCAGCAGGGTCTCGTAAGTCTTCTCGGTCTCGATTCCGTTCATCTGGTCCCGCCTCTTGGTTGGTGGGTTAGCGTTGGCAACTCGGGCAATAGAAGGTGGAGCGTCCACTCTGAACGATGCGCTTCACGACGCCCTGACAGTCTGCATCAGGGCAGGGCTTTCCTTCGCGCCCATACACCTTGAAGGAATGCTGGAAGCGGCCGAGCGATCCGTCCGCATGGGCGTAATCCCGCAAAGAGGAGCCTCCGGCCGCGATCGCATCGGTCAGGACGCGGCCGATCGCATCGGCCAGCCGGGTGCAGCGTTCCGTCGGCTTGCCGGCCTTGGTCACGATGGTGCCAGCAAGCCGAAGCGGAGAAAGCCGCGCCCCATAGAGCGCTTCGCACACATAGATATTGCCGAGCCCAGCGATCCGGCGCTGATCGAGCAGGGCAGCTTTCAGCGGCGTCTTGGCGCCTGCCAGAACGCTCGCCAGGGCCTCGGGCGTGAAGTCGTCGCCGAGCGGCTCAAGCCCCAGCCCCTTGAAGAGAGGGTGGTCCGCCATACCGGCCTCCGGCACCAGCGCCATGTAGCCGAAGCGCCGCGCGTCCGCGTAGCGGATGGCCGCCCCGTCCTTAAGATGGAAGACGATATGCTCGTGACGGGGCGCATCTGTCCCGGGATGGGCAAACACGCCGGGCTTCACGGCAGTGCCGTTCGCCTCATCCACCGTGAAGCGCCCTGTCATGCCGAGATGCATGACCAGCACCTCGCCATCGTCCAGCCGTGCAAGAATATACTTAGCCCGCCGGTCCATGGCCTCGATGCGCCGCCCCGTAAGCCGCGCGGCGAAGTTCGCCGGCAGCGGAAAGCGCAGATCCGCACGGCGTTGCTCCACGCTTTCGATGGTGTTGCCGACCATGAAAGGGGCGAGCCCCAAGCGCACGGTTTCGACTTCGGGAAGTTCGGGCATAGAAGGTCCGGGGCGCTGTACCCCGACTGCGGAAACGCGGTATCGGAATGCCGAGACGGGCATGCAGCGACACGGCGATCGTCGCTGCACCGCAACAATAGCCTGTTCATACCCCTTAGGCTATTGTCCGCAGCCATTCCCCGGGCCATAGAGCCTGCCGAGAGTATTCCAACCGGGCGTAAGCATGGCGGCATCCGAAAAATACAGTTTCGGCTTCGAAGAGGTCGACGAGAACGCACGTCAGGACCGCGTGAACGGCGTCTTTGCAAAGGTCGCCAAGAACTACGACGTTATGAACGACCTCATGTCCGGCGGCATGCATCGGCTGTGGAAGGACGACATGATCGCCCAGCTCAACCCGCCTCGGAGCGCCACGCCCTTCGCGTTGCTCGATGTGGCGGGCGGCACGGGCGATATCGCCGAGCGTTTCCTGAAGGCATCGGGCCCCAACGCGACGGCAATTATCTGCGACATCAGCGCCGAGATGCTGGAGGCGGGTCGCGAACGCCATGCCGGGCTCGACCGGGTCGAATTCGTGCAGGGCAACGCCGAGGCGCTGCCCTACGAAAACGGCCGCTTCGACGCCTACACCATCGCCTTCGGCATGCGGAACGTGACCCATATCGACCGCGCCCTGAAGGAAGCCTTCCGGGTTCTGAAACCTGGCGGTCGCTTCCTTTGCCTGGAGTTCTCGGCCGTCGAAGTGCCCATGTTGGACACTCTCTACGACCTGTTCTCCTTCAAGGCGATCCCGGCCCTGGGGCAGGTCGTGGCGGGGGATTCCGCCTCCTATCGCTATCTGGTGGAGAGTATCCGCAAATTTCCGACCCAGGAGCCCTACGCGGAGATGATCCGCGAGGCCGGCTTCGAGCAGGTTCGCTACCGGAACCTCACCGGCGGCATCGCCGCGATCCATTCCGGCTGGCGGATCTGAGTCCGATGATGGATCCGATCACCAACTCATTCCGGCTCATGCGTGCCGGCTGGACCATTCTCTGGAATGGCGCCCGCGTCGTGCCGGCCGATGCCAATATCCCCGCGCCGCTCAAGATGTTTGCGCGCAAGGAGAAGAAGCCAGGCCAGGAGAGCAATCAGGAGCGGCTGACCCGCGCGCTGACCTCGCTCGGCCCCTCCTACATCAAGCTCGGCCAGTTCCTCGCGACCCGCGACGACATCGTCGGTCCCGACCTCGCCCGCGATCTCGCGCCGCTACAGGACAAGCTTCCGCCCTTTCCCATGGCCGAGGCCAAGCGGACGATCCAGCAGGAACTCGGGCAACCCGTCGAAGACCTCTATACCGAGTTGGGCACGCCGGTCGCTGCTGCCTCCATCGCCCAGGTGCATAAGGCGAAGGTGCGAAAGCCTGACGGCAGCGAGACGCCCGTGGCCGTAAAGGTGCTGAGGCCCGGCATCGAGCGCCGCTTCACCCGCGACCTGGAAAGTTTCCTCTTCGCAGCTCAGACAATCGAAGCCTGGCACGGCCCCAGCCGGCGCCTGCGCCCCGTCGCCGTGGTCGAGACCTTGGCCCAGTCCGTCACCATCGAGATGGATCTCCGCATGGAGGCCGCCGCCATCTCCGAAGTGGCGGAGAATTCCAAGGACGATCATGGCTTCCGGGTGCCCAAGGTCGATTGGACCCGCAGCGCCCGCCGCGTCATGACCCTGGAATGGATCGACGGCATCCCCATCGCCGACAAGGCAGCGCTCGAGAAGGCGGGTTTCGATCCGAAAGAGATCGGCCAGCGGCTCCTCCAGATCTTCCTGCTTCACGCCATGCGCGACGGCTTCTTCCACGCCGATATGCATCCCGGCAATCTCTTCGTGGACGATCAGGGCCGGATCGTTGCCGTCGACTTCGGCATCATGGGACGCTTGGGGCTCAAGGAGCGCCGCTTTCTCGCAGAGATCCTCTACGGCTTCATCACGCGGAATTACCAGCGCGTCTCCGAGGTCCATTTCGAGGCGGGCTACGTGCCCCGCCGCCATTCCGTCGAGCTGTTCGCCCAAGCCCTACGGGCCATCGGCGAGCCGATCATGGACAAGAACGCCACCGAGATCTCCATGGCCGCGCTCCTGGGCCAGCTCCTGCAATATACGGAAGTCTTCGACATGGAGACCCGGCCCGAGTTGCTGCTGCTCCAGAAGACCATGGTGGTCGTGGAAGGCGTCGCCCGCCAGCTCGACCCCGAGCTCAATATCTGGACCGTCTCCGAGCCTGTCGTGCGCGAATGGATGGAGAGCCATTTCGGCGCCGAAGGGCGTATCGAGCAAGCCGCCGAAGGCGCCGTGAGCCTCGGCCGCTTCGCCGGCCATATCCCCCGGCTACTGGGCCAGGCCGAAGCCGCGGCCGACGCCTTCTCCTCTATGGCGGAGGAGGGGCTCCGCCTCGACAGCTATACCGTGGAGCGCATGGCCGATGCCCAAGCCCGCAAAGGCCGCATGGGCCGCCTTGCCCTATGGGTCGGCGCGATTTCGCTCGCCGTCATCGCCGCAGCGATGGTGTTTTAGGGCTCCCTCGCAGTAACGCGAAATGCACCCCATCTATGGTATGAAACGAGCCATGGAGCAGAGCTTGCAAGGAAAACGCGTTCTTCTGATCGTGGGTGGCGGCATTGCCGCATATCGCACCCTCGACCTCGTTCGCCGTTTGCGCGAGTGGGGCGCGGAGACGCGCGCGATCCTGACCAAGGCCGGCGCCGAGTTCGTCACGCCGCTTTCTCTCGCGACGCTCACCGCCAACAAGGTCTTCACCGAGCTGTTCGATCTGAACGACGAGGCGGAGATCGGCCATATCAGCCTGGCCCGCGAGGCCGATCTGGTGCTCGTCGTGCCCGCAACCGCCGATCTCATAGCCAAGATGGCCCAAGGTCAGGCCAACGATCTGGCGACCACGGTCCTGCTCGCCACCACGGCACCGGTGCTCGTGGCGCCGGCCATGAATGTCCGCATGTGGGAGCATAAGGGCACCCAGCGGAACGTCGTCCAGCTCAAAGAAGATGGCTGCCGCTTCGTCGGTCCTCAGGAGGGCGACATGGCTTGCGGCGAGTACGGCTTCGGTCGCATCGCCGATACGCCGCATATCCTGGCTGCCGTCGAGAATGTTTTCGCTGAAGCTTCGAAGGGCCCGCTCTCCGGCAGGCACGTGCTGATCACCGCTGGCCCGACCCATGAGCCCATCGATCCGGTCCGCTATATCGCCAACCGGTCGTCGGGTAAGCAGGGCTATGCGCTCGCGCGTGCCGCCGCTGCTCTGGGCGCCCGCGTGACCCTGGTGAGCGGACCCACGGCTCTAGACGCACCCGATGGCGTCACTCTCATCCAGGTGGAGCGTGCCGCGGAGATGCTGGAGGCGGTCCAGGCCTCGCTTCCCACCGATATCGCGATCATGGCCGCCGCCGTCGCCGATTGGCGCTGTGCCGGCGAAGCCGATCAGAAGATGAAGAAGCAGGAGGGCCAGGAGACCCATTCGGTCGCGCTCTCCCGCAATGCCGACATCCTCGCGGCCGTCGCGAAGGCCGGCCCGAACCGTCCGTCTCTCGTCATCGGCTTCGCCGCCGAGACTGAGAACGTGATCGAGAATGCTGTCGCCAAGCGCCAGAAGAAGAACGCCGACTGGATCGTCGCCAACGACGTTTCGCCCGCCACCGGCATCATGGGTGGCGATGACACCCGCATTCACCTCGTCACCGAAGCCGGCGTCGAGGACTGGCAGCCCATGGCGAAGGACGAGATGGCGCACGCGCTGCTGCGCCGCGCCGCCGGCGCGCTCTCCGGGCTTCGCTCCGCAGCCGAATGAGTGCTATTGCACTTTCGATGAGCACCCATTCAGTATCTGTGAAACTGATCTGGCTGCCCCATGGGGAAGGCCTGCCGCTACCCGCGTATCAGAGCGAGGCCGCGGCCGGCTTCGATCTTCTCGCCGCCGTGGCGGAAGGCGAGGACGTGCAGCTTCGGCCTGGCGAGCGCCAGTTGATCCCGGCCGGATTTTCCATGGAGCTCCCCAGGGGCTTCGAAGCCCAGATTCGCCCCCGCTCCGGTCTCGCTTTCAAGCACGGTGTGACCGTGCTCAACAGCCCTGGGACGATCGATGCGGATTACCGGGGCGAGGTAAAGGTGCTGCTGATCAATCTCGGTGAGGAGGATTTCCTGATTCAGCGGGGCGAGCGCATCGCCCAGATGGTGATCGCACCCGTGACCCGCGCCAGGATAGCTGTGGTCGTGGAGCTTTCCGAGACGGCCCGCGGCGAGGGTGGCTTCGGCTCCACGGGACGCTAGCGTCTCCGGCTCGTCATCGCCGGGCTTGACCCGGCGATCCACGCCGTTACCTCTCAGCTCGTGTATGAGAGTCCGGTCAAGCTCAGCCTGCAACGGAACGAAATGGATGTTCGGATCAAATCCGGGCATGACGAATGAGAGGGTTCGAACACCCCATGTTCACCGACGAAGAAATCGAACGCTATAAGCGCCACCTGGTCCTGAAAGAGATCGGCGGCGACGGACAGCAGCGCCTCAAGCGCGCCCGGGTGTTGATCGTGGGCGCAGGCGGCCTCGGCTCGCCGCTTCTCGTCTATCTCGCCGCGGCCGGCGTCGGCACTATCGGCCTGGTCGACGACGATACGGTGAGCCTGGACAACCTCCAGCGCCAGATCGCCCATGATACGGGCGCCGTCGGCGAGCCCAAGACCATAAGCGCCGCACGCCTCGTCCATCGTTTGAACCCCCATGTGAATGTCGAGCCCCACCAGACCCGGCTCGATATCGACAACGCGCTTGAGCTGATCGAGAGCTACGACCTCGTCGCAGATGCGTCGGACAACTTCACCACGCGCTATCTTCTGAACGACGCCTGCTACTTCGCGAAAGTGCCCCTGGTCTTCGCGGCCCTTGGCCCCTTTGACGGCCAACTCACGACATTTCGTGCATTCGAGACCGGCTCCGATGGCGATCCGAACCCGAACTACCGCTGCCTGTTCCCCGAACCGCCGCCGGCCGGCACCGTGGCGCCCTGCTCTGAGACAGGCATCCTCGGGGCCGTGGCCGGCGTCATGGGGACCTTGCAGGCCGTCGAGGTCCTGAAGGAGTTGACCGGCACCGGCGAAAGCCTCGTCGGCCGCCTCTTGCTCTACGATGCCCTCGCCACCCGGTTCTCGACGATGCAATACGCCTGGGACCCGGAGAATCCGCTGAACGGCAAAGCGCCCAAATACACCGATCTCAGCCATTTGCGCAGCTGAGCATGTCCTTCGGTCGCGGGCCGCGCCGTCGCGGGTTGAAACCGTGGACGGTCGGCGCGTGTCACTATCCCGCGCGGCCCCGCCTGGGATAGGAAAGAGGAGGCGTATTCTGGGACTCCGAAGGTCGAGCCGTCATGGCCAACGAAAAGCTGAACACCCGCTGCTGCGTTGTCGGTGGCGGTCCCGCCGGGATGATGCTCGGCTACCTCCTGGCCCGCGCCGGCGTTGACGTGATTGTGCTGGAAAAGCACGCCGATTTCCTGCGCGATTTTCGCGGCGATACCATCCACCCCTCCACCATGCAGTGCCTCTACGAGCTGGGTCTGCTGGAAGCGTTCCTGAAGCGGCCCCATCAGGAAGTTCGCGAGGTCGGCGCCGATATCAGCGGCAAGCGCTACGAGATCGCCGACTTCTCGCACCTACCGGTGCATAAACGCTGCATCGCCTTCATGCCCCAATGGCATTTCCTCGATTTCCTGGCCGAGGAGGCTCGGACCCTCCCGAATTTCAAGCTCAGGATGGAGACCGAGGTTACCGATCTCCTCTGGGACGGCCACCGCATCGCGGGCGTTCGCGCCCGCCATGGCGACGGCCGTCTCGATATCCGCGCCGATCTCGTCGTGGGCTGCGACGGCCGCCATTCGACTGTGCGCGCCAAGGCCGGGCTTCAGGTGAGCGATCAAGGCGCCCCCATGGATGTGCTGTGGATGCGAATCCCGAAAGCAACCGAAACGGAGGGCGGGACTCTCGGCTATATCGGCGCGGACGGCTTCCTGGTGATGCTCGATCGCGGCGACTACTGGCAATGTGCCTTCGTGATCGCCAAAGACGGCTTCGATGCGGTCAAAGAGCAGGGAATCGAGAGTTTCCGGGACAGGCTCGTGCGCATCAATCCGGCGATCGCCGAGAACGTGAAGGCGCTTGTGAGCTTCGATGATGTGAAGCTCCTCACAGTGACCGTGGACCGGGTCCAGCGTTGGTACCGGCCGGGGCTGCTCTGCATCGGCGACTGCGCCCACGCCATGTCGCCCATCGGCGGCGTGGGCATCAACCTGGCGATTCAGGACGCGGTGGCCGCGGCAAACATCCTGGCCGAGCCGCTGCGCGACGGTCCGGCCGCCGTCGGTCTCCTGGACGACGTGCAGCAGCGCCGCCAATGGCCGGCCAAGATGACGCAAGGGCTGCAGATCTTCCTGCAGAACAAGTTCATCAAGCCGCTGCTCGCAAGCCGCACGGCTCCCAAGGCGCCACTGGCCGTGAAGCTGTTGAATTGGTTTCCGCCGCTCCGCCGCATTCCGGCGCGCATCATCGGCATGGGCTTCCGGCCCGAGCATATCCGCTGCCGCGAGGTGCTCACCCCGCCTGGGAAGAAGAGCTGAGCGCTTCCCTTGCTGTAGCCGTGATCTGAGAACGGTCGTTACCGGATCGCCGGGTCGCGCGCCCGAGGATGACAGCGGAATATTGTTCGAGTGCCGAAGCCTAGAACATCGCCGGGTGGACGCGGTCGGGCGGCGAATGTCCGTCCAGGAAGGTCTTGATGTTGATGATGACCTTCTCGCCCATATCGACGCGGCCCTCGATCGTGGCTGAACCCATATGGGGCAGCACGACCACGCTATCGCTCTTCAGCAGCTTGGGGTTCACGGCCGGCTCGTGCTCGAAAACGTCCAGCGCCGCGCCGGCGATCTCGTTGTTCTCGATCATCCGCGCCAGCGCGTTCTCGTCGATCACCTCGCCGCGCGCGGTGTTGACGATATAGACCGAAGGCTTCAGCAGGGCGAGCCGCCGGGCCGAAAGCAGATGATAGGTTGCCGGCGTGTGGGGACAGTTCACCGAGATGATGTCCATGCGGGCGAGCATCTGGTCGAGGCTGTCCCAATACGTGGCGCCCAGCGCCTCTTCCACCTCCGGCGCCACACGCCGTCGATTGTGATAATGGACCTGCAGGCCGAACGCCCTGGCACGCTTCGCGACCGCCTGGCCGATCCGGCCCATGCCGACGATGCCGAGCCGCTTGCCGAAGATGCGGTGACCGAGCATCCAGGTCGGCGACCAGCCCTCCCAGTCGCCTTCCTTCTTAAGATACTGCGAGCCCTCAGCCAGCCGGCGCGGGACCGCCAGGATCAGCGCCATGGTCATGTCGGCCGTATCCTCGGTCAGCACGCCGGGCGTGTTGGTCACGAGAATCGAACGGTTCCGCGCCGTCTCCAGGTCGATATTGTCCACACCCGTGCCGAACTGGGCGATAAGCTTGAGATTCGGTCCGGCCTGGCTCAGCACCGAGCGGTCGATCTTGTCGGTCACCGTCGGGACCAGCACATGGGCGGTCTTCACCGCATCGATCAGCTCATCGCGCGAAAAAGGCTTGTCATCGAGATTAAGCTTCGCATCGAATAGCTCGCGCAGGCGCGTCTCCACCACCTCGGGCAGCTTGCGGGTGACAATCACAGTGGGTCGTTCGGAATCCATAATACATCCTGTCGAGACTTCGCTCTCGGTGGTGAACGCCGCTGGAGTACGTTTCCAGGCGGCAATTCGCCGCTTTCTCTAACAGAAGCGAATGCAACAGATAAGGGCCATGTTCGGCGAACGCCACGATCCCTTCACTTTTCTGGCCCACCAGAAGCGGGGCGGGCGGCTCCGGGGCGGGGCCGATCGAAGGGGTTCTTTCCGAAAGAGGCAATGGTGAATAGACGAAGCGCTGCGGTTTTTGCTGGTGTTCTGTTGATCGCCGCGTTGACCGCTCTGGTGGTCGCGTCCGACGGCACACCCCTCGGCGCGGCCGAGGGGAAGGGCAGCGACAGCGGCCTGCCCGTGCCGCGTTTCGTCAGCCTGAAGGCGGATCGGGTGAATGTCCGCCGCGGCCCCAGCACCGACCAGGCCATCTCCTGGGTCTTCTCCCGGGCAGGTCTTCCGGTCGAGATCATCGCAGAGACCGTCAATTGGCGCCGTGTGCGCGACAGCGAAGGCTCGGACGGCTGGGTGTTTCACAGCCTCCTCAGCGGCCGCCGCACCGCTCTCATCAGCCCCTGGGCCAAGGAGAGCGAAGCCGTCCCGCTCTATAGCCGCGCATCCCAAAGCGCGGGCGTGGTGGCCGAGCTCCAGCCCAATGTGCTGGGCGACATCGAATCCTGCGATGGGGAATGGTGCGAGATCGTCGTCGGCGACTACAGCGGATACGTCCAGCAAGAGCTGCTGTGGGGCGCCTATCGCGGCGAGATCATCAACTAGCTGAAAATAAAGCCGGATCGGGCGTAAGACGCGCGGGTGCTAGTTCGCGCGCTTGAGCCGCACCAGCACATCCACCCGCGAGACCGTCATGCCTTCCGGCACGTTGGGCAGGCCCTGGATGGCGATTTCGCCATGCTCGATATCCATCAGCTCGCCCGACTCCTCACACAGGAAGTGGTAGTGGTTCGAGGTGTTGGTATCGAAATAGGTCTTCGCCCCTTCCACCGCGACCTCGCGCAGCAGGCCGGCCTCAGTGAACTGGTGCAGGGTGTTGTAGACCGTGGCGAGCGACACCGGCAGGTTCTGGGACTGGACGGTCTCGTAGAGCATCTCCGCCGTGACGTGACGCTCCTCGCCGTCGAACAGCATGGCCGCCAATGCCATGCGTTGCCGGGTGGGGCGCAGGCCCGCCTCGCGCAACAGCTTGCCGATATCTCTATTGCTCTGCGTAATGCTCATGGGTGGGAATATACGAACAAGACCTGATTCCCGCAATGCGGGCTGAACACGATAGACTGGGCTGGTTAAACCAGGAAGGCTGGTCGGGAAAACCTAGCCAGGAAAACTTGGTCACGAAAACTGCGCCGTTGCAAGGCGCTTGGCCGCTGGCATTCGTCGGCACGAGCCCCTAAATCCTTTTGCGCTCCTGCGCATCCGGTCTAAGGGTTTTGGCTTCTGATCGACTGTGATAGGTAACGCGGCGACTGTCACACCCGGCGCCGATCGCGACCGAACGCTTGAGAAGCGCCGGCGGAAATATAAAAAGGACTGTGCATGACCGAGCGTCGAGCTCAATTCGACTATGAGGATCTCCTGGCCTGCGCGAGAGGAGAACTCTTCGGCCCCGGCAATGCGCAATTGCCGCTGCCGCCCATGCTGATGTTCGATCGCATCTCTCAGGTGGTCGAGGAGGGCGGTGAGCACGGCAAGGGACAGATCCGGGCCGAGCTAGACATCAAGCCCGATCTCTGGTTCTTCCCCTGTCACTTCAAGGACGATCCGGTGATGCCGGGCTGTCTTGGGCTGGACGCCCTGTGGCAGCTCTTGGGCTTTTTCCTCGGCTGGCTTGGCGCACCCGGCAAGGGCCGCGCCCTCGCTGTCGGCGAGGTGAAATTTACCGGCATGGTGCTGCCCACCATGAAGAAGCTCGAATATATTGTGGATCTCAAGCGGGTGGTCCGCCGCAAGCTCACCCTCGGCATCGCCGACGGGACGCTGCTTGCCGATGGCGAGGTGATCTACCAGGCCAAGGATCTGCGAGTCGGACTGTTCACTGCCGAAGATGCGGCTGCGACCGCGTGAGGCGGACCGGATCGGCAATCGTTTTCAACTTTAAAGGCTCCGTCGAGGGATACCCATGAGGCGAGTGGTCGTGACTGGAATGGGCGTGGTTTCGTCCATCGGTAACAACGCCCAAGAGGTGCTGGCGTCTCTGCGCGAGGCCAAGTCCGGCATCGTGAAAGCCGACGACTACGCGGAGCTGGGATTCCGCTGCCAGGTACACGGTGCGCCGAGCCTCGACTGGCAGGAAGTCGTGGACCGCAAGGTGCGCCGCTTCATGGGCGCTGGCGCGGCCTGGAACTACGTCGCCATGGAGCAGGCCATCCGCGACGCCGGCCTCGAGGAGGACGAGATCTCCGACGAGCGCACCGGTCTGATCATGGGCTCCGGCGGCCCGTCGACCCGCGCCATCGTCAACGCAGCGCAGACGACCCTGGAGAAGGGCCCCAAGAAGGTCGGACCGTTCGAGGTGCCGAAATCCATGAGCTCCACGAACTCCGCGACCCTCTCCACGCCCTATCACATCAAGGGCGTTAGCTACTCCATCTCATCCGCCTGCTCCACCTCCGCTCACTGTATCGGCAACGCCGCCGAGCTCATCCAGCTCGGCAAGCAGGACATGGTCTTCGCCGGTGGCGGCGAGGAGCTGGATTGGACCCTGTCTGTCCTGTTCGACTCCATGAACGCGATGTCGTCGGACTTCAATGATCAGCCGGCCAAGGCGAGCCGCGCCTATGACGAAGCGCGAGACGGCTTCGTTATCGCCGGTGGCGCGGGCGTCGTGATCCTCGAGGAGCTGGAGCACGCTAAGGCGCGCGGCGCCAAGATCTATGCCGAACTCGTCGGCTACGGCGCGACCTCGGACGGTTATGACATGGTCCAGCCTTCCGGGGAGGGCGCGGTGCGCTGCATGCGCATGGCCATGCAGAACCTCAACGGCGACAAGATCGACTATATCAACCCCCACGCAACCTCCACGCCCATCGGCGATCTGCGCGAGATCGAGGCGATCCAGGAGGTGTTCGGCGAGGACATTCCGCCGATCAGCGCGACGAAATCCCTGACCGGCCATTCGTTGGGTGCGGCGGGGGCCCAGGAGGCGATCTATTCGCTTCTGATGATGAACAACGGATTCATTTGCGAATCCGCCAACATTGAAAATCTCGACCCCGCCTTCTCCGACATTCCGATCCTTCGGGAGCGGAAGGACGACGTGGATCTGAACTGCGTCATGTCCAACAGTTTCGGCTTCGGCGGGACCAATGCGACCCTCGTTTTCCGACGCTACGACGGCTGACGCACCCGCCGGAAAGCTCCACCACGATAACCAGAGCAAGTGCCATGACCACAGAGAAACAAGACATCGCCGAGCCCGGCCCGCTCATGAAAGGCAAGAAAGGGCTCGTCCTGGGCGTTGCCAACGATCGATCCATCGCCTGGGGCATTGCAGGGTGCTTGCCGGTCAGGGCGCTGAGCTCGCCTTCACCTACCAAGGCGAATCCTTCGGACGCCGGGCCAAGCCGCTCGCTGAATCGACCGGCGCCACCATCATCGAGCCTTGCGATGTGGAGGATTTCGAGAGCGTCAGGAAGGTGTTCGACAAAATCCGGGAACAATGGGGCAAGCTGGACTTCGTGGTGCACGCTCTCGCCTTTTCCGACCGGACCGAGCTGAAGGGGCGCTATTGCGATACCAGCCGTGCGAACTTCTCCCGCACCATGGAGATTTCCTGCTTCTCCTTCACCGAGATCAGCCGTCTTGCGGCCGACCTGATGCCCGACGGCGGATCGCTGCTGACGCTCACCTATGGCGGCTCCAACAAGGTCGTGCCCTGCTACAACGTGATGGGCGTGGCCAAGGCTGCGCTGGAGGCATCCGTTCGCTATCTGGCTTCCGATCTCGGCGGCAAGGGCATCCGGGTCAACGCCCTCTCGGCCGGTCCCATGCGCACCCTCGCCGGCGCCGGCATCTCCGATGCGCGGATGCTGTTCCATTATCAGAGCGAGAACTCGCCCATGCACCGCACGCCCACCCTGGACGAGGTCGGCGGCTCGGCCCTCTACCTGCTGTCGGATATGTCGGGCGCGGTGACCGGCGAAGTTCATATGGTCGATTGCGGATACAACACGATCTTCATGCCGAGCCTGGAATCGATCAAGGCTGCGACCGGCGAGGAGACCGACGAGGAAAAGGCGAAAAGCGCTTCCGCCGCCTCGGCCGCTTCCAGCGAAACCGTGCAATAGGGCCCTGAGCAACCGTTAAGGAGCAAGTCGGATGGTTGAGCTCGTTTTCACAGCCTGTCTCCTGGCCACCGCCGGAGACTGTCAGAAGGTGACGATCCCGATGGAGAAGGTGGAATCCATCAGCGAGTGCATGAAGGCCGCACCGGATCGGATCAAGGAATGGCAGTCCGACAACGAGGATAAGATGGTCGCCGGCTTCTCCTGCAAGAAGGCGTAAGCGAACCGACCATGGCAGACGCTCCCCAAAGGAGCGCCCAAAAGAAAAGGCCGCCCGTTGAGGCGGCCTTTTTTGTGTCTGATGGCGGGAGGCCGTCTCCGGCCTCCCTAAGATCGCAAGCCTAGCTGGCGTCTTCCGCCTCGAGCTCCTTGCCGGTCTCCTGATCGACGACCTTCATGGACAGGCGAACCTTGCCGCGATCGTCGAAGCCGAGAAGCTTCACGAAGACCTCGTCGCCTTCCTTGACGACCTCGTCCACGGTCTTCGGCCGGCCCTGGGTCAGCTGGGAGATGTGCACCAGACCGTCCTTGGGACCGAAGAAGTTCACGAAGGCGCCGAAATCCATGATCTTGACGACCTTGCCCTTGTAGATCTCACCGACCTCAGGCTCGGCTGCGATGCCCTTGATCTTGGCGATCGCGGCCCGGATGGACTCGCCGTTGGGCGAGGCGATCTTGACCGTGCCGTCGTCGGCGATGTCGATCTTGGCGCCCGTCTCCTCGACGATGGAGCGGATCACCGAACCGCCCGTGCCGATCACTTCGCGGATCTTGTCGGTCGGAATCTGCATCACCTCGATGCGCGGGGCGAACTCGCCGACTTCCGGACGGGCCGTGTTCAGGGCCTTGTCCATCTCACCGAGGATGTGCATGCGGCCGTCCTTCGCCTGGTTCAGGGCGATCTGCATGATCTCTTCGGTGATGCCGGTGATCTTGATGTCCATCTGGAGCGAGGTCACGCCCTCTTCCGTGCCGGCGACCTTGAAGTCCATGTCGCCGAGATGGTCCTCGTCACCGAGGATGTCCGACAGAACGGCGAATTCCTCGGCTTCCTTGATGAGGCCCATGGCGATACCGGCCACGGGGCGCGCGAGCGGAACGCCCGCATCCATCAGAGCAAGCGAGGAGCCGCAAACCGTCGCCATGGAGGACGAGCCGTTGGACTCGGTGATCTCCGAAACGAGGCGAAGCGTGTAGGGGAAGTTCTCCTTTGCCGGCAGCACCGGATGGATCGCCCGCCAGGCGAGCTTGCCATGGCCGATCTCGCGGCGGCCCGGAGAGCCCATGCGGCCCGTCTCACCCACCGAGTAGGGCGGGAAGTTGTAGTGCAGCATGAAGCTTTCTTTGTAGGTGCCTTCCAGGGCGTCGACGAACTGTTCGTCCTCGCCCGTGCCCAGCGTCGCGACGACGAGGGCCTGGGTCTCACCGCGGGTGAACAGCGCGCTGCCATGGGTGCGGGGCAGGATCCCCACCTCCGAGACGATCGGCCGGACCGTGGAGAGGTCGCGCCCGTCGATGCGGGACTTGGTGGACAGGATGTTCCCGCGCACCACGTCCTTCTCGACCGACTTGAAGGCGCCCGACAGTTTGGCGCCGAAGCTGCCGTCGTCGTCCTCGGGCGTAAGCTCAGCGGCGACCTTGTCCTTCACCGCGGAGATGGCGTCGCGGCGCTCGGTCTTGGTCTGGATCGCGTAGGCGTCCCGCAGGCCGCTCTCGGCCATGCTGCGGACCTTCGCGGTCAGGTCGTCGGCGCTGTCGTCCTGGGGCAGGTCCCACGGCTCCTTCGCGGAGCTCTGAGCCAGCTTGACGATGGCGTCGAGCACCGGCTGGAAGCCCTTGTGGCCGAACATGACCGCGCCGAGCATCACATCCTCGGGCAGCTCTTCGGCCTCGGACTCCACCATCAGCACCGCATCGCGGGTGCCGGCGACCACGAGGTCGAGCTTGCTATCGGCCAGCTCCTCGATGGTCGGGTTCAGCACGTACTCTCCGTCGATATAGCCGACGCGCGCCGCGCCGATCGGTCCCAGGAAGGGGATGCCGGAGATGGTGAGCGCCGCCGAGGTCGCCACCATGGCAACGATATCGGGATCGTTCTCGAGGTCGTGGGAAAGAACCGTGGCGATCACCTGGGTTTCGTTCTTGAAGCCCTTGGCGAAGAGCGGCCGGATCGGCCGGTCGATCAGGCGAGAGGTCAGCGTCTCCTTCTCGGTGGGACGGCCTTCGCGTTTAAAAAAGCCGCCTGGAATCTTACCGGCGGCGAATGTCTTCTCTTGGTAGTTCACGGTGAGCGGGAAGAAGTCGATCCCGGCTCGGGGTTCTTTTGCGGCGGTCGCCGTGGCGAGCACCGTGGTTTCGCCGTATTGCACCAGCACGGCGCCATCGGCCTGACGGGCCATGCGGCCGGTCTCAAGCTTGAGCGGACGGCCAGCCCATTCGATTTCAACGGTCTGCGGATTGAGCATGATGTTTTTCTCGATTCGGATGTTATCGGTCTGACGCGCCGCCCGGATTGGCAGCGCGCGAAAGCCGAACCGTCACAGGGCGGCCCCTGCCGCGACGCTGTGACGGTCGGCTTGAATGATCACCGGCGGATGCCCAGACGGCCAATCAGGGTCTGGTAACGCTCGACGTCGCGATCCTTGACGTAGTCGAGCAGCCGGCGGCGTTGGCTCACCATCTTGAGCAGGCCGCGCCGGGAATGGTTGTCGCCGGCATGGCTTTTGAAATGTTCGGTGAGATTGGCGATCCGCTCGGTCAGGATTGCGACCTGAACCTCGGCGGAGCCGGTGTCGCCAGGTTTCGTGGCGTATTCTTCGATAAGCTCTTGCTTGCGCTCAGCGCTAATCGACATCGTGTTCTCCTTATTGGATGTCAGAATGGCGGATCGCGGTCAGCCGGGGATATTGAACACCCGGGTGGGCCGCATCTCGCCGCGATCAACTTCACCGACCGCCACGAGACGTCCTCGGGAGGTGGCGTAGGCAGGCCCTTCGATGATGGGAGCGTCCCGGCCTCTGATCAGCACGGGCTGGCCCCTTCTGAGCCTTGCCGCGTCATCGCCGCTGATGGCGAGCGCCGGGATGTCGTCCAGCGCCGTCTCCAACGGCTTTAGCTGCCCCAGAAGGGCATCGCGACCGGCGGCACTATGTCCTAACTCTTCCAGCTTTTCCAGCGAAATTGCGGCGCTTTCCGTAAACGGGCCGACCCGGGTCCGCCGAAGGGCGGAAACGTGTCCCCGCGCCCCCAGGTTGCGGGCAAGATCCCGGGCGAGAGACCGGATATAGGTGCCCTTGCCGCACTGGGTCTCGATCACCGCATGATCGGAATCCGGCATATCGACCAGATCGAGGCTGTCGATGGTGACGGTCCGCGCGGCCAGTTCGAAATCGCTGCCCTCCCGGGCCAAATCGTAGGCCCGTTCGCCGTCCACCTTCAGAGCGGAGTAGCGCGGCGGCACCTGCTCGATCTCGCCGGTGAAACGGGGCAGGGCGGCCTCGATGGCGGCGCGGTCCGGCCGGGCGTCGGAGCGGGCAGTGATGGCACCCTCCGCATCCTCGGTGTCGGTCTCCGCGCCGAAGCGGATCGTGAACCGGTAGGCTTTCGTGCCGTCGACCACGTAAGGCATGGTCTTGGTCGCCTCGCCGAACCCGATGGGCAGGATACCGGTCGCGAGCGGGTCCAGCGTGCCGGCATGACCGGCCTTCTGGGCATTGAACAGATACCGCAGCTTCCCCACCGCCTGGGAGGAGGTCATGCCTTCCGGTTTGTCCAGGATGAGCCATCCGTGGACCGGAAGTCCTTTGCGCCGCCGCGCCATCAGCCGAACCCCTTTTGCCGGCTAGTCGTCGTCGAGATCGCGGGTCACCTCGGGCGAGGCGAGGATCTCGTCGATGCGCTGGGAGGTTTCGAAGCTGGTGTCCTTGCGGAACCGGATCTCCGGCATGTAGCGGAGCTCCACCCGCTTCGCGAGCTCGCCGCGGAAGAACTTCGCGTGCTTCTGCAGATGGGTCACGACCTCTTTCACCTCGCCCCCGCCAAGCGGCATGACATAGGCGGTCGCCAGCTTCAGATCGGGTGACATCTTCACCTCGGGCACCGTGATCGTGTGCCGCTCGATCACCTCGTCCATCAGCTCGCCGCGGGTGAGGATGTCCGAAAGGGCGTGCCGGATCAGCTCTCCAACCTTCAGCTGGCGCTGGGAAGGGCCTTTCTTATCGCGTGTCATGAGGAAAGAGTCCTCTCAAAGACGGCCGGTCGCAAGCGCCGTCGAATCGATTTCAAAGGAGCAAGAATGTTCTGCAAGAACGTCCTGATTGTCATTGCCCGACTTGATCGGGCAATCCAGTAGCCACCGCCTTAGCGCTACAACGCATGCAGTGGTTACTGGATCCCCGCCTTCGCGGGGATCACAGCCGAACGGGTGGGACGCTCTAAAGCGTCCGCTCCACATGCTCCACGGTGAAGCACTCGATGACGTCGCCTTCGCGCATGTCCTGGTAGTTCTCGAACGCCATGCCGCATTCCTGGCCGGTCTGAACTTCCTTCACCTCGTCCTTGAAGCGCTTCAGGGTCGAGAGCTTGCCTTCGTGCACCACGACGTCGTCGCGGATCAGGCGGACATGGGCGCCGCGCTCCACCTTGCCCTCGGTCACCTGGCAGCCGGCCACCTTGCCGACCTTCGAGATGTTGAACACCTCCAGGATCTTGGCATTGCCAAGGAAGGTCTCGCGGCGATCCGGCGAAAGCATGCCGGACATGGCGTCCTTCACGTCGTCGACGAGATCGTAGATCACCGAGTAGTAGCGGATCTCCACCCCGGCCTTCTCCGCCGCCTGGCGGGCCTGGGTATTGGCGCGGACATTGAAGCCGAACACGACGGCATTCGACGCCGCAGCCAGCGAGATATCCGATTCCGTGATGCCGCCGACCGCCGCATGGACGTGACGGGCCTTCACCTCATCGGTGCTGATATTGTCGAGCGCAGAGGTGATCGCCTCCACGGAGCCCTGCACATCGCCCTTGATGAGATAAGGGAATTCCTGTGCACCGCTCTCCTTCAGCTGATTCATCATCTGCTCGAGTGAACCGCGCTCGCCGGCGACGGCCAGCTTCTTGCGGCGCTCCCGCTGACGATAATCGGTGATCTCGCGGGCCCGGGTTTCGTTGTCCACGACAGCGAACTGATCGCCGGCTTCCGGCGCGCTGTCGAAGCCCAGAACCTCGACGGGAACCGACGGGCCGGCCTCGTCGACCTGATCGCCGTGATCGTCGATGAGCGCACGCACCCGGCCCCAGGAGGTGCCGGCCACGACGATGTCGCCGCGCTTCAGGGTGCCGCGCTGCACGAGCGCCGTGCCCACGGGACCGCGTCCGCGCTCTAGCTTCGCCTCGACGATGACGCCGTCGGCGGCCCGATTCGGGTTCGCCTTCAACTCCATCACTTCGGCCTGCAGCAGCAGCGCATCGAGCAGCTTGTCGAGATTGGTGCGCTTCAGCGCCGAGACCTCGACCTCGAGCGTATCGCCGCCCATGCTTTCCACCACGATCTCGTAGCTCAGCAGGTCGGTGCGCACGCGGGTCGGATCCGCGCCTTGCTTGTCGATCTTGTTGATCGCCACGATGATCGGCACCCCGGCGGCGCGGGCGTGATTGATCGCCTCCACCGTCTGGGGCATCACGCCGTCATCGGCAGCCACCACCAGCACCACGATATCGGTCACCTTGGCGCCGCGGGCGCGCATGGCGGTGAACGCCTCATGGCCCGGCGTGTCGATGAACGTCACCCTCTGGCCGTTGGGCCCGGCTTCGAGCTGATAAGCGCCGATATGCTGGGTGATGCCGCCGGCCTCGTGACCCACCACATCGGTGGTCCGCAGGGCGTCGAGCAGCGAGGTCTTGCCGTGGTCAACATGGCCCATGATGGTCACGATCGGTGCGCGCGGCTGCAGATCCTCGTCCGCATCCCGCTCGCCGATGAAGCCTTCTTCCACGTCGGCCTCGGACACGCGCCGGACCGTATGGCCGAACTCCTCGGCGATCAGCTGCGCGGTATCGCCATCGATCACGTCGGTGATCTTATGCATCGCGCCGTCCTTCATCAGGAACTTGATGACGTCGACGGCACGCTCGGCCATGCGGTTCGCCAGCTCCTGGATCGTGATGACGTCGGGGATGATCGCCTCGCGCACGATCTTCTGCTGGTTCTGCTGCGAAGGCTGCTTCTTCTGGCGCTCGCGATGGCGCTTCAGGGAGGCGAGGCTCCGCTGGCGCTGCTCTTCGTCGAGGGCGTTGGTGATGGTCAGGCGGCCGCGAACGCGCCGGTCCTCGCCGCGACGGCTGGGAGAAGGAGTCTTCTTCCGATCCGGGGCGGCCGGCTTCTCGACCGCTGCAGCCTTGGGGCTCGCCTTGCGCTGGGGCTTTTCGTCTTCCTCAGCCTGCTTGGCCTGGGCGCGGGCCTTGGCTTCGCGCTCTTCTTCCAGACGGCGCTCGCGCTTGGCTGCCTCTTCCGCCTCACGGGCGGCGGCACGCTCGGCGGCGCGCTGGGCCTCGACCTGCTCGCGTTCGCGCTGCTTCTCGTCCCGCTCCTTGGCGTTGGAGAGCGCACGTGCGCGGGCATCCCTTTCCTCGTCGGACAGGGACTTCAGCACCACACCCTTCTTCTCCTGGGCCGGCGCCTCGCGCTTGGCTTCGGGCTTGGGCGCTGCGGGCTTGGCTTCCGCCTTCGGCGTGGGGGCCGGCTTGGCGGTTTCCCGCTTCGCCTGGGTCTCCTCAGCCGCTCCGCCGCTGCCGATGGAGCGCCGCTTCTTCTTCTCGACGAGCACGGATTTGCTTCGCCCGTGGCTGAAGCTCTGGCGCACATGGCCGGACTCAACAGTACGCCGTACGTTGAGGCTCAGCTTGTTGCGCGATCCGCGGCTCGCTTTTTCGTCGGTCTCGTTCGTATCACTCATTCCGTGTCCGTATCTGGCCCGATGGAGGCCTCAAACGCGCCGCTGCCGAGAAAATAGCGCATCGCGCGATTGGCGGCTTCGATGAAGTTCTTCGCCGCCCCGCCTCGGGCCAGGGCTGCATGTATCACATTTGTCCGGCCTAGAACCAAACTCAATTGCTCCGAGGTGAATCCCCGGATTGGCGGCAGGGCATCTTCGCCGGCCCGCGCCCGGAATTTGGCATCCAGCTTCTTGCACCCGTCTTCTGCCGCATCCAGGGCATGAACCAGGGCAAGAACCCGTTCCCGTCGAATAGCCTCTTCGACCTTGGCGAAGCCGCAGGTGACCTCGCCGGCCTTGTTCGCGAGACCAAGTGCCGAAATCGCTGCTTCGTTTAGCATTTGCCCGAGGCGATCAGCAAGGCCGGGCGGCACCTTGACGGAAGTCTTGAGGCCGCGGGCGAAGGCATTGCGCTTGGCTGCCTCCGCAACGGATGCGTGGTCGGCGGTGATCCAGACCCCGCGGCCGGGGAGCTTCTCCTTCAGGTCCGGCACGATCTCTCCGTCAGGAGAGGCGACGAACCGGATCAGCTCATGCTTCTCGAGAGCCTGCCGCGTGAGGGCACAACGGCGCACCGGCGGAGAAGACGTCTCCGCCGCGGCCTTTGTCTCTGCCTGTGCCAACTCTTGCAACAGCGTATGCTCCCGGTGCGAACACGGCTACGCGTCCGCGGTATCCGTATCGGCATCGTCGGCCGGGGTGTCGCCCGACTCGTCCTCGGATGCCTCGGTTTCGTCTTCGCCTTCAGCCTCGGCCTCTTCTTCCGGCTCGGGCTCGGGCTCTTCCTCGATCCAGCCTGCCTTCACGCGGGCCGCCAGGATCATATTCTCGGCGTCCTGCTTGCTCACATTGAAGCCTTCCAGGATGCCGTCGAAATGGGTCGTCTCGCCGTCCTTGCGCTCGTTCCACCCGGTCAGATCGTCGGTGGCGCAATCGGCCAGATCCTCGACCGTCTTCACGTCGTTCTCGCCGAACGCCACAAGCATCGGCGTGGTCACGCCGTCCACCTCGGCCAGGGCGTCGTCGACCCCCAGCTCCTTGCGCTTGGCGGTCATCTCCTGCTCGACGCGCTCCAGATACTCGCTTGCGCGGGTCTGGATCTCGCTGGCCGTGTCGTCGTCGAAGCCGTCGATGGACGCGATCTCGTTCTCCTCGACGAACGCCACTTCCTCGATGGAGGAGAAGCCTTCGGAGGCCAGAAGCTGGGCGATCACCTCGTCCACGTCCAAGGCTTCCATGAACATCTGCGAGCGCTCGGCGAACTCCGCCTGGCGGCGTTCCGATTCGTTCGCCTCCGTCATGATGTCGATATCCCAGCCGGTAAGCTGGGAGGCGAGGCGCACGTTCTGGCCCTTACGGCCGATGGCCAGCGATAGCTGCGCATCCGGCACCACCACCTCGATACGCTCGGCGTCTTCGTCAAGCACGACCTTGACCACCTCGGCCGGGGCCAGCGCATTCACAATGAAGGTCGCGGCGTCTTCCGACCACTGGATGATGTCGATCTTCTCGCCCTGGAGCTCGTTCACCACCGCCTGAACGCGGCTGCCGCGCATGCCGACGCAGGCGCCGACCGGATCAATGGACTGATCCCGCGAGATCACCGCGATCTTGGCGCGGCTGCCCGGATCGCGCGCCACCGACTTGATGGTGACGATACCGTCGTAGACTTCCGGCACTTCCTGGGCGAACAGCTTCGCCATGAATTCCGGATGGGTGCGCGACAGGAAGATCTGCGGCCCACGCTGCTCCCGGCGCACGTCGTAGACATAGGCGCGGATGCGGTCGCCGTAGCGGAAATTCTCTCGCGGCAGGGTCTCGTCACGGCGCACGATGGCTTCCGCCCGGCCGAGATCGACGATCACGTTGCCGTATTCGACCCGCTTCACGATGCCGTTCACGATGGTGCCGACGCGGTCCTTGTATTCCTCGAACTGGCGCTCGCGCTCGGCATCGCGCACCTTCTGCACGATGACCTGCTTGGCGTTCTGCGCGGCGACACGGCCGAAATCGAGCGGCGGAAGCTCCTCGGCGATGAAGTCGCCGATCTGCGCTTCGGGATTGCGGCGGCGGGCGTCTTCGAGCGAGATCTGAGTCGCTTCCATGGTCACGTCGTCGGTGACCTCCAGCAGACGCTCCAGACGGATCTCGCCGGTCTTCGGATCGACCTGGGCGCGAATCTCGTTCTCGCTGCCGTAGCGGGATTTGGCCGCCTTCTGGATCGCGTCTTCCATCGCCGCGATGACGACGTCTTTCTCGATCGACTTCTCGCGCGCGACCGCATCTGCGATCTGCAGGAGCTCCAGCCTATTGGCGCTAATGCCCGCCTCAGCCATATGCCTTGCCTCCGGTTCTCTCAAACGATGGGCAGCCGGTCCGGCTGCGCTGACGGTTCCTAATGGGCCTTGCTCCGCGAGAGGTCGTCTCGCAGGCTGTCCTTGTCGCTCACCAGCTTGGCCTCCTCGATCATCGAGAAGGGCAGGCCGATCACCTGTGCTTCGCCACCCTTCTCGAACTGCACGATAAGCCGGGCTTCGCCTTCCTCCGCGCCGTCGACCACACCGCGGAAACGCTTGCGGCCATCGATGGCTTCGGAAAGCTCGACCTTGGCCTCTTGGCCGAGAAAGGTCTCGAAATCGCTCGGCCGCACCAGAGGGCGGTCCAGACCGGGCGAGGAAACTTCCAGATTGTACGCTCCGGGCAGAGGATCGTGGGCGTCGAGCACCTGCGAAAGCTCCCGGCTGATGGCAGCGCAATCGTCGACCGTCATATGGTCGCCGGGGCGCTCGGCCATCACCTGAACGGTGCTGCCGCCTTCGCCGGACATCTTCACGCGAACCAGCCGGAATCCGAGCTGCTCGAGCACCGGCTCGGCAAGATCGGCAATCGCGCGGGCTTGCCCCGTCTCACGGGTAAAGCGCCGCTCCAGGCTGGGCGTCAGGTTTGACATAGGCCGTCACATTCCTCGCTGAAAGCGAGAACCCGCGATGGCCTCGGAAGCTCCGAACCGGAAAGACCGGTGGACCTAATAAAAAGGAGCGGGCCGCGGCCCACTCCTGATGGAGACCATTCATGAGTTCTGACGGGTAATATACGCCGCTTTCCCGGGAATTCAAGCAGTTGTCCTCAAGGGGAAGCCGCACGCCGGAACCGGAGATAGCCGCAAACCCGGCCCGCGGCCCTGGCTTTCTGCTCATAGCGCGTTTCCGGCCAGTCCTCCGGCCGCTCCCGCCAGTCCGACGGACGTGTCGCCAGCCATTCGAGCGCGTCGAAGTTCCGCGCCGCGAGCAGGGTGCGCGCCAGATACTCCGCGCTGTCGCTCCCCAGACGGAACTCGCCGCCGGGCTTCAGCACCCGAACGATCTCCGCCATGGTCGAACGCCGGATCAGCCGCCGCTTGGCGTGGCGCTTCTTCGGCCAGGGATCGGGGAACAGCACGAACAGCCGGTCGATGGACGCCTCTGGGAGCCAGGCCAGCACCTCCCGCGCATCCCCATCATGCAGGCGGATATTCGTGAGCCTCTTCCGCTCCGCATTGCCGAGCAGGGAAGCGACGCCGTTGATGAAGGGCTCGCAGCCGATGATGCCGGTGGCGGGGTGGTGTTCCGCCTGCCAGATAAGATGCTCGCCGGCGCCGAACCCGATCTCCAGCCACACCTGTCCGGGCGTGCCGGGAAACAGCGCCGAGAGACCAGGGGCGGGCGCGGAGAGATCGAGTCGCAGCTCGGGTAGCCGCGTCTCCATCAGGCTCTGCTTGCGCGGAGTCAGGCGATGGCCCTTGCGGCGGCCGTAGGAGCGGAGCTCCGTGGAATGTTCGGAAATACCGTCTGGCCCGGGCCCGGTCTGCATCGCACCGCCCGCCTTAGAATTGCTGCCCATGGGCCCGCTCGCACCAAAAAATTCCAAATTCAAATCGCCGGAGAAACTCTTCTTCCGAACCCGGCGAATCCGCTGGCGCGGTGCCTGAAATTCGACTATCGGCCCTCGTCCGATTGCTGGAGGACGCTTTGACCATAGGTATGGATGTCGTCTGGGATTTCACGCTGTTCGCAGCCGTGGGATTCATCGCTCAACTCGTCGACGGCGCCCTCGGCATGGCCTACGGCGTCGTTTCGACCACGGTCCTTCTATCGTTCGGCGTGCCGCCTGCCAACGCCTCGGCAAGCGTTCATGTCGCCGAGCTCTTCACCACGGGCGCGTCCGGCGCGTCTCATCTCTGGCATCGCAATGTCGATCGCCGGCTGTTCTGGCGCCTGGCGCGGCCGGAATTGCGGGCGGCATCGTGGGCGCCTACCTGCTCACCTCAATCGACAGCGAAGTCATAAAGCCGTTCATCGTCGCCTACATGGCGGTAATGGCGTTCGTCATCCTGTGGCGGACCCTGCGCCGCCGGACGCCGAAGACTGAGACGCGTCCGGGGTGCCCGCCTTGGGGCTGGTCGGCGGCTTTGTCGATGCGGTCGGTGGAGGTGGATGGGGACCGGTCGTCACCTCCTCCCTGGTCGGCGCCGGCGGTGTGCCGCGCTACGTCATCGGCACGGTGAACACAGCCGAGTTCCTGGTCACCGCAGCGATCTCCGCCAGCTTCATCGCGGCGCTCTTTTCGGGCCATTGGGATGAGGGTGGCGACCTTGCCAACAATGCCGCCGCGGTCGCCGGGCTCATCACCGGCGGACTGATCGCGGCACCCCTGGCGGGCTATGCAGTCAAACGCATCTCGCCGCGCACCCTGGGTATCGCGGTTGGCCTGCTTATCTTGCTTCTGGTGATGTTCCAGGCGGCCAAGCTTGCTGCCTGGATATAGGCGTAACCGGTCGGACTGAGCTGTCTAGCTCATATGCGCCTTGAGTGGCTCCACCAGGTCGAGCTTCTCCCAGGAGAAGCCGCCGTCATTGTCCGGCGTCCGGCCGAAATGGCCGTAGGCCGCGGTGCGCTCATAGACCGGACGGTTGAGGGAGAGATGCTCGCGGATGCCGCGAGGCGAAAGATCCATGACCTCGCGGATAGCGTTCTCGACCTTGTCCTCGGCGACTTTGCCGGTGCCGTGCAGATCCGCGAAGATCGAGAGCGGCTGGGACACGCCGATGGCGTAGGAGAGCTGCAAGGTGCAGCGGTCGGCGAGACCGGCGGCAACGATGTTCTTGGCCAGATAGCGCGCCGCATAGGCTGCGGAGCGGTCCACCTTCGTCGGATCCTTGCCGGAGAAGGCGCCGCCGCCATGGGGCGCCATGCCGCCATAGGTGTCGACGATGATCTTGCGGCCCGTCAGGCCGGTATCGCCGTCGGGTCCGCCGATCACGAAGCGGCCGGTCGGGTTGACGTAGAACTTTGTGTCGGAATCGATCCAGCCCTTGGGCAGGTTCTCGTTCACGATCTCCATAACGATCTCGCGCACCCGCTCCTGGGTTGCGTCTTCGCTGTGCTGGGTGGAGACGACGACGGAATTGACCCGCTTCGGCTCGCCGTTCACGTAATTCAGCGTGACCTGGCTCTTGGCGTCCGGTCCGAGCTCCGGCGCGTTGCCCGCATGACGAGCCTTGGCCATCTCGTGCAGGATGGAGTGGGCGTAGTAGATCGGCGCCGGCATGAGCGGCTCCGTCTCCTGGCAGGCATAACCGAACATGATGCCCTGGTCGCCTGCGCCTTCGTCCTTCTCCTTGTCGGCATCCGCGTCCACGCCCATGGCGATGTCGGCCGACTGCTCATGCACGTAGAACTCGAACTCGGCATCGCGCCAGTGGAAGCCGTCCTGCTCGTAGCCGATGTTCTTGATGCACTCGCGCGCGGCGTCTTCGATGGCTTGGGGGGTGATGCTTTCCGGGCCGCGCACCTCGCCGGCCATCACGATACGGTTCGTGGTGACCAGGGTTTCAACGGCCACGCGGGCTTGCGGGTCGGCGCCGAGGTAAAGATCGACGACGGCGTCGGAAATGCGATCGCAGACCTTGTCCGGATGGCCTTCCGAAACCGATTCACTCGTAAAGACGTAATCTTGTCGAGACAACTCAACCCCCTTATTGGCAGGCCGCTGCTAAGCGCGCAAAAATCGGGCGGGTTGTCGCAACGAATGGCCGAAGGGTCAAGCCCGCTTCAAAGGGAGCGTAGGACGGCTTACGCGGCGCCGTCCTGGTTGCTCAGGGAGCGCACGAGATCGACGACGCTCTTGCGGACTTTCGGATCCGCGATCTTTACGAAAGCGCGGTTGAGCTCCAGGCCTTCGCGGCTGTTCAGGAACTCGAGGATGAAAGTCTCGGATTCGGCTTCGGCCATGCCCGTGGGGGCAGAACCGTCGAACTGGGGGGCTTCTTCAAAAAAGAACTGGACGGGGACGTCGAGAATTTTCGCAATCTGGAACAGGCGACTGGCACCGATCCGGTTGACGCCCTTTTCATATTTTTGAACTTGCTGAAAAGTGAGGCCCATACTTTCGCCGAGACGCTCCTGGCTCATGCCCAGAAGCATCCGTCTCAGACGCACGCGGCTGCCCACATGCGCATCGACGGGATTTGGCTTTTTGCCGGCCATTGGCTCACTCGTGACTGTCATGGAAAAGAAATACCTTACGTAGAACTGAGTACCGCTGCGCACCGATATGAACGTTTTCAACAGGGCAGCGCGGGGGTACCGGGGTGTCTTAAGGGTGGCGCTGAATGCCGTCAAGCGTGCCAAAAGCGCACGTCGTACGCTATTCTAATTTATTGTTTAATTGACGCATTCTCGGCAGAATGCAACCGATAACTGCAAGCAACCACAGGACAATTTCTATCCTGCGTTCATAACGACCGAAAAACGTGGCGGGGAAATGGCCCGGTAGCGTAGCATCCACAACGCCTTTCTTTTCAAGCTCGAGCTCACCGAGAATCCGGCCCATCGGATCGATCACCGCGGAAATACCCGTATTGGCTGCGCGCACCAGTGGCAGCCCCTGTTCGACAGCCCGGACACGGGCTTGATGGAAATGCTGGTAGGGGCCGACACTGCGACCAAACCACGCATCGTTGGTGATGTTCAGCATCCATGCCGCGCCCCTGCCGTGAGCGTTCACCTCATCCGGAAAGAGGACCTCGTAGCAGATCAGGGGCATGAGCGGCGGAAGGCCCGGAAGGTCCAGGCGCCGCGGTCCGCGCCCTGCCGTGAATCCGCCGCGGATGCCCGTCATCTGCATGATGCCCAGGCTCTCCATGAAGCTTTGGAAGGGCAGATACTCGCCGAACGGAACGAGATGGATCTTGTCGTAGCTGTCGATGACCCGTCCGTCGTGTCCGATCGCGAGCAGCCCGTTATACACGTTCCGGCTGCTGCCATTGGGCGCATCGTCGTAGACCATTCGGATCGACCCGGCGAGCAGCGCACCGCCCTCCGGTAGCATGTCGCCGATGATGGCCAGCGCCTGGGGCTCGTTTTCGAGAACCACCGGAATGGCGGTTTCCGGCCAGACGACGAGATCGACCTGGTCGAGCCCGACACCGTCCTTCACGGTTTTGCTCAGCCGGAGATACTCCTCGAAGATCTGGTCGGCATTTCCGGGCTTCCACTTCTCGGCCTGATCGATGCTGGCCTGGACGATCCGCACCTTGGTGCCCGTGGAGGCGACCGGTGTGTTCTGCAGCCGCCATGCACCCCAGCCGGCGCCTGTCGCGAGCAGGAGAAGGAGGCAGGCTGCCAGCGCGGCCGCACTTCCCCGGCCCCTCAGATGCGATCCGGCCGGCGCGAAGCACGCGGCGGGAGAGGCGAACAGCAGGGCCGCCAGAACGGTCAGCCCATAGATGCCGAACAGGGATGCGAGCTGCATCATCGGCAGATTGGGCGTCAAAGCGTAACCCAACAGATTCCAGGGCTGCCCCGTGAAAAGATGGCCCCGGATGAATTCGAACAGGCCGAACCCCGCGGCGAGCGCGCAGACCCTTGCCGCTCCACGTCCCCACAACAGGATCGCGAAGACGGTCGCGCCGGCGAAATAGAGCGCCATCCAGGAGGCGAAGCCCGGCAGAATGAAGGGGATCAGCCAGCCATGCCGTTCCGGCTCCACCAGAAAGGCCTCCGCCAGCCAGTAGAAATTCGCGAGGAAGAATCCGAACCCGTAGTAGAAGCCGCCCGCGGCGGCCGAACGGATGCGCCCCTGCACTGTGGGATACGCGGCATAGGAGCCGTCCAGCATCCAGACCAGGGCGCCGAAGCTGAGAAAGAGGAACGGCCAAAGATCGTAGGGGGCGAAAGCGAGCGCACCGACGGCTCCGGCCACGATGCCGAAGCCGGCTCGCGGCCAGCCGCGCAAGGCGGCGACCCATCCGGCGAGGCCGTCGAGCCGCGCAAAGATCTGTCTCATGCGCGCGGCCTCACCGCCCGGCCGGAGATGCGAACGCCACGGCTACCTCGCGCCGCTGCTTGCTTCGCCCTCGCGGGCGTTCCCGCGCTGCCGCCGGATGCGAAGCTTCTTGATGCGCCGCGGGTCGGCGTCCAGAACTTCGAACTCCACGCCGCTCGGATGCTTGAGAAGCTCGCCGCGAACGGGTACGCGGCCCGAAAGCGAGAACACGAGACCGCCTAGCGTGTCGACGTCGTCGTCCTCTTCCGGATCGACCAGAACCTGGCCAAGCCGGTCCTCGACGTCCTTCACCGGCGCGCGCGCATCGGCGATTAGCCCGGTGCGGTCGCTGGTGATCATCGGCTCCTCGTCGACGTCGTGTTCGTCCTCGATCTCGCCCACCACCTCTTCGATGAGATCCTCGATGGAGACGAGGCCGTCCGTGCCGCCATATTCGTCCACCACGAGGGCAAGATGGACCCGCGTGGTCTGCATCTTGAGAAGCAGGTCCAGCACCGATTGGGATTTCGGCACGTAAAGGATGTCGCGGGTGATCCCGATATCGCCCAGGGTCTTCTTCAGATCCACATGGCCGAGGCTGAGATTCTCGCCGTTTGCCTTCTCCGCCTCTTCGGCGATCCAGGACATCAGATCCCGGATATGAACCAGCCCCAGTGGCTCGTCGAGGGTGCCGCGGAAAACCGGCAGCCGGGAATGCTCCGCCTCGCGGAACACCTTCAAAAGCTCGTCTATGGAGATCGATCCTTCCACCGAGACGATATCCGCACGGGGCACCATCACGTCCTCGACGGTCAGCTTCCCGAAGCGGAGAATGTTGAGCAGCATCGTGCGCTCGGGCGCGCTGAACGTGTCCTGGGTGTCGTCGCCACGGGACAGCGCGTTCTCGATCAGAGCGCGGAGGTCAGGCTCCTCGCCGAGACCGAAACGTGCCAGCACGCGGTCGAGCCAAGAACCTTCTTCGGGGGATCGTTCGGATTCGGGAGCCGGTTCGTTATCCGGCAACGCGGCGTTACTCATCCTGCAATTCCAGCCTGGGTCAGGGGCTCCGTCTCGCCGTAGGGATCGGCGATTCCGAGCTGGCCCAGGATTTCGGTCTCCAATGCTTCCATTTCAGTAGCCTCGGTCTCGTCCATATGGTCGAAGCCGAGAAGGTGAAGAACGCCATGCACAACGAGATGCGTGACGTGATCTTGTGGCGGAATTTCGAGCGCAGCGGCTTCCCGTCCCACCGTGTCGAGACTGAGAATGACGTCGCCGAGGGGCAGCGCGTCGTCGAAGAGTCGCCATCCATCATCTCGGCGGGGAAGGAGAGAACGTTGGTCGGCTTGTCCTGGCCGCGGAAGTCGCGGTTCAAGCCTTGCACGGCGGCATCGTCGTCGAAGACGATCGCGACCTCGTGAGAGTGTTTGGGGATGCCGGACGATCCGGCGCGGTAGGCGGCCCTTGCCGCTTCCTCGAGACGCTCCTCGCTCAGGGCCCAGCTTGCGGGCGGGCGGGCGTGCCAGATCAGCGAGACGCTTAAATCCGCCTCATCTCCGGCTTCCGGCTTCGGGACGGTTTCTCCCGAAGCCTCGGGTCTACTGGGAACGTCTTCACTCATCGCTCTTGCGGCTCTCACTCGATGCCGCTTCATACGCATTGACAATCCGGGCGACAAGCTCCCGTCGCACGACATCCTTCGGGCTGAAGGCGATATGGGAGATGCCTTCCACTCCTTCCAGGATCTTGATGGCTTCCGTAAGGCCGGAATCCTTGCCGTATGGCAAATCGACCTGGGTTGGATCGCCCGTGACGATCATCTTGCTGCCTTCGCCGAGGCGCGTCAGGAACATCTTCATCTGCACCGGCGTGCAGTTCTGCGCCTCGTCCAGGATGACCATGGCATTCGAAAGCGTGCGCCCCCGCATGAATGCGAGCGGCGCGATCTCGATGGTGCCCGTCGCAAGGCCCCGTTCCACCCGCTCCGGTGCGAGCACGTCGTAGAGCGCATCGTAGAGGGGCCGCAGATAGGGATCGACCTTCTCCCTCATGTCGCCTGGCAGGAAGCCCAGCCGCTCGCCCGCCTCGACAGCGGGCCGGGACAGGATGATGCGGTCGCACTGGCCGTTCTCCAGCGCAGCGGCGGCGTAGACCACGGCGAGATAGGTCTTGCCCGTACCGGCAGGGCCGGAGGCGAACACCAGGTCGTGGCGTTCCAGGGCCGAGATATAGGCGGATTGCGCGGGCGTCCGCGCCGTGACGAGACGCTTCCGGGTGCGGATCTGCTGAGCTTCAGCACCCCGCGCGCCGTCCGGCTCGTCGGGGCTCGGCTTCACGTCCGCGTGCCGGATCGATCCGACCACCTCGCCGATGCCGATAACCTCGCCCTTCGACAGCCGAGCGTAGAGATCCTCGAGAACGGCCTTCGCCGTCTCGCAGGCCTCTTCCGGGCCGCGCAGGGACACGACCGTACCGTTCACCACCGCCTCGATGCCGAGACGGTCTTCCAGGACGGCTAGGTTTGCATCGTAATCGCCGAGCAGATCGCGCATGAGCCTCGTGTCGTCGAAGAACACGACGAGCGGCTCGGATTCGCCTTCTCGAAAGGCGGTCGCGTTGTCAGACGCGGGTTGTGGCGCCAAATTAGGTCTCTCGTCTCCGAGGTCTTCGTCCAAACAGCCGGTTACCCAATCGATCCGGTGCCATTCCCACCGCTTTCAAACGGCCGGTTGCACGCGGTCGTCCCATGCAAAACCGGAATTGATGACACCGGTAAGACTGTTCGGCCCCGCAGCGGTGATGTCAACCTCCACGATCTCTCCGAGCAGGCTTTCGGGCCCTTCGCTGTGCACAGCCTGGAGATATGGCGATCGGCCGGCGATTTGACCAGGTTTCCGCCCCTTCCTTTCGAACAGAACCGGCACGGTCCGTCCCACCAGCGCCTGCTCGAATCGCTTCCGCTCGTCCTCGATCACGTCCTGAAGCACCCGAAGCCGCTCCTTCTTGGCTTCTTCCGGCACCTGATCCTCCAGAGTCGAAGCGGGCGTGCCGGGCCGGGCGCTGTATTTGAACGAGAAGGCCTGAGCGAAGCCGATTTCTCTCACAAGCGCGACCGTCTCTTCGAAATCCGCATCGGTTTCGCCGGGAAAGCCAACGATGATGTCCGTGGATAGAGCAATATCCGGCCGCGCGGCACGGATGCGGCCGATCAGTTCGCGATATTCCTCCGCCGTATGCTTGCGGTTCATCGCCTTCAGCATGCGGTCGGCGCCTGCCTGGAACGGCAGGTGGAGATAGGGCATCACCTTCGGCTCGTCGCCGTGGACCGCGATCAGGTCGTCGGCCATGTCCCGCGGGTGGCTGGTCGTGTAGCGCAGGCGCTCGATGCCGGGGATCTCGGCCAGCCGTCGCAGCAGATCGGCGAGCGACCAGTCTTTCCCGTCCGGTCCTTCACCGTGATAGGCATTCACGTTCTGCCCGAGCAGCGTAATCTCCCGTACGCCGCCTTGCGCTAGGCTTTCCGTCTCCTGCACGAGCTGTGAGACCGGCCGCGAGAACTCCGCGCCCCGCGTATACGGCACGACGCAGAAGGTGCAGAACTTGTCGCAACCTTCCTGCACGGTGACGAAGGCGGACGGCAGCGCCCGCTTCATGGTCCGCGCCGGCAGGTGGTCGAACTTGTCTTCCGTAGGGAAGTCCGTGGCGAGCACCCCGCTTGCGCCCCTGGCCTTGGCCACGAGATCGGGAAGCTGGTGATAGCTCTGAGGGCCGACCACCAGATCGACCACATTGGCCCGGCGCATGATCTCGGCGCCTTCGGCCTGGGCCACGCAGCCCGCCACCGCCACCATGGTCTCCTTGCCGCCCGAGGCGCGAGTCTCCTTCATCTGCCGCACCCGCCCGAGCTCCGAATAGACCTTTTCGGCGGCCTTCTCGCGGATATGGCAGGTGTTCAGGATGACGAGATCGGCATCGTCCATCTCCTCCGTCAGGGCATAGCCGGCCGGGGCCAGCGCCTCCGCCATGCGTTCGGAATCGTAGACATTCATTTGGCAGCCGAACGTCTTCACGTGCAGCTTCAGGGTCTTGCTCGTCGGGCCGTCTGTCATGCCGCGTTTGTTGGGCAGCAAGGCCTTTCCGTCAACCCTCGAAATCCATGGGGCAGGCCAGGGAGGCTGAAGAAGACTGGAGGCGAAGAGCCGCCCCGCAACGGCCGAGACGGGGGGAGAGGGGGCGCGTTGCGGGACGGCTCGTACGCATCGGTCCAGGCGATGGAGGAACCCGGACGGATGAAATGCTAGGCGCTGGCTACGCCTTGCATTCGGTGGCCGACTTCATTGCCTTCTTGGCGTCGGCCCGGCTGGAGTAGGCGCTGCCAAGGGCCTTCATGCTGCCGCCCGGCTGCGTCGTCGTGATCTCGCAGTGATGGTTCGCCCCTTGCGCCACCCAATAGCTGGCGGCGAATGCAGGGGACGAAAATCCGGCGAGCACCAAACCTGCGATCACATACTTTTTCATCGTCCTTACTCCTTGGTTTGCCGGTGCGGGAAAGCGCCGGCATGTCTCCGTCGGAGACCAGGGAATCTAGCGCCCGGATCGAGAAGGCCCCACGGCGAAAGGGCGGCAAATCTGCGTCCTACCAAAATGTAACCAAGCAACTCAAAGAAAGCGGCAAGTCTTGAAATCGTTCATATCTTCGGATCGCGAAGCAGGACGAGCTGCGACATCTTGTGCATCATCTGCCCCCGTCTTGTCCCAATTGGGATTTCGCTGTCTGGGAGGAGGCCGGGCCGGAACCCGGGCCCCGGGGCCGCAAGTTATAAGAGGGTCCGAATTGTGAGGAGGAACGAAATGCCCGCGAAATCGAAAGCACAACAGCAAGCTGCCGGCGCGGCCCTGGCCGCCAAACGCGGCGAGACGAAGGTCAGCGACCTCCAGGGCGCCTCGAAGGAGATGTACGACTCCATGTCCGAGAAGGAGCTGGATGAAATGGCCTCCACGAAGCGCAAAGGCAAGCCGGAGCACGTCGACAAAGATTAGAGGCTATTGCAGCCGGACGAGCACGCTATCGGCGCGGCCTTGGGCATCCGTCACCGTGACGCGGGTGAAGCCCGGCCCGTCGGGTTCGAAGAACAATGTCTCGCCCGGCCGGCTCACGGAGCGCGGCGCGCCATTCACCAGCATGGTCAAAGGTGGCTTGCCGCCGGCGATCTTCACCGCCACCGGGTCGAGGGCCCCATCCATGGAGGACAGCGCGAGACTGGCGCCGTCCGGCGGGAACAGGATCTTCAGCGTGGGTGTCACGTCCTCCGCCGCCACCGGATCCGCGCTGAAACGCTGCAAGGGCGGCGGCAGCGCGCCCGAGCTTGCGCTCAACACACCCTCCGGCGGCTTCGGCAGAGGCGCCGGCGTCTCTTCCACCCGCGCGAAGGCGTCGAACAGGATCGGCGCGGCCGTGATGCGCCCGACGATGCCCGGTACCGGCGCGCCGTCCGGCCGGCCGGCCCAGACGCCGATCGTATACTTCCCGTCATAGCCGACCGCCCAGGCATCCCGGTAGCCGTAGCTCGTGCCCGTCTTGAAGGCGATGCGACCGGGTGCGGCGCTTTCCGGCGGTGGTGCGCCCTTGAGGATGTTGCCGACATACCAGGCCGCGACAGGCGTTAGGAGGCGGCGCTCCGGCAGCCGCGGCGCGTCTTCCCGTTCCACCGCGGGCCGCACGGTCCCGAGCCGCGCCAGACCGCTGAAGCCCTGGGTCAGATCGGTCAGGGTCACGCCCACCCCGCCGAGGCCCAGCGCCAGGCCAGGATTGTCGTGCTCCGGCAGGATCAGCGTCGTGCCGGCACCCCCGAGACGCGAGACCAGCCGGTCCGGCCCGACGGCCTCGAGCACCGAGATGGCCGGCACGTTTAGGGAAAGCTGCAGGGCCCGGCGCACCGTGACCGTGCCCTGGTATTGCATGTCGAAGTTCTCCGGCGCGTAGGCGCCGAAGCGCACCGGCCGGTCCGCGATCAGGGTGGAGGGGTGGATGCGACCGTCTTCAAAGCCCATCCCATAGATGAAGGGCTTGAGCGTCGAGCCCGGCGAGCGCACCGCCCGGGTCAGATCCACCTGGCCGGCCCGGCGGGCGTTGAAATAGTCGGGTGTCCCGACCCGCGCCCGCACTTCCCCCGTCTCGTTGTCGATCACCAGGATGGCGACTGAGGCATCGGGGCCGATCTTGTCCGCCCCCTTCTCGGCAAGCGCTTCGAGCCGGGCCTGGAAGCTTCTTTCCAGCGTCAGCGTGTGGATACGCGTCTCCGGCGCGGCGGCCATGGCGTCATCGGCCGCATGCGGCGCCAGCATGGGCATGGCATAGCGCCCCTCCGGGACCGTCTCCGCTTTCGCCCGGACGATCTCCGAGTCGGCGAAGATCCCCGTTTCGGCGATCCGGTCGAGCACCCGGTCCCGTGCCGCACGGGCTGCCTTGGGCGCGCGGTCCGGGCGCCGGACCTCCGGCGCCTGGGGCAGGGCCACCAGGAGTGCCGCCTGACCCAGGGAGAGCCGTCGGGGCTCCTTGCCGAAATAGGCGAGGCTCGCCGCACGCAAGCCCTCGATGTTGCCGCCATAGGGGGCAAGCGTCAGGTAGCGGGTGAGGATCTGCTCCTTCGTCAGCTGCCGCTCGATCTGAAGCGCCCGGTAGACCTGACGGATCTTGGCGCCCAATGAGCGCTCGTCCCGGGGCTCCAGCAGCCGGGCCAGCTGCATCGAGATGGTGGAGCCTCCGGAGACGATCCGCCCGTGGGTCGCAAGCTGGCCGGCCGCCCGCGCCATGGCCAGCACATCCACCCCCTGGTGGCGGAAGAATCGCTTGTCCTCGTAGGCGAGCAGCACGCTGAGGAAGCGGGTGTCGACCGCCTTCGCCTCCGTCGGCAGACGCCAGCGCCCTTCCTTGGTGGTGTAGGGACGGAGCAGGGCGCCGTGCCGGTCCACCACGATGGGGGAAAGCGCGATCTCTTCGCCGAGCGGGGGCGGGCCGAGGCCGTCGCGCAACCCGGTGGCCGCGCCCGCCGCGATCGCGCCGGTGAACAGGACACCGAGGGCGAAGGCTGTCAGAGGGCGGAGCATGGCTTCACCGCGCTCACTTGGCGGCCTTCACAGAGATCTTCCCCGTGCCCGTATTCCCGAAGCGGTCGCGGGAATACATGTCCTCCACATGGGCCTGGGGCAGCACGTACTCGCCCGGCGACACCGCCCGCACCACATAAGCGACCGAGAACACCGCGTTGCTGTCCGACGTCCGGTCGAAGGCCGCGGTGAAGCGGTCGTCGCGGAACTCCTGATGGACCGGATCGGTCGCATCCGGGATCCATTCGAAGTCGGCCTCTCCCGAACTCACGAGATGGGGATTGTCGATCTCGAAGCCCGCCGGCAGGTAGTCGATGAGTGCGACCCGGGCGAATTGCGGCTGGGGATCGGTGATCCGCACGACCACCACGAAGCGCTGGTTCTGCGTCGCCGTCGTCGGGTCCGCGGGTGCGCCTTGCAACGTGTAGTAGCTCCGTTCGATCTGGAAGCCCTGATCGGCCGCGGGCTCTGCCGCGAAGGGCGCGCCGGAAACCGTCAGCACCGCATCGACCGGGGCATCGCCCTGGTTCGATACCGTGATCGGATTGCCGGAAAGCTCCAGCTCGCTGATATTGCGGTAGACGGGTTCATTGGCCGTCTCGCCGTTTACAGAAAGCGCGATCTCCTCCTGGCCCAGCGCGCGGGCCGCAAGGATCAGCCAGGCGTCCTCCTGGGTAGAGGTGCGCTTCACCAGCTTGCGGGCCGGGCCGATCCTGGCCGTCGCGCTCACCAGCAGCGGCTTCGGCGCATCGCCCTCCGCCGCAAGGGTCACAACGGTAGCGGCATCCCGCAGCGGCGAGCCGAAATCCTGCCGGCCAGGCTCGGATTCGGGGCTCTCCGGCAGAGCGCCGAGCGCCGCCCGGAACGCCTTTTCCGCACGAATGCGATCGCCCAGCATGGCGAGCGCCGCGCCGATCTGCGCCTTGGCTGCTGGCGTGCCCAGCGCGCCCAGCTTGGTATCGGCGATGTAGCGCAGGTCGCCCACCGGCGCCGTTCCGTTCCGTGCCAGCACATAGAGGGCATAGGCGAGGGAAAGCCCGCCGTCCCGGTCCACGTCCGGTGCGGTGCTCACATAATTTCGCAGCCGGTTCAGAGAAAGGCGGAAAGCGTCGTCAGGCACGGAGTGGCCTTGCGCCCGCGCCCGGGTGAAGAAATCCACCACATAGGCGTCGAGCCAGGGGTCGGTGTCATACGCCCCCCAAAGACCGAACCCGCCCTCCGGCGCCTGGCGTGCCAGCACCGTCTGGATCGCCTTGTCGAGACGCTCGTCGATGGCGCTGTCCGCCGTCAGCTTCGCCTTCTTCGCCAGCTCGTTGACATAGAGCAGCGGCATGGCCCGGCTGATGATCTGCTCCGTGCAGCCGAGCGGATAGCGGTCGAGGGATTGCACGAGCGTCGCCACGTCGAGCGACGCCCAAGGCGTCACGGAGATCGCAAGCTGCCCGGTATTCGGCACGATATCGGCGAACAGCTCCGCCGAGGCCTCCACGCTCCCGCCCGGCGGCAAGGACTGCACCGTCCTCCGCGACATGATCTGAGTCGCGGGCTTCACGGACACCGCATAGTCCCGCCGTGCCACGTAGTCCTCGGGTCCCGTGACGGCGACCGTTAGGACGGCGTCTCCCACGCCCGTCGCGGCGATCGGCAGGCTCAGTCCTGTCCGCTGCTGCTCGTCCAGGCTGACGGTGGCTTCCGGCTTGGTAACGCCGACCGGACCCTCCGAGGAAACGGTGACCTGATAATCGCCGGGCGCGCCTTCGACATTGTCGAGATCGAGCCGCAACGTGCTTTGGTCGCCGATCAGCAGGAAGCGTGGCAGAGTGGCGGTCACCACGACCGGATCGCGGATCAGCACGTCGCCGTTGGCCTCGCCGACCTGGGTGTCGCTCCAGGCCACCGCCATGACCCGCGCGGTCCCGGTGAAGCCTGGGATATCGAATTCGATCTCGGCTTCGCCGTTCTCGTCCACGGTCACGATGCCGGAATAGAGGGCGAGCGGCGGCTGTGTCGGCGGGCTGCCGGAGATTTCGGCCCCGCCCGAGTCGCCGCCGGTGCGGATCTGGCCCTTCGTCCCCTGCATGCCGTCGATCAGCTGACCGTAGAGATCGCGGATCTCCATGGAGAGCTGACGCTGGCCGAGGAAATAGTCCGTGGGCGCGGGCGGCTCGTAATTGGTTAGGTTGAGAATGCCGACATCGACCGCCGAGACGACGACACGTGCCGTCTCGCCGCCTGCGAGCCCGGCGATCTTCACCGGCACCCGCAGTGTGGTCTCGGGCCGGACCTTCTCCGGAAGGTCCAGGCTGACATCGAGCGTATGAGCGGCCTTGTCGATGGAGAAGTAGGCGAGCCCCATGGATCGGCCGGGCATCCGCTTGGCTTCCGTCTCGAGCGGCCGCCGCAGGGTCGCGACCACATAAGCGCCGGTCCCCCAGTCCTCGCCGACCTCGAGCGGGATCTGGGCAGTGCCTTGCTCGACATCTTCCGTCTTGGTGGCGAGCAGCTTGCCCGTCCCCATCACGGCCAGGCTCACCTGGCCTGCGCTCCGGGCGGTCACTGCTACGGTCATCGTGTCGCCCGGACGATATTCGGATTTATCCAGGGCCACCTCGAGAAAGTCCGGCGTGTCGGCGCTGGCTTCCGCATAGAACCCGGCGTCGAAACCGATCGTGGTGAAGGGGCCTGAAGCCTCGGGGCTCGAAACCTCCAGCCGGTAGCGGCCCCAGGTCACGGGAGCGCCGATCTTGGCCGGCATGTCGGCCGCGGCGTCCACGGTGCCGCTGGCCACCCGGCGGGTGACCTTGATGGGCTCGTAGCTCCAATAACCGTTCTGGCGGTACCACTGGTACTTGCTGTCGATCTTGAGCAGCTGCCATTCGAGGCCTTTCGCCTCCTGGGGAGCGCCGTCCGGCCCCACCATCGCGATCTGGAATTCGGCCTGCGCGCCATCCGCCAGTGACGCTTCCTTGAACAAGGGCTTCACCCCGATCATCGCATCGTCGGGCGTGATGGGCAGGGTGATATCGCGCTCCACGGCACGCCCGCCCAGCTCCGACATGCGAACGGCGATCTTCGCCTCCATCGGATGTCCGGTGTCGGGCACGTTCCGGAGGGTGACGGGGAAGGTCGCCTTGCCGCTCTTGTCCGTTGCCGGCAGTTCCTCCAGCGGCATGATCTCGGTGCTCGCGCCCGAATCCTCGTCCGCGTTCGGACCGAATTGATAGCCGGCGAAGCCCGGACGCTCAGCCGCCTCGGAGATCGTCACTTCACCTTCCAGCGGCAGGCCCGAAGCCGGGGCGCCGTAGAGGAAGCGGCCGTCCACCGTAATCTCGGCCGGCTCGCGGGGCGCGATGGCCGGGCTCGCCGATGCCAGATCGAATTCGAGGCGGTCCGGCACGTAGTCTTCGACCAGGAAGCTGGCGTCGCCGATCGCGTCGCCCTTCGGGTCGGCGTAGGCTGCCACCCGCCAAGTGCCGGTCGGCGCCGAACCGATGATCGGCACGTCGAGATCGCGCCCGCCGATCCCCTCGTCCTGCACCACCTGGCGCTTGTATTCGACGCCGTCGGGCCGCGTGACCACAAGAGTCAACGGCGTGTTCAGGACCGCCTCGCCGACAGCATCGCGGAGTAGCGCCGTCACATGCACGGTCTCGCCCGTCCGGTAGACGCCGCGCTCGGTGAACACGAAGGCATCGAGGGCGCCGGGCAGGGCGCGCCCCTCGACGCCGCGATCGGTCAGGTCGAACGGTGAACCCTTAAGGCTCAGGAAGCCGTAATCGACCCCCTTCTGGGAGGCGACCAGCATGGCCGGCGCCAGGCCGCCTTCGCCGCGGGTCAGGCCGGGCGCAAAGGTGGCGCGGCCCGCCTCGTCCGTGTTCACCCGGGCCAGGACTTCGTTGTTGCGGGCAATCAGGCGCAGCTCGACATCGCCGACCGGCTCGGTGGTCGCCAGGGAGTTGACGAAGGCGTGAATCCCGTCATCTCCCGAATAGGCGGTGAGGCCGAGATCGGAAACGATGAACCACTGGGTGGCGATCTCCTCGTAATCCGCGTCGGGCCCGTCCGCCGGCTCCGCGGACATCACGTAGACGCCGGGCTTCAGATCCGGCACCGCCTCCGTAACGGGGAAGTTCGTGGTCACATCCTGGTTCAGCGTCTTCTCGACCGCGAGCGTGCCTTCCCAGATCTTCGCCCCTTCCGTGTCGGCGATCTCGCTGAGGGAGTAGGGGTAGAGATTCGTCTGGAAGTCGCTTCCGAGAACCGAATTAAGCAGGTTGCGGTCGCCGATCCGGTAGACCGTCACGTCCAGCTTATCCGTGTTCACGCTGATCAGCGGAACGCCCTGCTGGCCGGTCTTCGGCAGCACGTAGTTCTTGCCCGAGACCCGCACCATAGGCGCCCGATCCCGCACATAGATGTCGAATTCCGCCGGCTTCAGAAGGGACTCGTCGATATCCGACGGCAGGCCTTCCCGCAGGGTGATGTGATAGGTCTCGCCGTGCTTCAGCCCGTCGACGCAAAGCTGCTGGTCGTCCACCGAAAGGGCGGGCTTCTCCTCGCCCTCGACCACGACGAAAGGGGAGAAGTCGGCACGATCCGGCAGGGCCTCCGAGAACTGGAAGCAGGCGCGCGGCGAAGCGGCATCGGCGTCGATGCTGTGATCCGTGACCCGGAACCCGTATTTCTCCCGCAGCTGGGAATAGATCTGGCGCAGATTCTCCGTCTCGCGGACGGCCAGCGCGACCTTCAGGGCATTCAGCGCATTCCGCCATTCCTGCCGCTTGCCGTAGCTGTTGGCCAAAGTCACCAGCGCATCGGCCTGATCGTCTTTCGTCGCCGCGCGCCGATAAGCGATATACGCCGCTGTCGTCGCGTTCTGCCGGAGCGTGTAGGCATCGCCGCCTTCCGGTTCCACCCGCAGCAGGATGTCCGCGTAGCGTCGCCAGCTCCGCGCGTCGTTCGGCTCCAGCGCCACGATCTGACTGTAGAGTCGGGCGGCGCCGGCGAAATCCTTCTGGCTCAGCGCCGCATCCGCCTGCTTCTGCAGCGCGAGGGCGGGAGCGCTCACGCTGCTCGCTTCGTCCTTCAGTTGGGCTTCCAGCTTGATCGCGTCGTCGTCGAGCGCGTCGTTCTGATAGATGGCCGGGTCTGCGAACGCCGTCGATACAGGGGCGACGGTGGTGAAGAACGTCGAGCAGGAGATGAGAAGCACCAGCAGCGTGGCGCGGGCGAGAGCAGGCATGCGGATCCTCCGGAGGGTCCCTCTCGGCAAGGCGGAAGACCGGACCGGCCACCGCTCGGGGACCTGGCTCGCATGCTAATTGAGCGATGTGACAGGCGCTAGTGGGACTGCGCTGCGCAACGCAAAAATCTACGCCGTGCCTGCAGGCTCAACTGCGCTCCCAGTCCGGTCGCCGACCAGCTTGGCGATTTCGCCCCGCACCCATTGGTGGCACTCGTCCCGGTCATAGCTGGAATGCCACAGAAGCCGCACGGGAAGGCCGACCGGATCGAGAGGCTGGGCGATCCGGATGAGCGCGAACTGCTTTTCCAGAATTTGCGCCAGCGCCGTCGGCACAGTCAGGAGTGCATCGCTGTTCAACGCGAGTAGCAGGCCCACAAGGACCGAGGATACCTTTTCCGGCGGCGCCAGGAGCCGGCCGGACTCCGCAAATTTCCGGGCCAGAAGATCGTAGGCGGGAAGCGCGTTGACCGCGACATGGGTTGCCCGGGCGAAGTCCTCCGCGCTGGGCCGCTTGCCCCCCAGCGGATGTCCCGGTCGCCCGAGCACCACGAGATGATCGTCGAACAGCTTGGACGAACGGATGTCGGGGGCCGGAATCGAGGTGGATTCGAGGTCGACTGCGAAATGGCACCGGCTGTTCCGCAAGGCCTCGATGGAGTCCTCGCCGCTTCCCGCCATCCAGCCGACGCGCACATTCGGTGCGGCCTCCCCCAGATGCCGGCGCAGCGGTTGCACCATGATCAGTTCGCCGGCTTCCGAGGCCGCGACGAAGAAGTCCCGGTCCGCAAGGGTGGGGTCGAACGGTTTGTCCTGGCGGAGCAGGCTCTCCATGCCCGCAAGGATCACGTGCACCGTCGGCGCGAGCTCCTGCGCCTTCGCGGTCGGCACGAGGCGCTGGCCGGCCCGGACGAACAGCTCGTCGGAGAAGATCTCCCGGAGCTTCGCGAGGGCATGGCTGACGGCGGACGCGCTGCGCCCGAGGCGCTCGGCAGCGCGCGTGACGCTCGCGTCGGTCAGGAGGGCATCGAGGATAACGAGGAGATTGGCGTCAACTTCACGAAGATGCATGGGGTGCAATAATTCATCTGAAAAGGTTTCACTTCATGCATGTTAATCGCTGGGCTAGGGTCCTGACAAGGCTGACGGGTATCCCAGCCCTGACGCCCCGAAGCGCCCATGACTAGCCCCGCCCAATGGGGCGAGTCCTTCGCTTCCTCATCTCAACCGTGCGGCGGTCCGCTTGCTTCCCAGCAGCGGACCGCTAGCGGTTTTGGGGCCGCTTTTTCTGTGATGAAAACCCGTGAAATACCGCAAGGCTGCCGCCCTCGGGGCGCCTGCCATGAGCGTCGAGACACGCACACCTATTCTAACCGCAATTCTTTCGTTAATTTGGCGCTCCCCTTTCAGACATATTCGACGGTGCGCGGCATCGATTCCCCATGAAGCTTTTCCTCAAAATTCTCGGCGGTCTTTTCTCGGTGATCGTGCTTGTGCTGATCGCCGCCAATATTTTCGTCTCTCCGGAGGCCATCCAGTCCCGCGTGGCCGAACGCATTAAGCAGCAGACCGGACGTGAGCTCATCGTCAACGGCGAGGCGTCCCTCACGTTCTTGCCCAATCCGGAGATGGTCCTCACCGACACGACCCTGAGGGATCCCGGCACCGATTCCACGGCGATCGATCTCCATGTGAGCCGCCTCGAGGTGACCCTCGATCTCTTCGAGCTCATCAGCCAGCGCGTGGATGCGCGCTACGTTCTGTTTGAGAAGCCGTTGATAACGGTCCGGCCTGGCAGCGCGCAGACCGCGCCCCAGCAGCGAAGCGAAGGTTCGGTTCCTGAAAAGACGCGCCGGGCATCCCTTCCGGCTCCGCAAGAGCCACGTTTCGCAAAGGGCTCCATGGCCCTGGCAGCCACCGGCGATGACGATACGAGCGACGTCCGTCTGCGGGAGGTGGAGATTGAAGACGGTACCGTCCGCATTCTCGACGAGGAAGGCCAGGTGAACCGGGAGATCGAGCACATCAATGCCTCGCTTCAGATGCCCCATATCGACGAGCCGCTTCGCTCCACCGGCGACTTCCAGCTGAAGGGCAAGACCCTGAACTACGATCTCACCCTGACGTCGGCGGGGGCGCTCCGAGCGGGACGCCAGGCCGATGTCGCGCTGGTTTTATCGTCCGACGCATTCAAGGGGCAGTTCGAGGGCGCGGTCGTTCCCGAGCCCGAGCCGAGCGCCAGCGGCGTCTTCAAGGGCACGGCCTCCTCCTTCAAGGACGTCATCGCCTGGACGCCCGATGGCGGGCAGCCGGCGAAACCGGTTATCCCCGGTGAGATCAGCAGCCAAGTGAAGTGGAGCTTCGCCGGCGCCACCCTATCCAATCTCGCCTTCCAGCTCGGCGACACCAAGGGGCGGGGCCAGGCGGCGCTTCATCTGGATAGCCCGAAGCCCCATCTTCGCGCCGCACTCGCCATCGAGCTTTTGAACGTTACGCCCTTCCTGCCTCAGGGCGGAAGTGCCGGCCGTCAAGCTGCTCCGAAGCGTCCGGCGCCGGAGCCGATCGTGAACCAGAGCGGCGGCCAGCCGAGCGGCGGCGGCAACGCCTTTCCAAACGACTTCCCGGAAACGCCTCCCCAGGACGATCCCGCGGCGGCAATGCAGCCCGGTGCGACCCAGCCCAAGGAGCCTTCGCCCATCGATGCCGACGTGAACGTGAACGTCCGCCAGACCCGGGTGGATAACATCACCATCGGCCCGAGCGCGCTCTCCTTCGCCTTCCGCGACGGCGTTCTCACTGCCAATCTCGGCGGCATGCAGCTTTATGGCGGCGAAGGTCGCGGCAAGCTGATCATCGATCAGAACCCGGCCGTGCCGGTCTTCTCCGCCAATCTCAATCTCGATCGCGTGGACGCGAAGCCGTTCCTCACCGACGCGGCCGAGTTCGATCGGCTCTCCGGCAAGATCAAGGTGATCTTCAAGCTGAACGGCAAGGGCCAGGAGGCCGAGGCGATCAAATCCTCGCTCACCGGCAACGGCAATATCCTGGTTAGCCAAGGCGCGGTTGAGGGTATCGACATCACCGGCATCCTCGCCCAGGTGAATCAGGGCCAGCTTCCCAAGGTAAAGGGCGGCAGCACCAAGTTCGACAGCCTCGGCGGCAGCTTCACCATGCGTAAGGGCATCGCCCAGACGAACAATTTTCAGCTGGTCAGCCAGTATTTGAAGGTGGGCGCCAAGGGCACGGTGGACATTCCGTCCGGCACCATGGACATCCTCGCCAATCCCGAGCTCGTCGCAGCGCCGGAAGGCATGGGCGATGCGAAGGATCTCGTCGGCCTGACCATCCCGATCCGGATTCAGGGACCCTTCGAGAATCCCACCTATCGGCCCGAGGTCGCCGGACTGTTCAACAATCCCGAGGCGGCCTCGAAGACCATCAACAAGCTGGGCGACGTGATCCAGAAGAAGTTCAAGGACAAGCCCGTGGGCGATGCTTTGGGCCGCTTCCTAGGAGGCGTGAAGATCCAGGGCGGCAACCAGTAGGCGCCCTCACGGCCTTAGCGTCAGCAGCCGTTGTCCGACTTCACCACCTCGGCCGACCGCCGCGGTCGCGTGTAGAAGGTGCGGGTCATGGTGAACGGCTTGAAGGTGTCCTGTATGCCCAATAGCGGCGTGTACGCATACTCGACCTCCGCGACAATGACGCTGCTGCCGTTTGTCGTGAGGCCCGTCGGCAGAGCGAAATTGTCGCCGGTGCCGCGAGCCTTGCCGCCGTTGTAGCCACAGCTCCAGACGACCTTTGGCCGGTTCCTGCTGTCTGCCACCACACTCGTGAGGACGATGTTCAGAGCGTCGGTCGAATAGGGGGCGAGGATGCTGCCCGCCGCTTCGGTGATGTCTTTCAAGTCATTGCGCGAGACGGTCTTCGCCTGGGCCACAAGGTCGGCCGCGGAATAGGCGACCTGGTCCGTTCGCCGGCTTGCCGTCAAGGTGTTGCCGATTTCTGCCGCCCCGACATAAAGAGCGAACATCAGCGGGACGATGAGCGCGAACTCGATCGCCGCCGTGCCGCGCACCTCGCGAAGAACGGTATCGACCTTGCACCGGCAGGTCCCGACAGTTCGCTTAAGCCCTCGTAGCATCGAAGCTCCCTCAGAACGGTTCATTGCGGAAGGCCGCTGTGGCCACGAGAAGCCGCTCACTGTTTCCGAAGCCGAACGCGACCGGGAAGTTCTTGAGGATCGGCCATTCGTAGAAGGCGCGGACGACCACCACCTCGTTTCGCGTGCCCGGGTCGTAGCTGAACTGCTCCTTGAGCTTTCCCTTGTTGTCGAAGGGATCTGTCAGCTGGGCGGCCTGGAAGTTGTCGAAGGTCCGCACGTCGAAATGCAAATACTGGCACGAGAGCAGAGGGCCCAGCTCCTCGCACACCCGCTTCCGGAACGCCGCCTCGCCCCATTGCTGGGCTTGCCCCGTCCGGATGAACCGGCCCGCTTCGGCGACGGTCTGATCCAGCGCGGTATTGCCCGCATAGATGAGCCCGATATCGAACAGGCCGATCAGCAACAGGAGGAACGGCCCACCGACAATCGCGAACTCGATCGCGGAAGCGCCCTCTCGATTTCTCAGAAAGCCGCGCCGGGGTGTTTTTTTCGACCAAAAAGGCTTCATTGCTCGCTTCGGATTTATCCCGTGGAATATGCACAAGAGAAGATAAGTATAGGAAGAGAATTAAGGGGCGATAAACGAGAAAGAAGCAGCTAGAAAAACTATTTAATACATTAGAGTAAAATTTTATGAGAATTATAGTCTTTTTTCATCGAGATAAATTACCTGGATTAAGGGGATAGTATCTAAGGTAGGGCCGTCGGATCGCCGCCTAGAGACTGAATGATCGGCGAAAACTGGGTACCCTATATGAACACCAACGCATTGCTCCGCCTCGTGCGGGACTTCGTGAAAGCGCGTGGCGGCAACGTCGCCATCCTGTTCGGAGTTGCACTGATCCCGATCCTTCTGGCGGTCGGAATCGCGGTCGATTATGGCCGGGCGCTTTCCGTGCGCGATCGGATGAGCGAGGCGACGGACGCTGCCGCGCTCGCGATCGGCTCGTGGCCGGATCTGACTCAGCCTCAGATGGAAGCCAAGGCTCAGGAATTTTTCGACGCGAACTATCCGAAGGAAACCTTGGGAACGGCCGGAAAGGTCAAAGTCCGCTTCGACAACGACAACAATATCTTCGTCTCGGTGTCGGGAGAGGTGCCCACGACCTTCATGAAGCTGGCGAATTTCAAGAAGATGGATGTCGGCGCCGAGACCATGGTCACCAAAGAGGAGCGCAACATCGAACTCGTGCTCGTCCTGGATACCACCGGCTCCATGGGCAGCGGCGGCAAGATGGACGCCCTCAAGAGCGCTGCCCGCGAGATGGTGAACACCCTCTTCGACGGTAAAAGTACCTCAGACACGCTGAAGATCGGCGTCGTTCCGTTCTCGGCTGCCGTCAATGTCGGCGCAAATATGAGCAATTCGCCGTGGCTCGACCGAAGCGGCCAATCCTCAATTGCGATTGAGGACTTCAACCCCGGCGACAACACGTGGACCCTCTACAGCCAGCTTCGCAACCGCAGCTGGGGTGGGTGCGTGCGCGAGCGCGCCACGCCGTACGAGCTCACCGATACCACCCCCACCAACAGCAATAAGGAAACGCTGTTTGCGCCGTATTTTGCGCCAGACGAGCCGGACTCCGGCGGCTATGTGAACAACTATCTGGCCGATCAGGTCCCGGAGACCTGCAGAGTCGTCTGGTTCTGGAAGGTCTGCGAGCCTGAGACGACGGATCCCGCGAAGATCCAGCGCATGACCAACAAGTATCAAAATGCTTCGGTCGGCGGCAATGCGCCAGGGCCCAATTATCTGTGCCCGCCGAACCCTGTCACCGCGATGACCAATAACAAGAACACGGTGTTGAACGCCATCAACGCGCTGAACCCTGACGGCAGCACGGTGATACCGGCCGGCCTTCTCTGGGGCTGGCGGGCAATATCGGATAACGCGCCGTTCACCGAGGGCGCTCCTTATGATGACGAGACTTGGGTGAAGGCCATCGTGCTCCTGACCGACGGCGAGAATAGCGTCAACGGTGGCAGCAACAGGAATGGTCACAACCATTCCAATTACAATGCCTTCGGTTACGCCGCGGAAGGACATCTGGGCAACACGAGTGGCTCAAACGCAGATTCCACTCTCGATCAGAAGACCCTGACGGTTTGCTCGAACATCAAGGACAAGAAGATCAGGCTCTACACCATCGGGTTTCAGGTCAGCGGCAACGTTCAGACCTTGCTGCGGAACTGCGCCACGGAGCCGGATATGGCGTACAACTCGCCGAGCAACTCCCAGCTCGCGGGGATCTTTCAGGATATCGCCCAAGGGCTGGGTGAGCTCCGGATCGCGCGGTAGCGAGCGCTCGCTTAGGCTGTAAGAGTGTTGAAGACGAAAAGGCCGGAGTACCGCTCCGGCCTTTTGCTTTCCGAACGCTCGGCGCGGCGGCCTACTGAGCGCCCTGGGGACCGGCACTCCCTTGCGCCATGCCTTGCTTCGATCCGATCTGCCCCTGAACGCGCTCGAAGTATTCCTTGGTATCGCCTATCGCCGGCAACGAGGTGCATTTCGGCGCGCAATAGACAGTCTCGTTGTTATTGGCGCCGCGGTGCACGGTGATCATACCCTTCGAGGGGTCGCTAACGGTCAGATCGCTTTCAAGAATGACCTCCCCTTTCGCATTCACAACGATCAGGTTGGTCCTGCCGAACGACTTCCCCGTGACCACGAGGAGCTTGGCGTTCTGAACCGAGATATCGGCGATCGAAGGATTGCCGACGATGATCTCCGCCGCCGATTGATCGAGCTTCAACATTCTCGCCCTGTCGAGGCCGACCTCGATCACACCGCGGTCGACATTGGCGTCAACTTGCGCATACGCGGTTCCGGCGCAGCCCAAGGAGAGGGCGCTCAGCGAAATTGCTAGCGCGAGGAAGCGGAGCCGGTAACCGGCCTTATCGATCATAACGGCGATCCTTTCGACTTCGATGGTCGGGAAGCCTGGGTCCAAAAGGTGAAGGATTGGCAAATATCCGCACGAGAACGAGACGACGCGCATCGATCTTTCGATCGAACGGCCTTGTTGGCAGGTCGGAGCCGGCACCGGGCTTTCACGCCGTGCGAAAAGAATAGACAATATAGAATTTAAGCAAAACCAGCAGGGGAGAAGAAATAATCTCGAAAACATCCCTTACCGAGCCCGTGGACTCAAAAACCTAGTCTGATAACAAGGGATTGTGGGCTGCTTGAGGGCGAATACAATTCGTTAACTATAAGTCCTCGGAATTATTCTTTTGGTTTAACTTGACCGTAACGCGGCAGCTCTATGGTGGCCGCAGTTCGAGCCGCACCGAAGCGATCAACAGTCAGGGGCGGCGAACTGGGTGCTGTGAAACTGTGAAAGGAACTGTCGAAATGAAGAATCTTGTTGCCCGTTTTGCCAAGGACGAGTCCGGCGCGACCGCCATCGAGTATGGCCTGATCGCCGCCGGCATCTCCGTCGCCATCGTTGCCATCGTGAATACGCTCGGCGGCAGCCTGAACGGCGTGTTCACCTACATCAATACCGAGCTGCTCAAGGCCAAGTCTTAAGGACAAGCCTTGAGGCCGAGCATCGAGCCAAGCCTCAAGGTCAACTCCGCTGGGCAGCGGTCCGGACGACTATGGAAGCCGCTCCTTTAATTGGGAGCGGCTTCTTTTTTACGGGGCGTACGCAACCCGCCCTCAGCGATTTTCGCGGCACGCTTCTCGAAAGCAAACATGGAGCCTTCGGACGTGATCCTGAATTTCCTCATCCTCACGATCTTTCCGGCCTGCATGGCACTTGCCGCCTCGATGGACCTCATCACAATGACGGTGCCGAACCGCATTCCGGTCGCGCTCGTCATTGGCTTCATCTGCCTCGCACCCCTCGTCGGTCTCACGTTGCCTGAGATCGGTCTCCAGGTTGCGTTCGCAATTGCGGCCCTTGTCATCGGCTTCGGCATGTTCGCCATGGGTTGGATCGGCGGCGGTGACGCGAAACTGTTTGCCGCAACGGTGCTCTGGCTCAATCCTGCTGCGCTTGTGACCTATACGATGCTCTCGGCAATCCTCGGCGGCGCGCTCACGCTCATGCTTCTGATGTACCGTAGCTACCCCCTGCCGGCCTTCCTGATGTCGCAGGACTGGGTCGCGCGGCTCCACGAGCCCCGCGAAGGCGTGCCCTACGGCATCGCTCTCGCTGCGGGTGGATTGATCGCCTACGCTCAGACCCCCTTCATGATGGCCCTAGCCGGCTGAGCAATCTCCCACATCACCGCCGCGTTCCATCGGGCGTGCTGCTCCCCTGCAGCACGCCTTTTTTGTAGGCGCTTCCGGACCCGCCCGGCCAATTTGGCACGGGCATTAACCCGCCGTTGAGAATTGACGGCGCAGAGTGGGCACGTTGCGCAACGCCAGGGGGCGTCAGGAGTCCACTCGAATGAAAAAAGGCAGAATCATCGTTCTGGCCATCGCCTTCATGGCGGCGATCGGCGCCGCCATGATCGCGCGCAACATGGTTTCAGAAACAGAGACCGTGACCGTCGAGAAGACGGTAGGGGCAAAGGACGTTCTCGTCACCGCGAAGGATCTGAAGCTGGGCGACACCATTTCGGAAGGCAGCCTCAAATGGCAGCAGTGGCCGGAAGAGGGCGTTACGCCCGAGCTCGTCACCCGCGAAAAGCAGCCCGACGCGATCTCCGATTTTATGGGCTCCGTCGCCCGCGCTCCCTTCGTGTCGGGTGAGCCGGTCAACAACGCGAAGCTCGTGAAGCCGGGCGAAGGCGGCGTTCTTGCGGCGATCCTGCCTGCGGGCATGCGCGCCATCTCCACGCCGATCAGCGAGGAGAGCGCCGCCGGCGGTTTCATTCTGCCCAACGACAGGGTGGACGTGATCCTGACCCGCCGCATGCAGGTGAACAACAAGGATCAGCAGATCAGCGAGACTGTCCTCCGGAACGTCAGGGTCCTGGCGATCGGCCAGACGCTCGAAACGACTGGCGAGGAGAAGGTGGCCTCGGGTGCCACCGCGACCCTCGAGTTGACGCCTCGCCAGACGGAGATTCTCTCGCTCGCTCAATCCATGGGGCAGCTCTCGCTGTCGCTCCGGAGCTTGGCCGATACGCCCAAGCCCGGCTCGACCCTGGACATCAGCGAAGACAAGGGCAGCTCCGTCAAGGTGCTCAAATATGGCCTTCCGTCTCAAGTCTTTGGAGTGAACTGAGCGTCATGCGCGCCACACGGGGGATAACAGGAAAAGGCAACGGAATGGCTCGCTTACGTCAGGCATTCGACACCCTATGCGCACTCGCGATTGCGATTGGACCAATGATGCCGGTCCAGCTGCACGCCCAGGAGAGTGCGTCGCTCATAAGAGTCTCCGCCGCCTCGGTTCCGGCGATCCGCGAGGTCAATCTGGGTCTCAACAAGTCCATGGTGGTCGAGCTGCCCGTGGCCGTTCGCGACGTCATGGTCTCCAACCCGGACAAGGTCGATGCGGTGATGCAGACCTCTCGCCGCGCCTATGTCATCGGCAAGCAGCTTGGCGAAGCCAATGTCTTCTTCACCGACCAGAACGGCAACCAGGTGCTGACCCTGGAGCTGAACATCCAGCGTGATCTGACGGCCCTGGAAGGCCTGCTCGCTCGCCTCATTCCGGGCTCGAGCATCCAGGTCGAAGCTTTCGGCGGCAACATCCTGCTGACCGGCCGCGTCCCGACGCCCATGGATGCGACGCGCGCCAGCCAGATCGCCAACAGCGTCATTGCCTACGATCCGGATGCGCCCGCGGTCACGAACACCTCGCTCAACGGACCACAGGCTGTGGGCGGCAGCGCCACCCAAACCAGCATCGGGAACGAGCAGCGCAAGGTGATCAACATGATCACCGTCGAAGGCGAAGAGCAGGTGATGCTCAAGGTTTCCGTCGTCGAGATGGAGCGCAACACCGCCAAGCAGCTCGGCGTGAACCTCGACACGTTGGTGAACTCCGGAAACTTCCAGTTCGCCGCGCTGAGCGAAATGCCGTTTCCCGTGAATCAAGGCGCCATCGCCCCGGCGCTTGCCGGTGTGAACTGGACGAGCGGCGGCGACCGTGCTTCGGCGATCATGCAGGCCCTGGAGCAGAACGGCCTGATCCACACCCTTGCCGAACCGAACCTTACCGCCATCTCTGGCGAGACCGCGAACTTCCTCGCGGGCGGCGAATTCCCCGTCGTGACCGGCGTCGACACGACGACCAACACGGCATCGGTGGATTTCAAGAAGTTTGGTGTCGGGCTGGCGTTCACGCCGGTCGTCCTTTCCGAGGGGCGGATCAGCCTGAAGATCTCGACCGAGGTCAGCGAGCTGTCCAACGAAGGGGCCATCGCCGTCACGGGCGGCTTCACGATCCCCGCGCTCAAGGTGCGCCGGGCGGAGACCACGGTGGAGCTTGCCAGCGGCGGCTCCCTGGTCATCGCCGGCCTTCTCTCCGATCAGTCGCGTCAGACCATCAGCGGTTATCCCGGTCTCAAGAACCTGCCGATCCTCGGCACGCTGTTCCGCAGCCGGGATTTTCAGAAGGACGAGACGGAGCTGGTGGTCATGGTGACGCCGTACATCGCGAAGGCGGTGTCCAGGAACGAGCTGACACAGCCTGATCAGGGCTTCGCATGGGCCAACGACGTCAATTCGAATTTCATGGGGCAGATGAACCGCGTCTACGGCCGCCAGCCGGAAGCCGCCCCGCCGGCTCAATTCGGCGGCGATGTCGGGTTCATCGTCGAGTAGGTGAGAATGGAGAACGCACGAATGTCTGGATTCCCGAAACTCCCCAGCGAGCCGGTCGCGAGCGCCCGGTCTGCTGCCGCTCTCCTCGCCGTGCTCTTGTCCAGTGCTGCGCTGACCGGCTGCATGAATGCAGGCCCGCGCTTCGAAGCGCCGTTCATGCTGTCGAATCCGAATGAGCGTCATCCGATCCTGGTCTCCAACGCGGAAGCCCGGCTCGATATTCCGGTCTACGCGGGCTCCTACGGCATGACCAGCAGCCAGGAATCCCAGCTCAACAGCTACTTGGCCGATTTCCGGCGCAACAAAGGCTCGCAGCTCGTCATCAACGCGCCTGTGGGCGGAGACGAGCGCGCCACCCGTGCGGTCTTCACCGACGTGAAGCGGGCGTTGCGGAGGTACGGCTTCACAGAGAACTCTGTCGTGCTTCAAAGCTATTCGCCGGGCTATAAATCCACCCGGGCCATTCGTCTGACCTATGAGCGCTTCGTCGCGAAGGGGCCGACATGCCCCGATTGGTCTGAGAATCTGGCCTGGGATCCCAACAATCAGCCTTATCCGAATATGGGTTGCGCCACGCAGCGGAACCTTGCCGCGCAAGTCGCCAATCCGCGCGATCTGGTGCAGCCGGCCGATCAGACGCCGCGCTCCAGCGAACGGCGCGACACCGTTTGGGGCAAATACATCGCCGGTGAGGTCACCGGCGCCGATTGGACCCCGGAACCTCTGCCTGAGCGGACCAACTCCATGGATAGCGGAGGAGGCAATTAGTGGTCAGCGACGCCGCCTATTCCATCGAGCCTGAAGACGACGAGGGAGCCAGCCAGCCCCAGCAGGTCGCGCCGATCCGCGCGCGCCCTGTGCCGCGTATCAACATTCAGGCTTTTTGCGAGAACCAGGAAACCGCCGCCGCCATCCAGCAGGCGAGCGAGGACAGGCGCCTTGCTAAGGCTCATGTGAATGTTCGCATGGGCGGGATCGATGCTGCCGTCACCTTCTTTCGCAGCACGTCCACGCCCAACCTGATCGTCATCGAGTCCTTCCTGAAGGGCCAGGAGCTTGTCGCCGAGCTCGACCGGCTGGCGGAGGTGTGCGACCCCGGCACCAAGGTGATCGCCATCGGTCACGTCAACGACGTGCTTCTCTATCGCGAGCTCATGAAGCGCGGCGTCAGCGAATATGTCGTTGCGCCGATGAACGTCGCGCAGATCATCGAGAGCATATCCGACATCTATGCCAACCCCGACAGCGACCCCGTCGGCCAGATCGTGGCGTTTGTCGGTGCGAAGGGCGGCGCGGGTTCCAGCACCGTCTGCCATAATACGGCCTTTGCCATCTCGGCGGACCTCCAGGACGAAGCCGTCATCGTCGATCTTGATCTGCCTTTCGGGACCGCGGGATTGGACTTCAATCAAGACCCGATCCAGGGCATTGCCGAGGCGCTCTCTTCGCCGGAACGCATGGACGAGGTGCTTCTCGACCGTCTTCTGTCGCGCTGCTCCGATCACCTGAGCCTGTTCGCCGCGCCGGGGACTCTTGATCGCACCCACGACATTGAAGCGGCGTCATGCGAGACGGTGCTCGATACCGTCCGTAGCAATGTCCCATGGGTGGCTCTGGACGTCCCGCACATCTGGACGGACTGGGCACAGCAGGTCGTCCTGCGGGCCGATCACGTGGTGCTGACTGCGTCCCGGATTTGGCAAATCTGAGGAACGCTAAGAACATCGTCGATCAGCTCAAGTCGAAGCGTGTGAACGACCGCCCGCCCCACCTTGTGCTGAATCAGGTTGGCGTGCCGAAGCGGCCCGAAATCTCCATCAAGGATTTCGCGCAGGCGCTGGATCTCGATCCGACCGTCGTGATCGATTTTGACGCGCCTCTGTTCGGCACCGCAGCGAACAACGGACAGATGATCGAAGAGGTTTCCGACAAGTCGAAAGCCGCGGAGCAATTCCGGGCTTTGGCGTATCGGCTGACTGGTCGTGTGGACAACAGGACCCAATCCTCTTCGATGTTCGGGTCCATTCTTTCGAGCCTAGGTCTGAGTAAGAGTGCGTAGGGATGTTTGGTAAGCGGGGCGTCAATAAGGGCTTTTCCGATGCCAGCAGGCCGGACGAAAAGTCCGAACCGGAGCGGCCGAAGCCCACTCCTGCCCACGAGGCGGAGGAGCGCCGGGCTGCGCCGCCGCCGGCGGAGGCCGGGCCGCAGGAATCTAGCCCGCTAGAATCTGCCCCGCTAAATGCGGCAGAGGACTCGGCGTCCGCGCTGCTGGAGCCACGATCGCCGACGCCCGAACCGCCCGCCGCGCCTATGGAGGATATCCGGCCGAAATCGGCCCAGCCCCGTTCGGATAAGCCGAAGCGCAACCGCTCCGAAGAATATTACGACGTCAAGACCACGGTCTTTACGGCGCTCATCGACACGATCGACCTGACCCAGCTCGCAAGGCTGGACGCGGACGTCGCCCGCGAAGAGATCCGTGACATCGTCAGCGAGATCGTTGCGATCAAGAACGTGGTGATGTCGATCGCCGAGCAGGAAGAGCTGCTCGAGGACATCTGCAACGACGTATTGGGCTACGGCCCCTTGGAGCCGCTGCTCGCCCGGGACGACATCGCCGACATCATGGTGAATGGTGCCGAGACGACCTACATCGAAGTGAACGGCAAAGTCGAGCCGGCCACGATCCGCTTCGCCGACAACGGCCAGCTGATGAATATCTGTCAGCGCATCGTGAGCCAGGTCGGCAGGCGCGTGGATGAATCGAGCCCGATCTGCGATGCCCGTCTTCCCGATGGCAGCCGCGTGAACGTCATCGCGCCGCCGCTCGCGATCGATGGCCCGACCCTCACCATTCGTAAGTTCAAGCGCGACCGGCTCACCCTCGATCAGCTGGTTCGCTACGGGTCCATCAGCCCGGAGGGCCGGACCCTTCTCGCCATCATCGGCCGTGTCCGCTGCAACGTGATCATCTCCGGCGGCACGGGCTCCGGTAAGACGACCCTGCTGAACTGTCTGACTGCCTATATCGAGCCCGATGAGCGCATCATCACCTGCGAGGACTCCGCGGAGCTCCAGCTTCAGCAGCCCCATGTGGTTCGGCTCGAGACGCGTCCGCCCAACCTGGAAGGAGAAGGCCAGGTGAGCATGCGCGATCTTGTGAAGAACTGCCTTCGTATGCGGCCGGACCGGATTATCGTCGGCGAGGTGCGTGGCCCGGAGGCGTTCGACCTCCTCCAGGCCATGAATACCGGCCATGACGGCTCTATGGGCACTCTCCACTCCAACAGTCCGCGAGAGTGCATCTCACGTCTGGAAAGCATGATCTTGATGGGCGGCTACAATCTGCCGGCCCATACCATCCGGGAGATGATCGTCGGCTCGGTGGACATCATCGTCCAGGCCTCCCGCATGCGCGACGGCTCGCGCAAGATCACCCGGATTACCGAGGTGATCGGGCTGGAGGGCGACGTAGTCACGCTTCAGGATCTCTTCGTCTACGACCTGGAGGGCGAGGATTCCAGCGGCCGCATCCTCGGCCGCCATCGCACTACGGGTATCGCCCGCCCGGCCTTCTACGAACGCGCGCGCTATTTCAACGAAGAGAAGCGCTTGGCCGAGGCGCTGAGCGCCGGCGAGGTGCTCGACGAGACCGGCCGGCCGTTGGGAGAGCGCGTTGGTTAGCTCCGAGCTCTTTCAGACAGCGATCATCTTCATGGTCGCACTCGGTGTGGGCATCTTTGCCTATGTGCTGATCTCGCCCTATTTCGGAGACCGTCAGGCGCAGAAGCGTCTGGCATCCGCGTCTGAGGGGGCTGCGAGCCGGCGTCTTCAGAAGACGGCAAAGCAGCCGTTGTCCACGCGCCGGAAGCAGGTGCAGGATACGGTCAAGGAGCTCGAAGCCAAGAACAAGGAGCGCAAGCGCATCGACTTGCGCACGCGTATCCAGCGGGCGGGCTTCAGCTTCAAGCCACGCACTTATTATCTCTTGAGCTTTGCGACGGGCTTCGTCGCGTTTATCGCGGTTTTGCTCCTTGGATCGCCGCTTTGGGTCGGAGCGCTGGCCGGCTTCGCCGCAGGTGTGGGGCTGCCCCGCTTTGTGCTGAACAAGGCTGCTGATCGCCGGCAGACCCAGTTCATCGTCGAATTCGCCAACGCCATCGACATCATCGTCCGGGGCATCAAGACGGGTTTGCCGCTCGGCGACTGCCTCCAGATCATCGCCAACGAAGCCTCCGAGCCGGTCAAGAGCGCCTTCGTCGATATCGTTGAGCAGCAGCGTGTCGGTATCCCCCTGCCGCAGGCCTTCCTCAGAATGCACGAGCGGATGCCGCTTCAGGAGGTGAACTTCTTTTCTATTGTCATCGCCATCCAGTCCCAGACCGGTGGCAATCTGGCGGAGGCGCTGTCGAACCTGTCACAGGTGCTTCGCGCCCGTCAGCAGCTCCGAAGCAAGGTCAAAGCCTACAGCGCCGAAGCGAAGGCCTCGGCGATGATCATCGGCGCGCTGCCGATCGTGGTGATGTTGGCGGTCTATGTCCTGACGCCAGACTATATCGGTCTGCTGTTCACCGACCCCATCGGCAATATCCTCCTGGGTGTAAGCGGCGTCTGGATGCTCTTCGGCGTGCTCGTCATGCGTCAAATGATCAACTTCGATTTCTGACCATGGATATTCTCTATCTCCTCCTCGACCGCCAGGTCCTCATCATGGTTCTCGTCGCGATCGCCGCTTTCGCGACCGTAGCGACGCTCATCATGCCGTTCTTCGCCGCCGACCGGTTGGGCTCGCGAATGAAATACGTCGCGGGCGAGCGCGAACGTCTTCGCGAGCAGCGCATGGCGGAGTTTGCCGAGCAGCAGCGCGAGGCGCGCCTTCGGCAGGATCCGCGGACCTTCATGAAGCGGGTGGTGGACCGGCTGAACCTGCGCAAGGCGTTGGAGACGGAGGAAACCCATCAGCGGCTGAAGATGGCCGGCTTGCGCGGTCAGGCCCCCGTGGTCGCGTTCCTGTTCTTCCGCGCCACGCTGCCGCTCGTTACTTTCGGCTGTGCATTGTTCTATCTATTCTTCGTCACGTCGTACCAGTTAGGAGGCGTCACGAAGTTCTGCATAGCTATCGGCGCGGCCTATATCGGGTTCTATCTACCCAACATTTTCATCACCAACCTCATCCAGAAGCGCCAGAAGTCCATCCGCCAGGCTTTCCCGGATGCTCTCGACCTGCTCCTCATCTGTGTGCAATCGGGCATGTCGATTGAGGCGGCGATGAACAAGGTTTCCCAGGAAATGGGAACCCAATCCCTCGAACTCGCCGAGGAGTTTGCGCTGACCACCGCTGAGCTGTCCTATCTGCCCCAGCGGCGTCAGGCCTATGAGAACCTCGGCAAGCGGACCGGCGTGCCGGCGGTCAAGGCGGTCGGCACAAGTCTGCTTCAAGCCGAACGATACGGTACCGGTCTCGGTCAGGCACTGCGCGTCATGGCGAAGGAAAGCCGCGATGCTCGCATGATCGAGGCAGAGAAGAAGGCGGCCGCGTTGCCGCCCAAGCTGACCGTTCCCATGATCCTGTTCTTCCTGCCCGTACTCTTTATCGTCATCCTTGGTCCGGCCGTAATCCAGGTGCTGGCGGTCTGGAAGTAGACAGCGGACACCCGCGCCCGTCACGGCGATGGAGAGGTACGCGCGGGCTGAAGCGTCTCGCCAGGAGAGTGGCCGCGGGATCTTCGCCGGGCTAACCGGCCAAGATGGCCGGAGCGCCGATAGCGGCAATCCAGGCAAATGAAAAAGCGGCGCCAAACGACGCCGCTTCCCCATCTAAGTAAAAATCGATGTCAGCCTATTGCACGTCCGAGCGGAGCAGGCTGGCCGCGGCGGCAGGGTTGACGGCGCCCGCGGGAGGGCTCTGGACGGTCGGGGCCGGGTCGGCCTGGGCGATTGCGGTGCGCGGCGGCGCGCTCTTCTTTGCAACCGTGGTCGCTTGGTTCGCGCTGGGGTCGTACCGCATAGCCACGGCAGGCCGCTCCACGCTGGCCGGAATCGGAATGTTCCGGGAAGCGACCGGCGTCGGCGCCGTTCCTTTCGGCGCCACGCTGGAGCCGGAGCTCTGAGAGCGCTCGGCCTCGATCGCTGCTTGGCTCGATGGTGTCTGCAGGCTCTGGGGCAGCCGGCCGGCCGGACGGGCGGGCACATTGCCCGCCGGAGATTCGGCCGCCGCCATGCGGACAGGCTGAGAGGCGGCCTGCCTGCTGTCATGTCCATCGGGGCCGAACGGACCGAAATCTCGCGCCGGTGGCTCCGGTACGGGTTCAGGTTCGGCGGAAGCGACCTGGGTCTGATTGTTCAGCATATTGCGCAGATAGGCGACGTTCTGGTTCGCCTCCTTCTTGCTCGTCCCCACCGAGCTACCTGGGTCGCCTCGTTGTATTTGCCCTGCAGCCCAAGGACCAAGGCGAGGTTCTGGCGCACCCGCTTATCCGTGGAGCCGCTCGCCACCGCCTGGCGCAGAAGTGTCTCGGACTCCTTTGCCTTCCCGTCCAGCGCATAGGAAAGGGCGAGATTGTTGATCACGGAGGTCGAATCCGGCTTCTGCTTGAGCGCGGCCTGGAAATAGCGCTGCGCGTTCGCGTGGTCGCCCTTCTTGGCGAGCAGGGTGCCCTGGGCCGAAAGCGTCCGCCAATCCGTCACGCCTTTCTGCTGGGCGACGGCGAGGGACTTCTGGGCAATGTCCGTGCGCCCCAGCTCAAGGGCCACTCGTCCGAGCTGGGCGGCGATTTCGCCGTTGCCGGAATTGGCCTGGAAACCGCTGTTCAGGACTGTGAGCGCCTGCTGCTTGTTGCCCGTGGCTTTCAGCGCATAGGCGTAGCCGAGCACCATCTTCGGATCGCTCGGATTCTTGGCATAGGCCGCAGCCCATTGGCCGACCTTTGCGCGATTCGACTGATCGCCGCTCAGGGCCGCCGAGTTAACGGTCGGAAGAGCCATGCCATTGGCGCCGATCAGCCCATTTCCGGCCGTCTTATTGCAGCCTCCAAGCAGGGCCGCGGCGGCCGTGGTCAGGATCAGGATCCTGAAGAATGACGCCGGGAACCTTCGGTCTCGGAAAAGACGGGAAACATGCAAGGACCTCGTTGGCGGCCGCAGAGGAGGCCGCTTCACTGCATTCGCTCCCGTCACTTTCTGATACACGCGTCAAAAAAGAATTAACCATAAGGACTTGGAAAGGCTTGAGAAGTTAACCGGCGTTAAGACTCTGCCGATGGAAAGGGGTGCGGCCCTAGGTAACGTCAGGATAGCGTTCGGCCATCTCGACCTTGGCTCCGGCGAGCCATTCCGCCATTTCCGGCATGGCCAGGATCGTCTCGCCATACTCAGCCGCCCGTCCGTCATCGCCGAATTCGGAGAGGTCCACCTGAAAGGTTTTAAACCGCGTGGCAACCGGCGCGTACATCGCATCTGCAATGGAGAAGCGCCCGAACAGAAACGGACCCTCGGCGCCGTAGGTCTTGCGCGCACCGTTCCAGATGGCGACGACCCGGGCGATATTGTGCTGCAGCGGTTCAGTGATTTCAGGCGTTGGGAGGGTGCTCACCAGATCCATCGGCATATCGTTGCGCAATGCCTGGAAGCCCGCATGCATCTCCGCCGAGACGCCGCGCGCCTCCGCCCGGGCCCGCTCGTCCTCGGGCCACCAGCGGGCCTCCCGGTGCCGTTCGGCCAGGAATTCGAGGATGGCGAGAGAATCCCAGACCAGGAACCCGTCGGTCTTCAGCGCGGGCACCTTCCCCGACGGTGAATGATCGAGGATCGATTGCTTCGTCTCCAGCCCTCTGCGGAGAACGATGTACTCCTCCTCGAAGGGCACGCCGAAATGCTTCATGGCTAGCCAGGGCCGCAGGCTCCACGACGAATAATTCTTGTCTCCGATCACCAGCCGGTAGCCATGGTCAGCCATTCTTGCCCTCCACTTTTGTTGTCGCCATTGTCATCGCCGCAATGCCCTGCCATTAATGCTGCGCGCGCACAAGCTCGGCCACAACGCTGCGGAATCCATGGCAAATAAAGCGAATACCCTGGAGGCTCTTGGCCTCCAACTGAAGACGTTCATCGCCGACAAGGACGCGGAAGCGATCCCGATCCGGCTCATCGCCTCTCTCGAAGACGGCACCCTCGACAAGCTGACCGATGGCCAGCGGGCATGGGTCGAGAGCCAGAACTGGCAGCCCGCGCCCGGCCAGGCCTTGATCCTGCCCGGCGATAGCGGCGCCATCGGCGGTGTGCTGTTCGGCACGGGCGGAGACGCCTGGAAGAAGGACCGCCCGTTCCTGCCGGGCGCGCTTCCGGCATTGCTTCCGGCCGGCGACTACGCCTTCGTCGACGATACTTCCGATTCCGAGCTCACCAGCCTCGCATGGCTCGCCGGCTGCTATCGCTTCAATCGCTACAAGGCCGACCAGAGCGTGAGGCCCACCCGACTGAAGCTTCCCGCCGGGGCCGACCAGGCAAAGGTCGTCGCCCTCGCCCAGGCTCTCTATTTTGGCCGCGATCTCATAAACACGCCGGCGAACGATTTCGGCCCGGCTGAGCTTGAGACCGCGGTTCGCGATCTCGGTCACACCTTCAGCGCCAGCGTGAAGGTTACCGAAGGCCGCGATCTTCTCGCCGACAACTTCCCTATGATCCACGCCGTCGGGCGCGCGAGCGACCGGCCGCCCAGGCTCATCGATCTCACCTGGGGCAAGCCCGACGCACCGAAAGTAACCATCGTGGGAAAGGGGATCTGCTTCGATACGGGCGGTCTCGATATCAAGCCGCCTAGCGCCATGCTGCTGATGAAGAAGGACATGGGCGGTGCGGCCGCGGCCTTGGCCGCCGCATTCCTCATCATGCAGGCGGAGCTTCCCGTACGCCTGCGCGTGCTGATCCCGGCCGCCGACAACAATATCTCGGCCAATGCCTTCCGCCCCGGCGACATCCTCCAGAGCCGAAGCGGCAAGACCGTGGAGATCGGCAACACCGATGCCGAAGGCCGACTCGTCCTCGCGGACGCTTTGAGCCTGGCTGACGAGGAAGCCCCGGACTACCTCGTCACCTTCGCCACGCTCACCGGCGCAGCCCGCTCGGCGCTTGGTCCTGATCTGCCGCCGCTCTATAGCGACGACGACGGCTTCGCGGAGGCGCTTCAGCAAGCCGGGACGGATACCGGCGACCCCGTCTGGCGCATGCCGTTCTGGGGGCCGTACGACGAGTGGCTGAAGAGCTCCATCGCCGACGTCAACCACATCTCGCAAGGGCCCTTCGCCGGTTCGATCACTGCCGCGCTCTTTCTGCGCCGCTTCGTCAGCGAGGCGAAGCACTTCGCCCATCTCGACATCTATGGCTGGGTACCCCGGCCGACGCCCGGCCGGCCGATGGGGGGCGAACCGCAAGCCGCCCGCGCGCTCTTTGCCTATCTCCAGAAGACCTTCGATAAGGGGGAGGCCTGAGGGTGACCACCGACGGGCCGCCAGACCCCCGGCTTCATCCCTATCGCGACGACCTCGCCGCAGAATATCTGCGCGGCCGCATCGAGGCTCCGCGCTACGTCGAAGGCACTCTCTACCGCATTGGTGTCTCACATCTGCCCTTGCGGCGAAGGCCCGATCCGGGCGGGCCCCTTGAGACCGAGGGCCTCTTCGGAGAGCGCGCGACGGTTTTCGACGAGAAGGACGGCTGGGGCTGGGCGCAGCTCCAGGACGGCTATGTCGGCTATCTGGAGATGGAGGGCTTGAGGAAGGACCTCGTCGAACCCACCCATCGCCTCACGGTCCTGCGGAGCTATCTCTATCCGGAGCCCGACATCAAGACCCCGCCGCTTGACCTCATCAGCATTAACGCGCTGCTGGCGGTTGAGGGCCGGGAAGGGCCGTTCCTGAAGCTGGCAACCGGCGAGTATGCGTTTGGTCGCCACGCCAAGCCGGTCGAGACCGCGGCGGAAGATTACGTGGCGCTCGCCGAGACCTTTCTCGGCACGCCCTATCTCTGGGGCGGCAAGACAAGCCTCGGCCTCGATTGCTCCGGCCTGGTCCAACTCTCCCTCCAGGCGGCCGGCTTCGATTGCCCGCGGGACACGGATATGCAGCGCGACGCTCTCGGTGAGCCCGTGGAAGATCTGACCGACCTACGCCGCGGCGACCTCGTCTTCTGGCGCGGTCATGTCGGCATGATGCGTTCCACCATTACGCTCCTCCACGCCAACGCCCACCACATGGCGGTGGCTGCCGAACCCCTGGAAGACGCGCGCGAACGCATCGCCAGCGAAGGGGCTGCGGAGATGGAGGTGAGGCGGATGCCGGGACTGACCGCCGGCGGATCTGCCGTTTAGATCACGTGGAAGAGATAAAGCAGGATGATGATGGGGATCGGGATGCCGACCAGCCAAAGAACGACGCCGCGCATGTGAATTTGCTCCGTCTACGTCTCCAGATTTGCGGAGAGAAGAACGCCGGTTCGGGCGGCCGGTTCCGGCGCCAGTGAAGCGTGAGCATTGACCTCAGCTTGAGACGGCTTCCGCGCCCGTCGCTTCCAGTTCGAACGCAGCCGCGAGCAGAGCCTTGGTGTAATCTGTCTGCGGGTTCTCGAACACCGTGTCCGCCGGGCCTTGCTCCACTACCTTGCCATCCCGCATCACGATGATGGAATTGGCGAGCGCCCGCACCACCTTCAGGTCGTGGCTGATGAAGAGATAGGCGAGGCTGTAGCGCTTTTGCAGGTCGCGCAGCAGGTCCACGATCTGCGCCTGCACAGAGACATCGAGCGCCGAGGTCGGCTCGTCCAGCACCAGGAATTTCGGCTCCAGCACAAGCGCCCGGGCGATGGCGATGCGCTGGCGCTGACCGCCCGAGAACTCGTGGGGGTAGCGGTCCTGCGTCGCCGGATCGATGCCCACTTCCTTCAGGGCCTTCGAGACCCTTGCCCGGCGCTCCTCCGCGCTCAGGCCACGCTTCTGCACCAGCAGCCCTTCCTCGACGATCTGGCTGACCGACAGGCGCGGCGAAAGCGACCCGTACGGATCCTGGAACACGATCTGCATTTGACGCCGGAAGGGCCGCATCTGCTTGCTCTCAAGCCCATCGATCCGATCCCCGAGATAGACCACCGGTCCTTCGCTCGAGATCAGACGGAGCAGGGCGAGGCCGAGGGTCGTTTTGCCGGAGCCCGACTCCCCTACGACGCCGACGGTCTGACCGTCCGGCACCACGACGTCGACGCCGTCGACCGCCTTGATGTAGCCGACCGTGCGCCGCAGGAAGCCGCGGCGGATCGGGAACCAGACCTTGAGATCGTCCGCCTCGAGGATGACGGGCGCATCAGGATTGGCCTTGGGCGGTCTGCCTTTCGGCTCCGAAGCGAGCAGGTGCTTGGTGTAGGCGTGCTTGGGCGCCTTGAAGATCTGCTTGGTCGGGCCGTGCTCGACGATCTCGCCATTGGTCATCACGCAAACCCGGTCCGCCATCTTCCGCACGACCCCGAGATCGTGGGTGATCAGCAGCATGGCCATATCGAGCTTTTCGCGCAGCCGCAGCAGAAGATCGAGGATCTGGGCCTGGATCGTCACGTCCAGCGCGGTCGTCGGCTCGTCGGCGATGAGCAGGTCCGGGTCGTTGGCGAGCGCCATGGCGATCATGACGCGCTGGCGCTGCCCGCCGGAAAGCTGGTGCGGATAGGAGTTGAGCCGCTCCTTCGGATTATCGATGCCGACCGCATCCAGCAGCTCCAGCACCCGCGCCTGGGCCGCCTTGCCGGAGATGCCCTGATGAATGGTCATGACCTCGGCCACCTGCTTCTCGATGGTGTGGAGCGGGTTCAGGGAGGTCATCGGCTCCTGGAAGATCATGGAGATCTCGTCGCCCCGGATCTTGCGCAGATCCGACTGGCGCATCTTCAAAAGGTCTTGCCCCTTGTAGAGGATCTCGCCGGAAGGATGAGACGCCGCCGGGTAGGGCAGCAGCCGCAGGATAGAAAGGGCGCTCACCGTCTTGCCGGAGCCGGACTCGCCCACCAGCGCGACGGTCTCCTTCTTTCCGATATCGAAGGAGATGTTCTTCACCGCGTGCACCGCGCCGCCGCCCTTGCCGAAATCCACGGACAGGTCTTTGACCGTCAGAAGCTTCTCGCCGCCCCTTGTGGCGTCCTTGTTCGTCTTGGTGCCCTCAGTGGCCATGAGACGCCTCCGCCGCTGCGTCCGCGCAGCCTTCGCATTCCACCTCGACCGTGGCGTGGTCCAGTCCGAACCGCTCCGCGAGCCGTTGCTTGATGTTTCGTACCACCTCGTCGACCGCCGTCGGCTGCTCGATGGAGGCATGCAGCGTCACCATGGAGCGCTCCTGGGTGATGGCCCAGACATGCACGTGATGCACATCTTCCACGCCCGAGACATTGGCCACCAGATCCGGCCCGATCTCCCGGCTGTCCACCTCCGGCGGCGCACCTTCGAGCAGGATGTGGGACGACGCCTTCACCACGTACCAGCCGCTGCGCAGAATGATCAGCGCGACCAAGACCGAGAGCAGCGGGTCGATGGGCGTCCATCCGGTCCAATAGATCACCGCGCCCGCGGCAAGCGCCGCCACCGAGCCGAGCAGGTCGCCCAACACATGAATAGCCGCGCCGCGTACATTCAGGTTGTCCCGGTCGCGCCGTGCAGCAGCCAGAAGGCGCCGATATTTACGAGAAGCCCAAGGGCCGCGACGATCATCATCACGCCTCCCTCGACCTCTGCGCCCGCAGTGAGCCGCTCATAGGCCTCGTAGACGATCCAGGCGGCGATCACGAACAAAGCCAGCCCGTTCACGAACGCCACCAGCACCTGGAAGCGGTCGAAGCCGTAGGTCCGCTTCCAGTCCGCCGGACGCCGCGCCAGCCGGAACCCGAACCAAGCCAGGGCAAGCGAGGCGAAATCCGTGAGCATATGGCCCGCATCGGCGATGAGGGCCAGCGATCCGGAGATCATGCCGCCCGCCACCTCGGCGATCATGAACAGTCCGGTGATGGCCGCCGCCAGCGCCATGCGCCGCTCGTTGCTGTCGTTCACGTGGCTATGGTCGTGCGATCCGTGCATCCGCCTATCCTTCCGCCGCGCCATACGCCTTGCGGGGGTCGAAGGCATCGCGCACCGCCTCGCCGATGAAGATCAGCAGGCTCAGCATGATGCCGATGACGAAGAACGCCGTCAGCCCGAGCCAGGGCGCATGGAGATTGTCCTTGCCCTGCGCCAGCAGTTCGCCAAGGGACGGCGAGCCTGGCGGCAGCCCGAAGCCGAGGAAGTCCAGAGAGGTCAATGTGGTGATCGAGCCGTTGAGGATGAAGGGCATGAAGGTCAGGGTGGCGACCATGGCGTTCGGCAGCAAGTGCTTCCACATGATGGTCCAGTTGCCGAGCCCCAGCGCCTTCGCCGCCGTGACGTATTCGAAATTGCGCGCTCGCAGGAACTCCGCTCGCACCAGTCCGACAAGGGCGACCCAGGAGAACGCCAGCAGGATGCCGAGCAGGATCCAGAAATTCGGCTCGATGACCGCGGCGACGATGATCAGCAGATAGAGCTGCGGAACGCTGGTCCAGATCTCGATGAAGCGCTGGAACAGCAGGTCCGTCCAACCGCCGAAATAGCCCTGCACGGCGCCGGCGGCCACGCCGATCACCGAAGACAGAATGGTGAGCACCAGGCCGAACAGTACCGAGATGCGGAAACCGTAGATGATGCGCGCGACCACGTCTCGCCCCTGATCGTCCGTGCCGAGCCAGTTCCATTCCAGCTCGTCGTTGCAGGGGTGGAAGCCGTCCTCGATGGCCCGCTCGCAATCCTCCTTCGTCAGAAGCCATGTCGGCTTCGACGGGAAGGCCATGGGCGGATCCTTGTTTTCCGTATTGTAGGAGAAGCGGATCGGCGGCCACAGGATCCAGCCGTCCCCGTCGACCTCGATCATCTCCTTCACCGCGGGATCGCGGTAATCGGCCTCGGTCTCGAAGAACCCGCCGAACGCGGTCTCCGGATAGGATTTGAAGATCGGGCTGTAGAGTTCGCCCTGATAGTCGACCAGCAGAGGCTTGTCGTTGGCGACGAACTCGGCGAACAGGCTGATCACGAATAGGACAAGGAAGATCCAGAGCGACCAGTAGCCCCGCTTGTGGGATTTGAAGATCGTCCACCGCCGCTTGTTGATCGGCGAGACCCTGACCCAGGGGCGGTTCCCTTCCGCAGCTTCGGCCGCTTCCTGCTCTTGGATGGCGACGTCGGTGGGAGCGTCCATCTCAGACCTCCCTTGTCTCGAAATCGATGCGCGGATCGACCCACGTATAGGTGAGATCCGAGATCAGATTCATGATCAGGCCGAGCAGGGAGAAGATGTAGACCGTGGCGAACACCACAGGGTAGTCGCGGTTCACGACGGATTCGAAGCCGAGCAGCCCAAGCCCGTCGAGGCTGAAGATCGTCTCGATCAGCAGCGAACCTGCGAAGAACGCGCCGATGAACGCCCCGGGAAATCCGGCGATGATGATGAGCATCGCATTGCGGAAGATGTGCCCGTAGAGCACCGAATGCTCGGTCAGCCCCTTGGCCCGGGCCGTCATCACGTACTGCTTCCGAATCTCTTCCAGAAACGAGTTCTTGGTCAGGAAAGTCGTGGTCGCGAAGGCCGACAAGGCCATGGCGAACATCGGCAGCACCAGATGCCAGAAATAATCGAGAATCTTGGAATACCAGGGCAGCTCCGACCAGTTCTCCGAAACCAGCCCCCGCAGCGGGAACCAGCTGAAGAAGGAGCCGCCGGCGAACAGCACGATCAGGAAGACCGCCACCAGAAAGCCGGGGATCGCGTATCCTAAGATGATCGCGCTGCTGGTCCAGACATCGAATTTGCTGCCGTCCGCCACCGCCTTGCGTATGCCGAGCGGGATGGAGATCGAATAGGAGATCAGTGTCATCCAGAGCCCGAGCGAGATGGAGACCGGCATCTTCTCCCAGATCAGCGACAGCACGCTGGTGTCCCGGTAGTAGCTCTCTCCGAAATCGAACCGCAGGTAATTCGACATCAGGATCAGGAAGCGCTCATAGGCCGGCTTGTCGAAGCCGAACTGCTTCTCCAGGCTTTTGATGAATTCGGGGTCGAGCCCCTGGGCGCCGCGATATTTGGAATTGGACGAGACGTCCCCGGGGGAAGTCTGGGATCTGCCGCCGCTGAAATCGCCGCCACCGCCGCTGATCTTCGCGGTCGCCGAGACATCCGAGCCGGTGAGCTGGGCGATCATCCGCTCCACCGGTCCGCCCGGCGCGAACTGCACGACCACAAAGGTCATCAGCATGATGCCGATCATGGTCGGGATGATCAGCAGGATACGGCGGAAGATATAGGCTGTCATGCAGGTCCGGGTTGCGTTGCCTCAGTTGGCGTTGTCGCGATCTCGCAAATCTCGATACAGCAAGTCTCGATACAGCATGTTTCGCATTCTCATGCCACAGGGCTCGGAGCGTCAGTCTAGCCGCCGCTTGCGGAAGCGGACGACCACCAGGACCAGGAGTCCGGCGAAGACCAGCGCGGCGATGAGATAGCCGATCGCGAACCCATCGTCCTCCGGCTGGTCCGCCTTCTGAGGGGGCTCGTCCTCTTGCAACGGATCGCGCGGCGCGTCCGGCTTGGCGTTGGCGGCCATCTGGGAATCCGCCGCCGCGCTGCCGGCCAGGGCCTCGGCCTTCGCCTCGTCGTACCACCACGTGTCGAGGATCCCGCGGTCGAAGCGCGGCTTCTGCTCCGGCTGGGAGAACTTGTCCCAATAGGCCACCGTGTGCGTGCCCTTGTACCAGTGGGGCACCCAGTAATGGCCGGCCCGCAGCACCCGGTCGAGCGCCCGCGCCGCCGTAACCAGCTCGCCCCGGCTCTTCGCCTCGATGATATCGGAGATCAGCTCGTCGGCCGCCGGGTTCGCGATGCCGGCGAGATTGAGCGATCCGGTCATGTCGGCGGCTTCGGAGCCGAAATAGCTCCGCAGCTCCGGCCCCGGTGTGAGCTCCATCCCGTAGCGCTGGGTCACGACGTCGAAATCGAAGCCTTTGAGCCGCTGCTGGTATTGGGAGGGGTCGACCATGCGCATCCGCGCCTGGATGCCGAGGCGCTGAAGGTTGCGGATATAGGGCGCGGTCACCCGCTCGAAAGCCGGCTCGAAGTTGAGAAACTCGAGCTTCAGCGGTTCACCATCCTCATTGACGCGCACGCCGTTCTTCACCGTCCAGCCGGCCTCCCGCAGAAGCGCATCCGCCTTCTTCAGAAGCGCGCGGTCATGGCCGGACCCATCGGTGACCGGCGGCGCGTAGGCTTCGCCCTTCGCCGCCTCGGGAACAGGAGCCGAGAGGGTATCGAGCAAGGCGAGTTCTTTGTCCGTCGGCTCCCCCTCCGCCCGCATGGCCGAGTTCTCGAAATAGCTCTGGGTCCGGTCGTAGAGACCGTAGAAGAGGTTGCGGTTGGTCCATTCGAAATCGAAGGCGAGGCCCAGGGCTTCCCGCACCTTCGGATCTTTCAGCGCATCGCGCCGCGTATTGAGGAACCAGCCTTGCGTGCCCGAAGGCGTGTCGTCTGGAAGTGTCGCTTTTTTCACCCGCCCGGAGGTGATGGCCGGGAAATCGTATTCCGTCGCCCAGACCTTCGAGGTGAACTCTTCGCGGAAGTCGTAGGCGCCGGACTTGAAGGCCTCCATCGCGGCTGTGCGGTCGCGGAAATACTCGAAGCGGATCTCGTCGAAGTTCCAGCGGCCCCGATTCACCGGCAGATCCTTCCCCCAATAGTCGGGATCGCGCTTGTAGGTGATGTTGCGGCCCTGATGCAGCCCTTCGACCGTGTAGGGGCCGGAGCCGAGCGGCGCCTCGAGGGTCGTCTCGGCGAAGTCCTTGTCAGCGTAATACGCCTTCGAGAAGATCGGCAGGGTTGCGACTGTGAGCGGCAGGTCGCGGGTCTGGTTGCCCTTGAACCTGTAGCGCACCGTCTCGTCGTCGAGCGCCTCTGCCTTCTCAACGTCCCGCAGCATCTGGCGATAGAGCGGGTGGCCCTTCTCCTTCAGGGTCTCGAACGAAAAGGCGACGTCTTCGGCTGTGAGCGGACTGCCATCCTGGAAGCGCGCCTCGGGGCGCAGCTTGAAGGTGACGGACATGCCGTCGTCGGCGACTTCGCCGGATTTCGCCACCAGCCCGTAGACCGCATCCGGCTCGTCCTGGGCGCGGGTCATCAAGCTGTCGAACAGCATCTCCATGCCCTGTGCCGCGTCACCCTTCAGGATGTACGGGTTCAGGCTGTTGAACGTGGTCACGCCGCCCCAGCCGATCAGGCTGAACCGGCCGCCCTTCGGCGCATCGGGATTCACGTAGTCGAAGTGCTCGAACTCCGCCGGGTATTTCAGATCGCCGAAGGCGGAAAGCCCGTGCCTCGGCTCCGACGCCTCGGCGCCGAACGTCCCGAAAGCCAGGGCGGCCGCAAACAGCCAGGCCGCAACGCTGCCCGGACGGATCGGCTGGGCCACCGCCGCCATCTACTTCGCGCCTCCGGGGAGCTTCGCGGCCTTCTCCTTGTCGTACCACCAGACCTGCACGAAGCCCGGCGAGAGCTCCGGTAGCGTCTTCGGCTGGCCGTAACGGTTCCAATAGGCGATCCGCACCACGGGCGAATACCAGTGGGGCACCACGAAGTCGTTCCAAAGGAGAACCCGGTCCAGCGCATGGGTGGCTGCGACGAGCTCCTCCCGGTCCTTGGCGTAGATCACCTTGTCGATCAGCTTGTCGATGGCCGGATCCTTGATGCCGATCAGGTTCTCGCTGCCTTCCCGGTCGGCCGCTTCCGATCCCCAGTAATAGCGCTGCTCGTTACCCGGGGAGCGTGACTGGGCGAAGCTTGTAACGATGATGTCGTAGTTGAAGCGCTGGAGGCGGCGCGTGTACTGGGCGGAATCCACCAGGCGCTCGGAGGATTTGATGCCGAGCTTCTCCAGATTGCGCATATAGGGCTGCACCACGCGTTCGAAGAGCGGGTTCACCAGCAGGAACTCGACCTGCATCTTCTCGCCCGTCTTCTCGTTGGTGAGCGCGCCGTTCTTCACCTTCCAGCCGGCCTCGTTCAGGAGCTTCATGGCCTCGCGCAGATTCGCGCGCAGCCCGCCCTTACCCTCGGTGGTCGGGTTCTCGTGCACTTCCGTGAAGACCTCCGGCGGCACCTCGTCCTTCACTTCGTTCAGGATCTCCAGCTCGCGGCCTTCGGGCAGCTTCTTGGGCGCGGCGAGCTCCGTGTTCTCGAAATAGCTTCCGACGCGCTTATACTGGCCGAAGAACAAATTCTTGTTTGACCATTCGAAATCGAAGGCCAGAGCGAAGGCGCGGCGGACCCGCACGTCCTGGAATTTCGGACGCCGGATGTTGAACGCGAAGCTCTGCATGGGGGCGGCGTTCGCCACCGGGACTTCCTGCCGCTTCACCCACCCCTTCTCGACCGCCTCGAAATCGTAGGCCGTCGCCCAGTTCTTCGAGCTGGACTCGTTGTGGTAGTCGAGTGAGCCGGCCTTGAACGCCTCGAACGCCACGGTGGGGTCGCGGTAATAGTCGAAGCGGATCGTGTCGTAGTTGTACTGGCCCGTGTTGATGGGCAGATCCTTGCCCCAATAGTCCTCCACCCGCTCATAGGTGATGGATCGGCCGGGCACGACCTTCTTGATCTTGTACGGGCCGGAGCCGAGCGGCGGCTCCATGGTCGTCTTCAGAGGATCGCGCTGGTTGCCCTTCGCGTCCTTCCCCGTCCACCAGTGCTTCGGCAGGATGGTGAGCTGGCCGATGATGAAGGGCAGCTCACGGTTGTCCTTGGTGTCGAACGTGAAGGTGACCTCGCGGTCGCCGGTCTTCTCCGCCGATTTGACGTTCTTGTAGTAGAGGCCGAGCTGCGGATTGGCTTTCTTGTTGATCTCCAGGCTGTAGATGACGTCTTCGACCGTGATCGGCTTGCCGTCGTGCCACTTCGCCCCCTCGCGCAGCTTGAAGGTCACCGACGAATAATCGTCCGGGTGGGAGATCCACTCGGCGATCTGGCCATAGGCGGCGGAGTCTTCATCCAGGCTGCTGGCGGTCAGGGATTCGTAGATCAGGCCGAGCCCTGCCGCGGAATCGCCCTTGTAGAGAACCGGATTGAGGCTGTCGAAGCCGCCGACCGCTGCCATGCGTACCCGGCCGCCCTTCGGTGCATCCGGGTTCACATAGTCGAAATGCTTGAAATCTGCCGGATATTTCGGCGTGCCGATAAGCGAGATGGAATGCTCGTGGGCGTCTTCGGCGTGGGCAATGGGGCCGACCGCGGTGGCGGCCAGCAGAAGGGCTGCAAGGCTGAAGCCGGAGATACGGGAAAGGATCATGCTGGATTTCTGCTCGACGAGGACGGGTTGAAACGGCCTGGGAGGCCCGAAACCTAAGCGTAGCGGCAGAAAAGGGCCTCAAAGTGCTGGCGCGACAGCCGCACTCTGCTGATCTCGGGTCTTACCATGGCGGGCCCGGCGACCAAATGAATTATCGGTTAGGTCGGAGTGCCGCGGGCCAAGAAAAGCGCGGGGCGGGGCCGTGTATTCTGCCGGATGCGCGGCAAACGAAACCCCAAATGAAAAGGGCGCCGGAATTACCGGCGCCCTCGTCGAACTCAGCTCTTTGGAGCGGCAACTATTGCGTGTCGCTCTCCGTGCCGGCATCGGCATTGGGCTCCTCATCCGGTGCGCTGGACTCGGCCGGCGCCTCGGAAGAATCCGTGGTCGAAGGCTCCGAACCCACATCTTCGTTGGGCTCATCGCCGGAACCGCTCTCGGCGGCCGGGGCCTCGGAGCTGTCCTCGTCGGCAGCAGCGTTCGGCTCTTCGGCCGGTGCGCTGTCGGCGGAAGGCTCTTTCTCTTCCGACATCGGCTCCTCAGGCGGACCCTTCTGCTCGGTCGCGGCCTTGTCGGCCTCGCCCTCGGTCGGCTCCTTCGGCGCGGCTTCCTCGCCGCCTTCGTCACCCGCAGCAGCAGCGGAATCGTCGCCGCCAGCCTCAGGCAGGGGCTTCGGATCGTCGCTGAGGGTGCGCAGATAGGCGATCACGTCGGCGCGCTTCTTGGCGTCGGGCATGCCCGGATACATCGCCATCTTCGTGCCGGGGATGTGGACATTCGGATGCTCGATCATGTCGTCGAGATTCACGTAGTCCCAATCGCCGCCATGATCCTTGACGGCCGGCGAATAGTCGTAGCCCTCGTGGCTGCCGACCGGACGCATCACGATATCCCAAAGGTTCGGGCCGACCATGTTGGCGCCGCCCTTGTCGACCGTGTGGCAGCCCTTGCAGATGCCGGCGGCCGATTCGCCCTTCTTGGCGTCGGCGCTGGCCAGCAGGGTCAGCACTTCGTCGTCGCCACCCTTCTCTTCGGCGGCTTCGCCACCGGCAGCCTTGCCGCCCTCTTCCTCCTTGGCGCCCGGAACATCGTAGCCCGCATGTTCGGTCTCGTGTTCCATCGTAAGGATGGTTATCAAGGTGCGGGTGCCGAAGAAAAGCACCAGGGCCGCAAGCACGGCCATTGCAAGTTGGTTAAACCGATAGCTATTCATTCTGTCGTTTCCCCCGGAAGCAAAGGCATCTCAACCGTCTTAAATGCGGCGGCGGCCGAGATTAATTGGCGCCAACCCGCATGGCAACTGAACCGATATCCAAAGTCTGGTTAGCATAGGACCGCAGAAGGGTCGCGCTAACCGGCTGTTTATGTCTACGAAACCCCATATGTGCAAGACTCTCATTATCATTCCTGCGCGCTTGCAAGCGAGCCGTTTGCCGCAGAAGCCCCTCGCGCCCATCGCCGGCGAGCCCATGATCGTCCATGTTTGGCGCCGCGCCACGGAATCGGGCTGCGGCGAGGTTGTCGTGGCAACGGATTCAGAGGAAATCTCTGCCGCCGTTTCAGGAGCGGGCGGCAAGGCCGTTCTAACCGATCCCGATCATCAGAGCGGCTCCGATCGCGTCTACGAGGCTCTTTCCGCTGCCGATCCGGACAAGACCTGCGACATCGTGGTCAATCTCCAGGGCGATCTGCCGACCCTGGATCCGGCTCTCGTCGCCACCTGCGTCGATGCTCTCGCCCCTGGGGAGGCCGATATCGCGACATTGGCTTGCGAGATCGCCGAAGAGGAAGAGCGCACCAATCCCAATGTGGTGAAGGTTGTCGGCACACCCGCAGGAGAAAGCCTTCTGCGCGCGCTCTACTTCACCCGCGCCACCGCGCCCTACGGCGAGGGCCCGCTCTATCATCACATCGGCATCTACGCGTACCGCCGCGCGGCCCTGGAGCGCTTCGTCTCGATGCCGCCCTCGACTCTCGAGAAGCGCGAGAAGCTGGAGCAGCTCCGCGCCCTCGAAGCGGGCATGCGCATCAATGTGGCCCTCGTTGACACCGTTCCGCTCGGTGTCGATACTCCGGTCGACCTCGCGCGGGCGCGCGGGCTAATGGAAAATCCCGGCACATCATGAGCGAAACCAGCCGCCAGAAAATCGCCTTCCAGGGCGAGCCCGGTGCCAATTCCCATTTGGCCTGCAACGACGCCTATCCGGAGATGGAGCCCCTGCCGTGCCCGACCTTCGAGGACGCGCTTAGCGCCTTGAAGTCCGGCGAGGCCGCTCTTGCCATGATCCCCATCGAGAACTCGGTGGCTGGGCGCGTCGCCGATATCCATCACCTCCTGCCGGAGTCGGGCCTGTTCATCGTAGGTGAGCATTTCGAGCGCGTCCGCCATCAGCTTCTCGTGTTGCCGGGCACAAAGCTTGAAAGCCTGAAGACCGTTCACAGCCACACAATGGCGTTGGGACAGTGCCGCAACGTGATCCGAGAGCTCGGGCTCACCCCGGTGACCGAGGCCGACACGGCCGGCGCCGCCAAGGAGCTTGCGGAGACGAAGAACGCCACGGCCGCGGCCATCGCGTCGTCTCTGGCGGCGGAGATCTACGGGCTGGAGATCGCCAAGTCGGATATCGAGGATGCGGAGCACAATACGACCCGCTTCGTGGTTCTCGCGACCGAGCCGCGTACGCCCGCCATGGAAGACGGACCCGCCGTGACCAGCTTCATGTTCCGGGTGCGCAACGTGCCGGCCGCCCTCTACAAGGCGCTCGGCGGCTTCGCCACCAACGGCGTGAACATGACCAAACTGGAATCCTACCAGCTCGGCGGCTCCTTCAATGCGAGCCAGTTCTACGCTGATATTGAAGGCCACCCCGAAGAGCGCATGGTGCAGCTCGCCCTGGAGGAGCTTGCCTTCTATTCCGCCGAGCTCACGATCTTCGGCACCTATCCGGCGAGCCCCTTCCGCGCCAAGTTGAAAGAAGCCGCCGACCAGGGGTGAGGCCCCGCGAATCGCGCTATTATCGGGCTTCCTTCGCGAAACAAGGGAGCGCCTGATGATTGGCCTTGCCATTGCCGCCCTCTGCGTGATCGCACCGCTCCTGCATCTCTTCCTCAGCAAGCAACCCCGCACGCAACACCGCGTCGTCCGCATCCTGCTGCTCTATGCCTTGGTGATTGGCGCCGGCGTGATGGGCTTCCTCTTCGGCTTCATCCCCCATGTCTTCTTCCCCGATGAAGCGGCGAAGGCGATCGGCTGGCAGCCGAGCCCCTTCCAGTTCGAGGTCGGCATCCATGACGGCGCCTGGGGCATCCTCGGCTTCCTGTGCATCTGGATCGGCGGCACGTTCTGGCTGGCCACCGGTCTCGGCTGGGCCCTCTTCATGCTGGGCGCCACCTATGGGCATATCTACCAGACCGTCACCCACGACAATTACGCGCCCTACAATTTCCTGATGATCTTCTCCGACGGCTTTATCGCCCTCTGGCTGCTCGGGCTGCTGTACCTCTATTGGCGCCAGGGCGGTTTTGCGCGCGAGGCCTGACCGTCCGCCGCGGTTCTCTGCGGCCCATCAAGGCCCATCGACAAGGGTTGCTATACCCCGGGGGATAAACGATATAGTCGGATTAGGGAGGTTGGCAGCAGGCGCGTGCCTCGCCAACCGGGTCAGGTCCGGAAGGAAGCAGCCCTAACGAGTTTTACGCGGGTTGCTCGTCCAGCCTCCCACTTCCTCCGATGACCGGCAGGCGGCGCCGTGGCTAGCGCTTCGGCCGCCGAACGGCGCGACAAACATCTGGCGCCCAATCGATCTTTTGAGGATTATCGCCCGATGGCCGAAGCCGGCGAAACAGCAAAATCCACCGGGCAGAAGGATGCGGGCCACGCAGCGCTCGCCCGAAAATATCGCCCCAGGACATTCTCAGAGTTAATCGGCCAGCAGGCCATGGTGCAGACGCTGAAGAACGCGTTTGCCGCCGACCGCATCGCTCAGGCCTACATGCTGACCGGCGTGCGCGGGGTGGGAAAGACCACCACCGCCCGGCTCATCGCTCGCGGCCTCAATTACGAGACGAAGGACGGAGCGGGCGGCCCCACCGTGGATTTCGACGAGGAGGGCGAGCATTGCCGCGCCATCCTCGAAGGCCGGCATCTCGACGTGATCGAGATGGATGCCGCCTCACACACCGGCATCGACGACATCCGCGAGATCATTGACAGCGCCCACTACAAGCCGAACACCGCGCGCTACAAGGTCTACATCATCGACGAGGTTCACATGCTCTCGCGCCAGGCCTTCAACGGCCTGCTGAAGACGCTGGAAGAGCCGCCTGCCCATGTGAAATTCATCTTCGCCACCACGGAAGTGCGCAAAGTGCCCGTGACGGTGCTCTCCCGCTGCCAGCGCTTCGACTTGAAGCGCATCGAGATCGAGCCCCTCGTCGAGCATCTCACTACGTCGCCAAAGCCGAGGACGCCCAGGTCGAGCGGCCCGCCCTCAATCTCATCGCGAAATCCGCCGAAGGCTCGGTGCGCGACGCGCTCTCCATTCTCGATCGCGCCATCGCCTTCGCTGGCGGCAGCTTGGACCTGAACCAGACCAGCGCGCTTCTCGGCCTCGCCGATCGCGGCCGCATCTTCGATCTCCTGGAGACGGTCCTGAAGGGCGATGCTGGCGGCGCCTTGAAGCAGCTCGCCGATCTCAACCGGGACGGGGCCGAACCTGTGCAGGTGATCGCAGATCTCGCGGAAGCGGTGCACACCGCCACTCGCGCCAAAGCGATGGGCGAAGAGGGCCGCGACGCCAGCCTGCCCGAAGCCCAGGCCGAACGCGCCGCCGAGCTTGGCGGCAAGCTCTCCATGGCGGTGCTCGCCCGCGCCTGGCAGATGCTCCTGAAAGGCCACGAGGAGGTGGAGAGCGCCCCACGGCCCCTCGCCGCCGCCGACATGGTGCTGGTGCGCCTGGCCTATGCCGCCGACCTGCCGAGCCCCGGCGATCTTATCAAGCGGCTGGAGCAGGGGGAGGGTGCCAGCCCCGCGCGCGGCCAGAGCACGCCCCAAGGAAGCGCTCCGGAGGCCAGCCGCGATCCCGAGCCCGTGTCGCAAGCCCAACCTGCTCAGCCTCAATCTTCGCCTCAGGAATCGGAGAACCCGGCGCCGCCCGGCATGGACGTCGAACCGGAGCCTTCCCGCGCCCCGGCACCCGAGCCGGAGCAGGTGGAGGACAACGCCGATCCGCGTAGCTTCGAAGAGCTGGTGCAGCTGGCCGAGGATCGCCGCGATCTTCTTCTGAAGAATGCCCTCATGGAGAAGGTGCGGCTGGTCTCTTTCCGCCCGGGCTCCATCGAGATCAACCTTCTCCCCGACGCCCACAAGGAGCTGACCCAGGAGCTGAGCCGCGCCTTGAAGCGCTGGACCGGCCGCGCCTGGGGCATCGTCGTCACCAACGAGAAGGAAGGCGATGTCACCCTGGGCGAGCAGCGCCGCCAGGAAAAAGAGGCGGAGCTTGCGCGGGTAAAGGAACACCCCGCGGTGAAGGAGGTTTTTCAGCACTTCCCCGACGCCACGATCAAGGCGGTGCGCCCGCTTTCCAGCGGGGGGGAGGCGGATCCCTCTCAGGCCGTTGAGGCAGGGGATGAAGAGATACCCACCGACGAGCCGTGGGAAGACGGCAGCGATTTCGACAGCGGCGATGATTTTCCAGACAGACGCATGAGCGAGGACGGCAGAAAACGATGAAGAACCTGATGGGCATGATGAAGCAGGCGCAGGAGATGCAGGGCCGCATGGCCGAGCTGCAGGAAGAGCTTGCGCAGGCCATCGTCGAAGGACAGTCCGGCGGCGGCATGGTGCTGGTCACCCTTAACGGCAAGGGCGAGATGATCGGCGTGAAGCTCGATCCGTCCCTCATGAAGCCCGACGAGGCGGAGATCGTCGAGGATCTCGTCGTCGCCGCCCATAACGACGCCAAGGCCAAGGTCGAGACCATGATGCAGGACAAGATGAAGGCGCTGACCGGCGGCCTTCCCCTCCCGCCCGGCATGAACCCGTTCGGCAGCTGATCTTCATCCCGAACCCCAACTCTGAGCTGTCATCCCCGCGAAGGCGGGGATCCAGTAATCACCGAGCTTCCGAAAAGCGCTCCGGCCGTGGTTACTGGATCGCCCGGTCAAGCCGGGCGATGACGAATGAACTGATGGAAAACCATGGCGCGCGGCACCGCTAGCCCCGAGATCGAACAGCTCATCCAGCTGCTGGCCCGGCTCCCCGGTCTCGGCCCCCGCTCGGCCAGGCGCGCGGCCCTCGATCTGGTGAAGAAGAAGGAGCAGCTGCTCCAGCCGCTCGCCACCGCGCTGGCCACGGCCCGCGACACCATCGTCACCTGCGAGGCCTGCGGCAATATCGATACGGTCAGCCCCTGCACCATCTGCCGGGACGAGACCCGCGACCGGACCCTGATTTGCGTGGTGGAGGAGGTCGGCGATCTCTGGGCTCTGGAGCGCGCCGGCGTCCTGCAGGGTCTTTATCACGTCCTCGGCGGCACCCTGTCGCCTCTGGACGGCATCGGTCCCGAAGACCTCACTATCGGCAAGCTGGTGGAGCGCGCCCGCGATCCGAAAGTGGTCGAGATCCTGCTCGCCCTGAACGCCACGGTCGAAGGCCAGTCCACCGCCCATTTCATCTCCGACCAGCTGGCGGATTGCGGCGTTGCGATCTACCGCCTGGCCCATGGCGTGCCCGTGGGCGGCGAACTCGACTATCTCGACGACGGCACCCTCGCCGCCGCCGTCAAAGCCAAGAAGATGGTTTGAGGTCTACTCCGCCAGCTTTTCATCCACGCCGCGGGAGAGCTCCTGCAGGCACTGATCGGAGAGATTGACGCTCTGGATGGTCTCGATGAAGCCGTCCTGCTCCATCTCGCTGCCGACCCAGATGCCGAGCGGCGCGGCGATGATTGCGGCGGTCAGCATGCCGAGTACGAAGGTGACTGTGCGGTTCATGAGTAATCTCCACGCGTTTCGGAGGTCGCCCTCTCGACGGTTTTTCGATCCCGATCGTCTTTCAAATTGCGGGCCAGATTAGACGTTTTTGGTAACAGGCGCTGCCGGCTGCTCGATCTCGGTGACGTTCCCGGCGGCAGCCCCGCCGCCGTCATCGCCTGAACTCTGCAGTTTCGGTCCCGCGGGCGCCGGTTTCTCCGACCACGGGGCGACCTTGAATAGCAGCAGCATGCCTGGGATGGCGACCATCGCGCAAATCAAGAAGAACTGCGTCCAGCCCACAGCATTGACGATGAAGCCCGTCGAAGCGTTGGCGAAGGTGCGCGGCACGGCGAGCAGGCTGGTGAAAAGAGCGAATTGTGTAGCCGTGAAGGCGCGGCTCGTTTCCCGCGCCATGAAGGCGGTGAGCGCGATGGCCCCTAGGCCGACGCCGAGATACTCCCCGCTCACCACCACGAACAGCCCGGTCAGGGAATGTCCCGCCTGGCTCAGCCAGACGAAGGGCAGGATCGTACCGAGCTGAACGAAGCCGAACAGCCAAAGCGCCCGGTTGATGCTCACCTTCAGCATGATGATGCCGCCCAGCACCCCGCCGGCGATGCTGGCCCATAGCCCGGCCACCTTCGCCACGGTCCCGATCTCCGCAAGGCTGTAGCCCATGTCGAGATAGAAGGGGGTGGCCAGCGCCGTCGCCATGTTGTCCCCCAGCTTGTAGAGAAACAGGAAGGCCAGGATGGCGAAGCCGGCATTCACGCCGCCGTCGCGGCTGAAGAATTCGATGAATGGCTCGACCACCGCCTCCCGCAAGGAGTGGGGCGCCAGCGCGTCGTCGCTCATCTCCCGGATGCAGAGCGTTGTGACGATGCCGATCAGCATGAAGCCGCCGGTAATCCAGAAGACCAGCGGCCAGGGCTGGAACTCCGCCAGGATCAGCGCGAGCGACCCCGGAACGAGCCCCGAGATGCGGTACGCATTCACGAAGATGGACGTGCCGGTGCCGAGCTCGTCATCGGCCAGCAGCTCCCGGCGATAAGCGTCGATCACGATGTCCTGGCTCGCGCTGAAGAGGGCAACCACGAACACCAGCGCCACGATGGTCTGAAGCGAGGTGGTCGGATCGAAATGTCCCAGCGCGCCGATGGCGATGAGCAGAACCACCTGCATCAGGAGCGCCCATCCCCGCCGCCGCCCGAGGAAGGGCAGCTTGTAGCGGTCCATCAGGGGCGACCAGACGAACTTCCACGTGTAGGGAAGCTGAACCAGGGCGAACAGGCCGATCGTGCCGAGGTCCACTTCCTCGCTCCGGAGCCATGCCGGCACCAGCGAGACCAGCACGTAGAGCGGAAGGCCGGAAGTGAAGCCGAGAAAGACGCAAGCCAGCATCTTGCGCGTGAGAAGGATCTCCATCCAGCTCCGCGCAGCCGTGGGCTCGGTGTCCTCTCTCGTGCCGTCTGTCATTCGTTCGCCCCTCTTTCACGCGCCCCTCGGGCGCCGCCCCAGAGCCGCTTCCAAACTGCGAGCGGACCTCGCCGAACGCCCCGAACTATTTCTTCGCCCTCACGTTTGGCAGCGGAAAGGCAAAACAAGACCGAAGGCGAAAGGACGAGGCCATGGCCAAGAACACATCCCGGGTCGTCTGCATCGACCATATTGCTATCCGGGTCAGCGACTACGAAAAGTCCAAGGCGTTCTATAGCGCCTTGTTCGACTTCCTGGGCTTCGAGGTGCTGGACGAATATCCCCAGATGATGGGCTGGACCAACGGCCAGACCCGCTACTGGATCGGCCAAGCCGAAGAGCCAGATCACAAGTTTCGCATCGGCCAGCCCGGGTTCCACCACTATGCCTTCCAGCTCCGCAGCCGCAAGGACGTGGACGAGCTTCAGGCATTTCTGAAAGAGCAGGGCGCGGAGATTTTCGATCCCGCAGACGAGTATTACGAGGACTACTATGCCGTGTTCTTCCTCGACCCGGATGGGCTGAAGCTCGAAGGCATGAAATATGGCGAGGCCGGCGGGGCCTAAGAACGGGTACTCAGGTCTTCTTGAACTCGCGCTCAACCTCTTCCTCGGCCTCCTTCACGTCCTTCTTGATCTCCTGTGCCGCCTCGGTGCTGAGCGGACCTGCGGTTTTCGCGTCGTCCGTGCCCCGCAGCACCGCATAGATCAGCGCCGTCGACCAGCCGATCAGCAGGATCCCGTTGAGCGCCGTTATCGGCCCCAACAACCGCCAGGCCGGAACGGGGATGATGTCGCCATAGCCGAGGGTCGTGTAGTTGGAGAAGGCGAAATAGACGAGCGGCGTGTCGGGCGGGGCCGCCGCCACCCACTCATAGGTCTTCGCCCAGACCCGGACCTCCAGGTAATGGGCCATCACCAGCAGGAGCCCGGCCACATAGATCACCACCGTGCGCTGGATGACGCTTGGCCCGAGCATCCTGTAGTGGCGCAAGGCCGCCACCACCCGCACGATCACCGCGAGCAGCGTCGCATGGATCACGAGATTGACGGCGCTCGCACCACCCCCGACGAAAAGCTCGTCCCAGCTCACCGCGAGCATCTGATTATCCATCGTTCCCCCCTTAGATCGACAGCGGCTACTCGCCGGCGAGCAGGTCCGCCTGGCTCCGCCTCTCGGCCTGCTCCGGTCCGCGCGTGATCCGCGGGCCGGACTGAGATTGCGCGACCTCGGCCGGGCTCTGTTCGAAGTCGAGATTCTCGATCTTCCGGCCCCGCTTGGAGATCTTGTCCGACGAAGTGACGATCTGGTCGATGTCCTTGTTGGCCTGGGCGAAATGGTTCTGCAGGTTGCCGACCCGGTCGCCCAGCCGGCTGATGTCGTCGCAGAGCATGGCAACCTCTTTCTGGATCAGCCCCGCCTGCTCCCGCATCTTCACGTCCTTCAGGATCGCCTGCATGGTCTGCACCGCCAGCATCAGCATGTTCGGCGCGCAGATCACGATGCGGGCGCGATGGGCCCGCTGCACCAGGTCGGGGAAGTGCTCGGCCAGATCCGCATAGACGGATTCCGACGGCACGAACAGGATGGCGTTGTCCTGGGTCTCGCCGGTGATGAAATACTTCGCCGCCATATCGTCGATATGCTTGGCGACATCGACCTTGATCCGCCGCCCCGCCTCCTTCTGCTCCTGCTCGCCCCGGGCCACCCGGAAGGCTTCGAACCCCTCCAGCGGGAACTTGGCGTCGATCACCACCCCCGCCTCGTTGTTCGGCATATGCAGCAGGCAGTCCGGTCGCTTTCCGTTGGAAAGGGTCGCTTGGAAGGTGTAGTGGCCGACCGGCAGCCCGTCCTTGATGATCGTCTCCATGCGCATCTGGCCGAACGCGCCGCGCGACTGCTTGTTGGCCAGGATCTGCTGCAGGCTCATCATGTTCGACGAGAGGTCGGTCAGGTTCTTCTGAGCCGTATCGATCACCGCCAGCCGCTCGTGCAGCTTGGCGATGCTCTCATTGGTTCTCTGCGCCGTGGTGGTGAGGTCGCTGCCGACCCGATGGCTGATTCGGTCGAGGCGCTCGTTCACCGCCCGTTGCAGCTGGCTGTGGCTGGAGTTGCTCGCTTCGGCCAGGGTCTGAAGCCGCACCTTCAGCTCCGCCATCTGCTCGTCCTGGGCGCGGGCATCCGTCCGCCGCCGCCCGAGCATCACCATGAACACGATGAGCAGCGCGGCCAGCAGAACCACGACGGTTCCCGCCAGCCCGAGCATCACCGCCAAGGGATCGAGCGCGATCCCGCCGATCTGAAGAGGTTCGGTCATCATGCGCGGGAATCTATACCGATTCGCGTGGTCAAATGAGACCAAAACGGGAACATGGAAGGGGTGTGTGAAAAGGGGTGGAGGGTTGGTGCGGATCGGCGGATGCGGCCGGCGTTCCCGGGTTCGTGCTTCGAGGGCCGACTCGCGCCGGTTGCCTCAGTATGACGCCTTGCCTGGCGGCAGCCGTCACAAGCGCCATTGACCGATCTCCCGCGCGCGATTATCTCAGCCGCACATGGCTAAGCTTCCCATCATCACCGTTCCCGATCCGATCCTGCGCGAGACCGCGGCGCCCGTCGAACAGATCGACGATGCCCTGAAGACGCTGATCGACGACATGTTCGAGACCATGTACGAGGCGCCGGGCATCGGCTTGGCCGCGCCCCAGATCAATATCGGCCGCCGGCTGATCGTCATGGATCCGTCCCGCGACGAGGACGAACCCGCCCCGCTGGTGATGATCAACCCCGAGATCCTGGAGCGCTCCGAAGAGCTGCGCGTCCATGACGAGGGCTGTCTTTCGATCCCCGAATATACCGCCGAGATCGAGCGGCCTCAGCGCACCCGCGTCCGCTATCTCGATGCGGAAGGCCGGGAGCAGGAAGAGGATTTCCTCGATCTCTGGTCGACCCTGGTGCAGCACGAGATCGACCATCTGAACGGCGTGTTGTTCATCGATTATCTGTCCCGGCTGAAGCGGGACATGGTCGTCCGCAAGCTCACCAAGCAGAAACGGGCCGAACAGCCGGCCTAGCGGTAGTCCTCTCTCCACCTGGCGTTGCTGGCCCAGACATCGATTCTGCGGTAGCTTCGACGGAGTCACGGGATGGGGGATTGGATGAAGTGGGCTGCCGGCGTTCTCGTCTGCGCACTCACGGTGGGTATCTTATCGAACTCGGCGTTCGCGCTTGAAGGACCCAACGCTGCGGGTCCGATCGGCGGCACCGATATCCATTCCGGCCAACTTCCGCCGGCCGGCCTCTATGGCGGCGCCCTCGGCTACGTCTCCAAAGCCACCGATTTCAAAGGCCCCGACGGCGAGACCCTGCCGCCGTTCCGCGAGGCCGATCTCGAGAAGCAGTATTTCTCACCCTATCTGATGTACGTGCCGGACTGGAAGATCCTAGGCGGGTCCGTCGGCGTGCTCGGCTTCCTGCCCATGGGCAATCAGTGCGGCCATCTCCAGATCGGCGAAGCGGAGAACTGCAGCGTCGGCCTCGGCGATCCTTACGTAGAGCTCGACTGGTCCTACTTCTTCGGCCGCTACCGGCCCTCCAAGGACCCGGAGGCTATCCGGTCTTCGAAGGCCTGTCGGTCCTCTTCGGCTTCGGCGTCACGTTTCCCTACGGCAGCTATGACGACGACGACCGCCTCGAGCAGGTTCTTAGCGCCAGCCTGAACGTCTGGGATTTCTCACCCTCCGTCGGCGTCACCTATGGCACCAAGCCGATTTTCCTGGAGGGCACGGAATTCAGCGCCAAGTTCTTCTGGAACAACTATTTGAAGAACCCATCCTCCCGCTACACGACCGGCGATCTGCTCAATATCGATTTCGCGGTCACCGAGCGCTGGGGCCGCTACCAGTTCGGCCTGGCGGGCTACTACGCCTGGCAGATCGAGGACGATACGTGGGACGGCCACGTTCTCCCGGCCCATGGCTGGCAGGTGGAAAGCCTCGGGCTGGGGCCGATCGTGAACTACGACATGCCGGAATACGGAGCCTCGGTGAAGATGAAATCCTTCTTCACCGCCCACGAGATCAACGCGATCGAAGCTTGGTACGTCGTCCTGGGCTGGTCTCAGAAATTCTGAGGCCTAGCAATTGGCTTCGACGAGCGACTGAGCGGCGTTGATGAGGTTCGGATCGTCCGTCAGCTCGAGCACCTTATTGGCATCGCTGCAGTTCTGGGCCGCATCGTCGTTGGACGAAGCGCGTAGGCCGTAGAACATCCCGACCATCTCGTTCTCCACCTCAGCATTGTCGATCAGCCGGGTGCACGCATCCACGATCTCCGGATCGGAGCCCTGGCCCTGGGTGCAGATGGCGAAATCTTGCTCAAGCGTATCGTAGGCGGCGGCGGGCACGTTGGCGATCAAGGCAATACCGAAAAGCGGCACGAACAGTTTCACGGACATTCTCGTCTCTCCCTTAGACTTTCAGCCGTTGTTTGAGAGTCCAGTTTAGCCGCAAAAACCGCCGCCGCATCAAAGATTGCAAGGCGGCGGCGGATTCAACCGTAAGCCCGTAAAGCGGTTGGCTTTTCTGGCTGTGGGTTCACCGCCTGGCGGGGCCTGGGGCGACGATTTCCGTGTCCGGAATGACGCCGAGCGCTGACGTCTCCTAGAACTTCCAGGAGGCGCGGCCCTTGATGCCGTGCTCGTCGGCGTCGGATGCGAACTGACCGTCATAGGCGATGGACAGGGTCGCGTTGGGTGTGACGGCGAAGTCGAGGCCCGCTTGGACGAGCGCGGAGTCCCGTGCGATGGGCGTGCCCTGGATGGTGAAGTCCGGTCCGGCGGAGGCGAAGGCCAGCGCCAGATCGGTATCGACACTGTCGAAGGCGTGCAGCCAGGCGACGGAGAGGTTCGGCGTGATGACGGTGTTGCCAAGGCTCATGGTCGTCGCCGCCCGGAAACCGGTCGTCGAGTAGGTCACGTCTTCTTGATAGCCGGCGGAGGTGAGGGCTGCGAGGGCGCCGG
>NZ_MASI01000009.1 GCF_001708935.1 Methyloligella halotolerans
GCTGGATGACCCTGCTGGAAGGCGTCGAGCTGGATAAGTCCGATGTGGAGACCTATGGCGAAGAGATGGCGCTGGAACTCGCCGGCGTGCGCTCCTCGCTGAAGAAGCTACGCAGCTTCCCGGCTCTGAAGGAACGCGAGGAGAAGGGTCTCGTCTCCCTGCACGGCCTCCATTTCGACATCGCCGAAGGCAAGCTGATCGGCCTGCAGCCGGACACCGGCCGCTTCGTGCCGGTGGTCGAGGAAGGCGCCGAGGCTTAGAGCCGAACGACCGAGGCGTTACGCCTGCTCGACGTGGAGGCGGCTGGCGCAGAACCAGAGAACGCCGGCTGCGATAAGGGCTATGGCCGCGAAGAGATAGGTCGCGGTATCGGAGCCGATATTGGGGATCACGTAGAGCGCGGTCCCCAACGTTCCCACGATATTGCCGAAGGTGGACACGCCGTAGATCGTGCCCGCCGTGCTGCCCGTGGTCCCGATGTCGTGGATCATCAGGCGCACGGCGATGGGCGAAAACGTGCCGAGGCATGTGATGGGGGCAAGGAGCAACACGCAGGATGCGACCATCACCCCTGTCACCTCGCTGTCGAAGGCCAGCATAATCTTCTCCAGCAGCATGTCGGATGCGACCGGAACCAGGAGCAGCCACAGGGCGGCGAGGCCTGCACTGATGGCGGCGAGGCGCAAGGTCGGGTAGCGGTCCACGAGATAGCCGCCGATGAAATATCCTATGGTCATGGCGAGGAGCACCACGGCGATCAGGGCCGCCCAGGTGTTCACGCCCGTGCCGAAATACGGCGCGAGATAGCGGCTGGCGATCATCTCGAATCCCATCAAGACGACGCCGAGTACGAAGGCGCACAGATAGACCATTGGGCGGGCCAAGACTCACCTCCCTCTCAGGTTGGAAATTCGGATTGCTGTGGCGGCGTCAGCCGGCGTCGCGCTTTACGGAATTGAGGCTTCGACCGGGGCGTAGTCGTCGGTGAGGACCTGGCCATCGAAGTCGGTCAGGATCTGCCGGTCTTTCACAAGCTCACTTGGCGGGTAGCGCGGATCGGCTTCACGCTCCAGGCGCTCGGCCTGGCGCCGCAACAAGTCTTCGGTTTTTGGCGGTCCGTCATAGGCGACGAGGATGTAGTTGGTGGCCGCCTTGTAGACCTCGACATTGTCGTAGACGCTGCCGATGGTGGCGACCGCCGCATCGTAGAGAAGGGTGTTGGATTCCAGGTTTTGGACCAGCACGCCGCCCGGATTGAGATGGCGCTGGGTGAGCTCGAAGAATTCGCGCGTCATCAGATGAAACGGGATCGACGGGCCTTGATAGGCGTCGATCAGGATGGCGTCGTATTTCTCCTTCGACCGCAGGAGGAAGATGCGCCCGTCCCGGACCGCCACCTTCAGCCGCGGCCCCTCATCCAGGAAAAAGTATTTCTTGGCCATGTCGGCCACCACGGGATCGAGCTCGACCGCCTGGATATTCAGGTCCGGATAGGTCTTGTGCAGGTAGGAGACGACGGTGCCGCCGCCGAGGCCGATCTCAAGCAGGCGGGCCGGTTTCTCGGGATAGGCCATCGCCACGGTCATGTATTGGGCGTAGGCCGAAGGCAGCTCCAGCGGATCGTCGGGATTGGCCTTGGATTCCACATAGAGCCGCTCGTTCATCCCGAAGGACAAGCTGATATAGCGGCCGAGGCTATGAACGAAGATCGAGGTGTATTTGGATTCGCGGCGCTCGATAAGCTCCGGCTCGTCGGCGGCCTGGAGCAGCGTGGGCAGGGCCGCGACAATGAGTGCCGCGGCGGCCATGAGCTTCCCACCCAATGGCGGCATTTCAGGTCTCCCTAAGCGTCGTGATGTCTTGCGCATTTTCGCACGACGCCTAGGGGCTGTAATGGGAAGTTCAGCTAAATTACGCTGCCTTGTTTAGCAAATTTCGGTTGATCACCGTCTCCGCGATCTGGACGGTGTTCAGGGCGGCGCCCTTGCGAAGGTTGTCGGAAACGACCCACAGGCTCAGCCCGTTGTCGATCGTCTGATCCTCGCGGATACGGCTGATAAAGGTAGCGAACTCGCCGACGCATTCGACCGGCGTGACGTAGCCGCCATCCTCGCGCTTATCGACGACCAGGCAGCCCGGCGCTTCGCGCAGGGCCTCGCGGGCTTCTTCGGCGGTGATGGGCTTCTCGAACTCGAGGTTCACTGCCTCGCCATGACCGACGAAAACCGGCACGCGGACGGCGGTCGCGGTGAGCTTGATGGATTTGTCGAGGATCTTCTTGGTCTCGACGGTCAGCTTCCATTCCTCCTTGGTCGCGCCGTCTTCCATGAAGACGTCGATATGGGGAATGACGTTGAAGGCGATCTGCTTGGTGAACTGCTCAGGCGCCGGGGGATCGGTGACGAAGATGCCCCGCGTCTGGGTCCAGAGCTCGTCCATGGCGTCCTTGCCGGCGCCGGAGACCGACTGATAGGTGGCGACGACGGCGCGCTTGATCTTGGCCAGATCGTGCAGCGGCTTCAGCGCAACCACCAGCTGGGCAGTGGAGCAGTTCGGGTTGGCGATGATGTTCTTCTTCCGAAAGCCCTCGATGGCGTCGGCATTCACCTCCGGAACGATGAGCGGCACGTCCGGATCCATGCGCCAATAGGAGGAGTTGTCGATCGCCAGGCAGCCGGCGGCGCCGATCTTGGGGGCCCATTCCTTGGAAACGGTGGAGCCTGCCGACAGGAGCGCGAAATCGACGCCCTTGAAGTCGAAGGTCTCGAGATCCTGGCATTTCAGGCGCTTGTCCCCGAAGGACACCTCGACGCCGACCGAGCGCCGGGACGCCAGCGCAAAGACCTCGTCGGCGGGGAACTCGCGCTCCGCCAGGATGTTCAGCATTTCGCGCCCGACATTGCCGGTCGCGCCGACCACAGCAACCTTATAACCCATGGAACTCCTCTTTCCGGCGGCGCTTGAAGCGGGCCGCCTCTCCGCCGATGTATGGGAGGGCTGGCCGAATGTAAAGCTAGCCAAGGGATCTGCGAAAGGCTCGGGTGCGTAGAACGCCAGATGCCACGGCTCCTTTTCCAGGCAGCCCAACGAGGAGTGTCCAACAATGCAGTTGCGGCGATCGGCCGGATTCGCGGCCATCATCTGTCTGACCGCCTTCACGCTGTCAGGGTGCGGCGACACGGCGGACCTTCCCGAAGAGCAGACCCGCGGGCCGAGCCCCACTCTTCCGCAGCCTGCGAAGGCGCTCATCCCGACGGTCAATATCGCCAAGGCGACGGGCTGGCCCGACGGTGAGGCTCCGAAGCCTGGCGAGGCGCTGGCGGTGAACGCGTTCGCGCGGGATCTGGAGCATCCAAGGTGGCTCTACGTCCTGCCCAACGGCGACGTCCTGGTGGCCGAAAGCAACGCCCCGGCCCAGCCCGAGGACGATGCGGGGGGCGGCATCACGGGCCACATCCGAACCTGGGTGATGGGCTGGGCCATGAAGCGTGCGGGCGCCGGCGTGCCGAGCCCCGACAGGATCATGTTGCTGCGCGACGGCAACGGCGACGGCGTCGCCGAAACCAAGACGGTGTTCCTGAAGGATCTCCATTCGCCCTTCGGCATGGCGCTCGTGGGCGACACGCTCTACGTGGCGAATGCCGATGCCGTGGTCAGCTTTCCCTATCAGGAGGGAGAAACCGAAATCTCGGCCAAGGGCCAGAAGCTGACGGATCTTCCGGGCGGGCCGATCAACCATCACTGGACCAAGAGCCTGGTCGCTGGGCCGGACGGCAAATATCTCTATGTGGGCGTGGGCTCGAACAGCAATGTCGCCGAGAACGGCATGGCGGCGGAGCAGGACCGTGCCGCGATCCTGCAGGTCGATATCGAGACCGGAAAATCGCGGGTCTACGCTTCCGGCTTGCGCAATCCCGTCGGCATGGATTGGAAGCCCGACAGCGACCAGCTCTGGGTGGTCGTGAACGAGCGGGACGAGCTCGGCAGCGATCTCGTGCCCGACTATCTCACATCGGTGCAGAAGGGCGGCTTCTACGGCTGGCCCTACAGCTATTGGGGCAAGCACGTGGATGAGCGTGTGAGTCCGCAGAAGCCAGCGCTGGTTGAAGAGGCGATCGTACCGGATTATGCGCTCGGCAATCACGTGGCGCCGCTGGGGCTGGCCTTCTCGAAAGGCGATCTCCTTCCGAAGCGCTATGCCCACGGCGCCTTCGTCGGCGAGCACGGCTCCTGGAACCGCAAGCCCTATGCCGGCTACAAGGTGGTCTTCGTGCCCTTCAAGAACGGCGCCCCAAGCGGCCAGCCGGTCGATGTCCTGACAGGGTTCCTCAGCGATGCCGAGAAGGCGCGCGGGCGTCCGGTCGGCGTCGCGATCGACAAGTCGGGCGCGCTGCTGGTGGCCGACGATGTCGGGAACACGGTGTGGCGCGTTGCGCCGAAGACGGAGAGAACGGCAGCTCTGCACTAGAGCTACCGTCCCGTTCTGATCTCAAAGGCAGGCCTTAAATCCGCCGGCCGAACAGGTGATCGAGAGCCAGCGCTCCAGGACCCGATCCGACCAGCATCAGGAAACCGCCTGCGATGGAGATGTCCTTCAGGAAGGAAATCATCTCCTTCGGGTCGGTGGGCGGATGGAAGATGAACGCCGCCAGGATGCAGAAGCCGGCCAGCAGGAAGGCCCAGAACCGGGTGAACAACCCGACCAGCACGAACAGACCGCCGATCAGCTCGACGATGATAACGAGCGGCAGCAGCATGCCCGGCACGCCAACGGACTCCATGAAACCCGCGGTGCCCTCGTAGCCACCGATTTTGTCCCAGCCGGCTTTGATAAACAGCAGTACCAGCAAGATGCGGCCCGCCGTGCGAAACCACGGCGATAGACTATCGACCATTCTAGAAACCCTCCCCTCCGATATCTCTCCGTCTCGGCGCGGGGCGAACCGCCTTTTCCGCGCCTCAGAGTAGGGCTAAGTCTACCCGCTCTCGGGAAGGCTGTTTAGGCCGTTCTACGCAGGCGTCTTGCTAGCAGACATCTTGCCAAGTGTGACGGAAGCTGCGATGGAGGCGGCGCAAACCGGGCAGAGAGGGATGTGAGAATGTCTGACCGTGTAATGAGTTACGATGACTTCTGGCAGAAGTACCTAAGGGATCACGGGCGTTCCGGCACGCGGGCGCTGCATTTCCTCGGGACCACGCTTGCCGTCGTTTGCCTTGCGGCAGCGGCGATCACCTTCCGGCCTGGGCTTGTCGTCTTGGCCCTCGTGTTGGGCTACGGCTTCGCCTGGTTCGGTCATTTCGTTATCGAGAAGAACAAGCCGACCATGTTCGGCCATCCGTTCTGGTCGTTCGCCTCGGACTTCCGCATGACATGGCTTTGGTATACGGGCCGTCTTGGCGAAGAGCTGGCGCGTGCCGGTGTCTCCAACGATGAGCTGCGGGAGCGGGAAGAGCAGGTCTAGCCGCTCGCACCGCTAGCGCAGGACCGTACGGCCGGGCGCGCCATTATCGACCTTCCGTTCGGCGGGGCCGGTGTCGTCCTCGTCCACGGGAGTTTTGGGCGCAGGCGCCTTCTCCGGCTTCGCTCCGACTTCGGCGCATTTCTTGCCTGTGAACTCGTTCACCAGCTTCACGATCTCCGGCCCCAGCACGTTGGTCTGATTGTCCAGACCCGTTCCCGAATAGATGATTGGATAGATGCCGAAGGGGGCGTCCACGTCGCCCCAATTGGCGGAGGCTTTGGTTGCCTTGCCGTTCTTGAAGGCGACTTCGGGCGCAAGATCCACCACCACCTCGTATGGCTCCTCATCGCCCTTGCGGTCCAGCCGGCACGTCACCGTCTGGTTGGCGATGGCCACCTTGTGGCTGGCCTTCGTCATGGCTGCGCGCAGATCCTTGCGGTCCAGCTTGAGCTTTGAATTGCAGACGGCCTTGCCCCAAGGCCAGGACATGCGGTCGCCGACCATGTCCTGGATGTCTTCTTCGCGCCAAGTCTTGACGATATCGCAGGAGATGACGCCCTTTGCCGGTACCTCGCCGGCCATGGCCTTGCAGATTTCTACCTTGCAGGCACGGCGAGAGGCCTTTTCGGCCTTCTCTTCCGGGGTCAGCTCGCGCTTCGCCTTTTTCGAAGGCTTGGCGGGCGACTCGGCCGGTGCATCGTCCGCGGCCAGCGCAGCGGTTGTCAAACCGCCGCCCAGAAGCAGGGCACTCAGCAGATACGCGGGCGCAGATGCCATGATCGTCCATCCCTTTTCGCGAGCCCCAGCCCGGAAAGTATGAGGGGCGCGGGCACCGGCGTCCAGACGACTTTGGATTCGGCGAAGCGTGAGTAGACCGCTCGAAGGGCGATTGCTAATTTGACCACCGTACGCAGGGCCAGAGTGGCCGCAGGGACTGGCCCAGTCGTCTGGGGGAGGGTGGGGAGAATGAAACTTCGGGGTGTTTACGCGACGTGGTTTCGCGCATCGCTACTTCTGTCTTTTTCGATCGCCGTATTGGCGCTGAGCAGCTTGCCTGCGGCCGCACAATACTACGTGCGCTCGCCGGAGGTGGAGAAGGGTGAGCTGAAGCTCGAGGAGCACGGAGCGCTCTATTCGGGTCCCGGCGAGGAGGAGCGGCGGCGCCAGTCTCATGAGGTAGAGGCGCTTTACGGCTTCACCGACCGGTTCGAAGGCATTGTCGAAGGGTTCTTCGTCCAAGATATCGGCGAGGATTTCGAGTTCGACGAGGTCGAGCTCGGCGGCCAGTACGAGCTTATCGAGCGTCACGGGGACGGGCTCGGTCTGGCGTTCCGGGGTATCTACGAGTTCGCGCTGCAGGGCGGCGAGCCGGACGAGATTCTGTTCGGGCCGCTCGCGAAATACGTTGCTGGGCCAAATTCGGCGACGATCAACACCTTCTTCGTGAGCCAGCTCGGCAGCGACCGGGATATCGACAGCCTGGAGATGAAGTTCTACTGGCGGCTGAAGCACGAGTTCGGCGAGACGTTCGGCCTCGGTGTCGAAGGCTATAGCGAGGTCGAGGACCTCTCCAATGCAGGATCCTTCGACGACCAGGAGCACAGGCTCGGGCCCGTGGCCTATTTCGAGTTCGAGGACTGGGGACCGGAGGTGGAGCTGGCGGCCGGCACCCTGTTCGGTGTCTCGGACGCCACCTCGGACGTGACCTTCAAGCTCGACCTCGAGCTCGCGTTCTAGCCTTTCAGCGCGGCGAGGATCGCATCGCCCATCTGGGTGGTGCCGACCTCGTGCTTGCCGTCCTGCATGATATCGGCGGTGCGATAGCCCTGATCGAGCACCTTGGCGATCGCGCCTTCGATCCGGTCGGCGAGGCCGCCGAGGTCGAAGGAATAGCGCAGGCACATGGCGAAGCTGGCGATGGTCGCGATGGGGTTGGCGATATCGCGGCCGGCGATGTCTGGTGCGGAGCCGTGTACGGGCTCGTAGAGCGCCTTGCGGCGACCGTTCTCGTCCTCTGCGCCGAGGGACGCCGATGGCAGCATGCCCAGAGAGCCAGTCGCCATGGAGGCTTCGTCGGACAGCACATCGCCGAACAGATTGTCGGTGACGATGACGTCGAACTGCTTGGGATAGCGGATCAGCTGCATGGCGCAGTTGTCGGCCAGGATGTGCTGGAGCTGCACGTCGGAGAACTCGTCCTTGTGGATCTGCGTCACCACCTCGTGCCACAGCACGCCGGTCTTCATGACGTTGCGCTTCTCGGCAGAGTGAACGAGGTTGCCGCGCTTCTTCGCCAGCTCGAAGGCGACCCGGGCGATGCGCTCGATTTCGTAGGTCTCGTAGACCTGGGTGTCGACGGCGCGCTTCTGGCCGTTGCCGAGGTCGGTAATCTCTTTGGGCTCGCCGAAATAGACGCCGCCGGTCAGCTCCCGCACGATCATGATGTCGAGTCCGTCGACCAGTTCGCGCTTGAGGGACGAGGCGTCGGCGAGGGCCGGGTAGCAGATCGCCGGGCGCAGATTGGCGAAGAGCTCCAGATCCTTGCGCAGGCGCAGCAAGCCGGCCTCGGGACGCTTGTCGTAAGGAACGCCATCCCATTTCGGACCGCCCACGGCGCCCAGCATGACGGCATCGGCCTTGATGGCCTTCTCCATGGTCGCGTCGGAGACCGCTTCGCCATGCTCGTCGTAGGCGGCGCCGCCCACGAGGTCGGAAGCGGTCGCGATCTCGGCCTCGCCGGTCTCGTTCGCCCATTGGACCAGGCGCTCGACCTGAGCCATTACTTCAGGACCAATCCCGTCACCGGGGAGCAACAACAGTTCGAACGAAGCCATGGAATTGAACGTCTTTCGCGTTATGGAAGCGGATGCGGCGGAAGTTTCGCCGCAGGATGAATTCGTGGCTCTGGGTAATAGGAGAGCGGAATGCTGACAAGGGTACTATTTGCCATCGGGCTGCTTCTCGCGCCTGTCGCAAGCGCCTGGGCGGCCGATCCCGAGGTGGTCGCGCTGGGGTTGACCGATCATGCGACCTCGGTCGCGGAGATTGGAAAGGGCGACGCGCTGCCCGCGCCGACCCGGGAGACGGGCGGCGTGGCCTATCTCGTTCTCGACGGCGCGGAGCCCGGCGACCGCGTGACCGTCCGCCTGATGAACGAGGGCAAGTCCCTCATGCACAACGTGGCAACGGTGGAGAAGGGTGGCGAGGAGGTCTTCCTGCAAGCCGGCAAGACGGGCGTGCCCGCAGGCGGCTGGCCGGAGGGGAGCTACACGGCCAAGGTCGAGATCGTGCGGGGCGGCGACGTGGTGCTGGAGAAGAGCTCCGAGCCCGTCACGTTCGATTAGCGCTACACGGGTCCGCTGCTGCCCTTGACGGGGCCGGCCCGGTGGCGAAGGCTATGGCCTTCGCTGGTGGGGGGACAGATATGGCGGAAGAGAAAGAGCCCGGCACGGGCTCCAATATCGTCGGCTACGCGGTGCCGATCCTCGGCATCATTCTCGGATTGATCGCGATCGGGATGGCTAGCGGGTCAATATTCTAGGGCAGAAGCGGAGGGCAGCGATCTGCATCCCCCTGCACGGGCTTCATGAAAGTCGCCCATGGCCACCATGCAACTCTCAAGAATATGCTGCTGAACTTGAATTCCCGATCGATGTCCGATCTGACGAACTTTGCAGACAGCGTTGCGCGGGGATAAATGAGGCAAGAAAAGCAGAACGGATCAATTTTTAGGAGATCGGCTTCGTAAAGATACCTAAGTGCCTCCTTAGTTTTTTCTCGCTCTGATGACAGAACGAGCAGCCCGATTTTCTCAGTCTTCGCGAATTTCATCCCATAACTTCGCATCAGAGCATGCATCGCCGCAGTCTTTTCGGCTGGGGTACGCCTAATTAGAGCGAAGTATCGAACTTGATAGTCCAATTCCTTCGAAAAAGTTTTTGCCGACTGCCAAGAGTATGAATTGAGATGCGCGATGCCGTAAGTGGCTAGATATTCATCGGCTTCGGATACCATCCGCTCGTACAGAACATTGCTTCCCGTTCCAAAGCCACAGTGCTCGTTGATTAGGGGAGTGCTGATTAGACTTAGATACTTTCCTAAGCCTAGAAGGACGAGGCCGGCCAAGACACATATAAGCCAGTTCCTTCGGACCCACGTCATCTCGAATTATCGGCCTTTATCCGGAACTGCGTATTCGAAGTCGCTGTGGCCTTAACCTCTTGTGGAGCGCTGGTTGCCGAAAGAAGGGCCTAAATCCAGGGGCGTGCGGCGGCGTTCTCGGCCTCGAAGCGCTCGATGTAATCGCCCTTCTCGAAAGTCAGGGCGATGTCGTCGAGGCCTTCCAGCAGGCAGCGCTTGCGGAACGGGTCGATCTCGAAGGTGATCGTGCCGCCGTCGGGGCCCTTGATCTCCTGGTTTTCCAGATCGACCGTGATGGTGGCGTTGGCGCCGCGGGAGGCGTCGTCCAGCAGCTTGTCGACCTCTTCCTGGGGCAGGGTGATCGGCAGAATGCCGTTCTTGAAGCAGTTGTTGTAGAAGATGTCGGCGAAGCTCGGCGCGATGACGCAGCGGAAGCCGAAATCCAGCAGTGCCCAGGGGGCGTGCTCGCGGGACGAGCCGCAGCCGAAATTGTCGCCGGCGATCAGGATCTGCGCCTTGTCGTAGGGCGCCTTGTGGAGGACGAAGTCCTCGTCCTTCTTGCCGTTCTCGTCATAGCGCAGCTCGGCGAAGAGGCCTTCCTTCAGCCCGGTGCGCTTGATGGTCTTCAGGTACTGCTTGGGGATGATCATGTCCGTATCGATATTGATCATCGGCAGGGGCGCGGCGACGCTGGTCAGGGTGGTGAATTTATCCATCTTCTTCTTCGCCTTCGGCACTTGTTGGGCTCTCGCGGCGCGAACGCTTGGCGTTGGCAACGCGGGATGTGTTCTCAGCCGCCTATATAGGGCCTGACGGTAAATTTCTCCAGCAGTGGTCTTGAGAGACGGCTAGCGGCTGGCGCGCTGCTGACCGAGAGCTTCGGCATAGCACTGGCGCATGAGCTTGCAGCGCTCGGTGCCCGGCGGATGGACGCGGTCGCCCTTCAGCTTGGAGATGAAGGTGCAGATGTCGTTCATGCCGTTGGCGTCGAGCCAGCCGCGCTTCACGCCGTTGCGGATGGAATAGCAATCCGCCTTGGTCTCGCTGGCGCCGATGAACTGGTGACCGCATTCATGGTGGTAGACGTAGAACTTCACCGGGGTGGAGAGACCTTCAAGCCGCGAGGGGTTGAGAATCACGTAGCCCGGGAAGGCGCCCCCCCAGCTGTCGAGCTCGGAGTTCATCACGGTGGGGCGGGTGCCGCAGCTCACGGGATGACCGTCGAGCTTGAGCTGGCCGTGGGGGATCTTCTGGGCCGTCGGCCCCACGATGTTCATGTATTCCTCGAGAGAGGGGTTCCGGTCGGTCGGCCCCATCATGCTCGGGGATTCCAGGGCCACCGGGCGAGTTTCGCTCACACCCATGCTGCAGGCGGCGACCAGAAGGCTGCTCGCCACCACTCCCAGGGTTATGAAAAGCCACCGGTTCATGCTCTCTTCACCATAATGGCGAGCGAGGGCGGGAGGCAATTGGCCTGAGGGCAACACTGGCGGTGTTTTTGCTCCCCCGGTCGCAGCGGCCTCTATCCCCCGTCAGCTGCGCTCGATCTCTTCCATATCGTCATCAGATAAGCCGAAATGATGACCAATTTCGTGAATCAGCACATGAGCGATGATGGCATCCAGCGGATCGCCGTCGGCGCGCTGAAAGTTGATGATCGGGCTGCGGTAGAGAAACACCATGTCCGGGCCGCCGGGCACGTCGAAATTGCTTTTCCGGGCGAGATCGACGCCGTGATAGAGGCCTAGGAGCTCGTAGGGCGAGTTGAGGCCCATCTTCAGCAGCGTGTCCTGATCGGGGAATTCCTCGATCCTGATGGCGAGGTCGCCGCACTGATCGGTGAACTCCTTGGGCAGGCTTTCGTAGACGCGCCAGGCGACCTTCTCGAACTCGTCGAGCGAGGGGCCGTGCTCGGGGTGATGCTGGGTCATTTGGCTTCCTTACCTCTCCTCAGCGGGGGAGAGGAAGTCTCTCCGAACCTGCCGCCAGGCATCACGTCGTTTCCTTCGGCTTCCGCGCGATGACGATGGCTTCGCGAAGGAAGAACGAAAGCCCGTCTTCCGTCGCGGTCGGCTTCAAATACGATTTGAGTGGCTCCTCCTCCAACATGGCGCGCAGGCGTTCCACGGTCTGGGGCTTGCAGCGCATGCGCTCTACCCAGGGGTCGAAGGGGATTTCCTGATCCATCACCTCGGCGCTTTCCACCTCGAGCCCCGCCTCATCGATCAGGTCGGTCCATTCGGCGAGCGAAAGGGCGCGTCCGTGGCTCGGGTCGCGGAGCTTCTCGAAGGCGTTGTATCGGAAGGCCAGGTCTTCGTCGGTGGGCGAGATGTTGTCGACCAGGGCGAAGGTGCCGCCGGGGATAAGCACGCGTGCCGATTCTCGCACGAAGCTTTCCGGCTTGGCGAAATGATGGGCGGCCAGCCGGCAGGTCACCAGATGATAGCTGGTGCTGGGGAAGGGCAGGTCGTCGGCGGGCGCGATGGCCGTGACGACATTGTTCAGCCCGCGCTCCTTGGCCAGGCGCTTCGCTTGCTGGAGCATCTCCGGGGTGATGTCGCTGGCGGTCGCCTTGGCAATCCTGGGGGCGAAAAGCAGGGCGGTGTGGCCCGCACCGGTCGCGATATCCAGATGGCGCCAGTGGCTCTCGGGCAGGATCAGGTTGGCGAGCTTGGCGAGAGACGGCCCCGCCGCATGAACCTGGGAGGCGGCGTAATCCGCCGCCGATTCACCGAATTTCTGCTGAACGAGGGAGGTCATCTCGCCCTCTTAGCCGGTTAGTGAGGCCGGCGGATGTCGACGAAATGGCCTGCGATGGCGGCCGCGGCGGCCATCTGCGGAGAGACCAGATGGGTCCGGCCCAGACGCCCCTGACGGCCTTCGAAGTTGCGGTTCGAGGTCGACGCGCAACGCTCGCCCGGCGCCAGCTTGTCGGGGTTCATGGCCAGGCACATGGAGCAGCCGGGCTCACGCCACTCGAAGCCGGCGGCCAGGAAGATCTTATCCAGCCCTTCGGCTTCGGCCTGGGCCTTCACCAGGCCGGAGCCCGGCACGATCATGGCGTTCAGGTTCTCGTTGACGTGTTGGCCTTCCACGACCTTGGCCACGGCGCGCAGGTCTTCGATGCGGCCATTGGTGCAGGAGCCGATGAAGATGCGGTCCAGCTTCAGGTCGGTGACCCTCTCGCCGCCCTTCAGGCCCATATATTCCAGGGACCGGATGGCGGCCTTGCGCTTGATCTCGTCGGCGATCTCGTTCGGGTTCGGCACGTGGCCTGCGACCGAGACGACCTGCTCGGGGCTGGTGCCCCAGGTGACCAGCGGCGGCAGATCCTGCGCGTGGAGGACGATCTCGCGATCGAACGCCGCGTCGTCGTCGGAGAACAGTTTCTCCCACTCGGCCTGGGCCAGCTCGAAATTGCCGGCCTTCGGCGCGCGGGGGCGGCCCTTGATGTAGTCGAAGGTCTGCTGGTCCGGGGCGATCAGCCCGGCGCGGGCGCCGCCCTCGATGGACATGTTGCAGATGGTCATCCGGCCTTCCATGGAGAGGCTGCGGATCGCTTCGCCCGCATACTCGATCACATGGCCGGTGCCGCCGGCGGTGCCGATCTCGCCGATGATCGCCAGGATGATGTCCTTCGCGGTCACGCCTTCGGGCAGTTCGCCGTCGACGCGGACCTTCATGTTCTTGGCCTTCTTCTGGATCAGCGTCTGGGTGGCGAGCACATGCTCCACCTCGGACGTGCCGATGCCATGGGCCAGGGCGCCGAACGCGCCATGGGTGGAGGTGTGGCTGTCGCCGCAGACGATGGTGGTGCCGGGCAGGGTGAAGCCCTGCTCGGGGCCGACCACGTGGACGATGCCCTGACGCTGGTCGCGCTCATGATAGTATTCGATGCCGAACTCGGCCGCGTTCTTGGCCAGCGCTTCCACCTGGGTCGCGCTCTCGGGATCGTCGATGCCGTGGCTCCGGTCGGTGGTGGGGACGTTGTGGTCGACGACGGCCAGGGTCCGCTCGGGCGAACGTACCTTCCGGCCGGCCATGCGCAGGCCCTCGAAGGCCTGGGGGCTCGTCACCTCATGCACCAGATGCCGGTCGATATAGAGGAGGGCGGTGCCGTCCTCGGCCTCATGGACGAGGTGGGCGTCCCAGATCTTGTCGTACAGGCTGCGGGGACGATTGCTGATGTGGTTCGGCTGGTCGGGCATGGCTACTGATTTGCAACGGTTCTAAAGCGACAGGGCTGAGATAGTGTGTCCTGAGAGCTTTGACAAATGGTGATGGCTCGGCTGCAGTGTCGCGCTATGCGCATCTTTCGCCTCGTCTGCAGAATTGCCTTCTTCTCGTTTCTCACCCTTTACGTCGTGGATGGAGCGATCAATCTGCTTACAGAGTCGAGCGGAGTACCGCCCGAATACGGTTGCGGCCGCTATGACTTCGGCCACGTCAGATGCACAGGGTTTGCTGGAGCGACGCTGCTTGCCTACGTCTTCGGCTTTATCGTCGCCGTTCCCCTGATCGCGTTCTTCTTCAGCTATGCGATCTTGAATGGGAAGGTCGGGCTCTACGCGACCGATGCCACCACATGGGAGCTTCTGTCAGCGATCCTGATTGAAACCTGGCTCGTTCTGGCTATCGCCTATCCGGCCGTGGAATTGGTTCGAGGTGTCCGATCGGCCATCAATCGCTGATTGCGAGTCAATCAGTACCCGGGTTCGCAGCGCAAATCCGGGTACTTGCAATGACGAGTGACCTAAGCGTAAAGCCTAGCTCTTCTCGGCGTCGCCTTCGTCCTTGGAAGCCTCTTCCGCGGGCGTCTCGTCGGCCGGAGCCTCGGCAGCGCCTTCCTCGGAAGCCTCTTCCTCGGCCGGAACCTCGTCCGCCGTGGTCTCGGCCATAAGCTTCACGGCCTGGGCGACCCAGTCGTCCCGCTCGATCGCGCCGTCCAACTCCAGCGTCTCGTCCATCTTGGCGATGTCCTCGTCGGAGAGATTGGCGATCTGGGCGTACTGAATGATGCCGAACTTGTTGAGCTTGCGCTCCATCTCGGCGTTGAGGCCCTCGATAAGCTTGAGGTCGTCCGCCTCGCCCTTCGGACGCTTGAAGCCCTTGAAGACGTCTTTCTTCTTGGTGCGGGCGTCGATGCGCTCGGCGATACGGGCGGACTTACCGCGGCGGCCGCGGAGATAGTAGAGCTTGGCGCGGCGGACCTTGCCGCGGCGCACCACCTCGATGGACTCGATCATCGGGGAGTGGACGGGGAAAACGCGCTCGACGCCTTCGCCGTAGGAAATCTTGCGGACGGTGAAGTTCTCGTGGAGACCGGCGCCGGAGCGGCCGATGCAGACGCCTTCATAGGCCTGGATACGGCTGCGGTCGCCTTCGACCACCTTCACATTGACGCGAACGGTGTCGCCGGCCTGAAATTTGGGGACGGAACGCTGCTTGGCGAGTTCCGCAATCTGCTCGCGATCGAGCTCGTCGATAATATTCATCGTCTATCCTTTCGGGACGCCGGCCGGCCAGCCTTCTCCCCTCGCGTTTGGAGGGAGTGGCCGATCTCAAGCGAACGCCATTCTTTTTGATTGAGTGCCGTCTCGATTGCTCGAGAGCCTCCCAAACACGGACGAACCGTACCGTCCGGGTGCGGAAGCTGGCGGTTTTCTAGTCGAAAGGATGCGCTTTGTCTATGGCTGGCGGCGGCTGGCGAAGACGAAAAATTTCAGGTGCGGACCCGCATCGGGGTCCGCTACCAAAACGCGCTTCGAGACGATCTCGAATCTTGTAGGCGGCAGTCCCTCAACGGGACGCGGCCGAGTGCACGACTGCGTGCCCTACTGAGTCTTGGACTTCAGCTTCTGGCCCATGGCAGGCGAGATCTCGCCGTCCGCCACCAGAGCGTCGACGCAGCGGTCGGTGAGCTGGAAGCGGACCTTGCGCATGCAGGTGCGGAGACCCGGGCTTTCGAGGCTGTGGGCGGAACAGAAACGGTCGTAATCCGTCTTGCAGTCCCGCTTCTGGCGCGGCGTGACCGGTCCCGCAGCAGCGGCGGTCGCGCAGAAAAGGACGGTCAAAAAGAGTGCTACGGCTTTGGTGTACATGATCGGGCCCCCTGAACATTCGCCTGATTGTCGCCGAACGATAGCCAAAGTTTGCGACCGTTGCGAGTCGGGGGAGCCGGAATCCGCATTACGATACACAGATGATTTAATTTAGTTATTTGGCGTTGCCGGAATGCCGCGCCCAGAGGTCGGGCCGGCGGGCGCGGGTGAGTTTCTCGGCTTCCTCGCGGCGCCATTCGGCGATTTTCTTGTGATCGCCGGACAGGAGCACCTCCGGGATCTTGCGGCCTTCGAAGTCCCTGGGGCGCGTATAATGGGGATATTCCAGCAGCCCGTTGGCGAAGCTTTCCTCCTCGAGGGAGACCTCGTTGCCGGTCACGCCTGGGAGCTGTCTTACGACGGTGTCGATCAGCACCATGGCGGCGAGCTCTCCGCCGGAGAGCACGTAATCGCCGATGGAGATCTCCTCGACGCTGCGGGCATCGAGGGCCCGTTGATCGACGCCCTCGAACCGGCCGCAAAGCAGGATCGCGCCAGGGGTCCGGCCGAGCTCCTGGGCCTTGGCCTGGGTCAGCGGCGCACCGCGTGGGCTGAGATAGAGGGTCGGCGCACCGTCCGGCATGTGCTCGCGGGCCGCATCGATGGCGGCGGTCGCGATATCGGGGCGCATGACCATGCCCGCCCCGCCGCCGGCGGGCGTGTCGTCGACGGAGCCGTGCTTATCGGTGGCGAAATTGCGGATGTCGCGGGCGCCGAGGGACCAAAGGCCGTCCTTCAGGGCGCGGCCGGCGAGGCTCAGGCCGAGGGGCCCGGGAAACATCTCGGGGAAGAGGGTGAGAACCTCGGCACGCCAGACCATCGGCTATTCCTCCTCCTGGGAGCCCTCCTGGGAGCCCTCCTGGGCCGCCTCTTCAGACGCCTCTTCAGACGCCTTTTCAGCCGCCTCTTCAGACGGTTCGTCGACCAGGCCTTCGGGGATATGGACGGTCAGGCGGCCGGCTTCCATATCGACTTCCGGCACGGCCTCTTCCGTGAAAGGGACGAGCAGGGTCGGTCCACTCTCGGGCGCCAGCTCGATGATATCGCTGGCGCCGAAATTATGGACCGCCGTTACAAGGCCCAAGGCCGCACCCTCGCCGTCGACGGCCACAAGCCCGATGAGGTCGGCATAGTACCACTCGTCCGGCTCGCTTTCGGGCAGCTTGTCGCGGTCGACGTAGAGCTTGGTGCCGGTCAGGGCCTCGGCGGCATTCCGGTCGTTCACGCCCTTGAACTTCACCACCAGGCCCTTCGGACCTTCACGGAGCTGGGCGATCTTGAAGCTCCGGCCGCCGTCCAGGGTTTCGAGCGCGCCGTAATCGGCAATCGCCGCAGGAGACTCGGTGAAGGAGCGGAGGCGGAGCTCGCCTTTCAGGCCGTGCGCCGCCCCGATCTCGCCGAGGAGGAGGCGGGCGTCCGCCTTCTCGCCTGCGGCCATCGCTCTTTACGCCTTCTCTTCGTCGGCGACTTCTTCGGCCGTCGCTTCGGCGGAAGCCTCGGGATCGCCTGCAGCCTCTTCGGCAGCGGCCACGGTGGCCTCGTCGGCACCCTCGACGGAGGCCTCTTCCTCGGCTGCGGCAGCATCGTCGGCGGCTGCGGTCTCGGCGTTCTTAGCCTCTTCCTCAGCGGCCTTCTTGGCTTCCTCGGCTTCCTTCCGCTCTTCCTCGCGCTCGGTGCGCTTCTTGCCCCACTGGGCCTTCTCGGGATTGTTGCGGGGCTCGCGCTTCAGGATGCCGGCGGCGTCCAGGAAGCGATGCACACGGTCGGTCGGACGGGCGCCGACACCCAGCCAATGCTTTACGCGGTCTTCGAGAAGCTGGACCCGATCTTCGGAATCGCGCGGCAGCAGCGGGTTATAGGTGCCGATCTTCTCGATATAGCGGCCATCGCGGGGGAAGCGGGAATCCGCCACCACGATGCGGTAGTAGGGGCGCTTCTTGGCGCCGCCCCGGGACAGTCTGATCTTCAGCGACATTTTCGTTTCTCCTGAGCTTGTCTCTGTCTGGTTCGTCTGATTTCAGCGATCGGTTACGATCATTTCTTTTTGAACTTGGTCTTCTGCGGCAGGCCGGGGAGGCCGCGGGGCATTCCGCCGGGTCCTCCGAAGCCGCCCAATCCCGGAAGTCCGCCGGCCAGGCCGGGAGGAAGCTTGTCGGGAAGGCCTTCGGGCAGGTCCTTCATGTCCTTCGGCAGCTCGCCTTCGGGCATCTGAGGCATGCCGCCGCCGAAGAGGCCGCCGAAGCCGCCGCGCTTGCCGACCTTCTTCATCATGTCGGCCATCTGGCGGTGCATCTTCACCAGCTTGTTGATCTCCTGCACCGACGTGCCGGAGCCGGACGCCACGCGCTTCTTGCGGGAGGCGTTCAGAACCTTCGGGTTCTTGCGCTCCTTCTTGGTCATGGATGAGATGATGGCCTGCTGGCGATTGAGCACGCTGTCGTCGAGGTTTGCCGCCTCGATCTGCTTCTTCATCTTGCCGATGCCGGGCAGCATGGAGAGCACGCCGCCCATGCCGCCGAGCTTCTTCATCTGCTCGAGCTGGTCGGAGAGATCGTCGAGATCGAAGGTGCCCTTCCGCATCTTCTTGGCGGCGGCTTCAGCCTTCTCCACCTCGACATTCTCGATCGCCTTCTCCACCAGGCTGACCACGTCGCCCATGCCGAGAATGCGGTTGGCGATACGGTCGGGGTGGAAATCCTCCAGGGCGTCGATCTTTTCGCCGGTGCCGAGCAGCTTGATGGGCTTGCCGGTCACGGCGCGCATGGAGAGCGCGGCGCCACCGCGGCCGTCGCCGTCGATGCGGGTCAGCACGATGCCGGTGAGAGAGACGCATCGGTCGAAACTCTGGGCGAGGTTCACCGCGTCCTGACCGGTCAGGGCATCGGCGACCAGCAAAGTCTCGTGGGGATTGGACGCCTTCTCGATGGAAGCCGTCTCGGCCATCAGCTCCTCGTCGATATGGGTGCGGCCCGCGGTATCGAGCAGCAGCACATCGAAGCCGCCGCGTCGGGCGGCGTCCATGGCGCGCTTGGTGATGGTGACCGGGTCCTCGCCCTCAACGATGGGCAGGGTCGCGACATCGGTCTGCTCGCCGAGGATCTTGAGCTGCTCCTGGGCGGCAGGCCGGCGCGTATCCAGCGAGGCCATGAGGACTTTCTGCCTCTCGCGGGTCTGCAGACGCTTGGCGAGCTTGGCCGTCGTCGTCGTCTTGCCCGAACCCTGCAGGCCGACCATCATCATGACCACGGGCACGGCCGCGGCGAGATCGATGGGCTGCGGGTCGCGGCCGAGGGTCTCGATCAGCTCGTCGTGGACGATCTTGATGACCATCTGGCCCGGGGCGACGGATTTCACCACCTCCTGGCCGACGGCCTTCTGCTTCACCCGATCGATGAAGTCCTTCACCACATCGAGGGCGACATCGGCCTCGAGCAGGGCACGGCGGACCTCGCGCATGGCTTCGGAAACGTCGGCTTCCGAAAGTGCGCCGCGGCGGGTGAGCTTATCGAGAATTCCCGATAGGCGGTCTGAAAGGCTCTCGAACATCTATCCGGCTACCAAATCCACATATTTGCGTTCGACCCAACCGGACTTGCAGGGTCCTGAATAGGCCCGGGGCTCCGGCCAGGGGGTTCCGACGCCGCACGCCTGATCCTTCTTGGAATAGACAATGCCTTCCCAGCCCTTTTTCCGGTCGCACATGGAGACCCCTTGACCTTCCTTGATCTCGTCGATCACCGGATAGTCGGGGCCGGGGCCGGACCGCACGGGCAGCACGGCATCGGGATTGTCGGCGAGGCCAACGATCTGGCCCCAGGAGCCGCAGGCGTCGCCGCTGTCCTGCCCGGCCATGACCGGCACGGAATCCAGGTCGCCGAAGGCGGCGCCGGCCAAGATGACCGGCACCAGCGCAACGGCCAGGATCCAAGCCCGGCGAGGCAGGGATATGAAACGGCGGACAGTCATTAGCCGGCGGCTTCCCTCACATATTTCTGATGCACCCACCCGGAAGAGCAGGGTCCCTGATAGGCGGCGGCTTGCGGCCAAGGCGAGGAGACCCCGCAATCCTGATAGCCGGGATAGACGACGCCGAGCCACGGGCCGCTCTGATCGCAGATATAGACGGCATCGCCGTTGTGGAGCTGGTCCAGCATGGCGTAGTCGCCGTCGGGTCCGGCGCGCACGGCCAGGAAGCCGTCGCCGTTGGGGTCGAGACCGGCGACCTCGCCGATGATCCCGCAGGCGTCGTAGCCCTGGTTCTGGCCGGGGACGACGGGGATCGCACGCTGCTGGGCGACGCCGAGGGCCGGCGCGACGGCAACCGCAGCGACGGCGAGCAAGGCGTTCAATGCCAGGGCCGGCATCGCCAAATTTGGTTTCTTCAGGGCCAGCTTCGTCATGGCCAGGGTCCTTTCGTTGTGGCTTCGAGGGCCACAACCCTACAACAAGCGATCAGGCAAAGCGGAATTGCTTCCGTGGGCGCATCGCGCTGACGGAAGTTGACCCCCCTGCCCCCGGGCTGTTCCTGACTTATCTGGAAAGCCGTGTGCAGGGCGGCGGCTCACACAATTCGAGCTGCCTAGAATTTCGCAGGTGTTTTGAGCGCTGGCCGACGAGAAGTCAAGCTGGCAGGCGGACGGGCGCGGGTCCGCTAGCTGGTGAAGGCGGCGTCCAGCCCCTTGGTCAGGTCTTCGGCGTTCATCACCGGCTGCACCTCCAGCTCGGCGTCCAGCTCCGAAAAGAGGGGCTCGGCGAAGATCGGGATATCGGCCTGGTCCGTCAGATCGAAGATGAAAAGAGCCGCGCGACAGCCGCGTTCGGTGAAGAAGTAGGTGGCTTCGGGTTCCAGCCGCTCGATGGTCGCCTCGATGATGCGTCCGAAACGGCCGGCCTCGATGGCGCGGTTGGCGGGCTCCATGGGAAAACGGGCTTTGAGCATCATGCGCATGGATAATTTCTCCGAGTCGGTCGGCCTAAGGCTTCAAATGAATGCATCCTGACATAGTCCGGCCGGACGGCGAAGCTGTGGCGGCGCCGCGCTAACCCGCGAGCTTGACCGCCAGATCCAGGAGGGCTTCGTCGCCGCCATGCCAGCCGATGAAGGAGAGGCCCACGGGGCAGCCGTCCACCTCGCCCGCGGGAATCGTGATCTGGGGCAGGCCCGCATGGCCGGCGAGACAGGTCGCCTGCAGGGTGAGCTTGCGGAACCGGGCCGTCGCCTCGCCTTCCGCCTCGTCGCGCTTGGGCGGGAGGGTCGGTGCCGTGGGGATCGCCATGATGTTGCCCGGCTGGGCCTGGGCTTGAAGCCGCATGGTGGCTTTCTCCCGGACCTTCTGGGCTTCGTCCGCCTCCTCGTCAGTGATTTTGGAAGCCATCTCGAACCGCTCCTTGATGCCGGGGCCAAGTTTCAGCCCGTGCTTCTCGATGGCGGGCAACAGGGTTTCCTGGATCTCGTGGCCCTGGAGGATGCGGAAGGCTTCTCGCCAAGGTTCGATCGCCTCGCCCACGATGCGGCGCGGCTCGGCGGGCGGGAGCTTATCGCCGACATGCGCCAGGGCGTGACCGATTGCCTCCACAATGCGCGGGTCGGCCTGGTCGAACATATCCTCCACGACGATGAGCTGGCCGATGGCGCCTTCGACACGGCGTTCGTCCAGCAGCACGTTGCCGACCTCGCGAAACAGCTTCGCGTCACGGGCGAAGAAGCCGGCGGTATCGAAGCGCGGCGCCATGGGCGTGGCACCGTCGAGGCTGATGCGGGCGAAGGTCGGGCGGAGACCGTACAGGCCGCAGAAGGACGCCGGGATGCGCACCGAGCCGCCGGTATCGGCGCCGAGGGCAAAGTCGCACATGCGGGCCGCCACGGCCGCGGCCGCCCCGCAGGAGGAGCCGCCGGTGTGGCGGTCTTTGGCGCGGGGGTTGATGGGGGCGCCGTAATGGGCGTTATCGCCGAGCAGGCTGTAGAAGAACTCGTCGCAGATCGTAGAGCCGGTCAGCGTCGCGCCGGCATCGAGCAGGGCCTGGACGGCGGGCGCGGTCTCGTTCGCCGGTTCGGCGATCTCGTAGAACCCCGGATTGCCGTTGGAAACCTTCAGCCCCTCCACCGCGAACATGTCCTTGATCATGAAGCTGCGCCCGGCAAGTGGACCGTTGGCGGCGCCCTCGATGGGCCGCCCGGGACTGTGGGGGACGAGAGCGTGGACGGGATCGTTGGTGGAATCTGCTGGCATAAGACCTATCGAAGGCTCGAGTGCCTTGGTTCGAGAATATGAGGATGCATCACTAGGCGAGAGCCTAGGAGACGCCATATAACGGGCGAAGTTCCTTTAACGGCGAAGACGCGCGGACGCAAAGGCGCGGTCAGGACAGGCAATGGCGGATCAAATCTCCTTCCGCAAGATGAACGGGCTCGGCAACGACTTCGTCGTGCTCGATGCGCGCGTCCAGAATGTGCCGCGCGATCCGGAGAGCATCGCGGCCATCGCCAATCGCGAGACCGGCATCGGCTGCGATCAGGTGATCGTCTTGGAGCCGACCTCGCGGGCCGATCTCTTCATGCGCATCTACAATGCGGACGGCAGCGAGGTGGGCGCGTGCGGGAACGCGACGCGCTGCGTGGCGCTTTGGCCGCGGTGGAGCAAGAGCGGCTGTCGGTCCGGATCGAGACGGAGGCGGGCATCCTGCCGGCCGAGGTCGGCGCGGACGGCGTGGTTGCCGTCGATATGGGCGCGCCGCGGCTCCGCTGGGATCAGATCCCGCTGGAGGAGGAATTTCACGACACCAAGCGGATCGAGCTGCAGATCGGGCCGATCGACGATCCGGTGCTCCATTCGCCGGCGGTGGTCAATGTGGGCAATCCCCACTGCATCTTCTTCGTCGAGGATGTCGACGCCCACGACCTCGCCCGGTTCGGGCCGATGATCGAGAATTTTCCGATCTTTCCGGAGCGGGCCAATGTCTCGCTGGCGCAGGTCACCGGAGAGGATGCGCTGAAGCTGCGGACCTGGGAGCGGGGCGCGGGGCTGACGAAGGCCTGCGGCACGGCGGCGTGCGCCGCGGCCGTCTCCGCGGCGCGCCGGAAGCTGACGGGGCGAACGGTCAAGGTGAGCCTGCCCGGCGGCGATCTCGTCATCGATTGGAGGGAGGACGACGACCACATCCTGATGATCGGCCCTTACGCGCTCGACTTCGAGGGCACGCTGCCCGAAGGCCTCGTTAAGCAAGAGACACCGGCGGTCTGAAGCTCTTCACGGGCCGCCCCTTTTTCGTGTTAGACACCCAAAATGTCCGACCTTGAGATCATCACTTTCGGCTGCCGCCTGAACACCTACGAGTCCGAGGTGATGCGGCGCCATGCGCAGGACGCGGGTCTGGAAGACGCCGTGATCGTGAACACCTGCGCGGTGACCGAGGAGGCCGTGCGCCAGGCGCGCCAGGCGATTCGACGTGCCCGTCGGAAGCGGCCGGACGCCAAGATCATCGTCACCGGCTGCGCGGCCCAGATCGATCCGGAGCATTTCGCCGGCATGGAAGAGATCGACCATGTGGTCGGCAATCAGGAAAAGCTCGAGGCGAAGACCTTCGGCGGGCTCTCCGTCGGGGGCGAGGAGCGGGTCCAGGTCAACGACATCATGTCGGTGCAGGAGACGGCCGGGCATCTCATCGATGGATTCGGATCCCGCGCCCGCGCCTACGTTCAGATCCAGAACGGCTGCGATCACCGCTGCACCTTCTGCGTGATCCCGTATGGCCGCGGACCGTCGCGCTCGGTGCCGGCGGGCGAGGTGGTGCGCCAGATCCGCGTGCTGGCGGAGCAGGGCTATTCCGAAGTCGTTCTGACCGGGGTCGACATCACGTCCTACGGGGCGGACCTGCCCGGCGGGATGCGCCTCGGCAAGCTGGTTCGCTCTATCCTCCGTCAGGTTCCGGAGCTGCCGCGCCTAAGGCTCTCCTCCATCGATTCCATCGAGGCGGACGAGGACCTGATGCGGGCGATCGCGGAGGAAGAGCGGCTTATGCCGCATCTGCACCTTTCCCTCCAGGCCGGTGACGATCTGACCCTGAAGCGCATGAAGCGCCGCCACGGGCGGGATCATTCGGTGCAATTCTGCGAGGAAGTCCGGCGGCTTCGGCCCGATATCGTCTTCGGGGCCGATCTGATCGCGGGTTTTCCGACGGAAACCGACGCGATGTTCGAAAATTCCATGTCGCTGGTGGACGATTGCGGGCTGACTTTCCTGCATGTCTTCCCCTATAGCGCGCGGCCCGGCACGCCTGCGGCACGCATGCCTGCGGTGGACAAGCAGATCGTAAGCGCCCGCGCGAAGGCCCTTCGCGAGAAGGGTGTCGAGGCCCTGAAGCGGCATCTCGACGGAGCGAGCGGCCGGCGCATCCAGGTGCTGACCGAGCGTGAAACATTGGGGCGGGCGTCCGACTTTACCCTAGTCAAGCTGGAACAAGCATATGGGGCGGGCCGGCTGGTCGAAGCGGAAGTGCATGGCCATGACGGCAACGCCCTATTGGCGAAGGTGATGGGATGAGCGAGACCAAGAAGCCGGGATTTTTCAAACGACTGTTCGGGTTCGGCGGAGCCGACGACGCCCCGAAAACGCCGGAGCCGGAGGCGCCAAAAGCGAAGACACCTGAGCCGAAGGCGGTAGAGACGCCTACGGCTGAGAAGCCTGCCGCGAAGCCGCCGGTAGAAAAAGCGCCCGCAGCGAAAAAGCCGGCTGCCAAATCCAGCGGCGCCAAATCGACGACGGCCAAGAAGCAATCGGCCAAGAAGCCGGCTGCCAAGTCTCCGGCAAAAGCGTCCGAGGCCAAACCGGCCGCCAAGCACCGGCGGCGAAGAAGCCTGCCGCGAAGGCCGGGTCGGCGGCAAAGCCGGCTGCGACACCCGCCAAACGATCCGAGAAGCCTGCCGGCAAGACGGCGGCGACCGCGAAATCCGCAGCGAGCAAGCCGGCCGCCAGCAAGCCGGCCGCCAGTAAGCCTTCCGCGGAGCGCCCGCGGCCCGCAAGGCTACCTCGGGCAAGGGCGCGGCTCAGAGCACTGCCAAACCCGGCGGCAGGTCTTCCAAGCCGGCGACCACGCCCCGGAAAGGCGAGGGTACCGCGACCACCCTTGAGCCTCATGCGCCACTGACGGCGGAGGAGAAGAAGCGCGAAGACGAGCACGCGACGGAGATGCAGCCCAAGACCTCTCCGCCCGCTTCGGCGCCGGCGAATGCGCCCGGCCAGAAGCGGCCGGAGGAAAGGGAGCCTTCGCGGCGGACCGAAGAGGCGCCTCAGGCCGACGACGAGGCCGGCCCAGCCAGTCCGCGGCCACCGGAGCCCGATGGTGCGCCGGCCGAGAAGGAGTCCGAAGGACCGGATAAGAACACCCCGCCGGCTGGACCTGGCCCTGTGAATGACGACGAGGACGAGGCGGGCCCGACCGCGCCGGAGCCGAAGCAGTTCAAGGCGCAGGCGGCAGCTCCGAAGAAGGGCTGGTTCGCCCAACTTCGCGAGGGCTTGTCGCGGACGTCGAATGCGCTGACGGAAAACCTCTCAGCGGTGCTGACCAAGGAGAAGCTCGACGAGGACACCCTGGACGACCTGGAAGACGTGCTGATCCGGGCGGATCTGGGTGTCGAGATGGCCGAGCGGGTGCGCAGTATCATTGCCAAGAACCGTTATGACCGCGGTGCATCGGCCGACGCGGTTCGCCAGGTTCTGGGCGACGAGGTGACCAAGGTGCTGGATCCGGTCGCGCAGCCCTTTCCGGCCATGGCGGAGAAGCCTTTCGTCTGGCTTGTCGTGGGTGTGAACGGCACCGGCAAGACGACCACTATCGGCAAGCTCGCCCACCGGTTCGAGACCCAGGGTAAGAAGGTGACTCTGGCGGCTGCGGACACGTTCCGGGCGGCGGCGATCGATCAGCTGAAGATCTGGGGCGAGCGGGTGAATGCGCCCGTGGTGGCTCATGACGTGGGGTCGGACCCGGCGGGCGTCGCCTATGACGGGCTGAAGCGCGCCCAGGAGACCAATGCCGACGTGCTTATGATCGACACGGCGGGCCGCCTGCAGAACAAGAGCGACCTGATGGACGAGCTGGCGAAGATCGTCCGCGTCCTAAAGAAGTTGGAGCCGGAGGCCCCCCATGGCGTGCTTCTGGTGCTCGACGCGACGACGGGCCAGAACGCGCTCAACCAGGTGGAGCTTTTCCAGCAGGTTGCGGGCGTCACCGGTCTGGTGGTGACCAAGCTCGACGGCACGGCGCGGGGCGGAATTCTAGTGGCGATCGCCGAGCGCTTCGGCCTGCCGGTGCATGCCATCGGCGTGGGCGAGGGGATCGACGATCTGGAATCCTTCGATGCGGAGGATTTCGCACGTGCCATCGCCGGTTTCGGACGAGAAAATGCAAAAGCAGCCTAGACGCGACAATCCCCAGACAGAAAGCCCTGCAGAGGCGGAAGGGGCGGTCGAGCAGTCGATGCCGACCAAGATGGCGATTGAGCTCGGTCCGCTGCTGATCTTTTTCGCCATGAATGCGGCGAAGGGCATCTACTTTGCCACGGCGGCGTTCATGATCGCGACGGTGGCCGCGTTGGCTTTCGCCTTCTTCCGCTACCGCAAGGTACCGATCATGCCGCTGGTCAGCGGCGTCATCGTGATGGTTTTCGGTGGGCTGACCCTCTACCTGCAGGACGCGACATTCATCAAGCTTAAGCCGACGATCGTCTACGTGACCTTCGCGGCGGTCCTGCTCGGCGGTCTCCTGATGAAGAAGCCCCTGCTGCAATTTCTGTTCGGTCCGGCCTTTGCGCTGACAGAGGAGGGCTGGCGTAAGCTGACCTATCGATGGGTCGGTTTCTTCATCGTCATGGCGGTGGTGAACGAGTTCGTCTGGCGCAATTTCTCCACGGATGCCTGGGTCAGCTTCAAGGCCTTCGGCTTCCTGCCCCTCACGCTCATTTTCGCTCTTCTCCAGATGCCGCTCCTCCAGCGCTATAGCGAGAACACCGACGAGGAAGAGCGCGCCGGTTAAGCATTCTGCGCGGCTCTATGCGGACGCGTATCGAAATCCCGAAAAATCTCCCTAAATCCGAAATGCCGGCTTCTCTCGCCCGAGTAGACGGCAGATATTGGGGCTTTTTACGAGGCTCGTCGTTTTGGGGAAACCGGCGACTTACGCAACCTATAGTTTGCGAGTGATGATTACGGGTTGTACTAAGGATCTAGAAATCGATGCGATTCGTATAGCGTGGGGGAAATCGCCGAGGACCGTGGAGAAAACGAAGAACGATGGGACAAGAAGACTCCGGCGACGGTTTCGACCGTTCGGCCATGCATCTTTTGCACCGGGCGGGGCAGTACGCGAACGACGTGTTTTTGCTTGAAGCCAGTGCGTGCCATCTGACACCGCGCCAATTCACCGTGCTCGCGACGGTTGGGGAATTGGAGGGCCTGACCCAGACAGATCTGGTCGAGCGAACCGGGATCGATCGTTCGACGCTCGCCGACATCGTCGCCCGCCTCCTTTCCCGCGGTCTCATACGGCGCCGGCGCGCCAAGCAGGACGGGCGGGCTTACGAAATCCGGCTTACACGGGTGGGCATCAAGACTCTTTCAGAGGCCCAGCCGCGGGCGATGGCGGCAGATACGCGTCTCTTGTCGAAGCTCCCACCGGCGAAGCGGCAGGAATTCCTCGAATCCCTCAGCCTGATCGTCCAGGGCGATAAGGACTAGGAGCCGCCTGCCGCCTCTTCGGGCGGGGTCTCGGCACCCGAGTTGCTCCGCGGCTGGCTGCTCTTTTCGGCGATCAGCGGAAGAAGCTCCTCCTTCACCGATTGCTCGGTGAGCGGACCGACATGGCGGTAGGCCATGTTGCCATCGGGGTCGATCACGTACGTCTCCGGCACACCATAGACCCCCCAATCGATCGCGGTCCGGCCGGAGCGGTCGGCACCGACCTTCTCGAACGGGTTTCCGAGCTTGTTGAGGAAGGCGCGGGCGCTTTCGGGGTCGTCCTTGTAGTTGATGCCGAAGAGCCGGACGCCCGGCTGTTTGGCCAGCTCCATCAAAACCGGGTGCTCCTGACGGCACGGTCCGCACCAGGACGCCCAGACATTGACGATGGTCGGGCCGCCTTGCGCGAGCTCTTCGTTGTCGAACCCCTCGCCTCCCTCGATGAGGGGCGGCAAGTCGAAGACAGGCACCGGCTTGCCGAGCAGGACAGACGGCAAGCGGTGAGGATCGCCCGCGCCGAGCGCGAACCAGAACAAAGCTGCAAGTCCCAGAAAGACGATCAGCGGCAAGGACCAGATCAGGGCGCGGCGGCGCGGCGTTGCGGCGTTCTCGGTCATTTGCTTTCCCGGCGCGAAGCAGGCCTGGCGGATTGTGCCGGCTTGGCCGGACTCTTGCGGCGGCTCGGCGCGCGTTTTGCTTGGCTCTTGGGTTTGGCTGTCGTGGATTGAGCCCTCTTGGGTTCGGCCGTCGTGCTCGCTTTTGCGGGACTCCTGGGCTTCGGCGACGTCTGTTTCGCGGGCTCTTCGGCGGTTCCGGTGGACGGCTTCTCGGCGGACGAGTCGGCGGTAGTCGGCTTGGCCGCCGAGCGTCGCGTGATGCCGCGGGCCTCGAGATCTGCGAGAAGACGGCGCTGGCGGCGATCGTTGGCAACCACGCCGACGGTCAGGCCGATGACGCAGATGGCGGTCACGGCGTAGGCGCCCCAGATGAAGGCGGCGTGGGGGCCGAGATCCAAAGCGTTGTGGAGCATGGTCTTCCGGTTCTCCCTACGCAGCCGCGGCCCGCTGGACGGCGATCTGCTGCAAGGCGTGGACGCGTCTGCTCAGGATCTCGGCGCGCATGGCGAGAAGATGGAGCAAGGTGAACAGGGCGAAGAAGCCTGCGCCCATGACGAAAAGCGGCGTCAGCAGGGACGGATCGATGGTCGGTCCGCCCATACGGAAGACGCTGGCCGGCTGATGCAGGGTATTCCACCAATCGACGGAGAATTTGATGATGGGCAGGTTCACCGCGCCCACCAGGGCCAGGATGGCGGTGGCGCGGGCGGCCCGAACCGGATCTTCGATGGCCTGGCGGAGCGCGATCAGTCCGAGATAGAGCAGGAACAGGATCAGCATCGAGGTGAGGCGGGCATCCCAGACCCAGTAGGTGCCCCACATGGGCTTGCCCCAGAGAGAGCCCGTCACCAGAACGATGAAGGTGAAGGTGGCGCCGATGGGCGCTGCGGCCTTGGCCGAGACATCGGCCAGGGGGTGGCGCCAGATCAACACGCCCAGGGCCGAGAGGGCGATGACCGTATAGGCGAACATGGAGATCCAGGCCGAGGGGACATGGATGAACATGATCTTCACGGTCTGGCCCTGCTGATAATCGGGCGGCGCCTGGAAGAAGCTGAGATACAGGCCGTAGCCGATCAGCAGCACGGTCAAGCCGGCAAGCCATGGTGTGACGGCGTTCACCAGGCTGAGGAAGCGCGTGGGGTTGGCAAGGCCGCTGAGGCCGCCGGGCGGCTTGCGATTGCTCATGCAGGGCTGCTCGCGATTGGTTTGGGCTGGCGTCCGTGGCTTCGGACGCTTGTTTGAAGTCGATCTAAGGTGTTTGACGCCTCGGCGCAATCGATGGCGCCCATTGGCCGCTCATCGCTGGCTCGCCCGCAAGGCGGCCGCGGCGGCGATGGGCGACAGAACGATGCTGATCAGGCTGATGGCGCAAAGGATGAGAAGCGCGCTCCACGGCGAGCCAGGACCGGTGGTGGCGGCGCTTACGCTCGAGACGCCGAAGATCAGCACCGGCACGTAGAGCGGCAACACCAGGAGCGCAATCAGAACGCCGCTGCGGCGAAGGCCTAAGGTCAGCGCAGCGCCGATGGCGGCCAGGAAGCTGACGGCGGGCGTTCCCGCCAGGAGCGAGAGCATCAGCATGCCATAGGCGTCGATCGGGAGATTCAGCAGCAGGCCGAGGACCGGCGCGAGGAGGGTCAGCGGGATGCCCGTCGCGATCCAGTGGGCGAGGCTCTTGATGCCGGCGGCAAGCTCCAGGGGGATGGGGCCGAGCATCAGCAGATCGAGGCTGCCGTCCTCGTAATCGTTATGGAAGATGCGGTCGGCGGAGAGCAGCCCGGCCAGCAGCAGCGCCACCCAAAGCATGCCGGCGGCGATGCGCGACAGCAGGTTGAGGTCGGGGCCGAGGCCCAGCGGGGTCAGCACCACGACGGTGAAATAAAAGCCGAGCGCCGTGCCGATGGCGCCGCCTTCGCGCCAGGAGAGGGTGAGGTCGCGGCGAAGCAGGGCCAGACAGGCGCGGATCATGCGGCCTCGCGTGCGCTGAGGTCGAGGTTCTGGGCGAAGCGCAACGACAAGGGCAGATGGGTCGCGACGACCGCCATGCCGCCCGCTTTGAGATGATCCTTGATGATGGCGGCGAGGATCTTGGTGGATGCCGCATCGAGGGAGACGGAAGGCTCGTCCAGCAGCCACACGGGGCGTGGGGCGGCCAGGAGGCGGCACAATGCCAGCTTCCGCTTCTGTCCCGCGGAGAGCATCCCGGCGGGCAGGTCCGCGATCTCGGCAAGACCGAAGCGGGAGAGATGCGCCTGGATCGTCTCGTCGGAGAGGGGCGGGGCGCCGTAATAGTCGATCCAAAACTGTAGATTCTCAGAAACCGTAAGGCTCGCCTTCACACCGTTGGCATGGCCGAGATAGTGGACATGTTCGCCGAAGGGCTTCTCCTCATCGGCGGGCAGTAGGCGCACCTCTCCGGTCTCGGCCGGGAGGAAGCCGGCCATCAGGCGAAGCAGGCTCGTCTTGCCGGCGCCGTTGGGGCCGGTCAGCAGCAAGGCCTCGCCGGCGGACAGCGCAAAGCTCAGCCCTTCGAAGACGAGCCGCAGGCCACGACGGCAGGCAAGGTCATGCGCTTCGAGTCGCTGGGGAACTTCCATTGCATCCAAAATGATCAGACTCTGTCGCATTCGTGGGCGAGCGGGGCGCGATTTCTTCGCGCATTGTCACCCTTTCGCATGGGGCTTTATATAGAAGTTCTGGGAAAGCCAAGGGCGCGGCCTCCGCCGTCCGCTCTTGCGGGGCGATTGGCCCCATTCTTGATTATAAAATCCATTCACGGTTGTGGGGACGCAATTGACCTCTTCATCTCAAACGTCGCTCGACAGTTTCAAATCCCGCTCGACGTTGAAGCTGAAGGATCGCAGCTACCAATATTTCGATCTTAAGAAGGCCGAGGCCAACGGGCTCGACGGAATCGGCCGACTGCCTTTCTCTCTCAAGGTTCTGCTCGAGAACCTGCTGCGTCACGAAGACGGGCGCACGGTGAGCGACGAGGATATCCGGGCCATGGCCGGCTGGCTCACCGACCGGCGGAGCGACCGTGAGATCGCGTTCCGCCCCGCCCGGGTGCTCATGCAGGATTTCACCGGCGTGCCGGCGGTGGTCGATCTGGCCGCCATGCGCGACGCCATGGCGGCGCTTGGTCGCGATCCGGAAGAGATCAATCCGCTGGCGCCGGTCGACCTCGTGATCGATCACTCTGTCATGGTCGACGTGTTCGGCTCGCCCAAGGCGTTCCTGGAGAACGTGGAGCGGGAATATGAGCGGAACGGCGAACGCTATGCGTTTCTGCGCTGGGGCGCCGATGCGTTCGACAATTTCCGCGTGGTGCCGCCGGGCACCGGCATCTGCCATCAGGTCAATCTGGAATATCTCGCTCAGACCGTCTGGACCAAGGAGAACGGCGAGCTGACCGCGTTCCCGGATTCCCTGGTCGGCACGGACAGCCACACCACCATGGTGAACGGCCTTTCGGTCCTCGGCTGGGGCGTCGGCGGCATCGAGGCGGAAGCGGCCATGCTGGGTCAGCCGATCTCCATGCTGATCCCCGAGGTCGTCGGGTTCCGGCTGAAGGGCAAGCTTCCCGAAGGCGTGACCGCCACGGATCTCGTGCTCACCGTCACCGAGATGCTGCGCAAGAAGGGCGTGGTCGGCAAGTTCGTGGAGTTCTACGGCAAGGGGCTGGACCACCTGCCGCTCGAGGACCGGGCGACCATCGCCAACATGGCGCCGGAATACGGCGCGACCTGCGGCTTCTTTCCGATCGATTCGGAGACCATCGAGTATCTGGAGGCCACCGGCCGCAAGCGCTCCCGCATCGCGCTGGTCGAGGAATACGCGAAGACTCAAGGGCTCTACCGGGAGAGCGATACGCCCGATCCCGTCTTCACCGACACGCTCGAGCTCGACCTGGCGGATGTGGAGCCTTCCCTCGCCGGACCGAAGCGGCCCCAGGACCGGGTGCCCCTGACACGCGCGGCAGAGGCTTTCGCCCAAGTGCTGGACGAGGAATACGGCAAAGCGGCCGAGGCCGATAAGCGCGTGCCGGTCGACGGCAAGAATTTCGATCTGGGCCATGGCGATGTGGTGATCGGGGCGATCACCTCCTGCACCAACACCTCCAACCCGTCGGTGATGATCGCGGCGGGTCTGCTGGCGCGGAACGCCGTGAAGAAGGGTCTGCAGACCAAGCCCTGGGTGAAGACGTCGCTTGCGCCGGGCTCTCAGGTGGTGAGCGATTATCTCGCCAAGGCCGATCTCCAGGACGATCTGGACAAGCTCGGCTTCAATCTCGTGGGTTATGGCTGCACCACTTGCATCGGCAATTCCGGGCCGCTGCCGGAGGAGATCTCCAAGACGATCCACGAGAACGGGTTGGCGGTCGCCTCGGTGCTTTCTGGCAATCGCAACTTCGAAGGCCGGGTGAACCAGGATGTGCGGGCGAACTATCTCGCCTCGCCGCCGCTGGTCGTGGCCTATTCGCTGGCCGGCAGCATCAATGTCGACCTGTTCAACGATCCGCTGGGCACCGACAAGCACGGCGAGCCCGTCTATCTGAAGGACATCTGGCCGAGCTCGAAGGAAATCGCCAAGACCGTGCGCAAGGCAGTGAAGCGCGAGATGTTCAAGGAGCGCTACGCCGACGTGTTCCGCGGCGACAAGGAATGGCGGGACATCGATTTCACGGGCGGCCGTACCTACGACTGGGACGGCAAGTCCACCTACGTGCAGAACCCGCCTTATTTCGTGGACATGGATCCGGAGCCGAAGCCCGTCACGGATATCGAGAATGCGCGTATCCTCGGCCTGTTCGGCGATTCCATTACCACGGACCACATCTCGCCGGCGGGCGCGATCAAGCAGGACAGCCCGGCCGGGCGGTATCTGCAGGAGCACGGCGTGCAGCCGATCGACTTCAACTCCTACGGTTCGCGGCGCGGCAATCACGAGGTGATGATGCGCGGCACCTTCGCCAATATCCGCATCAAGAACCAGATGGTGCCGGGTGTCGAAGGCGGCGTGACGGTGCATCAGCCGTCCGGCGAGCAGATGGCGATCTACGACGCCGCTATGCGCTATGCGGAGGAGAACGTGCCGCTGGTGGTGTTCGCGGGCAAGGAATACGGCACCGGCTCGTCGCGGGATTGGGCCGCAAAAGGCACGCTGCTTCTCGGGGTGCGCGCGGTCGTCACCGAGAGCTTCGAGCGGATCCACCGGTCCAACCTGATCGGCATGGGGGTGCTGCCCCTGATGTTCGAGCACGGCACGGACTGGAAATCGCTGGGGCTGACGGGTGCGGAGATGGTTTCCATCGACGGGCTCGCCGATCTCAGCCCGAAAAAGACCGTCCAGGCGAAGATCAGCTACCCGAGCGGCGAGGAGCGGACGATCCCGCTTCTGGTGCGCATCGATACGGCGGACGAGCTCGACTACTACCGCAACGGCGGCATCCTGCACTTCGTGCTTCGGCAGCTCGCCAAGGCGGCCTAGGCGCGGAATTTTCGGTCCACGTCATCCTGAGGTGCGCGCTTGCGCGCCCCGAAGGAGACGTGGCGTAGGCCGTCGCAGCGCATTCAGCTGTCATCCCTCGCGAAAGCAAGGAGCCAGCAACCCTTGTCTTGCGCAACGACTGATCGCGGTGGTTACTGGATTGCCCGGTCAAGCCGGGCAATGACGACCGAGTGGGGTGAACCGCTGGGCCGGGCAATGACAGGCGGTGAGAGCCGCAATACCAGCTCACCCAAAAGTGAATTCCGGCGCATGGCTTGTGAGCCCATGTGAACGACGGTTCGGGGCAGACTTACGCCCATGAAAGCGATCCTGTCCAAACTGCTCATGCCCTTCCTGCTTGGCCTCGCCATGCTGCTCTCGGGGCTCTACATCGCATCGGTCTCCGCCGCGCCGGTGAAGACGCCGGCCGTGCTGGAGCTGTTCACCAGCCAGGGCTGCTCGTCCTGCCCGCCGGCGGACAAGCTGCTCGGCGAGCTGGACAAGCGGAGCGACGTGATCGCCCTGTCCTATTCCGTCGATTATTGGGATTACCTCGGCTGGAAGGACACGCTGGGTAGTCCGGCAAACAGCGAACGTCAGCGGCGATACGCCCAGGCGCGCGGCGATGGGCGGGTCTATACGCCTCAGATCGTCGTGGACGGCGTGGCCCACGCGGTGGGGAGCAACCCTCAGGCGGTGACCGAGGCGATCGCGGCGGCGCAGAGTGAGCTTGCCGATCGGAAGGTGCCGATCATGCTGTCGCGGGACGGCGATGCTCTCGTCGCCTCGATCGGGTCGGGCGGTGATGGACGGTCTGCGACCCTTTGGGCCGGCATGGCGAAAACCGCGCAGCCGGTGAAGATCGCCCGTGGCGAAAACCGCGGACGCACGGTGACCTATCGCAACAATGTCCGGCAGCTTGTGCCCGTGGGGACTTGGTCGGGCGAAGCGACGCGCGTGACCATTCCCCTCTCCAAGCTCAAGGGCGGTGGCGGCGACCGCGTCTTCGTGCTGCTCCAGCGCGGCGCGGGCGGCCCGATCCTCGGAGCTGCGGAGCTCTCGAAGCTCTAGACGGCGCGCTCACCAATCGATCAGAAATCTCGGTGCCATGCCCGCTCTCGTGGCGGGCATCCATAACCCCCGCTTTGATTCTTTCAACGAGCGTCAGTGTTCATGGATCATCGGGCCAAGCCCGGTGATGACGCTGGGGATGGGCGGGACCTGCGAGCCAGGTGCTCCTCGTTGAGAGATACTGCTTCCCTAACACCTCATGGCGAGGGCGCCGCTTGAGCGGCGCGTCTCAGACCATGAGGTTTGTCGCCTCTTCGCATCACTTCCGGAACAGGGCTCCAGAATCAGAAACGGGCCAGCGTGAAAGCCGACCCGTTTCCGTACTCATTCGCTGGGAGGAGCGAACTTGAAATGAAGTGGCCCGGTCCTAGTTGAAGACCCCGGGGGGGCTGGGGGGCTGAGATACCGAAGTCTCACTTTGGACCGGGCCGAGAGGCAACAATAGTCATCCTACGGTTTTTTGGGGCATGCCAACGGCTGAACTGGGGCAATAGTGTGATTTATATTACAAATTGTTACACTTATTTCTGCAGCCCCGATTGGCTTGTGTTCGCCCGCTTGGAGCGCCATCATGACAGTTCCGTTGCAGAGGGTGAGCCGGTTTGAACGATACCACTTCGACCATCGTGCCGCTGAGTGGCGCAAGGGGCCCTAAACCGGTTTCGAGCGTCGCCTCAAGACCCAGCGAAGTCGCCTTCAATCGCTCGGAGCTTACTCAAATCCTGAACGTGTACGGCCGCAAGGTGGCCAGCGGCGAGTGGCGCGACTACGCCATCGACTTCGCGCGGGACAAAGCAGTGTTCTCGATCTTCCGGCGCACCAGCGAGGTGCCGCTCTATCGCATCGAGAAGGATCCGAAGCTGGCGCGCCGCCAGGGCGCCTATAGCGTGGTGGCGGCAACCGGGCAGATCCTCAAGCGCGGTCACGACCTGTCGCGTGTCCTGCGCGTGCTCGACAAAGGCCTGCGGCTCGTCGAGGGGTAGCTCCTCTACTCGATAGTCATCCCTGCGAAAGCAGGGATCCAGTACCCCCTGGTCTTGCGAACGAACCGACGGCGGTGGTTGCTGGACTGCCCGGTCAAGCCGGGCAATGACGGCGGTGAGGGTTTAGGCAACAAAAAAGCCCCGGAGGAGACCCCCGGGGCTTTGTCTTTGAGACGCTTCGTCCGGACTAGCGGCGGTCGCCGAAGAGCGACAGCAGCATCATGAACAGGTTGATGAAGTCCAGATAAAGCCGCAGGGCGCCCATGATGGCCTTGCGTCCGGCCACGGCGGTGGAGTCGCCCTCGTAGTACATCTCCTTGATCTGCTGGGTATCGTAGGCGGTGAGGCCCGCGAAGATCAGCACGCCGATCACCGAGATCGCGAACTGCAGGGCGGTGGAGCCCAGGAACAGGTTCACCAGCGAAGCGAGGATGATGCCGATCAGGCCCATGAAGAGGAACGAGCCCCAGCCCGAAAGATCGCGGCTGGTGGTGTAGCCCCAAAGGCTGAGAGCGCCGAAAGACGCGGCGGTAATGAAGAAGACCCGCGCGATGCTTTCGCCCGCATAGACCAGGAAGATCGACGCCAAAGATGCGCCCATGAGCGCGGCAAAGCCCCAGAACGCTGCCTGGGCGGCGCCGAGGCTCATTTTCTGGATGCCCATGGAGAGCACGAACACCATGGCGAGCGGCGCGAAGATCACCACCCACTTGAAGGCGCTGTTGAACATGATGTTGCCGAAGTCGGTGAGCTGGAGACCTGCACCGGTTTCGACGACGGACATGGCGTAAATGACATACGCGACCACGCCGGTGAGGGCGACGCCGCTGGCCATGTAGTTGTAGACGCTAAGCATGTAGCTGCGCAGACCCTGGTCGATCGCACCGGTTTCGGCGCGGCCGGCGGTGCGCGGCTGGGCGTAGCGTCCTTCGAATTCAGCCATCGATGACTTTCCTTTCAGCCTGAGTGCCCGGGGATCGGGCGGTTCAGTGAGAAATTCTTATGTTGCGCCAAATATGGGCGTGATCCGATTTGGGCGCAAGATGCTCTTGGCGCAAAGGTATCCACTCTCTTTAACGAGAACATGGCGCGGGCCGCGCAATCACGCTTGAAGCGGTTCCGGCGCGGGCTATTCGGCCCGGAGATAAGGTGCCGCCTTGGCGGAAAGCACCCGCCAGATGGCGACAAGTCCGAGGCCCAGAACGAGGCCCAGCGCAAGCAGCACTGTCTCGCCTGCGGCCAGCGCGGAAAAGCGGAATGGGATGTCGAAAACGAAGACGCAGAGCACGAAGGCGGTGAGGGTCGCGATCGCTACGGCGGCGACGGCGACGCTCAGACCTAGAAATGCGAACTCCACCAGCTCCGCGGTGACGATGCGGCGGCGCGTGGCGCCGAGGGTCTTGTAGAGCACCGCGAGGTACTGCCGCCGCTGCTGACCCGACGCGATAGCGCCGGCCAGCACGACGGCGCCGATGAGGAGCGTGATACCCGCGGTAACCTGGATCGCCGTCATCACCTGGCCGATCAGCTTCTGGGCCGCATCCACCACGTCGCCGACCTTGATAGCGGTGACCAGAGGGAAGGCTTCGGCCAGTGTCTGGATCAGCTTGCCCTCCTGTTCCGGAGTGGTGCCTTCGGGGAACTCCAAAGTGGCCAGAGCGCGGTGGGGCACGCCTTTGAGGGTGCTGGGCGGGAAGACCATGATGAAATTGATGGCGAGGGATTCCCAATCGATCTCGCGGAGATTGGAAACGGATGCCTCGATGTTGCGGCCCAGGATGTTCACGGTGACGAGGTCGCCCAGATGGAGCCCCAGGCCTTCCGCCGCCTTGTCGTCGAAGGAGACGAGGGGCGGGCCGTCATAATCCTTCGGCCACCATTCGCCGGCAACGACCTTGGAGCCATCGGGCACTTCGGCTGTGTAGGTGAGGCCGCGATCGCCGTTGATGACCCACTGGTATTCCGGTGAGGCCTCGATCTCATCCACCGAGACGCCGTTCAGCCGCACGATGCGGCCCCGCAGCATGGGGGCGTCATTGAGCTCGACATCGGGCAGCACCGATTTCGCGGTCTCGCGGAAGCGGCCTATATCGCCGGCGTCGATATCGAGGAAGTAGTAGGACGGCGCATCCGCGGCGAGATCGCCCTGAAGCTCGGCGACGAGGGCCCGGTCGATCAGGGCGACGGCGACCAGAAGGCCGAGGCCGAGACCCAACGATAGGGCGACGTTGCGGGCCAGGGAGCCGGGCCCCCCGATGCTGGCGAAGGCGAGGGCGAGGGTGGGCGGCACGCGGGGGCGCAGCAGGGCCGCGAGCGCCTGTAGACCCCAGCCGATGACGTAGAGCACGCCGAAGGCCACGACGATGCCCAGGCAGATCAGCCCGGTGATCAGGGGTTCGCTGGAGGTGGCGACAGCGAGGGCGAAGAGGGCGAAGCCCGACAGACCGGAGCCGACCGCGAACGGCCAGGCGGTGGTGAAGCGGTCCTCTTCTGCGAGATGGGACCGCATGAGCACCGCGGGCGGCACGGCGCTGGCCCGTCCGAGTGGCCAGAGAACGAACAGCGCCATGGTCAGGAGGCCGGCGCCCGCCGCCATGAGCAGCGGGACGGGATGGACCGATGTCACCAGGGCGATGGGCAGGCGGTCCGCATAGAGGGCGGACATGATGGCCGGGGTGGCCGCGCCGACGATCAGGCCGATCAGGATTCCGATGGCGGTGAGCAGGAGCGCCTGGAGCAGGTAGACGCGAAGCACCAGCTTCGAGGTGGCGCCCAGGCTTTTGAAGATCGCGATCACCTCGCGTTTGCGGTTCATATAGGCGTGGATGGCGTTGCCCACGCCGATGCCGCCGAGCAGCAGCGCGGTGAGTCCGACCAGGCTGATGAACTGGGTGAAGCGGTCCGCGTTGCGGCGGAGCCTGGGGGCGGGATCGGTCCAGTCGTTGACGGCGAAGCCGCTCTCGGGAAAGCGCTCCTGCACCTTGGCCTTGGTTGCGGCGAGCACGTCGCGGTCGGTACCGAGCTCGCCTGGAAGACGTAGGCGGTAGGTCCAACGGATCAGGCTGCCCGGTTGGATCAGCGCGGTCTGCTCCAAGGTGTCGAGAGACATCAAGACGCGCGGGCCGTAGGCGAGACGGTCGGCCAGGCGGTCCGGCTGATCGCCCAAGATGCCCGCGATTGTGACATTCCCTTCGCCGATCGTGAGCTTGTCGCCGATCTTCAGGTTCAGGCGGTCGAGCAGGCTCTGCTCAACGATGACATTGCCGGGCTTGCGCCACAGGGGACCTGCATCCTTCGGCTCAAGGATCTCGACATTGCCGAACAGGGGGAAGGCGGCGTCCACGGCCTTGATCTCGACCAGGGCGCTCTTGTCCTTTTTCGCATGGGCCATGGCGCGAAGGCTGGCGGACTCGCTTATCTCTCCCAGCTCGTTGAGGGCCTTGGCCTCGTCGTCGGTCGCCTGGCGATGGACCAGCTCGAAGGAGAGGTCGCCGCCGACAAGCGTCCGGCCGCTATTGACGAGGGCCGCGTCGAAGGCGGCCGCCAGGGAACCGATAGCAGCGATGGAGGCCACGCCCAGTGCGATGCAGATGACGAATACGGAAAGGCCTCCCGCGCCGGAGCGGAGCTCCCGGAGGGCGATCTTCAGCGGCAGCCAGAACGACGGATCGGAGGCTTTGGCAGGTTCACTCACGAGGCGGCGGCCCGCTCTTCTTCTTCGCTGGCGATCCGGCCGTCGGCGAGCGTCACCATGCGTTCGCAGCGTTCCGCCAGGGACCGGTCATGGGTGATGAGAAGGAGGGTGGCGCCCGTGCGCTCCTTCAAAGCGAAGAGGAGATCCATCACCTGCTGGCCCGTCTTGAGGTCGAGATTGCCGGTCGGCTCATCCGCCAGGATGAGGGACGGTCCCGGGCTCAGGGCGCGGGCGATAGCGACGCGCTGCTTCTCGCCGCCGGATAGCTGTGCCGGAAAGTGGCTCTCGCGGTGGGAGAGCCCGACCTCCTTCAAGGCCTCCTTGGCCACGGAAAAGGCATCGTCGCGGTCCAGGAATTCGAGCGGCAGAGCGACATTCTCCAACGCCGTCATGGTGGGCACGAGGTGGAAAGCCTGAAACACAATGCCGATATGGGTGGCGCGAAGCCGCGCCAGGCCGTCCTCGTTCAGAGGCGAAAGATCTGTGCCGGCGATGCTCACCTTGCCCTTGGTCACGCGCTCCAGACCGGCCATGACCATGAGCAGAGTGGACTTGCCCGCGCCGCTCGGGCCGACGATGGCGACGGTCTCGCCGTCGGCGACGCTGAAATCGATGCCGCGCAGGATATCGACGGGGCCGGCGCGCGACGGGAGCGTCACATGGACGTCCTCAAGGGCGATGGCAGGCTGTTCAGCGATAGAGGGTGCGGGTGATTTGTAGGTATTTTCCATGGGCGGGCTTTGAGGTGAGGATTCGCACGGATGGCGTCAATAGAGAAGCCCAAAGAGGTGAAAACATGAAAGCGCGTCGAGGTCGTCTGATCCCATTTGCCGCATCGATACTGGCGGCGGTCACGCTGGTCTTCGCCAGCGGGCCTGTCTTCGCCGAGCCCTCGCCGCCCGTTATCGTTGCTCTCGGCGACAGCCTGACGGCCGGCTATCAGCTGCCCCAGGCGGAGGCCTTTCCGGCACAGCTTCAGGAGGCGCTGGAAGCGCGTGGCCAGAAGGTCGAGGTGGTGAATGCGGGCGTCTCCGGCGATACGGCTGCAGGCGGGCTGTCCCGGTTCGACTGGGCGGTGCCTGAGAACGCCGACGCCATCATTCTGGAGCTCGGCGCCAACGACGCGCTACGCGGCTTGAGCCCGGCGGAGGCCAAGGCCTCGCTGGCGAAGATCATCGAGCAGGCGAAGGCGCGAGACCTGCCCGTTCTGCTTGCCGGCATGGAGGCGCCGCGCAATATGGGGAAGGACTACGTGGAGGAATTCCACGCGATTTATCCCGCGCTTGCGGAGCAGTACGACCTGATCCTCTACCCGTTTTTTCTCGATGGTGTTGCCATGGACGATACGCTGACCCTATCCGACGGCATGCATCCGAATGGCGACGGGGTTGCGAAGATCGTCGACGGCATCATGCCGAAGGTCGAGGAACTGCTGGGTGAGGTGAGGGCGCAGCGCGAGGCGTCCGCGCCGGCCTCGCCGTCACCGAAGCTGTAAGGCTTCCGGGCTCGGGGGAGGCGACGTGGCCAGCATCTACGATCTGAAACCTAAATTTCAGGGCCTGCTCCGGCCGGTCTGCGGCCGGCTTGTTGCGGCGGGCGTCACGGCCAACGGCGTCACGCTGGCGGCGCTCGTGCTGAGCCTTGCCCAGGGCGCCTGGTTGGCGCTGGAGCCCGGTGGGGTGCTGCCTTTGGCATTGCTGCCCGTCACCCTATTCCTGCGCATGGCCCTGAACGCTATCGACGGGATGATGGCGCGGGAGCATGGCCAGAAAAGCCGGCTCGGCGCACTCCTGAACGAACTTTCGGATGTCGTGGCCGATGCGGCCCTCTATCTACCGTTTGCCCTGATCCCGGACATGAACGGCTCCTTGGCGGTTTTGGTCGTCGTGACGGGGATCGTCGGCGAGATGGCGGGCGCGCTCGGGCCGATGGTCGGTGCGGCGCGCCATTACGAAGGGCCCCTCGGGAAGAGCGACCGGGCCTTCGCCTTCGGGCTTCTGGCGGTGCTGATCGCCATCGGTCTGACGGCGGGGCTTTGGTCGACAGCCTATCTTGGCGTGATGCTGGTGCTGGGTCTGATAACGATCCTGAACCGTATGCGGGCGATTCTCGCCGAAAGTGGAGAGGTGGCATGACCGGCCCGCTGGATATCCCACTCCCGGTGCTCTACGGGCTTGCCGGAATCTACGCGTTGCTCGTGGCCGCAAGCCTCATCGTCGCCGTCATGCGCCGCCGTGACGGCAGCGGACGGCATCAGGAGCTGGTGGACCGCACCAAGTCTTGGTGGTGGATGATCGGCGCCTTCACGGTCTGCGTGGTGCTGAACCAGACCGTCGCGATCGTCTTCTTAGGTCTGATCAGCTATCTCGCCCTGAAAGAGTATCTCTCGCTGATCCCGACAAGGCGCATCGACCGCTCGGTGCTGCTCTACGCCTATCTCGCGATCCCCATCCAATATTATTGGGCGGCCATCGACTGGTATGGAATGTTCGTCGTCTTCGTGCCGGTCTGGATGTTTCTCTTCTTCCCCATCGTCATGGCGTTGCGTGGGGAGACGGAAGGCTACCTGCGGGCGGTCGGAACGCTGAGCTGGGGGCTGATGATGACGGTCTTCACCCTCAGCCACATGGCGATGCTGCTTGTCGCGGGAGACGCGGAGAACCCCATGGCGGGCGGGCTTGGTCTGCTGCTTTTCCTGGTGGTGCTCACTCAGCTCAACGACGTTGCCCAGTATGTCTGGGGCCGTATGCTCGGCCGGCACAAGGTCACGCCGACGGTGAGCCCGAACAAGACGTGGGAAGGTCTCATCGGCGGCGTGGCCACGACCATCGTGCTTGCCGGGGCGATCGGCCCCTATCTCACGCCGATGGACATGGTGTGGTCGCCGCGGCCGGCGGGGTGATCGGGGTGGCCGGCTTCTTCGGCGATATCACCATCTCGGCGATGAAGCGGGATCTGGGTGTGAAGGACACGGGCGGACTGATACCCGGCCATGGCGGGATCCTCGACCGGGTCGACAGCCTGACCATCGCCGCGCCCGCCTTCTTCCATTTCTTCCGCTATTTCTTCTTCGCCTGAGAGCCACGCCATGGCCGAGCCGCCTTCCGAAAGCGAGACCCTGGTGGATGCCCCGTTCGGCGTCCGGCTTCTGCGATGGCTGTTCTACGGCATCGTGGTTCGGGCCTTGGTGCTGCTGGCGCTGGGCGTCACCGTGCGGCACCGGCAGCGGCTCCCGGATCAAGGACCCGCGATCATCGCAGCGAACCACAATTCCCATCTCGATACCATGGTGCTGATGTCCCTGTTTCCGCTCTCCATGCTGCCGAAGTTGCGGCCCGTGGCGGCTGCGGATTATTTCTGCAAGACGCCCGAGCGCGCCTGGTTCTCGCAGAAGATTCTCGGCATCATCCCGGTCGCTCGCCGCCGGGAGGGCGGGGCGAATCCGCTGGCGCCTTGCGAACGCGCCCTGGAGAGAGGCGAGATCCTGATCCTGTTTCCGGAAGGATCGCGCGGCGAGCCCGAAGCGCTTACCGGCTTCAAGCGGGGCATCGGCCACCTTGCGAATGCGGTTCCCGAGGCTCCCGTCATTCCGGTTTTCATGCACGGTCTGGGCAAGGCCTTGCCCAAGGGGTCGGCGGTGCTGGTGCCGTTCAATTGTACGGTCAGCGTCGGCGAACCACTTTACGGGCAGGGTTCCTACGCGGAGTTTGTGGACACCCTCGAGGCGGAGATGAAATCCCTCGCCGCGGCCGAGAAGCTTCCCGTCTGGAGCTGAACCCTGCGGTCGGCGCCTAGTGGTAGCCGTGATCCTTCACGTGCCACATCGAATAATACGAGTAGGCCGTGTAGCCGAGGATGATCGGCACCAGGGGGATCGCGCCGTAGAGCATGAAGAGCTGGGATTCGGGCGCCGCGGCGGCATCCCAGATCGTGACGTCCGGCGGGATGATGAACGGGAACAGGCTGACCGCGAGACCCGTGTAGCAGAGCAGGAAGATCACGACAGAGAGCAGGAAGGGCACGTGCTTCCAGCGCTGCTCGAGAGCGTACCAGACGCCGACGACGGACAGGGCCGTGAGGATCGGTACCGGGCTCAGCATGACGATATTGCCGAGGGTGAACCAACGGGCGGCGATGTCCTCGTGCATTAGGGGCGTCCAGAGGCTGAAGATCACGATGAACGCTCCAACGGCGACGATCGCGTAGCGGCCGACCTTGTAGGCCCAGTCGCGAAGCTCTTCGTCACCCTTCATGATCATCCACCCGCAGGCGAGCAGAACGTAGCCGGAGACCAGAGCCACGGCGGTGACGAGGACGAACGGGGTCAGCCAGTCGAAGGGGCCGCCCGCATAGGCGTTGTCCTTGACCTCGAAGCCCTGGATGAAGGCGCCCACCGCGCCGCCCTGCATCAGCGCGGCGAGGGTGGAGCCGCCGGCGAAGGCCCAGTCCCACATCCAACGGGAGGTATCGGCCTTGTAGCGGAACTCGAAAGCGACGCCGCGCAGGATGAGCCCGGCCAGCATCAGGATGAGCGGCAGATAGAGCGCCGGCAAAAGCAGCGAATAGGCCAGCGGGAACGCGGCCAGCAGCCCGCCGCCGCCGAGCACAAGCCAAGTCTCGTTGCCGTCCCAGTAGGGGGCGACGGAGTTCATCATGGCGTCGCGGCAGCGATGGTTCGGCGCGAAGGGAAACAGCACGCCCAGCCCCAGATCGAATCCATCGAGCAGCACGTAGATGAAGACGCCGACGGCGAGGATAGCGGCCCAGACGAGTGGCAGGATGACGGGAAGATATTCGGTCATATCGGCTCGTTTACGGGTTTCCTGAGGCTGCAAGGGGCCGGCGGGAGAGATCGACCTCATCCTCGTCCGGGGAAGGCGGCGTCGCGTCGGGACCGCGGCGCACCAGCTTGGCCATGTAGTAGAGGCCGGCGCCGAAGATGAAGCCGTAGACCACCACGAAGAGAATGAGCGTGGCGAGGACGCTGCCGCCGGGCACCGGCGAGACGGCGTCGGCGGTGCGCAGGATGTTGTAGACGACCCAGGGCTGACGGCCGGTCTCGGTGACGAACCAGCCGGCCAGCACCGCCAGGAAGCCGATCGGCCAGCACAGCACCATGGCGCGCAGATACCACCGCGTGGTGAAGAGCGTGCCGCGGAACCAGAGGAAGGCGCCGATGAAGCCCATGGCGATCATGATCATGCCGCAGCCGACCATGATGCGGAAGGCGAAGAAGGGGATGATCGGGTTCGGCCGGTCGTCCTTCGCCCAGGATTTCAGTCCCTTTACCTCGCCGTCCCACTCATGGGTCAGGATGAGGCTGCCGAGACCAGGGATCGCGACCTCGAAGTGGTTCTCTTCCGCCTCGTTGTCGGGGATGGCGAACAGGATCAGCGGAATGCCGCTGCCGGTCTCCCAGTGGGCTTCCAGGGCTGCCACCTTGGCGGGCTGGTGTTCCAGCGTATTCAGGCCGTGCAGGTCGCCGATCACGAGCTGGACCGGGGCGAGCCAGACGAACAGGCTCAGCGCCATGCCGAGCATGACCCTGCCGTGGGCGACATTGCGGTTGTGGAGCAGATACCATGCGCCGATACCACCGACGCAGAACGCCGTGGTCAGGTAGGCGGCCGTCACCATGTGGGCGAAGCGGTATGGGAAGGACGGATTGAAGATCAGCTCCACCCAATCCTTGGCGTGGAGGACGCCGTCGCGGACCTCGTAACCCGCAGGCGTCTGCATCCAGCTATTGGCCGAGAGGATCCAGAAGGCCGAGATGAGGGTGCCGAAGGCCACGGCGCCCGTCGCGAGAAGATGCACGCCCTTCGGGACGTGGTTCCAGCCGAACAGCATGATGCCGAGGAAGCCCGCCTCGAGGAAGAAGGCGGTGAGGACTTCGTATGACAGGAGCGGGCCGAGGATGTTGCCGCCCGCATGGGACAGCACGCTCCAATTGGTGCCGAACTCGTAGGACATGACGATGCCCGAGACGACGCCCATGCCGAAAGATACGGCGAAGATCTTCGACCAGTGCTTTGCGGTCTCCAGATAGATCGGCTTGCCGGTTCTCAGCCAGAGAGCTTCCAGAACCAGCAGCCACATGGAGAGGCCGATGGTGAAAGCCGGAAAAAGGATGTGAAAGGAGACAGTGAAGGCGAATTGGATCCGCGCCAACATGACTGGATCGAGATCAAACATGCCGTAGCCCCACCTGCACTAATTTCCAGCCGAGCCGTCATCTCATGCGACTCAAGAATATTGTTGCAGTCTACGCGCATCGAATGCCCACGAAAAGCGCAGGACTGACGCATGTCAGCCGTTCTTCACTTTGTCGTATGCGTCCAAAGCACGCTGGCGGCCTTTGCTGTGCTCGATCATCGGCTTCGGATAGGTCTTGCCCAAATCGATGCCAGCCTCGCTCAAAGATGAGGCGGAGGCTTCGAATGGAGCGTGGAGATCTTTGCTTTCCAAGTCTTTCAGCTCGGGAACCCAACGGCGGATATATTCGCCTTCGGGATCGAATTTCTCAGACTGCAGGATGGGATTGAAGATCCGGAAGTAGGGTGCGGCGTCGGCACCCGAGCCCGCCACCCACTGCCAGTTGGAGGCATTGTTGGCGAGGTCCGCGTCCACCAGGGTATCCCAGAACCAGTCGGCGCCCTCCGGCCATGGAATGAGCAGGTGCTTGGTCAGGAACGATGCGACGACCATGCGGGCGCGGTTGGGCATCCAGCCGGTCTCCCAGAGCTGGCGCATGGCAGCATCCACAATGGGATAGCCGGTCTGTCCCGTCTGCCAGGCCTTGAGGTCCGATTGGGACTCACGCCACGGGAAATCCGCGAACTGTTCCTTCAGGGGCTTCGCCGTCGTGTGGGGGAAGTGGAAGAGGAGCTGGGCGCAGAACTCACGCCAGCCCAGCTCGCTCAGGAAGTTCTCCGCGCCTTTGCCGGAGGCTCCCTCGTCGGCATGGCGGACGGCCCGGTAGACCTGGAGCGGGCTCACCTCGCCGAAATGGAGATGGGGTGAAAGACGGGAGCTCGCGTTGCAGTCGAGACGCCCGCGAAGCTCTTCGTAATCGAGCAGCTCGTGGTCGATGAAATCGGTGAGGGTCTTCTTGGCGGTATCCTCGCCGGGCGTCCAAGTCTCGCGCAGGCCTCCCGCCCAGTCGGGTTTGGTCGGGCGGAGCTTCCAGTCGTCCAGATCGTCCGACTTCGCCTCGGCGAAATCCTTGAGGCTCGGTGCGCGCAGGACGTCGCGGAAATGCTTTCGCTTGGCTGCTTTCCAGTAGGGGGTGAAGACTGATAGGGATCACCGTCGTTGGTGCGCACGGCATCGGGTGCATTGAGCAGCCGGCCTTCGTGACGCTCGAAACCGACGCTCCTGTCGCTGCAGAGCTTTTCGACGGCGTCTTCGAGATCGCGCTCGTATGGCTCGTAGGCTGCGGCCGTGTGGATGGCCGAGGCCTCGGTTTCGTCGAGCACTTCTTCCAGGATCTCTGCGGTCTTGCCGCGGCGGAGGATCAGATGGCCGTCGAGACTTTTGCCGAGGGATTCGAGGCTGCCATGCAGCCACCAGCGGGAGGCGCCGCCGAGACGGAAATGGCCTGGTGCATCGTCGTCCAAGATGAACAGGGGAAGCAGCGGCCCATCGGCCTTCGCGGCGGCGGAAAGCGCCGGGTTGTCGGACAGGCGAAGATCGCGCCTGAACCACATGACGACCGGCCGCTTCTCATCCGCCATAACGCGCTACCTCACGGTTGCTTCCTGTAGGCGGCCAGAGCGTTCCTATGCCGCTTGGCGGATACGTCGTCGAAACAGCAGAAGATCACCCTCTCGACTTTTGGATGCTTCGCGAGCGCTTTACCCGCGGCTTCCACCGCGAGGGTCGCCGCGCGCTCTGGGGGGAATCCGTAAATGCCGGTGGAAATGGCCGGGAAGGCGATGGAGCGGAGACCGTTCTCGTTCGCAAGGGCGATAGCGTTGCGGTAGCAGGCGGCCAGGGCTTCATCCTCTCCGCTGTCGCCGCCATGCCAGACGGGACCGACGGCGTGGATGACGTAGCGTGCCTTCAGGTCGAAGCCGGGAGTGATGCGGGCCTCGCCGGTCGGACAGCCGCCGATCTTGGCGCAGGCCTCGGCCAGGTCCGATCCCGCAGCTCGATGAATGGCGCCGCAGACGCCGCCGCCCGGCGCAAGCTGGCCGTTGGCCGCGTTGACGATGGCGTCCACATCGAGCCGGGTGATGTCGCCCTGGACGATCTTCATGCTTCGATCAGGCCTTCTTCGATGCATCCTCGACCTTGAGTTGTGCTTGTGGCGCGAAAGCACGCAACCTGCTTTAGTGCGCATGCATTGGGAACTTCTGGGGGTACTGGGATGAGTTTTCGTACTGCGTCATGTGTTTTGATCGTCATTCTGGCCGGAGGCGCCATTTCTTGCGCCAAGAACAAAGAGCTGGTGGCGACAGGTGGTAGTCGAGCGGATGGGACAGTCGATCTGAGTTACGAGTACGCCGCACTCGAAAAGCCAGTCGTTAACGAAGCTCAGGGGCTAATCACTGCACAGCAAAAATGTGCGGCGTGGGGGTATTCTGGCGCTGAGGCATTCGGAGGCCGTAAGGAAGAATGTCAGTACGCCAATGAATATGGATGCATGAAGTATTTTGTGACGGTCAAATACCAGTGCACTGGGGCAAGCAAACTCTAACTAGAAGGGGCGGGCCGGGCCGAGAGACGCCATGAACAGGATGGCGCCGAACAGGATGATGACCACGGAGCCGCCGAGACCGCAGACGGTCCAGACGGCTTCGCCCCAGCGGCCGCCCTCGCCGCCGAGCTTGAGGGCCATCTCGCGGGAGAACAAGGCGACGATGGCGATCGCGGCCACGGTCAATGCCGTGCCGAAGGCCATTGCGAACGTGGCGGCGATGCCGGCCCAGAAGAGGCCCTGGGCGAGCGCGAACACCAGCACCACGATGGCGCCGGTGCAAGGGCGGATGCCGACGGAAAAGACCACGGCGGCGAGCTGCTTTAGGTTCAAGGGCTGAGCGAGCTTCTCCAGATCCGGCATGTGATGACACGCATCGCAATGCTCGTGGTCGTGATGGGCGTGGTGATGGTGCTCATGACCGTGATCCTCGTCATGAACGTGCACACGCTCTCCCGTATCGTCTTGGCGCGTCCCGGCAGGCTTGGCGAAGAGCGCCCGAAGCTGCCGGACGAGGAGCCAGATTCCGACGAGCGCGATCAGGGCGTAGCTCGCGGTCTCGAGCCGCGCGGCCCAAGCCTTCATCTCGAAGCCGGTGGCCTTCAGAAGCACGGCCAGGACAAGCACGAGAACGACCGCGGTGGTCGCCTGGACGGCGGCGGCCAGGAACGAGACCAGGATGCCCCGCCGGGCTGTCTCTTCGTTGGCGACGACGTAGGAGGTGATGATCGTCTTGCCGTGACCGGGGCCGGCGGCATGGAGCACGCCGTAGCCGAAGCTCAGGGCAGCGAGCATGAAGGCGGCATAGAGTGGATTGCCGTCCCGAAGATCCCGAATGGAGGTGGCGAGGCTTTGCTGGATCTTCTGCTGCTGGGTCGTGATCCAGCCGATCACTCCGCCGAAGCGCGATTGATATTCCGGGACCGCCTTGTCAGGCGTCGCGGCGCGATTGCCGAAGGCCGATGGCGGCGAGGCGTTTCGCTCGGCGGGCGAGCCGAAGGCAGATGGCGGAGACTGCTGGGCCATAGCCTGGCCGAGACCGCAGGCAAGCAGAGTCAGCAGCGCCCACAGGCAGGCCGCGCGGCACCCAATCAGCTTTTGCATGAAAGGACGGCGGACTGTGCGAACTGAGATCCGACATTGCTGTCCGGGCCGAGCTGGCTGAAGAAGGCTTCGGTCAGGGCTTCGGAGTCCGGATCGGTCAGCGGTGTCTTGAGATTGGCTTCGCAGCCGGTCGGCGCTCCGGCCATCTTGAGCGGATCTTCGTCGGCGAAGGAGAAGGCGACGAAGAAGGTCGGATCGTAGACCTCCACCTTCACCTCCTCGGATCCAGCGGCAAGAGCTGCCTTCAGCGGCAGGGTAAAGTTCAGGACCACGATGCCGTCTTTCTCTTCCACCCAGTAGTCGATGGGATCGCTGAGGGGCACGGCATCGCCCTTGAGCGAGACGAAGGTGAAGTAGTCGTACTCGTTCAGCGATTGGACATTGATTTCGGCGAGGGGTTTCAGCTCTTCGGCGCTGTATTTTCCGTCGCCGTCGGTGTCGAGCCCCTGGATCGCCATGGCGCTGTAGAACTGGTCGAAGGTCCAGCGGTGGCGGATCGCTTCGAGCTTGCCGTCCTTGTCGAAGACCAGTTCCGACTGGACGCTCGCCCAGACATGGGGGTGGGCGCTCGCGGCCGTGGGCAGCATAAGCGCGCAAAGCATCGCGGCCGCGCCCAAGAGGCGCTTGCGCCGCCATTGCCAGCATCCAATGCGGAAGGTCATGCCCAGTCCCGTCTCTTCCCCGTCGATGTTCCGCCAAGTTGCGCGAAGATTGTGGAGAAACTGCGTTTCACCGCATCGCTCCATCCATCGATTGACGCGGCTCGATTTGATACATTATATCATTTCTCAGGAGGCTCGCCATGGCGACGAAACATCAGCACGATCATGCGGAAGACGATCTCTCGGCCAACGAGGTGCGGGTGCTGGAGGCGCTGCGCGACTCCAAGGAGCCCATGAGCGCCTACGCGATCCTCGACAGGGTCCGGCCCTCGGGCATCTCACATCCGCCGACGGTCTATCGGGCGCTGGCGGGTCTGGAGTCACTCGGCATGGTGCACAGGCTGAAATCCCTGAGCGCCTTCGTGGCGTGCGGTCATGGCCGCTGCGGCGGGCGCTTCGCGTTCGCGTTCTGCCGCCAGTGCCAGCGTGTCGAGGAGATTTCGCTGGATGACGAGCATTACGACGACCTCGTGAAGCTCGTGCCCAAGGATATTCATTTGGAGCAGACGACGCTGGAGTTTGCCGGTCTCTGCAGCGCCTGCCAGGCCGCCGCGTAGACTTCTGCGGCAATAGCGATTTCAGCCTAACGAGGATCCCATGGCCAGGAGAGAAAGCGGTGCTGCGCAAATGCGTTCGGCCCCGGCCGGTCCCGGCGCGGGGTTTTCCATGCTGCGGAGCTCGCTGCTGCAGAGGCTTACGATTGCCGTCTCCGCGCTGATCGTCGTGTGGGGTGCCGTGTTGTGGGTGGTCACGTGAGCGCCGCGAAGACCTCGAAACCCAAGTCCGATGAGCCGCTGGTCACGTTCGATGACGTTCGTGCAGGCTATGACGGGACGCCGGTGCTGCGCGGACTCGGCGGCACCATAAAGCGCGGCGATCTCCTGGCTGTGCTGGGGGCGAACGGCGCCGGCAAGTCGACGCTGTTCAAATGCATCACCGGCGAGGTGAAGCCGTTCTCGGGGACGGTTCGGCTACACGATCTACCGCGGAGAAAGATCGCCTATCTGCCCCAGCGCAGCGATATCGATCCCAGTTTCCCCATTTCCGTCTTCGACGCCGTGGCCATGGGGCTGTGGCGCGAGATCGGTGCGTTTCGGGGGCTGAGCCGCGCGGCGGAGGCCGAAATTTGGGCTGCCCTTGATACGGTCGGGATCGCAGGCCAGGCGGAGCGGCGTCTCGGCGTTCTGTCGGGTGGGCAGTTCCAAAGGGCGATGTTCGCTCAGCTCATGCTGCAGAATGCGGATCTGATCCTGCTCGACGAACCGTTCCAGGCGGTCGATCTGGAAACGGCGGATACGCTGATTTCCCTGATCGACAAGTGGCATGGCGAGGGACGCACGGTGATCGCCGCCCTGCACGATGCGGCGCTGGTGCGGGACCGGTTCCCCCAGACTCTTATCCTGGCGCGGGAGACCATCGCCTGGGGACCGACCGCGAAGGTCCTTACGTCGGCCAATCTCGTGAAGTCCGGCGAGGTGACGGCCGCGTGGCAGGATTCCGAGCTCGGGCTTTCCGGCGAAGCGATGCGAGCGCGGATGTCGGCATGAGCTTGGGTGATCTCAATCCCTATCTGTTGGCAGAACCGTTCATCACGGACGAGGCGATGCGGCGAGCCCTGGCCGCGTGCCTGGCACTCTCCGTTTCCGCGCCGCCTATCGGGGTGTTTCTGCTGCTGCGGCGCATGAGTCTGGTCGGCGATGCGCTGTCCCATGCCATCCTGCCAGGCGTCGCCATCGGGTTTCTGATCGCGGGCGGCTCATTCGTCGCCATGAGTCTCGGCGGCTTCATCACCGGGCTTGTCGTGGCGTTCCTGTCCGGCGCCCTGGCGCGGGCGAAGCTGCTGACGGAGGACGCGAGCCTCGCCTCGTTCTATCTGCTCTCCCTTGCGCTCGGCGTCCTGATCGTGTCGCTCAAGGGAGCCGATGATGAGCTGTTGCACCTCCTGTTCGGCTCGGTGCTCGATCTCGATATTCCGGCCCTGTTCCTCATGGCGGCGATCGCCACGGTATCGGTGCTGGTGCTGGCGATCGTCTACCGGCCGCTGGTGGTGGAATGCTTCGACCGGGCCCTTCTCCGCCAAGTGAGCGGCTGGGGGGCGCCGGCCCATTTCGTCTTTCTCGGTTTGCTGGTGATCAATCTCGTCGGCGCGTTCCAGGTGCTGGGCACGCTGCTCGCGGTCGGCATCATGCTGCTGCCGGCAATCACCTCGCGGTTCTGGGCGGCAAGCGTCTCCGGCATGATCGGGGCGGCGGTTGCAATCGCGGCCGTGTCCTGCGTGGCCGGATTGCTGGTTTCTCATTACGGTGAGCTTGAGGCGGGTCCGGCCATTATCCTGACGGCCGGCGTCTTCTACGGATTCTCGATCCTGTTCGGCATCCGGGACGGGGTGCTGCTGCAGGCCGGACGCCGCAGGCGGGCTGCAAGCCTGACCTGACCTCCGCCAACTGGGCGCAAGGCTTATCTCGGCTTGTTGGGGCGACAGGAAAAGTTGTCTCGCGCTCCCCGCTTGCAGGCTGGTCTGCCGACCCCAAATCTGGTTTATCTGCCGCGATGACCCAAGAAACCGCCAGAAGCACCGAAGAGCGAGAGGCGTCCAGCCGTGACGGGCGCCGCTTCTCCGCGCCCGTGAATATCGGTGGCGTGATGCTGGGCGGGGATGCGCCGGTGGTCGTGCAGTCCATGACCAACACGGATACGGCGGATGTCGACGCCACCGTTGAGCAGGTCGCGGCCTTGGCGCGAGCCGGGTCGGAGCTGGTGCGGATCACGGTGGATCGGGCGGAGTCCGCCGCTGCCGTGCCGAAGATCCGCGAGAAGCTCCTCGCACTCGGCGTGGACGTGCCCCTCGTCGGCGACTTCCACTACAACGGCCACATCCTTCTGTCCGACTATCCCGATTGCGCGGCGGCGCTTGCCAAGTACCGCATCAATCCGGGCAATGTCGGCTTCAAGGACAAGAAGGACAAGCATTTCGCCCAGATCATCGAGATCGCGAACACCCACGACAAGCCGGTGCGCATCGGCGTCAACTGGGGCAGCCTCGATCAGGAGCTGCTGACCCGGCTGATGGACGACAACGCGCGCTCGGAGACGCCGAAGGATGCGCGGGCGGTGATGCACGAATCCCTGGTGCAGTCGGCGCTCTTGTCCGCGGCGCGGGCGGAAGAGCTCGGCATGGGGCCGGAGAAGATCGTGCTGTCGGCCAAGGTCAGCGCGGTGCAGGATCTGATCGCGGTCTACCGCATGCTCGGTGCGCGGTCTCCCTACGCGCTGCATCTCGGGCTGACGGAAGCGGGCATGGGGTCGAAGGGCATCGTCGCGTCGTCGGCTGCGCTCGCCGTGCTGCTGCAGGAAGGGATCGGCGACACGATCCGCATCTCCCTGACGCCGGAGCCGGGCGGCGACCGTTCGCTGGAGGTGAAGGTCGCCCAGGAGCTGCTTCAGAGCATGGGGCTGCGCGCCTTCGTGCCGCTGGTGGCGGCGTGTCCCGGATGCGGGCGGACGACGTCCACGCGGTTCCAGGAGCTTGCCCAGGATATCCAAGGGTTCATCCAGACATCGATGCCGGAGTGGCGCACGCGCTATCCGGGCGTGGAGGATCTGAAGGTCGCCGTGATGGGCTGCATCGTGAACGGGCCCGGCGAATCCAAGCATGCCGATATCGGCATCTCCCTGCCCGGTACCGGCGAGATGCCGGCGGCGCCCGTGTTCATCGACGGAGCCAAGGCGACGACCTTGCGCGGACCGACCCTGGCGGAAGACTTCAAAACTCTCGTGCTCGACTATATCGAGCGCCGTTACGGCCAGGGTTCCAAATCCCGTCCAGCGGCGGAATAGGGTTCACGCTCCGCGGATTGCCGGGCCGTCTACGCCGACCAGCGCTCATTTCTGCCAAGCCATTGTCGCGCCATCATAAATCTTAGATTGTGGGTATTTTAGCCTGCAACCGTCCTGTATCCGAATTATCACGAAGCCCCCTTAACCCGGGTTCCGGGTTCGATTTTCAATGGACGGGTCGTCCTTCTGCTTCCTAAACAAGGCGCGGGCAGATGGGGGACATATGGGTTGGTGCGTTGATGCATCCGGTCGTGCAGCGGGCAGGCTGAAGCCGCTGGACCGCACGGCGGCAGAGCGGGCGTCTACCGCAAAGACAGCCAGCAGGGCTCGGCGTGCAAGGTTGATGGGTACCGTTGCGGCCGGCGTTTTGCTGTTCGGGTACGGACGTCCCGCCCAAGCGGCGCCCGATGCCTGCATCACGTCGGGGTCGGTGACCACCTGCACCGGCAACCAATCCGACGGAATCACCAACGGCCCAGGCGGGGATTTCACAACGCCCCCAACGACTACCCTACGGGTCAACCGCCTGACGCAGGACATCGCGCCGGCCTCGGGAACCTCCGGTATCGAATTCGCCGATTTCGCGAGAGACATCGCCATCGTTGCCGATACGACCGATGGGCCGGGCGGGCCGGTCGCCATCGTCACGCGGGGGGCCAACAGCTTCGGCGTTGCTGCGATTGCTGGTTCACGCAGCGCGAGCATCACCCATACCGGTGACGTCACCACCTTCGGCACCCGCTCCTTCGGCCTCTATGCCTATACGCTGACGGGGCCTCAGGCTTCGATCACCCATCGGGGGGCGATCACGACGCTGGGCGACTCATCGGACGGGATCGTGGCGCTGGGCCCCGACAGCATGGTGTCGATCCGCAGTACGGGCGATATCGCCACGTCGGGCGACGATGCCTACGGCATCACCGCGATGGGGCACACTGGGGCGAGCGTCGTATCCAACGGCAATATCTCGACCCGGGGTGACACCAGCTACGGTATCTATGCCTATTCATATTTTAGGCCGGTCTCGGTGCGTCAAACCGGGAACATCTCCACGCGCGGCGAAGAGGCCACGGGCGTCATTGCCAATAGCTATTACGGCTACACGTCGGTGGCGGTCACGGGGAACATCACCACCAAGGGCGCGTACGCCTACGGCATTGTCGCCGGTGGCTATTACGGCGTTGGCGTCGTGATGAACGGCAATATCTCCACCCGGGGCGACGGGGCCTACGGCATCTATGCCTTCGCCAAAGGCGGCCCGATCGCGATTCTGCAGAATGGCGATATCACCACGCGGGGCCAATTCGCCGACGGTATCCATGCCGACACGGACGGATCCATCGTGATCTTGGTAAATGGCGATGTCACTGTGAGCGGTGCTGGGGCCGACGCGATCGATGTCGGTCACGGCTACGGGGTCGGTGATAGCCTTGTGATCGTTGGCCCGGGCAGCACGGTCACCGGCGGCGCGGGCTCCGGCGACGGTATTGATTTTGATGGCGGCCGGCTAAACTACGTCGCCAATTTCGGCACCATCACGACGCTTGGAGAGAACGCCATCGAGGGCGAGGGGACAGGTGCGGAGATCGTCTATAATTTCGGCGTGATCACCGGCAATGTTGATCTCGGTCCGGGTGCCAACCGGTTCGAAAACTTTTCCGGCGGTGTTTTCAATTCCGGTGCGAATGTTTTTATCGGCAGCGGAAACTTGCTCCGCAATGCTGGCACGCTGTCGCCGGGTGGCAGCGGATCGATCCGTACCACGGCACTCACAGGCAACCTGGTGCAGACCGGCAGTGGCGTCCTGGCCACCGACCTCAGTCTCGGGAATCGAACCACGGATGTGATCAATGTCTCCGGCACGGCGGCGCTGGATGGGACCGTGAAGGTCTCGGTGCAGAACCCTGCGCTGGTGGACCAGAGGTTCACGATTCTGTCGGCAGACGGGGGAGTGACCGATAACGGGCTAGGGTTGCTTGCGAGCCCGGCTTTGCAAGCGCAGCTGCTGTTTCCCAATCCCAACGATGTGGTGCTCGATGTCGACGTGAATTTCGCGCTCGGCGGGATGAACCGCAATCAAACGGCCATTGGCTCCAACCTGAACCAGGTACTGGGTGCGGGGGGCGGTTCTCTGGATCCGGTCTTCCTCGGCCTGCTGAACGTCTACAGCTTCGAGGCCTATACGGATGCGCTGGACCAGCTCTCTCCGGAGATCTACGCGGATATCGAGTTGTTGGCTCTCTACTCGGCGTCCGACTTCTCAGACAATCTCTTGAGCTGCCATGTCAATGGCACCGACACCGCCTCCATCAACCGCGAAGGCGAGTGCCTTTGGGTCGGCGCGAAGGGGCGCGACTTCCAGGCTCAGAACGACTTCGAGAATATCGGGTTCGACGAGACCGCGGGCCAATTCGCGGCGGGCGGGCAGGTGGCGCTCAACCCGGTTTGGCGGCTTGGCGGCGGGTTGGGTTTCCAGTCGAGCTCACTGTCGACGAATAGCGGGGCCAGGAGCGACGGCGAGCAGCTGCAAGGCGGTCTTGCGCTGAAGTATAATCCCGGATCGCTGCTGCTTGCAGGCGCGGTCAGCGGTGCTCACGGCTGGTACGACACGACGCGGAGCATGAATTTCGGCGGCTTCTCGGAGATGGCGCAGGCCAGCCACGATCTCGACGTGCTGCAGGGCAGGCTCCACGGGAGCTACGTGCTCGGCAATCCTGGCCTCTACACGAAGCCGATGATTGACGCGGCCATCACCAATGTCGATCTCGGCAATGTGAACGAGTTTGGCGCCGGCGGTGCCGGCCTGGCCCTGCGGGGCGTGGACCATACGGTGTTCAGCATCTCACCGGCGGTGGAGTTCGGCACCGAATGGTGGTGGTCGAACGGAACGCTGGTGCGCCCCTACGTGCGGGCCGGCGTCACCTGGTACAGCGAGGACGATGTGACTGTGGCGGCTTCGTTCTCCGGTGCGCCCTCGAGCGTCTCGCCCTTCTCGATCGTCGCCGAATCCGATGACGTGCAGGCCGACATCGCTGCCGGTGTAGAACTCATCACGGCCGGCAACAGCAGCGTCCGCGTCTTCTATGACGGACAGTTCGGCGAGCGGATCGCGGTCCAGGCTGCGGGGTTCAAGGCCGGCGTGAAATTCTGATCGTAGGCCGGCCTCAATGTCGCGAGCTACGTCTTGCGGCCGGCGACGAAGCGGGCGGCTTCCACCAAATTCGACGCATCGTCGCCAAAGGGGCTGAGCGCTTCGCCTGCATCGGCCACCAGCGTCTCGAGACGGGCCTTGGCCGCGTCGACGCCCAACAGTGCCACGAGGGTCGCCTTGCCACGTTCGGCGTCCTTGGCGACCGCCTTGCCGGCCGCTTCGGCATCTCCTTCATGATCGAGCAGATCGTCGGCGAGCTGAAAAGCCTGGCCCAGATCGGTGCCGTAGCGAATCAAGGCGGCGCGTTGTTCCTCGCCGGCGCCGCCGAGGATCGCGCCGGCTTCGCAGGCGAAGCGGAACAGGGCGCCGGTCTTCATGGCCTGAAGCTTGAGCACCTCATCGGCCGAAAGTTGCTTGCCTTCCGCGGCGAGGTCGAGGGCCTGGCCGCCGACCATGCCGTTGGTGCCGGCCGCCTTTGCCAGGGCGAGCACGAGGGAAGCGCGGATCGCCGGATCGGGATGGGTGTTCGGATCGGCGAGGGTCTCGAAGGCCAGGGTGAGCAGGGCGTCGCCGACGAGGATGGCGGTTGCCTCGTCATAGGCGACGTGGACCGTGGGGCGGCCCCGCCGGAGGTCGTCGTCGTCCATGGCGGGCAGGTCGTCATGGACGAGAGAGTAGGTGTGCAGACATTCCAGCGCGGCGGCGGCTGGCATGGCATCTTCTTCGGCAACGCCGAACAGCTTCGCCGACGCGATGACCAGGTAGGGGCGGACCCGCTTGCCACCGCCAAGAAGCGCGTGGCGCATGGCCTCGCCGACCCGCGCGGGATCTTCGCCTGCGAGATGCCGATCCAGTAGGCCGCCGAGATGGTGGCCGGTCAGATCGGCGATGCGGTCGAGCTCTTGCTGGAAGGTCATGGACGTTGCGGAGGTCCCAAAGCCGGGCCAGTCGTTCTCATATCGGAGGCCCCTAATACCGGGCGGACCCTAATCCTACGTTGCTCGATCCGGCAACCGGACGCTAAAAGCGGAACTTATGACAGTTAAAGGCGGCGAACCGGCCGGCGGGGAAGACAACGTGGGATCGAAAGCGGGGCTGTGGGCCAAGCGCATTGCGGGGGCGGTGGTGCTGCTTGCGGTCGCCTACGGCTTGGCCGTGCTGTTGGCGATCGTGGTGTTCCGTTTCGTGGATCCGCCCTTCACGCCGCTGATGGCGGTGGAGAAGCTGAAAGGCGAGACCTTGAAGCGGCACTGGGTGCCGCTGTCGGAAATCTCCAAGAACTTGCCGGTCGCGGTGATCGCCGCCGAGGACGGCCAGTTCTGCCGGCATCACGGGGTCGATTGGGGGGCGGTACGGATCGCTCTGAAGGAGGCGAGCAAGGGCGGAGATCCGCGCGGCGCGAGCACCATCCCCATGCAGACGGTGAAGAACGTGTTCCTGTGGTCGAGCCGGAGCTACTTGCGGAAATTCCTGGAGGTGCCGCTCGCCTATGTCACCGTGGCGGTCTGGGGCAAACCGCGGGACATGGAGATTTATCTCAATGTGGTGGAGTGGGGGCCCGGCGTGTTCGGCGCCGAGGCGGCCGCGCGCTACCATTTCGGCAAGAAAGCCTCCCAGCTCACCCAGCGAGAGGCGGCGCTGCTTGCGGCCGCCCTGCCCAATCCCCATGTGCGGCGGCCCGGCCGCCCGGGGCCGGTCACCCGCGCGGTTGCGGGTGCGATACAGGGCCGAATGCCCTTGATCGCCAAGCGTAGCGATTGCGTATTCGAGTAAGCTGGTCTATTGGGGCGGCCAAAGGGCATTTCACGCCTCTGGCCAGTCCGCGCGATAGCGATTATAAGGGCGGTCGAGAAAGACCCGGGGCGCAACCCCCGGCAGATGTATTAGGATATTGAACCATGGCTGTTCCGAAAAGAAAGGTCACGCCCATGCGGCGCGGCAATCGCCGCTCCCATGACGCTCTGAAGTCCCCGACCTATGTCGAGGACAAGGAGAGCGGCGAGCTGCGTCGGCCGCACCACATCGATCTCAAGTCCGGCAAGTATCGCGGACGGCAGATCCTGGCAGAAGCCGACGAGGGCTAAAGGCCGTCCGGCCAATCCCCTAACGAGGTCGAGGCTTTGGTGGTCGTAGAACCCCATTCAGGCGGCGGCAGGAGACGAGAGGGTGGCAGCGGATGGCTGACATTCGTTCCGCTTCTGCTGCTGTCCGTGATCCTGTATGCCGGCCTCGCTCTCGTGGGCGTCGATTTCGGCGCGACCTTGTTTGAGGTGCCGCTGCCTTCAGGCGGACGCTGGGCGTTCACGGCGACGGACGCCGTGATGGTATTCACGCTGTTCCTGCTGTTTATCGAGATCCTGAAATCGACCAAGACCGGCGGCAACTCCGTGTTCGATCACGCCATGTCGCTGCTGGTCTTCATCCTCTGCCTGATCCTATTCCTCGTGTGGGATCTGGCCGCCACCTCGCTTTTCTTCCTGATCACCATGGTGACGCTGATCGACGTGGTGGCCGGCTTCTCGGTGACGATCCGGGCCGCCCGCCGGGACTATGCCTTCGGCGGAGACATGTAGGGCGATACAAACCGGCTTTGGCGCGCCTATCGCCTTCCTCCATCCGGCGTCACTTTAACTTCCGATCGTTTCTTCCTATCTGCTGACGGGTTCGGACGCGCATGGCCGCGATGCGCGCAATTGTTTGCGTTCGGCTAGTGGTTGGTAAACCACGGTAAGACAAAGAGCCCTGGTTACAGGGAAAAATCGTGTGTTCTGCCGGCTCAAAGCCTGTTGTGTGACGCTCGATTCTGCCGTTGTTAAGGGGGCCGCGCTTATGTTCCCCGGCAATAGAGACCCACGCATGCGATGGGTCCGAGACGTAGACAGGGGAGTAGGCGGCAAGTGACGACGTCTTGGAGAGAGCTGACCGCTCAAGGGCGCAGCGATGCGCGATCCGGAGAGGGTGACAGCTTTGATACCGGCGCTCCGGAGCCCGAAGCAACTCCGGGTTCCGATGCCGAAGACACCATTGCAATCGAGGATGTGCTGCAGACGATGGGCGAGACGGCCTATCGCTGGGACGTTGTGCAAGACCGGATTTCCTGGGCCGGGAATGCCGCGGCCGTGCTCGACATACCCGACATCAAGGCGATGAACACCGGCCGCGCCTTCGGCCTGCACGTGGATGCGGACCACGCCGGCCCGCGTTTCGACGCGCTGAGCGGAGGTTCCAAGCGAGCGCCCCAAAGCGAGGTCCGCTACCGGACCCAGTACCGTTTCCTTCCCGAAGGTCGCCGCGGCGGCAAAGCCCGCTGGCTCGAAGAGATCGGCCGTTGCCGTCTCGGCGCCGACGGAAAGCCTGCCCTCGTCGAAGGCACCATCCGCGTGGTCGACGACTGGAACGAGAAGGAGCAGCGCCTGCAGTTTCTCGGCAGCCACGACGAACTGACGGGGCAGCTCAACCGCACCGGCCTAACCGAACGGCTCGCGGAGATGCTGTCGGGCGGCGCCGCGAAACAGCGCGACGGCGCCTTCTTACTGGTGGCCGTCAACGACCTTTCCCTGATCAACGAGACCTACGGGTTCGATATCGGCGATCAGATCATCGCCATGGTTGGCCGGAGGCTTGCGCGTGCGCTGCGCGGCAACGACTGCGTGGGGCGCTTCGCCTCCAACAAGTTCGGAGTGCTGCTGCACAACTGTCCCGGCGAAGGCGTCTCGGTGATCGCCCGGCGGCTGATGTCGCTGGTGCGGGACCGGCCGTTCGATACGAGCGGCGGCGCCATCCCGGCGACGGTCTCGGTCGGCGCCGTGAAGCTGCCGGAGCATGCAAGCAACGCTCAACTTGCGACGGGCCGCGCCCTGCAGGCACTGGAAGGCGCGCGCACCAACCCGGCCGACCGTTTCATGCTGTATCAGCGCTCGGAGCGGCGGGAGTCGGAGCGGCGGCGCGCGGCCAACATGGCCGACGAGATCGTGCGGGCGTTGAACGACCGCCGCATGGTTCTGGCAATCCAGCCCATCGTGACATCGAAGAGCCGCGAGATCGTCGCCTATGAATGCCTGTTGCGCATGCAGATGCTGGACGGCTCGATCCAGCCGGCCGGCGAGTTCATGCCGGTGGCCGAGAAGTTCGGGCTTTCGAAGCTCGTCGACGCGCGGGTGCTTGAGCTTGTCGGCGAATTGCTGAGGTCCAGGCAGGGCGTGAAGTTCTGCGTGAATGTAAGCCCGACGGTCTCGGGCGACCGGGACTGGCTGGCCGGACTTCAGTCCCTGGCCAATGTCGATCGACGCATGCCGGAACGGCTTATCGTCGAGATCAGCGAAACGGCTGCGATCTCGAAGCTCGAGGAGATGACCGACTTCATCGCCGACGTGCGGCGTCTCGGGAGTCAGGTCGCCCTGGACGGGTTCGGCACGGGCTACAGCTCGTTCCGCCATCTGCAAAGCCTCGGCGTGGATCTGGTGAAGATCGACTCAACCTTCATCGAGAACGTCACGGCGCGCGTGCAGGACGGCTATTTCGTCCGCACGCTCGTCGATCTCGCCGCGAATCTCGGCATCGCGACGGTGGGTGAAGGTGTCGGCGACGAAGCCACGGCGGAGGCGCTGGAGCGCACCGGTATCGCCTTCATGCAAGGATATTTCTTCGGTGGGCCCGAGATCGTCATGAACTCGGGCACCGGGGCAGGGCGGATCGATATCGATATCGATATCGATCACGCGTAGTCCCGTTCAGGCAGCGAGAATGCCGTCTCGCGGACGGTTGCTCTAGCTGGAGCGGCGCGAAAGCTGTTCCAGGCGCTCCTGCATGGCCGAAAGCTCGGCCTTCAGGTTTTCAATCTCGCCGGATTTATCCCGCTCCTTGGTCGCCGTATCGCCGGCGGCGCAGGACTGCGACTTCACGCCATTTTCCGGCTTCGACCCCTTTGCGGGAGCATCGCCTGCGCCAAACGGGCTGAAAAGTCCCATGGCATGCTCGAAGGTCTCGAAATTTTTCCGGACCTGATCTTGCATCGCATCAAATGCGGCAGTGCCGAAATGACCGCGGTACTGATCCTGCTGCTTGGTGAGGGTGTTCAGGCTCATTTCCAGGTAGCTCGGAACGACCATCTGAAGGCTGTCGCCGTAGAACCGGATGAGCTGGCGCAGGAAGGGAATCGGCAGGAGGTTTTCGCCGCGGCTTTCCTGATCGACTATAATCTGGGTCAACACCGAGTGGGTCAGATCCTCGCCGGACTTCGCATCGAAAACCACGAAATCCCTTTCCGACCTGACCATTGCGGCAAGATCTTCAAGCGTCACATAGCTACTGGTGTCGGTGTTGTAGAGCCGGCGATTGGCATATTTCTTGATGATGACCGGTTTGGCATCGTGTTCGCTATCGCGTGCCACGTCTTCTTGCTCCTAAAACCCTCTTCGCAACCTACCGAGGGTTACTCTTTCCGCAACTGCGAAACAACTATCACGTTCTTTGTGCAGGGCACCAGAGGCTTTGCCTCAGCGTTAAGGCGATGCTTGCTGCGCACGCCTGGAAGCCCCATCTTGAAACGCAGTTTGGGAAGAGGAAACCTCGGTACGTTCCTGCACTGTTACGAGCGATGCGTCGTCTTGGATCGGCCCGCCCGCCAATTGAGGGGTGTCGACCCAGATGCTCGCTGCTGTATAAGGGGCGGCCTGTAAAAAGCGGAGATTGGAATGAAAGAGGAAGAGATCGTCATCGCCAGCGCGGCGCGGACCCCCATCGGTGCCTTCAACGGCGGGCTTTCGAGCGTGCCTGCCCACGAACTCGGCGAAATCGCCATCCGTGCGGCGCTGGAGCGCGCCGGGGTGAAAGCCGAGGAGGTCGGCGAGGTGATTCTCGGCCAGGTGCTCACAGCGGGCGAGGGGCAGAACCCGGCGCGGCAGGCTGCGATCGCGGCAGGCGTTCCGGAATCCGCCACGGCCTTCACCATCAACCAAGTCTGCGGCTCGGGCTTGCGGGCCGTGGCGCTCGGCGCCCAGCAGATCGCCCTCGACAGCGCCGAGATCGTGGTCGCCGGCGGTCAGGAGAACATGAGCCGTTCGCCCCATTGCGCGCATCTGCGCAGCGGACACAAGATGGGCGATGTCCAGTTCATCGACACCATGATCCGTGACGGTTTGTGGGATGCCTTCAACGGCTATCACATGGGCAACACGGCGGAGAACGTCGCCGAGAAGTGGCAGATCACCCGCGAACAGCAGGACGAATTCGCGGTGAAGTCCCAGAACAAGGCCGAGGCCGCCCAGAAAGAGGGCAAGTTCAAGGACGAGATCACGCCCGTCACCGTGAAGGGCCGCAAGGGCGATACGGTGGTCGAGGATGACGAGTATATCCGCCACGGCGCGAAGCTCGAGGACGTCGCCAAGCTGCGCACGGCCTTCAGCAAGGAAGGCACCGTCACGGCCGGCAACGCTTCCGGCATCAATGACGGCGCCGCCGCGGTGGTTCTGATGAGTGCCGAAGCGGCCAAGAAGCGCGGCGTGGAGCCGCTGGCGCGGATCGTCTCCTGGGCGACCGCGGGCGTCGATCCGGCTGTGATGGGCTCCGGCCCGATCCCGGCCTCCAAGGCGGCGCTCGACAAGGCCGGCTGGTCCATCGACGACCTCGATCTGGTCGAAGCCAACGAGGCCTTCGCGGCGCAGGCTTGCGCGGTGAACAAGGAGCTCGGCTGGGACATGGACAAGGTCAACGTCAATGGCGGCGCCATCGCGCTTGGCCATCCGATCGGCGCATCGGGCGCCCGGGTGCTGGTCACGCTGCTGCACGAGATGAAGCGTCGCGACGCCAAGAAGGGTCTCGCGACACTTTGCATCGGCGGCGGCATGGGCATTGCCATGTGCGTTGAGCGGGACTAATCGTCGAATTTGAGCTTACACTGGGCGCGCCCGAGACAATCTCTCGGGCGCGTTTGGTTTTCTTTTGGGTGTTCAAGAAGACGGGCGGCCAATGTGCCGCGCAAGGGAGGAATCAATGGCACGTGTCGCTCTGGTGACGGGAGGAACGCGCGGTATCGGTGGTGCAATCAGCAAGGCGCTGAAGGAGGCCGGCTACGATGTGGCTGCCACCTACGCCGGCAACGACGAGGCCGCGAACAAATTCAAGGACGAGACGGGCATCCCCGTCTTCAAGTGGGATGTCGGCGACTACGCGGCCTGCGAGCAGGGCGTCGTCGATGTGGAGAACCAGGTCGGCCCGGTCGATATCCTGGTCAACAACGCCGGCATCACCAAGGATGCGCCGCTGCACAAGATGTCTTACGAGCAGTGGTCGGACGTGCTCCGCACCAACCTGGATTCCATGTTCAACATGACGCGCCAGGTGATCAACGGGATGCGCGAGCGGGGCTTCGGCCGGATCATCAACATCTCTTCGATCAACGGCCAGAAGGGCCAGGCGGGCATTGCGAACTATTGCGCCGCAAAGGCCGGCGATCTCGGCTTCACCAAGACGGTGGCGCTGGAGAACGCCAAGAAGGGCATCACCTGCAACGCGATCGCGCCGGGCTATGTGAACACCGATCTTCTCGCCAACGTACCGGAAGAGATCATGCAGAAGGCGATCCTGGCGAACATCCCTCTGGGCCGTCTGGGCGAGGTGGACGAGATCTCCCGCTGCGTGACGTTCCTGGCGGCCGACGAGGCGGGCTGGATCACCGGTTCGACCCTGTCGATCAACGGCGGCCAGTACATGATCTAAGGCGCTAGGCCGAAAGGCCATAGTGTCTGTGCGGCTTCGACGCGCGGTCGCCATATTGCGTTCCGATATAGTTGGGGCGCGTCCGTCCGGGCGCGTCCCCTTCTTTATGTGAGCCGCCCTTCAATATGCCCGAGAACAGACCTGTCCGCGTCCTTTACATCGAAGACGACGAAGGGCTCGCCCATCTCGTGAAGAAGGGGCTGGAGCGGCGCGGCCTGCTGGTCGACATCGCCAATCGCGGCCAGCTCGGACTCGAGCGGGTGACGGCCGGCGGCATCGACGTGGTGGCGCTCGACCATTACATGGCCGACCAGGACGGGCTGACGACCCTGGAGGCGATCCAAAAGCTGCCCGAGCCCCCGCCGGTGGTCTATGTGACCGGCACGGACGACAGCCGCATCGCGGTAGCGGCGCTGAAGCTCGGCGCGGCGGATTACGTCATCAAGGAGGTTCAGGGCGACTTCATCGCCGAGCTCACGGCGGCGCTCAACGCGGCCCGGCGGATGCAGGCCATGCGCCAGGCGCGGGAGACCGCTGAGCTGGAGGTGCGCCGGAAGAACAAGGAGCTGGAGGCGCTGTCCAAGAAGCTCTCCAAATATCTCGCCTCCCAGGTCTACGATTCAATCTTCACCGGCGAGCAGAGCGTGGAGCTCGCCTCCAGCCGGAAGAAGCTGACCGTGTTCTTCTCCGACCTCGTGGACTTCACGGGCACGACGGAGCATCTGGAGTCGGAAGAGCTGACCAATCTCCTCAATCACTACCTGACGGAGATGGCGCAGATCGCCAATGCCTATGGCGCGACCATCGACAAATATATCGGCGATGCGGTGCTCGCCTTCTTCGGCGATCCGGAATCGCGCGGCATCCAGGAGGACGCGCGCGCTGCGTGCGCATGGCGGTGGCCATGCAGCGGCGGATGGATGAGCTGCAGGACGAGTGGCGGGCCTTCGGCATCGAGCGGCCCTTCGCGCTCCGCATCGGCATCAACACCGGGTTCTGCACCGTGGGGAATTTCGGCAGCCAAGACCGGATGGACTACACCATCATCGGAAATGTGGTGAACGGTGCCTCCCGGCTGCAGGTGAGCGCCGGCAGCGGCGGCATCCTGATCGGCCACGAGACCTACGCCCTGGTGAAGGACGAGGTCGTGGCGGAAGAGCGCCCGGCGATCACGGCAAAAGGCTTCGCCGAGCCTGTGCGGTGCTACCAGGTGCGCGGGCTCTATGACGACCAAGTGGAGGAGGGGAGCGCGATCCGCGAGGAGTCGGACGGCTTCCGCCTGCTGATCGATCTGGAGCGTGCGGAGCGGGGCGACGCGATCGCCAAGCTTGAGGCGGCGCTCAGCCGTCTGAAGGCCAGCAGCTGGGATCTGAACTAGGGCTCCCAACCTTCGGGCGCCAGCTCGAACCCAGCGAACTCGAATCCCGGGGCTACGGTGCAGCCCATCAGGACCCAGCCGCCGTCGGGCTTTGCAGCCTGCCAGGCATGGGCCGGTACGACGGCTTGTGGAACTTCGCCCGCCGCCCAATCCGAACCGAGCCTGATGGTGCGACGTCCGTCGCCATCGGCGATGCTGAGGATCAGCGCGCCGCCGCCATACCAGTGCCAGGTCTCGGCGGCATCGACGCGATGCCAGCGGGATTCCTCACCCTTGCGCAGCAAATAGAGGATGGCCGTCGAATGAGCTCGGCCGTCCTCTCCCGGTGCATCGCGGAAGGTCTCGCGGAAGTGGCCGCCTTCAGGATGAGGCTGCAGCCCGAGATGGGCGATGATGTCTTCTGCAGTAAACTCTCGGGCGTCCTTCACGCTTTCCTCCCAGCCGCTACGTCGCCGCCGCAGCATGGAAGCGATCGGCCCATGCGTCCAGCCGCCCATGACGAGGGCGGCCGGGCAGGGGCTCGGTTATGCGGCCTGGAGGTGAGCTGCTTGGTCGAGGGCGGTGGAGATGGCCTGCTGCCGCCCGTCGGGACCGACCATGACGCCCTCGGCGACGATGATCTCCGGATCGGGGATGCCGATGAAGGCAAAGACAGTGCGGAGATAGGTCTCGACGTGCTCGAAGGCCGAGGCGGGCGACTCGGGTCCATAATGACCGCCGCGGGACACGGCGACGATCACCCGCTTTCCGCCGGCGAGACCCTCGGGGCCGCTTTCCGTGTAGCGGAAGGTCTTTCCGGCCACGAGGATACGGTCGAGCCAAGCCTTCAACTGGGTCGGAATGGTGAAGTTGTACATGGGTGCTCCAATCACCACGATGTCCGCGGCGAGGAACTCGTCGAGCATGGCCTGGCCCGTCTCAAGATCGGACGGCGTTGCATCCGGCTCGCCCTGACCGATGTGGGCGGCCGAGAGATGGGCAGGCGGCGCGTCGGCGAGGTCGCGGTAGCTGATCTCCAGATCATGCGTTCCGTCTTTGAGCTGCGCCACGACGGCGGCGGAGACAGTCCGGCTCACGGAATGATCCCCGAGGATGCTGGCATCCAAATGAAGAAGTTTCATAGCCTCTGACCTTTGGTATAGGTTGGTAACTGAGGCTATTTTGGTGCCCGCGAAAAATCGCGCAAGAAGGCACTTTTTCGGAACCTAGGCACAGGTTTGGCCGCGAGGCACATCCCTGGGAGATGGTCACATGGACGTAACCGAGGCAGATCTTCCCGCTCACGATTCCAGCGACTGCAAGGCGGTCAACGCCGTCTTGGGACGGGTGGGCGACAAGTGGAGCGTGCTGATCATCAGCCGGCTGGGCGACAGGACGCTTCGCTTCAACGAGCTCAAGCGTGAGGTTGGCGGGATCTCCCAGCGCATGCTTACCCTCACCCTTCGCGGCCTCGAGCGGGACGGGCTGGTGACGCGCACGGTCTTCGCGACCGTCCCGCCCCGGGTGGAATACGAGCTGACCGCGCTGGGACATTCGCTGCGCGAGCCGGTCGATGCCCTGGCGCGCTGGGCGCTTGAGCATCAGCCGGAAATCGCCGCCGCGAACCGCCTATACGACCAGCGGAGCCAGCGCAGCTGAGCGGCGAGGCGCGTCCGCCATTTTCAAAAGACGTCCTTGCGGTGACGGATCTCGCCGAAGACTTCGTCGAGGGGTTTGCCCGTCATGCCCAGGCGTTCCTGGATCGCAGGGCTGTCGGGCCGCAGGAAGGGATTGGTCGCCAACTCCTGGGCAAGGGTCGTGGGCAGGGTCGCCTTGCCCTGACGGCGCAGCTCCTCAACCTGCTTTGCCCGGGCCTGGAGGGTCTCGTTCTCCGGCTCGATGGTGAGGGCGAAGCGCGCATTGGCCTGGGTGTATTCGTGGCCGCAATAGATCGCGGTTTCCGGCGGTAGCTCCATGATCTTCTGTAGGGACGACCACATGGTCTGGGCGTTGCCCTCCATGAGCTTTCCGCAGCCGATGGAGAAGATAGTATCGCCGACGAAGGCGGCGGGCTCGTCCGGGAAGAAATAGGTGATATGGCCTGCCGTGTGGCCTGGCGTCTCGATCACCTCGGCCTTCATGTTGCCGGCCTCGACCGTGTCGCCTTCCTTCACGGCGATGTCGATGCCGGGGATCGTCTCTTGCTCGGCTGCGGGGCCAACCACGATGCAGCCCGACGCCTTCTTCAACGCGACGATGCCGGCGGTGTGGTCATGATGGTGATGGGTGACGAGAATGTGGGTGAGTATCCAGCCCTTCTCGCTCAAGGCCTTGCGAACGTCCTCGGCATCCGGCGCATCGATTGCCGCCGTCGCCTCTGTTTCCGGGTCGTGCAAGAGCACGCCGAAATTGTCGCCCCTGGTGGGGAATTGATAGATCTCCATGCCGCTCCCTTTGCATGTTGACGTTTCCACCCGGTCCGCAGGTGAACGGGCCCATCCCTCTCTCTCTAGGCTTTGATCACCATTTTTCGGTAAGACTCGTGCGTCCCGGACCTGCAGGAAATTCTAACAGTTCGGGAAGAGTTCCGGAAACGCCCGGCGGAGATGCCCGGCTGCCGGGTCGCAGAAAGAACGTTTACAGGCTGTCATGCATCTCGATGTCGTCGATCTGAAGGAATTCTATACTTCGCCCCTCGGTCACGTGGTGCGCCGTCTGCTGGGCGCCCGGCTCAGGGCCCGCTGGACGGATCTCGACGGTCTCGATCTTTTCGGGCTGGGCTACGCGACCCCCTATCTCGGCGCGTTCAAGGACGAGGCGAGGACACTTGCCGCGCTGATGCCGGCCGAGCAGGGGGTGATCTCCTGGCCGAATCCCGGACCGCGGCGCAGCGTGCTGGTGGAGGAGGCCGAACTTCCGCTGCTCGATGGGGCGGCAGATCGACTTCTCCTAGTTCATCTGGTGGAGGGGACGGACGATCTCCGCAGCCTGCTGCGGGAGGTCTGGCGGGTGCTGGCGCCCCAGGGCCGGGTCCTGGTCATCGTGCCGAACCGGCGAGGGCTGTGGGCGCGGGTGGAGACGACGCCGTTCGGCTCCGGCAGGCCCTACAGCCGGTCCCAGCTCTCGCGACTGCTGCGGGACGCTTCGTTCGTGCCGGAGCACTGGCAGCATGCGCTCTACATGCCGCCCTTCAACTATCGCTTCCTGCTAAAATGGTCGCTGTTCTGGGAGCGGCTCGGCTTGGTGCTCTGGCCGGCCTTCTCCGGCGTCATCATGGTGGAGGCGTCGAAGCAGGTTTATGGCGCGGTTCCGTCCAAGGCGAAGCGGAAACGCGCCGGGCGGTTTGCACCCGTGCCGGCGGGCGCCGTTGCGCCATTCCAGCGGGAGAAGGCTTCCGGGAAGAGCTAGCGGCTCAGCAGGAAGACCGCCTGCTCGCCGAACAGGTTCTGGGCGAAGAAGGGCATGGTGAAGCCGAGCCGGTAGCCGTAGGCGTTCAGCACTTCCGCGCGCTCGACCTTGGCGCCGAGCTCGGCGCACAGGGCGGCGAAATCCTTGATGCTGCACAGATGGATGTTCGGGGTCTCGTACCAGCTGTCGGGCAGGTTGGAGGTCCGGGGCATCGTGCCCTTGAAGAGCAGCTGGGTGCGCATGCGCCAGTGGCCGAAATTCGGAAACGACACGATGACGTGGCGGCCGATGCGCAGAAGCTGCTCGAGCACCTCCTTGGGCTTGCGGGTGGCCTGGATGGTCTGGCTCAGGATGACGAAGTCGAACGCGTCGTCGGGATAGTAGATGAGGTCCCGGTCCGCATCGCCCTGGATGACGGAGAGCCCCTGAGCAACGCAGGCATTCACGCCCTGCTGGGACAGCTCGATGCCGCGCCCGTCCACGTCGTGCTTGTCGGACAGGATGCGCAGCAGCCCGCCATCGCCGCAGCCGATATCGAGCACCCGGGAGCCGCGGGTGACCATCTCGGCGATGAGCAGAAGGTCGATACGCGAGGGGTCCGTCTTGCGGACGGCGGGCGAGGCTGCGTGGACGTTCATGTCAGCGCCCTCCCGCATTGTCGCCAACGATCCCGCGCTTGGCCGCGGCGGCGTTCAGGAAGCCGCTCACGGTATCGAACAGCTCGGGCTCGTGGAGCAGGAAGGCGTCGTGGCCCTTGTCGGTCTCGATCTCGACGAAGCTGACATTGGCGGCGACCGCATTCAGGGCGTGCACGATCTCGCGGCTTTCCTCGGTGGGGAACAGCCAGTCGCTGGTGAACGAGATGAGGCAGAACCGCGTCTTGGTCCCGGTGAACGCGTTGGCGAGCACGCCGTCATGGTCCGCGGCGAGGTCGAAATAATCCATCGCCCGGGTGATGTAGAGATAGGAATTGGCGTCGAAGCGGTCGACGAAGCTCACGCCCTGGTGGCGCAGATAGCTTTCCACCTGGAAGTCCGCATCGAAGCCGAAGGTGACGGCGTCCCGGTCCTGCAGGTTACGGCCGAATTTCCGGTAAAGCGCCTGGTCGGACAGATAGGTGATATGGGCAGCCATCCGCGCAACGGCGAGGCCCTTGCGGGGCAGCTTCTTCTCGTCGTCGTAGCGGCCCTGACACCAGTCGGGATCAGCCATGACGGCCTGACGCCCAACCTCGTGGAAGGCGATGTTCTGAGAGGAGTGGCGCGCGGCGCAGGCGATGGGGATCGCGGAGAAGACGCGGTCCTTGTATTTCGCTGCCCATTCCAGGGTCTGCATGCCGCCCATGGAGCCGCCGATCACGCAGAGTAGCTGCGCGATGCCGAGATGGTCCATGAGACGCGCCTGGGCGCGGACCATGTCGCCGATGGTGATGACGGGGAAATCCGGGCCGTAGACACCGTCCGTGTCGGGATTGGGCGAGCTGGGGCCCGTCGAGCCCATGCAGCCGCCCAACACATTCGTGCAGATGACGAAATACTTGTCCGTGTCGACCGGCTTGCCGGGACCGACCATGGTGGTCCACCAGCCGGGCTTTCCGGTGATGGGATGCTCGTTGGCGACGTGCTGATCGCCGGTCAGGGCATGGCAGATCAGAACGGCATTGGACTTGTCGGCATTGAGCGTGCCGTAGGTCTTGTAGGCGATGGAAAAGGGCGCAAGCGTGCCGCCGCAGTCCAGCTGCAGGGGCTGGTCCGCCGGGAAATGGACGATCTCGCTCGAGGGATTGGAAATCTCTGCCAATCTGAGCGAATTCTCCGAAAAGGCCTCCGCTTTGGGGGTCTCGCTCATCTTTCGCCTACTCGCGCCTCCCGGGGAGGCGTTTGAACTAACCTAGGCACCGCTAGCTATGCCTTCACGCCGATAAGTCAATCATTCTTTCCTTTGCTTTTACTGAAGGATTGGTCCTATCACAGGGCGCTGGCCGCGCGCGGCTTGGCGATATTTCTGTTTATCAGCCTCAGGAGTTTTCGGACATCATGGCGAAGCGCAAGCTAGCCCCGCGTCCGGGGATTCTCGATATCGAGCCTTACGTTCCCGGCAAGAGCAAGGTCGATGGCGGCGGGCCGGTGACCAAGCTGTCCTCGAACGAGAATCCTTTCGGCGCCTCCCCCAAGGCGGTTGCCGCTTTCAAGGCGGCGGCCGATCAGCTCTCGCTCTATCCGGAAGGCTCGGCCGCGGCGCTCCGGGAGACCATCGGTGCTTTCTATGGGCTCGACCCGATGCAGATCGTGTGCGGGGCGGGGTCCGACGAGCTGCTGGGTCTGTTGGCGCAGGCGTATCTCGGACCTGGCGACGAGGCGATCTACAGCCGGCACGGCTTTCTGGTGTATCCGATCGTGATCATGGCGAGCGGGGCGACCCCGGTGGTCGCGCAGGAGACCGACCTGACCGCCGATGTCGACACCATCCTCGGCTGCGTGACGGAGCGGACCCGGGTCGTGTTCCTGGCCAACCCGAACAATCCAACTGGGACGTATCTCCCTTTCGAGGAGCTGAAGCGCCTACGCGAGGGCCTGCCCGAGGATGTGGTGCTGGTGATCGACGCGGCCTATGCGGAATACGTCCTGAAGGACGATTATCAGCCGGGCATCGCGCTGGTGGATGCCACGCCGAATACGGTCATGACCCGTACCTTCTCGAAGATCTACGGCCTTGCCTCGGCGCGGGTCGGCTGGGCGTACTGCCGCCCGAGATCGCCGGGGTGCTAAACCGCATCCGCGGGCCGTTCAACCTAACGGGCCCTTCGGTGGCAGCGGGCGTCGCCGCCCTGGAGGACCATGAATTTGCGGTGAAGTCGGCGGAGCACAACAGGGTCTGGCGGGAGTTGATGACGGACGAGCTGCAGAAGCTCGGGCTCGGCGTGACGCCGAGCGCGGCGAATTTCCTGCTTGTGCATTTCCGGGAAACGGAGGGCCGCGACGCGGCTGCCGCGGATGCGTTCCTGCAGGCGAGCGGCATCATCGTGCGCCGTATGGAGAGCTATGGCCTGCCCGGCGCGTTGCGTATCAGCGTCGGCACCGAGCCGCAGAACCGGGCGCTCCTCGCTGTGCTGAAGAGCTTCGTGGAAGGCATGCCGGGAACGCAGGTCAAGAACGGCGCAGGGGTGGCATGAGCCGACCGATATTCGACACCGTCGCGATCCTCGGCCTCGGCCTGATCGGGTCATCGCTGGCGCATGGCTTGCGCGACAAGGGGCTTGCCTCCCGCGTCGTCGGCTATGACGCCTCAGAGGATGTCCGCGGCCGGGCGAAGGCGCTTGGCTTCTGCGATGAGATCGCCGCCACGCCCGAAGCAGCGGTCGCGACTGCCGATCTGGTAATTCTTTCCATGCCCGTGGGGGCCGCAGGCGCTGCCGCCAAAGCGATCGCGGGAGCGCTGAAACCAGGCGTCGTCGTGACCGATGTCGGCGGCGTGAAGGCCGCGGTCATCGCCAAAGTCGAGGCGGCGCTGCCGGAGGATATCGCGTTCGTGCCCGGGCATCCGATCGCGGGCACGGAGCATTCCGGTCCGGAGGCTGGTTTCGGCTCGCTGTTCGAGGGGCGCTGGGCGATCCTGACGCCCTCGGAACGGACCACGGACGAGGCGCTTCAACAGGTCAGCGATCTTTGGCACGGGCTCGGCTCGGACGTCGAGATCATGACGCCGGAGCATCACGACCTGGTGCTTGCGACGACCAGCCATCTTCCCCATCTCATTGCGTTCAATATCGTCGGGACGGCGGCGGATATGGAGGAGGTGACCCGGTCCGAGGTGATCAAGTTCTCCGCGGGCGGGTTCCGCGACTTCACCCGTATCGCGGCGTCGGACCCGGTGATGTGGCGCGATATCTTCCTCAACAACAAGGAAGCCGTGCTGGAGATGCTGGGCCGGTTCTCCGAGGATCTCGCCGCGCTGCAGCGGATGATCCGGTGGGAGGACGGCGACGCGCTGCAGGATCTGTTCACGCGGACGCGGGCCATCCGGCGAGGCATCATCGAGGCCGGGCAGGAAACGGAGGCACCGGATTTCGGGCGAAGGGGCGCCGGCGACACAGGCGGGCCGAAGTCCGACAGCTGAACCCGGGCCTCAAGAATGCCGCCGGGACGGCGTAGGTTTTGGGATGGGCTTTCTGGACTATCGAGCGGGTATGGCGGTCGAGGACGAACTCTGGGTATTCGGCTACGGCTCCTTGATGTGGCGGCCCGGCTTCTATTTCGAGGAATCGCCGCCGGGGCTCCTCAAGGGCGCCCATAGATCCATGTGCATCTATTCGGTTTCCCATCGCGGCACGCCACAGCGGCCGGGGCTGGTGCTCGGGCTTGATCAGGGTGGCGCGTGCCGCGGGGTGGTGTTCCGGGTCCGCAGCGGGCACGAGGAAGAGACGCTCGAGTATCTGCGAGAGAGGGAGCAGGTGACGAAGGTCTATCGTGAGGTCGTCCGGCCGGTGCAGCTGCTGGACGGCTCCAATCGAAGAGTCCAGGCGATTTGCTTCCTGGTGGACCGCAATAACCAGCAATATGCAGGCCGGCTGTCCCTGGACGAGCAGATGCGCATCGTCTCGGAAAGCATCGGGGAGTCGGGAAAGAACGTGGACTACGTGCTCAACACGGTCCGACATCTGGAAGATGCGGGCGTGCACGACCGGCTGCTGAGCGGATTGGCGGCACGGCTGACCGGCCGGCTTTAGGCCGGCACGGTTCTCACTTTGGAAAAATCGGTATAGGCGGGGGCGCTTACGCGGCCGCAGCGATCGGTGCTGCCTGCTCCTGAGTGGCGCGGAGATCGCTGCAAACCTCTTCCCGCTCGGCGTCGGTCTCTGCCAGAAGGTGGATATGCACCTCATTGGCCCCGAGCTTCGCACCGCGGTGGCGCAGCGAAGCAAGATTGAGAGACGTGGTGTCGCCGGTGGTCGCGCCGACCGCGAGGGGCGTGCGGCTCCCGTCCTCATCGCGGCGGACGAGGATATAGTTCGCCTGCGGCAGAGCCGGGCACCCGATCAGGCTGTAGACGCTATGAAGATAGCGCTGACCCGAGGCTCCCCGCCAATAATGAAAAGCTTGCCGAAAGGCTCATCGGCGCAAACGAGCGCAGGCTCGTCAGCGGGGCCAACGGTTTCGCTATGGATTTCTGCGGCAGTCACGAACATGTCAGTTCATCCGGTATCGTGCGATTCGTCCTGGAAATGGGCCTGTCCGTGACGATTTCAAGACAGGGTATAGTCTGAAGTTCCCGATTTCGCGAACAAATATAGAACATCGGTCCCTCTAGCGTCAAGTTAGAGGCAAAACGCGTTGATTCCGCTGATGGTTCCAGGGGGACGATACGGTTAGAAAGGGGCCAACTGGCTCCGGGCTTCCGCAGCCAAGCGATTCGATGCGGATTCGATGGTCTCTTCGAGACGGGCGAGAAATTCCGCCCGCGGCAGGCCCGCCGGAATGGGGGGCAAAAACTCGAAAACGACGGTACCCTGTCGCAGAAGCAGGGTGCGGCGCGGCCAGAACACCCCGGAATTCAGGGCGACGGGCACGCATGGCAGCTTAAGCGCCTGGTAGAGCAGGAACACCCCGGTCTTGTAGTCGGGCTCGGCGCCGACGGGCCGGCGGGTTCCTTCCGGAAAGATGATGATCTCCCGACCGGCGGCGGCCCGGGTCTGGGCCGCTTTCAGCATTTCCCGCAGAGCTTTCGCGCCCTGATCCCGGGCGACGGGGATCATGCCGAACTTGTAGGAGAACCAGCCGTGAAAGGGGATCCGGAAGAGTTCCTTCTTCATCAGATAGGCCGGATCGCGCAGCTGAGGCATCAGGGCGAAGGTCTCGAAGGCGGATTGATGCTTGGAGGCGACGAGGCAGGCCCCATCGACGATGTTCTCGCGGCCGCGCACCTCAAGCTTCACGCCGGCGACGACGCGGAGCAGGAAGATCTCCAGGCGCGCGTTGATCCTAAAGGCCGCCATTGCCCATGAGCGGGGCATCAGGAGCAGTGGAGACCAAAGCACCAGCATCGCCGTGGTCGTGAAGTAGAAGAGAAACTGGAACAGGATCGACCGGGCGTATTGGATCGCCTTCATCACGGTTCGTCGATTTCCTCGGGCCTGGAACGCCATTCGCCATAGACGATCTTGCTCACGACCCGGGTGGCGGCGAGCCGGAGCATCGCTGGCAGATATTTCAGATATTCGGACAGAAGCAGCTTGGTGGTGCCGGGGTAAAGCCACCAATCGTCGAGATGCACCTTCTTGTCGATCACGGGATAAGGGTAGAGCTCTACGGCCGGCATCGTCCGGCCCAGCTCCGCCAGGGCCCGGGGCATGTGGTAGTTGGAGGTGACGATGATCACCTTCTGGTAGCCGTGCTTGGCGGCCCAGGCGGACGTTTCGGTGGCGTTGTCGATAGTGTTCTTGGCCTCGTGGTCCAGATCCACGCAGCAGGACAGGTATTGGCTGTTCCTGGTGCCGAGGGCCTCGAGCTCCTTTTTGGTGGTCTTCTTATAAACGCCGCTGATGAGGAGCCTCTCTGCCTTGCCCCCGGCAAGCAGATTCATGGCTTCGTCGATCCGGGCCGTATCGCCCGTCAGCACGGCGATACCGTCGGCCTTGGGCGGATCGGCGGCCTCGCGGTCGACGCTGGCGATGAACAGCACGAAGCCCACGAGCAGCACGGCCACGAAGAGCATCAGCACGTCGAAACCGGCCCTAAGCAAGGCGTAGAGCGAGCGCGATCTTATGGGAGATGTGGCTTCGGCTTCCGACACGGTCTAATCCATGCTGCCCCGGGAGGCGGCACAATAGGCTGAATTTCACTTTCGGAAAATCGCGTTCGGCACTCACACAGGGCTCGGCGAGAATTACTCGTCGCGCACGGCGATGGGCGCATCGTATCGGCGCAAAACCCGCATGACGCCGAGGCGCGAGGTGACCATGCACAGGCCGGAGACGACGATCACCACGAGAGTGCAAAGAAGGTAGCCGCCGAAATCGAGACTGCCGGCGCCGAACAGACGGCGCGTTTCCGCGGCCGCGACGAGTCCGCCGCCGACGAGATGCATGAAGAGCGGCAGGAACAGGAAGACGAGGCAGGCGGCGACAGCCCCCACCAGGCTGGCCCGCAAACCCAGCCCGAAGAAATGCCGTTCGAACTCGCCGGCGATAAAGCCGTCGGAGGCGCCGATCAGATGGAGTACCTCGATCACCTCCCGGTTCGACGCCATGGCGCTCCTTGTGGCGGAGATGATGACGGCGACGGTTGCGGCGGCCACGAGGCCTAGGAGGATCAGCCCGCCCATGGCTGCGGTGCGGGTCACGCCGCGGATTTCCGACTGCCAGCGGCGGTGATCGTCCAAGGTCACGCCATCGAAATTCTTCTCGATCGCCTCTCCGATCAGATTGAGATCGGGCGGATCCGAGCGGTCGATCTCCACGGCGATCAGGCGCGGGATGGGCAGCTCCTTGATGGCGTCGCTCTTGCCCAGCCAGGGTTCCAGGAGATCGGCGGAATCCTGCAAGGAGAGCGGCTTCACCTCGGTGATCCCCTTCTGCTTGGCCAGGAAGAGAGAGACCAAGGTCATCTTCTTTTCGATGTCCGGCGTGTCGACGGGGTCGAGCTCGATGGTGACCTCGCTCACCACGTCGTTCACCCACGCGCTTGCCGACTGGTTGATCATGTAGACCGTGCCCACCATCAGGCAGGCGAGGAATGTCATGATGGCGATGACGACGGTAAGCGCGGTCCAGGCGATGGTGGCTTCGGGCAGAAGCTGGGCGTTCTCCGAGCGATAGCGGGCCGGGAGCATTCCCTGCCACAGGCTATCCCACGGATAGGTCCGAAACTCGTCCCAGAGCTGCGCGGCGTTCAACGGACCTCCACTCAATGAATTTCGACTTGGCCGTTCTGAAGGACGAGGCGCGGCACGGCGAGCTTCTCCATCAGGGCGTAGTCGTGGGTTGCGATGATCACCGACGTTCCGAACCGGTTCAGCTCGATGAAGAGACGCAGCAGGCGGTCGCCCATCTCCGGATCCACGTTGCCGGTAGGTTCGTCGGCGAGCAGAAGCTCCGGCTTGCCGATGACGGCGCGAGCGATCGCGGCGCGCTGCTTCTCGCCGCCGGAAAGCACTTCGGGATAGGCGTTGATTCGATGCCCGAGATCGACCCAGCGTAGCAGGTCCGTGACGTCCTCCCGATACTCGTTGGGACGCAGCCCCATGACCCGCAAGGGGAGGGCGACGTTCTCCCAGGTGGTCAGGTGATCGAGCAGCCTGAAGTCCTGAAAAACGATTCCGATGCGTCTCCGGAGCCCCGCACGGCCGGCCGAATCCAACTTTTCCACATCTTGCCCCGCCACGTAGATGGCGCCATCGGACGGCCGCAAGGACATGAAGATCAGTTTGAGCAAACTGGTCTTGCCGGCGCCGGAAGGGCCCGTCAGGAAGTGGAAAGAGCCCCGATGGATGTGAAATGTGATATGCCGCAACACATCGGGGCCGGAGCCGTAGCGGAGCGCGACATCGTCAAAGCGTATCAAACGTTTCCCTCAATGCGCCGTTTACCCCCGATTCAGCATAATTGTGCCCATGCGGGCCTTTATGCTGAACTCGCCATCCGGTATCAATCGAATTGGGCAAAGGCGTGAGGCCGCCCGCCAATCGCAAGCGTCGCCTAGAAGCCCGGTGAACTCACAATGGCATCAGTAATTATTTGTCCCGCATGCAGCGCCCGTTTTCAAACTGCCGCTGCCTTCCCTCCTGAGGGCCGCAAGGTTCGCTGCAGCAAGTGCGGCAATGTCTGGCAAGCGCATCCGGTGAGTGCCGAGAGCGAGGCTGCGCCCGATGCGCCGCCGCCGCAAGGGAAAGCGCCCGCGCCGTCTCAGCCGCCTGCACAGAATTCCGCACCGCCTCCGGGGCCGGGACCGAATCAGGGTGCCGGTCAGCCGCCACGCGGTCCCGAAGGGAGCCGACCGGCCGGAGCGCCCGGCGGTCCGCCGCCGCCTCCAGGGCAGCGCCCGCCCCAACGTCCGCCCATGCCGCCCGGACAAGGCGGACAACCCGGCCAGCCGGGGATGCAGGGCGGTCCGGGCCGTCCGCCGGCGCCTCCGCAAGGCCCCCGTCCTCAGGGACCTGGACCTCAAGGCGCGCCGGGGCAACGTCCGCAAGGTCCAGGCGGGTATCCGCCCGAAGGCCGGCCAGCGCAGGCCGCAGGCCCGGCCGGCGAGACCCGTTCCGCTCCGCCGCCACCGCCCCCTCCGGGCGGGCCGCAGGCCGATGCCGATTTCGGACATCCTGAGACAGGAGCGGATGCGAGCTTCAACGACACGGAGGAGACGTATCAGGAAGACGCCGATTTCGGCTTCGACGATCAGTATGGCGAGGAGCCGCCGGCACCGCCTAAGACCACGACGCCGGTGGTCGCAGAGCCGCGCAAAGAGGGCGGTATCGCAGCCAAGCTCGGCCGGACCCGTGAAGGACCCGGCGGGCAGGGTGCCTTGCTGCTGGCCGGCTGGTCTCTGCTCGGCCTCTTCGTGGTCGGCGTTCTGGCCATCTTCCTGCTGATGCCGGCCAGTGTGATGGCAGCGCTCCCGGGCTCCGCCCATCTCTATCAGGCCATGGGCATCGCGCCCGTGGAGAAGGCTGCGCTCGGCTTCGAGAACGTCACCTATAAATGGACCCGCTATCAGGGCCAGCGGATGCTTCAGGTGGAAGGGCAGATCGTCAATTTCACGGAGGCCGACGCTTCGGTGCCGAATGTGCTGATCGCGCTGCTCGACGAGAATGGCGACAAGATCTCCGAGTGGATGGCGCCGGGGAGCGAGACCAATCTCGGCGCCGAGGGCCGATCGGAGTTCGCCACGCAGATTCCGTCGCCTCCCGATACCGTCCGCAGCTTCCGGGTGCGGTTCCAGCAGGAAGGCTGATGGGCGCCGGCACTTCCGAGCGCTCCGATGTGACGCCACTCTACGACGCGCCACGAATTGCAGCGCGCGTGGAGGAACTGGCTCAGGATATCGCCTCGGCCGATCTCAAACGCCTCGTCATCGTCGCGGTGCTGAAGGGGAGCTTCATCTTCGCTGCCGATCTCATCCGGGCGCTGCATGCCAGGGGCATGGCGCCTGAGATCGACTTCATCTTCCTCGCAAGCTACGGCGCGGGAACGACGTCCCAGGGCAGCGTGAAGGTGCTGCGGGATGTGGGGACGCCGCTTTCCGGCCGCGACGTGATCCTGATCGACGACATCCTCGATTCAGGCAGGACGCTGGCCTTTGCGAAGGATCTCCTGCTCCAACGCGGCGCGAACCGGGTACTGAGCTGCGTCTTGATCGACAAGCAGGGGGTGGAGCGCGCCGTACCGATCGAGGCGGACTTCACGGGTTTCGCTTGTCCGCCGGAATTCGTCGTCGGTTACGGGATGGACCTCGCCCATCGCTATCGGGAGCTGCCCTATATCGGCGTTGTGACCGAAGAGACGGCGGCGGCGTTGGAACCGGCAGGGGCCGACAAGACGGCCGACGGCGCCGAGGGCTAACCCGCAGAGGGTAGGCTGGTTCAGTAGGACCGGATTAGCCGTTCCAGATATTCCAGCTCGATCATGGGGCGCTGGGGATCGCCCAGGCGCCGGCGCAGCTCGTCCAGAACCTGGCGGGCGCGTTGAATGTCGATCTGGTCGGGCACCTTCACCGACAGGCCGTAATCGGGCTGGTTGTTCTTGTTCGGACGGCCAAGGGGATCGCGGGTGGTCTGGCCTTGCGCCTGGCCCTGCTGCTGGGAATCGCTCTGCATGGCTTGTTCGGCGAGGGATTTCGCACCCTCCCGCATATTGTCGAGCGCCATGCCCTGCTGCTGGGCGGCGTTGCCGAGCTGGTTCTGGCCGAGGGAGTCCTGGGCCTGGCCCATGGAATCTCCGGCATTGCCCAGTTCGCTCGGCGCTTCCGAGCCGCCCATCCGCATGGCGTCCATGAGCTGCTGGAGCTGATCCATCAGCTCGCCCTGGCGCTGGGCCAGATCGTTGCCCTGATCACCCTGTCCCTGGCCCGGCTGACCCTTCGGGCCTTCGCCCTGCTGACCCATCTGGCCCTGCTGACCTTGTTGCCCAGGCTGCTGCTGATCGCCCTGTTGCTGCTGGCCCATCTGGCCTTGCTGCTGGTTCTGGGGCGGTTGGCCGAACAGCTCGGGGAACATCTGCCGGCCGTACTGCATGGGCTGGCCGGGCGGGCTCACCTCGAACTGCTCGTTCTGACCCGGCCCCTGCTGCTGGTTCTTCTTGAAGGTCTCGTCCATCAACTGCTGCTGCTGATTGATGAGATCGCCAAGCTTCTCCATGGCCTTCTGCATCTGCTGCTGCTTGGCGTTCTCGGAGAATGTGCCGGTCTGCAGGCGGTTCAGTACGTCCTCAAGCTGGGACAGCATCTGCTCCGCCATCTCGTTGGAACCGGCCTGGGCCAGCTTCTTGATGTTCTCCAGCATCTGATCGAGATTCTGCTGGGAGACCATCTGCTCGCCGGACTGGGGCTGGGCGTCCTTGGGCAGGTTGCCCTTCTCCTGGGCCTGCTGCGCCAGCTGCTGCATGTATTTCTCGAGCTTGTCGCGGAGATTGTCGACGAGCTGCTCGATCTCCTCCGGCGAAGCACCGTTCTTCAGAGCGTCCTCGAGAGCCTGCTTGGCTGCCTTCATGGCCTGCTCGGCGGCCGGGAGATCGCCATCCTCGATGCGAAGCGCGATGTCCCAAAGCTGGTTGGCGACGGTGATGAGGGATTCGCGCGACGTGTCGTCCTCAAGGCGCCAGAAGGCGCTCCGCAGGCCGAGAAAGACGCGGAAATCCTCCTTCACCTTGTCGGCGCCAAGTGTCAGGGCGTCGAGGGCCAGGGCGACCTGGTCGGCCTGATCGGGGTGGCGGACGAGGTTGCGCCGCTGCTCGACGACCGCTTTGGCGAGGGGCTTGGTGAACTGCCGTTCCGGCAGCACGAACTCGTAGACCTCGCTGCGCCCTTCCTGACCCGCCTGGTCCTTGGCGACCAGGGTCATGGCGACGCGCAGGCCGGCCCAGGGATGCGCGGTCAGATCCTTCGTCGAGGTGCCGGTCGCCTGCTTGATGTTCGCCTTCGGCAGCTTCAGCGCCATCTGGGGGGGCTCGAAGAGGGGATCCTTGTCCGGGTCGATGCCGGAGAGGGCGATGGGGAAGTTGCCGTCCTCTGTCTCCTGCAGCAGTTCGAACTGAGCCTCGGCGCTCGCGACACCGAAATCGTCGGAAACTTCGTAGCTCAGGCGAAGCGCGCTGCGGGGAGTCTTGGTGGGCTCGCCCTTGAGACTGATGGTCGGGGCCCGGTCGTCATCGAGGGCGAACTGCCAGCTCGCCGCGGTCTGGCCGTTGATCTCGACGGTTGCCGTGCCGGCCTTGTCGAGGGGCACATGATACTCGATGAGCTGGTTGCGCCCTTCCTCCGGCTCGATGGTCTTCGGCTTGCCGTTCTTGCCTTCGCTGAGGGTCAGGCGAACGGGCTCGCCTTCGGGCGCATGGGCCCGGACGATCAGCTCGCTTCGCTCCGGCACGGTGAGGGCGCGGAACATCTCGGAGCCCGCGCCAAAACTCTCGCTGCCGTCGGCGAGCACGATGGGCGCTTCGCCAGTGTAGACCGGCGGGGTAACCCAGGCATCGAGGCGAAGCAGCGCCTGGGAATCGATGGGCGCGAATGCGAAGGCCTGCTTGAGGCGATTGAAGCTGTCCGGGCCGGCGATCACGATGGCGACGAACACCATGAGCAAAAGCCCCGCCCGCACGGCATAGGGATCGCGGCGGTCGTTGCGGGGCTCGGGCCAGGACGGCTTCAGCTTCTGGAGAAGTGCTGCGAGGCGCCGGCGGTGGGCGGCCCAGAGGGCGCCGGTTTCGGCATCCGCATCGCCGGAAATGGTGTCTTCGTAGGACGAGGCGGGACGATGCTTCACCCCGGCGTTCCGTTCCAGGCGGCGCACGGCGTCCTGGCGCGTGGGCCAGGTGAGGCGGGCCAGCGGGAAGAGCGACGCGAGGAGGGTAAGGGCGAAGCCGGCAAGGACCACCCGATGGGCCATGGGCGGCAGATAGACCCAAAGCTGCAGAAGGCTGACGACCAGGAAGGCGCCGACGACGATGCCGGGCCACAGCAAGGCCTCCCATACGCGCTCGGCGGCCAGGGAAAGCCAGCTCAGCGAGACACGGCTTTCAAAGCTGCGCGAAAGCTCGGCTTCGGCTTCCGCGCGCTGGCGCATTTCTCTGCGAGTCTTGAGGCTGTTCTTGCGTCTGGATACCACCGGCATCCTCTCCAATCCTGGGTGAGGGAGCTTAGCTGCACTTTGCCGCCGCCCAAAGCCGATCTCGCGATTTTGTGAAGCGCGAAGGGTCGCGCTTTCGGGGCGTCGCCTACGCCTTCAGCCAGTCGGGCATATGCTCGGCGGCGAGCATCGTCTCGTAGGTCGGACGGGGCCGGGTCGCTGCGTAGCGGTCGCCCGAAACCAGCACCTCGGGTACGGCCAAGCGACTATTATATTGGGACGACAATACGGCGCCGTAAGCCCCGGCGGTCATGACGGCCAGGAGATCGCCGGGGGCGAGCTTCGGCAGGGCGCGGTCTTGGGCGAGAAAGTCGCCGCTTTCACAGACCGGGCCCACGATATCTGTGGTCTCAAGGACGGCATCGGGAGCAGGCTCCCGAACCGGCCAGATCTCGTGATAGGCCTCGTAAAGGGTGGGACGCATGAGGTCGTTCATGGCCGCATCCACGATGGTGAAGCTCTTGGCCGCGCCTTCCTTCTCGTAGATCACCTGGGTGACGAGGATCCCCGCATTGCCGGCGATCATGCGGCCCGGCTCGAATAGGAGGCGGCAATCCAGGCTTTCCACGCTTTCGCGCACGAGAGCGGCGTAGTCGAGGGGAAGCGGCGGGGCGGGGGCATCGCTGCGATACGGAATGCCGAGGCCGCCGCCCAGATTGACGAAGTTGATTGTGAAGCCGTCGGCGCGGAGCTTCCTCACCAGCTCGGTCAGCAGCGCGAAGGCATTCCGGAACGGCTCCAGATCCGTGATCTGGCTGCCGATATGCATATGCACGCCCTCGGCCTCGATGCCGGGCAGGTCTCGGGCGAGGCCGTAGAGGTGCAGCGCCTGATCGAAGGGGATGCCGAACTTGTTCTCGGCGCGGCCCGTGGCGATCTTGTGATGGGTCTTGGCGTCGACATCCGGGTTGACCCGGAGCGCGATGCGGGCGATCGCGCCTTTGGCGTCGGCCACTTCGCTCAGGGTGCGGAGCTCGGGCTCGGATTCGACATTGAAGGCGTAGATGCCTTCCTGGAGGGCAAAGGCCATCTCCTCCCTGGTCTTGCCGACGCCAGAGAAGACGATGCGTTCGGGGGCTACGCCGACGGCGCGGGCCCGGCGCAGCTCGCCCTGGGAGACCACGTCCATCCCCGCCCCGGCGGCGGCCAGGGTGGCGAGCACCCCCAGATTGGAGTTCGCCTTCACCGAATAGCAGACGAGCGCGTCGAAGCCTTCGAAGGCTTCCGCGAAAACACGGTAATGACGCTGCAGCGTCGCGGTGGAATAGCAGTAGAACGGGGTGCCCACGTCTGCCGCGAGGTCGGCGAGGTTGACCTCCTCGGCGTGGAGCACGCCCCGCCGGTAGGCGAAGTGGTGCATGTTATCGGCTCGGAGGCGCTATTCGAGGAACCGGTCGATGATCAGGCGGCGGTCGGGCGCCTTCTGCATCCTGGTCTCGGGATCGGCCCGGGTCGTCGGCACCTTCGAGGGCGGCGCCTCGAGCGAACCCTTGCGGCCGCAGGCGCTCAGGCCCACGCCCAGAAGCAGAGCGACGATGACGATCACCCGCCACGCGCTATCCATGGTTTTGCCTCCCATGGTGCTGCCCTTCCGATCCAGTTTCGTTTGGCGGCGCCCGTAAGGATCCGCCGGTTCCGACTAACCCTCTTCTATCCTGTCGGGAGCTCTTTCGCCAACCGCTTTATCCAGCGCCTGCCTCGCGGCGGACATTGGACGGCGCGGTTCCGCCATAGCTCTTGCGGCTCTTCACGGAGGCGGCGACGGAGAGGACCGAATAGACGTCCTGGGTGATCTTTGGATCGATGGCCTGAAGGTCGGAAAGCTCCAGCTTTGCCAAGGGCTTACCCTTCTCCTCGGCCAGCGCAACGATGCGGCCCGTCACGTGGTGGGCATCGCGGAAGGGCAGGCCGGCCTCGCGCACCAGCCAATCCGCCAGATCGGTGGCGGTGGAAAAGCCCTGGCCGGCCGCTTTCTTCATGGCCTTCTTGTTGGGCTCCATGTCGCCGACCATGCCGGTCATGGCGGCGATGCCGAGCTTCAGAGAGACGAGGGCGTCGAAGACGGGCTCCTTGTCCTCCTGCATATCCTTGGCATAGGCCAGCGGCAGACCCTTCATCACCATGAGCAGAGAGTGAAAGGCGCCGGCGATCCGTCCTGTCTTGGCGCGGATGAGCTCCGCGGCGTCGGGGTTGCGCTTCTGGGGCATGATGGACGAGCCCGTGGAGAACCGGTCCGACAACTTGGCGAACGAGAATTGCGCCGAGGCCCAGTTGACGATCTCCTCGGCAAGCCGCGACAGATGCATCGCCGCGATGGTCGCCGCCGCCAACGTCTCAAGGGCGAAGTCCCGGTCGGAAACCGCATCGAGAGAATTGGCCGTCGGCCGGTCGAACCGAAGGGCCTGAGCCGTCATCTCCCGGTCGATGGGAAAGCCCGTGCCGGCCAGGGCTGCAGAGCCGAGAGGCGATTCGTTCAGCCGGGCGCGAGCATCGGCGAAGCGGCCGCGGTCGCGGCTCAACATCTCGACATAGGCGAGGCAGTGATGACCGAAGGTCACCGGCTGGGCAGTCTGTAGGTGGGTGAAGCCGGGCATGACCGTGGCGGCGTGTGCTGCGGCCTGCTGCGCGAGGGCGTATTGCAGAGCCGCCAGGCCGCCATCGATCTCGTCGATCTGGTCCCGGACGTAGAGGCGGAAGTCGGTCGCCACCTGGTCGTTGCGGGACCGCGCGGTGTGGAGCTTTCCAGCGGTCGGTCCGATCAACTCTTTCAGGCGATTCTCGATATTGAGGTGGATGTCCTCAAGCTCTCGCGAGAAGTTGAAATCCCCCGTCTCGATCTCGTTTGCGATGGTGTCGAGCCCGCCGGAGATTGCCTTTTCTTCATCGGCAGAAATGATGCCGGTGGCGGCGAGCATGGCGGCGTGGGCTTTCGATGCCAGAATATCCTGGCGCCACAGACGCTTGTCGAAGCCGATGGAGGCGTTTATCTCCTCCATGATCTGGGCGGGGCTTAAATCAAACCGGCCGCCCCACATGGTGTTGGCCATTGTCGAGCCTTACTCCGTTGGGCGAAGCCATAAACAGGCGAGGAACCAAGTGAGCGACAGCGAGAGCCGAAAGCCATCGCCGATCGGATATGGGGTTGCCGCGCTTATAGCGGCGATTATCGGTTTTGGCATTATTTTTTGGGTTTTAGGGCCAGAAAATGCCGAAACAGGCACAGAAACAGCAGATTCGAATGATTCGGCCGTCGAGGCTCCGGCAGCGAAGGGACCCGGTAGCGGGCCGCTGGCCGGGCTGAACAAGGGCCATATGGCAGCTTTCGTGATCAAGAAAGCGCCCGAGCCTCTACCGCCGATGCCCATGGAAGGCGCGGACGGGAAAGAGGTCGCCATGGCCGACTTCAAGGGCAGGGTGGTGCTCCTGAACATCTGGGCGACCTGGTGCCACCCCTGCCGGGAAGAGATGCCAGCCCTGGACATGCTCCAGAAGGATCTGGGCGGCGAGGATTTCGAGGTCGTGGCGATGAATATCGACCGCGGCAGCCCGGACAAAGCGAAGGATTTCCTGAAAGAGGTGAAGGCCGAAAACCTCGCCTTCTATCGCGACCCGTCCAGCAAGCTGTTCACCCAACTCAAGGCCGTGGGGATGCCGACCACCCTGCTGGTCAACCGAGAGGGCGAGGAGATGGGTAGGTTGGTCGGGCCTGCGGAATGGGACTCGCCGGAGGCATCCGCCTGATCAAGGCAGCGATCGCCGACGGCGGCGGCACCGGCCAATCGGATAGCGGCGCGGCGGAAACCCAATAGGCAAGGGGGCGGTCATGATGCGATTGCGCAGTGTGATCCGCTTCCGACTTGCCGCGCTTTCCTTGTTCCCAATTTTCCTGCTGCCCGCGCTGCTTGCGGGGTGCGCCGAGCTGCCGACCGTCAAGGAGGTCCGGCCCGGCACGCCGCTGGAGAAGGCGCCGGTGCTGGACGCGGCCAAGGCGCGCGATGCGATCAACGCCTACCGGGAAACCAAGGGGCTGAAGCCGCTCGCCGTCAACGCCCAGCTCAACCAGGCGGCCCAGATTCAGGCCGAGGATCTCGCGAAGCGGGACCTTCTCGATCACGACGGGTCGGACGGCTCGACGCCGAGCGACCGGGTGAAGCGGACGGGCTATGTGGCCGGGCTCACGGGGGAGAATATCGCGGCCGGGCAGAAGACCTGGGAAGAGGTCCTGCAGGGCTGGAAGGACAGCCCGCCCCACAATCGAAACCTGTTGCTCCCCGATGCGACCGAGATGGGAATCGCCGTGGCGTTCGACCGCGAGACCCACTTCCGGTCGTTCTGGGCGCTGGTGCTGGCAGCGCCTCTGACGGCGGAGAACAAATCCAACTGGGAATAGCAGCAGCCCGTAGCGGGTGGATTAACCCCCGCAGATCTCTCGTCGCAAATGAGCCGGCTGGTCGCTCAACGAAGCCTGCATAGCGAGGCCGTCGATGGTGGTGCCGAAGAGAGACTTCCAGAAATAGCGCTTGAAGCCGTTCTCCAGGAGATCGGTGACGCGGTCGCGCCGCGCAGGCACGGAAACCTCGCCCAGCACCACGGCCACGAGGCGGCGGCCGTCTCGGGTCGCGCTGGCGACGATGTTGAAGCCGGAGTCGCAAATGAAGCCGGTCTTCATGCCGTCGGCTCCTTCGAAGTCGCGCAACAGGCCGTTATGGGTGCGCAGGATCTTGTCGCCCACCTTCACGTGGCGGAGCTTGAAGATGTCGGCATATTCCGGGAATTGCAGGATGAGGGCGCGGGCGAGACGGCCGAGATCGCGGGCGGTCGTGACTTGGTCTTCGTTGGGAAGCCCGTTGGCGTTGGCGAAATGGGTGTGGGTCATGCCCAGGTGCTGGGCCGCCGCGTTCATGCGGACCACGAAGGCCTGCTCGCTGCCCCCGCCCAGGGCTTCCGCCACCATGACCGCGACGTCATTGGCGGATTTCACGATGATGATCTTGATGGCGATCTCGAGGGTGAGCTCCCCGCCTACGGGCAGCCCCAGCTTGGTGGGCGCCTGAGATTGGGCGTGGGCGGAGCATGAAATCATGGTGTCCATGGTCACCCGGCCGGCGCGAATATCGGAGAAGGCGATATAGGCGGTCATCAGCTTGGTGAGAGAGGCGGGGAACCACGGAACGTCGGGATCTTCCGCATAGAAGACGGTGCCGTTATAGGGCTCGAACACGAGCGCCGGTCCGGCATGGGCGAGATGGGGCGGCAGCAGCAGCGCCACTGAGAGCAGCGCAACGGCGAGACGTCTTAGCATCATCAAAGCTTCCCTCACCGGAGCCGCGCAGCATGGTTGCTGCCGGCTCAGGCGCCATTGGCTTGAGGATCCATCCCGGCCGATGCGCGTCGCGCTCGCCGGCTGTGGCGGACCCTCGTGTCTTGCGGACACCGATCGTCGGACGGTCCGGCGTCGTTGGCCTTTATTCGCTTCGATTCTAGCCCCAAACCCCCTCGAAGCGGGCGGCGAACGCCGAACGGCAGCAACTGATTTGCTGCTGGTGCGAAGACTAGCGGCTGGGCTTCAATCTTCAACTGCGAAGTTGCGGTTCAGCCTGCGTCTTCCTGCACTTATTGCGTGCTGTGGGCGGACGGTCACTTCTCGATGAGGATGGCCCGGAAGTCGTTCACATTGGTCCGGGTCGGGCCGGTCACGACCAGGTCGCCGATGGAGGAGAAGAAGTTGTAGCCGTTGTTGTCGGCCAGATAATCCTTGGCGCTAACGCCCTTGTCCGCGGCGCGTTGCAAGCTGTCCGGGGTGAGGATCGCGCCCGCATTGTCCTCGGTGCCGTCGATGCCGTCGGTGTCGGCGGCCAGGGCGTAGATGCCATCGTGCCCCTCCAGCGCGACGGTGAGAGCGAGCAGGAATTCGGCGTTGCGGCCGCCGCGCCCGTTACCCTTCACGGTGACGGTCGTCTCTCCGCCGGAGATCAGCACGCACGGCGCCTTTGCAGGCTGGCCGAACTCGGCCACCTGCCTCGCGATGCCCGCATGGACGAGAGCCACGTCTGAGGCCTCGCCCTCGATGCAGTTGGAGAGGATCATGGGCGGATAGCCTGCGTCCTCGGCGACCTTCGCCGCGGCTTCCAAGGAATCCTGGGGCGTGGCAATCATGATGTTCTCGACGGTGGCAAGACGCGGGTCGCCGGGCTTCGGCGTTTCGTTCGCCTTATCTTCCAGGACCGCGCGGACATTGTCCGGGATGTCGATGTCGTACTTCTTGAGGATCGCGATGGCGTCGGCGCCGCTCGACGGATCGGCGACGGTGGGGCCCGATGCGATGATCGACGGATCGTCGTTGGGCACGTCCGAGATCATGAGAGAGACGACGCGAGCCGGCGCAGCGGCCATGGCGAGGCGACCGCCCTTCACGGCGGAGAGATGCTTCCGCACAGAGTTCATCTCGCCGATTGTCGCGCCGGATTTCAGCAGCGCCTTGTTGATTGCCTGCTTGTCTTCGAGGCTCACCCCCTCGGCCGGCATGGCGAGGAGCGCCGAGCCGCCGCCGGAGATGAGACAGAGCACGAGATCGTCCTCGGTCAGGCCTTCGACCATCTTCAAGATGCGGGTGGCCGCTTCGCGTCCAGCGCTGTCCGGTACGGGATGGCCCGCCTCGATCACCTCGATCTTGTCGGTCGGAAGACCATGGGCGTAACGGGTGACGACGAGACCTTCGAGCGGCCCGTCCCAATGGTCTTCGACCGCCTTGGCCATGGCCCCTCCGGCCTTGCCCGCGCCGATCACGACGTCTTGCCCTTCGGCGGCGACGGCAGATGGGGGGGGCACGCAGACGGCGGGAGAGGCTGCCTCCACGGCGGCTGCGAACATGGATTTCAGAAGCTCTTGCGGTGTCATGAATTCTTCGATCGAGGGTATATTAAAAGAGGTAGTCCCGGCACTTAGGGGAGGTAGAAACTGCACATAGGATTGTCAGAAGGCAAGCGCTTGAATTAAGTTGCTGCGCTTGATAACAGCCCCGCCTTCAACGCGGGCGATGAATATTGGTTGAGTGGAGAGGAATGCATGTCCAAGGGGTCTAACGAGCAGCACGTCAATCCGAAATCCGATATCGAGATTTCGCAAGAGGCGGATATGCGGCCCATCGTCGAGGTCGCAGAAGAGAAGCTCGGACTGTCCTCCGACGACCTCATCCCCTACGGCCATTACAAAGCGAAGGTCTCCCTCGACTATCTGGAGACGATCAAGGACAAGCCCGACGGAACGCTCGTCCTGGTCACCGCAATCACGCCTACCCCGGCCGGCGAAGGCAAGACCACCACGACTGTCGGCCTGGGCGATGCGCTCAATCACATCGGCAAGAAGGCGATGATCTGCGTGCGCGAGCCGTCCCTCGGCCCGTGCTTCGGCATGAAGGGCGGCGCGGCAGGCGGCGGCTACGCTCAGGTGGTGCCGATGGAGGATATCAATCTCCACTTCACCGGCGACTTCCATGCGATCGGCGCGGCGAACAACCTGCTCGCGGCCATGATCGACAACCACATCTATTGGGGCAATTCGCTCGACATCGATTCCCGCCGGGTCAGCTGGCGCCGCGGCATCGACATGAACGACCGCGCGCTACGCAACATCGTGACGTCGCTCGGCGGCGCGGCGAATGGCTTCCCGCGTGAGGCCGGCTTCGACATCGTCGTCGCCTCCGAGGTCATGGCGATCTTCTGCCTGGCGACGGACCTGGCCGATCTGCAGCGCCGGCTGGGCAACATTCAGGTCGCTCAGACCCGCGACAAGACGCCGGTCACGGCGAAAGAGCTGTCGGCGCCCGGCGCCATGGCGGCCTTGCTGCGCGATGCGCTGGCGCCCAATCTGGTGCAGACCCTGGAGAACAACCCCGCCTTCGTGCATGGCGGCCCGTTCGCCAACATCGCCCATGGCTGCAACTCTGTGATCGCCACCAAGGCAGCCCTGAAGATGGCCGATTACGTGGTGACCGAAGCGGGCTTCGGCGCCGATCTCGGCGCCGAGAAGTTCCTCGACATCAAGTGCCGCAAGGCCGGCATCTCGCCGGATTGCGTGGTCATCGTGGCCACCATCCGCGCGCTGAAGATGCATGGCGGCGTGGCCAAGGACGACCTGAAGGCCGAGAACGTCGATGCAGTCGAGAAAGGCTTCGCGAACCTCAAGAAACATGTCGAGAACATGCGGTCCTACGGCGTGCCGGTGCTCGTCTCGGTGAACCGCTTCTCCGGCGACAGCGAAGGCGAGATGACCAAGCTGCAGGAACTCTGCAAGAGCATCGATGTCGAGTGCGAGCTGTCCGATCACTGGGCGAATGGCGGTCCGGGCGCAGCCAACGTGGCCGAAGCGGTCGTGCGCATCTGCGACGAGGGCAAGGCCGAATTCAAGACGCTCTATCCGGACGACATGCCGCTCTGGGACAAGATCCAGAAGGTCGCCAAGGACATCTACGGCGCGGCGGACGTCACGGCCGACAAGAGCGTGATGAACCGCATCAAGGAGCTCGAAGATCAGGGCTTCGGCCACTTCCCGATCTGCGTGGCGAAGACCCAGTACAGCTTCTCCACCAACCCTGACGCCAAGGGCGCGCCCACCGGTCATACCATTCCGGTGCGCGAGATCCGGCTTTCGGCCGGCGCGGAGTTCATCGTGGTGATCTGCGGTGACATCATGACGATGCCCGGCCTGCCCCGGGTGCCGGCGGCCAACAACATCAAGCTCGACGAGCAGGGTCACATCACCGGCCTCTTCTAGGAGGAAGGTGTCTCTTAAAGGGGAGCTGATCCGGCTCCGGGGGGTTGCCAGTTTCGGCGCCCGTCGCGACCACGCTTGCCCTTCAGCGTGGCTGCAAGCTATAGGTACGCCGAAATTTCGTCGGAGGAGGCAATGCCCGAAGGATTCCGGCCGGGACGCAATTTCCTGTTCGTCCCAGGCCCTACAAACTTGCCGGAGAGCGTCCTGCGGGCCATGCATGTGCCCAGCGAGGATCACCGCTCGCCCCGGTTCCCCGAACTCACCAAGCCCCTGCTCGAAGATCTGAAGAAGATCTTCAAGAGCAAGGACGGCCAGGCGTTCATCTTCCCGTCGAGCGGGACCGGCGCGTGGGAAGCGGCCATCACCAATACCCTGTCGCCCGGCGACAAGGTTCTCGCGCCGCGCTTCGGCCAGTTCAGCCATCTCTGGATCCAGCTCGCCCGCCGTCACGGCATCGAGGTGATCGTCCAGGAGGAAGAGTGGGGCACGGGCGCCGATCCGGAGAAGATCGAAGCCGCGCTGTCAGAAGACAAGAACCACGAGATCAAGGCCGTCTTGATCGTTCATAACGAGACGGCGACCGGCGTGACGTCCGATGTCGGTGCCGTCCGCAAGGCGATCGATGCGGCGTCCCATCCGGCAATGCTGTTCGTCGACGGCGTAAGCTCGATCGGCTCGATCGACTTCCGCATGGACGAGTGGGGCGTCGATATGGCCATCACCGGCTCCCAGAAGGGGCTGATGCTCCCGGCGGGGCTGGGCATTCTGTGCGCGAGCCCGAAGGCGCTTTCCATGCGCGCGGACGCCAAATGCACGCGTGGCTATTTCGAGCTGGGCGACTATATCGCCGCCAACGAGAATGGATATTTCCCGTACACGCCGGCGGTGGCGCTGCTGCACGGTCTGCGCGCTTCGCTGGACCGGCTGTTCGCCGAAGGGCTCGACAACGTGTTTGCCAGGCATCATCGCCTGGCCGGCTCGGTCCGTGCTGCCGTCGATGCCTGGGGTCTGGCGCTCTGTGCCAAGGACCCGAAATGGCATTCGGACACGGTCTCCGCGATCATGGTGCCGGAAGGCGTCAACGGTTCCGACGTCATCAAGCTCGCCTTCGAGCGCTACAACCTTTCGCTCGGCGCGGGTCTGTCGGAGGTCGCGGGCAAGCTGTTCCGCATCGGCCATCTCGGCGATCTGAACGAGCTCATGGTTTTGAGCGCCGTGACCGGCGCGGAAATGGCGATGAAGGATGCCGGGATCGATATCGCGCTCGGTCAGGGCGTGGCCGCGGCGCAGGAGCATCTGCGCAAGGCGCACGGTCAACAGCACGCCAGGATCGCAGCCGAATAATCATTCTTTGAGAAGTGCGGTCCCGGAGATGCGCGAAGGCGCGGCCGGGGCCGAAATGAAACAATAGATTCAACGAGTAACCGGGGGGAGTATTCCAGGTGGCACATAAGATCGTCTTCCTCGACCGCGAAACCCTCGACGCCAATGTCCGGGCGCCGAATTTCGAGCACGAGTACGAAGAATATGACGTCACCACGGTCGATCAGATCGTGGACCGGCTGAAGGGCGCCGACATCGCCATCATCAACAAGGTGCCGATGCGCGAGGACACCCTTAAGCAGCTGCCCGATCTCAAGCTGATCGCGGTCGCCGCGACCGGCACGGATGTGATCGACAAGGATTACTGCAAGGCGAACGGCATCACGATCGTCAATATCCGGAACTACGCCTACAACACGGTGCCGGAGCATGTGATCGCACTGATGTTCGCGCTGCGCCGGAGCCTGGTTCCCTATGTGCTTTCCGTCCGCAAAGGCGATTGGAGCAAGGCGCGCCAGTTCTGCTATTTCGACTATCCGATCTACGACGTCGCGGGCTCCACGCTCGGCATCGTGGGCTTCGGGGCCCTGGGCCAGTCCATCGCCAAGCGGGCCGAGGCGCTCGGCATGAAGGTGCTCGCCTACGACGTCGCGCCGAAGGACGGTCTGGTCGATCTGGAGACCATCTACAAGGAAAGCGATGTCATCACGCTCCACGCGCCGCTGACGCCCGATACGCGGAACATGATCGGCGAGAAAGAGCTTAAGATGATGAAATCGACCGCGATCCTGATCAACACCGCGCGCGGTGGCTTGGTCGACGAGGACGCGCTCGTCCAGGCGCTCAAGGATGGCGAGATCGGCGGCGCCGGTTTCGACGTCGTGCTTAAGGAGCCGCCGGTCGACGGCAATGTGCTGATCGATGCTGACCTGCCGAACCTGATCGTGACGCCCCACGTGGCGTGGGCGAGCCAGGAGGCGATGCAAGTCCTGGCGGACCAGCTCGTCGACAATATCGAGGCTTTCGTCGCCGGAAAGCCCCAGAACGTCGTCGAGTAGAAGGGGCCGGTAGAGCCTCAAGCCCGCAAAGCTTATTCGAGGAAGGGTATTTATGGATAAGTTGCTGTTTATGTTCGATACGGACCCGCATCCGAGCGTGTTCGATACCGTTGTGGCCTATGACGGCGGCGCCGACCGCGTGGCCGGCTATGCCGATGTGACGCCGGACAATGTCGGCGCGCTGGTCGACGGGACGATCTACACCCGCGGCGGTGACGAGAAGAAGAACACCGCGATCTTCATCGGCGGTGGCTCCATGGCCAAGGGTGAGGAGCTGCTCGAGCACGTGAAGAAGCGCTTCTTCGCGAATTTCCGCGTCTCGGTGATGCTGGATTCCAACGGTTCGAACACGACGGCCGCGGCTGGCGTGGCGCTGCTCGCCAAGGCCGCCGACCTGAAGGGCAAGAAGGCTGTGGTGCTTGCAGGCACGGGGCCGGTCGGTATGCGCGCCGGCGCCATGCTCGCGAGCGAGGGCTGCGAAGTCGTGCTCACGTCGCGCAAGCAGGACCGCGCCGATGCGGCGGCCAAGCAGATCGCCGAGCGGTTCGACGTCAAGTGCTCCGGCTTCGAGGCTTCCAATCCCGACCAGTTCGCCGAGGCGGTGAAGGATGCGAATATCGTCTTCGCAGCCGGCGGCATCGGTATCGAGCTGCTGAAGGAAGAGGCCTGGAAGGATAACCCGAATATCGAGCTGATTGCCGATGTGAACGCTCAGCCGCCCCTCGGCGTCGAGGGCCTCGAGGCGACCGATAAGGGCAAGGAGCGCCACGGCAAGACCGTCTTCGGCGCGCTCGGCATCGGCGGATTGAAGCTGAAGCTGCACCGTGCGCTCATCGGCAAGCTGTTCGAATCCCAGGATCAGGTGTTCGACGCCGAAGAGATCTACGCCGCCGCAAAAGAGATGGCGTGAGGTCCGGTGTGAGCGACGAGATCAAAGACACGTCTATCGACACCTTCCTGGAGGAGCTTGCCAGCTCCTCCGCGACTCCGGGTGGCGGCAGCGCGGCCGCCATCATGGGCGCCATGGGCGCGGCCCTGATCAGCATGGTCTGCAACCTCACCATCGGCAAAAAGAAGTATGTCGAGGTCGAGGACGAGATGAAGTCGGTTCTGGAGAAGTCGGAATCCTTGCGGGTTGCGCTGACCGGGATGATCGCAGACGATGTACAGGCATTCGATCAGGTCATGGGAGCCTATGGAATGCCCAAGGAGACGGACGAAGAGAAAGAAGCGCGCAGCGAAGCAATTCAGGCGGCACTCAAGACCGCTACGGACGTGCCGCTGCAGTGCTGCAAGGTCTCGCGCGAGGTGATCGACCTCGCAAAGATCGTCTCCGACAAGGGTAATCTCAACGTGATCAGCGACGCGGGCGTCGCTGTTCTCGCTGGACAAGCGGCTTTGCGGAGTGCGGCTTTGAACGTCTTGACCAACGCGAAGATGATAAACGATAAGGACTTCGCTCAGGCCAAGCTCAAGGAATTGGAAGGGCTTCTGTCCGGCGCTGGGTCGGCAACGGAGGAAGCCTATGGAGTCGTTGAGGGCAAGCTAAGCTAGGCTCAAAAGACTCGCCGACCAGTCAAGGGAGGACGACAACGTGGACGTACACGAGTATCAGGCGAAGGAGCTGCTGTCGCAGTTCGGGGTGGTGGTTCCCAAAGGCGCCGTCGCCTTCAGCCCCGATCAGGCGGTCTATGCGGCGACGGAGCTCGGCGGTTCGTTTTGGGCGGTGAAGGCCCAGGTTCATGCGGGCGCGCGCGGCAAGGCCGGCGGCATCAAGCTCTGCAAGACCTATCACGAAGTCCGCGATGCGGCGGCCGACCTCCTCGGCAAGAACCTGGTGACGAACCAGACCGGCCCCGAAGGCAAACCCGTGCAGCGGGTCTATGTCGAGCTGGCCGAGCCCTTCGAAAAAGAGTTCTATCTCGCTTCGTCCTCGACCGTAAGGCGGAGCGCATCCGCGTGATCGCCTCGAAAGAGGGGGGCATGGAGATCGAGGAGATCGCCGACAAAAACCCGGAAGCGATCATCCAGGTCATCGTCGAGCCGGCCGTGGGTCTACAATCCTTCCAGGCCCGTGAGATCGCCTTCGATCTCGGCCTCAACATCAAGCAGGTGCAGCGCGCCACCCAGCTCATCATGAACGCCTATCGCGCCTTCCGCGATTGCGACGCCATGATGCTGGAGATCAACCCGCTGGTCGTGACCAACGACGACCGCGTGGTGGCCCTGGACGCGAAGATGTCCTTCGACGACAACGCGCTGTTCCGGAATAACAATGTGGCCGACATGCACGATCCCTCTCAGGAGGATCCGCGCGAGGCCAAGGCCCAGGAGCACAATCTCAACTATATCGGTCTCGACGGCGAGATCGGCTGCATCGTCAACGGTGCGGGCCTCGCCATGGCGACCATGGACATGATCAAGCATGCGGGCGGCAACCCGGCGAACTTCCTGGACGTGGGCGGCGGCGCCTCGCCGGAGCGTATCGCCACGGCGCTGAAGCTCGTGCTGTCGGACGAGAACGTCAAGGCGATCCTGGTGAACATCTTCGCCGGCATCAATCGCTGCGACTGGGTCGCCAAGGGCGTGGTCCAGGCGTGCGAGACGGTCGACATCAAGGTGCCGCTGGTGGTCCGCCTGGCCGGCACGAATGTCGACGAAGGCAAGAAGATCCTGGCCGAAAGCGGGCTCGATCTGATCACCGCCGACACCTTGGCGGAAGCAGCACAAAAAGCGGTCGAAGCTTGCGGGGCCAGCCCCGAGCTCGAAGCCGCGTCGGCGTAAGGGGAGGCAGCGTCATGAGTATTCTTATCGATGAGAAGACGCCGATCGTCGTGCAGGGCATGACCGGCGACAAGGGCAGCTTCCACACCAAGGAAATGCTGGATTACGGCAGCAACGTCGTTGCCGGCGTGACCCCCGGCAAGGGCGGCACGGAGCATCACGGCGTGCCGGTGTTCAACACCGTGAAGGAAGCCGTGCGCGAGACGGGCGCGACCACCTCCATCACCTTCGTGGCGCCGGCGTTCTGCGCCGATGCGATCATGGAAGCGGCCGATGCGGGCATCCGCCTGATCTGCTCGATCACGGACGGCATTCCGGCCCAGGACATGATGCGGGTGAAGCGCTATCTCTACCGCTATCCCAAGGACAAGCGCCCGATGATGGTCGGCCCGAATTGCGCCGGTATCATCTCGCCCGGCAAGTCCATGCTCGGCATCATGCCCGGTCATATCTATCTGAAGGGCTCCATCGGCGTGATTTCGCGCTCCGGCACGCTCGGCTATGAAGCGGCCGCGCAGCTGAAAGAGCACGGGCTCGGCATTTCGACCTCGGTCGGTATCGGCGGCGATCCCATCAACGGCTCGTCGTTCCTCGATCACCTGGAGCTGTTCGAGCAGGATCCCGAGACCGAAGCCGTTCTGATGATCGGCGAGATCGGCGGTCCCCAGGAGGCCGAGGCTTCCGAGTGGATCCAGAAGAACATGAAGAAGCCCGTCGTCGGCTTCGTCGCAGGCCTGACGGCGCCGAAAGGCCGCCGCATGGGCCATGCGGGCGCGATCATCTCCAAGGAAGGCGATAGCGCGGCCGAAAAGGCGGAAATCATGAAGGCCTGCGGGCTGACCGTCGCTCCGAATCCGAGCGAGTTCGGCTCGACCATGGCGAAGGTGCTCCAGAACGGAGGCCGCCAGGTCGCGTAAGACATGCACGCCGGCCGGGCATCGGTGGAACCGATCCCCGGCTTGGCAGTGTTTTCCAAGACCGGAAGGGGCTAGCTCAGAGGCGATCCAGAGACGTGGGCACCGGGTGTCCGCATGGGTGAGCTATTCCGGGATCTGAAACGATCGTTGCAGTCGGGAGGCTCACCAGTTCCATGGACCGGGATCTGAACCAGACGTCACGTTCCGCCGAACCGGCAGGAAAGCTACCGATCATCTCCGGTACGTCTGCGCAGGAGGCGGCGGACATACTGTTCAAGCTGCTGCTCGACGTGACGCGGCAGCATCAGCCCGAAATCGAATCCGTGCTTCGCGGTGGCGCGAACTTCTCCGAGCTCAGTCCGGAGATGATGTCCCGCGCGCTCCAGGCCCAGGGAATCTGGTTCCAGCTGCTCTCGATCGCCGAGCAGAACGCGGCCATGCGCGCCCGCCGTCATATCGAGAAGACCCGGGGGCGGGACGAGCTGAAGGGGACGTTCGCCAATGTGATCTCCGAAGCGGCGCGGGACGGCATCGAGGCAGCCGAGATCCAGGCTCTGCTGAAAAGCCTACGCATCCGGCCGGTGATCACCGCCCACCCGACGGAGGCCAAGCGCGTTACGGTGCTGGAGAAGCTCCGACGCGTCTATCTCCTGCTGCGCGAGCTGGAGCTGACACGCTGGACGGAGCGGGAGCGCCGCCGTCATCTCGATTCCCTGCGGGATCAGATCGAGCTTATCTGGATGACCGGTGAGCTGCATCTGGAGAAGCCTACGGTCGACAAGGAAGTCTCCTGGGGTCTGCATTTCTTCGACGAGACGCTTTTCGAGCGCGCGCCGGAGATGGTCGACGACCTGACCGAAGCGCTGGAGCTCTATTACCCGCGCGAGGATTTCGAGGTCCCGCCGTTCTTCCAGTTCGGCTCGTGGATCGGCGGCGACCGGGACGGCAATCCGTTCGTCACCTCCGACGTCACGCGCACGACCCTGAAAGAAAACGCGCTGGCGAGCATGCGCCACTACCGGACCCGCCTGAACGAGCTGGTGCGGATGCTGTCCATCAGCAAGCGCGTAAGCCCGATCTCAGAGGGCTTCACGAAGGCGCTGGAAGCCGAGCTGGCGGCGAGCGGCCGGGAAGCTCAGATCGAAGCGCGCAATCCGGGCGAGGCCTACCGGCAGTTCCTGACCTGCGTGCTGAGCAAGCTGGAATCGACGATCCTGCGCACGGAAGGCAAGACCGCGCCGGACGGGCCGCACTACGCCAACGCCGACGAGCTCATCGCGGATTTGCGGACGCTGGAGACCGGGCTGATCGAAGCCAATTCGGGATCCATCGCCGCCGACATGGTGAGCCCGATCCGACGAGCGGTGGAGATTTTCCGCTTCTCGACAGTGCGGTTGGACCTGCGCGAGAACACCACCCGGACGACGGCCGCGCTGCAGGAGATCTGGAAGCGCATTGAGGGCAAGGACGGCGGCGAGCCGCCGGCCCCCGATTCCGAAGAGTGGAAGAAGTGGCTGCTGACCGAGCTCGGCCGGCCGAAGCATTCGGAGCGCGATCTGGCGGGGCTGCCCGAGGAAGCGGCGGAGACCCTGGCGACGCTCCGTCTCGTGGCGGAGATGCGTGAAGGGCTGGACCGCGAGGCGTTCGGCGGCTTCGTTCTCTCCATGACCGCATCGGTCGCCGATATCCTCGGCGTCTACCTGCTCGCCAAGGAAGCCGGCGTCTTCCTCGACTCCACGGGAACGGAGATCTGTCCGCTGCCAATCGTGCCGCTGTTCGAGACGATCGAGGATCTGCGGGCGGCGCCGGCCATCATGAAGGAGCTGCTCGATATTCCGGTGGTTCGCCGCAGCACCCGCTGGCAGGGCGGGGTGCAGGAGGTGATGATCGGCTATTCGGACTCCAATAAGGATGGCGGCTTCGTCGCCTCCAACTGGGAGCTCTCCAAGGCCCAGTCGCGGCTCACCAAGCTTTCCCACGATGCGGGCATTCCGATTGCCTTCTTCCATGGCCGTGGCGGCTCGGTCTCCCGCGGCGGCGCGCCGACGGGCCGGGCCATCGCCGCTCAGCCTGCGGGTTCCATCCGGGGCAGGTTCCGGGTGACGGAGCAGGGCGAGGTGGTGTCGTTCAAATACGCCAACAAGGGTACGGCGCTGTATCAGATGGAGCTCTTGGGCGCGTCGGTCTTCGCCCATGCGCTGAAGTCGGAGCGCGAAGAGGCGCTGGTGCCGCGGGCGGAGTTTGAAGACGCCATGGAGGCGCTTTCCGGCGCGTCGCGGGCCGCCTATACCAAGTTCCTGACCCATCCGGATCTGGTGACGTATTTCCAGTCGGCCAGCCCGCTGGAGGAGATTTCACTGCTGAATATCGGCTCGCGGCCGGCGCGCCGGTTCGGCGCCAAGTCCCTGGGCGATCTGCGGGCCATCCCATGGGTGTTCGCCTGGTCGCAGAACCGCCATGCCATCACCGGTTGGTATGGCGTTGGCAGCGGCATCAAGAGCTTCCTGGAGGTGCGGGGCGAGAGCGGCGAAAAGCTGCTGCGCCGCATGTTCTCGGATTCCCGTCTGTTCCGGCTGGTGATGGACGAGGTTGAGAAGATGCTTCTGATCGTCGATCTCTCCGTGGGCCGCAACTATGCGAGCCTGGTCGCGGACGAGAAGGCGCGGGATGCCATCTTCTCAATGATCGAACGGGAATACCGCCTGACCACGGAGATGGTCCTGCGGGTGAGCGGCGACAGTCAAATCGCCGAGCGTTTTCCCGATTTCAGCCGGTCCTTGAAAGACCGCTTGCCGACCATCAACGAGGTCAACCGCGAGCAGGTCGAACTGCTGAGGCGCTTCAGAAGCGCCGAAACCGAGAGCGAGCGGGAGGAATACAAAGTCCCGCTGCTCATGTCGATCAACTGCATTGCCGCTGGTTTGGGAGCCACCGGTTAAGGTTCAACACGGAAAGGAAAAGTACGCATGAGTTTCACGATCATCGAGCAGGCGAGGCCCCGCCTTCATCGCTCCGAACTGGCTGTACCGGGCTCCAATACGAGCCTGTTCGAAAAGGCGGCCAAGTCCTCTGCCGACGTCATCTTCCTCGACGTTGAGGATGCCGTCGCGCCGGACGATAAGGAGCAGGCCCGGAAAAACATCATCGAAGCCCTGAACGACATCGATTGGGGCAAAAAGACCATGATGATCCGCATCAATGGTCTCGACACCCATTATGCCTATCGCGACGTCATCGACGTGATCGAGAAGGCGCCGCGTCTGGACATGGTGCTGATCCCCAAGGTGGGCGTGCCCGCCGACGTCTATGCCATCGACATGCTGATCACCCAGGTCGAGCAGGCCATCGGCCGCAAGGAGAACCCGGTCGGCATTGAAGTGCTGATCGAGACCGCGCTCGGCATGGCCAATGTGGAAGCCATCGCCCAGTCGAGCAAGCGCCTGGAGGCCATGTCCTTCGGCGTTGCCGACTATGCCGCGTCGACCCGCGCGCGCACCATCGGCATCGGCGGCCCGCACCCGGATTACGGCGTGCTGACCGACAAGCGTGAGGGCCAGGACGAGGCCGAGCGCGAGTACTACTGGGGCGACCCGTGGCACTTCGCTCTGTCGCGCATGATGATCGCCTGCCGCGCCTACGGCCTGCGTCCGATCGACGGTCCGTTCGGCGATTTCTCCGATCCGGAGGGCTTCAAGGCCGCCGCCCGCCGCGCCGCGGTGCTCGGCTTGGAAGGCAAGTGGGCCATCCACCCGTCGCAGATCGACCTCGCCAACGAGGTGTTCAGCCCGTCCGACGAGGAGGTCACCAAGGCCAAGCGTATCCTCGAGGCCATGAAGGTTGCCGAGAAGGAAGGCCGCGGCGCCGTCTCTCTCGACGGCCGCCTGATCGACATCGCGTCTATCCGTCAGGCCAAGGCGCTGATCGACAAGGCCGAGGCCATCAGCAAGTAAGCTGCTCTCTCACATGAGAGACGCAAAGGGGCGGGCCTCAACGGTCCGCCCTTTTTGTTTTTGGGCGCTGATCTACAGAGCACCGGGTCAACCTTGCTGGAACTGCAAGCCGCAATTCTTTTGCACCGATACCTGTTGGATCGTTTGGAATTCGCCCTTCAGGCGAGCGAGTTCTGCCGTCTGAGCATCGTCACCGTTCACCAGAAAAGCTGCTGGCCAGAAAACGATAACCGCAGCCGTCGTGGTGACCGTGTCTCGGGTACGCTTCTTGTTCTGCACCCCGGACAATTCAGCTGCCCGCTGCGAAACGCGCTCCGCTTCGCCGGCTAGCTGCTGACAGTTGTAAGGCTGATATGTGAGAGGTGAGACATACGCGGCAGGAACGTCCTCTGCCTTTTTCGCACAGCTACCTATTACAAGACCGATCAAAACGAGCACAACCAGTGCGGTACGCGAAACCATAACTCCCCCCAAAACGACACTCAGAATGCAGCCGATAACTTGCAAATTGCATTCTTTGGAGTCACGCACTTTTGGTTGTCGTATTCTCGGTTTTCGGGAGAACGTGATGAATATGCCCGCTGCGAGTGCCGGATCGCTGCTAGCAAATCTTCCCAACGGTTCACTCGCCGACGAACTCTTCCACATTCTGGCGGAGAAGGGGGATGCTCGGATCGAGCGGATCGTTTCCACGGGCCAGGCGACGCCTGAAGGAGATTGGTACGACCAGGAGACGGACGAGTTCGTTTTGCTGGTCTCAGGCGCCGCGGCGCTTCAGATCGAAGGCGAGGCGGAGGAGCGGGAACTGGGCCCCGGCGACTGGGTGATGCTGCCGGCCCATTGCCGGCATCGGGTCGCGTGGACCCAAAGCGAGCCGCCGACGGTATGGCTCGCCGTGCATTTCTAACCTATCGCGCAAAAGAAAAGGGGGGCCGCGCCGGGCCCCCCAGTTCCGTCCCTCGTTGAGGAGAGGATCCGCTACGCGGCGGCGGTCGCCTTGCCCTCCATGGGCACTTCCGAGATCGTCTTCAGGATCTGGGAGGCGATGGCGTAGGGGTCGCCCTGGGAGTTCGGGCGGCGATCCTCAAGATAGCCCTTGTAGTCATTCTTGACGAAGGAGTGTGGCACGCGAACCGAGGCGCCGCGATCGGCCACGCCGTAGGAGAACTTGTTCCACGGGGCGGTCTCGTGCTTGCCGGTCAGGCGCATGTGGTTGTCCGGGCCGTAGACGGCAATGTGGTCTTCGAGGTTCTTCTCGAACTGGGCCATCAGCGCCTCGAAATAGGCCTTGCCGCCGACTTCGCGCAGATAGGCGGTCGAGAAGTTGGCATGCATGCCGGAGCCGTTCCAGTCGGTGTCGCCCAGCGGCTTGCAGTGATACTCGATATCGATGCCGTATTTCTCGGTCAGGCGCTCCAGCAGATAGCGCGCCATCCACATCTCGTCGGCGGCCTTCTTGGAGCCCTTGCCGAAGATCTGGAACTCCCACTGGCCCTTGGCCACCTCGGCATTGATGCCTTCGTGGTTGATGCCGGCCTTGAGGCAGAGGTTCAGGTGCTCCTCCACGATCTCGCGGGCGACCGAACCGACGCTCGAATAGCCGACGCCGGTGTAGTACTTGCCCTGAGGCTCCGGATAGCCGTCGGTGGGGAAGCCCAGCGGGCGGCCGTCCTTGTAGAAGAAGTATTCCTGCTCGAAGCCGAACCAGGCGTCGTCGTCATCCAGGATGGTGGCGCGCTTGTTGGAGGGATGTGGCTCGCCGTCGGGCAGCATCACTTCGCAGAGCACCAGAACGCCGTTTTCGCGGGCTGCATCGGGGAAGACACGGATCGGTTTCAGAATGCAGTCGGAGTTGCTGCCGTCGGCCTGCTGGGTAGAGCTGCCGTCAAAGCCCCAGAGCGGAAGTTCTTCAAGAGACGGGAACGTCTCGAATTCTTTGATCTGCGTTTTGCCCCGAAGATTCGGTACCGGTTCGTAGCCGTCGAGCCAAATGTACTCGAGCTTATACTTGGTCATTAGCTTTTCCCTTGTCTGCTGAAAGCGCAGTGCGCCGTCCCTAGCCCTAGCGGCCGCTGAGCTCAGGGCCTCGTTGACGCCCCTGCAGACGCATTAAATGTGCCAATTGGCGGTGGGGCCGGAGTCCGAGAAGGGATCAAGGGCCCAGGGGGGCGAGGGCCGGGCCGGGGCATTTCATATTTTCTTAATAAACAAAAGGACTTCGCCATTGTCGGCCTTTGCAGAGCCGCGCCCCGAGGCCGCACCCGACGGCGCTAAAAAAGAGTCAGTTTTGGCCGATCTCCCGTATGCCGATTGGGCAGGCAGAATAAAGTAAGCTGAAATATTAGGCGAACGGCTATTTTCTTATGCAAAAGGGGTGGCTGACTCCTATATACGGGAAACTACACCCGTGACGGCGATGTTGTTTGCCGAACCGGAGTATTGAAGAAAGGAACTAGCGATGAATGCTTTTAGGGAAACGGCTGAGATAATTCAGTTCCCTGCTGGCGGTCGCGCTGGCTTGGAGCGGCGCGAGACGCGGACGGCGACGGAGCAGTCTTACGCTCATGTCAACACGGCGTCCGGCGGCGCCTGGTATCACGAAGAAGCGATCCGGGATGCCAATCGTGCCAACAACAGCTGACGGCGACCGATGCGGCCGCGCAAGCGGCTGCCGATGGTGAAGAGGGTCGTGCTTGGATAAAGCCCGGCCCTCTTTTTTGTCCGCAGCCAGCCCTCGGTTGCGTCGAATCGACATCTCGCGCGGCCCCGCCTAAGATTTCCCGGTGTTTCACGGGAGAAATCGAATGCCGCGCCTGCTCGCCTGCCTTCTCGTCTCGTTCATGATCGCCGCAACGGCGCGGCCAGCCCTCGCCGGCACGTGCCAGGCGGAAGTCGATCAGCTCGTGAAGAGCAATACGACAGATCTCCTCAACAGCGTTATCGAGGAAAAGCCGGAGCTCGCCGATATAAGCGAGGAGCAGCTCGTCATCCAAAGCGGGCAGATACTGCTCGGGTCGCCGCGCGGCGATCTGAAGGCGCATGGATGGATGATGCTGCTCTGGTATGGCGGCGAAGAGGGACGCAACATGGTGGCGGAATCCGGCCCGACGCTGGAGACCGAGGAGGCGCGGGCGCATCTCTATTACGTCATGGGGCTTTGGCAGCTTCGGGCGGACGATCCGGAAACGGCGGCGAAAGGCCGTGAGCTGCTCTCCCAGGTGCGCGATACGGGCAAGGTCACCTTCGCGCCGGATGAGATGTGGACGATGCTCCTCGAGGAGTGCGACCTGCCTGAATAGGGCTCTCGGACACCGTCATACCGGCACAAGCCGGTATCCAACCGCAGACCGCCTTTCCGGCCTTGTGGGGCCGGCTCTCGCCGGAATGAGACCGAGGGAGACCGTCCAATTGGCTCGGCGTGCTCCCTCTCCCGTGTTCGACGCGGGAGGGGTGAGGGACCCAACTATCGAGTCTTTCTCCCCCTCACCCGAGCGCCATGCGCTCGACCTCTCCCCGCGGGGGAGAGGGACGGCAGATGCTTCAGGCGAACCTTCTAGAACTTCCAGCTCGCACGGCCTTTGATGCCGTGCTCGTCGGCGTCGGATGCGAACTGCCCGTCATAGGCGACCGACAGGGTCGCGTTGGGCGAGACCGCGAAGTCGAGGCCTGCCTGGACGAGAGCGGAGTCCCGCGCGATCGGCGTACCCTGGATGTCGAAGCTCGGTCCTGCGGCGGCGAAGGCCAGCGCCAGGTCGGTGTCGACACTGTCGAAGGCATGGAGCCAAGCGACCGAGAGATTCGGCGTGATGACTGCGTTGCCGAAGGCCATCGTCGTCGCGGCACGGAAGCCGGTCGTGGAATAGGTCACATCCTCGTTGTACCCGGAGGAGTTGAAGGCCGCGAGACCGCCCGACTCTGTGAAGCCGTCGGTCTCTTGATGAACGTAAGCCAGCCCTGAGAAACCTTCCATGGCGATGCTGGGATGGAGCACGACCGGGTAGGCGATCTCGCCGAAGAGCTGTCCCCGGTCGCCGTCATAGGACGCTTGCTCGAACTCCGAGAAGCCGGGGAACACGATGTTCCGTGAGGTCTCGATATCCTGCCAGCTATAGGCGCCACCGCCACGGACATCGAAGCGGTTCACCTTACCCGATCCGTAGAGCACGAGGTGATAGGCATCCACGTCGGCGCTGCTCAGACGGGACTCTTTGTCGAGCCCGGTGTAGCTGTAGCCGGCGGCGATACCGGCCCGCCAGCCGGGCATCACCTCCGCATCGACGCCCGAGATGAAACCGCCCATGTCGCGGTCGAGGCTGGCCGCATTGCCGTTGCCGTCGAAATTGGCCCAGCTCCCGAAGCCCTGCGTCCAGAACACCGGACCTTTTTTCGTGGGAAGCGGCTCGTAAGAGCCCAGGTCTTTGGAGCCATAGCCCAGCATCATCATGCCGGAAGGTGATGCTTGAGTGTTCTGTGGTCCGCCCGAGCCGAGACCGGTGCCGTCGTAAGACGCCTGCACCATCCGGCCCATCACCGCATCGCGGATATGGCGGCCTTCATCCAGAAGGGCGCCGCCGACACTCGCATGGATCTCGCCCGAAAGTGCGTCGAATGCCTGCCGTGCACCGTCTTCGGTCTGGTTCAGGACTTGGACGAAGATTTCGTTATCGGTGGGCAAGGCATCCAATGCGCCCGCGACAGCTCGCTGGTTCGGCGTGCGGGCTGCAGACACGAAACTCGCCGCCTGACCGAACAGCAAGTAGACGTTGTTTGCGTCGTAGCTGAGTGTCGGATCGAGGAAGGCGAAATTCGCGGTGACAGTGGAGAACTGCCCTGTCACACCGCCCGCTGCCGTGAGGATCGTATATTGGGTTCCGGTGGCGTACGTCCCCGACTGCGCCAGCACGCTCACCGTGCCGCCGTTGATGGTCGCCGTCCCGCTGGCATTGATCAGGTCCGAATTGCCTGAGTTGTCGACCTCCACCTGGTAGGTCGACCCCTGCGCAAAAGTGATATTGCCGACATTGAGCGTGCCGATGGAATTGCCCGGCGCGATGGTGCCGCCGTTGCCGACATTCAGCCCGCCGAAGGTGCCGGTGCCGCCGAGTGTGCCGCCGGTGACGCTGAAGGTTTTGGAGGTGGTGCCCGAAAAGCTCCATTTGCCACCGATGACATTGAAGTCCTCGAAGTTCTGATATTTTGGACCGATATCGCTGAGGCTGAAGCTGTCGCTGCCGGAGCCCCCGAATTCCAGGCTGTCGTTGGTGCCAGCGCCTGAGTCCACGATGCCGACAACCTCGAAACCGGTCTGAAGTTCGACACGATTCCCCGAGGTTGAATTCGGCAGCACGATAGCGAAGTTGGCGGTGCCCTCGACCCGCCCCGCCACGGTTATGTCGTTAGCGCTTCCAAAGCTGCTGCTGCGGATTCCAAAGGAGCCAGTGGCGGAGCCACCGGCGAGAACGGTGGCGTAATTGCGTGCGCCGGCAATTTCGAGCCCAGCTCCCGAGCTTCCAGATATGTCCCCGCCGATGGTGATCCGTGTCTCGGCAGGTCCCATGTTGGAGATATCGATAGCGGCTTGGGCGCCCTTAACGTTGCCATAGGCACTGACGACCACCTCGCCCGTCCCGTTATGATCGAGGTCAATGCCGTCGTTTCCGCCAGTAATCGTGGTGCCGGCCGACGAGGTTATGGTCGTGGTGCCGTTGTAGAGGTTGATGTCCATGCCATCGCGGACGGTGCCCTTAACGTCGCCATTGACGTTGACCGTGAGCGCCCCGTTGCCGGTATGCGCCAGGTACATGCCGTAACCGTCGCTCGAAACGGCGGCATTGTTTGTGACGGTTAGATCGCCCGTGAGAGTCCCCCCGGTCATCGTAATGCCATCGCCACCGGAGCTGACGGCGCCGTTCGTGGTGAGGCTCAAATCGCCCGCCACGCCATTATTATTCCAAGCGACAATGCCGGCATTTCGACCGTAGATTGCGCCCGCGGTGGAGATCGCCGTCGAACCCGCGCCAACGGTGTTGTTCGATACCGAAAGACCCCTCTCCAGGCTCCGAAGAGAGGTCGACGCATATCCGTCCGTATAGGAGATGTCGCCTGTGCCCGTGATGGTCAGCGCGTTTCCGATGCCGCCAGTCGTATCGAAATTCATGTCCGACGCGGTGGTCACAGTCGGATTGGCGGCGTTGATCGATTGGGTGGTCGTCTCGCTTCCGGAGCAGAGATAGGTGGAGCCCCCGGAATTCGTGCAGGCCGCATAGGCCCGGCCCGAATAGCCGGTCATCGCACCGGCAAGCATCGTCGTCGACAGCAGGATCTGCCGCTTTACTGAAATGGTCACACGCCCCTCCCCCAGGGTGTATTCGGCGCGTTTCTCGCGCTTAAGTTATTGAAATCCTCTCCGAAATGTAGCCGGATGGGATGGCGGGATATACGGAAGCACGGAGAAAGCGGCCCTCTCTCCGCTGCTTTTGTCGCCGCGCTGTGGCGGGCTAGCCACAAGGGTGTGGCCGAATGCAAACCCGGTACGCACGCCGGCATGCTGGACGGATTATAGGCTCATGGAGGCGGAACGCCCTCTCCCGTGGGAGGGCGATCTAGAACTTCCAGGAGGCGCGGCCCTTGATGCCGTGCTCGTCGGCGTCGGATGCG
>NZ_MASI01000010.1 GCF_001708935.1 Methyloligella halotolerans
AAGCGGCGCCATATCCGAGCCCAGATCCTTCGACCCGTAGCCCAGCATCATCATGCCGGATGTGTTCTGCGGACCGCCCGAGCCGAGACCGGTGCCGTCGTAAGAGGCCTGGATCATCCGGCCCATGACCGCATCGCGCACATGCCGGCCTTCATCCAGCAGAGCCCCGCCGACGCTCGCGTGGATCTCGCCCGACAGCGCATCGAAGGCCTGCCGTGCGCCGGCCTCAGTTTGATTCAGGACATCGAGGAGGAGCTCGTTGCCGGTCGGGAACTGCGATAGCGCTCCCGCCACCGCGCGCTGATTGGGCGTGCGGGCGACATCCGGGAACGCTGTCTCGTTGCGCTCCAGCAGCAAATAGACGTTGTTCGGATCGTAGGTCAGGGTCGGATCGAGGAAGGCGAAATTACTGGTAACGGTGCTGAAGGCACCCGTGACCCCGCCTGCCGCCGTCAGGATGGTATATTGGGTCGAAGCCGCGTAATCGCCAGACTGCGCCAGCACGCTAACCGTGCCGCCATTGATCGTCGCCGTGCCGCTGGCGTTGATCAAGTCGGAATCGCCGTCCGCATCGACCTCCACCTCGTAGGACGCGCCTTGGGCAATCGTGATGTTGCCCACATTGATCGTGCCGATGGAGTTGCCCGGTGCGATCGTGGCGCCATTGCCGATGTTCAGCCCGCCAAAGGTGCCGGTGCCGCCGAGCGTGCCGCCGGTAACATTGAAGGTCTCGCTCGTGGCGCCCGAGAAGCTCCAGGTACCGCCGATCACATTGAAAGCTTCGAAGTTCTGATACTTCGGGCCGATCTCACTCAGGTCGAAGCTGTCACTGCCGGAGCCGCCCAGTTCCAGGGTGTCGATCGGGCCGACCGTCGAAGACGCTTCCACCGTTCCGATGATCGTGGCGCCGGTCTGGATCTCAACCCTCTGCGACGTCACCGACGAAGAGGCAACCAACGCCATCGCCACGCCTCCGGTGCCGTTCACCGTGGCGCCGCTCGCCACGGTGATGTCGGTGCTGCTCGCGCTATTGTTGGTGTAAATGCCGAGGCCAGCCGTGATGTCCCCGTTGACGGAGATGGTGAGCGCGCCCGTTCCGAAATGATTGCCGTAAATGCCGAGATAGCGCGTGCTACCGGTGTTCGTGGTTATGTCGGCGTTCGTAGTAATGGTTATATCCCCAGTCCCGTACCCGGCACGGACTAGCATGCCAGTGAAGGAGGATTTGACGGATCCGTTGGTCGTGACCGTGATATCTCCAACCGTGTCGTCGTCTACGGAATAATCATGCCGTATCTACCGCCGTCGATCACACCGGCCGTGGTGATGTGTGTTGAGCCTGCGCCCACGCTGTCGTTGGTCACAGCGAGCCCGACGCCATTACTGCTGCGCAAGTAAGTCGACGCATCATTGTCAGTGTAGGAGACGTCCCCACTCGATCGGATCGACAAGGCATTGCCGAACATGGGGTTGAAATCCATCGTGCTGTCGGTGATCACCGTGGCATTTGCGGTGTTGATGGTCTGGGGGACGACTTCGGTGCCGGAGCAGAGATATGTCGAGCCGCTTGTGTTTACGCAGGCCGCATAGGCTCGGCCCGTGTAGCCGCTCAGCGCACCGGCCAGCATCGTTGTCGACAGCAGGATTTGCCGTTTTACAGAATTTGCCATCCTTGCCCCCAGCGCCGCCGTCGATTTCTCGCCGCGAATCTTCGAATCTTCCCAAAAACCTAGCCCGCGAGAGATGGGGGCGTACACGGAGCGCGCTTGAAAATGGGGGGTAGGCGGATCATTTCGGAAACCGAATGTGGCTACATGGCAACAGGTTCAGGTGCGGGGTTGTACAGTGTACGGAGCAGGTGTTTCCGTCGGCCGGCTCACTCGAAGGAGTTACGTTAGCCGTGTACTGAGCGGTGCAGCGATTCGCGCCGTTTGCGAGCGCGGTTTGAATCATGTTGCTGTGCTGCCAGCTTTCGCGACGAGCGGTCTTGTTGCTAGGTTCGCCCGAAACGCCAGACTTTGAATTGGACGATCACATGCATCGACTGAGCGACGGGCCACCTTCAGAGCGGGAAGGCGGAAGGAATAATGCCGCGGAGCCGGAGGACGCCGGCGCCGCGGGCGCGCCTCAGGAGCCGGAAGCGCCGCCGGTCAAATACTCCATGTCGCCAGGGCTCTCGGGCTTCCTCGGCTCGAACCAAATCTCGCTCGCGATCTCCTCCTACCAGTCCGGCAAGTTCTATCTGCTCGGCCAGAACAAGGATGGCGGGCTGCTGGTGGACGAGCGGCTGTTCCGCAAGGCGATGGGAATTGCCGTGCCGGACAAGGACACGCTGCTGCTCGCGACGCTGTTCCAGATCATGACCTTCAAGAATGTGCTTGGGCCGGAGCAGGAGGTGAACAACCTGTTCGATCACTGCTATGTGCCGCGGCAGATCCACGTCACCGGCGAGCTGGACGCCCACGATGTCGGGCAGCTTGCGGACGGGCGGATCGTGTTCGTCAACACGCTCTACAACTGTCTTGCCACGCCGTCGGAAACCCACAGCTTTACGCCGATATGGAAGCCGCCCTTTATCTCTAGAATCATGAAGGAAGACCGCTGCCATCTGAACGGGCTCGCCATGGAAGACGGTGTGCCGCGTTATGTGACTGCGGTCAGCAAGTCCGACACGATCGACGGGTGGCGAGACCGGCGCGCCGATGGCGGCATCGTTATCGACGTCCAGAAGAACGAAGTGGTGCTGGAGGGACTCTCCATGCCCCATTCGCCGCGGCTCTATAACGGCAAGCTCTGGCTGCTCAATTCCGGCACGGGCGAGCTCGGCTGGGTTGATGGGCTGGAGGACGGTAAGGTCGAATTCAAGCCCTTCGTGTTCTGTCCCGGCTTCGTGCGGGGGCTCGCTTTCCACGGCAACTACGCCTTCGTCGGCCTCTCCAAGCCGCGCTACGAACGGTTCGAAGGGCTGGCGCTGGACGATCGGTTACGAGAGGCAGATTCCGAACCGTGGTGCGGTGTGCAGGTGATCGATCTGAGCAGTGGGACGTGCGCCCACTGGTTCCGCATCGATGGAGCCATTGGGGAGCTTTACGACCTCGCCATCGTGCGGGGCGTAATCCGGGGCATGTCCTTGAGCTTCGCCACCAACGAGATCATGGGGCTGATCACCCACGATCCTCTGACGGAAGCACTCTAGGCTTTCTCGTTCTTTGCCCGCTCGATTGCTTCGAGGATGAGCTTCTTGGCCTGCTCGGCGTCGTGCCAGCCGCCGATCTCGACCCATTTGCCGGGTTCCAGATCCTTGTAGTGCTGGAAGAAATGGCGGATCTGATCCAGCAGGGTCTTCGGCATGTCGGTGTAGTTGGTGACATGCTCGTAGCGGCGGGTCAGCTTCGGAGTCGGCACGGCGACGATCTTCTCGTCGAGGCCGGAATCGTCCTCCATCATCAGCACGCCGATGGGGCGGACATTGATGACGGCGCCGGGGAAGATGGGCCGGGTGCTCGCAACCAGCACGTCGATGGGATCGCCATCCTCCGAGAGGGTGTGGGGCACGAAGCCGTAATTGCCCGGGTATCGCATCGGCGTATAGAGAAAGCGATCGACAAAGAGGGTGCCGGCTTCCTTGTCGAGCTCGTATTTGATGGGCTCGCCGCCGATCGGAACCTCGACCACGCAATTCACGTCTTCGGGCGGGTTCTTGCCGATTGGGACCGCGTCCAGGCGCATGGGAATGGTCTCTTTTCGCTAGCTTGAAATCTGGAGCGGATAAAACGGGGACGCGGCGTTCAATGCAAGGGCTGAGCACCGTCAATCGCGGAAAAGTCCGCGCCTTTTCGACGCTGCCGACTGGCTCTCCAGCTCTGACTGTTTGCGACCTGACCCCCGCTGCCGCTCGGCGGCCACGCTTCGAGGTGAGACGCCCTTAGCGCATGTAGGTGTAGCTGGCGCAGATGCCGGGCTGGTCCATCTCGTTGGAGGCTTCGGGCACATCGTTGGTGTCGAAGACCTTGAGGTAGAGGGTCTCGTCACCGCCATCAGCTTTCGGCCGGCCGAAGACCAGGAAGGTCGGCGGCTCGTTTCCGCACAGCTTGTTGCCGTTCAGAAGCGTCGGGTTGGCCTCGGGCGTGACCACGAAGACGCCGGGCTCGTCTTCGCCCACGGGGCGAAGCCCCAAGCTCTCGCCGTTCTCGAAAGTAACCTTGTATTCGTCGATCGTGATGTTTCCGGTGATGGACATGGCCGTGGTGCTGACGGCCTCCCACTTCTCGGCGGCGGATGCCGGGCCGGCGGCAAAAGCGACCGACAGGGCTGCGGCGGCAATGAAGAGGCGGGGGCAGGGAAGCATGCGATCTCCTTGAGCGATGAGGTCGGGTGGGTCAGTCGGCGGGGCCGAATGTGCAGGATACGCCGCCGCCGTCCTTGGCTTTCACCTGGGCCACGTCGATCGCGCAGTCGAGAGCGGATAGAGCGTACCAGACATTGCCGGCACCCGCGTCGGGCTGCAGGCCTTCCTCGGCCAGGGTGGCGAGAAGCTCATGAGCGGCTCGGCCGGTCAGGGTGGAGTCCTTGCCGCCGAAGGTCAGGGTGCAGTCGTGAGAGGTCAGGTCGACATTGCTCGTATGGCACTTGATGGACTTGGCCGTGACGGCGATCGTCTCAGACGTCTTCCACTGAAAGCCTGTGTCTCCGTCGAGGAGCTTGGCGAGCGCCTGCTTGTCCGCATCGCCAATATCGGGCGAGAGCTGAGCCACAATGGCGGCAAGGGCGAGAGCGCCGGAATCGGTCACCTCAGAGGCCGATGCAGCGCTCGGTGCAACAAGCAACAGCGTGAGGGCGGGGATCGATGCTATCGGCCTCATGGCGAAACCTTCCGGGATCACGAACGTGAGCGGAAAGCCTAGCGGTCGACGCTGAGAAGTTCATTAAAATCGGCGGCCGGATTGAACCGGTTCGTCCTGATTTTTCGGGAGAGTGGTGCCCCAGGCCTGACTCGAACAGGCACGTCCTTGCGGACAGCAGATTTTGAGTCTGCCGCGTCTACCATTCCGCCACTGGGGCAAGCCGCGCGGATCATGCTTTAAGGCTCGCAGCCGGTCAATGGCGGGGCCCGCTCTTCCGCGCGACATTTGACGCTTGCCGCTACGGCGATCTCGGGGCAAGTAAAAGGCTGAGGAAACGCAGGACAACGGCGCATGACGTTCGGTTCCAAGTCCAGAGGGGGCTGGTTCGGCCTGGCGATAGCTTTGTCGGCAGCCACCGCCTTTTCCGGTGCCGCGTCGGCCGAGGATGTCCCCGAATCGCTGTTCACGTCGGTCGGCCATGTGAAGGTCGAGACCGCCGTGGACGGGCTCAACTATCCCTGGAGCCTGGTCTTCCTGCCCGACGGCGAAATGCTGGTCTCCGAGAAGCACCCGGGACGTCTCCGGCGCATCTCGAAGTCGGGCAAGATCTCGCCGCCCATTAAGGGCCTGCCCGAGAACATCTATGCGAAGGGCAATGGCGGTCTTCAGGGCCTTGCCCTCGACCCGGACTTCAAGACCAACCACCGGGTCTATTTCGCCTTCGCCGAGCACGACGAGGACAGTCCAGAGAACGCCGCCCTGTCGGTGGCGCGCGGGACGCTTGGCGAAGACAGGCTCACCGATGTGGAGATCCTGTTCCGGCAAGGACCGCGCTTCGAGGACGACCGGGAATTCGGCGGGCGGCTCGCCTTCCTGCCGGACGGCACGCTTCTGGTGATGACCGGCGATCGGTATCAGCATGAGCTGGTGCAGGACACGAGCAACACCCTCGGCAAGGTGATCCGCATCAACCGGGACGGCAGCGTGCCGGACGACAATCCCTTCGTCGGCAAGGACGGATACGATCCGCGCATCTATTCCCTCGGCCACCGGAATATCGGCGGCGGCATTGTGAACCCCGATACGGGCAAGCTTTGGGTGGAGGAGTTCGGGCCGATCGGCGGCGACGAGATCAATGTCGTCGAGCCGGGCAAGAACTACGGCTGGCCGCTGGCCAATTGGGGCGTGCACTACACGCTGCAGGATATTCCCGATCCGCCGACGAGACCGGATCTCACCGCGCCCATCTATTTCTGGAACCCGTCGGTTTCGCCCTCGGGCATGATCTTCTATACGGGCGACGAGTTCCCGGGCTGGAAGAACAGCCTCGTGGTTGGCGGGCTGGCGTCCCAATCGGCCACTCATCTCACCCTGCAGGGCGAGCGCGTGATCTCCGACGAGCGAATGGATTTCGGAGTGCGGATTCGGGACGTGGCGCAAGGGCCCGACGGGGCGATCTATCTCCTGACCGATGAAGCCGCCCCGAACGGCCGGATCCTGCGTCTCACGCTGGAGAAGCCGACCGCCGAGACCCAGGCGGCGAGCACGCTGGAGACCACCAAGCAGTAGCCGGCGGTTTCCGTCGCGGGGCCGCGATCAGGCGGTCACGTGCTTCTCGATCTGATCCACGGGCAGGTTGGTGAGATCCTTGTCGATCTCGGTATCGATGACGTTCTTCACCTTATCGGTGAGCTGCTCGCGGATGCGCCCCAATGCACGGGGCGGCGCGACGAGCACGAGATGCTTGATGTCGTGGCTATCGATCATGGCGTCGAGCTTCTCGGCCACCCGGCCGAGAAATTCGATCTCCGCGCGCTCATGCCAGTCGGTCTGCTCCACGGCGCTTCTGCCGGTGACGGCGGATTCCTGCACCCTACCCGGACGGTCGGTGCCCATCTCATGGGTCGCGGCGTGCTTTTCCTCGTCGACTTCAACGACCTGCAGATTGATCAGCTCGTCATCGCCTTCGTTCCGTAACATGAGGGCTTTAGACCCGTCACAGACGACCACCCATCCCTTCCAGGGAATTCCGTGGCTGGACATGCGACCTCCCATTTCCTCGTTTTCCTTCGTTCACTTCTCATTTGCGGTGCCGTTTGTGGCGATACAAGAGCGCCTCTGGCCGCGTCGCACTGACGCGTTCGAGGTCCGAAAAATCTTCATGATGTTTTGAGGGTATGGGGGCAGGACGAGGCAAGGGGAGCGCAAACCACCGGAGTTGCCGCCCATGAACGCACCGATCACCAAGGGGCCGACGGGCCAGCCCTACCAAGCGCCGGCATCCCCGCCCTCCGCAGAGGCGGGGCCGCGGCCGGCGCCGTCATCTTCGACCCATATGGAGCATCAGAGCTTTCGAGCGCTGGATCGTATGGTCAATGCGTGGACCGCCCGGGCCACGGGCGGAATCTCACCCCAGGCGCTCGGGCTTGCCTTCGCCGATTGGACGCTGCATCTGGCGGCGGCGCCGGGGAAGCAGATGGAGGCGGTCGCTGACGGCTGGCAGAAGGCGGCGCAGCTCGCCGCTTACGGCGTCCAGAGCCTCTACAATGCAGATACTCCGCCGCCTGCCACGCCAGGCCCTGGCGACAATCGCTTCAACGGCGAGGCGTGGCGAAAGAACCCATACCGCTTATGGGCCCAAAGCGCGCTCCTGGCAGAGGAGTGGCTGAACGGCGTGACGCGCGGCGTGCCCGGCGTATCCCGCCATCACGCGAACGTCGTCTCGTTTACCCTGCGCCAGTGTCTCGATGTCTGGTCGCCGAGCAACCTGCCCTGGACCAATCCGGAGGTGGTGGAGAGGACCATGCAGACGGGCGGCGCGAATCTCGCCGCGGGCTTCCGAAACTGGCTGGAAGATCTGAGCCTGCAGATCGCCGGACAGCCGCCGGCCGGGACCGATGCCTTCCAACCGGGGCGCGAGGTTGCCGTGACGCCGGGGAAGGTGGTCTTCCGCAACCATCTGATCGAGCTGATCCAATACGCGCCGGCGACGGAAACCGTGGTGGCGGAGCCGGTGCTGATCGTGCCGGCGTGGATCATGAAATACTACATCCTCGATCTTTCGCCTCACAATTCGCTGGTGCGCTACCTCGTTGAGAAGGGGCACACGGTCTTGTGCATTTCCTGGCGCAATGTCACGGCGGAGGACCGCGACCTGTCCCTAGAGGATTACCGGCGGATGGGAGTGATGGCGGCGTTGGATGCGGTCACGGAGATCGTGCCGGACCGCAAGGTGCATGCGGCCGGCTATTGCCTGGGCGGCACGCTGCTGGCGCTCGCGGCGGGGGCCATGGCGGAGGCGCGAGACGACAGGCTGGCCAGCCTGACGCTGTTCGCCGCCCAGACCGACTTCACGGAGCCGGGCGAGCTTGAGCTCTTCATCGACGACAGCCAGGTGTCGTTCCTGGAAGGCATGATGTGGGATCAGGGCGTGCTGGAATCCCGTCAGATGGCGGGCACGTTCCAGCTGCTGCGGTCGAACGACCTGATCTGGTCGCGGGTGGTGCACGACTATCTCATGGGCGAGCGGACGCCGATGATCGATCTCATGGCGTGGAACGCCGATGCGACGCGCATGCCGTTCATGATGCACTCGGATTATCTGCGGAAGCTGTTCCTGCAGAACGAGCTGGCGACCGGCCAATACATCGTCGAGGGGCGGCCCGTGGCGCTGCAGAACCTGCGCATCCCGATCTTCGGCGTCGGCACGGAACGCGACCATGTCGCCCCTTGGCACTCGGCCTACAAGATCCACTATCTGGTGGAGACGGATGTCACCTTCGTGCTGACGAGCGGCGGGCACAATGCGGGCATTGTCAGCGAGCCCGGTCACAAGCATCGGCATTTCCGTATGCGGGAGACCAAAGTCACCGATCCTGTCCTGAGCGCCGAGGAATGGATGACGGAGACGGTCCCGACGGAGGGCTCCTGGTGGCCGGCCTGGGAGGCCTGGCTCACGGAGCGGTCAACCCGGGAGCGCGTCGCGCCACCTGCCATGGGAGCGCCGGAGCGGGGGTACAGGCCGCTTCAGGATGCGCCCGGCACCTATGTGCTGCAGCGCTAAGGGGAGGGGTGGAAACGTGAGCGAACCGATGACTGTCGAGACGACCAAACCTCTGCTCCGCAACCGGACCTTCGACGAGATCGCGCCGGGCGATAGCGCCTCGCTGGTCCGGATCGTGGGCGAGGACGATATCAAGATGTTCGCCGCGGTTTCTGGCGATGTAAGCCCGGCCAATCTCGATGCGCAGTTCGCGGCACGGGCGGAAGGCGGCCACGTCGTGGCCCACGGCATGTGGACCGGCAGCCTGATCGCCAGCCTTCTGGGGACGGAGCTGCCCGGACCCGGGACGGTCTATGTCGCCCAGGAGATGAGCTTCAAGGGGTCTGTGGCCCCCGGCGATACGATCACGGCGACGGTGACCGTCAAGGTGAAGCAGGCGGACGGCCATCACGTCATCCTGGACACGGAATGCGTCAATCAGCGGGGTGAGACCGTGCTTTCGGGCATCGCCACTGTGATCGCACCCACGGAGAAGATCACCATGGCGCGCATGGCGGTGCCGGATGTGACCCTGAACCGCCATGACCGCTATGAGCGCTTCATCGCGCGCGCCAAGCAGCCGCCGCCGCTGACGACGGCAGTGGTCCATCCGTGCAGCGAAGAGGCGATCCTTGCGGCAATCGAAGCGCGGGACGAAGGGTTGATCGATCCGATCCTCGTCGGACCGGAGCTGAAGATCCGGGACGCGGCGGAGAAGGCCTGCGTCTCGCTGAAAGGGCTCCGCATCGAGGCCACCGAGCACAGCCACGCCGCTGCCGACCTTGCCGTGCAACTCGCCGCCAATGGCGAGGCGGATGCGCTGATGAAGGGCAGCCTGCACACCAACGAGCTGCTCGGCGCGGTGGTGGCGCCGGGGTCAGGGCTTCGGACGGACAGGCGCATCAGCCATGTCTACGTGCTCGACGTGCCGCATTATCCGAAGCCGCTGGTTGTGACGGATGCGGCCATCAACATCGCGCCGACCCTCGCCCAGAAGAAGGACATCTGCCAGAACGCCATCGACTTCATGCATCGGCTCGGCGTCTCGCAGCCGCTGGTGGCGGTCCTCGCGGCGGTCGAGACGGTCGATCCGGCGATGCCGGCGACCCTGGATGCGGCAGCGCTCACGGTGATGGCGCGGCGTGGGCAGATCACGGGCGCCTTGGTGGAAGGCCCGCTCGCCTTCGACAATGCGATCAGCCCTGATGCCGCGCGGATCAAGGGGATCGAGTCGCCGGTCGCCGGCAAGGCGGACATCCTGCTGGTGCCTGATCTTGAAGCCGGCAACATGCTGGCCAAGCAGCTGATCTATCTCGGCGGTGCCGATGCGGCCGGGCTGGTGCTGGGCGCGCGGGTGCCGATCATCCTGACCAGCCGCGCCGATACGGTGAAGGTGCGGCTTGCCTCGAGCGCGCTTGCCAAGCTCGCAGGGGTGGATCGGCCGGCCGGCTTTCCAGGCGAATAGCGGACGCCATGACCGGCCATATCCTGCTCACCTTCAATCCCGGCTCATCCACCATCAAGTTGGGGCTCTATCATTTCGAGGGCGACGCGCCGGAGCGCTTCGGCGGCGGGGCAATCGATCTGCGCGATGCCCCGCTGTGGCTGCGGATTTCGGAAGGCGGGCGGCAAGAGGAGATCCCGCTCACATCCGAGATCACCGAAGATCTGCATGACGTGGTGGCCGAGGTGCTGGACTGGCTGAAGCACCATTTCCCTGCCGGCGACATCACCTGCGTCGGGCACCGCGTGGTGCATGGGGGCGATCTATTCACGGGCCCGGCTCTGATTACAGATGCGGTGGAGGAGGATATCGCGGAGCTGACACCGCTTGCGCCGCTGCATCAGCCGAAGAGCCTGCGGCTGATCAGGGCGGTGAAGAAGCTCTGGCCCGGCATCCCGCAGACGGCGTCATTCGATACGGCCTTCCATCAGCATCAATCCGATGTGGTGCGCCGCTTCGCGATCCCGCGAAATCTTTTCGACGAGGGGATCAAGCGCTACGGATTCCACGGGCTGTCCTACGCCTCCATCGCCAAACGTCTGAAGGCCTCGGCGCCGGAGCTCGCCTATGGGAAAGTGGTGGTGGCCCATCTGGGGAGCGGGGCGAGCCTCTGCGGTCTCGATGGCGGCATTAGCCGGGACACGAGCATGGGATTCTCCACCCTCGACGGCATACCCATGGCGACGCGGTGCGGCGCGTTGGACCCGGGCGTGCTGCTGCATCTTCTGGAAGAGCGCGGCATGCCGCTCCCCGAACTGGACGACATGCTCTATCACCGCTCGGGCCTGCTGGGGCTTTCGGGCATCAGCGCGGATTCCCGCGATCTCGTCGGAAGCGACGATCCGCCTGCGCGGGAAGCGCTGGACGTCTTCGCCCATCGCATCGCCCAGAGCGTGGCGGCGCTGGCGACCACCCTGGGTGGCTTCGATGCTCTCGTCTTCACCGCCGGGATCGGCCAGCATCAGCCCCTGGTGCGCTCCCTCGTCTGCGGTCATCTCGACTGGCTGGGTGCCGCCATCGACGCGGAGGCGAACAGCGAGAACCGGACCCGGATCGACTGCGCGGGCGCGAAAGTTGCCGTCCTCGTGCTGCCGACGGACGAGGAGCAGGTGATCGCCGAGGAGGCGCTTTCCGTTCTGCCTGGCGCGTCATAGGGCGGGATCGGCCGCTAGGGCTCGAGCGAACCATCGATGGACAGAAACCCTGCGCGCAGATAATCAGGCGCGATGCTGAGACGCCTCTACGACAAGATCATCGAGCTGGCGGCAACGCCCTACGCCTTCGTCGTGCTGGGGGCGGTGTCTTTTGCCGAGAGCTCGTTCTTCCCCATTCCGCCCGATGTGGTCCTGGTGCCCATGGTTCTGGCCAATCCGGCCAAGGCCCGGCTCTACGCGGCATGGTGCACGGTTACATCCGTGGCGGGCGGGCTGGTCGGCTACGCGATCGGCGCGCTGCTTTGGGATACGCTGGGGGCCTGGCTGATCAGCGCCTATGGCTACGGCGACAGCTTCGACACGTTCCGGGAAGCCTATGCCGAGTGGGGCGCGTGGATCATCCTGATCAAGGGGCTGACTCCGATCCCGTACAAGCTCGTCACGATCGCCTCGGGCTTCGCGGGCTACGATATCTGGGCCTTCATCGTGCTGTCCTTCATCACGCGGGGCGCACGGTTCTTTATCGTGGCGGAGCTGTTGCGCTACTTTGGCGAACCGATCCGGGAGTTCATCGAGAAGCGGCTGACCCTGGTGACGACCGTCTTCCTGGTCGCGGTTGCCGGCGGCGTAATTCTGGCGAGATATGCATTCTGATGTTGGATAAGCTGGTAAAGCAATGGGGCCCGCTGGCGGTCGCGAGCCTCGCGGTTGGCGAACTGGCGCTGCCCGTCATCGTGGCGGCGCTGGCCTTCGAGCATATCGGCGGATATGCGCCGTGCCATCTCTGCCTGCAGGAGCGCTACGCGTATTATTTCGCCGTGCCGGCGGCCATGATCGCGTTCGGCCTATCGTTCAACTGGCCAGGTCTGGCGCGGGTTCTGCTCGGCGTGATCGCTCTCGCCTTCGCCGTGAATGTCGTGGTCAGCGTCTATCACGTCGGCGTCGAATTCAAATGGTGGGAGGGGCCTGCGGCCTGCACTGGCGGTGCCGCGTCGGTCGATTGGCAGGAGCTTGCGGAGCAACTCCGCCAAACCAGCGTGGTGCGCTGCGACGAGCCGTCCCTGGTCATCCTTGGGCTTTCGCTGGCCGCCTGGAACGGGTTGGCCTCGTTTGTCCTGATGGGCATCGCCAGCTGGGGCGTGGCGCAAAGCGGTCCTGGCAGCGAACACCGCCGGCGCGGCCGCAAGGGCGCGGAGTGGCCTTCGCGGTAGCGCTTGGTCTGGCCTGCCTTCGCCTTTGGCCTACGGCTCCAGCTCGGTATCCCAGTAGAGATAGTCGATCCAGCTTTCGTGCAGATAGTTGGGCGGGAAGAGGCGCCCGTTGCGGTGCAGCTGGAAGACGGTCGGCCTGTGCGGCTTCTGATAGGGCCACATATCCGCATCCTTCGGCATGGCCCCGCCCTTCCTGAGATTACAGGGCGCGCAGGCCGTGACGACATTGTCCCATCGTGTGAGGCCGCCGCGGGAGCGGGGGATCAGATGATCGAAGGTCAGATCCCTGGGTGAGCCGCAATACTGGCAGATGAAGCGGTCGCGCAGGAAGACATTGAACCGGGTGAAGGCCGGGTAGAGCGCCGGGCGGACGTAGCTCTTCAGGGAGACCACGCTCGGCAGCTTCATCTGGAAGGACGGGGAGTGCACCGAGCGCTCGTACTCGGAGACGATATTCACCCGATCCAGGAAAACCGCCTTCACGGTTTCCTGCCACGGCCACAGGGAAAGCGGATAGTAGCTCAAGGGACGATAGTCGGCGTTCAGCACAAGGGCTGGGAACGAGCCGGACGACGTGGAGGCGAGTGCTGCGGTCAAGGTCCTCAGTCCTCGATAAACACCCGTCGCACTCGGGTCCCTTAAAACACGAGCCGGATACTATATGCCCGTGTCAGATATGTGAAGAACCCTAGATAATGTCGTTAAAAGATGTCTACTCCCCAGAACTGGTTGCTCACCGTTTTCGTATGAGGAGTGCGTAGACTTCTCGGCGATGCCCCTTAGGCGTCCCGGAACACTCACGAAAGCGAGGATTTTCATGACGTTCACACTGCAGGCCGTCGCAGTGGCTTTCGCCCTGATGCTACTGTCCGGGTTCGGGAGCGATACCGCTTTCGCCAAAGCTCAGCAATTGAGCCCGGCGCAACAGAAATGCCTGAACGGCTACAACAGCTGCCGGTCGCCGTGCTTCGGCAAGCGCAATCCGGGGCCGTGCTGGGCCGTCTGCAAGACCCAGTACCGCCAGTGCAAACGGCAGGCGCGATAGGCCTAGCCGCGCACTGGCGAGCCGGAAGCGGTTCAGACGCCGGCTTGCGCTGTCAGAGTATTCTTCAGGAACCCGCCACCGAGCATCAGACCTTCCTGGTCGATGCCGTGGCCGACGCCCTTGGCGATGTGCCAATCCACGGAAAGGCCCAGAGCGGTGAGCTGCTCGCGGGCCATGGTGAGGGCTTCGACCGGGATCACCTGATCCATGTCGCCGTGGATGAGGAAGATCTTCGGCCCCTTGCTGCCGATATCGGCGGCGAAATCCATAGCGGCGAGAGCGCCGGAATAGCCGAGGATAGCTGCCGGCGGCTTTTCCCGGGAGAGACCGACGGCCAGAGACATCATCGTCCCCTGGCTGAAGCCGACGAGTGCCAGGGACTCTTCCGTCAGGTTATGGCGCTTGAGCTCCGCATCGATGAAGGCGTTCAGGATCGGCTTAGCCTCGGCCACGCCGCGGGCATATTCCTCAGCGTCGCGGAAGCTCAGCGGGAACCACTCCTTGCCCATGGGCGACATGGCGCAAGGGTTGGGTGCATGGGGCGAGACGAAGGCGGCATCCGGCAGGAGCGGCGCCCAGGACCGCCCCAGACCGATCAGGTCGTTGCCATCGGCGCCATAGCCGTGCAGCAGGATGATGAGCTGCTTGGCCGGTCCGCCTGAGGCCGGATCGAGGCGCGGCCCATCAAGTTCGGGAAGTGACATGGGGGCCGCCTACCGGCAATCTTCGGAAAGCTGAACGCGCATATCTCGGCCTAGTCCTCCGGCACTTCGCTGGCCGGGTGGGCGTTGAGCTGGCCGTAGTTCTGCACGCCGATCTCCTTGATCAGGCTGAGCTGGGCTTCGAGGTAGTCGATATGACCTTCCTCATCGGCGAGCAGCTCTTCGAAGAGGTCCTTGGTCACGTAGTCCTCTTCCTTCCGGCAGCAGGCGCGGGCCTCCATGTAGAGGGCGCGGGCGCCGTATTCCGCCTTGAGATCGCATTCCAGAACTTCCTTGATGTTCTGGCCGATCATCAGGGGATCGACATGCTGCAGGTTCGGGAAGCCTTCCAGGAAGATGATCCGCTTCACCAGCTTGTCGGCGTGGTGCATCTCCTCGATGGATTCCGCCCGCTCCTTCTGAGCAAGCCGCGTGAAACCCCAGTCTTCGAGCAGGCGATAATGCAGCCAATACTGATTGACGGCGGTCAGCTCGGAGGTCAGCGCCTTGTTCAGATATTCGATTACCCTTGGGTTACCCTTCATAATTCCTCTCTCTCACTCTCAACCGTGTCGTAGCAGGCCTCTTAATACGACCGCCCGCCAGAGGTCCCTATCCCCTGCCGGCCGGCGAGCGATGTCTGGGCGCTCGGATCCTCGTCGTCATAAGCGACCATAAGCTTCGTGATCAATGGCAAACAGCCACCGCAAGACGGACGCTTACCGAGATATTTGTATATCAGTCCCGGGGTGAGCACGACCAAAGGATCGGCCGTGCGCAGCGCATGAACCGCGTTTTCGATGTCGCGGCCGGTGATCATTGAACAGGAACAGACGATCATGGGGATTCGTTCGCAGTCTCGGTCCTTCCGTCGCGGGGCCGGTGCCGGTTTCCGACCGGTCCGAACCTGCAGGCGGTTCTCAGGCGGCCTTCTTACGGCGTAGCGCGTAGTAAGACCACAGCAGGCGGGCGGCAACGCCGCGCCAGGGGCGCCAGGCTTCACCGATGATGCTCATGTCGGCCGCCGAGGGCCTTTTCTCAAGGCCCAGCGCATCCATTACCGCGTATTGCAGGGCCAGGTCGCCCGGCGACCAGGCATCGGCGTGCCCCAAGCAGAACATCATGTAGATGTCCGCCGTCCAAGGTCCGATGCCCTTCAGCGCGGTCAGGGCCTCATAGAGCGCCGCGTCGTCTTTGTCACGCAAGGACTCAAGATCGATCTCGCCGCGCACGACCGCATTCGACAGGCCGCGAAGGGTCGCGACCTTGCCCGCGGACAGCCCGCAGGTCCGCAAGGTCTCGGTGTCGACCCGGAGGAAAGCGGCGGCGTCGAACGGCCGGATCGCGGTTTCGAGACGGCGCCAGATGGCGTCCGCGCTCGCGATGGAAAGCTGCTGGCCGACGATGATCTGCGCCAGGCCCCGGAAGCCGTCGGGGCGGCGGCGCAAGGGTGGCGCGCCGGTCTCAACGTGCACCTTCGCCAGATGACGGCAAGCCGCGGTGAGTGCGGCGGTGCCTTCCTCGATGTCGGTTTCCGTCTCGATGATCCGCATGGTTCCAACCGCATGTCGGGAGAGATGTGCGGTGCCTTTTAACCGATCCTTTGGTGCTCGCGGGTAAGAGTGGCGCCGGTTTAAGGGAGCAGTCTATGCGGTCGGGCGAGAGCAAGCCAGATCATGACAGGCCGGCCGGAAGCGAGCCCTCTCCGGGCGATGCGCACCGGTCCGGGTTGGATTCTGTCCGGCCGGATCATCTGCAGCAGCTGGCGGAAGGGCGCGAGCTTTCCCGTGCGGCGCTTACGGAGGCGCTGATCCTCGAGCAGGCCGCGCGGGCGCAAGCCGAAGCATCGGACAACGCGAAATCGCGGCTACTGGCCTTGGTCAGCCACGAGCTGAGGACGCCTATGGGCGCTGTGATCGCCATGGCCGATCTCCTCCTCGGCGGTCATCTGGAAGGCCGTCAGCGCCGCTACGCAGAGACGTTGCAAAGCTCGGCGCGCGGGCTCCTGGCGCTGCTCAACGAGATTCTCGACTTCTCAAAGCTTGAGGCGGGCCATTTCGAGCTGGATAGCGAGCCGTTCGATCTTTCGGCACTGCTGAACGACCTCTCCGCCGATCTGGAGACACGCGCCGAGAGCAAGTCGCTCGCGGCCGAGATCGATATCGCGCCGGGTTGTCCGTGCTGGGTTCGCGGCGACGGCGTCCGGCTGCGGCAAATCCTGACGAACCTGATCGACAATGCGGTGAAGTTCACCGCGGATGGCTCGGTGACGCTTTCTGTCACCGCCGAGGATCGGGACGATTCCGTGTGGCTGTCCTTCAGCGTGCGGGATACCGGTATCGGCATGAATGGCGGGGACCGGTCGCGCGTCTTCCAGCCCTATGTGCAGGTCGATCCGAAGATTGCGGCCGAATACGGCGGGACGGGTCTCGGGCTGTTCATCGCCCGGAAGCTGGCCGAGCTGATGGGCGGGACGCTGACCTGCGAGAGCCAGCCGGGCGAGGGGACGTGCTTCCGGCTCGATGTACCCATGCGACGGGCCGAGGCGCCGCAGGATGAGGCTACGGAGACGCTTGGCGGCGAGGGGCCGCTGGAAGGTACGGTCCTGGTGGTGGAGGACAACGCCGTCAATCGCATGCTGATCGGCGCCTATCTCGACGAGTTCGGCGTCGGCTACAAGATGGCCGGCAGCGGCGCGGAAGCTTTACGTCTTCTGGACGAGCGGACGTTCGACCTCGTGCTGATGGATATCATGATGCCCGAGATGGACGGCATCGAGGCCACCAGGCGAATCCGGGCGATGGAGAGCGAGGCGAGCCGGGTGCCGGTGATCGCACTGACGGCGAACGCCATGAAGGGCGACCGCGAAACGTATCTGGAGGCGGGCATGAACGCCTATCTCTCCAAGCCGATCCGCGGCCGCGAGCTCTACGACGAGATTGCCGCCTTTCTATCGCCGAAGGCGCAAAGCGGCGGCGAGCGCGCGTCGAAGCGCTGAGAAGATACGCCGGGCTAGACGTTATCCAGCAGCACGCCGGCCAGCAGGATCAGATAGGCGATCAGCAGCAGCCCAAGCGCATAAGGCGTGAAAAAGGGTAGCGGCACGATCTGGCCGATGATGACCAGGATCGCGATGACCACGGAGACTAAGAATGTCTCCCGGCGCGGTGCGGATGTTCTGAAATTCATGGATGCCCCCCAGAGATCGCAGCAGCGGCGCGCTGCCTGCGTCGGTTGAAGGTAGCGGATTCTCGCGGAAAGCAAAGGGTGGGATGTGCGCTACGTCCGCCCCAACGCACGCGTCATGCCCGGGACAAGCCCGGACATGAGTGGTGCAAGACGGTAAATCCGGGGGCTACTCGGCTGCGGCTTGCTTTTGCTTCTCGGGATCGTTCAGACCCCGCTCAACCAGGTCGATCATGCCGTTCATGATGTCGTTGAGCTGGAAGTCCTTGGGCGTGTAGATCGCCGCGGCGCCGCACTGCTTCAGCACGTTCTCGTCGGCCTGGGGAATGATGCCGCCGACCACGACCGGGATATTGCCCAGTCCTTCGTTGCGGAGCCGCTGAACGACGTCTCGCACCAGCGCAACGTGGGAGCCGGACAGGATGGAGAGCCCGACCACATGGGCGCCGGACTCCTTCACCTGCTCGACGATCTGGGCGGGCGTCAGGCGGATGCCGTCATAGACGACTTCCATGCCGCAATCCTTGGCGCGGACGGCGATCTGCTCGGCACCGTTGGAATGTCCGTCGAGGCCGGGCTTGCCGACCACAAAGGTGAGACGCTCACCGAGCTTCTCGGAGACCTCGTCGACGCGCTTGCGGACCTGCTCCAGTCGGGCCTCGTCCATCTTGTGGGCGGCGCCCATGCCCGTGGGGGCGCGGTATTCGCCGAACACCTCGCGCAGGATCTGACCCCATTCGCCGGTGGTGACGCCGGCCTTGGCGGCGGCGATGGAGGGCTCCATGATGTTGCGGCCCTCTTGCGCTGCCGACTTCAGCTCGCGCAGGGCGTCCTGCACGGCCTTGTCGTCCCGCTGGCTGCGCCATTCCTGAAGGGCGGCTACCTGCTCCATCTCCACGTGCTCGGGCACGGTGAAGATGTCGTTCTCGCCGGCGGCCAGCGGGGAGGGCTCGGTCTCGGTATATTTGTTGACGCCGACCAGAACCTGCTCGCCGGTCTCGATAGCCTCGATACGGGCTGCGTTGGATGCGATCAGGCTGTCCTTCATGTAGTCGATCGCCTTCATGGCGCCGCCCATCTCGTCGATCTTCGTGAGCTCGGCGCGGGCCTCCCCGATGAGCTCGGCGACCTTCGCCTCGATTTCCTCGGAGCCGTCGAAGATATCGCCGTACTCCAGGAGGTCCGTCTCGAAGGCGAGGATCTGCTGCAGGCGCAGGGACCATTGCTGGTCCCAAGGACGTGGCAGACCGAGAGCCTCGTTCCAGGCCGGGAGCTGGACGGCGCGGGCGCGCGCCTTCTTGGACAGCACGACGGCCAGCATGGCGAGCTGGATGCGATAGACGTTGTTCTCAGGCTGCGGCTCGGTGAGGCCGAGAGAGTTCACCTGGACGCCGTAGCGGAAGCGGCGGAACTTCGGATCCTCGACGCCGTAGCGGTTCTGGGTGATGTCATCCCACAGATCGACGAATGCCCGCATCTTGCACATCTCGGTGATGAAGCGGACGCCGGCATTGACGAAGAAGGAGATGCGGCCGACGACGGTGGGCATCTTCTCTGGTGCGATCTCGCCTGAATTCTTCACCTCGTCGAGCACGGCCTGGGCCGTGGCAAGGGCGAAGGCGAGCTCCTGGGTCGGCGTCGCACCGGCTTCCTGTAGATGATAGGAGCACACGTTCATGGGGTTCCATTTCGGAACCTCCTGGGACGTGTAGACAATCATGTCCTTGATCAGGCGCAAGGAGGGATCCGGCGGGAAGACGTAGGTCCCGCGGGAAAGATACTCCTTAAGAATGTCGTTCTGGGTCGTGCCCTGGAGCTCGGCGCGGGAGACGCCCTGCTCGTCGGCGAGGGCGATATAGAGCGACAGCAGCCATGCGGCGGTCGCGTTGATGGTCATGGACGTGTTCATCTCGCCCAGGGGAATGCCGTCGAGCAGCTCCCGCATGTCGCCGAGATGGGAGATGGAGACGCCGACCTTGCCAACCTCGCCGCGAGCCAGCACGTGGTCGGAATCGTATCCGGTCTGAGTGGGGAGATCGAAGGCGATGGAAAGGCCGGTCTGACCCTTCTCCAGGTTCTTTCGATAAAGCTCGTTCGAAGCCTTTGCCGAGGAATGGCCCGCATAGGTGCGGAACATCCAAGGCCGGTCCCGCTTGACTTCCTCAACGTTCTTTTCGCCCGCTCCCATCGATCCTCACTCCCGCATCCCAACTGCACGATTGAATAATGCGGCCCCGGCGGTGGAATGCGCGGGGCCTTGCATCTTTTCTGTCATCGGTGCGCAATTATAGCAAATGAATCAGGCGCGACCGAACTCCGCGCCCCCCGACCTGCGCGCCGCATGGCCACAGACAGAGAAAAGGCGGCGCGACCGAATCGCACCGCCCTTTCCGACGTCAGGTTTTCACCCACAGGCTAATCGGTCGAAGGGTCGCCGACCTCTTCGTTGTCCATCGAGCTGTCCTCTTCTTCGACAGCATCCGGGTCGCTTTTCTGCATCATGCCGTCGTCGGCAGAGGTGTCGGGCGCGACTGTGCCCTCTTCCATCTCGCCGTCATCCATGCGGCCTTCCGGGTTGCTCGTGGTGTGGGCCGGGCTGTCATCGGCTGCCGTGTCCGGCGCGGCGGCGTCGGGCTTCATCTCGCCCTCGCCGGTGGCTTCGGCCGGCATGGAGTCGTCAGCGGCGATCACGATGCCCGGGACCTGGGGCGTTTCCGCCTTTGCCGGTGCGGCGAACGCGAAAGCGGCCGCGGTTACGGAGGTCAGCAGGATCCATTTGGATTTATCGATACTCATCAGGTGTTTCCTCTCATCGAATTTGCGTTGGGCGGGTCGTTCCCCGCCATGCGTCGGCGCCGAAACCGTTCGTCCTTGAGGCGAGCCTATTTCGGGTCGCTCTCCATGGTCTTGCCGGGCATCTCCGCGTCGCCCATGGCGCCGTCATCGTCACCGGTCTCCAGGTCTTCCTGGATGGCCTCGTCCTCCATGTCTTCGTCGCTAGACATGCTCGGGTCGCTATCCATGGTCTTCGGCGCGGTGGCGTCCTCGGCCACCCGGAAGCTGCCCGCGGGCAGGTTGTCGTTCTGGGCATAGGCGGGGATGGCGATGCCGAAGGTGAGGATGCTGGTCGTGGCGAGTATCGCGAGCTTGCCGTTCATCAGAGCGTTCCTTCCGTGGGTTGCGCTTTCAGCGTCTACGGTTGGTTTTTTCCCAGCGCAGGCCGCGCGGGAGTGCATCGGGGGATGCAGATGGATTGAAAACGCCCCGTTTGCGGCCCGGTTCCTCGGAACGGGAACACCAAGTTGTGATGGATGGTTTATTTGCGATGCAGAAACGGCACTGCCGTAAAGCTCTGGGCATCGGCGAGAGTTTTTGCTAACCCTCCACCCCGGCGTCAGGAAACCTCCGCCTCTCCTCCGCGGGCGACAGGGTCTTTCAGACGGCCGTCTTAGGGATTTTCCGCGGGTTTCTGCGCATGTCCCGTCATTCGCTGCGTGGCTTTTCACAGCGGGTGGCGACGGAAATTGCCGCACCGCAATAAAGTGTTTATGTCTGTAGCCGGGGGAGGAATGGATGAATGAGATGTCGCTAGCCTCAGTTTCCGGAGAGGAGGCCCAGGTCAAAGATCTCTACGAGATCGGCGAAATCCCTCCGCTCGGGCATGTGCCGAAGAATATGTACGCGTGGGCCATCCGCCGGGAGCGGCAGGGGCCGCCCAGCGAGGCGATGCAGCTCGAGGTGCTGCCGACATGGGAGCTCGATTCCCATGACGTGCTGGTCCTCGTGATGGCCGCGGGCGTGAACTACAACGGCGTCTGGGCTTCGCTCGGCAAGCCGATCTCCATGTTCGACGTCCATAAGAACGATTTCCACATCGCCGGTTCGGACGCCTCGGGTATCGTGTGGGCCGTGGGCTCCAAGGTGAAGCGCTGGAAGGTCGGCGACGAGGTCGTCATCCACTGCAATCAGGACGACGGCGACGACGAGGAGTGCAACGGCGGCGACCCGATGTTCTCGCCGTCCCAGCGGATCTGGGGCTACGAGACCCCGGATGGGTCCTTCGCCCAGTTCTGCCGCGTGCAGGACCGTCAGCTGCTGCCCCGGCCGAAGCACCTCACCTGGGAAGAGGCCGCCTGCTACACGCTGACGCTGGCTACCTCCTACCGCATGCTGTTCGGCCATCGGCCGCATACCCTGAAGCCCGGCCACAACGTGCTGGTCTGGGGCGCCTCGGGCGGTCTCGGCTCCATGGCGATCCAGCTTTGCGCCACCGCCGGCGCCAATGCCATCGGCATCGTTTCGGACGACGACAAGCGCGATTTCGTGATGTCGCTCGGCGCCAAGGGCGTGATCAACCGCAAGGACTTCAATTGCTGGGGCCAGATGCCCAAGGTCGGCACGCCGGAATACGACGAGTGGAACAAGGAAGTCCGCAAGTTCGGCAAGGCGATCTGGGAGATCACCGGCAAGGGCGTGAACGTGGACTGCGTGTTCGAGCATCCGGGCGAGGCGACCTTCCCGGTCTCCTGCTTCGTGGTGAAGCGCGGCGGCATGGTGGTCTTCTGCGCCGGCACGACGGGCTACAACCTCACCATGGATGCCCGCTATGTCTGGATGCACCAGAAGCGCATTCAGGGCTCCCACTTCGCCCATCTGATGCAGGCGGGCCAGGCGAACCGGCTGATGATCGAGCGCCGCATCGATCCTTGCATGTCGGAGGTCTTCCCGTGGGATCAGATCCCGAAGGCCCATATGCGCATGTGGAACAACGAGCATCAGCCCGGCAACATGGCGGTGCTGGTCAATGCGCCGACCACGGGTCTGCGGTCCTTCGAGGACGTGCTCGAAGCCTCCAAGGAGATGGAGAGCTAGAAGCCTCGCTGTCTTGAAAGATAATGTTTGAGAACGCCGGGCCTTCGGGTGCCGGCGTTTTCTTTTTCCCGTGATGTCTTTTCACGGTGGTGTCCTGCCGGTTCAGATATCTGGTCTTCGTGCCGCTTACGGGTGGCCCAGGGTTTGGCATATAACCGAAAGGTGATCCGGGGCTTTGCTTGGGCCGTATTTTCGGTCTCACGAGCCTCGAGGCAGGCTGATCTCGCTGCATGGGCAGAATTGCCGAGATGAACGGCCGAGTAGATTTGCCTCATTTGACGATTTGTCCCGTTCCAGCGTAAGGGACTTGGTTCACTTCGGCCGCGCCAGAGGCTATGTCTCTCCCGGCCCGCTAAAACGTGCTGTTGGGAGGAAAATTGGTGAGCACCGCCGAGACCATGGAATCCGCTGAAGCTGAGCAGCTGCCCGATCTTATCGCTAAGCTGAAAGGCGCCTCCGAGGCTGCCGCAACGCTGTGCAAGAAGGCGACGGAGTCGCTCGCCAAGAGCTTGGCTCCGAACGGCAAGGTGGATGGCGCCGCGCTGGAGCGCGAGGAGCATGCCGCCCACGGTCTGGCATGGGTGACCACCTATGCCGAAGCGATCCGCGAAGCCGCCAATTATGCCGAGCGCATGAACGGCGAAGGCCGGTTCGGCGAGATGGAAGCCCTGCTGACCCAGGTCGCGTCGCCGAGTATCTGGCCCAGCTCGCCGGCGGCGTGGTGATGAGCCAGAACGAGATGGTCCGACTGGAAGAGCTCGGCCTCGACGATAGCGACCGCCAGGAATTCCTGACCGACGACGTGAAGGCGGTGATGTCGGGCAACACGGCGGGTGTCCGGGCGCGGATCGCCCAGATGCTCGACGATGGCCAGGGCAACGTGACCTTCGGCGATACCGGTCTCGACGAGACCTCGGAAGCCATGCGCGAGGAGATGTACCGCTTCTCCCAGGCCGAGGTCGTGCCCCATGCCCATGAGTGGCATTTGAAGGACGATTACATCCCGTTGGAGCTGGTCTCTTCCATGGCCGAGATGGGCGTGTTCGGCCTGACGCTGCCGGAAGAGTATGGCGGGCTGGGCCTGGGCAAGGAGGTGATGTGCGTCGTCTCCGAGGAGCTGTCCCGCGGCTATATCGGCGTGGGCTCGCTTGGCACGCGCTCGGAGATCGCTGCCGAGCTGATCCTCAACGGCGGTACGGAAGAGCAGAAACAGGAATGGCTGCCAAAGATCGCGAGCGGCGAGATTCTGCCGACGGCGGTCTTCACCGAGCCGAACACTGGTTCCGATCTCGCCTCGCTGACCACGCGGGCAAAGAAGGACGGCGACAATTATCTGGTGACCGGCCAGAAGACCTGGATCACACATGCGGCCCGCGCCGATGTCATGACGATCCTGGCGCGCACCAATCCCGATCAGAAGGGCTATCGCGGCCTTTCCATGCTGATCGCGGAGAAGCCGCGCGGCGATGACGAGAAGCCTTTCCCGGCCGACGGCATGTCGGGCGGCGAGATCGAGGTGCTCGGCTATCGCGGCATGAAGGAGTTCGACATCTCCTTTGACGACTTCAAGGTCCCGGCGAAGAACCTGCTGGGCACCGAGGAAGGCCAGGGCTTCAAGCAGCTCATGCAGACCTTCGAGGCGGCCCGTATCCAGACCGCGGCGCGCGCCATCGGCGTGGCCCAGTCGGCGCTGGATCTCGGTCTCCGCTACGGCGCGGAGCGCGTGCAGTTCGGCAAGCCGATCATCAAGTTCCCGCGCGTCGCCGACAAGCTGGTGATGATGGCCGCGGAAATCCTGATGGCCCGTCAGCTCACCTATTATTCGGCGCGGCAGAAGGATGCCGACAAGCGCTGCGATCTCGAGGCCGGCATGGCCAAGCTGCTCGCGGCCCGCGTGGCCTGGGCCTCGGCGGACAACGCGCTGCAGATTCATGGCGGCAATGGCTTCGCGCTGGAATATGCCATCAGCCGCGTGCTGTGCGATGCGCGCATCCTCTCGATCTTCGAGGGCGCGGCGGAAATCCAGGCGCATGTGATCGCGCGCCGGCTGCTGGAGTCTTAGGCGGAAGGGATGGATCAGCCGACCAAGCGGGTTCAGCCTGATTATCTGAAGATCCTGATGCAGGTGCTGGTGGCGCTTGCCATCTGCTTCCTGGCGGCCGCTGTCGGGGGCATGGTCACCGAGCCCAATCTGGGCTGGTATCAGACCCTTCAGAAGCCGAGCTTCAACCCGCCGGACTGGATCTTCGGCCCGGTCTGGACGCTACTCTACACGGCAATGGCCGGCGCGCTGTTCTGGATCTGGCGGGTCGATGTGCCGTCCGAGGAGAAACAGACGGCCTATCGCTGGTTCGGCGCGCAGCTCATCCTCAACGTCCTGTGGTCCGTAGCGTTCTTCTACATGCACAGCCCGCTGCTCGGCACCATCGATGCCGTGGCGCTGCTGATCGCGATCTGCGGGACGATCGCCGCCTTCTGGCGCCTGAGCCGGGGAGCGGCGCTTCTGCTGGTGCCTTATCTTTTCTGGGTGATGTTCGCCACGGCGCTGACCTTCTCGCTCTGGCGGCTCAATGACTGAGCAAGCCCGCCGCAGCATCCTGATCACCGGATGCTCCTCCGGCATCGGGTTGGCCTGCGTCCGCGCCATGCGGGATAGAGGCTGGCGCGTATTCGCGACCGCGCGGAACGAGGAGGATCTGGACCGGCTCAGGTCGGACGAGCGCGTCGAGGTGGTCTATCTCGATTACACCGAGCCCCAGTCGATTGCGGCCTGCGCCGACACGGTTCTACAGGCCACGGGCGGAACGCTGGACGCGCTGTTCAATAACGGCGCCTACGGCCAGCCCGGGGCGGTGGAGGATCTGCCGGTCGACGTGCTGAAGGCCCAGTTCGAGGCGAACGTCTTCGGCTGGCACGATCTCACGAACCGCTTCATCCCGGCTATGCGCCGTCAGGGTCGTGGGCGGATCGTCCATTGCTCCTCCGTTCTCGGCTTTGTGGCGGCGCCATATCGCGGCGCCTATTGCGCGTCGAAATTCGCGCTCGAAGCTTTGGCCGACACAATGCGGGTGGAGCTCGCGGAGACCGGCATCCGTGTGGTGCTGATCGAGCCGGGCCCCATCCACAGCCGTTTCGTCGAGCATGCGCTGGCGGCATATCGCGCGAATATCGATATCGAGAGCTCGCCTCATGCGGAGACCTACAAAGCGCGGATCGCGGCCATGGAGCAGGGCGGTAGCTCGACCTTCAAGCTCGAGCCCGAGACCGTAGCGGCAAAGCTCATCAAGGCGGTCGAGAGCCCGCGTCCGAAGCCGCGCTATTTCGTGACCGTGCCGACCTATCTGGCAGCGCTCTTCAAACGGGTGCTGCGACCCGCGCCCTCGACGCCATTGCAGCGCGGAACTAGTCTTTGAGATCGCCGGGGGCCCGGCGCAACTGGGAGGAATCCAATGGAATCCGTCTTTTCGCTGCTCGTCCCACTGGCGCTGGCCGCCGTGGCGATCGTGCTCATGCTGGGGCTCTGGAACATGCTTCGCGGCGGCAGCCCGAACCGCAGCCAGAAGCTCATGCGCGCGCGTATCCTGTTTCAGGCCATCGCCATCGTCGTGATCATGAGCGCGATCTACTTCTCCAGCCGATAGGGTCATCGTCTGGTGGCACGCTCAGGCGTATAAGAAGAGACGAAGAGGAGCAGGATGGTCGTTCTCAACAAGATCTACACCCGTGGCGGCGACGACGGCACGACGGCGCTCGGAACCGGCGATCGTGTGAAGAAATACGATCTTCGGGTGGAAGCCTACGGTACGTCCGACGAGACCAACGCCGTGGTCGGGCTGGCGCGTCTGCATACGCGGGAGGCTAATCCCGATCTGGACGGCATGCTGGCGCGGATCCAGAACGATCTTCTGGATCTTGGAGCCGACCTTTGTTTTCCGGCCGAAACGGCGGATGAGCGCGGAAATCTTCGGATTTCGGCCGATCAGGTGGCGCGGCTGGAAGCGGAAATCGACCAGATGAACGCCGAGCTGGAGCCGTTGCGCTCCTTCGTGCTGCCTGGCGGCAGCCCCGCGGCGAGCTTCCTGCATCTGGCGCGCACGGTGTGCCGCCGGGCCGAGCGGCTGATGGTCGAGCTCGCGGCAAAGCCGGACGAACCGGTGAGCGAAGAGGCGATCCGGTATATGAATCGCTTGTCGGACTTCTTTTTTGTCGCGGCGCGCTATGCGAACAATAAAGGTGCCGACGACGTCTTATGGGTGCAGGGTCAAAATCGCTAGCAGCAGCGTAACGCGGGGGAGAGGCTCGTAAGCCTGAGTTTCAGACGGTGTTTGTTCCTCTCCACGATACCAATCCGCTGAAGTCGATACGGCACCAATACGTCACCTTCACCATCATCGTGCTGAATGTCGGGATCTATCTCGTCTATCAGAGCGGGCTGATCCTACCGGTCAACGAATATACCGGTGTGGCCTTCGCGGTGGTGCCGGCGGAGCTGTTCTCGACCAGTCCTTGGATCGGGGACGCTTCCCTGGGGCCGCCGGGCGAGGTCGCCATTCCGGAGCGGCTTACGCTGGTGACCTACATGTTCATGCATGCGGGCTGGCTGCATCTCCTCGGAAACATGCTTTTCCTTTGGGTCTTCGGCGACAATGTCGAAGATTCCATGGGGCATCTCCGCTTCATCATGTTCTACCTCATCTGCGGTATCTCCGCCGGGCTGGTGCATTCGATCATGAATCCCCACTCGGAACTGCCGCTGATCGGGGCGAGCGGCGCGGTGGCGGGGATCATCGCCGCCTATCTGATGCTGCATCCGCGGGTGAAGGTCTGGGTGCTGGCGCTTTGGCGCATTCCCATCAAGATCAATGCCGCCTGGGCGCTTGGGTTCTGGATCGGATTGCAGGTGCTCAACATCTTTATCGACAAGGATGGGGATGTCGCATGGTGGGCCCATGCCGGGGGGCTGGCCACGGGGGCCCTTCTCATTCTATTTATGCGGCGGCCAGGGGTGCCGCTCTTCGACCGTACGCGGGGGGGCGCATGAGGGGGCGGATGCGTCGTCTAACCCTTGGGGTGCATTGACTAAGACTAGGCTCGGCAGTACGTTCCGGGGCCATTTCGCAACTGCGAAAGACTCCGGGCTTGAGCGCGTTTATTTGAGACCGGAAGAGGAATTCGAAGCGTATGAAGATCCTTGTGCCCGTTAAGCGGGTCGTCGACTACAACGTAAAAATCCGAGTGAAATCCGACGGTAGCGGTGTCGATCTCGCCAATGTGAAGATGGCGATGAACCCGTTCGACGAGATCGCCGTCGAAGAGGCGCTCAAGATCAAGGAGCGTGGCGACGCCGAAGAGGTGATCGCCATTTCGATCGGTCCCGCCAAAGCTCAGGATACGCTGCGCACCGCGCTCGCTATGGGTGCCGACCGCGCGATCCTGATCAAGACCGAGGAGACGACCGAGCCGCTGGCTGTCGCCAAGCTGCTCAAGAAGGCCGTCGAGGACGAAAGCCCGGATCTTGTGATCATGGGCAAGCAGGCGATCGACGACGACTGCAATCAGACCGGCCAGATGCTCGCCAGCCTGCTGGGTTGGGCCCAGGGCACCTTCGCCTCGAAGGTGGAGTTCGGCGACGGCAAGGTGAACGTGACCCGCGAGATCGACGGCGGCCTGGAGACCGTGGCGCTGAAGATGCCGGCGGTGATCACCACGGATCTTCGCCTCAACGAGCCGCGCTATGCTTCGCTGCCGAACATCATGAAGGCGAAGAAGAAGCCGATCGACGAGAAGACGCCGGAGGATCTCGGCGTGGATGTAACCCCGCATATCAAGACGCTTTCCGTCGAGGAGCCGCCGAAGCGCGAAGCCGGCGAGATCGTCGAGAGCGTTGCGGAGCTGGTGGACAAGCTGAAGAACGAAGCGGGGGTGCTCTAATGGCGACGCTGCTGATCGCAGAACACGATAACGAAGCTCTCGCACCGGCTACGGCCAAGGCGCTTTCCGCGGCGGACGCCTTCGAGAGCGATGTCGACATCCTGGTCGCCGGCAAGGGCGCCAAAGGCGTTGCCGAAGAAGCCGCCAAGCTCGAAGGCGTGCGCAAGGTGCTGCTGGCCGATGGGGACCAGCTGGAGCATCATCTCGCCGAAGAGATGGAAGCGCTGATCCTTTCTGTCGCCGACAATTACGATGTGCTGCTGGCGCCGGCCACCACGATGGGCAAGAACATCATGCCCCGTGTCGCAGCCCAGCTCGACATCATGCAGATCTCCGACATCATCGAGGTCAAGTCGAAGGACACCTTCGTGCGTCCGATCTATGCGGGTAACGCGCTGGCCACGGTGCAGACCACGGACGACAAGATCGTCGCCACGGTCCGGACCACGGCGTTCGCCGCCAAGGGCGAAGGCGGCTCGGCTGAGATCGAAGAGATCTCCGTGCCGGAGTCCGCAGGTTTGACCGAGTTCGTGAGCGCCGATCTGGCCGAGAGCGACCGTCCGGAGCTGACCTCCGCGCGGATCGTGATCTCGGGTGGCCGGGGCATGGAATCGGGCGACAATTTCGAGAAGCTGATCGCGCCCGTAGCCGACAAGCTGGGCGCCGCTGTCGGCGCGAGCCGGGCCGCGGTCGATTCCGGCTTCATGCCGAACGACCATCAGGTCGGACAGACCGGCAAGGTGGTTGCTCCGGAGCTTTATATCGCCGTCGGCATTTCCGGTGCGATCCAGCATCTGGCGGGCATGAAGGACTCCAAGGTGATCGTCGCGATCAACAAGGACGGCGAAGCCCCGATCTTCCAGGTGGCCGATTACGGCCTGGTTGCCGATCTGTTCAGTGCGCTGCCTGAGCTCGAAAGCGAGCTCGAGAAAGCCGGATACTAAGAAGAGAAGCGAAAAGCGCGATGTCGACAGAGACCACTACGATGGGTGACGAAAAGCCTGCGGCCGAGACGAAAGAGCGTGCCCAAAGCGACAGGCCGATCCAGCGGGTCGGCGTGATTGGCGCCGGCCAGATGGGCAACGGTATCGCCCATGCGGTCGCGTTGGGCGGGTTCGACGTCGCGCTTAACGATCTGTCGAAAGAAAAATACGACGCGGCGATGGAGACGATCGAGAAGAACCTCGAGCGTCAGGTGAACTCCGGCAAGATCTCCCAGGAGGAGATGGACAAGGCCCAGGGGCGCATCACCTTCGCCGAGTCGTATTCCGACTTCGCCGATGCCGATCTGGTCATCGAGGCGGCGACGGAAGAGGAGACGGTGAAGCGCAAGATTTTCGTCGCGCTCTGCCCTTATCTGAAGCCCGAGGCCATTGTCGGCACCAACACCTCGTCGATCTCGATCACGCGGCTCGCCGCGGCGACGGACCGTCCGGAGCGCTTCATCGGGCTGCACTTCATGAACCCGGTCCCGGTGATGGAGCTGGTCGAGGTCATCCGAGGCATCGCCACGGAGGATGTGACCTTCGGCCGGGCCAAGGAGTTCGTCTCCACGCTCGGGAAGACCATCGCGGTCTCCGAAGACTTCCCGGCCTTCATGGTCAACCGCATCCTCCTGCCGATGATCAACGAGGCGGTCTATACGCTCTATGAGGGCGTGGGCTCGGTGGACGCGATCGATACGGCCATGCGGCTCGGCGCGCATCATCCGATGGGGCCGTTGCAACTCGCCGATTTCATCGGCCTCGATACCTGCCTTTCCATCATGCAGGTGCTTTACGAGGGGCTTGCGGACTCCAAGTACCGGCCCTGTCCGCTGCTGGTGAAATATGTCGAGGCCGGCTGGCTCGGGCGGAAGTCCAATCGCGGCTTCTACGACTATCGCGGTGAAACGCCGATGCCGACCCGGTAACGGGCCTTTTCGCCAGTTTCATATTCCCGGTCGCGCTGCTACGCGGCGTCTCCGTCACTTCTCGGAAATGCTCGACTTGTCGATCCGCGGCACCCCGTAATCCGCCAGCACGGCGTCGATCTCGTCCTTGCGTTCACGCAGCGCCTGGGAGAGATCGTTATAGAGATCCATATCGGTATGACGCGTGCCGACGGAGATCCCGTAAGCCATCTGGAGAACGGGCTGGGTCGGGTCGATGAGAACCGGGGTCAGCTTCAGGGGCACCGGCTCGTGCATGGCGTAGTAGCCCGCAATCGGACCCCAGACGATCGACACGTCCACATCGCCGTTGGCCACCGCATCGACGACGGGCGATAGCGGGGTCTTGCTCTCGGTGTCGCCGTAGACGAGATAGCCCTCGACATTCTCCACGATACCCCGACTTCCGAGATCATGGACGGGCGGGGTGTTCAGCCCGTCCTCGCCGATGAGTTGGACGCCGATCTTGAGCTTCTTCAGGGCGGGGTCGTCGTAGGTGCGGATCGTCGGTTCGTCCTTGCGCTGCAGAAAGACATAGGACGATCGATAGTAGGGCCGCGTGGTCTCGAGACTGCGCATGGCGGAGGGCACGCCCATCACCACATCGCACCGGCCGGCATTGATGGTCTCGCGCATAAATCCCCTGCGCTGGGGCAGCCAATAATACTGAAGCTTCGCGCCCATCTCGTCAGCGAGGATCTCGGCGATCTTGTTCTCGAAGCCTGAGCCGTCCTTCTTGGAGTAGGGCAGGTTATTGGGGTCGGCGCAGACCCGCATCGTCCCGGCCGCGGCGGCCGGGCGGGGGGTGGCCATCAGCAGGAGGACAGCTAAGCTGCAGAACGCGCGATCTCGGAAGTTGGAACGCATAGAAGGTTCTTCCGGCACTCGTCCGATGGGCGGCTTTCAATCGAGACCATGGCCTCGGCTTGTAAAGCGGCCCTGCCGGCCCGCGGGCCGGGGGATTCTCTTTGGAGAGCGAACCCGCTTATCTCCGCTGTGTTCCAGGGCAGCCTGCTGCATTCGGTCGCAGCGCGGTGCGACCGGTCCGCGGAATCACTGGGATACGCCTTCGGCCACACAATTGCCTTGGAACCCAGCCCTCGTTTGCCGCATTCCAAGCCACGCCTAGTGCAGCTTGTATTTGAACGTGAGAGTTACGCTGGCGCGCCGATTGTCTCATTGACAGGCGACGCCTTTAAAATCTTACTTTCACAGTCAACAATTCGGATCCCATCGGGTCCAATAAGGGAAGGAAACGGTATGATTTCACGCTTCACCACCGCCGTATTCGCGGCCTTCGCGATGGTTTGTCTCAGCGCGGGCGTCGCTTCCGCCGCCGACCACAAGGTCGAGATGCTGAATGACGGCGGCGACGGTCAGTACATGGTTTTCAAGCCGGAAGTGCTCAAGGTCGAGGTTGGCGACACGGTCACCTTCCACCCCGTCGATGCCGGCCATAACGCCCAGACGCTCTCGGAAATCTGGCCTGAAGGCGCCAAGGACTTCAAAGGCGAGATCAGCCAGGAAGTGACCTACAAGGTCGAGAAGCCGGGTGTTTACGGCGTGAAATGCCTCCCGCACTACATGATGGGCATGATGATGCTGATCGTCGCCGGCGATCCGGAGAACGCCGATCAGGTCGAGAGCTTCGAGCCGCCGCAGATGGCGAAGGAGCGTTGGGAGAAGATCAAAGGCGAGTTTGCGGACGCCAAATAAGACGCCGCAAGCCAGGCCTCGGATCGTACGAGGATTTCAAGAAGGGTCGGCCTCCGGGCCGGCCCTTTCTTTTGTGCCTCAATCGGGGGAAGCGAGCTTCAGGCCGATGAGGCCGCAAAGGATCAGGAGGGCGCTAAGCGCCCGGTAGAGCGTGAGGGTTTCGCCGAGAACCAACGTTCCGATGAGAAATGTCCCGAACGCGCCGATCCCCGTCCAAGCGATATAGCTGGTGGCGAGGGGCAGGGACTTCATGGCGTAGGAGAGCAGGAAGACCGAAGGGGCGATCGTCACCAAGACGATGATGCTGGGTATCAGCCGCGTGAAGCCGTTCGACTCCTTGATCGCCCATGCCCAACCGATCTCGATCAATCCCGCTCCGACAAGTGCAAGCCAGGCCATCGCCCACCCCCGTGAAATACAATCCTGAAAACGTGCAGGCAGAAGTGACGGAAAGGCCAAGCCTTGGCAAGGCGTGACGAAGGCGCAGGTCGGCCCGCGGGTTCAGCCGAGCGCCTTCAAGGCTCGCGCGAGGCGGCGCATGGCGGCTTCGGCCCGGTGGGGGCTCAGCGCGGCGAAGCCGAGCAGCCAGCCACTCTTTCGGGCGCCGGTCCTGCCGAAATAGAGGCGGCCCAGGGTGGGTAATTCGATTTTCTCCGCTGCTGCCGCCTTCACGGTCTCGGCTTCGTCGAGCCCATTTCTCAAATAGGCTGCGATATGGAGCCCGCCGGCCGGGTGCTGGGCTTGGGCGTATGGCGCGAGATGCTTCTCGAACGCGGTGAGGAACGCATCGCGGCGGCCGCGATAAAGGTCGCGCATGCGGCGGATATGGGCGGTGAAATGGCCCTCGCTCATGAAGCGGGACAGGACCGCCTGGGGAAGCGTTGCGGTATGCCCGTCGATCAGGCTGCGGGCGGCCACGAAGGCGGGCATCAGGCTCTCGGGGAGGACGAGATAGGCGATCCGCAAGGACGGGAACAGCACCTTTGAGAACGTGCCGAGATAGAGCACGCGGCCTGACGGATCGAGCCCCTGAATGGCGGAGATGGGGCGGCTGTCGTAGCGGAACTCGCTGTCGTAATCGTCCTCGATGATCCAGCTTCCGTTCTCGTTCGCCCAGTGGATAAGCGCCAGGCGCCGCTCCAGGCTCAGTGTGGCGCCCGTGGGATATTGATGGGAGGGCGTGACATAGACCGCCTTCGCCCCCGCAGCCCTTTCCGTGAGACGGTCTGTTCTCAGGCCGTCCCGATCGACCGGGACGGGAGCAAACCTCAGCCCGGCGCCCTCGAAGCCGAGGCGAGCGCCATGGAAGCCGGGGTTCTCGAAGGCGAGCGTATCGCCCGGCTCCAGCAGCAGGGTGGCAATCAGGCCTAGCGCTTGCTGGGAGCTGTTCAGGATGAGGATTTGCTCCGGCCGGCAGGTGACACCGCGATGGGTGGCGAGGTAGCGGGCGATCTCACTGCGAAGTTCGGGCAGACCCTGCGCGTCCGCGTAAAGAAGCCGTGGGGAGATATCGCTCAAGACACGATTGGTGAGCGATCTCCAGATCGCGGAGGGGAACTGCTCGACGTCGGGCAGGATCACGAAAGGATGGGCGTCGTTGTGATCCTGGACGCCGCCCGAGCGGGCGACCTCACGCCCGCGTGCCGATAGCGCAGACGCGGTGATCGGGGTGTTCGCGCGCTTGCGGTCCATCTTGTGAAGCGGGAAGGCATGGTCCGTCTCGGCGGCAAAGGTGCCGCTGCCGCTTCTGCGCTGGAGATACCCCTCCAGCTCCAACTGCTGATAGGCGCTCTCCACGGTATCACGGGACACGCCGGCCTCGTGCGCCAGAAGCCGGCTGGATGGAAGCCTGTCTCCCGGCGGGATGTGACCTTCGGCGATGAGGCGGCGCAGGGCGTTCTGGAGTCGGAGGGTCAGCAGCCCGCCATGGCTGTCTTCCTGCTCCAGAAGCGTGATCAGCGTTGCCGGTGTGGGACGCATAAGCGGTCTGCCGTAAGCGATCTAAGTGGCTGGGTCGACCAGACCAATCTAGCCCTATGCTCTCCGCGTTGCGATGAGGAATTCTGGGAGATGTGCGGTCATGGACGTTGCCGGCGATATCGAGATCAAGACCACCTGTCCGCGGGATTGTTACGACGCGTGCGGGATCAGCGTGGTGGTGCGCGAGGGTGAGATCCACAAGGTGAAGGGCGATCCCGACCACGCCGTCACCCGCGGTTCCCTCTGCCAGAAATGCGCCATCGCCTATAACGGCGCGTTCCTCGATCCCGGCCAGCGGCTCGCCTTTCCCATGAAGAGGGTGGGGAAGAAGGGCGACGCGGCCTTTCAGGCCGTCACCTGGAACTACGCCCTGTCGGATATCGCCAAGCGGTTGGAGAAGATGCTGTCCAACCGCGATCCCTCCACGATCCTGCATACCCATTACACCGGCACGGTTTCGATGATCGCCGGCTGGTTTCCCATGCGGTTCTTCAACCGGCTCGGTGCGACGGAGGTCGATCCCGATACGATCTGCAACAAGGCCGGACATGTGGTGCTCGAGCATATGTTCGGCACATCGCTTACCGGGTTCGATCCCGAGCAAATCGCGCATGCCAAGACGCTACTGATCTGGGGCGGCAATCCGTCGAGCACCGCGCCCCATATGCATAGCGACTGGATCGGCTCCAGCCAGGCCAAGGTGATCGTCATCGATCCGATCGCCCACGAGACGGCCCAGGCCGCCGATCTCTATCTGCAGCTCAGGCCCGGCAGCGATGCGGCACTGGCATTCGGTCTGCTGCATGTGATCAAGCGCGAAGGGCTGCTCGACCGGGCTTTCCTCGATGCGCACACGGTCGGCTTCGATCTGGTGGAGCCGGCCATCGATGCGGCGACGCCCGATGTGACGGCAGCGAAGACCGGCGTTCCGGCCGGTCTCATCGAAGACGCGGCGATGCAGTTCGGCACCGGTCCTGCGCTGCTGTGGCTGGGCCAGGGCATGCAGCGCCAGCCACGCGGCGGTAATGCCTTCCGCTCCGCCGCCCTTCTCAGCGTGGCGACCGGCTATCTCGGCCGGAAGGGTGCGGGCTTCTGCTACATGAACGGGCCGGAGACGCGCGGCGTGGATATGGACTTTATTACCGGCGAGGAGCTGCGCAGCGATGGCGGCTCCAGCATCAGCCATATCGATCTTGCGGACACCCTGGCCGACCCGGCGCGCGCCTCTGCGCTGTTCACCTGGAACAACAACGTGCTTGCATCGAGCCCGAACCAGTCGAAGCTGCGGGCGGCGCTTTCGCGCGAGGATCTGTTCACCGTGGTGAGCGATCTGTTTCTCACGGATACGGCGGCTTATGCCGACTACGTGCTGCCGGCAGCGAGTTTCTTCGAGTTCGACGATCTGATCTTTCCCTATTTCAACAACACAATGTCGGCCCAGACGGGCGCGATCCCGCCGCTCGGCGAGTCGTTGCCCAATCAGGAGATCTTCCGGCGGCTGGCGCGGCGGATGGGATATGAGGAGCCTGCGCTCTACGAGAGCGACCGTTCGATCATCGACCGGCTGATGAGCCAGACCAGCTACGACGGGGATTTCGAGGATCTGCAGGCGGCGGGCACCGTGCGTCTGTTCGACAACCCGCCGATCCAGTTCGAGTCGCTGGAATTTGCCACGCCCTCGGGCAAGATCGAAGTGGCGTGCGAAAGTCTTCAGCAGATGGGTCAGCCGCTGGTACCCGAGCCTCATGCGGACGAGGAAAGCCGGGAGGGCTGGCTGCGGGTGCTGTCGCCCGCCTCGCCCTGGCTGATGAACTCCACCTATTGCAACGACCGCAAGATCCAGTCCCGGATGGGCGCGGCGAAATGCTTCCTTGCCGCGTCGGAGCTGGAACGGCGCGGGCTGAAGGACGGCGACCGGGTCATGCTGCGCAACGAGACCGGCGCGGTCGCCCTGGAGGCCGCCGTGTCGGATGCCGTGCCGGAAGGCGTCGCGCTGGTCTACAAGGGGCGCTGGCTGGGCCGGTCCCACAGGGACGCCAACGTCAACGTGCTCAATATCGGGCTCAAGGCCGATGTCGCCGAAAGCACGGCGGTTCACGGCGTGGCGGCCGAGCTCATTCCCGCATAGGTCGCTAGCCGGGCAAGGACCAACCGGGCAGAGTGCCTGACTAGGTGCGCCGGCCTTTTCAGACACCCCAGATCGCGGAGGAAGAATGAAAGTTCTCGTATTGCAGCATCTCGAAATCGAGCATCCCGGCATCTTCCTGGACTTCTTTGCCGAGGACGGATTCGAGCTCACGACGGTGGAGCTGGACGAGGGGGAGACGATCCCCGATCTTGAGCCGTTCGATTTCATGGTGGTGATGGGCGGCCCCCAGGACACCTGGCAGGAAGAGGAATACCCGTGGTTCGTGCCCGAGAAGGCGGCGATCCGGAAATTCGTGAAAGAGATGGGGCGGCCCTATCTCGGCATGTGCCTGGGCCACCAGCTCCTGGCCGATGCTGTGGGCGGAAAGGTCGGCCCTGGCGATAAACCCGAAGTCGGCGTGCTGACGGTCGATAAGACCGAAGCCGGCAGGGAGTCGCGGTTCCTGAAAGGTCTCCCCGAGAAGATCGAGTCCCTGCAATGGCACGGGGCCGAGGTGAAATCACTGCCGCCGGAGGCGGAAGTGCTCGCGTCATCCCCCGTGTGTCCGATCCAGATCTTCCGTTACGGCGATTGCGCGTTCGGGCTGCAATGCCATGTGGAGATCACGGAGGACACGGTCGACCAGTGGGCGGCGGTGCCGGAATACGCTGCAGCTTTGGAGCAGAGCTTCGGCAAAGGCGCAGTGGACGGCTTGAGGGCGAAGGTGGCCGAGAAGCTGCCGCAGTTCAACGGCGATGCGCGGAAGCTGTACGACAACTTCAAGGCGATCCTGATGGAGAAGCGCGGCTAGGGCGTCATGAGCCGCCGGGGACGGCGGCTCAGCCTTCGATCCCGCGTGCCGTGAGGTCCTGAGAGGCCTTCTCCAGCACCCTCTGGACCCGCAGCGCCTCGCGCCCATCGGTGCGGGGCGTGGCGCCCGTGGCGATGCAGTCTAGGAAGTGGCGGCACTCTTCCTTCAGGGGCTCGGCCTGTGGCACGGCCACGCGCTCGGCCTCGGCCTTGTCCGGAACGGGCAATTCCCCGTCCCAGGTGAGGCCGTGGGGGTAGAGCAGGAGCTTGTCGTCCCATGCCTCGCCATCGTTGAAGACCGCCATGCCCTCGGTGCCGATGGCCACGAGCTTGTGCTCCTTGAAAGGGTGGAACCAGGACACGAAGATCTGGGCCCGGGGCTCGCCCGGAAAATTCAGATGGAGCGTGGCCGTATCGGCGACATTGGGCTTCAGATGACAGGCGCCGAAGGCATCGACCTCGTCCGGCTCCGCGCCCATCAGTGACAGCACCATGGAAATGTCGTGGGGCGCCAGGTCCCAGAGGGCGTTCTGGTCGCGCACGATGCGACCCAGGGCGAGGCGGTTGGAATAGACGTACCGCAGCTCGCCGAGGCGACCGTCCTCCACCAGTTGACGGAGAGTCTGGAAGACCGGGTGATACTGCAGCAGATGCCCGACCATGAGGGCCAAGCCCTTCTCTTCCGCCAGGGCGGCCAGCTCCTCCGCCTCGTCCAAGCGAAGGGTCAGGGGCTTTTCGACATAGACATGCTTGCCGGCCTGCAGGGCGCGCTTGGCGATGTCGTAATGCACGTCGCCGGGCACGGCGACCACGATGCCGTCGATGGTCTCGTCCGCAAGGGCCGCATCGTAGTCGAGGACCCGGGCGTCATGCTTCTCGGCGAAGGCGGCAGCGGTCTCGGGCGAATGGTCGATAACGGCCTCCAGGGCCCCGAGATCGGCGAAGTTGCGGATGAGGTTCTTGCCCCAGGCGCCGCAGCCGATCACAGCTACGCGCGGCACCGCAGTGCCTCCCTCGCTTCGATTGTCCGGTCGTGTGAGATCCTGCGTGTCCGACATGCGCCACCCGTGCCTATCCGTTTCCGAGCCCCATTCGCCGGCTCTTCCCTCGTGGGGGCGCACACCCTGTCAATGGGGTGAGCGTTTCAGCCGATGTTGGGGATTTCTCTTTACCGAGCCGGATTTCTGCACGAAGGCACCGGGGGCAGCAACTCACATCCTGTTACAGTTAATGAAGTGTTACGGCTGCTACTCCGCGAAGCTGAGAAGGGCGAAGCGCCAAGCTTCCTGCTTCTTGCCGGGCCAAAGCTCCTCGCGGGTGGGAGGGTTGTCGGGCGGTTTGACGCCGGTGACTTCCGCGGCGATGTAGCGTCCCGTCTCGCGAAGGCGGACGGTGGCCTCCGGGAATTTGTCCTCCAGCTTCTTCTTCAATGCCTCCGCCTCGTCGGCGATCTCGTCGCTGTCGATCTTGCGTGGCGCGCCGTCGATCAGCTCCGCCGTGGCGATCTTCGAGGCGCGGAAGCCGTCATGAACGATGTCGACCGAGATAACGAGGGCGGCGACCGAGTCGGCCCACCAGAAGCCGAAGCCGACGCCGAGGATGCCGAGGGTCGCAGCCAGCCCTGTCATCCAGTCGGCCTTCTGCATGAGAGAGTCCGTGAACAGCACCTTGTCGTGAAGCCTCCGGGCAACGGGCTGCTTCAGGCGGCCGATAATGATCGGGGGGATCACCGAATAGATCAGGGCTGCGATCATCAGCCAGCCCATCCAGATCTCTTCGCCGAAGAACTCGATGGGTCCGATAGTCGGATGCTCCTGGGCGATAAGCTTCATGCCGGCGTCATAGATCAGGTAGCCGCCCATGAAGAACAGGGCCGTCGCGGCGATAAGGAAGGCGAGGCTGTTGGCCCGCATGAAGCCGAAAGGAAAGCGGCGGGTGGGCGATTTCCGCTCGAAGTGAAGGGCCAGAAGGAAGACGGCGGCGGGAACGAGGCCGAGCGTGTCCTCAACCCAGGCCGACTTCATGGCTTGGCTGGAGCCCATGACGAGCGCCATGACGATCACGATGGTGACCTGCCAGAATATCGTCCACCACTCCAGACGGACGGCGTGGGCGATGTCGTCGCGGATTGGCTCGGGCAGCTTGCTCATCGCTATTCCCCCGTCTCCGAAACGTGAGGTTGGGAACCGTCGCCCTGCGTTTGAGCCGGGACCGCCTTGACCTGGCGCTGGACCTGCATCAGCCAGCGGTTCTCTCCCTTGCGGACGAGGGCGCGGAGCTGCGGCTTCTCGCTGTCCTCCGCGGCGCCGCCAACAGGCTTGGAAAGGGCGGCATGCTTCTTCCATGGCGTGGCCTTGGCGAAGCTGCCGATCACGATGTCCAGCTCACCCTTCTCAAGCTTCGGGACGAGTATCTCGGCAGGGCCCTCTTCGAAGCTGGGTGCCGCGTCCACCGATTTGGCGATCGATTCTGCGAGCGCCTTCTCCCCGGCATTGTTCTGATCCCGGCCGGCGATCAGGCCCGTGCGCATCTCGCCGGAGTCCCGGATTTGAACGGTCGTCTCGGCGGGATCCTTCGGGAAATCGTCGCATCCGGACAAGGTCAGCCCGATGGCGATGATGACAAGGGGTATGAAACGTCGTGTGGTGAGCACGGTCGGATCGACTGCTGAAAATCAACTTGTTGGTGTGCTTTCCAAACGCGCCCATCCCGTTGAGGTTCCGGCCGCGGACCGGCGGTGAGGCGCGTCAGCCGCCGGCGCCGGACTGGGAGGATTGTCCGCTCAGATCGGCGAGGGCGACGTCGCCGTCGGTCACGTAGTGGTTCACGGGGCCGACGCGAAGCTTGTCGCCCGCATCATAGAGCGTCACCTCGCCGATCGCCTGGGCCTCTTTAAGCTGGGCCATGATGAAGTCGCGCTCGGTGTTGGTGTCGGATGCCGTGGCGTGGGTGATCTGAAGGGTAAGCTTGGTGACGGAGAAGCCGGTGTCCTGGGTGCCGGCGCCGATCCAGAGCAGTTCTGCGCCGGCCCTCGGACGGTCGGTGTTCAGCCAGAACTCGGGGGTCGTGATCTCCGCTTCCGCCTCGGTGACCTCGGCGAGGCTCTTGGCCCAGAAGCGGACGTGATGGCGCTTGCGCGGCTGTCGCCGATGGGTTTCTGAAATCCGAGGTCCTGGCCGCGTCCGAACAGGTAGAGGGTCGAGAAGGGCGCGGTCGGGTAGGGGCGGTTGAGCAAGAAGGCCTGCGCCATGTGCAGGGAACTCGTCAGGCCCAAAGGGTCGGCGGTGTGCCATCCGGCCGCACCGAAGGCGGCGCGCAGCTCGTCCTCCGTGCCGATCAGGGCCAGATTGACGGGGTCGCCGGGGAGTCCGTCTCCGGTCACGGTGTAGCGGGGAACGTGTTTGCGCAGCTGGATCTTGAGACCCATGCGCACGGCGTAGGGCAGGATCACATAGGCTCCGAGACCGTAGGTGATCGCCAGGGCGAGCACCGTGGGGAGATCGGAATCCGCCCAGTTGAAGACGTAGACGATCATCCAGACCGTGAGCGCGCCAAGGCCGAAGATGGCGATGCGCTGCAATGTCAGTAGCAATAATCTCACGGTGCGATTGAGCTGGGGCCGGTATCCGACGGGACAAGCGTTGGGAGATGCTCCCCTGTCCGGGGTGCGGCGTCAAGAAAACGGGGCGGCGCGGCACCGCCCGCTTGATGCGCGTCGCGAAACGTTGGACCTTGCAGCGAGGGGCGAGGGCCTGTTGACCGCGATGCGGTGGCCAGCCGTCAATTCGGAATTTGCGAGACCGGCCGCAAAGTCGCGCCGGCACTGGGTGTGTCGTGGTTGAAGGTGATGAGATCCAGCCGCTGATCGAGGCGGTTCACGAAGAGTTCGTGCCCTATCTCGGTGAGGGGAAGGTCGCCGACTATATTCCCGAGCTCGCGAAAGCAGACCCGCGCAATCTCGGCATCGCGGTCGCGACCGTCGATGGGCGGGTCTACAGCACCGGTGACGATGCGGAGCCCTTCACCATCCAGAGCATCTCCAAGGTGTTTGCGCTGACCCTGGCGCTCGGCAAGGTCGGTGACGATCTCTGGCGCCGGGTCGGCCGCGAGCCCTCGGGCACGCCATTCGATTCCATCATCCAGCTCGAGCACGAGCACGGCATTCCACGCAACCCGTTCATCAACGCGGGCGCGCTGGTGGTCTCGGATATCCTGCTGTCCGGCTATCAACCCCGGGAGACCATCGGCCAGATCCTCGAATTCGTGCGCTTCATCGCCAATGACGAGACGATCGCCATCGATCCGGTGGTGGCGCGTTCCGAAACCGAGCACGGCTATCGCAATCGCGCCCTGGCCAATTTCATGCTCGGCTTCGGTAATATCGAGCATGCGGTCGATCTTGTGCTGGGCGTGTATTTCCACCAATGCGCCATCGCCATGGATTGCCGGCAGCTGGCGAAGGCCGGGCTGTTCCTGGCGACGGGCGGCCGGGTAACCCACCGCGATACCGGCGTCGTCTCGACGCTTCGGGCGCGGCGTATCAATGCGCTTATGCTGACCTGCGGACAGTATGACGGCTCGGGAGATTTCGCGTTCCGGGTCGGCCTTCCGAGCAAGAGCGGCGTGAGCGGCGGGCTGCTCGCCATCGTGCCGGGCATCGCCTCGGTCGCAGTCTGGTCGCCGGCGCTCAACAAGCAGGGCAATTCGCTGGTCGGGACCCTGGTGCTCGAGCGGCTTGCCGAGCGGGCGGGCTGGTCGATTTTCTAACGGGCGGAGCATGGAGACGCGCTCTCCAGGTAGACCTCGCCCCTAGGCCTTGGCTCCCAGCAGGGCCTTGATCTCGCTCAGCTCCTGGCGCATGGCGCGAACCTCGCCGGTGAGCGCCGCCGTCTCCTCATGGACGATCTGCCGTTCGGCCTCGCGCTCCTCCTTCTGCTCGGCTTCGTGCAGGGTCTGCATCGAATTGACGATGACGGCGACGACGAGGTTCAGCACGGCGAAGGTCGTGATGAGGATGAAGGGCACGAAGAAGAGCCAGGCCCACGGATAGACCTCCATAACGGGACGCACGATGCCCATGGACCAGCTCTCCAGGGTCATGATCTGGAAGAGCGAATAGGCCGATGCGCCGATGGAGCCGAACCAGTCCGGGAACGCGGCGCCGAACAGCTTCGTCGCAAGGACCGAGCCGACATAGAAGATGAGCGACATGACGGCCGCGATGGAGCCCATGCCAGGGATCGCGCCGATCAGGGCTGCCACGACCGACCGCATCTGGGGTACGACCGACAGGAGGCGAAGCACCCTGAGAATGCGCAAGGCGCGGAGAACGGTCAGCGGTCCGGCTGCCGGGACGAGGGCGATGCCGACGATGGTGAGGTCGAAGATATTCCAGCCGCTGCGGAAGAAGGCCTGGCGATAGACCAGGAGCTTCGCGATCATCTCGAACACGAAGATCGCAAGCACGATCCGGTCGATGGCCACGAGGAGCCCGCCTGCGACCTCCATGGCATAAGACCAGGTCTCCAGGCCAAGGGTCACCGCGTTGAACAGGATGACCGCGGTGATGAAGCCGGTGAAGCGCCGCGACTCCACGAGCCGGCGAAGCCGCTCGATAACATTCTGACCGCTGGGGAGGGTGGCTTCTTGCATCTTCGGATCGAGTTAGAGGGCGCAGCCCGAGGTAGGCGTTGGGGAGACGCCATTCAAGAGACCGTTGCCGCACCGGCGCAGGCGAAATCATCGCCTGAAATCGCACGCGCTCGCGGCCAAACGAGGGCGTCCCTGAAATCGGGGGCGGCTATGGGTGGGAAGGCTGGTCTTCCACGTCGCTACGGGCATGCCCGTTATTCGCCGTAGCGCCGAGCAGCCGGTACTCCTGGGGTGCCATGCCGGTGGCGTGGCGGAAGGCGCGGGCGAAATGCGCCGAGTCCGAATAGCCAAGCGCCGTGGCGATCTCGGTGATCGAGGCATCGGTCTGGCGTAAGAGCTCGCACGCTCGTTTCGTTCGCATCGCGTTGGAGATGCTTCGGAAGTCGGTTCCTTCGCGGTGCAGCTCCCGCTGCAATGTTCGCACGCTCGTATTGATGGATCGCGCAGCGCTCTCGATGGAAACGTGGCCTGACAGAACCTGAGACCAGATCTGCTGCACGATGATGTCCTGCAGGCCGGTGAGGGTGAGGCATTCCACGCGCGACCTCGCCAGATCCTCCGGCGTGATCAAGGCCCTGGGAGTGCATCGTGCAGGTCCGCTGGCGAGCCGGTGCGATTCCAGACAGATCGAAACGGCCTGGGCGTCGAACGCCACGGGACACTGAAAGATGTCCTCAAAGTCCTGTGGCCGCTTCGGCTTTGGAATGTCGAGCTCGATGCGGAGCGGGCGCCAATGTTCGGGCAGGAACAGCTTGCAGATGCTGAGGACCACGCCGGCCGAGCCGCAAGCGACGTGCCGGTACCCGGGCTGGCCTTTCGCTGCGCTGCCGTAGCTCACGCGCACCAGCTCGTCCGCCACGACGACCGAGAACACATCGCCTTTGCTGTGAAAGCCGACCGTAGCGACGGCCCGCTGCAGGGCCTCGCCGAGGGTGACGGCCCCCAGGATGTATTGGCCCCAGCAACCGTAATTCGCGATGGACAGGGCGGGGGCGACCTTCAGGCCGAAGAACTCCTCGCCTGCCTGCTTGGCGACAGCCTCGGCGAAGGTCGTCATGGTCAGCTGCGGAATGAAGCAATCCTGGTCCTCGATCGCTTCGATATCGAGCAGCGCCGCCTCGTTGGCCCGCTGAAGAACGCCATCGCCAAATGTATTGCGAACGAAGGCCGGAACCCCTGCGAGAGCAACCACGCAGATCACCGGCGTGGAGCCCAGGGGCGAGCCGCTCGAAAGCCGATGGGGGACTGGCGCAAAATGGCTGGTCGGAGTCATTGGCTCATGGTCCCTAGCCACCGCAGCACAACCGCAGGTTCCATGATGGGAGCACCACCAGGGGTCCCTCGGCGCACTGCTTTAGGCGAATAATTTAGCTTAGGGAGTGTCCAATGACTAGCAGAGTCCAAGTCGGCATCGCCGTTTCGGCTACCCTCACCGCCGTTCTTCTCGGGATGGCGGCCGCTGTGGCAGATGAGCCGAAGAAGGCCGATTTTCTATTCGTCCAGAGTGCCGACAGCATGAGTTACGATGCCGCCGACAATAGACTTACTCTTAAGGGCGTCAGTCCCGTCACAGTATTTTTTACTGATCGTCCGGAGCGGATCGCGGGTAATATGAAGACGACCAAGTTCGTGCCGTTCTGGAGCGAGGGGGACGACAGTTTCAAGTCCTACCCGCCCAACGCCGACATCTCCGTTTTGGAGGGCAAAGAGCTAAAGCAGACTGTGGTTGAGCTGCAGGATCCCAAGCTCGATGGCGATAGCCTCAGCTACACGGTCAAGGTGATTAAAGGCGAGATGCCGGAATCCGCGACGGAAGTCGCCGTGTTCATCGACATCATCGGCCGGCCCCTGACGCCCTTGTCCTACGCAGGCGTCGCCCGCCGGACCTACCGCCGCGCCTTTTTGTACTAGGGCACGTCACCACCAGGAGGAAACGTCATGCTTAGTATCGATTACGCGTTTCGGGCACTTCGAAGCGCGGTCGCGCCCGCCGTCGTTCTGGCCGCCTTTATGACCGTCGCCATGACCGTCACCCCAGCCAAGGCGATGACGCAGGAGGACGCCAACGCGATCGCGACGGAGGCGTATCTCTATTTCTATTCGCTGGTCACGATGGACCTGACTCGTCTGCAGTCCACGAATGTCGAGAAGGTCGATGGGTTCAAAGGACCCGCGAACGTTTTCGTCAATGTCCCGGCCTATCCCACTGCCGAGATGAAGACCGTGGTGCGACCGAATTTCGACACGCTCTACTCGTCTGCGTGGCTGGATCTCACCAACGGAGCCCTGGTCGTCTCAGTACCCGACACCGGCGGACGCTATTACCTGATGCCAATCCTGGACATGTGGACCGACGTGTTCGCTTCGCCCGGTTGGCGGACCACCGGCACGGGGGCGCAGACCTATCTGATTGCGCCGCCCGGCTGGCGGCCCGATCTGCGTGACGACCTGGCGGAGAAGCTGGAGCTTCCGGAGGGCACCCTGCGCGTCGATGCGCCGACGCCCTATGCCTGGATCATCGGGCGGATCAAAACCGACGGTCCCTCTGACTACGGCGCCGTCCACAAGATCCAGGACGGGCTGACGCTGAAACCTCTGTCTGAGATGCGCAACGCGGACTGGAAGCCCAGCCCGACGAAGATCGACTCCAACGTGGACATGAAGACGCCCCCCAAGATGCAGGTCGACACAATGTCCGGCGATGCCTTCTTCACCTACGCAGCCGAGCTTCTGAAGCTGCACCCGCCCCACTTCACCGACCAGCCGATCCTGTCACGCATGGAGCGTCTCGGTATCGAGCGCGGGAAGAGCTTCGATTTCGAGAATGCCGATCCCGTGGTCAAGAAGGCCATCCAGCAGGCGCCGAAAGCCGCGCAGGAGCTGATGGCTTGGAAGACTCCGCGGCTGGCGAATGTCGTGAACGGGTGGTCGATGAACACCGATACGATGGGCGTTTACGGCAGCTATTACCTCAAGCGCGCTATCGTCACCCAGGTGGGGCTCGGCGCCAATCTGCCGCAAGATGCCGTCTATCCGCTGAACATCGGCGACAAGGATGACAAGCCGCTCGACGGCTCCAACACCTACACCATCCATTTCGACAAGGACGAGATCCCGCCTGTCGACGCCTTCTGGTCGATCACGCTCTACGGTCCGAAGGGGTATCAGGTCGCGAACTCGCTCGATCGGTTCGCAGTGTCGAGCTGGATGCCTTTCGCGTTCAACGAGGATGGCTCCCTCGACCTATATTTCCAGACCGAAAGTCCGGGGAAGGACAAGGAGGCGAATTGGCTTCCGGCACCCAAGGGACCGTTCAACCTGACCATGCGGCTCTATGCGCCGAGAAGCGAAGCGCTGACTGGGAAGTGGAATCCTCCGCCGGTCACCAAGGCCGAGTAGCCGGCAACGATGTTGGGGTGCTGCTTGAGAAAGGCGGCACCCCCTCGACCCGTCTCGACACCGGACAGCTTCAAGAGCCGGAGAGACGAACATGAAGACCGCTGCCGTGGGACTGGCGTCATTCTTCGACGGGACCGGGCAGCCAATGGAGATTGAGCTTGTAAAGCCAGCGCTATCCTCAGCAATGGGAGGTTGTGATGCGTTGTTATTTCCTTGGTTTCCGCGCCGGTTTTTTCGGTGCCTACATAGCCTTAGCCTCAGTCGTGACAGCCGCCCAGGCGCAGGAGACGACCGGAACCCCGGGGTCACCCAGCGCGACGACGACGATCGACGGCCGGCAACTGCCCGCGCCAGACCCGAAGTTCGGCGGGGTGATCAAAGACGATGCCCTGCAATCGACGCCGTGGTGGGCGCCGAGGGTCGTGCCGCCGAAGCAGGCGCCGAATATCCTGCTGATCATCACCGACGATTCCGGCTTCGGCGTTCCGAGCACGTTCGGCGGTGTCATCCCGACGCCGACCATGGACGACATCGCGAATGGGGGGCTTCGCTATACCCACGTCTACTCGACGGCTTTGTGCTCTCCGACCCGGGCCGCGCTGATCACGGGACGCAATCATCACTCGGCCGGCTTTGGCGTGATCTCGGAGCAGTCGACCGGCTTTCCCGGCTACAACAGCATCATTGCGAAGGACAAGGCGACGGTCGGGCGAGTCCTGCTCGATAACGGCTATGCCACGTCGTGGTTCGGCAAGGACCACAACACGCCGGCCTTCACGGCCAGTCAGGTCGGGCCGTTCGACCAGTGGCCGACAGGCATGGGCTTCGAATATTTCTACGGGTTCGTCGGTGGGGACACCAATCAGTGGGAACCGAACCTGTTCCGCAACACCACGCAGATCTACCCGTATCTCGGTCATGAGCCCGGAAGCTGGAATCTGATCACCGCTATGGCCGACGATGCCATCGACTGGATGACGCGGATGCATCAGACGGATCCCAGCAAGCCGCTCTTCATCAAATATGCGCCCGGAGCCACCCACGCGCCGCATCACCCCACACAAGAGTGGGTCGACAAGATCCACGCGATGCATCTGTTCGACGACGGCTACGAGAAGCTGCGCGAGCGCATCTTCGAAAATCAGAAGCGGCTGGGGATCGCGCCACAGGATGCCGAACTGACCCCATGGCCGAAGGATCTCCTCAAGCCCTGGGACGAGCTGACTCCGGAGGCGCAGAAGCTGTTCATCCGGCAGGTCGAGGTTTTCGCCGCCTATTCGGCCTACAACGACCATGAGATCGGCCGGGTCATTCAAGCCTTCGAGGATCTCGGCAGGCTCGACAACACGCTCATCATCTACATCAACGGTGATAACGGCACGAGCGCCGAGGGCGGACCGCTGGGGACGCCCAACGAGGTCGCCTTCTTCAACGGCCTGAACGAGATCCCCGTCGACGTACAGATGAAATTCTACGACGTCTGGGGCACGGACAAGACCTACAATCACATGTCGGCCGGCTGGTCGTGGGCCTTCGACACGCCGTTCGACTGGTTCAAGCAGAATGCCTCGCGGCTCGGCGGCATCAACCAGAACATGGTTGTCTCGTGGCCCGCGCACATCACGGATAAGGGCGGTCTGCGCAAGCAGTTCGTCCATGTCATCGATGTGATGCCGACGATCCTGGAGGTCGCCGGCATCCAAGCACCCGACACGGTCGACGGCATCAAGCAGGCGCCGATCGAAGGGACGAGCTTCGCTTATACGTTCGATAAGGAGAACGCGAAGGCGCCTTCGCGCCACAAGACCCAATATTTTGAGATGATGGGCCAATGGGCGCTTTACGACGATGGCTGGCTGCTGAGCACGAAGGTCAACCGGGCCCCCTGGCAGGCCTTCGGACCCGCCAATCCCGATCCGCTGAACAATCAGGTCTTCCAGCTCTACGATCTGCACGAGGACTTCAACCAGACGGAAGACATCGCCGCTCAGCACCCGGAGAAGGTCGCCGAAATGCGGAAGACGTTCGAGGCGGAGGCGAGAAAGTATCAGGTCTTTCCGCTGGATGCCTCGGTGGCGGCCCGCATCGTTGCGCCGCGCCCGAACATCACGGCCGGACGCAGCGAATTCGTCTACACGCGGCCGATGGTCGGCCTGCCCCAGGGCGATTCCCCGCTTCTGCTGAACACCTCCTATACGATCACCGCCGAGATCGATGTGCCGGAAGGCGGGGCCGAGGGCATGATCCTCACCTCGGGCGGGCGCTTCGGTGGCTACGGCTTCTACCTGCTCGAAGGCAAGCCGGTGTTCCTCTGGAACATGGTCGATCTCGAACGGCTGAAGTGGGAAGGGCCGGACGCGCTGAGCCCCGGCCACCACACCGTCGCGTTCGACTTCGCCTATGACGGAATGGGCTCCGGTACGCTGGCGTACAACGATTTCAGCGGTGTCGGGCGTCCCGGGACAGGAACGCTGAAGGTCGACGGACAGGTGGTGGCCACCAAGAAGATGGAGAAAGACGCTGCCGATGATCCTGCAGTGGGACGAGAGCTTCGACATCGGTTCCGATACGCTCACAGGCGTCAACGACGCGGACTACAAGCCGCCGTTCCCGCTCTCGGCAAAACTCGAGAAGCTGACCGTCAAGTTGGACCGGCCGCAACTCACCCAGGCCGATATCTCCAAGCTCGAGGATGCGCAAAGGGGGGCCGCCGATGGGAAGTAATCGAGGTCGCGACAACGGCTGAGGGGCAGGGTTCGCGATGGATCAGAAACTGAACGCGCTGCGGGAGCGATGGCGCGATCCGATGCTCACCGCCCTCGCGGTCATGCTGACCCTGCTGCTCTTCGTGCTCGCGCCGCTTCGCGCGGAGCGAATTCCCGGCGCGCAAGAAGTGGGATTTGCGCTTGTGGCGGTGCTCACCGGGGCGGTGCTTATCCTGACCGGAAGACGCTACGCAATCTGGGTGCTCGTCACCGCCATTCTGCTCGCAGGGTTTGCGGCGATTCACCGGCTCGTCCGGCCTTCCATTCTGGATGTGTATTTCGATGCGGCTGCCTGGTTGCTGCTGAGCCTCGCGCTCATTCTGGAGGTCGGACGCACGGTGTTCGGGCCGGGGCGCGTGACCTATCACCGGGTGATGGGAGCCATGCTCCTCTATTTCGCGGTGGGCCTCGCTTTCGCCGCCATCTACGCCTTCATCGGTGCTGCGTCCGACACGGCGTTCAAGGGCTTCGTGGTCAGCGACAGCGCGAGCCTCGCCGACGTGCTGATCTATTTCAGCTTCGGCGTGCTGACCGGGATCGGTTCCGGCGACATCACGGCGGTGCATCCGATCGCGCGCAGCGTCGTGCTGGTGGAAGCCATGTTCGGGCAGCTCTATCCGGCGACGTTGCTGGCGCGGATCGTCACCCTGGAGATCGAGGACAGGCGGACCTAGGCGCCAGCGCGCGCAATCAGAGTTGGTGACCCCGGCTGGATTCGAACCAGCGACCCTCAGATTAGGAATATCATTATGAGCGTTATAGGAAATTACCGAAAATCAAATTTTGCTATTAAAAACAAATACTTCTTTCGATTTCTATTCGGCGCGTTATGGCCTCTTACGGCAAAAGTGGTTGCTATTTGGTAGCTATATGGTTGCTAATTTGCGGTGTTTCTTCTCCCTTTGAGGGTGACGATATGGGTGATCGGCTGACACGAAATGCGCTGAAGAAGATGACGCCCGGAGACCTTCTTTGGGACGGCGAACTTAAGGGGTTCGGTGCGCGCCGTCAGAGGGAGACGATCACGTTCTGTCTGAAGTGCAGGGTCAGGGGGCGGCAACGTTGGTATTCGATCGGACGTCTTGGCAGTCCTTGGACATTGGAAAGCGCTCGGCGCGAAGCGCTGCGGCTGTTGCTCAGCATCGCCGATGGTGAGGAGCCCGTTAGCCGCAAGAGGGACAAGCGGCCAGTGACCGTGGAGGAAGGGATCGAGCAGTTCCTGGACGAGCACGGACCGAAGCTGAAGCCAAGCACTCAGGCCGAGTATACGCGCCTTTGTCGGCTCAAAATCGTTCCGAAACTCGGAAAGCTCAAGCTCGACGAGGACATGCGGCGGGAAGTAGGTCGCATGCACAGCGGTATGGCGTCGACACCTCGTCAAGCCAACCTCGTCCTCATGGTGTTCTCCAGCTTCATAAGCTGGGCCGAGGCCAACGAGCTTCGCGAGGAGGGCAAGAACCCTTGCAGGCGCATCGCCAAGTATCGGGAGATGAAGCGAGAGCGCTATCTTTCTGGAGAGGAGCTCGGTCGCATAGGCAATGTTCTCGCGCGACGCGATGCAGCCGGTGAGGAGAGCCCCTTCTCCATCGCAGCTATCAGACTTCTGATCCTGACGGGTGCTCGCCTCGGTGAGATCCTCACCTTGAAGTGGTCCTACGTGGATGTGCCTCGGCGCCAGCTGCGGCTCCCGGATTCGAAGACCGGAGCAAAGGTCATCCGCTTGAACGATGCGGCGCTCACCCTCCTAGAGGCGGTTCCCAAACTGGCTGGTAACGCCTTTGTCATAGCTGGCGAGAAGAAGGGCAGCCACCTCGTAAATCTGCAAAAATCTTGGCGCCGAATTCGCCGGGAAGCGGACCTAGAAGACGTGCGGCTGCATGATCTGCGTCATTCCTATGCGAGCGTCGCAGCGGAACTTGGCGGTTCGTTGCCGATGATCGGCAAACTGCTGGGACACAAGCATTCTCAAACCACGGCGCGCTACACTCACCTGGCGGAAGATCCCATCGATTTTCTCAATGAACAGATCGGTGGGCGCATCGCTGCTGCGCTGTCATCGAACCTCGTGCCGCAAAAGTGCAACAGCCCCGAGGACGATCGGGACCCAACATGCGATCCGCTGCGTACAGAATGAGCACGTCATCTTTTCACAAGAGGCGAAAGTTGCCTAACCTGCTCGCAAGGTACAGCTGGGAAGCCAGGGCCCTGTCGGTGATAGCGAGAGCTGCGCTGGAGGACGCCTCGTCGAGGGGCGTCCATTTCTATGCCGTCTCAGCGATGAACGCCGGGCCGGCGACCATCCTCTACGATATCCCCCTCATCGATTTTCCAGCCGTCGTTCTTCAGCGCCTTGAGGATGAGATAGCGGAGGGTGGATCGCGTCTTTGCGGCTTCGATGCGCATGGCCTGGGCGAGATAGTCGGGCACGTCGGTGCGGATGGTGACGGAGGGGCTGCGGGGTTTGGGCTTACGGTCAAGGGTGGGGACGCCTCTGGACTTGGCATAGGCGTCGATGGACTCCTCGTCAGCCTTGGGGAGGCCAAGCGATGAGAAGGTCGGCTTGGTATCGCTCATGCGGCTCTAGCTTTCGTTGGTTGGGACAAGACCTGCAGAACTTCGTCGACGATGGTGTCCAGCTCGGCGATGGCCTTCTTGACTGGTCCCCTTCCCTTGTCCGCCAGGTGCGGCGGCATGCCCGAGATGAAGATCTCCCGATAGGGAGCCCGGCGCATCATCAAATGGGCGAAGCGCTTCAGGGCGGAGCCATCGAGCTCGGCAAGAGCGTGCCGTTGATAGAGCGGATTGAGGCAGTCGGCCTCGTTGACCAGAAGACGGTGACGGATCGACGAGCCGAAGCGCTGATTGAAGGCGTTGACCTCGCTCAACAGCTTGGCAGCCTCGCGCAGATCGGGCTCGGAGAGCTTCGCGGGCGTGACGACGAGATCGGAGGCGGCGATCGCTTTGATCATGGTCGCCTCGTATGCACCGGCAACGTCGATCAGGATGATGTCCGCTCCACTTTCCTTCGCACTCGCCAGGCTCTGATTGAAGCTGTCGGGGACGGCCTCCAGGACGGTGATGCCGGTCAGCAAGCCGCCGTGCTGCCGATGCCAGCGATAAAGGGTCTGGTTCTGATCGAGGTCGAGGATCGCGACCCTCCCTTCTCTGCTGGCCAGGGCGCCGGCGATGGCGGCGCAGAAGGTCGACTTGCCGACACCTCCCTTGGAGGAAGCGAAAGTGATGACGCGTTGCGTGCTGTCCGGTCGGGTGCGGGATTTCATGGAAGAATCATTTGCCGCGTGACCCGGCCGGTCAAGCAGACCTCCCGAACACCCCTCCAGTTCGCCATGAGGGGTGTTGCACATATGGCGATGCGGAGAGACGGCCATGTGGAGAGATGCCAATGCGTCCATCCGGAAAGCCCCCTCATCCGTCGGCATGGACTCCTACCCGTCCGGAGAGATGGATGCCTTCCCGTATGGAGGAAACGCCATACGGCAGGACGGAGACATGCACGCTTTTCCAGTCGGCGGGATGCACATTCGGACATATCGCCAGAAGGCCATGCCGACATATGGAAATGCGGTCGAGACGGAGACCCGCCTACCAGTCCACATGTCGTTCCGTACACTTGTCGTTCCGCACACTTGGAGACACGGAGAAGTCTCCGGACGGAGACCCAGCCATGAGCCAATCTTCACGGCTATCCCAATTGCGCCGGCGCTTCCGCTTCGTCGCTGGAGAGAAGGGGCAGGGTCGACGCAGAGATTATCGTGGTGACCGGGTGCGCCTGAACTTGCGAGTAAGCGAAGGTCTTGGGCGTCAGCTGGACGAATTGAAGCGTCTGTCCGGTACGGACAAGAACGTCTTCTGCGAACGCGCGATCGAGCAGGCCGTTCGCGACGCACTGGTTGCTGCCAGGAGTGAAACGACGGAAGGAGGGACCCGTGCGGATCAAGATATCTAGCGGCCTTACCCATTTGATGGTGGTCGGCGGGATTCTGATGAGCCTTGGATTGATCGCTGTCAGCGCGACCCTCAATTTCCGTATGGCATATCGGATGGCCGATAGTGAACTTGACGGGCTGATCTTCGGTAGCGGCGCTGCGCTGGCTGATGGGCTCAAGGCGATGCTCGCCTTCTTCGCTTGGTCGGCCTGGCGCAAAGGCGAGTGGCTGGCGGTGACGGCAGGAGCCGTACTATTCGTCGTATGCAGCAGCTATTCGCTCACGGCGGGCATCGGCTATGCGGCTCAACTCCGCGCTCACTCTGAAGCGGTACGCGTAAGCTCGGCACAAGCGCGGTCGGCCGTCATGGCAGAGATTACGAGACTCGAAGCGCGCCAAGAGCAACTGGGTGTTCAGCGGAGCAAGCAGGAAATCTCCGCCGATATCCAGACCGTTTACGCGCGGGTTCTGGGCAAGACAACGGTCGGTAAATATTCGCAGAACTGCACCACGGGCGGAAATTGGTCGCGTCATTCCTGCGCTGAAGAGGCGGCGCTGCAACTTGAATTGACACGGGCGGAAGAGGCCGAAAAGATCGGGCAGAGATTAACGGAGATGCGCGCGGAGTTGAGCTTATTGGGGGCGTCTGGAGCAGAGGGTCGCTCCGACCCCCAACTCGTTGCACTCAGCAATATCTCGAAGAGCGCCGGCTGGACCACTGACCAAGACAGTGTGCGTCTCTCCTTGTTGATCCTGGTGGGGAGCCTGTTCGAGCTGGGGAGCAGCTTGGGACTCTACGTGGCGACCGTTCCCTGGCGGAAGTCCGGCCCAGGCGAGGTGGGATCGTCACGCGAGATCGGCGCCGTGGAAGAGTTCGCGCTGGAGCGATTGGAGCCCAGACAAGGGGAAGGACTCAGCATCTCTGCTCTCTTCGGAGACTATCTGAGATGGGCGGCGGGAAGTGGCGCGGCTGCTCTGGCAGAGGCGGATTTTCGTGACCGCTTTCGAGAGCTAGCAACGGATTGCGGTTTGCCCACGCGCCGCAATCGGTCGCAACTCTTCTTCCCGAATGTCGGGCTGATCGAAACGGGAACGGCCGCCACAGATCGGGTCGCTGCCTAGCCGATAATAAAGCGGCCGAAGGCCACCATCTCCGCAAGGAGTGAGGGATCGCCCCAATCCAAGCTTTGGGGGCACCTTCGTTGGCGAGGGACGTAAGCCATCGGCGTCTTTCCCGAACTCTCTGTTCAGCCAAAGCATCCTTTCGGATGGTGTGGGAGCGCACTTATCCCCAGCCGGGGCGGTCTCTTCTTTCTCTAATAGTCTCTAGGAAGTCTCTTAGAGCGGGTAAGCGTCTGAACATTCGAAGGGTTTCGGAAGCCCTGTGGCGACGTTTCCCAAAACTGTGGCTCGGCTTCCGAGATATGTGCCCTCGCTTCCGAGATCTGCGACCCCGTTTCCCGGTATGCTGATGCGGCGAGCAGCGGACAATATTTCAATGGGATAGCGACCGGCTCGGCAGCTGGACGGCGAAGAGATGTGGCGGTCGTTCCCGGATCTGTGCTGGCTGTTCCGAGGAATGTGGCGGCTGTTCCCGAGACCGAACGCCTCGGTCATCCAGGCTCAAATCCATGTCGGTTGCGGCGACCACACAGATGGTTGCCCAATTATGTGGCGACCGTTCCCAAATCTGTTGCCGCCGTTCCGGTGATCAGATTACGATTCGGACACATGAATAACGCGCCTGCCTCCCGCGAGCTCTCCGACGCCGAGAAGAAGCGGCTCGAACGGGTGGGCAACAGGCGAGGGCGGAACCGACCGTCCAAGGTGCCCGCACGGCTTGCACGCACCAGCGCCTTCGCTCCGAAGCGCCGCGGTCTGATCACCGATTCATCCTTCGAGCGTCTCTACATCGTGCGCGGTCATTCCGTGGTGCGGGTGAGCGGCCGCGAGCTCGGCTCCCAGCACAGGGATGCGCTCTATGCCGTGTTCCGGCTGGGCCACGAGAGCGAGACGGTCAGGGATCCCTCCGCGACCCTGGGCTTGCGGAACTATATGAAGGTGGAGACCAGCTGGCGGGAGCTCCTCAAATGCATGGGGCTCACCCAGCATGTGAACAATGTTGCCGCCCTCCACTATACCTTCGAGGACATCAAGAAGGTGGTGGTGACGATCTATGAGGGGGACGAACAGCGCCTGCTGGAGAAGTTCCGCCAAGGCAAGCTGCCGAAGGATGGCGGCAAGATGGGCAACATGCTCCACGACGTGGAGTGGACGGGCCTCGGTCTCGACGACCGGGTCTGCGTCTATTACGGCGAGTGGAGTGCTGCCATGGTGGTGTCGGCGAAGCTGGTGAGCCTCAATGCCGACGTGCAGTTCGCCCTTGGCTCCGACTACGCAAAATCCTTCTGGCCCTACATCGACAGTTTCCAGAAGCACAGCTGGGTCGATGAAGACCGTCTGGCCGAGCTCGTGGGTCGGGATCTCTGGGGGCCGCATGAGAGCGCGGAAACCCGTCGCGACTTCCGGAGCAAGTGTCGCAAAGCCCTCGACGACATGGTCAAGGCCGGTGGCTTGCGATCATGGAGAGCCGAGATCAAAGGCGACGGCCGCCGTAAGTCCCGGCGTTATCATTATGAGCACGGACTTGATCCGCAGCTTGAGTTGCCAATCGCGCCGGAAAAGATCCTCGAGATGGAGGAGACAACTAAGGAGCGAACCGCAAAGGTAGCGGCCGCTCCTTAGTTAATTGAGATCAGAGATCCGTGACCCGCTGAGGTTCTGCCGAAGCAAGAGCTGCAGCTCGTACCGGTTTCGGCGGGTAGATCCAGATTGTGTTGATCTCCTGCTTTAACTTCTTCGCCTCGGCGCCAACGAGTTCCACATGTCGGTCCCAGCCGCGGGTGAGTAAGGCACCAGCGGTCCCAAGATCCAAGCAAGTGACGTAGGCCTCTTGGTGGTAGGGCATGAGAGGCTCTCCCAGAAGGTCGGCCACTGCATTGTGACCGGCAAACGCCCCCATGCGGGTCGCGTGCTGGCAGGACATCAGCGCATAGTTGCCCTTGTCATCACAGGCTGCTTTTGCAGCATCGCCCGTAGCGTAGACACCTGGAACACCTTCAACGCGAAGCTCGCGGTCAACAAGCAAGCGCCCTAGATTGTCACGCTCACCGGGAACTTGCGCGGTCAGCGGTGCGGCGCGCATGCCTGCCGCCCAGATGACTGTCGAGCTCTCTATGCGCTCACCGCTGGTGAGGGTCGCTCCGCCGGCGTCGACCGAGGCAATGCCAACCCCCACACGGGCCTCGACACCAAGTTCGCGAAGCGCGTGCTCGATGATGGGGCGCGGACCTGGTCCCATATCAGGAGCCACGGCTTCGTTGCGGTCTACGATGACGACTTGGATGTCCGCATCGTCGCCGAACAATTGCCGAAGGCGAGCCGGCATTTCGGTTGCGACTTCAAGCCCCGTAAAGCCGGCGCCCGCAACGACGATGGTGTTACGCCGCTTCGACTCCGGTTGATCGGCCAAAGCTTTAAGGTGACGGTCGAGCGCAACAGCCTCGTCGAGCTGGTCGACGCTGAACGTGTGTTCGGCCACTCCCGGAATGTCAGGCCGAAACAGCCGGCTGCCCGTGGCGATAATTAGCCGATCGTAGTTCAGGGAGCGCTCCTCGCCGGATGGCGATTGCACCAGGACGGTTCGCGCCACTGTATCGATGCCCTTGGCGCTGCCTTCCACATACGTGACATCGATGGCGCTGAGGACGTCGTGCAGAGGCGCCGCCATCACTTCGGGATTCGGTTCGTATAGTCGTGGGCGGACGGCAAGGTGCGGAACGGGCGAGATGAGCACGATCTCAAGCTCATCAGGCTTGACGCCCTTTATGTCGCGCAGGCGTGCGGAAGAAAGTGCCGCGTACATGCCGGCAAACCCGGCACCGATGATTGCGATTCGCATGAGAGAAGTTCCTCTAGAATGCTGGCTAACTGAGGCGGTGGTCGCCGCCGGGACTGGGGTGTGACGAGGGGCCGTCAGGCTCTGACGAACTCAAGCAGGTCGCTATTGATGGACTGGGCATGGGTGGTGGCCATGCCGTGCGGGAAACCTTGGTAGATCTTCAAGGTGCGGTTTCTCAGGAGGGTCTCAGCCACCGGAGCCGAGGCGACGAGTGGGACGATCTGGTCGTCGTCGCCATGCATCAGCAGTGTCGGTGCCTCGATGAGTTTCAGGTCGTCCGTAAAGTCCGTTTCGGAGAAGGCCTTGATTCCCAGATAGTGGGCGTTGGCTGCGCCGGTCATCGCTTGCCGCCACCAGTTCCAAATAACCGGTTGTGACCGCTCAGTTCCCGGACGATTGAAGCCGTAGAAGGGACCGCTCGCGAAATCGAGGTAGAAACTCGATCGGTTTGCGGCCAGCTCCTTGCGGAGGCCATTGAAGACTTCGATAGGCAGGCCCTCGGGGTTCGCCGGTGTCTTGAGCATGAGAGGGGGTACTGCGCCAATGAGCACGAGTTTCGCCACGCGATCTTTTCCATGGCGGGCGACATAACGGGTCGCCTCACCGCCACCCGTCGAATGGCCGATGTGAATAGCATCACGAAGATCCAGGTGGTCGACCACAGCTGCGACGTCCGTCGCGTAGTGGTCCATGTCGTGGCCATCGCTGACTTGGCTGGACCGGCCGTGACCGCGACGGTCGTGCGCGACCACACGGTAGCCCTTCTCAAGAAAGAAGAGCATCTGGTTATCCCAGTCGTCCGCGCTCAGTGGCCAACCATGGTGAAATACGATTGGCTGAGCTGTCTTAGGGCCCCAATCTTTGTAAAAGATCTGGACGCCATCTTGAGTGTTGATTGTTGGCATGTTGCCGCTCCTTTCGATCGAGCATCGGGAGGTTTCAGTGCTTCCTCCCAACACCGATGCGGCGGCGACAGCTGTAGCCATTGCATATGCGAACACGTTGGAGAGGATTTCTCGCCAAGCCTCTCCGAGAAATTGATTGATCAGGTGTTTCGCGTTCATCAACTGACTCCGTCGATCATCGGCGTGGGTACAGTCGATGATCTAGCGAGGCCCGTTTGACGCTGCGCCAGCGGAATTGCTCGGTTGAAGCGGAATTGCGGCCTATGAAGCGCCGCGTCGCCAGTCGGTCGGTGAAACACCCGTTAGCCGCTTGAATGCGGCCGCGAAAGCCGTCTGGGAGCCATAGCCCAGTTCCAGTGCAATCGAGAGCACGGACATCGATGGATCACGAAGCATAGCCATGGCTCGCTCCAACCGGTGTTGTCGTAGCCAGGCATGGGGCGACAATCCGGTACTCGCCTTGAAGGCACGACAGAAATGAAAGCGGGAAAGTCTGGCTTCCGCGGCTAAGGCGGCAAGAGAAACATCCGTCTCGCTCTCTGACCTCAGGCGGTCGATGGAGCGGCGAAGCACGTGTGGCGGCAGGCCTCCCGAGTGCAGGTGGGAAACCTCTGGAATGCCGGTGTGTGCGGACAGGACGCGTGTTGCCAAAAGCTCCGTCAGTTGCTGACGAAACAGAGAATCCAGCGCTGCGCTTCCGTCGAGGGCCTCAGTGGCAGTGGCAAGCAGCCGTGAGGTGATCGGATCAGGATGGCCCGTTCTTTCCAGAAGCAGAGCTTGAGCGGCTTTATCCGCCTCGGTCGCAATACGAGTGAGAGTCTCCTGGGGAAGGTAGAGCTGCACAACGTCGACATTACCCGATATGTCCCACCGAGCACTCGACCCGGCGGGGATTATCGTCACAGCCCCCGGCCGAGCCATACCCGATGATGTGTGTTTGCCCGATCGCCGTTCCAAACGTTGCGATGTACCGATATACGTCATGACCACGTGATCGATCATCGGCTCTACGACATCGTGGAGCTCTCCGTGGTTCCAGCGTGCAATCGACCCGGATGACGGATCGATACCTGAAGCAATGCGAAGAGGAGCGGTTTTGAGAACCCGTGCCATTTCCTGATCTGCAGGACGGCGATCGCCTGACTCGTGGTCATCCACGCTAACAGTCTCCGCTGGGAGTTCTTACCTACGGGCAAGGGTGTTATCGTCGATCATATCTTCCCGTGGGAAGAGTCAATACTTGAATTCTCGCGTCGATAACCAGCGAAATTCTGTCGCTCCGGGATAGTCGTGTCGCCAGATCATCCAGCAATAGCGCTGTTTGGCGATCGACGTGGTCGCCCGGCCTGGATCCCCGTAGGACCAGCAGGCACATTCGTCGAGGGCGTATATAACCGCAGGCGGATTTCCCACGTAGAAGTCATGTCGGATGGGATGGCACAGGCCGCTCAGATTCATCAGCATGGCTACCTTGCCTCCGGTCTCTTTGGTCAGACGCAAAGCATGCCGCACGAACGCATCGGCCAATCCACGACCATAGGGGGGATTGGTGACGATGTGCTTGGCGAGCGGTCGCCGCTCGCCAAGGAAGTCGCGGTCCGCTTCACCGAAGCCATAATCGACGAGATCGGTGGACACCACGTCGTGGCCGTTCTCAAGAAGCACTTTGGCAATATGGCCTTCACCACAGGCGGGCTCCCAGATACTTCCGTCGAACTCTTCTGCGGAGAGTAGCGCGCGGGTGGCCTTTGGGGGTGTCGGATAAAACTCGTACGCGGCGCGCTTGGGATGGATCCGCGGTCCCATGCGAAAGGCGTGGGCGGTTTCCGTAACGATCTCGTTGGGATTTAAGAGTCGTGCCGGTCTCCGGAACGCGTTTGTCGAGGGATGGAGTAGGAGCATCATCGATCGCAGCTTTCGTTAGCGTCCCACGTGTAGGCGGGATTGTTGTTGTAGTGCTCGGCGAACAGCGCCTCTGCGAGATCGTCGAACTGATGGGGCGTCAGTCCGGGGTGGGTCTCCCCGAACTGACCGCGCAGGAATGCGCGGTCGTTCGCGGAGAGGTCCATTAGGCCGCTCCTCCTTTTGTGGACTCGGCCTTCTCCTTGCGAATGCGGATGACAAGGCGTCCGTCATTGCTGGTCGGCACGAAGTCGAGACTGAGGTTCAGACCTTGCCCGTCCTCATGGATCCAGGCGGCGCCGATCTTGGTCCAGAAGGCGTTCTTGCCCTCGCCGCGCACGTGGCAAATGTCGTGCGTAGGTGTGCGGTTGGTGGTTTGCTGATTGGCCATGGTGGCTATCTCCTGTTTGGTTGAAGGCCACACCCGTTGCGGCCTGTCGGCGGTCAGAAGAGCCATCGGCTGGGACGGGATCGCCATAGGGGAGGGGCATCGCCCGGCTGCACGTGGCATATGCCGAGGAAGTCGGGGAAACCCCTTGGCGAGACCGTACCGTGGCTCACACCGCCCGACCTTCCTTGGCCGCAGAGGAGGGGAGCCCATCGGACGCAGGAGATATCCAAAGGAGGAGAAGTCAGCACCAGCCTGGCTGAGCCGGTGCATCGGGTTGTGCTCTCACGCGATGCAACGCATAAAGGTTGGCTTGTGCGTCAGAGCCGGGGGACGGGATGGGCTGGGAGCATATATTGAGGCGCGCAGCGTGGAATGTTGGCTACGCTGTTGGCAGCAAGATTGGTGAGACGGTCACGCGATCCCGGTCGCAATCGGAGCCACCACGAACGATGCGCCGGGTGCAGACCGCACCCGAAAATCGCGAATCAGAGACGGTCCGCTTTTCGGCGGAGCAGGCGAGGTTGGCCAACGAGTTATCGATGCGGTTGACCATCTGGGGCAAGGCAAATCCTGAAGTGCTTTTTCGAGAATACCTCTCTGTTGCCATGGTCAACGACCCAGAGCTGAGGAATAAGAGCGAAGAGTTCCTATCCAGGGTGTACGAACGCGCGTCGGCGGATCGGATGAAGCCAATCATCCAAGAACTCCTGGTCGCTCTCAACGCTTTACGACGGACCAAGCCTGATGTGTTTCAGCAGATGATCGCGGTCCTCGTGAAGAGTTATCCGGTACTTGGCAGTTCTCTTCCGGGCAGAGAGTACAACCCAAAATGGGAGACGCAGCGCCACGCAGAGCACAAGTCCAATTTGATGTTGCTCGTTTCGCGTTGTCCGGTGCTCTTCGCCGAAGCCTACTTCGAGCTCGTGCGTCGCTTTATGCCCGAGCTGAACGATGCCTCATCCAACGACCAACTGCGGCATTTCGAGCGGTTAGCCTCCAAACAAGAAAACTGGAGATCACTCCGCGAAACTGTTTACGAAGGACTAAACAGCTGGATCAGACAGGATCCAAAGGGCTGCAGGCAGTTCCGTCGTGAGGTCGAGTTCATGAGGCTGAGCGTATGTGCGGCTGAGGAAGCGGGAAGGCGCGAGAAACGTCCACGCTGGGTCAGCGATCGCTGACCTTGGGTCGTTCTGTAAATCGGTGATCCGCGATGAGCGACTATCATTGGCCATGCCACGTATCTCAGGACGAAGACGGTACCGGCAAAACCCAAGAAGAAGCCGGGGCCCGCGCCCGCCAGGCTCTTCAGTACTTCCTTCTCTCCAGCGACGAGGAAGCGCTTTTGGCAATCGGCGTTTATCAGCATGGCGATACCGAGAGCGCCCTAACGGGCGAAATGATCCGCCTGAAGGTGGACCTGCCCGATTAGCAGCTCTCACCTGCCGATCCCGCTTGACCGTGTTCCTATTTTGTTCTGATCTCTCGCCATGCAAGAGGGGCAGGAATTCACCTTCCGGATCGAGGTTCTGGAGGATCATGGCTGGTCGGTCGAGGACGTCATGGCAGGGGCCGACCAGTTGCTCGTCGCCTACGCCGCCTTCCATGAGACGGTGAAGCAGAGACCGGGGAGGCGGGTCGTGCCCTGTCAGCGGGCGCGCATTATTGCAAAGAGTTGGGAATAGCGGGTCCGGGGCAGCAGCCGCCATGAGGATGGAGGGGCCATCCGGTCTATTCGGCGGCGTCCCACCGAAGAGGACGTGGTATTTGACTGCGCCCGGCGCGGCGCAGCTACCGCCTTATTCGCCAACTGAATGGTGGCCCGTGACGATTTTAGGCTGAGACCATTTCAACCACAAGATGCCTAATCGCTAGGCACCTTTGTTTTACGCAGCCTCGCTAACAGCGGGTCAGCGTCTTTTCGCGGTAGCTTGATCGACGTTTGTGGCAGTGGAGCAGGCGGGGATACACACGTAAGAAGTCGATCAATCGTATCGAGCGCCTGCTGCAGCGCGTGCAGCGTGCGCGGCGCATCCGCATCGAGCGCCAGATTGAACGCCCGGTCGATATCCGGCTGACACTGCGGCGGCATAGTTCCGGTGACTTCGCGGATGAAGTCCATCGTGTCGGAGACGACAGCGAGGCATTGCCGACGCAGCAATTCGTACGGTGAGCGCGACGCCATGCGGGCCAGAGCCTCAATCTGCTCGTCCAGCTCCCGGCGTCGCTCTGCAATCATGCGTTCAGGATAGCACAAGAATTGCGCAGCGCAGTTGAGGGCGGCTGAGCAACCTGCGAAAGTTACCCGTAAGCAAATCAAAACAATGAAATCGCTCGCGCCCGTTCGTCTGCTCGGCCTGGTGGTCTGGCTGGCGGCATGGAGTGCCGTCGCTGTGGCCGACTGCACCAGTCCCGACGGCCAGGAAGGGACGATCGACTACAACTCTACTACGCATCAGTTCGAGTATTGCGACCAGGCTGACAGCTGGCAGCCGCTTGGCGGCTCTGCCGCGCCTGCTGACCGTATCACCTCGGGCACCCTCACGGTTACCGCGAACAGTGCAACCAGCATCGTCAGCCTTAGCGCTGCCGGAAGCACCTGGGGCTACCTCGGCAACGCGGTGAGCTATCTGCCGACCATCTCGGCAACGAGCGTCCGCAGCCGTCATGTCTCGTCGAGCTATGTGCAGCTGACCAGCGCCACCACGACGCTGACCTGCAATGCCGGCGCGACCGGCACCATGCGCTACACCAGCGGTACGATGCAGGTATGCGATGGCTCCAGCTGGGGCAATATCGGCATCGGCATTCCCACCGGCACCATTGCCGCCTTCGCGGCTTCCAGCTGCCCCACAGGCTGGAGCGAATACACGCCGGCGCGTGGCCGCTTCCTGCGGGGGATTGACAACGGGGCGGGGAATGACCCGGAGGGCGCGCGGACCCCAGGAGGCAGCCAGGAAGACGCTGCGCCGAATATTACGGGCGGGCTGGGCATTGATGGCTACATATTCGCCGCCACGGGCGCCTTTACGACGCTCTCAGATGCACAAGGCGGAAATATAGCGAACTCTTCTTTAACGCGCAGGGTATCGTTTGATGCCTCTGCTTCTAACGCCAAATACGGTGCAGCGAACGAAATCCGGCCAAAGAACGTCGCCGTCACCTTCTGCCGATACGCCGGCTTTCAAAGCCAGTTGCAGACCGGCGTGGCGACCCTCGCCAGCCTCAGCGATGTGACCATCGGTGGCGTAACGGCGGGCCAGTCACTGGTCTTCAATGGCGCCAGCTGGGTGCCGAGCACGACTAGCAGCGGTGGTGGCTTCGATGATTTGAGTGATGTCGACACTACGGGCGCGACGGCCGGGGACGTCATTCGCTTCGACGGTTCGGGTTGGGTCGTAAGCACAACAGGCGATGACACCGCCCTTGGCGACCGCATCACCTCCGGCACGCTGGCGGTGACGGCGGTCAGCGAGACCGGCCTCATCAACCTCTCCAGCAACGGCACCACGTGGGGTTACCTCGCAGTGCGGTAAGCTATCTGCCGACTATCTCGGCGACGAGCGTCCGCAGCCGGCATGTCTCGTCGAGCTACGTACAGCTGACCAGCGCGACCACCACGCTACCTTGTAATACCGGCGCGACCGGCACCATGCGCTACACCAGCGGCACGATGCAGGTTTGCGATGGCTCCAGCTGGGGCAATATCGGCATCGGCGTTCCCACCGGCACTATTGCTGCGTTCGCGGCGTCCAGCTGCCCAATTGGCTGGAGCGAATACACGCCGGCCCGTGGCCGCTTCTTGCGGGGGATCGATAATGGCGCGGGGAATGACCCGGATGGAACACGGACCCCGGGTGGCGCACAAGGCGATGCTGCGCCCGACATTTCCGGTCAGTTTGAGATCGCGCGCACATCAGCAAATAGCGTCATTGGTCCTAGAAACCCTGCCGGTGCATTTTCCAGTGGTGGTGGAGGGACAGCTGAGTCCTTCTCAGTTCAACATTCAGGGACAGGACAAACTTCAGTCGTCGCCGCTTTCAGAGCCTCTGGTTCTAACTCCAAATATGGAGCGGCGGATGAAATCCGGCCAAAGAACGTCGCTGTCACCTTCTGCCAATACGCCGGCTTTCAAAGCCAGCTGCAGACTGGCGTGGCGATCCTCGCCAGTCTCAGCGATGTCAGCATCGGCGGGGCAAGCAGCGGCCAAGCCTTGGTGTTCGACGGCGCGAGCTGGGTGCCAAGCACGACCAGCAGTGTTGGCGGGTTCGATGATCTCAGCGATGTCGATACCTCGGGCGCAACGGCTGGCGACCTCATTCGCTTTGACGGCTCGGGCTGGGTGGTCAGCACAACCGGCGACAGCACTGCCCTTGGCGACCGCATTACCTCCGGCACGCTGGCGGTAACGACAAACAGCGCCACCAGCATCATCAGCCTCAGCACCGGCGGCACGACTTGGGGGTATCTTGGCAGTGGCGGGAGCTATCTGCCGACCCTCACCACGGGAAGGGTCAGCGCCACCACCATCTCATCCACCTATGTGCAATTCACCAGTGCGGCCACGACACGGACTTGTAACACCGGCGCAACCGGCACCATGCGTTACACCAGCGGCACCATGCAGGTGTGCGATGGCTCCAATTGGGGCAATATCGGCATTGGCGTTCCCACCGGCACCATCGCCGCCTTCGCGGCGTCCAGCTGCCCAGCTGGCTGGAGTGAGTACCAAGCTGCTCGCGGCCGCTTCCTGCGGGGGATTGATAACGGAGCGGGGAATGATCCGGATGGAACGCGGTCGCCGGGCGACCCGCAAGGAGACGAGTTTAAGGCACACACGCATTATAATGACGGCGGCAACGACAACGCTGTATACCGCTATTGGAGTGCGAGCTCTCGGGGTGGCTGGAGAGAGTTAGGAGGCGACGAAACCCGCCCCAAAAACGTGGCTGTCACCTTCTGCCAATATGCCGGCTTCCAAAGCCAGCTGCAGACAGGCGTTGCGACCCTCGCCAGCCTGAGCGACGTGAGCATCGGTGATGCAAGCAGCGGGCAAGCCTTGGTGTTCGATGGGGCAAGCTGGATCCCTAGCACGACGCTCGGCGGGACAACCGCCGCAAGCAGCACCGGAGCCATCCAGTTCAAAGCCGCCGCCGGCGGCCTCGGGGGGGACACCTCCAACTTCTTCTGGGACAATGCGAACAAACGTCTTGGTCTCGGCACAGACGAACCGGACCACACTCTGGATGTCGTGACCTCGGACACGTCGAGCTATGCCGCGCGCGTCGCCAATACCGGCAATGCGACCACGGCGCATGGACTGCAAGTCGTCGCCGGCGTCGATGGTACCGGTAGCGGCGCGATGCTGATCCAGTTCACGCGGCCGGACGGCACGGTCCTCGGCTCGCTCAGCCAGTCCGGCGCCAATACGATGGTTTACACCGCTGTCTCCGACAGGCGCACGAAGGCGGATATCGTCGAGACCCGCTTCGGACTCGAAGACCTGATGAAGGTGCAGGTTCGCGACTTCACCTATCGGTCCGACCCATCCCACACCGTGCAAACCGGCTTCATCGCCCAGGAGCTTCAAGAGGTGTTCCCGGAAGCCGTCGCCACCAACGGCGATGACGGCCAAGCGCCGCTGCAGAAGGACGCGCAGCCCTGGTCGGTCGATTACGGCCGGCTGACGCCGCTCCTGGTACAGGCGGTCCAAGATTTGAAAGCGGCCAACGACCAACAGGCGATGGAGCTTGAACAGCTGCGACAGGAACTTCGCCAGCTGAGAGAAGATCGAGCCGTCCGCTAAAGGCTTGATTACCGCTAAGGCGCTACAGCTATCCGTATGGGCAGAGTGATCCGAAGGGACTTCAGGAAGAAGGGGCGGAATACCCGTCCGACTGTTCGCCGCCAAAGACACGGCCCACGGATGAGCCTTCAGGCCGTGTCTCTCCTGCTCATCCTGATTGGCCTGAGTGCTGGAGCGGTATGGCTCATGTTCAGCTCCCGCCAGATTGAGATTGGACACCGGGGTAAGTCGGCGAGCATCACAGTCCTCGATGGAGATACTGTCGAGACCTCTGAGGGCGTTTTCAGACTCGTCGGGTTCAACACACCGGAAATCCACGGCGACTGCTCTGAAGAGCGTGCGCTTGCGCGTCGAGCTCGTGACCGGCTTCGGGCTCTGGTTACAGCGGGCTCTACCAACCTGCGCCGCGTCCCGTGCGCCTGCCCACCGGGCACGGAAGGGACACGAAGCTGCAACTTCGGCCGCTTCTGCGGTGTGCTTACCGTCAACGGCCGTAGGGCAGGCGACATATTGATCGGGGAGGGGCTTGCCGAGCCCTATTTCTGTCGCGACAGGTCTTGCCCTTCGCGTCGAGACTGGTGTGGGGACTAGACGATTTAGAGTCGCCTAATCTGCCGCCAATTGATCTGCGAGCTTGATTATCGAGCCTTGCAAGCCCGGGATGCGGAGGCGTGTCAATTAGAAGTGGTTGAGCATCAAAGTAGCTCGGTATAGTCGAGAGTCGGCCTTGTCCGGAACATGGCTGCTGGCCGCCGAAAGCCTACGAGGGCGAGACGACCAACGTCGGCATGGCCTAATGCGGTCCAACAATGGTCTCGAATAGATTCGCAAGGATGGATTCGTTTAATTCTACATCGCGTCTAAAAGCCGTTGGAGCAGGGGTCGCAAGCGGCGTAGTTCCGCGCGATGCGCTGCAGAAAGGGAGGCCAGGATAGAGCGAGCTTGGGCCGTCAGACTAATTCTGACCTCTCGCCGATCGCAGTTGCCGGGTCGACGCTCAATGTATCCGCGTTCGGCAAGTCTTGTAGTTAACTCGGACGCGCTATGGGGCTTAAGCAGTAGCTGATCTGCAAGGTCGCCGATGTGAATATCACCTCCCTCTGACGCCCGAATTATGAGCAGGGCTTGATGCTGTTGGACCGTCAATCCAGCAGATCGCGCCGCCTGTTCAGAGAATTGCAGAAAACGACGGATCTCAAAACGGAATCTCGCGAGGACCGCATAGTCTTCATCATCAAGTTCTTCCATCATGACCCATAAGCTTGCTTTATGTCGTAACACGATATAGATGGCGTTCTGGCTTTCGGGTGAAAATATGATCGAAGACAAGCGCGCCAGGTCCTCACACTCCGCCCCTCGACGTATACACCTTGCGGATCACACTGCTGACGGTCGCATGGTGATACTTGCGATTATGGCTTTAGTGACGGGGGCTGGGGGGGCGATCGCCGCATGGGCATTGCTGCATCTGATCGCATTCGTGATCAACCTGTTTTGGTTTCAGAGGGTGTCAGCAGAGCCGGCAATGATTATCGACGCCGCTACCGGCCCCGTGATGGTTCTCGCGCCAGTTGTCGGCAGCGTGATTGTCGGTCTGATGGCACGCTTCGGTTCTGAGAAGATCAGGGGCCACGGAATTCCTGAAGCGATCGAAGCCATCCTTTATGGGGAAAGTAAGCTCTCCTTGCGGGTTGCAGTTCTTAAGCCGGTTTCTTCAGCGATTTCGATCGGATCGGGCGGGCCCTTCGGGGCAGAGGGGCCGATCATCATGACTGGCGGCGCGATCGGATCCTTGTTCGCCCAGTGTTTTCGCCTCTCGGCCGCAGAACGCAAGACTCTGCTCGTTGCCGGTGCGGCAGCGGGGATGACTGCAATTTTCGGCACCCCGGCCGCCGCGATCCTGCTCGCCATCGAGGTGATGCTGTTCGAATGGAAGCCGCGCAGTTTTGTTCCTGTCATCGTCAGTGTGCTGACAGCATTCGCCTGGCGGCCATTTTTGGTCGGGACCGGTTCGCTGTTTCCGTTTGAAGGAATGCTTTCTGGTGGAGCATCGGGTTTGCTGTTGGCGGCAATCTTCGGTGCGTTCGCCGGCGCGCTCGCCTGTGTTCTGTCGGTAGCACTTTATCGCATTGAGGACGGGTTTCACCGCCTGCCCGTTCACTGGATGTGGTGGCCGGCGCTAGGCGCGATTGTGGTCGGGCTCGGGGGCTTGATCGATGCACGCGTCCTTGGCGCCGGCTATGCCACCATCCAGGATCTACTCGACGGGGATTTGGCGATCGATGCGATGATTGTCCTGCTCGGGCTCAAGGCGGTTGTTTGGCTGGTGGCACTGGGATCGGGTACGTCAGGGGGTGTATTAGCGCCATTGCTGATCATGGGGGGCGCCCTCGGCGGTATCGCAGGACATTGGTTGCCAGGTGGTAGCGGCCCCTGGGCAATGGTTGGGATGGCTGGCGTGATGAGCGCTGCAATGCGCGCGCCATTGACGTCGGCAATTTTCGCCGTCGAGTTGACCGGACATTTCGTTGCTCTGCCGACAACCATCGCCGCGTCCGGTGCGGCATTTTCGGTCGCAGTTCTTGTTCTCAGGCGCTCCATCTTGACCGAAAAGATTTCGCGGCGCGGTCGGCACATCAGCCAGGAGTTCTCGGTCGATCCGCTTGCATTAGGGATGGCCGGCGATCTGATGACGCCGACTCCGGACATTCTTAGCGCGAAGATGCCGATTAACGAGGCGGTCAGGTTTTTCGAGATTGAGGCCAGTCATCGTAGCTATCCGGTAGTTGATGGTCAGGGCATTCCCATAGGGTTGGTCTCGCGTGCTGATGCGCTCCTCTGGCAGCAAAATGGTGGGTGTGATGTAACCACACTTGGCGAGAAGCTATCCGATTGCTCACTTCCCCTTGTGACGCCGAACACACCGGCTGATCTCGTTGCAAAGCTGATGATCTCTGAAGACGCCGGACGCATCTGTGTCGTGTCACCCGACGACGGTAGGCTGATAGGCATAGTTGCCCGGCGCGATTTGCTCCGTTCACGGGCGATCATGCTTGAAGGCGAAATGGAGCGGTCTCGTTGAGTTGGCAGAGAATTGCCAAGCGCGTCTCTCGTTGTTGCGGCGTGGTAGCACCGCTGAATTTTTGCGTTGCAAATGCGAATCAACGTTCCGCTTTGCAGCTCTAAGCGGTGAACAAGAAATAAATTCTGATGAGGATATTGGTTCTTGGAGCTGGTGGCGTTGGAGGGTATTTCGGCGGGCGACTGGCGTCAGCCGGGGTCGATGTCTCGTTTTTGGTGCGACCGGCGCGGGCCAAGCGGCTTTCCCAAACGGGCCTGGTGATAAGCAGTCCTCTCGGTGATCTGAGAGAACCGCTCCGGATTCTGACCGAGGTTAATACTGCCTTCGATGCGGTACTCTTGGCCTGCAAAGCTTACGATTTAGATGCGGCCATAGATGCAATCTCACCCGCTGTCGGTCCGTCGACCCTCATCGTGCCGTTGCTGAATGGGATCCGCCATTTGGAACGGCTCGATAGCTGTTTTGGTCGCGAACACGTCCTTGGTGGACTTTGCCATATTGGTGTTACCGTGGGCGATGCCGGTGAGATTCAGCATCTGAACGAGTTGGAACGCATTGTCTTCGGCGCGCGGACGGAACGTCAGATCAAAGGCACGGAAGACTTGCATTTAGTTCTGTCGCGTGGCGGATTCAATCCCGGTTTAAGCGAGATGGTCATGCAGGAGATGTGGGAGAAATTTGTCTTTCTGGCCACGTATGCGGGGATGACCACCCTAATGCGCGCGCCCGTCGGTGCGATTGTCGCGACGCAGGAAGGAGAGGCCATAATCCGTGAAATGATGGAGGAATGTACGGCGACGGCCGCGGCAAGTGGGTATGCACCGCGTGTGGGGGCAATGCGGTCGATGGTGGACTCGCTGACCGAGCGAGGATCGAAGGGGACGGCGTCTATGTATCGGGACATGGTCGATAGCAAGCGCACGGAGCACGAGCATATTTTGGGCGACATGCTCGAGCGCGCACGGGCCGCAAACGTTCCCGCGCCACTTCTGCGAATCAGTCTGACGAACATGCAGGCTTACGACCAAGAGCGTGCGGCCTCGTGATCCGTTGGCGAGCGCTGCATGCCCAGGAAACTAGAGCAGTCTGGCGAAGAAGATCAGGCTCATCGTTGTCCCTGTGACGATCACGATGGCGCGGATGACCTGAGTTGGTAAGGCGCGTGATAGTGGAGCGCCGCAATATCCGCCAGCTATCGCGGCAACCATCATCAATAACCCTTCAGGCCAGGCGACGAGTCCAGCCGCAGCAAACGTTAGGAGTGAGATAATTGAGATTGCGATGGAGAGGACGTTCTTGAGGCTGTTCATCACATTGATTTCGGTCATGCCCCAAAGTGCAAAGAGAGCCAGTAGGACGATCCCCAGGCCACCGTTGAAATAGCCACCGTAGACGGACACTGCGAATGTTCCCGCCGCACCGTAAGGCGTGAAGCTGAGAGACTGAGAGGTCAGCCAGTCACGCAGACTACTTTCCAGCGCGAAGACGACTGTCGCGGCGAGGAGGAGAAATGGCACGATGACGTTGAATGCGTTGTCCGGAGTGATCACTAGAAGGCACGAGCCTATCAGAGCACCGGCCACACTCGCCGCTACTGTTCTCACAATATCACCGTGATCGACTGTGCGCAGCTCGGGTAGGAAGCCCAAAGTCGCCCCGACATAGCCCGGACAGACCACGATCGTGCTTGTCGCATTCGCCGCTACGGGCGAAATGCCCGCATAGACCAGGGCAGGCAACGTGAGAAACGTCCCGCCGCCCGCGATGGCGTTGAGAACGCCGGCTAAAAAGGCGGCACCGGCAAGTGCGAAAAAATCGATCATGGTCGGCTTTGCGGAGTACTCAGCTCAGCGGCCCTGGCGGAAATAGTGTTTAATTGGCATTTCCTGTGGCGGAGCAGCCATTGCTGATTTTTCGCGCGATCTCAAGGGTGCAGTTCATGATCACTTTTTATTGGCCGTGCGAAGTGATTTCCCGCCCGAGTGGTCGATTTCTCGTCCGACCTTATGGCGTCGGCTCCTGCGATGGCGAAGGCGAAACGCTGCGGGAAGCCCAGGACATGGCGCAGGAGAAACTGCAGGATCGTCTCGACAACGGCGACGACGAAGTGTTGATCGCTATGGTAACGACCGACGTCATAGATCCTGCCGATGTCGTCTCGGGGCAGCGCGTGAGGATTCCGGTTCGGATGCCCAAATTATGCCGACCAAAAAAACCGGCCTCCGGAGAGGAAGCCGGTTGAGAGTCAGGGAATACGGAGGAGCACACTTCACTGCTAGAGCCGCAATCCGGGAGAGCTCCCCAGTCGTCCTAGCCAGAAGACAACAAGCGATCCATCTGTGGAGTTCCGCGCCTCCTCGCGTCCGCCCCCACAGGAGGTTTGTTAACCTCGCCTTCAGGTGTTCATGGTGCATTGGGCTCGCATCGTCCGTATACGGACACGCTGCACAGAAAGAGCCCTGGCAACGCCCTTCCGGGGCTCTTTCACTTTCAGCCGTCGCGGCTTTTCGCCAGCACCCGGCCCTTCTTGCGGAGCACCACAAACCGGCCAGGCCTTTGCCGTAGCGCCTCTTCGTAGGCCGCGTGAGCCACTTTGGGCTCCGAGGCGCTGGCAAGCGTTTCGTGGATCTCCGACGCATCATCGGGCCAGACTTCGATGCGATAGGTGAGACGTCCTTCGCTCATGCGGACCTCATAGCATAAAAAAGCCCGGCTTCTCGTTGAGGAAGCCGGGTGAGGTTTTCTGTGCGCACGGCCAGGAGAACCGTTCACTGTCGGAGTCGCAATGCAATGCGACCGCAACCGACTTTAGCCGGAGCAGGAGGCGCGGTCCAGTTGCCGGATTCCACTCTTCAACCGTTCGCCCCGGCATGATGCCACCGCCTAACAAGGGTAGACCTCCACGACGAGCCACATCACTCCCATGAATGCCGCCATGATCACCCAGGGGATCACATATGCGATAGGCTTCTTCTGCTCCGGCTCGTTGGGCTGCTTCACTTGTTTAGCGCTTCTCTCACCAATCCAGCTGTGCGCGCATGCCTATGCCGGCGATTTCCGCCCCGTCGTTGATCCCGCCGTTAATCTCCGACTGATTTACGTTGAACATCAGCCGCGTATAGTCGTTGAGATACCAGTTGACGCCGATTAGCCAGGTTTCCTGCTCGCCGCAGCCGGTACAACCGGCAATGGCGGTCGATTGATCGGAGAGGTCGACCACGTCGTAGCGTCCGGCGACCTGCCATGCACCCCAGCCACCGCTGCCACCATTGACGGGGTTCTTCACCTTCACTCGGACGAACTGGCCGTTGGCGTAAGGCCGTGATTCACCCGTGAGGAACCAGCTCGCATCGACGTACCAGCCGTCATAGGTGGGGTCGGCGCTGGCCTGCGCGGCGGCGGTGTGGACTGTGTCCTGCGCGTACTCGCCTTGGACGGAGAAAGATCCGAGGACGACGGCGCCTTCCAACGCCCACAGCGTGTCGGACTGACCGAACTGCGGTGTGAACACAAAGCGATCGGCGAGATGCAAGTCCGCGCCCCGGGCACGGTAAAGGAACAGCGGATCCTCACTGCCGTCGCGCGATTGGCTCGGAGCATCGCGGTCTCGAACGCTGGCGCCGAGATGGACAACCCGGCGCTCCCGGTTGAGGGGTGCCGCGGTGAGACGTGCCGAAAGGGTCGTGCCGTCATCGAAATACGTCGTCTGGCCGGCTTCCGGCGCCGTGCCGAAAATGCCTGCTTCCGCCGTCCAATGCTTGTTCTCGTCGTATGAAACGCCCCCGCCGATAAGGCGATCGATGGTGAAGGCTTCGATGAAAGCCGCCTTCTCCATGAACGTTATGTAATTGGCGCTCATCTGCGCCTCTAGAGAGTTGTATGTCTTGAAGTGTCCCGCTTTCAGGTCCACCGGGAGGCCGGTGTATTCGACATAGGCATCCTTGATGGCCGTCTTGTCGCCGGCGAAGTCGAGCTCGAACTTGTAGACCCAGTCGTAGAACATCACGCCTTCAACGCCTAGGCGCGCGCGGCGAAGCTCGACGGCGCTGACGTCGGGATCACCGGTGATCGGCTTGTCCTGATTGATGCCGTTGTAATCGACGTTGAGTCGGCCGCGGACCTTGAACTTGAACTTGCCGTCGGCGCTCGAAAGCTCGGGGGCTCCCTTCCATTTGACTTTGAGGTCGAGAGCATCGCCGTCCACGCTACTGTTCGACGACGTCGTAGCGGCAGCCTGTGCCTTCTCCGCGTCGACCTGCCGCTTGACCTCTTGTAGCTGAGCCTGCATGGCCCTCATCTGCGCCTCAAGCTGGTCGACATCGGCGGCTTCCGCCGACGAAAAATTCGCGATCAAGGCGGCGACGATGCCAGCGGTCGCAAGCCGCTTGCCTCCGCCGTTACGATCTCTTTGAGTCATTGAAGAAAGCCCCCCGCTTGGTGTTGAGCACCTTAGTTGTTATGGTCGCGCCGAAGTTCGCCTAAGGCCTACTCGTGCTCCATTTCGTGGCAAATCCGCGCGAACTCCTCGATTACTAGGAGCGTGCGTCGGCGCGGCGATACGCCTCCATCACTGCCCTGCCAAGCTCCGTGATCTGCGCGCCATCCCCCGTCTGCTCCGCTATATCTTATCGCATATAGCGGAGTCCAGCCTGCGTTGGCAGGCCCACCAGAATTGAACAGGTTCGAGGTGGCTCCGGCCCGCCCCAGGCGCGGCAGCCGGCGATCACGTAGACGCTCATCATGCCAGTGGCACCATTGCGAGCGCGAGGCCGATGATCACGACCACGCCGATCAGGAGGGTGACGAAGCTTCGCCGGTCATTTCAGCACCTTCTTGCGATCACGGTCACGAAGTAGAAGCCGACTACGGCCATCAAAACGTTCTCCGCGAGGGGCGGGAGTTCAGGCGTGCTCCAGCCGGTCCAGGCGTGCAGCACCGTGTCGAAGACCACCACCTTGAGGAACCAAACGGCTGCTACCGCGGCGAACACGGCCTGGATCAGCGAGGGTGTCGTGTCGCCGCTCTGGGCCTGCGCGACCAGCACGTCGCGCTTGACCTCCAGCCCGACCACCTTCTCCTCGAGCGCGATGCGGCGCTCGCTGTTGGCCTCCTGGGCGAGTTTCACCTTCGTGTCGGCGATCTGCCCCGGAGATCTTGGTGATCGGGTCGGTGAGGGCGCCGATGAAGCCCGCCGGCGACGCTGGAGGCGATCGAGACCCGCGTCCTGGAAGGCCTCCGCCGCCACCTGCTCCATCCGGACGTGGTGAGCGCGGCCGTCGAAGCCTATCGCGCCGAGCGCGCGGCGCAGGCGAAGAGCGTCGGCCGGAGACGCACCGATCTCGCCAAGGCGATTCGCGAGACGGAAGGCAAGCGGGCGCGACTGGAGCGGATGCTCTACGAATTGCCTTACGAGCAAGCCCTGGCCATCCCGAAGCAAATGGCGGAGATCGATGCCGAGCTCGCGGGCCTTAAGGTCGAGGAAGCGGCGATCGATGCCGCCCTGGTGACGCTGCACCCGCAGGCCGCGGAGCGCTATCGAACCATCGTGGAGAATTTGACGGGCGCGCTGGCGCTCGCCAGCCACGCGGCACGCGAGGGGATCGAAGCGGTGCGTTCGCTCATTCAGGAGATTGTGGTGACGCCCGGCGCGCCTTATACGAAGCCGGCGGTCGAGATCCGGTGATCTAGCTTCCCTCTCGGGGAAAGATCTACTGATGTCGTTGGTTGCGAAGGCACGATTTGAACCCGCGACCCTCAGTTATGAGACGAACGACCCATTACTATGACATATTGATATGTAATAGATAGTCTCATTCACCAGAATATATGTGTTAGCCGTTTGTTCAGTAAACATACCCGAAGCCGAAGATGACTTTCTCTGTGTTCGTCGCGTACTCGTCGGCGCGGTAATTCGCATATTTGACCTCGGCGTAGAAGACGTAGCCGAGCGGCAGGTTCGCGTAGGCATCGAATTCCGAGCCGTAAGCGATATCGCGGAAGTCGGAACGGAACTCATGATACTGGGTCAGCAGCAATAAACCGCTGAGCCAGCCCAAAGAGCCTCCCTTCTCCGGCATCTTGTAGGAGGCTTCGACGAAGAAGTCCTGCAGGCCGGTCGCCGGTGTCACCAGAAAGATGTCGGCGAAGCCGTTGAAGATGTGCCCTGTCGCCAGCGGCGTCTGGAACGCAGCCTTGCCGTCGTCGCTGCCCAGCAGCTCATAGACAGGCGAGACCCGAAATCCCTCCCATGACAGGCCCGGCGCGACTCGCGCATAGGGCGCGTCGTATTGCACGGGCTGGTCGCCGTAATCCGTCTGCAGCGCCAGCTCCACCCGATAGTCGAAGGTCACCGCACTTCCGAGCGCCCGCTCGCCCTCCACAAAGCCGCCATAGCTCGCATTGGAGAGCGCCGGCGCATCGTAGATATCCATCAGATAAGCGTAGCCGGTGAGCGTCCCGAGAGGCAGCGGATCGCTCTTCAGATGCATCAGATGGATGTTCGAGTTGAGATTCCCGACCTCGGAATCGTCGCTGAAGATGCGGTTCACATTGCCGATATAAGCGTAGAGCGCAGTGACGCCCGGGAAGGCCTCGGTGGTCACCTTCGCCCCATCGAAGGTCTGGTCGTTCTGCCGCCAGGCCACCGAACCGACATAGCGCATATTGTCGAGATTCTCCGCGTAGCGGCCGCCCTTGATGACCGTGCCGGGAAGATGGAAGGACTCCAGATAGGCCTGATCAAGCTCGGACGATGGCACATCCGCCACCACCGGATACTGGGTCTTGCCGTTGATCGTGTCGTTGTAGTCGCCCGGTCCGACCTGGACGACGAATTCTCCTTCAGCTGCTGCACGGAAGCCGTGGAAATATCCGGTCTCGAAACCGGGTGCGATACGCAGCGTCGAGGCGCGTGCATCCGCAGGCTTGTCGGCCTGCTCCACGAACTCGTAGCGGTACCGGCTGGCGAACCAAATCTCGCCGTTCATGATGCCCGTATGGGGAACGCCGTCGGGACGCTCTTGAGCCATACTTGGAGGCGTCGTGCAAACGAGCAGCAGGAGAAGAGCCGAGACCACGACCCAACTGGAACTACGCGCAAGGATATCGTATCGGCTCGGCATGAAGCCTCCTTCTCTTATTGGGCGTGGTTGGCGAGGAGTGGGAGATTGGCCGCGGCTGCTCCCGCGCTTTGGCCGAAGACGCCGCCGATCCCGATGATGACGGGAGCAGTCGTGTCGACCTCGAGAACCGTCTTCTCAAGATCGGCGAGACGCCCCTGAGACAAGCGCTGATCGGGCCGGCTTACCGCGCTCGCGACCGCCACCGGCGTCTCAGGCGACAGTCCCTCGGCAAGCAACCGCTCCGCGATCCGCGCCGCCATACGGCCGCCCATATAGAAGATCGTGCTTGCGGTCGGGTCGGCGACGGCGCGCCAATCGAGATCCTCCGGCAGCCCGCCCGATTTGGAGTGGCCGGTCACAAATCGGACCGACCGCGCAAGATCCCGATGGGTCAGCGAAACCCGTAGCGACGACGCCATGGCCAAGGCCGCCGTGATGCCGGGCACGATGTCGACGGGAATACGGGCTGCCTCGAGCTGGACGATTTCCTCGCCGCCGCGGCCGAAGATCATGGGATCGCCCGCCTTCAGCCGCACCACACGCTTTCCGCCGCGGGCGAGCTTCACCATCATCGCGTTGATGTCTTCCTGGCGGCAGCTCCGGCGTCCGCCGCGCTTGCCGACCAGGATGTGCTTCGCCTCGCGCCGCGCGAGTTCCAGCACGTCGTCCGAGACCAGCTCGTCGAACAGGATGACGTCGGCCGCCTGAAGCGCGCGGATGGCTTTCACAGTCAGAAGCTCCGCATCGCCGGGCCCAGCGCCGACCAATGTGACCCGCCCGCGGGTCCCATCGTTGCCGGCGCCGATACGGCTCGCCTCGGCGAGAAGCATCTCACCTGCGTCCACCTCCGGCGCGTTGCCGAACGCGCGGTCGACGAAGCGCTCCCAGAAGGCACGCCGCGGTGCACCGGTTTCGAGCGTCTCGTAAAGACGGTCGCGCAGGCGGGCGGCGAGCTTCGCCCAATCGGCAAGCGAAAGCGGCAGTAAGGTCTCGATCCGGCGGCGGATCGCCTGACCGAGAATCGGCGCCGCCCCTGCCGTTGATATCCCGATCACGGCGGGGGACCGGTTTACGATCGAGCCGAACTGGAACTGGCAGAACGCCGGCTTGTCGATCACATTGACCGGAACGCCTGCCTTGCGCGCTGCCTCGACAAGGGCGGTCGCCTCTTCATCGTCGGCCGCATCGGCCACCACCAGCGCAGCGCCCTCCAGGCAATCAGGAGTCCAGGACTCTTCGTGATGGATAAGACGTCCATCTTCGTCGGCCGCCAATAGACGCGGCAGCTCCTCCTCGGTCCCGGCGGGCGCGGCATAGATGTGGACCTCCGCGCCCGTCGCGGCGATGAGCTCGGCCTTCCAGGCCGCCGCATCCGTCCCGCCGATAACGACGACCCGCTTGCCCGTAAGGGTGAAGAAGACGGGCAGGACCGAAAGATCGGCCATCCGCTGAGGGCGGCGCTCACTCGGCGGCTTGGAGACGATTCGCATCGATAATCCCTTTGATCTCTGCGCGGCAGGAGCCGCAATTGGTGCCGGCCTGGAGGGCCTCGCCAACCGCTTCCACGGTGGCGCATCCGCCCGCGGCGGCGCGGGCGATCTCGTTGGCCCCGACCCCGAAGCAGGTGCAGACGATGGCACCGCGATCCGGCACATCGCCGCCCGGTCGGCCTGCGATGACCGCAAGCCGCGCGTGGCGTTCCTCATGGGTGCGCAGGAGCTGATCCGTGGCCCAGCTTCGCGATACGGGCACGGGCTCCGCGGCGAGATAGAGCGCGCCGGTAAGCTGGCTGCCTTTGAAGCTTGCGAAACGCTGCTGCCCACCGTGATGGTCTTCATAGGCGAGAAGCTCGGCCTCGGCCGGGGCATCGAACAGCTCGCGCGCAAGCTGCCGCCAATCTCCGCTGGGATAGGCAAAGCCCAGCTCCACCCGCCAGCCTTCATCGCAGCGCGCGATGGCCCAATACTCCGCATTCAGATTGCGGGGCTTGTGGGCCAGGACAGCGAAACCATAGGTCGTGGCGACAAAGCGCTCGATTCGAACGGCTGCATTCTTCGAAGCCGGCTGGCCCGATAGCGGATCGGTCACCGCGGGTACGAGCCGGTCGACCCGCGCATTGGAGGCGAACTGATCCGTCCAGTGCATCGGCACGAAGACGGAGCCAGGCGACTGCCGGTCCGTCAGAAGTGCGCGCACCAGGATCGCCCCGTCCCCGCTTGAGACCCGGACGATATCGGCATTTGCGATGCCATGGCGCGCGGCGTCTCGCGGATTCAGCTCCACGAAGGGCTCGGCGAGATGCTGGGAGAGACGCGGGCTGCGCCCCGTGCGCGTCATGCTGTGCCAATGATCCCGCACGCGGCCCGTGTTCAGGGTCATGGGGAAAGCGGGATCGTGTTCTCGGCGCACGCTGGGCGAGATGGGAACGAGACGCCCGCGCCCGCTTTGCGTAAAGAAGCCGCCATCGACGAAGACCTGACCGGAGGATGTGCTTTCCTTAGGCCGCGGCCATTGAAACGGTTGAAGTGCGTCGTAGCCCCCGCGATCTAAGCCCGCGCAAGCGCCGATATCGAAATCCCGCGTACCTTCATTCTCGAAAGCCGACAGCGCGGCATGCTCGGCGAAGATCTCGTCCGGCCCATCGTAAGCGAAGGCGTCTTCGAACCCCATCCGCTTGCCGACCTCGGCGATGATCCACCAATCAGGCTGGGCATCGCCCGGCATGGGCAGGAAGGGACGCTGACGCGAGATGCGCCGCTCCGAGTTGGTGACCGTGCCGTCCTTCTCGCCCCAGGCTGCCGCCGGCAGCTTCACATGGGCATGACGCACCGTGTCGGTCTCGTTGACGACATCGGAGACGACCACGAAGGGGCAATCCTTGATCGCTTGCTCGACGAGGTCGGCCTCCGGCAGCGTATCTGCCGGGTTGGTCGCCATGATCCAGAGCGCCTTGATGCGCCCGTCCGCGACCGCCTGAAACAGCTCCACCGCCTTCAGGCCCGGCTTGTCGGCAATGCGCGGTGAGTGCCAGAAACGCTGCACCCGGTCGCGATGCCCCGAATCTTCCAGCTCCATATGGGCCGCGAGCGTGTTGGCGAGACCGCCCACCTCGCGCCCGCCCATGGCGTTGGGCTGGCCCGTGATGGAGAACGGCCCCATGCCCGGACGTCCGATGCGGCCCGTGGCGAGGTGGTAGTTGATGATCGCGTTGACCTTGTCGGTGCCGCGCTGAGACTGGTTCACGCCCTGACTGAACAGGGTCACGGTCTTCTGGATGCGGGTGAAGAGATCGTAGAAGGCGGTGAGCTGCTCGGCATTGAGCCCGGTCAGCATGGCGATGCGCTCGAGGCTGGCGGGTTGCGCCGCCTTCAGGGCATCTCCGAAGCCTTCGGTGTGGTTCTCTACGTAAGACCGGTCGATCGCATCATGCTCATCGAGCCAGGCGAGCAGCCCGGTGAACAGCGCCACATCGCCGTCGGCGCGAATTGGCAAATGCAGGTCGGCGATATCGGCAGTCATGGTGCGGCGCGGATCGATCAGCACGATCTTCATCTCCGGCCGCTTTTCCTTCGCCGCCGCGATCCGCTGATAGATCACCGGGTGACACCAGGCGAGGTTGGAGCCGACCAGGACGACGAGATCCGCTTCTTCCAGGTCCTCGTAGGTGCAGGGCACCGTATCGGCCCCGAACGCCCGCTTGTGCCCGGCCACCGCCGAGGCCATGCAGAGCCGCGAGTTGGTGTCGATATTGGCCGAGCCGATGAAGCCCTTCATCAGCTTGTTGGCGAGGTAGTAATCCTCGGTCAGGAGCTGGCCGGAGCAGTAGAAGGCGACAGAGTCCGGCCCGTGCTCCTCAATGGCTCGGGTGAATCCATCGGCCACGGCGCCGAGTGCGTCGTCCCAAGCCATGCGCCGGCCATCAACCTTCGGATAGAGCAGCCGGCCCGCCAGCCCGACCGTCTCCGGCAGAGCCGAGCCCTTCGAGCAGAGCCGTCCGAAATTGGACGGATGCTCCGGATCGCCGGAAAGCTGCACGCTCCCGTCGCTCTCCCGCCGGGCGCGCACGCCGCAGCCCACCCCGCAATAGGGGCAGGTGGTCCGGATTGCTTGTGGCTCCTCGAAACTCATTTAAGCCGCCCGCTCCCCGCTTAGCTGATCGAGGGAGATGAACAGCGTCTCGCCCTCGCACTTCACGGGGATGGTCTGCACGCTCCCCTCGTCCGCGCCCATGGCCTGGCCGTTCTCCAGGGAGATCACCCAGTTGTGCAGCGGACAGGTGACCGCCGCTCCGTGCACGATGCCCTGGCTCAAAGGCCCGCCCTTGTGGGGGCAGTGATCCTCCATGGCGAAGATCCGGTCGTTCCCGGTGCGGAACACGGCGACCTTGCCGGCAGGCGTGGAGACACAGCGCGCACCGCGGCGGGGGATGTCGTTGAGGTTTCCGATTTCGATCCAGCGCATGGGCTTACTCCGCAGCCTCGAGCTCAAGTGTCGCCATTGGCTTGAACTCGTGCTTGTCCTTGCCCGAGACGCGTTCCGACCACGGATCACATTGGGCGAATTTCTGGCTGAAGACGAAGCGGTCGAAGAACGCGATGCGCTTGTCGTGGTCCTCCATGATCTGCTGGCGGACCTCGTCGAGGCCGACGCGCTTCACCCATTTGTAGATGCGCTCGAGATAGTGGCCTTGCTCGCGATACATCTGGACGAGCGCCACGATATGCTCCACCGCCTCGTCCTCCGTCTCGACATGGCCCAGCACCTCGGTGCCCTTGATGTCGAGCCCGGCCGCACCGGCGAAATGGATCTCGAACCCAGCCTCCGTGCAGATCACGCCGACATCCTTGCAGGTCGCTTCGGCACAGTTCCGCGGGCAACCGGACACCGCCATCTTCACCTTGGCGGGCGTCCAGGAACCCCACATGAACTTCTCGATGCGGATGCCGAGCCCGGTGGAGTCCTGGGTGCCGAACCGGCACCAGTCGGTGCCAACGCAGGTTTTCACCGTGCGTAGGCCCTTGGCGTAGGCGTGACCGGAAACGAACCCCGCCTTGCCCAGATCGCCCCAGACCGACGGCAGGTCCTCTTTCTTGATGCCCAGCATGTCGATGCGCTGGCCGCCGGTGACCTTCACCGTCGGGATGTCGTACTTGTCCACGACGTCCGCGATGGTGCGCAGCTGGTCGGCATTCGTGACCCCGCCCCACATCCGCGGCACGACCGAATAGGTGCCGTCCTTCTGGATGTTGGCGTGGACCCGCTCGTTGATGAAGCGCGACTGGTAGTCGTCGGCGTACTCGTCGGGCCAATCGCAGACGAGGTAGTAGTTCAGCGCCGGCCGGCATTTCGCGCAGCCGCACGATGTCTTCCACTCCAGCTCCTGCATGACCTCGGGGATGGTCCTCAGCCCCTTGGCCTTGATCAGTCGCCGGACTTCGTCATGGCCGAGCTCGGTGCAGCCGCAGACCGGCTGGATCTCGTTCGGCTTGTACGCGTCGCCCAGCGTCGCAGCGATGAGCTGCTCGACCAGGCCGGTGCACGAGCCGCAGGATGCGGATGCCTTGGTGTGTGCGCGAACGTGGTCCAAGGTCTTGAGTCCTTCGGAACCGATCGCTCCGGTGATCTTTCCCTTGCACACGCCGTTGCAGCCGCAGATCTCCGCGTCATCCGGTAAGGCTGCAACGGCCGCCATAGGGTCCAGCGGGGCACTCCCCTGATAGGCCTGCCCGAAGATCAGCGTGTCGCGCATCTCTGACACGTCGACTTCGCGCTTCTTCAGATCGTTGAACCAGGCCCCATCGGCCGTCTCGCCATAGAGCACCGAACCGATGATGCGGTTGTCCTTCAGGATCAGCCGCTTGTAGACGCCGGCCGTGGCGTCCCGCAGCACGATCTCCTCCCGGTCGTCGCCGTCGGCGAAATCTCCGATGGAGAAGAGGTCGATGCCCGTGACCTTCAGCTTGGTCGGCGTGTCGCTATGAACGAAGGCGGTCTCGGTATCGCCGGCAAGCTGGGCCGCGGCGACCTTCGCCATCTCGTAGAGCGGCGCCACCAGGCCGTAAGTGTGCCCACCGACCTCGGCGCATTCGCCGATGGCCAGAATGTCGGGATCCTCGGTCCGCATGCCGTGATCGACCACGATGCCGCGGCCCATCTCCAGCCCCGCCTGCTTGGCGAGCCACGCATTGGGCCGTATTCCGGCAGCCATCACCACGAGATCGGCATCGATGGTGCTGCCGTCGGCAAGCTCCACCGCTTCCGCCTTGCCCTTGCCGATGATCGCCTTGGTCTCGGCCTTGGTCTTGACCTTGATGCCGCGCTCTTCCAGCGCGCGCTGCAGCAGATAGCCGGCCGCCGGATCGAGCTGCCGCTCCATCAGCGTCGGCATCAGATGCAGGACCGTGACGTCCATGCCGCGCAGCTGCAGTCCGGCCGCAGCCTCAAGTCCAAGCAAGCCCCCACCGATCACCACGGCTTTCGCATGGGACTGGGCGGCCAGGATCATCGCGTCCACGTCGTCGAGATCGCGATAGGTCAGCACGCCCGGCATGTCGTTTCCCGGCACCGGCAGGATGAACGGCACCGAGCCGGTGGCGATCACGAGCTTGTCGTAGCTCTCCGCGACCCCGTGATCGGAGCGGACGGTCTTCGCCTCGCGATCGATTTCGACGATCTTGTGCCCCTTATAGAGGGTGATGCCGTGATCGATGTACCAGCCGTCGCCGTGGATCACGATCTCCTCGAACGCCTTCTCGCCGGAGAGCACCGGCGAGAGCATGATCCGGTCGTAATTGACCCGCGGCTCGGCGTTGAAAATGGTCACCTGGTAGCGATCTGGAGCGTGTTCGAAGAGATGCTCCAGCATGCGGCCCGGCGCCATGCCGTTGCCGACGATGATGAGTTTCTCTTTCATCTCGTTGTTTCCGTTTCCATTCATTGCAGGGCCAGTTCGGGCTCTGACGCGGGCGCGGCGTCGATGCCTTCGCGCGTCATCCGGCGAACGGCCGAGTGCATCCAGAGGAGAAGCCCGCCGACGAGCAGGAAGAGCAGCATGAAGCAACTCGTCCAAAGTCCGGTGGTGTCGAGCAGCGCGCCGAAGGCGAGCGGCAGGAAGAAGCCGCCGAGCCCGCCGATCATGCCGACCAGGCCGCCGACCGCGCCCACATGGCCCGGGTAGTAGACGGGGACGTGCTTGTAGACCGCCGCCTTGCCGAGGCTCATGAAGAAGCCGAGCACGAAGACGATGCCGATGAAGAGGAACGGCCCGACCTGGGACGCTGGCATGGACAGGATGGCGCACGCCGCCAGGGAGACGGCGAGTGTCCAGTACATCACCTTCCGCGCCCCGAGCGTGTCGGAGAGATAGCCGCCATAGGCACGGAAGATCGCGCCGGGCAGCGAGTAGGCTGCACCGATCATGCCGGCGGTTTCGATGTCGAAGCCGTAGCTGCCGATCAGGTAGCGGGGCAGCCAGAGGGCCAGCGCAACGAAGCCGCCGAACACGAAGAAGTAGTAGGCCGCGAAGCGCCAGACCTGGACATACTGCAGCGGCTCGAATTCGGCCCAGAAGCTGCGCCTCTCGTCACCCTCTCCGGTGGCCGAAGGCGGGTTCTCGGACAGGAACCAGAACCCCGCCGCGGCGGCGAGCAGAACGCCGGCCCAGATCTGGGCCACCGCCTGCCATCCAAGCGCGACAAGCACGAAGGGCGCGACGAAGCTGGTGACCGCGGCGCCGACATTGCCGACCCCGAAGATCCCGAGCGCGGTGCCTTGGGCTTTCGCCGGATAGAACCGAGAGACATACGCCACGCCGACAGCGAAGGAGCCGCCGGCCAGTCCGACGCCGACCGCGGCGCCTAGGATAGCGAAGTAGCTTTCGGTATGGGCGAGCAGGAAGGTCGCCAGCGCCGCTGCCATCATGGTGGCGGTGAACACGATCCGGCCGCCGTGGCGGTCCGTCAGAACCCCCAGCACGATACGCGACAGCGAACCGGTGAGGATCGGCGTGCCGACGAGGAGCCCGAATCCCGTCTCGCTGAGCCCGAGATCCTTCCCGATTCGCACGCCGATGATCGAAAAGATCGTCCAGACCGCGAAGCACGTGGTGAAAGCGACGGTCGAAAGGCCGAGCGCGCGTGTCGCATCGGACGTCCAGTCGATCTTCTTGAGCAGAGTGTCTGTCATCTCATTCTCCCGTGTGGAGCGGCGCCGTGGCCGCCGCGACTGCTCCAGAAACAAAAAAAGCTGCCGGCCAGGAGACCGCGCCCACACGAAGGGTCGCGATGTCCTGATCGGCAGCTTTGCCTGGGCGCCCGCCATTGGACGCCGATATGAATTGGCCTAATGATGGCCTGCCACGGATGCAGCAGGAAACGTGCCAATTCGCTAAACCTGAGAAAGATCTATCTAAGTCAATCGCGTAGCGGGTGGACGCCGTATGACGGCCGTGCCGCTCCCCGTACGATCCATTGGCAATTGCCTAGGCGGACCGCTTATCGATTGTGCAGCGCGGCACAAAATGCCGCCTAGTCGCCGGGCCTGGAGGCTTGCGCGGCGACATAGGCATCGAGCTCGTCCGGATCGAACAGACTTCCGTCGAAAAACCCGTCCGGACCGAGGGTCAGACTGGCACCTGCGGACCCCACGGGCGTGGCCGCCTGCAGCGCACCTTCGACCTTGGAATTGGCGCCGGGCAGGGCTACCCCGACGGGTTTCAGGGCGGCACGGTAGAGGTCCGGCCGATAGGTCTGCAGCGCAATCTCCGCATTCTCCGCCGAGTGCGGAACCTGGCCCCAGCGCACCATCTGGCTGTAGAACCACAGCGCATGGCTCTTCCACGGGAAGGTCGCCGCCTTGTCATGGGTGAGGAAGAAGTCCGCAACTTCGATCGTCTCGCCGCTGCCCGTCGCGATCTCCCCAGTGAGCGACGGCATCATCCAGGCCGCCGGTCGGTCGACATAAGCGGTTTCAGCGAGAAATCGGGCCAGCTCCTGCCGATTGTCGGGAACCGCACACCATTCAGCCGCGTGGTAGATGGCCCGCAGCAGCGCGGCGAGGGCATCCGGATTCTGTTCCGCCCATTGGGATCGCGCGCCGAGCACCTTCTCCGGGCTCGACCGCCAGATTGCGGACTTCACAGTAACGATGCGCCCGCTGCCCGAGATAACCGCAGCCGTGTTCCAGGGCTCGCCCACGCAATATCCATCGATGGTCCCGGCGGCGAGGGCGTCCGCCATCAGGGGCGGCGGCAGGATGAGGATCTCGACATCCCGGTCGGGATGGACGCCGCAGGCTGCAAGCCAGTAACGAAGTTCGTAATTATGCCCCGAATAGGGATGCACCACCCCGAAGCGAAGCTTGCCGTCCCTCGCGGGGCGCTGTCCGATGACGGCTTTGAGTGCGGCCCCGGCTGCTCTTGGATCGAGCCCGTCGGGCGCCCCTTGCTCCGCCATCTCAGTCCAGAGCCGCTTGGACACAGTCACCGCGTTTCCGCCGAGACCCAGCGCCATGGGCGCTATGGTGTGGGATCCGATCGGCGTCAGCCCGAGATTGCAGGCGATCGGCATGGGCGCCAGCATCTGGGCGACCTGGAAATGTCCGACCGCAAGCCGGTCGCGGATATTGGCCCAGGAGCTTTCCCGGATCAGCGTCAGCTCGACCCCTTCGGTCTCGGCAAAGCCCTTCTCCTTGGCCACGACGAGAAGCGCGCTGTCGAGCAGCGGTATGATGCCGGCTGCGATCTTATAAGGGGCGTCGCTCACGACTTGTCTCCCGGATCGAGCAGTCCTGCCGCCGTGACGAGGCTTTGGGCGATCTCGATGATCTTGCGATTCTGGTTCATGGCGGTTGCCCGGAGCAACCCGTAGGCCTCCTCCTCCGACAGTCCCTTGGACTTCATGAGGATACCCTTCGCGCGGTCGATAACCTTGCGGTTCTCAAGCTCGCCCCGCGCCTCCTCCAGTTCGCGCGACAGCCGAGAGAAAGCATTAAACCGGCTGACCGCCATGGCGAGGATCGCCTTGACCCTCTCCTTCTTCAGCCCATCCACCACATAGGCGGAAACGCCCGCATCGACGGCCGCCTCGATGGAGCTCTCGTCGGAGCTGTCGACGAACATTGCCACGGGGCGCTTCACGGCGCGCGAAAGCTGGAACATGTTTTCCAGCATGTCGCGGTTCGGGTTTTCCAGATCGATGAAGATGACGTCCGGATTGATCTCAGCGATCCGGCCCGCGACCCCTGCCATGTCGTGGATGAGGGTGACGTTCTCGTAGCCCGCCTCGCGCAAGCCCGCCTCGATGATGGAGGCGCGGATCTGGTTCTCATCGATAACGAGGATCGCAAGAGCGTTGCGCATGAACGTTGCGTAGCGGCTCTAAGAGATGAAGGCCAGCCCTACCGGAACGGTGCTGAAAGAACGGCAGCCGCTGGAAGGGCGAGTGCGGCGCTTCGCCGGCGCCGCACTCCAAGCTTCAGTTAGTCTCGAGCGCTCCGCGCGGGCCGAAGAACTCGAAATGAAGATTCTCGGCCGGAACGCCCCGCGCCGTCAGTTGCCGGTAGATCGAGGCCATGAACGGCTTTGGTCCGCAGAAATAGTATTCTACGTTGTCCGCCGGCATTGGCGGCACAACAACGGCGTCGTCGACCAAGCTCGTCGTCATATGAGCCTCACGTCGAATTCCGTCCCTGGCGGGCTCGTCATAGCAGTAATGACGTAGGAAGTTGGGGTGCTTCTCTGCCAGTTGTTCGATCACAGGCTTGAATGCCTGGAGACTCTCAATCAGCGTCCAGTGAACGAGCAAAATCTCGCGGTCCGGAGTTGTCTCCAGGTGCATCTGCAAGATGCTAAAGAGGGGGTAATGCCGACACCACCGGCGAGCAGCACCAGGGGACGCTCTGGGTCCAAATCTGGTTGAAGATAGAACTCGCCGCAAGGCGCTGCAACGTCGGTCTCGTCGTCAACATCCGTCTCGCGGTGAAGCCTGGTCGAAAACGTAGCCTTCCGGCGCACCCGGTCATTTTAAGGTTCTAAGCGAGGTAAGGCCCTCTTAGACGATGAGTTTCGGGTATCGGAGCTGATAGGGCACGAATGTTTGCAGCTGCCCGACAGCCCAATCCCAAAGGAAAATAGTCGAATTTTGCAATAGACATTCGGGAGGTTTAAACAGTGCCGCTACCCAAGGATCTGGTTGAAGGTCATCGCCGCTTTCGGCGGGATA
>NZ_MASI01000011.1 GCF_001708935.1 Methyloligella halotolerans
GCTGGATGACCCTGCTGGAAGGCGTCGAGCTGGATAAGTCCGATGTGGAGACCTACGGCGAAGAGATGGCGCTGGAGCTCGCCGGCGTGCGCTCCTCGCTGAAGAAGCTGCGCAGCTTCCCGGCTCTGAAGGAGCGCGAGGCGCAAGGGCTCGTCTCCCTGCACGGGCTGCACCTCGATATTGGAGATAATAAGCTCGTCCAGCTTGACACTGCGAATGGCTGCTTCGTGCCGATTGTCGAGGATGTGGCAAGCGTGCCAGGGTAAATCGCTCGAAGCGAGTCGTCACTTAGTTCGGTGTGTTCGACAAGAAGAGTTGGCCACTCAGAGCTCCTTCAGACGCTAAGAAGCATGGTGTATGTAGTAACGCAGCAGAAGGCAACGAAGCTAGCGGATAATTGTAACGCGGCGAGGTCGTTTTCATTCGGTGGAGAGGGCGAGAACTTCCCGCCTAACGCCAGAACCTGCTTCCGGTAGGGGTGACACCAGTCCACGCAACGAGGCGAGGGTGAATTCATAGAACAACTAATCGTCCAACCTTTCGTGTTAGAAGATGCAAATAGAAATACACCGGATTTATGAAAGGCCGCTTCCTTCTGGCTATCGAGTGTTAGTGGACCGATTGTGGCCTCGTGGAATCTCGAAAAAGGACGTTGATCTCGATGCTCACTGGACAGACTGTGCCCCTTCGGATGGGCTGCGGAAGTGGTTTTCCCACGATCCGGTGAAATGGGCCGATTTCAGGAAGAAATACTTGCATGAGCTCAGTCAGAATCGAGAGCGCGTGAGAGTGTTGCTAGAGGGTGTAGGGAAAGACAAACTTGTACTTCTGTATGGGGCCAAGGACGAGGCCCATACCCACGCAAGGGTGCTAAAAGAGTACCTGGAGAAGCTGAAATAGAATCGCGGGGTGTGTCGGCGTCGCCTCAGTCATTCCTGGACGACGTGCCGCAAGCCTTCCAAGGCAATATCTAGGGAGTCATCGTCACTTTGAGCGGAACAAACGGCGTAGACGGGGTAGAAAAAGCTCGGAGCGCCGGGCACAAGATGCAGCCGGCCGGAGCGGAGATGTGTCTCGACCATCCTCTTGCGGAAATATCCGCAGCCACCGCCCTGGACGATGTAGTTCAGACCGAGCAGGCCCAATCCCCCCACGACGATTGGTGGGTTGCTGATCTCGGGGAACGCCATCGCGTGTTGCTTCGCGAATTCCGGGCCCCAATCGACATAGACATATTTCTCAGGTTCGCAGTCACGCATGTCCGGATCGGAGCTGACCAGGACGAGTTTTTCTTCCAGAAGCAACTCAACTCTGACGCCCGGTCGATATTGTGGTGCATACATGATGGCGAGATCGAGCACGCCGGCCGTAACCTGCTCCATCAGCGACTCTGGAAGATCTACCTGGATGCGTAGCGCTATCTCCGGAGCCGTATGACGCATCCAGTGCAGCCACTCAAGCATCCATGGATGCCATAGGATCAGCTCGCCACCGACTGCGAGAGATGCGCGGTGACCTTCGGGAATAGCCACCTGGTGGCGAGCTCGCTCCCAGAGTTGAAGAAATGTCGGAGCGTAGCGTAGGAATTGTTGTCCTTCCGGGGTCAAGGATGCCCCGCTCTTGTTGCGCACGAACATCCGCTTTCCGAGCTTCTCTTCCAAGGACCGAATGCGCGCGCTTACCGTCGTTTGACTAACGTTCAGTTGCTCGGCGGCACGTATAAAACTTTGGGTGCGCACGATCTCTAGAAAAGTGCGTGCTAGCTCGATGTCCAAAGAATGTCCCCTCAACTGGAATGATGCAGAATTATTGCACTCAACGATTGATTATATTCGCTTGTCTGAAGCAAGAGAATCCTCACAATAGGTTCCGTCATCGCCCGTGCCGAAAGGCGACAATCAGCGTTTGCGAAGATGCGACAGAGCCGACTTTCCTCACCTCCGTGCTTCTTGGAACTGTTCGACTCCTCCGACGAGGAGGAGCAGCCGCCTTATCATCTGCAGCGGTGGAGACAGATACAACGCCATCGGTTGATCGACGAGCGGCTCTCTCTGAGCCCGGAGATCCGAGGCTTCTACGCGCGACAGATCATAGAGAAGCTCAACCAATTTCTGCCGATAGTGAAGGATCTGACGGTTAGCGGCTATTGGCCGTGCAAGGGTGAGCCGGATCTTCGCCCTTGGTTGAAGTCCCTGCATAGGGGAGCTGGCCGCGCGGCCCTTCCTGTCGTCGTGGCAAAGAACAAGCCGCTCGATTTCCGAGCATGGCGGGACGGTGATCCGCTCGAACGTGGCGTTTGGAATATTCTTCATCCCGCTCAAGGATCCGACGTTCTCCCTGACGTCATTATCGCGCCGCTGGTGGGGTTTGATACGTCGGGCTATCGACTGGGTTACGGCGGCGGATATTTCGATCGGACATTGGCTGCGTTGGAGAACCGGCCCGTGATCGTAGGGGTAGGTTATGGAGAATCGAAACTCCGGACGATCCATCCGCAGGCCTACGATATCCCGATGGATGTCGTCATTACGCAAACCGAGATACTGACGTTTGATCGTTGATGCACCGCGATCTTTCCGCGGGCCATCGCAAGATGATGCAAGAAAATTGCTTTAAAGAACGAATTATATTCGTTTGCATGAACGGATCTCGGGCGCAACAGTGCTCCGGGCGGCCGGTCAGGTGCAGGCCCGCTGGGCCTTTTCTATCGATGGGTTGCAATGAGCGCGTTAGATTTTCAGAGTCTTGGACTTTCGGAACAGCAGTGGAGCCGCATCAAGGAATTGGCCAACAGCCTGAGCCCTGAGCAGGCTCTATGGCTGAGCGGCTATTTCGCGGGGATGGACTATCGGCTTAGAGAGGCCGGAAGTTCCGGCCAACTGCCTTCCGGGAAGAGTATCGGTAAGGGTGCCGACGGCGAAGTCGCGGCGAGGCCCATCTCAATACTTTTCGGCAGCGAGACGGGCAATAGTCGCGAACTTGCATCCGCGCTTGCGAGCGGGTTGCGAGTAGAGGGGTGTGATATCTCCTTGCAAGCCATGGGGGATTACAAGCCGCGCGAGCTCAAGAGCGAACATGATGTGTTGATCGTTACGAGCACCCATGGTGAGGGTGACCCTCCCGCGACGGCGCTCGACTTCTTTGAATTCCTGGAGAGCAAGAAGGCGCCTGAGCTCCCCCATCTTCGCTATTCGGTTCTGGCTCTTGGGGATTCCACCTACGAGCAATTTTGTGAAGCAGGCAAGCGGCTTGATCGTCGCCTCGAACAGCTTGGTGCAGAGCGTCTTGTCAATCGCGTCGACTGCGACGTCGATTACGAGGATACCGCTGCCGACTGGATCAGAACGGTCACGGAAAGGCTCAAAGAGTCGAACGACCGCGCCCAGCTCGGTGACGGGGCGGCGGACGACATCTCGTCTCTTAACCCAGCGTCCGCCGCCATATTCGATCAGTCCAATCCATTCGAAGCGAGTGTGATCGATAATTTCGTATTAACGGGGCGTGGCTCGAGCAAGGAGACTCGGCATGTTGAGCTCTCCGTCGAGGGGTCAGGATTAGGGTTCGAACCTGGCGATGCGCTCGGAATCTACGCCCGCAACGATCCTCGATTGGTGGAGAAGATACTCGAGAGCCTCGAAATGGCGGCCGACGCCGAGATCGTAATTGACGGCGAACCGCGTCGCCTGGATGTCGCCTTGTCCGAAAGCTTCGAGCTCACGTCTGGAACCACCCGCTTCATCAACAAATGGGCCGAGCTTACGGAGGCGGAAGAGCTCGACGCCTTGCGCGGTAAAGAGCAAGCTTCGGAGCGTGCGGCGTTTCTGGAGCGCAACCACATTATTGATATCGTCAGTCGGTTTCCGGCCAAGGGTATCAATCCGAACGAGTTCATCGCGGGTTTGCGCCAAATGCGTCCGCGCCTCTATTCCATTGCTTCGAGCTCTGCCTTCGCACCAGATGAGGTGCATCTGACTGTTGCCACTGTGAGATATCCGCTGAACGGAGAGGAGCGCAGCGGTATCGCGACGGGCCACATAGCGGATTTTTGTGAGACGGAAGCCATGCTTCCGGTCTACATCCAGCCCAACCCCCGCTTTCGGTTGGCGGCGGATGACACGCCGATACTCATGGTGGGAGCTGGCACGGGCGTCGCGCCGTTCCGTGCGTTCATGCAGGAACGGGAGGTGCGCGGAACCTCGGGACGTTCTTGGCTCGTCTTCGGCGAGCGAAACTTCCATACCGATTTCCTCTATCAGACCGAATGGCAGCAATGGCTTAGGGACCGACGTCTGAACCAGATGGATGTCGCCTTTTCACGAGACCAATCGGCCAAGGCGTATGTTCAACATCGCCTGGCGGAAAGGTCTCGGGACGTTCTCGCCTGGCTCGAAGAGGGTGCGACCCTCTACGTTTGCGGGGGACGAAATCTCGCTCCGGCCATTCACGCGACGCTTACCCAAATCCTGAAGCAGGAGGGCGGACACAGCGACGTGTCGGCGGCCGAGTATCTCGGCGCGATGCAGAGCGACAGCCGCTATCAGATTGATGTCTACTAGCTCCGCAGGCTCCACTCGGTCGGATCGTAGCGCCGACCTCTCTCAGCCTCTGGAAAAGCTGCACCCCGACGAGACGCTGAAGTCGGCGAGCGATCAACTTAGAGGAAGCATTGCGGAGGGGCTCGTCGATCCGCTTACCGCCGCAGTTCCCGGCGAAGATCCCAAGCTCATGAAGTTTCATGGGCTCTATCTTCAGGATGATCGGGATATTCGGGATGAGCGCAGGCGCCAGCGATTGGAGCCGGCCTTCTCCTTTATGGCCCGCGTGCGCCTTCCGGGCGGAGTCTGCAGTCCATCCCAATGGCTCAAGCTCGACAAATTAGCTCGCGACTACGGTGGAGAGAGCCTGCGTCTGACCACCCGACAGACCTTTCAGTTTCACCGCGTTCAGAAGCGGAATCTGCCTTCGCTGATGAAGGGGCTAGACGAGGTTCTGCTCGACACCAAAGCGGCGTGTGGAGACGATTGCCGCGGCGTGATGTGCTCGGTCAATCCCTCTTTGTCCGACCTTCATGCGCAGGTATACGCGATTGCGAAGGACGCGAGCGATTGGGCCATTCCCAAGACTGGAGCGTATCGAGAGATCTGGTTCGGAGAGGAACGGCGGTCTCCGTATGGGCCGGAGGAGCCGCTCTACGGAAAGACCTATCTGCCTCGCAAGTTCAAGATTGGTTTCGTCCTGCCACCGACCAACGACATCGACGTTTACGCTCAGGATCTCGGGTTTATCGCTATCGTCGAGAAGGGCAAGCTGGTCGGCTTCAACGTCGCTATTGGCGGCGGCATGGGACGGATCGACCGCAATCCGAACTCATATCCTCGTCTTGCTGACGTCATCGGCTTTGTGGAGGTCGAGGACGTTCTCCCCATGATCGAAGCCGTTATGTCGACCCAGCGAGATTACGGCAATCGTGCCGATCGCGCTCGCGCCCGCTTCAAGTACACCATCGACGACAAAGGGCTGCAATGGATCAAATCCGAGATTGAAGCCCGCCTCGGCTTCGATCTGGCGCCGGCTCATCCCTTCATCTTCACCTCCAACGGTGACGTTCTGGGCTGGCAGAATGGGAGTGATGGGTTCCATCACTTCACGCTCTTCATTCAGAGTGGCAGGCTCATCAATCGAGAGGAGACGAAGCTTCTAGACAGTGTCCGAGAGATCGCGGAAGTCCATACGGGAGAGTTCCGGGTCACGCCGAACCAGAACCTGATCATAGCGAAGGTTTCTGAAGGTGAGCTGGATGAAATCGAACGCTTGCTTGAAGCGAATGGGCTTTCCAACCTGAACCGTGGAAGCGGACTGCGGTTGAACTCCATGGCTTGCGTGGCGCTACCGACTTGCGGTTTAGCATGGCGGAAGCAGAACGCTACCTACCGACGCTCATTCCAAAGATTGAGTCCATTCTCGATGATCACGGTCTCTATGACGAGCCTATCACGCTCCGTATGACCGGTTGTCCGAATGGCTGTGCGCGGCCTTACATTTCCGATATCGGTCTCACAGGCCGGGCTCCCGGAAAATACAACCTCTATCTCGGCGGAGGATTCCACGGGCAGCGCCTCAATCGTTTGGTGCTGGAGAATGTCGGAGAGGAGGCCATTCTCGAAAAGCTCGCAAGCGTCATTGCTCATTATGCCTCCGAGCGGGAAGCATCGGAGCATCTCGGCGACTTCGTGGTACGTGCCGGCTATCTTTCGGAACAATGAATCGGAGCGGACACTTCGCGCCGGCAAGAGTGAAAGGAGATTCATGTCATTAGAGTTGGGACAAATCGCACCGGACTTCGAACAGCAAAGCACGGAGGGCCGGATCCGTTTCCATGAGTGGCTGGGAGATTCCTGGGGACTCTTCTTTAGTCATCCCAAAAACTTTACGCCGGTCTGCACCACGGAACTGGCCGAGGTCGCGCGTTTGAAACCCGAGTGGGATAAGCGAAACGTCAAGCCGATCGGGCTGTCTGTCGATCTGCTCGACAGTCACGCGACCTGGGAGCAGGATATTTCAGAAACGCAGGGGCACGCCCTCAATTTTCCACTTCTGGCCGACGCAGATAAGAGCGTGGCCTCGCTATACGGGATGATCCACCCGGAGGCCGATCCCGCCGTGACCGTCAGGGCGGTCTTTCTCATCGACCCCGCGAAGCGCATTCGGTTGGTGCTCGTCTATCCACCAAGTGCAGGGCGAAATTTTGCTGAGATCATTCGCGCCATCGACAGCATCCAGCTCAGCGACAAGTCGAAAGTGGCGACCCCGGTAAATTGGGAGCCGGGAGACTCCGTAATCGTCTCGCCAGCGCTTACCGATGAACAGGCGAAAGAATTGTTCCCGCAGGGCTGGCGAGCGTTGAGACCTTATCTCCGTATGGTCGATCTGCCGGATTGATCTCATCGATAGGAAACGCCATGAAGCGCAATCTCAAGCCTGAAACTGTCGCTGCCGGCAATGGTATTGCTACTGACGAGACTTATGGTGCCGTCACGCCTCCAATATACCTGTCGAGCACGTTTGCGTTCGAAGGCTTCGAGAGAAGTGGGCCCTACGATTACTCACGGACCGCAAATCCTAGCCGTGCCCTGCTGGCCGATACGATCGCTCGACTGGAAGGAGGGAGTGGAGCGATCATTACCTGCTCTGGAATGTCTGCAGTCGACCTGCTTCTCAGTCGCCTTTCGGCAGATGAGCTTGTCGTCGCACCGCACGATTGTTACGGCGGCACCTATCGCCTTCTGGCCAATAGAAGTGAGCGAGGGCATTTCTCCGTCAGCTTCGTAAATCAGGCCGATGAGACAGCTCTGGCGGCTGCGATGGAGCAGTATCCAGCGTTGGTCCTGATAGAGACTCCGAGCAATCCCCTGATGAGGGTCGTGGACATTGAACGGATCTCGAAGCGGGCAAAAGACGTCGGTGCCAAGGTAGCTGTCGACAACACGTTTCTCACACCAGCGCTACAACGTCCTCTTTCTCTCGGGGCCGACTATGTCATTCACTCCACAACAAAATACTTGAATGGTCATTCCGATGTCGTCGGTGGGGCGCTGGTCTGTGCTGAGGCTAGCGAGGTCGAAGAATTCGCTTCCTGGGCGAACATCACGGGCGTTACAGGCGCACCCTTTGATTCCTATCTAACGCTTCGAGGAGTTCGGACATTGTTCCCAAGAATGGGTCGGCAACAGTCGAACGCCAAACACATAGCCAGCTACTTAAACAAGCATCCCCAGGTCTCGGTGGTTCACTATCCGGGCCTGCCGGATCATCCCGGACACAGGATCGCGGGACGTCAGCAAAGCGGGTTCGGAGCCATGCTGAGCTTTGAGCTGAAGGGAGGAGTCGCTGCCGTTCGACCATTCGTCGAGGCCCTTTCAGTTTTCACTTTAGCGGAATCTCTTGGTGGCGTGGAGAGCTTGGCCGCGCATCCTGCGAGCATGACGCATCTCGGCATGGGTGCGTCGGCGCGCGAGGCGGCCGGGATCGGCGATGGCCTTCTCCGCCTATCCATAGGGGTCGAAGCCGTTAATGATTTGATCACAGATCTCGAAGAAGGCTTCGGCGCAATCCAAGATCGGACAGCAGCTTGAGGAGAAGCTCGATCGCATCGTTCGCGAGGCACTCATCTAATAGGGAGGCGTGAGATCTTCCGGTGACATCGGATAGAACGTGTACCGGAAGAAGATTAGTGTGATCAGGAGCAGGTAGAGAGCGCCTCCGTTTAGCCACAATACCAAGGCGGCAAGGAAAAGCTGAAGCCGTCGGCACCTTCGACACCGATCAAACGAATCGTTAGGATCGCTAGGGATTGGGCTGCGACAACGCTAACGAGCCATCCCCCATTTAAACCATCGGTCAGTGCTGGCTTCTTTGGAATGACCGTGAGTAGTGCGAAGAGGCCGTAGGTTACCAGCAGCCAGAGAGCTGCGGCTACCGCCCAAATTACGCTGGCCAGGCTCGGCGCGTCCGCCTGAATAAGCAACTGGCTGCCGAACATGGCCGACGCGGCTACTAGAGTGAAGATGCCAACGCCGCGAGTGTGACTTTTGAGATCGGCCATGAAGGCGCCTGGGCGAAGTAGCGCCCGGGCTAGTGTCAGAAAGATCAATGAGCCGAAGAAGACCGCATTTAGCCACAAAAGCAGAATCGGCAAAGACCGACACTTGGTGCAGATGCGTGGAGCGCGACAATGCCGGTGGCCATGACAAGCGCGAAATAAGCCAGATGGAGCGTCTCCAACTTGTCGGGATCAGCTCGCTGAATTCCAGCGCAAAAGAACTTCACCTGTCGAATGCCGGTGCTTCAAATTACGCCAAGGAAGCTCATTGCGTCGGCGACACGCACAAAGCCCGCGATATTGGCGCCGAGGACGTAGTCGCCAGGGGCGCCATATTCATCGGCCGTGGCCGCACAACTGTCGTGGATGTTCCGCATGATCGAGGCCAGCCGCATCTCCGTCTGCTCGAAGGACCAGCTGTCGCGCGAAGCGTTCTGCTGCATTTCAAGAGCCGACGTGGCGACGCCGCCGGCATTTGCCGCCTTTCCCGGACCGAAGAGTACGTCGGCCTCCTTGAAGAGTCGGATCGCTTCGGGCGTACACGGCATATTGGCCCCTTCGCCCACGGCGATGACCCCATTCTCGATGAGCATCTTGGCATCTTTACCGCTAAGTTCGTTTTGGGTTGCGGAGGGCATGGCGACATCGCAAGGCACCTCCCAGATTGAGCCGCCGGCAATGTAGTCGACATGGTCGCCTCTCAGGCGTGCATATTCAGAGATGCGTTCGCGACGGCTCTCCTTGATCTTCTTGAGCAGCGTGAGGTCGATTCCCTTCGCGTCCAGGACGTAGCCGCCGGAGTCCGAGCAGGCAACGACCGTTCCCCCTAGCGATTCGACCTTCTCGATGGTGTAAATGGCGACGTTGCCGGAGCCAGAGACGACCACGCGTTTGCCGTCGAAGTTGTCGTTCTTCGTGGCCAGCATCGACTGAACGAAATACGTATTGCCGTAGCCGGTGGCCTCGGTCCGCGCCCGCGAGCCTCCAAAAGATAGCCCCTTGCCCGTTAGGACCCCTGCCTCGTAGCGATTGGTGAGCCGCTTATATTGACCAAACATGTAACCAATCTCACGTCCGCCCACTCCAATATCGCCCGCCGGCACATCTGTCTTGTCCCCGATATGGCGGGAGAGTTCAGTCATATATGACTGGCAGAACCGCATGACTTCGGAGTCCGAGCGACCTCTCGGAGAGAAATCGGATCCCCCTTTACCGCCGCCGATTGGTAAGCCCGTCAGGGCATTCTTGAAGATTTGTTCGAAGCCAAGAAACTTGATGATCCCGAGATTGACGGAAGGGTGGAAGCGAATCCCTCCCTTGTACGGGCCGAGGGCAGAGTTAAACTGAACGCGAAAGCCACGGTTAATGTGGACTTGACCCTGGTCGTCCGTCCAAGGAACTCGAAAAATGATCTGACGTTCAGGCTCGCAGATCCGCTCGATCAAGGCATGGTTGGCGTATTCGGGATGTTTGGCGACTACCCGTCCCAGGCTCTCAAGTACCTCGCGAACCGCTTGAAGAAATTCCGGCTCTCCGGCATTCCTGCGACAGACCTCGTCAAAAATGGGTTCGAGCTTTTCGTCGAGACTAGGCATCGATCTCCTCTGATGAGAATGCGTAATTTCTAGGCAGGATGTAAACAGTAGTACCGCAATGCACGGGCAGCTTGCAGCTAGAAATGCCCAAAAAATAAGCGCGACTGTCAAAAAATGTTTAGAGGGGGAAGGGATGTTGTCCGAAGCGATGAGCGTAAATGTCCGGCGGCCAAACCGCCGCATCCCGTAGGTGGCCTTGCATAGCCTCTGCGATCCATGAGCGCTCTGGCGCTGTCACCCCGGTAGCGATGCTCGCTGCGTAGTAGATAGGCTTATTGTAGCCTTCAGGCCGGGCTCATTATCGGCAATTTCGAGCTGGGCGTCGTGAAGCTTCGCAATAGCTGCACTGAGGGGTATTCCCATCCCATGCCCCGCCACGCCAAGTGTGGCTTCTGGTCGGAAAAAAGGCGTAAAGACCTGTTCTCGATCATCTGAGGTCATTCCCGGTCCATCATCTGCGATGACAATAATCCAACCAGTCCGGTTGCCATTCTCTGTGAGAGAAATGGTGATGGTTGTGCCCGCCGGGCAATACCGGATGGCGTTCTCGATGAGGTTGCTGAGCATTTGGAACAAGAGTTCTGGCTCGCCTAAAATACTCCCATCGCCTGCTGTCAGTTCTTTGTTGAGAATCTGCCCAGCATCCTGGATGACGGGCTCGTAGACATCCATGAGCTTGTTCACTAGGCCTTTGAGGCTCGTCTTCATGAACCGTGAGCGCAAATGACCTGCTTCGATCTGTTTTATGTCGAGCATGGAATCGACCATGCCCAGCATAGAGTCGATCTCGCGAACCGATGTTTCCAATATACTCATAATATTCTCGTCCCCGCGGTTGCTTGCGTGCTCCAGCTGACTGCGCAATCGAATCAAAGGATGTTTCAGCGTATGGGCGATTTCTGCCGATGAATTGTTGAGGTTTTGGATCAGCAACTGCATCCGATCGAGCATGACGTTAATCTCGGCCATTGTCCTGCCGAGTCCGGTGCTCGATGTGGTGATCGGGATGCGTGCTCCTAAGTCGCCCGCCGCGACATGAGTGAGCGTCGATGTGATTCGGTTCAGATGTCTGTTGTAACGGGAATAGAGATAAAGAGCGGCTAGCACACCAGCTGAGCCAAGGATCCCAAGCAAAAGCGCGATGGCAAGGGCAGACGTGTGCAGCAACACCGAGATGCTGGTACATAGGTTTTTCATAATTGCCTTCGCTTATTCACCACTATCGACGCAATAGCCGCTACCGCGAACTGTGCGGATCAGTGGAGAAAAGGGGTCTCGATCCACCTTGGCCCGCAATCGAGAGATGTGAGTCTCTATGACGCTCGTCTTTGGTTCGAACCGAAGACCCCAGACTCTCTCCAGCAGCATCGTCCTCGTCACGACACGCCCCTTGTTCTGTAAAAGCACCTCAAGAAGGGCGAACTCACGCGGTAGGAGGTCAATCCGACTGGTTTGTCGTGTGACGCTGCGCGTGGCTGTATTCAACTCGAGATCTCCGGCTCTAAGTACATCATCTTCGGCACGCATCGGGGGACGGCGTGCGAGTGCATTGACCCGAGCGAGAAGCTCGGAGATCGCAAACGGCTTCACGAGGTAGTCATCTCCTCCGACTTCGAGCCCCTGCACGCGATCATTGATGCTGCTTAGAGCGGTCAAAAAGAGAATGGGACAGACGATCTGACTACTGCGGAGCGATTTGGCGACTGAGAGACCATCGAGGCCGGGCAGCATTCTATCTAAAATGATGAGGTCGTATTCTTCCTGGATTCCCAACACCAGGCCATCTCGACCATTCGCGATCAGGTCTACCGAGTGCCGGGCTTGACTCAGTCCATCGATAATGAGCGATGCTGCTTCTTCGTCATCTTCGACAACCAGGATACGCATCTCTGTTCCTTAGTAAGCCGAGGCTTCGTTCCGGGTAGGATTTGCTTCCAGTCACCTGGCCCGTCTCGACCGCGGAAGTGGATCATTACAGAATTTGTAAGCTTTATGAGAGCAGAGCCCAAGGTTCGATTGCTAGCATGTGATGGTGGCTATCTTCTGAAAGCGCTCAGCCGGCCCACACGGATCGATGATTTTTACTGCCACACATCATGGATCGAGGGCTGAATGTGAACGGAAGTGTTTATTCCTCACCTTGTCCGGCGCGATTTCGGACGCTCGGTTTGCCCGATGTCAGGCAATCGACATCGGGCAGACCTTTTTGCCGATATAGGCGTCGTGACCGAAGGCCTCACCCTCGGGCGAGGCGTTCCAGGTCTTGTTCCAATGCCTCGTGCAGCGCCTTGAGATCCATGGGCGCTAATGAAGGAGCGTCTCGTTTGGGGCAGAGTCGCGCTGTTCGGCCTTGGCTTCGGCGATGGCGGCGAGCTGTTCTGCATCTTTTACGGCCTTCGTCACGAGCTTCAGGGCGGCCTCGACATTGGTAGCGAATACGGCGAGCGTCATCGCTCGGACCAGAGCTGTCTGGCAGGGGCGGGGCTCGGTGCCGGTGAGCGTGCGGATATAACGGGCCGCTTCTGCGATCAAGGAGAGCAGGTGCCCTTTGGCAGCTTGGCGATCGATGGCGTCGCGTTCGATGAGAGAGGCAATCCGGGCCTCCAATTCAGCGCGTTGCTTCTCTAGATCCATGATTTCAGAATAGCACAACAAGTAATCATTGGAACTTATATTATATTGACGAAGTGACGATGCTTATATTATTGCAGTTATTGCGGTATTATTCTGCCGTGCACAGCCCCCGCCTTGGCGGGGGTCTTTTTGTGAGTGCCGCGCGTTTGAGCAATCACGTAGCGTTGCCACGCTGAAGTATACGGCTTAACGCCGTAGACTCGATCTCGTGAAACGTATCGCCGTCCTGTTGGTGCTGGGCCTCGCCGGGGCGGCGGTGGCATGGGCGCAGGACTGGGGCAGCTTCACGACGATCTCGAGCACGCTCGGCGTGAATGCAAACAGGCTCTGCATCGGGGAGGGGAGCCGGCCCACGGATATCGGCTGTCCCAGCTATACCCCAACCGTCGACGCCACGGGTCTTCTGAGGACGGGCAATGTCTCGGTGACCGGGAACGTCTCGGCGACGGGCACAATCTCGGCCGACAGGTTCGTCGGCGACGGTTCGGAGCTCACCGGCGTGATCGCCGCTTCCGGCGACCGCATCACCTCGGGCACGACCGGCATGGTCGCGATCTCCGAGACCGGCTATATCAGCATCACCACCGGCGGCGTGACGACCGGCTACTTCACCCCCGGCGGGGTCTTGGTGGCCAATGGGATCAGCGTTGCCACCGACCGGATGAGTGCGACGACCGGCTACTTCAGCGGCAAGGTCGGTATCGGCACCAAATCTCCCTCCGCCACGCTCCATGTCTCGGGCACCATCTCCGCCACCGACGCCATCCAGGTGGGGACGAGCGGCCTGGAATGCTCCAGCGCGGTGTCGGGGACCATCCGCTTCAGCCATGTCGGCGATACGTTGCAGGTCTGCACGGGAGAGGGCTGGAAGAGCCTGGTGAGCGGCACGATCGCCACCGCGCTTGCGGATTTGACCGATGTCGAGGTCTCGGGAAGCGTCGCCGGCAGCTATCTGCGCTTCGACGGCTCGAACTGGGTCACCAGCACGACCGAGGCGATCGAGATTCCGGCCACCGACCGCATCACCTCAGGCACCACCGCGATCATTGCGAACAGCGCCACCAGCTATGTGAGCCTCAGCAGCGGCGGCACCAGCTGGGGCTATCTGGGGCAGGGGGCCAGCTACCTGCCCAGGCTGACCATCGGCGCCGAGCTCGCCGCCGGCAAGGTGAGCAGCAGCAACATCTCCAGTACCTATGTCCAACTTTCCAGCGCCACGACAACGCTTAGCTGTAATGCGGGCGCGACCGGCACCATGCGCTACACCAGCGGCACGATGCAGGTCTGCGATGGCACCGACTGGAGCAATATCGGCATTGGCGTGCCGACCGGCACCATCGCGGCCTTCGCACGGAGCAGCTGCCCGACCGGATGGTCTGAGTACACGCCATCGCGCGGCCGGTTCCTGCGAGGAATCGATAACGGTGCGGGGAACGATCCGGATTGGCCTCGGTCGGCTGGATCGATTCAGGAGGATACGCTTCAGAATGTAGCGGGCGGCTTCAACCTAGGAAATGGAATGAGGGTCAATGGCGCGAGCGGGCCATTCAGTCTCTCAAACTCGACCAACAATGGTGGGCCGACAGCATCAAACGGCGGTTATCGCAGCGTGAATTTCGACCTTTCAGATGCAGCCCGCACAAGTTCCGAAACCCGCCCCAAGAACGTTGCCGTCACGTTCTGTCAATACAATGGCTATGGAAGCGAGATCGGATCGGCAGGCGTCGCAGCACTTGCCAGCCTCTCCGATGTCTCGGTGGGCGGTGCCACCAACGGCCAGGTACTCACCTATAGCGGAGGCACCTGGATCCCCAGCGATACCGCCGCCACCGTCTTGGCCATCGACGATCTCTCCGACGTCGAGACCTCCGGCGCATCGGCCGGCAGCTATCTGCGCTTCGACGGCTCGAACTGGGTCACCAGCACGACCGAGGCGATCGAGATTCCGGACACCGACCGCATCACCTCTGGCACCACCGCGATCATCGTCAACAGCGCTACCAGCTATGTGAGTTTCAGCAGCGGGGGCACCAGCTGGGGCTATCTGGGGCAGGGGGCCAGCTACCTGCCCAGGATGGCTATTGGCACGGACCTCACGGCCGACACGATCAGCGCCACGAACATCTCCGGCACCTACGTGCAGCTCTCGAGCGCGACCGCGGTGCTCACCTGCAATGCCGGCGCGACCGGCACCATGCGTTACACCAGCGGTACCATGCAGGTCTGCGATGGCTCCGACTGGAGGAATATCGGCATCGGCGTGCCGACGGGGATCATTGCTGCGTTCGCCCGTTCGAGCTGCCCGACCGGGTGGAGCGAATACACCCCGTCACGCGGTCGCTTCCTGCGGGGGATCGATAACGGCGCGGGGAACGATCCGGATGGCACCCGCGAACCCGGTGACACGCAGGGCGACGCCGCGCCGAATATTACCGGGAGCCTGGCTTCGGGTTCCGCCCGTCCGGTCTTCCTATCGGTGGGCGGTGCCTTCAAATCGCTGAACGGCGGTTCGGGCGGGTCATTCGAACCGGGTGGCAGCGGCACCCGGTATTCTACCGCAAACTTCGATGCATCGAAGTCAAGTTCCAAATACGGCGCCGCCGACGAAATCCGTCCCAAGAACGTTGCCGTCACCTTCTGCCAATATAACGGCTATGGAAGCGAGATCGGAACGGCGGGGGCTGCAGCACTTGCCAGTCTCTCCGATGTCTCTGTCGGTGGTGCCACCGACGGTCAGGTGCTCACCTATAGCGGTGGCACCTGGATCGCCAGCGATACAGCCGCCATTGTCTCCGCGTTGGACGACCTCACCGACGTCGATACCTCCGGCGCATCGATCGGCAGCTATCTGCGCTTCGACGGTTCCAGCTGGGTCATCAGCACGACCGATGCGGTTCAAATCCCGGACGCCGATCGCATAACCTCCGGCACCACCGCCATCATCGCCAACAGCGCCACGAGCTATGTGAGCCTCAGCAGCGGTGGCACCAGCTGGGGGTATCTGGGGCAGGGGGCCAGCTACCTGCCCAGGCTGACCGTGGGCGCCGATCTCACCGCCGGCAAGGTGAGCAGCACCAACATCTCCGGCACCTACGTGCAGCTCTCGAGCGCCACGACACCATTAGTCTGCGCGACAGGTGCGACCGGCACCATGCGTTACACCAGCGGCACGATGCAGGTCTGCGATGGCACCGACTGGAGCAATATCGGCATCGGCGTGCCGACAGGGACCATCGCGGCCTTCGCACGGAGCAGCTGCCCGACCGGGTGGTCTGAGTACACGCCATCGCGCGGCCGGTTCCTGCGAGGAATCGATAACGGTGCGGGGAACGATCCGGATGGCACCCGCCTACCCGGGAGTGTCCAAGCGGACGAGTTCAGAAGTCACAGGCACAATATGAGTTTCGAAGGAGGTGATGAGTTCAGCACCGTCACCGCATCTCCTGCCGGCCGACGAGCCGCAACCTCACCCGGTCCGCAGGTCCAACCTGCTGGTGGCGATGAAACCCGCCCCAAAAACGTCGCCGTCACCTTCTGCCGATACAATGGCTATGGGAGTCAGCTCTCCACCGGCGTGGCGACCCTCGCCAGCCTTAGCGACGTGAACATCGGCGGGGCCATAGCGGGGCAAGCGCTGGTGTTCGACGGCGCAAGCTGGGTGCCCAGCGCCACGACAGGTGGAAGCGGTGGCGCAAGTGGGAACGATACCGAAGTCCAGTTCAACGACGGCGGGAGCACATTAGGAGGCGACAGTACCTTCACCTACGACAAGAACGCTGGCTTGCTGACTGTAGGCACCGTCAGCACCGCCCTTGTGTCCGGAACCACGCTGTACATCGCGGGTAACATACGCTACGGCGGCCAGCTGACTGATGCGTCGGATAAGCGCCTGAAGACGGATATCAAGCCCCTAGAACGACGCTCGCTGGATAAACTGCTCAAGCTACGACCGGTGAGCTTCCGCATGAATGGAGAGGGGACCTCTATTGAGTTGGGCTTCATCGCTCAGGATGTACAGCCGGTGTTTCCCGACTTGGTGGCTACTGAGGCGGATGAAGTTGGTACCAAGAGCCTCAACTATATCGGCCTTATCGCGCCGATCGTGAAGGCTATTCAGGAATTGCGGGAGTGGGTTCTGACAATCGTGGCAGACCTGCGAATCGAAGACCGAAAACTCCGTGCCGAACATCAAGACCTTCGCGAGCAGATTGAGACGCTTCGAGTAGAGTTGAAGGCGGCGAAGGAGAATATCGACGCTCTGCGATTTCGTATCAATGCCGCACGGTGTGCCAGTGCAGCGGGCCATTGAGAGCCTTCTGCGAGACGCTCTATCCAATCCCAATAATGCAGCACGGAGAATCGCACGTCCTGCTGGTCGGTTAAGCTCCGCTGCGTTGACGCGGTGGGTTTGCAACCTACTTCTGCTTTGGGGCTCGAGTAGTCGTAGCAAGTTTCTCCACCAAGTGGAGGATGGCTCGTCGTTGATCGGCTCGCTGAATTTTTGCGAAGGCCTGCACCAGCCGTAGGGTCTTCGCATCGGAAATGAGGTTTGAGGCGACTACGGCATTATCATCGTTGGCTTGGTTCTCAAGACCCTCAAACAGCGATTGGATCGATGTCTCGAGTACCTCCGCTATCTGTTTCAATCGGCTTGCCCCGATACGGTTGGCTCCGCGCTCGTACTTTTGGATCTGTTGGAAGGTGACACCGATCTGATCACCAAGACGGATCTGGGAGATGCCCTTTGCAAGGCGGTGAAATCTGACGTTCCGGCCCACGACGACGTCAGTAAAATGCGGTGAGTCTTTGGGCATCGAATGAATGCGGCTTAAAAATTTGATGATGGAGTTGTAATGAGACTGTTTTTTGCCGCCACTAAGAGTCAATTTTTGGGCGCTATACACTGCGCCTGCACTCGGAGACGTGGCCGGTTGGTGGGCAGAACAACGTCGATGCTGTCGGAGAACCGTCAAATGGGCTGACGTCACTTAGGGCGATAACGTGGGCGCGCTCCTCGCCGAACTGGGTGGCTCCTCTTCGGTCTCGAGAGTTTGTCGAGACCTTCAGCTAGGATTTCAGAACATGTGAAGTGGCTCCGTCAGATCCAACGAGCGGCGGTGCAGTAGCGATCGCGTTCCGCCCATTCGATTTCACCGAATAGAGAGCACTGTCGGCTTCGGCAAATGCACCATCGGGGTTCTCAATCATCTCTGATGACCATGTTCCGATGCCGATGCTGCACGATAATTCGATTTCATCCTGACCGTAATGCAGCGGATCGGTTCGCAGAGCTTGTGCGATACGCATGCCTACGCGTGCGCCTCAGAATCCGACGTCTCAGCCATCAGGACACAGAATTCGTCACCGCCGAGTCTGGCGAGAACGTCAGTCTTCCGCAGACAGGACTTTGCGACACGAGCGAAATGAACCAGGCTTGCGTCGCCTCCCCTGTGTCCGAGCCGGTCGTTAACGGACTTGAAGTGATCGAGGTCCATTAGTAACAGGGCGTAGGGCCTGCCATTGCGAGCTGATCGTGCATTCTCAAATGTTAGCTGCTCATCGAACTTGCGCCGGTTCCATAATCCCGTAAGCGGATCTATATGGGCCAAAGCGGAAACCTCATCGCGCAGCCTCTCGATCGTCATCACCGCGAAGCCGAAGTTCCAGAGGACACCGCTGAATATGACGCTCAGCATTGATATGGATACGATAGCGGCCATAGCTATGACGGGCGGTTGACCAACCGCCAAGGCCACATTCATCGCCACGACAACGCTATGGCCTGCAAGTCCGATCCCGATCCCGATGCATGACATAATCGCTCCGGCCGCACGCGAGGAACGTTGCAGAAGAAACGCTATGCTTAGGACCATCGGGATCGACTGACCGATCGCATAAATGAGAGCACGCGCTTCGGCGCTTTCGTAGAGGGCGACCGTGAGCAACACGCATAAGACGGTTGCTGAGATGGCCAAGGTCCAGCCGCTTGTCACGTCGTAGAACCGGCGCAGGCCCAACCAGAACAGCCAGAATCCCAGAATGACCAGCCATTGCCGGCAGCCCCCGGTACGACCGGGATTGCAGCTGTATGCTGAAAGGGAAGTAGCAGACCGCCGAAGGCGGTGAGGGCGCATGCCGCGCACCAGATCCGAGCCGCATAAAACGATCGATATAGCCATCCGATCGTGGCCCAGATCGCCGCGAGCGAGATCGAGAGCAAAATGATCGTTATATAAAGTGTATAAAAATCCAGTACCACGACGAGAACACCATCCCGCTGACGCCGATCAAAATCGTAGTTGTGTAGGCCGGCGGTAATCGAATTTATGGAATTCGAATTCTCTCAATTATTGGAGAGAGGACTGTCACTGCAATCATAGCGGTAGATCAGGGTGTCGAATCGGTTAGTTCAGGATGCTGGCAAGCCTAAACCGACAAGCCGTCGTTATTTGAAACTCGTGCGTACAGGATAGAAAGCCAGACTAGGTTCCGGTCGTCAGAATCACGGCCGCCTCGGACGTCTGGGTCATATAGGTGAGCGTTTCTTGCAGATAGAGCGTTACCTCTTCGGCCGAGTGGCTGAGATAGCCAATTGAAATATCCTGGCCGAGATAAAGGTCGAAATCGCCGCCCCGCGTAGTCATAACGGCACCTCCCTTGATGGCTGGGCTCCAGACAATCTCCTTATCGACCAAACGCTGGATGTGCTTCAGCAGGGGATAGCCGTCCTCGCTGCCGCCGGTCAGTGCCGTATAGGGTTCGGCACCGAGCAGTAGCGCGTAGGGTCCGTTCACGCCCACGAGACGGAGTTGATTCACCGCCGCGGCAATGACCTCGGGGTAATTGTCGAGGTTATCCGGTAGCGCCATAGCGGGATTGCTGGATGTGTGCAGCATCCCTTCGATGCTGGCTTCACGGTAGCCTTCGAATACGACGTGATCTTCGGCGAAGGCAATTGTCTTGGCCGCGTTCTTGAGCGGCTGCCAGTCTGAATCGTTCGAACCGCGAGCCACATCGTCGATGGCGGCGCGGGTGAGCTGGAACGGCACTCTCAATTCGAGCAGCGGCTTCACATCGCGCCGGGAAACTTCAAGGCCTTCGCAGAAGGATGAGCCTTTGACGGTGTGCCCGGTCCCCACGGAAGAAAAGTCGAACCCGTTCGGTCCTTGAACGTCAACCATCCGCCGCGCACCGAGATAGCGCTTCAAGGTCCGCGTCGCTTCCTCTTCGATCTGTTCCCAAGCCTCGGTCGAGACTGGCGCCAGTTCGCGGTGAAGATTATTCATGTGTTTCATGCCTCGTGCTTCAGAGGTCCGATATTGAGTGAGCCGTCGGAATTGGGTGACGGCGAGGGTGCCGTGTTGGACTGTTCACTGCTCGTGGTGTCTAGAGCGGAAGGCGGAGTGCCTTCTGCCGTCACGCTGTCGAGAAATGTGATCGTGGGGCAGAAGAATAGTGAGCCGGTAATGGCGGTGCTGAAATCGAGCAGCCGGTCGTAATTGCCCGGTGGGTCCCCGACGAACATATTGTCGAGCATGCGCTCTGTACGACTCGGCGACCGCGCATAGCCGATAAAATAAGTGCCGTACTCGCCCTTACCGACTTCGCCGAACGGCATGTTATCGCGGACGATGTCGAGCTGATTGCCATTCTCGTCGTTGATCGAGGTCAACGCGTTATGTGCGTAAGACGGTTTCACGCTGTCCAACAGTTCGATATCGGAAAGCTTCTTGCGGCCGATGATATTCTCCTGCTGCTCGATCGGCACATCGTTCCATGCCTTCAGATCATGGAGGTACTTCTGCACGATGACGTAACTTGCGCCGGCAAAATCGGGATCCTCTTCGCCGATGAGCACTGCATCGAGACAGGGCTGTCCAGTTGGGTTCTCCGTACCGTCAACGAAGCCAATGAGGTCCCGATCGTCGAAGAATTTGAAGCCATGCGTCTCGTCGACGATGATGAGAGCGCTACCAAGCCGCGCCATGATCTGCGACGCGAGTTCAAAACAAAGGTCAGGTCGCTGCGCTCGGATATGAAAGAGGATGTCTCCGGGTGTCGAGGGGGCATGATGCACGCCATTGATCTCACGGAATCGGTGCAGCTCTTTGGGGATGGCGCGCCGAACAGGCGCTTCCAAGCGTCTGCACCGAAACCCGTAACACAGGAGAGATCGCCATCGAGATCGCGGAAGCCGACAGCCCGTACGATGCCAGAAAGGTCGCCGCAAAACGAGCGCAGGGTGGATGCCGCGCTGTCATCGTCGGCCAAAGTCCCAACGAGGAAGATTGCGGCGCGCGAGAGCCTCGCTGCAACTGCCTGGCTTTCAACTGAGTCCACAAGAACCGCTCCCCAACCGCAGGGACAGACGTTGTAGCTCGCTCCACGGTATCCTCTCAACCCCGAGCGGGCGAAGACGGTTTTCCCCTAGGGCGATCTGCTCTTTACGTCTCGAACCCCGCGAAGCCAAAGACCGAAATTGGTGATGAAGGTAAGAACTACCGTTGATCTGATGGACGTCTAAATTTTGCTCTTCGGGACGTCAATTGACATAATAATGATTATACGCAGATAAACTCTTGAAAGTAAAAGGTTTGTTCTTTCGTGTGTCGTGTATATTTATGTATTAGTTACAGAATTGTCCGTCACTCTGCCTGATTTCGAATAGTATATTGACGAATGCTTGATTTTCAGTCAAGTATTACTTTATGAAGATCGAAGCTGTCTCAAGGTCATCTGATGTGCAGCGAGAAGTTGCCGCAAGCAGCACCGAGCTGACTGAGCTTCAGGCGCTCTGTGCCGAGTATGCGGCATCCGGCAGCGAACTTGGTGAGGTCGCCTCGGAGATCTCTCGGATCAGTACTGAGCTCGGCCGGCTCTGCGCCATAGCCGATGATTTCCTCGCATCGTAAGGAGATGAGCTCCGGAGAGGATCAGCTCGAGCAGGCTCTTTTGACCCTTGGTCGGCAAGAGCTCGATTTGGAGATCCGCATAAGACGCCTGCAAGAACGTGCAAGGGAAGCTGGACGGAACGGCCGATTTGACGAGGCCGATAGAGCGTGGGGACTTCTGGAACGAACCCGAAGATCGTTGAGCGCGCTCCAATCCGATATCACCAATGTCGAACGCAAGCTCTACGGGCTGCGCTGGCGGCGCTAGGCGCTCCAACCACATCCGCTAAGTGGACGGTATGGATCAGGGAGGCGCGCGATAGGGTGATCGGCACCTCCGCAACGATGTCCGCTAGACCCGACCCTTCAGCCAGGCGACGGCTTCGGACGCTTGGCGGCGGCGGTGAAGATGGCGCGATTGTCGTGCTTCAGCAGCTCCAGCCAGCTTGAGAGATATTTGGAGTGGTCGGGCCGGGTGTCCTGGGTGACGCCAAGCTCGCTGCACAGGAAGGCGGAGCCGATCTCGGCGACCAGCTCCTCGGCCGCATAGGCCTTGGTGCCGAAGCGCTTGGCGAATTGGCGATCGAGACGGGATTTGCCACCGGTCCAGTGCACCAGCTCATGCAGCAAGACCGCATGATAAGCCTCGTGACGGGTCATGGTGTCGGTCCCGCAGAAGAGATTTTCATCGGGCATCTGGATGTGGTCGGTCGAGGGGCTGTAGAAGGCACGCTGTCCGCCATGCTCGATCCTGGCGCCGCTGGCGCCAACGAGCCTCTCGGCGGATCCGATCCGCTCTACGGGTCCAAGAGATGCAAGTGACGGTTCGGGAGACGGTATGGCGACTCCGTCAACCTGGTCGGCGTTGAAGACGGCCGAGGCTCGGGCGACGCGACGGCTGCCGTCATCGCTCTCGTCTTCAGGATCGGGATCTGCCCGATACTCCTTGTAGAAGATGACGGTGGCGGCTTTCTCGCCCTTGCGGACCTGAGCCCCCTTCTCGGCCCATTGGCGATAGGTCGCCCAGATCGGCGTGGTGAAGTGGCGGAGCTCGGCTGCCACCCACAGGGCGATGACGTTGATGCCGTTATAGGCGTTACCGGTCTGGGCGTTGACCGGCATGGAGAGCGGACCGGATGATTTGCGCCAGGGGAGCTGTGGTTCACCGGGATCGGCTTCGATGGCGGCGATGAGCTTCTCGGTGATTTCGGCGTGCAGGTCGCGCCGGCCGTTGGATTTTCTCGATATAGACATGACGTCGCTCCTTTCGCTTTCGGAGCCCGCCAGGCGGGGGCTCGAATGCCGGCGAAAGGCGACGGCGGCAGGCGGTCGTGGAACCGGGCCGAAGGCGCGGCGGCCCGGCGATAGCCGGAAGCCGAGGGCTTGCCCCTTGAAGCGGCCGCGCGCCGGCGCAAGGTCGGCATCCGTAAAGAGCCGCCCGGTAGGCGCATGAAACAGGAAAGGACGGAGTGACTGGTCGGGGAGAATCTACGGTCGTGTCAGGCGGGATGGCGTGAAGTCATTGGTGGTGGAGCTGCAGGCATCGCGGCCGAATTTCTAGAGACCGTGTGCAAGATCTTGTTACGACCCTTCTGAAGCAGCTCACGGGCCGGGCTCTGCGAGTGTAGTCTAATAGGTGCTTGGATCTGCTCAACGGAGTTTGATCACAGCGGAATCGCTTGATCGTAGGGGTTCGAATCCCACTCGGTCTCCTTTTGTTATCGACCTCACGATGTTACAGGGGTCAAATATTGGAGGCCAATGGCTATGGCTATGGCTCGGGCTGCCGCGAAGTCCAAAGTTTAGAGGGGCGGCGCATGGTTCATGGGAGGCTCGATCCTGACTTGCACCGGCCGCTCAGGATCGTGGTCGCAGCTGGGGACACGCCGATTCAGGACTGGATGCCACAGGTCGTGGAAAAGGCCGTGTCCGAGCACTGACCCAAGGTCGCCAAAGAGGGGGAATGATCGTGGCTGTCCAAGCTGCCGAGATACAGAGAACAACGGCCAAACCTGTGGCCGTCATCGTTCAGCAGGGCAAGCTCCTCGACTACATCGATGGCATAACCCAGCGCAACGAGACGCCCGAGGAGTATGTCAGGCAAGAGATCGCGAAGTCGCTTGTTCGCGAGTATGGATATGAGAAGCAAGAGATAGCGGTCGAGTTCATCCTTCGTCTCGGGTCACGTAAGCCAAGGGTTGACTTGGTGATATTCGACGAAAGCGAGCCACACGAACAAGACCGCGCCCGCGTCATCATCGAATGTAAATCGCAGAAGGTAAAATCCACCGACCGCAAAGAGGGTGTGGGTCAGTTGCAAAGCTACATGGCCGCATGCCCTAACGTCGCCTATGGGATGTGGACGAACGGCATCGAGCGATACTGCTATCGACGGGTCGATACCAATGGCAAGGTCGCGTTCGACGAAATTCCCGACATCCCCGGCAAGGGACGGACAGAGGATGAGGTCGAACGGCCGCGGTTCGACCAGTTGAAGGCCGCATCGTCGGACGCGCTGTTGTTCGCTTTCCGCCGTTGCCACAATTACATCGCCGGCAATCAGGGCCTCCAGAAGCCAGAGGCCTTCTGGGAGTTGCTGAAAATCATCTTCTGCAAAATTCACGACGAGCGCAGTTCTAACGAGGTAGAATTCTACGCTACTTCGAAGGAGCGCCACGGCTTGAATGGACGGCTGAAAGCGAAGAAGCGTGTCGATGGCTTGTTCGACGAAGTGAAGGCCGAGTATCCGACTATCTTTCGCGAGAACGAAGTCGTCGAGTTGAACCCTGAGGTTCTGGCCTACATCGTCAGCCAGTTGCAGATGTATTCGCTCCTTGAGAGCGACATCGATGTGAAGGGTCGAGCCTATGAGGAGATCGTCGGCTCGAACCTGCGAGGTGACAGGGGCGAGTTCTTCACGCCGCGCAACATCTGTCAGATGACCGTCGCCATGCTTGATCCCGGCGAGCGGCAAGTGATTCTCGATCCTGCCTGCGGCACTGGCGGCTTTCTAATCACCGCCATGAACTATGTGATCGAGAAGATTCGGGCTGCGGAAATCAGTAAGTGGGGAGATGTCGAGCGCGCAGAGATCGCGATCCGTCAGCGTGTCCAGCGGTTCGCGCAAAACTACGTCGTAGGGACGGACCTAAACCCGAACCTCGTCAAAGCCTCGAAGATGAACATGGTGATGAACAACGACGGGGCCGGCGGGTTGTTTCAGGCGAACTCGCTCAAGGCACCCGCCACATGGGATGAAGAGCTGCGGGACCGTCAAATTATTGGGCAAGTCGATCTCCTTTTCACCAATCCCCCCTTCGGCTCCAAGATTCCAATCGACGAACCGTCGATTTTGGAGGCCTATGACCTTGGACACATCTGGAACTATGAGCCGGATACCGACACGTGGACCAGGACGGACGCGGTGCAGAAATCGCAGCCGCCCGAGATCCTATTTATCGAACGATGCGTGAAATTCCTGAAACCAGGCACCGGGCGATGCGCAATCGTACTGCCGGATGGTATCCTCGGCTCGCCGGGGCTTGGCTATGTGCGCGAGTGGATTCTTCAAAATACGCGCGTGCTCGCCAGCATCGACCTGCATCCAGACACGTTTCAACCTCATGTCAGCGTGCAGACAAGCGTGCTGGTCTTGGAGCGTAAGACCGGTGAGCAAATCGCCGTCGAAACGGCTGCAGGTTGCCTGAACGACTATGAGGTTTTCATGGCCGTCGCGAACCACATCGGTCACGATAAGCGCGGCAATGTAACCTACGTACGCGATCGAAAAGGCAACGAGATAGTCGAGGAAGTCGAGGAAACGCTCAAAGAATACGAAGACGGCAAGCCGGTCTACAAGAAGCAGCGTACGCAGCGCAAAGTCATCGACGACAACACTCTCCAAATCGCACAGGCGTTCCGGTCATGGCTCTACGAGCGAGACTAACCCCGCCGCGCGAGACCAAGACGGATTGGCCTTGGCACAAGGTTAAGTCGTCCTCGCTTCGTGCGTCGCTTCTGTTCGGCGGTGGTCGTCGAATGGAGGCCGAAAATTTCCTCGCAGATGGCTTCGGCACGAGGCTGTCAGTCGAGTCGAAATCAGCTGGATGGACTCGGCTCGTCGAGGTCGCCCGCACATGGCAGCCCTCGCGGCTGAAAGGTATTCAAGTTAGCCCGCAGTTCGGGACACCGTTTCTCGCTGCCACACAAGTATATGATGCCCGCCCAGTCCCTAGGAAATGGCTTTCTCTGGCTCGAACCAACGATCATTTGGAACGCTTCGTTTCGGAAGGGACAATCCTACTTACTTGCTCTGGGAGCGTGGGCCGCGCGACTTTGGCAGATGCTACGATTGATAACACCTTAATCTCTCACGACCTTCTTCGTATTGAAGCCACCGATGATAGTTGGCGAGGCTGGATATACGCCTATCTGCGCGCGCCAGCTGTTCGCGAGATGATGAAAGCCGCGCAGTACGGGCACATAATCAAGCATCTAGAAACACATCACCTCGATGGACTTCCGATCCTTCGGCTTCGCCAGGAACTGAGGGCACCTTTTGAACAGACTGCGAAAGCCATCATCGCTGCACGGGATCGAGCACATCATCTCGAGCTCGATGCGGAAGCTGAATATTCGCGAGCAATTGGCGCGCTTTTAGATCAGAACTGGGAAGCTGGCGGCTTTTCGGCCCGTGCAAGTGACATCTTCGGGCGCGGTCGCCGTCTCGAAGGAAACTACCATAACCCGAGAGCACGCGCTGCAGAAGAAGCCGTACGGAATGGAGCGAAACGCCTCGAGAGGGTGGCCGATCTCGCCGAGCGTGTATTTGTTCCTGGGCGCTTCAAGCATATCTACGGTGACGAAGGGGCGCCGTATCTCGACAGTGCACAGATCTTAGAGGTCGCGCCGGACGTCGATAAAAGGGTGCTCTCCTTAAAGGGTGAGAAGCAGGCAGGATACTTTGTCGATGCTGGCACACTTCTGATCCCGTGCTCTGGCCAACTTCATGGGATCATTGGGAGCGTTGTCCTTGCGACGGGATGGCATGAAAATAAGGTTCTAACCAATCACATTCTGCGAATCATTCCTAAGCCAAAGGCAGCCATCCGCATCGGCTACTTGCAAATGGTACTCGGCCATCCTCAGCTAGGAAGGCCACGAGTTTTGAAAGGCGCCTTCGGGTCGAGCGTGCCTGAGCTAGGGCCAGACTATATCAAAAATCTTACTGTTCCACGAATTTCTGCTGGGATTGAGGATAGGATTGCCGACGCGATGGAAGAAGCCGCCCACCTCCGTGGCAAAGCTGACGAACTGGAAGAGAAGATTTCTGCAGAAGCCGAGGAGCATCTAAACCAGTTTCTCGGGGGAGACTTGGGTCACATTGAACCGAGTGTTGCCTCATCGCCCTCATTTTGAGATCTGCGGTATCGTCGAACCCATAAATTCACGTCGTCAGAGTTAGCAAAGGGAATATAGATGTAGCGACCTCGCCGGCCTCCGGCTCGGCTTTCTGTACTTCTGGGCGGACGCCTGAGCATCGGGCTCGGTGCCTGTGCCATCTGTGCCATTCTCAGCCGACGGCTCTTCTGGCGTTTCAATCGTCTGTTGCTACCTGAACTCTGACTGCAGCCTCTTCGGAATAGACTTCGGTCACGATCACGCTAACGCTTACTGCACGAGCCATACGCAAGCGCCCTGGACGACTTTTATTACACCCCCCAGTGTTCGCTGCAACATAGTGCGTAGAGCACACGCGGTAATAAAAAATTAGGAATTCTAGCGATGCATAGAGTGCATTTCCGTGCTTGAACGAACTTGTCGTTACGTTGGACGAGCCGACCTGCGGACCATAAGGCTTTCATCGACAGGCTGATCTATAGCTGATCTATAATTGTCGGTATTAGTAAATTGGTTCGTCCTCTTCATAGTCAATTTCGCCTGTGCGCTTCTCAAGCCACTCCTCGAACGCATTTCGCACCGTCCCAGCATCCTTATCAGTCGGGACGGCAGCGAGCAGCTCTTCGCGCCGTAGGATGTGCTTCGGATCATTCTGGCAGGTTTCCCGAACCTCGGTCTCGAACGCATCCTCCGCAACCAGTCGAGCTCCAGTTGAGCGATTGAGATCTGCCTTGAGCCGGTCGAGTAGCGTCTCCACGTCTTGGAGAGGTACATTCTCTCGCTTCCAGTCGCCCCATTTATAATACCAGACGGCACGCTGATATGCTTCCTTGGCGCGCCTCTCGGTACGCTTCAGCGTGACGACGTAGAGGGCTTGATTTTCGAGCACGGGTTGCGCCATGTCGACATCTCTGGTGGGCCGGCTCGGGGCAGTTGATTCCTCAGCCGTGACTTCCGCTGATTGGGAGGGAGCATCAGAAGATCGCTTCGGCGACTCCTTACCTTCCAGTCCGGCCCGTTCCACTTCGCGAAGGCGTTGGCGCATCGCCGGATCGGCATTGATGACGCTCAGTATGCGATCTCTCTCTTCGCTCGCCTGGCGAAACTTCTTTGCCAGCCGTGCAATGAAGCGGTCTCGCGTCGCCGGCATCCAGAACGCCATCCGCACCTTCGCCTCGTAGTCGGTGAGGCGTTTGCGTCGACGGTCGAGACGCTGCAGGCGGGCGATCGGATCCATCGTGTGTGTCCCCCATAGATTCCCAGGAAGCAGAAACTACCGAGTAATGTGGCACGGCCGCCCGAAGGCTTCTAGGGTGGGGGAATGAACGACGAGCCACGAGAGATCTGGGACGTCAGAAGGCTTGCTGCGCGCATCGAACAACGTTCGGTCCGAGACGATGCGGTGCCTGGGGTCGAGGATGTTCTGATGGCCTATGCTCGTTGGACGTCGTGGGAGGGGTCGTACGCGATCGCCGCAGCACAGGAAAAGGAACGCCTTGACCGTCTGCTGGATCAGCTTCCGCCGGAGCGCTGGGAGGATCTGAAGGAGCTCGTCGGCCAGGTAGACGACAGATTGCTTCTGGAGGTTATGCGCTATTCCTCCCAACGGGCTCTGGAGGAGAGCAAGCAGATGGTCCGTGACCTTGAGGCCTTGCGTGACGCCCCAGACCGGGATGCAAAAGAGAAACCGTCGGAGCCGGATAGTGACGAGAGTAATGAGCCCCGCATGTAGATGCCATTATGGAGAGATGGAGAAGCTGCCGTTTCTCCAGGCCTCCCATTCTCTCGTCAGACCTCAGCGCGACAGCTCGGTTTCGCTTTGTTTGGCGTACCGTTTCCGAGTCTGGTTTGCTTTCGGACCGGTGAGCGCCTGCGCTTCCTCGCGGCTGAGCGGATATTGCGTGGTGCCGTCCAGGAAGGGGCCGTAACGGCCGGCACGGTCCCAGAGGGAGCCCCGCACCTCTTTCTCGCCCGATCCGCGCTGCCATTTGAGCCAATAGAGTGGTCGACGGTCGTTCGCCTCGGCCTGTGGTGCGTCGAGCTCGCCTGCTTCCGGCTTCAGCGTCTTGGCGTTGTTCAGGCGGATGACGATGGTATTGGGATTGAGCTCGTAGGGGTTCCCTTCGATCTCACCCGTTTCGGGATCCACTCGCGCCGCCTCGGCGTCGCTCATGCGCGCGGCCGCAAGATGATCCTCCACACCCGCCCGCGTCGACAGAGGCCGGACCGGTCCTGCAAGGAACGGTTTGTCTCCCCTGCCGATATAATCCCAAACGGCAAATTCGAACTGCTCGTCGGGCTTTTCCGGCGACGAGATCGTCCCGCGGAATAGCGGCTGTCGGTCGTTGTCGCGACGCTCTTCCGGCGTCATTCGCTGATAGCGGGCGTCGTGGGGAAGGATGCGGACGAAGTTCGCCTTCACTTTTCCGGTAGGTTGCTGAACGGGTGTTTCCATGGACCTCTCTTTCCTTGATTGATGGTCCAGGGAATCGTGCGCGTCCTCTAAGGCGTCGGTCAACGACACTGCCTAAGGCGGCGGCAACAAAATTACGGCCGGCGCTCAGTTCGACGAGAGGAGATCGTTCTCAGATTTCTGTCTCGGGCTTCGGCGTGTCCTGCTCTACCTCATCGTCGGATGCGAAGGGGTGCGCGTTCGAAGTGCGTAGCTGCGGGACTTCGGGTGGTTCTTGAACGAGATAGCCGAGATCCTGGAAGGCGGGACGTCGCTCAAGAATGACTGGGTAATCCTCCGAGGCGAAGACGAAAGTCTTGTTGCGGAATTTCGGCCCCCGGATCTCGGCGGCCGTCGCGAGTGATCGGCGCTCGCCGGTGAAGAGGTTCTCGGTTTCGCCGAGCGTGCGTGCGATGTGCTCGGCAATCGACTCGTCCGGCTTCATATAACAGCGCACGCGAGCGTCTTCCGGAATCGCCCTCCCGGCTTCCAGCCCATAGGCGGTATAGAGCTGACGAAGGTTCTGCACGAACATCCAGAGCCGCAAGCCTGCGCTACGGCCCACCGCCTGCATCTGCAGTATGCTCTTGAAGTTGCCGAGTTGTGGGAGCTCATCGAGAAAGAAGGTGATCGGGGGCTCGCCTGGTGCCGCGACGTGGTCGAGCAGAATCCGCATGTGCTGATAGATCATCAGCCTCAGAAGAGGTGAAAAGCTCGGCAGATCGCTGGTTGAAACGTTGAGATAAAGCGTGGTGCCGGTCTCGCGACGGAAATCGAGCGGGTGCCAGTCGCTCGTGCGGGTGACCTCCTGCACGAAGCGTCGTTGACTGAAGGGCGCAAGATGGTTGCGCGCGATATCCAAGATGCTCTCGCCACGATTGCTGTGCAGTCCGATGCCCGCTCGGATGGCATCGGAGACGGCACGAAGATCGGGGATGTCGTGCTTATCGCCGAGCGCGCTCAGTAACTTCAATGCGGCTTCCGTGGACGAGGCCAGGGTGATCACCCCATCCTCCTTCGTGCCGATGGTGCTTATGTTGAGGCATTGTGCGAGATGGGCGAGATTGCGCAGGCTCTTCGGCGTGCTGATCGCGATCATGGTGGCGAAGGCCCAGAGAAAATTGCGGGCGCGGTTCTGCCAGTAGGGGTCTCTCGTGTCGGGATTATCCGAGATGATCTCGTAGCCGAATGCGTCGCAATCGGCGGTTGCCTGGGCCGGATCGTCGGAGATGAAGTCGAAAGGATTGTAGCGATGAGAGCGTTGGTCCTTGTCGGCCGGCGAGAAGCGGTAGACAGGCCCGAAATGGGCGGCACGATGGCCCGCCGTCTGCTCCCAAAGCTCGCCCTTCACATCCAGCACGATGGCGGAGCCAGGATAGGTCAGAAGGTTGCGGATCACTTGCGAAGTGGTCTTGTAAGAGCCCGGGCCACCGGCCGTAATGAGGCTCTCATTACCGTTGAAGTAAACCGGTCGCTGACTGGCGTCGTCGGTGAAACCCAACGTCAGCGAGGCCGGCGTCCAGTCCAGTGAGAGCGACGCCGCATTCTCCATGTCCTCCGGCGTCATCAGACGAGGCGCGGAGAAAGGTTCGGGAGTTGGCGCTGTCGGACGGGGCGTGGCCGAGGGTGTCGGTGGTATGGCGTGAGCAGGGGCCGCTAGTCTCCTGCTGACGGCTACGACGCGCCTTCCGGCCTGGGCGATGACCGCCTGATAAGGAGACAAGGTCTGTTGCAGCAACAGCTGGGCAAGGCCGTAGGCGTCATTGATCTTTGGGTGGCGCGCACCGAGGAATCGGGTTCGAGATAGGCGAAGTTGCCCTCACCCCAAGCGAGCCGGGCCACGAACGCTCGCCAGTCGTCAAGATCGAGCTCCTGCAGCATCAGCAGCCGGGCCATGCCACGTAGGGTTTCCTGCTCGCGGGTATCGAAGGTGACGGTAGGGCGGCGGATGGTGAATGCGCCCATCAGATTCGCGGCCTTACCGTGATTGACGGCATGGGTCACTTGCTTGGTGGCGAAGGTGCCAATCGTCATAAACAGATCAAGCGCAGAATCGATCTGCCCAGCGAACGAACTGCCGCCAGGCTTCGACGAAAATGCCTCCCAGATGGCCTGGCTCTTCTTGGGCGGTTCCGCATAGTTCTTGTTCAGAAAGTGGTCCAACTGACGCTTGGTCAGGAGCGACAGGAAATGGCCGAACGGAACGACGATTTCCTCGCTCGGCTCGCGCAGCATAAAGTCGATCGTCAGGAGGAGATGCTCGGGATCTTCGAATACTTCAGGGTAATACACGACCTGCGTTTCCCGTCGTGTCTGCGGTGCTGCAACTATCGCTCCGGTTCGAAACCATGCTCATCGTCAAGGTCATTGATGCGCGTCTTCCGAGGCTTCGTGAGCCGCTTGCCTGAGGCGTCTGTTCGCTCTTCGGAACTACCAAAGAGGGTCTTTGTAGCATCGACAACCAGCTGATCAACAGCGGCCTGGTAGTTCGCGAGTGCGTCCTCTGCCGCTTCGCGCTCGGCCACGGCCTTCGCCAGCTGGCTTTCATCGACCAATCCGATCCGATGAAGGCAATAGGCAAAATCGGCCGAGGCTGCCGCTTCCGCATAGGAGAGATAAGCGCCATAACCCTCCTCATCCTTCGAAAGGGCTGCCAAGGGCCAGGCGGCTGCATCCGCCGACTTCTCATGGTGCTCTTGTTGCCTTTGCAGCTCTGAATCGTCGATCAACTGTTGGCCATGCAACAGCTTGGCAAGTTCCGCTCGTGTATGGGCGGCACGAAGATTGGGCTCCAGGGATTCAGTCTCAACGCTCTCCCTGCGCCGAAAATCGGTTAGGCCTTCGCCGAAGCGTTCCTGCAGCTGCTTGAGACGCACATTCTTGCCAAACGCCGACAATTTATGCTCGGCGCCGTCGCCAATGAGCACCGCCCCTTGCCCCTTGGCCTCAAGACGCAGCCCAAGGGCAGTGAGGGCATCGTCGAGCTGGCTCCAACTGCTGGCACCGCGGTAGATCGCCATGAAGGCAGCCTGCATTTCATTCGAGAGAGTGTTGGGGCGCATGCGTTCGCCGAGCCGCCGGGAACGGTGATAGCCACCGCTTCTGAGTCGGCGTCTGGGAGCCTGGGCATAGAAGCGTTCCGGATCGTTGTGACGCCCCGGCACGTAGTCTCGTCCCATCTCCTCCGATTGGCGCCTAAGACTTTTCTCGATGCGGCGATAATCGTTCGACGTCCTCCAGGCGCGTCTGGTCTCAGGATGAACCCTATTGACCACGATATGGACGTGCCGGTGATCGGTGTCGTCATGGCCGATGTAGAGCGCCTGATAGTCCGACAGGCCGAGATCTTCGCATGTCGTGTCGGCGACCTGGCGCATGAGATCGTCCGATGGTGCTTCGTCCCGGTGCCAAGAGATGACATAGTGATAGACCGGCTTCTTGACGCGTTTCGAGAATGCGGCTGTCGCGCGCATCACGGCAGGTACCTTCTCAGGATCGTCGACCAACAGGTTGCGGAATTCGCACCAGGCCACGCGATCCGGATCGTGAGGTTTCTTGCGATCGCCGTGCAGTAGGTAGCGCACGAGGCCTTTGAAGCCTTTCCCCGGCCTGGGCACCTTGCCGATCATCCAAGCGCTCGCTCCAACGCCGAAATTGCTTTGCTCATCACGACCTGGTGCTGGTTGAGCATATAGATCACTTCAGCGCGGGAGATTGGCACCATGCCGGCATTGGCTTGACGCGCAAGCTGGTTGATGTTGGTGCCAAGCTTCTTGATCTGCATGGCGAGGGCATGCATTTCAGCCAGTTGGAGCATGGCTGCGTGATGGCGTGCAGTGCTGGGGCGATTCGTCTTCGCCGATCGATCTTCAAGTGTCGTCAGGACTGTCGCGCGGATATAGCCGGCAACGGTCTGCCCGGTGGCATTCGCCTGGCGCGCAAGGGCATCCACTTGCGCATCGGTGAACTGGACCTTGATGCGATTGGACAGGGGATCGGTCTTGGTGTGGCCACTCGCTGGCATCGGTCTTCGAGCCCTCCCGGCGTCTGAGGGACAAGCAATCGTGCTCTTGAGGCCACGGGCCGAATGAGCGGTCTTTGGGTCCATTTTTGGGCCCAAAGACATTGCTTGCTCCCACTACGCTGACGATACAGCTGTTGCCCGGCCTTTCTCCATATGCACTGCACAAAGAATGCGCACTAACCTGCGTGGCGGCCATGCCCAGGGCGTGACGTTCTTCTCGGCGCGGGGGCGCTGCCCCCGGACCCCCGGGATTTATGGTCGATGATGCGTTTGGAGGGGATTGCTGCCGGAATAGGCCCTGTCGTGGCGCCAGCGGCCATCAGGAGCGGTTTTGCGCCGGCTCTCGGGCTCCGGGCTATGGACGAAAAGACCGGCAGAACGGCGCTCTAGCGGGCGGGATATGCGCGGTTCTTGCTGCGCCGGGCATAACGATAGTGCTCGGGCAGCTCAGGGGCGGCGATCTCCTTCAGAGCCGCCATGGAAACCGAGAAAAGTCGCGTCGGATCGACTCCGAGGCGCTCGGCCACGGAAGCGACGATCGCCTGGCGCACCGCCTCCACATTGCGCTCGTATTCGGAAGGCCAGGCCATCAAACCCGGCTCGGTATGCAAGGTGACGCCGCCGGTATCCTCATCGGCGGTGAAATAGCTCAGCACGGATGCGAAGCGCGTGATGTAGACGCGCTGCTCGCCGAGCTCGGTGCAAAGACTGATCAGCATGGTGCCAAGCTTTGCCCTGCCAGGTGCCACTGACAAGAGAGGGTGGTGCCAAGATAGGCACCCTCCGATCCTGGTGCCAAGATACGCCCGGGCTCTGTGGCACGTTGGAGACAGCTTCCAAAACCCTGCCGCATTCGCGGTGGTTTTCGGAGCCGCCCGTCGCTGGACCGGGTAGGCCCGGCGGGGCGGGGCCCGTCAAGGGGCTCTCCCAGCACTTCCCTTCTCTTGACGGGGAACGTCGCCGGGCTAGGCCAGCATCGGACGGGCGGCCCCGCCGCGGTATGACGGTGTTTCCGGCCGAGCTAGAATGTCTGGCTGTAGCCGACGCGCCCGTTGAGCGTGGCGAAATCGTCGAATTCCGTCGACACGCGACCCGACACCGAGACGACGCCTGCCTGGCTCACCTGATAGCGAGCACCGCCCATGAATTCCGCCCAGCCGTCGATATTGCCGGCCCCATCGGAAGACACTTCGAAGATATCGAGCACTGCGCCTCGCACCTCCGGATTGTCGACATCGAGCACCTGCGCCCAGGCGATGGAGCCGAAGACGGTGATGGTCTCGCTGACGTCCGTCTCCTCCATCACGCCGATCTGACCGACCGTGGTGTTGGTGTCAATGTCCTGGAAGGTCACCGGGAAGGGGCCGCCCGTCTCGCGATAGCCGTCGATCTGCACGTCGGTGTAGGCGAGCTGCACGAACGGGGTAATGAGGGTCTGCTCGTTTGCGCGCATGCCGTAGCCTACGCGGCCCAGCACGCCCCAGCCCTCGCCTTCCGTATCGCCGAAGGAGTGGGTGAGATCGACGCCGTTCAGATAGCCGCGTGCGATCTCCACGTCGGAAAGATCGCCCCACAGGCCGGCGCCGAACAGACGCAGTCCGGTACCGGGCATGTGGGCGAGATAGCCACCGATATGGAGTTCGTCGCTCCGGTAATTGCCGTCCCAGAGAAGGTCGGTGTCCGCCTGCCCCGCTCCGATGCTGACCCCCGCCGACGTCAGAGGCGTGAAGTAATGGGCCAGGCCCACATCGCCGGCGAACTGACCGCCACCGTCGATATCGTCGCCATTGAAGAGCCCACCCGTCCCAAAAGTGAAGAAGCACCAACCCTTTCCATCCTGATCCTCTGGTCGGATGCAGCGGTGGTTCTCCGCCATCTCGTTCAGTCCGGTGAGCGTCGCGCCGATATTGGTGCTGATGACAAGGGCCGTTGTGGAGATCTCGCTGAAGGAAACTGCCTGCTCCGCCATTGTAGTGAAACCTGAAAGAGATTCGGCGTCGCGACCGAGCCTTGCGATGAAGCCTGGAAGCGGTGCGCCCCGGATCTCGCCGGTGTTGGAGCCGTCGCCGGAGATGATGAAGAAGTCGTCCTGCTCCCGGACGCCAGTGGCCGTGAACAGAATCCAGGAGCCGATATCCACGCCTTCGGCCTTTAGAACGTCGCCGAGATACTGGCCCTGCTTTCCGTATTCCTCGCTCCAGAAATAGGCCAGGCGGAAGAGCGGGTCTCCGCCTCTCTCGGTGTCGTAGCCGAAGGACTGATAACCCGCGATGCCCTTGCCGCGCTCGCTGACACCCAGCGCGACGGAGCCGAGAGGAATGATCGGTCTCCCCTCAATGTCGTCGGAAAAGTCGGAGGCCACCGTTGCCGCCAGGCTCTCGGGAAGATCGAAAACCCCGAGCCCCTGCGCGCCGGACCAAGCGCTGCCGGACCGGGTCCAGCGGACGGCTTCCAGATAAGGCTGACCGTCGCTGCGTGCCGGGCGGTCGCTCCAGCCGACGATGGTGCTCGTATCTGCACTGATGGCGGTCGCCTCGCTTCGGTGCAGGTTTGCAGCCTCGCCGGATAGACTGAGCAGCGCCTTCATGCCGGTTTCCTGCGTCCAGACGAACGCGTGCGGATTGAAGCTGGAGCTGAACAGATTAGAATCCTCGTCACTGCCCTGGATTACGTGACGTTCAGAGCCGGCGCGGCCGCTCCAGCCGACCACGACCGGTTTGCCGCCATCATCGACCGCGACGCCGTTGGCCACGCTGTCGTCGTCGTCATCGGTGAGATAGTAGAGCCTCCGGGCCGTGTCCCAGCTGTTGGCGCCGGTCCTCACCCAAAGGACAGCCTGGGTGTTGATGAACCCATCGAGATTGTTCTGGCTGTTCCAGCCGACGGCGAACTTGCCTTCGTCACTCACACCACGAGCACCGGCATAATCAAAGTACTCGTGGGGCTTCAGTTCCGTTACGCGCGCATTGGAGCTGGACCAAGGCGCGTTTGCATTGCGGGTCCAGACAAGGGCGCGGAAGCGTGGACCGTCATTGGTGAAGCTGCCCGGCGGATCCTCGACGAAGTAGTCGAACTGGTCGCGCCCGACGATGGTGTCGCCGTCGGCGTCGATGGAGCGGGCCTGAGACCAATACCGGTCCCGCCCCGTCGGTAGTCCCGCTGTAAGGACCGGCAAGATAAAGGGATCGTCAACCCCAGGACCTCCGTCGAAGCTCGGCGACCAGACAACCGCCATTGTACAGACCGAGCCGGGACCCGGCCGGATGGTGTTGACGCTGCAACCTTCGACATTGGCTTCACCGGCCACATAGGCGGCGCCCACAGACGTACCCCACGCGAAGGTGTAAACCTCGGAGTCGTTGTCTGGATTCGGGCCTTGATGTCGAAAATCGGCTCGGGCTATGTCAAACGCAAAGCAATAAAAAATACCTGCCGCTGCGACGGCAGCGGGCCTAAAGGCAATACCCACAGCTCCCCCCAAAGCAATATGAGAATTCGTGCGCCCCGCTGCATGGTAGAATAATGTGGGTGGTTCTACCACACGACGTTGAAGTTCTCAATTCATACGCTGGTCCTCATCTTGGACGAGAACTTGGGCCGCATCGCCTTCGAGGTCCGTCTTGCAATGCCTAATCTGATGAGGGAACCGCGGACATAATCTCCGAATAAAACTTCGACGGCGTCCGGGTGCTATTTGGCAGCGAAGGGACGCAATCGATCGCGCTTCGACAAGCTAATTCTGAAAACATTCGTGCCTCCGACTGGATTCGAACCTTCAATCGTCACATCAGAAGTGGGCCAATAGCCTTGCCTTGGTGGTCGAGATCACATTCAGCGAATTCTGGGCTCGCTCGTGTGGTAGCTATTGGGCTCTAAAGTGATCTTCCCACAGAGCAACGAAGGCATGCTCCTGTGAGAAGACCGGTGCCGGCTGGTGGATCCGGGTGTCCGCTCTACTGATCAGGAAGCATGGTGCCATGCTTTGCCGCCCGAGGTGCCTCTGACACGAGAGGGTGCTGCCAAGATTGGCACTCCCCGAGCTTGGCACCAAGATACGTCCAGGCTCTGTAGTACCTTGGAGCAGCTTCCAAAACCCCTGCCGCATTCGCGGTGGTTTTCGGAGCCGCCCGTCGCTGGGCCGGATAGGCCCGGCGGGCCGGGGCCCCGTCAAGGGGCTGTCCCAGCACTTCCCTTCCCCTTGACGGGGAACGTCGCCGGGCTAGGCCAGCATCGGACGGGCGGACCCGCCGCGGCGTGACGGTGGCTTTTGGTGCGACCGGTGCGGATTACAGCCGATCGCGATTTGCTGGCGTTCTTACGGCGAGGGCGCCGGCCGATATGCGAGCCGTTGGACTGCACGAATATGCAGTCCGTCCGTTTGATCGTTGGTGCAACTGCGTATCGAGTAGCCCGATCAAAGAGTGAGTCTGTTGCCGCTGATTAGAGAGAGCGGCCGATCCACATAGCTGCGAAAAGACCAGCTATGCCGCCTCCGATGGACATCCCCATATACAACGCAGCGAGGGCAGGTTCGCCACGGTCCCAAATCGATACGGCATCGAGTGAAAACGTCGAGAACGTCGTAAAACCGCCAAGGATGCCGGTGGTAAGGAACAAGCGCCAAGCTTGGCCGGGATCCGCCTTAAGGGCAAACCACGCAATGGCCAGCCCCATGATAAAGGAGCCGACGACATTTACGGCCAAGGTGCCATACGGAAAATTGTGTCCGAAGGTTCGGAGACAGAGGATATTGGCTGCATGACGCAAGGCGCCACCGAGGCCGGCACCTGCAAAGACAAGCAAGAATTCGTACAACGTCGTTCTCCTGTTCGTAGTCGAACTAGCAAACAGGAGTCATCAGTCCTCATGGACGGTTGTCGGGGAACCCCATCCCCTTCATTGGTAGCGTAATCTACTTGGTGCGGCGATCTAGGGGAAGGGAGACTTCGCTCGCCCAAATGTACGTGCATGAGTGACGGTTTGGTGCGCGTTCGGTCTCGCAGCGTAAAGGAGCCCGGCCACTCCGAATAGAGTGGCCGACTCCGATAGCTAGGGACTCTCAAGGAAAGAAAACGTCGTCTTCAGTCGTCCGTCCGTGCACAGAAATCACGAACGATCAGACAAGCCTAGCTCAAACGAGGTTGCCGGTCTACGGAGTCGCCTCAGCCGTCTTTTGAACGGCTGAATCGATTCCACAGCGCACGTCGTCATAGGTTTCCGGCCGCGACCAGTTGATGACTCGCGTGATGCCGGCCTCATCGGACGCCAGGTTCATCACTTCTCCCCTGCCGTGTCCGACCCCCGTTTCACCGGCCAGCCAGTCGCAATGGAGATGGATCACCAGATAGGTCTCGCTGCAAGCATTCTGCACGCGGGCTTCCGCTGAGACGATTCCTGACGCTCTGTACGTGTCCTCGACAGTCAGTTCGAGACATGTGGGCGTTTGGGCTGCGTGGCTTGGGGCTCCGGGAATTATCCATCCCGCGCCCCAGAGCAGATAGAGGAGGACGCGCATCTCGCTCTCCTTATGGCAATGCGGTTATGGCGATATGGCCTTCGCCAGAGTGCAAAGACTGAATTGCAGGTGGTCCTTCAGGCCCTGTCTGGCATAACGCAAGAAGTGCGGCATGGGTTGAGCGGTCGAGCGCTGGTTTATCGATTCCCTCGCGTCTCAGCTTAAAACGCGGTCTGGCACGACTTCCAGCGTGGCGATGCCCTAGAATCTCGGCTCGTCGTCCGGGTGTTCTCGCTCGTAAGAGCCGGTGCCCGGCTCGAGGGATCTGCTCTCGAGTTCCTGTGCGTCTTTCGTCATTACTGACTCAAGACGATAGCCTCGTCCGGGGTCGTCCAGAAACGTCAAGGTATCGGAGATCGGGTCGATGACGCATTCACGCGCATCGATGCAGTAGCGGCGCTGCCTGGTGGGATCGGCGGCACAGAGAATATCCTCGCGCCTTGCGTAAAGCTCGTCGAGAAGCTCGGTCCGTTGCATCAATTCGTCGAGAGCCGCGGTGACCTCTTTCGCCTCCGACTCGCTGACAGGCCGTTTCAAGCCGAAACCACCTGGACTTTCCTGCATGCGGGCAACGGCAAACTCTACTCCGAACTCGTCGCAGACTTCGATCAGCACGGCGCGATTGATGTCGGATGGGGAGACGGATAGCACGTGGTTGACGGCACTGGCATAGTCCTGCCGTGCCAAGTCTATTTGGCTCTGAAGATTGTTGATGTCGAGCGTGTCGGCCACGATAGTGCCTCAACAAGAACCAGGGGGCGAATATAAGCCGTGGCAGAGAATTGGGAAAACCGCAAGACGTCGCCCTATATGCGGCCGGCGGAAGCTGCCGAATATGTGCGGCTGTCGGTTTCCACGCTCGCCCAGATGCGTGTCGAGCAGCGCGGGCCGAAGTACTTCAAGGCCGGGGGGAGAGTGCTTTATCGGTTGAGCGATCTCGAAGAATGGGTGGAATCGCGCATCTACGTAGGTACGGGAAGCTCTTTGCCTAAGGGCGCATCGAACTGAATCTGGTGTTGCGGGATTAGCGACGGAGACCGGATTCTGAAATCTAAAATGCGCACGCGTATTCGATATTATTGCTTAGAATGCCGACGTCCGGAGGAATGGCGGCCGGGAATACATCGGTGGCCGGCTGGAATGTTGCGCCGAAAGCGACCTCACTGCTGGAGTTGGGATATTGATGCGGTTCTGATCCGAACGCCCACGCGGGACCGACGGGGCTCGCCTGAGCGCGGATATGACCGCCGCGGCGCCGCTTCTCTGAGTTGCGTTACCTGATGTCTCTTCCACGCCACATTAACGAGTGCATCTTGCGGGATTAATTCTCGCCTGCTTGCTGAACGGAAGCGAACGGGAATTATGGGGCAGGCGAGTTGCCGAGGCTCGGCTGTCAGAGGGAATGCCAATGTATCAGCGCTGGCTGATTACCCCCATTATCGTGGCCATTGGTCTCGTAGCCGGCGGCTATCTCTCTGCGCATCGCGGTCTCGCCGTCGCTGATAGCGCGAATGACGAGTTGCACTCTCTAAATCCGATCGCGGTGTCCACGGTTATTGCCGAGAAGGCGGATTTTCCGATACGGCGGCGCTCGATCGGCGTCATGGAGTCGCCCGCCGTCGTGATCATCCGATCGCGCATCGATAGTCAGATACTCGAGCAGCACGTCAAGGATGGACAAATCGTCAGGACGGGCGATCTCTTGTTCAGTCTCGACGACCGCGAGGTGAAGGCAGCTTTGGCGCGAGCCGAAGCAACGCTCGAGAAGGACCTCGCCAATAAGGCGAGAGCGGATCTCGATCTCAACCGAATGAAGCAACTTCTCGAGCGGAACGCTGCAGCGAAGCAGCAGCTCGACCAGGCGACAGCCGACGCCAAAGCGGCAGCGGCCACCGTCGCAAGTGATCGGGCACAGGTGGATACCGAGAAGCTCCGGCTCTCTTATACGGAAATCCGAGCACCGATCTCGGGCAGGATCGGCTCGGTTCGAGTGACCCCCGGCAATCTCGTATCCGCCAATGATATGAGCGGGACTGGCTTGGTCACGATCACCCAGGTGCGGCCAATCCGTGTCTCCTTCACCGTGCCGGAAAAAGATCTGGCGCTCGTCAGGAATGCATATTGGCGTAAGCTCCGGCGCCCAGGGCCACCGTCAGGGTGCTGCAGCCTGTCACCGGTCAGCTCATTGCATCGGGTCCCCTGAGCTTCATCGACAGCGCGGTCGACAGCTTGTCGGGGACGCTCACCGCAAAGGCTGTGTTCGACAACACCGATTACACGCTTGTGCCGGGGCAGTATGTCGACGTTCAGATCGATCTCGACGTGGCCCCCGGTACGGTCATCATACCGACCGTCTCACTTCAAACGGGCCCTGCCGGTTCCTTCGTCTTCGTCGTCGACGACGAGAACCGGATTGATGTGGCGCCCGTCACTGTCCTTGGTACGGAAGGCAACATGGCCGCCATCGAGAGCGGGCTATCGGCGGGTGCTCACGTCGTCGTGGAAGGACAGTTGAAGCTCGAACGCGGTACCCTGGTTGCAGACAATGTGAGCGAGGCCGATTGGGCCACGCTCGATACACCGGAATCGCTCAGGGATAGACATCCGAAGACGGTCGCCGATCACAACGATACCGCGGAACGACGCGCCCAATGAGCGTCTCGGAATTCTGCATTCGTCATCCGGTGGCGACCACGCTGATGTCGGCGGCGCTGATCATCGGCGGCCTTTTCGCTTTCGTTCAGTTGCCGGTCGCAGCGCTGCCCCAGACCGATTTCCCGGTGATCGATGTCTCTGCCTCGCTGTCCGGGGCCTCGCCGGACACGATGGCGAATGCCGTGGCGACACCGCTCATCAAGCAATTCGCGACCATTTCGGGCATCAGTTCCATCACCGCGACCAGTTCCCTCGGTGCCACCTCGGTGAGCGTGGAGTTTAATCTGGATCGCGATATCGATGCCGCGGCCGCCGACGTTCAGGCGGCCATCGCACGGGTCCAGCGACAGCTGCCGGAGGAGATGGTCGAGCCTCCGAGCTATCGGAAGATCAACCCGGCCGACAGCTCCATCGCCTGGCTCGCGCTGCAAAGCGACACCCTTCCGCTCTCGAAGCTCGACGAAATGGCGCAGCAGATGCTTTCCCCGTCCATCGCGACGATCGATGGCGTGGCGCAATTGCGGGTGTTCGGCAGCCAGAAATTCGCCGTACGCATCCAGGTCGATCCGAACGCGCTTGCCATGCGAGGCATCGGTGTCGGGCAGGTGGAGGACGCTGTGGCGGCGGCGAACTCTTCCACCCCCGTCGGCACTCTGCAGAACAACAATCAAAGCGTCACCATCGACGCCGATACGGAGCTCTTCAAAGCGGACGAGTTCGGCGAGGTCATCATAGCCAACCCGAACGGACGGCCCGTTCGGCTGAAAGACGTGGCAAACGTTATCGACTCGGTCGAGAATAATCAGACGGCGAGTTGGGTCAACGGGGATCGCGGCATCCTGCTCGGCGTCTACCGCCAGCCGGGGGCCAATACGGTCGATGTCGTCGACCGGGTGAAGGCGGCGCTCCCGCAATTGCAGGCTCAGCTTCCTCCAGCGGCAAAGGTAAGCCTGCTGCTCGACCGGTCGACATCCGTCCGCGCCGCCGTCGAGGATGTGGAGTACACCCTCATTCTGACGATCGCGCTGGTGATCCTCGTTATCCTGATCTTCCTCCGAAAGCTGTCGGCGACCTTCATCGCGGGGCTAGCGGTGCCGATCTCGATCATCGCTACCTTGGGTGCGATGCATCTTTTCGGCTTCTCCCTGAACAACATCTCGCTTCTTGGCCTCACCCTCTCCGTCGGTCTGGTGGTGGACGATGCGATCGTGATGCTGGAGAACATCTACCGGCATATGGAAGAGGGAAAGACCCGCTATGAGGCAGCGATCGCGGGTGCGCGCGAGATCAGCTTCACCATCATCTCGATCACCGTTTCGCTGGTGGCGGTGTTTATACCGGTGCTCCTCATGGGCGGCGTCGTCGGGCGGGTCTTCAACGAGTTCGCTGTCGTGGTGACATGCGCATTGCTGGCATCGGCATTCGTTTCCCTCACCCTGACCCCGATGCTGTGTGCCCGCATGTTGACCGCGCCAACGGCCCATAGGGAGTCTGAAGGGTGGAAGGCCGGCTGGTTCGAGCGCGGCTTCGACAAGATGCATGCCGGGTATGACTGGCTGCTGCAGGCGTCGTTGCGGCACCGCGCTACCGTGCTGATGATCTTCGTCATGAGCGTCGCGGCCACCGCCTTCTTATTTTACATCATACCGAAGGGCTTCTTCCCGACGCAGGATATCGGCCAGCTCCGGGTCTCGACCGAGGCCCGACAGGACATCTCGCTCCAGGATATGGCGAGGCTTCAGGCCAAGGTTGAGCAGGTCTTCGAGAAATCTCCCTATGTCACGGATCTGCTCTCCATCGTCGGATCCACCGGCGGTTCGAGCGACTCCACTCTCAATCGGGGAAGGCTCTTCGTGCAGCTGGTTCCAAAATCGGAACGGCCGCCACTGGACACCATGCTGGAGGCCTTCCGCAAGGAGTTGGCCCAAGTACCCGGTATCGATACGTTCATGCGGCCGGAACAAGATCTCAGATTCGGAACGCGCAGCAGCAAAAGCCAATTCCAGTTCGTCATGCAGGGCCTCGACCAGGAGAAGCTTTACGACTGGTCTGAGCGGATGAAGACCGCTATGGGCAGCGATCCCATGTTCGTCGACGTCACCACCGATCTGCAAAATCACGCTCTGCAGTCGGAGGTGGTGGTCGACAAGGACAAGGCACAGCATCTCGGCATTACGGCCGACCAGCTTCGGGCGACGCTGTATTCCGGCTTCGGCACCCGGCAGATTTCGACGATCTATTCGACCGGTGACAGCTATGCGGTGATCATGGAGTTCGATCCCCGCTTCGCGTGGACGAACAACCTGTTGGACGGCATCCATCTGCGCGCCTCGAATGGCAGGGTCATTCCGCTCAGCGCGGTGGCGGAGGTGCGCAGGGGGAGCGGCACCCTTTCGGTCAATCAGCTCGGCCAGCTGCCCGCCGTCACGGTGTCTTTTAATTTGCCCAACGGAGTGGCCTTGGGCGAGGCGACCAAACGGATCGAGCGGCTGAAGGCCGAGATCAGACTGCCGGCGGACATTTCGACGACGTTTTCCGGAGAGGCTGACATCTTCCAGCAATCTCTCGGCAATCAGAACCTGCTCATCTTTGCTGCGGTGCTTACCATCTACATCGTGCTCGGCATCCTCTATGAAAGCTTCATCCATCCCCTGACCATCCTCACCGGATTGCCGGCGGCGGCGTTCGGCGCGCTGGGGAGCTTGATGATCTTCGGTATGGATCTCAGCGTGATCGCCGTTATCGGCGTCCTGATGCTGATCGGCATCGTGAAGAAGAACGCGATCATGATGATCGACGTGGCGCTTGATCTGCAGCGGCAGGGAATGCCGTCGGAGGAAGCGATCTATCGCGCCTGCCTTATGCGCTTCCGACCCATTATGATGACCACGTTCGCGGCGCTGGTGGGTGCCTTGCCGATAGCGGTCGGACTTGGCCACGGTGCAGAGCTGCGGCAGCCGCTCGGCGTCGCCGTAGTCGGCGGACTGCTCGTTTCGCAAGCCCTCACGCTCTTCATCACCCCGGTGATTTATCTTTACATGGACCGTCTGGCGGGCGCTCTGGGTGGCCGGGGTATTGAGACGCCCACCCCGACCGACGAGTTACGCGCCTAGGTCGCTTCGGACCAGCGTCGTATGTCAGAGAGATTCATTGACTGAGATTGGTCGCGATCTTCTGGGAGCGATCGTCCACTGCGATATTCCCTGAATTGATTGTATATGCATGAACCCCGACGATGGTGAAGTCTTTGGTGGGTCAAAACGGAGGCATTCTCGGTTGGGAGCGCTCCGGTGATCCACGCTAGCTGGGCTCCACGATCTGCGAAGGGCGCGATGTGGTAATGGCATGGAGCTATGTGAACTCGGAACAACGGTAATCTCCGAGAGTCTCGTGCTGCTGCCGGATACGCATCTATACGGGCGATCAACTCCGTTATTGCGGCGCGTGCTTTGATACAGTGAACCTCTGGTCGAGCTTGCTAGTTAGCGGTGGATTTACTGCGTCGCAGGCGGTGCGAATCCAAATGCCGTAATAACAGTGGAGAGCAATAGGCCTCCGCCAGACACCGCTAGGCTCCACCAAAGCATACGAAAAGCAAAGCGCCGCTTCGGCTCCTCGGCCGTGCCCAATGAGCCTGGCTTGGACGCGATCCTGAAAATTCGGAAGCCCATCAGTGGCGTCTTCGCGTCCAGTTGGATCAGCTCTGGATTGCTTAATCGAATGTGCGAGAGGTTGCGAAGGATCACGATCACGACAAGCACCGCGCCAAGAAAGGCGCAAATCCAGCCCAGGAAAATCGCGATGAAGGTTATTCCCATCAGCACATTCATAAATCCGCCCCTCATCCAAATTGGTGGGCAGAAGCTTAGCCGAAGGTGGGGGCTGCCGTACCGGACTTTCCAGCGTTTTCGCGGGGATGTGAGCGTATTGAACGTGGCTTCCAGGAAGGACGGCATCTCAGTGCCTGGCTCGAGACGCGGCACCGTCCTATGGCTTCCTGCCTGAATGCGCGATAAGGCTGCATAGCACTCCACATAGGTGACAGTTCCATGTCCTCGCAGAAATCCATCTCGGCCGAATTTCGAACAAGCGTCGCGGCTCTACGAACCAAGCCGGGCCGCAACAGCTGACAGTTAACGGTCTATCCATCCCCGTAGCTTACGCCTGCTGCAGCTCTTGGAAGGCTGTTCGCTTGAGATGAGGTCTACTGTGCTAACGCTCCTCAGGATGAGGTCACTACGTTTTTGGGTGGCACTTGGAATGGCGGTCGCTCTTCTCCCGGCGGCCATTTCCGCGAGCGTCGGCGGGCTGCTCGCCTTACGTTTGGCTACCGCGCTTGGGTCTTAGAAGTCTCGTTGACCTTCTCCAAATCTCCCGGCCGCCAGGTGCCGTTTAGAGCGGCTTGGGCGGGAGCGTAGAGTCGTAGAATGGCGAAGAAGCCACGGTTCGGCGCGGTCGCCAGCCAGTTCTCCTCTTTCCCTTCAGGCGCTTCCGGGCCGATATAAATGTCGGTGCTACCATCTGCATTTTGCTTTGGCTGGTCGAGCTTGCCCAACGAGGGGAACGGTTGACCGTTGGCAAGACCTGAAGCGTTTTCCGCTTCATAGAGCGTGACCGACCAAAAAAGTTCGGCAGGGATGTCTTTTGGCAGATTGACCACGTAGCTCTGCTTGCCGACGAGCGGATCACCATCCGCATCGTCGAATGCGATCATGTAGAAGGCACCCTTGCCAGGCGTCATGGATACCATGCCAGGACTAATCGAGTAGTAGTCGGTGAAAAACCACGCCCGCGCGTCAAGCTCACGGAATCCCGCATCGCCAGTCGCTTTGAAAGTGAGGTCGAGAGGTGTGTTGGGCCAGTGAGCAGTGACATTGTTGACGGGGTTCAGCCATCTGCGGTCTTCGTAAACATGGAAATTGACGCCCTTCATGCCTGGGGTGAACCCGAGCACCCGGCTGGTCTTGTATCCTGTCTTCGCGGCGGCCTCTAAGATCGTGCGAGTCCGCTCGTCCGGATCGAACGGCAGATCAAAAACGATGCCGATGCCTTGCAACATGCCTAGCCAATCAGGACCGGCGAGGTTTGTGCCCTCATCGTCGACGATCTGCTTAAGCTGATCAAATGCGGCGGCGTCGTTCGACGGGAGCATGTTCAGTTGTTTGCCCGACGCATCGGGAAACTCCATTGGCTTGGCGCTGTCCTTTTTGTCGAGCGGATAGATTGCCGATTGTTTGAGCAGATCCACCGCAGGGCTCGTGTCGGCCGGATCCGCATAGAACGCACGGAGGAAAATGAAAATGTTGTTCGTCGTCGAGCGGTAGATGTAATAGCCGTTGGGAACCGCCTGGTTGTAGCCTGGCGGCAGGATCAGAAACTTGCCGCCTGCGCCGGCGTCCGGTCCAGGCAGGCCGAGGTCGCCGAAGAACTTGCCGCCATCGACAGGCATTGGCCGCTGCCAGAAGTCGAGCAGGATTCCTTGCAGCTTCGATGGAGCCTCGAAGACGAGAGGTCCGGTGTTGGCGAGGTTTGCGAACACCATGCCGTAGATCAGATCCGAATTTGGTGTCGTGATCTTGGTCTTGGCATCCAGACGCTTAGTCCAGATCGGCATGACATTGTAGCCCGTGCCGAACGCCTCCGCTGCCCCGTCTCGCATGCCTGCCGTATTGAGAAGCGGCATTGCCCAGAGGTAGGTCTGCATCGCCCGCTGAAAGGTGAGCTCGTCCATGAGCGTCTTCGCCGTTTCGGGTGTCGGGCGATTCTGCTCGAACGGTAGTTTGGCGAGCGCTTCGATGCGCTGCATCTCAGCGGCCATGCCATGGGTCGTTGCCAAGGTTGCCGACAGGCACGCCGCAACGAGCGAAATGAACCGAAGCTTGCTCATGTGGCCGTCCTCCTTTGACCGGGGTGCCTCACTCAACCTTTGTGATGTCTGGCAACGACCAGGACTTGTCGAAGAAAGCTTCGGTCGGGCCGTAGAAGCGGAAATAGGCGAACCACCCCTTGTCGGGGTTGGTCTGTACCCAGTTCTCCAGGTGGCCCTTGGGCGCCTTGGGACCGAAATAGACATCGATGGAGCCGTCGTCGTTCTTAGCAATATCTTCCTTTCGCGAGGAGATGTCCGGACGCCCTTGCTCGGTGATCTGCATCTGCCGCGTGCCCTCGTCGTAAGCCGTAACCGACCAGAAGCCTTTGGCAGGCGGATTCGGTGGAACATGTAGCTTGTAGGTATTCTGGCCTGACAGCCAGTTGCCGTCCGCGTCCTTGTAGGACGCGATGTAGCGCTGCCCGACGCCCGGCGTCTGAGTCAGCATCGCTTTCGAGATAACCACCGCTTCGTAGAACCAGGCCGCACGCTCATCGAGCTGATCGTAGGTGTTGGCCTTCTGGTCGGTCGCGACGACCAGCGCGTGTTTCCAGTTCGTGCCCTTCCAGAATGGGGGTTCGACGCGCTTATCCGTCGTATTGACCTTGGCCATTGCCTCGCCGACAACAACCCCATCTTCGAGGATCTTCTTTTGGCGCGCATCAGGCTTGAAGGATTTCCCTTTCTCGATGCCGAGGAACTTGAGCTGTGCGAGGGTCAGCCGGTCGCGCTCGTCTACCGGGTTGCGCTGGATCACCTCGTTGAGGCTGTCCCAGTAAGCCATGCCGTGGGGCGGCATCTGGCTCCACTTCTTTTCGCCGGCCGCACGGGCGACCATCGGCTCGCCCGTGCCTTCAGGCCCCCAACTATAGGTCTTGATCTGCGGAACAAGCTCCGCGATCGCCTGCTCCTTGTCATCGCCCAGCAGCCGGAAGCCCGCTAAAACGTCCCGGCTCGTCGCCTCCACGACGAAATATCCGTCGGCTTCGACCGGACCGTATCCGGGGGGCAGGATCAGGTATTTGCCGCCTCTGCCCATGTCGGGCCCCACGACGCCGAGATCGGCAAGCACGCGCTGCCAATTGTCGAGAATCATGCCCGCGATCAGTCCGGCAGGCACCTCGATGACAAATGGCCCAGTTTCCCTCAAATCGATAAAGGTGGCGATATAGGGTGTCGTGTAATTAGGCGTAAGAATCCCCAGCTTCTCGGCAAAGTCGAAATAGTTCAGCATCTCGCCGCTTTTGCCGCCGAAGACGACATAGTGGGCTCGGCGCCACTCGTTGAGCCCGACGGCGGGGATACCCCAGATGTAGGCCTGAGCTGCCCGCTGGAAGTCCATCTCGTCATAGAGCTTCTGAACTGTCTCTCGAGAGGGATAGCCGCTCTCGAAGGTGAGCGGGCCGATGCGAGTGTCGATCGTCTTCTCGTTCTCTGCGGTAGAGTCTTCGGCCTTTGCGACAGATTGCGTCGCGACGACGCAAAACAGTGCTGCGATTGCAGCGACCGGTGCCAATGCACTTTTCATCGGACGTCCTCCTCTTAATTCTTTGCTGATCCCTCGTCGATCAGTTTGTGATGCTTGCTAGCCTCCCGTCGGGAAAAGGAACTGCACCTGGAAGCGAAGCTGCCAGTCGGCGGCGCCTTCCGGCGCAATGACGTTGTCGTAGGCACTCAGGGACATGTTTACGGGCTGCGAGCCGATATCGAAGACGCGCCCCACGCCGCCGCCCAGCGGCAGCGTCCACTGGTCGTCGGACGGGGCATTCCAGTCTGCGGTGATGATCGGCGCCGAGGTCAGATACCAGCCATCCTTCAGGTTGTAGTTCACGAAATACTGGAACAGGAACTGGTTGACGTCCGGCTCGTTCGAATCGCCCGCGAAGGACCAGATGTTGTTCACCAGCCCGCCGACCACCCACTTGCCCGGCGTCCAGACGACCGCGGCCGTCGGCCCGGCGCCCCACTTGTCCACGCCCAGGCTCGCATCCGTATTGGTCGGCAGCAAGAAGGTCGGTCCGCCGCCGATCATCAGCTCCGGATTGACCTGGGTGACGAAGAAGAAGCTCGGATTGAAATTGCCGAGGCCGAAATCGCTCTCATCGCCTTCATAGACCGGCGGCTGATACACCACCGGCAGGATCCAGCGGGTGACCAGGTTCCAGTCGTCGTTCAGCTTGAACGGAATGACCGGCTGGATGTTGAGGATGTTTTGCTCGTCTTCGAACGGCCCGACATTGAAGTTCGTATTGTTCTGGAAGGGGACCGAGATCAGATTGGCGATGGGATTCTGCGCCTGCTGAGCGAGATTACCCTCCTGCGCCTGGACGGAAGACAGCCCCAGGATGCCCAGCGATAACCCGATTAAGAATATGGCGACGCGGAGCCAATACATGAAACAGCCTCCAGGCTGAAGATCCGCTTTCGATCCTATATTCAGGATTAGAAACGCGTCTCTGGGTAGCGGCTATTGGCTTCTCGATCTATGCGGATTGTGCCAACCTTGAAATTGTCACTTCCGCTGAGTTTTTAACTCTGTCTATTCTGTGCGCGTGTTTTGGAAGGAAGCTCACCGAATAATTCGCGATACCACCCTGAAAAGCGGCCAAGCTCGCTGATGCCCCATTGATTGGCAATGGTCGCAATGGTGCAGGCTCTTTCTACCTCCGAGGTGAGATCCCGTCGTATTCGGTGCAGCCTCAATTTGCGCACATAAGTTTGCGGGCTCTCGTCGAGCACCCTTGCAAAGGCGCGGTGAAGCGTGCGGCGGGAAACGGAGGCTGCATTGGCTATGTCGTCGATGTTCAACGGTCGGTCTAGATGGGCCAGGATATATTCGCGACTCCGAGACACGATCCGAGCGTACCCCTGAGGATTTGTTTGTCCGAGCGGTGCCTTTGGCAGACGGCTAAAATGTCCCGCAATGGCATCAAGCATGGTTTCGGCCACCTGTGCGACGGATGGCAACGGGCCTTCATGGAGACGTCGGTATAGGCGCTGCAATTGGATCAATAGCCTCTGATCGCAGGGGCGCGCATGTACACCGCTGCCGCCGATGGATCGTACGTCAAGAATAAGGCCGCGCGCTTCCGCCATAGTTTCGATGGCTTCGGAACTTAGGGTGACGGCGGCATAGATCGTACCAGGAGTGTAGAGTGCGTCGTGCTCATCCCCCGGCATGAAGACGCCGATGTCTCCGGTCGAGACTTCGTTCAGCCAATGCCTGGTTCCCGGTGCGAGCCAAACCCCGAGACCGAAGGTTATCATCGATTCCGAAAGCGGGCCCCTGAGGGATATGCGGCCATCGATATAGCCGGAGCTCAGCAGAATACCCTGGTGCTGGGCAGAGGCTAGCTTGGCCGATAGCGGTGGTCGGGAAATCTGTACCGCATCGAGTCCGGCTCCCAGTACTGCATCGCTCAGCTCCTCAATCCGAGTGATACGAGTGCAGGTCCAACCTTCTCCATTTAACGGATCAACTTGCGCCGGCGCGGCAGCCGAACTGCGGTCCTCGGTGGTCCGGCCAAAAGGTGGAGCGACGCTTGCCATCCAGAAACCTCCGAGCGCACATCCTAAGACAATACTACAGGCCTTGCTGCAGCAAAGATATCGCCTAGGCCGCCGGATAATCGCGATAGCAACTGGTTGCTATATGGTAGCTACGATCGGCTCGCGGAGGAAAAGAGTATCACTAAGCATTTGAGTTAATTGGTGACCCCGGCTGGATTCGAACCAGCGACCCTCAGATTAGGAATCTGATGCTCTATCCTACTGAGCTACGGGGCCAGTGGCGCGCATACTGTAGCGCGGGGCCTCGAAGCTCAAGAGGAAGCCGGCGTTTCGGTGCAGATTGCGGAACCGGAAGTCTGCCCGCTAGCATCAGCCATGGGTTTGCGCCGCTGTTTCGCATTGGGTTTGATCGTGGTCTTCTGCTGGCACTCGGCACTGCTCGGGGCTGAGGGGGCGCCGGGCTGCGAGCTTTCGGAGCCGGAGCAGGGGACGGTGGTCGAGATCGTCGACGGCGAGACGCTGAAGCTCGCCGATGGCGGCACGGTGCGTCTCGTCGGGGCCAAGGCCCCGCGCCCTCCGGCGAGCACGGACGAGGGCGATTGGGCCTACTCTCGCAAAGCAATCGAGGCGTTGGAGAGCCTGACCAAAGGGAAGACGGTCTCTCTGCGCTTCGGCGGCAGCCGGACGGATCGGCACGGCTATCTGATGGCGCAGGTCTTCGTGGCGCCTGCGCCCGGCGAGGACCCGGTCTGGGTGCAGGAGGCGCTGGTGGGGGACGGTCTGGCCCGGGTTTATAGCCTTCCGGACAACGCGGCCTGCACCGATGCGCTGTTGGAGCGGGAAGAGGGCGCCAGAGCAGCACGGCGCGGGCTTTGGGCGTCCGGCTTCTATGGGGTGCGCGACGCCGGCGCTGTCGACCGCATGCGGCGCCTGAGGGGAACATTCCAGCTGGTGGAAGGGCGTGTCGCGAAGGTGGCTCAGGTAAAGGACTGGGTGTTCCTGAACTTCGATGAGGACTGGCGGGAGGATTTTACGGTCGCCATCGAAAAGAAGCAGGCCAAGGCCTTCGCGGAGGCCGGTTTCGATCTCCTCGCTCTCGAAGGAAAGCCGGTCCGCGTGCGGGGCTGGCTGGAATGGCGCTACGGTCCGTCCATCAAGGCGACTCATCTGGAGCAGATCGAGGTGCTGGAGGACGACGGCGAGGCGGAGGCTCCGCCGCCCCCTTAGGCCTCCGGCTCTTCGGGATAGGGCCCTTCGGTCTTGAGGCCGACAAGGCAATAGCTCATGGGAATCTGAGCCTCCTGATCGGCGTAGCCGTCGTATTCCGGCTCGCGGCCGCTTCGTCGGAAAAGCGTAAGGCAGCCTGACAAAACAAAAGGGCGGGAGATGCTCCCGCCCTTCGAACGCGTTCTGAAACGAAGCCCGGCTGCTTACGCGGCCTGCTCCTCGTTCTCGGCCTCGACTGCCTCCTGCGCCGCCTTCAGGCTTTTGGCGCTCTTGGCGAGGATGTCGTCGATCTTGGTGACGGCCACATCGGTCTCGGTCTTCTCGACGGCCGCGATTTCGCGGGCCATGCGGTCCAGGGCAGCTTCGTAAAGCTGACGCTCGGAGTAGGACTGCTCGGGCTGGGCCTCGGAGCGATAGAGGTCGCGGACCACTTCGGCGATGGAGATGAGATCGCCGGAGTTGATCTTGGCTTCGTATTCCTGGGCGCGGCGCGACCACATCGTGCGCTTCACGCGGGCCTTGCCCTTCAGGATCTGAAGCGCCTTCTTGACCGTCTTGTCGTCGGAGAGCTTGCGCATGCCGACAGTCTCGAGCTTGGAGGTGGGCACCCGGAGGGTCATCTTGTCCTGCTCGAAATTGATCACGAACAGTTCGAGGCTCGCGCCGGCGATCTCCTGCTGTTCGATCTCATGAATGCGACCGACGCCGTGAGCAGGATAGACGATGAACTCATTGGTGCGAAAACCATGCCGCTGCTGTGGCTTCTTTTTCTTCTCAACCATACTCTCTCGCTTTGCTATCTTGGGGGACGCGGCGCTCAAGCCGTTATTCGTACGCTCCGGGCATCGAAATACCTGCCGCGGACGGAATATGCCGTATGCGGCCTAAACAAACGATCCACGCTGAAAGCTCCGACGCCGGCCATTGTTCCCGTTCGCCCGGGAGGCCTGCCGCAGGCGCGGGACCGGACACGGCGGAACATGACAGGCGCTCCTGCTCGTCCGGCTGCCCTCGCGCCGGAAACAAGGCTTGGTGCGGAAACTGGCGACCCGTAGAGGGGGTGCCTCACCTGGTTCTCGTCCCGTGGTGCCCAATTGGCGGGCAAATGACCGCCAATTCACAACCCTACCATATTTTTGGCTATTTCGGAAGACGTGCTGCAGTGCAAGGCGGCGAATTCGCGCTTCGCCCCTGCGACATTTTATCCTACCGGTAAACGGCCGATGACCGGCCGCCTTGCCGTCTAGTCGCCCTCGCCCGGCTCCGGCGAGAAGTACTTCTCGTACTTGTCCTGCTGCTTAGCCATTTCGTCGGCGTCTTCCGGCGCCGGCTTCTTGGTCGTCAGGTTCGGCCACTCTTCGGAGAACTTGGCGTTCACCTCAAGCCATTTGTCGAGATTGGGCTCGGTATCGGGCTTAATGGCCTCGACGGGACATTCCGGTTCGCACACACCGCAATCGATGCATTCGTCCGGATGGATCACGAGCATGTTCTCGCCCTCGTAGAAGCAATCCACGGGGCAGACTTCGACACAGTCTGTATATTTGCACTTAATGCAAACTTCGGTGACGACGTAAGTCATCTCATCTCACACGTGCTTAGGGATCGGCCGGATCACAAGGGCCGAAAGAGCGACCTTAGAGGCAGCCAGCCGGATGGCCTGCCTATAACACTCGCCGGGTTTGCACAAGGCGTCCGGTGGCCGCTGCAGGAATTCGCAGCCTGCATCGCAATGGTCAGGCATTGGTCGCAAAATATTTCCAACGTGAAGCCTGAAATCAAGAGAAATTGCTAGGCGGTACAGGGCTTTGGCGAGAAGCGGAGAACGGATTTCTCAAAATCCAACGCTTCAGGAGCGAATTCGCTCCGTGATCGAACCCGGTGTCAGGTTTTCGTATAGCCCTGCCACGGCGCTGGGCGGCACGCGCCGCTCAGCTGAATCGATCACTCGTACGACCCAAAGCCTGCCGCCATGGGCACCTGTCAGCACGTCGCCGGGCCGGACGCGGCGGCTCGCCTTTCGGACACGTTCGCCGTTGATGCGGATCTTTCCGGCTTCCACCAGGCTGGTGGCGAGAGTCCGCGTTTTCACGAGGCGTGCGCACCAGATCCACTTATCGAGGCGCTGGCCGTCGACATGCTGGTTGTCGGGACGCGAGCTCTGAGAGGCGCTGTCCTGCACGGAGGCGTCAGTTCCCTTCCGATCCGCGAGACATCATGTTGCGCTTGAGCTGCTCCAGGGCGGCGAAGGGCGAATGTGCCGGATCGGGCGCTTTCTCGCGCCGCTCCCGCGGCGGCCGGTTCGGCTTGCCGTTGTTGCGATTCTGGGGCGGCCGATTGCGCTTGCGCTGGCCTTCCTGCTTGGGGGCGCCGCCGCCCCGGCGGGCGCCGCGCTCCTGAGGACGGTTCTGGGCGCGCCGCGACGGACGCCAGACCTCGTCGAACCGTTCTTCTGGTTCAACGGACGCCTTGGCTTCTGTCTTCTCGGCCGCGACGGGCGAAGGATCGCTCCCCTGGGCCGCGTCGGCGGCCGGTGCCGGCGCTTCCGGCTTCGTCTCTTCGGGGGCGGGCGGAAGAGGAGTCCGCTGGCAGCGGAAGCCGAGGGCCTTCAGAATGGAGGTGAAGTCCTCGCCGGAGCAGCCCACCACGCTCATCAACTCGGGCACGACGCGAAAGCCGCCATCGCCGGTGGCACCGCTCGGCGGCTCGTTGGAGGGCGCCTGCTTCTTCTTCTTGCTGATGCCGGCGCGTTTGGCCAAAGCGTCGGACCGCATGCGGCTGAGCGCGGGTTGCGGCTTGTCCTGCTTGTCGTCGCCCGGTGCAGCTTGGCCGTCGGTTTGAGCGGTCTGGTTGGGGATATCCGCCGCCGTCTCGGTCTGAGCCGCTGCACTGGTTTCGGCAGGCGCTTCGGCTTCCAGTATGGCGGCGGGAGCGCCGTCGGAGGGCTGCGCCTCTGCCATTACCGCAGGCTCGTTCGTTTCGTCTTCCGCCTGAGCCTCGGTGTCCGGCTTCACGGGCTCGATGCCCGCCTGCTCCGTCGGGGGCCGCCAGCTCACCCGCTGGCGGATCATATCGGACAGCCGTTCCAGCATGTCGATGCGTACGGCGCGGGCGCCGGCGACGTGGAATCCTGCGGCGTGCCAGAAGGCGACAGGCACCGATTTGTCGATGGCGACGGAGGTAAGCCCCTGGCTCGGGCGCTCGGGCATGGAATCGGGCGTGATGCCGTGGGCCTCGCCGTCATGAAGGACCCAGAGCAGCAGCAGCAGCTCGGCGGCGTCGGGCTTGAGCAGGGTCGGCACGTAGACGTTGAAACCGCCGAACCGGACGCCGTGCTGGCGGAGCTGCCGGCGGGTCGGCTGGTCGAGGGCGCGGATCTCCTCGGCGAGGGAATCACGGCGCAGTACGCCCAGATTCTCGGTGAGGCGGAACGCGAAGCCTCGGGCGAGCCCCGTAAGGTGCTCCGCCTCGGCGAGGGTCAGGAGCGGGCCGATGCGCGCCTTCAGGTGATTGTCGAGCCAGGTCTGGAGGCGCTTCTCGATCCGCTCGCGATCCGGCGGCAGGAGATGCTCGCCGGCGATCAGCTGGACGCGGGGCTTGAGGGCGGTCTCGCCGCGCTCCAGGCGCGCGATCTCGTCGCCCTTCCAGACGACGCGGCCATGGGGCGTGAGGGCGATCTCCGAATCGGGAGCGTCCGACAGGGCCTGTGCCCGGCTGGTCAGCTCCTGGGCGACAACCTTGCTCGCCGCGTGGCGCGCAGCCTTGCCGTGAATACCCTCGCCCCCGGCGTCAGCGTGAAGAGAAACCCCTGCAACTGGCCGACATAGTGGTTCTCGACCAAAATCTTTCCGTCACTTCCGACCTCCGCCACGAATTCCTCCTTGTCGCGCAGGCGCCGCATCAACACCGATGTCCGCCGATCGACAAAGCGCAGGGCCAGCCGTTCGTGCAAGGCATCGGAAAGCGTGTCCTCTATCTCGCGGCTGCGCCCTTGCCAATACTCGGGATCCTCCAGCCACTGCCCCCGATGAGAGACGAACGTCCATGTCCGAATTTGGGCAAGGCGCGCGGAAAGCGTATCGATATCTCCATCGGTGCGTTCACATCTTTCGATCTGTTGTCTGAACCAGTCTGCCGGAATACGTCCCGTCTCGCTCATCACAAAGCCGTAAAGCGTGGCGATGAGCTCGGCATGGCTGGTGGCCGAGATCTTCCGATAGTCCGGAATCTGGCACATCTCCCATAGCAGACCGATGGCCGCGGGCGCCTTCGCCATGTCGCGGATCTTGGGATCCACGGAGACGTTCTCCAGCGCGATGACATCGTCGACCATGCGGGCGCGCATGAGGCGACGATTGTCCGGCGTGATTCTCAGACTCTCCTTCAACCGGTCGATCGAGCCGTAGTCGAGCTTACGGTTGCGCCATTGCAGTGTGGTGACGGGGTCGAATTGATGATCCTCGAGCTGGGTTACCAACTCCGGATCGAAGGGCGGGACCTTGCCGGTGACGCCGAACGTGCCGTCGTTCATGTAGCGGCCGGCGCGGCCGGCGATCTGGCCGAGCTCCGGCGCGGTCAGGTTGCGATGGACGCGACCGTCGAACTTGCGGATGCCGGCGAAGGCGACGTGATCGACATTCAGGTTCAGCCCCATGCCGATGGCGTCGGTGGCGACCAGAAAGTCCACATCACCATTCTGGTAGAGCGCAACTTGGGCGTTGCGGGTGCGCGGCGAGAGCGCGCCGAGCACAACCGCCGCGCCGCCGCGCTGACGGCGCACCAACTCGGCGATGGCGTAGACCTCGTTCGCCGAGAAGGCGACGATGGCCGTGCGCCTGGGGAGACGGGTGATCTTCTTGTCGGCCGCGTAGCTGAGCTTCGAGAGCCGGGGCCTCGAGACGAGATTGGCACCGGGCAGGAGATCGCGGATCGCCTCGCGCATCGTCGCTGCGCCCAGCAACAGCGTCTCGTTCAATCCGCGGGCGTTGAACAGCCGGTCGGTGAAGATGTGGCCGCGCTCGTCGTCGGCTGCGAGCTGGATCTCGTCGATGGCCACGAAGTCCGCCTCGATATCCATCGGCATGGCCTCGACCGTACAGATGTAATAGCGGGCGTTGGCCGGCTTGATCTTCTCCTCGCCGGTGATCAGGGCAACTTGCGATGCACCGATGCGCGCGACGACCTTGTCGTAGACCTCGCGGGCGAGTAGGCGCAGCGGCAGGCCGATAATACCGACGTCGTGCGCCAGCATGCGCTCGATGGCGAGGTGGGTCTTGCCAGTGTTGGTGGGGCCGAGCACCGCCGTGACGCCCCGGCCGCGCAACGGTGCGCCGCGGCTTGTGGGGCCTGCGGATCTCGGGGCCGACGGAGAACTCATCCTCTCCACCTTTCAGGCTGGGAACGGGGAAATCAAGGTGAATCCCGGAACGGGCCGGGAACGAATCTCGTCCGAATCGCTGACTCTCGCTGATTCCTGCTTCGTTCTTGTGACTCGGGCTGAAAACCGGTTCGGCGTGGCCGCAGGACGTAAAATCGAGGGCCGGCGCGCGAAGAAACAACGGGGGAACAGAGTCGGACCGAATCAGGGGAGTGTTAATCTTCCGGGTCTGTTCCCTACGACATGTAGTGGTTCGAGGGGGGCGCGTTAAGGTCTCGCGTCAGGGGTTAGAGCCGGATGCTTCCCCGGATTGATGGTCGCAAGCGGCGATGCGTTTGAGGAAGAAGGCCTTTTCTTTCTCGTTGTGGGTGAGAGCGGCGGCACGCTCGAACTGGAGCCGGGCTTCGTCCAGCCGGCCCGCTCGGTAGAGGAAGTCCCCCCTTGCGGCGGGCAGGGGTGCGTACTCCCGCAAGGCCGGTTCGTGCTCGATCTCAGCCAGGAGACGCAAGCCCTGTTCGGGACCGAACGCCATGGAATGGGCGATGGCGCGGTTGAGCCCCACAATGGGCGAGGGCATCACCTCGGACAGCACGCCGTAAAGCGCAGCGATGGTTTTCCAATCGGTCTCGGAGGCCGTCCGCGCCTTCGCGTGACAAGCCGCGAGCGCGGCTTGCAGGGCATAAGGCGCGTTGGCGCCGCCAAGGGTTTGAGCGCGTGCCAGCGCATCGAGGCCACGCCTGATCGCCAAATGGTCCCAGCGTCCGCGGTTCTGCTCCGGCAGCGGGATGGGCATCCCGTCGGCGCCTTGACGGGCGGCGAAGCGCGAGGACTGGAGCTCCATGAGGGCGAGGAGGCCGAACACCTCCGCCTCGTCCGGCAGCAGATTGGCCAGGATCCGGCCGAGGCGCAGCGCTTCTGTGCACAGGGCGGGGCGGATCAGCTCGTCGCCAGCCGTGGCGGCGTAGCCTTCGTTGAAGATGAGGTAGATCACCTCGAGCACGGAGCTCAGGCGCTCCTGGCGCTCGGCACCGCGCGGCACCTCATAGGTGACGCCCCTCTCGGCGAGGGTCTTCTTCGACCGGGTGATCCGCTGGGCGATGGTCGCCTCGCCGGTGAGGAAGGCGCGTCCGATCTCTTCAGTGGTCAGGCCTCCTATCAGGCGCAAGGTGAGGGCTGCCCGCGCGTCCCGCGACAGCACCGGATGACAGGCTGTGAAAATCAGGCTCAGGAGCTCGTCGCCGATATCGTCGTCCATGGCCGCCTCGACATCCGGGAGGGTTTCGGCCTCCGAGTCCCGCCCGATCTCGGCATGCTTCTCCGCAATCATCCTGTCGCGCCGGAAGCGGTCGATTGCGCGGCGCTTGGCCGTCGCCATCAGCCAGGCGCCCGGACGGTCGGGGAGTCCCGTGCCGGGCCATTCGGAGAGGGCGGCAAGGAGGGCGTCCTGGGCGAGGTCTTCCGCCAGGCTCACATCGCGGACCAATCGGACCAGGCCGGCAATGAGCCTGGCCCGCTCGATCCGGAAGACCGTCTCGATCGCTTCATGGGTCTCTCGCGCCGCCACCTGTCCCGAGGCGCTCAGCGTTCCAGGGACTTACGGAGATCTTCGTGGCGCTTCAGGGCCTCGGGCGTGCCCATTTCCTCGAAGTCGGACAGCTCGTAGAGAGGCCGGATCTCGATTTCGCTCGGTCCCGGCATGGGGTTGGGGCATCGCTTCACCCATTCCACCGCCTCGGCCATGTCCTTGACCTCCCAGAGCCAATATCCGGCGACGAGTTCGCGGGTCTCGGCGAAGGGGCCGTCGATGACGCTGCGGCTCTTGCCATCGAAGGCAACGCGTTTGCCGTCTTTCGACGGTTTGAGCCCATCGCCGCCGAGCATGATGCCCGCGGCCACCAGCTCCTCGTTGAACTTGCCCATCTTCTCCAAGAGCTGGGCGAACTCCGGGCTGGGATCGAGGCCGGCTTCGGAGTCTTCCGTCGCTTTCACCAGAACCATCACTTTCATCGCAAAGTCTCCTTGGGTTTTGGCGGCTCCGATCAGCCGTCCTGTCCTCACGACGATTGAGGGACGAAGAATTCGACATCACCGACGAAAAAATTCGCAGGCGAAGGAGACGAAAATACGGGGATCGGCGCCGGGAAACCATCCGCGAACGAAGCCTGCACGAATCAGGGGGGTGTTAATCTTCGCGCTCTGTTCCCCGCCGAAAACGGGGCTTTATGCAGGCGCCGTTAACTTTTGCGGGAGCGCGCCGGGAGGCCCGCCTGACCATCAGTCCAGGCTGGCGCGCTTGGCGCCGGAGACCTGAAACGAGGTCGCCGTGGCGACGCCGTAGCCGATGGAGGTCGGAATGGAGACCTTATACGGCACGTAGAGCCCGGTTCCGGCCATGGGGACCATCCAAAGCTCGATCTCTTCCGTGGTGGACAGCATGCGCACCCCGTCATTGGACGGGCGGTGGCCGCTGACGGGCACGTATTTGGCCTTGCAGACGACGGCCGGTCCGGAATAGGCGCCGCCCTTGGGGATCTGCACCACGCGCTTGGGGCTCAGCTTGATATCGAACCGCATGCGGCCGTCGAAGACGGGCACGGTCTGGCGGCAGACATTCAGGTCTCCGCTCGTGTCGTTGGAGCGGGCGAACAGGAAGGCGGCGCTCATGGGATCGAGCGAATTCCTGAGCTGCTTTGCCGTGATCGGCACGGTGTCCGGCTTGGGGTCCTTGCGGGGCACGAGGTCGAGCTCGGTGACCGTGCCCTTGGCGAAGGACATGCGGACCTCTTCGACGGCCTTGCCGCCGCGATAGCTCAGGAGATACTGGGCCGGCTGGATGCCGTCGGACGTGACCCGCCCCGTGCTGGCCGTGGTGCCTTTCCATTTGTAGAGCAGGCCTTCCAGGATCGAGAAGTTGCCCACGCCGGTGGTGCGGTAGGCGGTGCCCTGGATAGTGGTGGTGAGCTGGAAGTCACCCAGGTTGATCCTGGCGAGGTTCACCTGATAGTTGGCCTGGATGGTCGCGTTCTCGGCGAGCGCGCTCTTTTCCGCCTGGGCCGCTCCATCCTGGGCGGCGGCGGGCCATGGGGCGCCGGCGGCGCAGGCGAGCATCGCAAGGCCAATAGAGTAGAAGAATTTCCGGCTCGGCCGCATGGAATTGATTTCCCCGTCTGGTTGCCGCAACGTTGCGACTCACCGCCTAAATTTCAGGCTATTCGCGGCTTTCGTCAATTCCGAGGCGGGGCCATGGTAGAAATCAAGGCTTGCGCGGCTTGACCGCGGCGCGCCATCCCCGTATATCACGGGCCGCTGTCTACGATTTCCGGCGCTGTTGCTTGTTTCAGGCGACGCTTCCGGATCGACGGCTTCCGAACTTACTTGAAGAATAAGGACGAACGCGATGGCCCGCCGTTGCGAGCTGACAGGAAAAGCAGTGCTCACGGGCAATAATGTGAGCCACGCCCACCGCAAGACGAGGCGGCGGTTTCTGCCCAATCTCTGCAATGTCACGCTGCAGAGCGAGACGCTGAAGAAGACGGTGAAGCTGACGGTCAGCGCGTCCGCGCTGCGTTCGGTCGAGCATCGCGGCGGCCTGGACGGCTTCCTGCTGAAGGCGTCCGATGACGAGCTGTCCCTCAAGGCCAAGCGTCTCAAGCGCGAGCTGAAGAAGGCTCAGGTCCCGGAAGCCCAGGCCTCCTAAGACAACGAGGCGACGGGCTCCGGCACGGTCGCCGAAGCTGCCTGTCCCTTCGTCACGGCCGCAAGGCCGAGCCAGTCTACTGCCGCTCAGCTTCATTCAGCGTGAACTGCAGGATCAGGGTGCGCTGAAGCTTCAGGAAATTGTCGTCGGACATGACGGTCAGTACGGTCTGGCCGTCCGTGTCCCGATGGGCGCCGATCGCTTCCATATTGTCGATATTGAAGGCGTTCTGCACCTCCAGCAGGACCTCGCCGCGGAGACCTGCTCCGGGCTCGATCTCCCGCGCCGGCACACGGCGGATCCGCATCTCCATCCCCTGACTCAGGCTTAGCCGCCGTTCGAGAACCGCAAGGTCTCCGCCGGGAAGCACGGTCATGTCGGTGATGGTAAAGCCGCCGATATCCTCCAGGGTCAGCTTGCCCGGTGTGGGGCCTCCGATGATCCAGCCCACGATGGCTCCTTCCGAATCGTGACGCTCCTGGGAGAAGGCCAGGATGCCGCCGGCGGCGGGGCCTGCGCGCAGGACAGTAAGCGCTTCGATGCCGGCATTGCCGTCGAGGGTCCTGTCGGGCAGGGGCACCGAGCCGTTGGGCGGACCGAAGCCGTTTCCGTCGAAGGGGTAGCGGTCGATACGATGATTCACCTCGAAGGCGATATAGGCGTTGCCGCGTCCGGTTCCGGGCTCTTCGAGGGCGAGAGCCTCGGCGTCCCGGCGCGAGAAACTCGAAAGGGGCTTGCTGTCCTTGCCCAGCAGCGGACCGATGGCGGCATTGCTGAGGCCCTTCAGGAAGCGGCCGTCATAGTCGAGATCGGCGCGGAGCCAAGTGCCCGCATCGGAGATGGCGATGAGTTGTCTGCCCGAAGGATCGATGGCGAGAGCCGAGTAGCCGCCGAAGTGATTTGAGTTGGCGTAGAGGTTCAGGCCGCGCCGGAAGACGAGCTTGCCGAAGTTCTTGCGGTCGGGATGGTCGCGATCGAAATCGACAGGGATCGCGGTGATCTCGATCTTCTTCGGGCCGGACAAAGGCGTCCAGGGCTTGCTGGCGATAGCGACGCCCGCGGCGGCGAATGCCGTCAGGAAGCCCGCGGCCAATAGGGAAAGGATAAGCCAGCGACGGCGGAAGCGGCCGCGCGGCTTTGATGCCGACATCCTAATGGGTACGACGCCGTTTGCTGCGGGCGTCGGACGGTCCGTTCCGATGCAGTTCGCGCCAGGTCATGTCCTCATCGAACAGTTCGGCGAGCTTGTCGGTCAGCGCTCCGGCCAGCTCTTCCGCATCGGTGATGGTGACGGCTCGCCGGTAGTAGCGTGTGACGTCGTGGCCGATACCGATCGCGAGAAGCTCCACCGGGGAACGGGTCTCGATCTCCTTGATCACCTGGCGAAGATGGCGCTCCAGATAGGCACCGGAGTTCACCGACAGGGTGGAATCGTCGACCGGCGCGCGTCGGAGATCATCATCAGGATCCGCCGCTGCTCGGGGCGACCCAGCAGGCGGTTATGGGCCCAGGCCAGGGCCTCGCCGTCGATATTCTCCTTCAGCAGCCCTTCGCGCATCATCAGACCGAGATTGCGCCGGGCGCGCCGCCAGGGCGCGTCGGCGGATTTGTAGACGATGTGGCGGAGGTCGTTCAGCCGTCCCGGCAGGCCGGGCTTTCCTGCATTCAGCCATTGCTCGCGGGATTTGCCGCCCTTCCAGGCGCGGGTGGTGAAGCCGAGGATCTCGACTTTCACGCCGCAGCGCTCGAGGGTGCGGGCCAGGATATCGGCGCAGCAGGCGGCGACCATGATGGGCCGTCCGCGCATGGAGCCGGAATTGTCCAGCACCAGGGATACGACCGTGTCGCGGAAGTCCATGTCCCGTTCCTGCTTGTAGGAGAGCGGATGCATGGGATCGGTGATCACCCGGGAGAGCCGGGCGGCGTCGATCATGCCTTCCTCGAGGTCGAAGTCCCAGGCTCGGCTCTGCTGGGCCAGCAGGCGGCGCTGGAGCCGGTTCGCGAGACGGGCCACGGCGCCGTGCAGCGTGTCCAGCTGCTTGTCCAGGAAGGCGCGCAGGCGGCCGAGCTCTTCTGCATCGCAAAGATCCTCTGCGCCTACCACCTCGTCGAAGGCGCGGGTGAAAACCTTGTATCCGAAGCCCTCCGGATCATCGAGGACCGACGAATTGGGCTGGAACATCTCGGCGGGAACCGGTGCCTCCGTGAGCTCTTCTTCGGTATCCGTCCGGTCCGTGGTGGCCTCGTCGCTGACGTCGCCCTCCATGCCGGAGCTGTCCTGCTCGGTCTGCTGGTCCGCTTCGGCTTCGGCACGCTCTTCACCCTGGGAATCCTCTCCCTGGGCCTCGGCCTGATTGGTGTCCCCTTCATCCTCATCGCTTTCCTGAGCCTCGCTCGATTGCTCGTCGAACTGGTCGGATAGGTTGAGGGCGGCTAGGAGATCTCGGGTCAGGCGTCCATATGCCTGCTGATCGAAGATCTCGTCGGCCATGCGATCGATCAGATCTTCGGCGCGCTCCTGGATCCAGGGCCGCCAGGCATTGGCGATGGCCTGGGCCTTGGCCGGCGGCGGCTGGTTCGTCAGGCGCTCGCGAACCAGGAGGCCTAGGGCATCGGCGAGGGGCGCTTCGGATTTGTCGTCACCGTCGCCGAAGCGGCTCTTCTCGTATTTCTGATTGATCTTCGCGGTGAGGTTCTTGGCAACGCCTTCCATTCGCCGGGCGCCGATGGCCTCAACGCGCGCCTGCTCAATGGCGTCGAAGATCGCCCGGCCTTCGCCCGAGCTTGGCACGAGCTTCTTGTGAACGGAGGGATCGTGGCAGGCGATCGCGAGGGCGGCCGCATCGGCATAACCGCGGATGGTCGCGATCTCTTCTTCCGTGGCGACGCGGGAGGGTTCCGGCAGCTTCACCGCCTTGCCGACCTGGGAGGGCTGCTCGGTGGAGAACGAGACCTCCACCTCCTTGTCGTTGGCGAGCGCGCGGCAGGTCATGGACACAGCCCGCTTGAAGGGATCGAGCGGGAGCTCTTTCCGCTTCGGAATGGCCATGGGACTAGCTCAGCGCCACGTTGGCGGTGGATTGGGGCAGGTCTTCGCCGAAGCAGCGCTGGTAGAACTCGGCGATCAGGCCGCGTTCCAGCTCATCGCATTTGTTCAGGAAGCTCAGGGCAAAGGCGAAGCCGACATCGCCGAAGATCTCGGCATTCTCCGCCCAAGTGATCACCGTGCGCGGGCTCATCACCGTGGAGAGATCGCCATTGATGAAGGCGTTGCGGGTGAGCTCGGCGACGCGGACCATGTTGCTGATGGTCTTGCGGCCCTTCTCCGTGTCCCAGCTCTTCACCTTGGACAGGACGATCTTCACCTCGTCGTCGTGGGGGAGGTAGTTGAGGGTCGCCACGATGGACCAGCGATCCATCTGGCCCTGGTTGATCTGCTGGGTGCCGTGATAGAGGCCGGACGTGTCGCCGAGGCCGATGGTGTTGGTCGTCGCGAACAGGCGGAAGGCCGGGTGGGGCCGGATCACCTTGGACTGGTCGAGCAGGGTCAGGCGGCCGGAGACCTCCAGGACACGCTGGATGACGAACATCACGTCCGGACGGCCGGCGTCGTACTCGTCGAAGACCAGGGCCGTGTTGGACTGCAGGGCGTAAGGCAGGATGCCTTCCTTGAACTCGGTGACCTGCTGGCCGTCGCGCAGCACGATGGCGTCCTTGCCGACAAGGTCGATACGGCTGACATGGCTGTCGAGATTGATCCGGATGCAAGGCCAGTTCAGGCGGGCGGCGACCTGCTCGATATGGGTCGATTTGCCAGTGCCGTGATAGCCCTGGATCATCACCCGGCGGTTGTGCTTGAAGCCCGCGAGGATCGCCAAGGTCACGTCGTGATTGAACTGATAGTCCGGGTCGAGATCGGGCACATGCTCGTCGCCCTTGGAATAGGCCGGGACTTCGAGGTCGGTGTCGAGGCCGAAGACCTGCCGCACCGAAACCTCCATATCGGGTAAGGGGGCAGTCTCGCCGGAAGTGTCAAAGGTCATGGGTACTTAAGCGCCTGTATTTCGATGGTTTTCGAGGCTCGTCGGGGGCTGAGCCGTTGGGATAGGGCTGGATCGACGCGCGCTTAGGCGAGCCCTACTTCTCTAAGATAATTATAGGCTTGAATCGCCTCGCGCAACTTGTCCTCGGTCGACCGGTCGCCGCCATTGTGATCAGGGTGATGGCGCATCACCAATTCCTTGAAGCGGGCGCGAATCTCTTTCTTGCTCGCCCCCACCTCCAGGTTGAGCTGGCGCAGGCATTTCCGCTCGGCCTTCATGAGGGGGCGGCCGTTATTGGTGTGCTGGCGCGCCGTCTGCTCCTGGCGGTCCTCGCGGAAAAGATCGAAAGGATCCTGCACCCCGAAGGCATAGGCGTAGGCCTTGGCCGCGTCGGCGTTGGGCTGGCTGGAGCCGCCGGAGGTGCGCTCGCGCATGCCCCAGGTCGGGCGGTGACCTATCACGTCGTCCTTCAGGTGCTGGGCCATCGCCTCGTCGGAGAGGCCCTCGAAATAGTTGTAGGACTTGTTGTACTGGCGAACGTGATCGAGGCAGAAGCGATAGTACTGGCCTTCGCGTCCGCGGCCCTTCGGCGCCGGGTAGAGCCCCCGATCGGCGCAATCCTTCCACTCGCAGCGGGGCCCCGGATCGCGCACCCGGCGGTCCTCACCGGGTTTCACGCGCAGCCTGTCGAAGAATTTTGAATCAAGCTTCATAGTGGCCATTATGGGAAGCGGTTCGGTACAGAACAAGAATGGCTCGGACGTCCCGCCCGCGGTATACTGACCGGTGAGGACGGATTGGCCGGGCCATTCCCAAGAGAGTCAGATTCGGAGCGGCAAGACACGCATTTATGACCATCGAGAACGCAATCAAAGAAAAGTTGACGAAGGCCTTCTCGCCGGCAGGCATGCAGGTGGTGAACGAGTCCCATATGCACGCCGGGCATGCGAGCTCGCCGGGCACGGGCGAGAGTCACTTCGCCGTGGTGGTCGTTGCCGATGTCTTCGAAGGCAAGTCCCGGCTGGAGCGCCACCGCATGGTCAACGAGGCCTTGGCGGAGGAGCTGGCTGGCGGAATCCACGCGCTGGCGATCCGCGCCATGACCCGTCCGGAGTACGAGGCGGCGCGGGAAGCGGCGGCAAGCTGAGCTTCGGCCCATCCGCTTTTTGGCGGTTCTGAACGGGTCGGAATTTTTATTTTCATCTCTGGGTTTTGCCATCGGAACCGCGACGACCGGTCGTCGGTTCTTGTCGCGCTCGCTCATCATGAGCGGGGTCATCGAAAGGCAAAGGCCATGAACAAGGATCGTGCAAAAGGTTCGGCCAATCAGGCCAAGGGAAAGCTCAAGGAAGCCGCCGGCAAGGTCACCGGCGACACCAAGCTGAAGGCCGAAGGCAAGGCGGACCAGGCCAAGGGCAAGGTCCAGAGCGCCGTCGGCGGCGCGAAGGATGCCGTCCGGGGCCGCTAGCGCTCTCTCCAATCGGTAGTTGTGATGCCGCGTCTCGCGGCAAGGACGGCGTCACCCTGTGGCGCCGTTCTTCTGTTCGTCCGCATCCGGGTCGGGAAGCGGGATCACCTTAAGCAGGGTCAGGCGGTTTCGCTGGCGGCGGAGCACCTCGAATCGGTAGCCGTGGAAGGTGAAGGCCTGGCCCGCGTTCGGGATGGTCTGGGCCTCGTGGATCACCACGCCGGCGATGGTGGTCGCCTCCTCATCGGGGATGTCCCATTCCATGAGCCGGTTCACGTCGCGGATCGGCACCGAGCCTTCGACGATCACCGAGCCGTCGGCCTGCGGCCGCGCGGCGGTGCTGGCGAGATCGGTCTCGTCGGTGATGTCGCCGACGATCTCTTCGATGATGTCCTCCAGGGTCACCAGGCCCATCACCTCTCCGTACTCGTCGACGACGACGGCGAAGTGCGCCTTTCGCTTCAGGAAGGCGTTGAGCTGGTCCTTTAGGGACGTCGAGTCGGGGACGAACCACACGGGATTGGCGAGGGCCACCACATCGATCCTGGATGAATCGCCATCGGCCTCGCGTAGCGCCCGCAGCAGCGTCTTGGCATGCAGGATACCGATGATCTCCTCGGGCTTGTCGCGCCACAGAGGAATACGGGTATGGGGGCTTCTGAGAGCTGCGTCGACGATCTGGTCGGTGGGCAGGTCGGCGTCGATCGTGTCCATGTTCGTGCGGTGGACCATGACGTCTTCGACCGAGAGATCGCGCAGATCGAGCACGCCGCCCAGCATGTCACGGTCGAGCTTCACCACGCCGCCTTCCTTGTGATGCAGCTCGATGGCGCCGCGAATTTCCTCATGGGCGGAGAGCACGTCCTCGTCGGCTCCGATGGAGGTGCCGAACAGACGCAGGACCGCGCGCACGAGAACCTGCATGGCCGCGGTGACCGGGGCGAACAGCACAACGAAAACGTTCACCGCAGGCGAGAAGGTGAGGGCGAAGCGTTCGGGGTTCGTGAAGGCCAGGGTCTTCGGTAGCACCTCGGCGAAGATCAGCACCAGGGCGGTCATCACGATGGTCGCATAGACCACGCCGGTTTCGCCAAACAGGCCGATGAAGAGGCTGGTGGCGAGGGCCGAGCCGGCGATGTTCGCCAGATTGTTGCCGAGGAGAATGGCGCCGATCAGCCGTTCCCGGGTCTGGGTCAGGCGCGCGACCAGCGCGGCGCGCGTATCGCCGTCCTGCTCCAAAGCATGAATGCGGGGCCGGGAGACGGCGGTGAGCGCGGTTTCGGAGGCCGAGAAGAAGGCCGAGGCCAGAAGTAGGACGAGGATTGCCCCAAGGGTGATGGAGAAGCCGAGGATCATTGGCTGCCGCACTCTCGTTTCAGGAAGTCGGTTAGGTCGTCCATGTCGATATCGCGCTCCAGATAGGCACCGCCGATGCCGCGGGTCAGCACGAGGGCGAGCTGACCGGCCTGCACTTTCTTGTCCTGGGCCATCAGGCGCAGCATCTCGCCTGCGCTCGGGCCACCGCCCTCGATGTGATTGATCGCGGTGGGCAGGCCGACCAGGTCGAAATGGCGCTGGACGCGGTCGGCGTCCTCGACCGGGCAGAGCTCCTGCTCGGTGGAATAGCGGAAGGCGAGGACCATGCCGATGGCGATCGCTTCGCCGTGGAGAAGCCGGTCTGAAAAGCCGGCATAGGCTTCGAGCGCGTGGCCAAAGGTGTGGCCGAGATTGAGCAGGGCGCGTGCGCCGCTCTCTTCCTTTTCGTCTTCTTCGACGATGGCCGCCTTGGCCTTGCAGCTCGTCGCCACGGCATGGAGGCGCTGTTCCGGCTCGCCGCTCAGCACGGCGCGCCAATTGTCGCCGAGCCATTCGAAGAACTCTGGGTCGTTGATGAGTCCGTATTTGACGATCTCGGCATAGCCGGCGAGGACCTGCCGTTCGGGAAGCGTGCCCAGAACGTCGAGATCGGCCAGCACGAGGGACGGCTGATGGAAGGTGCCGATGAGGTTCTTGCCCTGGGGTGTGTCGATACCGGTCTTGCCGCCGACGGAGGAGTCGACCTGGGCGAGGAGGCTGGTCGGCATCTGCACAAGATTGACGCCGCGGCGGAGGATCGAGGCGGCGAAGCCTGCCAGGTCGCCGATCACGCCGCCACCGAGAGCGATGACGCAGTCGCCCCGCTCGACGCCGAGCTCGAGCAGCCGCTCGCAGACGGTCTCAAGGGTAGCAAAGCACTTGCTGGCTTCGCCGGGCTTGACCACGACCTCGCCCAAGAACAGGCCCTGTTCCTGGAGGTTGCGCTTCATGTCGGCCAGATGAAGCGGCGCGACGTTCTCATCGCTGACCACGGCATAGCGGGCGGCCGGAAGCAGATCGTCGAGGCGGAGGGCGGCGCTCGCCAGCAGATTCTCGCCGATGACGATCTCGTAGCTGCGCTTGCCCAAGGTGACGGGGATGGTCGTCTCGACCTTTGCGTCGGACGATGCGGACAAAGATTCAGCCATTACTTTCCTTCGGGAGTCTGCTCGCCGTGTCGCGAGTCTTTTCCGGAAAACAGATGCTCGTCGAGCATGCCGACGATCTCGCCGACGACCGTATCATGGGGGGCATCCTTGGTGTCGACCACCAGATCGGCCTGGGCGTACACGGGGTAGCGCTCGTCCATGAGCCTTTTCATGGTTTCCCTCGCGTCGCCTGTTGCGAGGAGCGGACGATGGCTGCGTCGGCGCACCCGCTTCATGAGAACGGGCAGCTCCGCGCGCAGCCAGATAGACAGGCCTGACTCGGCCACTCGGTTCCGTGTCTCGGAATCCATGAAGGCGCCGCCCCCGGTGGCCAGGACCTGCGGACCGCTGGTCAGCAACCTTGCGATGACCTTCCGCTCGCCGTCCCGGAAATACGCCTCGCCATGATCGGCGAAGATCTCCTGGATGCTCTCGCCGGCCGCCACCTCGATCTCGTGGTCGGCGTCGGTGAAGGGCAGGCCGAGGGCTCCCGCAAGGCGTTTGCCCACGGAACTCTTGCCAGCGCCCATGAGACCGATCAGAACGAGGCTCCTGGCGCCCAGCGCGGCGCGGATCCGCTCCGAACGCGGGTCGGCGTCGTCTGCTTTCGGTTCTTGTTTGGGGTCTTGCCGGGGGAGGCTCATCGGGCCGCATGCGGCGGTCGGGCCGCCATCCTTCCTTGTAGGCGCGGAAAGTTTCACAACTTGCCGCTGCTGACAACGGGGTTCGCAGAGGCCAGAATAACGCTCCCGCACGCGAGAGTCATAATCGCGCCGCCTTCAGCGGCCAGACACGCAAACGACAAGAGGTTCGGCCAAATCCGCTATGCCAACACTGTTTCGCCTTCTCACCGTTTTGGCGCTGATCGTCGGAACCGTGGCCGGCAGTCTTTACGTGCTGGCGGAATACTTCCAGCCAACCCCGAAGGAAATCACCAAGCCTTTGCGCAATGTGGAAGTGCGGAGCGAACAAGACGCCAATGCAGGTGAATAGGTTCGGCTGCGGCGCCCTGGTCGTGGCAGGGGTCGTGCTTTGTGCGTGGTTGGGTCCGGCGAGCGCCCAGGTCGAACGGCGGTCGCTGGCCCCGCTCGACGTGCCCCAGGATCAGATGCCTCGAGAGCAGATGCCCCGGACACCGGCCCCCGCGCAGCAGCAGGGTGGCGGGCAGAATTATGGTGGGCCGCAGGAATACGGCCAGCCGCAACAACAGCCTCAAGGGCAGACCTTCGACGGCTACGGTCAGCCGCCGGCAAATGGCGGTGGTTACGGCGACGGTCAGAACCAGTACGGGGGGCAAGACCAGTACGGCGGTCAAGACCAGTACGGCGGTCAGGGGCAGTCCCAAGATCAGTATGGCGGTCAACAATACGGCGACCCGGGCGCTCCAACGTCTCTGACGCCGCCGGGCCTGGACGGGCCGAGCTACCAGCAGGAGCCCGCCTACGGAGAGCAGCCTTCCGGTCAGCAGCAATATTCCCAGCCGACCTACGATGGCCAGCCAGGGCCGTCTTACGGCGATCAGCCGGGCATCTACGGCGATTCCTCAAGCTCTGCGCCGCAGGCGTCCTACGGGAATCCCTCCAATGAACAATCCCCCATGCCGGCCGGCGTTTGGCAGGATGTCGACCCGCAGGAGATCCAGCGGCTGCTCACCGAAGCGAAGCTGCCCTCCTCTTCTCCGGTGCTCTCCACGCTGATCGCCCGGGCGCTGGCCGCCGATCCGCCGCAGGGCGGGCAGGAAACGGCCTTGCGCGTCTCCGCGCTGGAGCGGGCCGGGCGCGCGGCGGAGATCGCCGAGCTCCTGGGGCCGGCATCCCAGTCCGGCGATCCCGGCATTTCGGCCCGCTACGGTCTGGCGCTGCTGGCGGCGGGGCGCGATCAGGAGGCGTGCGGCGTCAATCTCGGACAGGTGCCGCCATCGGCCCGACCCGACAGCGCAGTGACCCAGGCGGCGCTGCTGATCCCCGTCTATTGCGCGGCGCTGCAAGGCGATGCCCAGGGGGCTGCGCAGATGCTGCAAGCCGCCGAGCAGAGGGGCGTGAAATCGCCGGTCGCCTCGGCGGTGATCGGGCAGATCTCCCAGAATCGGCAGGACCGGCCGCCGGTGCCCGGAACCCTGGACGTTCTCGACTATGTGTTCCTTCGGTTGGGCAAGGTGGCGTTGCCGGCCTCCCTTGCGGAGTCCGCCAACCCGACGCTGCTCTACCGTATCGCCCGGGATTCGGAGATTTCGCCGGAGCTGCGCCTCGCCGCGGCTGAGCGGGGCGCCGCGCTTCACATCATCGACGGGGCGATACTCCGGGAGGCCTACGAGCAGGCCGCGCCGCAGCTCGGCAAGGAAGCGAGCGCGCCTTATGCGCTGCGGGCCAAGCTGTTCGCCAATCTGCAGAAGGCGCCGTCCGCGGCCTATCGGGCGGAATCCATCGATGCCCTCCTGGCGAGCGGCAAGGACGCCGGCATCGAGTTCGAGCTGGCTGAAGCCATGGCGCCGGAGAATGCGAAGCTCGCGCAAGATCCATCCGCCGCCAAATTCGCCGAAACCGGCGTGCGGGTGGCGATTCTGGCCGGCGACGATCAAAGCGCGTGGGAATGGATCGAGCGCGGCGGTCAGGCGGCCCGAAGCTGGCCGCTCCTGGTGGCGGTGGGCGATCCGTTCAGCCCCCGTGCGGGCGCGGCGTTGAATTCCGGCGCCGAGATCGCCTCCCAGACCGGGCTGCCCGGTCCGGTCCTGCACCGGCTGATCACGGTGCTGGATGCCCTGAACTACGACGTGCCGATCCCCCTTTGGGATATGGCGAGCAAGTCGGAGCAGCCTTCGGACGGATATTTGCCGGAGCGCGGTGTGCTGACCGATCTGCAGAAGGCGTCCGAGGACGGCGAGGTCGGCAAGACGGTGCTGCTGGTGGCGGCTGCGCTGGGGCCGGACGGGCCTGCCGGCGCAAACCTTCTCGCTCTAGGCGATTCCGTTCGTGCGCTGCAGAAGGTGGGGCTCGATGCCGAGGCCCGCCGGCTCGGCTTCGAGGCGCTTTACCCGCGCTGGCCGTTCCACGGAAAGGCGTGAGCGCGATGGGCGCCGTCTCCGACCAGGATGTGCGCTCCTCGGAGCTGAAGCTCTTCCTCGATATGCTGATGGCTGAGCGGGGCGCAGCGGCTCACACGATCACCGCCTATACGACAGATCTCGCGGCGTTCCTCGCTTCGCCAAGGGGCGCGGGGAAGACGCGCTTTCGGTGACGCCCGATACGATACGCGCCTTTCTCGAGCGGCTCGCAAAAGATGGGCTGGCGGCGACGAGCCGGGCGCGCAAGCTCTCGGCGATCCGGCAGCTCTTCCGCTTTCTGCTGTCGGAAGGCCTGCGGGACGACGATCCGTGTTCGGCCATCGACAGTCCGAAGCTCGGCCGGCCCCTGCCTAAGATATTGTCGCTATCGGAAGTGGAGACCCTGCTCGAAACGGCGCGCGAAGGTGTGAGCGCGGCCCAGTCCGATGCGGAGCGGCGCCGTGCCTCGCGGCTCTATGCCTTGCTGGAGACGCTTTACGCCACGGGCTTACGGGTTTCCGAGCTGATCAGCCTGCCCCGCAATGTGCTGCTGGCCGACGATCGGGTGCTGACGATCACGGGCAAGGGCGGACGGGAGCGCCTGGTGCCCCTCAACGAAACGGCGCGCCAGGCGATTGCCGGTCACCTCTCGGAGCTTGCCACCGACCCGGCACTGAAGGGCTCGCCCTGGCTGTTTCCGGCCCAGAAGGCGAGCCAGCATCTGACGCGGCAGCGTTTCGGACAGGAGTTGAAGGGGCTTGCCGCGGCCGCGGGGATCGCGCCATCGCGGGTTTCGCCCCATGTGCTGCGGCACGCCTTCGCCAGCCATCTGCTGGAGCGGGGCGCGGATCTCCGGTCGGTTCAGCAATTGCTGGGACATGCGGATATCTCGACCACCCAGATCTACACTCATGTGATCGAGGAGCGCCTGAGGCGGCTGGTGGAGGAGCACCATCCTCTCGCGAAGCGCTGAAGAGCCGCGGGCGGATAACCCTTTCCTCAGATAGTTTCGCCTCGCCGGCCTTGGGTCGGTTGACACAGTTTGGCCATCGGGCCACTTAAAAAGGCGAAGCTGCGGGCCGCGGGGCGGTCCCGCGGCCTCAACGACGTCCGGAGACGCCATTTGAGTAATATGCGCACCTATCTCGATTTCGAAAAGCCGATTGCGGAGCTGGAAAGCAAGGTCGCCGAACTGCAGGCCCTTGAGGACGGCGACGATTCCGCAGTCTCGATTTCCGAAGAACTGAGGACCCTGGAGACCAAATCCAGGGAAGCGCTGGAAGAGACCTACGCCAAGCTCACGCCCTGGCAGAAGACCCAGGTGGCGCGCCATCCGGAGCGGCCCCACTTCATGGATTACATCCATGGGATGGTGGACGATTTCACGCCGCTCGCCGGGGACCGGCTGTTCGCCGAGGATAATGCGATCATCGGTGGCATCGGCCGGCTGAAGGGGCGCTCGGTCATGGTGATCGGCCATGAGAAGGGCTCGGACACCGAGGGCCGTCTGAAGCATAATTTCGGCATGGCGCGTCCCGAGGGCTATCGCAAGGCCCAGCGTCTGATGGGGATCGCGGAGCGCTTCAAGCTTCCCGTGGTGACCCTGGTCGACACGGCGGGCGCCTATCCCGGCATCGGCGCGGAAGAGCGCGGCCAGGCCGAGGCGATCGCCCGGTCCACGGATACCTGCATGGGCTTGAGCGTGCCCATCGTTTCCGTCGTCATCGGCGAGGGCGGCTCGGGCGGCGCGGTGGCCATTGCCACGGCGAACCGTATCTTCATGCTGGAGCATTCGGTCTACACGGTCGCTTCGCCAGAAGCGGCGGCCTCGATTCTCTGGCGGGATTCGGCCCGGGCCATCGACGCGGCGACCAATATGAAGATCACCGCCCAGGATCTGCTGGAGTTCGGCGTCATCGACGGAATCATTCCGGAGCCCACGGGCGGCGCCCATCGGGACAAGTCCGCCGTGATCGCGGCCGCCGCGTCCCGGATCGACGAGGCCCTCTCGGAGTTCGTGGGCAAGTCGAGCGACCAGATTCGCAAGGATCGGCGCCAGAAATTTCTCGCCATGGGGCGCGGATAGCCCTCCGCCGGATCTCGGCGGGCGCGGCGGAAAGTTAACCAACTCCCTGATTGCGTTAACGTTTTCTCCCTAAAGCAGCCGCTTTTTTAGTCTAGTTAAAGAGGCTATACTCGTCAGGCTGAGTATGGGGGAAAGCGGCGTGGGGGACACTTGCCGCTAACTTCGCCTTAACCTTGCGGGTTCGATCTTCCGGGACGGGATTTTCCGGGTTCGATGTGTCTCGACATCGCATCCAGGGGCACTGCTTGCGTATGCTTCGTTTGTTTTCGGCAAAGACTCTGCTGGCGGCCTTCCTTTTGTTTGCCGTTGCGGAGCTTGGCGGCTGCGGCCAGTACTCGCCGGACTACATGAAGCCGATGTCGCCCGAAATGCGAGCGCTGCTGGCCCAGAAGGGGATGCGCGAGCAGGCGCCGATCACCATCCGCATCTTCAAGGCCGAGAATATCCTCGAGGTCTGGAAGCAGCGGGATGACGGCCACTACTACTTCCTGAAATCCTATCCGATCTGCAATTTCTCCGGCGATCTCGGGCCCAAGCTGAAGCAGGGCGACCGCCAGGCGCCGGAAGGGTTCTACATCGTGGCCAAAGACCAGATGAACCCGCGCAGCCACTATCATCTGTCGTTCAATATCGGCTTCCCCAACGCCTACGACCGGGCGTGGGGCCGCACCGGCAGTAACATCATGGTGCATGGCGACTGCAAGTCGGTCGGCTGCTACGCGATGACGGACGGGGTTATCGAGGAAATCTATATCCTGGCGCGCGAGGCGTTCGCGGGCGGACAGGATTATTTCATGATCCAGGCCTACCCCTTCAAGATGACCGCGGCCAACATGGCCAAGCATAGCGGCAGCAAGTGGTACGGCTTCTGGCAGAACCTCAAGCAGGGCTACGACTACTTCGAGGCGACCCAGCAGATCCCGGAGATCCAGGTCTGCAATCGCAGCTATCTGATCAACGCCGTGTTCAACAATCCGCAGGAACGGGCGGACCCTTCGCGGCCATGCCCGGCCTTCCGCCGCCTGCCCATGCGGCCCTTCTCGCCGAGACCCGAGCAGACGGCGGTGAATCAGTCGTCGATCAAACCGCTGGGGAGCTCTCTCGGGCTCGCCTTTGGGCCGCGCAAACCCACCTACCACATGTTTACGCTGGGTCCGGCCGAGACCGGTTCCGTCTCCCAAGCCGAATAATTCGTTCTCTATACGAAGCTGAGGTTCCGACAGCGCGCAGGATTGCGTCGTGAGGAACCCGTCTTCTCATTGCGGTTCGCCGTTTGCCAGCGATGGAGCTTTCTGGCTCAAAATCTGTGCTCATTAAGACACAGTGATCGTCAGGCTCGGTCCGCGCTTCAAATTCCCATTGAATTCCCATGACTTACCGAGCGACCCTGCATGCCTCGAACGGAATCAAACAGCTGCAATCAAACAACATTGCGAGCTCAGAAAGCGCGAAAGAGGCAGGGAAACGACCCCTGCGGCTTAAGGGGGGCGCTTTTGGCGCGCGTCAGGGGGGAGTGTGACAGGGTGGGATAATGGGGCGATCAGGAGTTGCCGCTTCCTCTTCCGCGTTGCTCTCGCTGGCTCTCTCGCGGTCGGCGCCACAAGCTTGATCCCACCTGCCGAAGCGGCCGTCTTCAACGTCTCAGATGAGGGGGCTTTGACCGCCGCCATCAACGCTGCGAACAGCAATGGCGATACGTCCAACACCATCAACCTGGCGTCCGATATCGCGCTGACCGCCCCCCTTCCCGTTCTCAACACATCCGCCGGCAAGCAGATCACGATCTCGGGCGCCGGCCACACTGTCGACGGTCAAGGCGCTCAACGCATCTTCTTCGCCAACACCGGCGACGTCGTCATCGAGAACGTGACGCTGGCAAACGGTCTGGCCAAAGGCGGGGACGGCGGAACGGCTAATGCGCCGGGCGGCGGCGGTCTTGGGGCCGGCGGAGCGCTATTCGCGCGTGGCGATCTCGACGGCCATTCGGCAGCGAACGTAACGCTGCGCGGCGTCGAATTCGCCGACAACGCCGCGCAAGGCGGCGATGGCGGTAATACCGTAACAGGATCGGTACACGGTGGCGGTGGCGGCGGCCTCGGCGGCGATGGAGGCTCCGGGGCTACAGGCAATGCCGGAGGCGGACATGGCGGCGGCGGCGCATTCGCGGGCCAGGTCGGACAAACCAGCACCTCATCCACCGGCGCCGATGGCGGCGGACCGAATGGCGGAACTGGGGGGGCATTCGGCGCAAACGGTCAACCGGGCGGTGAACTCTCAGGTGGCGGCGGTTCGGGCAGCGGCGGCACTACGGGTGGAACCGGCGGTGTCGGCGGCGGCGGCGGCGGTGGCGGAAACGGCGCATCCCCAAGCGGGACAGGCGGGACAGGCGGCTTCGGTGGCGGCGGTGGCGGTTCGACAGGCGCGGGGGGCGCAGGCGGCTTCGGTGGCGGTGGCGGTGCAGCCACTCTTCTCGACGTTGGTCCTGGAGGCTTCGGCGGAGCCGACGGTGAAAAGGCCGCCGGTGGCGGAGGCGCCGGAATGGGCGGCAGCGTCTTCGTCATGGAGGGGGCGACGCTGACCGTCGAAGACGGTCTCAGTCTAGATGGAGGCAGCGTCTCAGGCGGTAATACCCCAGGTGCGCAAGGCGGTTCGCATTCGGTGGTGGCTTGTTCCTGCAGGGGAACGGGACGATTACTTTCCAACCCGGCGCCGGAGAAACCCAGGCCATCGCCGATGATATCGCGGACCAGACCGGCGCCGGCGGCACAGGCGCCGAAGCCGGCAGCTATGCCCTCATCAAGGATGACGACGGAACGCTCGTGCTGTCCGGCGACAACAGCTATTCCGGCGGGACCACGGTCCAGGACGGCACGCTGAGCCTGCAATCGGACACGGCTGCCGGTATCGGCACCATCACCACGACCGGATCCGTCATCGACTACGGCAACGGCGTCACGATCGCCAACGCGATCGATGTCGACTCCAACAGCACCCAGCTTCAGGTCTTAGCCGGCACCGCGACCCAATCCGGCGATATCACCGAGACCGGCTTCGCGCGGCCTGTCGAAAAAATCGGCGGCGGCACGCTGGTCCTGAGCGGCACGAATACGTTTACCGGGACGACGGCAATTACGGCGGGTACCCTGCGGCTTGTGAATGGTGCTGCGGTCTCCGACAGCAGCAATGTCGTGATTTTCGGTAGCTCCAGGCTGGACCTGGCCGATGGAGAGACGGTCGGCTCCCTGACAGGTGTGGCATCGAGCACCGTCACGCTCAACGGAAACACGTTGATCACGGGCGCCAGCAACGTGACGACCGAATTCTCGGGCGAGATTTCCGGCAGCGGCGGCGTCACCAAAACGGGGGCCGGCGCTTTTACCCTTTCGGGGACCAACAGCTTTACCGGGCCCCTGACAATAAATCAGGGCTTCGTGGTCGCCGATGGCGGAACGGCCATCGCGGATTCTGTCAGCCTGCGTGTGAACGGCGGCACATTCCAAGCCAACGATTCGGAGACCATTGGATCGCTCGCAGCGCCGGCGCCGTCCGGATCGCAGGCGGCGAGAGCCTCACCACGGGGTTTGACAACAGCTCGACAACATTCTCCGGCGCGATCCAGGACGCCGGCGGCAACGGCGGCGGTCTCATCAAGATCGGCGATGGTGCGCTGACGCTGGCAGGCACCAATACCTATACGGGGCCGACGACGCTGAGATCGGGGACACTCGAAATTGCCGAGGGAGGCTCGATCATCAGCTCATCGACGGTCAGCGGCGGCACGTTCATCGCCAACGGCACGTCCGGCGATGTCACGGTGAATGCCGGCAGATTGATCGGCGGCGGCACTGTGGGGAACACGGTCATCAGGAATGGCGGCACGATCGCGCCCGGCAATTCCATCGGCACCATCAGCGTCGCAGGCGCCGTCACCTTCGCTTCGGGCTCCACATACGAGGTCGAGGTCGATGCGGCGGGCAACTCGGACCGGATCGATGCGACGGGCACCGCGACGCTCAATGGCGGGCGGGTCCAGGTGCTGGCTCAGAGCGGAACCTACGCCCCTGCCACCAGCTATACGATCCTGCGTACTGGAGGCGGAGTGAGCGGCACCTTCGACGACGTGACGAGCAACCTCGCGTTTCTGGACCCGACGCTGCTTTACGATACGAACAACGTCTATCTCATGTTGATCAGGAACGATGTCTCGTTCACCGGACCCGCGCGCACACCCAATCAGCGCGCGGTAGCGAATGCACTCAGCGATTTCCCCATCGATAGTGCGCTTTATGTTGCGGTGCTGAACCAGACAGCGGCCAGCGCACGGCAGGCCTTCGATGCCCTGTCCGGCGAGATTCATGCGAGCGTTGGCGGCGCGCTCTTGGATGAAGGCCGGCATGTGCGCGATGCGGTGATGGGGCGTCTGGTCCAGGCATCTTACGGTGGGACTGGCCTCGGGGCCGGTGGACCGCAATCGACCCAGACGGCGGGGGCCAATCCCGCTGCCAACATGATGATGCTGGGCTACGGGTCGAAGGATCTGGGCTCGGATATGGCGCCGCTT
>NZ_MASI01000012.1 GCF_001708935.1 Methyloligella halotolerans
CACCGTAAGATGCCTGGACCAGACGCCCCATCACCGCATCGCGCACATGCCGGCCCTCATCCAGCAACGCGCCGCCAACGCTCGCATGAATCTCGCCGGACAGAGCATCGAACGCCTGGCGCGCCCCGGCCGCCGTCTGGTTCAGGACGGCAAGGTAAAGCGCATTGTCTAGGGAGAAGTCGTTCAGCGCTCCCGCCACTGCCCGCTGGTTCGGCGTATTCGCGATGCCGGTGAACGAGACATTATTCCGGGTCAGAATGAGATAGACGTTGTTCGGGTCGTAGGTGAGCGACGGCGTGAGAAAGGCCAGATTGCTGGTCACGCCGTTGAAGGTTCCATTCACGCCCGCGCCCGCGGTCAGGATCGTGTAGGTCGTTATCCCGTCATACGTCCCGCTCTGAGCCAGCACCTCGACCGTGCCGCCATTGAGCGTCGCCGTGCCCGAGGCGTTGATCAGATCGGAATTCCCCGCCGCGTCAACCTCGACCTGATAGGTCGAACCTGAGTTGAAGGTGACGTTTCCGGCCACATTGAGCGTGCCGATCGAGTTGCCCGGCGCGAATGTGCCGCCGCTCATGATCGTCGTGCTGCCCACGGTACCAGTGCCGCCGAGAGCGCCGCCATTCACCGTTACGGTAGAATTGGCGATCGAGCCGTTCACGGCCAGCGTGCCCGCATTGACGAAGGTGGACCCGCTATAGGAGCTGACGCCGCTCAGGGTCAGCTCGCCGGAGCCAGCTTGGGTGAGGGTGCCGCCACCGGAAATCGCGCCGGCAAAGCCGAAATCGTCTGAGCGGTTGAAGACTAGCGCGCTGTTATTCGTGACGTTGCCGACGATGGATCCCGTGGTGCCGCCATTGCCGATCTGCACGGTGCCGCCGGAAATCGTCGTGCCGCCCGTATAGGTATTCGCGCCCGAGAGTGTGAGGGTACCCGTTCCCGTTTTGACCAGGGAGCCGCCGGTGGAGCCTGAAAAACTGCACTGCGATCCGGTCGCGCCGCAGTCGCTGATAACGCCGCCAACCTCGGTCGAGAGGTTGTTGCCGCCCACGCCAAGTTCGTTTGGCCCGAGATAGTATCGGCCCGCGCCGGCGATCGAGCCGGCCGTAAGCACCCCGTTGTTGCCGGGGCCGGCGCTCGCGGAGAAGTCTGTCACGCCGGAGGAATTGGTGACGATGCTGGCGTTGCCGGCGGTGGCGTTCGTTCCGAACGTCAAAGAATTGTTGTTGATGATGCTGGCGTTGCCGGCGGTGCTTGCGAGATTGAAACTGAGAACGGCCTGGTTGGTGATGTTGGCGTTGCCGGCGGTGCTTAGGCCGAGAAACGCTAGTGCACCACCGACTTGGTTGGTGATGTTGGCGTTTTCGGCTGAGCTGCCGCCGTTGAAATTCAGGAAGCTGCTGTTGAAAATGGTGGCGCTGCCGGCGTCGCTGTTACTCTCGAAGTTCATGAAGTCAGCGTTGGTGATGGTCGCGCTTCCGGCGGTGCTGTTTCCGTTGAACGAAAAGTTGCCGACACCGCCGGCAAGATTGTTGATGGTGGCGCTACCGGCGCTGCTGTCGTTGTTGAAGGTAAGATCGTTGCTGTTGTTGATTGTGGCGTTGCCGGCGGTGCTGTCGCCGTTGAAGGTCACACTTTCGGCGTTGTTGATTATGGCACTGCCGGCGGTGCTGGAATTGATGAACCGCAAGTCGCCACCCGCGATGGTGTCGATGGTAGCGCTGCCGCCAACAACACTGATGCCGGCATCATTGAACACCAACCGTCGATCCAAGCTGAAGTCGTAATCGTCAGCGCCCGCGAGGAAGGTCCACCCGCCGACTGTCGTAATAGCCGAGAACGTCAGGCTGGTGGTGAGCGACGTGCCGAAGAAGGCGGTGTCGTCTGGAACCTGAGTGTTGGGGTCCCAGTTCGCCGCAGTGTTGTAGTCGCTCGTGCAAACGTCCGGAGAGGGGCACCAAGTGCCGTCTGCCGCCTGGGCAAAGGCGACCGGGAGGGTGCAGGAGGCAGCAAACGCGACGCAACAATACCAACGCGCGAGACAATTCATCCGGCTCCGCCCCCCATGCGCCTCAGCCTGATGATTTTTCTCGCTCGATCCGAGATGCCAGCCAAGGTGTTACCTGACTCTAGAATGCACCTCTAAATTGCGGAACGTACAAGGATTTGTGCACCGGAGAGCCGCCGCTTTCTATGCGCTGTGACTTTTGTGCCGCTGAAATGTCGGGTATCCGACATTGCTAGGGTGCAGGAGCGCGTTCACCGGGCGCGCGGCTTCGCCCCCATCTGCGCCACGCGAATCGCCCGTCCTCATGCTAAACAGCGCTCATGCGCATCGTCTTCATGGGCACGCCGGATTTTGCCGTGCCAACCCTCAAAGCAATTCTCGCAGCGGGCCACGAGGTCGTCGCGGTCTATAGCCAGCCGCCGCGGGCCGCCGGCCGCGGTATGAAGCTGCGGCCCTCTCCGGTCCATGCCTTCGCCGAGGAGCAGGGGCTGGATGTCTTTACGCCCGAACGTCTGAAATCGGAGGAAGAGCAGGCGCGGTTCGCGTCCTTGAACGCCGATGCCGCCGTTGTCATCGCCTATGGGCTGATCCTGCCGCGTGGGATACTGGAGGCGCCTCGCGAAGGCTGCTTCAACGTTCATGCATCCCTGCTACCGCGCTGGCGCGGTGCCGCTCCGATCCAGCGGGCGATCATGGCGGGCGATGCCGAGACCGGCACCACAATCATGCGCATGGATGAAGGTCTCGACACCGGCGATATCTGCCTGCAGGCCGCGCTGCGGATCGCGCCGGAGATGACCGCAGGCGAGCTTCATGACGCCTTGGCGGAGCAGGGAGCATCCCTCATGGTCGAGGCTCTGGGCCGGGCCGAAGAGGGGCAGCTGACATGCACCCCTCAGCCGCCGGAGGGCGTCACCTACGCGGCGAAGATCTCTTCCGCCGATGGCCGCATCGATTGGACGAAGCCGGCCAGCGAAATCCACGACCAGATCCGCGGCTTGAGTCCCTATCCGGGTGCTGGTGCGAGATCGAGCGGGAGGGGAAGGTGGAGCGTCTCAAGTTGCTCCTCTCAGAGATCGCCGATGGAAAGGGAGAACCAGGCACCGTGATCGCCGACCCACTGGTCGTTGCCTGTGGGAAGGGAGCTATCCGGCTGCTCCAGATCCAGCGCGCGGGCAAGCGGCCCATGGAGGCCCAGGACTTCCTGCGCGGCGTGCCCCTGGCGCCTGGCGCAAAGCTCCTCTAGGGAGGAGATATGCCCCGCTACAAGCTGACAATCGAATATGACGGCACGCCCTATTGCGGCTGGCAGGCGCAAGGCGATGTGCCGTCCGTTCAGGAGCATTTGGCTCACGCTGTGAAGGCGTTTTCAGGTGAGGATTTTATCCCGCGCGGGGCAGGGCGGACCGACGCCGGCGTGCACGCTCTGGGGCAGGTGGCCCATCTCGATCTGGAAAGGCAATGGGACCCGGAGACCGTCCGCGACGCCATGAACGCCCATCTCAGGCCCGAGCCCATCGTGGTGCTGGCGGCCGAAGCGGTGGATGACGATTTCGATGCCCGGTTTTCGGCGACGAAGCGCTATTACATCTATCGCATCGTCAATCGGCGCAGCCGCTCGCCCTCGACAAGAACCGGGCCTGGGTAGTCTTCCGCTCTCTCGACGCGGAAGCCATGCACGACGCGGCGCAGCGCCTCGTGGGCCGCCATGATTTCTCCACCTTCCGGGCCGCGGAATGCCAGGCGAATTCGCCGGAGAAGACCCTGGATGCCATCGAGGTTACGCGCGCGGGCGACGAGATCGTCATCCGAACTCATGCGCGGTCCTTTCTGCACACCCAAGTCCGCTCTATGGTCGGATCGTTGCAGCGCGTGGGGGACGGAAGTTGGACAGCGCAGGATCTGAAGGCGGCACTGGAGGCACGCGACCGGGCCGCTTGCGGGCCGCTCGCCCCGCCTTATGGGCTCTACCTTTCACGGGTCGACTATTGAGCGCCCATCCATGATCCGTCACGTCTTCACCGTCGGCGGGTTCACCCTGCTGTCCCGCGTCACGGGCTTCATTCGCGACGTGGTGATGGCGGCCGTTCTGGGCGCGGGGCCTATAGCCGATGCCTTCTTCATCGCTTTCCGGCTGCCCAACCATTTCCGCGCCATCCTGGCCGAAGGCGCCTTCAACTTCGCCTTCGTGCCCGCCTATGCGCGGGAGCTGGAACAGGCGGGGCAGATGCGCGCCAGGCTGTTCGCCGACCGGGTGGCCGCGGCGCTGCTCGCGGTCAATATCCTGATCCTGGCGCTTGCCCTTTTCTATACCCCGCAGCTCGTGGGCTTGCTGGCCCACGGGCTTCAGGACGACCCGGAGCGCTTCCAACTCGCGGTCACCCTGACCCGTATCACCTTTCCGGCGCTCCTGCTGGTGTCGCTTCAGACCCTGATCTCCGGCGAGCTGAACGCCAATAGCCGCTTCGCCGTCGCCGCAGGAGCGCCGATCCTGCTCAATCTATGCATGATCGCCACCCTGCTGCTGGCGTTCTGGTTCCCGACCGCGGGTCACGCCGCGGCTTGGGGCGTTTTGATCGCCGGTGTCGCGCAGCTCGTTCTCGTCGGCATCGACGCGGAGCGTCACGGCTTCGGCCTGCGCATCCGACTCCCCGTCCTGGACAAGCCGACCCGTCGGTTCCTGAAGGCGCTCGGTCCCGCAATTATAGGCGCGGGCGGCGTCCAGCTCGCCCTCTTCGCCGATACGCTGATCGCGAGCTTCCTACCTGCCGGCGCGCTCTCCGCCCTCTACTATGCCGACCGTATCAATCAGCTCCCCATCGGGGTGGTGGGCATCGCGGTGGGCATCGTACTCCTGCCGGAGATGTCTAAGCGCTTGGCGGCGAACGATAAGCAAGGCGCCGCCGACGCCCAGAGCCGGGGCATTCAGCTGGCGCTGCTCTTGACGCTGCCAGTGCTGGCGGCAAGTCTCACCGTGCCCGATCTTATCATGCGGGCCCTGTTCGCCCGCGGTGCCTTTACGGCGGAGGATGCCGCCGCCGCAGGCGCTACGCTCGCCGCCTACGCCGTGGGCATGGTGCCCTTCGTCCTGATGCGGAGTTTCACCGCGCCCTTCTTCGCCCGGGGCGACACGGCGACACCTGTGATCGCGGCCCTGTCGGCCGCCGCCATCAATATCGGTCTCAAATTCCTGCTTATGGGCCCGCTGGCTCAGGTCGGCCTGGCGCTGGCCACCGCCATCGGCGCCTGGATCAATCTCGCCCTATTGGTCTGGTTCGCCGAGCGCCGCGGCTTCGCCCTGTCGCTCGGAAGGCTCGGCCCGCCGGTCGTGAAGTTGCTTGCCGCCGGGTTCATTCTCGGCGCGACGCTGTACGGCGCCTATCTGGTTCTTCCGGGCCTGCTGCAGGGGCTGCCGGCCTTCCGCGACGAGACGGCGCTGGGTTTGCTGGTCGTGATCGGCGCCGTGGTCTACGGCCTCGTGCTGCTTCTGCTCCTCGGCAAAGGCTGGCTGCGGAGCCTCCTCCGCGAGGCCGGCAGCGGCAACCTCACGGCCAAAGACCTGGCCGAGGAGGAAGAGGCTCGCGCCATCTCCGGCGCACCGACCGGCGAAGGGACCGAGGGGCGGTAGAGGCCGCCTCTCGACCTACAAATCCACCTGCTCGATATCGTCGGCGTCGAGCCTGCGCCCCAGAAAGATCTCGCCCACCCGGGCGAAGCGCTCCGGGGAATCCGTGGCGAAGATCCTGGCCGCATGATCGGCGTCCGGAGCCTCATGGCTCTCGATCCCGAGACGCGAAAGCGCCTCGGCCACCGCATCCGCCGTGGTGCGGGCGGAATCCACGATGGCAACCTTGGGTCCGGCCACCTCGCCCAGCATCTTGGCCAGCACGGGGAAATGGGTGCAGCCCAGGACCAACGTGTCCGGCGCATCCTCCCCCGCGAACACGGCCGAAAGATACTGTTCTGCAGCCGCCCGCGCCGCCGGCCCGTCGGTCCAGCCTTCCTCCGCCATGGCCACGAAGACTTGGCAGGGCTGCTGCAGGACCCGGGTCTCCGGGCTGATGGCATGGATCGCCCGGACATACGCGTTGCCCTTCACAGTGCTCTCCGTCGCAAGCACTGCGATATGCTTGTTCTTGCTGGCAGCGACGCCGGCTTCCGCGCCGGGCTCGATGACGCCCACGACGGGGATCGGCGCGAGCGCATCGGACAAGGGGCCGATCGCGACGGATGAGGCGGTGTTGCAGGCGATGACCACCATCTTGACCCCTTCCGCCAACAGTAGCCGCGTCGCCTGGAGCGCGTAGGCCTTGATGGTTTCTGGGCTCTTGGTGCCGTAGGGCAGGCGGGCCGTATCGCCGAGATAGACGAAGCGCTCGTTGGGCAGGCGTTCGGCCATGGCGCGCAAGACCGTCAGTCCGCCCATGCCGGAATCGAAGACGCCGATTGGGCGCGTGTCGCCTTGAGTCATGGTGCGTGGCCCGCCTAGCTCGCCGTCCCGCCGTTGAAATAGAGATCGAGGAAGCGCCTGTAGATCACCGCGAGCTTCTCAAGATCGGCAACGGACACCCGCTCATCCACCTGATGCATGGATTCCGTTGTCAGCCCGAATTCGACCACCGGGCAGTAATCCTTGATGAAGCGCGCATCGGATGTGCCGCCCGCCGTCGAGAGCTCCGGCGTCAGACCCGTGACGTCGCTGATCGCCTCAGAAAGAAGCGTGCTCAGCGTGCCGGGCTCGGTCACGAAGACCGGGTTCGCGGGCTCGTAGTCGAAGATCGCTTCCAGCCCCGAACCCTCGAGCGCCATGAACGCTTTCTCCCGCGCCCAGGATTGCAGGGATTCCGGTGTGTGATCGTCGTTGAAGCGGATGTTGAACAGGGCCTCCGCCTTGGCGGGGATCACGTTGGTTGCCGGATTGCGCACATCGATGGTCGTCACCTCCAGATTGGAGGGCGCGAAATGGGCGTTGCCGTGATCCAGCGGCTCCTCGTAGAGGCTGGACAGCACCGCGATCAGCCCGCGGATCGGATTGTTTGCCAGCGCCGGATAGGCCACATGGCCCTGCACGCCTTTCACGGTGACCTTGCCGTTCAGGCTGCCCCGTCGCCCGATCTTTATGGTCTCGCCGAGTTGGGTCGCGTTGGTCGGCTCGCCGACGATCGCGTGATCGAGAACTTCGTCATGAGCGGCCATCCATTTCAGCACCTTGTCGGTGCCGTTGACGGCAGGGCCTTCCTCGTCGCCCGTGATGAGGAGGCTGATGGAGCCCGCCGGTTCGCCCCGCGCGAAGGTCAGGTAATCGAGAGCGGCCGCGACGAACGCCGCGACCCCGCCCTTCATATCGGAGGCGCCGCGCCCGTACAGCAACCCCTGGTCTATATCGCCGGCAAACGGCGCATGGGTCCAGGCATCGTCGTCGCCGGGCGGCACCACATCCGTATGGCCTGCGAAGCAGAGATTGGGCCGGCCCGTGCCGATCCTCGCATAGAGATTGTCGACCGTCGGCGTGCCCGCCGCCTCGAAGGGCAGGCGGTGGCAGGTGAAGCCCGCGGCCTGAAGCTTCGTCTGCAGATAATCCAGCGCGCCGCCTTCGTCCGGCGTCACGCTCTTGCAGCGGATCAGCCCCTGGGCGATCTCGACGGCATCTTCGGAAAGGCTGGCCATCGGCCGTAAATCCTGTGGTTAGGAGGCGGTATTGCCTTCCGTCGCTTCCAGCGGGTCGGGCCCGTATGCGTTCGACCCGCGCGTGCCCCGCATGATGCCGAGCTCAATGATGAGCCAAAGCAGGATGCCGAGCCAAAGGGCCGTCAGCATGTTGCCGAGGGAGGTGAAACCCACCGGTGTCATCGCCAGCCCCGACGACGTGGCGACGAAGATGCCCGCCAGGCTCACCGCATAGAGACCGGCCATCCACCAGCCTGATTTACCCCGGTCGTGCAGCCGCTTTACGCAAACCGCGATGAAGCCGATGAGGAACGCAGCGCTCACGACCATGATCATGCCCGAGGCGAGCGCCCCCATGACTTGGTTTCCTGCCATGGAGGCAGCCATGACATGGATGAGGATACTCGCCACCCAATACGCGACGAAAAGCGGGATCATCGCCATCCAGAAGGTCTGGCGGCCGATCCGTCCCCGCAGCGTCAGATAGAGATGCTTCAGATCCATTGAACCGGGAAGCCTTACGTGCGCAGCAGGTCGTTGATGGAGGTCTTGGCGCGGGTCCGCTCGTCAACCGTCTTCACGATCACGGCGCAGTAGAGCGACGGTCCCGGCGAGCCGTCCGGCAGGGGCTTGCCTGGCATCGTGCCGGAGACCACGACGGAGAAGGGCGGCACGTGGCCATGGAAGATCTCGCCGGATTCGCGATCCACGATCTTGGTGGACTGGCCGAGATAGACGCCCATGGAGAGCACCGAGCCCTCGCCGACCACGACGCCCTCGGCCACCTCGCGCGCGCGCCGATGAAGCAGTGATCTTCGATGATGACGGGATTGGCCTGCAGCGGCTCCAGCACGCCGCCGATGCCGGCACCGCCGGAAATATGCACGTTCTTGCCGATCTGCGCGCAGGAGCCCACGGTCGCCCAGGTGTCGACCATCACGCCGCTGTCCACATAAGCGCCGAGATTGACGAAGGAGGGCATCAGCACCACGCCCGGCGCGATATAGGCGGAGCGGCGCACGATGGAGCCGGGAACGGCGCGGAAGCCGGCCTTCTTGAAGTCCTTGGCTTTCCAGTCGGCGAACTTGCTGGGCACCTTGTCCCACCAGGTGCCGCCATCGGTGCCGCCTTCCATCTTGTGGGAGTCTTCCAGGCGGAAGGAGAGCAGGATGGCCTTCTTGGCCCACTCGTTGACGGTCCAATGGCCGTCCACCTTCTCAGCCACCCGAAGCTCGCCCTGGTCCAGGAGCTGCAGCGTCTCTTCGATGGCGTCGCGGGTCTCGCCCTTGGTCTTCGGCGAGATCTCGTCCGCCTTGTCGAACGCGGCTTCGATGATGGGCTTCAATTGCTCTTTGCTCATAACGCGAACCTATGGTCTTGAGGATCGTGGGTCAGCCGGCCCGAAAGCCGGCATCGGAAAAGTTTGGCTGCTCCGCCTCCGCTTCGCCCTTCAGCCGGGCGTAGACCTCCCGCAGGAACGGCGCCAGGGCGTCGGTCTGGTGATGGATGTGGGAAGGGAGCTCCGTCCAGCTCGCGATGGCGTGATGGTCCGGATGATCGGTCGTCCCGCAGGCAACCAGCACCGTCGTCATGCCCAGCGCGTGGGCTGGCTTCAGATTGTGGGGTAGGTCGTCGAACATCGCCGCCTCCGGCGCGCTCACCCCATGGGCCTCCAGGAACCGGTCATAGGTCGCCGGATCCGGCTTCGGCACGAATTCGGCGGAGCGGATGTCGAACATGTCGTCGAAATGCTCGGCCAGCCCCAGCTTGTTCAACACGCGTTCGGCATGCTGCATGGAGCCGTTGGTGAACACGTATTTCTGGCCCGGCAGCTGGTCGATGGCAGCGCCAAGCTCCGGCGCCGCATCCACCACGTCGAGATCGATATCGTGGACATATTCCAGGAAATCGTCCGGGTGCACGTCGTGCAGCCGCATCAGCCCGGCCAGCGTGGTGCCGTACGTGTAGTAGTAGTGCTTGCGGAGCCGGTGGGCTTCCTCCGAGCTCACGCCCAGACGCTCGGCGATGAACGCCCCCATCCGGGTGTCGATCTGGCTGAACAGGTTGCAGTCGGCCGGATAGAGGGTGTTGTCGAGATCGAACACCCAGGCCTCCGTCCGCTCGAAGCCGCGCCGCTGGTGATCCGCGATCTTGGTCATGGGGCAGGCGCTCCCGACCGCTCGATCAAGGTGCCGGCGCCGTGCTCGGTGAACAGCTCCAGCAGCACCGCGTGGGGAACCTTGCCGTTCATGATGACGACCGCCTCGACGCCCTTGGCGACGACGCCCAGGCAGCTTTCGACTTTGGGAATCATGCCACCGGAGATGGTGCCATCCTCGATCAAAGCCAACGCCTCTTTGGTGGTAAGCGCCTTTACCAGCTTGCCCTGCTTGTCGAGCACGCCCTCGACATCGGTCAGCAGCAGAAGGCGCTTCGCCTTCATGGCGGCGGCCAGCGCGCCGGCAAACGTATCGGCATTGATGTTCAGGGTCTCGCCGTCCTCGCCCACGCCGATCGGCGCGACCACGGGGATCAGGTCGGACTGGATGATAACGTCGACGATATGGGGATCGACCTGATCCGGATTGCCGACGAAGCCGAGATCCACGATCTGCTCGATATTGGAATCCGGGTCGCGCCACGTGCGGGTGATCTTCCGGGCGCGCATGAGATTGGCGTCCTTGCCGGAGATGCCGACCGCCTTGCCGCCATGGGCGTTGATCGCCGCGACGATCTCCTTATTCACCGAGCCGGCGAGCACCATCTCGACCACGTCGACCGTTTCCCGGTCGGTGACGCGTAGCCCGTCCTTGAACTCGCTCTTGATGCTCAGCCGCTCCAGCAGCTTTGCGATCTGCGGTCCGCCGCCATGGACGACGACCGGGTTCACGCCCGACTGCTTCAAGAGCACCACGTCCCGTGCGAAATCCTGGGCGAGCTTCGGATCGCCCATGGCATGGCCGCCATATTTTATGACCACCGTGGCCTTGTCGTAACGCTGCATGAACGGCAGCGCCTCTGACAGAAGGTCCGCCCGCTGGAACACGGAAAGGGACGCAGCACCCTCCGGCGCGTCTTCGTCCAGCTTCAATCCGGGCAGCCGCGTGCTGCCATGGCCAAGCTCGGCTTCCGGGTCGGGCTTTACGTCAGGGAGATTTGGCTTCTCGTCGGTCACGGGCGCTTTATAGCGGGGCGGGGGTTAAGGGGAAACTCCCGTTTCCGCGGATTCTCTGCGTCGGATTGGCGATCAGGTAACAGCACAAGCAGCCACGGCCGCGCGCAGTTCCGATAGCCCATGGCCTTCCCGGGAGGATGTCACGAGGATCTCCGGATGGGCGGCCGGGTGCTTGGCCAGCTCGGCTGAGACTTTCTCCAGCACCTTGGCGAGCTCTTCGGATTTCGGCTTGTCTGCCTTTGTCAGCACGACCTGGTAGGAGACCGCGGCCTCGTCCATGAGCGCCATGGTGGCCCGGTCCGTCTCCTTCAGCCCGTGGCGGCTATCCACCAGCAGGAAGAGCCGGCGCAGTTCCTGGCGCCCTTTCAGATAGTCCTCGATCAGCCGGTTCCAGCCCTTTACCTGGCCCTTGGGCGCCTTGGCGTAGCCGTAGCCGGGCATGTCGACCAGATAGAGTAGGCCGTCCTTGCCGAGGGTGAAGAAGTTGAGCTCGCGGGTGCGGCCTGGCGTAATGGAGACCCGCGCCAGCGCTTTCCGTCCCGTCAGCGCATTGATCAGGCTGGATTTTCCGACATTGGAGCGCCCGGCAAAGGCGACCTCGTTCCGCCCGTCCGCGGGCAGACCGTCCATCTTCACCACGCCTTTGACGAAGTCGCACCCTTGCGCGAAGAGCTTGTCGCCCGCGGCTGTGTCGGCTGAAGAATCGATGTTTTCCGCGGACAATGCACGTCTCCCGGTGTCATGCTCGGCCTTATGCCAAGCATCCATAACCCCTGCTTTCGACATTTCTCAACGACGGTGGTCATGGATTGCCGGGACAAGCCCGGCAATGACGCTTGAGTGGGGGCTACCCCTTGCTCTCGCTCTCGGCTTTGTCGTCTTTGTCTGACGCCTTCTTGAGCCCGAGATTCTCCAACAGGGGAATGTCCACGCCCTGGCGGTGCATGATGAATGACTGCTGGACCACGGAGAGGAAGTTGTTCCACGCCCAGTAGATCACCAGACCGGCCGGGAAGCTGGCCAGCAGATAGGTGAAGAAGACCGGCATCCAGGTGAACACCTTCTGCTGCACCGGATCCGGTGGCGCGGGGTTCAGCTTCATCTGGACGAACATGGTCACGCCCATGATCAGCGGCCAGATGCCGATCATCAGGAAGGTCGGCGGATCCCAGGGGATCAAGCCAAACAGGTTGAACACCGATGTCGGATCGGGCGCGGAAAGGTCCTGGATCCAGCCGAAGAACGGCGCGTGGCGCATCTCGATGGTTACGAAAAGCACCTTGTAGAGCGAGAAGAAGATCGGGATCTGGACAAGGATCGGCAGACAGCCCGCGGCCGGGTTCACCTTCTGCTTCTTGTACAGCTCCATCATCTCTTGCTGCTGCTTCATGCGGTCGTCCGCATAGCGCTCTTTGATCTTCGCCATCTCGGGCTGCAGCTTCTTCATCTTGCTCATCGCCACATAGGATTTGTTGGCGAGCGGGAAGAGCACGAGCTTGATGCAGAGCGTGACGATCAGGATGGCCACGCCGAAATTGCCGACGAGCTTGTAGAAGAAGTCCAGCGCGAAGAACATCGGCTTCGTCAGGAAGTAGAACCAGCCCCAGTCGATCAGCAGGTCGAACTTGGCGATGCCGAACTCATCGGCATAGCGGTCGACGACGTTGACCTCCTTGGCTCCGGCGAACACCTCGCCCTGAACCGTCTTTTCCTCGCCGGGCCCGATAGTCAGGCCGGACTGGAGATAATCCGTCTGGAAACGTGCGCGGCCGTTCTCCTGCTTGCCGGAGAAGCGCGCGGTGAATTCCTTGCCCTGCTCGGGAATGACCGTGGTTGCCCAGTACTTGTCGGTGATGCCGAGCCAGCCGGTCTTCGTCTTGTAGACGGTGGGCTGAGCCTCCAGCGCATCGTCGTAATCGATCTCTTCGAGCCCTTGGTCGCCGGTGACGCCGATCAGGCCTTCATGCAGAACGTAATAGCCGGAGGTCTTCGGCATCTCGTGGCGGGAGACGAGGCCGTAGCGGTAGAGCGTCACCGGCTCCTCGCCGGAATTCGCCACCGTCTCCTCGATGGTGAACATGTAATTGTCGTCCACCGAGATGGTGCGCGTGAATTTCAGCCCCTGGCCGTTGTCGTAGGAGAGGATGGCCGGGCTGTCCTTGGTCAGCGGCCCGTCGCTTTCCTGGGTCCAGACGGTTTCGGCGTCGGGAAGCTTCAGATCCTTGGCGTCTGCACCGCCAACCCAGCCCGATTCCGCGTAATAGGCGTGGGGCGTGCCGGCGGGCGACAGCAGAATGACGTTCGGACTGTCCGGCTGAACGGTGACCCGGTAGTCCTTGAGGGTGAGATCGTCGAGGCGGGCGCCTTTCAGCGCGATGGAGCCGGACAGCGAGGGGCTGTCGATTTTCAGGCGCGGGCCGTCGGCAATGGCGTCTTCGCGGCTGCGCTGAGACTCGGTATTGCCCGGCCCGGGAGAGATCTGACCTTCGATCTCGCCCTCGACGAGGGGAGAGTCGCCCGGCTTCTGAGGCCCGGTCTGAGCATCCTGCTCGACCTGGGTCTTCTCCGCTTTCTGCTGCTCCTGTTCGGGCAGGGCAAAGAAGAATTGCCAGGCAAAGAGAACGCCTATCGAGAGAATGATGGCGAGGATGAAATTGCGATTATTCTCGTCCATATCGCCCTTCGCTCTGTCCCTTCCGCAACGTTGGAGAGCGGCCCGGCAGCAGACCGTTCAACCGCCTTCCCACCGGCCGGAAGGGATGGTGGGGTCTCAGAAGATGCCTTGACCCGTGATTTTGAGCGTTCAGCGCTTCGTTTGGCTCGGCCGATGGATCTTGGCGAGTGCCCGCTCAAGATCGCTGATGAGCTCTGGAAAGGGCCGTTGTAGCGTTCCCTGCCTTGCGATCAAGACATAATCAAAGCCATTTGCCGCATGCTGGGGGCCGTGAAGCCGCACCAGCTCCTTCAGCCGGCGGCGTGCCCGATTGCGGTCCACCGCCTTGCCGACCCGCTTGCTGGCCGTAAAGCCGAAGCGGGAAGGGGCGCCGTCGCCCGCCTTGGAACCTTCCGTCTCCGCCTCGTCCCGGGCACGCGCCTGCAGCACGAGGCCAGGCGTGACAAAACGAGCGCCGCCCTTGACCCTTAGGTATTGGGGGCGCTTCGTCAGTCGTGCGATGGGTGTCACGAGCGTGGTTCGCCTCGGCGGCTACCGGCTACGCAGAAAGGCGCTTGCGGCCTTTGGCTCTGCGGCGCGCCAAAACCTGGCGTCCAGCCTTGGTCGCCATGCGTGCGCGAAAGCCGTGGCGCCGCTTGCGGACGATCTTGCTGGGCTGAAAGGTGCGCTTCACTTGAGCGGTCTCCAATGAATTCGAGTTTGGCCGCGCTTATAGGAGGGCGCCGCTTACAAGTCAATCTGTGGAGCGCCGATCTATCGAAAAGCGATCCAAGGAAGCCGATCTGTCTCAAGTCGGTCGGCCCAAAAAAGCAAGGCCCTCTCAACCCGGAGGCGAGAGGGCCCGCTGAAAGCTCCTAGAGCTTAAGATCTGAAAACGGGGAACGAGCCTATTCGGGCTCCTCCTCCTGCTCGATCATGTCGCCCTGCTCGCCGGTGTCGACGTCGTCCATGGCGGGATCGCCACTTTCGCCTTCCATCATGGTGCCATCGGAATCTTCGGATTCCATGACGCCATCTTCGTCACCGGCCGTGGAGTCGCTGGTGGCGCCGTCGGCGTCGCCCATCATCTCGTCGTCGGAATCCTCGGCTCCGCCCACGGTGTCGTCGGCAGCGAGGATGATTTTTGCAGCGCTGGCTTCCTTGCCGGATGTGCCCATCGGGCACGCGCTGGCGGGCGCAGCGAACGCGGTTGCGGCAAACAGCGCGGCCACGGCGGTGGTGATCAGTCGTCCGTCCATTCGGATTCCTCCCTATCTCTGGCCCTTAAGTCCCTCGGCGCAAACAGGCCAACGTCGGAATCTTGCCTGACCCAGGCCGCTTTAGGAAGGGCAATATGATCACAATCCGGGGATGAACCATCCCGGGAAAGCAAATCTTGGTTGTGCAGACGTGAAACCAATGCCAACCGCGAGATGCTTTCCCGAGACGGATTATGCAAACCTGAGAACAGGTTGAGCGCCGGGACCTACATGGCCTCGTCTTCGGATTCCATCTCCTCGTCGCCCATCATGTCATCGCCGGGCTCGTCGTCCATCATGTCGTCTTCCATCGCCTCGTCGTTGCCGACGGTGCCGTCATCGCCTTCCATCATCATCTCCTCGTCGTCGGCGACGAGAATGATTCGGGCGGCATCGGCCTGGCTGTACTGGGGGCTGAGCGGTGCGGCCGAAGCGGTGGCGGGAAGCCCAAAAGCGACGGTCGCGGCGGCGGCAAAGGCAAAAGCGATGATACGGGAAAGCATGGGAGAGTCCTCCTGTTCTGAAATTCAAGTCTCACGGTGCCGCCGAGATCCGGCGACATACGGAGTCTTGCCGCACCAACCCTCCCATAGAAAGCGTTTCTCAATCACTTCTGGTGACGGCTCATCACGACCGCGCGATGTTTCATTTCGGAAACCATGATCGCGGACATATCTAGGAACATGCCGTTGATCTCAGAGCCCACAGAGAAACCGAGAGCCCTTCAGGGCCTGGCGGGCCTGCGCCGTTTCTGGCCGCTTGCGCTCCTCGCGGCCGCGGGCGTCGGGGTCTATCTCATGGGATGGCACCGCTACCTCACCTTCCGTGAGTTGGCCGAAAGCGAGATGCGCTTCACGACATGCTGGCGAGCCATTGGGTGCTGACCGTGGCGCTCTACATCGTTCTCTATGCAGCCAGCGTCGCGCTTTCTGTTCCCGGCGGCGCGGTCCTAACCCTGGCCGGCGGCTTCCTGTTCGGCTGGCTGTGGGGCGGCGTGGCGGCGGTCGTCGGCGCCACTCTCGGTGCCGTGATCGTCTATGTCGCCACCCGCAGCGCCCTGCGCAATCTACTCCTGGACAGGCTGGAAGACACCCGGCTCGACCGTTTCCGCAAGGGCTTCGGCGAGAACGCCTTCAGCTATCTGCTCTTCCTGCGCGTTGTGCCGGTCTTCCCGTTTTGGCTGGTGAATCTCGTGCCCGGCCCCCTGGGGGTCTCCTTCCGGACCTATACCCTGGCGACCCTTATCGGCATCATCCCTGGCACCTTCGCCTTCTCCATCGCCGGGGCGGGGCTCGACAGCGTCATCGCCGCTCAGGGCGCACGCTGCGCCGCGGAGGGGATGCCCCGTGAGAATTGCCTGCATTTCGACGCCACCTCCATCTTCACCCCCGAACTGATTGTGGGCTTTATCGCTCTGGGCGTGCTGGCACTGGTGCCCGTGCTCGTGAAGCGCTATCGCAGAAGACCGTATTGAGACGATTGGCGAGAGTGCCGGACCGGCCGCGCGGCACCGTCCGGTTGATCCGCGCCATCCGTTGGGGCAGGACGAAAGGGCGCCCGTGACAGGGAGCGTCTCCGTCATCGCGACCATCGGAGCCCGAGGGAAAACCATGAAGAGGCCGCAATGAGGAAGCTGCAATGAGCGAGCTGCTGCGCCCCGACCTTTGCATCATTGGGGGAGGCTCCGCCGGCCTCACCGTCGCGGCAGCGGCGGCTCAGTTCGGCGTTCCCGTTGTCCTGATCGAGCGCGGCCGCATGGGCGGCGATTGTCTCAATACGGGGTGCGTGCCGTCGAAGACCCTGCTTGCGACCGGCAAGAGAGCGCAAGCCATGCGCGATGCCGGCAGATTCGGCATCGAACCGGTTCAGCCGCGGATCGACTTCGCCGCGCTCCACGACCGCATCCATTCGGTCATCGCGTCCATCGCCCCCAACGATTCCGTCGAGCGCTTCACCGCCCTCGGCGTGCGTGTCATCCAGGACGAGGCGCGCTTCGTCGACAAGCGCACCGTCCAGGCCGGCGACATTCGCATCAAGGCGCGCCGCTTCATCATCGCCACCGGCTCGTCGCCGGCGATACCCGATATTCCGGGGCTCTCGACCACGCCCTATCTTACCAACGACACGATCTTCGAGCTGACCGAGCCCGTCTCCCATCTCATCGTTCTGGGCGCCGGCCCGATCGGCATGGAGCTCGGCCAGGCCTATCGCCGCCTGGGCGCACAAGTAACCATCCTGGATCGCGGACGACCGCTCTCCCGCATGGACGAAGAGGCCGCCCGGCTGGTCCGCCGCCGTCTGGAGGACGAGGGCATCGTGATCCAGACCGAAGCGGCGGTGACCAAGGTCGAGAGCGTCGGCGGACGCGTGAAAATCCGCTTCGAGAAGGGCGGCGATGCCATGGAGATCGAAGGCAGCCATCTTCTCGTCGCCACCGGCCGCATGGCCAATATCGATAGCCTCGATCTGGCGAAGGCCAAGATCCGCACCACCGACCAGGGCATCCGGGTCAACAAGCGTATGAAGACCCGGAACGGCAGCGTCTATGCGATCGGCGACGTGACCGGCCCGCCCCAGTTCACCCATCTCGCCTCCCACCACGCGGAGATAGTCCTCCGCAATGCGGTCTTCCGCCTGCGCCCGTCCCTCGACCTGACCAAGGTGCCGCGCACCCTCTACACCGATCCCGAGATCGCCGAGATCGGCCTCACGGAAGCGGAGGCACGGAAGCGGCACAGAGACGTCCGCATTCTGCGTTGGCCCTATGCCGACAACGATCGGGCCCAGGCCGAGGGGGAGACGGGAGGTTTCATCAAGATCCTGACCGACAAGAACGGCTATATTCTGGGGTGCGTCATCGCTGGCGCGAACGCCGGCGACATGATTCCGATGTGGAGTCTCGCGATCGCCAAAAGCGCGACGGTCGGGGATATCGCCGGTTTGGTCTTCCCGTATCCCACGCTCGCAGAACTCGCGAAGCGCGCCGCCATCACCTATTATCGCCCGCTGTTGAGAAAGCCGTATCTTCAGCGGCTCGCAGCCTGGCTTCGCAAGCTGGGCTGAGGGCGTGAGGTCGGCGCCAGACTGAGGCGAGTGCGCGAAGGTGGACGAACGAACCCCGGCGGCGGAGTTGGAGAGGCAGGACTTCGCCTATAGGGGGCCTGGCCTTTCGGCCAAGCTCCTCTTCCTGACGATCGTCTTCGTCATGATCGCCGAAGTGCTGGTGTTCGTGCCGTCGGTCTCGAACTTCCGGCGCCAGTGGTTGCACGACCGTCTGGTGGCGGCTCAGCTCGCAGCGCTTTCCGCGGAAGCCGCCCCAAACGGCAACCTTCCCATGAACCTGCGCGACGAGCTACTCATGAAGGCGCGGGTGCTCTCCATCTTCATGCGGCGCGCCGACAGCCGCCGCATCATTCTCAACATGGACAAGCCGACCGAGATCGACGCCTTCTTCGATCTCCGCTCCCCGAGTTGGCCGGAGCTGATCCGTGACGCGATGATGGTGTATTTCGCGCCCGACGACCGCGTCATCCGGGTCATCGGCGAGCCCGGCATGGGCGGTGGAGAGGTCATGATCGTGGTCATGGAGGAGGGGCCGCTCAAAGCCGCCATGATCGATTACGGCCTCCATATCCTTGGCCTCTCGATCTTCATTTCCGTCATCACCGGGGCCTTGGTCTATCTCACCCTCGTGACCCTGCTGGTGCGGCCCATGATGCGGCTCACGGGCAACATCGTGCGCTTTCGGGAGAAGCCGGAGGACCCCACCCGGATCATAGAGCCGAGCGGGCGCCACGATGAGATCGGCCAAGCGGAATACGCGCTCTCCTCGATGGAGAACCAGCTCGCCAGCACCTTGAGCCAGAAGCGCCGGCTGGCGGCGCTCGGCCTCGCTGTGAGCAAGGTCAGCCACGACCTGCGCAACATGCTGGCGAGCGTTCAACTGCTTTCGGACCGTCTCGGAACGGTGGACGACCCCACCGTCCAGCGGGTGGTTCCGAAGGTGCTGGCCTCCACCGAGCGCGCGATCCGCCTCTGCGAGAACACCCTCGATTACGGTCATGTGCAGGAGGCGAAGCCGGCCCGCAGCCGATTCCGCCTCGAGGGGCTGGTCGATGAAATCGCCGATGGGCTGAGCCTGCCCAGGGACGATATCGGCTGGCGGACGGAAATCGGGAAGGGGCTGCAGGTCGAGGCTGATTACGACCAGCTCTTCCGCGTCATAAACAATCTGCTGAGCAACGCCGTCCAGGCTTTGGAGAACGCGCGCGGCAATGACGGGCAGATAGCCCTGCGCGCCGGCCGGGAGAAGGGGGCCACCGTCATCGAGATCGCCGATAACGGTCCTGGCGTGCCGGCCATGGCGAAAGCCCATCTCTTCGAGGCCTTTCAGACCGTCGCCCGCAAAGGCGGAACGGGGCTTGGCCTCGCCATCGCCGCCGAGCTGATTCAGGCCCATGGAGGCGAGATCGTCCTCGTGGACACGGAGGAGGGTGCCACGTTCCGGCTTACGCTCCCGGACATCAAGGCGAAGCGCCGCGTGACGCGGGAGAAGGCCTAGGCGGTCAAGCCTCGCCGAAAGGGTTGCAGCCAGTCGCAAAAACGAAAGGCGCCTGCCGGATAGGGCGAGGCGCCTTCGTCAGAAGCCTGTGATGCGGCGCACCCCGCCTCGCCAACTGAGAACTCAAAGGGCAAGGCGGAGCGCCGCGTCGACCGACAGGGTCGTTACTCGACCTTCTCGACAGCGTCGGTCTTCATCTTGTCCTTGGGCTTCTCTCCCTTCCAGGCGCTTTTCACGAACGTGTCGCCCTTCATTTTGATCTTGGTGGTCCAGCCATCGGCCCAGGAGATCACGGCGGCGGACTTCTTTTCTTTCCACGTGCCGGAAAGCGACTCGCCGGAGCGTTCGCCGCTGGCCTTGCCGTCATCCATCAGCGAGATGGTCATCGGCTTGCCTTCGGTATCGACGGTTTTGTATTTGCCGACGAAATGGTGCTCGGCCAGGGCAGCGCCCGTGGTCAGCACGAAAGCGAGCGCGATCGCGCCGAGGGCGGCGGTCGCCTGCTGCAAAATTCCGAGATTCCGCATTGGGGGCTTCTCCCTAACGTTTTGGTTGCGATAGGTGGAAAACAGCTTGTAGCCGCTCAAGTTCCGCGCTTTTCGCTGTTCTGCCAGCCTAAGCTTGCCATTGGCGAGCTTAGGTATTAGGTAGGCGGATCGAAGCGCCCCGGCGACGTGGCGCTCTTGTCTTTCGCGATTCCGGGACAATTCCATCAGGGATCGCGCCTCAGCGCCGGTAGCTCAGCTGGATAGAGCACCAGACTACGAATCTGGGGGTCGGGAGTTCGAATCTTCCCCGGCGCGCCATTACCTTTCGGCACGGTAGGTCCTGCGGACCTCGCCGACGTCGCGAAATCTCCTCCTGAAGCAATCGGATTTGCAGCTCATGCGGTTCCTTTGCGGTTTTCTCGCTCTCTTCCTGTTCCTCAACGGAGCCGTCGGCGCCGGTACGGCCGCGGCACAGTCCATCATGCCGGGGGCCGAATCGTCAGCCCCTGCGAAGAAGGACGAGGCGGCAGAGCCCGAGAAGCCCAAGGACGAAGCCGCCCCTGAGGAGAAGGCGGCCGCCGACCCGGACATCCCGAAACAGCTGCTGAACCCGTATATCTCGAGCGCCGAGCTCAAGATGCGGCTCACCCCCCTCACCAAGGACGAGCTCGCCACCGTCGCCGCCAAGTGGTTGGACCTGGTCAAGGACCGCACCACCATGGTGATGAACGAGCAGGTCGAGCTGCTCAAGGCCAAGGGGGATCGCGCCACCGCCAGCCGCGAGGATCTCGTCCGTCTCACCAAGGAGCGGAACGAGCTGCTGAACAAGCTCAGCCTCGTGGTCGACGCGTGGGAGACCAAGGGCGGCGACGAAGCCAAGATCAAGACATTCCGCACCTACCGCGCGGCGATCCTGTCCGAGGAAGCCAAGTCCACCGATTTCGAGACCTTCATGGTCCAGTTCGAGGCGTGGTTGTCGTCCCCCGACGGCGGCATCGAGGCGGGCGTCAACATCGGCATCGTAATTACGGCGATCATCGTCTTGCTGATCATCGCCGGTCTCATCCGGCGGGTCACACGGCGCTGGATCGGCCACATAAAGCACATGTCGAAGCTGCTCCAGGCCTTCATCGTGACCTTCGTCTACTGGATGGTCTTGGCCCTGGGCCTGCTGATCGTAGTGTCTGCCATCGGTATCGATGTCGGCCCGGTCTTCGCCCTGATCGGCGGTGCCTCCTTCATCTTGGCCTTCGCCTTCCAGGACACGCTGGGCAACCTGGCCTCGGGTCTGATGATCATGATCAACCGTCCATTCGACGAAGGCGATTACGTCGACGTCGCGGGCGTCGCCGGCACGGTGAAATCCGTCAGCATCGTCGCCACCAAGGTGCTCACGCCGGACAACCAGATCATCGTCATCCCCAACAAGCAGGTCTGGGGGCAGGTGATCACCAACGTGACGGGCTCCAAGACCCGCCGCGTCGATCTGACCTTCGGCATCGGCTACAACGACAGTATCGAGACAGCTCAGAAGGTGCTGGAAGAGACCGTGGATGCCCACCCGCTGGTGCTCCGGGAGCCGGCGCCCAACATCCGTGTCTCCGAGCTGGCCGACAGCTCCGTCAACTTCATCGTCCGCCCCTGGGCGAAGAGCGAGGATTACTGGACGGTCTATTGGGACCTCACCCGCCAGGTGAAGGAAGCCTTCGACCGCGCCGGCATCTCGATCCCGTTCCCGCAGCAGGACATGCACGTCTATCAGGTCAACGCCCAGCCCGAGCAGGCGGCCGAGGACAAACCGGCACGCCGCCGCCGCGCCTCGAAGCCCACAGCCAAGCCCAAGCCGGCGAGGCAGACCCGCGCCAGCCGCGCAAAGGCTCAGGCCCAGGGCGGAGAGGGCTACGACTCCGACGATACGCGATAGGGAGCCGACATTCCCCTGCTGCGGGTCGTCTTCGACACCCGGGTCTTCTTCGATTTCGATCGTGCGGAAATGCGGTCCGACAGCGCCAAGATCATCGAAGCGGTGGCGGCGTCCCTCCGCAAGGAGCCTCCGGACGTGGCCCTGGTGATTGCCGGACACACGGATTCCGTCGGCACGGAAGGCTATAACCGCGCGCTTGGTCTCGCCCGGGCCCGCACCGTGGCGCAAGCCTTGGTGACCGAGGATCTACCTCAGATCCGCATCTTCAGCGTCTCCTTCGGCGAGGCGGTCCCCATAGCGCCCAATGCCTCCGCCGCCGGCCGCGCCCAGAACCGGCGTGTCGAATTCCTCTTCGCCGCCCATTCCAATGCCATCGCATTCTGGCTCTCAAAGCAGAACGCGTCCGTCTGCGGGAATGCGAAGACCAACTGCCGGTTCGAGGTCACCATGGAGACGCCGCAGAGAACGGCTGTGCGCCTGCCGGAGAAGGAGCGCGCCACGGCCAGGCTCCCTGCGCCCCGGAAGCACAGCGTCACGCCCGAGGAGCAGAAGGAGCAAGCGGCGAACGTCGCCCTGCCGGAAGAGAAAGCCACCGCCCAGCTTGCGCCGAAGCGCTATGTCATCGACCTCGCCGAAAAGCGGTTCGAGGTGCCTGCGCCGCGGTATTGAGGTCGATCCTCCGCTGACCTCATTCCCCTCCCACGCGACCTGTGCTGATATCGGCTCGCGATTTCCGAAAGGGGAGGGAACCCATGCCCTACTGTCCGGACTGCCGAGCCTATGTGTCGAGCCGCGACAGGTTCTGCTCGTCATGCGGGGCGACGCTGACCGAAGAGGCGGCGGAGGATCGGCCGAGCGGCCCCGCAGCTGCCGTGCCGCCCGCTGGGAGCTCTGTTCCGACGGCAGGCGCTTCCAATCCTGATCCGGGATATGAGACCAGCAGCGCCACGCTTCGTGCCGACATCCCCGAGGCCCGCGCACCGGCCGGCATGACCTATGCCGGGCTGGCCTCCCGCGGCTTTGCGCAGATCATCGACATGATCATCGTCTTTGTTCTGTACTGGTTTCTCGGTATCGCGATCGCCGTGCAAGTCGGCGGCCGCACACCGGGCGGCTTCGAGCTTGAGGGCGACCCGGCGCTATGGCTGTTCGGTCTGTGGATCTTCGGCGCGCTGCTCTACTACGCCGTGCTCGAAAGCTCCTGGAAGGGGCAAACCGTCGGCAAGATGATCGCTCGCATCAAGGTGGCGAGCGAGACCGGTGCAAGGTGCAGCTTCTCCCAAGCCCTGATCCGCAATCTCGTTCGGCCCATAGACTTCATTTTCTTCTATGGGCTGGGCGCGTTCTTCATCCTGATATCGCCGATGCGTCAGCGCCTTGGCGACCGGGCAGCGAAGACCATCGTGGTCCAGGCCTAACGGTGGTCCAAGCCTAGAGATTCGGAAGCGCGGCAGCTGCGCCGGAAAAGCAAAACGCCGGACGGTTTCCCGTCCGGCGCATTTTACGCCTTAAACGCGGCTCCCTCGCGCGCAGATTCTATTGCACGTCCTCGTGCTCTAGATCGTCGAATTTATACCGAAACTCCTGCATCCAGATACCGTCTTCTTCGACCGGCACCTTGTGCAGCTTCACGTCCGTCACCTTCAGCTTGCCGCTGGACTCGTCCAGCCAGAAATCCACATCGTAATAGGCGTTCTGGCTGCCCATCTTGCGGAAGTCGGTGCAAACAAAGAATTCGCCGTCGCCCTTGAGGCGGCGCACCGGCTGATGGATCTCGATGAACTCCAGCGAAATCGACTGGCCGGTCTTATCGTCCTTGATGATCAGCGCGCCGTCCTTGTCCTTGTTGTCGGCGATGTAGTTATGGATGGCGCTCATCACGTGCCAGGCCCGGGTCACCTCCGTGTCGCCCGGATGTTCCGAGACCGGCAGCCACCACCAGGCGACCGGCAGGCGGGTTACCATGATCCAGCCGTCGCCTTCCTTCTTCGGGCCTTTCTGGACGCGGATATCCTTCAGGTCGAGCTGATCGCCGTCCTCCCGGTACCAGAAGTCCAGCGCGTACTGCTTCTTCTCGTTCTCCTTGTCGTGGAAGATGAGATTGGCGAACCAGCCATACCCCTCCATGCCGCGCACGATCCGGGTCTGCTCGTAGACCAGCTCAAGCTCCTGGTTCGTGCGCGAGTCGTGATACTGGAAGGCGCCGTCCTTGCTCCGCTCGTCGAGCGTCTTCTCCACCGCCTTGTTCACGTCTTCCTCGGTGAATTCCTTCGAGCCCGACATCGCTGTCTGGTGCAGGAGCTCTGGTTCTTCGCCGCCTGCTTCGTCTCGAAATAGGCTTCGGCGCGGGAGATGTTGTCCTCCGGATGCTCCAGGAATGCCTCTTTCGATTTGTCGGTTGAGAAGCAGTAGAGCTTGTTGTCCGGGCCGATCCAATTGATGGAGCAGTCCGTCTTCACCTGCTGCTTCGAGGCGAGGCCCATGGCGCAATAATTGTCGAATGCGCCGCCCGCCGCCGAGACCGGCGAGCCGAACGTGGCGCCCATGGCAAGGCCGAGCGCGACCGCCGCGCCCGTGACGATAGCCGGGCTCCGAACCCGGCAGCTTCCCAAAAAGAACATATGCTTCGCTCCTCCCAGCTCATCTCGGGCGCCGCACGCAGGCGGAGTCCCGCACCGTGTTTTTCCGCCGCCCAGAAGGGCGGCGACTCTGTCCGCTGGGATAAGCAGGCGCCTGACGGAATGTCGCGTCAAGGTTGAAAAAGATTAGCTCGCGGCAACGTGAAGCGAATTGAAGCCTGCCTGGCGAGCGGCGAGCGCCTGCACGCCTTAGCGTTGCACAAGCTCCACCCGCCGGTTTTTCGCGCGGCCGTCGTCGGATCCATTATTGGCGACCGGAGCCAGCGGACCGACCCCCGCCGGAATGGTGCGCGTCCGGTCTATGCCGTGCTGGCTTGCCAACGCCGCGACCACCGCTTCGGCCCGCGCTCGCGAAAGAGCGAGGTTGGCTTTGTACGCGCCGACGGAATCCGTATGGCCCACGATGTAGACGCTCATCTCCGGATGCTGGGTCAGCAGCTTGGCCATTTCGGAAAGGGCGGCATCGGATTCAGGCCGCAAGGTCGCCTTCCCGAAGTCGAAATAGATGTTCTCGACCGCAACCTTGCCCGTCTCGGCGATGCTCTTCGCCATGGCCTCCGCATCGACCATCTTCTCTTCCATGGCGGCGACCTGGACGATGTCGAGATGCACGATCGCGTGCCGGTAGCTCTGCTTGAAATAGCTGAAATTGTTCTGCGCGATGTAGAGGCCGACATAGGTCGTGCCGTCCTTGCTGCGCGCGGCGAGATAGTGATCGTCCTTCAGACCGGTGAACGCCATGCTGGAGAACTGGCCGCTGGTCGTGATGGCCCGCTCGCGCGGATAGATCACCCATTGGCCGAGGGCCACGGGACGGGCGCCGCACTCTTCACCGGAGCAGGCAAACAAGGTCTCGAAACCCCGCTCCTTCAGGGCCTTTTCGTAATTGCGATAGACCTCCAGGGTGGAACGGTCGGCCGGAGCCACGTAGAGCAGCCGCGTCATCTCGCCTTCGAGCTCGATGGCTGACTCCGTGGTCCACCTGTTGTCCTCTTTCAGCGCCGGTCCTGTGGGCAGGTCGTACGCTTCGAAGCTCTTGTGCTCGTATCCGATCAGGCAAGATCCCTCGTAGCGGGGGATGTTGGGGAAGTCGGCGAGGCCTTCCGCATCCTTGCACGCATCCTGGCCGAAGGCGGGCATGGCGCCGAACAGAAACAACGCCCCGGCGATCGCGAAGCGGGCAAGTTGTGTCATGGTAGGAGGCTCCCGGGCACTTGGGATTGGCAGAAAATATCCGGCGGGCCGCGAAGCAGGCACATCGCCATCGAAAACATGTCAGTCTAGATCGCCGGGTCCCGAGGGTTTTCGAGGAAAAGCTTAGGAGATCCGACATTCGGTTGTGAATTTCCGCACTCGGAGCCGGATCATGGAAACCAGCATCGATTGGCAGTTCGATCCCGCCATGGGCTGCATCCGCGCGCCGCGCGAAGGGGCCGCCACGTTTCAGTCGGTCCCGTACGCGGCGGCCTGCGAACGCCTGGCCTTCGGCGAAGGTTTTGCTGTTTGCGGCGTGAGCGCCTGCTGCGAGACGGAGATGGCTTTCCAGGCGCCGCCAGCCCGGGAGGGTCTGCTTCACCTGCAATTCCTCGCCTCGGGCGCGTGCACCTTCTATTCCGACGATAGGAGCCGCCGCTTGGCGCCCGGCCGCGATGTCCTGTCGTCCTTTCTCTTTGCCTCCCGCAGCGTGGCGGGCTGGTCCGTGCCGGCGGATTCGCCCCTGAAGATCGTCAGCATCGATCTCTCCGAGGGCCAGCTCGGCGAATGGTTCGGCCACACTTTGCCGCGCCGTCTGCGCACGATGCTCTCCTCGCGAGAACCCGGAACCGTGGCCGTCTCGCCCGCCGCCGCACCTTTCCTCAACGGGCTTGCCGCCCGTATGGCCGGAGCAAAGCCAAACGGCGCAACCCATCGCATCGCGATCGAAGGGGCCGCCCTGCAGGCGGTTGCCGCCGCTCTGGAGCCGCTCGCCGAAGAGCGGCTGACGGGAGAGACGGGTCTCAATTTCCGGGAAGAACGCGCGCTCGATCGGGTGCGGGAGAGACTGCTCGCCGATTTGCGCACCCCACCCGATCTGACCACGTTGGCAGGGGAGGCGGGCATGGCGCCTCGCCGGCTGCAGATGGCATTTCGGGTGCGTTTCGGTCTCAGCCTGTTTCAGGCGTTACAGAACGCCCGGCTGGATTATGCCAAGGCCGTGTTGCAGGAAGGGGAATGCTCGGTGAAGGAGATCGCGTGGCGCACCGGCTATGCTCACCCCGCCAGCTTCACCCATGCCTTCCGGAACCGCTTCGGGTTGCCGCCGAGCGCGTTCATGGCGCCCCGGCGAAGAGGCTAGCGGCCTCAGCTCGCAGGAATGAGGGCAAAGATCACCGCCCCGGCCATCATCAGCACAACGACCATCCAAGGCGGGGTCTTCCAGACCGTAAGCAGCACGAAGGCGATCAGCGCCAGCGCGAAATCGTATGGGCTGAGAATGGCGCTGGTCCAGACCGGGCTGTAGAGCGCCGCGGCCAGAATCCCGACGACGGCCGCATTCGTCCCGGCCATGGCCGCCTGCATCTTCGGTCGCGTCCGCAGCGCATCCCAAAAAGGCAATGTGCCGAGCAGGAGCAACATGCCCGGCAGGAAGAGTGCGATCAGGCAAAGCGCCGCCCCCAGAACGCCATTGGGCTCCGGCCCCATGGCCGCGCCCAGATAGGCGGCGAAGGTGAACAACGGGCCGGGAACGGCCTGGGCCGCGCCGTAGCCCGCGAGGAACGAAGTCTCGCTGATCCAGCCGGGCTGAACCACCGCCTCCTCCAGCAGCGGCAGCACCACATGGCCGCCTCCAAACACCAGCGCGCCCGAGCGGTAGAAGGCATCGAGATAGGCCAGCGCCTGATTGCCGAAAGCCTGATTGAGGAGCGGCAGACCGATCAGCAGTAGGAAGAAAAGAAGAAGCGCCGCGGCCCCGAAGCGCCGTCCGATGGGGAACCGGGTGTGCAGGGGCGAGGGAACGTCGAGATTCCGGCAGAGCACAAGACCGAGCAGCGCGCCAAAAACAATAGCCACGATCTGGCCGAGGGACCCCGCCAGCACAATTGCAATCAGCGCTCCCGCCACGGCGATGCCGGCTCGTTGCTTGTCTGGGCACAGCTTCTGCGCCATTCCCCAGACGGCTTGAGCGACCACGGCGACGGCCACCAGCTTTAGCCCGTGGATGATGCCCTCGCCTGTCGGCCCCTGGAACAGCGAGGCGCCATAGGCGAACAGCACCAGCAGGATCGCGGACGGAAGCGTGAAGGCGGTCCAGGCGGCGAGCGCGCCCGGCAAGCCTGCCCGCTTCAGTCCGAGCGCGAAGCCGACCTCGCTGCTCGCCGGGCCGGGCAAGAACTGGCAGAGCGCCACGAGATCCGCGTAAGCCTGATCGTCCAGCCAGCGCCGTCGCGTCACGAGCTCGTCGCGGAAATAACCGAGATGGGCGATGGGGCCGCCGAAGGAGGTGAGGCCGAGCTTCAGGAACGCGCCAAACACCTCGCCCACGCTGCCCTCGGGCTGCACGGCGGTGCCGGCGTCCATGTCAGTATCGCTCATGCCGCAATTATAGAGGCTGCGCGCTCAACCATCTCTGTCGAATAGCGAGCGAATATCGCGCTCCATGACATCGCGCTGCCATAACATCAGGCGTCGATGACATCGCGCTTCCCTGACAATGGCGAAGGGCGCAGCGACAGCGCCGAAGAGCGCGGGGCAGGTCAGGCAGCCTCGGCGGCTTTGCTTTCCGGCAACTCCGAGACCGCGCGCAGGCTCGACCGGAAACGGTCGGCATCCCCGGGAAGATCCGCTTCGATCTCGCCGTGCACGCGCCGCCAGATGGGAACTGCCTCGGCCAGAACGGCGCGCCCGGCATCCGTCAGCACCAGGCGGCGGGAACGCTTGTCCTTCTCGTCGACCCGGGTCTCCACCCAGCCGCGGCGGGTGAGGGGTTTGAGATTGGCCGTCAGCGTCGTGCGGTCCATGGCGAGAAGCTCGGCCACCGAACCGATGGTCGGCGGCTCGGGCCGGTTCAGGGACATCAACAGCGAGAACTGCCCGCTGGTGAGATCCAGCGCCCGCAGCTCCTCATCGAACACGCGCGCGATCCGCCGCGCCGCCCGCTGCAGATGCAGGCAGAGGCAGTGATCGCGGACGTGGAGCGTCGTCGAGAATGGAATCTCCGTTGACATGATCCATAGTATGTTGATATCAACCTAAATCGTCAAGCGGCGATCAAGCCGCCGTGGAGGGTTCCGATGCAATATGTGGATGGTTACGTGCTGGCGGTCCCGACCGCGAAGCTCGACGAGTATTTCGCGATGGCGGAGACCGCTTCGGCCGTCTGGCTCGAACATGGCGCCTTGGAGTACCGCGAGGCTGTGGGCGAGGATCTCGAGGTGAAGGGCGACATGCCTTTCCTGAGCTTTTCCAAGATGGCGAACGCCAAGCCCGACGAGACGGTGGTCTTCGCCTGGATCGTCTACAAGTCCCGTGCTCATCGCGACGAGGTGAACGCCAAGGTGATGGCCGACGAGCGCCTGAAGGACATGTGCGAATCCGGCGACATGCCGTTCGATATCGAGCGCATGGCCTATGGCGGATTCGAGATCAAGGTCGCCGCATAGGCCCGCCTTACGGAGCAATCCTCATGCCTCTCACTCCCTATCTCTTCTTCAATGGCCGCTGCGACGAAGCCCTTCAGTTCTACAAGGAGGCCATCGGCGCCAAAGTCGATGCTCTGATGCGCTACAAGGAGGCGCCGGACCAGAGCCAGATCGCGCCGGAGCAAAAGGAGAAGGTCATGCACAGCGCCTTCCATATCGGCGACGCCCAACTGTTCGCCTCGGATGGCCATTGCACCGGCACGCTACAGTTCGAGGGGTTCGGTCTGGCCCTGAACGCCAGGGATGTCGCCGAGGCCGGCAAGCTTTTCGAAGCCCTCGGCGAGGGCGGTCAGGTCAAGGCCCCGCTTTCGGAAACCTTCTTCGCCAAGAGCTTCGGCGTCGTCGACGACAAGTTCGGCGTGACCTGGATGGTCCTGGCTTACGACGACTGAAGCGCCTTTCGTCCGCGCGGAGTCCACACATCGCCACACGGGAAGTCCCTGCAATGTCCCTGAAGCTCTACTACCACCCGCTCTCCTCCTTCTGTCACAAGGCGCTCATCGCGCTTCACGAGCACGGCGTCGATTTCGATCCGATCCTGGTGAATTTGGGTGATGCGGACTCAACCGCCGAGATGTTCGCCCTCTGGCCGATCGGCAAGTTCCCCGTTCTGCGGGACGAGAATCGCGGTCAGACCGTCGCCGAGGCGACGGTCATCGTCGAATATCTCGACCTTCACTATGCCGGTGACCGGCCGCTGCTGCCGGCCGATCCCGATCTCGCCTGGAAGGCGAGGATGTGGGACCGCCTCTACGATCTCTATGTCAATGTGCAGCTCCAGAAGATCGTCACCGATCGCTTGCGGCCCGCCGAGGCGAGAGACCCGCTCGGCGTGGAGCAGGCCGAGTCCATGATCCGCAAGTGCTACGGCATGATCGAGACGGAGATGGCCGGAAAGGAGTGGGCGATGGGCGAGGATTTCGGCATCGTCGATTGCGCTGCCGCGCCGGCCCTGTTCTACGCAAGCTTCGCCGTGCCTGTCCCTGACAGCGCAGCCAATGTCGCGTCCTATCTGGACCGGCTGATGGCGCGGCCGTCCTATGCCCGCGTGCTGCAAGCGGCAGAACCCTACTTCAATCTCGTTCCCCTTGAGAGGAAGCCTCGGCTTCCCGAGGCGGCCTAGCGGACTGCCGAAGCGGAGGAGGAATACCCGACATGCATCTCAGCCATCCCCTAACGCCCTGCCTCTGGTTCGACACCAAGGCCGAAGACGCCGCCAGGTTCTATTGCTCGGTGTTTCCGCACTCCAGGATCACCCAGGTGACTCACTTCCCCGATGCGGGGCAGGAGGTTCACGGCAAGCCGGCGGGCTCCGTGCTCATGGTGGTCTTCGAGCTCGGAGGCCAGCGGTTCAGCGCCTTGAACGGTGGGCCGCAGTTCACGTTCGACGAGGCGGTGTCCTTCCAGGTCCTATGCGAGAGCCAGGATGAGATCGATCACTATTGGACGGCGCTCACCGCCGATGGCGGCGAGGAGGGACCTTGCGGCTGGCTGAAGGACAAGTTCGGCCTGTCCTGGCAAATCGCCCCCGCCGAGATCGGCGAGATGCTCAGCGCCGATCCGGAGTCGAGTGCGCGGGTTATGAGCGCCATGTTGAAGATGGGCAAGATCGACCTGGGCGCGTTGCAAAACGCATTCCGGCAGGCTGGCTGAGGCGGCGCGATAGACCCCGCAATTGGAGGGACATTCCGTGATTGCGAAGATTCTCATTACCGTGTTGGTGGTGCTGGCGGTGGGCGTCACGGCGGTACTCGCCTACGCCGCGACGAAGCCGGACGATTTCCGGTACGAGCGGTCCACCGTGATCGCCGCGTCGGCCGAAGCCATCTTCCCCTATCTGAACGACTTCAAGCTCAGTCAGGAATGGTCGCCCTTCGAGGAGCTCGATCCGGACATGGAGCGGCGGATGAGCGAGCAGACCGCGGGTGAGGGGGCGACCTATGCCTGGAACGGCGACAGCAATGCGGGCGAAGGCAAGCTTACCATTCTGGAGTCCGTGCCCAACGAGCGGGTGACCATGGACATCACGTTCGTGCGTCCAATGGCGGGGAGCAGTACCGTCGATTACATCCTGACGCCCCAGGGCGACCAGACGAAGATGACCTGGGCGATGCATGGCCCCCAGCCTTATCTCGCCAAGCTGATGAGCGTCTTTATCGATTGCGAGAAGATGATGACGGAGAGCTTCGAGAAGGGCTTCGCCAATCTGAAGCGCGAGGTTGAGGGCAAGGCCTAGCCGGCATCCTTCGTCTGCGTGGCATCCTTGCCCAGCGCCTTCCGCGCATCCCGAAGAGCGGTTTCGAGATCCTGCCGGTAATGCACCGCCGGCGGTGCAAGCTCATGGCTGTGGAGCAGCTTGCGGATCGGCGACGTGGCGCCGGCGATGAAGATCGGCGCGCCCCGCTGCAGTCCCGATTTCAGGAATCCCGCAATGGTCGTGGCCGCGGTGGAGTCGAGAAACGGAACCGCCGAAACATCGATCACATAGGCTTTCGGCTGGGCCGCTACCCGGTCCAGTGCATTGGCGACGCTGGCCGCCGCACCGAAGAAGAACGCGCCGGAGATGCGGCACACGGCAATCTCCCGCCCGCCGGCTTCCGACGGATCATAGGCCGTCCGCTCTTCGCCCGGCGCCTCGTCCGCCTGGTCCTCTTCCAACAGACTCGTCCCGGCCTCCACCTCCACCGACTGAGACATGCGGTGCAGGAAGAGCAGGGCGCTGATCGCAAAGCCGACGAGAATGCCCGTTGTGAGATCCACGAAGACCGTGAGCAGGAACGTCGCCAGCAGCACCACCGCATCGCCGCGGCTGGCGCGCAGGAGCGTTGCGAAGGCATGCCGCTCGGCCATGTTCCAGGCAACCGTCGCCAGCACACCGGCCAAGGCGGCGAGAGGGATAAAGGCGGCGAGGGGCGCAGCCGCCAGCAAGAACAACAAGAGGAAGGCCGAATGCAGCATGCCGGCGATGGGGCCCCGCGCGCCGGAGCGAATATTGGTCGCCGTCCGCGCGATGGTGCCGGTGACGCAGAAGCCGCCGAAAATGGGCGCTGCGATATTGGCGATACCTTGGGCCACCAGCTCGCAATTGGAGCGGTGCCGGCGGCCAGTCATGCTGTCGGCCACGACCGCCGAGAGCAGGCTCTCGATGGAGCCGAGCAGCGCGAAGGAGGCCGCCGCCGGCAGCACCGCGACGAACTTCACCCAGGTGATCTCAGGCAGGGTCGGGCTCGGCAGGGTCGAAGGGATGCCGCCGAACCGCGTGCCGATGGTCTCCACGGGAAGGCCGAGCGCCCAGGCGACGATTGAGGCCAGAACCACCGCCATCAGCATGGAGGGCCAGCGCGGCAGGGCCCGGCGCATAACGACGATGACAAGGATGCTGCCGAGACCCAAGGCGACGGCGGCAGGCGTTATGCTGGGCAAGGCGTGGGCCAGTGCGACGATCTTCGGCAGCAGCGGTGATGGCTCGCCGCCCGGAAGGTTGAGCCCTAGAAGATCCTTCACCTGGCTTGCAAAGATGATCAGGGCGATGGCAGCCGTGAAACCGACCGTCACGGGATAGGGGATAAACTTGATGAACGTGCCGAGCCGGAAGAGCCCGGCAACCAGCAGGAAGACGCCGGAGATCATGGTCGCCAGCAGCAGCCCTTCGACGCCGTGGGTCGCGACCGTGGCGGCCACCACCACAATGAAGGCGCCTGCCGGCCCGCCGATCTGAAAGCGGCTGCCTCCCAAGGCCGAGACGAGGAAGCCACCGACGATGGCGGTATAGAGCCCGCGGTCCGGCGTCACTCCGGAGGCGATCGCGATCGCCATGGAGAGAGGCAGCGCGACGATCGCCACGGTCAGCCCGGCGAGGGCGTCGGAGCGCAGATCGGCGAGGCCGTAGCCTTCCCGCAGCGCGGTCACGAGTTTCGGTGTGAAGAGCGCCGTGAAGCTCGGCCCGTCAGGCGTTGCTCCCATGATCCGAAATGGCCTCCGTGGTCTTACCTAGTCGTTTCGCGAAGCCGGGTCGGCTTTGAGGCGCACGCCGCGGCCCCCGCCGCTGCTGACCCCATTCTCGCCGATGAGTTCGACGCCGGCCCGGTCGAGCGCCTCGACCACCTTGGTCAGGCTGCCCACGACGCCGCGCACCGTCCCGTCGCTCGCCTCCATTCGCTGAATGGTCGGCAGAGACACGCCGGCAAGCGCAGCCAGCTGCCGCTGATCGAGGCGGAGCAGGGCGCGGGCGGCACGCATCTGTGCGGCAGTGATCATGAGCGGATGATAGCGAATGTTTCTAAAATCAGAAATGCGGCATGATGAATGATGTTTAAAACATCAATCGATTGCAGTCCTCGGTCAGGCGAATCTGCCGCTGGCGCGGTTCAGATGAATTTGCCAAACTCCTGCCATGGGAGCCCTCCGCGGCCATAACCGCCGGCCCATCGTCCATGGGATGATCGCGACGCTGGTGTTCTATTCCGTGCTGCTGGCGTGGCAGGTACCCGCTATGGCGCTGGCCCGGGCCTTGGCGCCTGAGCTAACGGCCCAGACCACAATTCTCTGCACCGAAAGTGGCCCGCGCGTCGTCGCACTCGATGCCGATGACAATCCGGTCGAGGATTCCCACATTCCGGACCACGCCAAAGCCTGCCCCATCTGTCAGGGCGTGGCCGGCGCGGTCACCCCCCTGGCCCCCCAGCCGCCCCAAATCGGCATCTCCGCCGTTTGGGTGTCAGTCGACTTCGCCTCAGAGCACGACCGGGGCGAAGGGCGCTCCGTCCTCAGCCGGCGCGGCCACGACCCTCCGCTCTCGTCCTAGCCTCACGACAATTGACGGCCTGAGCTCGCCTCCGCCGGATCCCGGCGTGGCGCGCGAAGGCCTATCCGGCACTGTCTATCTAGGATTGGAAGAATGCAGACGAACCACGTCTTGGCGCACCCCGCGCCAACTCCCGCCGCGCCTTCGCGTTCGGCGTACACCTCTATCAGGATCTCTACGGTCTCCAGATGGAAGGGACTATCAATTCACCGTCGGCTGGCAGAAGGCATTTTAGGATCGAGTATCATGCATAGCATTCTGAGAAGCGCGTTCGTCGCCCTGTCCCTCATTGCCGTCGTTCCGGCGGCGCAAGCCCACGACTACACAGCCGGCGACCTCAAGATCGACCGCCCCTGGTCCCGGGCCACGCCCGGCGGCGCGGAAGTCGGCGCCGGTTACCTGAAGATCGAGAACAAGGGCGAAGAGGCCGACCGGCTGACTGGTGGCTCGACCCCCATCGCCGATGCTCTCGAAATCCATTCCATGACCATGGAAGGGGACATGATGAAGATGCGGAAGCTCGACGGGCTCGACATCCCGGCCGGCGGTTCCGTCGCCCTGAAGCCCGGCGGCAATCACATCATGTTCATCGGCCTGAAGGAGCCGATCGAGAAAGGCAAACCCTTCACTGCGACCCTGACCTTTGAGAAGGCCGGCGAGGTTGAAGTCGAGTTCAATGTTGAAGGAATCGGCGCGAAGGCTCCCGAAGGCGGTCACCATGACCACGGCGCCATGCAGGATAGCGAAGACGGCGCAATGGACGGCGCCATGGAAGAGATGGATCATCACGACCATCATTAGCTAGCGTCAGCCAGCTGCGATCCGCCTCCTCTGCTGTTTCGGAGGGGGCGGATCTTACTACCCCTCACGTCGCATTCCGCCTCGGCCTGCCGGGTCTTATGGTGGGGGCAGAATGCAGGAACCTTCAGAGCAGTTCATCGAGCGAGGCACCCGCGAATTCCGGCTGGTGAACATCGCCCTCTTCGCCGCGGGCTTCACCACCTTCGCGCTGCTCTACTGTGTTCAGCCGATCCTTCCGGTCTTCTCCTCCGAGTTCGGGGTGAGCCCGGCCGAGGCGAGCCTCTCCCTGTCCTTCACAACCCAGTTCCTCGCCGTCTCCATGCTGGTCGCGAGCGCATTGTCGGAGGTCTTCGGCAGGAAGCGGGTGATGGTGATCTCGCTCTTCTCGTCGTCCTTTCTGATGATCGCCTCCGCCTTTGCCCCGAACTGGGAAAGCTTCCTCGTCCTGCGCGCGCTCGCCGGCATCGCCTTCTCGGGACTGCCGCCCACCGCCATGGCCTATGTCGGCGAGGAGATGCATTCGGATTCCGCCGGACTTGCATGGGGCTTTACATCGCCGGCACCGGCCTCGGTGCCCTGGGCGGACGTTTCGGAGTGGGCCTTGCCGCCGATCTCGGGTCTTGGCGCGCAGGGCTCTTCGTGGTCGGCTGCCTTGCCCTTCTCTGCAGCATCGTCTTCTGGAAGGCGCTGCCGGCATCGCGCCATTTCACTCAAGGCACGCTCCATCTCGGCAAGCTGCTTTCCGCCTTCGGGGAGCATCTCAGGCAGCCGGTGCTTGTCAGCCTTTTCATCGAAGGCTTCCTGCTCATGGGCGTCTTTGTCACCCTGTACAATTACACGGGCTACCGGCTGATGGAGGCCCCCTACGACTTCAGCCAGACCGCGGTCAGCCTGATCTTCGGCATCTCCGTCATCGGAATTCTTACATCCGCCTATGTCAGCGACCTGGCGAGCCGGCTCGGCCGCGCCCGCGTCTTTTGGATCCTCGTGGCGATGATCTTCGCCGGCGTGCTCATCACCCTCGGCGAGCACCTCTGGACCATCATCGCCGGACTGACCCTGGTGACCTTCGCGTTCTACGGCGCCCACTCGGTGCTCGCCAGCGGCGTCGCCACCCGCGCGACCCGGGCGAAAGCGCAGGCCTCTTCCCTCTATCTCTTCGCCTACTACACCGGCTCCAGCGTGATGGGGTTCGTCGGCGGCCTGGCTTGGTCGGCGTATCATTGGCCGGGCGTCGTGGCCCTCACCAGCCTCTCCCTGATCCTCGCCATGGGCATTGCGATCTGGCTCGCCGTCACGGTCGGCCGCTTCGGCAAGAATACGACACCGCCCACGGTGGGTTCCGGCCTCACCCCGCCGATCGACTGACCCTAGCGGAGCGGCAAACTCGCTTCGTATCGTCCGTCGCCCTTCTGGCGCCGCGATTGCATGTCAGGCTGTGTACGGATGAATAAGGGCCTCCGCCCAAAGGAGCTGGATACACACGAACGATGCTGCACGCGACACCGCTGATCACGACGATAGCCATCGGCCTCACACTCGCTTTCGCCTTCGGTGTCATTGCCAATCGCTTTTCGCTGCCGCCCCTCGTCGGCTATCTCCTCGCCGGCGTCCTGGTCGGACCCTTCACCCCCGGCTACGTTGCCGAGCAGGATCTCGCTGCCCAGCTCGCCGAGATCGGCGTGGTGCTGCTGATGTTCGGCGTCGGTCTGCACTTCTCGCTGCAGGATCTGCTCTCGGTCCGCAAGATCGCGATCCCCGGCGCAATCGTCCAGATCTTGAGCGCGACACTCCTCGGCATGGGGCTGGCCCATTGGCTCGGCTGGTCGGCTGGCGCGGGTCTCGTCTTCGGTCTGGCGCTTTCCGTTGCGAGCACCGTGGTCCTTCTCCGAGCCATGCAGGAGCGCCACCTGGTGGAGACCGAGCGCGGCCGCATCGCGGTGGGGTGGCTGATCGTCGAGGACATCGCCATGGTCCTCGCCTTGGTGCTGCTGCCGGCTACGGCGGGGCTCATGAACGGGGCGGGTTCCGATCCCTACTGGGGCATCCTCGCCGAGAACCTGCTGCTCGCGCTCGGCAAGATCGTCGCCTTCGTCCTCACGATGCTGATCGTCGGAAGGCGGGTCATCCCGTGGATGCTCCACTACATGGCCCATACGGGCAGCCGGGAGCTGTTTCGCCTCGCGGTCCTCGTCATCGCTCTCGGCACGGCCTTCGGCGCCGCGGAGCTGTTCGGCGTTTCTCTCGCGCTAGGCGCCTTCTTCGCCGGCGTGATCCTGAGCGAGTCGACCCTGAGCCAGCACGCCGCGAAGGAGACGCTGCCCCTGCGTGATGCGTTTGCGGTCTTGTTCTTCGTCTCCGCCGGCATGCTGTTCGATCCGTCGATACTGATGCGCGACCCGCTTCCCGTCGTCGCGACCCTGCTCATCATTCTCGTCGGTAAGTCCATCGCGGCCTACCTGATCGTCCGGGCATTCGGCTACGGCAATACGAGCGCGCTGACCGTCGCCGCCTCCCTCGCCCAGATCGGCGAATTCTCGTTCATTCTGGCGGCACTCGGAACGGAGCTGGAGCTCCTGCCCACGGAAGGGCGCGACCTGATCATTGCCGGCGCCATTCTTTCCATCCTTCTGAACCCGCTGCTCTTCGCGGCGGTCGATCGCGTGCTCGGGCGCCATGCGCCACCCGAGGGCGAATCCGCGGCGCCGGATGAAACGCCCACACGGCTTGCGATCCCGGCCACCGAACTCACCGACCACATCGTCCTCGTCGGCCATGGCGATTTCGGCGTTGCGCTGCGCAATCGCTTGCGGGCGGCCGACGTCCCGCTGCTGGTCATCGAGAGCGAGGAGGATACGGTCGAGGCACTTCGCGAAGAAGGCGTCGAGGCGATCGCCGGCAATGCTGCCGATCCGGAACTCGTGGCGGCCGCCAATCTCGGCGCCGCACGCTGCCTGGTAGTCGCCATTCCGGACGGCTACGAGGCCGGCCAGGTCGTCGAACAGGGCAGGGCGATCGACAGCGCGTTGCCCATCATCGCACGCGCCCGCTCGGACGAGGCCGTGGAGCATCTCGAAGCGCTCGGGGCCGATACCGTCGTCCTCGATCGGAACGAGGTGGCTGCCGCCATCGCGAATCTGGCTCTGAAAAAGACGCGCCGTCCGGGCCCCTCGGCCAAGACAACCTAGGCGTCTTATGCTTCATTGGAGGAGAGGAGGAGAAATGCGGCGCGAGCAAGCTTTCGCGCTGGCCTGAAAGCACGCTTGAAGCTGCGCAGTTTGGCGCGGCAGGGATAGAGAACGCTTTATGCTCCACGCGACCCCGTTGATCTCCACGATCACGATCGGCCTTTTCCTAGCGTTTGCCTTCGGCGTCGCCGCACAACGTATCCATCTCTCTCCCCTGATCGGCTATCTCGTCGCCGGTATCGTGATCGGCCCGTTCACGCCGGGCTTCGTTGGCGACCAGAACCTCGCCAGCCAGCTTGCCGAGGTCGGCGTGGTCCTGCTGATGTTCGGCGTTGGACTGCATTTCTCGCTTGAAGACCTGCTCTCGGTCCGCGCGATCGCCATCCCCGGCGCCCTCGCCCAGGTGGCGATCTCCATTCCCTTCGCCATGGTGCTCACCTGGTCCCTGGGTTGGGGTTGGGAAGCCGGCCTGATCTTCGGACTCTGTCTGTCGGTGGCTTCGACCGTGGTTGTCCTGCGTATCCTGCAGGAACGGCGTCTCCTCGATACCGAACGCGGACGCATTTCCGTCGGCTGGCTCATCGTCCAGGACATCACCATGGTGCTGGTGCTCGTCCTGCTCCCGCCGATCGCCGTCATGATGAAGGGCAATGTCGAGACCCTCGATCCGGCGAAGATCGCGACCACCGTCGGCTTCACCCTGGCGAAGATCGGCGCTTTCACCCTGCTGATGTTCGTCGTCGGCAAGAAGGTCGTGCCGGCCACCCTGCATTATGTGGCGCATACCGGAAGCCGGGAGCTGTTCCGTCTCGCGGTCCTCGCCATCGCATTGGGCGCGGCCTATGTGGCCGCAGAGTTGTTCGGCGTCTCCCTCGCTCTCGGCGCCTTCTTCGCCGGCATGCTGCTCTCCGAATCCAGGCTCAGCCAGCAGGCTGCCCAGGAGTCGCTTCCGCTTCGCGACGCCTTCGCCGTGCTGTTCTTCGTCTCGGTGGGCATGCTGTTCAACCCCACCATCTTGGCGGAGCAGCCCCTGGCGCTTGTCGGCACGGTGCTGATCATCGTATTCGGCAAATCCATCGCCGCCTATCTGATCGTCCGCGCCTTCGGTCATAAGACGACGACCTCTCTGGTGGTGACGGCCTGCCTGGCGCAGATCGGCGAGTTCTCCTTCATCCTCGCGACCCTCGGCGTCCGGCTCGAGATCCTGCCGGCCGACGGACGCGACCTCGTCCTGGCCGGCTCGATCATCTCGATTCTGATGAATCCGTTGCTCTTCATGGCCATCGACAAATGGTATTTCCGCCACGAGCGGCACAGAACCGAGCTTCCCGACGAGCAGGAGGAAGAAGAGGTGCGGACCCGGGAGCCCATCGTGCCGACCGCCCTCGAAGGCCACGTGGCGCTTGTCGGTCATGGGCGGGTGGGCGCATTCATCACCAATGTCCTGCCCGGCGAAGGCTTGCCGGTCTACGTGATCGAGGACGATCCCGACGCGGTCGACGCGTTGCGGGAGCAGGGCGTCGAAGCGGTGCAGGGCAACGCGGCCGATCCGGAGGTCATCGCTGGAGCGAACCTGGAAAAGGCGTGTTGCCTGCTTGTCGCGATACCGGACGCTTTCGAGGGCGGGCAGGTCGTGCAGCAGGCGCGCGAGATCAACCCCGGTCTGCTGATCATCGCCCGGGCCCATTCGGAAGCCGAGACCGAGCATCTGTTGGCCCACGGCGCCGACCAGGTGGTCATGGGCGAGCACGAGATCGCCAAGGCCATGCTCGACCGGGTGACCCATCTGCCGCCGCCGTCTGCCAGTCCGCCGGATGGCGAGACCGCCGCCGAGGCACGCGAGACCGCGGCACCGCAGACGAGCTAGCCGCATCCCGGATCGGGGAACGGATCGGCCGGGATTGGGGTTGTTCGATGGAGTTTAATTCAACCCCAACCGGATAACCCCAGGGATCGGCATGGCAAGCGAGACATTCACGGGCTCACGCATGGGCGGCGACAAGGCCGCCGTGAACGATTTCCTGCGGCAGATGACGGCCGGCATGAGCCACCGCGAGCGGCTGGAGCAGACCCGCTGGCTTGCCCGCATGATGGACGATCAGTTCTCCATCCCCGGCACCAATTTCCGCTTCGGGTGGGACGCGATCATCGGCCTGTTCCCCGGCATCGGCGATGCCGTCACAAGCGCTATCTCACTGCTTATCGTGCACCACGCTTGGCAGTCCGGCGCAGGGCCCCTCACGATCGCGCGTATGCTCGGCAATGTGGGCGTGGATCTCGTCTTCGGCGCCGTTCCCCTGGTGGGCGACGTGTTCGACGCGGCCTGGAAGGGCAATCGCCGAAACCTGCGGCTCCTCGAGCGCCATCTCGCCAGAGAGGCCGACAAGCGGCTCGGGTAGTATCCCATCGCGGATGTCATGCTCGGCAAGGGGCCAGCTTCGCCCGGCCCGAGCCCGAGCCCGAGCATCCGTACGTCCGATCTTACGGAGAGTCATGGATTGCCGGGCAAAGCCCGCCGATGACCGATCAGGCGCGCGCCATCAGGACGTTAGATCGCGCCGGCGGCCTCCAGCTCGTCCGACTCCTGATCGGTGAAAACGCGCCCGCGCGTGAGGAACCGCACGCCTTCCGGAGCTTCTAAAGAGAAGCCCGAACCGCGGCCCGGCACCACGTCGATGATCAGCTGAGTGTGCTTCCAGTAGTTGAACTGGTCGCGGTCGATAAAGACCTGCGACCCGCCGATCTCCCCCAGGAGCACGTCGTTGCCGCCCGTCTTGAACTCGTCCTTCGGGTAGCACATGGGCGCTGAGCCGTCGCAGCACCCGCCCGACTGATGAAACATCAGCGGTCCGTGCTTTTCCTTCAGGGTTTCGATGAGATCGAGCGCTTTGTCCGTCGCGGTGACTCTGTCGACCATAAACACCTCCTAGGGCGTTAGCGTCATCCTGAGCTGCGCGGGTTAAACCCGCGCCTCGAAGGATAAACGCGGGAAGAATGGCCCGCCGCCGCCCTTCGGGGACCGCTTAGGAGCGGCCGCCTCAGGGTGACGGCGGACGTGTTCTGTAGCCTAGACCGTCGGGCCTAGAAGAAGCCCATCGGCTTCGGGCTGTAGCTCATCAGGATGTTCTTCGTCTGCTGATAGTGGTCGAGCATCATCTTGTGGTTCTCACGACCGATGCCCGACTTCTTGTAGCCGCCGAAGGCCGCATGCGCCGGATACAGGTGGTAGCAATTGGTCCACACACGGCCGGCCTGGATGCCGCGGCCCATGCGATAGGCCGTGTTTACGTCCCGGGTCCAGAGGCCGGCGCCGAGGCCGTACAGCGTGTCGTTGGCGATCTCGAGCGCCTCTTCCTCGTCCTCGAAGGTCGTGACCGACAGCACGGGGCCGAAGATCTCTTCCTGGAAGATGCGCATCTTGTTGTTGCCGGCGAACACCGTCGGCTTGACGTAGTAGCCTTCCGAAAGCTCGCCATCGAGGCTCGCCCGCTCGCCGCCGGTCAGCAGCTCCGCGCCTTCCTCCTTGCCGATATCGATATAGGAGAGGATTTTCTCCAGCTGATCGTTGGAGGCCTGGGCGCCGATCATGGTCTTCGGGTCGAGCGGATCGCCCTGGCGGATGCGCTCCACGCGCTTGATCGCCTGCTCCATGAAGCGGTCGTAGATCGACTTCTGCACCAGCGCGCGGCTGGGGCAGGTGCAGACTTCGCCCTGGTTGAGGGCGAACATGGCAAAGCCTTCGAGCGACTTCTGGAAGAAGTCGTCATCCTTGGCCATCACGTCTTCGAAGAAGATGTTCGGGGACTTGCCGCCGAGCTCCAGGGTCACGGGGATCAGATTCTCCGTGGCGTACTGCATAATCAGACGGCCGGTCGTCGTCTCGCCGGTGAAGGCGATCTTCGAGATACGGCTGCTCTGGGCCAGCGGCTTGCCGGCCTCGACGCCGAAGCCGTTGATGATGTTGAGCACGCCCGGGGGCAGGATGTCGCCGACCAGATCCATCAGCACCATGATGGACATCGGCGTCTGCTCGGCAGGCTTCAGCACGATGCAGTTGCCCGCAGCCAGCGCCGGCGCGATCTTCCACGCCGCCATCAGGATCGGGAAGTTCCAAGGGATGATCTGACCGACCACACCCAGGGGCTCGTGATAATGGTAGGCGACGGTGTTGTCGTCGAGTTCGCCGATGGAGCCTTCCTGGGTCCGGATGCACGCCGCGAAATAGCGGAAGTGATCGATGGCCAGCGGAATATCGGCCATCCGCGTCTCGCGGATCGGCTTGCCGTTATCGATGGTTTCGATCTGCGCCAGGATGTCCAGGTTCTCCTGCATCCGGTCGGCGACCTTGTTCAGGAGCTCCGCACGCTTGGCGGGAGCGGTCTTGCCCCAGGAGTCCTTGGCTGCATGAGCTGCGTCCAGCGCCTTCTCGACATCGGCGGCGGTGGAGCGCGCAATCTGACAGACCGGCTTGCCGGTCAGCGGGCTGATATTGTCGAAATACTGTCCATCGGCGGGAGCGACCCACTCGCCACCGATATAGTTGTCGTAACGGGACCTTATCGCGACCCGTGAATTCAGAGTTTCAATCACCTCGTGAAGCATTGGATTATCCTCCCTTCCACGACCTGTTTTATTTTGCCTTACCCTACACCCTTCGGCGCCGCTTTGGCATCAATTAGATAGTCTCGGGCATCGGGAACCTCCAGACCCTGAGACAGTTAGGCTCCGCGATAATCAACGGAGGGATCTATGGCTGAACGACGCGGTGGCATTAACTCGACCATGGCTTTTCTTCTCGGGGCGGCGGTCGTCGCGCTGGGGGTGATCGGTTATCTCTATTACGATCACACCCAGAAGGACGTCGTGGAGATCAACGTGCCCGGCTTCCAGGGCGAGATTGAGAAGGAGTAGGCCGGCGTTCCTCAGGGGATCAGCACGGCGGCACCTTCGAGCTTGCCGTCCCGCAAGCGCTCCAGTGCAATATTCGCGTCCTTAAGCGGCATGGGTTCCACGCTCGTCTTCACCGGGATTGTCGGGGCGAGCGCCAGGAACTCTTCCGCGTCGGCGCGGGTGAGATTTGCGACCGATTTCACCACCCGCTCCTCCCATAGAAGATCGTAGGAGAAGGCCGGGATCTCACTCATATGAATCCCGCCGGAGACGACCGTGCCGCCCTTACGCACGGCTTTCAGCGCAGCCGGAATGAGCGCTCCGACCGGCGCGAACAGAAGCGCCGCATCGAGCGGTTCCGGCGGTGTCTCGTCGGAACCCCCGGTCCAGACGGCGCCGAGCCTCTTGGCGAACGCCTGGGCGGCATCGTCACCCGGCCGGGTTAGGGCATAGACGTCTGCGCCCTGTCCGATAGCCACCTGGGCTATGATATGGGCCGCAGCGCCGAACCCGTAGATGCCCAGCCGCTTCGGAAATGTGCCCGCAAGCTTGAGCGTCCGGTAGCCGATCAGCCCGGCGCAGAGCAGAGGCGCGGCCTCGGCATCCGAATATGCTTCCGGCAAGTGGAAGCAATATTCATGGTCGGCGACCGTGTATTCCGCATAGCCGCCATTGATGTCGTAGCCGGTGAAGCCGGGATTGTCGCAAAGGTTCTCCCGGCCCATGCGGCAGTAGGGGCAGGTGCCGTCCGTATGGCCGAGCCAGGGCACCCCGACCCGGTCGCCCTCCCTGAAGCCTGCAACGCCCTCGCCGATTCCGGACACATGGCCGACGATCTCGTGACCCAGCACGAGAGGAAGCTTCGGCCTGGTCAGCTCGCCGTCGATGATGTGGAGATCGGTGCGGCACACCCCGCAGGCCGCGACCTTGATAAGGAGTTGGCCAGGCCCGGGCGTCGGCATGGGCAGCTCTTCGAGCCGAAGAGGCTCGTGCGCCGCATGCATCACCATGGCCTTCATCGTATTCGCCATGGGCTCATGCTGCCCCGGATTGGCGGTTCAGGCCAGGGGGTGCAGAGGGGAAGCAGATGAAATCGTCAGCCTGCGCGCCTAATGGCGGAAGAACGTGAAGTTGGCGAAGGCCGGCTCGGCGCGGCCGAAATCGATCGGATCTTCCTGGGGAAACGCATCCGGCTCCCGCATGCGGGCCACCGCGGCAATCAGCCGGCGCTCGGAGACGGGCTCGGCCGCATGCCAAAGAGCCGTGAAGCCTAGCTCCGCCAGGCGTACCATGTCCGGCGCGTCGGCAGCGAAGAGCGAAAGGGAATTACGGCGACTCGGGTCGCGCCCCATGGCATCGCCGGACCAGCACTGGGTAGTGCCGAGGATAGCCTGCTCATGAGCGTCGAGAAGCTTGGGGTTCTTCGTCCAGCGAATGGCGCCGCTGTCGGACGTGCCGCCGTAGATCTCGGTCATCAGCGCGGCCAGCTGCTCGAGCTCTTCGCGGGGCTCCAGCTTGGCCAGGATGATCTTGGGCATCACGCCGGCCTCGCGAATTTCCGAGCCAAGGCTGAGAAGAGCCTTGGCCGGCCCGGAAGCGGCGGATCGAAGGATCAGGGTGAGGGAACGCTCTTTGGGATCGGTGGCCTGCCGCGCCCGCTCGACGAAGCGCGTCATCGCGCTGAGATGACGGCTATGCTCCAGCGGAGCGTTGGGCAAACTGTCGGAACCGGCCTTGGCGAGCATCTTCCCCCCTCGAAGAATCGTCGGATCTGCGCGTCGCGGCGAGGGCGTGAAGCCCCAGCCACGCCTCGCGTGCAGACCCATGATTAGCAGTCAGGGGTTAAAGAAGGTTTGATCCGCTTCCCGTTTCGAAACGGGTAACCAAGGCCGCAGAAATCTCAGGCGTCAGGCGGCCGGCGGCCGTTCCCGTTCATGGGGCCGGGCAACGCACGGAGCGGCGGCTCGCCCTCGTCGTCCCGTGGTTCCTCCGGCCCATTCGAATCTTCCCGGTGGGCGTCGTTGGCGGCCTCTTCCAGACGTTCGGCGAGAGAGCGCCCATTGCCGTTGCGGACGTTCTCGTTCGCCGGAGAGGGGCGTTCGGCTTCCTCCTCCGCGACGTCGCTTTCGGGCTGCACGCCTTCGGCGCGCCGGCCGCTTGCGGTACCGAGGATCGAGTCCAGCACCAGTTTCGACCACGCCCCGTCCCGGAAACGGTATAGGCGGAAAGCGGTGGCGTCGGCGAACTTGCTTCCCTGCTGGCGAAGCTTGCGGCGTACCATTGCCGGCGGCGGCAGCATGGCCCGGTCGATGATGCCCTTGCCTTCGAGACCGACGAAGAGATTGGTCAGGTAGAGCGCTTCCATGCTTTGGGCGTTGAGGGGGACGGCCACGTAGTAATCCCCCATGAAGTCGAACACCGCGTGTTGGAAAACCTCGAACTCGCGCGCGAGCCCTTCCTGATGGCTGTCGTGGAATCGGGCGAGGATCTCGCCGACCGGTCCCTCCCGTGCATCGCGCACCGTATGGAGCAGCTTCTGAAACCGGTTGATCGGCCGATTGATCGAAACCAGAAGCAGGCAGAAATCGACGAAGATGGCGACGAAGAGCGGGATGTAGTCCCGGCTGCCGAGACCCGCCTGCTCGTTCGCAACCGCCGTCACCTCCTGCGGGTTTTCCGCCCGCTGGATGGCCTGGCGTTGGCGGTCGCGCAGCTCGTCGGGCGAGGGCGGCAGCTCGAAATGCAGTGCGCCGATCAAGGTTGTGGTCAGCCGCCGGAAGGCTTCAACCACGGCCTCGGAGCCTTCCACCGCGGCGATGTCGGTCTTCTCGATCACCGGTAGGCTGTCGATGGCCCGCACGACGCCGCGCAAAGCGGACTGCAGCTGCGGATCGGGGCAGGCGAACGTCCCGCCGCTCCCCGTATCGAAACTCGTTTTGTCGGCTCGCTGAGCCAGCATGTCCCGCTGCTCGGCCAGCTGGGGATCGGTCTTGAGGGCGTTGAAGCGCGTGATGGTGAGGTCGAGCTTCCGGTTCAGCCCGCGCATGAACTGGTTCCGCGTGCCCGTGTTCGGATCGAGCGTAGAAGGATCGCGGGATAGCACCTTCGCGAGATCGGCGTTCAGGGAATCCAGATCCTTCTGGATCGTGCCCGATCGTGCCTTGATGAAATCCGAGGTGAAGGCGAAGCGCTCCGCGTCCGAATCCCGCAAGCGCCGCCGCGGCCCGTCGCCCGGCGGCGAGTTGGGGCAGGTGCCGCCTTGCTCGCGCTCCGTAACCGCCTTCTCCGCCGAGATGGTGGTCAGGGAATCCAGCGTCGCACCCAGCTGGGCGATGCGCGTCTTACCCTGCTCCAGGGCCTGCTGCACCTGGCCGATCGCCGCTTCCGCCGATCGCGTCGCCTCGGCGCGCGATTCCAGCACCTTCCAGAAGAACCCGAAGCCGAACCCCACCGAGATCAGGGTCAGGAAGATGTAGCCGCCGATATAGAGGATCCGCAGCCACCAGGAGATGGGCGCGAAAAGGGAATCCAGGATGTACAGGACCATCAGCATCAGCGTCGCCACGGCGAAGCCGATGGCGATCTGCTGCATGACCGGAACCTCGCCCGTATTGGCGGTGATCAACTCCAGCATGCCCGTATAGGTCGCGTACCAGGAGATCAGCGCCAGGAAGAGCACCAGCACGATCTTCTTGAAGCTCGGGAAGGTGCGCCTGAGCCGGTCGAAGCGATTATTGTGGGATTCGAGCCGGTCCAGCATGCGGTCGAGCCGATCGGCCGCGGTGTCCGGCGGGTTTGGGGGCACAGCCATAGACGATCCGAGATTCCCAACATTTTGGCCGGATCATCGCCCCCCAGCGACCGGCCAACCGGCTCTAGGTTTAATGGATGCTGCGGCGCGAAACAAACCTTTAAACGTAGTGTTAAAGGGGGTGGTTCGCGTGGGGCGAGCGCTCACTCCGCGCTGGTCACCTCATCCGGCTCCGGCACGGGCTGGCGCTCCAGATCCTCCAGCAACACGCGCACCAGAGGCTCCGCGATCTGTCCGGAATAGAGATCCCGCGCCCAGGGCTGCGCAGGCGTCCCCGTGCCGACCACGACCACATAGGAATAGGCAGCACCGGTCTCGAACTGGATGCCGCCGGCGACCCATAGATCGACCGTGTCGTCGGCATTCGGATCGGCGGCGCCCGTGCCCCGGGTTCCGGTCTTGGCGAAATGCAGGCTCACGCCCTTCCGGTTCGCCGCGCACCAGTCGGAGAGATGCCGCATGGTCCCGTGGGCGTAGCAGACCGGCGCGGTCAGGAAGTCCCGCAGGCCCGCGCGTGCCGACGGCTTTGCGATGTCGTTCGGCACGACGTTATCGGTGCCTGCGGTGACGGCATCCTGGCCGACCAGATCCAGCCGCGCATTCAGGGTTGGCGCGGCAAGCGGCTGCGCCCCTCGGCCCGTCAGGTTCGCCAGCACCACGCCGGCCATCCGGTGCACCGTGCGCGGGCTCGCCGCAACATGGCCCACCACGATGGACTTGGCGAGATTGGCGGCCGAGGTCACCGGCTCCGTCAGGGTGATGTCGAGCTTCTCCGTCAGACCACGCAGATCGGACAGCGGCACCTTCGCCGTGCGCCAGAGCAGCGGGGTGTTGAGGGAGCAGGCGAAGGAGACCTCCGCCGTTCGAAGCCTGCGCAGATTGCCTCGCCCGCAAGCCTCCAGCCCCACGGCAGGCGCATCTGTATCCAGCCATTTGGTATCCGCCCGGTCGCGTCCCTGATTGGCGATGGCGATGCCCGCCAGCATCTTGCCGACCGACGCGATGGCGCGAGCTTCCTTCGCTTCATCGTAATGGCCGGTCGTCCGATCGCGCGCCGAGGACGAGCCGAAATAGGCGGCGTTGAAGTTGGATTCGAAGTACCGCACCAGCCGTCCGTCCGCATCCGCCGCGGCGATGATGATGTCCGGGTGGGGCTTCGCGGAATCGAGATCGAGGCTGTAGGCATCGTTGATGCGGTCCGCGTAGCGCGCGTCCAGCTTCGCCAGCACCTGCTTCTCCGCCTCCCGGAAGCGGAAATTCTCCGCCGCGTTCAGGGTCAGATGCACACCGCTGACATCCGCGCGCCAATCGAAGCCGAACCGCTCCTTCAGCTCTTCCCGCGCGCCGTATTTCACCGACGGCAACAGCACGTTGCTCCGGTAGACCGGGTTTGCGCCGGCCCGGGCCCGCCTGTCGGGCGAAAGGCTCGCCAGGATCTCTTCGCCCCAAGGCAGGGGATGTGGATCCGGAGGACGCGCGCTCAAGCGGGCCAGCTCATCGAGAGTGGTCTTCCGTTCGGTCGGATCGTCGATCAGAGCGTTGGCGCAGATCTTCGCTCGTCCCTTGGTCAAACTCTGCCAGTTCGCGAGCCGGATGCGCTCGATCGTCTCCGATCCGCCAAGCAGGATGATCGGCTTGTTCACCGCCGCCGCGAGCACGTATTGCTCGGCCCGCGAAAGCTTCGAGGCGGGCTTACCGAACACGATCAGGCTCGTCTGCTCTACCCCGTAGAGTGCCTGGCCGCCTGTGCGTTGGGCCAGCGGAAAATGGTTCGCCGCCCAGTGCTTCATGCGCGTGGTGTCGCCGGGCTCGACGAGCTGCCACTGAATTACGGGTGCCAGCCACCATTCCTTGAGCTTGCGGGAGATTTTCTCGCCGGCGCTCTCGTCGGGCGAGGGCGGCGTCTTGAAGAAGATCCGGGCGAGCTGCATGGACAGCGTCGAGCCGCCCACGCCGAGGCTCACCCCACCAGATGAGAGCGAGCGGCTGACGGTCGAGTAGGGGATTTTCAAAACGCCGTAGAGATCGATGCCGAACGGGTTGATGAGCCCGCCGAGATGCCGGTCCTCATGGTAGGAGAGGCAGTTCCAATAGGCCTCCGGGACCCGGCCCACATGGAGCGATTTGTGGTCCGGGTAGGCGATGTAATCGGGCAGCGCGATCGGCCGGTCCGTGTAGTTGAAGTCTTCCTGGCTATCGAGAATAGGATCGAAGATGCCGACGAAGTTCTCGTCCCGGTCGTAGATCGCCGTGGCGAGCGACCGCTCATCCGCATAGGCGAGCGCTTTCCCCATCCAGAGCTGGCCGGTCAGACCGCGGATCGGCGCGTAGACATAGGTGAGGGTGAGCGCGAACAGCACATAGAGCACGACCGGTCCGACGATCAGCCGCATCCGCCCGAGCTTCGGGTTGAAGGCGAGCCGCGTGAAGACGAAGCGCAGCACCTTCAGGGGGAAGGCGATCAGGAATTCGAAGCCGTGGAAGATCCAGCGGACCAGATGCAGCATGAGGCGACTCTGAAGATTCTTCTTCCCCGTTCACGCCCCCGGCACCCCAAGCCATCCGGAGACTAGCCGAACGCGCATTCCCTGTCGCGTCTGCCGTCAGTCCCGCTGCAGCAGCGCCTCTGCCGCTTCGCGCTGGTCCGGCCGGTTGATGTTGAAGAAGGGGTCCACCAGCTCGCCCTTGATCTCCACCGCCGGGAAAAAGCAGATCGCGGCCTCCTGGCGCGCCATCCAGTCATGCAGCTTCCGCCCGCCGCGCTCCAGGTAGTCCGCGAGCTCCGTCTCCAGTCCGGCCGGCCAGAGCGCGAACGTCGGATGGGTGCCGCTTTCCGAAGCGGCCATGACGAGCGACCGCCCGCGGCTTTGGCTCAGCATGGTCTCCACCAGGGTCTCGGGGAAGAACGGCGTATCCACCGCGGCGGTGACGAGGGCCGGGATTTCCGGCGAGGTCTTGCGAAGCCAGATCAGCCCGGCAAGAACGCCGGCCAGCGGCCCCGCATAGCCCGCGATGGGGTCGGCGATCACCGGCAGGCCCGTCCCGGCAAAGCCGGCCGGATCGCCATTGGAGTTGATCGCCAGCCGAGCCACCTGGGGCTTCAGCCGGGCGATGGCCCGGTCCACGAGCTGAGCGCCATCCAGCGTGGCGAAGCTCTTATCCGCGCCGAATCGGCTGGATCGCCCCCCGGCGAGCAGCAATCCGGCGGCGGGGTGTCCTGAGAACGACATAGAGATCCTTTGCAAGCGCCGCGATCGCGCTGCCGCAGCAACTGCCGGGTGACGAAGCGGCTCTGGCCGACTAGATATACGACCATGAGTGAAGCAGTGACCAAAGAACAAGTGCTTGACGCACTGAAGCGAATTCCCGGACCCGACGGCAAGGGGGACATCGTCGCCCAGGGCCTCCTGTCCGAAATCGTCATCACCCAGGGGAAGGTCTATTTCTCCATCTCCGTCAATCCGGACCGTGCCAAGGCGCTCGAGGGCATGCGTGTCGACGCCGAACACGCGGTGAAATCCCTGCCCGGCGTCGAGGGCGCTCTCGTCACCCTCACGGCCGATCGGGAGCCTGGCAGCGCTCCGCCGCCGAGCCAGTCTGGCAACGGAGCAGGGGGGAACGGAGCGAGTGCGCAAAGCTCACCCTTCGACAGCAGCGGCCCGGGTCAGCAGGCGCCCACCGGCAGTCCCGGCAAGGGACCGGGCAAGCCCCAAGGCCTGGGAACGCCCGGCCAACAGAACGCACGGCCGAAAGGCACGCCGGTTCCGGGGGTGAAGAGCATCATCGCCGTGGCCTCAGGCAAGGGCGGGGTGGGCAAATCCACGACCGCCGTCAATCTGGCCCTGGGGCTGAAGGCCCTCGGCAAGACCGTCGGCATTCTCGACGCCGATATCTACGGGCCCTCCATGCCGCGGCTGCTCGCCCTCGAAGGCAAGCCCCAGGAGCTCGCCGGCAACAAGCTTCAGCCCATGGAAGCCTTCGGCATGAAGGTCATGTCCATGGGATTCCTGGTGGATGAAGAGACGCCGATGATCTGGCGCGGTCCAATGGTGATGTCGGCCCTCAGCCAGATGCTGAAGGACGTGGAATGGGGCGAGCTCGATGTTCTCGTCGTCGACATGCCGCCTGGCACGGGCGATGCCCAGCTCACCATGGCCCAGCAGGTGCCGCTGGCCGGCGCCGTCATCGTCTCCACGCCCCAGGACCTGGCCCTGATCGATGCCCGGAAGGGCCTCAACATGTTCAAGAAGGTCGATGTGCCGGTGCTCGGCATCGTGGAGAATATGAGCACCTTCATCTGCCCCCATTGCGGCGGCCAGTCCGACATCTTCGGCCATGGCGGCGCGCGTCACGAGGCGGAGCGTCTGGGCGTGCCGTTCTTGGGCGAGGTGCCGCTCACCATGGAGGTCCGCGAGACCTCCGACAGCGGCGAGCCCCTGGTGGTCAGCGCGCCCGACAGCGAGCCGGCCAAGGCTTATCTCGAGATCGCACGAAAGGCCGCAGCCGAACTGGATCAGGCGAAGGGCGGCGGCCGAGCCGCGCCGAAGATCGTCATGGAGCAGTAGCGGAGTTTTTCGCGAGCCCTGAAGCTTAGGCTTAGGCCGCGGTCGTGTGCTTGGAGAGCGTGCTCACCTTGGGCTTCGCGTGGCCTGCCTCTTCCGCCGAGATCGGCTGGCTGTAGAGGAAGCCTTGCACCTCCGGGCAGCCGAACTCGCGCAACATGCGGGCCTGCTCCACCGTTTCCACCCCTTCGGCGGTGATGGTGATATCGAGGGATTTACCGAGCGCGATGATGGTGCGGACGATCGCCTTCACCGCGGGGTCCTTTGTCATGGTCTGGATGAAGTGGCGGTCGATCTTGATCTTCGAGAACGGGAAGCGCGCCAGATAGGAAAGGCTCGAGAAGCCGGTCCCGAAATCGTCCATGGCCACGGCGACGCCGAGCTTCCGGAACGTCTTCAGCTTCTGCAGAACCTCCTCGGTGTCGTTGATGAGGAGGTTCTCGGTAATCTCCAGCTCCAGCCGCTCCGGCGGCAAGCCGGTGTCCTTCAGCACGCTGGCGACCGTCTGGACGATATCGCCGTCCCGGAACTGGGCCGGCGACAGGTTGACCGCGACGGTTAGCGGCTTCTCCCACTTCACGGCGTCGGAGCAGGCGCGGCGCAGCACCCACTCGCCGAGTGGAACGATAAGTCCCGTCTCCTCGGCCACGGAGATGAAGTGCGCCGGTGCGATCTTGCCGTGCACCGGATGGTGCCAGCGGATCAGCGCCTCGGTTCCGCACGCCTCTTCGGTCTCCAGTGAGAATTGCGGCTGATAGAGCAGATCGAACTCGTCGCGGCCGATGGCGAGGCGGAGCTCGTGCTCGACCATGCGCCGGCGTTGCAGCGCCTTGTCCATGCTGCGCTCGAAGAAGCACATGCGCTGACCACCATCGTATTTGGCGCGGGTCAGCGCGATGGCCGCGTGCTTTAGGACGACGTTCGCGGTCTCTCCGTCGCCGGGCGCGAGAGCGATGCCGACGCTGGTCGTGCAGACGATCTCTTTGTCATCGACCACGAAGGGCTCGCGCATCGCCTCGACGAGACGATTCATGAACGCCATCACGTCGCGAGGTTGGTGATCTCGACCAGGGCCACGGCGAACTCGTCGCCGCCGAGCCGACCGAACAGATCGCCCTTGCGGATCGTGGTGCCGATCCGCGTCGCGATCTCGCGGAGCACCACATCGCCGCCCGCGTGATCGAGGGAGTCGTTGATCTCCTTGAACTTGTCAACGTCGACGCAGAGCACCGCGATATGGGTTCGGTTGCGGTGCATATGGTTGAGAGCGTCGCTCAGCAGCCGCGTGAAGGCGGCGCGATTGGGCAGACCCGTCAGCGCGTCGTGATCCTTCAGGAAGCGAAGCTGCTCTTCCGCCTGGTAGCGCTCCTTGCTCCGCATCCAGGCAAAAGCGACCGGCGCGGCGATGCCGACGGCCAGCAGCAGCATCGTCACGACCGCAATCAGGCCGAAATATTCGGCGAGTACCCGGGCCTGTTCGCTCTGGTCGAGATAGACCGTGAGCTTGCCCTCTGGCTGGCCTCCCAGCTTGATCGGAATCGAGAGAGCCGCGAAATAGTCCGGCGCCCCCAGGCCTCCACCTTGGTAGAGTTTGATCGAGGAGTACGGCGAGGCGTCCCCTGTGGCGGTTTCCGCGTCGCTGGCTTCGAGATCCGGTGTCAGATCGAAGGCCGAGTTGCCGCTCGTGAAGACGAGCTGGCCGTCCTTGTCGTAGATCTCATAGCGAAGGACGCGGGGCCCATAGCCCATCTGCTCCAGCAGCTCGCCGACGCGCGGCGCGAGGGAGCGTTTGGCTAGGGAATCGAACAGATAACCGGGTTCGTCCGTGATCTGCTCCGAGATACGGCTTGCGGCTGTCTGGGCCTCGCGTTCCAGCTGCATCTTGCTCACGCGAGCGGGTGCAAAGAACGCAATTGCGCAGATCAATAGCCCCAAGAACGCAAACGCGAACCAGTGCCCGTTCTTATTCAGCGTTGCCATCGAAAGCATCGAGTTTGGCCGCAACTTCCCATCCTAGCAAACCGGACCGTATTGGGGGCCGGTTAAGATCGGCGTAATGAGCGTGCTTAACAAAACGATGCCAGACTAAGGCAACTGACTAACAGAGAACGATTTTTTTGCACCCTATTGGGAAACGATCAGCCGCCGGTCGTTGACATAAATCTGGGTACGGACGGTTTCTTGTCCCGT
>NZ_MASI01000013.1 GCF_001708935.1 Methyloligella halotolerans
ACGGGACAAGAAACCGTCCGTACCCAGATTTATGTCAACGACCGGCGGCTGATCGCGGTTCGAACACCCAGAAATAGCAAGTCATCGATCCTCGGCGGGCGGCATCCGACCCGCGCTAGGGGTGCTTGCGCCTTTTTGCGCGATAAATCTATTGTACTGAACGGTTCATAAGAAATTATGATATGGATTGATTGATCGCGCCTCGCGATCATTGACTCCTGCGACTTGGATCCAAGGAGCCTCGGTCATGAGATTAGCGCTCACCCTCGAGCAAATCCGCATTTTCAGTGCCGTCGCCGACCGGCAGCATGTGACCCGAGCTGCGCAGGATCTCCATCTCACCCAGTCCGCCGTCAGCGCCGCCATCTCCGGCCTTGAAAGGCGTTACGGCATCCGGCTGTTCGACAGAGTCGGGCGCCGGATTCAGCTCACCCAGGCGGGGCTGGAGTTTCTGCCCGAGGCGAAAGCCCTGCTCGCCCGCGCCGAACATACCGGTGTGGCGCTGACCGAACTCTCGGGTCTCAAACGCGGCAGGTTGCGGCTGGCGGCAAGCCAGACAGTGGGGAGCTATTGGCTACCCCCCTTCATGCAGCAATATCACGATGTCTATCCCGGCATCGCTCTATCCCTCGCCATCGGAAATACAGAGGGCGTCGCCGCAAAGGTCGTCGAGGGGAGCGCCGAGATCGGTTTCGTCGAAGGGGAGGTCGAGCATCCTCAGTTGGAGTCGATCCCGATCGCCGAGGATGAGCTTCTGCTCGTCGTATCGCCTGAACGCTGGGGCACAGCAAAGGCCTCCGCGCAATCGCTCCGCGGTCACCCCTGGATCTTTCGGGAGCCCGGCTCCGGTACCCGCGCTCTGATGGAAGAAGGGCTTGCGTGCGCCGGCATCGCCGCCCCCGGACTGGAGATTGCGCTGACATTTCCTTCCAACGAGGCTGTGCGTGCCGCGGTCGAGGCCGGCGCGGGCATCACCGTGCTCTCGAAACTCGTGGTCGAATCCCAGCTTACGTCCGGACGCCTTATCGCTCTCGATTTCCCATTGCCGAAGCGCCAATTCTTCGCGCTCCGTCACAAGGAGCGCGGGCTCACCAAGGCGGAGCAAGCCTTCCAGAGGCTGATCGAGGAGAACTGCCAGAGCCTGGAGCCCTCAAGGCCCCGGAGCCCAGAGCCCGCGTGATCCCATCCGGGGAGCGTTAGCCTAGGCTCGGCGCCGGTCGTGCCATGGTACGCCCTGCCCCGGTTATCATCCGCTCCGATATCGGCATTTGGCAACGCGAACGGCAGCGAAGCTCATGCCTCTAATGCTTCGAACCCGTCTCGGACGGCTTCATCTCGCCCGCTGTCTTCTGGGTCGCCTTCTCAGCGTGGGAAAGCGTCTTGAACATATTGCCCAAGATGCTGACCAGCTCGACGGCGGCGCTGGGGGTGATTGCAAGCTTGGCCGTCACGTAGACGGAAGGCACGGCGCCCTCTTGCGGTGCTTCGTTCGTCCGCTCGGGGACGTAACGGGTGGCTCCCAACGTCACGACACACGTGCCATTGAAGAAGCCCGTCGATACGACGGTATCGGCGTAGACATCGCGCACGCTCTCGCTATCGACCACCGGAAGCTTTTTTTTCTCTTTCGCCATTTGGTCCTTTCCCACGCTCGCAAGCTTCAGATCCCGGCCTCGCTGAGGCCCGGGTCATTCGGTCTCCTCTAGCGCTCGGTGAATGCCTTCGAGAACTGGTCGGTCAGGGGCTTCATGAAATAGGAGAAGGCCGTGCGCTCGCTTGTTGCGATGAACACGTCCACCGGCATGCCGGGCTTCAGGGTGATATCCCCAAGGCGCTTATGCTCCGCCTCGGAGACTTCGATATTGGTGACGTAGAAGGGCTGCTTCGTCGCCTCGTCGAAGGTCGTCGAGGGGGACACATATTTCACCGTGCCGTAGATCTCCGGGGTCGTCCGCTGATTGAAGGCGGAGAAGCGAAGCTTGGTCCTCTGGCCGAGGCGGATCTGGTCGATGCTCGCGGGCGGGATCTGCGCTTCGATCTTCAGGGGCGCATCGCGCGGGACAATGGTGACGAGAGTCTCGGCGGGGGTGATGACACCGCCGATGGTCTGCACGCTGACCTCGTTGACTGTGCCTGAGATGGGGGCGCGAAGATCTGTCCGCGATAGCCTGTCCTCAATGGCGATCTGGCGTTCGTTCAACTCCGAGAGCTTCGGTTCGAGCTGGCTCAGCTCGTTCTGCGCCTGGGTGCGGGCCTCGTCGTCGATGGCAAAGATGCGAAGCTTGATCTCACTGATGCGAGCCTTTGCGCGGGCGATGCCTGCAACCAAAGACCCCTGCTCTCCGAGCAGCCGGGCCAGTTCCCGCTCCGCCGTATAGACGCGCGGCCCTTCGATGAGCCCTTTGGCTGCAAGGTGCATGACCTTCTCATGCTCCTTCTCTGCAAGCCGGATCTCTTTCACCTTCGCTTCCTGCTGGGAAAGCAGACCGTTGATCTCCTCGCCAAGCTGCTCGATCGTCAGTTCGAGCTGCTCCTTCTGGGTCACCCGGTTCTTGACGTTTCCCGACAGCAGCTTCCGCTCGCCGTCGAGAAAACCATTGAGATGCGGGGTCAGGCGGGTCACACGGTCCGGCAGCTCGAAGCTGTCCTGCCCCTCGCGCTCGGCCACAAGCCTTGCTCTCTTGATGCTCAGCTCGGCGAGCTGACCTTTGATGATGGCGAGCTCAGCCCGCGTCTGGACATCGTTGAGACGGACGAGAATCTGTCCTTTCTGGACCGTATCGCCCTCTCTGACACTGATCTCGCCGATGATTCCGCCATCACGGTGCTGCACCTTCTTCAGATCGCGATCGACCTTCACGGTACCCGTCGCGACGACGGCACCCGTCAGGGGCGCGGTCGCCGCCCATCCTCCGGCGCCGACAAGGAGCAAGGCGGCGAAGCCTGCACCGGCGATGATCCGCCCCCGCAGCCGGAAGCTTCCATCGCCGAAATCGAACTGGTCGTGCTTACTCATGGTTACTTTCCGAAGCCCTCAACGACGCGCGCCGCTCAGGCGTTCTCCACGACCGTGAGGTGATGGTCGCCGTGAATGTTGATGGTCAGCTCGTAGTTGTCGTCGCCGTCGAAGTCGGCCTCGATGACGGTCGTCCAGAGATTGTCGGTCTGCTGGTGCTGGATCCGGATGGGCAGCTCGTCTTCGTCGATGGAGTCGCCGTAGATGTCTTCGAACCGGTCCTCGAGGGTCTCCACCACGTGCTTGAAGATGTCGTAGCGCGAGACCCGGATCCGGTCGCCGACCTCGAAATCGAAGATGTCCTGAACGAGGGATTGGCCGGCCTGTGGGTTGGCGAACTCGAAGGTATCCTCGCCCTCGCCGCCCCAGAGGGAATAGCTCTTGTCGTCGACGCGGATATCGTCGTTGCCCTTGCCGGACTTCAATGACTCGAAATTCGAGATCTTGTCTTCGCCGACCTCTTCGCCCGAGACCTTGCCGGCAACCAGATCGACGGTCAGGCTGGCTTCCGCGGCGCTGTAGTCGATGCAGTCATGACCCTCGCCGCCGTCGTAGCAATCGTCCTCCATATCGACGGCCGCGATGACGGTGTCGTCGCCCTTGCCGCCGTAGACCAGGTCGGCGCCAGAACCATCGCTGATGGTGTCATTACCCTCACCGCCTTCGATGACATCGTCGCCTTCTTCGCCCACCACGAGGTCGTCTCCGGCGCCACCGTCCATGATGTCGTTGCCGCGTCCTCCGAGCATCACGTCGGTGCCGTTGTTGCCGAAGACGAGATCGTCACCGTCACCGCCATCCATGAGGTCGTCGCCATCGCCGCCATAGAGAGCGTCATTGCCGGCACCGCCGCGAATATCGTCGTTTCCGCCGCCGCCGTGGAGCTTGTCGTTGCCGGCACCGCCCTCGATACGATCGGCGCCGAGCTCGCCGTAGATGATGTCGTCGCCGTCTTCGCCGAACAGCCGGTCGTCGCCATCACCGCCGTGGATGACGTCGTTTCCGCCGCCGCCGCTTACGACGTCATCGTCCGCTCCGCTATAGACCTCGTCGTCCCCGAGGCCCGCGAAAACCATATCGTCGCCATCGCCGGAAGAAATCTTATCGCTGCCGCCGCCGGAATCGATGACGTCGTCGCCTTCGAGGCTGGCGATGATGTCCCCGAACTCGGTACCGGAGATGGTGTCTTCCTCCGCGGTTCCGATCTGGGGCGCGGGCGGAACCACGTCGAACAAGGCTACCTGCTTAACGACATGGGAGCCATCGGTGACGGTATAGGTCAGTTTTACCGGTCCTAGCACTTCCGGCTGGAAGATCCAGCCCCCGCCCCATGCGGTCAGCGTGCCGGAGGAAGCGGACAAGCCGAGGACGGTGAGCGGGTCGCCGTCGGGGTCCGATGTGTGGCGAAGCAGATCCGTAAGAGCGATGAGGGTCAGAACGCCTGCCCCGGCCTCATGGAGATGCACGGAGCCCGCGTAGCGCGGGGCGCGATTTGCGTAGGGCCTCGATTGGGCGACCGCTTCTTCATCCTCGTTTGCCGGAACGCCGCCGCGGCCATCCGGCGAGCCGCCGCCCCCGCCTCCGCCGGCACCTCCCCCACCACCGCCGGCAGCGGCTTGTCCCGCCGCAGCAGACATCATGACGCCAGGTGAAGGCAGATTATCGTTTGCCGGCGGTTGACCCTTCGCGACTTGAGAAGGTTGGGCCGCCTGCACATTCCCCTGACCGGTGGGAGCTGCGCTGGACTTGATCTGCGGGAAATTCAATCCGGCCTTGCTCGCGCTGAGAACGACCGTGTTGTCATCGCCCTCATTGTCCGAGGCGGGTTTCGCATCGCCATTCTGATTTGCCAGACGCAACGCGATCTGCAGCCCCAGCCCTTCGCCCTCCTCCTCTTCATGGACGGGCGCAAGGCTACCTGTATGAAGATAGGTGGTCTCGGTTTGGGGCTCGAACTCCTGGGCGTGGGCTTCATTGCCGAAAAGCGATCGGATGTAGAGAACGACGACCGCCAGCACGGCGCCCACGGCATAAGGGCGCGAAGAGGCTTCGTCGGGATCGACGAACTTGTACTTCTTACCGCCGGCTGTCGTGCCATCGGACTCGGGTTTCGTAGCCTTCACCTGGATGATCATGCGGTTGTCCTCCGCTTCGCCGCCGTCAACGGCACCGGCTGGGATTCGCCGTTGCCGTCTGGCGGCCAGTGCGCCTCGGCCTCGCCTGAGGCGTTGCCCCCTTCCGACTCGCTTACATCTTCGCTCTCTTCTTCCGCCGCCGGCGCCGAACCGCTTACGGCGGCGACCTTCGAGGCGTTCGAGCTTACGGTCGCCATCCGCAGCACCTCGGATTTCGGACCGAAACTGGTGATCTTGCCGTTCTGGATGATGGCGACGGTCCCGACGGCCGCCAGTGCGCTCGGCCGGTGCGCCACGACGATAGCGATGCCGCCGCGCGCCGAGATGCCCTTGATCGCCTTCGACAGGGCGTCCTCGCCTTCGCTGTCGAGATTGGAGTTCGGCTCGTCCATCACGACCAGGAAGGGATTCCCGTAGAGCGCGCGGGCAAGACCGATCCGCTGACGTTGCCCGGCCGATAGCGAGGTTCCTTGGGGGCCGATCGCGGTCTTAAATCCCTCCGGAAGCCGCACGATGAGCTCATACACACCAGCGGCCTTGGCCGCGGCGATGACGTCTTCGGGGTTGGGCTCTTCTTCGAAGCGCGAGATATTCTCCTCGATCGTCCCGTCCATGAGAGAGACTTCCTGAGGCAGGTAACCGACATATCGGCCGAGGGCTTCCTCAGGCCATTGGGCGAGCTCGGCGTCATCGAGACGGACGCTGCCGCGCAGCACCGGCCACACGCCGGTTACCGCTCGGACGAGGGTTGTCTTGCCGCCGCCGCTGGGACCGATCACCCCCAAGGCCTCGCCCGCGGTCAGCTGGAAGGAGACGTCGCTCAGAAGCACCCTGCCCGAGCCGGGCGCGGCCACGGTGACTTTCTCAACTTTCAGCGAGCCCGCCGGAGGCGGCAGCGGGATTTGCTCACGCGCGCTCTCCAACGCGACCACGGTATCCTTGAGCCGGGACCATGCGTTCCGCGCGGCAACCACGTGCTTCCAGTTCGCGATGGCCAGATCGACCGGCGCCAAAGCGCGGCCGCCGGCGACCGAGGCAGCGATGATCGCACCGGCGGTCAGTTCGCCGCCAATGGTCAAAAAGGCGCCGAGGCCAAGGATCGCCGATTGCAGGACCATGCGCAGCACCCGGGCGAGCGAGCCCAGGGTTCCGCTAATGTCGCTGTTTCGCGTCTGCAGGGTGAGATGGTCTTCGTTGGCGCGGGCGAAGCGGCTCACGGCGCGCTGGGTGAAGCCCATAGCCTTCAAGACATCCGCATTCCTTGCGTTCGAGTCGGCGATTGCATTGCGCGCAATGATCGCCTGCTGGGTCTTTGACGCCGTGCGGCGCGTCAGGAGCTCCGTGACCACAGTCAGGAGAGCAAGGACGACAGCTCCGCCGAGGGTCAGCGCTCCGAGAAGCGGGTGCAGCAGGTAGACGAAGACGACGAAGAGCGGCATCCAGGGAAGGTCGAAGATGGCATTCGGTCCCTGGCTGCCGAGAAACCCTCGGACCGTGTCCACATCGCGTCCGCGCTCCAGCGCCTCCGCGGTCGAAAAGCCGAAGCGCGGCATGTCAACGGCGACCTGATGAGCGATCGGCCCAATCTTCCGGTCCAGCCGAGCGCCGACGCGGACCAGCACCTGACTGCGGATGGTGTCGAAGCCGCCCTGAAATAGATAAAGCCCGATGGCGAGAACCGAGAGAGCGGCGAGTGTCGGGACGCTGCCGCTCGTGAGGGCCCGGTCATAGACCTGGAGCATGTAGAAGGCGCCGGTGAGCGCCAAGACGTTGATTAGGCCCGAGATCCCGAAGAGGAAGATCGCGACGTTCCGCATGCCTCTGGTCAATTGATCGAGGTGTCCGCGCCGGGAAGCGGAAGGTGCCTTGACGTCCGCACTCATGATCTCAATCCGCCCCTGACTTTCTGTCCATTGCCGACCTAGGGTTTCGATCCGGCGGAGAGGACGGCATCATCCGCTCTCCGCCGGTCTTCGGTTTAGAGGTTGAAATCATTGGAGTTCAGGTCGTGATGGCCCTTGATGTCGATCTTGAACTCGGCATCGGTCCCGCCATCGATGTTGCCTTCGACGACCGTGTAATCGACGCCGTCACGCGTCTCCTGAGTGACCCGCAGAGCGCCTGCGGCGTTGAAGCCGGAGCCGGTTACGAGGGTGAAGGCCTGATCGCCACCCGTCCCGGCATCGGCATCGATGAAGGAGAGATCGATGCGGTCGCCTGTCTCGAAATCCTCGATGACATCGCCATCGGCATCCGAGGCACTGCGGAACACGAACCGGTCGGCGCCTTCCTCACCGTAGAGCGTGTCGACACCGGCACCGCCTTCGAGCGTGTCGTTGTCAGCACCGCCGTGCAGCTCGTCGTCGCCGTCGCCGCCCTCGAGGATGTCCATGCCTTCATCGCCGTACATCTCGTCGTTTCCGGCTTCACCCTTGAGGACATCGTCGCCGATGCCGCCGCTCAGCATGTCTGCTCCCGAGCCACCCTCGAGCAGATCGTTTCCGGCATGACCATAAAGGGTGTCGTTCCCGGCCTGACCGGCGAGGGTGTCGTCACCATCTCCACCGTAGAGCTGGTCGTCACCGTCTCCGCCATAGAGCCGGTCGTTGCCGCCTCCACCGTGGAGTCGATCTGCGCCGTTCTGGCCAAATAGCTCGTCGTGGCCCTGGTTACCGTTCAGGTAGTCCTTGCCGTTCCCGCCCAGGAGCTTGTCGTTAGAGTCGCCGCCATACAGCTTATCGTTGCCGGAACCACCCAAGAGAGTGTCACGGCCCGAGTGACCAGACAGCCGATCCGCGCCCGACTGGCCGTAGATCTTGTCGTTGCCGCTATTCCCCATCAGGCGTCGTTGCCGGTGCCGCCAATGATCTTGTCGTTACCGGAGCTGCCGTAGAGGGTGTCATTTCCGGAATAGCCCATCAGCGTGTCGTGACCGCTTTTGCCCCTCAGCACGTCAGAGTGAGCAAGGCCCAGAATGATCTGCGATCCGCTAGACCCACCTAGGTAGTCGCGTCCCGGCGTCCCCACGATCTTCGTGGCCCCGGATGGGGCGCCAGCGCTCGGCGCGCCGGCCGGCAGGTTGGCCGCACCAGCGGCTGCCATGACAGATTCTGGCGCGCCGATTTCCTCGTCGGGTGTGCGCGGGGTCTCGTCAGGCGGGTTTCCGGTGCCCGTCCCCTCACCTGTTCCTTCGCCCGTGCTCTCGCCCGGGTCGTAGGTGATCTCCGTGTCGGAGACTTCGAAGATCTTCTCAGGCAGGTTCTCCAGGTTCGAGTTGCGGGCGATGATGTCGGAGAACTGCTGGTTATCGACAAATTCCTCGTAGAAATCGAAATTGTCGAAGCGGTCCGCATAGTAGAGGCGGTCGCCTTCCTGCAGCCGGTCGAACTGCTCGTGCAAGACAACCCAGAAGGTCTGGCCGACCACGCCGCCATTGATGTGCGCCTCGGCCAAACCGCCGACCCAGAGATCCACGCGGTCGATACCCTTCACGGTGAAGGTGGTGTCGCCGTTGTCGATCAGCGCGATATTGGGATTGATGGCGCCGAACGCCTCGATCTCATCCGCCTGCAGGACGAGATCCGGATACGCCTGCATGAACTGCTGGATAACCGTATCGCTCAGGCCGTTGCGGTCCTGGAAGTCATCCCAGGACTCGTAGGGCGAGAGATCCCCCGCAAAGCCGATCGCCTCCTGGATATACGGGCTATCCGACGCCATCAGGTCGATGCGGACCTGATTGAGGGTGCCGAGGCCAACATCCCAGGCACGGGTCACGTTGAAGGAGAAGAGATCGGCTCGGATGCGGACTAGGTCATTGCGGACGGCATCGACGAGGTTGAAGTCCACCTCTTCCGCAGGCTGACCCGCGATGCCGCCAAGGATCGCGCTGACGCCGAGCTGCTCGTAGCCGGGCTGAGGCGTGTATCCTGCGGGGAGCGGCACGCTGAAGACGTCACCGTCGTTGGACGGATTGAGGAAGGCGTCGAACAGAGCCACCTGCTGGGTGGTGCCGTTCTCGTCGAGCACAGTGAGGGTCTGACCGATCAGGGAGTGGCCCACCCGGTAGACCGCCGCAGCGAACTCGTGAGAGATGCGGGCGTCGGCATCGGGATTGTATTCGAGATGGCCGTGGGTGCCGTCACCGCGCATGCCGCCCAGCAGCATGTCGGCGAACTCATCGAAGACAACCCGCTGATACTCGGCCTCGTTGATCATCTTGGCGGCCTGGAACACCTCCTCCGGCGTTCCGACGAAGCCGGATTCGAGCAGGTTCTCCACGTGCCAGTTGTGGTTACGCGCCCAGATGGTGTGCATCGAGGTGAGGGCGAAGTTCTCGTTCGCCCGGCCATCGCCGGCCACGTAGTGATCGAGAAGGTTCACGTACGGGTTGGTGTCCAGCAGCAAGGCGTGGCCGCTGCCCATAAAGTTGGAGACCACCGCCTCCAGGACGTCGGGATCGTATGCGCCGGTGGCCTCGTCGAACAGGCTGCCGGTGGCGTTCTCATCGATCGGATAGTCGCTGTAGTAGTCGCGGAAACTGATGGCGCCGCCGGGAAGCGAGTCGTCCACGAAGATCGTGTTGGCCTGCCAGTGGTGCTGGATGAGCTCGCGCAGGGTCGGCAGCAGATTATATTCCGGCGCCGACGGGTCGGGCTCGCCGGCGAGAAGGTGCATCCCGAAGCCCTGGTTCCCATCGCTCTCGCGGAGGAACTGGCCGACGAGCTCGTGTGAGCCGTAGGCCTGATTCTGATCGGCGAAGGGCGAGGTCTTGTTCAGGTGTTGCGGCACCCCGAATTCGTCGATGAATTCCACCGCGCCGCGGGTCAGGTCCGCAGGGTTGTTCGGGTCGAAGCCGCCGCCGTCGACCCCGCCGATCGGCAGGGTGCCGAACGCAGAGTCCTTCAGGATGAAGTCCAGGCCGTGATCGAAATACTGGCCGAACGACATGAAGAAGATATTCGCGTTATTGGCCTGCTTCGGCAGGTTGGCTTCCTGGGTGCCGAGGATGTTGGAGATGTTACGCGCATCGAGGCCACGGAAGATGGGGTTGATGTCGCGGTTGTTGGTCTCCGGATTGAAATTGCCGTAGTGGGCGTTCGTCAGCCGGATGAAAACTTCATCGGCCGCACCGTATTCCGGGTTGTCCAGATTGTTGTTGCTGCCGAGGAGCTCGCGCACGCCGACGGCGGCACCCACATCGTCTTCGTCGCCGAAGGGCTGGTTGCCGTTGACCAGGTTCTTCAGGCCTTCCATGTCGCGCGCCGTGAGGGCGAAGGCCCCCTGCTCGGGCGGACCTTCCGCCACGGTCGGCGAGCCGGAGCTCGGGAAGGTGATCGAATGGGTCCCGTTCGAGAGGGTGGTCATCCCGTTCTCGGTGGTCTCGACGTAGTCGGACACAGAGCTGCCATTCGGGAGCTCGATCACGTCTTGCGGACGGAGGTCGCCGATGATCGTGTCGTTGCCGCCATTCGACTTGAACACGATGCGATGGGCCGACTGCAGCGACGTGATGTCGATCGTGTCGTCGCCGGGCGTGCCGTCGATGGTGATGGTGTTGAAGTTGAGGCTCGTGCCGGTGAAGTCGCCGATCACCTGGATGGTGTCGCCGCCATTGGCGCCGCCCCCTGCACCGCCCGGAGAGGTGACCTGCAGGGTGTTGACGCGGATCTCCTCGATATTGTCGAGCTCGGCGATCGCCACGCCATTGCGGGCGATGACGATCTCTGTGGACGCGGCCAGGGTGAGGCCCGAGATATTGGCCAGCGCAGCCGCACGAGAGTAGACCGTGAAGGTCTCGCTGCCCGCCACACCGTTGAGCTGATACGTATCGACGCCGGTGCCGCCATCGATGATATCCCGGCCGTCGGTGCTGAGCTGGGCAATGGTGTCGTTGCCGCTTCCGGCGTTGATGCTGTCGTCTCCGGCACCGCCATTGATGGAGTCGTTGCCCGATCCACCGTCGATGGTGTCGTTGCCGGCGCCACCGTTGATGGAGTCGTTACCGCCACGCCCGCTCAGGAAGTCGTCGCCGCCGTTGCCGTTCAAGGTATCGGCGACGCCGGCCCCGAAGAAGGTATCGCCACCGAGAGCGATATCGTCGCCTTCGGTGCCGTTGAAGGTGCTGCCGGTGAAGAGACCGCGGGTCCAGTTGTCGCCCACGACCCCGGTCGGAGCGGAGAACAGCGTCTCGTCGAAGCCGGTGCCGTCCGTGAAGGAGACGCGCACCCGCAGGAGGCTTCCCACCTGGGAGGCGAAGCCGAAGATGCCTTCATTCGGAACGAAGGTGGCATCGGAGGTAAACTGGAGATTGTCCCAGGTGTTCGTCCACGTGGCGCCGCCATCCGTGGACATCTGCCACTGGAATTGCAGCGGTCCCACGCCGTTGGCGTCCTGGATGCTCGACACGTCGGCGGTCAGGACCTGGCCCTCGGTCGGGGTCAGGTCGTCGATGACGGGTGCACCCGTCGCCGGCTCGTTGAAGAACTGCGAGGTGTTGATGAAGACGAAGCCGCCATTGCCGTCGGAGAAGCGGAGCTGCTCGACATTGCGCACGATGTCCGTGTCGTCGGAGAGCAGCGCCCGGCCGGTCGCGGGATCGACCACATTGGACACCGTGTCCTGGCGCACGGTCAGGGTGCGCGTCGCGTCGTCGGCGATGATCGTGTAGTTCTCGAAGACGTCGTTGAAGACGGCGACGTCGATATCGTCCGGATTGCTGTCGGTGAGGATCTCGCGGACGATATGGAGTTGCGTCGGGCTGATGACGCGGTTGACCATCAGCTCAAAGAGCGATTTTCCGGCCCAGCCGAGCGCCACGTTGGGCGCACTGCTGTCGAAGACGTGCTTCATGCTGTCCACGGTGCCGATCTCGTTGCCGGCATTGTCGCGGATGCTGATCCGGACGTTGAGCCAACGATCGCCGTCGATGATGTCGTTGCCGCCGTTGCCCTGAAGGATGTCGCTGCCGGCACCGCCGATCAGGATGTTGCCTTCGAAGAACTCCTGACCCGGCTCTAGGGAGACGATCTCCGACAGGCCGGCGATACGATCAATGCCCTCCTGGTTCAGACCGTCGTTGAAGAAGATGCCTTCGGTCGTCGCCACGGTGGCGCCCGGCGCAGGAACCCCCGCAACGCGGTCGTCACCGGTCAGGATATCGTCGTGCACCCAGCCCGAGAGCGCCTCGACCTTGTCGAAGCGGTTCCGGAGGATGTCGGCCTGCTCGGTAGTGAAGATCGGGACACGCAGATCGGCCCTGGCGTCGAAACTCACGCCTTTGAAAATCGACCAGTCGAAGCCGAACATGCCCTCGTTTCGCATGACGCTTTCGCCCTGGACCATGATGTCGTCGCCGGACTCGGCGTCGAAATCGTGCTCGTCGTTTCCGGCGAACATCACGTCATGGCCGACGATCGCGGAGTTGAAGAACAGCTCCGAGTTGTCGCCGGCCGTGGTGTCGAAGCCGCCGCCTGCCTCGATCCAGTCGTCGCCTTCGTTGCCGAGCAGGAAGTCGACGCCGTCGCCGCCGAGGATGAAGTCGTCACCCTCGCCGCCGAACACCTCAGTGTCGTCGACGCCGACGAAGATGGCATCCTTGCCCCTGCCGCCCATGATGATGTCGAGGCCGTTGGAGTTGGCGATGACGTCGTTGCCGTCTTCGCCCTTCAGGAAGTCGCCGGAATCGCCGCTGTCGGTGATGATGTCGTCGCCCGCGCCGCCATTGACGAGGTCCACGCCGGCGCCCGCCTCGATGCGGTCGTCGCCCGCGTCACCCCAGATGCTGTCGTCGCCGAAGCCGGAGATGATGGTATCGTTGCCTTCGGTGCCGCCGATGACGATGTGCTCGCCGCCGGTGTAGCGGATGTAATTGGCATCCGGCCCCGGGGTCGACAGATCGTCCCGCTGGACCTTTCCAAGCCCGAGAGCCTCCAGGATCGGATCGTTGCCGACCGGATCGGGCTCGAGCTGGTTCGCCTGATTGACCTCCAACACGTGGTCATAGTTCGCGAACGCATCCGCACCGATGTGATGGGTCACGACATCGTCGTCGGTGCCGCGAATGCCGTCGGCACCCGGCTGCGCCAGGCTCGTATTCGCCAGGATCAGCTTGGCGAAGGAGTTGTTCTCGAGCTCGTTGAGGAAATTCTGGCCCTGGGTCCGCGACAGGTAATAGAAGCGGTCGCCGTCCTGCAGGCTTTCCATCTGCATTTCGAAGATGGCGTTGAAGGTGGAGCCCAGCATGCCGCCGAAAGGCATGATGGCCTCGGCGAGACCGCCGATCCAAAGATCGATGGTGTTGAGGCCGGTCTCGACGCCGGCCCATGCGCCGGTGGAGGTCAGAAACTCCATGCGATCGGCGGGCTGTCCCGCGCCGCCCATCACCAGCAGGATGGCGGCATCGCGCTTTTGCTGGAGGGTGCCCGTGATGGACTCGTGGGTGCCGTAGGCGGCGATGAAGTTCACGACCGAGATCGGATTCTTCAGGTTGGCCGCAAGGTCCACCCAGTTGTCGTAGGGCTTGAGGAAGGTCGAGCTCGAAGCTGCATAAAGCTGCTCGCGGGCCTCGTTGAGGGTCGGCACGCCGGTGTCGCGCCCACGGGCGATATTGATCGCCGGAAGGTCGAGGGGCAGGCCGAGCAGATTGTTGCGCAGGGCGTTGACCACGAACTCGTCGATCTCGTTGCCTTGCACGCCGGTCAGGCCGCGGATGACCGCAGCAGACGCCTCGTCGGCTGAGATGGCGAACCCATTGGCGGTGTTCTGGGTGAACAGAACGGGGTTGAGGAATGCCGTGATCAGACCGACGTCGTCTTCGGTGCCGTCAGCAAACAGGCGCGGCAGATCATCGGTCAGCATGGAGTGGCCGAACCGGTAAACCGTGTTGGCGAATTCCGCGAAGATCGAGGGATCCACATCGGTGACGTTGTTGAAGACGAATGGGTCGATGTTGGGCTGGATCTTGCGCGCGAACTCTTCGAACACAAGGTGCTGATACTGCATCTCGGTGGCGAACTTGCCGGCCTGGAAGAGACGCTCGCCGTCCCAGTGGAGGCCGGCGCTGCTGGTCGGGACCGTCGTCACATCCTCAAGCAGCCACTCGTTGATGAAGTCGAGATCGCCGCTGGCGAGAATGGTGGCCTTCTGGGCCTCCACCTGCCGGTTGTGCTCGGAGTGGAAGATGTGATGGACGGCGGTCAGGCCGATATTCTCGTTGCCGCGGCCATCGCCGGTGATGAAGTGACGGTCGAGCAGCTCGTCGTCGTAGGTTCCGACCGGCTGCTGATCCCCCGGACCGCTGATGTCGGGATCGGAATCCGCCGTCTTGAACGTGTCGGGAATGTGATCGCCGTCGCTGTCGTACATCCCCGGAACCGCGTTGTGGGCGATGTCGTCGAGGAAGGCGTGTGCGGTCCGAATGGCGTTGGCGGCGAAGGTGTTCACTGGATCCGTGGACGTGCCCGACACCGTCAGGTCGTCGGCCGTGTTCGGGATGCCGTCCGGGCCGAGCCCGATGACGAGCTGCGGATTGCCGGTGACCGGATCAGGGATGAAATTGCCGTACTGGTCCGTGCGGAGTAGCGGCAGGTTGAGAATGTCGTTGTCGGTCAGCTCGATACCGAGCATGTCCCGGGCCTGAGCCTTGATGTCCGCCCATGTGGGAAGGCCTCCGGCCTCGCCATCCAGCAGGCGCCCGGTCGCGATGGGATGACCGTTCTCGTCGAGCTCATACTCGCGCAGGAAGACCTGGTGCGAAGGATGGGACGTGTAGGTCTGGTTCTGGTCGACGAACGGAGTCGTGGTGTTGGTATGAGACTCCCCGTCCGGCGTCGCACGGGTCAGGACCATGAAGGCCATCTGCGGCGGCACCTCGTCGCCGCTGTTGGGGATTCCGTCAGGGCCGTGAGTGACGAGCGGGTCGTCGGGGGCGAGCGGCACATAGATGGTGCCGTTGCCGCCCTTGGTGATGAGATCGAGGCCGTGATCGAAGAACTGGCCAAAGAACGTCATCCATGCGTTGAACGGCGCGGACAATCCCTCGTCCGGGGCGACGTTCGGAAGGATGATCGAACCGTTGGCCGCTTCGATCCCCAGGGACGCGATCAGATCGTCGAAGACCGTTTGGGCCGCTTCCTTGTCGAGATCCGTCGCGCCGGCATCGCCAAGCACGGAGATGAGCGTCGCATAGGCGGTCTGAACCGTGTCGAGGTCGCCGCCCTCCAGAGTGCCGCCCGGGCCGTAGATGGTCTCCGACCCCGCGTGGGTCAGCGCGGCCACAATGGCGGCCGGGTTGTTGAAGCTCATGTCGACGATGAGATTGGAGATCTCGCGCGGATCGGCGTCCACTAGGTCACCGGGAGCGCCATAGTTCCCATTCACCAGGGCGGGCGCTGGCCCGGGACCGTCGAAATCGATGGAGTCGCCATCGGTGTCGTTGATATAACTCGGATCGAAAAGCCGCGGCATGGGCTGGTCCGCGGCGCCCCAAGTTTCGCGACCGGGTTCGAGATGGTTGTAGGTGCCATCGACGGTTCGCAGCCCATAGGGCACATGAGGATCGGGGATGGCGAGCGCTGCTCCGGGCGTACCGGGCGCGACGACATTGCCTTCGGGATCGACGTAGATTTCCGTCAGAGGCGTGCCGGCCGCATGGGCCTCCGAGATCTTGATCTGACGCAGTATGAACTCAAGATCGGCTTGGTTGAGTTTAACGCCCATGTCTCCGCTCTCCTCTGGCTCCGCGGCCAATACGCTCCGCGGCCTGATCCTCAGGGCTGGCGATCACTGCACAATCGTGGGTTGTTCCCACGCGCCACGTCCCTAAAATGATTGCCCTCGGCTGCAACCTGCAGACGAGGATGGTTGAGGCATCTTCGGTGAAAGTCGTGAGATGGCGGTAGATCGGAAGGTCGGACGATCCGTACGGACTTCGGACGTGGTCCGAACTGGACCTTCCGTCTGGAGTCTGACCCGACTTTGGTCCGACTCTCCCATCAGCCGATGGCTATCGAGGCTCGGGCGGCGGTGGAGCACTGTCGGGCTCAGCGGCCGCCTCCTTATGTCGGTGGTCGCGATCTACCTGTTCCTGACGCTCGTCTCGGGGATTCTTCAGACCCAATGGACCATCAGCAATCTCCGGCGGGATAGCGGTGATGTCGTCTCCAGCCTGGTGCAGATGCGCATGGCCCCCTACCGGGAGGAGCTGGTCTCCACCGGACGCTTGTCCACCGAGAGCCGCAAGGCACTCGACGAGGCGTTCGGCGAGTGGCGGCGCTCACCCGAGTTCGAGGCGGTCCAAATCCTGACCGCCGGCGGCACCGTCCTCTACAACACTTCGAATACGCCCCTCTCCGAGGCGTTGCATCCTCAAGACATAAAGCGAGCCGCCGAAGGGAAGGTCGTCGCGACCTACGAGAATACCGACAGCCATCTGTCACGCCGCCGCGAAGTCACCAACGAACCGACATTCGGCACTATCTACTTCCCCATCTTCGACAAGTCCGATCGGGTGATCGCGGTCGGCGCCTTTATCGGCGAGTTCGACCAGCTGCATCGGCGGACGATAGCCATCATCTCCGGCAGCTGGGCCATCCGGCTCGCGATAACGTTGCTGGCCGTGATCCTTCTCTTCTCGCTTCTCCGCAGCTCCTCGGTTCTGCTTCGCCATCAGCAGAGGAAGCGCTTTCGCCAGTACCGGTTCGCGCGCCAGCTTGCCGCCCGGAACAACATTCTCCGACAAGACGCAGAGGAATCGCGTCGCAACGCGGTCCAGATCAACGAGCATCTTCTCAGCCGTGTCGGTGCCGATATTCATGACGGCCCCATGCAGCTGTTAAGCTTGGCGATGCTGGAGCAGACGGCCGACAAGGAAGCCGATGGGTCGGTCGGCGAGCGTTCCACCGCGAACCCTGCGCAAGCCGGTTGCCCCCGGCCTCTTCTGAGCGAAGCGATTGCACAGCTGCGGCTTCTGTCCAGGGGCCTGGTGCTTCCCGAGCTATCGGAGCTTTCCCCGGAAGAGTGCGTGCGTCTTGCCGTCTCGCGCCACGAACAGCTGACAGACACCCAGGTCTATACGGAAATCCTCTGCGAGCACGCGCTGCCAGAAGAGCTGAAGACGTGCCTCTACCGCATCGTGCAGGAGGGGCTCATGAACGCCATCCATCACGCCGAGGGCAAGGGACAAGAGGTGATACTCGCAAGCCTCGATCAGGAAATCGTTTTGACGATCAGAGATCGGGGGCCGGGACTGTCGGATGACCGGTCGGGGGATTCGGATCGTCCCCGGCTCGGCTTGCTCGGCTTGCGAAACCGCGTGCATGCATGCGGCGGCACGCTGCAAATCCTCTCCCGCGACGATGGCGGAGCGGAGCTGACCGTGAGGCTTCCGCACGACTAGGCGAAGGCTGGCCGAGGCCGAGCGTTAGTTGATCAGAGCCATATCCGATGCGTGGGGCTGGGCCGAGGGCGGCACGGCGCCGAGCTTCTGAACGGCGAGAACCACTTCAACGCGGTTGCGGGCATGAAGCTTCTGCATGAGCAGGGTCATGTAGTGCTTCACCGTCTTCTCGCTGAGATCGAGCTTGTTCGCGATCTCCTTGTTCGTCCTGCCGAGATAGAGGAGCTGGATGATCTGCTCTTCGCGGACGCTGAACTTGACGCTCTTCACATTGTCCGGCGCAGAGGCTGCGCGCAGGGCGCTGATGACCTGGGCGGCGAAACTCGGGGTGATGTAGGTCTGGTTCTGAAGGACGCAGTTGACCGCTTCGAAAAATTCCGCCGCGGTGCTGCCCTTCACGACATATCCCCACGCGCCCGATTCCAGAGCGCTGACGGCATGGTTCACGTTTGTGGAGGCCGTGAAGACGAGCACCCTGGTCGAAGACCCGGAACTGCGAACCTGGTGGATCGCCTCCAGGGCATTCCCTGGAAGATTCAAGTCCATCACGAGAACGTCGGGCTGATATTGCTCGGCGAGCGAGACCGCGTCGTTGGCGCACGCGCCGCGGGCCAAAAGCTCCAGATCCCTCCGGGATGACAGGAGGGCTGCGAGGCCCTCCAAAAAGACCGGATGATCGTCGACAACTGCGATTGTACTCCGAGACACAGCACTACTCCTGGCTGTCGATCTTCAACCTAAACGATAAAACACGTCTGGCTCCCGAGTGAAGCGAAACGTTAATGTTTAGTTAAACTCAATCTGACGAAAAACCTGCTTCGCCTTTCAAAGTATTCGGTCGCAACACCGCTTTTGCCGAAGGTGTTCGACCGGAGCCACTTAAGAAGCAGCCGGCGCGGGCGACGCCGCAGGCCCGGGCCGGGCACGAAAATCTGGTTGCATTTGCGTCCACCCGATCGGTTCCGCTCACCTCCAAACTTGAACGTCCGTCGCCGCTCCTCATATGCGGACAGGGATGTTGTCCCGCTCTCTACAACCTACGCATCCCCCAAAAGGGGGAGAGGTTATAGTTTTCATAAATTTTTAACTTGGGGTTGTATGCCCCTGCGGAACCTGCACAATCTAGACTTTCCGACCGGCCGCAAGAGGGGCTCGCGATACCGGAAAAAGCATAATTATAACAGTGGGTTTCAGGATTTTTCCTGCGGAAGGCAGGCGCCTCCGGTCCGGTAGTTTTATCCACGGAATTGCAACCTTTGCCTGAAAATCGCCCCCGCAGCTGCACCGCCCACCGGCCACCCGATAAAACTCTCGGAGACTAGACGATGACCGGCGCCAAGGATCTCTCGTTACTACCGAGGATCTATGACGCCGTGACGTCAGACGAATTCTGGGAGCAAGCGCTCGCAGCGGTTGCCGAGATCGCGGGCGCGAAGGGCGTCGTGCTCTTCGCCGTGGACCAAACGGGGCAACCCTTTTCGATCCAGAACCACAACGGCCTCTATACCTCTGGCGACATCGAATATTATTTCGAGAACCTGCTGCAATACGATCAGGACGGGTGGCAGCCGCTACAGAGCGAACCCGCCTGCACCCTCATTATCGATCAGGATCTGGTGCCGGATCTCGACAGGATCGCGGAACGCCCCGATTACGCTTGGCTCAAGGAGAGGGTCGGCGTCCTGCGGCGCGGCGGGGCGCGTCTCAACAGCTCGCCCGGTTGGAGCGATACGGTGACGCTTCAATTTCCCGACCAGTTGGATCGAATTTCCGAAGAGCAAAGGCACCGTGCTCAGGCGGTTTTCCCACATCTGGCAAAGGTGGTGGAGCTGCACCGCTCCTTCGCAATCCTGCGCGCTCACTATCACGCGGTGCTGACGGCACTCGATCACGTCAAGGTGGGGGTGTGCGTCGTCTCTGACCGGGGCGAAGTCGTGATCGCCAACAAGGAAGCCGGCCGCATCTTCTCGCTGGGCGACGGGATCGGCTTGGGCAGAAACAAACATATCGTCTGCTCGAACCCGGAGACCGCGGCTGCCCTCAAGGTCAGCATCGTTGAGGCCGTCTCGACCGCGCAGGGGGAGAGCAATATTGCGGAGAAGCTGCTGACTGTGGAGCGTCGAAGCCGAGCCTATCCCTTCCTTCTGGAGATCACTCCCGTTCGAGATGCCGCGGGAGAGGTCGACCGCCATCTCAAGGGCGCTCTGCTCTTCATCATCGACCCGGATAATCCGCGGCCGTTTTCAGTCCCCGCTGTCGCAAGATGCTACAAGCTCACAGAGGCTGAGGCGGATGTCTGCCGCCTCCTGGTGATCGGGATGACCACCCAGAACATCGCGGCACAGAGGTCGGTTTCGAACGAGACGGTGAAGTCTCAGATCGGATCCGTGTTTCGCAAGACCGGGGCGCGGAGCCGCGCTGAGCTGATCCGTCTCACCTTGAGCATCACGCCGCCGATCGAACGGCCCGACAAGCAGCAGGAGCCACGATAGATCGAGCGCTATCGATTCATCTCAGGCCAAGCCGCGAGTCCTTGAGGTGGCCTAGGTACTCTCAGGGAGTGGGGGCGAACGCCTCGAAATGAGTCGACCCCACCTACTCGAACGTCACGGTTTGATCCTCATTGCCGATAAGATCGATGGTCGCAGATGCCGTCCCTGCGGGAATGCGGATATCCGTTTTCGAGCCCAGCCGGAGCAGCAGAACCTCATCGGCGACCGAGCCGGATTGAGACCAGGGTTCGAAATGGCTTCTGACGACCTCGATCTCGTCGGCCTGCTGGACGACTTCGCGTCCATCCTTCAGGTGATAGGCGATCGACCGGACATACGCCGCATTTGGCGAGGCTCCTGCATTCACATAGAGCGTGGCTATATCGGCTGACGGACCCGCTTCGGCAACGATGCGATATGCGGACACACCGGTGCGCCGCTCCAGATTCCAGAAACCGAAATAATATGCGTAGAAGCTGACCGTGAAGAGGATGGAAAAGACCGTCAGCCCGATCGCCACAGGTCTAGTGAACAGGCTGCGTAGCACGTCGAGACCCACGATATTATCCAATGAATAAATGCTCGGCCCGTAAACCATCACGCTGACCGAGATAGCGAAGCCCAAAGCCGCCATGGTCCACTCGTCTAGGCACTCATAGCCCTGCCAGCCGAAGATCAGCATCAGCGCGATATTCAGGAGCGCCGCTCCCAGCGCCGAGATTCGCGTCAGCGCCCCCAGCATCAGTCCGAGCCCCGCCAGCCCTTCGCCGAGGGTCAGGGCGTGGGTCGCAAAATCCGCGATCGCCGGTCGCGCCAGCACCCAGTGGACCACGCTTTCGATGGGAGAGCCCGGCGCCGCCCCCACCAATTTGTTGCCAAGGAAATGGACGCTGTTCACATCGAGCTTGGCGGGCGCATTGTAGAAGCGCCGCCAAGCGCCCGCGAAGAAGACGAAACCCATGGAGAAAGACGAAGCCCGCAAGGCGAGTGCTTTCCCCCAATCATTCATTTCGTCTCGTGTGCTCGACGCGATCATCGCGATACTCCCAGAAATCGATGTGATTTGCGGCTTGAAGAGTTTTGCGACGAGGCGATCGAGCGGGTCTCAATAGCCTCGTCCTGCACGACCTAAAGCGATAGGTGCGCGTATCCCTGGCTGAGGATGACCGTCATGTACGCACTGAGATCGACACTGACATTGGGATCGACCCAGTCCTGCTCGAACTCATGACCGGCGAGCGCCTGTCCGCAGACATGGACGGGAACGCCTGCCTCTCCCAAAGCCTTAATTAGGGGGAGATTGGGATTTTTTGTGCCGAAGCGCTTGGCGTATTGCTCGTCGTTCAGGACGATCGGCGTTGCCGGTCCGTGCACGTCGACGACGAATTTGAGGTGGTCCAGCGGTACGCCCTCGGAAACGAACAGATTGACCAGTCTCCCCACCTTCGCAAGGCTCTGGTTCGGCTTATCGTCCGCTTCGCTTTTCGTCGTCAGTCGGATCACCGCCTTGTAGACTTCAGACGGATCGGGGCGGTAATGGCCATTCGGCACGGGGGTAAATTTGCCGAACGGCACCGCCGGCATCAACGCGTCGTCGCCGGTTTCGGCCCCTTGCGCTGCAACTCCTGAGGCCAGGCAAACGAGCATGGCGGCGGCGATCAGACAGGCATTCATCCGCTGAAACATTGAGGGTCTCCGTGGTTGCTGGACCGGCTTTCGGTGTTCCGGCCATTGAGGGTCTGTGGTGAGACGGCGATCTGAAACCTCAGTCCGCCGGTTCGTCCGTTAGCCTTCTTCACTGCGGGCTTTGTCGACGGCGCGCTTGAACTCATCGAGCTGCGCGACGCCAGGCAGCACGACATTTCCGACGACATATGCCGGCGTTCCGAAGAACCCGAAGGCCTCGGCCTGGGTGTTGTTGCGGCTGATGATTTGGTCGACCCTGGCTTTATCCTGCTCGTAGGCGCGCTGCAGCCTCGCTACCTCGAACCCCGCCTCAGCTAGCTTTGCGTCGATCGCCTCTTCCGAAAGCCGGGCCTTCGTCTGCATCAAAGCCTCGAAGGCTTTTCCATGAGCCTTGCCGGCCGCCAGGGTCAGGCGGGATGCATAGAGGGAGGGCGTTCCTAAGATCGGCCAGTCTTTCAGGACGTGCCGGATATTCCCGTCTTCCGCCACAAACCTCGCCACGGCCGGAAAGCCCTCTTTGCAGTAGCGGCACTGGTAGTCGAAATATTCGACGATGGTTACGTCGCCTTTCGGATTGCCCGACACCGGCACCTCCGGGTCGTAGAACACGGCCTTCTCGGAGAGCGGGTCCGATGCGGCGAAGCTGCGGCTGGCGATTTGGGAAGCGGCGCCAACAAGCGTTGCGGCAAGAAAAGTTCGTCGGTCGAGAGCGAAGCTCATGTCTCATCTCCTTAGTGGGGGGTGCGTTTGGGAGGGGCCACACGAAGGGCGGCTTCGACGAATTGCCGGGGCGACACTTCGCCGATCAGTCGCGTGCCGAAGGGCTCCTGGCCTTCCCGGTTCAGGAAGAGCATGGTGGGCGGCCCAGCCACGCCGAGTTCGCGGATCAGAGCGGCCCGCTCCGAATCCATGTCCGTCACGTCGATCTTGAGTAGCTGAAGACCGGCCATCCGCTCATTCACCTCGGCATCGGCGAAGACGTGACGTTTGATGGTCTGGCAGGCTGCGCACCAGTCGGCAGTGACGTAGATGAGGGTTGGCTCCTCCGACTCGCCGAGATGGCCGGCCAAGTCAGACGCGTTCTCCAGTGCCCGGAAATCGGGTGTCTTGCCGGGACCATGCTGGGCCGCTGCCAGATGGCCAAGCGGGTGGAGCGGATCTGTCCCGCCAGCTCCGGCGCCGATCCCGAGAATCGCGCCGTACAGCACAGCGATGATGCCGGCTGATTGCGCGAGCCTGCGAAGGGGCGTCATTTGATGCGCGAGCTGATCGAATGCTCCGACGAAGACGCCGGTCCCAATCAGCAGGACGGACCAGAGGAACAGCGACGCGGCAGCCGGCAGGATGCGCGAGAGCATCCAAACGGCAAGCGCAAGGAAGACGAAGCCGAAGCCGCGCGTGACGTACGCCATCCAAGGACCGGGCTTGGGCAGAGCACCCGCCCCAAGGGTCCCGAGACCGATCAGGGGAACTCCCTGGCCGAACCCCAGCGCAAACAGCGAGGCGCCCCCTAGCCCCAGGTCACCCGTCTTGGCGATATAGAGCAGCCCGCCCGCCAAAGGTGCGGTCACGCACGGCCCCACGATCAATGCGGAGGTGAAACCCAGTCCGGCGCTTGAGACCACGCCGCTACCTCGCCCAACCGGCAAGGCAGCAACGCGGTTCGACCAGGTTGCGGGCAGTCTGAGTTCGAACAGACCGAACATCGACATCGCCAGCGCAAAGAACATGGCGGCGACAGCAATAATCGCGACATTCGACTGAAGCACCATTTGAAGGTTTTGCCCTGACCAGGCCGCGGCCACGCCAAGCAGCCCAAAAGCCAGCGCCATCGCAAACACGTAGCTTGCCGAAAGGACGAAGCCCCTGGAGGCGGAGAGCTCCTCTCCATTCCTTGCAAGCTGGCCTGCAAGGATCGGATACATGGGAAGCACGCAGGGGGTGAAGGCGAGGCCGAGGCCGAGTGCGAAGAAAGCCGCAATCACCCACAAACTGCCGCCATCCCTCAAAAGCCCGTCGATCAATCCGGCAGATTCGTCCAGGTCCACGTCTGAAGAAGGAGATGCGGATTGCGCGGACTTCGCGCTCGAACTAGCCACCGCGGAACCCGGCATCGTTGCCGCGCTCTCTTTGGCATCGGGACGCTGCCAGATATCCGGAACGCCTCTGCCCTCACCGGACCTCGGCGCTGCCGCCAAGCCGACCCCATCGGAGGACGGGGAATCAAGATTGTCGAGATCGAGACGCTTGGATTGGGGCCGATAGCAGATGCCGTCTTCCTGGCATCCTTGATAGGTGAGAGTCAGCGACCCGCTCGCTGCTTTCAACGTCTCTTCGGATACGGTCGCCGTTACCGAACCATGATAGATTTCGAGCCGGCCGAAATAGGGGTCGTCCTTCGGCTTTCCCGGCGGCGCGTCGATGACCACCTGCTCTCCGTTTTCGGACGTCAGTTCGATACGGTCGCGATAGAGATAATATCCATCGGCGATCTGCCAATTCAGCCGGAGCGCCGCGGACGACGTCCGGTCGACGGAGAGCGCAAAGGCCTCGTCCGCATCGAGCGGCGGCCCGACTTGCGCCTGCCCCGGCTCGGGCAAAGTCAGCAAGCATAATGCGACGAGCAAGCCTCTAAAGATCATCGTACCACCCCTTCATCGTTGTCGGATGGGGAGGTGGGGAGCTCAGCTTAAGGCAGCCTTAAGCTCGCCGGACGATCTGAGGCAACAACGTTGAAACCTGGAGAGCGACCTTGCGCATCCTCATCGTCGAAGACGACGAGCTACTTGGAGACGGCCTGAAGGTCGGTTTGGAGATGAACGGCTTCACGGCCGATCTCGCCACTTCTGTCGCTGAGGGCGATGCAGCGCTGCGCGCCGGCGGCTTCGCTGCGATCGCCCTCGACATCATGCTGCCGGACGGAAGCGGCCAGGAGCTGTTGCGGGACATGCGCCGCCGCGGCGATGCGACCCCGGTGCTGATGCTGACGGCGCTGGACAGCGTCCGCGACCGGATCGAAGGCCTCGATGGCGGAGCCGACGATTATCTCGGCAAGCCCTTCGATCTCGAGGAATTGGGTGCCCGCCTGCGAGCGCTGATCCGGCGCGCCAACGGGCGACAGAAGATGCTGCTCGAATTCGGCGGCGTGACGCTGGACCCGTCCAGGATGGAAGCCGGCAGAGATGGCGAGATGCTCCGGCTCTCGCGCAGGGAATTCACTATCCTCAACGCGTTGATGGAGCACCCTGGCGCCATCCTCTCGCGCGGCCAGCTGGAAGACCAGCTCTACGGATTCCAGGAAGGCGTGGAGAGCAACGCCGTCGAAGTCCATATCCATCATCTGCGCGCCAAGTTCGGCAATCGCTTCATCGAGACGGTGCGCGGCGTTGGCTACAGGTTGCGGGAGTCTTCGTGATGTCGATGCGTGCCCGCCTTTTCGGAATCCTGATCGCGGCCACGGGCCTTCTGTGGCTCTCGGCCACGGCTTGGGTTTATTTCAGCACCGAGGCCCAGGTCGAGCGCGTGCTAGACGCCAGGCTGAGGGAGGCCGCGCGCATGGTGTCATCCCTCATCGACAGCCAGGAGATCGGTACGGCTGTCGCATCTCTGGATGCTGCCCCCCTGCCCGATCCCCAGGATGCGACTTACGAACGCCAGCTCTCCTGCCAGATCTGGTCGCTGAGCGGAGATCTCGTCGGAAAATCGGCGAGCGCCCCGACGGAGCGGCTGTCGGACCACACAGAGGGCTTCGCCGAGAGAACCATCGACGGCGAGACATGGCGGGTCTACGCCGTCCAGAACGAAGAGCGCGGGGTGCAGGTTCTCGTCGGTGACAATCTCGATATCCGATCGCGCCTCGTGAACGACGTGGTCAAGGGATTGGCCATTCCCATGGCTCTTATCCTCCCAGCGCTCGCCGTGATCCTTTGGATCGGCGTGGGCCGCGGTCTTCAGCCTCTTTCGTCGCTTGCGTCAACTCTTCGCCGGCGCGATGCCGATGACCTTCGTCCCTTCCCCGACTCCGGCCCCAAGACCGCCGCCGAGATCCGTCCGCTGATCGAAAGCCTCAACGAGCTGTTCAACCGCCTTGAGGATATGCGCGGGCATGAGCGCCAGTTCCTCGCCTATGCCGCTCATGAGCTCAAGACGCCGCTGAGCGGTCTGAAGACTCAGGCCGAAATTGCCTTGAAGTCGGACAAGCAGTCGGTACGAAGCACGGCCCTGAGCAATATCCTGACAGGGGTAACGCGCACGACGCGGCTGGTGCGCCAACTACTCGCCATGGCCGAGGCGGAAGCCGCCACAGCCGATACACATCAGGTTCGTCTTTCCCAAGTGGTGCAGGAAGCGGTCGCGGGCCATACGACAGGCGCCGATGACCCGGAGATTCGGCTTCACATCGATCCTGACTTGGACGATATCGACATCGCCACGAACGAGACGCTGCTCGTCCTCGCCTTGCGCAATCTGATCGAGAATGCGCAGAACCACTCCCCACCCGGCGGTTCGGTGGAGATCCGTTGGACCGGCGCCGGAATCGCGGTGGAAGACGAAGGTCCCGGCATGTCAGACGAGGAGATCGATCGCGCGACCGATCCGTTTTTCCGGGGGAGTAACCGGACACCGATCGGAAGCGGTCTTGGCCTTGCGATTGTCGATGTCTGCGCGCGAAAACTCGGCGGCCGCCTTGTCTTATCTCGGCGCGCGCCAGCCGGCCTTTGCGCAGAGATTCGTTTTTTGTCTGAGACGCAGTAGCTACTGATCCGACAACTTGGGTCACAGAGAGGAGAGCCGCATCACTCTCCCCTCTGCAATCGCGCAGAACAGCAGCGGGTCGGGATCGAGCCTACCAGTCCACCTGAGCACGCATGGCGACACCGGTGATATCGGCACCGTTGTTGATGCCGCCGTCAATCTCGGACTGGGCGACGTTGAGCATCAGGCGCGTATAGTCGTTGAGGTGCCAGTTGACGCCGAGCAGCCAGGTGTCCTGGGTGCCGCATTCGGCGCAGCCGCCCTCGGACAGGTCGATGGTGTCGTACCGGGCGGCGACCTGCCAGGCGCCCCAGCCACCGTCACCCACGGGATTCTTGACCTTCACGCGGCCGAAGACACCTTCGTCGTAGGGGCGGTGCTCGCCGGTCAGGAAGTAGCTGATATCGGCGTACCAGCGTCATAGACGGGATCGAAGCCGAAGCTCGGCGCATCCACCTTGTTTTGCATGTACTCGCTCTGAACGGAGAGCGGACCCCATACCCCGGCGAGTTCCAGGCCCCATAGGGTATCGCTGGTTCCGATCTCCCCAGTATCGACGAAGCGATCGGTGAGATGGAAATCGTCGGCGCGCTGGCTGTAGCGGTATTCCGGCAGATCGCCATGCTCGCGATGGCGGACGCTAGCGCCGAAATGCAGCACCTTATCCTCAGTTAGGATAGGCGCGACCGTGCCGCGAGCAGCGTACGTGCTTCCCTCGTCGAAGGCGGAGTCGGCCGCGTTGGCGCCGAAGATGCCAGCACCGAGGGTCCATTGCTCGCGCTTGATATCGGCACCGGCACCCACCTGGCGCTCGAGGCCAAACGCATCGGTGATGGCCGCCCGCTCCATGAAGGTCGTGTAGCTGGAACTCATCAGCTCCTCGAGCGAGTTGTAGGTCTTGAACTGGCCCAGGGTGAGGTCCACGGGAAGTCCCGTGTAGCTGACCCAGGCGTCGTAGATCTCCGCCCCGTCGGCGAAGTTCATCTCGAAACGGTATTTGACGTCGGAGAACATCACGCCATCCACGCCGAGCCGCGCCTGACGGATTTCCGTGGCGTTGACGTCCGGCGCGCCGGTGATGGTCTCATCCTGATCGGCATTGGTGTAGTCGGCAAAGACCCGGCCGCGGACCTTGAACTTGAAGTCCCCGTCCTTGCTCGAGATCTCCGGCGCGCCCTTCCACTTCACCGAGATGTCGTTGCCGTCATCGGCCGCTGGCGCGGCAGACGCCGCCGCGCTCCGCGCTGCTGCTGCGTTGGCTTCCGCGCGTGCCGTTGCCGCCTGCGCCTGATTGACCTGGCTTTGCAGCATCTGCAGCTGGGACTGCAGCGCCTGGATCTGGGCTTGAAGCTCCGCCGCCGATTGAGCCTTCGCATAACTGGGAAAGCCGCTGGCCAGCAGCATCGCGCCCAGCCCTGCGGCCAGGTAAGTTGCTGAATTCGCCCCCATTTTCTTGTTCTCCTTCTAAAGTAGACACTAAAAGACTACCTAATGAGTAGAGTTTTACAATATGAGGATTTTCCTTTCTCGCCGGGCTTTCGGAAACGGATTTGCGCGGGCGCCGGACGGCGCAGGCCGGACCGTGCGCAGCTTAGAAATAGACGATGTGAATACCCAGAATCGCCGCCCCGCCGGCGAGCAGCACGAGTGGCACTCCGAGACGCGGAAAGTCGAGGAAGCGGTAGCCGCCGACGCTCATCACCAGGGCGTTGTTGTGGTGACCGAAGGGGGTGAGGAAGTCGAGGGAAACACCGATCGCGACCGCAATCAGATAGGGCTCAGGGTCGACTCCCGCCCCTTTCGCTACCGCAATAGCGATGGGCGCCAGCGCGACCGCTGCCGAGACGTTATTGACGAAGGGCGTGAGCACCACGGCACAGAACAGCAGGCTTGCGAGAAGCAGCGTGGGATGGTCGGAGCCAATCATGTCGATGACCGCTTCGGCCGAAGCGTTGGCCAGGCCAGTGGTCGCCACTGCCTCCCCGATGGGGATCATAGCGGCGAGCATGATCAGGATCGGCCAATTCAGGTCGGCCACCAGATCGCGAAGGTTCGCCGCGCCAAACAAGGAGAGCGCCAGGATCGCGCCACCGAAGGCGATCTCCGGCGGCAGCAGATTGGTGGCGGCCAGTAGCACGGCGACGGCAAAGGCGGCGAGGGAAACCCAACTTCCTTTCGCCGGGGATTCGAAGCTCTGGGGTGCGAGGGGCAGGCAATCCGTTTCATAGAGAGCGGCCGCGATTGCGTCGGGTTCACCGTGGAGCATCACGATATCACTCGGCCGGAACTGCACATCGCTGAGGCGTCCCTCGATTCTTTGATGTCGCGTCGCGATGGCGACCAAAGCAATATTGCGACTTGAGAAGGCCGCAACAGTGTCAGGAGTCGATCCGACAATCATGCTCTGGGGGAGCACGATCGCCTCGATGACGTCACCGCTTCCCGATGGCGCAGAATTGAACTCGGTGTCGCCAGAGACCGTCAGAGCTTCGATCGCGGCTGCGGGGGCTTCAACGAGGAGAACATCGCCCGGCTCAATTCGCATCCTCTCGCGATGTCCGAAGACATGGCGCCCGTCGCGGAGATGGCTGTGGATCTGCCAACCATCGTTTTCGGCTTCGGCGAAGCTGCGGCCACACAGGCTCGAGCCCGTCGGAATACGGAGTTCAGTGACGTAAGCGGATTCGTTCGCACCCGTCTCCTTCTCGGTTCCCTTGGAGGACCGCCCTAGGATGCGGGGCCCCGCCAAGACCAGAAAAGCGAGACCCACAAGCGTTGCGGGTAGGCCGCCGATTGCAATGTCGAAGAAGCCAAGCGACGTGCCGGTGGACGATTGGTCAAAGCTCGCGACTACGAGATTCGCCGGTGTTCCGATCAAGGAGCAGGTGCCGCCGAGGAGCGTGGCGAAGGAAAGCGGCATCAGCAGCCGTGCCGGTTTCGTTTCGCCTGGCTTGCAGAGCGCCAACGCCACGGGGAGCCAGAGTGCGAGCGCGCCGATGTTGTTGATGAAGACCGAAGTGAGCGCCGCTAGGCCGCAGATCGTGGCCAGCAGAACCGGCTCGCTTTCGGTGATGGTTGCGAGCCGCCGCGTGATTCCGTCCATGAGGCGGGAGCGGGAAATGAGCCGTGTGAGGATCAGCAGCTCGGCGAGTGTGATTACCGCCTGGTTTGCGAAGCCGGAGAAGGCGGAGGTCAGCGGGACGAGACCGAGCAACAGTGCGGCGGCGAGCCCGCTCAGCGCCACCAGCTCGATCCGGAAGCGGTCGACCGCGAAGGCGCACAGGAGCCCTGCAAGGAGCAGGAGCAAGATGATTTGCTCTGGGCTCATGGCCTCTGCCGATTTCCGCGTTCCAGCTCGCGCCGGCGCGCCGGGTCCTTCGCTCGGCTAAGCGGGGAAGAAGCGCCAACGCCGCGGCAAGACCGAGATGCTGTCTCCCAATTTGTGCCGGGAATTGGCGGGTAGCTCAATCTCGATATTGCGTGCCACGCCCTCCAGCCAGACCTCGGCCAACCGGGCGCGTCCGCTGCGCCGGATGACCATGATGGTGCCGTGGATGGTGCCGTCCGGAACGCCCAGGAAATCCACATCGTCGGGTCGGAAATAAAGTTGCCCTCTTCCCTGCGGGAGGCTGCAGGCCGGGAGATTCAGTGCCTCGGACCCAAGATAGATTCGGCCAGCGGCGACAGCTACTGGCACGACGCTCGACTCGCCGATGAAGGAAAAGACGAAGGGCGAGCTCGGCCGGTCGTAGATATCGTCGGGTGTGCCAACCTGCTCGATGCGGCCCTGGCTCATGACCACGACGCGGTCGGCGAGCTCCATGGCCTCCTCCTGATCGTGGGTAACGAACAAGGTCGTATGCCCGGTCTCGTCGTGGATGTCCCGCAACCACCTGCGGAGCTCCTTGCGCACCTTGGCGTCGAGGGCGCCGAAGGGCTCGTCGAGCAAGAGCACACGGGGCTCGATGGCGAGCGCCCGGGCAAAGGCGACCCGTTGGCGCTGTCCGCCGGAAAGCTGGTTCGGATAGCGGCGGCCGAGGTCGGCGAGCTGCACCAGATCCAGCAGGGATTCGGCCCGCTCCCGAATGGCCCCGCGGCTGGGGCGGCGGGCATAGGGCCTGGCGCTTAGGCCGAATGCGATATTGTCGAGCACGGTCATATGACGGAACAACGCGTAGTTCTGAAACACGAAGCCGATATTGCGGTCCTGTACCCGGAGCTTCGATGTGTCCTCCTCGTCGAAAAGAATCCGTCCCGTATCGGGGAATTCCAGCCCGGCGAGGATGCGCAGCAGCGTGGTCTTGCCGGAGCCCGACGGTCCAAGCAGCGCGACCAACTCGCCGCCATCGATCTTGAGGGACGTTTCGTGCAGCGCCGCCGTGGTGCCGAATGTCTTCGAGACACGGTCGATCGTCACGTCCACCGGATCGCTCCAGCCGCGGGCCAGATCCGCGGTGGCCTTCTCTCGTGTCGGGGTTACCAAGGCATCCATGACCACCTCCTAGTGACGGCGAACGCCCGCGATCTGGTCGGCGTAGAGCCATTCCAGCACGAGCTTGATGATGAGGGTGAAAAGGGCCAGCAGCGCCAGCAGCGATGCGACGGCGAAGGCGGCCGCGAAATTGTACTCGTTGTAGAGAATCTCGACATGCAGCGGCATGGTGTTGGTCTCGCCGCGGATATGGCCCGAGACCACGGAGACGGCGCCGAACTCGCCCATGGCGCGGGCGTTGCAGAGGATCACGCCGTATAGGAGCGCCCACCGGATGTTTGGCAGGGTGACATGCCAGAAGGTCTGCCAGCCGCTGGCGCCGAGGGTCAGGGCGGCTTCCTCCTCGTCGGTGCCCTGCTCCTGCATGAGCGGAACGAGCTCACGGGCGATGAAGGGAAAGGTGACGAAGATGGTCGCGAGCACGATGCCCGGGAGCGCGAAGACGATTTCGATGCCGTATTGGCGCAGCAGGGACCGAGAGCGCTCTGAGCACCGAACAGCAGGATATAGATCAGGCCTGAGATGACCGGCGAGATCGAGAACGGCAGATCGATCAGTGTATTGAGCAGGCTCTTGCCGCGGAACTCGTGTTTGGCGATGGCCCATGACGCGGCGACGCCGAAGACGAGGTTGGCCGGCACTGCGATGCCCGCAGCGAGCAAGGTGAGCTTGAGCGCGGCGACGGCGTCGGGCTCGGAGATGGCCTCCCAGAAGGCAGCCGTGCCGGCGCGGAAGGCCTCGGTGAACACCGCGCCCAGAGGCAGCAGGACGAACAGCCCGAGGAAGGCCGCCGCGATGGCGATGAGCGCCCATCGCGCCGCACCGGATTCGTCCGTTGCGCGTCGCTGGCTCCCCCTGCCGGGCAGCAAGGGCGCGATCGCGGCCATGCGGCCGTCGGCATAGGCGATTTCGGACATTGCATCAGACATGGGTCAGCCTCCGGCGCTGCCAAAGCTGGATCAGATGAATGAACAGCAGCAGCGAAAAGGAGATCAGCAGCATGGCCGCACCGATGCCGGTCGCGCCCGCGTAGTTGAACTCCTCCAGCCGGATGACAATGAGCAGCGGGGCAATCTCCGACACGTAGGGAATGTTGCCGGCGATGAAGATGACCGAGCCGTACTCGCCGACGGCACGGGCCAGAGCGAGGGTGAAGCCGGTGAGAATGGCGGGCGTGAGCGCCGGCAGCATCACCCGCGCGATGGTGCGTACCCGGCTTGCACCGAGAGTTGCGGCCGCTTCCTCCAGTTCGCGGTCGAAATCCTCCAGCACGGGCTGCACGGTTCGGACCACGAAGGGAAGGCCGACGAAAATGAGCGCGATAACGATGCCGATGGGCGTATAGGCCACCTTGATACCGAGGGGCGCCAGCAGGCTGCCGATGGGGCCGTTGGGCGCATAGAGCGCCGTCAGGGCTATGCCCGCGACGGCCGTGGGTAGCGCGAACGGCAGATCGACCAGCGCATCGAGGATGCGGCGCCCGGGGAAGGAATAGCGCACGAAAGCCCAGGCGATGATCAGGCCGAACACCGCATTCACCGATGCCGCGAACAGTGCCGTCAGGAAGCTGAGGCGGAGGGCCGCCAAGGTCCGCGGCTCGAGCACGATGCTCCAGAAGCCGCCCCAGCCGAGGCTGGCGGCGCTGAGCACCAGGGCTGCCAGCGGCAGCAGGACGATCAGACCGAGATAGACGAGGCTGAAGCCGAGAGTCAGACCGAAACCCGGAATGACACTCGGCTCCTTCCATCGCCATCCGCCTGTGGAGACGGCAAGGCTCATGGTCTAGCTGCCCTTCTTATAGATCTGGTCGAAGATGCCGCCGTCATCGAAGAAGCGAGGCTGCGCCTCCTTCCAGCCGCCGAAGGCGTCGATGGTGACCAGATCGAGCTTGGGGAAGCGCTTCAGGTCCGCCGCATCGGCCAGCGCGGGCTTCGAGGGGCGGTAATAATTCTTCGCCGCCAGCCCCTGGCCTTCCTTGCTGTAGAGGAATTCCAAATACGCGTTGGCGACCTTTTCGGTGCCATGGGCCTTGGCATTGCCGTCGACCACGGCGACCGGCGGTTCCGCCTTGATGGAGAGCGTTGGCACGACGATCTCGAACTGGTCGGGCCCCAGCTCCTGGAGGGCGAGGAACGCCTCGTTCTCCCAGGCGAGAAGCACATCGCCTATGCCCCGCTGCACGAAGGTGGTGGTCGCACCGCGCGCGCCCGTATCGAGCACCGGCACATGCTGGAAGAGCTTGGAGACATACTCCTTCGCTTTCTTCTCGTTGCCGCCGGCCTTCTCGCCATAGGCCCAGGCCGCCAGGAAGTTCCAGCGCGCTCCGCCGGAGGTCTTCGGGTTCGGGGTGATGACCTCGACGCCGTCCTTCACGAGATCCGGCCAGTCCTTGATGCCCTTGGGGTTGCCCTTGCGGACGAGGAACACGATCGTCGAAGTGTAGGGCGCACTATTGTCGGGAAGGCGGGAGCGCCAATCGGCCGGGATCTTGCCGGTCTTCTCGGCGATGGCATCGATATCGGCGTCCAGGGCCAGGGTGACGACATCGGCTTCGAGCCCATCGATCACCGCACGGGCCTGCTTGCCCGAGCCGCCATGGGACTGCTTGATTGTGACCTCCTCGCCGGTCTCCGCCTTCCAATGCTCGGCGAAGGCTTCGTTGAACTTCTTATAAAGCTCGCGGGTCGGGTCGTACGACACGTTGAGCAACGTCGACTGGGCCTGGGCGGCGCCCGCCCCAAGGCTTGCCAGAGCGAGGATCCCGGCTGCGGCCAGGCTCGTTCGGAGCCGGCTTATCTTCACGTTCGATCGGTAGGCGTTCATGTTTCTCTCTCCTGTCCGAGTTGGAGATTAAACACTACTAACCTAGTCGAGTTTCACAAGTCGGCCAAATACCAATTTGGCGCAGACCGACAATGCGGACGGTGCTTTGATGTTCGGGATTTGAGAAAATTCGTTTCGCGGGCTTGGCGCCCGGTCTAGGCGCTCTTCGCTTCTGAGACGCCATCATCGGCTATTACGCCAAGACCCGGCTGCTGGAGCGCCTCGGCGATGGTCACTCTGTCGAGCACGTCGCGTGCGCTTTCTGCCACGCGCGCGAACACCTGGCGAATTTCACAGGTTTTCTCGTCTTTACAGTCGTTACAGGCTTTGTAGGCCGTGCGACTCAGGCAAGGCAGCGGCGCGATCGGTCCGTCGATGATCCGCAACACCCGGCCGAAGGTGATCTGATCGGCGGGCATACGGAGTTCGTAGCCGCCCGAACGTCCGCGTCGGCTGGCGACCAGCCCCTGATATTTCAGGTCGAGCAGAATCTGTTCGAGGAATTTCCGCGGGATCTTCTGGCCTTCGGCGATCTCCCCGATGGTCGGCGAGCTTCCCCCCGCCAGAGCGAGGAGCGCGCGGAGCGCATATCGTGCCTTTTGAGAGATCATAATCTCTATCTAGTTACTCGAGTTAGCAGCCGAAGACAATATCGCGGGCGTGACGCTATTTCCGCACACAGGAAAGCCTGAGCCTCGAGCGAGAGCTCGGGCAGAATGGGAAGGAGACTTGGGTGGCTGGGGCGCAGGATTCGAACCTGGGATCACGAGACCAAAACCCGTTGCCTTACCACTTGGCCACGCCCCATCGCTTTTCGAAAGCGGCTTCCGCAGGGAGCCGGCCGGGCGACCGGCGGGCGGCGCTTCCCGATGCGGAGCATCGCGGTGCGCTTACGGAAGGAGCGGACCATACAGGCTGAGACAGACGCTCGCAACGGGGTGAAACGCTTTCCGGAATCGCCTTTCACCTTCCCCTTACAGCGCGCTCTCACACGCCTTGCAGGGCCAAAGGCAACCGTCTATATACGGACGCTTCTCACGGATACGGAGTGTAGCGCAGCCTGGTAGCGCACCTCGTTCGGGACGAGGGGGTCGCAGGTTCAAATCCTGCCACTCCGACCATGGGGATTCCCGAAAATGGCCGCGCCTGGCGGCTCGCTGGACGGCAACAGACGATCGGTGCGCCGATGGTCAGATGCCGATCGCCTCGTACATTCCCTTGATTCGCGTGATGGCCAGAACGTAGGCCGCCGTGCGCAGATCGCCGATATCGGCGCGTTCCGCACGCAGCTCGGACATGTTGGCGAAGGCCGAGCGCATCTTCTCCTCAAGGCCGGACCGGACGAGATCGAGCTCGGTCCCGCCGGTGGCGAAGCTCGCCTTCTGCTCCGGCGTGAATTTCCGGCCGAGCGCATCCTCCAGACCTTCCACCAGACAGGCCTGCTCGTGCTCGCGCTGACGGCGCTGCATGAGGCCGAAGGGGATATGGCCGATATTCTTCACCCACTCGAAGTAGCTCACGGTCACGCCGCCGGCATTGGCGTAGAGATCGGGAATGATGACGATGCCGCGCTCGTTTAGGATCCGGTCGGCTTCGTAGGTGACCGGACCGTTGGCCGCCTCGACGATGAGCTTTGCGTCGATCCGTTCGGCGTTGTCGTGATTGATCACGCTCTCCAGGGCGGCTGGGATGAGGATATCGCAGGTCTCCTCCAGGGCGGCGCTTCCGTCTTCGGAATAGCTGCCGTCGGGGAAGCCCTCCACCTTGCCTTCAGAATCGAAATGCCTCTTCAGGGACTCGATATCGAGTCCCTTTTCCCGCCTGACGACGCCGTCGCGCTCGATCACCGCGACGATCTTACAGCCATCGGCTGCGAGGAACTTGGCGGCGTGATAGCCGACATTGCCCAAGCCCTGGACGATCACCCGGCACTCTTCGACGGTCTTCGGGAGCTTGGTGCGGCTCAGCTCGCGCTCGGTGTTGAAGAACTCGCGGATGGCATAATAGACGCCGCGCCCTGTCGCCTCGATACGGCCATCGATGCCGCCGGCCGCGACGGGCTTGCCCGTCACGCAGGCCGAAGCGTTGATGTCCTGGGGGTTCATGCGCAGATATTCGTTCGCCATCCAAACCATGGTCCGTTCCGACGTGCCTACGTCGGGGGCCGGAACGTTGAGGGCGGGGCTGATGAAGTTCTGGCGGGCGAGCTCCTGGGTGAAGCGGCGCGTGATGCGCTCCAGCTCGGCATCGCTCCAATCGGTGACGTCGATCTTGAGGGCGCCCTTGGAGCCGGCGAAGGGCAGCTCCATCAGCGCGCATTTGTAGCTCATCAGCGCCGCCAGCGCCTCGACCTCCTCCTGGTCGACGCTCGGCGCATAGCGGATGCCGCCCTTGGCCGGTGCGGGATGGTTCGTGTGGACGGCGCGCCAGCCTTCGAAGGTGTACATCCTGCCGCGCAGGCGGACCCCGAAACGGGTGATGTATGTCTCGTTGCAGATGCGGATCTTCTCCGAGAGTCCCGTCTGCATCGGCACAAGCTCGGCGGCGCGCAGGAACATGGCGTCCACATCCGCCAAGAAGCCGCGATGGACAATTCTCTCCGAGGGATTCCGAATCGAGTCCATCGGGCACACTACCCTGACGGGAGCCACATCCCAAACGCCGCCGGCTGGACCGGGTTTATCGCCGGTCCGACCGGCGCGGCTCCGATCCGGCCATGCGCGCGAGGGTAACCCAGAAAACGGCGAACAAAATCAACGAGAAGCAGCCCGAGACGAGTGCTTTCTCCAGGCTCGGCGCCTTCAGATTGAAATAGGCCATCTGGAAGAGGTTCAGGGCCACAAGTCCCCAGAGCATCCAGTCGGTACGGACCCGGCTCAGGGCATAGCTTCCAAGCGGCGCCATGATCAGCACCACCGGATAGGCGCACAGCCAGGTCTGCACCTGCTCGCCGGTGAGACCGGCGTCCCAGAGAGCGCGATAGAGCGAGCCGGCCACGCTGACCGCTGCCATAAGCAAGATGCTCTGCTGGGTGGCGATCTTCTCGTTCATGCGGAAGCGCGTGACAAGGAGCGTATAGAGGACGATGTCGGCGCCCGTGCCGAACAGGCTTGCGCAGAGGCCGCCGGCGAAAAGCACGAGAAGCAGTGCGACCCGGTCGGTGAGATCCGAGACGTGCAGCCGGGTGCGAGTGCCGCGGTGACGGCTCCAGGCGTAGGCAAGCGCGAAGGTCAGGATCAGGCTGAGGAAGAGCGCCTGGATGATGAAGGTTGGGATCTCCTGCAGCAGGAGCATACCGACGACGAAGCCGATAAAGGCGACGGGCACGAACCACAGAACCGGGGCGTAGGCTGCCAGGTCCGCCCCCTTTCGCGATAGGATCCAGACGCTGGCGGAGGTCATGCCGACGCTCTGGATCATCAGGCTGAAGTCGCGCGCCGTCGCCCGGTCGATATCGAGGAAGACGCTGAGAACGGGGAAGGCGACAGCGCCGCCGCCCTCGGGCGTCAGGCCGGCGACGAAGGCGCCGAGCACCATGATGGCGGGATAGAACCAATGGTCGAGCAGAAAGGAGAGGCTGCTCAGCCAACCGAACAGCGCAAGCCACAGCAGCATCATGCCGCCGTACCAGGCGCGGAAGATCCAGCTTTGAAAGAACATGAGGCGCGGGCCACTGCCCGGCGGTGGCAAGCGTCAGGAAGGGATCGAAACACGCCGCCGGCACCGGGATGATGCCGGGAAGTCCCGAGACGTGCCAGCGGTTTCGGAGTCGGCAAGCCCGGCGCGCCCCGGGGCTCAGGTCCCGCCCGCAGGCTTCGCTCTGCCTTTGATGGGCAGGGCGATATGGCAAGCGAAGCCTTCCGGCCCGTAGACGGGCTCCCAGCTTCCCCGGAACTGAGACCGCACCAGACCCCCGATGATCTGTGTGCCGAGGCCGGTTCGGGTTGGCTCCGTCGCCGACGGCCCGCCGCTCTCCTTCCACTGGATCGAAAAGGTCTCGTCATCCTGCCAGTGGCAGCGGATCAGGACGCGCCCGCTCTGCACCGAGAGCGAACCGTATTTCGATGCGTTGTTGGCGAGCTCGTGGACGATCATGCCGAGAGAAACGGAGGCGCTGGCGTCAAGAAGCGCGTCTACACCGGCGAAATGCAGCCGGTCCTCTGCGCTGGTCTCGAGATACGGCTCGATCTCATCGATGATGATCTCTCGTGCCGAGCTCCCCTCCTCGGAAGCGTACATCAGCCGATCGGTGGAGCGCAGCAGGCAGTTCATCCGCGTATCGACACAGTTCACCAGTTCTGCCGGCGAGCTGGCCGCGCGCTCGCACAAGCTCATGATGGCACGGACATTGGCGAACACATTCCGGATCCGGTGCCCCGCCTCGTTCAGGCGCAGCTGCATCTGCTGCTCGTCCTTACGGCGCTGGCTGACATCGCGGAAGACCATGACCGCGCCGATGATGTCGCCATTGTCGTTGCGGATCGGCGCTGCGCTGTCGTCGAGAGGCCGAGTCCCGCCGTCCCGGCATCTGAGGACCGCCGTCTCCGTCAGCACCACGATGTGACCCGCCGAGAGCGCCCGGCGCACGGGACTCTCCAAAGCCTCCCCGCTTTCCTCGTGGCGGAGGTCGAACACGTCCTCGATCGGGCGGTCGACGGCCTCGGCCTCGGACCAGCCGGTGAGCCTTTCCGCAACGTCGTTCATGAATTCCACGCGGCCATCCGCATCGCTCGCGATGACGCCGTCACCGATGCTGGCGAGGGTCTGGGCAAGCCAAGCCTGCCGTGCCTCGGCGGCCATCTCCATACTGCGAAGCTGCTCGGCAAGCCGGGAAAAGGCGACCAGGCAGGCGCCGGTCGCCCAAATGGCGGCCACGGTGACGGCGCGGTTGATGGCGATCGCCCAGACCGGCTCCCCCGTGGCCGCGGAGCCGAGGAGAGCGCCGACGGCCAAAGCTGTCGCCAGGCCGCACATGGCGAGGGTCGCGTATCGTTTGGAGTGGCCGAAGGTGGTGAGGACCGCGAGGACGTAGCAGGCCCCGAGACCGCCTCGCAGCGGAAGCAGAAGCTCGGCGAGAAAGGCGGCGACAACCAGAATCAGACCCGCCCAGGGGAGCAGGGTGAGCAGCGTGCTCTTGATATCCCCAGCGGACCGCACTTCTTTGAAGCGATCCGGATATGTCAGGCTCATCCACGGTACTCCGCACGACAAGCAAATAAGCCGCTGCCACTCATGGAAAGGAATATGCGCGTTGATTCGGGCCCCGTCTGTCGGACACCCGACATTCGGCCGAGGGAGAAAGTGCTAGGTCCCCTCCACCTCAACTGATTGGATAGGTGAATGGCTGGATCAAACGAATTTGCGAACCGGATCCTCCGCAACATGTCGGAGAGCGCAGTGGATATTCTCAGACCGCATCTCCAGCGGATCGATTGGGGTCCGCAGCAGCCAATCCTCAATCCGGGCGATACGATCACCGATGTCTATTTCCCGGAGTCGGCCGTTCTTTCACTCGTCTCACCGGCGAGCGATGGCCGGGTTCCGGAGCTTGCGAGCATCGGGCGGGAGGGGATTGCCGGCTGTGTCTCGGCAATCGGCAGCGGCACCACGTTCAGCCAGTGGGTCGCGCAGGTGCCGGGCCGCGCGCTGCAATGTCCGGCCTCCGCGTTCGAGGCCGCCTTCGATCAGAGCCAGGCTTCCGGCAGGCCACGATCTGCTACATGGAGGCGCTGCAATGCCAGATCATGCAGTCGGTCGCCTGCAACGCCATGCACCCGGTGGAAGCGCGGTGCTGCCGCTGGATTCTGATGATGCGGGACCGAAGCGACAGCGACGAGCTGGCGCTGACCCAGGAATTTCTGGCGGAGATCCTTTCGGTGCACCGCTCGAGCGTTTCGCTCACACTCGGCACCCTGCAGCAGGCGGCCTATCTGCAGGTCAAGCGCGGGTCGCTGCGGATCGTCGACCGCGAGGGTCTGGAGAACGTGTCCTGCGATTGCTACCGCATCGTCCGTGACCGCTTCGAGGACCTGCTGCCGGGCACCTTCATTCCTCAATAGAGCGCTTGTTCATCCTGCAATAGAGCGTTTGCCGCCCTACTTCGTCGGAAACAGGAAGGTCGCCACGGCGCGCATGCCCCAGTCGGGACCGCCGTCGGGACTGTCGAGATAGGCACGGCCGCCGACGCCCAGCTGCACGGGCTGGTTGCCGAGATGGTAGATATGGCTGACCACGAGATTGAGGGGGATGCTCTGCTCGTTCGCCTCCCAATCGAAAGTCGCCTCCATGTCGAAGGTCAGGCTGGTCGAGTCCTTCCACGTATAGGTGATGAAGGGCTGCAGGTAGCCCTGGTTCACCTCCGGCCTGAACTCGCCGCCCGAGGTGTCGGCATAGGACCAGACCTGATTGGCGAGAGCGCCGTAGGTCCAGCCCGATTGCTGCTTGAGGATCACCACCGTGGGGCCCACGGCCCACTTTCCGGTGCCGAGATCGCGGTCGGTCGCGGTGGGCCAGAGAAAGGCCGGCCCTACGCCCCAGATTACCCCGCTCTTGGTGGATTTCGGCGAGAGGAAGAAGCTCTGAAGAGTGTCGCCGAGGCCGAACTCGTTATCGAGCCCTGGGGCCGCGGCTTGGAAATCGAGCACCGGCACGATGGTGCGGGTGATGAGGTTCCAATCCTCCGAAATGCTGACCGGGATCACCGGCTGGATGTTGAGCGTGCTGTGCTCGCCGTCGGACGGCCCGAAGCAACAATCGAAATTATACTGGAAAGGGACGCTGATGAGGTTGGCGATGGGATTGGCCAACTGCTCTGCAAGATCGGCACTATCGTCGCCGCGGCCGGACCGGCTGCGAGGATCCCCGCCATGACGAGCGTGAGGCAGCCGAATTTGGTGGCACCGCCTCCACCTCGATGATGCTTGAGGGTGCGCAAATTCTTCAAGCCCTATCGCAGGTTAGTCCGAATCTTAGCGGGCAATCTTATCACCGAAACGGCGGGGCGGATGCTGCGATTGGCCGGGTGCGCAAACTTGTGTGGACAACTTCGAGCGCTGCGCAAGCCGATCCTCAAGGCTGGCGTCCCACGAGCGGCGTCCCGGACCCATGCAACGCAGCGATTACCTTTCCCGGTGCGACAACTTGACACCAAGGTTATCGCCGGGTAGCCGCATTTCTTTTCGACCAATCGGCCCCCCACGAATTCGGGGCAAATTCATATTGCCGAGTCTTTTCGAAGGAAGGTGACCATGGCCTCTTCCCGGAGTGTCGAGACGAACCGTCGCGACGTCATTGCCGGTCTCGCAGCCCTTTGCGCCGGAGCGTCCCTGCCCTTTCCGGCTTTCGCCCAGGCCGCGGCTGCCACCTCGAGCGACAAGACCTCGCTTCCCCTTGGCAAGGCCGAACCCTATTCGTTCGAAATCCTGAAGGCGCGGGCGGAGAAGCTTGCCTCCGAGCCCTACAAGGACACGCCGCCGAAGGCCGCCGACATTCTCGAGACGGTCGATTTCGACGCCTATCAGAAGATCGCCTTCAAGCCGGAAATGGCCTTGTGGCCGAGCCAGGACATGCCTTTCTCGGCGCAGCTTTTCCATCTCGGACGCTACTTCAAGGCGCCGGTCGAAATGCATGTCGTTGAGAACGGCGCTGAGCAGCCGATCGGCTACACTCCGGATGCGTTCAGCTTCAAAGACGCGGCCATGCGGAAGAAGCTGCCGGCGGATCTTGGCTATGCCGGCTTCCGGCTGATGGAGCCCGGCGGCAAGGCGGATTGGCTGGCCTTTCTCGGTGCGAGCTATTTCCGGTCGGCCGGTCCCGACGGTCAATATGGGATGTCGGCGCGCGGGCTCGCCATCGACACAGGCCTGGCCCGTCCGGAAGAGTTTCCGCATTTCTCCGGCTTCTGGCTGCACCGGCCGGAGGCGGGCGCGACATCGATGATCGTCGATGCGCTGCTGGAGAGCGAGAGCTGCACCGGCGCCTACCGGTTCGTGATCTCCGGGCCGACGACGATCGTGATGGACATCACGGCCAATCTCTACATGCGCAAGGATATCGAGCGGCTCGGCATCGCGCCGCTGACCAGCATGTACTGGTATGGCGAGACCACGCCGCGGCCGAACAAGGATTGGCGGCCCGAGGTGCATGACAGCGACGGGCTCGCCATGTGGACGGGGGCCGGAGAGCGGCTTTGGCGGCCGCTGAACAATCCGGAAGTCACCCGGACAAGCAGCTTCACCGACGACAACCCGAGAGGGTTCGGATTGCTGCAGCGGGACCGGGATTTCGCCGAGTATCAGGACGACGGTGCGTTCTACGAGAAGCGGCCGGGGGTTTGGATCGAGCCCGTGGGCGATTGGGGCAAGGGCGAGGTGCAGCTGCTCGAGATCCCGACCGACGACGAGATCTACGACAATATCGCGGCCTATTGGAAACCGGCGGAGCCGATCACGGCGGGCAGCGCCCATACCTTCGAGTACAAGCTTCACTGGGTGGCGGAAGAGCCCTACCCGCCCCATGTGGGCCGGGTCGTCGCGACGCGTCTGGGCCAGGGCGGCACGCCCGGCCAGGAACGGCCGGACAATGTGAAGAAGTTCGTGGTCGATTTCGAAGGCGGGCCGCTTACGAAGCTCAAGCAGCGCTTCGATGTGGAGGCGGTTGTCGATGCGTCCCGCGGGACTGTCGACAATCCTTTCGCCATCAAGGTCGTCGGCACGGACCGCTGGCGGGCGATCTTCGACCTCGAGGTCGATGGCGAGGAGCCGGTGGAGCTCCGCCTCTATTTGACCCTTGAGGGCGAAACCCTGACGGAGACCTGGCTCTACCAGTACCTGCCGGCAGCCGCCCCGCCCGTTCAGCGGTCTTAGCTCCCTCACCCCACCACGCCCCTGGTGCGGGGCGTGGCCGGCTATTCCGGTTGGACGTCTCTGACGCGTGTTTTCTTTGGGTCGTAGTGTGAGAGTGTGACGA
>NZ_MASI01000014.1 GCF_001708935.1 Methyloligella halotolerans
CACACCACAACGAACTGGGACGTCGAGACATATCTCGACTACCTCCCATAGCAACCAACAGGCGGGCTCCGGCCCGCCAAAACAAACACTCTATCGAAGGAGGACCAACGAGAATGTGTGGAATCGCCGGCCTCATGCATCGAGGCAACGTAGCGAATGTCGGCAAGGAGATGACCTCCATGCTGCAGGCGCTGAAGCACCGGGGACCGGACTCGACCGGTTTCGCGGTCTACGGACCGCCCCACCCGGGTGAGTACGTCATGCGTCTGAAGCTTGACGAGCGTTCCGACGACATGGACGTCCACGTCGATTTTCAGAACGAGAAGATCGTCGAGCAGCGGCTCCAGGAAGTCGAGCGGCGGATGCAGGAGAAGGGTGTGGACGTGCGCGACCGTCAGGAAGCCACGCCTTACGCCCAGCGCTTCATCATCCGCTACGACGGCGACATGGAGAACCTCGCGCGCTACATCGAGGACGTCGACAAGGTCGAAATCCTGAGCCTCGGCAACTCCCTGGAGCTGATCAAGGATCTCGGCGACGCGACCACCGTCTCCAACCAGTACGACCTCGGTGAGTTCGACGGCTCCCACGGGATCGGCCATACCCGGATGGCGACGGAATCCGATGTCGATATCCGCTCCGCCCACCCGTACTGGGCCTTCCCCTACAACGACGTCTCCGTCGTCCATAACGGCCAGATCACCAACTACTGGATCATGCGCCGAAAAATGGAGCGCGCCGGTCATCGCTTCATGTCCCATTGCGACAGCGAGCTGCTGGCCGTCTACACCGCCCACAATCTCTCCGAGGGCGCCTCGCTCGAGGATTCCTTGAGAGAGTCGATCCAGGAGATCGATGGCGTCTTCACCTATCTGGTCGCCACCAAGGATCAGCTCGGCATGGCCAAGGACACCATGGCCGCCAAGCCCCTCGTTCTCTACGAAAGCGATGACCTGATCGCCATGGCCTCCGAAGAGGTCGCGATCCGCGCCATCCTTCCCCAGGAGATCGACACTTACGACCCTTACGATGAGGAGGTGCGGGTATGGCAGGCGTAAGCGATACCGAACTTCGGGAGATGACCCAGGAAGACCGGGTCAAGGCTCTCGGAATGACCACGGAAGAGCTCACCGGCCGCTCGATGTTCATCGAGTTCAAGCCGGAGGAGGAAGAGCGCTTCACCTACCCGTGGCTCCCCGATGTCGACTTCAACAAGCGTGCTGAGATCGACACGGACAAGATGATGACTACGGAGGTCAACGAACGGATTCGCGAGCTGATGAAGGAAGGCTATGGCACCATCGTCCTCAAGAATCCGCGCGGCAAGCACTCCGTCGGCGTAGGCATCCTGAGCCGCCTCAACCTGATCGTCGAAGGTTCCCTGGGCTATTTCGGCGTCGGCTTGATCGACGGACCGATGGTTCGGATCCAGGGCCGCGTGGGCTGGTCCTGCGGCGAGAACATGATGTCGGGCGTGATCCTCGTGGAGAAGAACGCCGGCAGCACCTTCGGCGCCGCCATGCGCGGCGGCGACCTGGTCTGCCGCGGCTCCGTCGGCTCCCGTACCGGCATCGACATGAAGGGTGGCAGCATCATCGTCGGTGGCGACACCGGCGCCCTGTCGGGCTTCATGATGCAGCGCGGTCGCATGATCTTCTGCGGCAACGCGGGCAAGAACCTCGGCGACTCCATGTACGACGGAACGATCTATGTCGGCGGTGACATTCAGTCCCTCGGCGTGGACGCCGTTCCCACCGAGCTCACCGACCTCGACCGTTCCTGGCTGACCCGGAAGCTCACCCAATACGAGATGCTTCCCGAAAAGGGCGTCGACCACTTCACCAAGATCGTCGCCGGCAAGCAGCTCTGGAACTACGACAACCTCGAGCCGTCCGAAAAGAAGCTCATCCTCTAGTCAGGGAAAGGATCAAGAAATGGAGAACGGTAAGGTGCCGTCGAAGCACAAGACGGAACGCGATGTCTACCGGTTGGGAGACTCCTTTATCTTTCCGCCCCGTGTCATCGACGACATTCACATCAAGGCTGAGCTCGGCCGGTATCGCATGCGGGGCTTCTCGCTCTTCAAGAAGATTCCGCACTGGGACGATCTCACCTTCCTGCCGGGCACGCTGACCCGCTTCGTCATCGAGGGCTATCGCGAGAAATGCGATACCAAGACGGTGATCGGACCGCGCGCCAAGCGTCCGCTCGAGCTCGACATCCCGATCTACATCACGGGCATGAGCTTCGGTGCGCTGAGCTACGAGGCCAAGACCGCGCTGGCCCGCGGCGCGACCATGGCCGGCACGGCGACCTGCTCGGGCGAGGGCGGCATGATCCCGGACGAGCGTCGATATTCGTCCAAGTGGTTCTATCAGTGCATCCAGTCCCGCTACGGCTTCAACCCGCACCATCTGGTGCTGGCGGACGGTTGCGAGTTCTTCATCGGCCAGGGCTGTAAGGTCGGCCTCGGCGGCCATCTGATGGGCCAGAAGGTGACCGATCAGGTCGCCGAGATGCGCTCCCTGCCGGCCGGTATCGACCAGCGGTCTCCCGCCCGTCATCCCGACTGGCTGGGGCCGGACGATCTGGCGCTGAAGATCAACGAGATCCGCGAAGTCACCGACTGGCAGATCCCGATCCAGCTCAAGCTGGGTGCGGCGCGCGTCTATGACGACGTCCGCATGGCGGTGAAGTGTAATCCTGACTCCATCTATATCGATGGCATGGAAGGCTCCACCGGCGCGGGTCCGCATCTGGCGACCGAGGACACCGGCGTTCCCGGCATGGCGGCGATCCGCCAGGCCCGCCGCGCCATCGACGATCTCGGCCGCCGCGGTGAGATCAGCCTGGTCTATGCGGGCGGTATCCGGAACGGTGCCGACGTGGCCAAGGCGATCGCGCTAGGCGCCGATGCCATCGCTATCGGTCATTCCGCCATGATGGCCTTGAACTGCAACAAGGACATCCCGGAAGCCGACTTCCCGGAGGAGATGGGTGTCGAAGCTGGGCACTGCTATCACTGCCACACCGGGCGCTGCCCGGTCGGTGTCGCGACCCAGGATCCCAAGCTGCGCGCACGCCTCGATCCCGATGCGGCCGCGGAGCGGGTCTACAACTTCCTGCACTCGCTCACCATCGAGGCACAGCTCTTCGCCCGCGCTTGCGGCAAGACGAACATCCACAGCCTCGAGCCTGAAGATCTCGCCGCGCTGACCATGGAAGCTTCGGCCATTGCGGGCGTTCCGCTCGCCGGCACGGACTACACCGTCGGCGTCGAAGACTATCACCATCTCTAGGAGGACCCGATGGCGGGAACACAATACAGAGGCTCCGAGATCAAGGACGTCGATCAGTTTCTGAAAGACTCCTCGGGCCTCGACTCGGATCGTGAAAAGGAAATCGGCCAGCACATCGGCTACCGGTACGACGTCAACCTGGTGCCGGATTACGACCGGCTTACCCCCTTCCTCAAGGAGTATATTGAGGTGATGGGGTGGGAAGACCTCAACTGGCTCGAAGACGTCCATATGGGCTACGAGGAAGGCCGGCCGGCCGTGTTCGATCGGAACATCAACGGCTGGGTCCGCGTGCCGGACTCGATCGATCTTCCTGACAACCAGCAGGACCGGGACATGATCGCGCGTGAGCTTCTGATCAAGTTCCAGATGTCCGACCGGCATCCGCTGGTCATGCTGCGCAAGGCTTACATGAAGTTTTAGCCCATGCGCTCCCGAGCCGCATATCGCCGCCCGCTACGCATCCTCCGGCAAGCCCTCCATCTTCCGGCGCGTAGCGGGTTGCGCGATGCGCGACCCGGGGACTCGGCTGGCGCGGCAGGTCTGCGCCGGCTTTTCTTATTTTCTCGTCCCAAAAACAAATCGGCAAAAGCCAGGCGAGATATCGCCGTGACGTCGCGCCCGCTTCGCACTGTTCGAAGCCATGAAGGCGCGGCGCTTTCGGCATTGGTGGGATAGGCGGCGTAACGAAAGGAGAATCCGCAAAGGCAGCCGCCGAAGAATTGGCAACATCAGCGATTGCATCCCAGGGGAGGGAATGATGACAACAGAGGTAGCAGGCTCCGCAGCGGGGCCGGTGGAGAGCGAGTCTCTCCACAGAGCGATCGATTGGAAGGGAGCCTTCTGGCTCGCGAGCGGCGTGCCCGCCCTCGTTCTGTTTTCGATCGGTGGCATCGCCGGGACGGTCGGTACGCCGTCCTGGGTCGTCTGGATTTTGTCGGTCAGCATCGGCTTCATCCAGTCTTTCGTATACGCCGAGATCGCCGGGCTGTTCCCGAGCAAGAGCGGCGGCGCATCCGTCTACGGTGCGGCCGCATGGGTGCGCTACGGCAAGTCCCTCGCGCCGATATCGGTATGGTGCAACTGGCTTGCCTGGACGCCCGTCCTCGCCATCGGCGCGGGTTTGGCGGCGGGCTATATCCTGAACGTCTTCTTCGATCCGGAATCGGCGCTGCGCACGTGGAAGATCACGCTGTTCAGCCTCGATGCGCTGAAGGAAGGCCTGACGGTCCGTATCGATGCCACCTTCATCATCGGTGCGCTCATCCTGCTCTGCGTGTTCGCCGTTCAGCACGGCGGCGTCCTGCGGGCGGCGCGTTTCCAGATGGTCGTCGGCCTGGCGTGGTGATCCCGCTTCTGATTGTGGGCATCGTGCCGCTTCTGACCGGCGACGTTCTGGCTTCGAACTTGTTTCCGCTGAAGCCCCTTGCCTTTGCCGCGGACGGATCCGTCACCGAAGGCACCTGGGATATGGCCGGCTGGACGTTGTTCCTGGGCGGTCTCTTCATCGCGGCCTGGTCGGCCTACGCCTTCGAAACGGCGATCTGCTACACCTCGGAGTTCCGCAACCCCGGCTCGGACACCAGCAAGGCCATCCTGTCGGCCGGCCTGCTCTGCATTCTCGTCTACACCCTGGTGCCGCTGACCTTCCAGGGAGTGCTCGGCGTTGAAGGCATGCTGGAGCCGGGCATCGTCGACGGCTCCGCCGTGGCCGGTGCCATGGCCCACATGGTGGGCGGTGGCAGTGTCGTCTTCTCGCTCATGGTGGTGATGCTGATCATGGCATTGCTGCTGGCGGTGATGACGTCCATGGCCGGATCGTCGCGGACCCTCTATCAGGGCTCCGTGGACGGTTGGCTGCCGCGCTATCTGAACCATGTGAACCATCATGGCGCGCCGACCCACGCGATGTGGACCGACCTGGGCTTCAATATCTGCCTGCTCATGATGTCGGACTACCTCTTCGTCCTGGCCGTCTCCAACTGCTGCTATCTGATCTTCAACTTCCTGAACCTGCACGCAGGCTGGATCCATCGGATCGATAGCGCCGAGACGCCCAGGCCGTGGAAATGCCCGACCCCGATCATGGTTGCCGCGGTGTTCTTCAGCTTCCTCAATGCGGTGCTGTTGGGCGCGGGCGCCAATGTCTGGGGCGAGGGTACGCTGCTTTCCGGCGTGATCGCCGCGGCGCTCATCCTGCCGATCTTCGCATACCGCCACTACATCCAGGATGGCGGGCATTTCCCGAAGGAGATGCTGGACGATCTGCATATGAGCTCCCGCGATCTGACCGTCCGGCGGGCAGGCATCTGGCCTTACGTCGCATTGGCGGTGGGTATCGGGTTGGTGATTGCCGCCAACCAGATCTTCCACCTCTAGGATGAACGGCGCTCCTCCCCGGCTTGCCGCGGGGGAGCGCCACCATCCCCGTTCGCTGGAGCAGGGTCTCGGACGCGGAGATTTGCAGGGAAGGGTGTATAAGGGAGCTGTGTTAGGGAGTTGAGTGTGTCGGCAGAAACCCAATCCGAGCTGTTCGAGAATCCGCTCAAGAACGCATTCCAGCGCTGGCAATGCCGCGTCCGGCAGATCGTCATGCGCGAAAATGGCGGCCGTCCCGACGATGCGATCATGCCGCTGGTGACGCCGGCCGGCGAGGACGAACCCATTGGCCACATCATCACCGTCATGCCGCGGAAAGCCGAAGCGTCGGTCACGCCCGAGCTCATGCATATGGCGCGCAAGACCATGGATCCCGCCCAGCGGCGCGAGCAGGCACTGACCTTCTTTTCCGCCAACTATTATCAGAAGCCCGATCAATTCGCGGGGCTGCTCACGGCGACCTTCAAGCCGGACTCGCCTGGCCTGGCCCAGCTCAGGGCGGCCAAGCAATGTGTTCTGACATTCCAGGCCTACTCGCGGCGCTTCGATCTCAGCTGCCGCGTTCGCCGGCTCGAGCGGTCCGATCCGCTTCGGGAAGCCACCTGGTGGCACAATTTTCTCTTCAATCCGAATCTCGATGCAGACACCGAGATCGTCGGTTTCGAGCCGATTTGGTCGGAGAGCCGGGCCTATCCGCCCCTCTAGGCGGGTGGAGACCGTTTGCTGATGCAATGGATTCACTGCTATTTCTGAAGAGATCGGAAGATCGGGCCAAGGGCGGCACGAGTTTCGGACATTGAAATAGCCCTCTGTCGGTTCGGGCCGTCTGGACGAGGTTTCGCCGTCTCGACCGGAAGCGCCCGTCGGAAGTGTTGAGAGATGAGGGAGAGGCGAAAATGAAGGGCAGTGGCGGCATAAGGCTTGCCACGCCTGCGGTCCCCGGCCGGGCCGAGACGCCTGAGCAGGAGCTCAAGGCGCCGAAAGCGCTTTCGCGCCAGCCGGGTGCTCACGGCGAAATCTATCTCCTCAACAAGGTGCTCACGGAGCTGCTTGCCGATCCCGATTCGGCCGAGCCGTTCAACCTTGTCCTCAATCACATCCTTCAGCTTTCCGGCGCCGAGGCCGGCGCCATCTTCGTCAGCACCGAGAGCGGCCGCCAGCTCGTGCTGCTCGCCTGCACCGAGACGGACGAGCGCGACCGCTGGATCCGTCTCGTCCACGAGGACCGGGACCTTTACCGGAGCCAGCGCCAAGGCCCGGAGCCTGTCACCCGCGACGATCCCGAGCAGACGAACGCGACGATCCTCGCCCAGGGTTTCGAGCAGGGAAGCTCGGGCAACGGTCTTCTGCTCCTCCGCCTGCCGGGCACCGGCGCCGACCTGTCCCGGGACGCGATCGAATCCGCCCGCGAATATGGCGACTATCTCGCCGGCGTTCTCTACAGCGCGCGATCGGCGCGCATGAAGCTGCGGAACGCCCAGAGCGAGGAGCGCGCCGCCATTGCCCGCGAGCTGCACGATTCTCTGGCCCAGTCTCTCGCCTATATGAAGATCCAGATGAGCATGCTGCAGACCCTGATCCACAAGGGCGAGGCCCAGAGCGACGACGCCGGCGATGCCATGGGCAAGCTGCGCCACACCCTCACCACGGCGTCCCTTCAGCTCCGCGAGCTCATCACCACCTTCCGCCTCACCATGCATGGGCGAACCTTCGCCCAGGCGCTTGAGGATTCCATCGAGGAGTTCGAAGGCCGCAGCTCCATCGCCTTCGACCTCGACAACCGTCTGTCCGCCGGCAAGCTTTCCGTGGCCGACGAGATGCAGCTTCTGCTGATCCTGCGCGAGGCGCTCTGCAATGTCGTGCGCCATTCCCATGCGAGCTATTGCTGGGTCTCCCTTCGCCTCAAGGACGAAGGCGCCGTCCATCTGACCGTCGACGACAATGGCGTCGGCGCCAAGCCTCCGACCGAGGATGCCCAGCCCCATCACGGCCTGACCATCATGCAGGAGCGGGCCCGCAGCCTCGGCGGCAGCTTCGCCATCGAGGAGCGCGCCGGCGGCGGCACGCGGCTCTCCGTCAGCCTGCCTCCGGGGACGGACCGCGGCGGCAAGGCGGCGAATGTGGAGCTGCCAATATGAGCCAATCCTCTTGCCGCGTGCTCCTGGTCGACGACCATCCGCTGTTCCGCCGTGGCGTCGCCGAGCTGATCGCGGCCGAGCCCGATCTCGAAGTGGTCGGCGAGGCCGCCAGCGCCGACGAGGGGATCGCGCTCGCAAGCGATCTCGATCCCGACCTCATCCTCATGGATCTCAACATGGGAGACGGCAGCGGTCTCGACGCCCTCAAGACCATCAAGGACTCCGGGCTCAAGGCCCGGATCATCATGCTGACGGTCTCGGAGAACGAGGCAGACTTTCTGAGGGCCGTTCGCATCGGGGCAGGGGGTTATCTCCTGAAGGGTTCGGAGCCGGAAGAGATCCTCGAGAAGGTCCGCCAGGCCGCCCGCGGCGAAACCGTCTTCGCCGAGCCCCTCATGGGCCTGCTGGTCGGTGCGCTGCGCGAAGGCGGCACGCCCCCACCGCCACCGAGCGAGGAATGCCTCACTGCGCGGGAGCGGGAGATCCTGCACCTCATCTGCGCGGGGAAGAGCAACAAGCATATCGCCCGCGAGCTCAATATCAGCGATGGCACCGTGAAGGTGCACGTCAAGAATCTGCTCCGGAAGCTCAATCTGCAATCCCGCCTCGAGGCCGCCGTCTGGGCCCTCACCGCCAGCTGAACGCAACACTCTCATCAAGCCTCGTATCGAGGGTTTGACCCTGTTGATCCTACCTCCCAGGGGGTACCCCGCATTTGTCTCTCTGCCGCCTCCTTCTTGCGTGAGCTGCGCGCTAAAGTAGAAAGGTGCCGCGCCGGAATGGCGCGGGAATCAGCCGGTTCGAGAACGCGACTGCGGTGAAAATGAAGACGGCCTATATCGAGACTTTGACGGAGCTCCTCATCAAGGAGGGCGAGATTCCCGCCGCATCGGCCTCCGGCCCCCACGCCTCCATGCCGCTCCTGGCGGCCCTGCTGGACGTTATCGATACGGTCGTGTTCGTGGCCGATCCGAACGGCACGCTGTGCTTCGTGAACGCGGCCTGGTCGCGCCTCACCGGCTTCTCCCAGAAGGAGACGCCGGGCCTGCCGCGTTCGGCCTACCTCCACCCCCAGGACCAGGCCCGCTGGCTCGACTTCCTTCAAGGCCGGCGCAGCCACCCGGACGCGGCCGACTCCGTCATCCTGCGCTTCCTGACCCTGTCGGGAGAGACCGTCCACCTGGAAGCGGGCGCCCAGGCCGTGACCGCCGAAAGCGACCGCTGCATCGGCTTCGTCGGCACCCTGGCCGATGTCGGCAGCCGGGTCCGGGCGGAAGGCATGCGCGCCGCCAGCCACCGCACCGTCGAGACCCTCCTCAACAATCTGCCGGGTTTCGTCTATCGCTGCCGCAACAACCGGCAATGGACCATGGAATATATGAGCAAGGGCTGTGAGATCCTGACCGGCTATCCTACCGAGGCGCTCGTCAACAGCCAGCAGCTCACCTATGCCGATCTCATCGTGCCCGAAGACCGCGAGCAGGTCTGGAACGGCGTGCAGATCTCCCTGTGCCAGAACGTGCCCTTCGAGCTGGAATATCGCATCCGGACCGCGCGTGGCGCCGAGAAATGGGTGCATGAATACGGGCGGGGCAATTTCTCCATCAGCGGCGAACTCCTGGGCGTGGAAGGCTTCGTCACGGATCTGGCCCATCAGCGGCGGGAGCCATCCCGCGCCGACGAGTCCTTCGATCCGGGGACGCGGCGGCCCGGCCGCAAGGTCTTCCTCGATAGGATGGAGATGGCGCTGCGCCGCAAGAGGGCCGGGCTTCCCGGCGCCCTCAGCCTGGCGGCGGTCCATCTCGGCGGGCTGCCGAAATGGAGTTCCGACAAGGGCGGCTTCCACGGCCGGTCCGTGGACGAGATTGCCGGCCGCATCCAGGCGGTGCTGAACGAAACGGATTCCCTTTGCGCCTGGTCGGAGAACGAGTTCGTCATTCTGCTCGAGGGAGCGAAGGCGGAAGCCGACGCCGTGGCCTTCGCCGACCGCATCAAAGCACAGTTCGAGGCGCCCATCGTCGATGATGCCCGTGCGATCTATTTGATCCCCAGCATCGGCATTCTCACCCGCCTGACCGGGAACGAGCATGCCAAGGATGCCGTGACCCTGGCCGCAAAATCGGCCCAGGAAGCGCCCAATGTCGCTGGCGTGAATCTCGCCGTCATCGACACCGCTTCCTATCTCGAGCGCTTCCACATGCCCGAGGACCGGGAATAGGGCTGTCCATCTTCGAACCTAGCTCCGGCCTCTCTTTCGAGCATCGTCATTGCCCGGCTTGACCGGGCAATCCAGTAACCCCTGCCTTGATGAAAGAAGTGACGCCGGTGGTTACTGGATCCCCGGGTCGCGCTTTGGCGCGCCCGAGGATGACAGTGGAGTGTCTCGCAACCTGCGCCGCGTCCCGTTTCTCCGGTTATTCTGGTTGGACGTCTCTGACGCGTGTTTTCTTTGGGTCGTAGTGTGAGAGTGTGACGA
>NZ_MASI01000015.1 GCF_001708935.1 Methyloligella halotolerans
TAACCAACTCCCAAAATCGCCAGCTCCTCTAAGCGAGGAGGCCAACTGCGAGATTCAGCTCGAGACCAAGTCGGGCAAGCTTTCCTTCGAAGCGAGTCCCAACGAATCCCTGCTCTTCGCCGGGCTGCGGAACGGCGTGAAGCTTCCCTATGAATGCGCCACGGGAACATGCGGCAGCTGCCGTGCGCGCGTCATGAGCGGCGAGGTCGAGAATTGTTGGGCGGATGCCCCGGCTGCGGCAAAGCTAAAGGCCGAGAAGGGCGACATTCTCATGTGCCAAACGCGGGCGCTCAGCGATTGCCTGCTGCGTGTTCCAGCCGTGGTCGAGCCCCAACCCGACCCGAAAAAGATCCCGGCCAGCCGGACAGGCACTCTCTACAATCTGCAGCGACTGACGCGCGACGTGATCAGCTTCGACGTCGAGCTCACCGAGCCGATGGACTTCGATGCCGGTCAGTTTGCCACGATCAGCCTGCCAGGGCTTGAGGGAGCGCGGGCATACTCCATGGTCAACTACGACCGTGAGGCCAGCATCCTCAAATTTGTGGTCAAGCAAAAGCCCGAGGGGGGCTTCAGCGACTGGTTGTTCGGGACCAGCGAGGCCTCCGTGCCGGTGCAGCTCTTCGGTCCTCTGGGGCGCGCCACCTTCCATCCCGAAGAGGATAAGAACATCGTCATGATTGCCGGCGGCTCCGGCATCGCCGGCATGATGTCCATCCTCGAGCGCGCCTCCCAGACCAACTATTTCCGCGACCACCGAGGATACGTCTTCTTCGGGGTTAGGACGCTCGAAGACATCTTTTATCTCGAGGACTTCGTCCGGCACGTAAAGGTCGCCGGCGACAATCTGAGCGTCACCCTGGCGATCTCGGATTCGGAAGTGGCAGACGGTCCGCATCCCGAGCAGTCCTGCGTGAACCTGGCATCGGGGTGGGTGCATGAGGTCGCCGGCGCTGCCATGGCCGGCCATTACGATAACATCCTCGCTTATGTCGCCGGCCCGCCTCCGATGGTCGATGGGGCTATCCGCACGCTGATGGTCCAGGGGCGCCTGAATCCTCAGTTCATCCGCTACGACAAGTTCGGGTGAGGAATACTTTGTTTCTACACTTGGAAGCGAAAAACCAAGGAGAAAACGCAGGGGGTTACAAATGAATACAGTCACCTAGGCAAATGAAATTCAGATTTCACCCTAAATACGAACAGATGCATGCGCATAAATGCATGCACGGGAGGAAATAATGTCCGTAACTACGAACTCGGGGGTAGCCGGGAGCGTCCCTCGATCGGAAGGTCAAGGAAGCGCTACGAGGGATCTCAGCCTTGAGATCCCGACTAAAGATTCCATGCATGTCGCCCTCGCGGTGGGGCTGGGCTACGGTTTTGACGCTTACGCGGTCAACATCTATGGCCTTCTGCTGCCAACCATCGCTGCCAGCCTGAATTTCGGATCGAACACCGCAGGTGTCATCGGCTCGCTCTTCCTGGTTGGCTACACGGTCGGCACGATCGGCTTCGGCATCGCGGCCGACCATTACGGCCGTAAGGACACGCTGGGTCTTTCGATCCTCATGTACGGCATCACCTGTGCCCTCGGCGGCATCGGGTCGAACATCATCTGGTTCACGCTGATGCGTGTTCTTACGGGTGTCGGCGGTGCTGGCGAGCTTGCCGTGGGTGCCCCCTACACTTGCGAGATGTTCCGGTCGAAATACCGGGCCATCGGTGTGGGCGGCATCGTGTTCTCGCTCTATTCCTGCGGCTACATTCTTGCCGGTCTCACCGCGCTCTTCGTGGTGCCTCACTTCGGCTGGCGTTGGCCCTTCTATCTCGCCATCGTTCCGGCAATCCTGCTCTTCGCGTTCCGGAGTAAAATTTCGGAGTCGGTTCGCTACGTCGTCGACAAGGCGGAAGACAAGGTTTCGGCTGCTCAGCAAATGCTCTCCAGCGAGCGGAACATGAGCACGAGCGAGCAGATCGCTGCCGCGGAGGCGTTGGAGGGTTCTGGCGATCATCATCAGTCCGTCGAGTTCCAGCTTGCAGCTCTACTCGCCGGGACTGAGGAGGATCACGCTCAGAAGAACAATCCTCTCTATAAGCCGTTCGTGTGGCTCTTGGGCATTGCATCCAGCGCGGCCCTCTTCTGGGGCCTGCTGGACACCAGCCTTTCGTCAATCGTCTCTGCGTCGATCGTCACCGCTTCGTGCGTGTTCCTTCTCATCGTGATGGCCATGCTGTCTTGGGCAAGCGCCAACTCGTCGAAGGGACATTTCTGGAGGGTTCCGATCGTTCGTAAGCGCATTGGTGTCGGCTGGCTGATCTACTCGGCCAACGCCATGGGCTACTGGGGCGTGACGACCTTCCTGACCACCTTCATGGTCACGAAGTTCGACGTCTCCCCGGAAGACGCCATCATGTATGCCGTGATGTTCTACGTCTTTCAGTTCTTCTTCGCTTATCTCGGTACCGGACTATCGGATTGGCTTGGCCGCCGTCCGATCGCCATCCTCGGCGCTCTGATCATGATCGTCACCACGATCCTGGCCGCGCAGGCAACGGATCTCAATACGTTCCTTATCTTCGGAGCGATTGAAATTGCGATGCTTGGCTGGCTCTGGGGCATCGGTGACTGCTATATCAGCGAGCTCTTCCCGACCAGCATCCGCGGCGCCTGTTTCGGTGTCAGTGTTGGCGGCGGACGAGTGATGTCCATTGCGGCACCGTTCCTGGTGGGCGCGGGCATCGTGGCGTTCGATGGTCCGACGATCCCGTTCCTGGCAACTGCCGGGCTGTGGGTTCTCACGATCATCGGCTATTGGATCGGGCCTGAGACCTCGCAGAAGCCGCTCGAGCAGCTTGACGAAGAGTTCCTGGCTGAAGCAAAGCAGGCCTAAGTACCTCTATGAGCAATCATCTCAACAGCACAGCCATGGGATCATGATTCAAATCCTGTTCTGTCTGTTTCTGCTCCTGTCGCTCGTGGGCGTCGCTATCGCGGCGTTCACGACGACTTCTTTTACGGCCGGCATCGTCGTGACCGTGATCGCGGTGGTGCTCGGCATCCCGCTCATAATCAGCATCGTTGCTCATTACGACCTGCTCCGGACTCAGTCGCGCTACGGTCTTTCGAACGACGAAACCAGGCTGTTCACCCGGCTGGTCCCGACACTTCTCTGCCAACCCGAACGCTCGCACCTCCCCTACCCGGAGATGAAGCGGTCCGCGCGGGAAGCCGCGATCGGCATCATCATGCGCCAGCGGGAAACCGGAACGGCGAAATAGTCGTGCCGGGTGCTGCCGCAGGCTTAGGCCACCTCCTTTCGCAATCATATAAAGAGTCCGCATCGCACGGCGCTCCTCGCGCGCACGGACGCCGGACAGTCTCCGTCGCTTCGAAGGACGGCTTCGGACGGAATGGCGCGAACCGGAAGTCGCCGGGCTGGACGTGGAGCGCCAATGACTGAAACGCTTTTCGCGGTTTGCGCTCTCGGTCTTGTCGCCGGCTGCCTCATCGGCTGCATCGGGGTCGGCGGGCTGATCATCGTGCCGGTGCTGGTCTACGGACTCGGCATCCCCGTGCACGATGCGATCGGCTCGGCGCTCGTCGGATACATCCTCACCGGCATTATCGGCACGGTGCTCTACGCGCGCAAAGGCTCGATCCGTTGGGATCTCAGCGGGTGGCTGTGCTTCGGCGCTATTCCCGGCGTGCTACTCGGGGCGTGGTTGAGCAACATCATCGATCCGATGGCGCTCCAGATCGGCATCGGCCTGCTGACCATCTCGGCCGGGATGAATGGGCTTTTCAACTGGCGCCCCGAGCACGGCCAACGCGACTCCCTCGGTGCCTTCGGACTGGGGCTGATCGGATTTCTCGCCGGCGTCGTGTCGGCACTTACGGGCACCGGCGGCCCGCTGGTCGTCGTCCCTATTCTGCTCTGGTGCGGGATGCCCGCGCTGGTCGCGGTCGGTCTGAGCCAGGCGATCCAGATCCCGATCGCGGTGTTCGGCACGATCGGAAACTTCGCATTCGGATCTCCCGATCTCTCGGTCGGTCTGGTGCTCGCGCTTTCACTCTCGGTGGGCGCGATCGCGGGCGCAAATATCGCCCATGTCCTTCCACGTCAGCACTTGATGCGGCTGGCGTCATTCATTCTCGTCATCGTAGGCGTGGCGGTCTTGTACAAAACGCTTCTCACCTGAGCTGCAAAAAAAGAGGCGCGATCCCTCGCACCTCTTCTTGGCAGCCTCAGCGGCTCGCGTTTTCTAACGGGACGGGAACTGACCGAACGTCCCTGTCAAAAGAGCCTAGGCATCCACAAGCTTGGATTCTTTGACCTCGAGATTGAGGCCGAGCAGCTTGCTGGCATTCTTGTAGGTCGCCTTTTCGTAGGCTTCCTTGGTCAGGCCGAGCTTTCCGAAATCCTGGACACCCTGCTTCATGGGGCGGAAGGGATAGGAGCTGCCGAACAGGAACTGGTCCGCCATGAAGCTGTTCGCCGCTTCGATATAGAGGCTGGCGCCGGGCAGGAAGGTGTACATGTCCGGCGACACGTAGACATTCTCATTGCGGAAGGCGACCGTCACGATCTCGCGCACCTGCGGGTAGAAGCCATGGCAGCAGACGATCGGCAGTTTCGGAAATGTCTTGGCGACATGGTCGACGGCGTATGGGTCGTTGAAGGTCAGATCCGGAGTCGTCGGACCGGACATGACGAAGGCCGGAACCCCGAGCTGCTCGCAAAGCTCGTATAGCGGCATCAGCCGGTAGTCGTCGGCTTTCAAAGGCGTGGCGTAGAAGCCGGCATCGATGTTCAAGCCCTTCATGCCGAGCTCGGTGATTGCGCGCTTCGCCTCTTCCACCGCGGCCTCCCGGCCGAGCTCGATCGGGTCGACCGATGCAATGGCGGCCAGCCTATCGGGGGCCACCGCGGAGACCTCGGCGAGGTCGTCGTTGCTGACGCGTACGCCGGGAACACTCCGCGCCACCATCACCGCAACGTTGATTGCGGCATCGTCCATTTCGGCGAGAACGCCCTTGGTATCACCGGCGCGGGAGAAATGGTCGACATCCTTCGCCCCCACTCGCCGATTGAGCCACCGCACCACCTCGTATTCTGGAGTATTGGGCTTGCCGCCGAAGAAGGCGTGCAGAAAGGCTGGTCGGCTCCGCATATCAACAATCGGAGTGGTCGGCGAAGTTGCCGTCATAGTTTCTCTCCCTCTGCTTGCTTATTATAGGCTCCGGCACCGAAATCGACGTGGCCGAACGGTCTGTTCGGTAGCCGCAGTCCGGAAACGTGCCGTGGTTTTTGATGAAATCCTCATCAACCAATAAAAATAATATCCCTCTGATTGGCGGGGAGTACTAATTGATTTTCCCGATTTGCAAATAGTCCCCGCTTATGGAGAAATAGTCATAAAGGTTGTGAGCTAACGAATTTCTGGAATTCGCATTTGACCACTTGCCCGAAGATATTTTGTGCTTAGAATGAGAGGAGCGGAACCGATCTTAGTTTCAAACGCTACTCACTTTTGAGCCACACACCAGGAGAAGATCGAATGAAGTTGACCGAATGGAGATTTGATCAGGCTGATGATCCTGAACGGTTCGCAGAAGCAAAGCTCCAGCTCTTGAGCGCTGCGCAATGGTTAGCGCGCATCGAGCGTAGCTTTGATCCAAACGCGGCACAGGGAAAGCTTGCCCTCCATTCAAATGACAGCGGCGACATCATTTGCACTCCGAGTTTCGAAAACAATCTCGGTGTTCAGCTGAAGATCGACGACTTGTCGATGCAGTTCACCGAAGACGGCAAACCTTCCGATCATATGATCGATGTGGAAGAGCGCTCGCCGGCCCATGTAGAAGCCTGGATTCTCGTCGAGCTTCTGCACCGCGGTGTCGACCGGTATAAGTTCTCCAAGGACCTCCCTTACGATACGTCCAAAATGATGAGCGGCGACGCGATCGAGTTCTGCCCGACGGAATACCAGGCAGAGCTCCTGCAGCTCTCCCATTGGTATCGGAATGCGGTCGGCGCCCTGAAGAAGGCCGCGACAACCCTCGCGAGCGAAGACGAAACGCCGCCGATCCTGGTCGAACCTCAAAATCTCCGCCTGGAGATTGCGGTCGGCGATCGTGTGCTCGGCTTCTCATCGGGCGATCTCGATCGGGTTGGCCCCTATTTCTTCGTGGCACAGGCCGACAAGGAATTCGGAACGTCGGCGGAGATCGTCAAAGTCCTCGAGGTTTCGTCCAAGACGACGATGGATCAGGTCGAGGAATTTCTGACGACCGCTCCCACTCCTTCGAGCCACTGACGCGATCCCGGCGGGCAGGTCGAGGATGCGAAATATCCTCGACCGTCCAACCTCATCATGCTCGCGCTCTCGATGAAGCGTCTCTCTTCAAAAACTCATCGGCGGCCCGCCACCTCCAGCTCTACCAGATCCGTTTCCGCCAACCGCTCACGGGTCTCGCTCTCGGTCTCCGAACGGTAGGCTTTATCCAAATGCAGATCGAGCCCGCCCTGCTTGTGCAGTTTCTTCACGGCTTCGACGAGGGTGCTCGTCATGGGAGACATGATCTCCCCTTCCGCCCAGAACAACGTAACGTCCTGACTGACTTCCGGCTCGACGAGCTCGAGAGAGCGCGTGCCCCGGTGAAGACCGGGCATGTAGCTGAAGTGGGACGGAATGATCGTGCAGAGATTCGCGAATTGAGCCTGAAGGATCAGATGTAGGATCGATTCCGATTCCACACGGACGATCGGCGCCTTCCCGATGCTCTTGAAGATCGCGTCGACATAGCCGCGCTCGTGCATTCCGGATCTCAGCATCGCAAGGGGAAGCTCGACGCTTCCCGCCAGGTGATCTGAGACCGCCCTTTGAACTGTTCGCAGTCGGGAACGAGCAGGCTGAGCTTCTCACAATAGATCTTCAGCGCATTCCGATGCCCGAAGACCTCCTGGTCGTAATAGGTCAGCGCTGCGTCCAGCGAGAAATTGTTCAAGCCGGTCTTCATGGCCTCGTTGCCGAGGAACTGGACATCCATAACGATCTTCGGATGTTCCTCGCGGACCCTTTGCAACAAAAGCGGCAGGATCGGCGACATGGACGGCATGGCGCCGACCCTCAATTTGCCGTGCAGGTTCATCTGCATAGCAGCGACCTCATCACGCATGAAGTCGCGATTGGCGATAATCTTCCGCGCCCATTGCGCGACGTTATTGCCCTCCGCCGTCAGACCCGCGAAGCGTTTTCCCCGACCCCGGCGGAATATCGGCACACCAAGCTCGGCCTCGAGCTGCTTAATCCCAATCGACAGACTGGGCTGCGTAACATTGCAGCGCTGAGCTGCCCGCCCAAAGTGCCCTTCCTCAACGACGGCGACTAGGTATTCAAACTGGCGCAGGAACATTGCGTCTCCGATCCCAGTGCAATGGCACATTTACAGTCACCGCAGTCGCCACCGTATTTGTTGCTTTTATCTTGGTGTCATACTGCTCCCAGAGGTGCTGATATCGATCAGCTGCGTCATAGGCCTCCAAATGCTCCTTTGTTGGTGGCCCAATCTTTCTTTCACGACTTCATCCATCCGATCCGTGCGTTCGGGGATCAACTAAAGAAGTCGTCGTCGTCCATGTCGTCACCGTCCTCGTCGAAATCGTAAACGAGTTCGCCCTCGAACCAGACGAGCAGCTGATCGCCCTCTTCTTTGACATCGTATGTCAGAAGAGGCTTCTCAGTCTCGCCGAGTTTTTCAAGCGTCTCGAGATTCCAGCTCCAGAGGTGCTTCATGCACGTGAGCGCGCAATCCATCACCACGCCAGATTCGTCCAGCGGCTCTTCCATATGGGGACAAAGTGGCGGCACTGCGCGAAAACCTTGCCCATAATTGGCAACAAGGATGTTCGTCCCTTCCATCGGGAAGAGCTTGAGGCTGTTGGTGGGAACGTCATCGACGT
>NZ_MASI01000016.1 GCF_001708935.1 Methyloligella halotolerans
GCCGGTAGCGAGAGAACTTCAAGGCCGCCGCAACATCGCTCCGGCGCTTGAGGGATTTTCGCTCCGACGAATCCGGTCTGCTTATCCTTCTGTGTCCGGCCTCATCCCGTCCGCCGGCGAGCCGGCATGAGCGGTTCGCGACCCGAAAGTTTCGTCAACCGACTGGTCGAGACGCGGGATACTGCATGGATCGTCATCATCCGACAATAGACAGTGAGAGACGGAGCGATCGAGGCGCGGGACCAGATCTTCGGCTCTCTCGAACGTCACGATAGAGGGGGCAGATCGATCGATAGAGAGTCCGGATCGACGCTTGCAGCATCGTCAGCTCGCTGCTTAGTATCGCCCCCGGAGGGAACTCCCGCCGCGCTAAACCGGCTCTCTGTCCTCAGCGCGATATCTGCTGAGATCGACCGGAATTCGAAGCAAGGGTTGCAAAAGATTGGATCCCCCAAATGGGCTGCGGACCTTCACAATCTTTCGGGCTCCGATTTCGATTGGCTACCGTAGACCGCGCACCAACGGCTCGCCGAGGTCGCGGGGGAGTGAAGAGCCATCAATTTTGAACAGCGACTCGATCCGGTCCGTGAGCGACTCTTTCGCTACGCTTTCGCGCTGACACGCGACAGGGATGAAGCCGGCGACCTGTTTCAGGAGACCGTCCTGAAAGCCATGTCGGCGTCCCATGTGCCGGCGGCCGACCCGGCCTTTCGCGCATGGCTGTTCACGATCGTACGCAATCTCTGGATCGATTTGTCCCGCGCCCGGACGCGGCGTGCCCGCCTCCGCGAGCAGATGGCCCAGGCCATGAGGCACGAGGCAGGCGAGGCCACGACGGAAGGGAACTACGCCGTGCGCGAGGCCTTCTCCTATCTTTCCGTGGAGCATCAGGAAATCCTGGCACTGGTCGACATTGCCGGGTTCAGCTATGAGGAGACGGGACAACTCTTGTCCATTCCCAAGGGCACGGTTATGAGCAGGGTTTCGCGGGCACGGCAAAGCCTGTTCGGCCTGCTGACCTGCGATGTCGCGCTCCCGGACTCGCTGGAGAAGTCCTGTGAACGCTAAGACGACCATCGATTTCGAACTGCTGAGCGCCTTCGTGGATGGCGAGCTCGACGAGGTTACCAGGAAGCGTGTCCTTGCGGCTCTCGATGCCGATCCACAGGCGAGGGCTCAGGTCGCCCGGATCCGCAAGCTCAAGTCCGACGTCGCATCCATGCCGGTCGATCGGGCGCGACACGTCACGGCCACGCGGAAGCGAAGAGTTTTGCCCGTCGGTGCAGCGATTGCAGCGGCGCTGGTGGCGATCGTTTTGTCCGGAGCACTCGCCGTTGGCTGGATAGCGACGGATCATTCCTCCAAGCTCGGGATTGCGTCTCAGATCATTGCAGCCCACGATCAGGCCGGGTCATCGGCCGCGGCCACGATGCTCGTACGCGGGTCCAAGCGCGAATACGAGCTGTTCCGAATGGCGGGTCTGCATCTGACTCTGGATGAGGTCCGGCCCCTGCCCAGCAATCTCGTCATGCGCCATCGCGTATATGTCGGCCCCCACGGTTGCCGCATCAGCGTGTTCGCATTGCCGCCGAGTTCCCTCGACGCGGCCGATGTTGTTGCGGCAGATGCTGGCCTGCTTTCGGCCTCTTGGGAGAGCGGGTCTGAGGTTCACATCGTTCTTGCGCGCTCTATGGATCCGGAACGCTTCAACGCCATTGCGACGGCGCTGAAGCATATCTCCCGTCCGGAGACTGTGATCACCACCGCCGAAATCCCGCGCGTGCGCTGCACCTCGTAAGCACAAAAATTTTTCGTCCCCGATGGAATAAAGGCGGGTCGCCAGTCGTCTCCTCCTCTAAACGCGCATTGATGCGCCGAGTTTGAGGAGGATTCCCCCATGGAAAAAATCGATCTGCGCCGGCGCTATCTTCTGGCCGGCAGCGCCGGCGCCGCTGCCCTATTGGCCTCGGGCGCAAGCTTTCGGCCAAGGAGGCCAAGGCGACCCCGCTGCCCGATTACGTGAACTTCAAGGATGATGGTTCGCTCATCGTCCATTCGAACAACACGCTGGAGACCAAGCGGAGCGTCTTTGGCGTGCAGCCGATCACCGCTGACAACCAGCTCTATATTCGCAACAACGTGACGCCGCCCAGCGAGAGCATCGTGGAGAACCCCGATGCCTGGGAGGTTTCGATCGAAGGCGTCGGGAAGCCGCGCTCTGTTACGGTTGGCGACCTCAAGACAATGGGCGTCGAGACCGTGGCCATGGTGCTGCAATGCTCGGGTAACGGCCGAGCCTTCTTCAAGCATGAGACCAGTGGCACCCAGTGGCGGACAGGTGCCGCCGGCTGTGTCATATGGACGGGCGTGCCGTTGCGCACGGTCGTGGAAAATCTGGGCGGCGTTAAAGGCGGCGCACAGTTCGTCACCGGCACCGGTGGCGAGAAGATTCCCGAAGGTCTCAACGCGAGCGACGTTATCGTCGAGCGTTCCGTCCCGCTTGATGTGCTGGATAACATCCTGCTCGCCTGGGACATGAACGGTGCGCCGATTCCTCTCGCCCATGGCGGTCCTCTGCGGATGATCGTTCCCGGCTTCACGGGGGTCAACAACATCAAATACGTCAAGCGTGTCGCCATGACCGAGGCCGAAACCGATGCCTTGATCCAGCGTCAGCGCTATCGTCTGGCTCCGCTCGGCAAGAAGGGATCGCCCGAGTATCCCTCGGTCTGGCAGATGGAAGTGAAATCCTGGATCACCGGTCCGCTGGAGGACAGCGCCGCCGGCATGCACCAGATCACCGGCCTCGCCATGGGCGGAATCAACGCGGTGGACAATGTCGAGGTCTCCCTCGATGGCGGAAAGACTTGGGAAGCGGCGCAGTTCGTCGGCCCGGATCTCGGCCGGTATGCGTGGCGGCCCTTCGTGCTCTCCAAGAAGCTCGCTCCGGGCACTTACAACATCGTGAGCCGGGCGACCGATACCGAGGGCAATCAGCAGCCCGAGGTCCCGGAACCCAACCAGTCCGGCTACAACTACAACGGCTGGGGTGCTCTCGGCGTGGACGTCAAAATCAGCTAACAGGCCGAGATACGATAGATGATTCACACCCTATGGCGCACCGGAGCGTGCGCGGTTGTTGCCCTGTCATTCGCGTCACCGGCCGCACTTGCGCAGCCGGATGAGAGAAGCTTCAGCTCGGCCGGGAGGTCTTTCTGGAGCGGGCCCAGCCATCCTGCACGATCTGTCACACGCTGGCAGATGCGGGCAGCGATGGTTCGATCGGTCCCGTCCTCGACGACCTGAAGCCTAGCGCCGAGCAGGTCCGTCTGGCGGTCACGCTCGGCGTCGGGCCCATGCAGCCCTATACCGATAAACTGTCGAAAGACGAGATTGAGGCGCTTGCCTACTACGTCTCGACGGTGACCGGGGGCGCCGAAGCCGCTAAGTCGGAATAGGCTCTGAATCCCGCCCGGCCTCGGTCCTCACCCGTTTTGGGTGGGGCCGGTACGGCGGTAAGGCACGGGAATTCTCTGCGCTGATCGACGTCGGCTCGATGGCTACCGCGGGCGCTGTCGCTTGTTCGGTCTGTGCTGCATCTGCGGAATGGCTCTCGACGTCCGACCAATGGGCGGTCCTACCGGCCGGCGGGCCCTGTTCCGTCGGTCGATACGGCAGTTTCCGTGAGGCCCCGCTTTCGATAAGGCGGGGACGCGATCTCGCTTTGCGCCGTGCTGAACGGCGGAATTTGGCGATTCCGGTGCCTGAGGGCCTGGATGCTCTAGAGCGAGAGGTTGCCTCAGAGAGGCTGCCCTTTGGTGGCGGTTCGAGCACCGCGAGATCTATTGCCAGGCTGTGGCAAGCGATAGTCCGCACCTATCAAACAATAAAAAGCTTTGATTTGAACAAAGGGATAGGCGACCCGATCTTTAGATAGGATGCGACCGGTCGGAACGGTCCTTCACACGGTTCTGATGAGGTCGGCTAAGGCTCGCTTTTGAATGGGCGGGTACAAGAAACCGACAAGGGAGAGATTGAAATGCCAGCAAGGAATCATTCGCAGTGGAGCGCGACCCCGCCGCTTGCG
>NZ_MASI01000017.1 GCF_001708935.1 Methyloligella halotolerans
GGTTGGACGTCTCTGACGCGTGTTTTCTTTGGGTCGTAGTGTGAGAGTGTGACGATGGTCGCCGGGATGCGTTTCTGGTGGCCGTCGAGCTTGCCGATCTCGACCTCGGTGCCCGGCTCGCTCTTTGAGACGTCCATCCTTGCGAGCGCGATGTTCTTCTTCAGGATGGGCGAGCGTGTGGAGCTCGTCACCTCGCCCACCTGGGCCCGGCCCACATAGATGGGATCGCCGTGGTGGATGCATTCGTTGCTGCCGATATCGAGGCCGACGAGCTTCTTCAGCGGGTTGGCCTTGCGGCGGGCGAGCGCCTCGGAGCCGATGAAGGGGTCCTCCTCCATGTCCTTGCGCACGGTGAAGCCGATGCCCGCCTCGAACGGGTCGGTCTGGTCGCAGAAGTCGTAGCCGGCGAAGACGAGGCCCGCCTCGATGCGCACCATGTCGAGCGCGAGCAGGCCGAAGGGGCGTAAGCCATAGGGCTTTCCCGCCTCCCAGATGGCGTCGAACACGGCGGGTGCGGCGTCCGGGTGGCACCAGATCTCATAGCCGAGCTCGCCCGTATAGCCGGTGCGCGAGACGATCACCGGCTGGTCGTCGATGCGGCCGATCAGGAAGCGGAACCACTTCAGCTCCTCGATGGTCGGCTGGTCGGGCCGGGTCCAGACGATCTCCTTGAGGATGTCCCGCGACTTCGGCCCCTGGAGCGCCACGTTGTGGAGCTGGTCGGTGGAAGACCGAACCCAGACCTTGAGGTTCCGCTCCTGGGCCACCTGGCGCATCCAGACGCCGAGATAATCGTCGCCGCACACGACCCGGAAGTTGTTCTGGCAGAGCCGGAACACGGTGCCGTCGTCGATCATGCCGCCATGGTCGTAGCAGAAGGCGGTGTAGACCACCTGGCCCTGGCTCAGCTTGCGGATGTTGCGGGTGGCGACCAGATGCACCAGCTCTTCGGCGTCGGGCCCCGTCACCTCGAACTTGCGCAGGGCGGAGAGATCCATGATCACCGCCTTCTCCCGGCAGGCCCAGTATTCCTCGATGGGCTCCACGTCGGAGAAGCAGGTGGGCAGCCAGAAGCCGCGATAATCTTCGAACTTGCGGGTCAGCGCGGAGAAGCGCGGATAGAAGCCGCTCTCCCGCGTCAGGCGCGGCTCTGCGTCGGGGGTCATGCGATGGGCCTTTCCTTTCGGGAAGTCGTTCTCCTTGTCGTAAACCCGCACCTGGATGTCCGTGGGGCTCCAGCCATTGGCCGGGTCGATATCGTCGGCGCAGGACGACGAGGCGCAGACGATGTCGGTCAGCGCGCGGAGCAGCACGTAGTCCCCGGGCCGCGACCAGGGCTCGTCCAGCCCGATCCCGTCATCGTCGTCGACGAAGGTGTTGTAGAAGAAGTTGATCGCCGGCCAGCCCTTGCGGGGCGCGATCGGATAGGGCTCCAAACAGGCGTTGAAGTTGTCCGTGCAGTTGGAATGGCCCGGATAGCCCATATCCTCGTAATACTTGGCGTTGCAGGCCAGCATGAACGTGTCGTGGCGGCCGACCGTGTCCTGGATCACCTCCACGAGCGGCTTCTGGGTCTGGTCGTAGTATTTGGCATGCAGGCCCGGGCCGGGCGCAGCCGTGCCCATCAGCGTATGGGTGGTGGTGGCGTCGAGGCCGTTCTCGATGCCGCGCTCCAGGGCTTCCGCATCGAAGGCCAGGAAGTCGGAGCACTGACGGCCCTCCACGTCGACGATCTGGATATAGTCGCCGGCCTTCACCGTGTAGGACGACGCGGACGCCGCATCGATGCGCAGATCCAGCTTCGGCTCCGCCAGAGGCGGCGGCGCATCCAGCCGCTCCTCGCCCCCCTGCTCGATCTCGATCAGGAGATCCGTGGGCGTGTCCTGCTCGTCCGGCGCCATTGCGCTGCCCGGCGCCACCAGCATGCAAAGACCCGTGGCCTTGATCTCGAACCGGGCCTTCGAGCCCGGCGCGCTATCCGGCCCGAACAGACGGCTGCCGCGGATCTCGCCCTTGTCCACGTTGCGGGAGCCCAGCGCATGCTCCGTCGCCGGCCGGCCTTCCAGCGCTTCGTCAAGCGCCTCTTCCAAGGTCGGCGCATCCAGGGTGGAGAGGGACGGGATCACCGCCTGGCCGCCTTGCGTCTCCGACAGGGCATAGAGCAGCCCCGTTTGCGCCCCTTCCGGATCGATGATGGTGAGCTTATCGCCGTCCCTGACCCCGAAGGCCAGGCAGCCGCCCCCGGCCACACGGGTCCGGCGGATGCGCCGCCCCCCATGAGAGGTCACGGCGGAAGTCGCTTCCGACAGGCTGCGCGGTCGGGTCTCGCTGTCCAGGCTCATAAGCGCTCTCCTTAAAAAGCAGTCGCTTCGGGGTCGTCGAGAAGAGGAACGTCCAGGCCCCCCTCCCAAGCTGCGGCAGGGGGCCGGGGCGTGGCTCTTGCGATCTGCGGTTTGCCGATCGGCCGCTTCGGCTGATCGGTGCGGCGGGCCGCCCCCCAAGAACAACGTCGTTCAAGGGCATGTGAAGGACGGCCCGCCTTTAGCTCTGTCGTGTCTGACGGCTACCCGGCCGCCTCACGCACCGCCAAGAAGCGGCTACTCGGCCGCTTCACGCACGGCCAAGAAGCGGCTACTCGGCCGCTTCACGAACCGCCAAGAAGGCTTCCAGGCTGTCGTCCAGGGCCTGCATCCACTTCGTATGGTGCTTCGGCGACATGGTCCCCGTGATCACCGACGGGTAGACCCGGTCCCGATAGGTCAGGATGCCCTCTTCCTTGTGGTGCTCCCACTCCTTGAAGAGTTCCGCCACCCGGTCCACGTCCAGATGCGGGTAGTCGGTCTTCTCAAGAAGATCGCGCACATACTCCGTCTGGAAGTCGATATCCTGCTCGGGGTTCTCGCAGGCCTCCTCCATGGCGACCCACTTCTTGGCGTCCGCCGTCATCTCCGGCTTGGAGGGAAGCGGGATGCGGCCCAGCATCACGTCGCGCGCATACCAGGCCTGGGCGTCGAACATGTTGAACGTGTAGTACTGGTCCTGGGCGCCGATATACATCAGCTTCGGATTGTCCAGCCAGAAGATGCCCTTGTAGAGACCCTCCGGATAAAGCCGGGTGCCGGTCTTCAGGCGAAGGCTGTCGGGCAGGAACGGGTAGTAGTTCTTGTAGCCCGTGCACAGCACGATGCGTCCACCTCCTTGGTGGTGCCGTCGGCGAAGTGGGCCGTGTTGCCCTCGACCTTCTGCAGCAGCGGCTTCTCCTCGAACCCGTCCGGCCAGTCGAACCCCATGGGCGCCGTCCGGTAGGAGAAGGTGATCGAGTTCGCACCGTATTTATGGCACTGGACCCCGATATCCTCCGCCGAGTAGGAGGCGCCGATCAAAAGCACGTCCTTGCCCTTGAACTCGAGCGCGTCGCGGAAGTCGTGGGCGTGCAGCACACGGCCCGGGAACATCTTCAGCCCTTCGAAGTCCGGGACGTTCGGCGTGGAGAAGTGGCCGTTCGCCGCCACCACGTAGTCGAACTCCTCCGAATAGGTGTGGTCGTTCTTCAGGTCCTGGACCGTGACCGTGAACTTCTCCGTCTCAGGGTCGTACTCGACCCAGCGCACAG
>NZ_MASI01000018.1 GCF_001708935.1 Methyloligella halotolerans
CGCCGCCATTTCCAAAGAATCCGCCACCGCCGCCGGCGCCGCCACTTGAGTTACTCGTGCCGCCTTTACCGAGCGCACCACCACCCCCGGTGCCGGCATGCGCTCCGGTCCCGCCATTTGTGGACCCGCCTTTGCCGTAAAGACCGCCACCACCGCTGCCGTACCCGTCACCGCCATCGCCGCCAAGCCCGCCGCCACCGCCATGGCTGCCGTTCGCAGCCCCGCCGGTCGCAGAGTTGTTCTGGAAGTTGACGAGGTCCAGCACGACCGTGGTGTTCTGATCGACGAACAGTCCGCCGCCCGCGCCCATGCCGCCGGCCGCGCCCGAACCGCCGATTCCGGCGCCTCGCGAGATGTTCAGATTGCTGATGTTGATCGTCGGACCACCGGCCGTGGATGGCGATGACGAGGACACGAAGAAGGGCCGGAACTGTCCGTTGCCGTCGATGGTGTTGCCGTTGCCGTTGATGGTGAGCGTTCGGCCGTCATCGAGCACAATAGGAGCAACCGCGCGCGTCATGGTGAAGGAGCGCGCGATGTTGATCGTATGATTCTGGGAGTGGTCTTGAGCGATACGCGCTAACGCCGCTGAAAACGAAATCTGGTCATCGACCGTGAACTGATCGGCCTCGGCCGCCGTCGGACACGCACAAAGCGCTGTCACCGCCACCAGCACGGTGCTCGACAGCAACAGCTGTCGCGCCGCATCTCTTCTTCTCACCAGTCCGCCCCCCGGCTGGGTGATTCGCCAGTCTAACCTAAGCGAAAATCCGCCCACTGAACAACTTGGGGTGAGAGGAAAATCTTCCCGAAGTGATCGGATCGTTTTCACAGCACCGCGTAAGCACGGCGGTCCGCCGGCGCCGAACGCGCCGCGGGCGCTCGATCTGGGACTAGTTCTCCCGCGTCACCGCCGGGCCGAGGCTGAACATGTGGTAGGTCGGCTCCTTCTCCCCGAAGGCGAGGCCGAACGCTTCTCCCAGCGGCCGCGGTGGCGGGCCTTTCGGTGCGGCGACCTGGAGGGTCTGGGCGTGCGGCACGACCGGCAGCTTCCGGTAGGCCGGGCAGTCCTTTCGGGGATCGACCTCCGCGTCCTCGGCGACGAACTCCGCATTGATCAGATAGCGCTTGCCGCAGACATCGACCTTCGGCTCCAGATGGGTGGTCTCGAAATAGTCGTAGCCTTCCTTGAGGTTGGCCCAGAAATCGAACCACTTGTCCTTCCGGTGCTTCTCCATGTTCTCGTCCGTCATTCGGAACGGGTAAGCCTGGATCTGGAACGCCTCCTGGCCGCCTTCGAACGCATCGCGGCTCAGAGTGTAGATGTCCTGCACCGCCTCGTCGGTCATGGCGTAGCAACCGATGGACGAGCAGCCGCCATGCACCATGATCAGGCTCCCGGTCCGGCCGTGGGCCCGGTCGAATGTGTTGGGATAGCCGATATTAAAGGCGAGGTGATTACGGCTCCACGGGTTCATCTGCTTTTCCGCCACCGTGTAGAAGCCTTCCGGCGCCTGCCGGTCTCCTTCCCGCTGTTTCGGACCGAGCTTCCCGGAGAAGCGGCAGATCGGATAGGCTTTAAAGAGATAGTAGCGGCCGTCGTCCTTCTGCTTCCAAATCTCCATCTCCGACTCGGATTTGAAGATGCGGATCAGGATCGGCGAATCCCACGACATGTCCTTGTGGAACAGGACATTGCTCGCCTGGGGCGAGAGCGGCTTGAGATAATCTGGAAGGAACTGGCTGCAGCCGCCGAGACCGAGGCTGAGCGCGAGGCTGCATGCCACTGCGCCGACGCGCACGAAATTCGGAACCTGCCAAGACGAAGAGTAACGCACAACGAATGCCCCCCGGCGTGATGACAGCAGGATGAATCACGCATGGTTAATGGCCGGTTTATGGGGGTGCCGTTTTGGCGTCGCCGTGGCGAATGTCCGCGGCAAATCGCACCGCGAGATCGGATTTTTCCCTGTATTGATCGAGACTTGCGCTGACGCACGCCAACCGACCGGCGGGGCGTCACCGCCGAATCAGAGTCCGTCGCTGCCCCCGGCTTTCCCGTCATGAAGCCGAGCGCTGGCGTTTCCTAGAACTTCCAGCTTGCCCGGCCCTTGATGCCGTGCTCGTCCGCGTCTGAAGCGAACTGCCCGTCATAGGCGATGGAGAGCGTCGCGTTGGGTGTGACCGCGAAGTCGAGGCCGGCCTGGACCAGAGCGCTGTCCCGGGCGATGGGCGTGCCCTGGATGGCGAAGTCCGGTCCGCCGGAGGCGAATGCCAGGGCCAAGTCGGTATCGACGCTGTCGAAGGCATGCAGCCATGCAACGGAGACGTTCGGCGTGATGACCGTAGTGCCAAGGCTCATGGTCGTCGCAGCACGGAACCCGGTCGTGGAGTAGGTCACGTCTTCTTGATAGCCGGCGGAGGTGAGGGCTGCGAGGGCGCCGG
>NZ_MASI01000019.1 GCF_001708935.1 Methyloligella halotolerans
GATTGAAATGCCAGCAAGGAATCATTCGCAGTGGAGCGCGACCCCGCCGCTTGCGGGGGACGAGTGGGTGGACAGCCGGATTTATTCGGACGAGGAGATTTTCGAGGAGGAGCTCCAGAACATCTTCAAGCATGTCTGGGTGCCGGTCTGCCACGAGTCGGAGCTGCCTGAGCCTTACGACTTCCGGACGACGAGCATCGCGAACGAGCCGATCATCGTGACGCGCGGTCCGGACAACGAGATCCGGGCGTTCCTGAACGTGTGCCCCCATCGCGGCATGCTCATCGAGCGCCGCCCGTCGGGCAGCTTCCGCGAGGGTCAGCCGTCAGGCAACCCGAAGCGGATGACGTGCATGTTCCACGCCTGGCAGTTCGATATGAAGGGCTCTTGCGTCTATATCAGCCGCGAGAAGGAAGGCTACCAGGATCGCCTGAAGAAGGAGCAGACGGGTCTTCGCCGCCTGCGCTGCGAGGTGAAGTTCGGCGGCTTCGTCTGGGTCAATCTCGACGACCAGCCGATCCCGCTGGAGGAGTGGGCCGGCGGTCCGTTCGAATGCCTTCGCAAGACCCTGGAAGCGGAGCCGATGGAGGTCTTCCACTACCACAAGGCCATCATCAACACGAACTACAAGCTGTGGCACGACACCAACTCGGAGTTCTACCACGACTTCATGCACTACCATAACCGGGTCACGGGCTTCACCGACTCGTACTTCGCGCGGAAGAACGAAGCCTTCGAGCATGGCCATGTGACGGTCGGCACGTTCGAGGTGAACTACGCCGAGTATGAAGGCTTCGAGAGCCGGGCGGAGCTGTCGTTCCCCCATCTGCCGCCGAACCAGTGGTACATGATCGACCTGTTCCCGGGCATCAACTTCAACCTGCGCGGCTCTGCGCTGCGGTGTGACGTGGTCACCCCGCTGGGGCCGAACCAGGTGATGATCGAGTTCCGGGGTCTGGGGCTGAAGCGCGACACCGAAGAGGAGCGCAACACCCGGATCAACCACCACAACTCGATCTGGGGTCCGTTCGGCCGCAACCTGCACGAAGACCTTGTCGGTGTGCAGGGACAGGGCGCGACCATGGGCAAGGGCGAGCCGCGCCGGGTTCTGCATGGACGTCAGGAGAACCAGACCATCCATGACGAGAACGGCATGCGCCACTACTACGACGAGTGGGGCAAGTGGATGAACCGGTCCCCGAGCCACCCGGATCAACCCTTCACGCAGAGATCCTCTGTCGCGGCCGCCGAGTAGCGGACGCGATCTCCCAGCCGCGTGGGGCGGGCTTCGTCCCGCCTCACGCGCTCCCTGGGAAGACTGCGCAGAGAACCAAAAGAGCCGCCGCCTTCCCCGGGCTTGAACTGGGGAATGAAGCAGCGGCCGGTACCGGAAACGCTTCAATCAAGAGGGCAACATGAACGTCCAGACCACCGAAAGACCGTCTGCCGCCGGCGCGCCCGCCGCTGCCGCGAAGGGCGATGCAGCCGCCAGCGTCAAAGACCTGATCTACCGCGCCACCATCATGCTGGACGACCAGCAGTGGAACGATTGGCTGGCGCTGTGCGCGGACGACTTCGTCTACCAGATCCGCTCCTGGAGCCCGGAGATCAACAAGGACATGACCTATATGCATGCCAAGCGCACGGACATGCAGCACCTGATCGATCTCCTGCCCAAGCACAACACCGATCACTCGCCGCTCACCCGCCACACCACGGTCTATACCGTGGACGTCGCCGAGGATGGAAAGAGCGCAAAGGCCATCAGCGCCTTCATCGTCCATCAGCACATGCTGGACACCGGCTCCAACTCCCATGTCAGCGCCGGCGAGAGCCATCTCTTCCTGGTCGGAAAATACCACGACGAGTTCGTCATTGAGGACGGAACCCCGCGCTTCAAGGCAAGGACCGTCAGGCTGCAGGAACGCCGTCTCGACCGCGGTTCCCACTGGCCCATCTAAAACCAAACCAAACGGACCCCTCAATGAGCTGGAAAGTACTATGCA
>NZ_MASI01000020.1 GCF_001708935.1 Methyloligella halotolerans
AATTTCACCCGTTCCGGAAGATTTCCGAGAGCGTATGACGGAACACGCATAGTGAGACGTACCATGAAGCTCGACCAAATTTTGGCAATTGCGGTTGCATTCAGTGCCTTATTAGTTGCACCCGCCCAGGCGCAAGACGCCGCCGCTCCCGTCTATAAGGGACCGCTTTCCAAACCGGCCAGCAACCTGGCCGCCAAGGGCATCGACCTGCACGCCGATGTCTACAACTTCTTCAACTCCAACCCGAGCTTCGGCCTGGATCTCGGTCATACCGGCAACTCCGCCTATTGGGTGACCGGTGCCGATATGGACCTGGAGAAGATGCTCGGCTGGAAGGGCACGAAGGTCCATTTCAAGGAGACCTTCTTCAACCTCGTCGAGAACAACGACTATATCGCCGGCCAGTTCGGCGACAGCGCCATCGGCTACCAGACCACCTACATCCAGCGGGATTCCCAGCTGAGCCAGCTCACCCTGGAGCAGTCCCTGTTCAACGGGAAGGTGAACATCGAAGCCGGCCGCACCCATCCGTTCTTCTACTTCACGCCGATGACGTGCGAGACCTTCAACACCTGCTACCAGGACACCCTGTATTACGACGCGGGCTATATCTCCCCGCTCTTCTCGGTCTGGGGCGGCCGGGTGAAGGTCAACCTGACCGACGACAGCTACTTCCAGGTCGGCATGTTCTCCAACGACAGCGGCTGGCACTTCCATAGCGGCTGGGATTGGGGCCGGGAGATCCCCGACGGCGTCCTCAACCTCGCCGAGTACGGCTTCAACACGGCCTATGGCCCGGGCGGAGCCTATACGGGCAAGTACGCCCTGACCGGCTATTACAATTCCGGCGATCACCTGAACAACAACGTGACCACGGGCGGACGCTCCCGCGGGCGGTTCCCGGACGATCCGGCCCGGACCGAGAGCGGCACCGGCGGCATCGTGTTCAACAGCACCCAGATCGTCTGGCGCGAGGACGGCGGCAGCGCCACCTACACCTCGCCGCGGACCCTCTCCTTCTATACGGGCGCGGGCTACTCCTTCGACACGACCGTGCCCGTCGAGGCCGACCTCTATGCCGGCTTCAACCTGCACGCGCCGCTGAAGTCCCGGCCCAACGACAAGCTCGGCTTCAAGCTGCGCTACGAGAAGATGAACGACAGCTTCAACGACTTCCTGTCGGAAGCCAATGCCACGGCCGGCGGCTCGGGCGCGCCGTTCGACGACAAGGTCATCTTCGAGCTCAACGCCCATATCGACCTGTTCAACGGCATGATCCTGGAGCCCGTCGCCCAGTACATCGTCAACCCGAACAGCTACTACAACCCGTACACCGCGGACCGTCCCCAGGACGGCATGTATCTCGGCGGAACCCTCAAGGTCCCGCTCGGAAAATACGCGGGCATCTCCCCGCAGTAAAAGCGTCGGCGACACCGGGGCCGGTCAACCGGCCGGCTCCGG
>NZ_MASI01000021.1 GCF_001708935.1 Methyloligella halotolerans
TTTGTAGACGCCCCTGGCCGGGACGAGCTTGTTAAGGAGGTTCGCCGTCAGATCGACGAGCTGGGGATCGAGTATCTCTATCTGCAATTCCCGTCGATCACGGGGCGGATCTGCGGCAAGGGCATTCCGGCGGACCATTGGGAGTCCATCGCCAAGAAGGGCTTCCAGCTCGTCTATGGCGCGGCCGTCAACCTGTTCCTGAACCGCCACGGCGACTATCTGGGCTACGGCCCCGAAGCGGCCGAGCTGGTCGGCATCCCCGAGCCCGACACCTTCTGCCAGCTCCCCTGGGACAAGCGCGTCGGCCGCCTCTACTGCACCCTGTTCCGCAACCGCGAGGAGCGCAAGGATCCGGGCGCTTCCTGACCTCCGATTCGCGCGGCAATCTCCGCCGCATCCACGAGGAGTTCGAGCAGAAGCACGGCCTGCATCTGCGCTGCGGCACCGAGCCGGAGATGATGTGGCTGAAGAAGGACGAGAACGGCCAGCCCAACGGCGGCTATTCAAACCCCTACTGCTACCACATCGACCAGTTCGAGAGCCTGCGCCCGGTCTACATGAAGGTGATCGAGTATTCCCGCGCCATGGGCCTCGACATCATCCAGGGCGACCACGAGGACGCGCCGGGCCAGCTGGAGCTCAACTGGACCTATGACGACTGCCTCAGGAACGCCGACCGGCTGACCACCTACCGGCAGATCTGCGCCCAGGTCGCCCGCGAGTTCAACCTCATCGCCTGCTTCATGACCAAGCCCTTCATGGGCGTCTCGGCGTCGGGCTGCCACCACAACATCTCTCTGTGGAAGGGCGGCGAGGACGGCGTCAAGCCGCTGGGCCAGAAGGTCCGCGGCGGCATGGACGAGGTGTTCTCCTATCGCTCCGGCGGCGACAACACCTTCATGCCCGAAGGCGACGACAGCCAGCTCCCGGGCCAGCTCGGCCAATACGCCATCGGCGGCATGGTCAAGCATCTCGATGCCCTCACCGCCATCGGCTGCTCCACCGTGAACTCCTACCGGCGTCTGTGGGACACCGGCTTCTGGGCGCCGGTCTTCAAGGACTGGGGCTTCCAGAACCGCACCACGGGTCTGCGCATCTCCGCGCCGGGCCGCTTCGAGTTCCGCTCCGTGGACTCCATGGTCAACCCGTACCTCATGTCCGCCGGCCTCCTGAAGGCCATGGACGACGGCCTGTCCAACCAGATCCCCTGCGGCAAGCCCGAAGAGCGGAACATCTACGCGGCCATCGAGGAAGGCAAGAAGGTGGAGAAGCTCCCCATGTCCCTCGGCGATGCCCTCGAGGCGCTCGCCAAGGACGAGGTCGTCAAATCTGCCATGCCCGGCGAGATGTACGGCCTCTACGACGAGTACAAGCGCGACGAGTGGGAGCGCTTCATGCACACCACAACGAACTGGGACGTCGAGACATATCTCGACTACCTCCCATAGCAAC
>NZ_MASI01000022.1 GCF_001708935.1 Methyloligella halotolerans
TCCCTCAAGCGCCGGAGCGATGTTGCGGCGGCCTTGAAGTTCTCTCGCTACCGGCCCCAGGTTATACGAAACGCAAAACGCTACAGCCGGAAGGACAAGGCGCCCTCCGGGGAGGAAGAATAAGCCGTGTCAATTTGGGAACCAACGCCCGCCATGGTCGATCCGTTCGGCCGCAAGGTCACTTACCTGCGCGTCTCGGTGACGGATCGCTGCGACTTCCGCTGCGTCTACTGCATGGCGGAGAACATGACGTTCCTGCCGCGCAAGGATCTGCTGAGCCTGGAGGAGATCGACCGGCTGATCACGGCGTTCGTCGACAAGGGGGTGCGGCGGGTTCGGCTGACCGGCGGCGAGCCGCTGGTACGCAAGAACATTCTCTCCCTGCTGCAGTCGCTCTCCCGCCATCTGCGGACCGGCGCGCTGGAGGAGCTGACCATGACGACCAACGGCAGCCAGCTCGCCCGCTTCGCCGACGATCTCGCCGCGTGCGGCATCAAGCGGATCAACGTCTCCCTCGACACCCTGGACCGGGACCGCTTCAAGGCGATCACCCGCTGGGGCGATTTCGACAAGGTGATGGAGGGGATCGCGGCGGCGAGCGCGGCCGGGATCAAGGTCAAGATCAACACCGTGGCGCTGGCAGGGGTAAACGAGGACGAATACGAGCGCCTCATCCGATGGTGCCATGAGCGCGGCCACGACCTGACCATCATCGAGACCATGCCCATGGGGGATATCGACGGCGACCGCACCGATCAGTATCTGCCGCTGTCCAAGGTGCGCGAGCGGCTGGAGGAGCGGTTCACCCTCACCGACATCCCGTATCGCACCGGCGGCCCCGCCCGGTATGTGGAGATCGCGGAGACCGGCGGCCGGCTCGGCTTCATCACGCCGATGACCCACAATTTCTGCGAATCGTGCAATCGTGTCCGGGTGACCTGCACGGGACGGCTCTATCTCTGCCTGGGCCAGGACGATTCGGCGGATCTGCGCGAACCGCTCAGGGCCTCGGAAGGCAACGAAAGGCTGAACATGGCGATCGACGAAGCCATCAGCCGCAAGCCCAAAGGCCACGATTTCATAATCGGACGGGACAAGAAACCGTCCGTACCCAGATTTATGTCAACGACCGGCGGCTGATCG
>NZ_MASI01000023.1 GCF_001708935.1 Methyloligella halotolerans
CATGATGATGCTGGGCTACGGGTCGAAGGATCTGGGCTCGGATATGGCGCCGCTTCCGGCCGTGAGCGAAGGGCCGGTCTTCTGGACCCAGGGCTTTGGCAGCTGGGCGAACTTCGACGGCAACGGCAATGCGGCCAGCCTCGACCGCGACATGGGCGGCTTCATCTCCGGTGTCGATGCCGAGGTGATGCCCGGATGGCGGGCCGGTATCGCGGCCGGCTACAGCTACACCGGTCTCGACGAAGACGCCCGGTTGAGCAGCGCCGATGTCGATGCCTATCATCTCGTGCTGTACGGCTCCGGCAAGGTGAACCGCTTCAACCTGCGGGGCGGCGGCGCCTGGTCGTGGCAAGACATCGAGACATCCCGCAACGTCGTCTTCTCCGGCTTCTCCGAGTTCGAAGAAGCCTCCTATGACGGCGATCGGGGACAGCTCTTCGGCGAGATCGCCTATCCCGTCGTGCTGCATCCGAGCATCGCCATGGAGGGCTTCTCCGGGCTCGCCTACGTGCATCAGGAGACCGACGGCTTCACGGAGTCCGGCGCCCTCGCAGCCCTCACCTCCGCCGGCTATCAAGAAGACGTGACCTACTC
>NZ_MASI01000024.1 GCF_001708935.1 Methyloligella halotolerans
ACAGTGCCGCTACCCAAGGATCTGGTTGAAGGTCATCGCCGCTTTCGGCGGGATACGCACGCTTCGGAACGGGGCCGCTACCGGCAGCTCGCAGAGCTCGGTCAGACGCCGACAGCGCTGGTGATCGGCTGCTGTGATGCGCGGGTCGACGTCTCCAAGATCTTCGATGCGGAGCCGGGCGAGCTGTTCATCCTGCGGAATGTCGCCAATCTGGTGCCGCCCTACGAGCCGGAAGGCTTCTATCACGGCACATCTGCGGCCATCGAGTTCGCAGTGCTGGGGCTGAAGGTCCCGCACATCATCATCATCGGCCACTCCCGCTGCGGCGGCATCTCCGCCTACCGGAAGATGCGCGAAGGCGAGAATATCGCGTCCGACGGGCCGAGCTTCCTCGGCGGAGACGACAGCTTCATCTCCCGCTGGATGACCCTGCTGGAAGGCGTCGAGCTGGATAAGTCCGATGTGGAGACCTA
>NZ_MASI01000025.1 GCF_001708935.1 Methyloligella halotolerans
ATGAGGAGCGGAAGGGTATGAGCGAACGGGTATGCGTTATCGGCGCTGGTCCGAGCGGGTTGGCGCAGCTTCGCGCATTTGAGTCTGCGAAGCGCAAGGGCGCGGATGTGCCTGAGGTGGTTTGCTTCGAGAAGCAGGAGAACTGGGGCGGTTTGTGGAACTACACGTGGCGGACGGGTCTGGACGAGTATGGCGAGCCGGTCCACTGCTCCATGTACCGTTATCTGTGGTCGAACGGCCCGAAGGAGTGCCTGGAGTTCGCCGACTACTCGTTCGAGGAGCATTTCGGGCGTGCGATCCCGTCCTATCCGCCCCGGGCGGTGCTTGCGGATTACATCATGGGTCGTGTGGAGAAGAGCGGGGTGCGGGATTACGTGCGCTTCCGGACGC
>NZ_MASI01000026.1 GCF_001708935.1 Methyloligella halotolerans
ATGAGGAGCGGAAGGGTATGAGCGAACGGGTATGCGTTATCGGCGCTGGTCCGAGCGGTTTGGCGCAGCTTCGCGCATTTGAGTCTGCGAAGCGCAAGGGCGCGGATGTGCCTGAGGTGGTTTGCTTCGAGAAGCAGGAGAACTGGGGCGGTTTGTGGAACTACACGTGGCGGACGGGTCTGGACGAGTATGGCGAGCCGGTCCACTGCTCCATGTACCGCTATCTGTGGTCGAACGGCCCGAAGGAGTGCCTGGAGTTCGCCGACTATTCGTTCGAGGAGCATTTCGGGCGGGCGATCCCGTCCTATCCGCCCCGGGCGGTGCTTGCGGATTACATCATGGGCCGCGTGGAGAAGAGCGGCGTGCGGGATTACGTGCGCTTCCGGACGC